>NZ_JACIJH010000006.1 GCF_014199295.1 Sphingopyxis panaciterrulae
CGCGCCCCAATGTCCGACAAAACACCCTCCACAACCCCCCGAACCGCACGGTCCGCGTCCAACCGCACATCAACCCCAGATCCTCGCTTCAGCCATTCGGGCATGTCGTTCGTTCCTTAGTTTCGTTATTGAAGTTAATTTGGGGATAGAGGGGGATTCGCAATTTTCAAGGCCAAAATTCCTCACTCACAGGCGAAAGTCCGGTCGCGACCTTTCGGCACATGGGCTTCATGGCTCGCTATTTTATTCACACACTCGATAGTGAATATTGACTCCAGTGAGAACATGACGGATAACCGGCTTCGGATCGGCGGCATACGACCGCCGACGGGAGGGAGAGTTTGTATGAAGGCTCAGCTTTTCGCGTCCGCCTCCGCGGCCGCCCTGTTCGCATTGCCCGCCACCGCCATGGCCCAGTCGAGCGAGACCGCCGCGCCGGCCGACGCGACCGCGCAGGGCAGTGCCCGCGATGGCGCGCGCGACGACCATGACATCATCGTGACCGCGACGCGCCGTACCGCGCGACTGCAGGATGTGCCGCTCAGCGTCACCGCCTTCGGGCAGGAACAGCTCGATGACCTCGGCATCGTCGGCTATGAGGGCATCGCGCAGAACACGCCGGGTATCGTCGTCAACCGGCCGACGCAGAATTTCAACAATTTCACGGCGCGCGGCATCAACACCAACGGCTATAGTGCCGGCCTCCAGAGCGCGGTCGCCATCTATGTCGACGAGCTGCCGATCTCCGCCAACGGCAATTCGACGATTCTCGATCCCAACCTCTACGACGTCGAGCGCGTCGAATTCCTGCGCGGTCCGCAGGGCACGCTGTTCGGGTCGAATTCGCTCGCCGGCGCGATGCGGATCATCACCAAAAGTCCCGACCTCGACGATTTCGAGGCGTCGGCCAGCGCCGACCTCGGCCTGACCGGCTCGCATGCACTACGCCAGCGTTACAATGCGATGCTCAACGTGCCGATCATGACCGACGAGATGGGGCTGCGCGTCACCGGCTATTACCGCAACGAGGATGGCTGGGTCGACAATATCGGCACGGGCATCAAGGATTCGAACAGCATGGAGGCCTATGGCGGCCGCGCGATCCTGCTGATGCAGCCCACCGACCGCATGAAGGTGAAGCTGCTCGCCTCCTATGAAAACAGCAAGCCCGCCGATTCGGCGCTGACCAACCCCGCGCTCGGCAAATTCGTGCGCAATTCGGATCGCCCCGACCTGTTCCAGGGCAAGCTCACCAATTACAATGTGACGATCAATTACGAGTTCGACTTCGCCGAGCTCATCAGCTCGACGACGCTGTCGGACTATGACGCGTCCTTCTATGTCGACCTTGCGGGAACCTTCGCGCAGACCATTCCCTTCGCACTGGACGCCTATGGCTATGACGACCTGTTCGTTCAGGAGACGCGCCTCGTCTCGCGCACCTCGGGCCCGATCGACTGGGTCGCGGGCTTCTTTTACTACGACAAGCGGCGCACGGTCGATTTCGCCTATCGCTCCACACAGGAATTTCTCGACGCGCGCGGGCTGACAGGGTTGCCCGACGAATATTATCAGCGCTTCAACAGCTATACCGACCAGACGGAGATCGCCGGCTTCGGTGAAGTGACCGCGCATCTCAGCGACAATTTCTGGATCACCGGCGGGCTGCGCTATGGCAGCACCCAGGTGCAGAGCTTCACGCGCGGCGGCGGCTATAACAGCAATTATCTGGCGCTCGCGCTCTCGGGCTTTCGGAATTTCCCGCTCACCGTGGCCGAGATTCCCTATGCCGAGGGGCTGAAGGTCAAGGACGACCGCCTGTCGTGGAAGACCAGCGTGTCGTGGAAGCCGGTGCCCGAGCTCACCACCTATGCAACGGTGTCGACGGGGTTCCGCACCCCGGTCGTCAATGCGCGCGCCGGGCTGGTCAGCGCGATCGACGAGAATGACATCGTCATTCCCGACGGCGCCAAGTCCGACAGTGTGACCAATTACGAGCTGGGCCTGAAGGGCCGCTGGCTGAACGGCGACCTGACCGCCAATCTCGCCGCCTATTATATCGACTGGAAGAATATCCAGGTGCAGGCGAACCGGGTGTCGGATTCGATCCAGTTCGCGACCAATATCGGCGCGGCGGAAAGCTATGGCCTCGAATTCGAGTTCGTCGCGCGGCCGGTCGCCGGGCTCAGCCTGTCGCTCAACGGGTCGTTCAACCGCGCCAAGGTGACCGATCTGACCGACAGCGAGGCGGCGATTTCCGGCGCCGAGCTCGGCACGCGGCTCGCCTCGCCGCATTTCCAGGGGTCGGGGACGTTGCGCTATGATTTCCCGATCGGCGACGGCAAGACCGCTTTCGCTTCGGTCAACGTCTCGCACGCCGGTTCTTTCCCGAACCAGTTCCCGAACGTGCCGGGCGATCCCGATACGATCAGCCCGACCTATGATTATACGCAGGCCTGGACCAACACGAACCTCTATGCCGGGACGAAACTGGGGGCGCTGAACCTCACCGCCTATGTCGAAAATCTGTTCGATTCCAGCAAGATCACCTATGTCCATCCCGAAGCCTTCCTCGACGGTCGCTATGCGCGGATGCGGCCGCGGACGATCGGCCTGCGCGCCGACTATCGTTTCTGATGGATCGCAGGGCCCGATGATCGCTCGCTCCTCGCTCTTCGCCCTCCTGCTCGCGGCGTTGCTCCCGGCGTCCGCCGCCGCCGAGCCGGTGGTCGCGGCGCCGGCGGGCGCGGTGCGCGGCGAGGCGGCGGACGGCATCCGCATCTTCAAGGGCATTCCCTATGCCGCCCCGCCGGTCGGCGCCGCGCGCTGGACCCCGCCGCGGCCGGCGCCCGACTGGCAGGGCGTGCGCGACGCGAGCGAATTCGGCCCGGCGTGCATGCAGCCGAAACCGCGCGCGGCGAGCATCTATAGCTGGGACCTGCCGGCGATGAGCGAGGATTGCCTGTCGCTCAACATCTGGGCGCCCGAAGGGGCGAAGGATGCGCCGGTCTTCGTCTGGATTCATGGCGGCTCGCTGGTCACGGGGTCAGGCGGCGATCCGCTCTACGACGGCAGCGCGCTGGCGAAGCGCGGGATGATCGTCGTGTCGATCAACTACCGGCTCGGCATGTTCGGCTGGTTCGCGCATCCGGCGCTCAGCGCGGAATCGCCGGACCATCTGTCGGGCAATTACGGGCTGCTCGACCAGATCGCGGCGCTCGAATGGGTGAAGCGCAACATCGGCGCTTTCGGCGGCGATGCGACGAATGTGACGATTGCGGGCGAGTCCGCGGGCGCGCTCAGCGTGATGTATCTGATGGCGGCGCCGCAGGCGCGCGGGCTGTTCGCCAAGGCGATTGCCGAGAGCGCCTATATGGTCTCCGCCCCCGGCCTTCGCGAACCGCTCAACGGCATGGTGCCCGCCGAGCAGCAGGGGGTGGCGCTCGCCGAAAAGCTCGGCGCGACCGATCTCGCGGCGCTGCGCGCGCTGTCGGCCGAGGATATCGCGAGCAAGCCGCCGACCTTCGGTTATTTCCCGTTCCCGGCGGTCGACGGCACGGTCGTGCCGCGCCAACTCGTCGAGACGTTCGACCGCGGCGAGCAGGCGCCGGTGCCGATCCTCGCCGGCTTCAACAGCGGCGAGATCCGTTCGCTGCGCTTCCTGCTGCCCAAGCCGCCCGCCGACGCGGCTGCCTATGAAACGGCGATCCGCGCCGGTTACGGCGAATTCGCCGATGCCTTTCTCGCGCGCTATCCGGCGAAGACGATCGAGGATTCGATGCTCGCGGCGACCCGCGACGCGATGTACGGCTGGACCGCCGAGCGGCTGGTGTCGAACCAGGCGGCGCTCGGCCAGCCCGCCTATTTCTATATCTTCGATCACGGCTATCCGGCGATGGAGCAATGGGGGCTGCATGCCTTCCATGCGTCCGAGCTGCCCTATGTGTTCGGCACCGCGGGCAAGACGCCGAAGCTGTGGCCGAAGATCCCCGACACGCTGGCCGAGCGCAAGCTGACCCGCGCGATGGGCGATTATTGGGCGAGCTTTGCGCGCAGCGCGAAGCCGCGGGCGGCGGGTGCCCCCGACTGGCCCGACTATGCCGATGATCGCGGTTTCGTCCATTTCGCGGACGAGCCGCGCGTCGCGCACAATCTCTTCCCAGGCACCGCCGCGCTCCACGAAGCGGTCGTGTGCCGCCGTCGCGCCGCGGGGAACATTCCGTGGAACTGGAACGTCGGCCTCGCCTCGCCGCCGCTGCCGCCCAAGGCCGAGGGGTGCCAATGATCGACGGATCGATGCAATCCTACGGACTGACGCTCGACAAATTCCTCTCCCACGCCGCCAAATGGCACCCCGACGCCGAAGTGGTGTCGGGCGCGGCGGACGGAGGCATCCGGCGCATCTCCTATGCGGCACTCCACGATCGGGCGCGCGGCGTCTCGGGCGCGCTCGCCGCGCTCGGCATCGGGCCGGGCGACCGCGTTGCGACGCTCGCCTGGAACACGCAGGGGCATGTGGAGGCATGGTACGGCATCATGGGGATGGGCGCGGTGTGCCACACCCTCAACCCGCGCCTGACTCCCGCGCAGCTCGCCTCGATGCTGGCGCAGTCGGAGGCGCGGGTGTTGCTCGTCAGCCCCGACCTGCTGCCGCTCGCGCGCGACGCTGGGGCGAACCTGCCCGCGTTGCGGCATATCCTGCTGCTCGACAGCGAAGCGGGGCAGGGGGATGCCGAGGCGTTCGACCCGCTGATCGCCGCCGCGCCGCGCGATAGCCGGTGGGGCGATTTCGACGAGATCACGCCCTCGGGCCTCTGTTTCACCTCGGGCAGCACCGGGGCGCCGAAGGGCGTCACCTACACCCATCGCGGTTGCTATCTGCATACCATGCGCCAGCTTCAGGCCGACGTGCTCGGGCCGACGGCGCGCGACGCGATCCTCGCGGTCGTGCCGATGTTCCACGCCAACGCCTGGGGCCTGCCCTTCGCGGCGCCGGCGGTGGGCGCGAAGCTGGTGCTGCCCGGCCGCCACAGCGACGGCGCGCATCTCGCGCGGCTGATCCGGTCGGAGGGCGTGACCGCGGCGGCAGGCGTGCCGACGGTATGGCTCGGCCTCGTCGAGCATCTGGAGGCCGAAGGCGGCGAGGTACCGACGCTCGAACGCATCCTCGTCGGCGGATCGGCGATGCCGCCGGCGCTGATGGAGCGGATCGAGCGACGGCTGGGCGCCGAGGTGCAGACGAGCTGGGGCATGACCGAGCTGTCGCCGCTGGGTACTGCGGCGCTGCCGGGTGACCCGGCGCGCCGGGCATCGCTGTCGGGCCGGCCGGCGGTCGGTATCGACCTGCTCATCACCGATGCCGACGGGGTGCCGCTGCTCGAACAGCGCGAGGCCGAGGGCCATCTGCGAGTGCGCGGCGGCACCGTCGTCGAGCGTTATTTCGGCCAACGCGAGCCCGCGACCGACGCCGCGGGCTGGTTCGACACCGGCGACCTCGCGCGCATCGACCGGGCGGGCAATCTGACGATCACCGGCCGCGCCAAGGATCTGATCAAGTCGGGCGGCGAATGGATCAATCCTGCCGAGATCGAAGCGCTGGTCGCGGCGCTGCCTCAGGTGTCGCTCGCCGCCGTCATCGGCCGCGCCGACCCGAAATGGGGCGAGCGGCCGATCCTGCTGATCGCGTGCGACCCGTCGGTCAGCGACGACGACCTGCTCGCGCCGCTGAAGGGCCGCGTCGCGCCCTGGTGGATTCCCGACGCGATCGTCCGCGTCGATCCGATGCCGCTCGCCCCGACCGGCAAGATCGACAAAATGCAATTGCGGGCGGAATATGGTCAGGTGTAGGCGCGAAGATGCTGCCGCGCCCGTCCCAAGGGCCTCGAAAGGGAAAGTGAATTTGGCGTCCAAGGCAAAACCCCAGACGAAACGGCCGTCCAAGGCCGAGCAGCGCGCCGAAACGATGGAGCAGATACTCGATACCGCCGAACATCTGTTTTCGAAGCACGGATTCTACGGCGTCACGCTGAAGGACGTCGCCAAGCGCGTCGGCGTCCATCACACGCTGGTCAATTATTATTTCGACGACAAGCAGACGCTGTTCGACGCCGTCTTCGCACGGCGCGCGGTCGTCACCATCGAAAAGCGGATGAAGGCGCTCGACGATTATGACCGCGCCGCAAAGGGGAAGCCCACCGTCGAGGGCGCGCTCCACGCCTTCCTCGACACCGACCTCGACCTCTATATTCAGGGCGGCGAGGGGTGGAAGAATTACGGGGCCTTCGGCGCGCAGGCGTCGAACAGCCCCGAGGGCGCCGAGTTCATGGACAAATATTTCGATCCCGTCGTCTTGCGCCTGATCGACATCCTCAAGAAGGCGCTGCCCGACGCGGCGGAAGAGGATATCTTCTGGGGCTATCATTTCGTGACCGGCGCGCTGATGCTCACCCTCGCGCGGACGGGGCGCATCGACAAATTGTCGCAGGGGCTGTGCCACTCGGACGATTATGCCGCGGTCAAGGCGCGCATGGCGCGCTTCATGGCGGCAGGCTTCCGGGAAATCTGCGAGCAGCGGAAACAGGACAGGGGCTGACGCGGAACGCGGGCGGCGCGGCATCCCCGCATGTCGCACGCCGCATCTTTCATTCACTCACAAGTGAGTTATAATCATTTCGGGAGAGGGCAGCGATGACAGGCGAATTGCAGGACCGGGTGGCGATCGTGACCGGCGCGGGCGGGGGACTCGGCCGCTCGCACGCGCTGCTGCTGGCGCGGCACGGCGCGCGGGTCGTGGTCAACGATGCCGATGCCGCCGCGGCCGAGCGCGTCGCGGCCGAGATCGAGGCGGACGGCGGCCGCGCGCTGGCCGCGCCGGCGTCGGTCACCGACGAGGCACAGGTCGCCGCGATGGTCCATTCGGCGACGCTCGCCTGGGGCGGCGTCGACATATTGGTCAACAATGCGGGCATTCTGCGCGATCGCAGTTTCGCCAAGATGGACCTCGCCGACTTCCGCCTCGTCGTCGAGGTGCATCTGATGGGCGCCGTCCTTTGCGCGAAGGCGGTGTGGGACCAGATGCGCGAGCGCTGTTTCGGCCGCATCGTGATGACGACCTCCTCGTCGGGACTCTACGGCAATTTCGGCCAGGCCAATTACGGCGCCGCCAAGATGGCGCTCGTCGGGTTGATGCAGACGCTCGCGCTCGAGGGCGAGAAATACAATGTCCGCGTCAACTGCCTCGCCCCCACCGCGGCGACGGGAATGACCGAGGGCGTGCTGGCGCCCGACGCGCTGGCCCGGCTGGCGCCCGAGGCCGTCAGCCCCGGTCTGCTCGCGCTGGTCGGCGAGGACGCGCCGACCCGCGCGATCCTCTGCGCGGGCGCCGGCCATTTCGCGAGCGCGCATGTCACGCTGACCGATGGAGCCTTCATCGGCAACGGTGGCGATGCCGGCGAGCGGCTGGTCGCCGCCTGGGACCGCGTCGTGGACCGCGAAGGGGAGGTGGTTCCCGCCTATGGCTTCACGCAGGCCGAACGCGAACTGGCGAGCGCCGGTTTCGACGCGCCGACCATGGCGGTCGCGCGCTGACGATTTTTTCGGGGTGAGACGGGCCGCCAACAGAGCCCACCACCGCCGGATCGAACGGGAGAGAGACTGATGGCTACCGAGAGCGAAGCGCCGCCGGCCGGCGCCCCGAAGGCGCGCAGCGAGACGCTGGTGATCGCCGCGTCGTCGCTGGGCACGGTGTTCGAATGGTATGATTTCTACCTCTACGGCTTGCTCGCCAGCGCGATCTCGGTCCACTTCTTCGCCGGGGTCAACGAGACGACGGGCTTCATCCTCGCGCTGATGGCCTTTGCCGCGGGTTTCGCCATCCGTCCCTTCGGCGCGCTGGTGTTCGGCCGCGTCGGCGATATCGTCGGGCGCAAGAACACCTTTCTCGTCACCATGGCGATCATGGGGCTGTCGACCTTCGCGGTCGGCTTCCTGCCCGGCTACGACAGCATCGGCATCGCGGCCCCGATCATCCTGATGCTGCTGCGGCTGCTTCAGGGGCTTGCGATCGGCGGCGAATATGGCGGTGCGGCGGTCTATATCGCCGAACATGCGCCGCCCGGAAAGCGCGGCTTCTATACCAGCTTCATCCAGACCACCGCGATGATCGGGCTGATCCTCGCCTCGACCTTCGTCGTGTCGCTGCGCCTGTTCATGGATGCCGAGACCTTCAATGCGTGGGGCTGGCGACTTCCCTTCATCTTCTCGATCCTATTGCTCTCTGTCGCGCTCTGGATCCGGCTGCAGCTGGAGGAAAGCCCGGTGTTCCAGCGGATGAAGCAGGCGGGCGCAACGTCGAATGCGCCGCTCAAGGAAGCGTTCGGCGAATGGCGCAACCTGAAGCTTGTCCTGCTCGCGCTGTTCGGCGCGGTCGCGGGGCAGGCGGTGATCGGTTTCGCCGCGCATCTCTATCCGCTCTTCTATCTCGAACGCATCGCGCGGGTCGACGGCGCCACCGCCAATTTCCTCGTCGCCACCGCGCTGACCATCATCATCCCCAGCTTCGTCTTCTTCGGCTGGCTCAGCGACAAGATCGGGCGCAAGCCGATCATGATGACCGCCTGCGTCATCGCGGTCTTCACCTATTTCCCGCTCTACAAGGCGCTGGTGGTGGCGGCCAATCCGGCGATGGCGGCGGCGGTCGATCAGGCGCCGGTCGCGGTCGTCGCCGACGCGGGCGAATGCTCGTTCCAGTTCGACCCGATCGGCCGCAACAGGTTCGACGGCACGAGCTGCGATATCGTCAAGGCCTATCTGGCGCGCAGCGGGGTCAATTACACGAACGTCGAAGCCGCCCCCGGCACGGTCGCGGTCGCGCGCATCGGCGACGAGGTCCACCGGGCACCCGACCCCCGCGCGCTGACCGGCGCGGCGCGGGAGAGCGCCATCGCCGCCTTTCAGCAGGATCTCCACGCCGGGCTGACCCGCGCCGGCTATCCCGCCGCCGCCGACCCGGCCCAGGTCGACAAGGTGAAGGTGATCGGCATCCTCTGCATCTTCGGCCTGCTCGCGACGATGGTCTATGGACCGCTCGCCGCGCTGCTCGTCGAGCTGTTCCCGGCGCGTATCCGCTACAGCTCGCTGTCGCTGCCCTATCATATCGGCAACGGCTGGATCGGGGGTTTCATGCCGACGATCGGCTTCGCGATGGTCGCCGCGACGGGCAATATCTATCAGGGACTCTGGTATGCGGTCGTCTTCGCCGCGATCACCGCGGTCGTCGGCATCCTCTTCCTGCCCGAAACCTACAAGCGCGACATCGAGGCATAGGAGGCGCTCAGGCTCGCGCCGCCTCCGCCAGCAGCGTCGCGAACGCCGCCGTGGTCGCCGCGACGCTCGCCGCGTCGATGCAGCGGGCGTCGTCGCCCGCGACATGGTGAAAGCGGTGCAGCCCGAACACGCCGGCGACAGAGGCATAGCCCGCGGCGATGATCGCGCTTAGTTCGCCCGCCGACAAAGCGTCGCTCGAATAGGGACTCTCGAGCCCCGCCAGCCCCGCGAACAGCCGCCGCGCGGTGGGCAGCAGTGGCGGGCTGACGACCAGATAGCGCTGCGAATCGGTCCCGGCGAGCGGGGAAAGCCCGAACAGCCCTTCGTGCCAGTCGCGGGCGGCGAGATTGGCGCCCAGGTGGAGCCAGAAATGCGTCTCCGCCGGTTTCGGCGCCGCGGCTTTCAGGGCTTCCTCGGCGCCCAGATTCTCATATTCATGGCCGCTGTTGCACAGGAAGGCGAGGTCGTGATCGGGCAGCATCGCCGGCGCGCGCCGCGCGAGGTCGAGCCACGCCGCGATGCCGCCGCCCCGCTCGCCCGCGCAGCCGTACCAGCCCGATCGCGGGGTCGATACCACGACCCAGCGTCCCTTGCCGCGATCGAGCCGCCCGATGACGTTGAACGCGGGTCGCCGCCCGCCGCGCCCGGTCAGCGTCATCGTCACCCGCTCGTGCCGCATCGCCGCGGCGAGGAACGGCGCGGCATCGGCGGGGGCGAGCAGGCCGACCGGCCCCGCGAACATCGGCGCGCGGCCGTCGGCGTTGAGCGCGATGACCTGCCCGGTCGGCCCGTTGGTGACGACGGCCGCCGCCCGCGCGCCGCCCGCGAACGCGGCTTCGATGGGTGCGCGGACCGGCTTGGCGAGCGCCGACGACCAGCGGCCATAGGGCAGGTCGACCAGCGCCACCGCGCCGGACAGCGGCGCGTCGGCCTGCCCATGCGGATCGACGCGCACCAGCGGCCCCGTCACGCCGCCCGCGGAGGTCGGCACGACGATCGGCTGCGGCTCCAGCGCCGCCCGCGCGCCGCCGACCGTGACCTCGCATCGTCCAGCCTCGAACCAGGGCACGTCGATCGGCGGCGTCTCGACCGCGAAGCCCGCACGGCTCAGTTCGCCCGCGAGCCAATGCCCGCAGGCGGTATCGCCGCCGCCGCCCGACCGCTTGCTGCCGAAGCCGATATAGGCCGACAGGTCGGCGGCGATGCGATCCTGCGTCCCTGCCGCCGGGCCCGTCGTCGCGGCGAGGGGCACCGTCGTCGCTCCGGCCAGAAAGCTGCGCCTTGTCGGTCCCCACATATCCTCGTCTCCCTTTTGAGCATTGTCGGAACTCGGTCCGGAGTCCCTCTTCATCGAAGCCGGCGGTGATGCAGTCTGGCTTTGGAAGGCGCCGTTCCCTGTCTCGTCACCCCGGACTTGATCCGGGGTGACGAAGAAGGTGAAATCACGCGCCCGCTTTCAAACCGAGTCACCACCCCAAAGCCGGACCACTTGATATTCACTCACGAGTGAGCGTAAATCGCGGGATGGACGATGGCAAGCATCGCCGCCGGGAAGGGGAATGCCGATGAAGCGTCTGTTATCGCTCTTTACCTTGGCGCTTGCGGGGCTCGGCGTCCCGGCAATCGCCGCGGACCCGCCGACCGCGACGACCGCGCAGGGCCGCGTCGCAGGGCTGTGGGACGAGGGACTGCACGTCTTCAAGGGCATCCCCTATGCGCAGCCGCCGGTCGGCGAACGGCGCTGGCGTCCGCCCGCACCGGCCGTGTCCTGGCCGGGCGTGCGCGCGGCGCACGCCTTCGGCCCCGATTGCGTCCAGCCGCCCTATCCCGCCGACAGCGTCTATTTCGAGCCGGCGCGGCCGATGAGCGAGGATTGCCTGACCCTCAATATCTGGGCGCCGAAGGCGGCGAAGGACGCACCGGTCATCGTCTGGATTCACGGCGGCGCCCTGCAATATGGCGGCAGCGCGGGCCCGATGTACGACGGCCGCGAATATGCGAAGCGCGGCATCGTCTTCGTGTCGATCAACTATCGCCTCGGCGTTCTCGGCTGGCTCGCGCACCCGGCGCTCAGCGCCGAATCGCCGGACGGCGTTTCGGGCAATTACGGCCTGCTCGACCAGATCGCGGCGCTGCAATGGGTGCGGGGCAATATCGCGGCCTTCGGCGGCGATCCGGCCCGCGTCACCGCGATGGGGGAATCGGCGGGCGCGCTCAGCATCGCCTATCTGCTCGCCAGCCCGCGCGCCCGCGGCCTGTTCGGCCGGGCGATCGTCCAGAGCGCCAATATGCGCGCCGTGCCCGCGTTGCGCGTCGCCGCTTACGGCATGCTTTCCGCCGAGGCGACCGGAACCGCGCTGGCCGACAGCGTCGGCGCAGAAGACCTCGCGGCGCTGCGCCGCATCGACGCGAAGGCGCTGGTTGCGGCCGGCCTGCGCGCCCGCTTCGTCGCCCAGCCGACCGTCGACGGCGCGATCCTGCCCGACCAGCTCGTCGCCGTTTTCGACCGCGGCGAGCAGATGAAGATCCCGGTGCTCGCGGGCTTCAACAGCGGTGAGGTCCGCAGCCAGCGCCGGCTCGTGCCTCCCGTTCCCGTGGATGCCGCGGCCTATGAGGCCGGCATCCGGCGGCGCTACGGCGACCTCGCGCCCGCCTTCCTGCGCCTCTATCCCGCCTCGGCGATGGAGGAGGGCCTGATCGCGGCGACGCGCGACGCGATCTATGGTTGGGCGGTCGAGCGACTGGTGCGGCAACAGAGCGCGGCCGGGCAGCCCTCCTACCTCTATGTCTTCGATCATTGCTACGACGCGGCGCGGGTGCGAAAGCTGTGCGCCTTCCATGCCAGCGAACTGCCTTTCGTCTTCGGCATGGCGGGGCGAGTGATGGACGGCGCTCCCAACTGGCCCGCGGCGCTGGGGGCGGAGGATCGCCGGCTGGCGTATCAGATGACCGACTATTGGACGAGCTTTGCGGCGCAGGGAATCCCGTCGGCCGCCGGAGCGCCGGCGTGGGCACCTTATGGCGCGGCGGAAAATTTCATGCGCTTCGGCGCCGTTCCGGCCCTTCGGCAGGACGCCTTTCCCGGCATGTTCGAATTTCGCGAAGAGGTGGTGAAGCGTCGTCGCGCGAAGGGCCGGCAATGGTTCGGCGATATCGGCCCGGTGCCCGCCGACGCCCGATAATCCGCATAAGCGCAAACCCTCTTGCCAGCCATACATCTTCGCATATGATAGCGCTATCAAAATCGGAGGGAGAGGCGATATGCGCGCGGTGGTGGGGGCTGCCCTTTTGGGGCTCGCAAGCGGCGCTGGTGCGCCTGCGTCCGCGACGGTGCAGCCGGACGCTACCGCGCAGCCCGCGCAGGCGCATCCCGATATCTGGCCGCGCTACCGCTATCCCGCGACGCTGACCGACGCACAGGACGCGCGCGTCGCCGAACTGCTCGCGCGCATGACGGTGGAGGAAAAGATCGGCCAGCTCGTCCAGGGCGACCTCTGTTGCGTGACCCCGGCCGACGTGCGCCGCTATCATCTCGGCTCGATCCTCGTCGGCGGCAACAGCGGGCCGCACGGCGACGACCTCGCGCCGCCCGCCGACTGGCTGAAGGCCGCGGACGATTTTTACGCGGCGTCGGTCGACAAGAGCGGCGGCGGCGGCGTCGCGATCCCCGTCATCTGGGGCATCGACGCGGTCCACGGCCATTCGAACATCGTCGGCGCGACGCTCTTTCCACACAATATCGGCCTCGGCGCCGCGAACGATCCGGCGCTGATCGAGCGGATCGGCGCCGCGACCGCGACCGAGATCCGCGCGACGGGGCAGGAATGGACCTTCGCGCCGACTGTCGCGGTGCCGCAGGATTTCCGCTGGGGCCGCGCCTATGAAGGCTATTCGTCCGACCCGCACCGCGTTGCCGCGGCGGCCGGGGCGATGATCCGCGGGCTGCAGGGACCGCCGGGCGGCACGAACCTGCTTGCCGCGGGCAAGGTAATCGCCTCGGCCAAGCATTTCCTTGCCGACGGCGGGACGAAGGACGGCGTCGACCAGGGCAATGCCGACATCGGCGAGCAGGAACTGCGCGACATCCACGGCTTGCCCTATGGCGCGGTGCTCGAAAACGGCGTCGCGACGGTGATGCTCAGCTTCTCGAGCTGGCAGAGACGCAAGATCACTGGCAACCGCAGCCTCGTCACCGATGTGCTCAAGGATCGCATGGGCTTCGGCGGTTTCACCGTTTCCGACTGGAACGCGCACGGGCAGGTCGAAGGCTGCACCAACGCAAGCTGCCCGCAGGCGCTTCTCGCCGGGCTCGACATGTACATGGCGCCCGATAGCTGGAAGCCGATCTACGAAGACCTGCTGGCACGCGCGAAGGCTGGCACCGTCCCGATGGCACGGATCGACGATGCGGTGCGGCGTATCCTGCGCGTCAAGTTGCGCCTCGGCCTGTTCGAGGCGGGCAAGCCGTCGAGCCGTCCGCTTTCGGGCCGTTTCGACCTGCTCGGGTCGCCCGATCACCGCGCGATCGCGCGCGAGGCGGTGCGCAAGTCGCTCGTGCTGCTCAAGAATCGGGACGTGCTGCCCCTGAAGCCCGGCGGACGCCTGCTCGTCGCGGGTGAGGGCGCCGACGATATCGCCCGCCAGTCGGGCGGCTGGACGCTGAGCTGGCAGGGCACCGGCCTGACCAACGCCAATTTCCCCGGCGCGACCAGCCTGTGGGGCGGCCTCAAGCAGGCGGTCGAGGCGGCGGGTGGCCGCGCCGAACTTGTCCCCGACGGCGGCTGGACGCAGCGGCCCGACGCGGCGATCGTCGTCTTCGGCGAAAAGCCTTATGCCGAATTTCAGGGCGACCGCGCGACCCTCGCGCTCGATGCCGAGCTGACCGGACCCTATGCGACGATGCGCAAGCTGAAGGCGCAGGGCATTCCCGTCGTCGCGGTGATGCTCAGCGGCCGGCCGCTCTATGTGAACCCGGCGCTCAACACCGCCGACGCCTTCGTCGCCGCCTGGCTGCCGGGATCGGAGGGGGAGGGGGTCGCCGACGTGCTGATCGGCGATGCGGCGGGACGGCCGCGCTTCGACTTCGCCGGCACGCTCCCCGCCGCCTGGCCGCGCACCCCCGACATGGCCGACGGCGCGCTCTTCCCGCTCGGCTACGGCCTGACCTACGCCTCGCCCGCAACGCCGTGGGCTCCCTTGCCGGAAGTCGCCGTCGACGCCGCGGCCGACCGACATAGCTGGTTCGCGAAAGGCGTACCGGCCGCAAGCTGGTCGCTCGTCGTCGCGGGGCCGGGCGGCGATCGGCAGACGCGCGTCACCGCCGTTCCCGCGCAGGCGCTTGGCGGGCGTGTCATCGTCACCGCGACCGACCATCGGGTCCAGGAAGGCGCGCGGCGCTTCGCGATTGCGGGCGGCGATGCCGCGATCCGCCTCCAGCGCTTCGAGCCGCTCGACCTGTCGCGCGAGGCCAATGGCGACGTGCTGCTGCTCGCGACGCTCAAGGTCGCGAAGGCGCCCGCGCGCGCCGAGATCGCGGTGGCCGCGGGCGAGCGCATCGCCGCCGTGCCGGTGTCGCTGCCCGCCGGCGGCGCCTATGTCCGCTACGGCCTGCCGCTCAAATGCCTGCAGGCGAAGGGTGCCGACGTCGCGCATCTGACCGCGCCCTTCATCCTGCGCACGTCGGGCGCCGCCGATATTTCGCTCGCCGAGGTCCGCATCGGCACCGACGCGGAGCAGGTGCTGCGCTGCCCGTGACCGAGCTCGACAGCCTCGACGCCGCCGAGCGCGACTGCTTCGAGCGCGACTATCGCGCTGCGGGGCGCCCGGCGGTGATCCGGGGCCTTGTCCGCGACTGGCCGATCGTCGAGCTGGGCCGGCGCGACTGGCGCGCCGCGCTCGCCGCCATCGCGGCGCGCGACAGCGGCGCCCCCGCCGACATCATGATCGCGCCGGCCAGCGCAAAGGGCCGCTTCTTCTATGGCCCCGATCTGCGCGGCTTCAATTTCCAGCGCGACCGCGGCCCCCTCGCGCGTCTCGCGCAGCATCTCGTCGAGATCGCGGATCGGGCCGAGCCGGTCGCCATCTATGCCGGCGCGGCCGCTCTCGACGTCCACCTGCCCGGCTTCGCCGCCGAGCACCCCTTTTCGCTGGTGGAAAGCGCGACCGCGCGCGTCTGGCTCGGCAACGCGACCGAGGTCGCGACCCATTTCGACCTGTCGGACAATTTCGCCGTCGTAGCGCTCGGCCGCCGTCGCTTTACCCTGTTTCCGCCCGGCGCGACCGCCGACCTCTATGTCGGCCCGCTCAACCATACGCTTGCCGGCCAGCCGGTGAGCATGGTCGACCCGCTCGCGCCCGATCGCCAGCGTTACCCGCGCTACGCGAGGGCCGAGGCGCAGGCGCAGACCGCCGACCTCGAACCCGGCGACGCCATCTATATCCCCGCGCTCTGGTGGCACCATGTCCAGGCGACCGGGCCCGCGAACATGCTGGTCAATTACTGGCACAACGACGCCGCGCACGGCGGCGGCTTCACCGCG
The DNA here is from genome assembly GCF_014199295.1 of Sphingopyxis panaciterrulae. Lineage (GTDB taxonomy): Bacteria > Pseudomonadota > Alphaproteobacteria > Sphingomonadales > Sphingomonadaceae > Sphingopyxis > Sphingopyxis panaciterrulae. The sequence goes on from NZ_JACIJH010000006.1 coordinate 15,864, forward strand.
CTCGTCCACGCATTGCTCGCGATCCGCGACCTGCCGCCCGCGCAGCGTGAGGGCTGGCGCGCGTGGTTCGACCATTTCGTTTTCGGCGCCGAGGCGGCGGATGCCGCCGCGCACCTGCCGCCGCCCGCGCGCGGCGTCGCCGGCCCGGCTGGCCCCGAACGCGACGAGATGATCCGCCGCTATCTGCTCACCGTCCTGTCCAGTTGAAAGGGTCCCTCATGCTTCGTATCCCGTTCCTGCTCTCCGCGGCGCTCCTCCTCGCCGTCCCGGCCGCGGCCGAAGAGGCGAAGGGACTCCCCGTCGGTGCTTGCATCAACATGGGCAACAGCCTGGAAACGATGGTCGAAAGCCAGGACGGCAAGCGCATCGACGCCGCCGATTTCGCGCGCATCCGCGCCGCGGGCTTCACCACCGTCCGCATCCCGGTGCGCTGGATGCACCGCAGTCGCGAGACGGCACCCCACACGATCGACCCTGCCTTCCTGGACCGGGTCGAGGCGGTGGTCGACCAGGCGCTCGCCGCCGACCTCAACGTCATCCTCAACAGCCATCATTTCGACGCGCTCGACAAGGACCCCGCCGCGACCGCGCCCTGGCTCGCCGCCGTGTGGAAACAGGTCGCGGCACGCTTCGCCGCCAGGCCCGAGGCCAGACTGTGGTTCGAGATCAGCAACGAACCGCACGACAAGCTGACCAACGCCAATCTGCTCGCCACGCTCGCCCCCGCGCTTGCGGCGATCCGCGCGACCAACCCCACGCGCGCGGTGGTGATCGGCGGCGAGAATTGGAGCGGCATCGACTCGCTCGTGACGCTCGACCTTCCCGACGATCCGAACGTCTATCCCACCTTCCATTATTACGAGCCGTTCGACTTCACCCATCAGGGCGCGACCTGGGTCGATCCGTCGCCGCCGCTCGGCCGCCTCTACGGGACGCAGGCCGATGCCGACCGGCTCGCCGCCGACGTCGAAAAGATCCGCCGCTATATCGCGCGCACGGGCAGGAAGCCCTTCATCGGCGAAACCGGCGCCTATGAGGCGATCCCGCTCGCCGGTCGCGTGCAATATCACCGCGCGGTCCACGATGCCTTCGCACCGCTCGATCTCGGCATCTGCGCCTGGGCCTATACCAATACCTTCCCCTTCTGGGACCGGAAGGCACGGCAGTGGCTGCCGGGCTTGCGCGCGGCCTTCGGCTTGCCCGAAAATGAGGGGGCGAGCGAATGACGAGCTTCTCGAAGCATCGTCCTTTCCTTCGCGAGCACGAAGGACGGCCCTTCGACAAGCTCCGGGCGAGCGGGTTCGAGAAAGAAGAGGCTAATCCCCCGCGACCGCATAAGGTCCGACCACCAGCCCGGTGAACAGCCCGGCGTGGACCGACGCCAGCGGCTCGACATTCACGGCCGGCGCCAGCGTCCGCCATGCCTCGCTGGTGCGCCACGCGAGCGCCGCCTTGCCGCCGTTGATCGTCAGCCGCAACGAAACCGCGCCTTCGCCCAGCGGCTGCGACGCCAGCATCTCGCCGCGCTCGCTCTCCGCAGCGACCACCCGCCGCCGCGCGACGATCCGCCGTTCGCCCGCCACGCGCTCGACCCCAAAGGCCAGGAAATGCGCCTCGTCCATATAGGCGAGCAGCCCCGCAAAATCGCCGTCGCGCGCGGGCGCGAAGCGCAACCGGGTTTCGTAAACGGCGTCATGGTGCCGCAGCCGCCGCCCGACGAACGCCGGTTGGCCCAGGCGCCCCGCGGGGTCGGGCCGCGCGCGCAGCACCAGTTCGCCCGAGTTCAGCGCCGACCAGCCGTGGCGGTTGCTCCCGCGCAGCCATATCCACTCGGGGGACAGCGCGGGCGCGTCGAAATCGTCGCTCCAGGCGCTGCGGTCGATCGCCGTATCGGTGGGCAGGTCGGGCCGCCGCACCAGCGGCGGCATCGCCTCGCCGGGGTCCAGGAAGCGCGGCCAGCCCGCCTCCCATCGCACCGGCAACAGAAAGGTCTCGCGCCCCATCAGCGTCGATTGCCCGGCGAACGGCCGCGTCGCGAGGAACACGCCCCACCAGCGCCCATCGGAAAGCGCGACCAGATCGGCGTGTCCCGCCGCCTCGATCCGGTCGGCGCGGCCGGGCGGCAGGTCGCGCTGGGTCAGGATCGGATTGGTCGGCCCGGGCACATAGGGGCCGTCGGGGCGCGCGGCGCGATAGATGGTCTGCGAATGGCGCTCCGCGGTGCCGCCCTCGGCCGCGGTCAGATAATAGGCGCCGTCGACCTTGTAGATATGCGGCCCTTCAGCCCACACCGGCTTGTCCTGCGGGCGGACGCCGCCGTCGACGATGACCTTGCGCGGCCCGACGAGCGCACCGGCCTTCAGGTCGAAGCGCTGAATCCAGATCGCGCGATGCCCCTCATAGCGCGGCGCGCCTTCGGGCGGCCCGTTGTTGACCAGCCACGCGCTGCCGTCCGCATCGACGAACAGCGACGGGTCGATCCCGTCGAAATCGAGCCAGTGCGGCGCGGACCACGGCCCGGCCGGGTCGCGCGCGGTGACATAGAAATTGCCGCCGCACGCGATGCAGGTGGTGAAGATGTAAAAGCGCCCGTCATGATATTGGATCGCCGGCGCAAAGATGCCGCGATCGGTGCCGATCCCGGTGAAGTCGACCAGGCCGGGGCGGTCGATCGCATGGCCGATCAGCCGCCAGTTCACCAGGTCGCGGCTGTGAAAGATCGGGATGCCGGGAAACCAGGCGAAGGTCGAATTGACCAGATAGAAATCCGCGCCGACGCGGACGATCGACGGGTCGGGGTGAAAGCCCGGCAATACCGGGTTGCGCATCATGTCCCGTGGCGCGGGGGCGGGCGGGGCCGTCGCGCGATAGCTGACCTCCTCGAAATGGGCGACCGGCTGCGCCGCGGCGGGTGCTGCGATCAGAGCTGCCGCGAGCAGCGTTTCGCGAATCGATGCCACCTTCATTTGTCCCTCCCGCTTGCTTTCGACCTTGCCTCGTTCGGAACAGCTTACTATGGTAGCGCTATCAAGAGAAGGGCTTCGGGAACCGGAATGCAGCAGAGCTTGACGGAGAGTTTGCCGGCCGACCAGCAAGGGGGGCAATTCCTCGGGCGCGCGCTCGCGCCCGAAGGGCCCGTGGTCTTGCGGATCGCGGACGACACGCTCTTCGACCTCACCGACGAGGTCGCCACTGTCGCCGGCGCGGTCGCGCGGCGCCATTTCTCGGGCGGCCGGGTCATCGGCCCCGTTTCCGCGGGCCTGCCCGCCGGCTGGACCCTGCTGTCGCCGATCGACCTGCAATGCGTGAAGGCCTGCGGCGTCACCTTCGCCCTCTCGGCGATCGAGCGGGTGATCGAGGAGCGCGCGCGCGGCGATGCGGCGCGCGCGGGCGCGATCCGCGCGACGCTGGAGGAAAAGGTCGGCTCGGCGATCCGCGCCGTCGTTCCGGGCAGCGAGGCGGCGGCGGCGCTCAAGCAGGCGCTGATCGCCGAAGGCATGTGGTCGCAATATCTGGAGGTCGCCATCGGCCCCGATGCCGAGGTCTTCTCCAAATCCCCCGTGCTCTCGACCGTCGGCACCGGCGCGCCGATCGGCGTGCGGTCGGATTCGACCTGGAACAATCCCGAGCCGGAGGTGGTGCTGATCGTCGATCCGCGGGGCGAAATCGCCGGCGCGACCCTCGGCAATGACGTCAATCTGCGCGATTTCGAGGGGCGCTCGGCGCTGCTGCTGTCGAAGGCGAAGGACAATAACGCCTCCTGCGCGATCGGCCCCTTCATCCGCCTGTTCGACGACGGCTTCACCCTCGACGACATACGGAAAACCACCGTCGAACTGTTGGTCGAAGGGCCCGAGGGCTATCGCCTCGAAGGCACCAACGCGATGGCGGAAATCAGCCGCGACCCCGCCGACCTCGTCCGCCAGACGATGAGCGAGCATCATTTCCCCGATGGCTTCGCGCTGTTCTGCGGCACGCTGTTCGCGCCGACGCAGGATCGCGATCAGCCCGGCAAGGGCTTCACCCACAAGGTCGGCGACCGCGTGAGCATCAGCGCCCCGCGCCTCGGCCGCCTGACCAACGGCGTGACCACCTCGCGCGACGCCCCGCCGTGGGAAATAGGCATCGCCGCCTTCATTCGCAATCTCGCCTCGCGCGGACTGATCGACAGGATTTGAACAGCTTATGACTCGGACTTTAGGACATTATATCGGCGGCGAATGGGTGATGGCCGACACCCCGCTCGACAGCCTCAACCCTTCGGACACCGGTGACATCGTCGCCCGTTTCCCCGACGGCGGCGCGGCCGAGGTCGACCGGGCCGTTGCGGCGGCCTCGGACGCCTTCGCGGGCTGGGCCGCCGCCTCGCCCGAGGTGCGCGCCGACCTCCTGCATCGCATCGGCGAGGCGCTGTTCGCCCGGTCGGCCGAGATCGGCGAACTTCTGGCCCGCGAGGAGGGCAAGACCCGCGTCGAAGGCGTCGGCGAAACCCTGCGCGCCGCGCGCATCTTCCGCTATTTCGCGGGCGAGGCGCTGCGCCGCCACGGGATGACGCTCGAATCGACGCGGCCCGGGCTCGACGTGGCGACGTATCGCGAGCCGCTCGGCGTCGTCGGGCTTATCACTCCGTGGAATTTTCCCATCGCGATCCCGGCGTGGAAGGCGGCGCCCGCGCTCGCCTTCGGCAATACGGTGGTGCTCAAGCCCGCGAACATCACTCCGGCCATCGCGACCGCGTTCGCCGAAATCGTCGCAGAGGCCGGCGCGCCGGCGGGCGTGTTCAACCTCGTGCTCGGGCGCGGCGACGTCGGCCGCGCGCTCGTCGACCATGACGATGTCGCCGCGATCAGCTTCACCGGCTCGCAGGCGGTCGGCGCGCAGGTCGGCATGGCGGCGATGGCGAAGCAAAAGCGCGTGCAGATGGAGATGGGGGGCAAGAACCCGCTCGTCGTCCTCGCCGACGCCGATCTCGACAAGGCGGTGGCGATCGCCGCCGACGGCGGATTCTTCCAGACCGGCCAGCGCTGCACCGCGTCGAGCCGCGTGATCGTCGAGGATGCGATCCACGACCGCTTCGTTGCCGCGCTCGCCGAACGTGCCGGGGCGCTCAGGGTCGGCCCGGCGCTCGCCGACGACACGCAGGTCGGCCCCGCGAGCAGCGAGGCGCAACTCGAACAGAATCTTCGCTATGTCGGCATTGCGCGCGACGAGGGCGGCCGCCTCGCGGTCGGCGGTGACCGCGCGTCTGCCTCGACCCCCGGCTATTACATGCAGCCCACCGTCGTCGCCGACACCGCGCCCGACATGCGGATCAACAATGAGGAAGTGTTCGGTCCCGTCGTCTCGACGATCCGCGTCAAGGGTTATGACGAGGCACTCGCCGTCGCCAATCGCGGCGATTTCGGCCTGTCCGCCGGCATCGTCAGCAACAGCGCCAAGCATATCCGCGATTTCCGCAAAAGGGTGCGCGCCGGCATGGTGATGGTCAATCTGCCGACCGCAGGGGTCGATTATCACGTCCCCTTCGGCGGCACCCGTTCGTCGAGCTACGGCCCGCGCGAACAGGGGTTCGCGGCGGTCGAATATTACACCCAGATCAAAACCGTCTATCAGGGGGATTGAGCGGCATGACGGATTTGATGGTCGATGCGCCGCCGTCCGGCGCCCGCTACCCCAGCCTTGCGGGCAAGCGCGTCATCGTCAGCGGCGGCGGCTCCGGGATCGGCGAAGGGATCGTCGAGGGCTTCGCACGGCAGGGCGCCGCGGTCGCTTTCGTCGACATCCAGACCGCGCCGAGCGAGGCGCTCGTCGCGCGGCTCGCCGATGCGTCCATCCCGCCGCGTTTCGCGCCGTGCGACATCACCGACCTGGGCGCCTATGCCGCCTGCCTCGACGCGTTGATCGCGCAGCTCGGCGGCTGCGACATACTCGTCAACAACGCCGGCAACGACGACCGCCACGCCTTCGATGCGGTCACGCCCGCCTATTGGGACGATCGGATGGCGGTCAATCTGCGCCATCAATTCTTCGCGGCGCGGGCGGTGGTGCCGCACATGAAAGCGGCGGGCGGCGGCTCGATCCTCAATCTGGGCTCGATAAGCTGGCACCTCGGGCTCGGCGACCTGATCGTCTATCAGACCGCCAAGGCCGCGATCGAGGGGCTGACGCGCAGCCTCGCGCGCGAGCTGGGGCGCGACAATATCCGCGTCAACGCGATCGTGCCCGGCAATGTCCAGACCGAGCGGCAGCAGCAATGGTATTCGCCGGAGGGCGAGGCGGAAATCGTCGCCGCCCAATGCCTGAACGGCCGCATCCAGCCCGCCGACATCGCCGCGATGGCGCTGTTCCTCGCCTCCGACGAGGGACGCTTCTGCACCGCGCACAATTATTGGGTCGACGCGGGATGGCGGTGATCGAGCCCCCGGTCCGCCGGCTCCTCGACGCCGAATGCCTGCTCGGCGAAGGCCCATGCTGGGATGCGGCGCGCGGCGTCCTCTGGTTCGTGGACATCAAACGCCACCGTCTCTGGCACTACGACCCCGCCACGGGCAGCAACGCCGCGGTGGAGGCGCCCGACCAGATCGGCTGGGCGCTTCCCGCCGAGGACGGGCGCCTGCTCTGCGGCTTGAAGGACGGCCTCCATCTCTTTGATCCCGAAGCGCGAAGCTTCGAAAAGCTCGCGGCCGTCCCCGGCGAGCCAGCCCACAACCGGCTCAACGACGGCTGCACCGACCCCTGGGGTCGCGTCTGGTTCGGTTCGATGGACGACGCGGAAAGCGCGGCGAGCGGGCGTTTTTATCTTTTCGACCGCGGCCGCATCGCGCCCGCCGGTCCCGCAGAGATCGCGATCACCAACGGTCCCGCGGTGAACGGCGACGGCACGAAAATCTATTTCACCGACACGCTCGGCCAGCGGATCATGGTTGCCGATCTCGGCCCCGAAGGCGTCGGTGCGGCGCGACCCTTCGCCGATGTGAAGGCGCATTTCCCGGACGCCTGGCCCGACGGCCCTGTCGTCGACGCCGAAGGCCATGTCTGGACCGGCCTCTACAACGGATGGCATCTCGCGCGCTTCTCGCCCGACGGTGCGCTCGTCCTGACCGTCAGGCTGCCGACACAGAATCTCACAAAGCCCTGTTTCGGCGGGCCGGACCTGCGTACCCTTTTCGTGACGACCGCGCAAAAGGGGCTGACCCCCGATCGGCTTGCCGCCCAGCCCTGGGCGGGCAGCCTGCTCGCCTTCGACGCGCCCGTCGCCGGCGTCGCGACCACCGCGGTGAAGCTTGCATGAGCCGCGCGCTGCTTCTCGCCGTCGCGCTCGTCTCCACCCCGGCCTTTGCCATCCCGGCGCTCGCGCCGATCTGGACCGACCATGCCGTGATCCAGCGCGACCGGCCGATCGTGATCGAGGGCAGCGCGGCGCCGAACGAAACGCTCGCCGTCACCCTCGGCACCGCCAGGCAGACGATCCGCGCCGACGCCGACGGCCGCTTCCGCGCGACCTTTCCGGCCCGCAAGGCAAGCGCCGATCCGGTCGCGCTCCGCGTCGCCGATGACGCGGGCGCGGGCGCGGCGGCGTCCGACCTTCTCGTCGGCGACGTCTGGCTCTGCTCGGGCCAGTCGAACATGGAATTCAGCGTCGACCGCGGTCTCGACGCCTGGAATCGCATCCAGTCGTCGGCCGACCCGCAGCTCCGCCTCGTCACCATCCCCAAATCGACCGCGGCGATCCCGGCGGCCGATTTCGCCGAGCCTGTCGCCTGGGCAGCCGCGGGGCCAAAGACGGTCGGCGCCTTCTCGGCCGCCTGCTTCTATATGGCGCAGGGCCTGCGCCGCGACCTCGGCATTCCGATCGGCGCTATCGCCTCGGACTGGGGCGGGTCGCAGGCGCGTGCCTGGCTTGCGCCCGGTCCGGCGCGGCGGCTCTACGGCGATGCGGACATGGATCTGCTCGCCCTTCATGGCCGCGATCCGGTCGCCGCGGTGACGCGCTTCGCGCCGACGTGGCAGGACTGGTGGCGAAAGGGCAGCGGCGGCCAGGAACCCTGGCGCGACCCCGATGCGCTCGACTGGCACGACGTTCCGCGGATTTCGCCCTGGACCGAATGGACCGGTACCCCGCTTGCCGCCGACGGCATCGGCAATATCTGGCTCCGCCGCACCATCGACCTGACCGCCGAACAGGCGGCAAAGGGCGGCACGCTTTCCATCGGTGTCATCGACGACCTCGACATGAGCTTCGTCAACGGCCACCCGGTCGGCAACAGCTTCGGATGGAGCGAGGAACGCCATTATGGGGTCCCCGCCGCCCTTCTGCGCGCCGGTCGCAACGAAATCCTCGTCGTCGCCAGCAACAGTTGGGGCGCCGGCGGCTTTTCGAGCCCCGCCGACCGCCTGTCCTTCGCGGTGACCGGCGGCGAGACCATTCCGCTCGCGACGGGCTGGCGCTATGCGATCGGCGGCATCCGCGCGATGCCGCCGCGCGCCCCGTGGGACGCCAATGCCGGCATCGGCGTGATGCACAACCGCATGATCGCGCCGATCGGTCCCTTCGCGCTCGCCGGCGCCGCCTGGTATCAGGGTGAGAGCGACGTCGGCATCCCCGGCTATCGCGATCGCCTCGCCGCGCTGTTCGCCGGCTGGCGCGCGCAGTTCGGCGCCGACATGCGGATGCTGATCGTCCAGCTCGCCAATTTCGGCGCTCCCGCCGACAAGCCCGTGGCCTCGGGCTGGGCCGAACTGCGCGAGGATCAGCGGCAGGCCGCGCTTGCCGACCGCGCCGCGGCGCTCGTCACCGCGATCGACCTCGGCGAGCGGATCGACGTCCATCCCGCGAACAAGATCGAGCTCGGCGCGCGCCTCGCGCTCGCCGCCCAGGGCAAGGCGCTGCCGATGCCCGCCGCGGCGCGGCGCGAGGGCGGGGCGGTACGCGTGACCTTCACCGGCATCGAGGGCGGCCTCCACGCATGGAGCGGTGCGCCGCTCGCGCTCGAACTCTGCGCGGAACCGCAGGAAAGCTGCCGCTATGCCGCCGCGACGATCGACGGCGACAGCCTGCTGCTCGCCGGCGACGGCCGCCCGGCGACGCGGGTGCGCTACGCCTGGGCCGACAGCCCGGTCGTCAACCTCTACGATGCGCGGTCGCAGGCGCTGCCCGGCTTCGAACTGGCGATCGCCCCGTGACGCCCGACCGGCGCCACACGCTGGCGCTGCTCGGCGCTGCCGCCGCCGGCCTGATGCTTGGCGGAGCAGGGGAACCGCCCGCTCCCTTCGTCCGCCGCGACGGCCTGGCGCTGCGGCGCGGCGACGCGCCCTACCGCATCGTTGGCGCGAATCTATGGTATGCCGCCTGGCTTGGCGCCGACGCCGACTATGGCGACCGCGCGCGCCTCGGCCGTGAGCTCGACCGGCTACGGGCGCTCGGCGTCGGCAATCTGCGCATCATGGCCTCGGCCGAGGAAGGCCCGCTGAAGCATTCGATCAGGCCCGGCTTCTCGCGCGCCGACGGCAGCGCGAACGAGACCCTGCTCGCCGGGCTTGATTTCGCCATGGCCGAGATCGCGAAGCGCGGCATGACCGCCGTGCTCGTCCTCGGCAATTTCTGGGAATGGTCGGGCGGCTTCTCGACCTGGCTTTACCGTGCCACCGGCCGCTATGTCGACGCGAACGACCCGGCGCACCCCTGGCCCGCCTTCGCCGATTCCTCGGCGGGCTTCTATGCGAATGCTGGCGCGGTGGCGCTCTATCATGCCCATGTCCGGCGCGTCGTCGCACGCCGGAACGGCGTCACCGGCCGCCTTTATGCCGACGACCCCGCGATCCTGAGCTGGCAGCTCGCCAACGAGCCGCGTCCCGGCGGCAGCGACGCGATGATCGCGCGCACCGCCGATGCCTATTACGACTGGATCGAAGCCACCGCGAAGCTGATCCGCGGCCTCGATCCGGGCCATCTCGTCTCGCTGGGGCAGGAGGGGACACAGGCGACGAACGGTGGCGAGGCGATGGTGCTGCGCGCCCACCGCGACGTCGATTATCTGACCGCACACGTCTGGCCGCTCAACTGGGGCTGGGTCGACGGCGGGGATCTCGCCGGAACATGGGATCGCGGCAGCGCGCTGTCCGCGGCCTATGTCGACGCCCACGCTCGCCTCGCCGAAACGCTTGGCAAGCCGCTGGTGATCGAGGAGTTCGGCTTCCCCCGCGACGGCGAGACCTATGCCCCCGGCACGTCGACGACCTGGCGCGACCGCTTCTACGCGATGATCCAGAACCGGGTCGAGGCGTCGTGGCGGGCCGGCGGACCGATCGCGGGCAGCAATTTCTGGGCCTGGAACGGCGAGGCGCGCGCGGCGCATGGCGACCATCGCTTCCGGGATGGCGATCGCGCCTATATGGGCGATCCGCCGCACGAGCCGCAGGGCTGGTACGGATTGTTCGACAGCGACGCGAGCAGTCTCGCCCAGCTCCGCCGCCACGCCGCGCGCGCTGGCGCACGCCATCCGCCTCAATGATTGTGCCGCGGCAGCTTCCTTGACGTCCCGCGATATTTGAGCGCGAAATCCATCACGGCGCCGTCGCCGAGCTGGCCGGTCTTTTCGCGGAACAACTCCTCCCACGGCGTCGCGCTTTCGGGGATCGGCGGCGTGGGTGTCTCGGCCAGCCGCCGTGCGATCTCGCCGGGCTCGACCAGCGCGTCGCACGTCCCGGCGTTCAGGTCGACGCGAATGATATCGCCGGTGCGCAGCCAGGCGAGCCCGCCGCCCGCCGCGCTCTCGGGCGAGACGTTCAGGATCGAGGGGCTGTCCGACGTTCCCGACTGGCGCCCGTCGCCCAGCGTCGGCAGCCACATCTGTCCCTTGCGGATCATCGCGTCGGGCGGCTGCATATTGACGACCTCGGCCGATCCGGGCCAGCCGATCACCCCGGCACCACGGATGACGAGGATGCAGTCGTCGTCGATGGCGAGCGACGGGTCGTTGATCCGGTGGTGATAATCGTCCGATCCGTCGAAGACGATCGCGCGCGCCTCGAACATGCCTTCCTGTCCCGGCCGCGACAGATAGCGCGCGCGAAAGGCGTCGGAGATGACCGAGGTCTTGAGGATCGCGAAATCGAACAGATTGCCCTTCAGCACCAGAAACCCCGCGCGCTCCATCAGCGGGTCGGCGAAGCGGCGGATCATCTCGCGGTCGTGGCTTTCGCACTCCGCCAGATTTTCGGCCATGCTGCGCCCGGTGCAGGTCGGCGCGCCGCCTTCCAGCTTGCCCGCCTGCATCAGCTCCCACATCGCCGCGGGCACGCCGCCGGCGCGGTGGAAGCGCTCGCCCAGATATTTCCCCGCCGGCTGCATGTTGACGAGCAGGGGCAGGTCGTACCCATGCTCTTGCCAGACGTCAGGCTCCAGCTCGACCCCCGCGTGCCGCGCCATGGCGACGATATGCGGCTGCGCGTTCGACGAGCCGCCGATCACGCTGACCGTCGCGATCGCGTTCAGGAACGCCGCGCGGGTCAATATGTGCGACGGGCGCAGATCCTCATGCACCATCTCGACGATCCGGCGCCCGGTGCGATAGGCATATTGGCCGCGTTCGCGATAGGGCGCCGGGATCGCCGCGCAGCCGGTCAGCGACATCCCCAGCGCTTCGGCGACCGCGTTCATCGTCGACGCTGTGCCCATCGAATTGCAATGCCCCGCCGACGGCGCGCTGCTGCACGCGCGGTCGAGGAATTCCTCCTCGTCGATCTCTCCCGCCGCGAGCAGCCGGCGGCTGCGCCAGATCACCGTGCCCGACCCGACCAGTTCGCCCTCGTGCCAGCCGTCGAGCATCGGCCCGCCCGACAGAACGATCGCCGGGATATCGACCGTGCTCGCCGCCATGATCTGGCTCGGCGTCGTCTTGTCGCAACCGGTGGTCAGCACCACGCCGTCGATCGGATAGCCGTTGAGCAGTTCGACGAGCCCCAGATAGAGCAGGTTGCGGTCGATCGCCGCGGTCGGGCGGCGGCAATTTTCGAAGATCGGGTGGACCGGAAATTCGATCGGAATGCCGCCCGCGTCGCGGATGCCGTCGCGCGTGCGCTTCGCCAGGTCAAGGTGGATGCGGTTGCAGGGCGACAGGTCGCTGCCCGACTGTGCGATGCCGATGATCGGCTTGCCCGACCGCAGCTCCTCGGGCGTGATGCCGTAATTCATGAAGCGCTCGAGGTAGAGCGCGGTCATGTCCATCCGCTCCGCATTGTCGAACCAGTCGCGCGATCGCAGCCGGCGCGGCGGTGGAGCTTCGTCGGTCATGCCTCGTCCCGGCCCTCGCGCGTCACCAGGCTCGGCGCCGAATCGGATTCGCGGCGCACCAGCGTGTAGGGCAGGGTCTTCTGCTCATATTTGAAGCGCTCGCCCGCGCGCTTCTTGCGGATGATCGTCGCGATCGTCGACACCGCCCAGGCGGTCATCTCGCGGATCGGCTGGCGCACCGTCGTCAGCTCGGGCCAGATGGTGCTCGCCATCGCCGTATCGTCGAAGCCGCATACGGTGATGTCGTTTGGCACGTCGAGGTGGCGGCGGTGCGCGACCGCGACGGTCGCCGCCGCCATATCGTCGTTCGACGCGAAGATCGCGGTCGGCCGCGGCTTCACGGACAATAGTTTCTCGGCGCCGTCGAGCCCGGAGCGATAGGTGAAGCGCCCCTGCACGATCAGCGCGTCGGGCACCTCGAGCCCGGCATCCTCCATCGCGGCGCGATAGCCGTTCAGGCGGCGCAGGCTCGCGACCTGCTCGGGATTGCCGATGATGAAACCGATGCGCTTGTGTCCCAGGTCGACGATATGCTTCGTCATGTCATAGGCGGCCTGGAAATCGTCGATTGTGACCGACGCCTGCGTTCCCGTCGCCTTGCCGGGACCGACCGCGATCGCGACCGCGCCCAGTTCCGCCACCAGGTCGAGGATGCTCTGGTCGTCGCACAGCGGCGGCGGCAGGATGAAACCCTTGATCCCGCCCTCGGCCAGGTTGCGCATGATCGGCGGCGCGTCGGCCAGGGTCGGACAGCTCTGCACGACCAGATGCACGTCGCCGCGCGTTGCCTCAGTCAGCGCACCCATCAGGAATTCGCTGAGGTAAGAGGCGGACGGGTTGTCGAACAGCAGCGCGACGCGCAACTGCTCGCCGCCCGCCAAGCTCCGCGCGGCGCGGTTCGGCGTATAGTTCAGTTCGGCGATCGCCGCGAGCACCTGCCGCCGCGTTTCCTCGCGCACGCTTTCCTTGTTGTTGATGACCCGGCTCACCGTCATCGGCGAGCAATTGGCGAGCCGTGCGACATCGTTGATCGTCGGCTGGCCCTGATGACGCACGCGGGTCCGGCGCCCGCTGTCCTTGGCATCGCTGTTCATGCCCGGCTCCTAGGCCACGGGCGAAGGTCCCGCAAGCGCCGGGTTATCGCTCCCATCGTTCAGATTCCGGGCGCTTCGGGAAAGGCGAGGGCGCGATAATGGGCGAGGTTGTGCGCGGGCGGCGCCGCGCCTTCGGGCAGCGGCAGGCCGTTCACCGACTGCCAATAGGCGACCGACGCATCGCGCCACCAGCGCGCCTCGCGCTGCTGCACGCGCAGGTCACCGGCGACATCGGCGAAGCGCTCGGCATCGACATGGGCGCGCTGCGCGTCCCACGTCGCCGCCATCGTGTCGACCGCCGCGACCCCGCGGTCGTAGCGGTGGACCAGCTCGGCCCACAGGCTGCGCCCCGATCGCGTCCGCCAGTCCCAGGGCAGATGGTGGAACCACAGCAGAACATCCTCGTCCATCGTCTTGGGATCGCGCCATTTCGCGGCGACCGACGGCACATATTGGGCGAGCGCGTCGCTGCCGCTCGCCGTCCGGTCGAAGCCGATGCCGCCCGCGTCGGCGCGGTGATAATAGCAGGGGTTCCATTCGGGCCGCGGCAAGTCGCACACCCATGGCGCCGGGCCATAATGATGGTTCGTCCCCATCAGATGCGCCAGGCCGAGCGGGGTCATATAGTCGACCACCGCCTGCCGGCTTCCCAGCATCATCGGCACGACGGCTTTCAGGAAAGCGGCATCGCGGCCGAACGTCTGCGCCGCCCATTCGCGCGCGATGTCCGCACTCGTCAGCCCCGGATTCCACGCGAGCCGGCCAAAGGCGTACCAGTTGGCCTGGTCGAAATGCCCGCCGGTCCAGTTGCGGTCCGATCCGATATTGGCGACCCCCGCCATGCCGCCGCCGCGCACCGCATCGGCGACCGTCCCGCCGCGCCCGGTGCCGGCATCGAGCGCCTCCTTCCACAGCGGCGCAAGGAAGGCGAGATGGGTCGAAAAGCCCAGATACTCCTTGGTGATCTGCCCTTCGAACATCAGCCGCGTCTTCGGCATCGCTCCGAACATCGGATGGAAGGGCTCGCGCGGCTGGAAATCCACCGGGCCGTTCTTGACCTGGACGATCACCGTGTCGGCGAAGCGCCCGTCGAGCGGAACGAATTCGGCATAGGCCTGTTTCGCGCGGTCGCTGTCGTCGTCGGCCGAATAGACGAAGGCGCGCCAGATCACGGTACCGCGCGGCCCGAGCGCCGCCGCGAGCATGTTCGCCCCGTCGGCGTGGCTGCGTCCATAGTCCTGCGGCCCCGGTTGGCCTTCCGAATTGGCCTTGACCAGAAAGCCGCCGAAATCGGGGATCGCGGCGTAAATCTCGTCGGCCTTCGCCTTCCACCAGCGCCGCACCCCTGGATCGAGCGGGTCGGCGGTGGCGAGCCCGCCGATGTCGCGCGGCGCGCTGAACCGCGCCGACAGGAAGACGCGGATGCCATAGGGCCGCCACGCGTCGGCGATGCGCTTCAGTCTGGCGATGAAACGCGGCTCCAGGAAGATCGCGGGCGCGTTGACATTGTTCACCGCCACCGCGTCGATCCCGATCGCGGCGTTGGCGCGCGCATAGTCGATCAGCCGCCGGTCGAGATGGTCGGGCAGGCGCCACCAGTCGAAGATCGAGCGCCCGGCATAGCCGCGCTCGACGCTGCCGTCGGCATTGTCCCAATGATCCAGCATCCGCAGCGGCATCGCCGGATGCTCGTCGAGCGCCACCGCCAGCGGATCGCGCCCGAGCGCCAACTCGCGCAGCAGCGCGAAGGCGCCGTAAAGGCAGGCGCGATGGTCGGCGCCCGCGATCACCAGCCTGCGCTTGCCATCGGCATGGATGCGAAACGCCCCGTCACCCCCGCCCCCGGCGCGCGGGCAGTCGAGCCGGATCGCGCCTTTGGTCTGCGCGGGAGCCCCGAGCGACGCCAGCCCGCGCTTGAGTTCCGCCTCGGCCACGGCCAGCATCGGTCCTTCGACCGTGCCCGGCGCTGCCTCGACGCGCGGCGCAAAGGTGCGCAGCCGGGCCAGCGCCTCGCCTTTCAGCGGCGCATAGCGCAGCCACAGCGCATAGCCGTCCTCGGCGCGCGCTGCCTGCACCGGCGACAGCGCCAGCAGCAACAGCATCGCCGCGAGGCGATTGACAACCTCTCTCCCACGCATCATGGTAGCGCTATCAAAAACAGCGGCGCAGTCAAGTCCGCATACATTGGGGAGAGGCGATGACGGGGCGTTTCAAGGCCGTTCTGCTGGCGGCAGCCATGGGTTCGATGCTCGCGGCCGGCGTGTTTGCCGCGCCCGGATTCGCGCAGGACGAAGCGGTCGCGCGTCCGATGGCCGACGCACCCTATTGGGACGCGGCGCTGCCCGTCGAGCAACGCGTCGCCGACCTGCTCGCGCGCATGACGCTCGAAGAAAAGGTCGCGCAGATCGTCACCATCTGGGACGGCAAGAAAAAGGTCCAGGCGGCCGATTTCACCTTCGATCCCGTAAAGGCGTCGGCGGCGTTCCCGAACGGCATCGGCCAGATCGCGCGGCCCTCCGACACCAGCGGCCCGGTCAGCCCGCGGGTCGTCCCCCGCCGCTCGATCGCGGCCAGCGTCGCCTATGTGAACGCCGCGCAGAAATGGGCGCGCGAGCACACCCGCCTCGGCATCCCCATCCTCTTTCACGAGGAATCGCTCCACGGTTTCGCCGCGAAGAACGCGACCGCCTTCCCGCAGGCCATCGGGCTCGCCTCGACCTGGGACCCCGATCTCGTCCGCGACGTCAACGCGCTGATCGCGGGCGAGGTGCGCGCACGCGGCGTGCACCTCACTCTCTCGCCCGTCGTCGACGTCGCGCGCGACCCGCGCTGGGGCCGCATCGAGGAGACGTTCGGCGAGGACCCCTTCCTCGTCGGCGAACTCGGCGTTGCGGCGGTGGAGGGGCTGCAGGGGAAGGGGAGGTCGGCAAAGATCGGCCCCGGCCATGTTCTCGCGACGCTCAAGCACATGACCGGTCACGGTCAGCCCGAAAGCGGCACCAATGTCGGCCCCGCGCCGATCGCCGAGCGCACGCTGCGCGAAATCTTCTTCCCGCCCTTCGAACAGGTGGTGAAGCGCACCGGCATCGACGCGGTGATGGCGAGCTATAACGAGATCGACGGGGTGCCGAGCCACGCGAACCACTGGCTGCTCACCGACGTGCTGCGCGGCGAATGGGGGTATCGGGGCGCGGTGGTCAGCGATTATTATGCGATCGAGGACCTCGCCCGCCTCCACCATATCGCCGCCGACAATGCCAGCGCGGCGCGGATCGCGCTCGAAGCGGGCGTCGACGTCGATCTGCCCGAGGGCGGCGGCTTCGACCATCTGCTCGCGCTGGCGAAGGGCGGCCGGGTGCCGGTGGAGGCGGTCGACGCCGCCGTCGCGCGCCTGCTGACGATGAAGTTCAACGCCGGCCTGTTTGAAAATCCGTGGGCCGACCTTGCCGAGGCGCAGAAATCGAACGGGGCCGAGGGTGTCGCGCTCGCGCGCAAGGCCGCCGAAAAATCGCTCGTCCTGCTCCAGAACGACGGCGTTCTCCCGCTCGCGCTGCCCACGTCGGGAAAGAAGCCGACCATCGCGGTGATCGGCCCTAACGCGGACGTCGCCCGCCTCGGCGGCTATTATGGCGAACCGCGCGCCAGCGTCAGCCCGCTCGCCGGCATCCGCGCGCTCGTCGGCGACCGGGCGACGGTCGTCCACTCGCAGGGCGTCGTCATCACCGAGGATGACGACTGGTGGGCGGACGAGGTGAAGCTCGCCGACCCGGCTGGGAACCGCCGCCGCATCGCCGCCGCGGTCGAGGCCGCGAAAGGCGCCGACACCATCCTCCTCTTCATCGGCGATACCGAACAGACGAGCCGCGAGGGCTGGGCCGACATCCACCTCGGCGATCGTACCGCGCTCGACCTCGTCGGACAGCAGCTCGACCTGTTCCAGGCGCTGAAGGCGCTCGGCAAGCCGGTCGTCGCGGTGCTGGTGAACGGCCGCCCGCCGAGCTATCCGGCGATCGCCGCACAGGCCGACGCGATCCTCGAAACATGGTACGCCGGCGAGCAGCAGGGCAATGCCATCGCCGACGCGCTGTTCGGGCGCATCAATCCCGGCGGCAAGCTGCCCGTCACCGTCGCGCGCAACGTCGGCCAGCTCCCGATCTTCTACAATTACAAGCCGAGCGCGCATCGCGGCTATCTGTTCGACGAAGCGACCCCGCTCTGGCCCTTCGGCTTCGGGCTCAGCTACACGCAGTTCGACCTCGGCGCGCCGGTCCTGTCGCAATCGACGATCCGGCCGGGGGAGGGCGTCACCGTCACCGTCCCGGTCACCAATCGCGGCGGCATGGCCGGCGACGAGGTGGTGCAAATCTATCTGCGCGACGACGTCAGCTCGGTCACCCGCCCGGTCAAGGAGCTCGTCGGCTTCCGGCGCGTGACGCTGAAACCCGGCGAGACGCGGCAGGTCGCGATCCTCATCCGCCCCGACGCCTTCGCGCTGTGGAACGCGGACATGAAGCGCGTCGTCGAACCCGGCAGCTTCACGATCATGGCGGGCGCCAGTTCGGCCGAGGTCAAGGACGCGAAGCTGACGGTGGCGCCGTGAGGCGCCGCGCCGCCCTGCGTCTGCTCGCGGGCGGCAGCCTCGCCGCGCTCGCCCTCGCGCGCGCGCCGGTCGCCGCCGCGCTCGCCCCGCCGCGCTATCGGGATGCCGCCGCGCCCATACCCGCGCGTGTCGCCGACCTGATGGCGCGGATGACCCTGCCCGAAAAGATCGCGCAGATCCGCACCGCCTGGGCCGCGAAGGGCGACATGATCGACGGCCTCGCCTTCGATCGGGCGAAAGCCAGCGCGGCCTTTCCCGACGGCATCGGCCATGTCACCCGCCCGTCGGACAAGCGCGGCGTGCCCGGCATCACCGGCGCCGCGGGCGGCACCGCGGCGCGCTGGCGCACGCCAGACCAGACGATCGATTTCATCAACGCGCTTCAGCGCTGGGCGGTGGAGGACACGCGGCTCGGCATCCCGGTGCTGCTCCACGAGGAATCGCTCCACGGCTATATGGCGACCGAGGCGACGATGTTTCCGCAGGCGATCGCGCTCGCCGGGACGTTCGACACCGACCTGATGCGCCGCGTCCAGTCGGTGATCGCGCGCGAGGTGCGCGCACGCGGCGTCCCGCTCGTCCTCTCGCCCGTCGTCGACATCGTCCGCGACCCGCGCTGGGGCCGGATCGAGGAGTGCTGGGGCGAGGATACGTTCCTCTGCGCCGAAATGGGTGTCGCCGCGGTCGAGGGACTGCAGGGACCGGGCAGGCTCGAGCGGCTCGCCGAGGGCAAGGTTTTCGCGACGCTCAAGCATATGACCGGCCACGGCCAGCCGCAGGGCGGCAACAATGTCGCCCCCGCGCCGATCTCGGAGCGCGAGCTGCGCGAGAATTTCTTCCCGCCCTTCCGCGAGGTCGTCCGCCGCACCTCGGTCGGCGCGGTGATGCCGAGCTATAACGAGATCGACGGGGTGCCGAGCCACGCGAACCGCTGGTTGCTCGGCGACGTGCTGCGCGGCGAATGGGGCTTCGACGGGCTGGTCGTCAGCGACTATGGCGGCGTCCACGAACTCGCGACCCTGCACCATGTCGCCGCCGACGAGGCCGAGGCGGCGCGCCTCGCGCTCGAAGCCGGCGTCGACAGCGAACTGCCCGAGGGCCGCGCCTTCGCGACGCTGGCGGACAGCGTCGCCGCGGGCCGCGTGCCCATCGTGCTGATCGACCGCGCCTGCGCGCGCATCCTGACCTTCAAGTTCCGTGCAGGGCTGTTCGAAAATCCCTATGGCGACAAGGCGAAGGCGCGTGCGATCACCGGCAATGCCGAAGCGCGCGCGCTCGCGCTGGAGGCGGCGCGCAAGTCGCTGTGCCTGCTCGTCAACAGGGACGGCGCGCTGCCGCTCGACCGCCGCACCATGGGCCGCGTCGCGGTCATCGGCCCCAACCACGCCATCGCGCGTCTCGGTGGCTATTCGAGCGTGCCGAAGCAGGCGGTCAGCCTGATCGGGGGCCTGCGCGCCATCGCGCCCGATGCCGATTTCGTCACCGCGCAGGGCGTCTTCATCACCACCAGCGAGGATCGCGCGGCCGATGCGGTCGAACTCGCGCCGCGCGCCCGCAACCTCGAACTGATCGCCGAAGCGGTCGAGGTCGCGCGCGGCGCCGACCGCATCATCCTCGCCATCGGCGACACCGAGCAGACGAGCCGCGAAGGCTTCGCCGCCGATCATCTCGGCGACCGCACCGACATCGACATCGTCGGCGATCAGAACGATCTCGTCGACGCGCTCGCCGCGCTCGGCAAGCCGCTGATCGTCTGCGCGATCAACGGCCGCCCGCCGAGCTGGCCGAACGTCGTCGCGAAAGCCGACGCGCTTCTCGAATGCTGGTATCCGGGGCAGGAGGGCGGCACCGCGATCGCTGAGGCGCTGCTCGGCGACATCAACCCCGGCGCGAGGCTGCCGGTCAGCGTCGTGCGCGATGCCGGCCAGATCCCGCTTTTCTACAACCGCAAGCCAAGCGCGCGCCGCGGCTATCTGTTCGACGACACCGCGCCGCTCTTCCCTTTCGGTCACGGCCTCAGCTACACCCGCTTCTCCATCTCCCAGCCGCATCTGTCGGCCGGCCGCATCGCTCCCGACGGCCAGGTGACCGTCACCGTCGACGTCGCCAATATCGGCGACCGCGCGGGCGACGAGGTCGTCCAGCTCTATGTCGGCCGCACCCAGGCGTCGGTCACCCAGCCGCTGCTCGCGCTCAAGGGTTTCCGCCGCGTGGCGCTCCGCCCCGGTGAGCGGCGGCGCCTGACTTTCACCCTCGGCCCGCGCGAGCTCGCGATCCGGGACGCCGCGATGCGCGAGACGGTCGTGCCCGGCCCGATCGCGGTCGGCGTTGGCGCCAGTTCGGCCGATCTTCGCCGCGCCGGCTTCACCATCGGATAGCGCGATGCCCGCGCCCGCCGCCTCCGATCCCGCGATTCCGGCTCCGCCGCCCGGCCGCTTCCGCTGGGCGATCTGCGCGCTGCTCTTCTTCGTCATCACGATCAACTATGTCGACCGTCAGGTGATCGGCGTGCTCAAGCCGGTGATCGAAACCGACATGGGGTGGAGCGAGGTAGATTACGGCAATATCGTCACCGCCTTTCAGGCGAGCTACGGCATCGGACTCTTCCTCGTCGGGCGCTGGCTCGACCGCGTCGGGACGCGGCGCGGGCTGGCGATCGCCATCGCCCTGTGGAGCCTCGCCGCTGCCTTTCACGCCGGCGCGCGCAGCGTGCTCCAATTCGTCCTCGCGCGCGCCGCGCTCGGCTTCGCCGAAAGCGCCGCCTATCCGGGCGCGGTCAAGTCGGTCGCCGAATGGTTCCCGCGCCGCGAGCGCGCGCTCGGGGTCGGCATCCTCAACGCCGGCGCCAATGTCGGGGTGCTGCTCACCCCTCTGGTCGGCATCGCGGTTGCGGGCGCCTTCGGCTGGCGCGCCGCCTTTCTCGTCACCGGGCTGCTCGGCCTCGTCCTGCTCGCCGCCTGGCTCCGCCTCTATCGCGCGCCCGCCGACCATCCGCGCCTGACCGCGGCCGAGCGCGTCTATATCGAACAGGATGGCGAGGACCCCGCGGGGCCGCCGCTCGGCTGGGGGCAGGCGCTGCGCCAGCGCCAGGCCTGGTATTTCGTCGCCGCCAAATTCTTCACCGACCCCGTCTGGTATCTTTTCCTGTTCTGGCTCCCCGATTTCTTCGCGCGGACGCAGGGGCTCGAACTCTTCCCGACGGGCGACACCGGTCTCCTCGCGACGATCGGTCCGGCGCTGATCGCCGTCTACCTGCTCGCCGACATCGGCTCGGTTGCGGGCGGCTGGCTGTCGTCGCACCTGATCCGGCGCGGCTGGAGCGTCAACCGTGCGCGCAAGACGACCCTGCTTGTCGCGGCGCTCTGCGCGCTGCCGCTTGTCGGGGTGGTCCATGCCCCGAACGCCGCCGTCGCGGTCGCGCTGATCGGCCTCGGCACCGCGGGGCATCAGGCCTTCTCGTCCAACATCTTCGCGATGATCGGCGATCTCTATCCACGCCGCGCCGTCGCCACGGTCGCCGGCATGGGCGGCATGGCGGGCGCGCTCGGCGGCATAGCGATCGCGCAGGCGACCGGCTGGACGCTTCAGCTCACCGGTTCCTATCTGCCGATCCTGCTCTACGCCGGACTTGCCTATCTCATCGCCCTCGGCGCGATCCAGCTCCTCGTTCCACACATGGAGCCCATATTCGCGCCCAGTCCGGAGCCGACCGTATGACGCGTTTCACCCGCCGCCAGGCGCTCGCCGGCCTTGCCGCGCTCCCCGTCGCTGCCCGCGCCGGAACGGCCGCCGATCCGTCGCTCGACGCGCTGGCAAGGGCAGGGGGACGCCGCTTCGGCAGCGCGATCGCCTGGAATCCGCGCAGCCGGGACTCGGGCTCGGTCCAGAATCCCGCCTATGCGGCGCTGGTCCGGCGCGAATGCGGCATCGTCGTTCCGGAAAATGAGATGAAGTGGCAGTGGCTGCGCAAATCGCCCGACGCCTTCGACTTTCGCGGCATGGACGGCATCGTCCGCTGGGCGAGGCAGGGCGGCCTCGCGGTGCGCGGCCACACCCTGCTCTGGCACCGTCCGAAATGGTTTCCAGACTGGCTCAATACTTATGATTTCGGTGCGAATCCCGCCGCCGAGGCCGAACGGCTGCTCACCACGCATATCCGCACCGTCGTCGCGCGCTACGGCGGCACGATCGCAAGCTGGGACGTCGTCAACGAGGCGATCGACCACGACCGCAATGCACCGATCGAAACCAGCCTGTCGCGCGCGATGGGCAACGCGGAGGCAGTGCTCGATCTCGCCTTTCACACCGCGCGCGATGCCGCGCCGCATGCCGAGCTCGTCTATAACGACTATATGAGCTGGGAGCCGCAGCATGCGAAACATTGCGCCGACGTGCTGCGCCTGCTCGAAGGTTTCCGCAAACGCGGCGTTCCGGTCGACGCGCTCGGCGTCCAGTCGCATATCGAGATGTTCGCGCTCGACCCTGCGACCGGCGTCGGCCCCTATCGCGAGCGCGAATGGCGCGCCTTCCTCGATGAGGTCGTCGGCATGGGGTATCGGCTGCTCGTCACCGAATCCGACGTCAAGGACAGGGCGCTTCCCGGCGATATCGCGCTACGCGACGCGAAGATCGCCGATTACACGCGCCGTTATTTCGACCTGATGCTCGATTATCGCCAGCTCGGCGACATTCTCGCCTGGGGGATGGTCGACCGCTATAGCTGGCTCCAGGGCTTCGCCCCGCGCGACGACGGGCTTGCGGTGCGTGCCTGTCCCTATGACGATGGCTATCGCGCCAAGCCGATGCGCGCCGCGCTCGCGCAAAGCCTCGCCGCGGCGGGCTGATTCTCCATTCGAAGGCGGCATTTGCCCGACTGGCGGTAATCGATGTCATGCCCGCCCTTGCGCGACTGGCGGCCGCTCGTTACGGGATTCGGCGTTACCGGGAGCGAGTGGGCTCTGGCGCGCTCCTCCTGTGGACCAAAGGAGAAAATTGATGCGATCCCCTCTTGTGGCGCCGCTCGGCGTCCTGTTCCTGCTCGCGGCCTGTTCGGGCCAGGCCCAGACCGAAGACAAGCCGGCCCAGGCCGAAACCACCACCGAAACCGCCAAGGATGACAGCAAGCTCCCCGACACCGGCGGCGACGCGCCGATCGAGCTGACCGCGATCGAAAAGAGCGAATTGCTGCGCCTCGACGGCGATCATGAATGCCGTTTCATCATCAAGGGCCAGCCTGGTCCCGCGCTTGTCGCCAAGGCCAGCATCGGCGACGACGAACTCGCCTCCGGCGCCTACAAGATCAGCGGCAAGGTGCTGCGCGTCGCGGGCTCGGGCGGCTTCAAGGCGCTCGACAAGGGCATGACCCTGTCCGGCCCCGGCATGAAGCTGGAGGTCGCGCGCGTCGCCGATGGGGCAAAGAATGCCGCGACGCTGACCGCCGCGCGCACCTATGGCGGCGAGCGCAGCTTCGACGGCCAATGGAGCTGCGACGCCTGACGCGGCACTCGCGTCCGCGCTACGCTGCTTGCTGCGGATCGCGGACGCGGATCAGGCCCGTCGAGCGCATCGTCATCACCCGCTCGTCATGCTGGTTGAGGACGGTGAGTTTCGATTCGAACAGACCCATCTCGGGCCGGCTCGCCGAGCGCCGCTTGCTCAGCACCTCGCTCTCGCAGCGCAGCGTGTCGCCGGGATAGACGGGCTTCAGCCAGCGTAGCTCGTCGATCCCCGGCGAACCGAGCCCTGCCTGCTCGTGCGCCTTCATGTCGTCGACGATCATCCGCATCGCCATCGCCGCGGTGTGCCATCCGCTCGCCGACAATCGCCCGAAATAGGTTGCCGCCGCCGCCGCATCGTCGAGGTGGAAGGGTTGGGGGTCGTATTTGCCGGCGAAGTCGATCGCTTCCTCGCGCGTCACCAGCTTGTCCCCGAAACGCTGAACCGCGCCGACCTCGATATCTTCATAGTATAGCATGGCGCCAGCCTATGGCTTGGCCGATGCGCCGAAGGCAAGCCGTCTATTTCGCCAGACGCTGCAACAGCACCCCCGCCGCGTCGCTTGGCAGCGGCGCGACGCCGATCAGCGTCATCAGCAGCGGATAGACCTCGATATTGTCGACCGTGCCGACATCGCCCGTCAGGCCGGCATTCGACGCCACGAACAGCGCCAGCATCTCGGGGTCATGGTTGTCGTATCCGTGCGCCCCGCCCGCGACCGGCCATTGCGGCTCGCCCGCGATGATCGACCAGCCCGGCTCGGCGATGCAGATGATCGCCGCGACGCGCGGGTTGTGCCCATAATGAAGCCGCGCGGGCAACGCCTCGCGCCGGTGGCAGTCCATATGCTCATGCGGTTTCAGCAGCGCCTCGAACACGCGCTCGTCGGTCGCGGCGGCGGGTTCGATCGCGGCATAGGGGCCGGTTTCGACCGCGATGATGCTGGGAAGGTCGATCAGGTCGGCAAGCTGGATCACCCGCGACGCATCGACCGCGCGCATCCCGTGATCGGCGACGATCAGCAGGTGCGCGGGCTGCCGCATCGCCGCGAGTCCCGCGACGAGGTCGCCGATCCGCGCGTCGACCTCGCCGATCGCTGTATTCACCTCGGCGCTGTCGGGGCCGAAGCGGTGCCCGGCGGTATCGACGATGTCGAAATAGAGGGTGACGAATGCGGGCCGGATATCGGCCGGGCGCCGCAGCCAGTCGAGCACGGCGTTGACGCGCTGCGCGCCCGACACATGCTGGTCGAAGCGCTGCCAGTCCATCGGCCGCGCGTCGTGGATCGCGACCTCGCTGCCCGGCCAGAACATCGTCGCGCTGCGCACCCCGGCCTTGTCCGCCGTCACCCACGCCGGCTCGGCCTCGTCCCACCAGAAGGGATCGAGCGACTGTTTCGCGTCGCCCAGGCTGAAGATCTGGCCGGGGCGGCGCGGGTCGATCATCCGGTTGCCGACGATGCCGTTGCTGTCGGGGCGCTTGCCGGTGACGATCGCATAATGATTGGGAAAGGTCTTGGTCGGAAAGGACGGGCGCAGCCTGCCGTGCGCACCCTCGGCCGCGAGCCGCGCGATATGCGGCGTCAGGCCGCGGTCCAGATAATCGGCGCGAAAGCCGTCGATCGAGACCAGGATGGTGACCGGCTTGCGCGCGTCCGCCTCTTCGGCGCGGAGCGGCTGGGCGGCGATGCAGAAAAGCGCGAGGATCAGCGAGACGATTCGGGTCATGGTCATCGCGCTACGATGGGCGGATGACGGCAAGGCGACAAGTCGTGCGTCGTTGCCCATGGGATGTCGGTCGGAAATTTCCTTGCATTTCTTCGGCCTGGATGGTGCATCCGGTTTCGATCGCAACAAGGGGAAGCCGAAAATGAAAAAGACTTTGGTCGCCATGATGATGGCGGGGGCGGCGCTTGTCGCCGTGCCGGCTGCGGGGCAGAAGGCCGACGACACCAACCGCCTGATCGACCAGGGCATGAACCACAGCCAGGTCATGACGATCGCGCAGGAGATGACCGACGGGCTCGGTCCGCGCCTCACCAACTCGCCGGGCATGCGCCGCGCCGAGCAATGGGCGATCGACAAGTTCAACGGCTGGGGTCTGGCCGACGTCCACCGCGACGGCTTCGAATTCGGCCGCGGGTGGGAGATCGTTTCGGTCTCCGCGCGCATGATGAGCCCGCGCCCGCTCGCGCTCACCGCGATTCCGGTCGCCTGGACGCCGCCGACGAACGGCGCGGTCTCCGCTCCGGTCATCGTCGCGCCGATGACCAAGGAAGAGCATTTCGCCGAATGGAAGGGCAAGCTCGCGGGCAAGATCGTGCTCGTCACGCTTCCCGGCGACGGCAGCGAAGCCGACAAACCCGGCTTTCACCGTCTCGACAGCAGCGATTTCGAAAAGCTCGATTCGTTCCGTCAGCCCAAATACGATCCCGATTCGCTCAATCGCCGCCTCGAGCGCGTCGCTTTCCCCGAAAAGCTCGACGCCTTCCTGAAGGCCGAGGGCGCGGTCGCCTGGGTCCGCGAATCGAAACGCGATGGCAAGCTCGTGCACGGAGAAGGCTATAATTACCGCGCCGGCCACACGCTGACGCTGCCCGGCATCGAGCTCGCGGCCGAGGATTATCGCCGCCTTGCGCGCCTCGCCAAGTCGGGCCCGGCGCCCGAGCTCGAAATCGACAGCAACGTCCGCTTCGACGACAGCGACACCAAAGCCTACAACATCATCGCCGACATTCCCGGCAGCGATCCCAAGGCGGGCTATGTGATGGCCGGCGCGCATTTCGACAGTTGGGTCGCCGCCGACGGAGCGACCGACAATGCCGCGGGCAGCGCTGTGGTGATGGAGGCGGCGCGGATCATCAAGGCGCTCGGCGTCCGCCCGAAACGCACGATCCGCTTCGTGTTGTGGAGCGGGGAAGAGCAGGGGCTGCTCGGCTCGCTGTCCTATATCGACAAATATCTCGCCTCGCGGCCCGGCCCGGCGGAGGGCGAGGACGGCAACCTCCTCTATTACGGCTGGCCGAACCGCTATCCGATCACGCCGAAGCCCGGCTATTACGACCTCAAGGCCTATTTCAACATGGACAATGGCTCGGGCAAGCTGCGCGGCATCTATGCCGAGGGCAATGTCGCCGCGGTGCCGCTGCTCAAGGAATGGCTGACCCCCTACGCCAGCCTCGGCGCGGGCCGCGTCGTCGCCGCGACCACCGGCGGCACCGATCATGTCTTCATGCAGTCGGTCGGCGTCCCCGGCTATCAGTTCATCCAGGACCCGCTCGACTACGGCTCGCGCACCCACCACAGCAGCGCCGACACCTACGACCATCTGAAGGCAGAGGATCTGCGCCAGGCTTCGGTGGTGATGGCGGGCATGCTGCTCGCCTCGGCGAACAGCGACAAGACCCTGCCGCGCTTCCCGGTGCCGAGCCAGCCCTCGGCCTATGATCCGTTCAAATACAAGGATCCGAACGAGTGAGAGCGATAGCGTTGATTTGAATCGTCATTGCGAGCGAAGCGAAGCAATCCAGAGCGGTGACAAGCTGTCCTGGATTGCTTCGTCGCTACGCTCCTCGCAATGACGATTGTCGTTAGACTCGGAGATATCTACGCCGACATCCTGATCCCCGCGACGCCATTCTCCACAACCCCCGTCGCGCGCTTCGACAGGCTGTTCACCGGCGTCGTCACCTTGTCGACGACCATGAAATGCGTCTGCCACGCCTCGCGGTTCACGTCGCAGACCAGATAGCCGCGCTGGTCGTTCGCGAATTTCAGCTCGGGGTTGCGCGCCAGCCATTCGTCGGTGCCCTTGCGCTTGTCGCTGCCGTCGCCGCCGCTCGAAATCGAGGTGCCGACGAACTCGCCGGCGACCACCTTGTCTTGCCGGATCAGGTCGCCGCAGAAATTCTGATGCTCGTCGCCGGTCAGCACGACGGCGTTCTTCACCCCGCCCAGCCGCGCCAGCATCCGCTCGCGCGCCACCTCATAGCCCGCCCAGCTATCGAGGTTCAGGATCTTCTGCGTCTCGTCGGGATAGCGCCGCCGGTCGAGCGACATCATCGTCACCTGCTGCGCGATCGCGTTCCACGCCGCGCCGCCTTCGCCCAGAGTCTTCGCGAGCCACTCCTCCTGCGCCTTGCCCAGCACCTGCGCATTTTTGTCGAACACCCCAGGGCAGGCGGGCTTGAAACCGTCGCCGCACGGCTGGTCGCTGCGATACTGCCGCGTGTCGAGCAATTGCATCGACATCAGATCGCCATATCGCAGCTCGCGGTTCAGCGCGACCATGCCCCCGCGCGGCAGCAGCGCGCGGCGCACCGGCATATGCTCGTACCATGCCTGCATCGCCGCCTGTTTCTTCAGCATGAAGACTTCGGGCGGCGGCGCGTCGGGGTCCTCGGCGTCGAGCCCCAGCTTCCAATTGTCGCGGTCCGACACCCAGTCGTTGCGGATTTCGTGATCGTCGAAACTCGACAGGAAGGCGTGGCTGCAGCGCGCCGCCTGCAAATCCACATCGCCCAGTTGCTGGCTGTATGCGGTGCGGAAATCGGACAGGTCGATCAGGTTGCGGAACGCATTCCGGCGCACCGGCCGGCTCGGCAGTCCGTCGCTGAACAGATAATCCTGGCTATATTCATAGATGAAGTCGCCATAGTGATAGACGAATGCCAGCTCCTCGCGCGCCAGATGCCGATAGGCGCCGAAATAGCCCGATTCGAAATGCTGGCAGCCGCAGACGCCGAACTTCAGCGCGTCGATGCTGGCGCCGACCACGGGCAAGGTGCGCGCGCGGCCGCGCAGGCTGCGTTCGCCGGCGGCGGTGAAGCGGTAATAATAGGGCCGGTCGGCTTTGAGGCCCGCGACCTCGACATGGACGCTGTGGCCCAGTTCGGGATGCGCGAGTTCGGTGCCCTTGGCCACGACGTCGCGAAAGCCCCCGTCGCTCGCGACCTCCCAGTCGACCGGCACCGGCGCCAGCGGCATGCCGCCGTGCGGCGCCATCGGCTCGGGCGCCAGCCGCGTCCAGATGACGAAGCCGTCGCTCGACGGGTCGCCCGCCGCGACGCCGAGGCTGAACGGGAAATCGCGGAACAGTCCGCCCTCGGCGCGCAGGATCGCGGGGGCGGCGACCCCGGCCAGCGTGGCGGAGGCGATGAAGTGGCGGCGGTTC
Source organism: Sphingopyxis panaciterrulae (assembly GCF_014199295.1). Taxonomy (GTDB): domain Bacteria; phylum Pseudomonadota; class Alphaproteobacteria; order Sphingomonadales; family Sphingomonadaceae; genus Sphingopyxis; species Sphingopyxis panaciterrulae. The sequence continues at coordinate 44,518 of NZ_JACIJH010000006.1, forward strand.
AGCATGGGCGCTCCGAAGGCAGGACGACTCGACGGCAGCGGCATAGCCCAGCCCCTATCCGCTCGCTACAGGGCCGTCGCCGCCATCCACACCGCCATCGCGATCATCATCAGATTCTCGGTCAGCGAGACGAAGCCCAGCGGCACCCTGCTGCTGCCGCCGACGCAGGCGCATTTGATGTCGCGCTTGTCGATATAGACCGCCTTGAACACCGACACCGCGCCGATTCCGCCGATGAACAGCGCGACCGGGATCGACAGCCACGGCAGCGCGTGCGCGGTCATCAGCACGCCCGCGAATCCCTCGGCAAAGGGGTAGATGCTCGCATAGGGCACCCAGCGCCGCGCGAGCAGGTCGTAATTCAGGAACATCGTCGCGAACTTGTCGACGTCCTGCAATTTCAGCAGCGCCAGCACGATCATGCTGAACGAGATGAACCATTCGGCGGCGCGCAGGGTGAAGGCGTCGCCGTCGACGGCAAAGCCCGCGGCGAGCGCCGTCAGCGCGGTCATCGCGAACAGCGCGATCACCGGCGTATAGCTGGTCGCATCGGGGTCGGCGACCTTCAGCCCGAAATGGCGGCGCAGATCGTCATAACCGCCGATGCGAACCCCGTCGATGAAGGTCTGCGGCGTCGTCTTGACGCCATGCTCGGCCTTGAACGCATCGGTTTCCGCGCGCGTCGTCAGCCAGCGGTCGTCGACCGCGAAGCCCCGGCTTTTCAGCAGATGCTTCGCCTTCAGCCCATAGGGGCAGATATGGTCCTTCATGACCATGCGATGGAGGATTGCCTGTTTCGTCATGCCGTCCCATATAGCATCCGTACCATGGTACGGAGTCAAGCGATGCAATTCACCATCGGCAAATTGGCCGCCGCGGGCGGGGTCGGGGTCGAGACGATCCGCTATTACCAGCGCCGCGGCCTGCTCGGCACGCCGGTGCGCAGCGGCGGTGACGGCTGGGGCGGCGGCATCCGCCGCTATGGCGACAAGGATCTCAGGCGCCTGACGTTCATCCGTGCGGCGCAGGCGGCGGGCTTCACGCTCGACGAGATATCGGAACTGCTCGCGCTCGAGGAAAGCGACGACCGTGTCCGCGTCCGCAATCTCGCGCGGCAGCGAATCGCGGCGCTCGACGAAAAGATCGCCCAGATGACCGAAGCCCGCGCCGCGCTCGCGCGCCTGGCAGATCAATGCGCGGCGAGCGACAAGGGGCCGTGCCCGATCTTGGCGGCGTTCGAGCCTTGAGATTTCGACAGCCGGCTTTTCGACCGGTTACGGACAGTGCCGAACCTGGTCCCCGGCGGCTATCATCCACCGACGTGCGCTTCTCTTTCATCGTCACCCCGGACTTGATCCGGGGTCCCGCTGGATACCGAAACCAGTCGAAGCCTTGAAAAAGCGGGATCCCGGATCAAGTCCGGGGTGACGAAAGAGAGGAGCCTCCGCTCCCCACCTCAAAGCCTCCCACCGGCTTTACGAAATCGGCTCAGCTATGCAGAAAGTGCATGACATCCCCGTCCTGCACGACATAGCCCTTGCCCTCGGCGCGCAGCTTGCCCGCCTCGCGTGCCTTGGCCTCGCCGCCCAGCGCGACATAATCGGCAAAAGCGATGGTTTCGGCGCGGATGAAGCCCTTCTGGAAATCGCTGTGGATCTCGCCCGCCGCCTCGGGCGCGGTCGCGCCGGTGTGGACGGTCCACGCGCGCGCCTCCTTCGGCCCGACGGTAAAGAAGGTCAGCAGGTGGAGCAGCTCGTATCCGGCGCGGATCACGCGCGCCAGCCCGGTTTCGTGCAGCCCCATCTCCTCCAGGAACAGCATCCGCTCGTCGGGCTCCATGGCCACCAGCTCGCTCTCGATCGCGGCCGAAACGATGACCGCCTGCGCGCCCTCGGCCTCGGCCCGTGCGAACACCGCCGCGCTGTGGGCGTTGCCCGTCGCGGCATGGGCTTCCTCGACGTTGCAGACATAGAGGACCGGCTTGACGGTCAGCAGTTGCGCCTGTTTCAGGATGCGCTCTTCCTCGATATCCTTGGGTTCGGTCAGCCGCGCGGGCTTGCCGGCGCGCAGCAGGTCGAGCGCCTGGCCGAGCACCGAGGCCGCGGCCTTGGCCTCCTTGTCGCCGCCGGTCGCCTTCTTCTGAAAGGCGGGGACGCGCTTTTCCAGGCTTTCGAGGTCGGCGAGCAGCAATTCGGTCTCGACCGTCTCCGCATCGGCGACGGGGTCGACCTTGTTCTCGACATGCTGGATGTCGTCGTCCTCGAAACAGCGCAGGACGTGGACGATCGCGTCGACCTCGCGGATATTGCCGAGGAACTGGTTGCCCAGTCCTTCGCCCTTCGACGCGCCGCGCACCAGTCCCGCGATATCGACGAAGGCGAGCTGGGTCGGGATGATCTTCTGGCTGCCCGCGATCGCGGCGAGCTTGTCGAGCCGGTCGTCGGGGACCGCGACATTGCCGATGTTCGGCTCGATCGTGCAGAAGGGATAATTGGCCGCCTGCGCCGCCTGCGTCTCGGTCAGCGCGTTGAACAGGGTGGACTTGCCCACATTGGGCAGCCCGACGATCCCGCATTTGAAACCCATGAAAACATCCGATCGATCTGGAAACAGGCCAGCCCCTTAGCGAGCGGGGCTGGCCTTTTCCAGTGCGATGGATCAGTTGCCGATCGGCGCCTTGTCGCTGCGCTGGACGACGACGGTCGAGGAGCGCGGCGCCTCGCCCGCCACCGGCCAGTCGCCGGTCGGATGCTGGATGTTCACGAAGAAGGTCGTGAGGTCCGGCGTATAGGCCAGCCCGGTGATCTCGCAGCCGGTCGGGCCGACCAGGAAGCGCTTCGATTCCTTCGTGACCTGATCGATATAGAACATCGCATTGTGGCCGAAGGCATCCTCGATCGTCGTGCCGGCCACCCCCGAATTGCCCGGAATGCTGTGGTCGGTCTGCACCCACAGCCGGCCCTGCGGGTCGATGCGGATGCCGTCGGGGCTGGAGAAGGTGTCGCCGTCGATATTGCCGACGACATGGCTGCCGCCCGCCGCGAGCGACGGGTCGCCGGCGAGCAGGAAGATATCCCATGCAAAGCCCGTCGCCAGCGGATCGTCGCCCGTTTCGCTGAACCTGATGATGTGGCCGTGCAGGTTGGTGACGCGCGGGTTGGCGGCGTCGGTGACCTTGCGGCCGCTGTTGTTGGTCAGCGTGACGAAGATCGCGCTGTTGTCGGGCGCCACCGTGATCCATTCGGGACGGTCCATCACCGTGCCGCCCGCGACGCGCGCCGCCGACTGGCATTCGATCAGCACATCGGCCTGATTGTTGAAATCGACCGTCGCCGGCGTCGGGGGCGTCGTGCTCTGGCTGACGTTGCCGGGGTCCTGCGCGCCGGCGGTCAGACCGTTCTGCCCGACGACCAGCGCGCGCCATTCGCCGGTGCCGTCGCCGTTGAAGCGCGCGACATACAGGGTGCCGTAATCGAGCAGGTCGGTGTTCGCGGCGCGGTTCGACGGGTTGAAGGCGCGGTCGGGAACGAACTTGTAGATGCACCCCGGTGTCGAATCGTCGCCCATGTAAAAGGCGACGCGGTTGTCGTCGTTCGCCATGAAAGCCACATTCTCGTGGTTGAAACGCCCCATCGCGGTGCGCTTCGTCGGCGTCGCCAGCTCGCGCAGCGGGTCGATCTCGACGACCCAGCCGTAATGGCGCTCGGGCTGCGTCGGGTCGAGATAATTGTCGGTCGTCTCCTCGCAGGTCAGATAGGTGTCCCACGGCGTCCGCCCGCTCGAGCAATTGTTGAGCATGCCCTTGATCGTGCCCGACAGCACGCCCGCCGCGGGGCCGCCGGCGCGATAGCTGCTGTTGCCGGTATAGCGCCTGTTGTACGTCGATCCGCTCTTGACCGCCCAGGCGCCGTCCTCGCCCTTGGCGACCTCGACCACCCCGATGCCGACCGCCGACAGCGCGAGCGCCTTCTGGTCGGCCGACGCGGTCGCGGCGTCATAGCTGCCCGGCATCAGGATGTGGAAGTCCGGCAGCTCGTAATTCATCGCCAGCAGACCGCCGGTGTTGGGATCGACCTCGGGCAGGGCGAAATACTCCATGCCGTCATGATTGCCGCCGGCCCACTTCTCGGCGTCGGCGGGGGTCGGATAGCTGCCCGACCAGGGCGCGCCCGCCTCGACGGAATCGCCGGCCTTCAGCAGCACCGCGACCGAATAGCCCTCGGGCACGGTGACCTTGTCCTCCTCGTTCGCCGCGACCGGCGTGAAATTCACGTCATAGCTGACCGGGGTCGGCGTCGGCGTCGGGGTGGGGGAGGGCGTCGGGGTGGGCGGCAGCGTGACGACCGGATTGTCGTCGTCGCACCCGGCCAGCACCACGGCGGGAATCACCGACAGGCCGAGCAGTCCCTTGCCCAAGATCGAGCGGCGCGACGGATTGTCGGCAACGATGGCTTCCAGGCTGTCCGGCCCGTTCAAATCGTCGGTCGCGCGGCGATACGGCGCGCGCGCCTCGTCGGTCAGATATGACATGCAGTGCCCCTTTTGGCTGTGGGTTTCGCCGCGATGGGCAGAACGCCCCCGCAGTCGCGAAGCCTGTTCGCAGAGGCAGGTTGCACGTCGATTGCGCGATTGCGTCGGGACGATGAAGGGAGCGAGTGGCTTTTGTGACGGCCGCGCTCGGTTCAGCCGTTCAGGCGCAGCGCCAGGTCGCTGACGAAGCGCGCATCGTCGCCCTCGGCCAGCCATGGCACCTCGGCGGCGATCGCGCCGAGCAGGTCGGTCAGCGGTTCGATCTCGCTCTTGTGATAGGAACCCAGCACATGCCCCGTCACCCGGTCCTTGTGCCCCGGATGGCCGATGCCGATCCGCACGCGGCGGAAATCGTCGCCGATATGGGCGATCATGCTGCGGATGCCGTTATGCCCCGCCGCGCCGCCGCCGCGCTTCACCTTGACCTTCATCGGCGCCAGGTCGAGTTCGTCGTAAAAGGCGGTGACGTCCTGCGGCGCCAGCTTGTAGAAATCCATTGCCGCGCGCACGCTGCGGCCGCTTTCGTTCATATAGGTCGCGGGCTTGAGCAGCAGCACGCGCTCGCGGCCGATGCGGCCATCCTGTATCCAGCCCTGGAATTTCTTCGCGGGCGCCGAAAAGCCATGCGTGTCGGCGATGACGTCGGCGGCCATGAAGCCGACATTGTGCCGGTGCATCGCATATTGGGGTCCGGGATTGCCGAGACCGACCCAGAGCTGCATGTCGAAAACCCCTCTATATTCAGGGGATCAAGCCGCTTTCGACGACTACCCTTTCTGTCTCGTCACCCTGAACTGGTTTCGGGGTCCATGGCCAGCCCTCGAATGCAGCGCAACGTAGAATGAGAAGCGGGGCCATGGATGCTGAAACAAGTTCAGCATGACGAAGCGGGAGGAGGCGGCGTTTCGTCCGAAGCGCCGCCTCTTCGCCTATAATCCCTGTCCCTCGACGGGCCAGAGGGCTTCGAATCAGGCTTCGGCTTCGCCGCCCTCGGCTTCGCCTTCATCCTTGGTCGTGTCGCCGTCGCTCGACTTGAGCGCCGACGGTGCGACGATCGTTGCGATGGTGAAATCGCGGTCGGTGATCGCGCTTTCCACGCCCTTCGGCAGGGTGACGTGGCTGATGTGGATCGAATCGCCGACGTCGAAACCGGTGACGTCGATCGTGATGTCGTCGGGAATCTTGTCCGCTTCGCAGACCAGTTCCAGCTCGTGGCGCACGACGTTCAGCACGCCGCCGCGCTTCAGGCCGGGCGCCAGTTCCTCGTTCACGAACAGGACGGGGACGCCGACCTGGACCTTGGTATCCTTCGACACGCGCAGGAAGTCGGCGTGGATCGGGCGATCCTTGACCGGGTGGAAAGCGACGTCCTTGGGCAGGGTGCGGATGGTCTTGCCGCCGACTTCGATCATCACGACCGAGTTCATGAAAATGCCGGTCATCAACTGCTTCATCAGCAGCTTTTCTTCGACGTGGATCATCAGGGGGTCTTCCTTGCCGCCATAGACGACGGCGGGGACGCGGCCATTGCGACGCAGCTCGCGCGAGGCTCCCTTGCCTCCGCGTTCGCGCGTCTCGGCCGTCAGCGTCAACTGATCGCTCATATCATTTCTCCGAGAAACGGTTGCACAGTCCGCCACGCCTCCAGGGATGACCATGACGGAAGCGCGGGCGCATAGCGGGAAGACGGCGGAATTGCAAGGGGCGGGACAGCAGGGTGGGACTTCATCCCGCCTCCTCCGTCACCCCGGGCCTGACCCGGGGTCCCGCTTCGACCCAGGCGCCGCTCTATCGCTACCCGGCGTTGCCGGGTCAAGCTTGACCAAAAGTCCGCCATTGCGAATGGAAAAAAAGCGTCCCTATTGCACCCGCCGCACCGTCACGCCCTGCGCTTCCAGCAACGCCGGCACCCCGTCCGCGCCGACCAGATGCCCGGCGCCGACCGCGACCAGCAGCGTCCCCGGCCGCTCCATCCGTTTTGCGATCCATGCCGCCCAGGCGCGGTTGCGGCCGGTGATGATCGCCGCGCGCGCCGCGGGAACGGCGTCGACATCCTCGTTGATCTCGCGCTCCAGCGCCGCGACGTCGCCGCGCGACCAGGCGTCGGCCAGCACATGCACCTCGGCGACCGCGTCGCCCGCGCGCTCGGCGGCGCGGGTCAGCAGCGCGCGCTGGGTCCTGGGGTCGAGCGTTTCGAACAGCATCAACTGGCTGCGCGCGGTCTCCAGCCCCGCGATCGGCTTGCCCGCCTCGGCGAAGCGCTGCATCAGCACCGCCTCGACGCCATTGTCGGGCGACAGCGCCGCGTTGCGGGCGACGCGCTGGCCTATCAGCACCATCACCGCCCAGTCGTCGAGCGCGTCGGCGGGAAAGGCCGACCCGCTCGCCTCCAGCGCGCGATAGCCGGCCAGCGCGGCGGGCGGCAGGCGCCGGTCGATCGCCAACGGCGCCTCGCGCGGGGCGAGGCGCTGGAACTCCTCGCTCGCCGCCGACAATTCGGCGGGCGACAATTCCATCACCAGCTCGTCCGACGCCGCGGCGGCGGCCGCGATCCTGCCCCGGTTCCAGTCGGTGTTTTCGGGCAGCGCGTGCATGGTGCCCAGCAGATAGATGCGCGTATCGCCATCCTCGGCCAGCCACATCGCCGGGGTGGCGTCGAACGTGACCGCAGGCGGGGAACAGGCGGCGAGCAGGCACGCAAGCAGGGCCGCCGCGACGCGGCGACCCCGGTTGCGCAAGGGGGACGCCCCCGCGATCAATACGCGACCCGCGTCACGGTCAGCCCGCGCTCCTTCAGATAATCCTGCACGCTGTGGGCGCCCGCGAGATGGCCCGCGCCGACCGCGACGAACACGGTGCCGGGTTCGTCCATCCGCGCCTTGAGCTGGTCGGCCCAGTTGGCGTTGCGGTCGAACAGCAGCCGCTTGGCCAGGTCGGGCGTCGACTCCAGGCTTTCGTTCATCGTCTGCGCGAGCGCGTCGGGATCGCCCTTGCTCCACTGGTCGACCAGCGTGTCGAGCGTCGACCCCAGCGTGTCGATGTCCTTGACCACCGCGTTCAGGAAGGCGATCTGCGAAAATTCGGGCAGCGTATCGAAATAGCCGATCTGCTGGTCGATCGTCTCCAGGCCGGAAATCGGCTTGCCTTCCGCCTTGGCGGCGTTCGTGAGCTGCTTTTCGGCACCCTGCTCGGGATCATAGCCGAACTTGATCAGCGGCGCGACCGACAGCGTCATCGCGGCGAACCAGGGTTCGAACATGTCGAACTGCGCGGCCGGCAGGTCGAGTTTCGCCATCGCGGCCTGATAGGCCTTCAGGTCGTCGGGCGCCAGCTTCGACGATAGCGTCTTGCCGCTCTGGTCGATCGCGAGCGGCAGCATCGCCTTCGCCATCGCGGCCTGGTCCTCGGGCAGCACGATCTCGAGCATCAGCTCGTCGGACTTGTCGAACGCATCCTTCACCGCCTCGTCGAACCAGCTCAGGCCGGGCTTCAGCACATGGACGCTGCCGAACAGATAGATGGTCGTGTCGTCGTCCTTCATCATCCACAGCGCCGGATCGGCGTCGACGGTCGCCACGACGGCCGGCGCCGGAGCGGGCGGAGCGACCGGCGCGGTCTGCGCCGCCGGCTCGGCCGCCGCGGCGCTGTTATAGCCTGGCAGGACCGTGCATTGGGCAAAGGGGATGACCGCGCAGGTGATGATCAGGGTACGAAGCATTTTTTTCATGGGAGAGGTCTTTCTGGTAAGCCGTCCGGCGGTTGGAAAAGGAGAGGGAAGGGGGCTGGTCATCGACGGAACTTCATCCACAGATATATGACGGCATTCACGACGAGCGACAGCAGAAAGAGCGCCATCGCATCGACCGGCGGAGCGAGGTCCGCGCGATGGAGCATCCACCAGACCGGCGCCGGAAAGACGAAACTGTACCAGCCCGCCAGGCTCGCCCATAGCCAGGCGCGTTCTTCATGGTCGTCGATGGCGCGATGATAAAGGATCATGGAAACCGCCAGGCCCAGCAGCCACAGCAGCGACGCGCCGATGGCAAAGCCGGGGCTGACCGGGCCGTCCGCGATCATGGCGACTTCGGCGACGGGCGTGTCGCTATCGGCCATCGACCAGACGCCGATCAGGGCGCCCACCAGGGCGGCGACTCCCAGCGCCAGCCAATAGCGGCGCTTGCGCGGCGACCTTTGCCGCCACACGGCGCCATAGGCGCGCAGATAGAAGGCGCCGGCGATGGCGCAGAAGCCGATCCCGACAAGCGGGCCCAGCCACGCGGGCAGCGGCTCGCCGCCATTTTCGACGGCCGCCTGATTATAACCGGCAAAGATGCCGGCCAGCATTGCGGCGGCGAGGGCGATGGCGATCGGCCATCCCACCGCTCCGCCGATTCCCTTCGGGGACGGATCACGCGTCATCGGCCGGTCCTTCGAAACCATCATCGAAAATCTCCTCGATCGGCATGGCGAACAGGCGGGCGAGCTTGAAGGCGAGCGGCAGCGACGGGTCGTATTTCCCCGTCTCGATCGCGTTCACCGCCTGCCGCGACACGTCGAGCCGGTCGGCCAGTTCCGCCTGGCTCCAGCTTCGCATCGCACGCAACACTTTCAGCTTGTTGTTCACCCGCCGAATCCGTCATGCTCGCCTGACCTTATGTCAGGTGTTATTGACTAAATGACAGGATCGCCTGACCATGTCAAGGCGCCGTGTCGTCACGATGCGCGGCACTTTCGGCAACTTCCACGCTTTGCCCTCCCTTGACCGCTGCGCCCCGCTGCGCCAAGGGCAGCGCGATTGTTGCACCTGCGAAAGACGGGATCAGGGACCGACGTGGCGGAGACGAAACCCCTCAGCTTTCAGGACATGATCCTGACCCTCCACGCCTATTGGGGCGCGCGCGGCTGCGCGATCCTCCAGCCCTATGACATGCGCGTCGGGGCGGGGACCTTTCATCCCGCGACCACCCTGCGCAGCCTCGGGCCCGAGCCGTGGAACGTCGCCTATGTCCAGCCCAGCCGCCGCCCGACCGATGGCCGCTATGGCGAGAACCCCAACCGGCTCCAGCATTATTACCAGTATCAGGTGATCCTGAAACCGTCGCCCGCCGACATTCAGGACCAGTATCTCGGCAGCCTCGCCGCGATCGGCATCGACCCGCTGCTCCACGACATCCGCTTCGTCGAGGACGATTGGGAATCGCCGACGCTCGGCGCCTGGGGGCTGGGCTGGGAGGTGTGGTGCGACGGGATGGAGGTGACGCAGTTCACCTATTTCCAGCAGATGGGCGGCTATGACTGCAAGCCCGTCGCGGGCGAACTGACCTACGGGCTCGAACGCCTCGCCATGTATATCCAGAATGTTGACAATGTGTACGACCTGCGCTTCTCCGACCCGGTCGGCGACGTGCCGGGGGTCTGTTACGGCGACGTCTTCCTCGAGAATGAGCGCCAATTCTCGAAATGGAATTTCGAGGTCGCCGACACCGACAGCCTGTTCGCGGGCTTCAAGGCGGCCGAGGCCGAATGCCGGCGCGCCATCGCGGCGAACGTCCCGCTCGCCGCCTATGACCAGGCGATCGAGGCGAGCCACCTCTTCAACCTACTCCAGGCGCGCGGCGTCATCAGCGTCCAGGAACGCGCCAATTACATGGCCCGCGTCCGCGACCTCGCCAAGGGAAGCTGCAAGGCGTGGATAGACAGCCAGTCGGATCGCTGGATCGCGCAATATCCCGGGTGGACGCTGTGATGGCGGTCGCAAATCCTGCCGCGACCTCCCTTTCCGTTCGTGTCGAGCATCGTCGAGACACCCATCGGAATGGCGCTGTCCTTCGCGGCATCTCGACTTCGCTCGATGCGAACGAGGTTCGGGGTTCGGAGGATTTGCAATGACCGATTTCCTTCTCGAACTCCGCAGCGAGGAAATCCCGGCGCGGATGCAGGCCGGCGCGCGCGCCGAGCTCGACAAGCTGTTTCGCGCGCAGCTCGCGGCTGCGGGCCTCGAAGCGGGCGACCTCACCATCTGGTCGACCCCGCGCCGCCTCGCGCTGATCGCCAAGGAGCTTCCCGACGCGACCGCCGCGATCAGCGAAGAGCTCAAGGGCCCGCGCACCAGCGCGCCGCCGCAGGCGCTCGAAGGCTTCCTGCGCAAGACAGGTCTGACCCAGGACCGGCTCGAAGACCGCGACGGCGTGTATTTCGCGGTGATCGAGCGTGCCGGCCGCGCGACCCGCGATGTGCTGGCCGAAGCGATCCCCGCGATCGTCCGCGCCTTCGCTTGGCCCAAGTCGATGCGCTGGGGCCGCGAAAGCACGAGCAGCGAAAGCCTGCGCTGGGTGCGCCCGTTGTCGGGCATCGTCGCGATCCTCGGCGATGAACTGATCGCCTGTGAAGTCGGCGGGATTTCTACGGGGTTCGCGACGCGCGGCCACCGCTTCCACTGCCCCGGCGAGATCACCATCGGCTCGGCGGCGGACTATGCCGACAAGCTGCGCGCCTGCCACGTCATCGTCGACCATGCGGAGCGCGCCGCGATCGTTCGCGACGGCGCCGCGAAGGCCGCGGCCGACGCCGGGCTGACTCTGGTCGAGGACGAAGGGCTGGTGATCGAGAATGCCGGCCTCACCGAATGGCCGGTGCCCTTGCTCGGTCGCTTCGACGAAGCGTTCCTCGCGGTGCCGCCCGAGGTCATCCAGCTCACCGCGCGGGTGAACCAGAAATATTTCGTCGTGAACGGCGCCGACGGCAAGCTCGCCAACGGTTTCGTTTGCACCGCGAATATCGTCGCGAGCGACAGCGGTGCAGAGATCGTCGCCGGCAACCGCAAGGTCCTCGCCGCGCGCCTGTCCGACGCGCGCTTCTTCTGGGAACAGGATCAGAAGAAGACGCTGGCCGAGCACGCCGAAAAACTCGCGAACATCACATTCCACGAAAAGCTCGGCACCGTCGCCGACAAGGTCGAGCGCGTCGCGAAGCTCGCCGAATGGCTGGCAAGCGAAGGCATCGTCCCCAACTGCGACCCCGCGCTCGCGCGGCAGGCGGCGGAACTGGCGAAGGCCGACCTCGTCACCGAAATGGTCGGCGAATTCCCCGAACTGCAGGGTCTGATGGGTGGCTATTACGCCCGCGCCGAAGGCCTGCCCGACGCCGTCGCCGACGCGATCCGCGACCATTACAAGCCGGTCGGGCAGGGCGATGATGTGCCGACCGCACCGGTGACGGTGACCGTGGCGTTGGCGGACAAGCTGGATACGCTTGTTGGCTTCTTCGTCATCAAGGAGCGACCCACTGGTTCGCGAGACCCCTTTGCATTGCGTCGCGCAGCGCTCGGCATTATCGAACTTGTTCTTCGCAATGGTTTGCGACTTGAGTTGGACTATGCGGCTTCCCGGGTCGGGCATCTCATAGGCTTGCAGCAGGAAAAGAGCACGAGCACTGCTGTTCACGAAATCTGGCTGGCCGAGTTTATGGGAGCGGAGTTGTTTCGCGCCGTCCCTGACTTTTTCGTCGACCGGCTCAAGGTGCAGCAGCGCGAAGCTGGTGTTCGACACGACCTGATCGATGCGGTTTTCGGCCTCGAAAAGCGCAAAGATGAGATCGTCGGAAATTTGGCCCGCGTGAAGGCGCTCCAAGCCTTCATGGCGACCGACGACGGCGCGAACCTGCTCGCGGGCTACAAGCGCGCGGCGAATATCCTGAAGCAGGCGGGGGATATGTCCGCTTCCCGCTTGCGGGAGGGGCTAGGGGAGGGCAGGTCATCCGCCACCCCTTCGCCCGAAACAGCCCCTCCCCCGACCCCTCCCGCAAGCGGGAGGGGAGAATTGGAGCCAGCGGAAACAGCCTTGCTCGCCGCGCTCGACACCGCCGAACCCGCGGCAGCGGCCGCCGTCGCCGACGAACGCTTCACCGACGCCATGTCCGCGCTTGCGTCACTGCGAGTGCCCATCGACGCCTTTTTCGAGGACGTGATGGTCAACGATCCCGATCCTGCGGTGCGCGCCTTCCGGCTCGGGCTGCTCGCGCGTTTCCGTGATGCCGTTCACAGCGTCGCCGATTTTTCGAAGATAGAGGGTTAGGTCTGCCAATCGTCAAGGAAGGGGGAATGGCACCATGAACGATACCCATCTGATCTGGATCTTCGCGCTCGGTTTCCCGCTGCTTTTCATTCTCATGTGGCTGGGCATCATCCGTCTTTTGTCGTGGTTCGGCTGGTCGCGCTATCTGCCCGAATTCGCGTGCGACCGGCCGGTCCCGCCCGATGCGCAGCGCTATTCGATGGCGTCGATGGTCATCGGCCGCTTTCCCGGCGGAATCAGCTATCGCAGCGCGATGAATATATGGATCGACACCGGCGGCCTCTATCTGCGGCCGCTTGCGATCTTCCGCCTCTTTCACCCGCTGCTGCATATTCGCTGGGACGCGATCGCGTCGATCGAACCGCGCAAGACGCTGTGGGTCAAGGCGCACCAGCTCACATTCCGCCGCGACGTGCCGATGATGACCTTCGGCCAGCCGGCGGGGCAGGCGATCTTCGACCGATGGCAGGCGCATCATGGCGGCAGACCCGCCTGATGCCGCTGAAAGCAAAACTGAGTCGACCTCGACCGGGGCCGGCTCTATTCCCCCGCCACCTTCTCCCCAGGGGCAGCAGGAGTAAGACATGACGACGATGGTGCATTTGTTCGGCGCAGCGGCGACAACGGCCGAGCGATCGAAGGAATTGCTGGGCGGCAAGGGGGCGAACCTGGCCGAAATGGCTTCGATCGGCCTTCCGGTGCCGCCGGGCTTTACGATCACCACCGACGTCTGCACCGCCTATTATGCGAACGACGAGCAATTTCCCGCCGGCCTGACCGAAGAGGTCGAAGGCGGCATCGCGCATATCGAGGGCATCACCGGGCGGAGCTTCGGCGACCCCGCGAACCCGCTGCTCGTTTCGGTCCGCTCGGGCGCGCGCGTGTCGATGCCGGGCATGATGGACACCGTCCTCAACCTCGGCCTCAACGACGCGACCGTGGTCGGCTTGGCCCAGGCCTCGGGCGACCCCCGCTTCGCCTGGGACAGCTATCGCCGCTTCATCCAGATGTATGCCGACGTCGTCATGGGGCTCGACCATGCGGCGTTCGAGGAGGCGCTCGAAATCGCCAAGGAGGACAAGGGCTTCTATCTCGACACCGAGATGGCGGCCGAGGACTGGCAGGCGCTCGTCGCCGAATATCAGGCGATCGTTCAGCGCGAAACCGGCGCGCCTTTCCCGCAGGAGCCGAAGGATCAGCTCTGGGGCGCGATCGGTGCTGTCTTCGCGAGTTGGGAAAGCGACCGCGCGAAAGTCTATCGCCGCCTGAATACCATCCCCGGCGAATGGGGCACCGCTGTCAATGTCCAGGCGATGGTGTTCGGCAATATGGGCGACACTTCGGCCACCGGCGTCGCCTTTACCCGCGACCCCGCGACCGGCGCGCGCGCCTGGTATGGCGAATGGCTGATCAATGCCCAGGGCGAGGATGTCGTCGCCGGCATCCGCACCCCGCAATATCTGACCAAAGCCGCGCGCGAGACGGCGTGCGCCAAGCCGCTGTCGATGGAAGAGGCGATGCCAGAAACCTTCGGCGAACTGGGCCGCGTCTTCGACACGCTCGAAACCCATTATCGCGACATGCAGGACATCGAATTCACCGTCGAGCGCGGCAAGCTGTGGATGCTCCAGACGCGTTCGGGCAAGCGCACCGCGAAGGCGGCGCTGAAGATCGCGGTCGACATGGCCGCCGAAGGCCTGATTTCCGAAGAGGAAGCCGTTCAGCGCGTCGACCCGGGCGCGCTCGACCAGCTTCTCCACCCGACGCTCGACCCCGATGCGCCGCGCGACGTGCTGACCAAGGGGCTTCCGGCAAGCCCCGGCGCCGCGTCGGGCAAGATCATGTTCGACGCCGACAGCGCCGAAAAGGCGGCGGGCCGGGGCGAAGCGGTGATCCTCGTCCGCGTCGAGACGAGCCCCGAGGATATCCACGGCATGCACGCCGCCAGGGGTATCCTCACGGCGCGCGGCGGCATGACCAGCCACGCGGCGGTCGTCGCGCGCGGCATGGGGCGCCCCTGCGTCTCGGGCGCCGGCGGGCTGGCCATCGACGGCGCGGCGCGGGTGCTGCGCGTTGCCGGCCGCGAACTGCACGAAGGCGATATCCTCACGCTCGATGGCTCGACCGGCGAGGTGATGGCGGGCGAGGTTCCGACGCTGCAACCCGAATTGGTCGGCGATTTCGGCACGCTGATGGGCTGGGCCGACAAGGTGCGCCGGATGAAGGTGCGCACCAACGCCGAAACCCCCGCCGATGCGCAGGTCGCGCGCGATTTCGGTGCCGAGGGCATCGGGCTGTGCCGTACCGAGCATATGTTCTTCGACGCCGCGCGCATCGCCGCGGTGCGCGAGATGATCCTCGCCGACAGCGAGGACGGGCGCCGCGCCGCGCTTGCGAAACTGCTCCCCGAGCAGCGCCGCGATTTCGCCGAGATTTTCCGCGTGATGGCGGGCCTGCCGGTCACCATCCGCCTGCTCGACCCGCCGCTGCATGAATTCCTGCCGACGCGCGAGGAGGATTTCGCCGAGGTCGCGGCCGCGGCCGGCGTCGGTATCGAGACGCTGAAGGCGCGTGCGAACGAATTGCATGAATTCAATCCGATGCTCGGCCATCGCGGTTGCCGCCTCGGCGTCACTTATCCCGAAATCTACGAGATGCAGGCGCGGGCGATCTTCGAGGCGGCGTGCGACGTCGCCGCCGAAACCGGAGCGGCGCCGATTCCCGAGGTGATGATCCCGCTGGTGGCGACGCGCCGCGAGTTCGACCTGATGAAGGCGGTGGTCGACACGGCGGCGAAGGCGGTGTTCGCCGAAAAGGGGCGCGAGATCGCCTATCTGGTCGGCACGATGATCGAACTGCCGCGCGCCGCGTTGATGGCGGGCGAGATCGCGCGGTCGGCTGAATTCTTCAGCTTCGGCACCAACGACCTGACCCAGACGACGATCGGCGTCAGTCGCGACGATGCGGGCCGTTTCCTGACCCAATATGTCGACAAGGGCATCTTCGTCACCGATCCCTTCGTCAGCCTCGACGTCGAGGGTGTCGGCCAGCTCATCGAAATCGCCGCCGAGCGCGGTCGCGGGACGCGCGCGGGCATCAAGCTCGGCATCTGCGGCGAGCATGGCGGCGACGCCCCAAGCATCCATTTCTGCGAGAAAACCGGGCTCGATTACGTCAGCGCCTCGCCCTACCGCGTCCCCATCGCACGCCTCGCGGCGGCGCAGGCGGCGCTGAGGGCGAAATAGGGGAGGGCGCAACGGGATGGGACGTGCCGAATGGGGCCGCAGAACGAGTAATCTGCTGAACCGAAAGAGCCTGTTCGGGGTTCAATAGACACGTCGGGGGCCGCTGAGGCCAGTCGGGTAGGTGGAACTCAATATCGTCGGGTTCGTTGACGGTGACATCATGAAATATCGCAACGTCAAGATTAAACGACGCGACCTGCTGGCCTCCGCTGGCGCGTTGGCTGTATCAGACTCGGTAAGCCATCTTGCGACCGATGGGTGCGGCAATGCGCCTCAGGTTGACAACCTGCCTGCCTTCGACACCTTCGATAATGCGTCGTCGGCGACAATCCCGACAGAGATCGCTGCGGTGCAGACGAAGGGCTATTCGATCGCGGGGGTTGGCGCGGCGGAATATCGTTACGACGCGTCAGTTGACGAGGCCTATGTCAATGAGAATCCGCGTTCAGCTTTTATCTCATCCAATGGCCGCGGGTTCAAGCTGGGCGAGCGCGAGCCGGACGCGGCGATGTTCGGCGCGCTGGCCGATGACGGCAGCAGTAGCCCCCCAGATGCAACGGCCGCATTGAATGCGCTCGCTCGATATTATCGGGACCATGGGCTGGACGGTGAGGCGAACAGCTTTGGAAGCGGTCTGTTCAAATTGCCTCCGGGCCTGGCCTTTCGGATTTCGGGCAGCCTGCACCTTCCTTGGTTCATGTGGGGCGCGCTGAATGGCGCCCGGCTTATCCCCATGGCCGGAACGCCGCTCCGCGCTTTCGACAACCAAGCCATGATCTGCCTGAACGTCGACGCCTCGGATCGGCAGATCAAATATGGTGGCGCCACCACGGTCATGCCGCGCCTGGAGAACTTCACCCTCTGGAACAATGACAATCCGCTCGGCATCATCAACGGCAATACCCTCGTCGAGGGGCTGCGGGGCATCTATTCCAAGAGCCGGCATGGCCTTCGTAACGTTACAACCAACAGATTGTGGGGGAGCTACGTCAAGTCGGGGACGGGTGGAAGCGGCGGAGGCCAGTATACCGATGGCATCCTGCTGGAGGATATCATTGTTTACGCGCATCAAGACCCCGACAATTATGCCATCCAGATCAACGCGTTCGGCGACAATCTGACGATTCGGAATGTACATTTTTCGGTCGAGCCGATCGGTCAGAAGGGCCTCCATGTAAAGAATTGCAATGGCGGCACTATCAGCGCCGTCATCAACGGCGCGCATCTGTTCGAGCGGTGCATCGGTCTCGATCTGACGGGGTTCCACTGCGAGAATGGCGGGCCGGTGAAATTCAGGGGTGTGGGCGGCTCGTTGCGCAATAGCCTGATTTACAATCGCTCCAATGTCCCGATGGTCGAGGTCGGCGCTTATGGGGATTATTACGTTCCGCCGCCGCTCACGATCGAAGAATGTCACTTCGGCTATAATGTCCCGGTCCCGCATACCTTTGTTCCCGCGGGTTACGAGCCTGACAATTCCGACATAAACATCACGACGAAGGCGGGGACCATCAACATACGGAATTGCTCGCGGACTCTCGTTTCCCGGGGGGAAGCGGCGCAGACGACTTATACGGCGGCCAAGGTTGCCCGAGACGGCGAATTGCTTGGTGCCTGGGAGAATAATGCGGCTTGGAATGCGCGCAATGCTTCTATCGTCGGTTACACGGTTCACTCCCAGATGCGGGCGCAACCGGGCCCTTTGGCGCTCAACGCCGCAATTTTGGGCGCCACCGCCAACGTGCGGTGGAACGCGCCGAACGGCACCTATTATTGGCGCCTTTTTGGGTTGGTCGGGCCTATAGATCGAATGTGCGGTCGAATCTTTCCGGGCGGGGAGTTGAGTGCCGCTAAGATCCGGGGCGGCAATGCCGCCAATTTCGACGCGCCCATAGGATCGCCCGAAACCACCAATCCGGCCATGTCGGCAATGACCATGTATCTGATTCGCGGCGAACGTCCCGGGTCCTATAGCCATCAGGTGTTTGCCGGATTGATGGGGATAAAGCAGTTCTACGATGCCGGCTATTGTCTTGGTAACGGCGAACAGTGGCAGGCGATTCCAGGCGGGCCGATTTCAGTCCCAAGCGTCAACAACGTCTCCGAAATCCGGTTGATCGGCAATGACAATGTTGAAATCGTCGCTCCTGCGCCGCCTGCCTATGGGACATGGAAGGTTGGCGACCGCGTAGAGAACAGCGCGTTGGGTCAGGCGAGTGATCAGAAGGACAAGCATATCGTCGCGAGCTGGCGCTGTGCTACCGCCGGGACGCCGGGGACGTGGCTGCCCGAGCGCGTGCTAGAGGTATAGCCTCGCGCGCGCGACCTGTCCGGCTGGGGATGCTCTGTTGCGATGCTGCTGAACGCGGCCGATCTGCGGCGAGTTCATCGTCGCCCTGACGAGACGCCGCCCGATAGGCGATGAATGATTTTCTCTCGGGACGCTTGCAATCGATCGAACCTGTCTCTAGAGCGCCCTGCGTCGAGTCGTTGGAATTTCAACGGAATGGTTGGCTCATTCAACGAAGCGACAATATAAGTTGCTGAAAAGCAACACCGCACCCGTAGCTCAGCTGGATAGAGCACCAGACTACGAATCTGGGGGTCGGACGTTCGAATCGTTCCGGGTGCGCCATTCTCCCTCAGGACCCGAATAATCCCCCGGTGCCGACCGGCTGGAGAGCCGCAACGCGCGCGCTCAGGCAGGGCGGTAGGTAAGCCTGACGACATCCTCGCCGATCCGGTCATGGGTCATGAGGTGAAGCCGGGGCCGTGGGCCCGCGAAATAGGGCGTGCCGCGGCCGAGCGCGACGGGATGCAGATAGATACGATACTCATCGATCAGACCAAGCTCGGTGAGGCTGTGGGCCAAATCGGGGCCGGCAACCTCGATCTCTCCCTCGCGCTCGGCCTTCAACGCACGAACCGCGCGCTCGAGATCGTCGCCGATCAGCGTGGCATTGGGACCGATCAACGGCTGCGATCGCGAGACGACCCATTTCGGCTGATTCCGCCATGCCGTAGCGAACGCCCGCTCATCGGCATCCCATTCGGGATGTTCGTCGTCCCAATAGCGCATGATCTCATAGATTTTGCGGCCGTAGAGGCTGCCCGCCTGCTCTTGAGCCTCCTTGATGAAGTGGCGGAAGAGCGTGGGGTCGGGCGCAAATTCCATATGGTCGACGTATCCGTCGAGGGATTGGTTCATTCCGAACACCAGCTTGGCCATGCCTGTTTCCTTTCTGCGCTCTGCCCCTTCGTTCACCCCTGCAGGGCCTCCGACCGCCGCGCGTCGGCGTCGTCGATCGCGAGCAGCGACGCGCCGCGCGTTTCGCGCATGATCAGCGCGGCGATCAGGCTGACGGCGCCGGCGAACAGGATGTAGATCGCAATCGGCGTCCAGCTATCATATTCGCGCAGCAAGGCGGTGCCGATCAGCGGCGCCCACGACCCCGCGACGATCGCGGTCGCCTGATAGCCGAGCGAGACGCCCGAATAGCGCATCCGGGTCGGGAACATCTCCGTCATGATTGCGGGCTGCGGCGCATACATGAAGGCGTGGATCGCGAGGCCGAGCATGATCGCGGCGAGGATCATCACGGTGTCCCCGGTGTCGAACATCGGAAAGGCGGCGAAGGGCCACGCCATGGTGAGCGCGGCACCTGCAATATAAACGGGCCGTCGTCCCACGCGGTCGGCGAGCGCCCCGACCAGCGGAATGGCGATCACATGCAGGATATGCGCGGCAAAGAGCAGCGTCAGGATGCGCGTCGCGTCGATGTCGCGATGGTGGAGATAGGTGATCGAGAAGGTGACGATCATGTAATAGACGATATTCTCGCCGAAGCGCAGCGCCATCGCGGTGAACACCCCGCGCGGGTAGCGTTTGAACACCTCAACGAGGCCGTAGCCGGCTTCGGCTGTGCGTTCGACCTTCGCCTTTGCCGCCTCGAAGATCGGGGAATCGCTGACCTGGGTGCGGATGTAATAGCCGATCGCGACGATGACCACCGACAGCCAGAAACCGACGCGCCAGCCCCAGGCCAGGAAGGCGTCTTCGGACAGAGTCACGGAAAGGACCAGCAGCACGACCGTCGCAAGCAGATTGCCGAGCGGCACGCCCGCCTGCGGGAAACTGCCCCAGAAGGCGCGGCTTTTGTTCGGGCTATGCTCGGTTACCAGCAGCACCGCGCCGCCCCATTCGCCGCCGAGCGCGAAGCCCTGGACGAAGCGCAGCAGCACGAGCAGCGCCGGCGCCCAATAGCCGATGCTGTGAAAGCTGGGCAGGCAGCCCATCAGGAAGGTCGATGCGCCGATCAGGACCAGGCTGAACTGAAGCAGCGACTTGCGCCCGATGCGGTCGCCGACATGCCCGAACACCACGCCGCCCAGCGGCCGCGCGATGAAGCCGACCGCATAGGTCGCGAAAGCGGCGATGATGCCGTCGAGGTCGTTGCCGGTCTCGGGAAAGAAGAGCTGGCCGAACACCAGCGTCGCGGCTGTGCCATAGAGGAAGAATTCATACCATTCGACGACCGTGCCCGCCATCGAGGCGCCCACGACCTTCTTCAGATAGGGCAGGTCGGCCTGCTGCTCATGCTCCATATGTCCCGCTCCCGCATGTCTTTTCCGGAACCTCTATGGAGCGGGCGCGTGGGGATTTGAAGAGCGCGCCTTGCCCGGGGCCGACCGGCGCGCATAGCTATGCCCTGTTGCGCCGTCGCGGCAACCGCGACAATCTGGACCGAAGGCGGCGGCCTCGCCGCACAAGGGAGAGTCATGAGCCAATCCATCGTCACGGTTGATATCGGCGGCACCCATGCGCGCTTCGCGATTGCGGAGGTCGAGGGCGGACGCTGCATCGCGCTCGGCGAGCCGACGACGCTGCACACCGAGGATCATGCGAGCTTCCAGACCGCATGGCAGGATTTCGAGCGCCGGCAGGGCAGGAGCCTGCCGCGCAGCGTCGCGATCGCCATAGCTGGGCCGACGAAGGGCGAGATCATCCGCTTCACCAACAATCCATGGATCATCCGCCCGGCGCTGATTCGCGAAAAGCTGAACGTCGACGATTATGTGCTGGTCAATGATTTCGAGGCGGTCGGCCATGCCGTCGCTCAGGCCGACGCGCGCTATTTCGAGCGGCTGTGCGGCCCCGACGAACCGCTGCCAGCGACCGGTACGATCAGCGTCCTTGGCCCCGGCACCGGGCTGGGCGTCGCGCATGTCTGGCGCGACGGTGATGCCTACCGCGTTCAGGCGACCGAGGGCGGTCATGTCGATTTCGCGCCGCTCGACAGCATCGAGGACGCGATCCTCGCGCGGTTGCGCAAGCGCCACCGCCGCGTGTCGGCCGAACGCATCGTTTCCGGTCCCGGCATCGTCGATATCTTCGAGACGCTGGCGGCGATGGAGGGACGCGCGGTGACGCCCGAAGAGGATGTGGCGATCTGGACCCGCGGCATGGAGCAGGAGGACAGTTTGGCCGCGGCTGCGGTCGACCGCTTCTGCCTGTCGCTCGGCAGCATCGCGGGCGACCTCGCACTGGCGCAGGGAGCAAGCGGCGTGGTGATCGCGGGCGGGCTCGGTCTTCGGATCCGCGACCATCTGGTGCGGTCGGGCTTTCCCGAACGCTTCGTCTCCAAGGGGCGCTTCGAGAATTTCATGGCCGCCATCCCGGTCAAGCTGATTACCCATCCGCAGCCGGGCCTGTTCGGCGCCGCCGCGGCCTTCGCGCGCCAGCATGGGTAGGATAGCGGCCCCTTCGTCATTCCGACGAAGGCCGGACCCTCGCCACTGGCAAGGCGTCCCAGTGAGATTCCGGCTTTCGCCGGAATGACGATGTGGGCAAGGTCTGCCGGCGTTCCCGGCGTGATTCTCTGACTCCAGATCGAAAGCCCAAACCCATATGCCTTCCGGCCTTTTCGCCCTCCTCGACGATGTTGCGACCATCGCCAAGGTCGCTGCCGCGAGCATCGACGACGTTGGCGCGGCTGCCTCGAGGGCCGGGGTGAAGGCGGCGGGCGTGGTCGTCGATGATACGGCGGTCACACCGCGCTATGTCACCGGCTTCACCCCGGATCGCGAACTGCCGATCATCTGGCGCATCACCAAGGGATCGCTGTTCAACAAGCTGATCCTGATCCTGCCGGCGCTGCTGCTGCTCTCGGCGCTTGCGCAGTGGGCAATCACGCCGCTGCTGATGGTCGGCGGCGCCTATCTCTGCTTCGAAGGGGCGGAAAAGGCGCTGCACGCGCTCCGCAAGGACACCACCAGCCTCGCGGAGGAGGCCGAGATCGTCGCCGACAAGACGCATGAGGAGGCGATGGTGACGGGCGCGGTGCGCACCGACTTCATTCTTTCGGCCGAAATCATGGTCATCGCGCTCAACGAGGTGCTGGACGAGCATCTCCTGCTGCGCGGCGCGACGCTTGCGGTCGTGGCGGTCGCGATCACGATTGCGGTCTATGGTGTCGTCGGGCTGATCGTGAAGATGGATGATATCGGCCTTCACATGGCGAAGCGCGGGTCGCGCGCGCGGCAGGCGGTCGGGCGGGGGCTCGTTGCCCTCATGCCCAGGTTGCTTGGCGCGCTCGCGACGATCGGCACCGCGGCGATGCTGTGGGTCGGCGGGCAGATTTTCCTCCATGGCCTCGACGAATTCCATATCGGCGGGATTGGCCACGCTCTCCACGATTTCGCCCATCGCGTCGCGGGCGGCTTGCCCGGTGCTGGCGCATGGGAATGGCTGATAAACGCCGCGGGAGCGGGCGTGTTCGGGCTGGCGCTCGGCGCTGTGATCGTCGGCGTGCTGCACCTGCTGCCAGGCCGGAAGACGGCGCATTGATCGGGGGGGGGGCGAATGAAGGGCGAAAATGATCCGCTGGCGTCCTTCTGGATGCCCTTCACCGCCAACCGCGCCTACAAGGCGCACCCGCGCCAGCTCGTGTCGGCGAGCGGCATGCACTACCGCAGTGCCGACGGCCGCGAGATTCTGGACGGCACCGCCGGGCTCTGGTGCTGCAATGCCGGCCATTGCCGGCCCGAGATCACCGAGGCCATCGCGAAGACCGCCGCGACGCTCGATTTCGCGCCGACCTTCCAGCTCGGCCACCCGCTCGCCTTTGAACTGGCGCAGCGCGTTGCGGCGCTGATGCCCGAGGGGCTCGACCGCGTCTTCTTCACGAACAGCGGGTCCGAATCGGTCGATACCGCGCTCAAGATCGCGCTCGCGGTTCAGCGGGCGCGGGCGCAGGGCGCGCGCACCCGATTGATCGGGCGCGAGCGCGGCTATCATGGCGTCGGTTTCGGCGGGATCAGCGTCGGTGGCATCGTCGGCAATCGCCGTACCTTCGGCATCGGCCTGCCTGGCACCGATCATCTGCGCCACACGCACGATCTGACGCGCAACGCCTTTTCGCGCGGATTTCCGCAGCATGGCGCCGAACTCGCCGACGATCTCCAGCGGCTCGTCGATCTGCATGGGGCAGAGACGATCGCGGCGGTGATCGTCGAGCCGATGGCGGGATCGACCGGCGTGCTGCTGCCGCCGGTCGGCTATCTTCAGCGGCTGCGCGACATCTGCGACCGGCATGGCATCTTGCTGATCTTCGACGAGGTCATCACCGCCTTCGGCCGCGTCGGCGGCGCGACGGCCGCCGAAAGCTGGGGCGTGACCCCCGACATCCTAACCATGGCGAAAGGATTGACCAACGCGGCGGTGCCGATGGGCGCGGTGGCGGTGAAGCGCGAACTGCACGATGCGGTGGTCGACCATGCGCCGGCCGGAATCGAGTTCTTCCACGGCTACACCTACTCAGGACATCCGTTGGCGAGCGCGGCAGGGCTGGCGGCGCTCGATATTTATTCCGCGGAAGGCTTGTTCGACCGGGCGAAGCAACTGGGCGGTTATTGGGAGGATGCGGCGCACGACCTGAAGGGGCGTCGCTCCGTCATCGACATCCGCACCACCGGGCTTGTCGCCGGGATCGAACTCGAACCGCGCCCGGATGCCCCCGGAGCGCGAGCGACCGAGCTGTTCCATGCCTGCTTCGATAATGGCCTGCTGATCCGCGCGACGGGCGATATCATCGCGCTGTCGCCGCCGCTGATCGTCGGGAAAGCCGAGATCGACGAGATGTTCAGCCTGCTTGGCGACTTGCTCGACGTGATCGACTGAGCGTACCGCCGTTCAGGTGCCGTCTGGCCCTGCCAGCGGAAAGGTGACCGATACCCGCGTGCCTTTGCCGGGCTCGCTGGCGATATCGAGCTGGCCCTGGTGGCGCTCGCTGATGTGCTTGACGATCGCAAGGCCGAGGCCGGTGCCGCCGACTGATCGGCTGCGTGCTTCGTCGACGCGGTAGAAGCGTTCCGTCAGGCGCGGAATATGCTCGGCCGGGATGCCGTCGCCCTGGTCGCTGACCGACAGCCGGACGCGGTCGCCCTCGCGGGTCAGTTCGACGGTTACCGGCGTGCCCGCGCGCCCGTATTTCATCGCGTTCGAGACGATATTGTGCGCCAGTTGGCCGAGCTGCGCCGCGTCACCCAGCATCGGCTGCACGCCATCGTCCAGCTTCGCCATGATATCTTTGGCCCGCGCCTGTTCGCTGTCGCGAAGCTGCGCGATGGTAGTGCGGACGATCGCCGCCAGGTCGGCTGGAGCGGTCGGGCGCCGGAAACGGTCGGCCTCGACCCGGGAGATCGAGAGGAGGTCGATGACGAGCTGCTGCATCCGCCGCGCCTCGCGCTCGATGATCGACAGGAAGCGATGGCGCGTTTCGGCGTCGGCCTCGTCGTTCATGTCCTGAAGCGTCTCGACATAGCCGAGGATGGCGGCGAGCGGCGTGCGCAGCTCGTGGCTCGCATTGGCGACGAAGTCCGACCGCATGCGGTCGGCAGCGTCGATCGCCGACCGGTCGGACAGGATGATGATCCGGTCGCTGCCCGAAAGCGCCGCGATCCGCATCGTCCAGCGTTGGCCGGGTCGCGGAAAGTCGACGAGGCTGATTTCCTGCGGTATCTCGGCGCCTGCCGCCTGGGCGAGCCATTCGGTCGCCGCCGGATGACGGATTGCGGTGCGGATGTCGGCGCCGACGATGTGGCGGCCGAGCAGCCGGACCGCGGCGTCGTTGGCAACCGTGACGATATTGTCGGTGGTACCGAGCAGCGGGTCGGTTTCCTGGTCGGCCCGGCGCGCGAAATCGGGATGGCGGAGCAGCGAAGGGATCGGGGCGGGCGGCGGCGGCGCTGCTTCCGCGTGCGCTTCGGTCACGGGGGCCGGCGCGGCGGCGTGGACGATGGCGGTGGCGGCGAAGCCGGCGACGACGAGGATCGCGATCGTCAGCGGGTCGCCCCCCGCCAGCGCGGCAAGGATCGCCGCAATGACGATCAATGTCAGCGCGATGACCAGACTGGACAGGCGATCGAACATGCGCCTTCGCGCCTCGCACGCCGCACGATCCCGCGCAAGGCCTGTTGCACCGTTCAGACAAGGCACTGCGCTTGTCCCAAAGCGGGAAAGCGGCGGGTGCCGGGCGGCTTTTCCTTTCCCCCCGCGCGCCAATTGGCTATGCGCCGGTCATGGAAAACAGCGAAAATCCGGCGACAGGCGAGGGCGTGGCTGCGGACGAGACGGTTCCGTCGCGGCGCCGGATGCTCGCGCTCGGCGCGGTCGGTGTCTCGGCGGCGCTGACGATTCGTCCGGCCTTCGCGCAAACCGCGGTTTCGGTGATGAATTGCGAGATTCCGGTCCCCGACGTCACCGCTGCCGGTCAGTATATCGACGCCAGCGGCAAGATCGTCCCGCCAGGAACGAAGGGCGCCTTTCCCGGCGCCCCGCGGCCCTTCACCGGCGAGGAAGTGAAACGTGCCTTTCGCGGCCGTTCGCTGCCAGGCACGACCTACGATCAGTCGCAGGCCTATCTGCAATATATCCGGCGCTTGCAGGCGGGGCAGAGCGGCTTTACCTGTTTCGCCTCCATCCAGATGCCGCGCTGACTCATCGCTTCATTCCTTTCGCGATGACGCCTCGGCGGCGTCGCAGACAAAGGAAGTTTCGTGAAGCTAGCCTCGCTCAAAGCCGGCCGCGACGGCCGCCTGGTCGTCGTTTCGGACGATCTTGCCTGGTATGCCGACGCGGCCGCGATCGCGCCGACGCTGCAGGCGGCGCTCGACGACTGGGCCGAGGTCGCGCCGCGGCTGGCGGCGTTGTCCGAAGATCTGAATCACGAAGTCATCCCACGCGAACGATTTCACGAGCGCGATACTGCCTCGCCTTTGCCGCGCGCCTTTCAGTGGGCCGACGGGAGCGCCTATGTGAATCATGTCGCGCTCGTCCGGCAGGCGCGCGGCGCCGAGATGCCCGAGAGTTTCTGGCGCGATCCGTTGATGTACCAGGGCGGCAGCGATTCCTTTCTTGGCCCGCGCGACCCGATTCCGCTCGCTGATCCCGCCTGGGGCTGCGACATGGAGGCCGAGATCGTCGTCGTGACCGGCGACGTGCCCGCGGGCATCGACCCGGTGGCGGCGCGCGAGACGATCCTGCTCGTCGGACTGACCAACGACGTGTCGCTGCGCGGGCTGATCCCCGGCGAACTGGCCAAGGGATTCGGCTTTTTTCAGTCGAAGCCAGCGAGCGCGATGTCGCCCGTTTTCGTGGCCCCGGAATCGCTAGGCGAGCGCTGGCGCGACGGGAAGTTGCATGGCACGCTTTGCGTCGACCTCAACGGCCAGCCGCTCGGCCGCGCCGATGCCGGTGTCGACATGACCTTCGACTTCGGCCAGCTCATCGCCCATGCGGCGAAGACACGGAATCTGTGTGCGGGAACGATCATCGGATCGGGCACCGTGTCGAACCGCGATGCGGACGGCGGCCCGGGCAAGCCGATCGCCGAGGGCGGGCTCGGCTACAGTTGCCTTGCCGAGGTGCGCACGGTCGAGACGATCCTGCAGGGCGAGGCGAAAACGCCGTTCATGAAAAAGGGCGATTCGGTTCGCATCTGGATGGACGATGAACGCCATCACAGCATCTTTGGCGCGATCGAGCAGCAGGTCGCCTGAGGGAGATCGTCGGCCCTAAAGCGACGAAGGCGATCGCCGTGCGGCGGCAAACTGCCTCCTTTGTCGCTTTAGCGCGCTTCTCCGAGCCGTTCTTCCGCGATGAACATCGACGCGATGCAAAGAGCCGAGGCGGGGAGGCTTGTACTGCGGGACAGTCCAGGAAAGATTTGTCATCCCCGTCCGTCTATCCGGCGAAACAGTTTCAAAATGGGAAGCAAGGACGAGCCTTGGGCGCTACCCACGCCTAATGGCACATGATAGCCCGTGCCGATGAACGGGATTGCCAGCAAGCTCAATCGGTTGTGGAAAGAGCGCATGCACCGGGTGGCTGCGCGCGCGGTACTGGATACCCCGCCCATAGCGCCGGCCGATGATGGGCTGATCCTGTTCTCGATGATCGGAACGCGTGTGCTGCTGCCCTATCTGGTCGCGGTCAAGTCGCTTTTCGGGCGACTGGGGCGCGGACGGATCGCGATCCTTGACGACGGTACATTGACCGCCGCCGATCGGGCCGTGCTCGCGGCACATCTCGGTCATCCGGTGATTGTTTCGATCGATGATGTCGATACCGGCCCGTGTCCGCGTGGGGGATGCTGGGAACGGCTGCTGACGCTTCTCGACATGCGCGCCGATGCCTATGTCATCCAGCTCGATTCCGACACGATAACCTTGGGCGACATTCCCGAAGTCGTGGAGGCGATTGCGTCGAACCGCAGCTTCACTCTGCTGGGCGACCCCGATTCCGAATTTCTGTCATTTTCCGAAATGGCCAGCCTGCTGGACGACGACGGTTATCTCCATAATCCGGCCGCGCATGTGCAGGGCGCGATCGAATCCGGTCTCGATCGGGTCTCGTTGCCGATGTTGACGAACCCGCGCTATGTGCGCGGCTGTGCCGGCTTCGCGGGATTTGCGCGGGGCGGCGATGCGCGGATGCTGGCGGAAACCTTCTCGCAAGAGGCGACGCGCTTGCTGGGGGCAGAGCGGTGGGCGCGGTGGGGAAGTGAGCAGGTGGCGTCCAATATGATTGTCGCCAACGACCCCAATGCCTTGCTGCTGCCCTATGACCACTATTTCAACTTCTGGGATGAGGGGATGCCGGAGGATGCCCGCTTCGTCCATTTCATCGGAAGCTGCCGCCATAGCGGGAGCGCTTATATCGATGCGACACGTGCGGCGATTTCCGCGCTACGCGCGGCTGGGTAGGGGATTCGGGGCCGCCCCGAACCCGCTCAACCTTCAACAGGTGAGCGGTGCCAGCGTCCTGATTGCGCCTAGCTGTTGCCGCCCAGCGCGCCACTGAGTGCATCGCTGAGCGAGCAGGCGGCGGGGCCGAGGATGACGACGAACAGGGTCGGCAGAATGAAGAGGATCAGCGGTACCGTCATGATCGCGGGCAGGCGCGCCGCTTTTTCCTCGGCACGCATCATGCGTTCGTTGCGGAATTCGGCCGAAAGCACGCGCAGTGCGCTGGCCAGCGGCGTGCCGTATTTCTCGGTCTGGATCATCGTCGTGACGACGCCCTTCACCGAATCGAGATTGACGCGATAGGACAGATTCTCGAACGCTTGGCGGCGTTCGGTCAGAAAGCCGAGCTCGATCGAGGTCAGCGCGAATTCCTCGCCCAGTTCGGGATAGGCGCGGCCAAGCTCCTTGGAAACACGGGAGAAGGCCGAGTCCACCGTCAAGCCGGCTTCGGCGCAGATGACCAGCAGGTCGAGCGCGTCGGGCAGCCCCTTGCGGATCGCGTCGGTGCGCTTTTGCCGCTTGTTCTGCACGAACAGGTCGGGAGCCTTGTAGCCGAGGATCAGCGCAATCATCGTGCCGGCGGCCCGCTTGAACGGTGTCAGACTGGGCCACATGTCGACGCCATAGATCAGGAAGACGGCGAGGCCGCCGAGCAGGATCGGCAGGATGAGGCGGCCGAAGATGACCGCGACCGCCAGATCCTTCGACCGGATGCCAGCCTGGGCCAGCTTCTGCTGCACATCCTTGATCTGTTCTTCCTGCAGAACCTGCAGCTTGCCCAGGACGGTGCGCATCCGGTCGGCGGTTTCATTCTTGCGGACCAGCCTCGCGCGGCGCTTCGCGGTCGAGGCGGTGATGCCGGCCTTGAGCTGTTCGCGGCGGTCGTTGAGCGCTTTGACGCGCTTCGCCATCGGATCGCGCACCGTCAGTGCGCCATAGACGGCGATCAGCACCGCGACGACGCCCACGGCCGCGAGCATCGTTGCCACCCAGACGATATCGATGCCGAGCAGCTTCGGACCCGAGGTGGCGCCGCTGAAGGCCGTGAGGAGGAGATTGCTGGTCATCGTTGCTCCGCCCCCATCAGATTTCGAACGAGATCATGCGCGACATGATGAAGGCGCCGATGCTCATCCAGATCAGCCCGCCGACGCCGGCGATCATCAGGCGGGGCTCGCTGAAAAAGCCCGCCAGATATTCGGGGTTCATCATCCACACGATGGTGAAGACGAAGAAGGGCAAGGACCCGACGATATAGGCCGACGCTTTCGCCTCCGACGACATGGCGCGGATCTTGAGCTTCATCTGCGCGCGCTTGCGCAGCACATCCGACAGGTTCGCAAGTGTTTCGGCCAGGTTGCCGCCGGTTTCGCGCTGAATCGCGATCGAGATGCAAAAGAACTGGAATTCGGAGGTTCCCAGCGTCTCGGCCGATTCCTGAAGCGCGGCTTCCATCGTGTTGCCGATGCGGATGCGCTCGACCACTGCCTTGAACTCCTCGCCCACCGGGCCGGGCAGCTCCTGGCTCACTACCTGGAAGGTTTCGGTCACCGGAAGACCCGATTTCAGGCCGCGCACGAGCAGATCGATCGCGTCAGGAAAGCGGGTGTTGAACTTTGCAACGCGCCTTTTGATCAGTCGGCCGACGACCAGATAAGGCAGCCCGATCATTGCGAACAGGCCGACCAGCGTCGCGAGCAGGAACGGCGTGCGCAGTACGAGCAGCGCACCGGTGAAGATGACGAACACCCCCATCGAGGCCAGCATATACTGGGTGACGGTCCAGCCCTTGCCGGTCCGCAGCAGACGCTTTTCCATTTCCTCGCGGCGCGGCATCAGGCTCGATAGTTTCGAATCGCGGCCGCTGGCCGCCTGAATCGTCTTGCGCATCTGCGCCGCCACCACCGCTTCGGTCGAAGCGGCGTGCCGGTCCTTGACCGTCGACAAGCGGCGCGACTTGGCCTTGCCCACCGACGGGCCACCGAACAGGACGACCGTCACGGCAAAGATCAGGAAGCAGGCGGTGATGATCAGGGTCGGCAAGGTCATGGTCGGGTCGTCCGATTGGGTTGAGATTGGGAGAGGGAGGCCGCGGATCGCCGCGACCGCCTTCACGCCTGTTTCGCGGTTTTCTTCGTTACCAGATTGCCGATGCCGCCCAGCTTGCCGAGCAGCGAGCCGCCGTTCTTGGCCTTGGCGGTCGCAGCGGCGTCTTCGGCATCGTCGGCACCGTCGAGAACCAGCCGCATCAACTGCGACCAGACTTGGCCCGCCTTGGCGCCCTTGCCTATCTCGGCATAGGATTTGCCGAGTTTGGCTGCCTGGCTGACCAGCTTGGGATCGAAATTTATGGTCACGTCGATCGCGCGTTCGACCGACGATTCGAACTCCTTGCGTGACAGTTCGCCAATGCCGTTCTGCAGCTTGTTCGCAACCAGAACGACGCGCGCGCCGGGCACATTCTGTTTGAACCACGACAGCAGGCGGATCGTATCCCGCGCGGAGGCGAGCGTCACATCGCTGACCAGCAGGATCGTTCCGGCCTCCGACACCAGATGCGGGAAGGGGATCAGCACATGCCGCGGGATGTCGACGATCGTCATCTCGAAGGCGTTGCGCATCTCTTCCTCGAGCTGGAAGAAGGCCGAGCCGTCGGTCATCACCGGCTGATGGATCGGCGCCTCGGCCGACAGCAGGCTGAGCTTGTCCGACGCGCGCACCATCGCCCGTTCGATGAAGAGGCCGTCGATACGGCTGGGATTGTCGATCGCGTCGATCAGCCCGCGGCCGGGCTCGAGGTCGAGCGTCAGCGCGCCGGTGCCGAAATGGACGTCGAGGTCGAGCAGTCCCGTCTGGCGGCCGGCCTGCTCGCTGATCGTCCAGGCGAGCGAGGTCGAGACGAGCGACGCCCCGACGCCGCCACGGACGCCGACGACGGCGGTCAAGTGATGCGGCTTGTCGTCGAGCATGTCGGCATGTTTCGGCGCCGAAAGCATCGCCTGGGCCATCGTCAACGATTCGCGCACCTGATCGAGCGACAAGGGCTTGAGCAGATAGTCCTGGATGCCGCTCGACAAGAGGTCGCGATAAAGACGGACGTCGTTCACCTGCCCGGCCGCGATGACGACCGTGCCGGGTTCGCAAACCTCGGCCAGCGCGTTGATGTCGTTGATCGGGTCACCCGATTCCGACATGTCGACGAACAGGATGTTGGGGCTTGCCGAAACCGACAGCGACTGCACGGCATTGCGTAGGCCGCCCTTGTTGCACTTCTCGATCGGCCAGCCCATCTCGCCCGCGGCGACACGGATCAGCTCCAGCGTGTCGTCGTCGCACACGAAGGCGTTGAAGGGTTCACGCAGCCCGGCTGCTTTGAAAGGAGCGTTCATTGGCCGCCTCCGCTGGTTGTATCCGCCGCCTTGAGCGTGCCGGACGCGCCGGTTTGCGTCTTTTCGCGATAGGTGCGGACGGGACGGGTCGCGGCGGCAGTGTCGTTGCGGGTGTCGGTCGCGCCCTTGATGAGATCATTGGGATCGGCGACCATGGCGGCGAGATTGCTGTTCGTCGCGCAGCCATAGTTGGACGAGGTGGCATTATTGAAATTGATCGATGATTTGGTCGACCAATCGGGGCAGCCCGGCACGGACGCTGAAGCGCGGGTCACGACGATGCGCAGGCTGTCGGCAGGCACTTCGCCGGTGGTGACCGGAGCGGTGTCGCTCAACAGAAGTCCGCGGCGCTCGACCATCGCGCGGATGGTCGCCTGCGCCTCCGCATGGCCATAAACCGAGGGATCCTCGATGGCGATCCGATCACCATAGCCAACTCCGATCGCGTCAAGCCATCCTTGCAGGCGGCCCTGCTCGCTCGGCGGCAACCCGCCGTTCGCGGCGGCGACGTCGAACTGATAGATGGCGTTGCGCACGACCGGCTGATGCACCGATTCAAGACTGCGGTTGCTGGTGCCGGCGCCGGTACATCCCGCGAGCGACGTCGCCAGCGCCAGAGCCGTCCAAGTTGCGATCTTCTTCATCACTTTGCTCCTGAAAACCAGCGCGTCACTTGAGGCTGAAGCCCGGCGAAACCTCGTCGCTGCTGCGCAGACGGTCGGCTTCGCCCGGCGAGGAACCGAGGCGTGGCTTCGGCCGTTCGCCGCCGGTCACGCCGTCGGCGCTTTGGCCGCCGAACAGGCGTGCGGCGTCGTTCGGATTCAGAAAGGCATCGGTCGGCAGCTTGATCTCATTCGCCGATACCGGTTTGACCAGATAAGGCGTCACGACGATCACCAGTTCGGTCTCGCCGCGACGGAAACTGTCCGACTTGAACAATGTCCCGAGGATCGGAATGTCACCGACTCCGGGCAGCTTGTCGATCGCGCCGACCGAGCGGTTGTTCATCAGACCGGCGATCATGAAACTTTCGCCCGACCCCAGCTCGACCGTCGTTTCGGCGCGGCGGACGGTCAGCGCGGGAACCTGGAACCCGTCGAGCTGGATCGCGCCGTCGGTGGTCAGTTCGGACACTTCCGGTCGCACCCGCAGGCTGATCCGGCCGTTCGACAGGACGGTCGGCGTATAGGAAAGGCTGACGCCATATTTGCGATATTCGATCGTCGTCCCGGCGAAATTGCCGGGGATCGGAACCGGATATTCGCCGCCGGCCAGAAACTCCGCGGTTTCGCCAGAAATCGCCGTCAGATTGGGCTGGGCGAGGGTTGCCACCATGCCCGATCGTTCGCCAAGGTCGAGCGAGGCCATGACGTCCAGACCAAAGAGCTTGCCGGCGCCGCCGAGGCTGTTCGTGCCGTCGGCGCCGAGGAACTTGTAGGTCGTCGATCCGTCGGCGCCATAGGTGATGGTTCCCGGCGTCCGGCCGCGGATGACGCTGCCGAGGAAGCCGTTGCCCAGTGCGGGATTGCGGCTGGTGAGCAGGCTGCCGCTGATTTCCTTGAGCAGTGAGCGGTTCACCTCGGCAATACGGACTTGCAGGTTGACCTGCAGCGGCGTCGCGGTGCGGAGGCGCGAGAGCACCTTCATATTGTCGCCGACGAAGGCCTGCACCAGTTGTTCGGCCTCCGCCGCGTCGTCGGGCGACTGCACCGTACCGGTGAGCAGCACGAAGCCGTTCATCGTGTTGGCGGCGATCTTCGCCTCGGGCATGGCGAGCGACAGCATCTGGTCGATCGTCTCGATATTGTTGCCGACGCGGGCGACGGTCGAATAGACGACCCGACCGCTCGCATCGGTCGCATAGATGCTCGTCTCGCCGGGCGTCTTGCCGAAGACATAGAGCTGGCGGCTCGACCGCACCTGGACGTCGGCGACCTTGTCATCGGCGACGAACAGGTCGGTCATCGGTGCGGGCAGGCTGATCAGGCGGCCCCGACCGACCGACAGGTCGATGCTCGAGGTGGCGTTCTGCGTGGCCTGTGCGACCGCTGGCTGCGACGGTGCGGCGATGAGCGCGGCGGCGACCAGGCCGACGGCCAGGGTGCGGGCCAGCGCGGCTGCCCTGAAATTGGCTTTGCTGTTCATCTTACTTACCCCCAACCGGAACCACGGTGGTCGAACCGCCGCGGTTGACGCGGACGACCGGCCCCTGGGCGCCCAGCGGTACGGCACGCCCTCCACCCGACGCCATCGGAGCGTCGGCATAATTCGCCGGCGGGCGCGGCGCGGAGACCCGGCCGCTCACCGGCACCCAGAAGCGCGAGACGTCGCCGCCGGTCGTCGCCGAGGTACGGCTCGCCACCGGCCGAGCGGCGACCTGCGCCAGCATCTTTTTCTCCGCGGCGGTGCCGCCGCCCGCCGGCACGTCGATCTCGCCCGACGCGATGGCGGCTTCGAGGTCACCGCTCGTTTCGGCGAGCGGGCGCAGCGCGAGCGACAGCGTTCCCATATTCTGGGCCACCGCGATCTTCTCCGCGATGTCGGGCGTCGCTTCGAGCGTCACCGAGCCGAAGGTGCGAACCGGGGTCTTGCCGTTCTCATCCAGCGCGTTGTAGCGTTGGTCGGTAGCAAGGACGCGGACGTTGCGGACGATCGTTTCGGCGGTGAAGAGTTCGTCGTCGGGATAGGCAGTGCCGCCATCGACCTTGAGTTTCTGCGAGAGGAGCACGTCGACGCGGTCGCCGGGGAAGACGAAGCCGGCGACCCCCTCTTCCTTTGAGACCTTCACCGTCACCGCGCGCATGCCGGGGCCGAGCGCGGCGGCCAGAAAACCGCGGTCGTCGGGATGGACGAGCGCCCCCTGGGTCAGCGGCTCGCCGGCCGTAATCGGGAAACGGACCACCGTGCCCACCAGCGTGTTCACGTCGGTCTTGTCCTTCAGGAAATAGGCCTGCTCGACTAAATCCTTGGGCCAGGGCTGATAGCGGAAGCTGTCCGGCCCGATGATGGTGCCGGTCGGCAACTGGCGCGTCGCGACGAGGATCATCGGGCCATTGATCTCCGGTGCCGCGGCGGCGCGGGCCTGCGGAGCCGATGCCCCGCGCATCATCTGGTTGACCCCGAAGGCCGCGCCGATGGCAACCACCAGCGCGCCGACGATCAGCATTATCTTTCGCGTATCCATGACGATTTTTCGCCTCCTGCACCCACCAGAAGCAGCGGTGCTTTCCCTCAGGTCGATCCGATAGACTGAAACTGGTTAAGATAATGTTGGTGAACCGCCCAAAGACCCGCAGCCGCGATCGCAACCCCATAGGGGACTTCCGGCGGCTGCTCCCGACGGCGGAACTTCATATCGATCAGCATCGCGCCCGACAGCAATCCGCCGGCGATCGCCATCACCATCAATGTCGAAAGGAACAGCGGCAGCGGAATCCACAGCATCACCGCGCCGATCATCTTGACGTCGCCGCCGCCCATGGCGCCGAGTGCGAACAGCCCGGCAAAGGCCAGAAAGACGGCGAAGGCGGCGCCGATCTGGATCGGCATATCGGGCCAGAATGCAAGGCCGTTCGCGATCCAAAAGGGGATGGCGAACATCGCGATCAACCCGTTGAGCCCGTTCGGGATCGAGCGGTTGCGCAGATCGCAGATCGCGGCGGCGATCATGAATGCCGCAAGAAGGGCCATCAGGCCAAGCGCGATCGAACTGGTTCCCATCGCGATTCCTCTACGCATTATGGCTTACCAAAGAGTAACCATGCGGGATCGGGCGGGTGGCGCGACTTGCATTCCCGGCGTCAGCCGATATGCGGCTCGCATGACCTCCGCGCCGCCCTCCGCCACCGATGTGCTGATCGTCGGCGCGGGCATAGCGGGGGCGGGCCTTGCGGCGATGCTCGCACCCCACCGCCGGGTGACGATCATCGAGGCCGAGGAGGCGCCGGGCGTTCATGCGACGGGGCGCTCGGCCGCCTTCTGGCACGAAACCTATGGCGGGGCCGGGGTGCAGCCGCTGTCGACCGCCTCGTTCG
This sequence comes from Sphingopyxis panaciterrulae, assembly GCF_014199295.1. GTDB lineage: Bacteria > Pseudomonadota > Alphaproteobacteria > Sphingomonadales > Sphingomonadaceae > Sphingopyxis > Sphingopyxis panaciterrulae. The sequence goes on from NZ_JACIJH010000006.1 coordinate 80,094, forward strand.
AGCCTCTCGCGCATCCCGACGCCGCCTTTTCGGAGCGGCCTTTCCTGTCGCCGCGGGTCGCACTGACCATCGGGCGGCGCGAGGAAAGTGCGGCAGTCGAGGCCTATGCGCGCGAATTTGCAGCGCGCGGCGTCGAGGTCGAGCGCCTGTCGGGCGATGCGCTCGCGGCGCGCATTCCCGGGCTGCGGCCCGGGTGGCAGGAGGGCGCGCGCGAGCCGACGTGCAGCGACATCGACGTCGCCGCCCTTCATGCCGCCTATCTGCGCGCGGCGAAGCGCGCCGGGGCCGATCTGGTCCTCTGCGCGCCGCTGCAACGGGCGCGGCGTAGCGGTGAGCGTTGGATTGTCGAGACCGGGCGCGGCGAGATCGCGGCGTCGCTGATCGTCAACGCGGCCGGCGCCTGGGCCGACGGCATCGCGGCTTCATGTGGCGTGCGGCCGGTAGGCATCCAGCCGCTACGCCGCACCGTCCTTCAGGTCCGGCTCGGCGTGCCGGTGCCGGCGGCGCTGCCGTTGATCCTGCATGTAGGCGGCGATTTCTATTTCAAGGGCGAGAGTGAAGGGCGAGTCTGGCTGAGCCCGCACGACGAAACGCCGTCGGCTCCCTGCGATGCGATACCCGAAGAGATCGATGTCGCGGTCGCGATCGAGCGGTTGCAGTCGGTGGTCGACTGGCCAGTGGCCGCGATTGAGAAGAAATGGGCGGGCCTGCGAAGTTTCGCGCCCGACCGCCTTCCCGTTTTCGGCCCCGATCGGGACGAGTCCGCGTTTGTTTGGTGCGCGGGGCAGGGGGGCTTCGGAATCCAGACCTCGCCGGCGATCTCTGCGCTGCTGGCGGCGGAACTGGGCGCCCCCTTGCCCTTGGGGGCGATTGCGGGAGTCGATCCCGCACCCTACGCTCCGTCCCGTTTCACCTGATGGCCGAATGGCTTGCGTCGCGAGGATGGCGGCTTAACATGGGTTAGCCGCGCCTCTCGCGGTGTGATTCCAGGAGGACCCGATGGCCCATTATTTCGAGATCAAGAAGAACAAGAAGGGCGAGTTCGTCGCCTATTTCAAATATAACAGCGAGCCCATCTTCTGGACCGAAGGCTATTCCAGCAAGGCGTCGGCCAAGAATGCGATCGAGTCGATCCTGAAGAACGGCCCCGGCGCGGAAGTCCGCGAAGCCGAGTGATCGCGTCCGGACATTGGACTGATCGAAGCTGAGCCGCGGCCCTGAGCTTGTCGAAGGGCGTCTATTCGCGAGAAGCGCCCTTCGACAGGCTCAGGGCTACCGCGATGGGAATTCCGGGATTATTCAGCGCGGCCGCGCTGCCGCAAGCGCGGCGTCGCTCGCCAGCTTGTCGGCCATCTCATTGTCGCCATGCCCCGCATGGCCCTTGACCCACAGCCATTCGATGTCGTGCCGCGCGGCTTCGGCAATCAGCCGTTGCCATAAGTCGGCGTTGGCGACGGGTTTCTTCGCGGCGGTCTTCCAGCCGTTGCGCTGCCAGCCGTGGACCCATTTGGTGATGCCGTCGCGGACATAGACGCTATCGGTCGACAGCTCGACGCGGCAGTGCCGCTTGAGTGCGGCGAGCGCCTCGATCGCGCCCATCAGTTCCATGCGGTTGTTCGTCGTCTGCGCTTCGCCGCCCGAGAGGGTCTTCACGACGTCGCCCCAGCGTAGCACGGCGCCCCAGCCGCCGGGCCCGGGGTTGCCCTTGCACGCGCCGTCTGTGGCGACGATGACCGTTCGTTCCTCGCTCATGCAGCGAACAGCCCGGCCGCATCGGGCGCGCGATAGCGCAGCAGGCGCGCGAGGAAGGGGGCGGGATTCTTGCGCGTCACCAGCGCATCGGCGGGCGTATGCACCCAGTCGTGTGCCCGCGTCAGGAGGAAGCGTAGCGCCGCCCCGCGCGCGAGCAGCGGCAGCGCCGCGACCTCGGCCTCCGACAGCACCACGACGCTGCGATAGCCGTGCATCAGCGCTGCCGCGCGCGTCGGGTCGCAGTGCCGGCCGTCGTCCGAAAAGCACCAGGCGGCATGGGTGATCGCGACGTCATAGGCGCGCACGTCGGTTGCGGCGAAATAGAAGTCGATCAGCCCGGTCACGCGATCACCGAGCATCAGCACATTGTCGGGGAACAGATCGGCGTGGATCACATGCGCCGGGAGGTCGTTCGGCCAGCGGGCATCGAGCCACGCCAGCTCCTCCTCGACCATGGCCTGCAGTCCTTCCTGCACCGCGTCGAGATCGCCGGTCGCGTCGGCGATGTCCCGCCAATGCCGATGGCCCATGCTGTTGTCGCGCGCACCGGGATAATGTTCGAGTGCGCGGTGCATTTCGCCCAGAGCCGCACCCGCCGCCTCGCATTGGCGCGGGGTTGGGTGGGTCAGCGAAATGCCGGGCAGGAACTGGATGATGCAGGCGGCGCGTTCGGCGATGCGCTGGATCGCCGCGCCTTCGCGGTCGTGGATCATCGCCGGCACGGCGCAGCCCGACCGTGCGAGATGGTCGAGCAGATCGACGAAAAAGGGCAGGTCGTCCGCCTTCACGCGCTTTTCATAGAGGGTCAAAATGAAGCGGCCGCCGGTGGTTTCCAGAAGGAAATTGCTGTTCTCGACGCCCTCGGCGATGCCCTTGCACGATACGACCGTGCCGATATCGTAGCGGGCGACGAGCGCGGCGAGCTCGTCGGGATCGACGTTCGTGTAGACGGCCATCAGACGGCTGCTGGCTCGAACCCGCGCGGCAGCTTGAACACCATATTCTCCTCGGTGATGACGGCCACTTCCTCGACGATCGCACGGTGGGCTGCGACCGCGTCGATCACTTCGCGGACCAGCGCCTCGGGCGCGCTGGCGCCGGCGGTGATGCCCAGCGCGGCGATACCGCCCAGCCAGGTCGGGTCGATATCGCTCCCGCGCTGAACCAGATGGGCGGGGGTTCCGAGCCGTTCGGCGACCTCGACGAGGCGCAGGCTGTTCGAACTGTTCGGCGCGCCAATCACGATCATGCGGTCGCAGCGCGGGGCGATCGCCTTTACCGCCTGCTGCCGGTTCGAGGTGGCATAGCAGATATCCTCGCCGCGCGGCCCTTGGATCGTCGGAAAGCGATGCTCGAGCGCCGCAACGATGTCGCGCGTGTCGTCGACTGACAGCGTCGTCTGGGTCAGGAAGGCCAGCTTTTCGGGATCGGGCGGCGTCAGCGCGGCGACGTCGTCGACCGATTCGACCAGCGTCATCGCGCCGTCGGGAAGCTGACCCAGCGTGCCGATGACCTCGGGATGGCCGGCGTGGCCGATGAAGATGATGTGTCGACCCGCCTCGTGCGCGCGCTCGGCCTGGCGATGGACCTTCGACACCAGCGGGCAGGTCGCGTCGATATAGTCGAGTCCGCGCGCGGCCGCCTTTGCCGGCACCGCCTTCGGCACGCCATGGGCGCTGAACACCACCGGCACGTCGTCGGGAACCTGCGAAAGCGATTCGACAAAGATCGCACCCTTCGCTTTCAGCGAATCCACGACATATCGGTTATGGACGATCTCGTGCCGGACATAGACGGGCGCGCCGAAGCGTTCGATCGCCAGCTCGACGATGCGGATCGCGCGGTCGACGCCGGCGCAGAACCCGCGCGGCGCGGCGATCAGCACGCGAAGGTCTGCCTGGCCGTCGCGCGTGGCGGGCTCCATCTTGCGGGGGGCATTCATAACGCGGCGGCTCTAGCCCAGCAGGCCGCATCCGGTAAAGCTTCCCGTTGCGCCGCGTTCATCGCACCGATAAGAAGCGGCGCGCATGAAGTGGGACGCCCCGCCGCCGTCGCGCCTGAATGGAAAGCCAGATCATCATGACCCTCAGCCTGCCCTCGACCCGTAAATCGCTCGTCCTGCTATGCGGAACGGCGGTTCTGGCGACGGTTTCCGGCTGTGGGCGCAACAATGAGATCGACGTGTCGGCGGGTGTCGGCATCACCGCGACGCGCAGTAAATGCCCGGCAGTGGCGGTGCCGCTGCACACGGGCGATATCACGCTGTTCGACCCCGCGACGAGCCGCGATGCGAGCGCGATCGACGTCGTCGCGACGATCACCAACCTCGTGCCCCAATGCAACGACACGGGCGAAAAAATCTATCAGCAGGCGGGTTTCGACGTTATCGCGACGCGCCGCGCTGCCGGCCCGGCGCGCACCGTGACCTTGCCCTATTTCGCGACCGTCATGCAGGGCGGCAGCGCGGTTGTCGCCAAGCGGCTCGGGCAGGTTCAGGTCACCTTCGCCGAGGGGCAGGTCCGCGGCACCGGTCACGGCGAGGCGTCGGCCTATGTCGATGCCACCGCGGCGACGCTGCCGGCCGACATCCAGGACCGCATCATGCGCAAGCGCAAGCCGGGGGACGCCGATGCGGCGATCGACCCACTCAGCCTGCCCGAGGTCAAGGCGGCGGTGCAGCGCGCGAGCTTCGAACTGCTGGTCGGCTTTCAGCTCACGCAGGAACAGCTCGAATATAACGTCCGACGATAGGGCAAGGCGGCGGCGCGCCGGCGCCCGCCATATCGTTCGACCCTGCGGCGCGAAGGCGGTGCAGGGCTTTTCGCGCTGCCCAAGCTGCGATAGGGCGCGCGTCGATGCTTTCGATCCAAGATAGGCCAGATACGTGACCCTGTTCAGCCGCTTTTCCGACCATATCGCCGCTGCGCTCGACCGCCTCGTCGCCAGCGGCAGCCTGCCCGACGGGCTCGACCGCCGCGCCATCAGCGTTGAGCCGCCGCGCGACCCCGCGCATGGCGACGTCGCAACCAACGCCGCGATGGTACTCGCCAAGCCCGCCGGCACCAATCCGCGCTCGCTCGCCGAATTGCTCGTTGCCGAACTGGGCGCGCTGCCCGAAGTGATCGAGGCGAGCATCGCCGGCCCCGGCTTCATCAACCTGCGTGTCGCCGACGACAGTTGGCGCGACGAACTGGCGCTGATTCATGGCGAAGGCGGCGATTATGGCCGCTCGACCATGGGGGAAGGGCGCCGGGTCAATGTCGAATATGTCTCGGCGAACCCGACCGGCCCCATGCACGTCGGTCATTGCCGCGGTGCGGTGGTCGGGGATGCGCTTGCGGCGCTGCTCGAATATGCCGGGCATCAGGTCATCCGCGAATATTATGTCAACGACGCCGGCGCGCAGGTCGACGTGCTCGCGCGGTCGGTCCACATGCGCTACCGCGAGGCGCTGGGGGAGGATATCGGCGCGATCCCCGAGGGGCTCTATCCCGGCGACTATCTGAAACCCGTCGGTGAGCGGCTGGCTACGGACCATGGCGACCGCTTCGTCGGGGCGTCCGAAAGCGAATGGTTGGCCCTGTTCCGCACCGTGGCGGTCGCGGCGATGATGGACATGATCCGCGCCGACCTCGCCAAGCTGGGCATCCATCACGACCTGTTCGCGTCGGAAGCGGAACTGCAGGCCGAGGGGAAGCCGGCGGCGGCGGAAAAATGGCTGCGCGAGCACGGTCTCGTCTATGATGGCATGCTCGAGGCACCGAAGGGCGAAACGCCCGAGGATTGGGAGCCGGTCGAACTGCCGCTGTTCCGTTCGACGCAGTTCGGCGACGATCAGGATCGTCCGATCAAGAAGTCCGACGGAAGCTGGACCTACTTCGGCGCCGACCTCGCCTATCATTTCCAGAAAAGCCAGAATGCCGACGAATTGATCGACATCTGGGGCGCCGACCATGCGGGGACGGTCAAGCGGATCAAGGCCGCGGTTGCGGCACTGACGGACGGAAAGACCCGTTTCGACGTCAAGCTGGTGCAGATGGTCCGGCTGCTCAAGAATGGCGAGCCGTTCAAGATGTCGAAGCGGGCAGGCAATTTCGTGACGCTGGCCGATATCGTCGACGAGGTCGGCAAGGATGCGGTGCGCTTCACCATGCTGACGCGCAAGGCCGACGCGCAGATGGATTTCGATTTCGCCAAGGTGGTCGAGGCGTCGCGCGACAATCCTGTGTGGTATCTGCAATATGCCCACGCGCGGATTTCGCGGCTGCGCCAGAAGGCAGCGGACGCCGGTATCGCGCTGCCGGACCCGGCCCCGGCGCGGCTGAACGACCACGAACTCGGCCTGGTAAAGCTGCTCGCGCAATTCCCGCGCATGGTGGAGGCGGCGGCCTCTGCCCGCGAACCGCATCGTATCGCTTTCTATCTCGCCGACGTCGCCGCGTCCTTCCACGCCTGGTACAATCTGGGTAACGACGAGCCCGAAGCGCGCATCGTTCTGGCGAACGATCCCGAACTGACGGCGACTCGGCTTTATTTGGCCGACGGAATCGGGCAGGTTATCCGAAACGGGCTACACCTGATGGGGGTCGAGGCGCTCGAGGAGATGGTCTGATGGCGGGCGAGAAGGATGCTGGGCAGGACGATGCGGGGCTGGGGCTCGACGACGAAGACCGGCTGCCGTGGCTCGAGGCGGCCGATGATTATGACGAGGACGGCGAAGTGTCGCCGACGCGCCTGCTCGCGATGGTGCTTGGCGGACTGCTGCTGATCGGTGCTGTACTCGGGGGCCTGTGGTGGCTCCAGAACGGCGGCGCGCGGGGGCAGGGCGAACTGATCGCTGCCGACAAGGGCGATTACAAGGTTCAGCCGACGGACAATGCTGCCCGGGTTTTCGAGGGCGAGGGCGACGAGAGTTTCGCCGCGAGTGAGGGCGCAGCTCCGACCGGACGGGTCGACCCGAGCCGGATGCCCGAGGAGCCCGCGGTAACGCCCGAAGCGCGCGCGGCTGCGGCAAAGGCGGCGACAGCGAAGGCGAAAGCCGCTGTGGCACCCGCCAAGGCGGCACCGGCTGCCGATGCCAAGGGCGCCGGCGGGGTGATCCAGCTTGGGGCGTTCAGCAGCGAGGCGGCGGCGAACAAGGCGTGGGCCAGCCTGTCGAAGCGTTTTGCCTATCTGTCCGACCTCAATCGTTCGGTGGCGGCAGCGGATGTCGGTGGCAGCAAGGTCTATCGGCTTCGCGTCATGACAGGCTCGGCTGCCAATGCATCGAGTTTGTGCGGGAAATTGCGGGTTGCGGGCGAAAATTGCGTCATCGTCCGCTGATTCGGCCCGTCTCGCCGCACCGCACGTTGGTCGGGCGGGAGCGATATGCCATCATGCCGTCCCTGGTTGCCGCATGAGGGGGCGCCGACCGATGGAGGTTGACGCACGATGATACCCGCGATTTTCGGCCTCTCGGGCCTGACCCTGACCGACGACGAGCGCGCTTTCTTCCGCGACAGCGACCCCGCAGGCTATATCCTCTTCGGCCGCAATATCGAGAATCGCGCCCAATTGAGGCGGCTGACGGACGATCTGCGCAGCCTCGACGGCCGTGCCAACCTGCCGATCCTGATCGATCAGGAAGGCGGGCGCGTCGCGCGCATGAAATCGCCCGAATGGCCCGATTTTCCTAGCGGTGCCGCCTTCGACGCGCTGTATGAGCGCGCGCCGGCGAGCGCGATCGAGGCGGCGCGGCTCAATGCGATGGCGCTTGCGACGATGCTGGCCGAGGTCGGCATCACCGTCGACTGTCTACCGCTGCTCGACGTGCGCCAGCCGGGCGCGAGCGACGTGATCGGCGACCGCGCGCTGGGCAGCGAACCGATGCGCGTCGCCGCGCTCGGTCGCGCGATCCTCAGCGGGCTGCAGGACGGCGGCGTCGTCGGCATCGTCAAGCATATCCCCGGCCACGGCCGCGCGCTGCTCGATTCGCACGAGGAATTGCCGGTCGTCGCGGCGTCGGACCGCGAATTACAGAGCGATCTTGCGCCCTTCGCGGCGCTGCGCGATGCGGCGATGGCGATGACCTGTCATGTCGTCTTCAACGCCTGGGACCCCGAGCGACCGGCGACGCTGTCGCCGCTGATCATCGACAGCGTCATCCGCCGGCGCATCGGATTCCACGGGCTGCTGATGACCGACGATCTCGACATGAAGGCGCTGTCGGGCGACGTGCCGGGGCGCGCCGCCGCGGCGATCGCCGCGGGCTGCGACATCGCGCTCAACTGCTGGGGCCGGATGGACGATATGATCGGCATCGCGAAGACGCTCGACCCGATCGGCGAGACGGCGCGTTCGCGCCTCGATGGAGCGATGGAACGCATCGCCGGCACCCGCGACGCGCGCGAGTTCGCGATGCTCGTCGATCAGCGCGACGCGCTGCTGGCGATGGCCTGAGGCGCCGATGGAGGATCTGCCGCCCGCCTTTGACCTTGCGCCGGCGGCCCCCTCGGAGCGCGAGGACGCGCTTCAGCTCAACCTCGAAAGCTGGGAAGGGCCGCTCGACCTGCTGCTCACGCTCGCGCGCAGTCAGAAAGTCGACCTCCGCCAGATTTCCATCCTCGCGCTCGTCGAGCAATATCTTGCCTTCATTACCGAGATGCGCGCGCTCAAGCTGGAGGTTGCGGCCGATTATCTGGTGATGGCGGCGTGGCTGGCCTATCTGAAATCGGCGCTGCTGTTGCCCAAGGACCCCGAGGAGGACCCGTCCCCCGACGAACTGGCGCTGCGGCTGCAACTGCGGCTCCAGCGCCTTGCCGCGATGCGCGAGGCGGCGGCGCGGCTGCTCGCGCGCGACCGTGTCGGCCGCGACGTCTTCCTGCGCGCGAAGCCCGAGGGGCTGCGCGACGTGCGGGTGCGTCGCTGGGACGCGAGCCTCTATGATCTGCTCGCCGCCTATGGCCAGGTGAAGCTGCGGACCGAGCCCGTCGTCCACATGGTTGCGCGGCGCCCGGTGGTGACGCTCGACGCGGCGCTTCATCATCTCGAGCGGCTGATCGGCGTTACGCTCGACTGGGCGGAGCTTTCGGCCTTTCTTCCGGCCGATTACGATGGTCCGCTGCGCCGTTCGGCGGTCGCGTCGAGCTTTCTCGCCGCGCTCGAACTCGCGCGGCAGGGCCGTGTCGACCTGAAGCAGGACGGCGCGTTCGAACCCCTCTATCTGAAGGCAGTCGGCACATGAGCGCCATCGACGATCTGGAACGCGCGATCGAGGCGATGCTGTTCGCCAGCGACGAAGCGCTCGACGCGCGGCAGGTTGCGGCGCGGCTCGGCGACGAGATGACGCCCGGGGCGGTGCGCGCGATCATCGTGGCGATCGCAGAGCGCCATGCGGGCAGCGGCGTCGAACTGGTCGAGCGCGGCGGACACTGGCATTTCCAGACCCCCGCCGATCTCGCCCATCTGCTACGCCGCGAACGCGACGATCCGCGCAAGCTGTCGCGCGCGGCAGCGGAAGTGCTGGCGATCGTCGCCTATCACGAGCCGGTCAGCCGCGCCGAGATCGAGGCGATTCGCGGGGTCCAGACTTCGAAGGGCACGCTCGACGTGCTGATGGAGGCTGAATGGATCGCGCCCGCGGGACGGCGCGAGGTGCCGGGGCGCCCGCTGATCTACAAGACCACCGACGCATTCCTGCAACATTTCGGCCTCACGAGCCGCAAGGACCTGCCGGGGATCGAGGATCTGCGCGCGGCGGGGCTGCTCGATCCGGTCGACCTCGCCTTCGAGACGGCGATGGGCGAGCTTGATCTGGTAAAGGATGGCGAAGACGCATAGGGCGGGCCTTGAGGCCGTTTTCGGCGAAGCGCGCGTGCAATTGGAAACGGCCGCACCTATATGGGCGGCGCAAGGAGATTTTCGATGGGTGGTTTGAGCATCTGGCACTGGCTCGTTTTCGGCGTGATCGTCCTGTTGCTGTTCGGCAAGGGACGCTTTTCCGATATGATGGGCGACGTCGCCAAGGGCATCAAGAGCTTCAAGAAGGGCATGGCGGAAGACGATGCGTCGCCGCCCGCGCCGCGGCATATCGAGGGACAGCGCACGCCCGATGCTGCGCCGTCGCCGACGCCGACCGCCGAGACGGATCGCCGCTGACCGATATCCGTCCGCGGGGGACTGGCTGAAGCATGTTCGACGTCGCGCCCACCGAGCTGCTGCTCGTCATCGTGGTGGCCTTGGTCGTCATCGGTCCCAAGGACCTGCCCAAGGCGATGCGCTTCGTTGGCAAATGGGTCGGCAAGGCGCGCGGCATGGCGCGGCATTTTCGATCCGGGCTCGATACGATGATGCGCGAAGCCGAGCTGGAAGAGCTCGAAAAGCAGTGGCGTGAGCAGAATGAAGCGATCATGCGCGAATTTCCGCGCCTCGAGTCCGACGACAATCCGCCGATGATCCCCGCGACCGCGCCGCCGCCCGACGGGGCGGATGGAGAGAGCGAGAGCGAGGCCGGGGCCGCCGCGACGCCGGAGACGCACTCGGTGCCGCCGAAGGACGAACCGTTGCCATGACCGCGGAAACGCCCGTGACGGCCGAGGACGACGACGGCTCCGGCGGCAAGATGCCGCTGCTCGACCATCTGATCGAATTGCGCTCACGCCTGCTGAAATCGCTGGTCGCGGTCGCGATTGCTTTTAGTGTCTGCCTCTATTTCGCTCGACCGATCTTCGGGATTCTGGTCCGGCCGCTGCTCGCGGCCGGGCAGGGCAAGCTCATTTATACCCAGCTTTTCGAGGCCTTTTTCGTCGAGATAAAGGTCGCGCTGTTCGCGGCGATGATGATCGCCTTTCCGGTGATCGCTAACCAACTCTGGAAATTCGTCGCGCCCGGTCTGTACCGCAAGGAAAAGCGCGCGCTGCTGCCCTTCCTGTTCGCGACCCCGGTGCTGTTCACGATCGGCGCCTGCTTCGCCTATTTTGTGACCGTACCCCTGGCGTTGAAATTCCTGCTCGGTTACCAGGGCAATATCGGCGGGGTGACGCAGGAGGCGCTGCCGTCCGTCGGCAATTACCTCAGCTTCATCATGCAGTTCATCATGGCGTTCGGCATCGCCTTTCTGCTGCCGATTCTGCTGATGCTGATCGAGCGGTCGGGGCTGGTGACGCGCGAGCAACTCGTGTCGGCGCGCCGCTATATGATCGTCGCCGCCTTCGGCATCGCCGCTGTCGCGACGCCGCCCGACGTGCTCAGTCAGTTCCTGCTCGCGGTGCCGCTGATCCTGCTCTACGAGCTGTCGCTCTTCGCGATCTGGTTCACCCAGCGCCGCCGCAACAAAACAGGCGCCGAAACGGCGCCTGTCGAGCCTCTCGAAGAGGCCTAGGGTAAGCGATCAGAACCGGGTCAATGGATGGCGTCGCTGCCAGCCTGACCGACCGACTCGATGTCGCGGCCTGCTCCCTTAACGGTATTGCAGGCAGCGACCAGAAAGCTTGCCATCAATGCCAGGATGATTGCGCGAAAACTCGTCATGGTTCTTCACCTTGTTATCATACCAGAGTGCAAAATGGCCCGGACCGCGTTCGAGGGGGGGGAGGGAAAGCGGCCCGGGCCAATGTTGCTGAGCAGCGCTGCGGGGGGGCGATGACCGCTGCTCGAAAGGGAAACGACCGAGTACGGCGATTGGTTCCCGAAAAAATCGCGTTGCTGAACTTTTTTTCGCGATTTTTTTGAATCCCATGGAATCCAGGGGCTTGGTGTCAGAGGCTGGTGAGCCCGCTGGCCACCGCGAGGCCGAGGAAGGCGAGGAACCCCATGGAATCGGTCGTCATCGTCACGAAGATCGAACTGGCGACCGCGGGGTCCTGATCGAGCCGGTCGAGAAACAGCGGGATCGCGACTCCGGCAACCCCGGCGACGAAGATATTGACGATCATCGCCGCCGCAATGACGCCGCCGAGCCCCGGATTGGCGAACCACAGCGCGGTCGCGGTGCCGGCGATCAGTGCAATGGTGCCGCCGTTGAGCAGCGCGATCTTCATCTCGCGCCACACTGCGCGCCAACTGTTCGAATCGGTGAGCTGGTTCATCGCGAGCGCGCGGACGGTGACCGCAAGCGTCTGCGTCCCCGCATTGCCACCGACCCCGGCGACGATCGGCATCAGCGCGGCGAGCGCAACCATATGCTCGATCGCGCCGCCGAAGATCGCCACGATGGTCGAGGCGACGAGCGCGGTGCCGAGATTGGCGATCAGCCAGCGCACCCGCGCACTGTAGGTTTCGCGGATCGGCTCGTTGATGTCACCGTCGCCGGCGCCCGACAGGCGCAGGATATCCTCGCCCGCCTCTTCCTGGATGACGTGAACGACATCGTCGACCGTAATCATGCCGACCAACCGCCCGGCCTTGTCGACCACCGCCGCCGAGATCAGCGCATATTTCTGAAAGCGCAGCGCGACCTCTTCCTGATCCATGTCGACCGGGATCAGCGTCTGTTCGCGCTTCATCACATCGCCGATCGCGATGTCGCGCGGGGTGCGCAATATCCAGCTGAGCTGACAGGTGCCGACCGGACGATGCATCGGATCGACGATGAAGATTTCCCAGAAATCGGAGGTCAGGTCCTGATCTTCGCGCAGCCGGTCGATCACGTCGCCGACCGTGACATGCTCTGGCACCGCGACGAATTCGCGCTGCATCAGGCGACCGGCGCTCTCTTCGGGGAAGGAGAGGGCGTCCTCGATCGCGGCGCGATCCTCGGGCTCCATCGCCTGGAGGACGGCCTGCTGCTCGTCCGCCTCCATATCCTCGATGATCGCCACCGCGTCGTCGGTGTCGAGTTCGGACGCGATCTCGGCGACCTGCTCGGGCGCGAGCAGGTCGATGAGCTGCTCGCGCACATGCTCGTTCATCTCGGCGAGCACATCGGGCGACAGGAGATCGCCGAGCACCGAGGCGAAGAGCGGGCGGTCCTCGTCGGACAGAAGTTCGAACAGGTCGGCGATGTCGGCGGGGTGCAGGCGGCCGACCCGCTCGCGCGCCGCTTCATGCTCGCCCGCTTCGGCGAGCGCGAGGACGTCGCTGACGAACTCGGGCCGTAGCCGGTCGTCCTCGTCGAGTTCGGTTTCGGATTCGCGAATGTCGCGATCGTCGAGGACGATTTCGTCGTCGGGAGGCAGGAAGTCTTCGCGTTTGTCCATCGCGCGGCCCTCCCTGACTTGCGGCCGGACGGCCTCGTGAACCGACCTTTCCCCTAGTCCCGGAGCCGCGCCTTGGCAACGCCGCCAGCGGCGGCGCGGGCAATTAATGCGTGGCTTTGCCGCCCGCGCCCGCTATGGCACCGCCAACCCAATGCTGAGGAGCCTTCCATGTCCGAACAGACCCTTACCCTGTCGCTGTCGACCGGCGACGTCGTCATCCGTCTGCGCCCCGATCTGGCGCCCAAACATGTCGAGCGAATCACCCAGCTCGCCAGCGAGGGCTTCTATGACGGCGTCGTCTTTCACCGCGTGATCCCCGGCTTCATGGCGCAGGGCGGCGACCCGACGGGCACCGGCATGGGCGGCAGCAAGCTTCCCGACCTGCCGGCTGAGTTTAACAGCGAACCGCACGTCCGCGGCGTCTGCTCGATGGCGCGCGCGCAGAACCCGAACAGCGCGAACAGTCAGTTCTTCATCTGCTTCGAGGACGCGCGCTTCCTCGACAATCAGTACACCGTCTGGGGCGAGGTGATCGAAGGCATGGACAATGTCGACGCGCTGCCCAAGGGCGAGCCGCCGCGCGAGCCGGGCAAGATCGTGAAAGCGACGGTCGGCTGAGCCGGCAAGGCCTTCCCCCTTGATGGGGGAAGGATACGAAGCCTTGTCGCGAAGCGATTAGGCGCAGTTGGATGGGGGTGACGGTGCATCCTTCGGCCGTCGTTTCAGGCCGAGACTGCACCCCCACCGCTGCGACTAGGGCGCAAGCGTCCAAGTTTCGCTGCCTCCCCCATCAAGGGGGAGGTTCAGCATCTCAATCCCCCACAAACCCGTTCAGCCGTTCGCAGGCGGCGATCCAGTCTTCCTTGAACGCCTGCACGACCTGGCCGGCGCCTATCGCCTCGTTCATCAGCCCAACGCCCTGGCCGACCCAATAGGTCGCGAGGGCCTTGGCGCCTTCGTGGCCGCCTTCGGACAATTTATCGACCTTGCGCAGCGCGGGTTCGCTGACCAGCGACTGGAGCGGCATCGGCAGGGGCCTGGGGGCGCCTTCGGCTTCCCACGCGTCGGTCCAGGGCGAGCGGAGTTGGCGCGAGGGCTTGCCGGTGCGGCTTTTCGAGCGCACCGTATCGCGCGCGCTGGCGGCGAGCATCTTGTCCTTGACCACCGGGTTGGTCTCGGCCTCGGCGGTGGTCAGCCAGACCGATCCGCACCAGGCGCCGTGCGCGCCCATCGCCATCGCGGCGGCCATCTGGCGCCCGGTGACGATTCCGCCCGCCGCGAGGATCGGCGTCGTGTCGCCGATCGCATCGAGCGCCGCTGCGACCTCTGGCACCAGCACCATGGTCGCGACCTCGCCGCAATGGCCGCCCGCTTCGCCGCCCGCGACGACGAGGATGTCGACCCCGGCGCGCACCTGCGCCAGCGCATGATCGCGCGTGCCGACCAGCGCCGCGACCGGCACATTGTGCCGTTTGCCGAGGTCGAGCATCAGTTGCGGCGGCACGCCGAGCGCGTTGGCGATCAGCCGGATCGGATGGCGGAAGGCGACCTCGAGCAGCTTCGCGGCGCCGTCCTCGCGCATATTCTCGCCAAAGCTCTGGCGCGCCGCCATCCCTTCGTCGAGGCCGGCGGCGTCGACGCCGTGCCGGGCCAGCACGTCGGCGGCAAAGGCGCGGTGCGTCTCGGGGATTTCGGGCGTTCCGGCCGCCGGCGCCTCGCCCTTGCCAGCGAAGCTGTTGGGGACGATCAGGTCGACGCCATAGGGCTTGCCGCCGATATGCTCGTCGATCCACGCCAGTTCCTCCTCCAGCCGCTCGGGGGGCAGGGCGGCGGCGCCGAAGACGCCCATGCCGCCCGCCTTCGACACCGCGACCACGACGTCGCGGCAGTGCGAGAAGGCGAGCAGCGGGAATTCGATGTCGAGCAGGGTGCAGATGGGCGATTGCATGACTGTCTCCGGAAGTTGGCGAAAGTGCCGCGGTGCGTGTATGTCGGCGACAGTTGACGTAAACGTCAAGTTGATTTGCCGCGGCCAGCCCTTATCGCGGGACTCATGACCGATTTCGCGCTGCCCGGCTTCGACCTCGACGCCTTCGTCCGCGCCACGTTGGCCGAGGATCTCGGCCGCGGTGGCGATATCACCTCGCTGGCGGTGATTCCCGCCGACGCTCGTTTCGAGGGCGTCATGGACAGCCGCGACGCGATCACCGTCGCCGGCCTTCCGATCGCCGAGCGCTTCTTTCGCGCACTCGATCCGGCGATGGAGATCGAAATACTGGTCGAGGAGGGCGCCGAAGTTGCCGCCGGGACCGACCTGATGCGCCTATCGGGCCATGCGCGCGCGATGCTGACCGCCGAGCGGTCGGCGCTGAACACGGTGCAGCACCTGTCGGGCATCGCGACGATGACGCGGCGCTATGTCGATGCACTCGCGGGCACTGGCGCGATCCTGCTCGACACGCGCAAGACGATTCCGGGCCTGCGGGTGCTGGAGAAATATGCGACGCGGATGGGCGGCGCGACCAATCACCGCATGGGGCTGTGGGACGCGGCGATGATCAAGGACAATCATGTCGCGGTCGCCGGATCGGTCGAAGAAGCGGTGCGGCGCGCGGTCGCGGCGGGGATCGCGGACATCATCGTCGAGGTCGACCGGGTCGATCAGGTCGCGCCCGCGCTCGGCTCCGGGGCGACGCACCTGCTGCTCGACAATATGGGGCCGGAGGAGCTGCGCGAATGCGTCGCCATCGTCGGGGGCAAGGTGCCGACCGAAGCCTCGGGCGGTGTGACGCTGGAGACGATCGGCGCAATCGGCGCGTCGGGAGTCACCTATGTTTCGGTCGGGCGGCTGACCCAATCGGCGCCGGCGGCCGATATCGGACTCGATTTTGCGCTGGCCTGACAGGAATCGCGCCGTCGCCCCTGCGAAGGCAGGGGCCGCTATCGGTGCAGCGCAAGGCCGACAGCGGCCCCTGCCTTCGCAGGGGCGACGATGGGCAGGGATGGGCGCCGTCCTGTTGATGCTCGCACCCGTCGCTGCCCAGGCGCAGGCACCCGCGTGCGAGGCGCCCGATCGCGTGCCGGTGCCGCGGGTCGAGAAGCCGCCCCGCGGCGAGCCGGCGCGCAGCCCGAAGATCGGCGGCTATCTGTTGGCCATGAGCTGGTCGCCGCAGCATTGCTCGCGCGTCCGCAATCCGAAGGCGGCGCGCGACCGATTCCAATGTTCGGGCGAGGCTGGTCGTTTCGGCTGGGTGCTGCACGGGCTGTGGCCCGAGGCGGACGGTCCGGCCTATCCGCAATGGTGTCGCCCGGCGAAGATCGTGCCCGCGCCGGTGCTGCGGCGCCATATGTGCATGACGCCGTCGGCGCAGCTTCTGCAGCATGAATGGGCGAAGCACGGCACCTGCATGAGCCCGCATCCCGCCGCCTATTTCCGCGCGGCGGAGATATTGTTCGGCGCGGTGCGCTTTCCCGACATGACGGCGCTGGTGGCGAAGCGGCAGACGGCGGGATCGGTGCGCCGCGCCTTCGCCAGCGTGAACGAGGGCATCGCGCCCGAGATGATCGCGGTCGCGACCGACCGGCAGGGCTGGCTCGACGAGGTGCGGCTGTGCCTGGGGCCGCGGATGCGGCCGCAGCGCTGCAAGCCGTTCCAGGCGGGAATCGCCGACCGGCGCGCCGTGAAGATTCGGCCGCCGGTGGGCTGACGATAGCCCGTGGGTTCGTCCCGATCTCCCCTCTCGCAAGCGGGAGGGGAACCGGGGCTATAACCGTCCCGCGCGGGGACAGTCTGCGCGTTAAGGATCTTTTAACCTTACCGTGCCGTTAAGAAGTTCCTAGCTTCGGCGGCATGACTGGATTCGACTCCGACGAGCGCGTCGACATTCGCGGCCGGATACGCGCGCATGGCGCCCGCCAACTCGTGATCGCGCGGATGAGCGTGCCGGCCGACTGGCAGGGCGCGCTGCGCAGCGCGATCGCCGAACAGCGTCGCCCGCCGCAGCCCTTGTTGGCGAGCGGCAGCGACGTGCGGCTGTTCCTGGAGAGTTTCGCGATCTTCTTTACCGCGACGATGATGTTCCTGCTTTGAGGTCTGCGGAGCCGGGGCCGCACATTCCCTCCCCCTTGATGGGGAGGCAGCGAGACTTGCGGATTTATTCGCTAGGGGGTGTGGGGATTCCTCTTGAGGAATCCCGACCGGTGCTGAAAAAACCGTATAGGGCCGCCGAAACCTGAATCCCCACAACCCTTAGAGAGAGCGGCGTGCGTTAAATCGGCATCGCCCATCCCCGTTCGCCCCCCCCCCCCCCCGCCTTTGGGGGGGGGACAGGCTCTGTGCTTGTCGAAGGGCTGTTCTTTCCTTGCGAGGCCGAAAAGAAAAAACGGTGCTTCGACAAGCTCAGCACGAACGGTAGAAAGGGTGATGCCGATTTAGGGCTCGCTGCTCTAGTCGCAGCATCACCCCATCCAACTGCGTCTGGAGCATAGTCATCTCTACTTGAAAAGCATGTGCTCCGGCGAAGGCGGGGATGCACGGGTTGTTCATGGCGCTTCAGCCTAACCCGATCACGCTCGGCAAGGCCTCATATCCTTCCCCCATCGAGGGGGAAGGCGAAACGGCCTCAGTCGCAGGCCTTGTGGAGTTTCCACGCGAGCCAGGCGGACAGCAGGCACATGGCGGCGACCATCAGCAGCGTGTCGTCGATCGTCAGGCCGAGACCGATGAGCAGGCTGAGGACCAGCGTCGCGGCGACCATGAAGCCCGAATTGACGATATTGTTCGCGGCGACGGTGCGCGCCGTCTGCGACTTGGCGACGGTCGTGGTCAGGAAGGCGTAGAGCGGCACGACGAACATGCCGCCGGCGATGGCGATGCCGAGCAGGTCGAGGATGACGCGGTCGCCGGCGGTCAGCGACAGGAATTCGCGCCAGTTCATCAGCGTGCCGTCGCGGTGCGGCCAGCCCTTCACCGACCACCAGAGGTCGAGCACGAACAATCCCATCACGATCACCGATCCCGGCGAATAGCGCGCCGACACCCGCCCCTTGAGCAGGCGGTTGACGACGATCGAGCCGATGGCGACGCCGACCGAGAAGATGGCGGTGAACAGCGTCGCGACGGTGTTGTCGGCGGCGAGCGCATTTTTGACCAGCGGCGGGAACTGCGCGGCGAGGATCGCACCGATCGCCCAGAAGAAGCTGATCGAGACGATGGCGAGGAACAGCCGCGGGATGTGCATCGTCGAACTGACGATCTGCCACGAGGAGCGGAAGACATTATGGTCGATGACCAGGTCGCGCGCCTCCGCCTCGGGCGGAGCGGGCGGCACGAGGCTGGCGGTCAGGCGGCCGACGACGGCGACCGCGACGATGCCGACGATCGCATGATGCGGCGCGATCAGCCCGCCGGCGATGGTGCCGCCGAGGATCGCGATATAGGTCCCCGCCTCGACCCAGCCGGTGCCCGAGAGCACCTCGTCGTCCTGTAGATGCTGGGGCAGGATCGCATATTTGATCGGCCCGAAGAAGGTCGAGTGCATCCCCATCGAAAAGAGCGCGAGCAGCATGAGCGGGACATTGTGCAGCCAGATGCCCGCGCCGCCGACGATCATGATCCCGATTTCGGCGGTCTTGATGAGCCGGATTATCCACGTCTTGTCGCGGCTGTCGGCGAGTTGCCCGGCGAGCGCGGAGAAGAGGAAGAAGGGCAGGATGAAGAGCCCGCCCGCCAGTGCGTTGAACCACGCCTCGGTCTCCGGATCCTTGTAGATGGTGAAGGTGACGAGGATCACCATCGCCATCTTGTAGAAATTGTCGTTGAAGGCGTTGAGGAATTGGGTCGCGAACAGGGGCAGGAACCGGCGTTGCTTCAAAAGCGCGAAGGAACCGGTCATGCGAAGCCCACTCTTGTTGCCCGAACGCGCGACCGGCGCTGCCGCTGCGGGCAATTCGGTTGTCGCTTGGGGGGCTTATCGGCTAGGGCAGATGGGGTCAAAGCCCATTTTGGAACAGTCGCACCTCCCGGGCGGGAATCAGGAACCATGCTCAGCCTTCCGAACCTGTTGACCTTGTCGCGAATCCTCGCGGTGCCGATTCTGCTGTTCCTGCTCTGGCCCGGCGCGCGCGAGGATATGCGCCACCAGCCGCTGCCACTCGACTATGCCTTTGCCTTCGCACTCTATTGTCTGATGGGCATTACCGATTATTTTGACGGTTATGTGGCGCGGGCGCGCGGCACCGTGTCGCGGCTGGGCATTTTCCTCGACCCGATCGCCGACAAGATCATGATCGCGGCGGTGATATTGCTGCTGGTCTTCACCCGCGACGTGGACGGCTGGCATGTGATCGCGGCACTCATCATCCTGCTGCGCGAGATCATCGTGTCGGGGTTGCGCGAATTTCTGGCGACGCTGCAGGTGTCGATGCCGGTGACGCGGCTCGCCAAGTGGAAGACGGCGTGCCAGCTCGTCGCCTTCGGCGCGCTGATCCTGGCCGGGGCCCTGCCGATGTGGCCGTGGGTCAAGACGGTCGGTCTCGCCTCGCTGTGGGGTGCGGCGGTGCTGACGCTGATTACCGGCTGGGATTATCTGCGCGTCGGCCTCAAGCATATGGATTGAACCGGTGACGCTCGACATCGCCTATTTCGCCTGGGTGCGCGAGCGGATGGGGATGGCGGCCGAAACGGTCGCGCTGCCCGCCGGAATCGCGACGGTCGGCGACCTCGTGCGCTGGCTGGCGGCGCGCGACGCGCGCGGGGCGCGGGCCTTTGCCGAGCCGGGGCGGATTCGCGCGGCGGTGGACGGCGCGATGGTCGGGGCGGACGCGCCGATCGGCGATGCGGGCGAGGTCGCGCTGTTTCCGCCGGTGACCGGGGGATGATCCGCGTCGCGGTCCGCGCGGAAGCGATCGACGTCGCGGCCGAACTGGCGGCGCACGACGCCGGCGGCCACGGGGCGAGCGCGAGCTTCGTCGGGCGGGTGCGCGGCGATGGCGGGCTGACCGAATTGTTCCTGGATCATCATCCGGCGATGACCGCGGCCGGGCTGACCGCGCTGGCAGAGGAAGCGGCGCGGCGCTGGACGCTGGACGCATCGACCCTGATCCACCGGGTCGGGGCGATGGCGCCCGGCGACACGATCGTGCTGGTGCTGGCGAGCAGCCGCCATCGCGCCGAAGCGCTGGCGGCGTGCGAATATCTGATCGACCGGCTGAAGACCGACGTGATGCTGTGGAAGCGCGAGAGTTTTGCCGATGGGCGCGTCGCGTGGGTCGAGGAACGCGGGGCGGACCGCGCGCGGGCGGCGCGCTGGGGGTAGGAAGTGGCTCATTGCCACTCCCTGCCTTCGTCATGCTGACCTTGTTTGGCGCTTATCGCTTTCGCATCCGTAATCCCGTCATTGCGAGCGGAGCGAAGCCAATCCAGAGTGCGCGCAAACCGCTCTGGATTGCTTCCCCCGGCTTTCGCCGGCGTCGCAATGACGAAGTAAGGAGGCCTACGGATGGCAAGGGATAAGCGCCAAACAAGTGCAGGGTGACGAGGCATAAAGAGCCTGTCGGTTGAACGTCCGGGGTTCAATCCCCCTTATGCTTGCGGAAGATATCGGCGAGCATCCGGAATTCGTCGGCGCGGGGACTGCCCTTGCGCCAGACGAGCGCGATGGTGCGCCAGTCATGATCGGAGGCGAGCGGGCGGGTGTCGATGTCGGTGTGGTCGAGGATGCCGGCCTCGATCGCCATCTGCGGTAACATGGTGATGCCGAGGCCGTTGTCGACCATCTGGACGAGCGTGTGAAGCGAGGTACCCATCATCCGGGCGCCGGCGCGCAGTTCGGGCCGGTTGCACGCGGCGAGCGCATGATCCTTCAGGCAATGCCCGTCCTCGAGCATCAGCAGTTGCGACGGGTCGAGCTGGTCGGCGGTGACCATCGCCGGCAGGTCTTCGGCCTGGTCGCCGGGAAAGGCGACGAACAGCGCGTCGTCGAACAGATTTTCGGCCTCCACGTCGCCGCAGGCATAGGGGAGGGCGAGGAGGACGCAGTCGACCATGCCGTGATGGAGCGATTCGCACGCCTGCGCGCTCGGTTCCTCGCGCAGGAAGAGCTTGAGCGACGGCCGCTCCTTGCGCAGTCGCGGCAGCAGACCGGGGAGCAGGAAGGGCGCAATGGTCGGGATGACGCTCATCCGCAGCTCGCCGACGAGCGGGGCCGCGGCGGCGGCGGCCATGTCGGCAAGTTCCTCGGCCTCGCGCAGCACGCGGTGCGCCTTTTCGACGATGGCGTTGCCCAGCTTGGTGAAGCGCACGACGCGGCGGGTGCGCTCGACGAGCGTCTGGCCGAGCAGCGTCTCGAGCTCGCGGATGCCCGCCGACAGCGTCGACTGGGTCACGTTGCAGGCGTCGGCGGCGCGGCCGAAATGGCCATGCTCGTGCAGCGCGACGAAATATTGCATCTGCTTCAGCGAAGGGAGGTAGTTCTGCATTGATCGGATATAGCAATGATGGGGTAGGATTTAAACAATCCGTTCGATAATTATTGCTGCGGAGCGGCTGGAATTGACCCGCGACCGGCGGCGCGTGTAACGCTTGCGGCGGGGAGGAGCATATGGCGGTTTCGCGATTTCTGGCCGGTGGGTTCGCGACGGCGCTGCTGCTGACCGGCGGGGTGTTCCTGTGGAAGGGGCACAGCCAGGTCGCCGAGCAGCGCGCGCTGCCGGCGCCGCCGCCGAAGCTGCCCGCGATCCCGGTCGCCGGTCCGAACGCCCCGAAGCGCGGCGCTGCGCCGCCCGAACTGCCCGCCGCGAAACAGGAAACGCGCGAGGAGCGGCGTTTCAACCGCTACGACCGCGACCGCAACGAACGGATCAGCCGGGTCGAGATGATGGCGACGCGCAGCGCCGCATTCCGCAAGCTCGACGCCAATGGCGACAATCTGCTGAGCTTCGAGGAATGGGCAGTGGCGACGAGCGACCGCTTCGCGGGGGCCGATGCCGACAAGTCGGGCGACCTGACTCGCACCGAATTCGCGACGACGGCGCCGAAGCGGAAGCCGAAGCCGACGTGTAGTTGTTGAGCGACTGCGAACGGCCCCTAGGCGGCCACGCCGTCGGCCAGCTTCATCCATTCAGCCAGCGCCCCGCCCGCGCGCCGGGTGTAGCCGAGCTTGCGATCCTTTTTGCGGACGTCGTCGGGGAGCGGGGGGAAGAGGCCGAAATTGACGTTCATCGGCTGATAGCTCGCGGCGTCGGCGCCGCCGGTGATATGGCCGAGCAGCGCGCCGAGCGCGGTTTCGGACGGCGGCGGGGGCAGGGAGCGGCCGGCCAGTTCGGCGGCGGCGAAGCGCGCGGCGATCAGGCCGATGGCGGCGCTTTCGACATAGCCTTCGCAGCCGGTGATCTGCCCCGCGAAGCGGATGTGCGGTGCGGTTTTCAGGCGGAGCTGGCCGTCGAGCAGTTCGGGCGAGCGGATGAAGCTGTTGCGGTGGAGCCCGCCCAGCCGCGCGAATTCGGCCTTTTCGAGACCGGGAATGGTGCGGAACAGCCGCACCTGTTCGGCGTGCTTCAACTTGGTCTGGAAGCCGACCATGTTCCACAGCGTGCCGAGCGCATTGTCCTGGCGGAGCTGGACGACCGCCCAGGGCCAGCGGCCGGTGCGCGGATTGTCGAGCCCGACGCCCTTCATCGGGCCGAAGCGCAGCGTGTCGGGGCCGCGTTCGGCCATGACCTCGATCGGCATGCAGCCTTCGAAATAGGGGGTGTCGGTCTCCCATTCCTTGAAGCCGGTCTTCTCGCCGTCGACCAGCCCCTGGACGAAGGCATAATATTGGTCCTTGTCCAGCGGGCAGTTGATATAGTCCTTGCCGTCGCCGATCGGCCCGACCTTGTCCCAGCGGCTCGCCATCCAGGCGACGTCCATGTCGATCGTGTCGCGATAGACGATCGGCGCGATGGCGTCGAAGAAGGCGAGCGAATCCTTGCCCGTCGCGGCGCCGATGCTGGCGGCGAGGCCTTCGGCGGTCAGCGGGCCGGTGGCGACGATGACCGGCCCGGCGGAGGGCAGCGCGTCGATGCGCTCGCGGACGACGGAGACGTTCGGATGTTCCGACAGCGCGCGGGTGACGCCGCCCGCGAAGAGGTCGCGGTCGACCGCGAGGGCCGAGCCGGCGGGGAGCTTCGTCGCGTCGGCCTGCCGCATGATAAGCGAGCCGAGCGCGCGCATCTCGCGGTGGAGCAGGCCGACGGCGTTGCTGTCGCCGTCGTCGCTGCGAAAGCTGTTCGAGCAGACCATTTCGGCGAGCGCATCGCCCTGATGCGCGGGGGTCGTGCCCGCGCCGCCGCGCATTTCGGACAGTCGGACGCGGAAGCCCGCCTCGGCGAGCTGCCAGGCGGCTTCGGAGCCCGCGAGTCCGCCGCCGATGATATGGATGTCGTGGTCCGCCATTTACCCTATCCGTTGACTTGCGCCCAATCGCCCGCGCACTAGGCGGGTTGACGGCAAGATGCAAAGGGGCGGACGATGAACACAGCGGTCGGGAGCGGAACGGCGGACTGGGATCGGGCGCGGGGACTGTGGATATTGGCGCTGGTCGGCGGGATCAGCTTTTTCGCGGCGGTGCTGATGCGCTGGGACGGGCCGGCGATCTGGGCGTGGAAGACGAGCGGGGTCGGCCTGCTCGCGCTGTGGGCCGCGGCCAATGCGCGAAGCCGTGACGGCTGGATGATCGCCGCGGCGCTGGGCTTCGGGGCACTCGGCGACTGGCTGCTCGACGCGGTCGGCATGATGCCGGGCGCGGCCGCCTTTGCCGTGGGACACCTGATCGCCATCGCGCTTTACCTGCGCAACCGGCGACCGAAGCCGACCGGGTCGCAGCAACTGCTCGTCGCGCTGACCGTGCCGCTGGCGCTGGTCATCGCCTGGGCGCTGACGAAGAGCGCGCCGGCCGACCAGATGGGCGCAGCGGTCGGCTATACCGCGATCGTCGCGGCGATGGCGGCTTGCGCCTGGGCCAGCGGCTTTCCGCGCTATCGCACCGGGATTGGCGCGATGCTGTTCCTCGGCAGCGACCTGTTCATCTTCGCGGGCGAGGGCGGTGCCCTGTCCAAAAGCGTGACGATGTGGCTGGTCTGGCCGCTCTATTTCGGCGGGCAGGCGCTGATCGCCCGGGGTGTGGTCGGGACGCTGCGCCGCGGAAGCGCCTGACGTTCAGGCGGGGGCGGGGCGGGTTCGCCCGCGAGCAGCGCCTCGATATCGGGGATCGGGCGGCCGGGTTTCCCTATCCGTCCCATGCCGCGATCGTCGTGCGGTGGAGCAGACGGTCATGGCCGTCGTAGCCGCCGGTCGCGCGATGGAGGACCGAACGGTTGTCCCACATGACGAGCGTGTTCGCCTCCCATTGGTGGCTATAGCGGAATGGCTCGCTGCCCTGCCATTGCACCAGTTCGTAGAGGAGGGGCAGCGCCTCCGCATCGTCCATGTCTTCGATGCCGATGATGTAGCCGGCGCAGCCGAACAGTCCCTCGCGGCCGGTTTCCGGGTGCTTGCGGATGATCGGGTGCGTCTGCGTTGCCAGCGCTTCCTCGCCCGAACGGATGTCCATGCTGCGGCCCGCATCCCGCGTACCGTACATGCCCGATGGAGCATAGCCGCCGCGCGCGCTGTGGATTGCCATTTTTCCTTCGATCCGGGCACGCAGCGTATCGGGCATTGCGTCGAGCGCGGCGTGCTGATTCGCGAAGTCGGTATTGCCGCCGACCGGAGGAATGGTGAGGCCGAACAGGCAGGTGCCTGCTGGCGGACGCGCCTGAAAGCTCCAGTCGCTGTGCCAGTTTTCGGCGAACAGCGGCGCGGTCTCGTCGGCGCGGCGTTTGACCGCGATGATATGCTTTCGGCCGGGAATGGGCTTGATGAAAGGATCGTCGCCGAAACCGCCGAAATAGCCGGTGAAGCGTTCGAGATCGTCGTCGCTCATCCTCTGATCGGGGAAAGCGAGGACGTGATGGTCGAGCCAGGCGGCGCGGATGTCGGCGATGGTCTCGGGGGCGAGCGGGCGGGTGAGGTCGACGCCGGTCACGCGCGCGCCGCACGCCTGGCCGCTGGGGGTGATGGCGATCGTCATGGAAGGAAGGTGCGCCGATTGGTGGGGGGCGTCAATCGGGGGATATGGCGGATGATGGAACCACCGTCCTTCCCCTTTATGGGGGGCAGCGAGACTTGCCAGCTTGCTGGCTAGTATAGTGGAAACGAAGCTCGCGTCATTGGTAATCGTCACCCTGAACTTGTTTCAGGGTCCATGGCCTGCCCTCGAAACAAACGCAGCGTAAAAGGAAAGAGCCGGCCATGGATGCTGAAACAAGTTCAGCATGACGATCTTTATGGGATGAACGTCAGGTCCACGTGACTAGGGTCAGGACCTATAAACGCCGTCCCGGTCCGAGGCCGATGATGCCATGACGAACCGTCACCCCCATCCAACTCCGCCTAATCGCTTCGCGATAAGGCTTCGTATCCTTCCCCCATCAAGGGGGAAGGGCGCGCGCATTATCAATCCCGCTTGCTGAGGCCCACGACCGCGTGCATCGGCAATTCGCCATAGAGGTGGGGAAAGAGGGCGCCGCCGCGCGATTCTTCCCAGCGGACGGCATCGCCGAGCGGGCCGAGGTCGACCTCGGCGATGCGCAGGTCGCGTTCGTCGGCGAAATGCTTTGCCAGCGTGCCTTCGAGCTGGTCGGCGGTCGACAGGTGGATATAGCCGTCGGCGACGTCGACCGGCGCGCCGCGAAATACGCGCTCGCGCTCGAAATCGGCCCATTGCTGGGCGGTCAGTATCTTGAAGGCGGTGGCGGCGGTCATTCGCCGCCCGTCTCGCCGGTCGCCGTTTCGGCTTCCGTCACCGCAGTCTCGTCCGCCGCCTCCTCGCTTTCCTCGATCAGCGCGGCCGAGACGACATGCTCGCCGTCGGCGACGTCGAACAGGCGCACACCGGCCGAGCCGCGGCCGATGACGCGCAGCGAATCGAGGCCCATGCGGATCAGCTTCGCCTGGTCGGTGACGAGCATCAACTGATGCGCCTGCGTCGCCGGGAAGCTGGCGACGACCGGGCCGTTGCGGCGGATATTGTCGATATTGGTGATGCCCTGGCCGCCGCGGCCGGTACGGCGATATTCATAGGCCGACGACAGCTTGCCATAGCCATTGGCGCAGACGGTGAGGATGAACTGTTCGCGCCCCGCCAGCTCTGCGAAACGCTCGTCGGTCATCGTGTGGGTGCCGTCCTTCTCCGCCTTCCACGGGGCGAAGCGCAGATAATCCTCGCGCTCGTCCTGATCGCGCATGCCGCCGCGGTGGAGGATCGACAGCGAGATGACCTCGTCGTCCTCCTTCGCCAGCCTCATGCCGCGCACGCCGGTCGAATTGCGGCTCTGGAAGGCGCGCACTTCGTCGCCGGCGAAGCGGATTGCCTTGCCCTGCCGCGTCGCGAGCAGCACGTCGTCATTCTCGTCCAGGAGCGCGACGCCGATCAGCCTGTCGTCCTCGTCCTCGCCTTCGAACTTCATCGCGATCTTGCCGTTCGAGGGCACGTTGGTGAAGGCGTCCATGCTGTTACGACGCACGCTGCCCTTCGCGGTTGCGAACATGACGTGCAGCTTGCCCCATTCGGCCTCATCCTCGGGGAGCGGCAGGACGGTCGAGATCGTCTCCCCCTGCGCCAGCGGCAGCAGGTTGATCATCGGGCGTCCGCGCGTCGCCGGCCCACCCTCGGGCAGACGCCACACCTTCATCCGATAGACCTTGCCGAGCGTCGAGAAGAACAGAACCGGCGTGTGGGTCGAGGTGACGAAGAGTTCGGTGACGACATCTTCGTCCTTCGTCGCCATGCCGGCGCGACCCTTGCCGCCGCGGCGCTGGGCGCGGAAGGTGTCGAGCGGAGTGCGCTTGATATAGCCGTCGAGCGTGACGGTGACGACCATCTCCTCGCGCTCGATCAGATCCTCGTCATCGATGCCGTCGGCGGCAGGGGCCATGATCGTCCGGCGCGGCGTGGCGAATTCGGCGCGCACCGCGACCAGTTCCTCGCGCATCACACCATAGAGCTTGACGCGATCGGCGAGGATCGAAAGCAGTTCCTCAATTTCAGTCGCCAGAACCTTGAGTTCGTTGCCGATATCGTCACGACCGAGCGCGGTCAGCCGATGCAGGCGGAGGTCGAGGATCGCCTTCACCTGCGTCTCCGACAGGCGGTAGGTCGCGGCCTCCTCCATCTCGCCCTCGATCGCCTCGACGAGGCGGATATAGGGGGCGATCTCGCCCATCGGCCATTCGCGCGCGAGCAGCGCCTCGCGCGCCGCCGCCGGATTGGGCGCGCCGCGGATGATTCGCACCACTTCGTCGAGGTTCGACACCGCGACGACGAGCCCGAGCAAGATGTGCGCGCGCTCGCGCGCCTTCGCCAGCTCATATTTGCAGCGGCGGGTGATGACCTCTTCACGGAAGGCGATGAAGGCGGACAATATGTCCGCCAGTCCCAGCATTTCGGGGCGGCCGCCGCGGATCGCGAGCATGTTGGCGGGGAAGCTCGACTGCGCCGGGGTGTGACGCCAGAGCTGGTTGAGCACGACGTCGGCGGTCGCATCGCGCTTCAGGTCGATGACGATGCGGACACCCTCGCGGTTCGATTCGTCGCGGATGTCGGAGACGCCCTCGATCCGCTTGTCGCGCGCCGCCTCGGCGATCTTTTCGACGAGGCCCGACTTGCCGACCTGGAACGGGATGGAAGTGAGGACGATCGAGCGGCGGTCGCCGCGGCCATCCTCGATCGCGTGCGTCGCGCGCATCATGATCGAGCCGCGCCCCGTGGTATAGGCGTTGCGCGCGCCGCCCTGCCCGAGGATCTTCGCCCCGGTCGGGAAATCGGGGGCGGGGACGATCTGCATCAGTTCTTCGATGCTCAGCGGCGTGCCGCCTTCGAGCTGGCGGTCGATCATCGCGAGGCAGGCGTCGACCACCTCGCCCAGATTGTGCGGGGGGATGTTGGTCGCCATGCCGACCGCGATGCCGCCGGCACCGTTGACGAGCAGGTTGGGGAAGCGCGCGGGCAGGACTGTCGGCTCTTCGCGGCTGGCGTCGTAGTTGGGCTGGAAGTCGACCGTGTCCTTGTCGAGGTCGTTCAGCAGCACCATCGCGGTCCGGGCGAGCCGCGCCTCGGTATAACGCATCGAGGCCGGCGGGTCGGGGTCCATCGATCCGAAATTGCCCTGACCGTCGATCAGCGGCACGCGCAGCGACCAGTCCTGCGTCATGCGTGCGAGCGCGTCGTAGATCGCGCTGTCGCCGTGCGGGTGATAATTGCCCATCACGTCGCCGACGATCTTCGCCGATTTCTTGTAAGGACGGCCGGGAATGAAGCCGCCCTCCTGCGCCGCATAAAGGATGCGGCGATGCACCGGCTTCAGCCCGTCGCGCACGTCGGGGAGCGCGCGGCTGACGATCACGCTCATCGCATAATCGAGGTAGCTGGTCTTCATCTCGTCGACGATGTTGATCGGCGACACACCGTCGTCGGACGGCGGAACAGGCGTATTTTCTTCGGTCAAGACCCGGCCTTTTTTCTTCTTTCGGGAGGTGGCACCGGACTAGCCGATGGCGGCGGAAAAGGCCAGCGATTCGGCCTCTTTCGGGCCAAATTTTTCCGGCGCGCGGCGGCCGGGGAATTGGCGTCCTTTTGTGCCTTTTCGTGCCGTCATGGCGGCCGACAAGCGGCTTGCCAATCGCTCCGCTCGCCGTAAAGCTCTCGCGCGATGACAGCTTTTCCGCACGGTGCCGCCCGATGGCCCTGATCGCGCTGGTCGGCGCCAGCGAAATCCTGCCCGACGGGGGGCTGCGCGCGCTCGTCGCCATCGCGGGCGAGACGCTGCTCGAGCGGCAGGCGGCCCGGCTCGCCGATGTCGGCGTCACGCATATGGCGGTGGCGGTCGGCGCGGTGCCGGGCGAACTGCTCGCCACCTGCGACCGCATCCGCCGCCGCGGCATGACGGTGACGCCGGTGCGCGCGGCGGGCGACCTGATGCCGCTGGTCCAGGCCGACGATCATATCCTGCTCGTCGCCGACGGGCTGCGCGCCGGCGGCACCCATTATGCCGCGATCGCGAAGCCCGGATCGGCGGCGATCCTGGTCACCGGCGACACGATGCTGACGCAGGGGTTCGAGCGGATCGACGCGACGCGGCGCTGGGGCGGGCTCGCCAACATCACGCAGCCGATGGTCGCCGATCTTGCCGCCATGCCCGGCGAATGGGACATGATGCTGACGCTGCTGCGCATCGCGGTGCAGGCGGGCGCGCGGCGACTCTATTGCGAGCCGGCGTTGTTCGAACAGGGTGAGATCGCGATCGTCGCCGACCGTCCGACCGCGGCGCTGATCGAGCAATCGAGCCTGCAGCGGGTCGAATATGGCGGCATGGGGCTCGGCCGCTCGGCGATCATGATGCCGCTGGTGCGGCTCGCCGGACCGCTGCTCGTGCGTTCGCCGGCGACCGCGCGCTATCTGCCTTATATCACGGCGCTTTTATGGGCGATCGTGGCGCTGCTGGCGGCGAGCGGGCTGGCGGCGGCGGGAGCGCTGGTCGCGGTGTTCGGCGGGCTGGGGCTCGCCGCGATGCGCTTCCTGGCGGCGTTCCGCGCCGAAAGCGCGGCGCAGGACCGCTGGCGGGCGGCCATCCGCAGCTTCGCCTGGCTGCTGCTCGCCCTGTTCCCATGGCTGCTCTCGCTGGGGGGAAGCGCGCACGAGGTGCCGAAATTCTCGGAGGCCGCGCTGGCGCCCTGTCTGGCCGCGACGATCCTGCTCGCGCGCTGGCTTTACGAGGATGCGGGCGAGAAACGGCGCTTCCACTGGCTGCTACCCGATGCCGATGAGGCGTGGATATTGCTCGCGCCGTCGTTGCTTTTCGGCTTTGCGCCGCTGATGTTCGCGATATTGCCGCTGCTCGCGCTGCTCCAGATCATGCTCTGGCTCCGCCTCGCGCGGCGACCGGGGGCGCGGTAAGGGCGCGTTAAGAGCGGGGGAAAACAATGCGCTTCAAGGTTTAGAGCGCATTAACGCGATGCTGCTATGGCGGGCACGCATGCGTGACTCCATCGCCCCTTCCGGCATCGATCCGGCGTCGCCGTCGCTTTCGGCGCGCCTGCGCGAGCTGGCCGATTATCTGGCTGCGCCAACGGCCGGGCGGCTGACCGAGGAGCAGCGCGCGCTGTCGCTGGGCATCGCGCGGCGGCTGACGGTGGAGCTTGCGGCGCGGCTCGACCCCGCGATCGACGGCGCGGCGCTGTGGCACGACTGGCTGCGCGGCGGACTGCCGGCCGCGGACCGGCTCGCCGCCCCCTGTTTCGCGCGCGCCGAGGAGCATCGCTGGCGCGCGCAATCGGCGCTGCGCGAGAGCCCGCCGCCTGTCGAAGCCGATGGCGTCGACGCGGTGCCCGCGGGTGCGCCGCTGTCGCCCGCCGACCGCGCGCGGCTGACACTTCACATCGCCGATCGGCGGCGCGGCGACGCGCTCGGCAATCCGTGCCTCGCCTCCGCCGACCTCGACCCCGAAGTGTTCCGTGCGCTGCTGCTCGATATCGCCGCGTGGCGGCTCGGCGCGCTTGCCGATGACGGCGCACAGGCGGCCGATCTGGGCGAAACGGTCCGCGCATTGATCGCGGCGCAGGCGGGCGAGCGCGGAATCGACGCGGCGGCGCGCGACTATCACGACGCGCTGGCGGACGAGGGCGGCGTTGCAGAGGCCGCCGCCGCGGCGATCGCGGGGCACGACTGGCCGGCGCTGATCGCGCTGGCGGCCGCCGCGCATCGCCGCCGCTATGGCGACATGGCGCTCGCGCTGCTGACCGCCGAGGCGGCCGCGCTGCCCTCGCTGCTCGCGCCGCTGCGCCTCGACCGCGCCGCGCTGGCTCCGCTCGAAGCGTCGCTGGCGCGGCTTTCGGGCCGCGCGCTCGCCGGATGCTGGCTCGACGACGCGGTGCCGGAGGGCGGGGCATGAGCGAGCGCATCATCCACGGCCGCATCGACCGATCGGGGGCGCTGGTCAGCGCCGACGACCCACTGCTGCGGCTTCAGCAGCGCGCGGGGGCGGGGCTGGAAAAGCCGCTGGCGCTGCCGCAGCTCGCGCGGCTGGTCGCGCTGGCGCAGCGATTGCAGCGCGACATTTCGCGCCCGCTCTATGCCGCCGACGATCATAGCGACATCCACGCGCTGGTCCGTGTCCTGCCCGATGCCGAGGGCGCGAGCCTGGAAATCAGCGACTGGCGCGCGAGGCCGACCCGGCAACCGCTGGCGCCTGCGTTGCCCGAGGCGGCGGCGAGCCCGCGCGGCTGGACGTGGGAATGCGACGCCCAGCTTCGCCTTGTCGCACTGCGCGCCGGGACCGAGGCCGTGCCGACCCCCACGGATTGGGAGGCGCGGTCGCTGTCCGAACTGTTTGAGCTGCTGCCCGACGACGATGGGCGCTTTGCGGTGTTGCGCGCGCTGGCGCGGCAGGCCGGCTTCGAGGGGCAGCGCGCGCGCGCCGAAGGGCCGGCGGGACCGCGGGCGATGGAGCTGGCGGGCGAGCCGCTGTTCGATGCGGCGGCGCGCTTCACCGGCTTTCGCGGCACCGCGCTTCCCACGGGGAAGGCGGAAGCGGCCGAAACCGCGCCGACGCTATCCGATCCGGCTTTCGGGTCGCTGCCGCTGTCCGATCCCGCCTTCGGGCGACGGATCGACGGCGCGCTGCGCGGGCCGCTGAGCCGGATCATCGCGACCGCCGAGACGATCTCGGGCCAGTTCGACGGGCCGATCCGCGCCGATTATGCGCGCTATGCCGGGGATATCGCGCACGCGGGGCGGCACCTGCTGGGGCTGGTCGACGATCTGGCCGATCTTCAGAATATCGAGCGGCCGGGATTCCGCGCGGCGCGCGACGAAATCGACCTTGGCGATCTGGCGCGACGCGCGGTCGGGCTGCTCGGCATGAAAGCCGAGGAAAAGGGGATTCGCATCGACGCGCCGCGCACCGACGACCGGGCGCCGGCGTGGGGCGAGTTCCGGCGGGTGTTGCAGGTGCTGCTCAACCTGCTCGGAAATGCGATTCGCTATTCGCCGGAGCATTCGCAGATCTGGATTCGCATCGACCGCGACGGCGACCGTGCGACGGTGACCGTGGCCGACCAGGGACAGGGGCTGTCGGCGGAGCAACAGGGGGTCATCTTCGAGAAATTCGAGCGGCTCGGCCGCACCGACAGCGGCGGCTCCGGGCTGGGCCTTTATATCGCGCGGCGATTGGCGCGGGCGATGGACGGCGACCTGGTCATCGACAGCGCGCCGGGGCAGGGGGCACGGTTCACGCTGAGCCT
Organism: Sphingopyxis panaciterrulae; assembly: GCF_014199295.1. Taxonomy (GTDB): domain Bacteria; phylum Pseudomonadota; class Alphaproteobacteria; order Sphingomonadales; family Sphingomonadaceae; genus Sphingopyxis; species Sphingopyxis panaciterrulae. The sequence goes on from NZ_JACIJH010000006.1 coordinate 112,398, forward strand.
GCCGGCGCGGGACGAGGAGTAGCGACGAAAGCCCTCTCCCCTTCAGAGGAGAGGGTTGGGAGAGGGGGAGTCACGCACACCGGCCCCTCTCAATTTCGGCTAGCGAGCAAGCTCGCAAGCCTTCGTATCTCTCCCCTGAAGGGGAGAGAGCCAATCCTTCTTTATGTCGCTCAGCGCTTCTCCACCGGCACATAGGGCCGCTGCGTCGGGCCGGTGTAGAGCTGGCGCGGGCGGCCGATCTTCTGGGCGGGATCGGAGATCATCTCGTTCCACTGCGCGACCCAGCCGACGGTGCGGGCGAGGGCGAAGAGGACGGTGAACATCGTGGTCGGGAAGCCGATCGCCGACAAGATCACGCCCGAATAGAAATCGACGTTCGGGAACAGCTTCTTCTCGATGAAATAATCGTCGTTGAGCGCCATGTCCTCGAGTTGCAGCGCGACCTCGAACATCGGGTCGTCGACCTTGAGCGCGTCGAACACCTCGCGCACCGTCTTCTGCATCACGGTCGCGCGCGGATCGTAATTCTTGTAGACGCGGTGCCCGAAGCCCATCAGGCGGAACGGGTCGTCCTTGTCCTTGGCGCGGGCAATATATTCGGGGATGCGCTCGGGCCGGCCGATTTCGCGTAGCATGTTGAGCGCCGCTTCGTTCGCGCCGCCATGCGCGGGGCCCCACAGGCAGGCGATACCCGCCGCGATGCAGGCGAAGGGGTTGGCACCCGACGAGCCGGCGAGGCGAACGGTCGAGGTCGACGCATTCTGTTCGTGATCGGCGTGGAGGATGAAGATGCGGTCGAGGGCGCGCTCGACGGCCGGCACGATTTCATATTCCTCCGCCGGAACGCCGAAGGTCATGCGCAGGAAATTGCCCGTGTAGCTGAGGTCGTTGCGCGGATAGACGAAGGGCTGGCCGAGCGAATATTTATACGCCATCGCCGCGATCGTCGGCATCTTCGCGATCAGCCGGTGGCTGGCGACCATGCGCTGGTGCGGGTCATGGATCTCGGTCGAATCATGATAGAAGGCGCTGAGCGCGCCGACGACGCCGCACAGGATCGCCATCGGATGCGCGTCGCGACGGAAGCCGCGATAGAAGGTCGCGAGTTGTTCGTGCACCATCGTGTGGCGGGTGATGGTATAGGTGAACTTGTCCAGTTCGTCGGCGGTCGGCAGTTCGCCGTTGAGCAGCAGATAGCTGACTTCCATGAAGTTCGAATGTTCAGCAAGCTCGCCGATCGGATAGCCGCGGTGGAGCAGCACGCCCTCGTCGCCGTCGATATAGGTCAGCTTCGATTCGCAGCTCGCGGTCGAAGTGAAGCCGGGATCGTAGGTGAAAGCGCCGGTCTGGCCGTAGAATTTGCGGATGTCGACGACGTCGGGTCCGACGCTGCCCGACAGGACGGGGCTTTCCGTGCTCTTGCCCCCCAGGGTGATGGTGGCGGTCTTGTCGGTCATATCTCTTCCCCTGATCTGTAGGGCCAAAATCGTTGCGGCTACGCCCCTGCCGGAAAATTGTGCGCTGCGTCAAGTCGCGCCAGGCTGGCATCGCGCCCGAGCAGCAGCAGCACGTCGAAAATCCCCGGCGACACGCTGCGTCCGGTGAGCGCAGCGCGCAGCGGCTGGGCGAGCTTGCCAAGGCCGAGTCCGGCGGCGTCGGCGGTTTCGCGCACCGCGGCTTCGACGGATTCGCCGGTCCAGTCGTTCAATCCCCGCAGCCGCGCGGTGACGTCCGCGATCAGTCCCGCGGGCGCGTCGCGCAGCAGTGTCGCAGCTTTCTCCTCCATCGGCAATGCGTCCGGCAGGAAAAGGAAAACCGCGCCGTCGGCGATCTCGTCCAGCGTCTTCGCGCGCGGTTTCAGCGACTCCATCGCGCGCGTCAGCCGTGCGCGGTCGGCGGCGTCCAGCGGGCGATCGACCAGCGTCTCGACGCGCGGCGCGACGAGTCCGGCGAGCCGTGCGTCGTCGGCCTCGCGCAGATAATGGCCGTTCAGATTCTCGAGCTTCTTGAAATCGAAGCGCGAGGGCGAGCGGCCGACATTCGCGAGATCGAACCAGTCCACCGCCTGCTCGCGACTGATGATCTCGGCATCGCCGTGGCCCCAACCGAGACGCAGGAGATAATTGTTCACCGCTTCGGGCAGATAGCCAAGCTCGTCGCGATAGGCGTCGACGCCCAGCGCGCCGTGGCGCTTCGACAGTTTGGCGCCGTCGGCGCCGTGGATCAGCGGAACATGGGCATAGACGGGCTCGCGCCACTCCATCGCCCGGATCAGGCCAAGCTGGCGGAAGGCGTTGTTCAGATGGTCGTCGCCGCGGATCACATGGGTCACGCCCATGTCGTTGTCGTCGACGACGACGCTGAGCATATAGGTCGGCGTGCCGTCCGAGCGCAGCAGGATGAAATCGTCGAGTTCGGCATTCTGGACCGTGACTTCGCCCTGCACGCGGTCGTCGATCGTCGTCGCCCCCTCCTGCGGCGCACGCAGGCGAATCACGTGCGGCGCGGCGGGATCGCCGTCGCTACGCTCGCGCCACGGGCTGCGGACGCGGAAGGGGATGCGCTTTTCCTGCGCCTCGGTGCGCATCGCGGCGAGTTCGTCCTGCGTCAGATAGCAGCGATAGGCCTCACCCCTGGCGAGCAGCTCCTGCGCGACCTCGGCATGGCGGGCGGCGCGCGCGAACTGATAGACGGCGTCGCCGTCCCAATGGAGGTCGAGCCAGCGCATGCCGTCGAGAATCGCGTCGATCGCCGCCTCGGTCGAACGGGCGCGATCGGTATCCTCGATACGGAGCAGGAACCGGCCGCCATGGTGGCGCGCGAACAGCCAGTTGAACAGCGCGGTACGCGCGCCGCCGATATGGAGGAAGCCGGTCGGCGAGGGGGCGAAGCGCGTCACGACGGCGGCACCGGTCGCGTCGGCCGGTCGGGGCGGGTTTTCGGTTGCCACTCGGGTCTCTTTCCATCACCTTGGCGTCCCCTGCGATCGTTGGGGCGATCGTTCGGGGGACGGGTTTCGGGGGAGCCCCTAGCATGGCGACAAGGTCGCTTCAAACGCCCATTCACCCGCGTGTGAAGGCGGTGCTGGCGCGGGCCGGCGCGGCCGCTGAGGCGCGGCTGGACGCCGAGCGTGAGCGGATCGGGCTGTGGCTGCCGGTGGCGTTCGGCGCCGGGATCGCGGGCTGGTTTGCGCTGCCGGCGGCGGCGCAATGGGCCGGCCTCGCGCTGCTGCTGGCCGGCGGGGCGCTGATCGGCGCGGTGATCGGGTGGCAGCGGCGGGCCGGGCGTGTCGTCGCCATCGGCTGCGCGGCGGCAGCGGCGGGGCTGCTGCTGATATGGGCGCGTGCGGCGTGGGTCGCGGCGCCGGTGCTCGCCTATCCGGTGACGACCGATTTTTCGGCGCTGGTCGAAAGCGTCGAGCCGCTTCCGGCGCGCGACCAGGTCCGCCTGATCGTGCGGCCGCAGGCGCGCGCCGACCTGCCGCCGCGGCTGCGCGTGACGCTGCGCGGCGAGCAGGATGGCGGTATTGCGCCCGGCGAGGCGATCGGGCTGCGGGCGCGGCTGATGCCGCCGCCGTCGGCGAGCCTGCCGGGCGGCTATAATTTCGCCGAGCGCGCGTGGTTCGACCGCATCGGCGCGGTCGGCACCGCGCTCGGTCGCATCGCGCGCGCGCCGGGCGCCGGAACGGGCGAGCAGCCGCTGCGGGCGCGGCTGAGCGCGCATATCCACGCGGCGGTGCCGGGGTCGCCCGGCGGAGTCGCGGCGGCGCTGGTCACCGGCGACCGCGGCGCGATCAGCGATGCGGATGCCGAAGCGATGCGGCGCAGTGGGCTCGCGCATCTGCTGTCGATCAGCGGGCTGCACGTCACCGCGGTGATCGGTTTCGCGATGCTGCTGGCGATGCGGTTGCTCGGGCTCAGTCGGCGACTCGCGCTCGCGGGACATGTGCTGCCGCTCGCGGCGGCGGCGGGGGCGCTGGCCGGCGCGGGCTATACATGGCTGGCGGGGGCCGAGGTGCCGACGCTGCGCTCGCTGATCGCGTCGCTGCTGGTGCTCGCGGCCTTCCTGCTCGGGCGCGAGGCGATCACGCTGCGGCTCGTCGCGGCGGGCGCGCTGCTCGTGCTCGTCTGGCGGCCCGAATCGCTGGCGGGGCCGAGCTTTCAATTGAGCTTCGCGGCGGTGACGGCGATTATCGCGCTGCACGAAAGCCGCTGGATGCGCGCCTTTCTGGCGCGCCGCGACGAGGGGTGGGCAATGCGCTGGGGGCGCGGACTCGCCGGGCTGCTCATCACCGGCTTCGTGGTCGAGGCGGCGCTGGCGCCGATCGCGCTGTTTCATTTCCACAAGGCGGGTCTCTATGGCGCGCTCGCCAATGTCGTCGCGATCCCGTTGACGACTTTCGTCATCATGCCGGCCGAGGCGCTGGCGCTGCTGTTCGATCCTGTCGGCATCGGCGCGCCTTTCTGGTGGGTCGCCGAACAGGCATTGCGCGGTCTGATCGCGCTCGCGCATCATGTCGCGGCGGCGCCGGGGGCGATCGCGGCGCTGCCGATCTTCCCGCGCTGGGCCTTTGGGCTTGCGATATTCGGCGGGCTGTGGCTGCTCTTGTGGCAGACGCGCTGGCGGTGGTGCGGCGCGTTGCCGCTCGCGATGGGCGCCGCCGTGCTGCTGACGCAGCCGCGCCCCGACCTGCTGGTGAGCGGCGACGGGCGCCATATCGCCGCAGCGCTGCCCGATGGCCGCTACGCGCTGCTGCGCGAGCGTGCGGGCGACTATGTGCGCGATTCGATGGCCGAAGCCGCCGGCACCGATGTTCCTTTCGTGGCGCTCGCCGACCTCGATCGGGTCGCCTGCAATCGCGATTTCTGTCGCTGGCAGCAGAAGGGGCTAATGATTCTGGCCCAACGCGGACGCGACCGGATCGAAGGCGCGGCGATGGCCCCCGCCTGCGCGGCGGCCGATGTGGTTATCAGCGAGCGCTGGCTACCGCGCGAATGCGTCGCGCGCTGGCTGACGATCGACCGCGACACGCTTGCCGAAAGCGGCGGGCTGGCGCTCTATCTGGGCGCGCCGCCCCATGCCGTCGCAGCGCGCCGTCCGGGCGACGAGCATCCGTGGCGCCGACCGCCGCAGGTCAGTGGTAACGACGAAGCAGTCCCGACAGCCGCCCTTGAACGATGACGCGCCCGGCCTCGTAGCGTTGCGGCTCATAGGCGCTGTTGGCGGGATCGAGGCGGATCATCGGCCCTTCACGGCGGAAATATTTGAGCGTCGCATCCTGCCCGTCGACCAGCGCGACGACGATATCGCCCTCGCGCGCGGTGTCGGCCTTCTGGATCAGGGCATAATCGCCATCGAGGATGCCCGCCTCGACCATCGAGTCGCCCGACACCTCGAGCGCATAATGCTCGCCCGTGCCGAGCAGCGCGGCGGGAACCGAAAGCTGGTTGTGATCCTCGAACGCCTCGATCGGCACGCCCGCGGCGATGCGGCCGTGGAGCGGCACCTCGATGATGTCGTTGGCGGCGATCGGGCGCAGCGCGGGCGCAGGCTTGCGCAGCGGAACGACCGCGTCGCGATGGCCCCTTGTGTCGGCCCTGGCGGCTTCGGGGAGCTTGAGCACCTCCAGCGCGCGGGCCCGATTGGGTAAACGGCGAAGGAAACCCCTTTCTTCCAAGGCGCTTATCAGCCGGTGTATGCCTGATTTCGATTTGAGTCCGAGCGCTTCCTTCATCTCCTCGAACGAGGGCGAGATGCCGCTCGCCTCGAGCCGCTGCTGGATGAAGTGGAGCAGTTCATGCTGCTTCGCGGTCAACATCTTGGGGTCTCCATGCTGCTTATGCCGGACATATGGAGAACGATAGTGGAACAGAGCGGAACTTGTCAAGCGATCGCGATATAGTCGACAAGTGCACCGGCATCGCGGGCCGAGGCGTCGCGATCGCGGACGATCAGCGCGTTGGCGGCGATGAGAGGGCGGGTCTGGCCGCTGTCGCGGCTGTCGAGCGGGGTGAGGGCGCCGCCGTCGAGGCGCGCGCGCAGATAGTCGCGGCGGTCGCCGCCGGCGGCGAGGGGGACGGCGAGCGGGGCCTGCCCGCGCGGCTGGAACGGGTCGCGCGCGCCGGCCAGGTGGCGGACGAGCGGCAGCAGGAAAAGCGTCGCGGTGACGAAGGCGGAGGCGGGATTGCCGGGAAGGCCGAGCAGCACCGCCTCGCCGAGCGTGCCGGCGATCAGCGGCTTGCCCGGGCGCATCGCGACACGCCAGAAATCGACCGCCCCGCCTGCATCGGCCAGCGCGCCGCGGACATGGTCGTGGTCGCCGACCGACGCGCCGCCGATGGTGACGATGACGTCATGATGGCGCGCCAACTCCCTCAATATATTGGAGATCGTCCCGCGCTCGTCGCGGGCGTGCAGGGGCAGGGCGACGGCGGCGGGTTCGGCCGCGAGCATCGCTGCGAGCATGGCGCCGTTGCTGTCGGGGATATGCCCGGGCGCGAGCGGACGGCCCGGCTCGACCAGTTCGTCGCCGGTGGACAGAATCGCGACGCGCGGGCGGCGATGGACCGGGGCGGCGGGGGCGCCGGCCATGATCGCCGCGGCGATCGCCCCGGGGGTCAGGCGGGCGCCGGCATCGAGCAAAGGCGCGCCCGCGGCGAAGTCGCCCGCGCGAGGGCGGATATGTCGGCCACGCGCGGCGGGGCCGTCGCCGGTCAGGGTCAGCGTCGCGCCCTTCGCGGCGACATCCTCCTGTACGACTACCGTATCGGCACCCTCCGGAAGCATTGCGCCGGTGAAGATGCGGATCGCTTCGCCCGGCCCAAGGGCACGCGACGGCACGGCGCCCGCGGCGACTTCGCCGGCAATCGTCCAGGGGCCGGGCAGGTCGGCGAAGCGGATCGCATAGCCGTCCATCGCCGACAGCGCCGCCGCAGGCTGATCGCGCAGGGCGGTGACAGGTTGCGAGAGATAACGCCCAAAGCATTCGGAAAAGGCGATAGTTTCTGGCGAAAGCGGCGTGCGAAGGGTGAGAGTTCGCGCCTGCGCCTCTTCGACCGGAAGCAGGCCGCTCATTCCGCGCGCCAGTCGCCCGAACGGCCGCCGCTCTTTTCGAGCAGGCGGATGCCCTCCAGCACCATCGCGCGGTCGAGCGCCTTCGCCATGTCGTAGAGGGTGAGCAGCGCGACCGAGGCGGCGGTCAGCGCCTCCATCTCGACCCCCGTCGGGCCGGTGGTCGCGGCGGTCGCACGCACTGCAATCCCGTTTGTCTCCCAGTCGAAATCGACGCTGACCCTGGTCAACGCGAGCGGGTGGCAGAGCGGGATGAGGTCGGCGGTGCGTTTAGCCGCCATGATCCCGGCGATGCGCGCGGTCGAAAGGACGTCGCCCTTGGAGGCGTTGCCGCTGCGGATCGCTTCGAGCGCGTCGGCAGTCATCGTGATGCGGCCCCCGGCGACGGCACGGCGTTCGGTGGCGGGCTTGGCGCCGACGTCGACCATATGCGCGGCGCCGCTTTCGTCGAGGTGAGTCGGTCGGTTCGTCATCGCGGATGAGCGAAGCAATGCGGGGCGGAAAAGGCAAGGGGGGGCGTCGTCGGCCGGTAGCGACCGAAAGGCGACGATCGGCGCTTTATAACCTGTCATTCCCGCGAAGGCGGGAATCCAGTGTGGGGTCAGCCGACGCACGCTCTGGATTCCCGCCTTCGCGGGAATGACGAAGCTGGGGTATGGCCGCTCCCCACCCTAAAGCCGACATCTCGCGTCAGCCCTCCAGCAGCGCCTTCGTTGCCGCCGTGACGTCGTCCCGCCGCATGAGGCTTTCGCCGACGAGGAAGGCGTGGACGCCGCTCGCCGCCAGCCGCCGGCAGTCGGCGTGGGTGGCGATGCCGCTTTCGCCGACGAGCAGGGTGCCGGGCGGCACCAGCTTCGCGAGGCGTTCGGTGACCGCGAGGTCCGTTTCGAAGGTGCGCAGGTCGCGGTTGTTGACGCCGATCAGGCGCGAATCGAGCCGCGTCAGCGCGCGGTCGAGTTCGGTCTCGTCATGAACCTCGACGAGCACGTCCATGCCGCGCTCGACGGCCGCGGCCTCGATCTCGCGCATCGCGCCGTCGTCGAGCGCCGCGACGATGATCAGGACCGCGTCGGCGCCGATCGAGCGCGCTTCGGCGACCTGCCACGGGTCGATCATGAAATCCTTGCGCAGCACGGGCAGGCTGCACGCGGTGCGCGCGGCGATCAGATATTCCTCATGACCCTGAAACCAGGGGGCGTCGGTGAGCACCGAGAGGCAGGCCGCACCGCCAGCGGCATAGGCGCGGGCGTGGTTTGTGGGGTTGAAATCCTGTCGAATCAGTCCCTTGGATGGTGATGCTTTCTTGATTTCGGCGATCAGCCCGAAGCCGCCCGCGGCGATCTTCGCTTCGAGCGCGGCGGCGAAGCCGCGCACCGGGCCGCCGTCGACGGCGTCGAGCGCGGCGACAGAGCGCGACTTGCGCCGTTCGGCGACTTCCTGCGCCTTGGTGGCCAGGATTTCGGTAAGCTTGTTCATGGCAGGCGGTCCATAGGTTCGTCATTGCAAGCACGGCGACGCAATCTCCGGCTATCGCTGTCGACGGACGGTGGCTGGAGGTTGCCGCTTCGCCTGCGGCTCCTCGCAATGACGGTGGTGCGGGTCACGTATAGGCGATCCAGCAGTCGAGCAGCGCGTTGGCGAGGCCCTTGTCGATCGCTTCGGCCGCTTCCTCGACGCCGTCGACCAGATTGTCGACCGCGCCGGCGACGACGAGGGCCTCGGCGGCGTTGTAGAGGACGGCGTCGCGATAGGGACCGGGCTGGCCCATCAGCAGCGCGCGCAGCGCCTTTGCATTATAGGCCGCGTCGCCGCCGCGGATTTCCGAAATCGGGCGCGTCGGCAGGCCTGCGTCGGCGGCCTCGCTACGCTGCATCCGGACCCCCTCGGGCGTGACCACCGCGACCTCGTTGCCGCCCGCGAGCGACAATTCGTCGATGCCTTCGTCGCCCGAAATGACGCGCGAATGATCTGTGCCGAGCCGGTGGATCGCCTCGGCATAGACGGGGACATAGGCGGGGCGGGCGATGCCGATGAGCTGGCGCCGGACGCGCGCCGGATTGGCGAGCGGCCCCATCAGGTTGAAGATGGTGCGGCGGGCGAGCGCCTTGCGGATCGGCATGATGCGCTTCATCGCGGGATGATGGTGCGCCGCGAAGAGGAAGCAGATGCCGAGGTCGGCGAGCTGCGCGGCCGCCATTTCGCTTGCGCGCGTCATGTCGAGGCCGAGCGCTTCCAGCGTGTCGGCGGCACCCGATTTCGAGGAAGCGGCGCGATTTCCATGCTTTGCGACCGGGACCTCACATGCTGCAACGACGATCGACACCGCGGTCGAGACGTTGAGCGTGTGGTGCCCGTCGCCGCCGGTGCCGCAGACGTCGATCGCCCCTTCGGGCGCCTCGATCGGGATCAGCCGGTCGCGCATCGCCTGCGCCGCGGCGGCGATCTCGACCATCGTCTCGCCGCGGTCGGAGAGAGTGGAGAGGAAAGCGGCGACCTGTTCGTCGCTGCCGCCGCCGTCGAGCATCGTCGCGAACGCCGCCTCCGCCTCGTCATGGTCGAGGAGGAGGGTGGGATCGGGAAAGGGGCCGAAGCGGCTCATGCCGCTTGTCGCTCCGTCACTGGCAGACCCGCGATGCGAAGGAAATTGGCGAGCATCGCATGGCCATGCTCGGTGGCGATGCTTTCGGGATGGAACTGGACGCCGTGGATCGGCAGCTCGACATGGCGGACGCCCATGACCGCGCCATCGTCGCTAGTCGCGTTGATCGCGAGGACGGGCGGAATATCGACGACCTCGAGGCTGTGGTAGCGCGTCGCGGTGAGCGGCGAGGGCAGGTTTGCGAACAGGCCGCTGCCGTCGTGGCAGACGGGCGAGGTCTTGCCGTGCATCAGGTGGCCGCGCTGCACCGTGCCGCCGAAATGCTGGCCGATCGCCTGATGGCCGAGGCAGACGCCGAGCAGCGGCCGCTTCGCGTCGGCGCAGGCGGCGACGAGGTCGAGGCTGATCCCGGCCTCGTTGGGCGTGCAGGGGCCGGGCGAGATGAGAATCGCCTCGGCGCCGCTAGCCAGCGCCTCGGCCGCGGTCAGCGCATCGTTGCGCTCGACGCGCACTTCGGCCCCCAACTCGACCAGATAATGGACGAGGTTGAAGGTGAAGCTGTCGTAATTGTCGATGACGAGGATCATGGCGCCCTACTGCCCGTAACCCGGCATGCCCGCAAGCCGAACCGCTTCGCGCGCGGCGGCGAAGAGGGCGCCGGCCTTGGCTTCGCATTCGCGCTGTTCGTATGCGGGGTCGCTGTCGGCGACGATGCCGGCGCCGGCCTGGACGTGCATTTCGCCGTCCTTGACGATCGCGGTGCGTAGCACGATGCAACTGTCCATATTGCCGTCGGGGGCGAAATAGCCGACGCCGCCCGCATAGGGGCCGCGCGCGTCGACTTCCAACTCGGCGATGATCTGGCAGGCGCGGACCTTGGGCGCGCCGCTGACCGTGCCGGCGGGGAAGCCCGCGAACAGCGCGTCGATCGCGTCCTTCCCCGGCGACAGGCGGCCGATGACGTTCGACACGATGTGCATGACGTGGCTGTAATATTCGACCGTATAGCTGTCGGTGACGGTGACGCTGCCGCCTTCGGCGGCGCGCCCGACGTCGTTGCGGCCGAGGTCGAGCAGCATCAGATGCTCGGCGCGCTCCTTGGGATCGGCGAGCAGCGATTCGCGGTTCTCGACATCCTCGGCACTGGTGCGGCCGCGCGGGCGGGTGCCGGCGATCGGACGGATCGTGATCTCTTCGTCGCGGACGCGGACCAGAATTTCGGGCGACGATCCGATCAGCGCGAAGCCGGGCAGGTCGAGGAAATAGAGGAAGGGCGATGGGTTGATGCGCCGCAGCGCGCGGTAGAGGTCGAAGGGCGGCAGGTCGAAGGGGGTCGAGAAACGCTGCGACAGGACGACCTGAAAGATATCGCCCGCCGCAATATAATCCTTCGCGGTGCGGACCATGTCGGCGAAACGCTCCGGCGTCGTCGCGGCGTTGCGGACGATGGCGTCGGGCTGCGCCTCGGTCGTGGCGCGATCGGTGTGGGCGCTGACGGTTTCGAGGCGCGCGGCGATGCTGTCGAGGCGGTCCTGCGCCGCGTCGATCATCCGGTCGATCGCTCCGTCCGCCTCGGGCCAGATCGGCGCGATCAGGAAGAGTTCGTCGGCGAGGCGGTCGAAGACGAGGATCGTCGTCGGGCGCACGAAGATCATGTCGGGCAGGCCGAGCCCGGCGCCGGGCGCGCGCGGGACGCGTTCGACGAGGCCGATCGTTTCGTAGGCGAAGAAGCCGACGAGTGTCGCGAGGGCCTTGGGCAGCCCTTCGGGCACGTCGAAGCGGCATTCGGCGACGAGGTCGCGCAGCGCCTGCAAGGCAGGGGCGGCGACTGGGGAAAAGGCCGCGCGGTCGTGGCGCCAGTCGCGGTTGATACGCGCAGCATCGCCCGTCACCTCGAACATCAGGTCGGGATCGAGGCCGAGCAGGCTGTAGCGCCCGCGCGTCTCGCCGCTTTCGACCGATTCGAGCACCCAGTCGCCGCGTCCCGGCTCGATCAGTTTGAGCGCCGCCGACACAGGAGTCTCGACGTCGGCGATCAGCCGCTGCCAGACGACCGCGCCGCGCCCCTGCGCCAGCGCCTCGAGCGCGGCGGCTCTGCCTTCGAGCGTCACCGGCCTATTGGACCGGCGCCGTGCCGGTCAGCTCCTTGCGAAGCTGTTCGAGCAGGTCCTTGTCGATCTGGACCTTGGCGCGCCGTTTGGCCTCGGCGGCGAGCTCGGACACCAGCTCGTTGCCGAAGGCCGGCCCAAGCGGCTGCGCGATCGCAGCGACGCGTGCCGGCTCGATATCCTTGGGGCTGGGGCGGTCGACCTCGCCGAGCGAGATCACCATCCAGCCGCGATTGCCGGGGATTTCGAGCGTCTTGACGCTGTTCTTCGCCATCGAGAAGAGCAATGCGAGTTCGGGCGGGACCGGCTGGCCGTTCTGGCCCAGCTCGGCACGGCTGCCGCCGATCGCCTGGACGTTGCCGATGTTCGGCCCGGCCTCGCGCGCCGCGGCGGTCAGATCCTTGCCGCCCTCGACCGCCTTGACGATCGCGCGTGCCTTGTCGCGCGCGACCTTCTGCCCCTCGGCAAGGCGCCAGTCGGCGAGCAGTTCGTCGCGGATCTTCGCGAAGGGCGGCGGCGCGGCGGCGACGGTCGACTTGACCGCGAAGACGGCGAATTTCTGGTTCTCGACCAGCGTCGCGAGCTGGCCTTCGCCCTCGGCCGCCTGGAAAGCCTGCGCGATCAGCGGTGCGAACTCGGCAGGCAGGGCGTAGTCGGGCTTGTCGGGCGCGCGGCCGTTCGGGAGGATGGCCGGGGTTTCGACGAGCGTCAGCTTGCGGTCGTTCGCGACCTCCTCGATCGCGGCGCCGCCGTTTACGGCGTCCTGGATGCCGTTGTAATAGTCGACGACCGCCTCTTCGGCCTTGTTCTTGGCAAGCTGATCGCGGATTTCGGGGGTCGCGTCGGCGAGGTTGCGGGCGGGCGCGTCGGTCACCTTCTCGACCCGCGCGACCGCCCAGCCGAGGTCGGTCTGGGTCGGGCCGAGCACGTCGCCCTGACCCGCGGCAAAGGCGGCCTTGGCGGCGTCGGCGGTGGTGGTCGCGGCATAGGCGGTCTGGGTCAGGTCGCTGGTGGTCGAGGCCGACAGGCCCACCGACTGCGCGGCGACCGCAAGCGTCGAGCCGCCGCGGACCTTGGCGGCGATGGCGTCGGCGGTCTTGCGGTCGGGCGCGATCACCTGCGCGAAGCGGCGCGTCTGGCTCGCGGCATAGCGCGCGGCGTTGGCCTTGAAATAGTCGGCAACCTCGGCATCGGTCACCGCCGGCGCCTCGATCGCGTCGCGGTCGAACAGCGCATATTGGATCACGCGGCGTTCCGGGATGCTGTAGCGCGTCCGGTTCTGCGTCAGATAGGTCTGGAGCGCCTTGTCGCCGGGATCGGTCTTGGGCGCGAAGGGGCTCGACGGGATGAAGGTGGCGAGACCACGCCGCTTTTCGAGCAACAGCGCCGCATAAGGCTGCGCCATCGCCTGCGAAACGCGCGGCATGCGGCCGACCGGCTCGGCGAACTGCTCGACGAGCAGTTGCTGGCGGATGTCGCGGCGAAGCTGCGCCTCGGTCATATTGTTCTGGCGCAGGAAGCTTTCGAACCGGGCCTGATCGAAACGGCCCGACACGCCGGCGAAGACAGGCAGGTCGGCGATGCGGCCGTCGACGAGCCGCTTGCTGACCCCGAAGCCGAGTTCGTTCGCATATTGCTCAAACGCTTCGCCCTCGATGAGCTGGTTCAGCACCTGGTCGAGCCCGCCCGATTCGACGAAGGCGGCCATGGTCAGCGTCGGCTGGTCCTGACGCGCCTGGTCATAGGCGAGGCGGACGCGGTCGCGCAGTTCGCCGAGGCCGATCTCGCTGCTGCCGACACGCGCGACATTGGCGCCGCCGACCCCGCCGAAGCTGCCGCTGCCGGTCACGTCGCCAAGCGCGAAGGCGAGGCCGACGAGAAGCACGAATGCGAGCGCGAAGAACTTGCCGAGGGTGGATCCGAAAAGACGGCGAAGGGCGGTAATCATCGACGGGCAATCTTTCGAGACGAGAGCGCGGGTTCGCGCGGTCGGGCGCTGCTTTAGGCGGGCAGGACGGCCGCATCAAGGCGGGAAGGCCTTTAGTTGGTGACTCAGTCAGAAAGCAGGAGCGTGATTTTGCTTTCTTCGTCACCCCGGATCAAGTCCTGGGTGACGAGACAGGGAATTGCGCCTTCCAAATCCAAGCTTCCTCACCACCAGGCCTTTCGCCGGCTTGCTGGTCGGGGTGGGCGCGGCTAGGGGCCTTCCCCAACAGGGCCATGATCGACGAGGAGAGCATGATGGCGCGGCGCAAATATGTGGTCGGCAACTGGAAGATGAACGGGCTGACGGAGGCGCTGGGCGAGGCCGGGGCGATCTTTGCTGCGGCGCGCGGCCATGCCGCCGTCGACGTCGCGTTGTGCCCGCCCTTCACGCTGATCGGCGCGATGGCGGCGCTGCCGGAGGGCGGCACGGTCGGCGGGCAGGATTGCCATGTGCAAGCGTCGGGCGCTTTCACCGGATCGGTCTCGGCCCCGATGCTGGCCGATGCGGGCGCGCGGCTGGTCATCGTGGGCCACAGCGAGCGGCGCGAGGGATATGGCGAGAGCGACGGCGATGTGAAGGCGAAGGCCGAAGCGGCGCTGGCCGCGGGCCTGTCGGTGATCCTGTGCGTCGGCGAGCCGCGCAAGGTGCGCGAATCGGGCGATGCGATCGATTATGTGCTGGCGCAGGTGCGCCAGTCGCTGCCCGACGGGTTCGACCGCTCGCGGCTGGCGATCGCCTATGAACCGATCTGGGCGATCGGCACCGGACTGGTCCCGACGATCGAGGATGTGGCGGCGATGCACGGGTCGATCCGCGCCGCGCTCACCGAACGCATCGGCGCCGGCGCGGCGGACCTGCGCCTGCTCTATGGCGGCTCGGTCAATGGCGAGAACGCTGCCGAACTGCTCGGGGCGGGCGACGTCGATGGCGCGCTGGTCGGCGGCGCGAGCCTGACCGCGGCGAAATTCCTGCCGATCGTCGAGGCGGCGGCGGGGTTGGAGTAGAAAGCCGTCCGTCCGTAGCCCACCGTCCATTCTGCTTCGTCATGCTGAACTTGTTTCAGCATCCATGGCCAGGCCTCTCTATCCCACGCGGCGCCAATTTCGAGGGCCGGCCATGGATGCTGAAACAAGTTCAGGGTGACGCCATGTGGCGAGTTCGGCGCGCATCGAAGGAAGGGAAGGGGTTCTGCACTCGCGGCTTGAAGCCGCGTCGCTTCGCCTCTATGTGCGCGGGCAACCATGGCCCGCGCGGGGTCAGCCAGCTTTTCGGGAAATTTCGATGTCCAGTCTCTTCACCTTCCTGCTCGTCGTCCAGGCCGTGATCGCGGCCGTGATGATCGGCGTCATCCTGATGCAGAAGTCGGAAGGTGGCGGGCTGGGGGTCGGCGGCAGCCCGGCGGGCCTGCTTTCGGCGCGCGGCGCCGCGGATTTTCTAACCCGTGCGACGACGGTTCTCGCGACCCTGTTCGTCGGCCTGTCGATCGTCCTCGCCGCGATGGCGTCGGTCGGGCGCGGCGGCTCGACGATCGATACCTCGCTGTCGAAGACCGCGCAGCAGTCGAGCGGCGCGCCCGCCTCGTCGCTGACCGGCCCGGCGCAGCAGCCGGCGACCGCGCCGGCGAGCAACGACCCGCTGGCGGCCGCAGCCGCCGCGGCGAACCAGCCGGCGCAGGCGCCTGCGCAGGATGCTCCCGCCAAGAAATAGGCTGCACGGCCCCTCGCGGCGGCGCACCTCCCTCGCGCGGCGGAATTTTTTCCGCCGCATGTGATTCGACGGCTTGCGCCGTCACCCCTCCTTTGAGTAAGTCTTTCCTCCCATGGCGCGGTTCATTTTCATCACCGGCGGCGTGGTCTCCTCCCTTGGCAAAGGTCTGATGGCGGCAAGCCTCGCGGCCCTGTTGCAGGCGCGGGGATTTCGCGTGCGCATTCGCAAGTTCGATCCCTATCTGAACGTTGATCCGGGCACGATGTCGCCCTACCAGCACGGCGAGGTCTATGTGACCGACGACGGGGCGGAGACCGACCTCGACCTGGGGCATTACGAACGCTTCACCGGCGTCGCGGCGCGGCAGAGCGACAATGTCACCTCGGGCCGCATCTATCAGGGCATCATCGCCAAGGAACGGCGCGGCGATTATCTGGGCGCGACGGTGCAGGTCATCCCGCACGTCACCGACGCGATCAAGGCTTTCGCGCAGGCCGATACCGACGATCTCGATTTCGTGCTGTGCGAGATTGGCGGCACGGTCGGCGACATCGAATCGCTGCCCTTCATCGAGGCGATCCGCCAGCTTCGCAACGAGGTGGGACGTGTCAACTCGATCTCGGTCCATGTCACGCTGGTGCCCTATATCGCCGCGGCGGGCGAGCTGAAGACCAAGCCGACGCAGCATAGCGTGCGCGAACTCGCGTCGCTGGGAGTGCAGCCTGACATATTGCTGTGCCGCTGCGAAAAGCCGCTGCCCGACGGCGAGCGCGCCAAGATCGCGCAATTCTGCAATGTGCGCAAGGAAGCGGTGATCCCCGCGCTTGACGCCGATTCCATCTATTCGGTGCCGGTCCAATATCATGGCGAAGGGCTCGACAGCGAGGTCCTGCGCGCCTTCGGCATTCACGATGCGCCCGAGCCCGACCTGTCGCGCTGGTACGACATCATGGACCGCAAGCAGCATCCCGAGGGCGAGGTCACGATCGGCGTCGTCGGCAAATATGTCTCGCTGCCCGATGCGTACAAGAGCCTCAACGAGGCGCTGATCCACGGCGGCATGGCGAACCGGGTCAAGGTCAATATCCGCTGGCTGGACGCCGAGATGTTCGAGACCGACGACGACCTCGCCGCCAATCTGGAGCCGATGCACGGCATCCTCGTGCCCGGCGGTTTCGGCGAGCGCGGGTCGGAGGGCAAGATCGCCAGCGTCCGCTTCGCGCGCGAACGGAACGTGCCTTTCTTCGGCATCTGCCTGGGCATGCAGATGGCGTGCATCGAGGCGGCGCGGAACACGAGCGGCATCGAAAAGGCGTCGAGCACCGAATTCGGCCCCACCGACGAGCCGGTTGTCGGCCTGATTACCGAATGGATGAGCGCCGAGGGGTTGCAGAAACGAGGCGCCGATACCGACATGGGCGGGACGATGCGGCTGGGCGCCTATGAGGCGAAGCTGTCGCCCAACAGCCATGTCGCAAGCATTTATGGAGCGAACGACATCAGCGAACGCCACCGTCACCGCTACGAGGTGAATGGCGCCTATCGCGAGAGCCTCGAAAAGGGCGGTCTGGTCTTTTCAGGCCTGTCGCCCGATGGCATGCTGCCCGAAATCGTCGAGCGGCCGGATCATAGCTGGTTCATCGGGGTGCAGTTCCACCCCGAGCTGAAATCCAAGCCCTTCGACCCGCATCCGCTGTTCAAGGGATTCATCGAGGCGGCGGTGAAGCAGAGCCGGCTGGTCTGACCGGCAAAGGGAGACGGGGCCGATGGATCATGCGAAACTCGCCGGACTGCAGGACCCCGACAGCATCTTTTCCGGCCTGACCGTCGAGGATTGGGCCGACATCGCGGGCCGCGCGGTGGAGGTCCGCTTCGCGCGCGGCAAGGAACTGCTGAGCCAGGGCGAGGCGGGCGACAGCCTGCTGATCCTGACCGAGGGCAGCGCGCGCGTGTCGATGCTGACCGCGAACGGACGCGAGATCGTGCTTGCCTATGCCGAGCCCGGTGCGGTGCTGGGAGAAATCGCGCTGCTCGACGGCGGCGAGCGCACCGCGTCGGTGGCCGCGACGAGCGCGGGGACCGCGCTTCAGCTCGGGCGCAACGCGATGCGCGATTTCGTGACCAGTCATCCCGATTTCGCCTGGTCGCTGATGCAGCAACTCGCGCGGCGGCTCCGCACCGCCGACCAGACGATCGAGAGCGACCGCGCCTATGCCTCCGGCCCCCGGCTTGCGCGCTATCTGAAGCGGCTGATCCGCAAGGATGTCGAGGCGTCGCACCGCGTCGAGCTGAGCCAGACCGAGCTGGGCAATTTCGCCGGGATGAGCCGCGAGCATATCAACCGCCAATTGCGCGCGTGGGAGGAATCGGGGGTCATCGCGCTCGAACAGGGCCGGGTGCGCGTGCTTGACCCCGAGATGCTGGAGGATATCAGCGAGGTTGAGGGGTAAGGGGCGGCCGGGGCCGCAAACGACGAAGTCATTTATCGTCACCCCGGACTCGATCCGGGGTCCCGCTCAGCAACGTCCGAAAAGCGGGACCCCGGATCGAGTCCGGGGTGACGGATGAAGGGATTGCTCCCCGCCTTCGCAGGGCGACGCTCCACGCCGGAATCACAACGCCCGGGCCTCCTTCGAGACCCGGGCGCCTGTGACGAACGTCGCCATCCCCCTTGATGCAGGCCAGGCGAATGGCCTGCACTCCCTGGAGCCGGGCCTTTGGGCCGCGTTGAACCAGAACCCCGTCGCTAGGAGCAAGGATACGCTTTGTCACGCTTCGGGACGGGTTTGGCGATGCTTTTGCCACCTCCTGTGGCGGATCGGCAACATATTTTGCGAATCGTTCGCAAATATGACTCGTGCCCCGCGCCCATTGCCAGCCGCGTGACACGCCCCTAAAGCGGCCGCATGTGTGTCGCCAAGCACATGTTCTGAAGGACCGAAAAAGCCGATGCTCCTGCGTCCTTACGAACGCGCCATCTTCAAACGCTATATGCTGCCGCAGCGGGGCGAGGGGTTCATCTTCGTCGCCGCGGCGTTCAGTTTCGTCGCGGTGATGCTGGGCGTCGCGGCGCTCGTTGTCGTGATGAGCATAATGAACGGCGTGCGCGCCGATCTGTTCGAGAAGAGTGTCGGCCTCAATGGCCATGCGGTGGTGCAGGGTTTCGGCGGGCGGCTCGACAATTGGCAGGAGGTGCTGAAACAGGCGCGTGCGACGCCGGGCGTGACCTCCGCGACGCCGCTGATCGAGCAGCCTTTGCTCGGCACCTCGAACGGCCGCGTCGAGGGCATATTGGTGCGCGGCATGCTGGTGTCCGACATCAAGCGGAACGAAGTCCTGAACGGCAAGGTGTTGCAGGGCAGCCTCGACACGCTGACGCCCGGATCGGGCAATGTCGCGATCGGCAGCGAACTGGCGCGCAACCTGGGCGCGCAGGTCGGATCGACGATCACGATCATCAACCCCGCCGGACGCTCGACCCCCTTCGGCACCGTGCCGCGCGAGATCGGTTATCGCGTGTCGGCGATCTTCGAGATCGGCATCTATGATTTCGACAAGTTGTTCGTCGTCATGCCGATGGAGGATGCGCAATTGCTGCTGCTGACCGGCAACCAGATCGGGATGATCGAGGTCAAGACGACCAACCCCGACAAGGTCGGCGAGATATTGGAACCGCTGCGCGAGAAGGTCGCGGCGCAGGCGGTCGTCACCGACTGGCGGCAGATGAACAGCAGCCTGTTCGAGGCGCTGTCGGTCGAGCGCGTCGCGATGTTCGTGATCCTGTCGCTGATCGTCCTCGTCGCCGCCTTCAACATCGTGTCGTCGCTTATCATGCTGGTGCGGGCGAAGACGCGCGACATGGCGATATTGCGCACGATGGGCGCGCCGCGCGACGCGGTGCTGCGCATCTTCATGGCGATCGGCCTGTCGATCGGCATCGCGGGCACCGCGGTCGGCATGATTATCGGTTTTTCGCTACTCTATTTCCGCCAGGGCGTGCTGCGCGGCGCCGAGTTCATCACCGGCCAGCCTTTGTGGGACCCCTCGATCCGTTTTCTGACCGAACTGCCGTCGAAGCCCGATCCGGTCGAGATCGTCGGTATCGCGGTGATGGCGATCCTGTTCAGCTTCCTCGCGACGCTCTACCCCGCGTTCAAGGCGGCGAATACCGATCCGGTGCAGGTGCTCCGCTATGACTGACGCGACGCTCGAACTGACCGGTTTGAGGCGCAGCTTCACCCAGGCGGGGGTGACGATCGACGTGCTGCGCGGCATCGACGCGGAACTGAAACGCGGCGAGATCGTCGCGCTGCTCGGCCCCTCGGGATCGGGCAAGTCGACGATGCTGCAGGCGGTCGGTCTGCTCGAAGGCGGCTTCGAGGGGACGATCCGCATCGACGGCGAGGACGTCACGCGGCTAGGGCAGGGCGAGCGGACGAAGACGCGGCGCGAGAAGATCGGCTTCGTCTATCAGTTCCACCATCTGCTTCCCGATTTCACGGGACTCGAGAATGTCGTGCTGCCGCAGCTCATCCGCGGCACGCGGCAGGCGGAGGCCGAGGAGCGCGCCGCCGACCTGCTCGGCCGGCTGGGGCTTGGCGAGCGGCTGCACCACAAGCCGAGCAAGCTGTCGGGCGGCGAGCAGCAGCGCGTCGCGGTGGCGCGCGCGCTGGCGAACCGGCCGCTGCTGGTGCTCGCCGACGAGCCGACGGGCAACCTCGACGAGGCCACCGCCGACCGCGTGTTCGACCAGTTCGTCAAGCTGGTGCGCGATCATGGCTCGGCGGCGTTGGTCGCGACGCACAACGAGCGGCTGGCGGCGAAGATGGACCGCGTGTGGCGCTTGCACGAAGGGCATATCGAGGGGTAGTTTCCAACCGTTAACCCCTCCCGCTTGCGGGAGGGGCAGCGAGAGTTACGAGCTTGCTCGTTACTCGCAGCGGGGTGGGCAGAGCCGAGGCGTTGCGGCCCACCCCGCTGCGACTAGGCAGCAAGCTGCCAAGTCTCGCTGCCCCTCCCCTGAAGGGGAGGGGATTGGAGGGGAACGCAAATGGCATTTTACGATCTTTCGGCGCCGCTGCCAGGCGGCGGGACACAGCCGATGGCGGAGTATCGCGGCAAGGTGCTGCTGATCGTCAACACCGCGTCGAAATGCGGCTTCACACCGCAATATGAAGGGCTGGAGGCGCTGTATCGCGATTACAAGGATCGCGGGTTCGAGGTGCTGGCCTTTCCGTGCAACCAGTTCGGGGCGCAGGAACCGGGCGATGCAGCGGAGATCGCGAATTTCTGTTCGCTGACCTATGACGTGTCCTTCCCGCTGATGGCGAAGATCGACGTCAACGGCGACGGAGCGGACCCGATCTTCAAGCATCTGAAGAAAGAACAGACCGGCCTGCTCGGCAGCGGGATCAAGTGGAATTTCACCAAATTCCTGGTGGATCGCGAGGGGAAGGTCGTGTCGCGGCATGCGCCGACGACGAAGCCCGAGCAGTTGAGGAAAGAGATTGAGGAATTGCTGGGATAGAATGGCGTTCGGAAGTTAAGTAAATTATCGCCGTACTCCCGCGCTGCTCACGCAGTCTTACCTACAGATTTATCTTAATCCTCTTCTGTGCTTCGGCGCGCATGTCCCAGAGCGTCCGCCATTTGTGCTCGCCCGGTAACTTTGCCGACCAATACTTCCAGCCGTTGAGGCTAGGAGAGTTCCCCTTTTTGCTGACCGCGAGCGCCTTGGCAGCCTCCGACAGACTTTCGAAGCTATTGCTTCCAACAACGATCCTGCCGTTTAGAAATTTGCCCTCGTAAACTTGGCGACCCCGGTCATACTCCATGCGTGCGAGCGTTCCGTGAGGAACTTCAACAAACCCTTCCCGCCATGACCGCCCCTCACCAATGGTCGAACTTTCGACAGATTCAATAGCTTCATCATCGGGCAGCTTTAGCAAACGACGTAGAGCGATATACTGCGGCTCATCAAAGCCTTTCCGCTCTCCTTCAATCAACTTGTGGATATCAAAGTCAATTTCGATTGGCACCAATTTCGTCATCTCGATTCTCCTCACTCGAAGACGGAGGGATATCGTAACAAAAAACTCCTGTAAACTGCTCTCAGCAGTTTATTGGCTTTCAGCAGTTTTTGTCGTGTTCATCGGAAGCGCGTGAGGTCGATGGCGGGAGATTCCCGCGTTGCCTTTGATTTCTCGCAGCGACGCTTTTTGTGAATCGCGAGGTAGGCGAATCAACGCTGTCGCGTTAGCGTCCCTCCATGGCCTACAGCCCGTTCGTTCCCCTGCGCGTCTTTTCCAGTTTCACCATGCTGGAGGGGGCGATCGACCCGAAAGCCATTGCGAAAGCGGCGCGCGAGCGGGGGTTTCCGGCGGTGGCGGTCGCCGACCGTAACGGGCTCTATGGCGTCATGGCGTTCGGCGAGGCGTGCAAGGCGGCGGGGGTGCAGCCGATCGTCGGTGCCTTCCTGAGCGTCGCGCGGCCGGGACAGCGGCTGGCGAACGGTGCGCCGATGATCGACTGGCTGGCGCTCTATGCGCAGGACGAGACGGGCTACAACAATCTCTGCGCGCTGGTGTCGGCGGCGCACCTCGACCGGCCGATCGAGCAGGAGCCGCATGTCGTGCTGTCGGCGCTTGCGGGCCGGACCGACGGGCTGATCTGCCTGACCGGCGGCGGCGAGGGCGCGCTGGCGCGGCTGCTGGCGGGCGAGCAGCAGAGCGCGGCGGAGGCGTATGTCGAGCAGCTCGAGGCGCTGTTCGGCGGGCGGCTTTATGTCGAACTGTCGCGGCGCGGCGACGCGACCGAGGCGGCGGCCGAAAAGGCGCTGATCGACCTCGCCTATGCCCGCGCGCTGCCGCTGGTTGCGACCAACCCCGCCAATTTCGTCGAGCCGCAGTTCCACCCTGCGCACGACGCGATGCTGTGCATCGCGCAGTCGGCCTATGTCGAGAGCGAGGACCGGCGCGCCTCGAATCCGGAGGCGTGGCTGAAATCCGCCGAGGTGATGGAAGATGCCTTTTCCGACCTGCCCGAGGCGATCCGCAACACGCTGGTCATCGCGCAGCGCTGCGCCTTCATGGCGCCCAAGCGCAAGCCGATCCTGCCGAGCCTCGCCGGCGACCGCGAGGGCGAGGCGGCACAGCTCGCACGCGACGCGCATGCGGGGCTGGCGGCGCGATTGGCGCTCTATCCTGACCTCGGCGAAGAAGAGCGGAACGCCTATGTCGCGCGGCTCGATTTCGAGGTCGGGGTCATCACCCAGATGGGTTTTCCCGGCTATTTCCTGATCGTCGCCGATTTCATCAAATGGGCGAAGGCGCACGATATTCCGGTGGGGCCGGGGCGCGGTTCGGGCGCGGGGTCGGTCGTCGCCTGGGCGCTGACGATCACCGACCTCGATCCGCTGAAACTCGGCCTTCTGTTCGAGCGCTTCCTGAACCCCGAGCGCGTGTCGATGCCCGACTTCGACATCGACTTCTGCGAAACGCGGCGCGGCGAAGTCATCCGCTATGTGCAGGAGAAATACGGCCGCGACACTGTCGCGCAGATCATCACCTTCGGAAAGCTGAAGGCGCGCGCGGTGCTCAAGGACACTGGCCGCGTCCTCCAGATGAGCTATGGTCAGGTCGACCGGCTGGCGAAGCTGGTGCCCAATCATCCGACCGACCCCTGGACGCTCG
Source organism: Sphingopyxis panaciterrulae (assembly GCF_014199295.1). Lineage (GTDB taxonomy): Bacteria > Pseudomonadota > Alphaproteobacteria > Sphingomonadales > Sphingomonadaceae > Sphingopyxis > Sphingopyxis panaciterrulae. The sequence goes on from NZ_JACIJH010000006.1 coordinate 135,561, forward strand.
AACGCGCGCTGAACGGCGTCAGCGAGCTGATGACCGAATATAAGCAGGATGACGGGGTCCGCCGCCTGTTCGACATGGCGCGGCAACTGGAGGGCCTGCCACGGCACAGCTCTACCCACGCGGCGGGCGTGGTGATCGGCGACCGGCCGCTCGACCAGCTCGTCCCGCTCTATCGCGACCCGCGCTCGGACATGCCGGTGACGCAGTTCGACATGAAATATGTCGAGACCGCAGGGCTGGTGAAATTCGACTTCCTGGGCCTCAAGACGCTGTCGGTGCTCAAGGAGGCGCGGCGGCTTCTCGCGCTGCGCGGGGTCGACGTCGATCTCGACCAGCTCGCTTGGGACGATCCGGGCGTCTATGAACTGCTCCAGCGCGGCGACACGGTCGGGGTGTTCCAGCTCGAATCCGAGGGGATGCGGCGCACGCTGTCGGCGGTGAAGCCGACCAATTTCGGCGACATCATCGCGCTGGTCGCTCTCTATCGGCCGGGACCGATGGACAATATTCCGCTGTTCGGCGCGCGCAAGAACGGGCGCGAGGCGATCGCCTATCCGCATCCGCTGCTCGAAGGCATATTGGCCGAAACCTATGGCATCTTCGTCTATCAGGAACAGGTGATGCAGGCGGCGCAGATCCTCGCCGGCTACAGCCTCGGCGGCGCCGACCTGCTGCGCCGCGCGATGGGCAAAAAGGTCCAGGCGGAGATGGACGCGCAGCGCGACACCTTCGTCAAAGGGTGTGGCGAGCATAATGGCATCGACGCCAAGGCGGCGAACGAGCTGTTCGACTTGATCGACAAGTTCGCCGGCTATGGTTTCAACAAGAGCCACGCCGCGGCCTATGCGCTGCTCTCATACCAGACAGCATGGTTGAAGGCGCATCATCCGCACGAATTCTTTGCCGCCTCCATGTCGTTCGACAGCCACCAGACTGACAAATTGTCGATTTTCATCGACGACATGCGCCGGCTCGACATCGCGGTGGCGCCCCCGTCGGTGAACGACAGCGAGGCCGATTTCTCGGTCGGGCGCGCGGACGAGGGGCTGACGGTGCGTTACGCGCTTGGCGCGCTGAAGGGCGTGGGCGAGAAGGCGATGGAAGCGCTGGTCGCCGAGCGGCGCGCGCGCGGCGATTTCGCGAGTCTCGACGATTTCGCGGGGCGTATCGACCCCAAGCTGCTCAACCGGCGGCAGATCGAGGCGCTGGCCGGTGCAGGGGCATTCGATTGCATCGAGTCCGACCGGCCGCGCGCCTTCGCCGGCGCCGAGGCGCTTCTCGCCTGCGCCAACAGTTCGGCGCACGAGCGCTCGACCGGGCAGGGCGGACTGTTCGGCGGCGACATCGACCTGGCGCCGGTGCTCCAGCTTCCCGCCGCCGAACCCTGGACGCTCGGCGAGCGGATGACGCGCGAGAAGGAGGCGTTCGGCTTCTATTTCTCGGCGCATCCGGTCGAGCAATATCAGGCGATCGTCGCCGCGCGCGGCGCGCGCACCTATGGCGATATCTGCGAGAATGTGGTGATGACGCCGGGAACGCGGGTGCCGGCGACGATGGCGGCGATGGTCGAAAGCGCGCGTCCGCGCGTGTCGCAACGCGGCAACCGCTTCCTGAACCTGACCCTGTCTGACCGCAGCGGTCAGTTCCAGTCGAGCTGCTTCGACGAAGGGGCGGGCAAGATCCTCGAAACGCTGGCGGCCGACGGCGGCTGCGCGCTGCTGTCGGTCGAACTCGACCTGCTGGAGGGCGAGGAGACGCCGCGCGTCACGGTGCGTGGGGCGCAGCCGCTGGCCGACATCGCGGCGAGCGCGGCGCTGCAACTCGATTGCCGCGTCGATCTGGCAAGCGCGATCGAAGAGATGGCGCGAATCCTGGAACGACGCGAGGGTGCGCGGGGACGCGTGATCGTCGCGACCGACGATCCCGCGACGGGCGAGACGCTCCGCGTCACCCTGGGGCGCAATTTCGCACTCGATCCCGACGTCGTCGCGCGGCTGGAACTGGTCGCAGGGATCGTCGAGCCGGGACTGTCGCTCTATACGCCGCGCGATTTCCGGGTGCGCGGCTGATACTCCCATTTGGGCGCGCCCTTCGGGGCTTGCCCTCTTGCGTCCTACGCAATCCCGCTTATCCCTTATGCAACAGCAATAAAGGGATGCCGACAAATGGGAATGCAAGGCCAGCCGCTCCTCGTCACCAGCCTGATCGACCATGCCGCGCGCGAACATGCGGGGCGAGAGATCGTGTCGCGCTGGGCCGACGGCAGCATGACGCGATCGACGTGGGGCGAGGCGGGCGTCGATGCGCGCCGTTTCGCCGCGGCGCTGACCCGGCTGGGGATGCGCAAGGGCGACCGCATCGCGACGCTGGCGATGAACCATGGGCATCATCTGGTGAGCTGGTACGGCACCGCCGGAATGGGCGGGGTGCTGCATACCGTCAATCCGCGGCTGTTCGACGAACAGCTTGTGTATATCATCAACCATGCCGCGGACCGGATGCTGTTCTTCGACGCGGCCTTTCTGCCGATCATCGAGCGATTGCGCGATCAGCTTTCGAGCGTCGAGCATTTCGTGTTGTTCGACGCGCCGGCGCAGGAGGGCTATCTGTCCTACCGCGACCTGATCGCGGCCGCGGACGGCGGGTTCGAGTGGGTGGCGCTCGGCGAGCGCGATCCGGTCGGGCTTTGTTATACCAGCGGGACGACGGGCAATCCCAAGGGCGTGCTCTACGAGCATCGCTCGAACGTCCTGCATGCGATCACGGAGATCCAGCCCGACGCCTTCGACCTGTCGAGCCGCAGCGTGATCCTGCCGATCGTGCCGATGTTCCATGCCAATAGCTGGGGCATCCCCTATGCCGCGGCGACGGTCGGCGCGAAGCTGGTCTTTTCGGCGACCAACGACGCGCAGGTCCTGTGCGACCTGATGCAAGACGAGGGCGTGACCCACAGCGCCGGGGTCCCGACGGTGTGGATCGCGATGTTCGCGCATATGGACGCGACCGGCATGGATTATGGCGCGCTGCGCCACGTCGTCATCGGCGGCTCGGCGGCGCCGCGCGCGATGATCGAACGCTTCATGAAGGCGGGCATCTATGTCGGCCATGCATGGGGGATGACCGAGACCAGCCCGATCGGAACGATGGGCAAGCGGCCATGGAACTGGGATGCGCTGGGCTTCGACGAGCAGGTCGACATCATCTGCCGCCAGGGCTGTCCTCCGTTCGGCGTCGAACTGCGGATCGTCGATGATGAGGACCGGGTGCTGCCGCGCGACGGGGCGACGAGCGGGCGGCTGCAATGCCGCGGGCCGTGGATCATCCAGCGCTATTACCGCGCCGACGAGGATGCCGCCGACGCCGACGGCTGGTTCGACACCGGCGACGTGTCGGTGCTCCACCCCGATGGCGTCATGCAGATCACCGATCGCGCGAAGGACGTCATCAAGTCGGGCGGCGAATGGATCAGTTCGATCGAGCTGGAAAATGCCGCGGTCGGCGCGCCGGGCGTGCAGGAAGCGGCGGCGGTCGGCGTCTATCACCCCAAATGGGACGAACGGCCGATCCTGCTGATCGTCAAAAAGCCCGGCGCCGACGTGAGCGAGGCCGGCATCGTGGACTATCTGAAGGACAAGGTCGCCAAATGGTGGCTGCCCGACGAGATCGTCTTCGTCGACGAACTGCCGCACACCGCGACGGGGAAGATATTGAAGCGCCAGTTGCGCGACGAATATAAGGATTACCGGCTGAAATCGCTGGTGGGGGTTTGAGGGAGGCAATGAAGAGAGCGTTGCCCCCGCGGAGGCGGGGGCCGCCGTCAGCCTGATTCAGCGATTGATGAGACCGAACAAATCCGTCCATTCGGGGTTGGCTTCTGAAATCAAACGCAGCTTCCACACCCGTTGCCATTTCTTCAGAGCTTTTTCCCGGACAATGGCTTCGTCGATCCGGTCGAACGGCTCGGCATGAACGAGCCGTGTCAAATGCCATTTCCTGCAAAACTCGGAGCCCGTTCCGGATCGATGCGCCAAAATTCGAGCCGGCAAATTGTTGGTGACGCCGATATACAGGACACCCATCGGCTTGTTGGTCATGATGTAGACATGGGCGCGTTTCATCGATTGCGGTTCCATGATATGCCAGCGGCCCCCGCCTTTGCGGGGGCGACGTCCTAAAACAACCCTAAAACAACTCCATCTGTCCGTCCCTTTCCGGCGGCCGAAACAAATCGCTGCGTAGAGGAGGAAAGCTGCGGTCCATGCCATGTTGGCGGGCGGCGCGCCGGACGCGCTGGCGGATCAGTTGCGGCCATAGGCCGCGGCCTTTCATGCGGCTGAAGAAATCAGGGTCGTTATCGCGGCCGCCGCGGATGTCCCGGACCATGTGCATCACCTTGTCGGCGCGGTCGGGATAATGGGCGGCGAGCCAGGCGCGGAACAGCGGCGCGACCTCGAACGGCAGGCGCATCAGGATATAGGAAGCGCGGATCGCTCCCGCATCGGCGGCGGCGGCCATGATCGCCTCTATCTCGTGATCGGTGATCGCGGGGATGATCGGCGAGATATTGACCTGGGTCGGGACGCCGGCATCGATCAGGGCGCGGATCGCGGCGAGGCGGCGGCGCGGGTGCGGGGCGCGCGGTTCGAGGGTGCGCGCGACTTTCGTGTCCAGGGTCGTTACCGAAATCGCGACGCCGACGAGATTGTCCTTCGCCATCCGTGCCAGCAGGTCGATATCGCGCAGCAGTCGGTCGGATTTTGTGGTGATGAGCAGGGGGTGCTTCGTTTCGGCGAGCACTTCCACCACCGAGCGGGTGACGCGCCATTCGCGCTCGATCGGCTGATAGCCGTCGGTGTTGGTGCCGATCGCCAGCGGCGCGACCCTGTAATTGCGTTTCGCCAGTTCCTGTCGCAGCAGCTTCGCCGCGTCGGGTTTGGCGAAGAGGCGGCTTTCGAAATCGAGGCCGGGCGACAGGTCGTGATAGGCGTGGGTCGGACGCGCGAAGCAATAGATGCAGCCGTGCTCGCAGCCGCGATAGGGATTGATCGAGCGATCGAAACCGATGTCGGGCGACATATTGCGCGCGATGATCGTCTTTGGATGCTCGGCGGTTACCGTGGTGCGCAGCGGCGGAGCATCGCCGTCGATGGCCTCGGCCGCGTCGAGCCAGTCGCCGTCGGCCTCGCGGTCCAGCGAGCCGGTGCGGACGGGACGCGGATTCGCCGGCGCGCCGCGGCCGGCGATCGGGGGTAGGGGCTTGACGGGCACGTGGCGAGCGTATCGCGATTTTGAGAACAAATAAAGAACATTTGCTCTTTTCGTCACGCCCGGGGAGGCGAGAATCCCATTCGCCGACGATTGGTCCGTATCTCCCTGGATCCCCACTTTTGCGAGGATGACATGTTTCGGATATGGGGCGGGCTATTCTATCAGCCGCGGCATCAGGTCGACGAAATTGGAGGGACGATGTCGGCTGTCGAGCTGGGTCGACAATATGCCCTCCCACGCGTCCTTCACCGCGCCCGTCGAGCCGGGGAGCGCGAAGATATAGGTGCCGCGCGCGACCACGGCGCAGGCGCGCGACTGGATCGTCGAGGTGCCGATACTCTGGTAGCTGAGCCAGCGAAACAGCTCCCCGAAGCCGGGGATGTCCTTGCCGTCGAGGCGGCGCAGCGCCTCGGGCGTCACGTCGCGGCCGGTGAGGCCGGTGCCGCCGGTGGTGATGACGACATCGACCTCCGGGTCGTCGATCCAATTGTGGAGGCGCGAGACGATCAGGTCGGCCTCGTCGCGGATGATCGCGCGCGCGGCGAGAATATGGCCCGCGCCGGTCAGCAAGTCTTCCAATTTGTCGCCCGATCGGTCCTCCGCCGCGCTGCGACTGTCCGAAATCGTCAGGATCGCGATGCGAACGGGCTTGAACGGCAGGCTTTCGTCAATCGGCATGGCCGAGGCCGCCCGCGTAGGTCAGCCGGATGCGATCCTTGCCGTCGGGAAAGCGCGGCCATTCGCCCTGCGCGAGCGCGGCGCGGCTGACCGATGGCTTACCCTGCTGCGCCTCGTACATCCAGTAGTTGCGGAGCACCGTGCCGACATAGCCGCGGGTTTCCCAATAGGGGATGGATTCCATGTAGAGCAAAGGATCGCCCTGGTCGCGCACCTCTGTCTCCCAGCGCGCGACGGGGGCGGGGCCGGCGTTGTAGGCTGCGATGACCTTTGGCAGCAGGCCGCCGGTTGCCGATTCGCGGCTGAGATATTGCAGGTAGCGCTGGCCGAGGTCCATGTTGACCGCGGGGGTCTTGAGGTCGCTGAGCGCGGCCTTGATCTTGTCGCCGTCCCAGCGCGCGATATCGCGCGCGGTGCCGGGGCGTACCTGCATCAGGCCATAGGCGCCCGCCGAGCTGACGACAGTGCGGCGGAAGCGCGATTCTTGCAGCGTGTGTGCGAAGACAAGCGCGGGATCGACCTTCCAGCCGCCGTCGGGCTGCCATTTGGGCTGGGGATAGCGCGTCGCGGGGGCGAGCTTGCGGCCCTGCGGCGTGTTGTGCGCGAGCCAGAGCTGGGTTTCGGGCAGGCTGAGCGCCTCCGCCATGCCGATGAGCTGTTCGTGCTGGCGCGGGTTGCCGACCCGTGCCTGATGGCGCAGCGCCTCGCCGGCATAGACGTCTTCGTCGATCTCGGCGAGCGCCATCGCGGCGCGGACGTTCGGCTGCGCCTCGAGCGCGCGCCAGGCGCTGCGGTCGGGGCGGACGTTCTCGCGCTGGGTGCTCGGCTGCTCGCCAAGCGCCTCGGCGGCGAGGAGGCCGTAGAAGGTTTCCTGATTGGAGGCGGCGGCGCGCAGCCGCCCCTCGACGAGTTCGGGCTGGCCGGCGGCGATCGCGGCGCGCGACGACCAGTAATAGCCCGCGGCGCGCAACTCGCTGTCGGGCGCCTCGCGAGCGACGCGGTCGAAGGCGGCCAGCGCGGTGCGATAATCGTGCCGGCGCCACGAGGCGAGGCCGCGCACCCACGCACCCTGCGTCGACCAGGCGCCCTGGCCGTCGGTACAGTCGGTCGCGAGGCGCAGCGCGTTGGCGTCGTCATTCTCGATATAATAGGACCAGGCGACCTTTTGCGTCCATTCGGCGCGCGCCGCGGGGCTGAGCTTGTCGATCACTACGTTGAGCAGCGCTTCGGCGCCGGCAGGGTCGTCGTTCTTGATGCGGTCGGGAATGCTGGCGGCGAGGCCGGCGGCGAAGGGGTCGCTGACCGAATCGGCGCCGATGCGGCGCGGCGCGCTTCCGGCCCAGGACAGGCCGACTTCGGGCGGCAGCGTTGGAAGATCGGTGGCGCCGCGCCGGGTCGCGAGACGGCCGAGCTGCGCCGCCTGCGGCAGCCAGGGCGAGCGCGCGAGGATTGGCATCAGGTCGGACAGCTCGGCGCGCGGACTGTTCGCGGCAAGCCAATATTCGGCGCGCAGGAAATCGTCGAGCGGACCGCCCTTCGCGTCCGCAAGCAGCGCCTTGGCCTCGGCCCAGCGCTGGCCGCGGATCGCGGCGAGAACCTGTGTGTAGAGCTGCTTTTCCTTGCCCGAAAGAATGTCGGGCACCGTCTGCGGCGCGACGACGGTGCCGGGGTTTCCGGCATCGACCGCGTGCGCTGGCGTCGCGGCGGCGGCGGTGAAAAGGAGAGGGGCGGCGAGCGCCGCGGTCACGATCTTCATCTGTCAACGTCCCCGGTTGAACAGTTTGAGACTATCCCAGGCAGCGGCCTTCTGCGCCGGGCGGGCGAGCAGCATCGCGGGGCTCGCGACTGCCACGGCCGCCACCTTGCCGCCGTCATGGTTAACATCGAGTAACCTTCCGCGCGCATCGGGAAGCGCGATATCGGCGGCCATACGGAGGATGTCGCCGCCGATCAGCAGTAGTCTTTCCGGTCGCGCGAGTTTCAGATGGTGGCGGAGCAGCCGCGCCAGTTCTTCGGCGGCATTCGGCTCGCAACGGCCGCCGGGCGGGCGCGTGACGGCAAGGCTGGCGCGGTAGCAATCGTCCTGCGTCGTTCCGATCGCACGCAGCATCGCGTCGAGCAGCGTCCCGGCGGAGCCGGCGAACAACAGGCCATCGCGCTGATCGTCGATCTCGGGCCAGGCGGTCAGGATCATCAGCGGCGCACCCGGCGCCCCGGCGGGCAGCACGCGGCGCGCGTCCCACTGGCTGCCCGGAACGTCGGGATGTTCCGCGAGCCACGTCCGGAAGGCGTTCCATTCGTCGGGAAAGGTCACCGGGCCCTTGGGTGTGGGCGCCTCGACCGGCGCCTGACGCTGAAGCGCGGCGGGGAGCGGGGGCGGTTCGTTTTCGGTGACGATCTTGGGCTTCGGCTTGGGATCGTTGGCGACGGGCAGCTTCAGCCAGCCGGCCGGCTCCTCGCCGACCAGTGCATCGACGCCCGCCAGCGACCACCAGTCGCAATAGCTTTCCGCCCGCAAGGCTGAATTTCGCCCACCCATCAATTTGTTTCAAACAGGCAGTTGACGGATACGTCAATTGGCGGGCATCGCAATTCGTGACAGAATGAGCGCCGGTTGCGGTGAACGATCGGTGCGGGGACGGCAGAAAGGGTTAAAGCGGTGAGCGAACGGGAATCCATGCCTTATGACGTGGTCATCGTCGGCGCCGGGCCGGCGGGGCTTTCGGCGGCGATCCGCCTGAAACAGCTCGCGAACGAGGCAGGCAGCGACGTGTCGGTGTGCATCCTCGAAAAGGGGTCCGAAGTCGGCGCGCATATTCTGTCGGGGGCGGTCATCGATCCGCGTTCGCTCGACGAGCTGCTGCCGGAATGGCGCGAGCAGGGCTGCCCGCTCGCCGAGGTGCCGGTCAACGACAACCAGCACTGGATCTTGACCAGGAAAAAGAAATTCGGCCTGCCCGAGTTCATCTCGCCCGGCTTCATGCACAATAAGGGCACCTACACCGGTAGCCTCGGCAATCTCTGTCGCTGGCTCGCCGAGCAGGCCGAGGGGCTGGGAGTCGAGATATTCCCCGGATTCCCGGCTGCCGAAATCCTCTACAACGACGATGGGTCGGTGAAGGGCGTCGCGACCGGCGACATGGGCGTCGCGCGCGACGGCAGCCACAAGCCCGATTATGCGCCGGGGCTGGAACTCCACGCGAAATACACTTTCTTTGCCGAGGGCGTGCGCGGCCATCTGACCAAGATGCTGAAGCCGCAATTCGCGCTCGACGCCGATTGCGAGCCGCAGGTCTATGGCCTTGGGGTCAAGGAATTGTGGGACATCGACCCCGCCAGCCACGCGCCGGGGCGGGTGATCCACACGCAGGGCTGGCCGCTCGACGCGAACACCAACGGCGGCGGCTTCTTCTATCATCAGGCGAATGGGCAGGTCGCGCTCGGTTTCGTGACCTGGCTCAACTATCGCAACCCGCACACCTCGCCCTTCCAGGAAATGCAGAAGTGGAAGACGCACCCGGAGATCGCGAAGATATTGAAGGGCGGCAAGCGCGTCTCCTATGGCGCGCGCGCGATCAGCGACGGTGGCTATCAGTCGGTGCCGAAGCTCGCCTTTCCGGGCGGCGCGCTGATCGGCGATACCGCGGGATTCCTGAACGTTCCGCGGATCAAGGGAACGCATACCGCGATGAAATCGGGTATGATGGCGGCCGAGGCGGCGTTTGCGGCGGTGGCCGCTGGTCGCGCCGGTGATACGCTCGACGCCTATCAGGCGGCTTATGACGAAAGCTGGGTCAAGAAGGAACTGAGCGTCGTCCGCAACGTGCTGCCGCTGGTCGAGAAATATGGGGATCTGGCGGGTACGATCCTGTCGGGCATCACCATGTGGCTCGAGACGCTGAAGATCAAAGTGCCGTTCACGATGAAGCATCATCCGGACAATACAACGCTCTATCGCGCCGACATGATGCCCAAGCCCGATTATCCGAAGCCCGACGGGGTGCTGACCTTTGACCGGCTGTCCTCGGTGTTCCTGTCGAACACCAATCATGAGGAGGATCAGCCGGTCCATCTGCAATTGAAGGACCCGTCGATTCCGGTCGAATACAACCTGCCGCTCTATGACGAACCCGCGCAGCGCTATTGCCCGGCGGGGGTATATGAAATCGTCGGGGCGGAGGAGGGCGATCCCAAATTCGTCATCAACGCGCAGAATTGCGTCCATTGCAAGACGTGCGATATCAAGGACCCGACCCAGAATATCAACTGGGTGACTCCCGAAGGCGGCGGAGGCCCCAATTATCCCAATATGTAAGCTCAGGCGGCCGGTTTCCCTTTTTCTCGCGGTGGTAGCGCTGGCGGCGCCCCCCGGGATGGCCGCTACCGACGGCAGCGCGGAGGCGCTCGATGCCTTCGTCCGCGCGCGGCTGGCCGAGGAGGCGGGCAATCCCGCGGCGTCGCTGTCGGCGCTGCGGACGGTATCGAGCCTGGCGCCGGGATTGCCGGGTGTGCGCGGGCGGATGCTCGAACAGGCGATCCAGGCGGGCGACTTCGATGCGGCGCGCAGCGCGGCGGCGGCGCTGTGGGACAGCGGCGACCGGCGCTTCGACGCGCAGCTCGTCCTCACCGTCGATGCGCTGCGGCGCTCGGACTGGAAGGCGGCACGGACCTATCTGGCGGGGCAGCAGGACAAGGCGGGCGTCGATGTCATCGCGCGGCTTATCGCCCCGACCATCAATGCCTGGATCGACGTTGGCGCGCGCGCGAAGCGGCCCGAGCGCCACCTGATCGCCGCCAGCCCGGCGGCGCGGCCCGAGCCGGCGCTGCTTCTCGAAGCGACGCTGGTCGAACTTGCCGCGCGGCGCGGAGACGATGCCGTCGCATTGCTCGACACGATCAAACCGACCGACCGATCGAGCCAGCTCGTTGCGCTGCGGGTCGTTTCGGCTCTTCGCGCCGCGGGCCGGGATGATGCGGCCGATGGGCTGGAGCGCCGGATCGCGCTGGCGCGGAGCGAAGGCGATGACCCGCTGACGTTGCTGTCGGGTCAGCCGGTCGCGACGCCGCGTGCCGGCGCCGCGCACTGGCTGGCGCTGCTTGCCGATGGATTGGGCCGGACGCCGCATGGCAGCCCGGCGGTGCCGCTGCTGTTCGCGCGCGCCGCGGGGTGGCTGAACGAAGAGGACTGGCAGGTGCGCGCGGTTCTGACCGACGCGCTGGTCCGCAACGGGCAGGCGGCGGATGCGCTGGCGCTGCTCGGTGACGAAGCACTGCCGCCGGTGCTGACGATGCGCCGCGCCGAACTGGTTGCCGACGCGGGCGATCCGGCGGCCGCCATCGTGCTTGCCGAGCGGGCGGCCGCGGCGGAGGACACGCCGCGCAGCCTGTTGTTGCGCTACGCCGATATCGCGCGAGAGGCCGCGGATGATGCCGCAGCGGAGCGCGCCTATCGGCGTCTCGAAGCGAGCCTGGGCGTGGGCGACGCCCCCTTGCGTGCGGCAGTGCTGGTCGCGCGCGCCGACCTGGTGCTGCGGACGCAGGGCTGGGATGCGGCCGAGCCGCTGATCGACCGGGCGCTGAAACTGGGGCCGGACGATCCGATGGTGCTGAATTTCGCCGGCTATTCGGCGATCGAGCGCCGCCGCGATGTCGATGCGTCGCTGAAGATGATCGAAGCCGCCTGGGCAAAGGAACCGCAGAATCCGAGCATCACCGATTCGCTCGGCTGGGCCTATGTGCTGACCGGGCGGCTCGACGAGGCGGTGCCGCTGCTCGAAAAGGCGCAGCGCGGCGAGCCCGAGAATGCCGTGATCGTCGAGCATCTGGGCGATGCCTATTGGAAGGCGGGGCACCGGTTTTCGGCGCGCTATGTCTGGCGCGCCGCGGCGCTGGTCGCCGATGCCGACATGGCGACGCGGATCGAGACCAAGCTGCGCGACGGACTGACCGCCGCGACGCTTGCGCCCTGAGGCGGGCGGCGATGCGCGAGATCGGCTGGGCGAAGATCAACCTTGCGCTCCATGTGCGGGCGCGGCGGCCCGACGGCTATCACGAGATCGAGACCCTGTTCGCCTTCGTCGACGGTGGCGACACAATCGCGGCCGAAATCGCCGAGGCCGACACGCTGACCATCGACGGCGAATTCGCCGCGGGGCTGAGCGCCGGGGCGGACAATCTGGTGCTGCGCGTGCTCGCGCTGCTGCGCGAACGCCACGGTGCGGACCGGGTGCCGCCGCTTGCCGTCCGGCTTACCAAGGCGCTGCCGGTCGCGGCGGGGATCGGCGGCGGGTCGGCCGATGCGGCGGCGATGGCGCGACTGGTGCGGCGGCATTTCCTGCCCGAACTGGGCGATGCGGCGCTGGCACGGCTGGCGGGCTCGCTCGGCGCCGATATCGCCGCCTGCGTCGCGAGCGCAACCTGCCTCGGCACCGGCACCGGCGCCGACCTGAGCCCGGTGCCCGAACTGGCGCTGGGCGGCACGCCGGTGCTGCTGGTCAACCCGCGGGCGCCGGTCGCGACGGGGCCGGTGTTCGCGGCATGGGACGGCGTCGACCGCGGGCCGCTGTTCACCGGTGCCGATCTGCGCGCGCAGCTTTTCGCGGCGCGCAACGACCTGCAGCGCCCGGCGATCGCCGGCTGCCCGGCGATCGCCGACGTGCTGACCGAATTGGGCGGGCTGAGCCCATGGCTTGCGCGCATGTCGGGGTCGGGCGCGACCTGTTTCGCGCTGTTCGACGCGGCGGGCGAGTGCGATGCGGCGGCGCGCTATCTGGCGGATCGGCGGCCCGAATGGTGGCGGATGACGGGGGCGCTGCGATGAACGAAGCCTGGCGCGACCTTGGCACGCCGAAGGCGGGCGGGGTGCTGCTCATCGGCGACCATGCCTCGGCCATCGTGCCGGCGGATATCGACCTTGGCATTGACCCAGTGCTGCTGACCCAGCATATCGCGATCGACATCGGGGTCGCCGAGGTCGCGGCGCTGCTCGTCGAGAGCGGGGCGGTCGACGCAGCGATCCTCGGCGGCGTGTCGCGGCTCGTCGTCGACTGCAACCGCGACGAAGAGGCGCCGGGCGCCATCCCGATTGCCAGCGATGGCCACGCGATCCCGGGCAATGCGCTCGACCATGCCGGGCGCGAGGCGCGGGTGGCGCGCATCTTCCGGCCCTATCACGACCGTATCGCGGCGGTGATTGCGGTAGCGCGGCCTGCCATGATCCTGTCGCTGCACAGCTTCACGCCGCAACTCGCAAGCGATCCCGATCAGCAGCGCCCGTGGGAGGTCGGGGTGCTCTATAATGAAGACGACCGGCTGGCGGGCCCCGCAATCGCAGCGCTCAAGGCCGAGGGGCTGATCGTCGGCGACCAGCAACCCTATTCGGGCAGGCTGCTCAACGCGACGATGAACCGCCACGCCGAGGCGAATGGCATTCCCTATGTCGGGATTGAGATGCGGCAGGATCTGGTCGGCGATGCGGCGGGGCAGGCGCGCTTTGCCGAACGGTTGGCGCGCATGCTGGGGAATGCGGCGTTGAAACCGGCTGCATAGGCGTGTAGAGGCGCTTCTAACTCTTATTTCATGAAATAATATTATCAGGAACTCTTAAAATGCCTTCTTATCGTTCACGCACCACCACCCACGGCCGCAACATGGCGGGCGCGCGCGGACTGTGGCGCGCGACGGGGATGAAGGACGAGGATTTCGGCAAGCCCATCGTCGCGGTGGTCAACAGCTTCACCCAGTTCGTCCCCGGCCACGTCCATCTGAAGGACCTGGGCCAGATGGTCGCGCGCGAGATCGAAGCGGCGGGAGGAGTCGCCAAGGAATTCAACACGATCGCGGTCGACGACGGTATCGCGATGGGCCACGACGGTATGCTCTATTCGCTACCGAGCCGCGACCTGATCGCCGACAGCGTCGAATATATGGTCAACGCGCATTGCGCCGATGCGATGATCTGCATCTCCAATTGCGACAAGATCACGCCGGGAATGCTGATGGCGGCGCTGCGCATCAACATCCCGACCATCTTCGTGTCCGGCGGCCCGATGGAGGCGGGCAAGGTCGTGCTCAAGGGCAAGGAGGTCGCCCTCGACCTTGTCGATGCGATGGTCGCCGCCGCCGACGAACATTATAGCGACGAAGAGGTCGCGGCGGTCGAGCGGTCGGCCTGCCCGACCTGCGGCTCCTGTTCGGGCATGTTCACCGCCAATTCGATGAACTGCCTGACCGAGGCGCTGGGCTTGTCGCTGCCCGGCAACGGATCGACGCTGGCGACCCACGCCGACCGCAAGGCGCTGTTCCTGCGCGCAGGCAGCATGATCGTCGAGATGTGCCGCCGCCATTATGAGGAAGGCGACGAGCGCGTGCTGCCGCGCACGATCGCGAGCTTCGAGGCATTCGAGAATGCGATGAGCCTCGATATCGCGATGGGCGGATCGACCAACACCGTGCTCCACCTGCTCGCCGCGGCGCATGAGGCGGGGGTCGATTTTACCATGGAAGACATCGACCGGCTGTCGCGCCGCGTCCCCTGCCTGTCGAAGGTCGCGCCGGCGAAAAGCGACGTCCATATGGAAGATGTCCACCGCGCCGGCGGCATCATGGCGATCCTTGGCGAACTCGAACGCGCGGGGCTGATCCACGCGCACCTGCCGACGGTGCACAGCGCGACGCTGGGCGACGCGCTCAACAAATGGGATATCGGACGCACTAACGACCCGGCGGTGCAACAATTCTTCATGGCGGCGCCGGGCGGGGTGCCGACGCAGACCGCGTTCAGCCAGGACCGGCGCTGGGATAGCCTCGACCTCGACCGCGAGGCTGGGGTCATCCGCTCGGCGGATCATGCGTTCAGCCAGGATGGCGGGCTTGCGGTGCTGGCGGGCAATATCGCGCGCGACGGCTGCATCGTGAAGACGGCGGGGGTCGATGACTCGATCCTCGAATTCACCGGGCCGGCGAAGGTCTATGAAAGCCAGGACGCGGCGGTCGCCGGTATCTTGACCGGGCAGGTCGAGGCGGGCGACGTGGTCGTGATCCGCTACGAAGGGCCGAAGGGCGGGCCGGGGATGCAGGAAATGCTCTATCCGACCAGCTATCTCAAGTCGAAGGGGCTGGGTGCCGCGTGCGCGCTGATCACCGACGGACGCTTTTCGGGGGGAACCTCGGGCCTGTCGATCGGCCATGTCTCTCCCGAGGCGGCCGAGGGCGGGGCGATCGGGCTGGTAGAGGACGGCGACCTGATCAAGATCGACATTCCCAGGCGCACGATCGACCTGATCCTCTCCGACGAGGAATTTGCGGCGCGGCGCGCGGCGATGGACGTGAAGGGCGAGGCGGCGTGGCAGCCGGCAAAGCCACGCCCGCGCAAGGTTTCGGTAGCACTTCAGGCCTATGCTGCGATGACGACGAGCGCCGCGCGCGGTGCGGTGCGTGACCTGTCGCAGTTGAGGAAGGCCGGGGGATGACGAAAAATTCGGGTGGTGCGCTGGCGCTGTTGCTGCTCGCGGCCTGCAATGCCTCACCCGACAATGGCGCGCTGTCCGATGCCGAATCGCGGCGGGCAGGGGAAGCGGCGATCAACGGCCGCATCGACTGCGCGCTCGAAGGCGCGAAGCGGTTCGACCGCGATTGCACGATCGACGAGATGCGCGGAGCCGACGATACGATCCTCGTCGTCGGTCGCGCCGACAAGGGCTATCGGCGGCTGCAGATCGCGACCGACGGGCGCGGCGTGGTGTCGGCGGATGGGGCCGAGCCCGCGAAGGTAACCATCGTCGACGATGGGATGATCGAGGTGGCGATCGGCAATGACCGCTATCGCCTCCCGGCGAATACCGGCGGCGGGAAATAGAGCCGTACTTCGTTTCCGTTCGATACGAACGGGCATAGGCGTCCGCTCTGGATGTGATAGGGCAATCCCATGTCCGTCCCCACCGACGCTCCGATCCTGACCAGCAATGCGATGCGCGCGGCAGAGGCGGCGTGCGCGACGGGCGGCACCCCGCTTGCGGACCTGATGGAGCGCGCGGGCGCGGCGGTGGCCGATCTCGCGTGGCGGATGGCGGCGGGGGCGCCGGTGCTGATCCTCTGCGGACCCGGCAACAATGGCGGTGACGGCTATGTCGCGGCGCGGCGGCTCGTCGAGCGCGGGGTGCGCGTGCGGGTGGCGGCGCTCGCCGAGCCGGCGACCGACCTGGCGCGCGCGGCGCGGGATCGATGGACAGGGCCGGTCGAGGCGCTGGGCGACGATCCGGCGCCCGCGCCGTTGATCGTCGACGCGTTGTTCGGCGTTGGGCTGTCGCGGCCGCTGGCGGCTGATCTTGCGGCACGGCTGCATCGCTTTGCAGGACGGCGCGTGATTGCGGTCGATGTGCCGAGCGGGGTCGATGCCGATGGCGTGCAGGACTGGGCTCCGCCGCTTGCGGCCGATGTCACGCTGGCGCTCGGCGCCCTGAAGCCCGCGCATGTGCTGCTGCCGGCGGCGGTTTGTTGCGGGCGGACGCTGCTCGCGAGTATCGGGATCGACGCCGGCCGGGCGATGCGGACCTTGCCGCGCTGGCAGGGCGCTGCCCCCGACGCGTCGGCGCATAAATTCAGGCGCGGCATGCTGCTGGTGCGCGCCGGGCCGATGCCGGGCGCAGCGGCGCTGTCGGCGGGCGCAGCGTTGCGCGCGGGGGCGGGCTATGTCGTGGCGAGCGGTGCACGGGATGTGCCCTTTGCGGCGATCATTGCCGAGGAGGGTGAAAGCTATTCGAGGCGGCTTGCCGATCCGCGCTTGGGCGCCGCGGTCGTCGGCCCGGGCTATCCGGCAAGCGCGGCGCTCGACCGCGATGTCGCGGCGGCGCTCGAAAGCGGCAAGCCGCTGGTGCTCGATGCGGCGGCGATTGCGGCGGCCTTGCCGGGACTCGGGGAGACGTCGGCGATTTTGACACCGCATGAGGGCGAGTTCGCGCGCGCCTTTCCCGGCCTGACCGGGAGCAAGGTCGACCGCACCCGCGCGGCCGCGAAGCGGGCCGGTGCGGTGGTGATCCACAAGGGCGCCGATACGGTCATCGCGGCGCCCGACGGCCGCATCATGGCGGCGTGGCCGGGTAGCCCTTGGCTCGCCACCGCAGGGACCGGCGACGTGCTGGCGGGCGCGTGCGGGGCGATGCTGGCGCGCGGCGACGATGCTTTCGACGCCGCCGTGGCGGCAGTGGGCTGGCATATATTGCGTGCGCGGGCTATCGGCCCCGGCCTTGTAGCGGATGATCTGGTAAAAGCATGACCGATGGAGATTTGATCGAACGCATCGCTGCGCGCGGCGACGGCGTAACGGCGGACGGGCGCCATGTCGCGGGCGGCGTGCCCGGTGACCGGGTCGCGGCCGACGGGGCGCTGATTCCGGGCCCGAACCGCGCCGAGCCCATCTGCCGCCATTTCGGCAAATGCGGCGGCTGCCAATTGCAGCATGTGGCAGAGGTCGCACTCGCCGATTTCGTGCGCGACCGCGTGGCGGGTGCGCTGGCGGGGCAGGAGGTCGCTTGCGGCGAGGTGCGGCCCGCGCTGCTGTCGCCGCCGCAAAGCCGACGCCGCGCGGCGCTGAGCGCGCTTAGGGCTGGCAAGCAGATCACCGTCGGCTTCAACGCCGCGCAGAGCAACCAGATCGTCGACATGCGCGAATGCCCGCTGCTGGCGCCCGACCTGTTCGCACTGATCGGCCCCATCCGCGACCTGCTGGGCACCATCGCGCCGCAGCGCCGCCCGGTGAAGGTCAAGCTGCAGATGCTCGATCAGGGCGCCGAGGTGGTGCTGGAGGGCGTGCGCGCCGAGGGGCTCGACGCGGTGATGGCGCTGCAGGATTTCGCGGGCGCTCACAGCCTCGCGCGGCTGGCGATCGACCAGGGCGACGGGCTGGAGACGATCTGGCAGCCCGAGCCGCCGACGGTGCGCTTCGGCGACATTGCGGTCGAGGTGCCTCCCTTCGCCTTTCTGCAGGCGACCGCGGCAGGGCAGGCGGCGCTGGTCGATGCGGCGCGCGAGGCGATCGGCGATGCCCCGGCGGTCGCCGACCTGTTCGCCGGCGTCGGGACCTTTGCGCTGTCGGTGCAGGCGGGACGCAAAGTCTATGCGGCCGAAGGCGCGCGCGATGCGATTGCGGCGCTGACCGGTGCAGCCAACCGCGCGCGGACGCTGGTCGCGACCGAGCATCGCGACCTGTTCCGCCGCCCGCTCGTTCCCGCCGAACTCGGTCGTTTCGGCGCGGTGATCCTCGATCCGCCGCGGGCAGGCGCCGAGGAACAGGTCAAGCAGCTCACGGCCTCGGCGGTGCCGGCGATCGCCTATGTAAGCTGCAACCCCGCGAGCTTCGCGCGCGATGCGAAGCTGCTGGTCGCGGGCGGCTATCGCCTCGACTGGGTGCGGCCGGTCGGGCAGTTCCGCTGGTCGACCCATGTCGAGCTGGCGGGGCGGTTTTCGAGGTAATCAACGCCCTTCCCCTTCAGGGGAGGGGTTGGGGTGGGGGCCATCGACTTTACACAAGGCATCAAGCCCCACCCGCTGCGACTAAGCCAGCAAGCTGGCAAGCCTCGCTGCCCTCCCCTGAAGGGGAGGGCGAATTTGGTCAGTGCAGCACGAATCCCATGAACGCGTGCAGGCACAGCGCGATCAGCGCGAGGCTGGCGAGCGAGAAAATGCCGAAGCGCCACATCACCCGGTTCATCGTCGCCTGGATCAGGCTATGGAGGATGCGCAGACCCACATAGGCCCAGGCGATCTGCGCGTTGAGTCCGCCGCCTATGCCGCCGACCGCGAGCGCGATGGCGACTGCGTAGAAGACCGTCGGCTGCTCCATCAGATGATTATAGTTGTGCGCCTTCCATTGCACCTCGGCGGGCAGCACGTCGTCGAGATTCTTGCCGGTGCCGCCGACCATCTTCGCCGCGTCGATCTTCGCGCGGCTCATCGCGGGGATGCGCGTTGCATACATCCACACCCACATGATCATCGACCAGAGCGCGAGCGTCGCGACCGGACCCAATATCGCATTCGTATCGGTCATCATCCCCTCCTCAACCCAGCGTCGCGATCACGGCGAGCACCGACAATGCGAGCAGGCACAGCGTGTAGAGCGAGAAGATGGCGAAGCGCACCGGGACGCGGTTCACCGTCGCCTGCCACAGGCTGTGGACGATACGCAGCACGACATAGGCCCAGGCGATCCAGCGCGTGTAGCCGACATCGCCGCCCGACAGGTGCAGGAAGACGATCACCGCATAGAAGAGGGTCGGCTGTTCGAGCAGGTGGGTGTAATTGTGCGACTTCCAGTTGACGTTGGGCGGCAGCACGGTTTCGAGGTCGGCGCCGCGTCCGCCCGGCGGAGCGGCCTTCACGTCGATGCCGGCTTTCGCCATCGCCGGGAAGCGCGTCGCGGCGACCCAGACGAGCATGATGAGCGTCCACAAGGCGAGTACCGCGCCCGGTGCGAGAATGCTTTCGGACATATTTCCCCCTTTCGGCTGCGGCGCGTTGACGATCCGGCCGCGTGAGGGGGATGCTAGGGCCGAACGATCACAATGCAAGAAGGCGATTTCAGCCCTTCAGCGCCGCGATGAAATCCTCCGCCCAGCCGATGACGTCGCGATCGCGGACGACGGCGTTGAGCGTGTCCCAGCGCGCCTTGCGCTCATCGAGCGGCATGTGGAGCGCGGTCCACAATGCGCGGGTGACCTCTTCGTGATTGAGCGGGTTCACGAGCAGCGCGTCGGTCAGTTGCTCGGCGGCGCCGGCAAAGCGCGAGAGGATGAGAACGCCGGGATCGTCGGGGGCCTGCGCGGCGACATATTCCTTGGCGACTAGGTTCATGCCGTCCCGGATCGGCGTCACCAGCCCAATCTTCGCGGCGCGATAAAAGCCGAACAGCTCGGCGCGGTCGAAGCCGCGATTGACGTAGCGGATGGGCACGAGGTCGACATCCGAATGGGCGCCGTTGAACTGCCCCGTCTTCTGTTCCAGCGTTGCGCGAATTTCCTGATAGGAGCGGACATCCTCGCGCGATGGGGGTGCGATCTGGACGTAGAGCAGCCGGTTGACCATGTCGTCCTGCGTCGCGAACAGCCGCTCCATCGCGTCGATCCGCTCGGGCAGGCCCTTGCTGTAGTCGAGCCGGTCGACGCCGATCACGACCGTGCGGTTGCGCGCGCTGCCGGCGAGGCGGTCGTGCGCACGTTGCGCGGTCGCGGTTCCGCCCAGCGCCATGAATTCGCCATGGTCGATGCCGATCGGAAAGGCGTGCGCGGTGGCGGTGCGGCCGCCGATCCGAACGGTGCCGCTGTCCTCGTCGACCTCGGCGTCCAGTTCCTTGCGGCAATAATGGAGGAAGCTTTCGAGCCATTCGACCGACTGGAAGCCGATGACGTCATAATGGAGCATCGCCTCGACCAGCCGCTCGTGAAAGGGGAGCGAGACGAGCAGGCGGGTCGGCGGCCAGGGGATGTGGAGGAAGAGGCCGATCCGGTTGCGAAGGCCGTGCGCGCGCAGTCGCTCGCCCAGCGGCAGGAAATGATAATCCTGTACCCAAACCAGATCGTCCGCCTCGACCAACGGGATCAGGCTGTTCGCGAACTGCTCGTTGACGCGTTCATAGCCGCGGCCGAACTCATTCTCATACTCGGCAAGGTCGATGCGATAATGGAAGAGCGGCCAGAGCGTGCGGTTGGCATAGCCGTTGTAATATTCCTCGACGTCCTGCGGCTCGAGGTCGATCGTCGCGGTGGTGAAGCCATCGGCGCGCGCCATGGTCAACTGGCCGGTGAAATGCTCGACCTCCTCGCCCGACCAGCCGAACCAGATGCCGCCATGCTGGCGCAGCGCGCCGTTCATCGCGACCGCGAGCCCGCCCTGCGCGCCGGTCGCGCCGCGGCCCTTGTCGACCGATACGCGGTTCGAGACGACGATCAGCCGGCTCATCGCACCGTATCCCAGCCGCGCGACAGCATGCCGGCGCAGTGAATGATGCCGACCAGCGAATAGGTCTGCGGGAAATTGCCCCACAGCTCGCCATTGTCGAAATCCATGTCCTCGGACAGCAGGCCGGAGGGGGTACGGTGCGCGAGCATCGTTTCGAACAGCTCGCGCGCCTCATCCGTCCGTCCGCACAGGTGCAGAGCCTCGATCAGCCAGAAGGTGCAGATGTTGAAGGCGGTTTCGGGCTGGCCGAAATCGTCCTCGCTGTCATATCGCAGCATGTTGCGGCCGCGGCGCAGTGCCTTTTCGACCGCGGCGAAGGTGGCCTGAAAACGCGGGTCGTCGGCGCGGATGAAGCGCAGTTCGACCATCTGGAGCAGGCTGGCGTCCATATGCGCGTGGCCGAAAGCGGCGCCGTAATGACCCTCGGCCTCGCTCCACGCCTCGCGCTCGATCGTCGCGCGGATCGTTGCGGCGCGCTCGTTCCAGAAGGCTTCGCGCTCGGGCCGGCCGATGCGCGCGGCGACATTGGCGAGCCGGTCGCACGCCGCCCAGCTCATCACTGCCGAATAGGTGTGGACGAGCTGGCGGGTCCGGAATTCCCATAGGCCCGCGTCGGGCTGGTCGTGCGTCTTCCACGCGACCTCGCCGACGCTCTCCAGGCTTTCGAAGTCGCGTGCGTCGGCAACGCGGAACAGGCGCTGGTCGAAAAAGCCCTGCACGGTCGGCAGCACGATCTGGCCATAGGCGTCGTGCTGAACCTGCGTCCAGGCGGCGTTGCCGACGCGCACCGGGCCCATGCCGCGATAGCCGGAGAGGTCCGACGCGACCTGCTCGTCAAGCTCGGTCACCCCCATCACCGAATAGAGCGGCTGGATATGTCCGCCCGCGGCGCGGTCGACGATATTGCGCAGATAGGCGAGATATTTTTCGAGCACGTCGAGCGCGCCGAGGCGGTTGAGCGCCTGCACCGTATAATAAGCGTCGCGAATCCAGCAGAAGCGATAGTCCCAGTTGCGCCCGCTGTTCGGCGCTTCGGGGATCGAAGTGGTGAGCGCGGCGACGATCGCGCCGGTTTCTTCATGCTGGCAGAGCTTGAGGGTGATCGCGGCGCGGATCACGGCGTCCTGCCAGTCCATCGGGGTCGCGAGCCCGCGCACCCAGCTTCGCCAGTAGAGGTCGGTCGCCTCCTCCATCCCGCGCAGCGCCTGCGAAACGTTGCCGGTGAAGGGTTCGTCGGGGCCGAGGAAGAAATGCAGGTCCTGCTCGACACGAAACGAGCGGCTTTCCATGACATAGCCGACCGGCGCGTCGGTGGTCAGGCGTAGCGGCTGCGGGCCGATCAGATAGCGGATATGGTTGGTGCCGCGCGTCGTCGCCGCGATCTCCGCGCCATAGTCGCGCATCGGCACCAATTCCATCGCGACCCGCGGACTGCCCGCGACGGGGCGGACGATGCGGACGAAGGCAACCGGGCGGAACATGCGCCCCGACCGCTCGAAGCGCGGACAGAAGTCGATGACATCGACCGCGCTGCCGTCCTCGGCCTCCAGCCGGGTGACGAGGATCGGGGTATTGCGGCGATAGCGGGGCGTCGCCTTGACCTGTCCCGCGAGGCGAAAGCGCCAGATGCCCTGATGCTGCCGCTCGCCGCCCAGCAGCGCGCAGAACACGGGGTCGCCGTCGACGCGCGGGACGCAGCCCCAGATCAGTCCCGCCTCGCCGTCGATCAGCGCGCTGACCTGGCAATTGCCGATTGGCCAGAGCGCGAGCGAGCTTGGCATCGGATTTAGAGCATCAGCCATCGATGCACCGCTTCGGGATCGGCAAGGCGATAATCGGCGGCGGTCGGGTGCGGGGCGCCGACGAGGATGCCGTGCCCGCCCGCCGTAGCGACGGCGACGAAACCGTCCTCGTCGGTTCGATCGTCGCCGATGAAAATCGGCTGCGCGTCGGCAAAGGGCGGCGCGGCCATCAGCCGGGCCACCGCGGCGCCCTTGTTCGCGCTCTTCGGGCCCAGTTCGACCACCATCTTGCCGCGCCGGGCGGCAAGGCCTTCGCGGGCTGCCATGTCATCCATGACGGTAAAGACGGCTGGGGCGGCTTCGGGTTCCGGTCGATAATGCACCGCGATGCCGTGCGGCTTGGTTTCGACGAGCAGGCGGGGCCAGGCGGCGGTCAGAGCGGCGAGTGCGGCGCGGCTGGCGTCGGACAGGATTGCGGCGCCCGTGGCGGGCTCGCCAATCTCGGCGCCATGCGAGCCGACCATCAGCAGATCGATCGGGCCGAGCCAGGATTGGATGTCCGCGATGGCACGGCCGCTGACGATCGCGATGCGGCCATCAAGCGCCCGGCGGAGGGCGACGAGCTGCGCCGGCAGGCCATCGGGCACATGGATGCCGTCGGGGGTATCGGCGATCTCGACCAGCGTGCCGTCGAAGTCGAGGAACAGCGCGAGCGGATTCCGTGCCGCCAGCTCGGCGAGCGGCGGGGGCGGCGGAAGGTCGATGCTTTTGTGCATTGCGGCAAAGGCTAGGGGCGGCAACCCGATGGGTCAACCGCCCCCATTTTGCCGGTGCGGAGCGTCAGATCACCCCGAGCGAGCGCATGGCCTCGGCGACGCGGACGAAGCCGGCGATATTAGCGCCCAGGACATAGTTGCCGGGGGCGCTATATTCGTCGGCGGTCGCGGCGCAATTGTCGTGGATGCTGCGCATGATCTGCGCCAGCCGCTGTTCGGTCTGGTCGAAGGTCCAACTGTCGCGCGAGGCGTTCTGCTGCATTTCGAGCGCCGAGGTCGCGACGCCGCCGGCGTTGGCGGCCTTGCCCGGCGCGAACATCACGCCGTTCTGATGGAACAGATCGACCGCATCGGGGGTCGAAGGCATGTTGGCGCCTTCGCCGACGAGCTGGACACCATTCTTGATCAGAGTCGTCGCATCCTTGCCGGTCAGCTCGTTCTGGGTGGCACAGGGAAGCGCGATGTCGCACGCCACGTCCCAGATCGAGCCACCCTCGATATAATGGGCGCCCGCGCCTTTGGTCCGCGCATATTCGGACAGGCGCTCGCGGCGCACCTCCTTGATTTCCTTCAAGAGGTCGAGATCGATGCCGGCTTGGTCGAGGACATAGCCGTTGGAATCCGAGCAGGCCAAAACCTTGCCGCCGAACTGCTGGACCTTTTCGATCGCATAGATGGCGACGTTGCCCGATCCTGACACGACGACGCGCTTGCCGTCGAGCGATTGCCCCTTGGTCGCCAGCATCTGCTGGACGAAATAGACGAGGCCGAAGCCGGTCGCTTCGGTGCGCGCGCGCGAGCCGCCGTAGACGAGCCCCTTGCCGGTGAGCACGCCCGCCTCATAGCGGTTGGTAAGGCGCTTGTACTGGCCGAACATATAACCGATCTCGCGCCCGCCGACGCCGATATCGCCCGCGGGCACATCGGTATATTCGCCGAGGTGGCGCTGAAGCTCGGTCATGAAGGCCTGGCAGAAGCGCATGATCTCGCCGTCCGAGCGACCGCGCGGGTTGAAGTCCGACCCGCCCTTGCCGCCGCCGATCGGCATGCCGGTCAGCGCATTCTTGAAAATCTGCTCGAAGCCCAGGAATTTGATGATGCCGAGATTGACCGACGGGTGGAAACGGATGCCGCCCTTATAGGGGCCGAGCGCCGAGTTGAATTGGACGCGGAAGCCGCGGTTGATCTGGACCTGACCGG
The DNA here is from genome assembly GCF_014199295.1 of Sphingopyxis panaciterrulae. Lineage (GTDB taxonomy): Bacteria > Pseudomonadota > Alphaproteobacteria > Sphingomonadales > Sphingomonadaceae > Sphingopyxis > Sphingopyxis panaciterrulae. The sequence continues at coordinate 160,177 of NZ_JACIJH010000006.1, forward strand.
CGTCGTCGACCCAGGGAACGCGAAAGATGATCTGTCGCTCCGGTTCGCAAATTCGCTCGATCAGCGCGTGGCTGGTATAGTCGGGGTGTTTCGCGACGACGCGCCCGAGGCTTTCCAGCACTTCGTGAACCGCCTGGTGGAATTCGGCTTCCCCGGCGTTACGACGCAACACTTCATCAAGAACCGGCTGCAACTTTTCATCAATCTTGCTCAAAAGGACCTCCTGGCTGCATCAATCGAACGCGCCTGTGGACCATGCGGCGCGATGCCGCAAGGCGCCCGGCACAGGAAATCGAATGCGACAGGAAAAAAGGCCGGCCCACGGGGTGCGGACCGGCCTTCGAAGAATCTGCGGTCCGAAAGGCTCAGAAGAGCTTGATCACCGTCGCCGTGCGGCGCTCGGGTTCGACCTCGCCGGTGTAGAGGCTCGCCATCGGCTCGTCGCTGACGACATGGGTCTCGTCGGCGCCGAAGCCGTTGAATTTCGTCCGCATCGCACAGCCATAAGCGCCGAGCATGCCGATCTCAATGAAATCGCCGGCCTTGACGTCGGCGGGCAGGAAGAAGGGGCCGGCCATATGATCGAGGTCGTCGCAGGTCGGGCCATAGAAGCTGAAAGCCGTCATCTCGGCTTCGCTCTCGGGCTCACGCAACAGCGTGACCGGGAAGCGCCAGCCGACATGCGCGGCGTCGAACAGCGCCCCGTAAGCGCCGTCGTTGATATAGAGTTCCTCGCCGCGGCGCTTTTCGACGCGGACGATCAGCGAGCTGTATTCGGCGGACAGCGCGCGACCGGGCTCGCACCACAGTTCGGCCGAATAGCTGATCGGCAGGCTTTCGAAGCTGCGGTGGATCGTGTCGAAATAGGCGTCGAGCGGCGGGGGCTCCATGCCGGGATAGGACGACGGAAAGCCGCCGCCGACATCGATGATGTCGACCGTCACCGACGCCGCGACGATCGCGGCGCGGACGCGCTCCATCGCCTGGGCATAGGCGTGCGGGGTCATCGCCTGGCTGCCGACGTGGAAGCAGATGCCGAGCGCATCGGCCGCCTGGCGAGTCGCCATCAGCAGTTCGGCGACCTCGTCGGGCTCGGCACCGAACTTGGCGGCGAGGCTGAGCTTCGAATGGTCGGACGAGACGCGCAGGCGCACGAGCAGGTTCAGATCCTGCGCGCCCTCGGTCGCGCGGACGATCTTCTGAAGCTCGTCCATCGTGTCGAGCGAGAAGGTGCGGACCCCATGCTTCCAATAGGCTTCGGAAATCGCTTCCTCGGCCTTCACCGGATGCATGAAGCAGAGCGTCGTCCCCGGCAGGGTGCGCGCCACCAGCCGCACCTCGGCGATCGAGGCGACGTCATAATGGGTGACACCCGAATCCCACAGCACGCGCAGCAGGTCGGGCGACGGATTCGCCTTGACCGCATACATGGTCGTGCCGGGAAATCGCTCGATGAAGAAACGCGCTGCGCGCCGCGCGGCGTGCGGGCGGACAAGCGTAACAGGTTCGATCGGCGAAAGTGCCTGAATCAGCCCGTGGGCGCTATGATGCTGGTGCAACTCAAGGGACCCCCAAAAATATAAGTTAAACGACAAGGGCTGCCTTGCGGTTATTGGAAGTCCCCATGGGGCAGCGAGGGGCGCATATATGGTCGGGGAGACCCCCTGTAAAGACCCTTTGCGGCACAAAAATCGCCGGCCGGGACTCGTCGCATCAACTCAGCCGCGACTTGAAATCCTCATAGCCGAAGCGGCGGATTTCCTTCAATCCGTCGCTGTCGCTGTCCCACAGCCAGATCGACGGCAATGGGACGCCGTTGAAGCTATTGGTCTTGACCATCGAATAATGCGCCTGGTCGAGGAAGGCGAAACGCTGGCCGACGCGGGCGTCGCCGGGCAGGCGATAATCGCCGATGACGTCGCCGGCGAGGCAGGAAGGGCCGCCGAGGCGGGTGATCGGGCCGCTCGCTTCTTCGCCCAGCATCGCGGGGCGATAGGGCGCCTCGATCACGTCGGGCATATGGCAGGTCGCGGAGATGTCGGTGATGCCGATCGCCATACCATTGTCGAACAGGTCGAGGATCTCGCCGACGAGGATGCCGGCGTCGAGCGCGACCGCCTCGCCAGGTTCGATCATCACGTCGCAGTCGGTCTCCGCGCGCACCCGCTTCAGGAAGGCGATGAGGTCGTCGGTCTGATAGTCGGCGCGGGTGACGTGATGGCCGCCGCCGAAATTGATCCATTTGAGGCTGCGGACATGCGGGCGGATGAGCGGCTGCACCGCCGCCCAGGTGCGTTCGAGCGGTGGGAAATCCTGCTCGCACAGCGTGTGCATGTGGATGCCGTCGACGCCCTCCAGATGTTCGGGGAGAATCTGCGTCACTGGAAAGCCGAGGCGGCTGCACGGCGCGGCGGGATCGTATTTCGCGACCTCGCCCTCGCTGTGCAGCGGATTGATGCGAAGGCCGATGTCGAAACTCTCGCCCTCGGCGCGGAGCCGGTCGAGCAGCGGACGAAAGCGCGCGATCTGGCCCGGCGAGTTGAAGATCAGATGATCGGAGAGCGCCGCGATCTCGGGCAGATCGGCTTCCTTGTAGCCCGCGCAATAGGTTGCGACCTCACCCCCATATTCCTCGCGCCCCAGCTTCGCCTCGTACAGGCCCGACGCGCAGACGCCGTCGAGATATTCGGCGATGGTAGGCCCGAGCGACCACATCGAAAAGGCCTTGAGCGCGGCGAGAACGCGCGCGCCCGACGCGTCGCCGATCGCACGCAGCACCGCGAGATTGGCACGCACCTTCGCCGCATCGACGACGAAGGCGGGGGAGGGCACACGGGTAAGGTCGAAACGGGTAAAAGCTCCGGGATCACCGGCTCTGGTTTCCATGGGACTTATATTCCTGTCAGGCCGCAATCGGCCCCTTGAAGATGAAGAAGGCGCCCCCCGCAATCAAGGCGAAGCCGATAAGATGGTTCACCGTCATCCGTTCGCCGAGCCAGAAGGTCGCAAAACCCGCGAAGACGATCAACGTGATGACCTCCTGCATCGTCTTGAGTTCGGCGGTGGAATAGACAGCGTGGCCGATGCGGTTCGCGGGCACGGCCAGGCAATATTCGAAGAAGGCGATCCCCCAGGCGAGCAGCACCGCGAGCCAGACCGGCCGCGAGAGATCTCCCAGATGGCCGTACCAGGCGAAGGTCATGAAGATGTTGGAGACGAAGAGCAGGCCGATAGGCAGGAGATAGGCGGTCATAATGAAGCTCCAACGCCATTTGCCGTTCGCCCCCGCCTTCGCGGGGGCGGGCTCTGCGCTCGTCGAATGGCCGTTCTTCACTTTAGGTGTTGAAGGAAGAACAGTGCTTCGACAAGCTCGGCACGAACGGAATACAGGTTGGCGCGTCGGTTAAAAGTCAAGCGGCGCGTCCAGTTCCTTCACCTGCCACGGCAGGCCGTGCCGGTTCAGCATGTCCATGAAGGGGTCGGGGTCCATCTGTTCCATGTTGAACACGCCGTCGCCGTTCCACGTCCCCGTGACCATCATCGCCGCGCCGATCATCGCGGGCACGCCGGTGGTGTAGCTAACCGCCTGATTGCCGGTTTCGGCATAAGCCTCCTCATGGTCGCAGATATTGTATAGGTAGAGCGTCTTTTCCTTGCCGTCCTTGCCGAGGCCGGTCGCGATCACGCCGATGTTGGTCTTGCCCTTCGTCGTCTCGCCCAGGCTCGACGGCTCGGGAAGCACGGCCTTCAGGAACTGGAGCGGGACGATCTCGCGGCCTTCGTAGATCACGGGGTCGATGCGCGTCATGCCGACGTTCTGGAGCACTGTCAGGTGCTGGATATAGGCATCGCCGAAGGTCATCCAGAAGCGGATGCGCTTGATCTCGGGCAGGTGCGTCTTCAGGCTTTCGATCTCCTCATGATACATGAGGTACATGGTCTTTGGCCCAACCTCCTCGAAATCGAATTGCTGCTTCACCGACATCGGCGGGGTCTCGACCCAGTCTCCATTTTCCCAGTGGCGCGCGACCGCGGTCACCTCGCGGATATTGATCTCCGGATTGAAATTGGTCGCGAAATGCTGGCCATGATCGCCGCCGTTGCAGTCGAGAATGTCGAGCGTGTCGATGCGTTCGAAATGATGCTTCTTCAGCCAGGTCGTGAAGACGCTGGTCACGCCGGGGTCGAAGCCCGAACCGAGTAGTGCCATCAGTCCCGCATCCCTGAAGCGGTCGTGATAGGCCCATTGCCAGTGATATTCGAACTTCGCCTCGTCGCGCGGCTCGTAGTTCGCGGTGTCGAGATAATGCGCGCCGGTCGACAGGCACGCCTCCATGATCGTCAGGTCCTGATAGGGAAGGGCGAGGTTGACGACATGCGTCGCGCCGGTCTCGCGGATGAGCGCCGCAGTGGCGTCGATATGGTCGGCGTCAACTTCGGCGGTCCTGATCGTGATACCGGTGCGCGCCTTCACCGATTCGGCGATCGCGTCGCATTTGAACTTGCGACGGCTGGCCAGCGTGATGTCGGGGAAGATATCGGCGTTCGCCTTATGAACTTGGGCCATCTTGTGCACCGCGACCGAGCCGACGCCGCCCGCGCCGATCACCAGAACCTTGCTCATTCGAAAAATCTCCATTGGCGGGCGATGCCGCTTGTCTTGTATGCGGCGCCCTATAGGACGAAGCCATGACACAGCAAAGCCCCGATCCCCTGCGCGATCTGGTGCGGGCGCCCACCCTCGCCGGGGTTGAACGCGCGGCGGCGAAAGTCGCTGCATTGCTCCCGCCGACGCCGCTACTGCCGATCGAGATCGACGGTGCGACCATCTGGTGCAAGGCCGAGTGCTTACAGCCGGTCGGCGCGTTCAAGATCCGCGGCGCGTGGCACCGGCTGACCGACCTGACGCCCGAACAGGCCGCCGTCGGGGTCGTCGGCGTGTCGAGCGGCAATCATGCGCAGGGGGTCGCCTGGGCGGCAAAGCGGCTGGGGATCAGGGCGACGATCGTGATGCCGAGCAACGCGCCGGAGATGAAGCTCGACGCGACGCGCGCGCTGGGGGCCGAGGTCGTGCTCTACGACCGCGTCACCGAATCGCGCGACGCGGTGGCGGCGAAGCTGCTGGACGAGCGCGGCGGCACGCTCGTCCATGCCTATGGCGATCCCTGGATCATCGAGGGGCAGGGCACGGCCGGGATCGAGGCGCACGCGCAGATGCAGGCGCGCGGGATCGACGGGCCCGACACGGTGATCGCCTGTTGCGGGGGTGGCGGATTGTCGGCGGGGCTCGCGCTCGCATGTCCGGATGCCGAGGTGATCGCGGTCGAGCCCGAAGGCTGGGACGATGTGACCCGCAGCCTGGAGGCCGGGACGATCCTGTCGGTCGAGGACCTCAGCTATCCGACCGAATGCGACGCGCTGCAGACGCCGCAGACCTGGCCGATCAATTTCGCGGTGCTGCAGGCGCGTGGGGTGCGCGGCGTGGCCGTGACGCGCGACGAGGTGCGCCACGCGATGCGGGTGGCGTTCGAGAAGCTGCATCTGGTCGTCGAGCCGGGCGGCGCGGCGGCGCTCGCTGCCTTGCTCGCGGGCAAGGTCGCGCCGGGGCGGGCGACGCTCGTCACCCTGTCGGGCGGCAATGTCGACCCGCGGCGCTATGCGGAGATACTCGCGGGATAGGGGAAACTTATCCTGTGCAATGCGTTGGGCGATGGAAGGAGACGGACGATGAAGATGCACATGACCCTCGCGGCCTCGACGGCCCTGGTGCTGCTCGCCGGCTGCGAAAAGGCCGAGGCGCCCGCACCCGGCGACACGGCCACGAAGACCGAGATATCGGCCGAAACGGTGCCGCCGGTCGATGCGACCACCGCGCCGCCGGTCGATCCCGAAGCCGATCCGGCTACCGCGCCGCATCGCTTCGCGAGTTGGGCCGGGAAATGGACGGGGGTCGAGGGCATGTACGTCACCATCACCCCGACCGAGCCCGAGCATTACAAGCTGGACATGCAGTCGGACCTCGACACCAAGGGCACCTATGAAGGCCATGACAGCGAGCACGGCATCCAGTTCGAGCGCGGCGGCAAGCCCTTCACCCTCTATCGGACCAATGGCGACGACATCGGCCTCAAATATCTGACCGGCAAGACGGAGTGCCTGAAGGTGCAGGACGGCGAGGGCTATTGCCGCGATTGAGGAAGCGATGAAGGGGGGACGGAATGGATGAGATCGCGACGGCGGTTCCGTCAGACTATCCGGCGCTGATCGAGACGCTGGCGCAGGCGTTTCAGAGCGATCCGGCGCTGTCGTGGATTCTTCCCGACCCCCAACACCGTGCTCATGCGCTGCGCGGCCTGTTCCGCACCCTCGTTCCCGCCGACATGCGCGCGGGCGTGGCGCTGCGCGCCATGAACGATGAAGCGGCAGCATTGTGGCGCGCGCCGGGGCGGGCGCACAGCGGCGGGATGGAATTCCTGCGCACCGTGTTGCCCCTGGTCGCGACCTTCGGCACAGCGCTGCCGCGCGGACTGCGCGTCCAGAGCAGTATCGACGCGCACCGGCCCCAAGGGCGTTTCTGGTATCTCCATTATGTTGGCGTGCGGCCCGAACAGCAGGGCAAGGGGCACGGCGGCCGGATCATCCGGGCGCAGACCGCCGTTGCCGATACCGAAGGGTTGCCCTGCTGGCTCGAAACCGCGACGTCGGCGAATGTGCCGATCTATGAACGGTTGGGATTCGTCACGCAGGCGGAATGGGACATTGCGGGCTGCGGTCCGCATTTCTGGGGGATGATGCGCGCGCCACGGGATTAGGCGCCCAATGCCGCGCTTCGGGGTGGCAATCCATGGAGTGGCTGTTAGGATCGGTTCGTCGAATATCCGGGGGGAATCATGGCTCTGTTTCGAACGATACCTTGGCTGCTTGCGGCCCTGCTGGTCCTGTCCGCGGTGCCCGCCCGCGCCGAATGGCGCGAGGCAAGCAGCGCGCATTTTCTCGTCTATGGCGATATCAGCGCCAGCAAGCTTCGCGAATATTCGGAGCGGCTCGAGCGCTATGACAGCGCGTTGCGGCTGATCACCAACCATGCGGAAACGGGTGCGTCGAGTCGAAACCGCGTCACCGTCTATCTGATGCCGAGTATGAGCGACCTGCGAAAACTCTATACGGGCGGCGGAGGCAGCACGTCGGTTGCCGGTTTCTATATTTCCTCGTTCGAGGGTTCGCGCGCTTTCATGCCCGCAGACTTGTCCGGCGACGGTCCATCGGCGCAAACGATCATGTTCCATGAATACGCCCACCACATGTTACTCAGCAGCGCGACCGAATATTATCCGCGCTGGCTGACCGAAGGCATGGCCGAATTTTTCATGGTCAGCCGTCTCAATCGCGACGGCAGCATCATGATCGGCCTGCCGAACGATGACCGGGCCTATTCGCTGACCGCCTTCCGCCGCATGCGCGCGTCCGAACTGCTGGCGTCGGATACCAAGAAGCTGTCGGCCTTCGACGAGGCGCAGCTTTATGCGTCGGGTTGGCTTTTGACCCATTATCTGCTGCTTGGTGGCAAGCGCGATGGCCAGCTCGTCAAATATATCGCCCTGATCAACAAGGGTGATACATGGGAACAGGCGGCGAAGGCGGCGTTCGGTGATCTTGGCAAACTCGACCAGGATCTGGAGGCCTATCGCCGCACGCGCGGAATGAAGGTTTTCACCATCCCCGCCGACAAGCTGAGCACCGGCAAGATCGAGATCAGCGAACTGACGCCAGGTGCGGCGGCGATCATGCCCTATCGTATCCGCTCCGCGCGCGGCGTCGATAAGAAAATGGCGGCCGAACTGGTCGGCGAAGCGCGACCGGTAGCGGCTCGCTATGCTGGCGACGCGTTCGTTCAGCGTGCGATGGCCGAAATCGAATATGACGCGGAAAATGACGCTGAAGCGGAAGCGGCCGCGGACCGCGCGCTCGCGCTGGATCCCGGGTTGGTCCCGGCGATGCTTTATAAGGGGCGCGTCCTCGCGCGCCGCGCAGCCAAAAATGATAGGGCCGACGATTGGAAGGCCGCACGGTCGTGGTTCATCAAGGCGAACCATGCCGACCCCGATTTCGCACTGCCGCTCGTCCTCTATTATGACAGCTATGCGCGTGCGGGTGAGAAACCCAGCAAAGGCGCGGTCACTGCGATCATGCGCGCGATTCAGCTCGTCCCGCAATCGACCCATGTGCGCTTCAACGTCGGTCGCCAACTCGTGATCGAAAAGGATCTGACGTTGGCGCGTAAGGTGCTGGCTCCCGTGCTGTTCAGCCCGCACAATGCGCAAAATGAATCACTGGCCAAGGTTGCCGGGCTGTTCGACGAAAAGGCTTCGCCCGAAGCGATATTGAAGGCGATGGATGAAGCGCAATGGGGTGAGGCTGGCGAATGAGAGCCGAAATCCGGACTTTCTGCGGGACGTGAGCGGCGGTCAGGCCGCTTTCTGCAGCTCCAGGTCGAGTCGGCTCCAGATCTCGACCAGCGCCGCGGTCAGGTTGCGCATCATCGCTTCGTCGTGCGTCGGTCCCGGCGTGAAGCGCAGGCGCTCGGTGCCGCGGGGGACGGTCGGGAAATTGATCGGCTGCACATAGACGCCATATTCGGCGAGGAGGATGTCGCTGATCTTCTTTGCACGCACCGGGTCGCCGACCATCAGGGGTACGATGTGCGTCGTCGAATTCATGACCGGCAGCCCGGCGTCGCGGAAGCTCTGCTTGAGGAAGGCCGCGGCGGCCTGCTGCGCTTCGCGCTCGACGCTCGACTGCTTGAGGTGCCGTACGCTGGCGAGCACGCCCGCGACGAGTACCGGCGACAGGCTGGTCGTGAAGATGAAGCCCGGCGCATAGCTGCGGATCACGTCGATGATGTTCCGGTCGGCGGCGATATAGCCGCCCATCACGCCGAACGCCTTGCCCAGCGTGCCCTCGATGATGTCGACGCGGTGCGCCGCCTCGTCGCGGTCGGTGATGCCGCCGCCGCGCGGGCCGTACATGCCGACGGCATGGACCTCGTCGCAATAGGTGAGGGCGTTGTATTTCTCGGCGAGGTCGCAGATCGCGTGGATCGGCGCGATGTCGCCATCCATCGAATAGACGCTTTCGAACGCGATCAGCTTCGCGGTCGCGGGATCGTCGGCGGCGAGCAGTTCCTCGAGATGCTCGAGGTCGTTGTGGCGCCACACGCGCTTTTCACAGCCCGAATTGCGGATACCCGCGATCATCGACGCGTGGTTGAGCTCGTCCGAATAGATGATGCAATGCGGCAGCAGCTTGCCGAGCGTGCCGAGCGTCGCCTCGTTCGAGATATAGCCCGAGGTGAAGAGCAGTGCGCCTTCCTTGCCGTGCAGGTCGGCAAGCTCGGCCTCGAGGTCGATGTGATAATGGGTATTGCCCGCGATGTTGCGCGTGCCGCCGGCGCCCGCGCCGACGTCGTGCAGTGCCTCTTCCATCGCCGCGACGACCTTGGGATGCTGGCCCATCGACAGATAGTCGTTCGAGCACCAGACGGTGATCGGCTTCGGTCCGTTGTGACCCGCGAAGCAGCGTGCGTTGGGGAAGGCGCCCTTGTTGCGCAGGATGTCGATGAAGACGCGGTAGCGACCTTCCTCATGGAGGCGGTCGATGGCCCGGGCGAAAATATCGTTGTAGTTCACTATGCAGCCCCGCGGGTTGTTCCAGCGTGCGCCGCTCCCTCCGGCGGCGGTGTTGGGCGGGGCAATAGCTTCGAAAGCCGCAGAAATCCAGTGCGAACGATTCGCAGCAGATAGGTCAAATTGTCTCAACCCGGCCGATGCCCCAGGGGGTGAGCGCGGCGAGCGGCGGGGGCGGATGGTCGGGACTGCGCGTAAAGACGGCGATGCCGGGCGCGGCTTCGGCGGGCCAGTCCTGCCCCTCGGTCAGGTGGGCTATGCGGCGCGCGATGCCCGCGGCGCCGTCGATCAGGCGCACGCCGGGGCCGGCCTCCGCCTGCAATTCGGCCTCCAGCAGCGGGAAATGGGTGCAGGCGAGGACGATGACGTCCATTGCCGCACCGCCTGGCTGGTCGCGCAGCCCGGCGATGGCGCGGGCGATGACCGTGGGGTCGACTGCTTCCCCGCGCAGCTTCGCCTCGGCGGCGGTCACAAGGCCGGGGCTGCCGTGGCGCAGCACCGTCCTGCCGGTGGCGAAACGGGCGCTCAGATCGTCGACATAGGGCTGGCGCACCGTCGCTTCGGTGCCGAGCACGCCGATGAAGCCGCTCTTCGTCATCTCGGCGGCGGGCTTGATCGCAGGCACCGTGCCGACGATCGGCAGGTCGAGCGCCGCGCGAACATGGGCGAGCGCGATCGTCGAGGCGGTGTTGCAGGCGATCACCGCGAGGCGCGGCTGATAGCGCTCGACAAGCCGCCCGAGCAGCGCGGGAACCCGCGCGGCAAGTTCCTCGTCACTCTTCTTGCCATAGGGCAGGCCGGCATAATCGGCGGCATAGACGATCGGCGCGGTCGGCAGCAGCGCGCGCGTCGGCCCAAGCACGGTGAGACCGCCGAGACCGCTGTCGAAAAAAAGGAGGGGGGCTTGCGCGGCGGGCGATGACATGCATGTCCGCCTAGCAGGCGGGCGGGCCGCGCTCAATCGCTCCGGCGTGTTGGTCCATTTCGGTGGCCACCCGATCCGAATCCGTTGATCGGGGCGCGCAATGCCGCCAATATGCGGACGAACGAGCCGGGGGAATGCCATGACGATATATCTGCTGATCGCCGCGAGCTATCTGCTCGGCTCGATTCCCTTCGGCGTGCTGCTGACCCGCGCCTTCGGGGCCGGCGACCTGCGGCAGATCGGATCGGGCAGCATCGGGGCGACGAACGTACTGCGTACCGGGCGCAAGGGGCTGGCGGCGGCGACCGTGTTGCTGGACGGCGCCAAGGGCGCGGTGGCTGTCCTTCTCGCGCGCCATTTTCTGCCCGAACTGGGGGCCGAAGGTGCGATGATTGCGGGGGCGGCGGCGGTGATCGGCCATTGTTACCCCGTCTGGCTCAAATTCCGGGGCGGCAAGGGCGTGGCGACGCTGCTCGGGCTTTATATCGCGCTGGCCTGGCCGATTGCTTTGGTGTTCGCGGCGGTCTGGCTGGCGGTTGTCGGCGTGTCGCGCATCTCGTCGCTCGGCGGCATGATCGGGGCGGTATCGGCACCGGCCGCCGCACTTTTCTTCGGCTATCCGGTCTATGCCGTCGGGCTGGCCGGTCTTGCCCTGATCGTCCTGTGGCGGCACCGCGCGAATATCGCACGGCTGCGTGCCGGTACCGAACCGCGCATCGGCGGCACGAAGGACGCCGCATGACGCCTGCCGAGCGGCTGGCGCGGCTGCGCCTGATCCGCACCCCTCACGTCGGGCCGGTGAGCTGGCACCAGTTGATGCAGCGCTTCGGATCGGGCGAGGCGGCGCTTGCCGCGCTGCCCGGCCTCGCGCTGCGCGGCGGCGCGGGCAAGGCCCGGATCGCGCCCGCCGAAACCGCCGAACGCGAGATCGCGCGCGTCGCCGAACTCGGCGCCCGCCATGTCTTCAGCGACGAGCCCGATTATCCGGCCCTGCTGCGCGAGATCGACAGCGCGCCACCGATACTGATCGTGCGCGGCGACATGCCGATGCTGGCGCGGCCCTGCGTCGCGATCGTCGGCGCGCGCAATGCCTCTGCGGCGGCGTGCCGCTTTGCGCGCCAGATCGCCGCCGACCTGGCGGGGCAGGGAATCACGATCGTCAGCGGGCTGGCGCGCGGCGTCGATACGGCGGCGCATGTCGGCGCGCTCGGCGGCGCGACGGCGGCGGTGATCGCCAGCGGGATCGACATCGCTTTCCCGACCGAAAATGCTGCGCTGCAGGACAAGATCGCGGCCGACCAGTTGCTGATCGCCGAGCAGCCGCCCGGCACCGAGCCGCTCGCGCGTCACTTTCCGGTGCGCAACCGTATCATCGCCGGACTTGCGGTCGGCACGGTGGTGATCGAGGCGGCGCCGCGTTCGGGCTCGCTGATCACCGCGCGGCGGGCGGGCGATTATGGGCGCGAAGTGATGGCGGTGCCCGGCTCGCCGCTCGACCCCCGCGCGCAGGGATGCAATCTGCTGATCCGCGAAGGCGCGACGCTGATCCAGACGGCGGCGGATGTGCTCGAAGCGGTCGGGCCGATCGACCGGCGCATGGTTCGCGAACCGGCGCGCGTTCCAACACCGCATCCAGCCGATGCCGAGGCGGCGGATGGCGACCGCGACGGCATCGCGGGCTTGCTCGGTCCGACGCCGGTTCCGGTCGATGAGCTGGTGCGCCAGTCCGGGCGGCCGTCGTCGGTCGTGCAACTGGTGCTGCTCGAACTCGAACTGGCCGGGCGTGTCGAGCGTCATGCGGGTGGGAAGATATCCGCGCGATGATTTCCGCAATAGCGGAACGCGCCGATTGACAGAGGCGCGGCCCGCTCCCAAATCCCCCTTGACGGACGCGCGGGGGGGCAGCCACTCTCGCGCGTATATGCGTAACGGTTCCCGGGGAACGGATTTTTCATGCAATTGGTCATTGTCGAATCGCCCGCCAAGGCGAAAACGATCGAGAAGTATCTCGGCCGCGATTTCAAGGTGCTGGCGTCCTATGGCCACGTCCGGGATCTGCCGCCCAAGGATGGGTCGGTCGATCCCGACGACGGCTTCGCGATGCAGTGGCAGCTCTATCCCGACAAGGCGAAGCGACTGAAGGAGATTTCGGACGCCGCGAAGCAGGCCGACCGTCTGATCCTCGCGACCGACCCCGACCGCGAGGGTGAGGCGATAAGCTGGCATGTGCAGGAATTGCTGCGCAGCAAGAAGGCGCTGCCGGCCTCGGTCGACCGCGTCACCTTTAACGCGATCACCAAGCAGGCGGTGACCGATGCGATGGCACATCCGCGCGGACTCGACGACGATCTGATCGACGCCTATCGCGCCCGCCGCGCGCTCGACTATCTGGTTGGATTCACCCTGTCGCCGGTGCTGTGGCGCAAGCTGCCAGGCGCCAAGTCGGCGGGCCGCGTCCAATCGGTCGCGCTGCGCCTGGTGGTCGAGCGCGAGCGCGAGATCGACGCCTTTGTTGCGCAGCAATATTGGTCGGTGACCGGCCTGTTCGAAATGGACGGCACGCCTTTCAAGGCGCGCTTAGCGCGCTGGCGCGGCGACAAGATCGAGCGGCTGTCGATCGGCACAGAGGCCGACGCGCGCGCCGCCGAGGCCGATGTGAAGGCGGGACATTTTACGGTCGATGCGGTCGAGACCAAACCGCTCACCCGCAACCCGCCGCCGCCCTTCACGACCTCGACCCTGCAGCAGGAGGCGGCGCGTAAATTGGGCTTCTCGGCAAGCCACACGATGCGGATCGCGCAGAATCTCTACGAGGAGGGTGCGATCACCTATATGCGAACCGATGGCGTCCAGATGGACGGCAGCGCGATCAGCGACGCGCGCCGCGCGATCGCCGACCGCTACGATGGCGGCTATGTCCCCGACAAGCCGCGGCAATATCAGACCAAGGCGAAGAATGCGCAGGAAGCGCACGAGGCGATCCGCCCGACCGACTTCGCCAAGGACAAGGCCGGCAGCGGCGACCATGCGCGCCTCTACGATCTGATCTGGAAGCGCGCGCTCGCGAGCCAGATGGCCTCGGCGCGGCTTGAACGCACCAGCGTCGACCTTTCGGACGGCACCGGCAAGACGATGCTGCGCGCGACCGGGCAGGTGGTCAGATTCCCCGGCTTCCTAGCGCTCTACGACGAAGGCCGCGACGACAGCAGCGACGATGACGATGCGCGCCTGCTGCCCGCGATGGCGAAAGGCGACGCGCCCGCAAAAACCGGGGTCGAGGTCGAAAGCCATGAAACGCAGCCGCCGCCGCGCTATTCGGAGGCGAGCCTCGTCAAGAAGATGGAGGAACTCGGCATCGGGCGCCCGTCGACCTATGCCTCGATCCTTCAGGTGCTCAAGGACCGCGCCTATGTGACGGTCGAAAAGAACCGCTTCATCCCCGAGGAGAGCGGGCGGCTGCTCACCGCCTTCCTCGAACGATTCTTCACCCGCTATGTCGGTTATGACTTCACCGCCGAGCTCGAGGAGGAACTCGACGACGTGTCGGGCGGCCGCGCGCAATGGCAGGCGGTGCTCGACCGCTTCTGGCGCGATTTCAAGCCGCGCACCGGCGAGGTGATGGAACAGAAGCCGTCGGAGATTACCGCCGCGCTCGACGAATTCCTCGGCCCCTATCTCTTCCCCGACAAGGGCGACGGCAGCGATCCCAGGCTCTGCCCCAATTGCGGAACCGGACGGCTCGCGCTGCGCGGCGGACGCTTCGGGCCGTTCATCGCGTGCAGCAATTATCCCGACTGCAAATATACGCGCAAGTTCGCTCAGCCGGGCGGAGCGGAGAATGGCGCCGACAGCGGGCCCGAGGCGATCGGCGTCGACCCCGACAGCGGGCTTGAAGTGACGAAGCGCAGCGGGCGCTTCGGCCCCTATATCCAACTCGGCGAGGGCAAGGAGGCGAAGCGCTCGTCAATCCCCAAGGACATCCCGACCGAGGATTTCGATCTCGATTATGCGCTGCGGCTGCTCAGTCTGCCGCGCGAGGTCGGGGTGCATCCCGAAAGCGGCAAGCTGATCGTCGCGGGGCTGGGGCGCTATGGCCCCTATCTGCTCCACGACGGCAAATATGCGAAGCTGACCGGCACCGCCGAAATCTTCGAGATCGGCATGAACGCGGCGGTCGCGCGCATCGCCGACGCCGCCAATGGCGGGGGCCGCGGCGCGCGCGCCAAGGTCGAGCCGCTCAAGACCTTCGGCCCGCACCCGACCAGCGGCGGCGAGATGAAGCTGATGGCGGGACGCTATGGTCCCTATGTCACCGACGGCACGACCAACGCGACCTTGCCCAAGGCGGTCGAACCCGACGCGCTGACGGCCGAGGAAGCCGTCGCGCTGATCGATGCGCGCGCCGCGAAGGGGCCGGCCAAGGGCAAGAAGAAAGCGGCGCCAAAGAAAAAGCCCGCTGCGAAGAAGGCGCCGGCCAAAAAGAAGACGGCGAAGGAATAGCGTTAACGCCCGACATTTTCGTCGCGGCCGGGACATGTTAGCAGGACGCATCGGGAGGAATTTCGATGCGCCATCTGCTTGCCCTGTTGCTCGCCCTTTCGTCGGTCTCGGCGGCCGCGCAGCAGGTCGGAACGCTCGTGTCCGCCGATCCCGTTGCCGAGACGCCGCCCGGCGTGCAGGCCTGGCGCGTGCGATACTGGACCAGCAGTCAGGACAGCCAGCGGCAGGAGGTGACGGGGATGGTCGTCGCGCCGCGCGAGGCGATGCCGGCACAGCCGCGCCACGTCATCGCCTGGACGCACGGCACGTGGGGCGTCGCCGAGAAATGCGCGCCGTCGATCAGTCCCGATTTCTTTACCGCGACGCCGATGGTCGAGGCAATGATCGCCCGCGGTTATGTGGTGGTCGCGCCCGACTATCCCGGGCTCGGCGGCGCAATGCCTCACCCCTATCTGGTGGGCGGGGATACCGCCCATTCCGTACTCGACGCGGTGCGCGCTGCGAGAGGGATATCGGCTGCGGCCGCCGGTACCAGTTTTGCAGTCTGGGGCGAATCGCAGGGTGGACATGCAGCGCTGTGGACCGCCAGCTCGACGCACCGCTACGCGCCCGATCTGAGGCTCGTCGGGACTGCCGCCGCGGTGCCGCCGACGGACCTTGCCGCCAACATGCGGCAGGCGAGCGACGCCAACGCCCGTGCGCTGCTCCTCGCTTTTACGCTGCATAGCTGGTCCGAACGCTTCGGCTATTCGCTCGACGGGTTCACGAACAAGGCGACGCAGGGCGTCATCCACCGCCTCGCCGAAAACAATTGCATCGCGCTCGATCAGAAGCCGAAACTCGGGACGATCCTCGGTATTCTCGCGGTACGGCAGGCGATCGAGAAGAAGGACGTGACGCGGATGGAGCCGTTCGCCGCGACGATGCGTGCCAACAGCGTCGAACCCGCGAGCATTCCGGGACCGCTGCTGATCGCGGTTGGCACCAAGGACACGCTGGTCGCGCCGGCGGTGACGCGGCGCTTCGCGAGGGCGGTTTGCAAGCATCGCACCCCGGTGCGCTGGATCGAGATTCCAGGCGGTGGCCACATCGACGGCGCGCGCGGCGCGCGGATCGGCGAGACTCTGGACTGGATCGATGCGCGTTTTGCCGGGCAGGCGGCGCCCGACGATTGCGGGCGGTTCTAGCGGAAAGCGTCGGGATCGACCCGGTCGTTGCCGAACCAGGCGGCGGTGTCGGGGCGGAACAGCATGTAGGTCGCCGCGCCGTACAGCGCATAGATGACGAGATTTGCGGCCAGAGCGAGCCCCTTGGGCGACAGGGGGTTGTTGAGGCTGGTCAGGAAGAACACCAGACCCAGCACGTAAAGAACGACTTGAATCCATTTGGCGATCTTGCTTCGCCGACGGGAAATAAAATACCAGATGATCAGGTTGATCGCCATGCCGACCGCGAATGTCCCGATCAGGAAACCCGGCCCCATACCGAGAGCCGATGCCTCAGGCGTGCTGGCGAAGAGGGCCGATGTTTCACTCCATCGATAGGCAAAGGCGGCAATGCCCAGGACGATCGCCGCCAGAAACAGGCGATCGAACAACAGGATGGATTTCGGTTTCGTCATCGTCTCCCCCTCTTCCTTCATTCGCGTCCGTCAATCCACCCAGTCGAGCCCCATGTCGCGGTAAACACCGCGATCCTCGTCCCAGTTTTCCTTGACCTTGACGTGCAGGAACAGGTGGACCTTGCGCCCCATCAGTTCGGCGAGTTCGGCGCGGGCGCGGGCGCCGATTTCCTTGATCCGGCTGCCGCCCTTGCCGAGCACGATCGCACGCTGGTTGTCGCGCGCGACGAAGATCTGCTGGTGGATTTCGGCGCTGCCGTCGGGGCGCGTCTTGAACAGCTCGGTCTCGACGGTCGATTGATAGGGCAATTCCTCGTGGAGTTGGCGATAGAGCTGCTCGCGGGTGATCTCGGCTGCGAGCATGCGCTCGGGGGCGTCGCTGACCTCGTCCTCTGGGAAATGCCACGGCCCCTCGGGCATCAGCGCGGCGAGATGCGCCTTGAGTTCGGGCACGCCGTCGCCGTTGCTCGCGGCGATGAAGAAAGTCTCGTCGAACGCGACCCTGGCGTTGATCTCGGTCGCGATGGTGAGGAGCTTGTCCTTGCGGGTCAGGTCGACCTTGTTGAGCACCAGATATTTCTTCTCGGGCCGGTTCGCGATGCCTTCGAGGACGCGCTCGACGCGCCCCGTCAGCTTCGCGGCAGCGTCGACCATGACGAGGATCGCCTCGGCCTCCTCAAGGCTGCTCCAGGCGGCGGCGACCATCGCGCGATCGAGCCGGCGGGTCGGCGCGAAGATGCCCGGCGTGTCGATCAGGATGATCTGCGCCTCGCCCGCCATCGCGACGCCCATCAGCCGGGTGCGCGTCGTCTGCGCCTTGGGGCTGACGATCGCGACCTTCTGGCCGACGAGCGCGTTGACGAGGGTCGATTTGCCCGCATTGGGGGCGCCGACGACGGCGACGAAGCCGCACCGCTGGGTCATGTCCGGTCTTCCTCCGCGAGCCGCGCGAGCAGCGCCGCCGCCGCGACCTTTTCGGCCGCTTGTTTCGATGCGCCTTCGCCCTCGGCTTCGGCGAGCTTGCCGATACTCACCGCGACGCGAAAGCGCGGTGCATGGTCGGGACCTTCGCGGCGGACGAGGCGATATTCGGGGGGGCGGCGCTTGCGCGCGAGCGCCCATTCCTGGAGCGCCGCCTTCGGATGCTTGGGCGCCGCGAGTTGCCCTTCGATCATGTCGCCCCAGTTGCGGGTGATGAAGGCGCGTGCGGCCTCTTCGCCCCGGTCGAGCCACAGCGCGCCGATCAGCGCCTCGACCACGTCGGCGGCGATATTGTCGCTCTGTCGCCCACCGTCGCCGATCGCCTGCGCGCCGAACCGGACATGGGCGCTGAGGTCGAGGTTCCGCGCGATCCGCGCGCAGGTCTCGCCAGAGGCGAGCGCGTGAAGGCGCGACGACAGCTCACCCTCCGCCGCCTTGGGAAAGCGGCGGAAGAGTTCGGAAGCGATGACCAGCCCCAGCACGCGGTCGCCGAGGAATTCGAGCCGCTGATAATCGCCCGCGCCGCTGCTGCCATGGGTCAGGGCTTCGCGATAGAGGGCCAGGTTGCGGGGACTTTCGCCGGTCAGGGCAGCGATCGTCTCCGCCGAGACGCCGTCGTTCAAAAGCCGTCCCCGATACGTTCCCAGCGCGCCGCGGTGAACCAGCTTATCGGGTTGAACCAGCTCGCCGAACCATCGGTCGAGAACATGCCGACGAGCGCATGGCCGACGAGATTCTTCTGCGGAACCGCGCCGCCCAGCCCGCCTTCCTCCATCGGCACGCGGCTGTCGGCGCTGCGGTCGCGATTGTCGCCCATCAGGAAGACGCTGCCTTCGGGGACCGTATAGGGTGCGGTGTTGTCGACCGGCAGGTCCTTGATGTCGAGCACGGCATAGCTCTTGCCGTTCGGCATGGTTTCCTTGAATTGCTTGTAGCGGCACTGGCGCTGGCCGTTGGCGCCGATCTCCTCGAACTGGATCTCATAGCAGGGCAGCGAATTGTTGGCGCGCGCCGCGTCAATCATGTTCGGGGTCACGGGGATGACGAAATCGGCCATCGGCTCGCGCTTCAGCGGCTTGCCGTTGATCCACACGATGCCGCCGCGCACCTGAATCGTGTCGCCGGGCAGGCCGATCACGCGCTTGATCCAGTCGTCCTTGTTCTGCGGCGGTGCCTTGAAGACGACGACGTCGCCGCGCTCGGGCGTGCGCGCGAAGATGTGGCCGGGGATCAGCGGGATGCTGAACGGCAGGCTGTATTTCGAATAGCCATAGGCCATCTTGTTGACGAGCAGATAGTCGCCGATCAGCAGCCGCGGCTGCATCGATTCCGAGGGAATGTTGAACGGCGACAGAAAGAAGCTGCGAAAGATCAGCACCGCGACCGCGAGCAGCGCGAGAAAGCGGATCGTGTCGACCGCTTCTTCCTTGGCGGAGACAGGGGCCGGGGTGGGTGAGGTATCGGCGGTTGCGCTGGCGTCGGTCATGCGCGGCATTGGCGACGAATAGGTCTGCACGTCAAGCAAATATCGGCGGACGACGCTGGCATGGGCGCGGCGGCTGGCTTATGGAAGAACCCGCATTTCAACCCCGTTCGTGTCGAGCGAAGTCGAGATGCCCATCGGCCTCGCGCCATTCTGATGGGCATCCCGACTTCGCTCGATGCGAACGGAAATCAGAGGAAATCCGATGACCATCGCCGCTGAAGCCTGGCAGGCGCTCGCCGACTGGCAGCCGCAAAAGCTGACCGATCTGGTCGTCGCCGATCCCGATGCGCGGCTGCAGGCGCTGGTGCGCCGCGTCGCCGACATCCGTTTCGATTTCGCCAAGACACATCTCGACGCGCGCGCGGTCGCGATCCTGTCGGATATCGCTGCGGCGCAGGATTTCGCGGGACGGCGCAAGACGCTCTTTTCGGGTGGCCTTGCCAATCCGACCGAAGGGCGCGCCGCCGAACACAGCGCCGAGCGCGGCGAGGGCGCGCCCGAGTCGGTCCACCGCGCGCAGGCGCTGCACCAGAGAATGCGGATGCTGGTCGATGCGATCGAGGCGGGGGCGTTCGGTGAGATCCGCCACCTGCTCCATATCGGCATCGGCGGCTCGGCGCTTGGCCCCGACCTGCTCGTCGATGCGCTCGGGCGGCACGATCGCCGTTATGACGTCGCGGTGGTCTCCAACGTCGACGGCGCGGCGCTCAGCGAAGCGATTGCCAAATTCAGCCCGGAGCACACACTTGTCGCGGTGGCGTCGAAGACCTTCACGACCACCGAGACGCTGCTCAACGCGGCCTCGGCGCTGCAATGGCTCGAGGAGGCGGGGGTCGAGGACCCGACCGGGCGCTTCATCGCGCTGACCGCCAACCCCGACAAGGCGATGGAGTGGGGAGTCGACGAGACGCGCATCCTGCCGTTCAACGAGACGGTCGGCGGACGCTATTCGCTGTGGTCGTCGATCGGCTTTCCCGCGGCACTCGCGCTCGGCTGGGACGCCTTCGCCGACCTGCTGGAGGGCGCGGCCGAGATGGACCGGCATTTCCGCCTCGCCGAGGGTGCCGACAATATCTGCCTGCTCGCGGCCTTTGCCGACCAGCTCTACGCGAACCGGCTCGATTGCCAGACGCGCGCGGTGTTCGCCTATGACGAGCGGCTGCGGCTGCTCCCCGCCTATCTTCAGCAGCTCGAAATGGAATCGAACGGCAAGGGGGTGACGCTGGACGGTGCGCCGCTGGATTGCGCCAGCGCCGCGATCACCTGGGGCGGCGTCGGCACCGACGCGCAGCACGCGGTGTTCCAGCTCCTCCATCAGGGCACGCACCTGACGCCGGTCGAATTCGTGGTTGCGCGCGAGCCCGATCATCTGCTCGATGACGCGCATCATGAAACGCTGGTCGCCAACTGCATCGCGCAGGGCGCGGCGCTGATGGCAGGCCGGGCGAGTGAGGACGGCGCGCGCCATTACCCCGGCGACCGGCCGTCGACGACCATCCTGCTCGACCAGGTCAGCCCGCGCAGCCTCGGCGCGCTGATCGCTTTCTACGAGCATCGCGTCTTCGCCAATGCCGTGCTGCTCGGCATCAATCCCTTCGACCAGTTCGGGGTCGAGCTGGGCAAGGAAATGGCAAAGGGTCTCGCTGAAGGAACGGTGGCGTTCGATCCCGCGACGCAGGCGTTGATGCACGCGGCGCTCGGCGAATAGCCTATCGTGTCATTGCGAGGAGCATAGCGACGAAGCAATCTCCAGCTACCGGCCTGCGCAGGCCGTAGCTGGAGATTGCTTCGCTTCGCTCGCAACGGCGTGATGTTTTATGCTGATCGCAAAATTCGATTGGCAAGCCGGCGCCGTCCACCCACATAGGCGCCAGCCAATCATTCCAGCGCGGGGGCTCTTCCATGTCCGAATTCGACTATGATCTGTTCGTCATCGGCGCCGGGTCGGGCGGGGTGCGCGCCAGCCGTGTCGCGGCCTCGCACGGCGCGCGCGTCGCGGTGGCGGAGGAACATCGGGTCGGCGGCACCTGCGTCATCCGCGGCTGCGTGCCCAAGAAGCTGCTCGTCTATGGCGCCCATTTCGCGGAGGATATTCACGACGCCCGCCAGTTCGGCTGGGACGTGCCCGACTGCCGCTTCGACTGGACGCGGCTGCGCGACAATGTGCTCGCGGAGGTCGCGCGGCTCGAGGGCCTCTACGGCCAGACGCTCGACAATCACAAGGTCACCGTGTTCAAGACGCGCGCGACCGTGATCGGCCCGCAGGCGGTCCGCCTCGCCGACGGGCAGGAATTGACCGCCGAGCGCATATTGATCGCGACCGGCGGCTGGCCCTTCGTGCCGGACTTTCCGGGCAGCGAACATGCGATCACCTCGAATGAGGTCTTTCACCTCGACGCCCTGCCGAAGCGGATCGTGATCGCGGGCGGCGGCTATATCGCCAACGAGTTCGCCGGCATCTTCAACGAGTTCGGCAGCAAGGTGACGATCGTCAACCGCGGTGACGCGATATTGCGCGGCTATGACGAGCAGATTCGCGACCGGCTGCTGCAGATTTCGATGACCAAGGGCATCGAATTCCGCTTCAACGCGCCTTTTCAGTCGATCGAGAAACAGGAGGACGGCTCGCTGCTCGTCCACCTCGACAATTGCGAGCCGATCCCCGCCGACGCAGTGCTGGTGGCGACCGGCCGCGTACCGAACACCAAGGGGCTAGGGCTCGAGGAGATCGGGATCGAACTCGACAAGCATGGCGCGGTCAAGGTCGACGAGACCAACCAGTCATCGGTGCCGAGCATCTACGCGGTCGGCGACGTCACCAATCGCATCCAGCTTACCCCCGTCGCGATCCGCGAAGGGCAGGCCTTTGCCGACAGCGTCTTCGGCGGCAGGCCGACTGTCGTCGATTATGTCAACGTGCCGAGCGCGGTGTTCAGCCATCCGCCGATCGGTGCGGTCGGGATGACCGAGGCAGAGGCGCGCAACAAGCTCGGCTCTATCCGCGTCTATACGAGCGATTTCCGCGCGATGAAGAATGTCCTCGCGGGGCGCAACGAGCGCGCGCTCTACAAGATGGTGGTCAACGAGGCGACCGACCAGGTCGTCGGTCTCCACCTGATCGGGCCGGACGCGCCCGAAATCTTGCAGGCGGCGGCGGTGGCGGTGAAGGCGGGATTGAGCAAGGCCGATTTCGACGCGACGGTCGCGCTGCACCCGAGCATGGCCGAAGAGCTGGTGTTGCTGAAATAGCCGTTCGTCGCCCCCGCGAAGGCGGGGGCCGCTGGAGGTTTACGCTTTCATCGCGGGGCAAGGCCGACAGCGGCCCCCGTCTTCGCGGGGGCGACGGTTTTTTACCCGATCCGATACGGCACCACGTCCCGGCGATCGGGGTCCACCAAAATCGGCCGGTCGCTCGGCGGAAAGGCGCGCTGGTCGCAATCGTCGCGCGGGCAGATGCGGCACGACGGGCCGATGCGTGCCGCCGCCTGTGGGGCGTCGACATCTACGCCATCGGCATAGACGAAATCGCCCGCATATTGCGCCTCGCACCCCAGCGCGACGGCGTAGCGGCGCGGAGCGCGGGCGTAGCTGCCCGATGGTTTCACCAGCCCCTTCGCCATCGAGACGTAGCGCAGGCCGTCGGGCGTCTCGGCGAGCTGGAACAGGATGCGGTCGGGGATCGCCGCGGCCTCGTGGACGATCCACAAGGGGCAGGCGCCGCCGAAGCGGGCGAATTGCAGCCGCGTCGCGCTGTGCCGCTTGGTGATGTTGCCCGCCATGTCGACGCGGCAGAAGAACATCGGGATGCCGCGCGCGCCGGGACGCTGGAGCGTCGAGAGGCGATGGCACGCCTGTTCGAAGCTGACCCCATAGTCGAGACGCAGCCGGTCGATGTCGTGGCGCACCGCGCGCGCGCTGGCGCGGAAGGGCGCGTAAGGCATCAGCACCGCGCCAGCGGCATAGTTGGCGAGCCCTACGTGGAGAAGCTGGCGCGCCGCGGCGGTGCGCAGCGGCGAGGCCTCGACCACCGCCGCGATCTCGTTTGCCAATGCCAGCGCGGCAAGCTGGTGCGCGAGCTGGAATCGGCGGCTTTCGGGCGGCTGCGACGGATCGATCACCAGATGGCGCATCGTCGCGTCGAAGTCGCGCAAGGTCTGCGACTGCTGATAGACGATCGAGATGCCCAGCGCCTCGCGCAGCCGCCGCTCGATCGCCTCGATGGCGGGCGAAGGGGCGCCGCCGCGCAGGCCGTTCGCCAGTTCCTCGGCGGCGCGGTCGATGCTGTCGACGTAATTGCCCGCATCGTGGAACCAGTCGCGGACCTCCTCCCACGGCAGGCGGCTGCCCTCGGCGGTACCGCCGGTCAGCGCCTCGTCGATGATCTGGAGCCGCTGTCCGGCGCGGCGATAGGCGGCGTGGAGCGCGACGAACTGGTCGGCGAGCTGCGGCTGCTGGAGCGCGGCGCGTTCGAGCTGGTCTGGCGCGATGGGCGCGGCGGCGAACAGCGGATCGGCGGCGGCCTCGCGCAGCGCGCCGGCGCGCCGGGCGCCCGCATCGGCGGCGACCTCTTCCCATTCGAGCGGGAACAGCCGTTGCAGTCGGCCGAGCAGCGCCGGGGTCAGCGGGCGGTCGTCATGCTCGATCTGGCTGAGATAGGAGGCCGAGATGCCGAGCTGCGTGGCGAAGTCGGCCTGGCGGAGGGCGCGGGCGGCCCGAAGTTGGCGAAGTTGCCGCCCAGCGTAGAGTCGGGTCTGGACCATCGGCGGCAGCCTAATTTGCAAAAATGGACTTTGCAACTTTGCAAATTCACATTTGAACTGGCGCGCGCGAACGGGCAGGGCGATGTCTTCGAACTTCGTGGAGAGCCGCATGTCCGCCAATATCACCGAAATGGAACGCCGCCGCGCCGCCGCCGCGCTGGGGGGCGGGCAGAAGCGCATCGACGCGCAGCACGCCAAGGGCAAGCTGACCGCGCGCGAGCGGCTCGACGTGCTGCTCGACGAGGGCTCGTTCGAGGAGCTCGATACCTATGTCGAGCATGACTGCGTCGATTTCGGCATGCAGGACCAACGGATTCCCGGGGATGGCGTCGTCACCGGGTCGGGCACGATCAACGGCCGCCTCGTCTATGTCTTCAGCCAGGATTTCACCGTCTTCGGCGGCTCGCTGTCGAAGCGCCATGCCGAAAAGATCTGCAAGGTCATGGACAAGGCGCTGCTGGTCGGCGCGCCGGTCATCGGCCTGAACGACAGCGGCGGCGCGCGCATCCAGGAAGGCGTCGCCTCGCTCGGCGGCTATGCCGACGTGTTTCAGCGCAACGTGCTGGCGTCGGGCGTGGTGCCGCAGATCAGCCTGATCATGGGCCCCTGCGCGGGCGGCGCAGTTTACAGCCCGGCGATGACCGACTTCATCTTCATGGTGAAGGACAGCAGTTATATGTTCGTCACCGGCCCCGATGTTGTCAAAACCGTCACCAACGAGGTCGTGACGCAGGAGGAACTGGGCGGCGCGATCACCCACACGACCAAAAGCTCGGTGGCCGACCTGGCGTTCGAGAACGACATCGAGGCGCTGCTCAGCGTCCGCGATTTCTTCGACTATCTGCCCGAGAACAACCGCAGCGGTGTTCCCGTGCGCCCGACGAGCGACCCCTATGACCGCGCCGAGGAAAGCCTCGACACGCTGATCCCGCCCAATGCGAACCAGCCCTATGACATGCACGAGTTGATCCGCAAGACGGTCGACGAGGGCGATTTCTTCGAGGTGCAGCCGGCGCACGCGGGCAATATCATCTGCGGTTTCGGCCGCATCGAGGGGCGCACGATCGGCATCGTCGCGAACCAGCCACTCGTGCTCGCGGGGGTGCTCGACATCAATTCGTCGAAGAAGGCGGCGCGCTTCGTCCGCTTCTGCGACGCGTTCGAGATTCCGATCGTCACCTTCGTCGACGTCCCCGGCTTTCTGCCCGGCACCGCGCAGGAATATAATGGCATCATCAAGCATGGCGCAAAGCTGCTCTTCGCCTATGCCGAGGCGACGGTGCCCAAGATCACGGTCATCACGCGCAAGGCCTATGGCGGCGCCTATGACGTGATGGCGTCGAAGCATCTGCGCGGCGATCTGAACTATGCCTGGCCGACCGCCGAGATCGCGGTGATGGGCGCGAAGGGCGCGGTCGAGATCATCTTCCGCGCCGACATCGGCGACCCCGAAAAGATCGCGCAGCGCACGAAGGAATATGAGGACCGCTTCGCCAACCCCTTCGTCGCGGCGTCGCGGGGCTATATCGACGAGGTCATCCACCCGCATAACACGCGCAAGCGGATCGCGCTGGGGCTACGGAAGCTGCGGAACAAGCAGCTCGAAAATCCGTGGAAGAAGCATGACAATATTCCGCTTTAGCTTTCGTCATCCCGGAGTCGATCCGGGGTCCAGCTATGCGAGCTTGCAAAGCGGGGTGCCGGATCAAGTCCGGCATGACGAAGTTGGTGAGTTCGATTTCCGGACAGGGCCGGAGGTTAGGGCGGCACGCGGTCAGGCTACTGCGATGGTCTTGATTTTCCAATGAGGTTTGAAAATGCGTAAGTCCCTTTTCACTCTCCTGACAGTTTCCGCGTTGCTGGCTTCGTCCGTGGCGTCGGCGTTCGACCCCGACACGCCGGTCGGCGATTCCGAGCCCGCTTTCCCGATCACGCTCGGGAGCGACGAGGACACGACGATCGACCTCGCGTTCCGCGCCGCCTTCGGCCTCGCCAGGGACGCGGAGGTCGAGGCGGTGCGGGAGATCGACGGGCGCAGCTATCATTTCCGTCCTGCCACGATCCATCTGCTGCCGAACAATGTCGGCGTGCTGCTGAGCCTCGGCGGGTTCGACGAAGCAGGGCATGGCGACGGCGGGATCAACGCGATCCACTATCTGCAGGCGGGGCCGACCGGCTGGACGCTGAAGGGCGAGTGGCTGAAGCTCGGTTCGGTCGGCACTGTCGGCAATGCCGCGACGGCGTGGGGCTTCAGCGACGCGCTGGGCAAGAACCCCTATCTCGTCACCTCGGGCGGTGGCGTGTGGCAGGGCTGCGCGATCGGTTTCGCGACGGTGACCGAACTGACCCCCGACGGGCCGGTCGACCGCGGCAGCTTCACCGACGGCATGAGCTCGGGCGCGGGCCTGGGTCAGAGCGAGCAGGATTATGAGGGACGGATCGTCGCGGCGGTCCCCGACAAGAGCTTTACCGTCGCCTACACCGGCACGCGGTCGTTCAAGCAGCAATATGTGCTGAAGGACGGCAAATATGCGCTGATCGGCAAGGATCAGGTTCCGGGTTGCTGAGGAGAGAGAGATGAAACTAGGCCGCCTCAACCATATCGGCGTCGCAACACCGTCGATCGCCGACAGCATCGTCTTTTACCGCGACGTGATGGGCGCGACGACGATTCATGAGCCGTTCGACCTGCCCGATCAGGGGGTGAAAGTGTGCTTCGTCGACACGCCGGGCGAAGGCGGGACGAACGGGACGCAGATCGAGCTGATCGAGCCGCTTCCCGGCAACACCTCCATCGCGGGTTTTCTGGAGAAGAACCCGGCGGGCGGGCAGCATCATATGTGCTACGAAGTTCCCGACATCCACGCCGCCAAGGCCGCGTTCGAGGCGCTGGGCAAGCGGGTGCTGGGGGAACCCAGGATCGGGGCGCATGGGACGCTGATCTTCTTCGTCCATCCGCGCGACATGGGCGGGGTGCTGACCGAGATCATGGAGACGCCGAAGGGGGCGCACTGACTTTTCCGCCCTCGCCCCTTCAGGGGAGAGGCGCGAGACCTGGGTCCGCGCAGCGGGCCCTAGTCGCAGCGGAGAGGGGAGGCCCCCTCTCCAACTTCGGCTAGCCGGCAGGCCGGCAAGCCTTCGTATCCTCTCCCCTGAAGGGGAGAGGGCATGGGAATAGAGACTGTTATGACCGACAAACCCACCCTCGACCAATGGGCCGCCGCCGCCGACAAGGAGGTGAAGGGCAAGGACCTGAGCTGGCACACGCCCGAGGGGATCGACGTCAAGCCGCTCTACACGGCGGAAGACGTCCGGACCGACCCCGGCCTCCCCGGCTTCGCCCCCTTCACGCGCGGGGTGCGCGCGTCGATGTACACCGGGCGGCCGTGGACGATCCGGCAATATGCGGGCTTTTCGACCGCCGAGGAATCGAACGCCTTTTATCGCCGCAACCTCGCCGCCGGGCAGAAGGGCCTGAGCGTCGCCTTCGATCTCGCGACCCACCGCGGCTATGACAGCGACCACCCGCGCGTCGTCGGCGACGTGGGGAAGGCGGGGGTCGCGATCGACAGCGTCGAGGATATGAAGATATTGTTCGACGGCATCCCGCTCGACCAGATGTCGGTGTCGATGACCATGAACGGCGCGGTGATCCCGATCCTCGCTTTCTTCATCGTCGCGGGCGAGGAGCAGGGGGTCGAGCGCAAATTGCTCGACGGGACCATCCAGAACGACATCCTCAAGGAGTTCATGGTTCGCAACACCTATATCTACCCGCCCGAGCCCTCGATGCGGATCATCAGCGACATTTTCGGCTATACGTCGCGCGAGATGCCCAAGTTCAACAGCATCTCGATCTCCGGCTATCATATGCAGGAGGCGGGGGCGACGCAGGTGCAGGAGCTGGCCTTCACCATCGCCGACGGCATCGAATATGTGAAATATGGCGTCGCCAGCGGCCTCGACATCGACAAGTTCGCCGGGCGCCTGTCCTTCTTTTTCGCGATCGGCATGAATTTTTTCATGGAGGCGGCGAAGCTGCGCGCGGCGCGGGTGCTGTGGCACCGCGCGATGACGAAGCTGGGGGCGCAGTCCGAACGCTCGAAGATGCTGCGCACCCATTGCCAGACCAGCGGCGTGTCGCTGACCGAGCAGGACCCCTATAACAATGTCGTCCGCACGACGATCGAGGCGATGGCGGCGATGCTCGGCGGAACGCAGAGCCTGCATACCAACGCGCTCGACGAGGCGATCGCGCTGCCGACCGATTTCTCGGCGCGTATCGCCCGCAACACGCAGATCATCATCCAGGAAGAGACCGGCATGACCAATGTCGTCGATCCGCTGGGTGGGTCTTATTATGTCGAGGCGCTGACGCAGGAACTGGTCGACGCGGCGCAGGCGATCATCGACCGCGTCGAGGCCGAAGGCGGCATGGCGAAGGCGGTCGCGGCGGGCTGGCCGAAGGCGATGATCGAGGAAGCCGCCGCGGCGCGGCAGGCGCGCGTCGACCGCGGCGACGACGTGATCGTCGGGGTGAACAAATATCGCCTGAAGGACGAGGACCTGCTCGAAACGCTGGAGGTCGACAATACGAAGGTCCGCGAGGCGCAGGTCGCGCGCTTGGGCAAGGTGAAGGCGGCCCGCGACGAGGCGGCGTGCCGCGCGGCGCTCGATGCGTTGCGGGCGGCGGCGGCGGCGCCGCAGTCGATCGAGACCAATTTGCTTGCCCACGCGGTCGAAGCGGCGCGCGCGCGCGCGACGCTGGGCGAGATTTCGTCGGCGATGGAAGAGGCCTTCGACCGCTATGCGACGGTGCCAACGCCGGTGAAGGGCGTCTATGCCGCGCCCTATCAGGACGACAGCCGCTGGGCGCAGGTCGTCGACGGGGTCAAGGCGGTCGAGCGCCGGCTGGGCCGCGCGCCCAAGCTGCTGATCGCCAAGATGGGGCAGGACGGGCACGACCGCGGCGCCAACGTCATCGCCTCGGCCTTCAGCGACATGGGTTTCGACGTGGTGTCGGGGCCGCTGTTCCAGACGCCGGAGGAGACGGTGGTGCTCGCGCTCGACAGCGGGGTCGACGCGGTCGGCGCGTCGAGCCTCGCCGCCGGGCACAAGACGCTGATCCCCGAACTCATCAAGGGACTGAAGGAAGCCGGGCGCGGCGACATCAAGGTCATCGCGGGGGGCGTCATCCCGCCGCAGGACTATGATTATCTGCGCGACGCCGGAGTGCAGGGCATCTATGGCCCCGGATCGAACGTGGTCGAATGCGCCGCCGACGTGCTGCGCCTGCTCGGCCACAATATGCCGCCACTGGAGGATGCCGCATGACTGAGATGAAGCCCGAAACGCTGACCGTTCACGCCGGGACCGCGCCCGACCCGACGACCAAGGCACGGATCACGCCGATCTATCAGACCTCGTCCTATGTCTTCGACAGCGTCGAACATGCCTCGCGGCTGTTCAACCTGGAAGAATTCGGGAATATCTACACCCGGATCATGAACCCGACCAACGGCGCGCTCGAGGGCAAGATCGCGGCGCTCGAAGGCGGGCAGGCCGCGCTGGCGGTGGCATCGGGCCACGCGGCGCAGTTCCTGTCGTTCCACACGCTGATGGAGCCGGGCTGCGAGATCGTCGCGGCGCGCAAGCTTTATGGCGGGTCGCAGAACCAGCTCGGCCAGAGCTTTCGCAAGATGGCGTGGACGACGCATTTCGTCGACGCCGACGATGCCGGCAACGTCGCCGCCGCGATCAGCGACAAGACGCGCGCGGTCTTCATCGAAAGCCTCGCCAACCCCGGCGGGGTCGTGCAGGATATCGAGGCGATCGCCAAGGTCGCGCACGATGCCGGCGTACCGTTGATCGTCGACAACACGATGGCGACGCCGATGCTGTGCCGCCCGATCGAGCATGGCGCCGACATCGTCGTTCATTCGACGACCAAATTTTTGAACGGCCATGGCAATGCGATCGGCGGGGTGATCGTCGATGCGGGGAGCTTCGACTGGGCGAAGGGCGGGCGCTATCCGACGCTCAGCGAGCCCAACGCCTCCTATCACGGGATCAAGTTCACCGAGGCCTTCGGGCCGCTCGCCTTCATCCTCGCCGCGCGGACGCTGGGGCTGCGCGACCTGGGGCCGGCGCTCGCGCCGATGAACGCCTTCCTCGCGCTCACCGGCATGGAAACGCTGGCGCTGCGGATGGAGCGGCATTGCAGCAACGCGCTGGCGCTCGCCAAGTGGCTGAAGGCGCATCCCAAGATCGATTGGGTGTCCTATGCGGGGCTGGAGGACGACCCCTATCATCCGCTCGCGCAGCGCTATCTCGGCGGCAAGGGTGGGGCGGTGTTCACCTTCGGGCTCAAGGGCGGCTATGACGCTGGCGTCGCGCTGGTGTCGTCGGTCAAGATGTTCAGTCACCTTGCGAACCTCGGCGACACCCGTTCGCTCATCATCCATCCCGCCTCGACCACGCACAGCCAGTTGTCCGAGGCCGAGCTGGTCGAAACCGGCGCCGGCCCCGACGTGGTGCGGGTGTCGGTGGGGATCGAACATATCGACGACATCATCGCCGACCTGGCGCAGGCATTGGAGGCCATCGCATGACCGAGACCCGCAACGACTGGACGCGCGACGAGATCGCCGAACTGTTCGACCTGCCGTTCGACGAGCTGATGTGGGAGGCGCAGGGCGTCCACCGCCGCCATCATGCGCGCGGCGAGGTGCAGCTTTGCACCTTGCTCAGCATCAAGACCGGCGGCTGCGCCGAGGACTGCGGCTATTGCTCGCAGTCGGCGCACGCCGACACGGGGCTGAAAGCGACCAAGCTGATGGACGTGCGCGCGGTGCTGCAAGCGGCGGCCGAGGCGAAGGATGCGGGCTCGCAGCGCTTCTGCATGGGCGCGGCGTGGCGCAACCCCAAGGACCGCGACATGCCCGTGATCGTCGAGATGATCGAGGGCGTGCGCCAGATGGGCATGGAAACCTGCATGACGCTGGGGATGCTCACGAAGGAGCAGGCGCAGACGCTCGCCGTCGCGGGGCTCGACTATTACAACCACAATATCGACACGAGCCCGGAGAATTACGCGAATATCATCTCGACGCGGACGTTTCAGGACCGGCTCGACACGCTGGAGGAAGTGCGCGCGGCGGGGATCAACGTCTGTTCGGGCGGGATCGTCGGCATGGGCGAGACGCGCGCCGACCGCGTGGGCTTCATCCACGCGCTCGCAACCTTGCCCGAGCATCCGGGCAGCGTGCCGGTCAACGCGCTGATCCCGATCAAGGGCACCGTGCTCGGCGATATGCTGGCGGACACCCCGCTCGCCGAGATCGACGACATCGAATTCGTCCGCACCGTCGCGGTCGCGCGCATCACCATGCCCAAGAGCATGGTCCGCCTGTCGGCGGGGCGCGAGAGCATGTCGGAAGCGACGCAGGCGCTCTGCTTCATGGCGGGCGCGAACAGCATCTTCACCGGCGACAAGCTGCTCACCACCGGCAACCGCGGCGACAGCGCCGACGCGGCGCTGTTCGCGAAGCTGGGGTTGCGACCGATGGTGAGCGAAGAGCCGATGCGGATGGAGGCGGCGGAGTGAAAGTTTCCCCTCCTGCTCGCGGGAGGGGTTAGGGGAGGGCCTGTTCCCTCTGAAACCATATCGAATTTCGCAAACGGGACAGGCCCTCCCCCGGCCCCTCCCGCAAGCGGGAGGGGAGTGAAGCGTGTTCAAGAAAATTCTGATCGCCAACCGCGGCGAAATCGCCTGTCGCGTCATCAAGACCGCGCGCCGCATGGGCATCGCGACCGTCGCCGTCTATTCGGACGCCGACGCGCGCGCGCCCTTCGTGCGGATGGCCGACGAGGCGGTGCATATCGGGCCGTCGCCGGCGTCGGAATCCTATCTGATCGCCGACAGGATCATCGAGGCGTGCAAGGCGACGGGGGCCGAGGCGGTGCATCCGGGCTATGGTTTCCTGTCGGAGCGCACCAGCTTCGCCGAGGCGCTGGCGAAGGAGAATATCGCCTTCATCGGCCCGCCGGTGAACGCGATCGCCGCGATGGGCGACAAGATCGAGTCGAAGAAGCTCGCCAAGGAAGCGGGCGTCAACGTCGTCCCCGGCTTCGTCGGCGAAATTCGCGACACCGACCATGCGGTCGAGATTTCGAACGAAATCGGCTATCCGGTGATGATGAAGGCCAGCGCCGGCGGCGGCGGCAAGGGCATGCGCCTCGCCTATGACGAGAAGGACGTCCGCGAGGGCTTCGAGAGCGTCAAGCGCGAGGGGCTGAACAGCTTCGGCGACGACCGGGTGTTCATCGAGAAATTCATCCTCAATCCGCGCCATATCGAGATCCAGATCCTCGGCGACCAGCACGGCAACATCCTCTATCTCAACGAACGCGAATGCAGCATCCAGCGCCGCCACCAGAAGGTGGTCGAGGAAGCGCCGTCGCCCTTCGTGACCGAAAAGATGCGGAAAGCGATGGGCGAGCAGTGCGTCGCGCTGTCGAAGGCGGTCGGCTATTACAGCGCGGGCACGGTCGAACTGATCGTCTCGGGCGCCGACCCGACGGGCGAGAGCTTCTATTTCCTCGAAATGAACACGCGGCTTCAGGTCGAGCATCCGGTGACCGAGGCGATCACCGGCGTCGACCTGGTCGAACAGATGATCCGCGTCGCGGCGGGCGAGAAGCTCACCATGACGCAGGACGATGTGAAGATAGACGGCTGGGCGATCGAGAACCGCGTCTATGCCGAGGATCCCTATCGCGGCTTCCTGCCCTCGACCGGGCGCCTGACGCGCTACCAGCCGCCGGTGCCGGGCTGGACCGACGACGGCGAGGAGAATGGCCGTCGCGGCGTCGACGGCGTGCGCGTCGACGACGGCGTCTATGACGGCGGCGAGGTGTCGATCTTCTACGACCCGATGATCGCGAAGCTCATCACCTGGGGCAAAACGCGCGACGATGCGGCCGACCTGCAGGTCGCGGCGCTCGACCGCTTCGAACTGGAAGGGCTCGGCCACAATATCGACTTCCTGTCGGCGATCATGCAGCATCCGCGCTTCCGCTCGGGCGAACTGACGACCGGCTTTATCGCAGAGGAATATCCCGAAGGCTTCACGGGCGCCGACACCGGCGCGGACGTCGAGCGCGCGCTCGCCGCGATCGCGGGCTTCATGGCGAGCGCCGAGGCCGACCGCGCGCGCCGCGTCGACGGCCAGCTCGGCGACAGGCTGGGGCCGCCCGCGAAATGGCAGGTCGCGCTCGGCGATGCCGCGCACAAGGTGAAGGTGGGCGCGAAGCACATCAAGGTCGACGGCGAAAAGGTCGATATCGCGCTCGAATATACGCCGGGCGACAGGCTGATCGTCGCCGAGATCGACGGCAGCGAGCTGGCGGTGAAGGTCGCGAAGACGCGCACCGGCTGGCGCATGACGACGCGCGGGCGCATCCACGACGTGCGCGTGCTGCCCCGGCATGTCGCGCCGCTGCAGGCGCACATGATCGAGAAGATTCCGCCCGACCTGTCGAAATTCCTCATCTGCCCGATGCCGGGCCTGCTCGTCGCGCTGCACGTTGGCGAGGGCGACGCGGTCGAGGCGGGCCAGCCGCTCGCGACGGTCGAGGCGATGAAGATGGAGAATATCCTGCGCGCCGAAAAGGCGGGCACGGTGAAGAGCGTCAATGCGGCGCAGGGCAACAGTCTGGCGGTCGATGCGGTGATATTGGAGCTGGAGTAAGTCCTATAGGGTCAGGACCCATTAATTCCACGTTCGAGGCGTCGAAATGGCGAAGATATCGTGTTCGGGCGGGGGCAGCGGGTAGCATCGCTACCCGCAAGGTCGCGCGGGCCCGAGATCGAAGCTATTTCGGCGTCGTTTCGCGATTTGACCGATTTTGCCCATGGCTTCGTCGAAAAGCCTTGAAATATATTCATATTCCTACGCCTTTCCTCCTCGCCCTGTGCAAAATCGCTTCAAACCTCAAGCGCGGAATTAATGGGTCCTGACCCTAAACCCGTTCGCCCTGAGCTTGTCGAAGCACCGTCCTTTTCTTCTCGCAAGGAGAAGGAAAAGAACGGTGCTTCGACAAGCTCAGCACGAACGGAGTTTGGTCAGGCACTGACAGGCTCACCGCCCATCAACCGCTTCGCCAAAAACAGCTTGAACAGCAGAAAGGCGACCAGCCCGACCGCGGCGGTGGCGACGTGGAACAGCCAGAAGCTGGTCGTCGGCATCGACGAATACCAGCCGCCGACCGTGCCGACGATATAATTGGCCGCGAAGAAGGCGAGATAATAGATGCCGATGATCGTCGCGTTGAGCCGCGCGGGGGCAAGGCGGCTGAACAGCGCGAGGCTGACCGGCAGGATGTGCGCGAAGCCGATGCTGTTGAAGAGATGGAAGAGGATCGGCCACATCAGCCCGATCTTCCCATCACCTTGCGTCGCCGCGGCCATGACGAGGCACAGCCCGCCGCCGATGGTGAAAAAGCTGCCGATGATCATCTTGCCGAGCTCGTCGGGTTCGCGCCGCTTGCGGCCGTACCAGGCGTAGAAGGCGGTGACCGCGACGAGCATCGAGAAGCTCATCCCCGCGTCGATCGAGATCATCCAGCTTGTCGGGATCGTCGTGCCGAAGAAGGTGAGCTGGAAATGCTGGTCGGCCCAGACGAGATAGGCGTTGAAGATTTCCTGGTTGGTGAGCAGCGAAATCGCGAGCACGGGCACGAGGATGACCACCGCGGCGATGCGCAGCCAGTCCTGCCGGCTGAGCGGCTCGCTCGGCTTCGTCGCGCCGGCGGCTTTCGACGGCCGATTGTCCTTCGGCAGCCACGGCCCGGCCATGATGTAGAGGACCAGCCCCAGCACCATCACGATCCCGGCGGTCCCGAAACCCCAGTGCCAGCTCACCTTCTCGCCGAGCGTGCCGGCGATCAGCGGCGCGACGATCACGCTGACGTTGATCGCGATGTAGAAGATCTGGAACGCCATCGCGCGGCGGATATCGTCGGGCTTGTAGAGCTCGCCGACCTGGCTCGCGATATTGCCCTTGAACAGCCCGACCCCGACGATCAGCGCGAGCAGCGCGAAGAGGAAGCTGCCTTCGAACGCCATCAGGAAATGGCCGAGCGCCATGATGAGACCGCCCGCGATCAGCGTCGCGCGGCGCCCGAGCCAGCGGTCGGCGATCAGCCCGCCCGCGATCGGGGTCAGATAGACGAGCGCGGTATAATCGCCGAAGATGCGCGACGCGAGCGGCTGGCCGTCGAGGCCGTAGACGCTCTTGACCCAATCGAGCCCGATCACGCCGCCTGCATGCTGGGGCAGCAGCAGATAATTGACCATGTAGAGCACGAGCAGAGTCTGCATCGAATAATAGGAGAAACGCTCGCACCCCTCGACGAAGGCGAGATAGCCGAGCCCCTTGGGGTGGCCGAGGAAGGCGCGGTCGGATGGATGCTCGATGGCGTCGATATCGATTTCGGGCGTCGCCTCGGCCACGGTCATCGTCTGTTCCTCCCCCGCTGTTCTGCGTTGGGGGGACGCTAATGTTTCAGATGAAACTTTCCAGCGGCAATCGACGAACGGCGGGGGAGACGAAACAATCGCATTCGGTGGCTTGTTGTCATGTCCTGCGTGATCCCCGGCGAACTTGATCCGGGGTTCCGCTGGATGCCGAAACCGGTCGATGCCTTGAAAAAGCGGGATCCCGGATCAAGCCCGGGATGACGAAGGGAAAAAAGCGATGGCCGTTCCCCGCTCCGGTGCCGGCTCCACCCTGCCGATCACTCCACCAGCGCCACCGCCCGTATCCACCCCGCGCTCGCGCGCTCGATCTTCACCGGGAAGCAGCTCAGCGTCCAGCCGGTGGCGGGGAGGGCGGCGAGATTGGTCAGCTTCTCGATCTGGTAATAGGGCCGGATGCGTCCCGCCTTGTGCCCTTCCCAGATGATCGAGGGATCGCGCGTCTCTGCCCAGCGCCGCGCGGTATGGCTGAACGGCGCGTCCCAGCTCCACGCATCGGTGCCGACGACCTGCACGCCGCGTTCGGTCAGGTAGAGCGTCGCCTCGGCGCCCATGCCGCAGCCCTGGTCGGTGAAATGATCGGTGCCATAGACCGCACCCGACTGGACGAGCACGATGTCGAAGGGCTGGAGCGCATGGCCGATGCGCGCCAGCTCCGCCTCGACCTCGGCCGCGCTCACGACGTGGCCCGCGGGGCGGTCCGAGAAATCGAGCTTCACTCCAGGGCGGAAGAACAGGTCGAGCGGCGCCTCGTCGATGCTCGGCGCGGGGCTGGCGCCGCTGTCGGTCGTCGAATGGAAATGCCACGGCGCGTCCATATGGGTGCCGTTGTGGGTGGACAGGGTGACGCTCTCCACCGCCCAGCCTTCGCCGTCGGGCAGGTCGTCCCGGGTCAGGCCGGGAAAGAACATCGCGATCTGTTCCCACGTATTTTCGTGGGTCATGTAGGTGACCTGCGGGCGCATCACCGGCGGGTCGGAGACGACATGGTTGGTGATCGGGATCGAGAGGTCGATGAAGCGGGTCATGGCGGCGATGCTGCCCCCACGCGCCCGCTTGTGCAAGGCGGAACAGCGGTTATGACGGAGGGCGATAACAGAATATGCCGTTTGCCCTGAGCTTGTCGAAGGGCGGCCCTTTTTCTTTCCGCCCAAAGGAAGAACGGTCCTTCGACAAGCTCAGGACGAACGGCCTTGGGGGAACATCGGATTTATGAGCGAAGTCGCCGCCTATCAGCCGAGCGCGAAGGATATTCGCATGGTCATCGCCGCTTCCTCGGCGGGGACGATCTTCGAATGGTATGATTTCTTCATCTATGGCACGCTCGCCGCGATCATCGGCCAGGCCTTTTTCCCCAGCGACAATGCGACGCTCGAAATCCTGCTGGTGTGGGCGGGCTTCGCGGTCGGCTTCGGGTTCCGGCCCTTGGGCGCGGTGCTGTTCGGCTTTCTCGGCGACCGGTTGGGGCGCAAATACACCTTCCTGATCACCGTCACGCTGATGGGCATCGCGACCGCGGGGGTCGGCATGATCCCCTCGGCCGACACGATCGGCATCGCGGCGCCGATCATCGTCATCGGCCTGCGCATCCTGCAGGGACTTGCGCTCGGCGGCGAATATGGCGGCGCGGCGATCTATGTCGCCGAACATTCGCCGGTGGAGAAGCGCGGCTTCTATACCAGTTTCATCCAGGCGAGCGTCGTCGGCGGCTTCGTGCTCAGCCTGATCGTCGTGCTGTCGTGCAAGGCGTTCCTGTCCGACGAGCTGTGGAATGCCTGGGGCTGGCGTCTGCCCTTCCTGCTGTCGCTGCTGCTGCTTGCCATTTCGCTGTGGATGCGGCTCAAGCTGTCCGAAAGCCCGGTGTTCCGCGCGATGAAGGCGGAGGGAGAGATCGCGCGCAATCCGCTGAAGGAGAGTTTCACCTATCCCGGCAACCCCCGGCGCATCTTCATCGCCCTGTTCGGGATTTCCGCCGGCCTGACCGTGATCTGGTATACCGCCATGTTTTCCGGCCTGTCCTTTCTGAAAGGACCGATGAAGGTCGACGATACCGCGGCCGAGATCATCGTCGGCAGCGCGGCGGCGCTCGGCATGGTCTTCTTCATCATCGCGGGCCGCCTCTCCGACCGGATCGGGCGCAAGAAACCGATCGTCTGGGGCTATGTCGTGACCCTGCTGCTGCTCTTCCCCTGCTTCTGGTGGATGGGCAGCGTCGCCAATCCCGCGCTCGAAGCGGCGGCGGAGCGGGCGCCGGTCGTGGTCACCGGATCGAAATGCAGCTTCGACCCCTTCGCCAAGGCGCAGGCGACCGCCTGCGGCCGAACGCTCGGCGAACTGACGAAACTGGGCGTGCCCTACAAGGTGGTGGCGAGCGGCGGGACGTTCGACAGCGTGACGATCCATATCGGCGGCCGCGAGGTCGCGAGCGAGGACCCCGCGCTGCTTCGGCCCGCGCTCGAAGCGATGGGCTACAGCTTCGAAAAGCAGATTCCCGGCCCGGCGGGCATTGCCGCGATTCTGATCGCGCTGCTCGTGCTCAGCGCGCTGTCGGGCTTCACATACGGACCCGTCGCCGCGCTGCTCGCCGAAATGTTTCCGCCGCACGTCCGCTATTCGTCGCTGTCGATCCCCTATCATATCGGGACCGGCTATTTCGGTGGCTTCCTGCCGCTGATCGCCAGCTATATCGTCGCGCGGACCGGCAATGCCTACGCCGGGTTGTGGTACACGTGGGGCGTGGTATTCGTCGCCTTCCTGATCGCGGCCTTCATGCTCAAAGATCCGGTCGAGGGGCAATGGGAGAAGGCACCAAAGGCCTGAACGAAGCCGTTGGCGCTGCGGTCGATCGCGGTTAGGGGCGAGGTCATGATCGACATTGCCTCGCCGCTCCGCCTTCGCCTCGATTCCGCCGCGCTCGTCGACAACTGGCGCTGGCTCGGCACGGCGGGCGGTGCCGAGGCGGGGGCGGCGATCAAGGCCGACGGCTATGGGCTGGGCGCGCGGGCGGTGATGCGGCATCTGGCGGCCGCGGGCTGCCGCCATTTCTTCGTCGCGACCTGGGCCGAGGCGGCGGCGTTGATGCCGCTGCCGGCGGGCGTGTCGCTGTCGGTGCTGCACGGCGTCGGAACGGAGGACCTGATCGCGGCGCGGACGCTGCCGGCACGCCCGGTGCTGAACAGCGTCGAGCAGGTCCGGCGCTGGCGCGACGGCGGCGAGGGGCGGCCGTGCGACGTCATGGTCGACACCGGCATGAACCGGCTTGGGCTGCGGGTCGAGGAGGCGCGTGGCGGGGCGCTCGACGGCCTCGCGATCGAGACGTTGCTCAGCCATCTCGCGTCGGCCGACGAGGACAGCGCGCAGAACGAGCGGCAACTTGCAGCCTTTGCGGCCGTCCGCGACGCCATTCCCGCGCGGCGCACCAGCCTCGCGAACAGCGCCGGCATTTGCCTCGGCACCGATTACGGCTTCGACCTCACGCGCCCCGGCCTCGCGCTCTATGGCGGCGTTCCGCGCCGCGAAGCCGAGGGGGCTATTCGACAGGTGGTCTTTCCCGAGACGCGGGTGCTGCAGGTCCGCGACGTCCCCGCCGGCGAGGCGGTCGGCTATGGCGCGACCTGGACCGCGCGGTGCGACAGCCGGATCGCGGTCGCCAACATCGGCTATGCCGACGGCTATCTGCGCTGCCACGTGGGGACCGGCGGCGCGCGCTTCGCGGGGCAGGCGCTGCCGCTCGTCGGGCGCGTGTCGATGGATCTCGTCGCCTTCGACGCGAGCGGCGTGGATGGGCTGGCCGAAGGCGACTGGCTGGCGCTCGACTATGACCTCGTGGCCACGTCCGCGCGCTGCGGTCTGTCCCAATATGAACTGCTGACCGGGCTGGGAAACAGGTTCGCGCGGCACTGGTCCTGAGCGCATGTTGCGACGCATCATAATTTGATGCTAATGCCGCTTGAGCCCGCCAGCGCGGCGCGGCGGAATCGTCCGGAGGAGCAGGAAGCAGCATGGCTAAGTCGAAGGCGACCGCCGAGGACGATGTCGTCGTCATCAAGAAATATGCGAACCGTCGTCTCTACGACACCGAACGCAGCTGCTACATCACGCTCGAGGATCTGGGCGCGATGGTGCGCGAGGGCCGCGATTTCCGCGTCGTCGATGCCAAGAGCGGCGAGGACATCACCCATAATGTCCTGACCCAGATCATCATGGACACCGAAACGCGCGGCGAGACGATGCTGCCGGTGAATTTTCTGCGCCACCTGATCGGCCTGTACGGCGACAAGATGCAGGGACTGGTGCCCGACTATCTCGAAGCGTCGATGGCGGCGTTCCGCAAGAACCAGCAGGACGTCCGTTCGGCGTTCGAGGGGGCGCTCGGATCGAACAATCCGCTCGCCGAGCTGACGCGCCGCAACATGGAGATGTTCAGCCAGGCGGCGGGCGCCTTCATGCCAGGCGCTGCCACGGGCAAGGCCAAGGATGCCGAGATCGCGGCGCTCAAGGCCGAAATCGCAGAACTCAAGGCCGAGCTTGCCAAAAAGAAATAACGGCAGACATAATCAGGGCCTCTCCCGCCCCCAGCACAGAAACAGGACAGATGACCAAGCATGCGCTCAGCGTAACCCGTCAGGCCGACTTCGCGGCCTGGTATCAGGACGTCATTGCCGAGGCCGACCTCGCCGAGGAATCGGGGGTGCGCGGCTGCATGGTCATCAAGCCGTGGGGCTATGGAATCTGGGAGCGCATCCAGACGGTGATGGACGCCGCGATCAAGGATGCAGGGGTCCAGAACGCCTATTTCCCGCTGTTCATCCCCTTGGGCTTCTTTGAAAAGGAAGCCGACCATGTCGATGGTTTCGCGAAGGAAATGGCGGTCGTCACGCACCACCGGCTGATTGCCGACGGCAGGGGCAAGCTCGTGCCCGACCCCGAAGCGAAGCTGGAGGAGCCGCTGATCGTCCGCCCGACCTCGGAAACGGTGATCGGTTCGGCGATGAGCCGCTGGGTGCAGAGCTGGCGCGACCTGCCGCTGAAGGTCAACCAGTGGGCCAATGTCGTGCGCTGGGAAATGCGCACGCGCATGTTCCTGCGGACCAGCGAATTCCTGTGGCAGGAAGGCCATACCGCGCACGCCGACAAGGACGACGCGATGGCGGAGACGCTGCGCGCGCTCGAAATGTATCGCGCCTTCGCCGAGGACGTGCTCGCCATGCCGGTGATCGCGGGAGAGAAGCCCGAGCATGAACGCTTCCCGGGTGCCGTCGCCACCTATTCGATCGAGGCGATGATGCAGGACGGCAAGGCGCTGCAGGCCGGCACCTCGCACTATCTGGGCACCGGCTTCGCCGAGGCGGCGGGCATCCGCTATCAGGACAGGGAAGGCGGTCACAGCCTCTGCCACACGACGAGCTGGGGCACCTCGACCCGGATGATCGGCGGCGTCATCATGACGCATGGCGACGACGA
The DNA here is from genome assembly GCF_014199295.1 of Sphingopyxis panaciterrulae. Lineage (GTDB taxonomy): Bacteria > Pseudomonadota > Alphaproteobacteria > Sphingomonadales > Sphingomonadaceae > Sphingopyxis > Sphingopyxis panaciterrulae. The sequence continues at coordinate 201,135 of NZ_JACIJH010000006.1, forward strand.
TGGGCTGCGCTGCCCGCCGCGCATCGCGCCGCACCAGATCGTCATCGTGCCGATGCTGCGCGACAATGAGGAAGACGCCGCGATCCTCGACTATTGTCGCGCCCTCGAAACCGAACTGAAGGCGCTCGATGCATTCCGCGAGCCGGTGCGCGTGCTTCTCGACGCGGGCGCCAACAAGGCGTCGACCAAGCGCTGGGGCTGGGTCAAGAAAGGCGCGCCGATCATCCTCGAGATCGGCCCGCGCGACGTGGCCGGCGGCAATGTCGCGGTGATCCGCCGCGACCGGCTCTACAAGGCCGACGGCAAGCTCGATACGGCGTTCGTCGTGAAGGGCGATTTCGTCGCGGGCGCGGTGGCGATGCTGGCCGATATCCAGACGAATCTTCACGCCGAGGCCAAGGCGAGGCTCGATGGCAATATTCGCCGCGATGTCACGGATCTGGCGGCGCATTTCTCGGGCGACGACAAATTCGTCGGCTGGGTCGAAGTGCAATGGTCGCGGCCGACGGGGGCGGTGCTGGGCGGGATCGTCGAGCAATTGAAGGCGCTGAAGCTGACGATGCGCAACACCCCTCTCGATGCGACACCGACCGACGGCGCCTGCTTCTTCACCGGCGAGCCCGCGGTCGAGCGCGTCCTGATAGGACGGACCTATTGATTTTGCTCACGCGGAGACGCGGAGACGCGGAGAGATCGCGCTGGCCGCGAAGCGGCTTTCGCCTTCCGACGCTGCGCCATGCCGCATCGGGCGCTATGGAGAGTGGCCTGTCGGCCCAAGTGAACGCCTCCGCGTCTCCGGGGCTCCGCGCGAACCATCTGGACGACGCCCGATGAAAAAGCCCAAGTCGCAACCCGGACTTCCCTCGCGCGACCAGATTCTCCGCTTTATCGAGGACAGCTCGTCGGCGGTCGGCAAGCGCGAGATTGCCAAGCATTTCGCGCTGCGCGGCGCCGACAAGATCGCGCTCAAGGCGCTGCTCAGGGACATGACCGACGAGGGGCTGGTCGACATGGCGCCGGGGCGGGCGTTCCACAAGCATGGCGGGCTGCCGCGCGTGACCGTGTTCCGCGTCGCGGCGGTCGAGGGTGATGCCGTCTGGGCAGTGCCCGAGCGCTGGGAGGCGAGCACCCCGCCGCCGCGTGTACGGGTGATGGAGAAGGGGCGAAGGAATGCGCTCGGCGTGGGCGACCGCATCCTCGCGCGCACCGAAGAGCGCGGCAGCGGCCATGTCGCCTATCCGATGAAGCGGCTTCAGGCTGGCGGGGAGATGGTCGTCGGGGTGCTCGTCGCCGATACCGGTCCCGGCGGCAAGCCGATCACCTGGCTACGCCCGGCGGACAAGCGCGCGCGCTTCGATTTCGCCGTATCCGATATCGGCGACGCGGGCGTAGGCGATCTGGTGCGCGCCGAGCTTTCGGGCCGCGGCCCGGCAACGCGCGCGAAGGTGATCGAGCGAATCGGCGATCCTTTCGCGCCCCGCTCGCTCAGCATGATCGCGATCGCGAAGCACGAAATCCCGCATGTTTTCGGCGAGGAGACGCTGGCGGAGGCCGAGCGCGCGGCAACGCTGCCGCTCACCCAGGACGGACGCGAGGATCTGCGCGATCTGCCGATCCTCGCGATCGACCCCGTCGATGCGCGCGACCATGACGACGCCGTCTGGGCCGTGCCCGACGAGGATGCCAAGAACAAGGGCGGCTGGCGCGCGATCGTCGCGATCGCCGATGTCAGCTTCTATGTCCGGCCCGACGGCGCGCTCGACCGCGAGGCGCGGCGGCGCGGCAATAGCGTCTATTTCCCCGACCGCGTCGTTCCGATGCTGCCCGAAACCCTGTCCGCGGGCGTCTGCTCGCTGAAAGCGGGCGAGGATCGTGCCGTCATGGCGTGCCACCTGACCATCGACCGGCATGGCAAGGTGGCGGCATGGCGCTTCACGCGGGCGCTGGTGCGGCTGCGGGCGAATATCGCCTATGAGCGGGCGCAGGCCGCTTATGATGCCGGTCAGGCCGATGAGGGCTGGGACGCCGGCGTGCTGCCGGCGCTGCGGAATCTGTGGGGCTGCTGGGACTTGCTCGCCAAGGCGCGCGCGGCGCGGGCGCCGCTCGACCTCGACCTGCCCGAGCGACAGGTCATCCTCGACGACAAGGGCGGCATCGCGGAGATTCGCGTACGCGAACGGCTCGACGCGCACCGGCTGATCGAGGATTATATGATCGCGGCCAACGTCGCGGCAGCGAAGGCGCTCGAGGCGAAGAAGTCGCCGGTCATGTACCGCATCCATGAGCCGCCGAGCCGCGAAAAGCTCGTCAGCCTGAAGGATTATCTCGACACGTTCGACCAGAGCTTCGCGCTGGGGCAGGTCATCACGCCGGCGGTCTTCAACCGGTTGATCGACGGCTTTTCGGGCGACGACCGGCTGCCGGAGATCATGGAAGCGATATTGCGCAGCCAGACGCAGGCCTATTACGGCCCGGCCAACGCGGGGCATTTCGGCCTCGCGCTCGGTAGTTACGCGCATTTCACCTCGCCGATCCGCCGCTATGCCGACCTGATCGTTCATCGCGCACTCGTCGACAGCTATCGCCTCGAAGTCCCTGGAAAGGCGAAAAACCTTCCCGAGCGTACCGGTCTGGGCGAGGCCGACCGCAAGGGGCTGTCGCGCATCGGCGAGGCGATCAGCGCCCTCGAACGCCGCGCGATGGAGGCCGAGCGCGAGACGGTCGACCGCTATGTCGCGGCCTGGCTCGCGACCAAGGTGGGCGAGATCGTCCCGGCGCGGATCACCGGGGTGCAGCCCTTCGGCTTTTTCGCGACCGTCGACGGGCTCGGCGGCGATGGGCTGGTGCCGGTGTCGACGCTGGGCCGCGAACGCTTTTTCTATGACGAGGCGGCGCGCACGCTCGACAGCGAGCATGGACGGGTCAGCTACAGCGTCGGTCAGCGGCTCGACCTGCGGTTGATGGAGGCCAATCCGATCAGCGGCGCGCTGCGCTTCGAACTGCCCGAGGCCGACGGCAGCGAGCCGGTGAAACGCCCGCCGCGCCGCGACGGCAAGGGCCGGCATCCGGTCGGCCGCCGCGGTCGCCCGGCCAATATCCGCCATCAGGGGCGGCGCCGCTGATTACTCCGCGCCGGTGCTGAGCCCCAGCGCCGGAATGCCGACCGAGCGGCGGCCGCCGAAGTCCGAGCGGACGACGATGGCGCCCTGCCGCTCCATATAGTCGATCAGGCGACGGATGCGCCCCGGCGAGCGGGTGCCGTAGGCGGCGCCCAGCGCGTCGTCGTCGGGGCAAGGCAGGCCTTCGATCGCGGCGCGCGCGATCAGGACGAAGGGCGCGAGCATGTCGTCGGACAGCGTCGCGGCCGCCGCGATCAACTCGGCCCAGCGCGGCTCGGCGGGGTCGAACACCCCACCCTTGGCGAGCGCGAAGCGGCGGCGGAAGGCGGTCAGGTCGAGCGGCGCGCGCGCAAGGCGCTGCATCCGGCAGCGGACCGAAAAATCCTGATAGACGACCGATTCGGCCTGAAACGCCGCTTCGGGGTCGGCGAGCATGTCGCGCAGCGCCGCGACCACGATCGCCTCGCTGTCGACGGCTTCGGCCGCGTCGGCTGTTTCGCTTTCTTCGGTCGCCGTGTCGCTGCCGGCGATCCGCTCCAGCAACTCGCCGGCGGCGACCGGCGCCGGCTCGGGCGTGACCGGGCGCGGCGGCGGCGCGGTTTCGAGCGCGGCGAAGAGCATCGACTGCATGTCCTGCGGCTCGGCTTCGGGCAGCGGCAGCAGGCTGTGGACGCCGCCGCGCACGCTCGTCTCGGTCGCGCCGATGCGGATCGCGACGGGACGCCGTGAAATGGCGGGGCCAAGGCCGAGGAAGCAGCCGCGCTCCAGATCGCGAATCTGCTCGGCCTGCCGCCGCTCCATGCCGAGCAGGTCGGCGGCGCGCGCCATGTCGATATCGAGAAAGGTGCGGCCCATCAGGAAATTGCTCGCCTCCGCCGCGACATTCTTGGCCAGCTTGGCGAGACGCTGGGTTGCGATCGCGCCGGCGAGGCCGCGCTTGCGGCCGCGGCACATCAGGTTCGTCATCGCGGCCAGGCTGGCGCGGCGCACCGCGTCGGTCACCTCGCCCGAGGCGCTTGGCGCGAACATCTGCGCCTCGTCGACGACGACCAGCGCCGGAAACCAATGCTCGCGCGGCGCGTCGAACAGCGCGTTCAGGAAGGTGGCGGCGCAGCTCATCTGCGCCTCGATCTCGAGCGTGTCGAGCGCCAGCACGACCGAGGCGCGATGCTCGCGGATGCGCGCGCCCATCGCCGCGATCTCGCGCTCATTATAGTCGCCGGCGTGGATGACGACATGATGATAGGCATCGGCCAGCGTGACGAAATCGCCCTCGGGGTCGACCACCACCTGCTGGACGAGGCCGGCGCTCTGTTCGAGAAGGCGGCGCAGCAGGTGCGACTTGCCCGACCCCGAATTGCCCTGGACGAGCAGGCGGGTGGCGAGCAGTTCCTGAATGTCGATGGGAACGGCGCGGCTGGCACCGTCGGTCCCGATGTCGATATTGTGTGTCACGCGGTCCGCCCTATCGGGGCCGGTCGGCGCTGACAACCGGCGGGCGGGGCGGGGTAGGGATTTTGCACCCGGCATGCGGTTCGGCTAGCATCGCGGGATGGATTTCGACGATCAGCTCTTCCGCTATTTCGGCACGGCCGACCTGTCGGCACTGACTCCCGCCGCGGTCGAGGCGGGGACCGAACGGATGCGGGTCGATTTCGGGCTGGAGACGAATCGCGGGCGGCGTTTCGCGCTATGGGCGCTGATGCACATGCTGGGCGTCGCGCCCGATCTCGATGTCGCGTTCGCGGACGAGGCGGAGCGCGATGCGGCGCGCGACTTCATGGACCTGGCGGAGCGCGGTGCCGGCGAGTGAGCCGGGTCAGTGCGTGGCGTGCGGGTCGAGCGCCTCTTCGAGATCGTGGATTTCGCCCACCGGCTCCTTGTCGCCGCCGCAATGCGGGAAGATCGCATCGAGCCGCCGCCGCAGCGTTTCGTCGAAGATGGTATGATTCGAAATCCGCGCCTGCGAGAGCGTCAATTCCATGCGGATCGCGTCCTTGATCCGTTCCAGCGCCGGCGCGTCGAGGATGCCGAGCCGCATCAGTTCCTCGCACAACTGGATCAGGCCCACCGTCGTCGCATGGGCGCGCAGGCCCAGAAAGTCGATCGTCCGATGCAATTCGCGCGCACCCGAGGCGCGCTGTTCCATATCGCTCATCCCACTCTCCCTCACCGGATCGGCGCGCCGCCCTGTGGCGGTCGTTTCGACACCGATCCTTCGTAAGGTAAGGGTATCGCGGCGCTGCTGTCAAACGCCCGTTGCGGGGGCCTTCGCCTTGCGGGCGATTTTTGCCCAGGGGTTGAGGTCGGGTTCGCCGACCTTGGTCAGCCGATTATGGTCGCGGTGGAGGAAGGGTTCGCTCTGCCCCTTGACCATCAGGGTCGTGTCAGAGACATAGCTCCAGCCGCCATCCTCATGAAAATCGACCGTAATCTGATATTTGTCGGTACGGAACGCCAGTTCGAGGAAGGTGGTCGAGCAGATGCCATATTCGCTCGTGCCGCGCTCGGCGGTCAGCACCAGCCGCTTCGCATCGGGTTCGGTGTGCCCCGCGGCAATCGCGATCTGGCCGCGCGGAATCGCCAGCGTCTGCAGGATCAGCCCGGTCGCCGGCTCGTAGAGCCAATAGCCGACCTGGTCGTGAAAGGCGATGTCTTCCTCGGGCGTGTTGATGTGGACATGATAGCGCAGGCCATAGAAGAGTTGCGGTCCGTTCGCCTGCGCATCGATCGGCTGCATTTCGATCCGCTCGTAATAATCGCGCGTTTCGGGACCGTCGGCCTTGGGGTTGACGTCGACCCCGCGCCGCCCCTCCCAGATGCCGGCAAGGCGACGCAGCGGCCCGAGGCGGGCCAGCGTGTCGGGATCGACGTCGTCGGGCTCGGTGAAGATGTCGTCGGGAACCTGCATCGTCCTGCCCCTGTCCATGCGTCAGATATCCTCGACCAGCCGGCCGTAGAGCTGCGGCCGCCGGTCGCGGAAAAAGCCCATGCCGGCGCGGTGCTTCGCGGCGCGACCCAAGTCGATCGTCTCGACCAGCACGCCGTGTTCGTCGCGCCCGAACTCTTGCGTCAGATCGCCCCATTCGTCGGTGATGAAGCTGTGGCCGTAGAAATCTGCCTCACCCTCGCGTCCGATGCGGTTGGCGGCGATCACCGGCATGCAGTTCGACACGGCATGGCCCTGCATCGCGCGGCGCCACATGCGGCTGGTGTCGAGATCGGCGTCATAGGGCTCGGACCCGATCGCGGTCGGGTAGAAAAGCAGTTCGGCGCCCATCAGCGCCATCGCGCGCGCGGTTTCGGGATACCATTGATCCCAGCATACCCCGACGCCGATCCGCGTTCCGAAGACGTCCCATACCTTGAAGCCGGTGTTGCCGGGCCGGAAATAATATTTCTCTTCATAGCCCGGCCCGTCGGGAATGTGGCTCTTGCGATACGTCCCCATGATGTCGCCGTCGGGGCCGATCATCGCGAGACTGTTGTAATAATGCGGCCCGTCCTTCTCGAAGAAGCTGGTCGGGATCGCGACCTTGTGCCTCGCGGCGAGCGCCTGCATCGCCACGACACTCGGATGCTCGGCGGTCGGGCGCGCGCTGGCGAACAGCTCCTCTTCCTCGACCTGGCAGAAATAGGGGCCCTCGAAGAGTTCGGGGGGCAGGATGACCTGCGCGCCCTTCGCGACCGCCTCCTCGACGAGCGCCGACACGGCGTCGATGTTCGGCCGGACGGGGCCGGGCAGGGGAAGCTGCAATGCGGCGACGGTGAGGCTGCGGGTCATGGCCGCCCTATGCCGGAAGCTGCTGGCTCGAGCAATGGAAGCTGCCGCCGCCGACGATGATTCCGCGCGCGTCGATGCCGACCGCGCGGCGGTCGGGAAAGAGCGCGGCGAGCGCGTCCACGGCCGCGGCATCGTTCGCCGAACCATAGGTCGGGACGACCACGACGCTGTTGCCGATATAGAAGTTCATATAGCTCGCCGCCGCGATCTCGCCGTCCAGTTCGACGCGGCCGGGCGAGGGAAGGTCGACGATCTCGATGCCCCCGAACGCTTCGGTGCGGGCGCGGGCGTCGGCATAGACAGCGGCATTGGGATCGTCACCGCCCGCCGCGACCGGGATTGCGAGCCGGCCTTCGCCGACGAAGCGCGCGAGATTGTCGACATGGCCGTCGGTATGGTCGCCGAACAGCCCCTTGCCGAGCCACAGCAGCCGCTCGACGCCGAGCGATTGGTGCAGCCGCACGGCGATATCCTCGCGGGTCAGCGACGGGTTTCGGTTCGGGTGGAGCAGGCATTCCTCGGTGGTGACAGCGAGTCCGGTGCCGTCGACATCGATGCCGCCGCCCTCGAGCACCCAATCCTGCTCGTCGACCGGCAGGCCGCTCGCCGCGCCGAGCGCCGCGCCGATTTCCAGATCGCCCGGCATGACGAACTTTTCGCCCCACCAGTTGAAGCGGAAATTCCGCGCGCGCCTTATTGTGCCCGCGCCGGCGACGATCGGCCCGGTGTCGCGCAGCCAGATGTCGCCGAGCGGTTGGACGACGATGCGCACGCCGGACTCGACGAGGCTCGCGGCGATCTCCGCCTGCTGCTCGTCGTTGACGACCAGCCGGACCTCCTCGCCGCGGCCGCCGTCATGAACGGCGTTGGCGAAGGCGGCGATGTCGCGGCGCGCGGTGTCGATCCGGCCCGCCCACTCCTCGGCAAGGTGCGGGAAGCCGATCCATACCGCCTCGTGCGGCGCCCATTCGGCGGGCATTGTCAGCGACATGCGGTTGCGGTCCTTTTTCTCACTTCGTCATTGCGAGCCCTTCGACTGCCTTGCAGGCACTCAGGATACGCCAGGCGAAGCAATCCAGGGCAGCTTACGCTACGCTGGATTGCCGCGTCGCTTCGCTCCTCGCAATGATGAAAGAGCAGGGCGGGTTATTGTTTTGCCGCAGCGCGCGACTTGTCGCGGGCGGCGCGGAATTCATCGCCCTCGACCCAGTTCGGCCAGGCGTCGGTCATCGCCAGCATCCGCCCCGCGGCATAATAGAGCTGAAGGTCGGCAAGCATTCCGTCCCAGTTGGCGATTGCCTCATATTCGTCGCCGGGGGCGTGATAGCGATGCTCTTCATAATCCTCGGACGCCTTCTTGCCCGCTTCCTTGCCGCCCTCGACCAGATCCTCGCCGCTGCCGAAGTTGAACATCGGCACGCCGAGCTTGGCGAAGCTGAAATGGTCGGACCGGTAATAAAAGCCCTTTTCGGGGGTCGGTTCGTCGACCACCGTGCGCTTCGCCGCCGCCGCGATCTTTTCCAGATAGGCGTCGAGTTCGGATTTGCCGCGGCCGACGACGACGATGTCCTTGGCGGGCCCCGCGGGATTCAGTGCGTCCATGTTCACGCCGCCGACGGTCTGCGCGAGCGGAAACACCGGATTCTCGGCATAATATTTCGAGCCGAGCAGCCCCGATTCCTCGGCGGTCACCGCCAGGAAGACGACACTGCGGTCGGGGGCGCCGGCCTTTTTATAGGCCTCCGCCATCGTCACCAGCCCCGCGACGCCGGTCGCATTGTCGACGGCGCCGTTGCAGATGTCGTCGCCGTCGACCGGCGCGCAGCGGCCGAGATGGTCCCAGTGCGCGGTGTAGAGGACATATTCGTCGGGCCGCTTCGCCCCCGGCAGCACGCCGATGACGTTGCGCGACATCTTCTTGGCAATCTGGTTGTCGAAGCTCAGCGACGCCTTGACGCCGGTCAGCGGCACCGCCTTGAAACCTTTCTGCTTCGCCGCCTCGCGCAGCGCGTCGAAATCCTGGCCCGCGCCGGCGAAAAGCTGCTTCGCCTTGTCGAGCTGGATCCAGCCGTTCGCGGCAGTCTGGTCGGCGCCGCCATTCTTGCTGTCGGCCAGATATTGCGTGCCGGTCCAGCTCGATTCGACGACGTTCCAGCCATAGGCGGCGGGTTCGGTGTCGTGGACGATCAGCGCGGCGGCGGCGCCCTGGCGGGCCGCCTCCTCATATTTGTATGTCCAGCGGCCGTAATAGGTCATCGCGCGGCCGTTGAACTCGCCCTTGGCCTCCTTGGCCTGCCAGTCGGGATCGTTGACGAGGATGACGACCGTCTTCCCCTTCACATCGACCCCGGCATAGTCGTTCCAGCCCTTTTCGGGCGCGTTGATGCCGTATCCGACGAAGACGACGTCGCTGTCCTTGACCGAGATTTGCGGCTGGACGCGATAGGTGGCGGCGACGAAGTCGGTGCCGTATTTCAGCGACATCGGCGCCTTGCCGCCGGTGAAGCTCAGCGGGCTGACATTCTTCGCGGTGATCTCGACCAGCGGCACATCCTGCGTCCAGTTGCCGTTGTTGCCCGGCTGAAGCCCCGCCTCGGTGAATTTCCTGATGAGGTAGGAAACCGTCTTTTCCTCGCCCGGCGTCCCCGGCGCGCGGCCCTCGTAACTGTCCTGCGACAGCTCTTTCGTCACCGCCTGCAGGGTTGCCAGCGACAGTTCGGGAAGCTGGACGTCGGGCAGATTCGCGGCCGTATCGGCGCTCTTGTCGGGCGATGCGTTGCACGCCGCGAGGGAAAGAAGGATCGCCGCCGGTGCGGCTTTCAGAAAGCGGGACATAGAAGGGTTTTTCCGGATCTGTGGTGGATGCGGCTTTGTGCCAGCGGCCTGCCGCAGATGCAAGAAGGGCGGCCGTTGCGGGCCGCCCTTCGGAAAATCGCCGTGGAGGAACCGGATCAGCGCGAATAGAATTCGACGACCAGATTCGGTTCCATCTTCACCGGATAGGGTACCTCGTCGAGCGAGGGGACGCGGACGAAGGTCGCCTTCGTGCCGTCGACCGCGACATATTCGGGCAGGTCGCGCTCGGGCAGGCTCTGCGCCTCGGCGACCAGCGCCATTTCCTGCGCCTTCTTGCCCAGCGTGACTTCGTCGCCCGGCTTCACGAGGCGGCTCGCGATGTTGCACTTCACGCCGTTGACATAGACGTGGCCGTGGCTGACGAGCTGGCGCGCCGAGAAGATGGTCGGCGCGAACTTCGAGCGATAGACCACCGCGTCGAGACGGCGTTCGAGCAGGCCGATCAGGTTCTGGCTCGTGTCGCCCTTCATGCGCGCCGCTTCGATATAGTTCTTCTTGAACTGCTTTTCGGTGATGTCGCCGTAATAGCCCTTCAGCTTCTGCTTGGCGCGAAGCTGGATGCCATAGTCGGACATCTTGCCCTTGCGGCGCTGGCCGTGCTGGCCGGGGCCGTATTCGCGGCGGTTGACCGGGCTCTTCGGACGGCCCCAGATGTTTTCGCCCATCCGGCGGTCGAGTTTATACTTGGCGCTCTGGCGCTTCGACATATCAGTCTCCAATCTGCTGTGTGCCGAAGGATTTCGGCGTGTCCCGGGTCGCACCGCAGGGAATATTCCATGCGCGACCGCCGCTTCACCGGGGTGCGGGGTCCATTGCGAAGGCGCGCGGTTAGACGGGAAGGGCGCGCTAGTCAAGCCGCGGCGCCCTTTGGCGGTGACGCAGTTTGAAAGCAGGAGCGTGGTTTTGCTTTATTTCGTCACCCCGGAGAAGGGGAATCGAACCTGCCAGGCCAGACTGCGACACTACTCGCCGCCTCGACAGTGCCGAAAAAGCCGCTAAAGGCAGCGCGCATGACATCCGCCAAAATGCCCGAGCAGTGCAACACGATGATCGAGGTGCGCGAAGGGGTCGATCAGGTCGACCGCGAACTGGTCGCGCTGCTCGTCCGCCGCTTCGGCTATATGGACGCTGCGGCGCGCATCAAGGCCGAGCGCGGCGCGGTTCGCGACGAGGCGCGCAAGGCCCAGGTGCTCGACAATGTCGCGCGCGAGGCCGAGGCGGCCGGGCTCGACGGACAGCGCATCCGCGCGGTGTGGAACGAACTGGTCGAACAGTCGATCGCCCACGAATTCGACCGCTGGGACGGAATGCGCGCCTAATATGGTGGAATCAAAGTTCCTGTCATCACCGTCACCCCGGGCTTGACCCGGGGTCCCGCTTCCTTTCGCGCACGGACCGAAGAAAAGCGGGATCCCGGGTCAAGCCCGGGATGACGAAATCAATACCGCGAACTTCAGCTTCAGGGGACTAGCTTACGGCAGCCTCAATGCCGGTGGATGGCGCGGACGCGGTAGCGCCCGCGGTCGAGGCCGTCGAACAATGCGTCGATCTGCGGATGGTCGACCGGGCCGTGTTCGGCGTCGGACACGAGATTCTGCTGGCTGACATAGGCGATGTAGGACGAATCCTCATTCTCGGCGAGGAGGTGGTAATAGGGCTGCTCCTTCGCCGGGCGGATCGCTTCGGGAATCGCTTCATACCATTCGTCGCTGTTCGCGAAGACGGGGTCGACGTCGAACACGACGCCGCGGAAATCGAACATGCGGTGGCGCACGATATCGCCCGGCGCGAAGCGCGCGCGCTCGATCAGCGGCGCCATCACGCGCCCATCGACTCCACTCTGACAATCGGACGAATTTTTTGCTATCATGCCATCAATCTATGGCGATGCGCCGATCTTTCAAGCGCCAAGTCGGGCGCGGACGATCGGCGCGACGACGGTAGCGGAGGGGCGTGTGACATCGATCACCGAAATATCCCGGATTGCGGATAGGTCTCCTCGCCGCCTGCATTTCATTCGGCAGCATCAGCAACAAGGGAAAGACGCCATATGACCGATCCAGTTCCCGGCAACCCCATCCCGTCGGGTTCGCCTGCGCAAGGGGTGATCCAGCGCGCCAAGGATATCCTCCTCAAACCCAAGCAGACATGGGACGTCATCGCCGGCGAGACGGAAAGCGTGCAGTCGCTCTATGTCCCCTATGTCCTCATTCTCGCGGCGATCGGGCCGGTCGCCGGCCTGATCGGGGGCCAGGTCTTCGGATACCGGTTCCTGAGCGTCAGTTTTCACCCGCCGCTGGGCGGCGCGATCGTGTCGGCACTGCTTTCCTATGCGCTGACGCTCGCCGCCGTCTATGTGGTCGCGCTCGTCATCGACGCGCTCGCGACGACCTTCGGCGGCCAGAAGAACAGCATCCAGGCGCTGAAGGTCGCGGTCTATTCGGCGACCGCTGGCTGGGTCGCGGGCATCTTTTCGCTGCTGCCGACGCTGGCGATGCTGGGCGCGGTGGTGGGCGGCCTTTACGGCCTCTATCTCCTCTACCTCGGCCTGCCGCGGCTGATGAAGGCGCCGGAGGACAAGGCGGTCGTCTATACCGCGGTCGTCGTGGTCGTGACGATCCTGTGCGTATTTCTTGTCAGCGCGATCGTCGGCGCCTTTGCGATGCAGGGAACGCCCGCCCTCTCGGTCGGGCTGTAGCGCGCATCGGACGAGCCTTAGCGGCCACCATCGGCATCGGCATCGGGGACTTCCTCTTCGGCTGCCGGTGCGGTGGAGGCCGCAGGCTTCGCCTTCCTTGCCGGCAGGGTCGGTGGCGGAAGCGGCGCTTCCGTCGCCAGCGCGGCGAGAAGGGCCTTGGACTCCAGACTCCCTCCGCCGTCGCCCGTCACCAACACGGTGTGGCCGCCATGGGTCGCGGCGTCGCGGAGCGCCTCGAGGCGGTTGATCTCCATCATGAAGGCCATGGCGTCGGCATCGGTCAGCGTGGTGTCGGCCCGAAAGGCCGCGAGCGCCTTGGCATTGCCTTCGGCGATGATGCCGCGGCTCTCCGCGATCCCGCCCGCGGTGATCGTCATCGCCGCCGCCGACGCCTCGGCGCTCTTGGTGCGCTTGATCTTCTCGGCCTCGCCGTCGTTCTGGGCGGCTTCGAGGCGGCGCTGCGACGCCAGCACTTCGTTGAAGGCGGATATCATCTCGGGCGTCGGGCGCGGATCGTCGATCAGAACCGCGCGGATTTCATAGCCATAATCGTTCATCGCCTCATCGAGCGATTCGCGGACGGTCTGGGTGAACTCGTCGCGGTCGGTATAGAGCTGGTCGAACGTCTTGGCCGCCGCGACGGCGCGGGCCTCGGTCGCGACATAGGATTCGATCTGCTCCTCGGGATTGTGAAGTTCGTAAAAGGCCGCCTTCACCGCGCCGGGGATCACGCGATATTGCAGGCTGATCGGCATGGTGACGAACGCATTGTCCTTGGACTTGACCCCTAGCTGAAGCGCGATCTGCTTGGTCTGGAGCGAGAAGGGCCGGCGGGCGGTCTGAAACGGCCAGGGCTATTTCAGGCTGAGGCCGGCCGAACGATAGCCAGTGTAGCGGCCGAAGGTTTCGAGGAGCCGGACATGCTGCTGCGGCGTGACGACGAGCATCGACTTGAGCCACAGCGCGAGGATCAGGAAGAGGAGGAGGGTAAAGCCACCCGGGATGATGCTGCTCAGGAATTCGATCATTCTTTCTCCGAAAACTGCCGACAGGGTTCGTTGGAACATGCCGCGATGTACTTGATCGGCCTAGCTTTTTCGGAAGTGGCGCGCGGTGTATCGCCCGAGACGCACGACGAACCGCATCCTGCCGGCAGCGATGCCGGGCCAGGCATTGCCCGATGGACGCCTGCGCCCCGCCTTCGGTGGCTTGGGTTCGATCGCAATTGCGGTAAATCGTTGCAAACATGGGATAAGCCATGCTGCGACGCAGCATGATGGCGTCGGCTTCTGTTACGGTCGCATGCCAAGAAAAACCGGTCGCCGATGAATCGACATAAGGAGACAGATTATGAAGCTGCCTGCGAAACTGCTATACGCCTTTGCCATGGCGTCGATGGTCGCGGCGCCCGTTGCCGCTTCCGCCGCTCCCCTCGACGGCGCCCGCGCGACCTCGACCGCGAAGGACCGGAACGGCCTGCTCGGCACCGATTGGCTGATCGGCTTTGTGGCCCTGGCGGTCGCGATCGGCGCGATCATCGTCATCTCCAGCGACGGCAACGACACCCCCGTCAGTCCCTGATCCGGGCCATTGTCATCCACGGAAAGCCCCGCCCTCGCCGGCGGGGTTTTCTTTTGGGGAAGGCAAGCCTTTCTGAACGCGGCCAAAGCAACCCTTGTTTGGCTTGCCCCGGTGGCGGGAGCACTATGCGGCCGAAAGGAGATGGCACATGACCATACAACTCGGCCAGATCGCGCCCGATTTCGAACAGGACAGCACGCAGGGGCCCATCCGCTTCCACGAATGGCTTGGGTCGTCCTGGGGACTCTTCTTCAGCCACCCGAAGGATTTCACCCCGGTCTGCACGACCGAACTGGGTGAGGTCGCCCGGCTGCGCCCCGAATGGGACAAGCGCGGCGTCAAGACGATCGGCCTGTCGGTCGATCCGGTCGACTCGCACCGCGGCTGGGAACAGGATATCGAATCGACCCAGGGGCAAAAGCTCGACTATCCGATGATTGCCGACAGCGACCGGAAGGTGGCCACCCTCTATGGCATGATCCATCCGGATTCGGACCCGACGGTGACCGTGCGCGCCGTCTATGTCATCGACCCGAACAAGAAGGTCCGCCTGGTCCTGACCTATCCGCCCAGCACCGGGCGCAATTTCGCCGAGATCATCCGCGCGATCGACAGCCTGCAACTGACCGACGCCCAGTCGGTCGCGACCCCGGTGAATTGGAATCCGGGCGAAGAGGTCATCGTCTCGCCGAAACTGTCCGACGAGGAGGCGAAGAGCCGCTTCCCGCAGGGCTTCCGCACCCTCAAGCCCTATCTGCGCTACGTCGATCTGGAAAAGACGGCCTGAGCGGGCGGAAAAGCGACCGATTGCAACCATAAGACCCTCTCCGCGGCGCAGCCGTGGGGAGGGGGGCCGCCGAAGTGTCAAACGGCGTTCAAAAGGGACCCCCGATCGGCGTCGAAGAGGGACCCCCTTTTCGGATAATATGATGCTGGTTTGTTGAAGATGGCCTTGC
>NZ_JACIJH010000007.1 GCF_014199295.1 Sphingopyxis panaciterrulae
CGCGCCCCAATGTCCGACAAAACACCCTCCACAACCCCCCGAACCGCACGGTCCGCGTCCAACCGCACATCAACCCCAGATCCTCGCTTCAGCCAGTTCGCCATATTCCACTCATCCTTCGCTGCCAGTCCGTGCGGCTCCGCCTGCCGCCAAACCGCCCGCTACGCGACGGCGCGCCCGCCGCATGACCGTGGAGCGGATAAAGCGCGAAAAGCCGTCGGGACGCGTGGGAGGCGACGAATAGATGAACGGAAAGGGCGGTTTTCGGCCCATGAGGAAGGATCGCGCCATGAATGCCGACGATATCTATACCCGCGTGCCGACCGACATGGAGGACTGGCTTGCCCGCCTCGACCTGCGGATGACGATCGGCGGACGGGATGCGCCGGCCGGGGCGACCGGTACCGTCGTCCACGCCTGTACCGAGCGCCCGATCGCCCGCTATCCCGACGCCGATGCGGGCCATGTCGATGCGGCGGTGCGGGTGGCCGCGGCGGCCTTCCCGGCCTGGGCGGCAACGCCGTGGGGCGAGCGCCGGGCCTGTCTCGAGCGCTTTGCCGACGCTCTGCGCACGCAGAGCGACACGCTGGCGCTGATCGTCGCGGCCGAGGCGGGGCGCCCGCTGCGCCGGGCGTGGGGCGAGGTCGCCTTTTCCGCCGACTATGTCCGTATGATCGCGGGCCAGCGCCTGCCGGACAAAGCCTATCGGCGTGCCGGACTCCATGCGGTGCTGAAGCACCGGCCGCTGGGAGTCGTCGGGGCGATCGCGCCTTGGAACGGGCCTGTGATCCTCGCGATCGCGAAGATCGCAAACGCGCTGATCGCGGGCGATACGCTGATCCTGCGGCCGTCGCCCTTCACGCCGCTGTCCGCGCTCTATCTGGGGCGGATGGCGCGCGACATCTTTCCCGCCGGCGTGCTCAACGTGATTACCGGCGATGCATCGGTCGGCGCGGCGATGACGACGCATCCGGGGATCGCCAAGATATCCTTCACCGGCTCGACCGCGACCGGCAAGCGCATCGCGGCCGCCGCTGCCCCGACGCTGAAGCGGCTGACGCTGGAATTGGGGGGCAATGATGCCGCCATCGTCCTGGCCGACGCCGATCCCGCGGCGGTTGCGGAGACCGTCTATCGCATATCGCTGGAGAATGCCGGGCAGTTCTGCGCCGCGATCAAGCGCCTCTATGTCCACGAGAGTCTGTACGACAGCGTGCGCGACGCGATCGTGCGCCGCGCCGGCGCGGCGGTCGCCGGCTCCTGCTTCCGCCCCGAAACGACAATGACGCCCGTGCAGAATCGGGCGCAGTTCGACCGCGTCTGGTCGCTGTTCGACGATGCGGTCGCCGGCGGGGGACGTGTCGCCGTCGGCGGTGAGCGTCACCGGGGCGAGGGACTGTTCATCCCGCCAACGCTGGTCGAAGGCGTCGGCGCGGGCGTGCGGCTGGTCGATGAGGAGCAGTTCGGCCCGGTGCTGCCGATCATCGCCTTTCGCGACGAGGCGGCGGCGATCGCACAGGCGAATTGCGGTCCCTACGGTCTCGGCGGCTCCATCTGGACGCGTGACGTCGATCGCGGGCTGGCGCTGGCCGAGCGGCTCGATGCCGGCACCGGCTGGGTCAACCAGCACGGCGCCTTCACCGCCGCACTGCCCATGCCCTTCGCCGGGGAGTCGGGGATCGGTATGGACTATGCCGAATATGGTGTGGCGGAGCACAGCCAGGCGATGCTGATCAACGCGCTGTTGCCATCCTCCGCAGACCAGCGCTGATCGAAAAAAAGCAGGCGGAGCCGAAGTTCCGCCTGCCGTTTGTCCGGAAAATCCGGATATTCGATCAGAAGGCGTAGTCGAGCCGCATGCCGAAGGTGCGGCGCTCGCCCGGATAGTTGCGCAGATAGGTCACGCCCGACGTGCGGCCGCCATCGCTGGTCGAGGGCGCCATCGTCGCGCGGTCGGCATATTTATAATCGAAGATATTCTTCATCCAGAACGACAGCTCGATCCCCTCGTGGATGAAGCCGATACGGGCGTTGGCGAGCTTGATCGAACCCTGGTCCTGCTGCTCGTTGCCCGACGTATATCTGCCGGACATATAATTATAATCGCCGCGGATATAGGCATCGACGCCCGCGAAGAGGTCGGGGATGTTGTATGCGGCCGACAGCGAATATTGATATTTTGAGGTGCGGGCGATCTGGTTGCCGCCGACCTCGTCGGTGCATCCCACGACGACGACGGTGCTGCCCGGATAATTGCCGCAGGCGGCGCTGAGGTCGCCGTCGATGAAGCCGTCCCGATATTTGGGATCGGAGATGCTGCCCGCCGCCGAGATCGAGAAATCGGGGGTGATGTAATAGGTCAGATCGCCCTCGATCCCCTTCACCCGCGCGTCGCCGAGGTTGGAGACCACCGACAACGGCGTTCCGGTGACGCCGCGCTGACCCTGTATCCCAGTCCAGTCGATGTAATAGACGTCGGCGTTGAAGCGCAGCTTGTTGTCGAGCACACGGCCCTTGAGGCCGACCTCATAGGTCCAGTTGGTTTCGAGGCCATAGGTGAACAGTTCCGGCTGCACCTGGAAGGCGTTCGAGTTGAACCCGCCGGTCTTGGCGCCCTTTGCGATCGACGCATAGGCCACGAGGTCCGGCTGAAGCTCGTAATTGGCGGTGAAGCGCGGCGTCCAGTAACTGAACGACTGATCGCCGACGATCCGCGTGCCGTTGTAGAACTCCGAAGCGCCGACGCCGTTGAACTTCTGCTTCTCGTGCGTCCAGCGCAATTCGGCAGTGACGTTGAACGCCGGGGTGATCTCATAGCCGAGCGATCCATAGATCGCCCGTCCTCGCGACACGATCCGCCCGCCGTTGGTCGAAAAGGCGATGGGTTCGGAATCGGGCTCGCCGACCGGCTGCGCCGACACCGCGGTGACGTTGGTGATATCGGAATTATAGCCGTAAAAGCCCAGCGAATAGGAGAAGGGCGAGCCGTCGTTCGACTGCAGGCGGATGTCGACCGCCTTGTCGGTGCTGTCGGGCGACAGGGCCGACACGAAGGTCTGGCGCGACCGCGTCCCCACCGTCGGCTGGTTGATCGCATCGGGATCCGACGTCGTGTCGACGAGCTGCGAATAGGCCGCCTTGGAATAGCTGGCGGTGGCGGACAGCGTCGCGAAGTCGAGGTCGTAGGCGATCGTGCCATAGGCCATCTTGTTGCTGCCGCGCAGGCCATAGCCGACATTTTCATCGACGTTGACCGACGCCACCGTTTCCAGCGGACCGCAATAGAGGGTGTTGAACGTCGTGCCGTTCCATACCGTTTCCGAACCGCAGTTGTTTTCGGTCGTCGGGCGCTGCCGCAACGGCACGGCGCGATTGCTGACCCGCGAATACATGCCGAACAGGTTGATCTGGAGCCGGTCGACCGGCTCGATGAGGAGGTTGATGCCATAGGCGTAATTGCCGTCATAGCCGCCGATATAGTTGCCGGTGCGATCGTTCTTGATCGTGCCGTCGAACTTGCCCCAGCCGCCGAAGATGCGCGCCGCGGCATGATCGCCGATCGGCACATTCACGCCGCCCTTGTAGATCTGGCGTCCGCGGTTGCCGATTTCGGCCGAAACCTTGCCGGACACTTCGCCCAGTTGGGGCTGGACCGTGATGTAATTGATCGCACCGGCGAAGGTGTTGCGGCCATAGAGCGCGGCCTGCGGCCCCTTGGCGACTTCGAGGCGATTGAGTTCGAGCATCCCGAACTCGAGCCCGGTGCGGTTGTTGAGATAGACGCCGTCGATGAAGACGCCGACATTGCCCTGCAGCGAGGTCTGGTCGATCTGCGAAACGCCGCGGATCGTCGGGGCGGCATAGGCGCCGTTGACGTCCTGAAAGGTCAGGCCCGGCGTCATCGCGGCGATATCGCGAAGGCCGGTGGCACCCGACCGGGTGATTTCTTCCGAACTGAAGGCGGAGATCGCGATCGGGACGTTGATCGGATTCTCTTCGCGTTTGCGCGCCGTGACGACGATGTCGCTGCCCGCCGACGCCCTGGTTTCGTCGCCGGCATCCTGGGCATAGGCGGGGCAGGCGGCCGTCCCCATCAACCCGAGAACGGACAACCCCGATATAAGCTTCGAACGATTTCTAGCCACTAGTCGACTCCCTAGATACTGTCGTTGAACGATGCGGCCTCCTGCGAAATGCGAAGCCAGGCTGCGCCGCTCTATGTCGGCTGCCTCGCGAGAGAGAGGGCAAGGCGGGAGCCGGTTCAATCGAGGAAAGCCATAGTTATCGCTAGGCGAGAAGCGGGTGCCGCCCGCCCCGGAATCCGGGCCTTTCGTCGGGACGCAATGGTCGCCTGCCGATTAAACGCCGGATCGCATTCGCGCCGGACCGGCCTGTCCGCTACGCCTGCCTTTCGTGCATTCCCGACAGAAAGTGGTGACACAGGATGCAGCTTCTTCCCTTCGTCGCACCCCGGACCGACGCCGGGCGCGCCCTTGTCGAGCGGCCCGGCGATTGCCGGCTGTTCATCGACGGCGAATGGCGGTCGCCGCTGGGTGGCGAGTGGATCGAAACGCTCGATCCCGCCACGGGGCGGCCGCTGGCCCGCATCGCGTCGGGATCGGCGGCGGATGTCGATACCGCCGTGGCGGCGGCGCGGCGCGCGCTGTCGGGACCGTGGGCAAGGATGGTGCCCGCCGAACGATCGGCGGTGCTCGCGCGCATCGCCGACCTGATCGAGGCCGAGATCGACGCGCTCGCCGAAATCGAGAGCCTCGACCAGGGCAAGCCGCTGGGGCTGGCGCGCTGGGCGGAGTTGCCCGGGGCGGCGGCCCAGTTCCGCTATTTCGCCGGTCTCGTCCACGGCATCGAGGGGGCGGTCGTCGCGCCGTCGGTCACCTATCAGCCCGAGGGGCGCGAAGTACACGCCTGGACGCTGCGCGAGCCGGTCGGCGTCGTCGGGGCGATCGTGCCGTGGAATTCCCCGCTGATCCTGACCGCGATGAAGGTCGCGCCGGCGCTGGCCGCAGGCTGTTCGATCGTCCTCAAGCCCGCCGAACTGACGTCGCTGTCGGCGCTGCGCCTGGCCGATATCGTCGCGCGCGCCGGTGTACCGAAAGGGGTGTTCAACGTCGTGACCGGTTATGGCGCGACCGCGGGGGCGGCCCTGGCGAGTCATCCGGGCGTCGACAAGATCGCCTTCACCGGATCGACCGCGACCGGCCGCGCCATCGTCCGTGCCTCGGCCGACAATCTGGCGCGCGTCACGCTGGAACTCGGCGGAAAGTCACCGGCCATCGTCCTGCCCGACGCCGAACTCGACCTTGCGATTCCGGGTATCGCGAACGGGATATTCGGAAACGGCGGACAGGTCTGCGTGGCCAATTCGCGCGTCTATGCGCATGAGGACATCTTCGACGCGCTCGTCGACGGTCTCGCCGCGCAGGCGGCCGGACTCGCCCTTGGGCACCAACTCAACCCCGACACCGCCATGAGGCCGCTGGTTTCGGCGGCGCAGGCCGAGCGGGTGGCGGGATTCGTCGACGAGGCGCGCCGCGACGGGGCCAGCATCGTCTGTGGCGGCGATCGCCTGGGCGAAACGGGCGCCTTCTTCGCGCCGACAATCGTGGCGGATATCGGGGGCAGTCACCGCATTTCGCAGGAAGAGGTTTTCGGCCCGGTGCTCGTCGTCCATCGCTATCGCGACCTCGACGCCGTGGTCGGGCAGGCGAACGACAGCCCCTACGGCCTCGCCGCGAGCGTCTGGACCCGATCCTTCTCCGACGCGCACCGCCTGTCGCGGCGGATCGAGGCGGGGACGGTGTGGATCAACACCCATTCGATGTTCGATCCCGCGCTGACCATCGGCGGGTTCAAGCAATCGGGCTATGGCCGCGACAGCGGCCGGCAGGCGCTCGACAATTACCTCGAATGGAAGACGATCTGTGCCGTCGTCTGATCGCACTGCGGGCGCGGCCGACCTGCTTGCGGGCAGGTGGGATTATATCGTCGTCGGGGCGGGGTCGGCGGGCTGCGTCCTCGCCAACCGGCTGAGCGAGGACGGCACGGCGACCGTCCTGCTGATCGAGGCGGGCGGTGCGGAAACCGACCCCGACGTCGCGATCCCGCAACGTTGGCCCTTCCTGGCCGGCGGGCGGCACGACTGGCAATACCGGTCGGTCGATCAGGCGGGACTCGGCGGACGCAGCATCGCGCAGCCGCGGGGCAGGGGACTCGGCGGGTCGAGCCTGATCAACGCCATGGGATTCCAGCGCGGATCGCGCGCGGTCTTCGACGACTGGGGTCGGATCACCGGCGACGCGGGGTGGAGTTGGCAGGGGCTGCTGCCCTTTTTCCGTCGGCTGGAGAATGCGTCTGGCGGCGCCGACGCCTGGCGCGGCAGCGGCGGCCCGCTCGACGTTCTCGCGCTGTCGTCGGCATCCGGTCGCAGCCCTTTCGCCGAAGCTGTGGTGGAAGCCGGCGTCGCGGCGGGACACGCGTATAACCCGGACTGGAACGGGGTGTCGGACGAAGGCACGGTCTGGACCCAACTGGTGATGGCCGAGGGGCGCCGGGTGACCGCGGCCAGCGCCTATCTGGACCCGGTGCGCGGCCGATCCAATCTGGGCGTGCTGACCGACGCGCAGGTCATGCGCGTGTCGATCGAAGCCCGGCGCGCGCGCCATATCCTCCTGCGTCACGGCGACGACGGCCATGTGCTGCGCGCGGAACGCGAGATCATCCTGGCGGCAGGCGCGATCGATTCACCGCGATTGCTGATGCTGTCGGGCATCGGCGATGCGCGCGCGTTGTCGGACATCGGCATCGCCCCGGTCGTCGACCTGCCGGACGTCGGAGACCATCTTGCCGACCATCCGCTGGTGCCCGCGATGCTGTTTGCGGCGCGGCGTCCGCTGCCCGGATCGCGGTTCAACCATTGCGAGAGCATGGTGATCGCCCGGTCGAGCCTGGCGCGGGGCAGGGCCGACCTGCAATTGATGGTCCTGTCGGTCCCGAACGTCGCGCCGCAGTTCGGCGCGCCGCCGCCGGACAGTTTTTCCGTGCTTCCCGGCCTGATCGATCCGCGCAGCCGCGGCTCGGTCAAGCTGACGGCGGCCGATCCCTTCGCTCCCGCCGCCATCGATCCCGGCTATCTGTCCGACCCGGCCGATGCCGCGATCCTGGCCGAGGGGTTCGCCATGGCGCGCCGCATCATGGCGCAGCCGGCGCTGCGCGATTGGGTCGGCGACGAACTGGCGCCGGGACCCCATATCTTCGGCGATGCGCTGATTCCGATCATCCGTCAGGCGGCGTCGCCCTTTTTCCACCCGGTCTCGACCTGCCGCATGGGGCGGGTGGATGCGACCGGCGCCGTGCTCGACCCGCGCTGCCGGGTTCGCGGCGTCGCGGGGCTTCGCGTCGTCGATGCCTCGATATTCCCGACCCTGCCCAATGCGATGACCAATGCCGCGGTCGTCGCCGCCGCCGAGCGGGCGTCCGACCTGATCCGCGAGGACGCGGCCTGACCCGTCCGTTTCAAAGGAGTGCCCGATGATGCGCCGCCTGTCCTTCGCCCTTTCGTTGCTGGCCCTCTCCGCCTGCGCGCTGCCGTCGCCGATGCGCGCCGAGCCGCCGTCGGCCGAACCCGCCCCCGCCGACGGCGCGGATGCGGTGCGCGACGCGCTCTGGCAAAAGGAGGTCGCGATCTACGAAGGGCGGAGCCGCGGCGATCTCAGCTATTATGTCGGCAATGCGTCGCCGGCCTTTCTGGCCTGGACCTCGGGCACGAAGGAACCTTTTCGCAAGGACGCGCTCGAAGCCGGCATGGCGACAATGAAGGGGCGCGGGCAGGAGGCGATCACCACCCGCTTCCTCGATTTCTCGCTCTCGGGCGACACGGCGATCCTCTATTATCGCAACCATCGCACGCGCCTTCCCGACGGGACCGCGGTCGATCAGACCTATGACAACATCCATGTCTGGCAATGGGCCGACGGAGTCTGGAAGGTGCTGGCCAGCATGTCGCGCCATGCCGAGGAATAGGCGGCGGGCACCGCCGGCCGGCATCAGATAGGCTTGATCCGCAGCTTCGTGTTCATCGAGGTGATCGGCTCGCAGCCATCCTTGCGGACGATCATCATGTCCTCGACATGCGTCGTGCCCCAGCCGAACTCATGATAGGGCATGTCGAGGGTGAAGACCATATTCTCCTCGAAGGCGAGGGGGTGTTCGCCCGGCATCTGAGGCCCCACCGAAACCGGGTGATCGGTATGTTCGAGGCCGATCGAATGCGGCGCGGCGATGACGAAGCCCGGAAAGCCCCGATCGTGCACGGCCTTGAGCGTCAGGTCGACGATCTCCTTGAAGCTCTTGCCCGGCCGGATCGCTTCATAGGCGATCTGGAGCGCCCGGCCGACCGCGTCGATCCGGCTCAGCATCTCGTCGGTCGGCTCGCCGAAATAGACCGACCGGCCGACGTCGCCGCGATATTGTTTGTACGATCCCACCGAATCGAGCTTCATCAACTCGTTCGGCTCGACGACGCCGGTTGCGAGGCCGCGGATATTGGCGATGATCCATTCCGACTGGCCGCCCTGCTGCGCCATGGCGACGGCGTGGATGCGGCCGATCTCGTCGAGCGGCATGCCGATCTCGAGCCGGTCGATCACCGTGTCGATTGCCTTTTCGCTCATCCGCCCGGCGATCCTCAGCAGCGCGATCTCGCTTTCGCTCTTCACCATGCGGATCTGCTTGAAGATATTGAGGGCGTCGCAGCCGGCGATGCCCTCCAGACCCAGCGTGTGCAGCCATCCGCAGACGCGCGGGTCGTCGAAGCCGATGCGCGCTTTTTCCAGCCCCGCGGTGCGCAGCGCGCCGGCCAGCGCGCGCGCGGCGGTCGCGTGCTCGGTCCCCGCGTGCATGGCATAGCGACCCAGCAATTGCCGGTCGCGCGGCGCCATTTCGACGCCCTCGCGAGTCGGATAGGGCATGATCGGGCCGGGCGCGGGTTCGTCGACCTCCTCGGTCGTGACCTCGAAATCGCGTTCGGGAATATTCCGGGGATCGATGCGCGTCAGATAGGTCGCGACGTTGGGCATCCAGGTCGGGGCATGCTCCAGATGATAGACCCCGCTGCCCGGCATGACGAGTGCCGCCGGCCGATCCTCGTCGCGGGGCAGCATCGCATAGAGCGTATAGTTGCGCGACATCAGGAACATCGGTCCATAATAGTCGGAGAGATAGTAGATATTTTCCGGAAACGCCGCGACAAGGGCGTCGAGGCCATGAGCGTCCATGATCCGGTTGGCGCGGTCGCGGTTGAGCAGCATCGACATCTCCGTTGGCAATGATCCCGGACGCAGTTGAATCCGTGGCGGGCATCAGATGCCATGCGGCGGCGCCCGGCAATCGCTCCGACCCCATTTTCTCGCAGGTCGATAGGATCGGCTTCGCCGCTTCCCCTTCGCCGGTCCGCCTGCATAACGAAAGGCTCTCGCCAATCGACGCAGGTGCATTCATGGATTCCAAGGCCGACATCGCCGTTCGCCCTCCCGAATTCGGCGAGACGGCCTTGCCCTATCCTCCCGCGCTGCGGGCGTGGGGCGTGCTGGCGCTCTTCTGTCTCGCCTCGATCATCTCGGTCATCGATCGCGGCATCCTGACTCTGGTGGTCGAGCCGGTGCGCGCCGACCTTGCGATCTCGGATCTGCAGATCAGCCTGTTGCAGGGGCTGTCCTTCGGACTTTTCTATGCCGTGATGGGCATCCCGCTCGGCCTGATGGCCGATCGGGTCTCGCGCAAGCGGCTGTTGATCTTCGGCATCGTCGTATGGAGCCTCGCCACCATGTATGGCGCGGAGGCTGCGTCGTTCGGCGAACTCTTCGCGGCGCGCCTGCTCGTGGGGCTGGGCGAGGCGGCGCTCGCCCCGTGCGCGGTGTCGACCATCGCCGACATGTTCCCGCCGGAACGGCGCGGGCGGCCGATCAGCGTCTATTTGCTGGGGCAGGCGATCGCACCGGGTATCGGCCTGTTCATCACCTCGCTCGTCCTCAGCGCTGCGCCGACCGGTGCGTTCGACGGCATCCCGATCCTGTCGAGCCTTGCCCCCTGGCGGATCGTCTTCTTCCTCTGCGGCGCGATCGGGCTTGTCGTCGCCGCGCTGCTGCTCCTCTATCGCGAGCCGCCGCGCCGGGATGTACGCCCCGCGCAGGGGGCGGGCAGCATTGGCGAGGCCTTCGTCTATCTTCGGCGCAACTGGGTGCTGTTCCTGCCCTTCTACGTCGGCTTCGCGGTCTTCACGATGCACACCTATGGGCTGGCTGGCTGGAACGCCACCTATCTGATCCGGACCTTCGGCGCGAGCGAGGTCGAGGTCGGGCGGTGGCTGGGCACCGGCGCAATGATCGCGGGCGGGGGCGGGGCGCTGCTCGCCGGCTGGGTCAACGACCGGATCGCCCGCCGCAGCGGCCCCGCGGGCAAATTGCGCCTGCTGATGGCGATCTGTCTCGTCGCGCTGCCCAGCACGCTGCTGGTGCTTGCCCCGACCTTCGGCGTCGGCCTGGCGATGGTCATCCTGTCGATCGCCGTCATGCCGATGGTTGGGACGACGATGGTGTCGACGATTACCGAACTGGTCCCGGGGACCATGCGCGGCGTGGCGGTTTCGTTGTTCGGGATGACGAACACCTTGCTCGGGGCGACGATGGGGCCGCTGCTGATCGCGGTGGCGACCCAGGAAATCTATCGCGACCCCGATTTGATCGGAGCCTCGATGACGACGGTTGGCTTACCCGTCATTGCCGGAGGTTTCCTGCTCTATTTTCTCGCGTCGCGGGGACTGCGACTGTGTTTGAAGCGCGACGCTGCCTTTGCAGCGGTCGCGCAGGGAGCCGCCGATTAGAGCGGCGAGCCTTAAATCCGACCCGTTCGCCCCCGCCTCCGCGGGGGCAGGCTCTGAGCTTGTCGAAGGGCCGTTCTTTCTTTCCGCGCCGCAAGAAGACGGACGGTGCTTCGACAAGCTCAGCACGAACGGAATGGCAGAATAGTGTCTGCCGCTTCTCTTCAGATCTCACCGCTTGCGAGGTGCGCGGCCGCCGAAGGTGACGAGGCTTTCCGTTCCGTTCGCACCGAGCGCCGCGACGCCCACGAAATTGTCATCGACGACCACGCCCTTGAGCAAGCCTTCCTGGGCCGATCCGCCGGCGACGTCGATGTGATCGGTCCATTGCTGCTCGTCGGCGCGGCGCCAATAGATGCGATAGCTGGCGGCCCCGGAAACGGGAGTCCATGTGACCGTCGTGTCCGATCCCAGCGCCCCGCGCAGCATCACGGCGGCCGGCGCGGCGGGCGCGCTGGCGAGACGGCGGATCGTGGCGGCGTTGATCGCCGCCACCTTGGCGAGATAGGGAAAATCCATCTTGTCGGGTGTGTCGCCGAAACCGGGGCGCAGCGCCTGATGCTGGGCGGGATAGTTTTCGATGGCTACAGAGAAACGCACGGCGGGATAGCCGAGTTCGAGGAAGGGGAAATGGTCGCCGCCGCGCCCGAAGCGGTCGGGGCGGCGCACCATCAGCACATCGAGACCGTTCGGCACCGTCTTCGCGATATTGCGAATAGCCTTGGCCAGGGCGCGTGAAGGGCCGTCGTCCTCTCCGCCGTTGTTGCGGCGCGCCATTTGTTCGGCGAGCGGTTCGGATTGCGCGATCCCTTCCGAAAACACGCGAACGCGATCCGCAACGCGCGTGCCGTCGGTGCCGACCGTGTTGCCGACGATGTCGTTGTTGAGGACCGCGGTCACCTGCCAGCCGCGCTCCTTGGCGGTTTCGGCCAGCAGCGTGCCGCCGAACAAGCCCTGTTCCTCGCCCGACAACGCCGCATAGACGATCGAAGCGGCGAATTTCTCCTTGGACAAGATGCGCGCCACTTCCAGCACCAGGGCGGTGCCCGACCCGTCGTCGTTGGCACCGGGCGCGTCCGCCGTCGCGTCCATCACGTCGTTGACGCGGGTATCGATGTGCCCCATCACGATCACCACGCGATTGGGATCGCTGCCCGGCTGGATACCCAGGACATCGACCACATTGACGCCGTTTGGCGCCCGATCGTTGGTGAAGACGCGCTCCACCGTGGACACCTGGATACAGCCGCCGCACCCGGCGCTTGTCTTGTTCAGTTCACTGGCGAACCAGCGCCGTGCGGCACCGATGCCGCGCGTCGGATGATCGGGGTCGGAAAGCGTGTGCCGCGTTCCGAAGCTGACGAGCTTTTCGACATCGGCCTGAAGGCGCGCCGGATCGGGGGTCTGCTGCGCGAAAACGGTCGCGGGCAAGGCTAGAGCGGCAAGAGCGAGAGATGAATAGCGCATGGGTTTCAGCCTGTCCTATCGATGATGGTGATGAAATGGAAAAAGGCGGTGTCCGGCGACGTTTGCGGACGCCCCCCCGGCGTCGATCGGTCTATGGACCATCTCCTCTTTGTCCGACGGCGCGTCCCGCGTCGGGGGAAATATGTATCCCGCCCTGTGTATCCGTCCGCACGGCCACCGGAAGCGTCATTTCCAGCGCTTCCAGGAATCCGGCCCGATTGTCGGTGCGGAACATGCCGTTGATCCTGAGGTCGGCCACCGCCGGATCGACGGTGATCTTGCGCGAGGAATAGTGGTTCATGTCCTCGATGGCGCTTGCCAGCCGCTCGTTGTCGAAGAAAACCCGCCCGTCGGCCCACCCCAATATCTTGTCGGTGTCGACGATCCGCAGTTTCGGCGAGGCGGCGCCGGCTGCCGCCACCAACTGCTGGCGCGGTTTCAATATCTGCTGCGCCGGCCCGGCTCCGGAGCGGACGGGCCGCACGGCCACCACCCCTTCGGCCAGCGTAACGCGCAATTCGGTCGGGGATACGTCAACGTCGAACAGCGTCCCCAGCGCGGTAATGGTCCGGTCGCCGGCCTTGACGACGAAGGGCCGCTGCGGGTCTTTCGCGACGTCGAACAGGGCGCGCCCCGCGAGCAGGGTGATGTCCCGTCGCTCGCCGCCGATCCGCGCCAGCATCCGGGTGTCCGAATCGAGCGTGACCACGGACCCGTCGGCCAACGTCACCTTGGCGCGCTCGTCCGGCGAGGTGACATAAACCTTGCCGCCCTGCAAAAGCGCGGCAACCTCGATGCTGCGTTCTGGCCGCAGTCCGGCCAGCATCAGCAAGAGGCAGGCGGCGAGTCCGGCGGAAACGGCCAGGATCAGGCGTCGTCGCCGGCTTGCGCGGATGCTGCCGCGTGCTTCGTCCCGCAGCGCGCTCAGCTCGGGCAACCGGGCATTCGCCCGCAACAACGACAAGGCCGCCTGCAGGCGATCATGGGCCGCCTCATGCTCGGCATCCTGCTTCAGCCAGGCCTGAAACGCCGCACGGTCGCGCGAACTCGCCCGCGCGCCGCGGAGGCGTGCATCCCATGCCGCCGCCGCCTCGTCCGCTTTCCGACGTTCGCTCATCGCTCTTTCCGAAGGCGCTGGAGGAGGTGGGTGTTGGCGCGGGCCATATGCTTCTCGACTGTGCTGAGCGATACGCCCATGCGACGGGCGATCTCGACCTGTGCGACGCCGTCGAAATGATAGTGGCTGAAGACAATGCGCACCATTTCGGGCAGTTCGTAAAGGGCCGCGATCAGAATCTGGAGCATTTCCCGGCTTTGCAGGATGCGCTCGGGTGAAAAACTCGCCTCGTCCACGATATCGAAGCCGTCGGGAACGGCCGTCATGATACTGCGAACGCTGGCGCGTCGCGCCCTGTCCCGCAGGACATTGGCCGCGACCTGGAAAACATAACCCTGGATATGGGCGATCGCGGCCAAATCCTGTCCGGCCAGGCGGCTGAACACATCCTGCACCAGATCGTCCGCATCCTCGCCGGGTTCCAGCCGACGCCGGAAGAATCGCAGCAGCGGGGCGCGGTATCGCGCGGCGACGTCTTCGAGTCCCGGATGCCGTGCGGCAACTGGCATGCGTGTTTCCTCCCTTCCACCCGATAGGACGCAGCGGTACGGCGATCCCGTAAAAGATTCCCTGCAGCCCCGGCCGCCCCGATTTCGAGCCTTATGGGCATAGCGGGATCTCGCAGCCCGATGTCCGCCAATTTTCCATGAGTTGGGAAGACATGTTTCGCCCCCGACAGATTAACTTTTCGGCATTTGTGACATTTTTTTTCCGGGATCGGGTCCGACGTGCGTCTCAACAGGCATAAGAAACGCGCAGCAAGGTCAGGGGAAATCATGCGTAACAGGGGACGGCTTTCGCTTTATGGTTGTGGCTCGGCGGCTTTGGCGCTCTGGCTGGCGGCGGCGCCGGTGGCGGCCGCCCAGTCGGTCCGAAGTTTCGATATTCCCGCGGGCGACCTCGGTCGTGCGTTGAACAGCTTCGCTCGCCAGGCGAACCAGGAACTCATCTTCTCCAGCGCACTGGTGGCGGGGAAACGGACGAAGGGCGTGCGGGGCGGTTTGGAGCCGCGCGCGGCACTGGATATCCTGCTGGAGGGAAGCGGCCTGCGCGTCGAGGGCGGCTCGGTCCTGACGTTGCGGCCGAGCGGCGGAGCGGAAGCCTCGGCCGTCCGACGCCAGACCGCGAGCGCCGTGCGTCCGGTGGCGCGCGCGGCCTATGTCCAGGACTCCGCGCCCGAGCCGGTTGTCGCCGCCGCGCCGGAAGAGCGCGCGCCGCAGCCCGCGTCCGAAATCATCGTCACCGGTTCGCGCATCACCCGCGACGGTTATGAAGCGCCGACGCCGACGACCGTCCTGTCGATGGAGGATATCCAGGATCGGGCGCCGACGAACATAGCCGATTATGTCAATCAATTGCCGTCGATGGGGATCGGCAATTCGCCGCGCACGACATTGATGTTCGCCAATGCCACCGGCGGCGCGAACCAGATGAGCGCGCGCGGCCTGGGCGTGACCCGCACGCTGACGCTGCTGGATGGCCGCCGCGTCGTCGGGTCCGGCATGTCCCCCGCCGTCGACGTCAACCTGCTGCCGCAGAATCTGGTGCAGCGGGTCGATGTGGTGACCGGCGGGGCTTCGGCCGCCTATGGCTCCGATGCCGTCGCCGGTGTCGTCAACTTCATTCTCGACACCAAGTTCACCGGTGTGAAGGGCTCGCTGAACTTCAGTCAGACCGACCGGTCCGACGGCCGGGTCGTTTCGGGCGATCTCGCCTATGGTACTCCCTTTGCCGACGGCCGCGGCCATATCCTGCTCAGCGGTTCCTATTTCAAGGGGCGGGGAATCGATTCGCCGCTCAGCCGCGACTGGTATCGTCCGGGCTATCGCCTGATGACGAACCCGGACTGGACCGCGACGAACGGCGAGCCAGGACAGATCGTGCGCTATGACGCCGGCTATAACAGCACGCCGGGCGGCGTGATCGCGTCGGGGCCGCTCAAGGGCATGCAGTTCCTGCCGGACGGCCAGGTCGGCCAGTTCGTCTTTGGCCCGATCCAGCAGGGTCAGATGCAGGCAGGCGGCTCGGTCGAGGATACCGCCTATCGCTGGCCGCTGTTGCCCGACGACAAGCATTGGAGCACCTATGGTCGGCTGAGCTATGATCTGACCGACAATGTCACCGCCATCGTCGAGGCGGGCTATGCGGGGTCGGACACGCACAACTGGTCGGCGGCCTATAACCGTCAGGGCGCTTCGGCGATCATCGTGTCGCGCGAAAATCCGTATCTGCCGCTGGCTACGCAACAAGCGATGGACGATGCCGGGGTCACCGAATTCGCCATGAACCGGCTCTTCTACGACATGGTCAACAACCCCGGCGGCCACGCCGGCGAAGCCGGCTACCATAGGCGCCAGGACCGGTTCCTGGTGGCGCTCGAAGGACGCTTTCTCGACAGCGGACAATGGCGTGCCTATTATCAGCGCGGCCATAGCGACGTCTGGTATACGCGCGACAACAATCTGATTCCCGCGCGCTTCAATCAGGCCATCGACGTGATCGCCAATCCCGCGACCGGCGGCGTATCGGGAGTCGCGGCGGGGGCGCCGATCTGTCGCTCGACGCTTGCCGATCCGGGCAATGGCTGCGTGCCGATGAACATCTTTGGCGAGGGCGCGCTCGGCGCCGCATCCATCGCATGGGTCACGGGTCTCAGCGATGGATATCGCACGCGTCAGGATCTCGACTTTCGGCAGGATGTCTGGTCGATCGACGCCCAATATGAACCCTTCTCGACCTGGGCGGGCCCGGTCTCGATCGCGGCGGGCTTCGAATATCGCAAGGAATCCTTCTCGTCGACCGCGGACGAACTGTCGCTGGCGTCGCGGTGGAACGTGGGCAATTTCAAGGGCGGCACCGGCAAATATAATGTGAAGGAGTTCTTTGGCGAGGTCCTGGTGCCGTTGCTCCGGGATTCGGCGCTGGGCCGGAGCCTGGACCTCAACGCGGCGGTGCGGCGGACCGATTATTCCACGAGCGGGCCCGTGACGACGTGGAAGGCGGGCCTGACCTGGGATATCACCGACGACCTGCGCCTGCGCGGGACCCGTTCGCGCGACATCCGCGCGCCCAATCTCAACGATCTGTATGCGCCCGGAAGCCAGTTCGTGAACGCCTATTTCGACCGGACCCAGCCCGGCAGTCCACAGGTCTCCAATCGCACCATCAGCGGCGGCAATCCGAACCTGACCCCGGAAATCGCCGATACCTGGACAGCCGGGGGCATCTACAGCCCGCATTGGCTCCCTGGTTTCAGCCTGTCGGTGGACTGGTACAAGATCGACATCCGGGATGCGATCGTGGGGGTCGGCGCGCAGACGATCATCGATCAATGCTATGGCTATAATCGGCCGCAGAACCCCGCGGCATGTACCTCGATCGTGCTGGCGCCGGGGGCGACCAACCTGGTCGATGCCACCATCTACACCGGCGGCATCAACGCCCAGGAGGTTGCGGTGGAAGGCATCGACTATGAGGCAAGCTATCGCGCGAAGCTCGATGAGATCAGCGGTTCGCTGCCCGGGGCGATCAACCTCCGGCTGCTGGTCTCGCAGCGGCTGAAGGACGAAACCAATCTGCCGGGCGATACGACGCCGCCCACCCTGGGCACGACGAGCAGCCTGAAGTGGAAGGCCATGCTGACCGGCACCTATGCCGTCGGCCCGAGCCGCACGACGCTGACGGTACGCTATCTGGGGCCGGGCAAGGTCACGAACTATCCGATGACGAGCCAGCAGGGTCTGGCCGACGACGTCAATCATGTGGATTCGACGTGGTATTTCGACCTTTCCGAGAATTACGACCTCAGCATCGCCGGCGCCAAGGTAACGCTGTTCGGCGTCGTGGAAAATCTGTTCGATCGTACTCCCGAGCCGATTCCGGGCGGATATATCGGCTTCGGCACGAACAACCCCTATGATCTGCTGGGGCGCACCTATCGCATGGGGCTACGCTTCAAATTCTGAGATTCGGGCCCGGCCGGCTTTTCAACGCGGCCTGCCGGGCCGTTCGGGAACGCGGAAGCCGTCATCACGGATTCGGTGACCGGTACATCCGCGTGGATTGACAAGGGCGTCCGATCGTTCACGACGCTCCTCAGGAGGATTTCGCCATGCAACGACTGGCTTCGTCGATTTATGCCGTGATTTTTGCGGCCATGGCTGTGTCGCCTGCTGCGGCGCAGGACAGCGCGAAATACAGCACGGAAGCGCTGGAGCAGGGGATTGCCGAGCATGCGGTATCGCGCCTGGCGGTGATGGTGCCGATGCGCGACGGGGTCCGTCTGTCGACCAATATCTTCACGCCGCGCAATGCCAGGGGACCGCTGCCCACCATCCTGTGGAAGACGCCGTACAACGAGCACAAGCTGCGCGGGTCGACGCTGCGCTATGCCTATGAGGCGGTGAAGCGCGGCTATGTGTTCATCGTGCAGAATGAACGCGGCCGCTATTTCTCCGAAGGCCAGTATGAAATTCTCGGCCTGCCGCAGACCGACGGTTACGACACACTGAGCTGGATCGCCCAGCAGAACTGGTCGAACGGCAAGGTCGGCACGCTGGGCTGTTCGTCGTCGGCCGAATGGCAACTGGCGCTCGCGGGCATGAACCATCCCGCCCACGCAGCCATGGTGCCGATGTCGGCGGGTGCCGGCATCGGCAAGGTCGGCCGCTTTCAGGAGCAAGGCAACTGGTACACCGGCGGCGTGCCGCGCAACCTGTTCTTCGTGTGGCTCTATGGCGTCGACAATCCGCTACGCGCCCAGCTTCCGCATGACCTCGATGAAAAGACGCGCGCACGCGTCGCGCAGTATAATGACCTCAACGCCAGCAAGCCCAAGGTCGACTGGAACAGACAGATCAAGCATCTGCCGGTCGATCGGATGCTGTCGAGCCTCGGCGAACCCCCGGCGACTTTCGAGCAGTTCATCCATCGCACGCCGGCCGACCGGGGCTGGTGGCAGGGCGGACTTTATCACGAGGATATGGGCTGGGGGGTGCCGGCGCTATGGTTCAACACATGGTATGACGTGTCGATCGGGCCCAATCTCGAACTGTTCAACCATGCCCGCAAGGTGGGCAACACGGCCGAGGTACGCGACAATCAATATACGATAATCGCGCCCGTCGTGCATTGCGCCTATCAGCGGCTGGGCCCAGACACGGTGGTCGGCGAGCGACCGATGGGCGACACCAGCTTCGACGTCGATGGCGCGGTCTTCGGCTGGTTCGACCGCTGGCTGAAAGGAAATACCGAGGCGTTTCCGGCATCCACGCCCAAGGTGCGCTATTACGCGATGGGCGAGAACAAGTGGAAGGCGAGCGCGTCCTGGCCGCCCGCAAGTGTCAAAATGCAGCGCCTCTATCTACGCAGCGACGGCCGGGCGAACAGCCTGTGGGGCAACGGCCGGCTCGACGCGGCGGCGCCCGGCAAAGAGCCCGTCGACCGCTTCCGCTACGACCCCCTGAACCCGGTGCCCACCGTGGGCGGCGGCGATTGCTGCAACGGCGGCATCGTCGTGCCGGGCGCGTTCGACCAGCGAAGCGTGGAAGCACGCGACGACGTGCTCGTCTACACCAGCGAGCCGCTCGAGAAGGCGATGGAGGTCAGCGGGTTCATCGACACGGTTCTGAAGGTCTCGTCGAGCGCGAGGGATACGGATTTCGCGGTCAAGATCGTCGATGTCGCGCCCGACGGCACGGCCTGGATCATCGGCGATACCATTTTGCGCGCGCGCTATCGCGACGGTTTCGACAAACCGGTCATGATGGCGCCGGACAAGGTCTATACCCTCAAGCCGACGCCGATCGCGACCAGCATCACCTTCGGCGTCGGGCATCGCATCCGGGTCGAGGTCACCTCGTCCAACTTCCCGAAGTTCGTCCGCAATCTCAACACCGGCGGACCGAATGAGAGCGAAAGCAAGGGCCAAGTGGCGGATAATGTCATCCACCACGACCAGGAGAATCTCTCCTATATCGACCTCCCCGTCGTCCCGTGACCTAATCGTCGACGACAAGGCAATGCAACTGCGGGTCTGGCTCCCGAGGCTATAGCAGTTCGAATACGTCGTAGCGCACCGCGCCGCCGATGCTGGCGCCGAGCCCGACGGCGACGATGTCGTTGAGCCAGCGATAGCGTTCGTCGCCGGTCTCGAACATCGGCGCGGTGCGGAAATAGATTTCGGCTTTTTCCGCGTCGGTTTTCGGGCCGCCGTTCCGGGCGTGCTTGTGCGCGACGCTCAGCGGCCGCAGCACGCCGCGATAGGAGACATAGATCAGCGCGCCGTCGTGCGTTTCCATCGTGATCCGCGCGTCGAGGCGGAGCGTGTCGTTGTCGTCGATCGTCGCCCAGTCGCCGCCGCTGGGCATCACGCGCCCGCGCAGGCGCTCGCCCTCGACCTCGCCGCCGGTCAGCGCGGCGATCATGCGGCGCCCGAAATGCGCCTTGCCGATCTGCTGCTGCGGTTCGGTGAACGCCGCGCGATAGGAACAGAGATAGCGGAAACTGGGCTCGATCATCCTGGGTCTCCCGTGAACCGAAAATCAGATCTTGAACGCGATGGTCGCGCCATAGGTGCGCGGCGGCGCATAGGGCGTCAGCGTCTGGCGATAGGGGCCGAAATAGGTGACATAGGTCGGTGTCAGCTCGTCGGTCAGATTCTTGCCCCACAGCGACAGCTCCCAGCGGTCGGCCGGCCCCGAGAGCGACAGGCGCGCGTCGAGGTTTTCGTGGGCGGGCCAGAGCTGCTGGGGGATGTTCGACGCCTCGAAATAGGCGTCGCCGGACCAACTGTAATCGACCCGCAGCTTGGCCGAAAGATCGCCGAGCGGCGCCTCGTACTGGCCGCCGATGTTGAACTTGTTCTTCGGCGAGCGGGGGAGCTGGTTGCCCGTGTAATCCTGACCAGGGATCGCATATTCCGTGAACTTCGTATCGAGATACGCGTAGCTGCCGTCGAGCTGGAAGCCCGCGAACGGGCGCACCACCGCTTCGACCTCGACGCCCTTGATTCGCGCCTTCGCCGCATTGCTGACGACGACGCAGCACAGCGGGACGAGTTGCGAGATCTGGAGGTCCGAATAGTCGGTGCGGAAGGCTGCGATGTTGAGCCGCAGGCGGCGGTCGAACCAGTCGGTCTTCGCGCCGACCTCGTAGCTCCAGGCGAATTCGGGGTCATAGGGCGTCGAGGCGCCCTCCGCGGTGCCCGAGAGCCCCTGGAAGCCGCCGCTCTTGTAACCCCGCGCGATCGAGCCATAGAGCAGCACGTCGTCGGTCGCCTTCCAGTTGAGCGCGAAGCGCGGGGTGAAGGCCTTCCAGCTCTTCTTGCCGGTGACGTCATAGCCGTCGAGCGATCCCAGCGGCGGCGGCAGGCCCGGGCCGTCGTCGGCCTTGTAGCCCGCGAAGCGGCCGCTCTTGCGTTCCCAGGTCATGCGCGCGCCGACCGTTGCGACCAGCGACGGCACGATCTCGACATCGACCTGGCCGAAGACGGCGAAGCTGCGCGCGTTGACCGACTGTGGATAGATTCCGGTTCCCGAGCCCGCCGGGGTGGGGAAATCCTGAATCTGCCCCTCGATGCGGTCGTTGTTCTCCTTGAGGAAATAGACGCCGGTCTGGCCTTTCAGTCGGCCGTCCCAGGCGTCGAAGGCAAGGCGCAGTTCCTGGCTGAACTGGCTGTTGTTCTCCTGGCCGAAGCTCGTCGATTCGATCTGCGCGGGCGGGTCGATCGGGTTGCTGAAGAAGGGGGTGACGAAATTGAACTTCACCTTGCGCAGCGCGGTGAGCGAGGTCAGCGTGCCAAAGGGCAGGTCCAGATTCACCTCGCCCGAATAGGTCTGGATCGTCCGCTTCACCTCGCCGTCGATATAGGCGTTCACGACGCGCGGGTCGGGGTTGATGCCGGCGCAATGGATACCGTCCTGAAAGCTGGTGTCGCAACTATTGTGGCGCGGATTACCCTTTTGATCCTGATGCGAAACGTCGGCGCGCAGGATGATGTCGAGCGTATCGGTCGGCACGAAGCGCAGTGCGACGCGGCCGGTGGTCAGGTTGAGGTCGTTGACGTCGTTGCCCGTCGTCTCATTATATTCGAAACCGTCGCGCTGCTTGTGCGACAGGCCCGCCGACAGATAGATTTTGTCGGTCAGCGCCATATTGCCGCGCGCGATCACGCCGATGCGGTCGTAATTGCCGTAGGTGCCCTCGAAAGTGAAGCTTTCCTCGTCGGTTGGCTTGCGGCTGACGAACTGGACGAGGCCGCCGATCGCATTCTTGCCGAACAGCGTACCCTGCGGCCCGCGCAGCACCTCGACCCGCTCGAGATCGAGAACGTCGAGATCGGGGGTGCCGCCGCGCCCGGCATAGACACCGTCGACGAAGACGACGACCGAGGGGTCGCCGCCGGCATTCTGGCTGATGCCCGGCGCGCTGCCGATGCCGCGCATCGAGAAGTTGGTGTTGACCGGATCGACCGCGCTGATGGCAAGACCGGGGGTGCGGGTCGCGATGTCCTGCACGGTTTCGATATTATTGTCGCGAAGCTGTTCGGCGCCGAAGGCGGTGACCGAGATCGGGACGTCCTGGAGCCGCTGTTCCTGACGCTGTGCAGTGACGATGATGTCGCCGCTCGCGCCGTCGTCGGTCTGCTGCGCCGCGACCGCCGCGGGCATCGCGGCGGCGGCGACGCCGGCCAACAAGAGGACAGACTGCTTCTTTCCGGAATATCTCATCTCGCGTCTCCCATCCATTTGCTTTTCGCGCGTTTCGAACCGGCTTGACTCGGTCGCGAAATTACTTAGTTTTCTAAGTAATTAATTCTATATAACAGGCTGGCGCGCGGTGCAAGAGCGAGCCGCTTTCGGGAGGAGGGAATCGATGGCGACACAGACCGCGAAGGACGCATCTCACGGCGGGCCGGTCCTCGACGCGGACGACCCGTCGGCTGGTTGGCCGCGTCCCGCCTATGGCTGGTACGTCGTCGGCGTCCTGCTGCTCGCCTATACGCTGTCGTTCGTCGATCGTATGATTCTGAGCCTGCTGGTGGCGCCGATCCGTACTGCGCTCGACATTTCGGATACCGAGGTCAGCCTGCTGATCGGGCTGGCCTTCGCGCTCTTCTATACCCTGCTCGGCCTCCCGATCGCCTGGATCGCCGATCGCTGGAACCGGCGAAACCTGATCCTCGCCGGGATCGCATTGTGGAGCGCAATGACCGCCGGGTGCGGCTTTGCCGGAAGCTATGCGACACTGTTCCTTGCCCGCATGGGCGTGGGGGTCGGCGAAGCGGCACTCTCACCCGCCGCCTATTCGATGCTCAGCGACGTCTTTCCGCGGAACCGTCTCGCGCGGGCCATGGCGGTCTATTCGATCGGCGTGCCGCTCGGTGCCGGCATCGCGATGATCCTCGGTTCCTTCGTCGTCCAGGCGGTGCTGGCGGCGCCGGCGATCGACCTGCCGCTGATCGGGCCTGTCGAGGCATGGCGGACGATCTTTCTGTGGGTCGCGGCGCCGGGCCTGATCGTCTGCCTTTTGTTGCTGACGATTCGCGAGCCGCTGCGCCGTGGCGCCCAAAGTGCGGGCGCGGGCGGCGATGCGGCCCGGGCGCCCGGCTTTCTGGCCCATCTGGCCGAGCAACGGGTCGCACTCGGCACCCTGTTCGCGGGCATGTCGCTGATCGGGCTGGTCATGTATGGCGTGATCGCATGGGTGCCGACCTTTTTCGCGCGCACCTATGGCATGGAGGTTTCGCAGGCCGGGCTGTGGTTCGGTGTTATCATGGCGATCGGCGGCGCGGCGGGACTGGTCATGGGCGGAACGCTGGCCGACCGGATGTTCGGCAAGGGCGTCGCCGACGCGCATCTGCGCGTGATGCGCCTGTCGATCCTGCTCGGCGGGCCGCCGCTGCTCGCCGCGATGCTGATGCCGAGCGCGCCGCTCGCCTTCGTCATGCTGGCGCTCGCCTTTCCCATGCTGACGATGCACGGCGTCGGCACGGTGGCGCTGCAACTCATCACGCCGAACGAATATCGCGCCCGCGTCACCGCGCTCTATTTCTTTGTCGTCAACCTGACCGGGCTTGGCTTCGGCCCGATGCTCATGGCCCTGCTCACCGATCATTTCTTTCACGATGATGGCGCGCTGCGCTATTCGATGGCTCTGGTGACGGGGGTGGCGCTGCCGCTCGCGGCGGTCGCCCTGACCGTAGGCCTGTCGGCCTTCGCCCGCGATCTTGCTAAGATGTCGAACGACGGCGCTTGAATGCATCCCGCATCCCTGCAATGCCGGTTCGACGTCCGTCCTTGCCATCGCTCTTGCCATGCGGAAGTCGGGCAGGCGGCAATCGGCCACAGGGGGTTCGTCTTCACGCTGACCGCAGCAAGCGCGTGACGGCTATTATTGGATCACGGGCCGGGTGTGAACGACGTCATCAATGTCTCGGGCCACCGATGGGCGCCTCCGAGGTCGAGAGGGCGCCGGTGCGCCGCGAGATCGGCGCGATCGCCAGGTCATTGGGGTGCACTGCCCGATGCCGGGCAAGGCCGCTTGCGCAAGCAATGGAGCCCGTGGGCTTCCATGGGCGTTGCCGCAGCACCGGTCTGTCCGCTGATACCGTCGTCTGACGGAGGAAATAGCCCGGCGATGGACGACATGGCGTCGCTGCCGGCAAGCGGATTCGCAATCATCGCGAATGCGTCACGCGCCAGGGTGCTGGCGATCGATACCGCCGGCATGGGCTCGACCCGCAGGATCGTCAACACGCCAGGCACGAACCGGAGCGCATAATTGGCCGATGCCGCCAGCGTCCCCTGCACGATCGCATAAGAGCCGGGAATGCTGGATCGGGTTGCACTCGTCGCCGGCGCGCCGGACAGGCTATCGCCGTTGACCAGTCCCAGCCCGCCGATCCTGTACGTCAGCGCCGGATTGGCGTCGCCATAGAGGCGGCTCAGCGTGTCCGCCGTCACCGTCAGCGCGCGCGGTGTGATCGAGAGCGCGGTCGCATTGGCCGCACCCTGCACGAAGCTGAAGCGATAATTGCCGCTATCGCCGGCCAGCCCGCGGCCGGTCACCGCATAGACGCCGATATCGGAGGTTGCATCGGCGGCGCTGGTCCACGACGCCGCGCCGTTGGTCACCGATTCCAGCAAATCGCCGTTCTTCAGCCCGACGGCGTGCACCATGCCGGTCAACAGCGGGGCGTCGCCATAGAGGCTCGACACCGGCGTCGCTCCATAGGTCACGATCAGATCGGCGGGCGTGACGGTCAGGTCCGCGGCCTGATAGGTGAGTGCATAGTTGGACGTCGCCGAGAGGCTGCCCTGCGCGATCGCATAGGCGCCGACGTCGCTGGCGGTCGTTGCGGCGGTCGCCAGCGCGCCGGTCAGCGTGTCGCCGTTGACCAGTCCCAGCCCACCGACGCGGTAGGTCAGCGCAGGATTGGCGTCGCCATAGATGCGGCTCAGCACGTCCGCCGTCACCGTCAGTGCGCGTGGCGTGATCGAGAGCGCGGTCGCATTGGTCGCATCCTGCACGAAGCTGAAGCGGTAATTGCCGCTATCGCCGGCAAGCCCGCTGCCGGCCACCGCATAGCTGCCGATATCGGAGGTCGGGCCGCCAGGGCTGGTCCACGCCGCGGCGCCGTTGGTCACCGCTGCTAGTGTATCGCCGTTCTTCAATCCCACGGCGCGCACCGTCCCGGTCAGCGAGGGCATATTGCCATAGATGCTCGTCGCAGGCGCCGCCGCATAGGTCACCGTCAAGGCAGCGGGATCGATGATGAGGGTCGCGCCCGTGTAGCTGAGGGCATAATTGGCCGTGGCCGCGAGGTTGCCCTGCGTGATTGCATAGGCACCGACATCGCTGGCGGCCGTCGCACTGGTTGCGAGCGCGCCGGTCAGGGTGTCGCCGTTGACCAGCCCCAGTCCGCCGAGATTATACGTCAGCGCCGGGTTGGCGTCGCCATAGATGCGGCTCAGCGCATCGGCGGTCACCGTCAGCGCGCGTGGCGTGATCGAGAGCGCGGTCGCATTGGCCGCACCCTGCACGAAGCTGAAGCGGTAGTTGCCGCTGTCGCCGGCAAGCCCGCTGCCGGTCACCGCATAGACGCCGACATGGGAGGTTGCATCGGCGGCGCTGGTCCACGCCGCCGTGCCGTCGGTCACCGATTCCAGCAAATCGCCGTTCTTCAGCCCGACGGCGTTCACTATGCCGGTCAGCAGCGGGGCGTCGCCATAGAGGCTCGACACCGGCGTTGCCCCATAGGTCACGATCAGATCGGCGGGCGTGACGGTCAGGTTCGCGCCCCGATAAGTCAGCGCATAATTGGATGACGCCGCCAAGCTCCCCTGCGTGATCGCGTAGGCGCCGATATTGCTGGCGGCCGTCGCATTCGTCGCCAGATCGCCCGACAGTGCATCCCCGTTGACGAGCATTCCCTCGGTGATCGCGAAGGTGAGCGCCGGATTCGTGTCGCCATAGATGCGGCTCAGCGCATCGGCTGTTACCGTCAGCGCGCGCGGGGCGATGGTGAGCGCGGTCGCATTGGCCGCATCCTGCGCGAAGCTGAAGCGGTAATTGCCGCTGTCGCCGGCCAGCCCGCTGCCGGCCACCGCATAGGCGCCGACGTCGGAGGTCGCATCGGCGGCGCTGGTCCAGATGGCCGCGCCGCTGGTCACCGACTCCAGACCATCGCCATTCTTCAGCCCTGCCGCGCTTACCGTGCCGGTCAGCGACGGCGTGTCGCCATAGATACTCGACACCGGTGCCGCCGCATAGGTCACGGTCAGGTCGGCAGGCGTGACGGTCAGGTTTGCGCCCTGATAGGTGAGCGCATAATTGTCCGATGCCGTCAGGCTGCCCAACGCGATTGCGTAAGGTCCGACAATGCTGGTGGGCGTGGCGTCGGTCGTCAGCTCGCCGGTCAGCGTATCGCCCTCGATCAGCTCGGCGGCCGTGTAGGTCAGGTCCGGGTTGTCGTCGCCATAGATGCGGGTCTGAGCAACGGCGCTAACCGTCAGCGCGCGCCGGTTGATGGTGAGCGTGCCGTCGATGTAGGCGATGGCGTAATTGCCCGACGTCAATCCGCTCACCGCGATCGTATATTCGCCCGCATTGACGGCGCCCAGCGCGTTTCCGCCGTAGATCGGGCTGCCGCCCAGCACCGATTCATTCTCGCTATTCACGAACCCGTCATAGGTGACGCCATTGCCGGTGAAGGCGGCGCCGTCATAGACGCGGGTCAGGTCGTTCGCTGTGACGGTGAGCGGCGCGGGCGTGACGGTCAGCGTCGCCGGCAGATAGACGAAGCGATAGGCGGGATTGCTGGCCCGCGCGCCGCTCGCGGTCAGCGGATAGTCGTCGGCATCGCCGGCCGCCGAGGCGCCGGCGATGGTCGCGGGCGCGGTCAGAAAATCGCTCGCGCGCAGCCCGTAATATTGCGCGATCGGGGTTTGCGCGGGCGTGCCATAGACGGTGGCGGCGTCGTTGGGCGCGACCGCGACGACGCGGCTCAGCGCGTAAAGCTCGGGATAATAGGCCGCCGCCGATCCGCCATTCTGCCCGGCCTGATTGGGCGGCGACCAGACCGAAGTGAAATTCCAGTCGTCATAGGTGTCGGCGAAATTCGACAGATCCTGCATTTCGGCGGTGGTGAGGCCCTTCGCGCCGAAGGGAACGGCGCCGCCGCCCCGGCCCTGCACTTGCCCGGTCGTCGTCATATCCCAATAGCTCTGGGTGATGCTGCCGAAGTTCTGATACCCCACCAGCCCGCCAACAGACGAGTTGCCGCTGACGCTGCCGACGGCATAGCTCTGGGCGATGCTGCCGTCGCTCTGCCCCCCCCACCAGTCCACCGACAGAACCGTCGCCGCTGACGCTGCCGGCCGCATAGCTCTGGGCGATGCTGCCATGGGACGAAAATCCTATCAGCCCGCCGACAAAACCGCGGCCGCTGACGTTGCTGGTGGAATAACTCTGGTCGATACTGCCGAGTTGCTGATACCCCACCAGCCCGCCGACATCACTGTGGCCGATAACGCTGCCGCCAGTCAGGCCGATCCGGCTGATCGTGCCGCCGCCCTGAAAGCCGAACAGGCCGACATAATAGGCCAAGGGTCGGTTGATGACCAACCCGGCGATGGCATATCCCCGGCCGTCGAACTGGCCGGCGAAGCCTTTGCTGCTGTTGAGCACGCCGTCAAAGCCATCGCGACCGTTGGTCCCCAGCGGCACGAAGCCGGCCTCCGACCACATACCCGGATATTTGCCGCCCGCCGCGGCGAGGTCGGCGGTCAGGTCGATGTCGTTCGCCAGCACATAGTTGCCGTTCAGATCGCCGGCGTTGATCAGTTGCAACTGGTGGGCGTTGCGGATCACCGCCGGTCCGCCACCGGCGGGCGCGGTCGGCACTTCCCAGGCGAGGAACGGCCGCGTGCCGACCCCCGCCCACACCCAGCCAGCCGCTCCGGCGCTCGTCACCGGCCCCGCCGCGAAGGTGAAACCCGCATAAGCGCTCTTGGCAAAGGCGTAGTTGGCAGCGCCGCTCTGCGCCGGATCGCTGGTTACCGCCGACGTGCCGGGGGCATTGGGGAAATTGACGCCCGCCGTTGATTGCCCGGTCGTATAGCTATCCCAATAGCTGTCGGTGATGCTGCCGCCGTGGTGACCCTCAAACCCTACCAGCCCGCCTCCGCTGCCGATAGCGGCGCTGACGCTGCCGGAAGCATAGCTTTGGGTGATATTGCCGGCGAACCGATATCCCACCAGCCCGCCGACGGAGGAGCGGCCGCTGACGCTGCCGGTGGCATAGCTTTGAGTGATGCTGCCGCCGCTCTGCCCCACCAGCCCGCCGATATGGCTCTCGCCGCCGCTGACACTGCCGGTGGCATAGCTCTGGGCGATGCTGCCGCCGCTTTGATATCCCACCAGCCCGCCGACGGAGTTGCGACCGTTGACGCTCCCGCCCACCAGGCCGACGCGCCTGATCGAGCCGCCGCCCTGCCAGCCGAACAGGCCGACAAT
Organism: Sphingopyxis panaciterrulae; assembly: GCF_014199295.1. Lineage (GTDB taxonomy): Bacteria > Pseudomonadota > Alphaproteobacteria > Sphingomonadales > Sphingomonadaceae > Sphingopyxis > Sphingopyxis panaciterrulae. The sequence goes on from NZ_JACIJH010000007.1 coordinate 28,497, forward strand.
AGAGGCCGTGGGCCGATCGATGGCGAGCCCGGCAATGACATGTCCCCCGCCATCAAAATTTCCGGTGAAGCCGTAGTTGGCGTCGAGTATGTTGCCATTCCCGTCGGTCCCCAGCGGCACGAAGCCCGCTTCCGACCACATACCCGGATATTTGCCGCCCACCGCGGCGAGGTCGGCGGTCAGGTCGATGTCGTTCGCCAGCACATAATTGCCGCCTAGGTCGCCGGCGTTGATCAGTTGCAACTGGTGGGCGTTGCGGATGACCGCCGGCCCGCCGCCGGTGGGCGCGGTCGGCACTTCCCAGGCGAGGAACGGCCGCGTGTCGGCCCCCGCCCACACCCAGCCATCCGCGCCCGCACTCGTCACCGGCCCCGCCGCGAAGGTGAAACCCGCATAAGCGCTCTTGGCAAAGGCATAGTTGGCGGCGGCGCTTTGCGCTGGATCGCTGGTCACCGCCGATACATTGGTCACGGTGCCTCTTTGACGTCCAAGCCCGGCCAATTGGCCCGTCGTATAGCTGTCCCAATAGCTGTCGGTGATGCTGCTGGTAACAAAGACCGGGGCCCCAGGACCCGTATTCTGATACCCTACCAGCCCGCCGACATCGCTAGTGCCGCTGACGCTGCCGGTCGCATAGCTCTGGGCGATGCTGCCGGATAATTGAGAGCCCACCAGCCCGCCGACATTGTCAGCGCCGCTGACGCTGCCGGTCGCATAGCTCTGGGCGATGCTGCCGCTGAACTGAAACCCCGCGAGCCCGCCGACTTGGAAATCGCCGCTGACGCTGCCGGTCGCATAGCTCTGGGCGATGCTGCCGCTGCCCTGCCGCCCTATCAGCCCACCGACATCGAAATAGCCGCTGACGCTGCCGCCCACCAGGCCGACGCGCCTGATCGAGCCGCTGCTCTGATAGCCGAACAGGCCGACATAATAGGCCGCGGGCCGGTTAATGACCAGCCCGTCAATGACATGCCCCTGACCGTCGAAATTGCCGGTGAAGCCGGTGTTGCCATTGAGCAGGTTGCCATTGAGCAGGTTGCCATCCCCATCGGTCCCCAGCGGCACGAACCCTGCGCCGCCGTTCCAGGTGGCGGTTCCGGCGGCGTCGATGTCGGCGCCCAGCGCGAAGCTGCCGGTCAGGAAGCCGTTGATCCCCTGCACGCCATAGATGTCGGTGAGCAGATAGGGGTCGGCGACGGCGCCCGTGCCGCCGGCGGCGCGCAGGAAGGTCGCGCCGCCATCGGTCGCGATGCTGAAATCGCCCGCGGCGAAGGCGGGGAGCGCCGCGCCGACCTGCGACCAGTCGCCGGCGGCGAGGCGGAAGCGCGCGACCGACAGCGTGGCGCTGTCGGTGATCGCGCCCCCGGCATCGAGCGTCAGCCCACCCGCCGGGGCGTCGATCGCGCCATTCAGCGCAATGTCGCTGGCGGCCTGCAGCGTCAGCGTCGCGCTCGACGTCCAGTGTAGCGGCGTGGCGAGCGCGGCGAGCGTGATGTCGCCCGCCTGCGCGCCCGCCGATCCCGCCGCGCCGGTCGAGACGGTGACGTTGGCGAGCGCGAGCGCGTTCGTCAGCGTCGCGACGTTGATGACGCTGTCGGCGCCGGTTGGGGTGAAGCCATCGGGATTGCTGTCGGCCCCGCTGGAGATGGTGATGTTATAGGGATCGAGCAGCAGCGTGCCGAACGCGCTGCCGGTCAGGTCGGCGGTGCCGCGATAGTCGAGCCGTCCCGCCGACGACACTTCGGCTTCGCCGCCGCGCCCCCCTCCCGCGCCTCTGGCCGAGATCGCGCCCGCGAAGCGCGTCGCGTCGTCCGACCAGATGGTGACGTCGCCGCCGTCGCCGCTGCCGGTCGCGTCGGCGCGGACGGAGCTTGCGCTGTCGATGTCGATCGTCTGCGCGTGGGGGAGCGCACCCCGGCCCTGCCGATCGCCGCCGATGCGGACGTCACCGCCGCCGCCCGCGCCCGACACGTCGATCGTCGCCCCGGCCAGGCGGATGTCATCGCCGGTCAGCGTCACCGCGCCGTCGGTGCCGCCGACCCCACGCGCCTCGATCACACCGGTCAGGTTGACGATGTGCCGCGCGGCGTCGACCGCGCTCGCCGCCGACAGGATCACGCTGCCGCCGTCGGCGCTGATCCGCCCGGACATCGCGATCCCGCCCGCGTCCGCCGCCGGCAGCGCGACCTGCAAGAAGCCGTCGCCCGCGAGGTCGAGCGTCGCGCGCGCGCCTGCGCCGAGCGCCACCCGGCCCAGCGGCGCGTGGATCAGCCCGCTGTTGTCAACCTCGCCGCCGATCAGCGCGGCATAGCCGCCGCGCACGATCGCGATCGTCCCGGCATTGGCGACGCGCCCGCCGCGCCCGGTGACGACGATGTCGCCCCGCATGAAATCATCGTCGCCGATGTCGAGCGTCGAGGCGACGAACCCCGCCGCGCGGACGGTGCCGGTCGATGTGATCTGGATGCCGTTGGGGTTGATCAGAAACACCTGCCCATTGGCGTTCAGCGACCCGGCGATGGTCGAGGTCGTCTCGCCCGTCACGCGGTTGAGCAGGACCGAGCGTGCGTCGGGCTGGCGGATGTCGACGCGATTGCCGTCGCCGATCGAAAAGCTCTGCCAGTTGACGATCGCGCGGTCACTCGCCTGGGTGATCGTCATCGCGCCGTCCGCCGGGGCGCCGATCGTCGCGCCGCCGCGCACGACGCTGCCGCCGGTCGGCAGCGCCTGTGCCTGCGCCGCGGCGGGGATCAGCGCGCTCGAGGCGAGCAGGAGGGGAGTCAGGTGACGGACGGCGGGACGGATCATGGCGATACCCCTTGCGATCAGAAGCGCGTGACGACGATGATGTTGAGGCGGTCGCTGTCACCCGCCCCCTCGATATGCGCGCGGCCCCATTCGAGGCCGATCGAGGCGCCCGGCGAGCCGTCCTGCGCGGCCCCGGCAAGCCGCAGCCCGGCGCCGAACGCGGTCGCCCCGGTGCTGCGCCGCTCGAGCGCGGTGGGCCGTTCGTAGCGTACCCGGCCCGCCGCCCCGAACAGATAGGGCGCGATGCTCAATCGCAGGCCGGGCAGCGCGACCGGCCGCACGATCTCGCCCCGCAGAACATAGCCCATGTCGCCCTGCAGCCGGCTCGACGGCAGCGGGGATAGGCCGTCGACCGCCGCGATGCCGATCTGCTCGGCGTTGACCAGCGGCTTGCCGAACGCGGTCTGCGCGCGGGCGTTGATCGCGATCTGCACGCCGGCGCCGACCGGCTGGACCAGCGCCGCCTCGACCGCCAGCTTGCGAAAGCTCGCATCGGCGCCCTGGCGCGACAGCGGAAGCAGGGGCGTTGCGTCGGCGCGCGAGCGCGCGCCCAGCCCGTCGATCCCGAACGAGGCCTCGACCCGTGCCGACAGCGAGCCGCCGCCCCGCGTCGCTGCGACCAGCGTGCCGTCGACGCGCGCGACGCGCAGCTTGTCGAACGACAGTGGCAGCGGCAGCGGGTCGATCACCGACACGCGCTCGCGCTGGGCGTCGAAGGACAGGCCGCCGCTCAACGTCAGCGAGCGCGTTCGCACGAATGGATAGGCGATCCGCGCGCTGACCCGGTTGAACCGGCTGCCGGTTCCCAGCAGGAAGCCGCGGTGGCGCGGCGCGGTGCGCGCGTCGACCCCTTCCAGGTTGAGCGTTAGCCCGTCGGTGCCGATCGGCAGGATCACGCCGCCGGCCAGCGCGCGGTTGCGCGGGGTCGGGTCGAGGATGCTCGTCTCGCGCCCGCCATTGGGAAAACCGCTCGCGCGCAGATAGATGGTCTCGCCGAGGCCAAGCGCGCTGTTGACGTCGAGCCCCAGCCCGACGGCATAGCGGCCGAGCGACGAAGGCAATGTGTTGTCGACCGTGGCGAAGCCGGTGACGACGCGGTGCCGCGCTTCGATCACCAGCACCGTCCCGCCGCGCTTTTCCCCCGGGGCCAGCGCCGACTGCAGTGTCATCCCCGGCGTGTCGGCGGCGAGCAGCAAGCGCCGCTCGATCATCGGCAGCGTTACATCGTCGCGTCCGATCAGCGGCGCGAGCAGCGCCGCTACGCGCTTTCGCACCAGCGGCGGCACCCGGTCGGTATCGACGCGCTCGATGAACCCCCGGACCACCACGAGCCGCAGCGTCGCGCCGTCGCGCAGTTCCTGCGCCGGCACCAGCACGCGGGTCAGCGTATGGCCGTCGCGTGCCGCCTGCGCCTCCATCGCGCGCGCGGCGGCGAAGATCTCCGCGACCTTGATCGGATGGCCGACGAGCGTGGCGCGCAGGGCCGCCACGGCCTGCAGATCGCGGTCCCCCTCGACGACGAGGTCGCCCAGCGTCACGGCAAGATCTTCGGCGCCCGGCGGGGCGGTCACTCCCGGCCCCTCGGGCAGGACGATCGGTCCGGCCGGGCGCACCGACGGCGGCGCATAGGTCGGCGGCGTCACCTGGCTCGCCGTCTGCGCCCATCCCGTCTGCGGCACCGCGACGAACAGCGCGGCGAGCGCGAGCGGCAGCGGCGTGCGGTCGCGCGACCGAAAGCGGCTGATGCCCGGGCAGCCGTCCGCCAGCCTGCTTCGGGTCGCCTGGCGGCCGCGTTGCTCGTCTTCGTCCATATCCCCCTCGTCCATCTCCAGCGGCGGAGGGCCTATCATGCGGTTCGCCGGGCCCGTTAGGCCGACCGTCTCATCCGTTGGGCCAAACGTCTCACGGCGGGTGGACGCAGCTGTTTTGTGCCGACGAGCGGGTGTAGTCGCCTTTTGGTTCGCGCATCGGCGCGCGGGCCAAGCGTCGATATGGCGATCGACCTCTTTCTTTTGCGGTTCGTTCCTATGGTCGCTATCGGTCGCCGGTCCGCACGCGCAGCACGGAACCGGCCATGACGTTCGATCAATATGCCATCGTCCTTATCCTCGTGGTGATGCTGATCGTCTATGCAACGGAGCGCTTCCGCGTCGAAATGGTCGCCATGGTGGGGCTCGCCGCCGCCGTGCTGCTCGGCGTCGTGCCTGTGGGCGGAGTCTTCGGCGGCTTTGCGAGCCCGGCGGTCATCACGGTGATCGAGGTGCTCGTCATCGTCGCGGCGCTGGCGCAGACCCAGGCGGTCGACCGCTTCGCGCGCGCGATCACCGATCGAACCGGCAGCGAGCGCGGGGTGCTCGCCATCCTCTGCGGCACCGCGGCTTTCGTCTCGGTGTTCATGAACAATATCGGGGCGCTCGCGCTGGTCTTCCCGGTGGCGCTCTCGGTCTGCGCGCGGCTGGATATCGCGCCGGCGCGCGTGCTGATGCCGCTGTCCTTCGCGACGCTGCTCGGCGGGCTGTGCTCGTTGACGGGAACCCCTGCCAACCTGATCGTCAACGGGTGGAAGATTTCGGAAACCGGCGCCGGCTTCGCCTATTTCGAGCTGGCATGGGTCGGCCTGCCGGTGGCGCTCGCCGGCCTTGCGTGGATCGTCCTCGCGGCGCCGCGGGTCTTTGCCAGGGCACGTCCCGCGCAACCGGGGCGGTTCGAGGCCGGTCCGACCGATTTCCTCGCCGAGCGCGCGGTGCCCGCCGCATCGCCGCTCGTCGGCCTGCACCTCGCCGATGCCGAGCGCGCGACTGGCCTCCACATCCACGGCGTCTTTCGACATGGCGCGCATGTGTTCGCGCGCCGCGCCGACATCATGGTCGCGGCCGACGATATCCTGCTCGTCGAGGGCGACGTCGCCGGGCTCGGGCGCATGGTCGCCGACGGCCGCCTCGCGGCGCCGGAAACCCCGCGCGATGCGGAGGAGGTCGAGGCGGTGGTGATGCCCGACAGCCTGCTGCTCGGATCGCGCGTCGGCGACGTCGCGGCCTTTGCCGAGCGGGCGGTCGCGGTGCGCGGGCTGGCGAGCCGCCGCCACCGCGTCGAGGGACGCTTCGACGATCTGAAGATCGGCATGGGCGATGTGCTGATCGTGGCGGGCGACTGCGATGCGTTGCGCGAGATCGTCGCCGAATGCGGGCTGCTCGCCCTCGGGCCGCGCCGCGCCGAGCGCGCGCAGCGCCCCGCCGCGCCGAGCCTGGTCATCTTCGCGGTCGGCGTCCTCGTCACCGCGCTCGATCTCGCGCCGCCCGAGCTGGCTTTCGGCGGCGTGGTGGTCGCGATGGCGATGGCGCGCGCGGTCGACCTGCGCACCGCGCTTCAGGACCTCAACTGGCCGATCATACTGCTGCTCGGCTGCATGATCCCGCTCGGCCTCGCGGTCGAGCAGACCGGCGCAGCGCGCGTCATCGCCGACCTGATCGCCGATCATATCCCGGTTTCCGGCCCCGCGGGCGTTGCCGCGCTGGTGCTGCTGCTCGCGGTGCTGATGACACCCTTCATCGACAATGTGTCGACCGCCGCGGTGCTCAGCCCGATCGCGGCGGGGCTTGCATCGCGCACCGGCGTGCCGATCGAGCCGCTGCTGATGGCGGTCGCGGTCGGCGCCTCGCTCGACTTCCTGACCCCCTTCGGCCACCACAACAATGCGGTGGTGATGGGCGCCGCGGGCTATCGCTTCGTCGATTTCCCGCGCCTCGGCGCGCCGCTGCTCGGCATATGCCTGATCGTCGCGATCGCGGTGCTGGCGGTGCTGCTCGTGTGAAACCCTATTCATTTCATAGGAAAAATGCTAGGAGGGCGCCATGATCTCGAACAAGGCCAAATATGCGTTTCGCGCCCTGCTCGCGGTGGCGGCAGCTCCCGCGGGCGAATCGCTGACCAGCGCCGAGATCGCCCGCCGCCACAGCATTCCGCACAAGTTCCTCGAACAGATATTGCTCGACCTGAAAAAGGCCGGAATCCTGGAGAGTCGGCGCGGCAAGAGCGGCGGCTATATCATGCTGCGCCCGGCCGATACGGTCAGCTTTGCCGAGGTGCTGCGGCTGTTCGATGGGCCGCTGGCGCCGCTGCCCTGCCTGTCGCGACAGTCCTATCGCCCGTGCGAGGATTGCATCAGCGAAGCGCAGTGCGAAATCCGCCGCGAATTCGCGCGCGCGCACGAAGCGAGCCGGCGGATACTGGAGGCGCGCACCATCGCCGACGCGCTCAATGGCCGGCCGTTCGAGGCGATTCCGGCCGAGCGAAGCCGCGCTGCGAGCTAGAAAAGATTTTTTGGGCTTGAAAACCTACTAGCTTGATAGAGATAATAGGGGAACGACAACCCGGCCCGAAGGCCGGCTAAGGAGTTCGCCCATGACCCAGCGCCGAAACGCCGCCATCGCGGCCCTCTCGCTCGCTTTTACTGCCCTTGCCGGCTGTTCGGCGGACGGAGATTCGAAGGGAGCGACCGTCGAACTGCTCAACGTCTCCTATGACCCGACGCGCGAGCTTTATACCGCGATCAACCCGAAATTTGCCGCCAAATGGAAAGCGGAGACGGGGCAGACGGTCAGGATCACGATGAGCCACGGCGGATCGGGCAAGCAGGCGAGGGCGGTGATCGACGGTCTTGACGCCGATGTCGCGACGCTCGCGCTCGCCTATGACGTCGACGAGATCGCGGCGCGCTCCGATGCGCTGACGACGCCCTGGCAGACGCGGCTCGCCAACAACAGCGCGCCCTATACCTCGACGATCGTCTTTCTCGTGCGCAGCGGCAATCCGAAGGGAATCCGGGACTGGGGCGACCTGGTGAAGCCGGGGGTGCAGGTCATCACCCCCAATCCCAAGACGAGCGGCGGCGCGCGCTGGAACTTCCTCGCCGCCTGGGCCTATGGCCGTCAGGCGTCGGGCAGCGATGCGGGCGCCGAGGATTATGTGCAGCGGTTGTTCGCCCACGTGCCGGTGCTCGACAGCGGCGCGCGCGGCGCGACGACCACCTTCGTCGAGCGCGGCATCGGCGACGTGCTGCTCGCCTGGGAGAATGAGGCCTTTCTCGCGCAGAAGGAGCTGGGGAAGGGCAGGTTCGACATCGTCGTCCCGTCGATCTCGATTCTTGCCGAGCCGACGGTCGCGGTGCTCGACGGCAATGCGAAGCGCCACGGCACGACCGAGGTGGCCGAGGCCTATCTCAAATATCTCTACACGCCCGAGGCGCAGGACATCATCGGGCGGAATCATTACCGCCCCAACAATCCCGCGGCGGCGGCGAAATATGCCACGCAGTTTCCCCAACTGAAGCTGGTGACCATCGACGAGGATTTCGGCGGCTGGCAGGCGGCGCAGAAGCGCTTCTTCGCCGACGGCGGGATATTCGACCGCATCTTCGCGAAAACGAAGCGATAACGCGGATGGCCACGCGCGCCCCCGGCAGACCACTGCATGGGCCCGATCCCGCCACCCCCGACCGAAGCGTCGGGGCGGCATCGGTCATCCCCGGTTTCGGCCTGACGATGGGGCTGACGATCGCCTGGCTGTCGCTGATCGTACTTATCCCGCTGAGCAGCATCTTCCTGCGCGCCGCCGGCATGGGGTGGGCCGATTTCGTCGCTGCCGGTTTCTCGCCGCGCGCCATCGCGGCCTATAAGGTCAGCTTCGGCACGGCGCTGATCGCCGCGCTCGTCAATGCGCTGTTCGGCCTGCTCACCGCCTGGGTGCTGGTGCGTTATGATTTTCCGGGGCGCCGCATCGTCGGGGCGCTGGTCGATCTGCCTTTCGCGCTGCCGGCCGCGGTCGCGGGCATCGCGCTCACCGCCATCTATGCCGGCAACGGCTGGGTCGGGCAATATCTCGAGCCGCTGGGGTTCAAGGTCGCCTATACCCCGGTCGGCATCACCGTCGCGCTGATCTTCATCGGCCTGCCGTTCGTCGTCCGCTCGGTCGAGCCGGTGCTCGCCGACCTGAGCGCCGAGGTCGAGGAAGCGGCGCTGTCGCTCGGGGCGCGGCCGTGGCAGGTCTTCGCGCGGGTCATCCTGCCGGCGATCCTGCCCGCGCTGCTCACCGGCTTCGCGCTCGCCTTCGCGCGCGGGGTCGGCGAATATGGCTCGGTGATCTTCATCGCGGGCAACATGCCCTTTACGTCGGAGATCGCGCCGCTGCTGATCGTCACCCAGCTCGAACAATATGATTATGCCGCGGCGACGGCGATCGCGGCGGTGATGCTGATCGCCTCCTTCGCGCTGCTGCTGGCGATCAACCTGGTTCAGGCGTGGAGCCGGCGGCGGGTGGACGGATGACGGCCCGTCCCGCAACCTCCGGCGCCGCCCGCTTCGCGCTGATCGCGCTGGCCATCGGCTTTCTCGCGCTTTTCCTGCTGCTGCCGCTGGTCGCCGTGTTCGCTGAGGCACTGGCCAAAGGCTTCGGTGCCTATGCCGCCGCGATCGCCGAGCCCGACGCGCTGGCGGCGATCCGGCTGACGCTGCTCGTCGCGGCGATCGCGGTGCCGCTCAACATCGTCTTCGGCATCGCCGCCGCCTGGGCGATCGCCAAGTTCGACTTTCCGGGAAAGACTGTCCTGACCAGCTTCATCGACCTGCCCTTTTCGGTGTCGCCGGTGGTCGCGGGGCTGATCTATGTCTTGCTGTTCGGGGCGCACGGCTGGTTCGGACCATGGCTGCGCGTGCACGATATCCAGATCATCTTCGCGGTGCCGGGGATCGTGCTGGCGACCGTCTTCGTCACCTTTCCCTTCGTCGCGCGCGAGTTGATCCCGCTGATGAGCGAGCAGGGACGCGATGACGAGGAGGCGGCGCTGTCGCTCGGCGCCTCGGGCTTCCAGACCTTTTGGCGCGTCACCCTGCCCAATATCCGCTGGGGGCTGCTCTATGGCGTGCTGCTCTGCAATGCGCGCGCGATGGGGGAGTTCGGCGCAGTGTCGGTCGTTTCCGGCCATTTGCGCGGACAGACCAACACCATGCCGCTGCATGTCGAGATCCTCTACAATGAATATAATTTCGTCGCCGCCTTCGCGGTCGCGTCGCTGCTCGCACTCCTTGCGCTGGTGACGCTCATTCTCAAATCCATCGTCGAATGGCGTTTCGACTATCAGCGCGGGGGCGCGGGACATTGATAACGGTAAACGGCCTGTCGAAGCGCTTCGGCGCCTTTCCCGCGCTGAAGGGCATCGACCTCGACGTGCGCGACGGCGAATTTCTCGCGCTGCTCGGCCCGTCGGGGTCGGGCAAGACGACGCTGCTGCGCATCATCGCGGGGCTGGAATTTCCCGACGCCGGCCGCGTCGAATTCAACGGCGAGGACGTCACCGGCCTCAAGGTCGCCGACCGCAAGGTGGGCTTCGTCTTTCAGCATTATGCGCTGTTCAAGCATATGACGGTCGCCGATAACGTCGCCTTCGGCCTCAGCGTGCGCCGTCGCGGGCAGCGGCCGCCCAAAGCGCAGATTCGCGCGCGCGCCGAGGAGTTGCTGGAATTGGTCCAGCTCGGCGGCCTCGGCCATCGCTATCCGGCGCAGCTTTCGGGCGGGCAGCGGCAGCGCGTCGCGCTCGCCCGTGCGCTGGCGGTCGAGCCGCAACTACTACTTCTCGATGAACCTTTCGGCGCGCTCGACGCCAAGGTGCGCAAGGATCTGCGCCGCTGGCTGCGCCAGCTTCACGGCCGCATGGGGCTGACCTCGATCTTCGTGACCCACGACCAGGAGGAGGCGCTCGAGCTTGCCGACCGCGTCGTCGTGATGGACCGGGGCGCGATCGAGCAGGTCGGCACGCCCGAGGCGATCTACATGGCGCCCGAAAGCGCCTTCGTGTCGGATTTCGTCGGCGAATCGAACAGCCTGCCGGTCACCGTCACGGGCGGCCGCGCCCATCTGTTCGATCGCCCTATCGACGTCGCGCTGAACGGCGCCATCGACGGCGCGGCGCGGCTTGCCTTCCGCCCGCACGACGTGTCGGTCTGCGGCGAGCGGGTGGGCTGTCTGCCGTTGCTGGTGACCGGCGTCTATCGCAGCGGCGGCGAATGGCGGATCGAGGGCGAGGTGGCGGGGATCGACCGGACGATCGAGATCGACGTCAGCGCCGCGCACCCCGCCCCCGATATCGGCACCCGCCTCGGCGTGCGGATCGAGCGCGCCAGATTGTTCCAGACAGGAGAGCAGCCATGACGAACGATGATGTCATCGCCGACGTGCCGACCGAAAAGCGCCGGCAGATCGAGGAAAGTCTCGCGAAGATTCGCGAGGGGCTGTTGGGCCTCAGCTTCGGGTCGGTGGTGGTCACCGTCCACAATGATCGCGTGGTCCAGATCGAGGTCACCGAAAAGACGCGACTGCGGTCGACCTAGAGTGTCGCGCCGGCCTTCGCTCCCACGAAAAAGGGCGGCGATCCTTACCGGATGCCGCCCTTGATTTCGTCTTGCCGACAGCGCCTCAGGCGTCTTCCAGTTCCTCGTCGGTCATCACCGGGCCTGAATCCTGACCCTTGGCGTCGATGTCGCGGTCGACGAATTCGATGATCGCGATCGGCGCCGCGTCCGAGGCGCGGATGCCCGCCTTGATGACGCGGGTGTAGCCGCCATTGCGGTCCTTGTAGCGCTCGGCGAGCACGTCGAACAGCTTGACGAGCTGCGCGTCATCCATCAGCCGGCTCTGCGCGAGGCGGCGGTTGGCGAGGCCGCCGCGCTTGGCGAGCGTGACCAGCTTTTCGACATAGGGCCGCAGTTCCTTCGCCTTGGCGACGGTCGTCGTGATCTGCTCATGCTTGATGAGCGAGGCCGACATGTTGCGGAACATCGCGGTGCGATGCGCGCTGGTACGCTGCAGCTTCCGGCCACCCGATTTATGACGCATGTTCGTTTCCTTCGTTCGTTAAGGGCCCGTGTGAGGTAGCCCAGACCAGGCCCGCTTCAGGGGGAGCCCTTTGCCCGTTCCGCCCTCTCCCCTTCAGGGGAGAGGATATGAAGGCTTGGCAACTTGTTGCCTAGCCGGAGTTGGTGGAGAGGGGGAAGCGGTCTTCCCCTCTCCAAGCTTCGCTAGCTCCTTGCAGGAGCAAGCTGGGCTATCCTCTCCCCTGAAGGGGAGAGGGCTTTCAGCCCAGCAGTTCCTGTTCGAGCTTCTTGGCCATTTCCTCGATATTCTCCGGCGGCCAGCCGGGGATGTCCATGCCGAGGCGCAGGCCCATCGACGACAGCACTTCCTTGATTTCGTTCAGCGACTTGCGGCCGAAGTTCGGGGTGCGGAGCATCTCGGCCTCGGTCTTCTGGACCAGATCGCCGATGTAGATGATGTTGTCGTTCTTGAGGCAGTTCGCCGAGCGGACCGACAGTTCGAGCTCGTCGACCTTCTTGAGAAGGAAGCGGTTGAGCTGATTGACGTCCGATTCCTCGCTCGCCGCCGACGGAGCCGCCATGCCGATCAGGCCGCTGTCGTTCATCGCCTCTTCGAAGTGGACGAAGACCTGGAGCTGGTCCTGAAGGATGCGCGCGGCATAGGCGACGGCGTCCTCGGGGGTCACGGTGCCGTCGGTCTCGACCGTCAGGCTGAGCTTGTCATAGTCGAGTTCCTGCCCGATGCGGGCATTGTCGACCTTGTAGGCGACCTGGCGCACCGGCGAATAGAGCGAGTCGACCGGGATCAGGCCGATCGGCGCGTCGGCAGGGCGGTTGGCGGTGGCGGGGACATAGCCCTTGCCGGTGTCGGCGACGAGTTCCATGTTCAGCGTCGCGCCATCGTCGAGATGACAGATGACCAGTGCCGGGTTCATGACCTTGATGTCGCCCGAGACCATGATGTCGCCGGCGGTGACGGTCGCGGGACCGGTCGCCGAAAGCTGAAGCCGCTTCGGGCCTTCGCCTTCCATCTTGAGCGCGATCTGCTTGATGTTGAGGACGATGTCGGTCACGTCCTCGCGCACGCCGGCGAGGCTGGAGAATTCGTGGAGGACATTCTCGATCTTGATCGAGGTGATCGCCGCACCCTGGAGCGACGAGAGCAGCACGCGGCGCAGCGCGTTGCCCAGCGTCAGGCCGAAACCGCGCTCGAGCGGTTCGGCGACGAAGGTCGCCTTGCGCTTGCCGTCGCTGCCGGCCTTGATTTCCAGGTTGCTGGGCTTTTTCAATTCCTGCCAGTTCCGGATATTGACAGTCATGGACTTCCCTTTGCTTTTGGCGGGACGGGCGGGGGCGGGGTCCGGCCGGTCCGGCGTTAGGAGATGGTCGGGCGACGCCTCCGCGGCAGGGCGCGCCCCGAAGCGGGCGTCAGACGCGGCGGCGCTTGGCCGGGCGGACACCATTGTGCGGGATCGGCGTCACGTCGCGGATCGACGTGATGTGGAACCCGACCGCCTGCAGCGCGCGCAGCGCCGATTCACGGCCGGCGCCGGGGCCCTTGACCTCGACCTCGAGGGTGCGGACGCCATGCTCAGCGGCTTTCTTGCCGGCGTCTTCGGCACAGACCTGCGCGGCATAGGGGGTCGACTTGCGGCTGCCCTTGAAGCCCATCATGCCGGCGCTCGACCAGGCGATGGCGTTGCCCTGCGCGTCGGTGATGGTGATCATCGTGTTGTTGAAGGTCGCGTTGACGTGGGCGACGCCCGACGAGATATTCTTGCGTTCGCGCCGACGGAGGCGCTGCGGTTCACGAGCCATGATGCTATCCTAACCTAAATCCTGAAAGCTGGCCGGCGGCGATGATGATGGGCGCGCCGGCAGCGAAACAAGGAAGCGCGCCCCGGAGGACGCGCTCGAACCTTACTTCTTCTTGCCGGCGATCGGCTTCGCCTTGCCCTTGCGGGTGCGCGCATTGGTGTGCGTGCGCTGGCCGCGGACGGGAAGGCCTTTGCGATGGCGCAGGCCGCGATAGCAGGCGAGGTCCATCAACCGCTTGATGTTCATCGCCGTGTTGCGGCGCAGGTCGCCCTCGACCGTGTGGTCGGCGTCGAGCGTTTCGCGAATCTGCAGGATTTCGGCGTCCGAAAGATCCTGGATGCGGCGGCTGTGGTCGATGCCCAGCTTGTCGGCGATGTCGACGGCGGTCTTGCGGCCGATGCCGTGGATGTAGGTGAGCGCGATGATCACGCGCTTGTTGGTGGGCAGGTTGACGCCCGCGATACGTGCCATGTGATTCTTTCTCCTGCTCCACAGGGCCGCTGGCAAACGAACCCTATCTCAAAGCGTCTGTTTTCCAACGCAAAAAACGGACCACGAATACGCTTGCCGCGATTCGCCGTCCGGTCAGCCTGTCGGAATGGGGTGCAGCTAAGGAGAGTCGCGCCGAATGTCAAGCGATCCGCCGGCTTTTGCGGCGGGTCGAAGGGGGCGGGCGGCCGTTAAGGCGACAAAGGAGGGCCGTTCGGTCCGCAGCCGTCGCCTTTGGCACTCCAAGCGGATTATGGGAGCGCGCGATTTCAACGCTGGCACGGTCGGATCATTCAGGGAAGCGGAATCTCACGAGGCCAGCGCCACCGCGCGGTCGTGGAGGCGGGCGACGACGGCGGCGTGGATGCCGGGGGCGCAGGCGATGACACCGAAGGCCTGGGCGCGCGGCGTGTTGAAGGCGAGCGGCGCGCCGAACGCGTCGGTGACGGTTGCGCCGGCCTCGGCCGCGATCAGCGCCGCGGCGGCGACGTCCCACTCAAAGCCCCAGCGCAGCGTCGCGACCAGATCGGCGCGGTCGTCGGCGACGAGCGCGATGCGCAGCGCGATGCTGTTGGGCTTGGTCACCATCACCAGGTCGCGGTCGATCCGCGGCAGGCTGTCGGCGGGGACGCGCGCGCCGTCGAAGCGCGTGCGGCGGCTCGCGCGCAATGCCTCGCCATTGAGCGTCGCGCCCCGGCCGCGCTGCGCGACCCACAGCTCGTCGAGCGCGGGGGCATAGAGGACGCCGAGTTCGGGCGCGCCGTCGACGACGAGCGCCACCGACACCGCCCAGCCGGGCCGGCCGCGGATGAAGTCGCGCGTGCCGTCGATCGGATCGACGCACCACATGGCGCGGCGGCTCAGGCGATCGGCATTGTCGGCGGTCTCTTCCGACAGCCATCCCGCTTCGGGCACCATCGCGCCGAGCACCGCCTTCAGGCGCGCATCGACCGCAAGATCGACGTCGCTGACCGGATTGTCGTGCGACTTGTGCCAGACGTCGATCGCCTGCCCCTCGCCGCGCCAGCGCGCCATCGCCATGTCCCCCACCTCGCGCGTCGCGGCGATCACCGCTTCGAGGTTCCGGGCCGGCACGATTCCGGCCCTTAGCTGCTCGCGACGGTCATGCCGTCGATGCGCAGGGTCGGGACGTTGATGCCATGCCGAAATTCGAGGTCGTCGGCGGGCATGAGGGCGCGGAACATGGCGATCAGATTGCCGGCGACGGTGAATTCGGCGACCGGCTCGGCGAGTTGGCCGTCGCGGATCATGAAGCCCGAGGCGCCGCGGCTATAGTCGCCGGTCACCGGGTTGACGCCTTGGCCGATCAACTCGGTGATGTAGATGCCGGTTCCGATATCGGCCATCAGCGCCGCCGGCGTCGCGGTACCGGGCGCGAGGTGAAGGTTGCTCGCGCTGACGCCTGAGGCGCCGCCGCCGCGGCTGGCATGACCGGTCGGCGTCAGGCCGAGCTGGCGCGCCGAGGCGGTGTCGAGCAGCCAGCCCGTCAGCCGGCCCCCCGCCACGATGTCGCGTGCTGCGGTCGGCAGGCCTTCGCCGTCGAAGGCCCGGCTGCGCAGGCCGCGCGGGCGGTACGGTTCGTCGCGGATCAGGATGGTACTGTCGAAGAGCTGTTCTTCTTCCTTGCCGAGCAAGAAGCTGGTTCGCCGCGCTATCGCGGGGCCGCCGATCGCGCCGAGCAGGTGACCGAGCAGGCTGGAACCGACGCGCGGGTCGAAGACGAGGGGCAGCTTGCCGACCGGCGCCTTGCCGGGGGCGAGGCGTTTGACCGCACGGGCGCCGGCGCGCGTGCCGATGGCCTGAGCGCTTTCGAGGTCGGGCCGGTGATGCGCGCTGTGCCAGGCATAGTCGCGCTGCATGCCAGCGCCTTCGCCGGCGATCACGCTCGCCGACAGGCTGTGGCCGCTCGATCCATAGCCACCGGCGAAGCCGTGGCTGGTGGCGAGGGCGAAACGGGTACGGCTATGGCTCGCGGTGCCGCCTTCGCTGTTGGTGACGCCCGCGACGCCGCGCGCTGCATCCTCGGCCGCCAGCGCGGCGGCGCGCAATGCTTCGGGGTCGGCTTCGCTGCCGTCGTCGAGGTCGAGGTCGGGCACCGGGCCGCGGAACAGCAGCTCTTCGGGCGCGAGGCCGGCATAAGGGTCCTCGGGCGCCTCGCGCGCCATCGCGACGCAGCGCGCGACCAGCTTCGCCAGTTCGCCCGCGTCCATGTCGGCGGTCGAGACGCTCGCGCTGCGCTGTCCGACGAAGACGCGCAAGGCGATATCCTGGCCTTCGGATCGTTCGACATCCTCGAGCGCGCCAAGGCGCATCGCGACGGAGGTCGAGGCGCTGCAATAATAGAGGGCGTCGGCGGCGTCGGCGCCCGCCTTGGTCGCGGCGGCGCACAGCATCTGCGCTCGGTCGAGAGCTTCGGAAACGGTCAGCATCGCCGCGCCCTATACCGGGCGGGGCAAGCCGTCAAAATCTTATGATTGGCAGATGGTAACGCCGTCTGGATTTGGAAGGGACCATTCCCTGTATCGTCGCTCCGGATCAAGCCCGGGGTGACGAAGAAAGTAAAATCACGCTCCAGCTTTCAAACGGAGTCGCCACCGAGCGCCAGGAAGGTTTGACCTCGGCGAAAAGGATCGGCTTTGATCGGAAGCTGGGGATCAGCCCGCGATCGCGGCGAGGGCGTCGGTCGCGGCCATCGCGCCGCTGACCCACAGGAAGGGCAGCGCGAGCGCGGCGAGCCACAGCCGCCGCACGTCGCGGCGGAAGCGGGCGTGGAGGCCCCAGCTTGCCAGCGCCTGACGGCTGAGATGGTACCAGCGGCGTTCGGTAATCCGCGCCGCGGGCACGCCGAGCGCGAGCAGGATGACCAGCGCGACGATGATAAGGGCCGATGGCGCGCCGGCCGCGATCGCGCTCGACACGAGCCAGACCTGCAAGGCGGCGAAGACGAGTAGCGCTGCGGCGGCGTGGAAAGTCATCCGGCGTCCCAGACTTCGTGCCGCGGGCACGCTGGGAGTCGAGCGCCCGATCAGGCGCGGTCCGAATGTCGATGCCATAGTTCAGCCTCCTCGGCTGGCGACCCAGAGAAACCCAGGTTTTCAGCCGCATACCCCCGAGTCAAGCCAGATTGCCCCCGATTCGTTAATTTTCCGCGTCAATTGACCGCAGATTCGCAACAAAAATGCGCCGATCGCTTCGAAAGAGGCGCCCAATCCGCCGCCGGCGTGCTCGAAACGCGACGAATGGGATCATCGCAGCGGTTGCTCCGCTCCGAGTCGCAGCACCGATTCGCGGCGCTGCGCGGCTTGCGGGCTTGACGGCGATCGGGCCCGCGGCGTAGCGGCCCGGAAGGGCTTCTCGCGGGCGGAGGGATGATGCGCCGGCCGAAATTGCTGGATACGATGCGCGACTATAGCTGGCCGCTGTTCCGCGCCGATGCGCTGGCCGGCGTCAGCGTGGCGCTGGTCGCGCTACCGCTGTGTATCGCGATCGCCATCGCATCGGGCAGCACGCCCTTCGTCGGGCTGGTGACCGCGATCATCGGCGGCTTCGTCATCTCGGCGACAAGCGGCAGCCGGGTGCAGATCGGCGGACCGACGGGCGCCTTCATCGTTGTCGTCTATGGCGTGATCCAGGATCACGGGATGGATGGGCTGATCCTGGCGACGGCGATGGCGGGCATCATTCTGGTCATCGCGGGCGCCTTTCGCGCCGGTCGGCTGATCGCGCTCGTGCCCGAGCCGGTGATCGACGGCTTCACCATCGGCATCGCGACGATCATTGCGGCGAGCCAGCTTCAGGACGCGCTCGGCCTGTCTGCCGGCAAGGTGCCGGCGGACATGATCCCCAAGATCGAGGCGCTGTGGGCGGCCCGCGACACACTAAGCTTCGTGGCGCTGGGCATCACGGCGGCGACGGTCGCGGTGATCCTGCTGCTCCGCCGCTGGCGCCCGCGCTGGCCGGTGCTGGTGATCGCGGTCGCCGCGGCCTCGCTGGCGAGCGGCTGGTTCCACCTGCCGGTCGACACGGTCGCGTCGCGCTTCGGCGCGCTGCCCAGCGGCCTGCCCGCGCCGCACTGGCCCGAAATCACGCAGGCCCGCCTGATCGAGATGCTGCCCTCGGCCTTCGTCATTGCCTTTCTTGCCGGGGTCGAATCGCTGCTCTCCGCCATCGTCGCCGACCGCATGTTCGGCGGCCAGCACCGGCCGAGCGCCGAGCTGCTGGCGCAGGGCTATGCCAATATCGTCGCCCCGCTGTTCGGCGGCCTGCCGGTGACCGGGGCGATTGCGCGCACCGCGACCAATGTGCGCGCGGGCGGCCGTACGCCGATCGCGGGCATGGTCCATGCGCTCGTCATCCTGGCCGTGCTGCTCGTCGCCGGTGACCTCGCCGGCGCGCTCGTGCTGCCGGCGCTGGCGGCGGTGCTGCTCGTCACCGCGCTCAACATGGCCGAGCCCGAGAAATGGCGCGAGCATCTGGCGCTGTCGTGGGACGACCGGCTGCTGCTGATCCTGACGCTGACGCTGACCGTCTTCGCCGATCTGACGATCGCGATCGGCGCCGGCGTCGCGCTCGGCCTGGTGCTGCGCTGGTGGAAGGGCAGGGTGGCGACGCTCTGGACGCCGCGCGACGGTTAGAGCGGCAAGCCATAAGTCGGCATCACCCATTCTTCCGTTCGTGCTGAGCTTGTCGAAGCGCTGTCCTTCTTTTTGCGGCGCTGAAAGAAAGAACGGCCTTTCGACAAGCTCAGAGCCTGCCCCCGCGAAGGCGGGGGGCGAACGGGTCAGATGCAGGGCTCGATGCTCTAATAGCCCAGCGTCAAATCCACCTGCGGCGCGACGGGTTCGCCGCGGTGCCAGCAGCTCAAGTTTTCGAGAAAACGAGATGCGGCGCGCACGAACATCTTGTCCTGCGCGCGGCCCGACAGATGCATGGTGACATGCGCGTTGTCGAGGCTCCACAACGGGTCGTCGGCGGGCAGCGGTTCGGGTGTCGTCACGTCGAGGAAAGCGGCGGCGATCCGCTTGGCGTCGAGCGCGGCAACCAGTGCCGCCTGATCGACGACGCTGCCGCGCGCGATGTTGATGAGGGTCGCCGAAGACTTCATGGCCGCCAGTTCGTCGGCGCCGATCATCGCGTCGGTCTCGGGTGTCGCCGGCACCGCCAGGATCACCCAGTCGAACTCGCCGAGCCGCGCGCGCCACTGATCGGGGGCCAGGTTGTTCGGTCCCGGCGAGCGGCGGACGACGGTAACATCGACTGCGAACCCCTTCAGCCGCTCCTCGATCAGCTTGCCGATCGCGCCATAGCCGAGCAGCAGCGCCTTCGAACCGAACAGCTCGGCCTTGCCCGGCGAATCGTGGAGCCACTCGCGCCGTTCCTGCGCGCGCACCACCTCGCGATAGCCCTTGGCGACCGTCAGCATCCCCATCACGACATATTCGGCAATGGTGATCGCGTTGATCCCGGCGCCGTTGGTGACGACCGTGCCGCGCTCGGCGAGCAGGTCGAGCGGCATGCCGTCGACCCCGGCATAGATGGAATTGAGCCATTTCATCCGCGTCGCGGCGGTGATCGCGGCGGCCATGTCGGCCTTGTCGTACATGTCGAACCAGCCGATCTCGGCTTCGGGCGCGAGCGCCATAGCCTCCTCCTTCGACTGGAAGAAGCGCGGCTCGACCCAGTCGGGCAGGCGATCCTCGACGAGCGGGCGGATGAGGCCGGACAGGACGGTGACGGTTTTGGTCATCTATTCTCCCCTCCCGCTTGCGGGATGGGCCGGGGGTGGGCCTGTCCATACGCGGCGGGTGTGCCATTCATGCCCACCCCTAACCCCTCCCGCAAGCGGGAGAGGATTTAATTATCCAGCCGCCAGTCCCAGCCCAGCGGGTCGCCGTCCATCACCTCGACCCCTGCTGCGATCAGTTCGTCGCGCAGCGCGTCGGAGGCGGCGAAGTCCTTTGCGGCGCGGGCGTCCTTGCGGCGGGCGAGGGTGGCTTCGATTGCGTCTTCGGCGATCATCGCGGTCGCGGGGCGGATGCGCAATGCCTCGCGCGATAGCGTCAGGAGTTGAAGCCCCAACACCGCGTCCATCGTTTCGAGCACGGCGCGCTTCTGGCCGGCGTCGATCTTCTTCATCGCCGCCGCCTCTTCAACCAGCGTCAGCGCCACGGCGGTGTTCAGGTCGTCGGATACGGCGGCATCGAATTTGGCGAGCAGGTCGGTCAGGCGCCGGTCGGCGATTGCGGCCGCCGCGGCGTCGCGCACCGGTGACGCCGCCATCACCAGCCGCTTGAGCCGGGTGAGCGCGGCGCCGAGGCCATCCCACGAAAACTCCAGTTCCGACCGGTAATGCGCCTGCAGGCACATCAGCCGATAGGCGAGCGGGTGATAGCCGCGGTCGACGAGCAATTGCAGGCGCAGGAATTCGCCCGCCGACTTCGACATCTTGCCGCCGCGGTCGATCAGGAAATTATTGTGCATCCACAGCCTGGCGCCCGAGTGCTCGGCGCAGTCGAGGCCCCCGCAGCCGCGATACGCCTGGTTCTGCGCGATCTCGTTCGGATGGTGGATCTCGCGATGGTCGATGCCGCCGGTGTGGATATCGAAAGGCATGCCGAGTTCGGCCTCGCCCATCACCGAGCATTCGAGGTGCCAGCCCGGCGCGCCGCGGCCCCAAGGCGAATCCCATTCCATCTGCCGCGTCTCGCCCGGCGGGGTCTTGCGCCAGATCGCGAAATCGGCGGCGTGGCGCTTGCCCTCGACCTCGTCGATCCGGCCTTCGCCCTCGTCGGTCACCGCGCGCGCGAGGCGACCATAGTCGGCGACGGTCGAGACGTCGAAATAGAGGCCGCTGTCCAGTTCGTAGCAATGGGCATCGGCGATTCGCTCCGCGAACGCGATCATCCGCGGCACATAGTCGGTCGCGACCGTCCATTTCGCGGGATCGCGGACGCCGAGCCATGCCAGGTCGCGCTTGAACTCGGCGGTATAGAAGGCCGCGATGTCCCACGCCGACTTGCCCTGCGATGCCGCCGCCTTCTCCATCTTGTCATCGCCGGCATCGGCGTCCGACGTCAGGTGACCGACGTCGGTGATGTTGATGATGTGGCGCAGATCATAGCCCTTGAACGACAGGGTGCGGCCCAGCGTGTCGGCGAAGACATAGGCGCGCATATTGCCGATATGCTGGTAATTATAGACGGTCGGCCCGCAGCTATAGACGCGCGCTTCGCCTGCATGGACGGGCACGAACGGCTCGAGGCGGCGCGTCAGGCTGTTGAACAGCGTCAGCGGTGCGCCGGGGACGGAAGCAGGGGCGTCGGTCATCCTCGCGCCCATGCCTTGCGCCGGGGTTTGCCGTCAACCGAAACGCGCCTATTCGCCCGGCGGCGTCCACAGGTCGTCGTTGCCCGCGCCGGTCACCGGATCGTCGAGCAGCGGCTCGCCGGTCATCGGGTCGACCCCGCGCATCGTGATCAGCGCCGTCATCAGCGCGACGCCGTCGCCCTGGTCGCCGTCGGGATCGGTTTCTTCCTCGATCACGTCCTGGACCGGAAAATCCAGTTCGGGATTGGCGAGAAAGGCGCAGGCGCCGCTGTTCAGGATTACGCAGCCGTTGAAGGTCGACCGCATGTCGAAGCCGCCTGCCGTCGGCACCGCGCCGTTGATCCGCAGCAGCGGGATGGCGTCGAGGCCGGTGACCTGGCCGTTCGGGCCGAGATGCACGCCGTTGAGGACGATCCGCGTCGTCGGCCCTTCAGTGGCCACGTCGAGCCCGCCGGCGCCGAAGCTGAGTCCGCGGCGTTGCCCGTAATCAGTACCGGTGCCGCTGTTCTGGACATAGAAGCCGCCGGTAACGCCGGCGGCAATGCCACCGGCATAGAGGGCGCCGTCGTCGCTGACGATCCCGTCATTCTGCGCCAGCCGGCTTTCGATCGCGTCGATCCCGCCCGCGGCGGCGACGTCGGCGATCGCGTCGAGCGTCGCGACGATCACGTCATCGGAGCGCAGGTTGAGCTGCCCCGCGGGCGTATCGGTATCGCCCGTGAGGCGCACCGACCCTTCGCCCAGCACGACTTCCAGCGCATCGCCGGCCGCCAGGGTCAGCGCATTGCCGTCGCCGAGCCCGGTCAGCGCCGCCGCGCCGACGACGCGCATCTTGCCGGGGGTGCTGATCGTCAGCGATCCGGTGGCGCCGAGGTTGGAACTCGCTCCGCCGCCGGTCATGGTGAAATCATCGACGATGACATCGGGCGCCGCGCTACTGCCGAGGCTGGCGATCGGTACGAAGAGGGCGCCGGGCGCCGAGGCGACGAAGGCACCATCTTCGGACGCGCGCTGCGGCGCGACGACCGTTACCTGATCGCCGAACAGGCGCGCCATCTCGTCGGCGTCGAGGTGATAGCCGTCGCGGTCGCCGGTGCCGCCGATATAGGTCGTCCGATTATCGGCTGCATTGCGTATCGCGAGCGTTTCGGTGACGCCTGCGGCGCCGACGCGCGCGTCGGACCCGATCGCAATATCGCTCGAGGCAAGGGAGATCGCGGTGCCGGTCACCGCGCCGTCGATGAAGATCGAACCGGCCGCGCTGGCGTCGAGGCTGCCCGCCGCCGCAACATCGCCCAGCGTCAGGAAGCCGGTCGTGGTCAGCCTCGCGTCGGCGGCGGTCAGGTCGCCGACCGCGAGCCGCTCGCCCGTGCCGGTGAAATCGGCAAGACCGGCGACGTCGGCCTGGGTCACGGTGAGTTCGCCGCTGACGTCGAGCACAGCGTCGCCGACATCGGTGGTCAGCGTCGCGAAATGGACGACGCCGCTGCCGCCGATCGCGATGCTGTCGCCTGCTGCGTTGATTGCGCCCTGCGAGGCGAGATTGGCGATAGTGATCGCGCCGTCGCTGCTGGCGAGGCTGGTGCGGCCCTGGCTGACCAGCGTGTCGACGCTGATTCCGTCGGTTCCGGCGAGGCTCAGCAGGCCGTCGCCCTGCATGGTGGCTTGCGCAATCGCGATCGCGCCGCCAGCGGTCAGCGCGATATCGCCATCGGCGGTGATCGTGCCGCCGTCGATATCGCCGTCGGCCGCGATCGTGACGTTGCGCGCGGCTGTCGGCGCGACGAGATAGACCGAACCGGCATCGAGGATGATATCGCGCGTCGCGGCGAGGGGGCCGGTCGCCGTGAGCGCGCCGGTCGCGCTCGCCCGGACATCGTTGCCGGCGGTCACGTCCGACAGGGCCGCGGTAGTGCCCGCGAGCAGCACCGCATCCCCGCCCGCGCTTGCGTTCGTCACCGACGCCGCCCCGCCTGCATCGACGTTCAGCCCGCCCGCCGCCACGCTGTCGGTCAGCGCGACGTTGCCGGCGGCGGCGATCCGGATATCGCCCGCGGTGGGCGCGAGGCTGCCCGAATCGATATAGCCGCCGCGCGCATTCGCCGATGCGGCGAGGTCGGCGTCCGAGGTCAGGGTGATATCGCCGCCCGCATCGAAAGCGCCGCCGATGTCGCCGGTTGCGGTAACGTCGATATTTCCGTCGAGTTGGGCGGTGCCGATGGTCGCGCCGCCGTTGGCTGCGGCGACCGTCAGCGACATGTCGCCCGTGACGCCGTCCACTGCGACGCTGCCGCCGGTCAGCGCGATCGAGCCGCCCGCGGCGATGGCGGTGCCGGCGATTGCGCCGCTGGCCTGCAGGTCGACACCGGCGCCGGCATTGAGCGCGTCGAAGGCGATTGACTGCGCCGAAGCCTGGATCGCGCCGCCCGCGGTCGCGGTGCCGAGATCAACATCATTGTCCGCGGTGACGAGGATGTTGCCGTCGGCGGCCAGTGTGCCGCCGTTGGCAGTGAAGCCCGTGACATCGGCGGTGAAATCGTCCGCCGCCTCGACCTGGCCGACGCCGAGGGTGCCGGCGAGCGTGACGCCGACGTTGCTGCCGACGTCATCGCCGCCGGCATTCTCATCGCTTGCCCGCATCGAGGCGACCGTCATGTCGCCGCTGCCGCCGATGGCGATGTCGTCGCCCGCGACCAGCCGGTTCAGCGTGCCGCCCGCCGTGGTGTCGATCAGGATGTCGCGGCCCGAAGTCAAAGTGCCGGTGGCGACGACGGAACCGGTCGAGGCGTCGAGTCGCAGGACGCCGCCGTTCGCGGTGACGTTGCCGACGGTTACGCTGCTGCCCTGAATCTGGACATCGCCGCCGGTCTGGATATCGCCGGTCAGGTTTGCCGCACCGGTCGCGCCGACGAAGAAACTGCCGGCCGTGTCGATGGTGCCGGTGCCCGTGATGCCGCCGTTGGTCGCGACGAGGGCGAGATCGCCACCCGTCGCATCGAGGCTGCCGACGGTGATCGACGTGCCCTCGGCGCGAAGGCCGAGGGCCGTCTCGACATCGCCAAGGGCTACGGCGCCGCCCGCCGTGATATCTCCGAAATTGCCGAGCGTCAGATCGCCCGTGGCGATGCCGCCGCTGGCGGTCAGGGTCGCCTGGCCGGCGGCGCTGACATTGCCCGTCGCGATGTCGCCGCCCGTGGCGGTGATGGTCAACTCCTGTCCCGCCGCGATCGCCTGCGCCGAAACCGCGCTTCCTTCGATTGCGGTGTCATTCGCCGAGGCGATGGGTCCGGTAAAGGCGACCGCCCCGCCGGCCGTCGCGACGATGTTGCTGCCGTCGCCGTCGTCGTCGAGCCCGGTGCCCGAACTGGTGGCCGCGCCGGCGATCAGCGTGCCGCCGGCACCGAGGTGGAGGTCGTCGCCGGCGTTGAGGTCGGCGACGGCGATATTGGTCGCGGCGTCGAGCGTCGCGTCGCGCCCCGCGGTCATCGCGCCGGTCGCGCCGATCGCACCGGTCGTGGCGGTCAGGTCGATGTCGGTCCCGGCGGTGATTGCACCGAGCGACAGGTCGCTGCCGCCGATATTGGTCGCGAGGCCCGATTGCAGCAGCCCGGTTCCGGTGACCGCGCCGCCTGCGACGACGGTCAGATTGTCGAACGCCGCGACGTCGCTTGCGGCGATCGTGGCGGGGCTGGAGAGCGCGATGTTCGACAGATCGGGCGCGCTGGTGACGATCTGGAGGACGGGGATTGGGTTCGAGCAGCAGGCCGCATAGACGAGGCTGCGGCCGTCGGCACCAGTGCCGGTCGTCGCGGCGTTATCGACGGACATCGTACCGGTTGAACTGACGGTCAGGTCGTCGCCGGCGCTGACGCCGGAAAGGGTAGTGGTCGTCCCGGCGAGCACGAACATGTCCTCGCCGGCGCCGCTGCCGATCACCGTGGTCGCACCGCCGCTGCGCACCGCGAACATCGTCGCGGCGCTGCTGTCCCTCAGCGTCGCATCGCCGTCCGCGTCGGCGAAGACAAGGCCTTCGGACAGGAAGCCGTTGCCATCGACATAGCCGCCGGCCGCATCGGCCTCGGCATTGATGTCGCCATCGGCGCCGAGGCGCACATTGCCGCCGGCGCGATAGGTGCCGGCAAGATTGGCGCCGGCCGAAACGCCGATGTCTCCATCGGCCTCGACCAGGCCGACCGAAGCGTTGCCGCTATTGGCAGTGATCGAGGCCGATCCGGTCGTCGCGATCGTTCCCGTGACATCGACACGGCCCCCGTTCAGCGCAACCGCGTCGCCGGAGGTGATGTCGCCTCCGGCGATGCCGTCGGTCGCGCCGAATCCGTCGGCGCGCAGCGATACGGTCGTTCCGGCATCGATCGCGTGGAAATCGATCGTCTGCCCGACGACGAAGACGAAGCCGCCTGCGGTTGAATTGCCGAGATCGACCGCGCCCGGCGCATTGATGGTGATATCGCCGCCGGTGATGATCGAATTGAGCCCGGTCGCGAAGCTGCCGACCGTGGCGGTGAAATCATCGTCCGCCTCGGCATGTTCGACCGTGGCGGCGCCGCTGCTATTCAGCGCGATATCGGCGCCGTGGAGGCGATCGACGCCGATGCCGCCGGCAGTGGAGGTCAGCGACAGGGGGCCGCCGGCGTCGATCAGGCTGCCGGCGCCGCCGCTGATACCGTTCGCCGCGGTCGCGTCGAGCGCGCCGTCGGCGTGGATCGTCGGCGCGGTGCCGCTGCGCGCATCATGGCGGATGTCGATCTCGTCGCCCGCGCCGATCGTCAGGTCCGCGCCGGCGCCGACACTGCCTGCGCCCTGGCCCTCGACGCCGACCGAGCCGTCGGTGGTCAGCGTCATCGCCCCGCCGGTCGCGATGCTGCCGCCCGCCGCGTTCAGAAAGATACCGCTCGCCGCGGCGGCGACATCGCCGTTCGTGGGATCGGCGGTGCCCAGCGCCTCGGCGTCGAGGCTGGCGAGGGTGAGATTGCCGCCGGAGCGCAGCTCGACGCGGCCGGCATTGTCGCCGTTCGCCCGGATGACCGTGTTGCCGAAGGTGAGGGCGCCGCCGCCCGTCGTCTCGACGATCACGCGTCCCCCGGTCGTTTCGCCCAGGGTTGCACCGCCGCCCGCGACGCCATCGACGACGATCTCGACCGGGTGGCCGTCGGACCCGATCGTGCCGCCGTCTACGACCAGATGGACCGTGCCGCCGTTGCCAGCACCACCGCCGCCGCTGTCGTTGCCCATCCCGCCACTGCCGCGGACGTTCTCGCCGAACGATACGGGATCGACGAAATCGACGCCGACCAGCGTCGCCGTCGCTCCATCGGCGGCCACGATCTCGATCGTGCCGCCGCTGCCATCGCCGCCATTGGCGCCATCGCCGCCCGTCCCCGTGGCGGCGAAATTGGACTCGGAAAGGGTGATGGCGGTGCCGCCAGCCTCGATACGCGACGTGCCGCCGACGGCGTTGCCGCCGTCGCCGCGCCCGCCAGAGGTGTCGAAGCCGGCGTCGCCGCCGCG
Organism: Sphingopyxis panaciterrulae; assembly: GCF_014199295.1. GTDB lineage: Bacteria > Pseudomonadota > Alphaproteobacteria > Sphingomonadales > Sphingomonadaceae > Sphingopyxis > Sphingopyxis panaciterrulae. The sequence continues at coordinate 55,352 of NZ_JACIJH010000007.1, forward strand.
CGCGGATGCATCGCTTTGGGCGCCGATCGGTCCCATATCGAATCCAGTCGTCAAAAGCTGGGCGATGCCGCCGCTGCCGTCGCCGCCGTCGCCGCCGACCATTCCGCCGCCGCCAAGACCGCCGGTGCCGGTGGCGCCGGCCGAAACCGTGCCCGACAAGGTGATGTCGGTGGCGAAATCGATCGTCGCGGTGCCGCCCGTGCCGACGCCGCCGACGCCGCCGACGCCGATGCCGGTCGCCGCGCCCGAACTGTTCGAATAGGTGCCCCCGTTGCCGCCGATACCCGCGGCCGTTGCGGACAGGTCGCCGGTGTTGAGCGTGCCCGACACGATATGAATCGCCGCCTGCCCGCCGCTGCCGTTGCCGCCCGCGCCGCCGTCGGCGGCGAAGGTGCCGAAAGAGCCGAGATCGCCGCCATTGGCGCCCTGGCCGGTGGCGTCCGCGGTCAGCGATTCGACGGTGACCACCGCGGTGCCGTCGAGATTGATCGTCGCGGTGCCGCCGACGCCATCGCCCCCGGCACCGGGGGGTACCGGATTGGCAGGATCTGCGTCGTCGCCCATCGTTGCGGCACCGCCGAGGCCGGTCGCCGACGCGGTGGTGGCGATGCTGGCCAGCGTGCCCCCGTTGAGGTTGATCGTCGCGCTGCCGCCGATGCCGGTTCCGGAGACCGTGCCGGCCTGACCGCCCTCGCCATTGGCGGAGACGGTCAGCAGATCGACATCGGCCGTGCCGCCGCTCTGCGTGAACGTCGCGGTGCCGCCGGTTCCGGTGCCGCTGCCCGGACCGACGCCGCCGCCGCCCGTCCCATTGGCGACAAGGTCGATCCGTCCCGCGGTGAGCGAGCCGCCCTGGATGTCGAGCGTCGCGCTGCCGCCTTCGCCATTCCCCGCGCCGCCGCCGCTCCCCATGCCTGGCAGCATTTCGAAGGCTGTCGCCGTGGCGCCGTCGACGCCGACGGTGAGTGTGTCGATCTGGATCGTACTGCCGTTCGTGGGGTCCGCGACGGTGCGGATCAGCACGCTGCCGCCGCGGCCGAGCGGGACGGTGTCGCCGCTGACGCCGGTATCTCCGCCGGATGTGCCGTCCGCCGACAGCTCGGCCAGCGCGGCGAAATTGATCGTTCCCGCATCGGCGATTAACTGGATCGTGCCACCGGTCGCGTCCGCCCCCCCCCCGCTGGCACCGCTTTGCGCGTCGGTCGAAAAGCTGCTGGACGCCGTGATGCTCGTCGCCTGGATCAGGCCGCCGTTTGACGCCAGCAGGTCGATCGTGCCGCCCTGGGCCGTCCCGCCCGCGCCGGTAACGTCTGTCACCATACCGGTGGCGAAGACGGAATAGCTGTCGGCCGCGATCGTCCCGCCATCGGCAATTAGGTCGATATTGCCTCCGGTTCCGCTGCCGGCTCCCAGCGGAAGGTCGCTGCCGCCCGACGAAAGGCTGCCGCCGCTGGCGTCGGCCGAAAGCTGATTGAGGATGGTGACCTGTCCGCCGCCCGTCGCGCGCAGCGTGATATCGCCCCCGGTCCCACTGCCGGTGATCTCGCTGACCGCTGGAAAGGCATAGGCAGAGAGTATGGCGCTGCTTTCGATCTGCAACAGCGATCCGCCCGCGACGCCGATGTCGATCGTGCCGCCCCGCGCATCGCCCGTCCGGCCGGTCGTCCCGCTCGGCGATACGGCAAAGCCGCTGGTGGCGACGGCTGAGGCGAAAAACTGATCGGCTTCGACGGTCGTGCCGCCATCGACCCCGATCGCGACGGTGCCGCCGGCCGCGTCGCCGCCGCGCGCGTTTTCGCCGCCGCCGGTGCTGGCGCCTGCGCCGCCGCCGTTGCCGGACGCGGAAAGATTCAGGAATCCGGGCAGGATCGACGATGTCTGATCGGCATCGACTTGCAACTCCGCGGTGCCGCCGGTGCCGTCGCCGCCCAGTGCCGAGACGAGGGAGCCATTGTTGCCGCCGCCCGTTCCGCCCGCGTCCACGATCGTGGCGCCCGTGGTATAGGAAATGGCATTGCCCGATATCGCGACGCTGGCCGTTCCGCCCTGGCCGTCGCCTGACGCGACATTGCCCGTCCCGCCTGTTCCGATCGCGTCGATATTCAGGGACCCGCTCACATCCAGCGCCGCACCGTCCCGAATGCCGATCGTAGCGGTGCCGCCGGTGCCGGCGCCGCCCTGATCGACCGCGGCGGTCGTGCCGCCGCCCGCATCGAACAGGCCGCCGCCGGTGCCGTTCGCCCGGACGGCGACGTCGCCCGCCTGCAGGGTGCTGCTGACGCCGGTGACATCGATACTGGCCATGCCGCCGGTGCCCGCGCCGCCGGCTCCGGCTCCGCCGATACCGCCCAGGGCGTTTGCGCTTATCAGCAGCGACGGGGTCTGCACGCTGCCGCCGCCGGTGATCGACAGGCTGGCCGATCCGCCGGTGGCATCGCCCGTCGCGGCGTCGAGTGCGCTGTCGCCGATGATCGATACATTGCCCAGCGCGCCGAAGGTGCCGCCGTTCACATTGACCGCAGCGGTTCCGGCTGTGCCCCCGGCGCCGCTCGCCTGGACAGCCAGGCTGCCGGTCGCGCTGACGATCTGGTCGGCGTTGACATTGATGGTCGCGCTGACGTCGCCGAGGAAGAGGCCGTCGCCCTCGACCTGGATGTGACCCAGGTGCGGCGGCGGAAGGAAGGAGCCGCCGGTCGCCGGGATCGTCGCCATCGGCTGGCCCAGGAAAGCTCCGCTGGCATGGGCGGTGGTGCTGCTGCGAAAGATGGTGTCGGTGACAGTGATGCTCGCCGCGGCGGCGCCCGCGGGCGCCGCCGCGATATCGCCTCCGACGATATTATAGCCGGCCGAGAGCACCACCGCGCCGTTGGGGTCGACCTGGGCCACGGCGGCGTCATAGCCGATCTGGCCCGACACCAGCATGGTCACCGCGTCGTTCTTGGGAACCGCGACCATATAGATGCGGTTCCGGTCGGTATCGTCCTGCACGTGCGCCGGGCCGCCGGTCGAGCCGCTGTGGACGATTGCCTCGCTCCCTGCAGCGCCGACCAGCACATTGATGTCGAACAGGCCGCCGTTAATGCGGATATCGGCCTGCTCGGCAGCGACATAGGCCGTCGATCCGTCGGCAGTCACCGCGCCGTTCTGGACGATGCGCGGCGCGACCATAGCGATATAGCTGCCGCCGGGATTACCCGGAATCGCGGCATTGATCGCGGCGCCCTGGGCGATCTCGATCGCCGGCGCGTTCGCCGCGCTGCTCGCCGTGCCGCGAAAGCGGATTTCGCCATTGGACCCGTAAAGTCCCCCGGTCGTGTCGATGGCGTTGCTGGTCAGCACCAGGTTGCCGACGTCGATGGTCGCGGTCGCGCCGATCAGCAGGCCGCCGGCGTTATAGAACCAGATGTTGCCGCCCTGCACATTGCCGCCCGTCGCAAAGGGCGATCCGACATAGCTGCTGACCGTGCCGTTGAGCGCGACCGGCCGCGCGGCGGCGGCGGGGCCGATGAAGCGGTTGAGGACGGTATAGTCGCCGGTGCCGTAGAATTCTAGATTGCTGATCGTCGGCAGGAAGTCGATCGGGCCGCCGCTGGGCGCCGTATCGTCCGGCGTCCAGTTGATGACCGTTTGCGCGCCGTTCACCGTGACCTGCGTGCTGTTCGGCGGCGCGCCGGGACCGAGCGGGCCGGGCGGTGAGATGGTGCCGCTGCCGATCGCGAACTCGCCCGTTCCAGCGACCTGCGCCAGCGCCGAACCACCGTGGGCGAGCGCGGTCATCGCCGCGGCGATCGCGCAGCCCTGGAGCAGGCGCTGCCGGGCGCGGATCGGCGGGCGGGAAGCGGTGGCACGCATGGCGGTCATCCTCGATACGAAGCTCATGGGTCAGCGCGCCCTCACGCCGAACTGGGTGGTCAGTGTCACCAGCAGGCGCGGGTCGGGCCGCCGGGCCAAGAGGTCGCGGCGGGTGAGGGGGGCGGCGAGCGTCACGTCGAGCCGCGCCGCATTGCCCCAGGCGATGCGGATGCCGCCGCCCGCCGAATAGAGCCGCTGTGGGTTGAGGCCGGCGAAGGTGCTGTCCTTATTCCGCACTGCCGCGGCATCCAGAAAGGCGAAGGGCTGGATCGCGAAGCTGTCGCGGTTGGCGGGGATCAGCGAGCCGTAGCGCGCCTCCAGCGCCACCGCGACGCCGCTATCGCCGATCACCGTGCCGGGATCGTAGCCGCGCCCGACGGTGAAGTTGCCGCCGGAAAATTCCTCATAGGACAGCAGCGGATCGCTCGCCCATTGCTCGCGCAGCGCCGCCGACAGCGTCACGTCGCGCACCGGCCGCCATTCGGCAGTGATGTTGGCGCGCAGCAGGAAGGCGTCGGGTTGGCCCTCGAGGCGCGACAGCGGCACGCGGCCGGGGGCGAAGCAGGCCAGGCCCGACGGCCCGCAATCGTCGCTGGCGCCAAGAGCGCTCAGACCCTTGCGCGCCTCGAACGACGTCGCGAGCGACCAGCGCGGCTCGGCGGGGCTGTAGCCGCCGCGTCCGGCGATCGAGGCGGCATCGATCCAGCCCGCGTCGGCGCGCAGGTTCACGACGCGCAGCCGGTCGCGATTGAGTTTGACGCCGCTGAGCGCGATATCCTGATCGATCAGGTCGAGCCCGCCGCCGACGGTCAATTGATGCGCCTGGGTCAGGACGACCGGATAGGAGGCAAAGAGGCTGACGACCTGGGTGTTCGACCTGATCGGCAGCCCGGTCAGGTCGGGCCGCGTCCAGGCGTAGGTATAGCTGCCGCCCAGCCGCAGGCCTTCGCCGCCGACGCGGAATTCGTGCGCGAGTTGGAGCACCTGCTGCTCGTCGGTGTCGGCGGTGGTATAGAAGCTGGCGGTGGTCATGTCGCCCATGCCGGTCAGCCCGGTGAAGCGCGCGCGCGCGATGCCGCCCCAGCGCCCGACGTCGTGCGATCCGAAATTCTGGATATTGGCGTCGAAGATCATGGGGATGCGGGTGACCACGACCTCGCCCACCACCTCGCCCGGATTGGTGCCGGGGCGTAGCGTCAGCCGCGCATCCATGCCGGGAATGTCGCGCGCAAGCAGCAGATAGCGTTCGGCATCGTTGATGTTGAATACCGGCGCGTCGTCGAGTCGCGACAAATAGCGTTGCAGCAAGCCTTCGTTGGTGCCTGCATCGCCGCGCACCTCGACCCGCGTCAGCCGCGCGGCGAGGATGTCGAGATGGACGATGCCGTCCTCGATCCGCTGCGGCGGCACGCGCACCGCGGCGAGATAGCCCTTGGCCCGCAGCACTGTCGCGGCGCGGTCGCGGATGTCGCAGACGACGGCGATCGGCAGCTCCTGTCCGACGCGATCGCGCCAGCTCGCGTCGAGCATGGCGGGGTCGATCCCCTCGACGCTGGAAAATTCCACCCCTCGCAGGGTGATGCGGACATTGGCGAACTCGGGGTTGGCAAGCGGGCAGGGCGCGCGCTCGATGCTGTCGTCGGCGGCGACCACCCGTTCGGGCGGCGGCGCGGCGGGGGGCAGGGTCGGGCGCTGGATCTCTTCGCGGGTCGGGATCTGCGGGGTCGCCTGCGCCGCAGCCACGGCGGGAAGCGCGGCGAGGACCGGAGCCAGCGCCGCACCGATCGAAAGCCGCGTGCGCCGGGCCGGTCGGCTGCTGCCGCAATCGTCCGTGTCGAAATCCCCTGATTGCCTCATCGCCACCCCTTGCGTGCTGCCGCGCGACCGGAGCCGCGAGCCTGATATCGCGCGCCGCCGGTCGGCGGGCGTCCGCGAATTTATCGACCCAAGGAAAGGACTTGCCGCTCGCCTGGCGGCTTCCTGCCATCATTATCAGATGGTACGGGTCGGTTCAATGGCGGCCGGCTCAGCCGCCCGCCGCCTCGTTTTCGGTCATCGCGTCGACCAGCCGGTCGAGCTGCGGCGTGCAGCCCTTCGCCATCAGCGTTTCTGCTGCGCCGTCGGCAGCGTCGGGCAGCGCGCCCAGCGCCGCGAAGCGCACCGTCACCGGTGCCGCGAGCCCCGCGCCCGACAGGCGATAGTCGACGCCATATTCGACCGGCAGCGTCTCGGCCGGCCATTTGCGGAAATTGGCGCCGGCGACGAAGGCCACCGTCTCGGTCTTCGTCCCCTGCTCGATCTTCAGGAGCTGGTCGCTTTCCATGTGCGGGCGCCACAGCATCAGTCGCGCCGGGTCGGCGACGCAGAAGGTGCCACCCTCGCGATAGTCGAGCAGCCACAGGTTGGGCGCGCGCATCTCGGCCGGTTCCGGCACGTCGGGCCCGCGAGAGAAGCCGCCGCGCGAGCGCATCGTCGGACCCTGCGCCAGCATCCGCGACACGGTGGAGCCCATTGTCTGGCTGCCCTGCACGCTGCCGCTGGCGCTGAAGGTGCCCGGCCCCGACAGGGTGCGGGTCTTGCCGGCCTGCATCAGCACGATCCGGTCGCCTGCCGCCAGGGTCAGCTTGTCGCTGGCCTTCAGCTTGGCGCCGGTCGGATATTTGCTCGCCGACGGGCCGGTCGAGCGGACGACCATCGACTGGGCGGCGGCGCTGCCGGCGACCGCGACCGCGATGACGGCGGCGACCGATGCCAGGGCACGGCGGCGCATCGACACGTCAGGACAGAACATAGCTTTCTCCTCTTTCGGTCTCGTTCAGGCGTTCCAGCAGGAACATCAAGGCTGGATCGTTAGCGAATTCGTCGCGCACCGCTGTGGCGCAGGTCACAAAGGCCGATTTTTCGCCCGCCGCATGCGCCGCGACCAGATCGGCGATCCGCGCGCGCTGCGCCGGGGTCAGGTCGGGGCGCGGGGTCAGGACGTCGACGGGCCGCGCCCGGCCGCGCAGCGTCACCCGGCCCATCGGCACCAGATCGTCGCGCCCGGCGCTCGCGGCGGCCTCGGCAGAGATCAATATGCCGGTCTTCAGGCTCTTGTTCGCCGATTCGAGGCGCGAGGCGGTGTTCATGCTGTCGCCGAGCGCGGTATACTGGATGCGGTCCTCGCCGCCGAAATTGCCGACGATCGCGTCGCCGACGTGCAGGCCGACGCGCGTCATGCCGATCGGCGGCACGCCCTCCGCCATGTCGGTGCGGAAGGTCTCACCCGCGCGCGACATGGCGATGGCGGCCGCCGCCGCCCGCTCGCCATCGTCGGGGCGGCTGAGCGGCGCGCCCCAGAAGGCGACGATGGCGTCGCCGACGAACTTGTCGATCGTCCCGCCATGGTCGAGCACGATGTCGGACAGGCGGTCGAGATATTCGTTGAGCAGCCGTGCGACCGTTTCCGGCGTCACCGCATGGCTGAGCTTGGTGAAGCCTTCGAGGTCGGTGAAGACGCAATAGATATTGCGTCGCTCGCCGTGCAGCGAAAGCTGGTCGGGGTCGCGCATGATCTGCGCTGCGACGTCGGCGGGCAGATATTTGCCCAGCGCCGACTGAGCGAAGGCGCGCTGGCGGGCGCCGATCGTCCGCGCCGCGGTGCCGACCGCGGCATAGCCGAACAGCCAGCCGAGCGCCCAGCCGAAGGCGGGCACCGTCGTCGTGTCGATGCCGTGCCCCTGCATCCAGAAGGGAAAGGCGAGGAAGAAGACGATCTGGGCGACGAAGGCGAGCGCGACCCAGCGCGCGCGTAGGTCGATCAGACTGGTCAGCCCGCCCGCCAGCACGACGGCGACGGCGAGCGCCCACAGCGCCGGGCCAGGGATCGGCGTCGTCCATGCGCCGTCGAGTTGCTGCGCGAGCATATGGGCGTGGACCTCCAGCCCGATCATCGTCTCGTGCCGACCGGTGACGGGGTCGATGAAGCGGCTGAGCGGGGTGTTGAACTGGTCGTAATCGATGATGTCGCCGCCGATCAGCACATAGCGTCCCTTGACCAGATCGGAAAAGCCCGCGCGCATGTCGGCATCCATCGGCATGGCGAAAGTATCGATCGGAATGTTCGCGAACACCGGTTCCTCTTGCCCCTTCGCGGCGCGGGCCGGGAGCAGGAAGCGGATATTGCCCTGGAAATCGGCGTGCGCCGCATCGACCGGGGCCAGCGCATTGGCCATCAGCGGCGGCAGCTCGGGCGGGCGGTCGGGCCAGGTGCGGATCACGCCATCGTCGTCGGTGCGGAACAGCACGCTGGTGGGCTTCGTGCGGTCGGTCGTTACCTCCTTGAGAAAGGACTGGAGGAATGTCTGCTGTTCGAAGAAGATGGCGTCGGGATTGCTCGACTGTTCGGCATAGGCGAGCCAGGTCGGCGTCCGCATCGCGCGAAGCTGATCCTTCAGCAGATCGTCGTCGGGGCGGGGCGAATCGAAGACGATGTCGATGCCGATCGCCTGCGCCCCCATCGCGTCGATATTCTCGAGCGCGCGCGCGAGGATGGTGCGGTCGAGCGGCGAGCGGATACCGGTGTTGAACAGCGTTTCGTCGTTATAGGTGATGAGCAGGACGCGCTTGTCCTGCCCAACGTGCGGCGCCATCGCGGTCGCGCGGGCGTCGTAGAGCGCGCGTTCGGCATCGCGGGTCAGCGGCAATTGCCAGCCGAGCCGGGCGATCAGCGCTGCGACGAGCAGGAACAGCAGCGTCCCGATCAGCCGCGCCGGGCCGAGCTGCGAGAGGAGCTGGCGGAGCCGCTTGCCGACTGGCACCCGCGCCGGCGCCTCCTCTGTCCTGTCGTCCCCCCTGGCCATCGGTTAGCCGCCGACGGCTTTCGTCGCTGCCGCGGCCGTCGTGGTTCCGTTGTGGAGCAGCGCCTGTGCGCCGTCGCCGACGATCGCGAAGCCCGCCCAATAATAGGGGTGCGAGGTCGCCTTGTCGTCCATCAGTTGCTGCTGCGTCGTCCACAGCGCATCGGCGATGCTTTCGCCCTCGCGCGCCGCGAACAGCCCGCCGATCAGTCGCTTGGTCGCGTCGAAATCGTCGGGCGCGGGCCAGTGGCTGGCGATGACCGAGCGGCCGCCGGCGCCGATGAAGGCGCGCACCAGCCCGTCGAGCGCATTGCCGCCGCCGCGCGCCACGCCCGCTTCGCGCGTCGCCGCGACCGAGGCCGCGCCGGCGGTATCGCATGCCGAGAGGATGACGAGATCGGCGTCGAGCTTGAGGTCGTAGATTTCCTGAAAGCTGAGCAGCCCGTCCGAATCGCCGCCGCCGAACGAGGTGACGAGCGCCGGGCGCGCCGGGCAGGCGGCGCGCGGCGCGGTGACGAGGCCGTGGGTCGCGAAGTGGATGATGCGATACTGATTCAGGTCGGCGCGATCCTTGACCGCGGTGTCGGTGAAGGCGGCGCCGGTCAGCAGCATCGCCGCGTCGGGGCTCATCGTCCGGCTGGCCGTCACCAGTTCGTCGGCGGAGACCGGCCGGTTCCACTGGCCGACGTCCCACCGGCAGTCGCCGTCGATGCTCCCCGCCAGCCCGCCGCGTGTGCCCACTGAGGGCAGCGCGCCGGTCACCGGCTGATTGTGGCCGAGGCCGAAATATTGGTGCGTCGCGCGCGACGGCGCCGCCTCGCGCGCGTTGCGGAAGGCGAGCGCCGACACCGAGGTGCTGGGGCGCACCGTCCGGCCGAGCCAGACGATCTGGCGCATGTCGAACGGATCCGCGTCGGGGTCGACCAGCCGCGCCTCATAATCGGCGAGCCCGCGGTCGGAGGTGACGAGCAGGTTGATCGGCAGCCGCAGCATCGCGCCGTCGGGCTCGAAGATCAGATGCGCGATGGTCGGCAGCCGGTCGGCGACCGGGCCGAAGAGCTGGGTATAGAGGTTGCGCGCAGTCGCGGCGTCGAAAGGATAGGTGACGCGCCGCCCGTTCTCGACCGTCGAGATAGTCAGGCGGATCGCGTCGACCGCGCGGTCGAGCCCCGCCGCGCTGACGTCGGCGCGCCAGACCCGCGCGTCCGACGGGCCGATCAGCATCGCATAGACGGCGTCGCCGACGACCAGCATCTTCAGATAGGCCTCGTCGCCGCGCAGCACCTGTTGCAGTTCGGCGAGATCGAGCTTGCCCGGCGCGACGACGCGATATTGCGGATAGGCGGCGAGCGCGGCGAGCGTTTCGGTCTGCTGCAGGCTCAGATTGTCGAGTCGGGTCTTGAGGTCGGCACGCAGCGCGCCGATCTCCGGCGTTTCGGGCATCTGCGCGAGCCGCGCATCCTCGATCCGCGCCCGCTCGATATCGCGGTCGAGATTGGTCGCCTGGCGGAACAATCGCGCGCCATCGTCGCTGCCGCTCGACAACTCGCGTGCGAGCAGCGCCTGCGTGTCGGCGACGCCGGGGCGCACCTGCAATTGGCTGGCGACGAAGAAATCGGCGACCGCCGATGGATCGCTCGCGGCGCGCTCGGCGAGTAGCCGGTAATAGGGCGCCATCATGTTCGCCATGCCTGTGGTCGATCGCTGCGCGCCGGCGAGCGTGTTCACGACCTCGCGATAGATGCCGAGGGCCTTGTCTGCCTGTCCCTGTCGGGTCAGGAAGGCGGCGTAGCGTGCCCGCGCCGAGGCGAGGGCGTTGGTCTCGGGATATTCGACCGCGAGCGCCGCGATCGACTCCTGAAAGCGCACGTCGGCCGCGGCGGTGTCGCCGAGCGCCTCCTCCGCCAGCGCAAGCTCGCCGAGCATCTGCGAGCGCAGGCGCACGATGGAGGTGACGCGCCCTTCGCGCACCGCGAGCGCGTCGGCGAGCCCCTCGATCTGCGCCGCCTTCGCCGCCTGCGCGTCGCCGCGCAGCCGCAGGGTGGTGCCCAGCAGGTGCGTCGCCTGTGCGTCGATGATCGTCGCTCGCTCGGCCGGGGTCAGTCGTTCCTCGTCCGATGTCTGCCGCACCGCGCGCGCGCTGGCGCCGCTGTTGATGCCCGCGACGATTTCGGGGGTCAGGGTGACGGCATCGCCCTCGACCGTGACCGCGCTGGTCAGCGGCGGGAGCGGCGTCTGCAATATCGCGGCGGCGCCGTCATAGTCCTGCTGGTTGAGCGCATGGATGGCGCGGAAATTGCGGCGCAGGCGCAGTTGCACCGGATCGCTCGTCGGCACCGCTTCGACCTCTGCGAACAGGCGGTCGGCTTCGGCGAATTCGCCGAGGTTCGATCTCTGCAGCGCGCGGTTCAGGGTGAATTCGCTGGGGTCGAGCCCCGCCATCTGCTTGTCGCCGAGCGCGCGCTGCGACAGCGCCGCAAAGAATTCGGCGGCATCGGCATAGTCGCCGGCATGGTTGCGGCGATAGCCTTCGGCCAGCGCCTTGTCGATGTCGATGGCCCCGGCGAGCGTGCGCGCGAAGCCGCTGTCGCCGCCCACAGAGGTAGTCGCGACCTTGATAACGCCGGGCACGACGGCGCGCCGCCGGATCGATTCGAGCGCGAGGGTCAGCGCGTCGTCATAGGCGGCAAAGCCTTCGGCGGTGTAGCTGGTGTCGCCGTCGGGCACGATCCGCGTGGTCCAGGCGACGCTGCTGCCCCTCACCGTGCAGGCGCCGGGAGCGGTGCAGACGATCGCGCCCTCGCGCCCGCGGTCGATCCGCGCCCGCGCCACCTGCGGGGTCGCGCGCAGCATCCGGACATATCCGACCGGCTGGCTCGCGTCGCGGCACAGGACCATCCAGGCGCGGTCGAACATCCCCTCGATGACGCTGTCGCGCACGGTCGCCCGCACTTCGCACAGCGCGCCGCCCTGGCTGCCGATCGCGAAACTGTCGCGCAGCGTCGGATCCTCGCTCTGCGCGCGCGCGGAAGCCGTCCCGCCCAGGGCGAGCGCGGCGAGGATCGGCATCAGCAAAGCCTGTCGAACGGACATCGGCGCAATCCCCCAAAATTCATGCTCGATGACGCCGTGCGGCGATCTTGCGGCACGGCGCAGTCTTACGGTGCTGCGGTGCGACCCATCCCGTTGCGGCGAACCCTAAACCCTTGAGCAGGGAAAGGGAAGTGATCTGCCGCACAGGCGGCTTGCGCCGCTGCGAGCGGCAACCTATCTGCGAGGGACAGGCTTTCCATCAGATGAGGACGAGATGAGCGCATTCGACGACCGCGGACGGGCCCATGAAGCAAAATTCGCCCGCGACCAGGAGGTGGAGTTTCGCATTACCGCGCGCCGCAACCGCCTGCTCGGCGAATGGGCGGCGGAACGCATGGGGCTGACGCCCGAGGAGACCGATGCCTATGCGAAGGCGGTCGTGCAGGCCGATTTCGAGGAAGCGGGCGACGAGGATGTGATCCGCAAGCTGGCGGGCGACCTGACCGCCGCCAATGTCGAGATCGGCGATGCCGAGATTCGCGCGATCCTGAACGAAAAGACCGCCGAAGCGCGCCGCCACTTCATCGACAGCCAGAATTGAGGCGTCGGTACCATGGCGATGCGTGAAGCGGAATTGCAGGCGATGATCGCGGCGGCCTTTCCCGGCGCCGAGGTGACGATCACCGACCTCGCCGGAGACGGCGACCATTATGCGGCGCATATCGTCAGCGAATCCTTTCGCGGATTGAGCCGCGTCGCGCAGCACAAGGCGGTCTATGCCGCGCTTGGCGGACGCATGGGCGGCGAACTTCATGCCTTGCAATTGACCACCGCCATCCCTTCATAGGAACCATTGATTATTGTCGGCGCGACTTGCGCCACCCGGAGACGAACCATGAGCGATCCCGCCGTCCACGACCGCATTGCCAAGCTGGTCGCCGATCATCCCGTCCTGCTGTTCATGAAGGGCACGCCGCTGTTTCCCCAGTGCGGCTTTTCCTCGCGCGCGGTCGCGATGCTCGACCGCCTCGGCGTCGAATATGACAGCGTCGACGTGCTGCAGGACATGGAAGTCCGTCAGGGCATCAAGGACTATTCCGACTGGCCGACGATCCCGCAGCTCTATGTGAAGGGCGAGTTCGTCGGCGGCTCCGACATCATGATGGAGATGTGGGAAGCCGGCGAACTGCATCAGTTGATGGACGGCATTCCTACCCGCACGGAGTGAGGCGGGCGCGTCGTGCGCCGCCTGCGAATTTCGGTTTATCGCGTCTTTGTCGCAGCTTGCGGGCAAGGCGAGGCGCGCGCGCGTTGGCTCGTCGGCCGAACCCTGTCATTATGGATGCGGCTGGGCATAGTGGTCCGGTTCAACAACCAGATAGGGTCTGAAGACTATGCGCAAACTTGCTATCGCTATGATCGCCGCCGCCGGTATCGCCGCGACGCCGGCTCTCGCCCAGGACCAGCAGACCGAGGGTACGCCCCCGGCCGAACAGGCTGAGCCGGCTCCGGCGCCCGATTCCACGACCGGCACGCCGACCGACGAATCGAAGGACGATGCCGACGATTCGAACACGGCGCCCACGACCGACACGACCGACGATTCGTCGGCGCAGCCTGCTCCGGCCCCGGAGCCGGCGCCCGAGGAACCGGCACCGCAGGGCTGAGCTCGAATATAGTGTCAGGAGAAAGGGCGGGATTTTTCCGCCCTTTTTTCATGTGCGCAAAGCAGCCGGGGGACGGGGCCGTTCGGCCGCTCCGTCCCCCATTTGCCTTCGGGGGGTAAGTGAGGCTTCCCGGTGAGGGCAGGGGACATCAGGGACCAGGCCGATGCCCCCCACCGCTCGTTTGAGCGGAACACTCGGGAACGTCCGATACCATACAAGCACCGTGCCAGATCGCGGCGGGCGGGCTTTGCGGCGCGATACGCTGGTTAGCGAGTCCTTGCCGGTCCGCCGATCTGTCAAATATTCCGACATGCGGCAGGTCGATTTCGTCGAAGCGCTTGCGACGGGCGGGCGTACTTGTGAAGCAGGCCCAAAGCGGATCCGGGAGACGGCATGGAGCGCCTTGACTGCCATGGGCAATTCCCGCATCGACTCCCCGGAGACAGGATCGATGTTCGGGAGAGGCTAGTCATTTCCACGCAAGTTCGAGCGGGCGCGGCGACTTCGGCGCCGCTGGTTCGCGCCAATGAAATCCTGCTCTATCTTCTCTTCGCCAGCGCCTTCGTGCTCGGTGGCAGTTCGGGTGATGCGAGCCTGCGCATCTTCCTGATCTGCGTGGCGGCGTCGGCCAGCTTGTCGGTTGCCCTCGCCGCAGGAGCCTGGGGCGCAGTTCGGAAACTGCCGATTTTGCTGCGTATCGCGCTGTTCCTGATCCCCCTGGTGCCGCTGCTTCAACTCATTCCGCTTCCGCCGGGGTTGTGGGACGCGCTGCCCGGTCGCGAGGTTCCGAAAGCCGTCTTCGCCCTGGTCGGGGTCGAAGGGCAGTCGCATCCGCTCAGCTTGACCCCGGCGGCGACATGGCTCGCGTTGCTGATGCTCCTGCCGCCCTACGCCGCCTTTTTCGCGGCGTCGCTTCTCGACGATCGCGGCCGGCAACGATGCGTTGGCCTATTCCTGGCGCTTGTCGTTCTCTCGGTTCTCGTCGGTGTGATCCAGGTCGGTAGCGCCGGCGGAGCCCTCAACTTCTATAACAGCGCGCACCGGGGCAACCTGATCGGCTTCTTCGCCAATCGCAACCACGAAGGCGTGGTGCTCGCGATCACGGCGGTCTTCAGCATCGCCTTCGTCAACGCCCGCGCGCCGTCGCGACAATCGGCGATCGCCTGGTCGGCCGTCCTGACGATCACCCTGCTCGCCGCGGTCATCGGCACCATTTCGCGCGCCGCGCTCGGGCTGACGCTGCTCGGCCTTTTCGCGTCGATCTCCCTCTATCTCGTTGGCGGGCAGGGCAAGCGACGTCTGTGGCTCCTCGCTACGTCGGCGGTCGTCTTGGCGGCCATGATCTATTTCTTCAGTTTCAGCACGGTCGTCGCAAACGCCCTCGCACGCTTCAACGATGTGGCCGAAAATGGCCGCAGCGAAATCTGGCACAATAGCTGGCCGCTCGTCGGGCAATATTTCCCGTGGGGCAGCGGCCTCGGCAGCTTCGTGTCCGTCTATGCTGCGCGCGAGCCGCTCGATCAGGTTAGCATCTATTATGTCAACAGCCCGCACGACGAATATCTGGGGCTGTTGATCGAAACGGGAATCCCGGGGATACTGGTTCTCGCCTTGTTCGCCGCTGCGCTGGTTGTGCGGGGAATCGGGCTGGTGCGCGATCCGGCGAGCGGCGGCACCTATGCCATTCCAGCCGGGCTTTCCATCGGCCTGATCGCCCTGCACTCGATCGTCGATTATCCGCTGCGAACCCCGACGGGGATCGTCCTTTTCGCGATTCTTCTCGTGCTTTTCTACTCAGGCCCCTCGGGGAGGAAGCGGGTGCGGGTCCGCGCGAACGATGTCGGCGCGGAGGGATAGGATCATGGCACGCATCATCGCTTCAGGACTGCTTTTCGTCGCGCTGCTGGCGTTCACCTTGTTCGCCTTCACGCAGCAGCGCGCCGAGCGGATTGCCGCGCAGCCCGGCTGGGCGCTGACCGCGATCGAGGACGTCGACATTCCGCCCGCCACCGCAGCCCAGGCGCGCGGCATCCTTGCGCGACGGCCGCTGAATCAGCCGGTCCTTAACCTGCTATTCGCGGTCGAATCGCGGGGCGACCTCGATCCCGCGCGCCGCGAAACCTTCATCGACACGATCAAGGCGCTCGGCTGGCGCGACACGCCCAGCCAGCAGAATCTGATCGTCGAGACGCTGCGCGACGGCGATCCGCGCGAAGCAGTGATGCGCGCCGATGCGCTGCTGCGCCGCGGCAAGCTGGCTTCGAACATCATTGCGGTGCTGGCGCAGATCGAAATCTATCCCCAGGCGGCGGACCTGTTGATCGAACGGCTCGACAAGCAACCGACATGGCGCAAGCGTTATTTCTCTTATTCGGGCACGCTGAGCAATCCGGCGTTGCTGGACGCACGCATCCAGCTCCTCGACAAGATGCTGGCCAAGGGCATGACCCTGAGCCGGTCGGACCTGAAAGCTTCACTCGACGCCATGGTGCGCGCGGGAAGGCAGGGAGAGGCGGTGCGTATCGCCATGGCCGCCAACCCCTCGGGAAGCGCGGGCACGTTGATCTATGATCCCGATTTCTCGAGGTTCGCCGCCCTGACGTCGCGCGATCGCGACAATGTCCTGCCCTTCGAATGGTCGCTCGCCAGCCGCCCGGGCATTTCGGTCATGATCGTCCCGCGGTCCGATGCCGGTCAGTTGCAGATCCGGTGGAACGGCATGGGCGCGCCGGTCATCGCGCATACGATGACCATGCTGCGCGAAGGGGCGCAGCCGCGGCTCGAGGTCCGCGTCGAAGGGGTCGATGCACTGAACGGCCTCGACAGCTTCGGGTTCAGTCTCGCCTGCCGCGGCAAGGGGGCCGTGGCGTTCGAACAGTCGCGGGCGCCAAGCAAGGACAATGTGGTCGGCTTCACCGCCTCGGTGCCGGTAATGTGCGATTATCCCGAATTCACCATCCTCGGCCGACCGCAGGCGGCCGACCGGGAAGCGGAAACGGCGATCGACTCGATCCGGCTGTCGACTTCGTAGCGCGGTTCGGGGGCTTCAGTCGCTGAACGGGTCTCGGATCAGGATGGTGTCCTCGCGTTCGGGGCTGGTCGATACCAGTGCGATCGGGGTCTCGATGAGTTCCTGCACGCGCTGGATATATTTGATCGCCTGCGCCGGCAGGTCGGCATAGCTGCGCGCGCCCGCGGTCGATTCGCTCCAGCCGTCCATTTCCTCGTAGATCGGTTCGACCGCGGCCTGGTCGGCGGCATGACTGGGGAAATAGTCGAGAATCTTGCCGCGCAGGCGATAGCCGGTGCAGATGCGGATCGTCTCGAACCCGTCGAGCACGTCGAGCTTGGTCAGCGCGATGCCGGTGACGCCCGACACGGCGCAGCTCTGGCGCACCAGCACCGCGTCGAACCAGCCGCAGCGGCGCTTGCGCCCGGTCACGGTGCCGAATTCATGCCCGCGCTCGCCGAGCTGTTGCCCGGTCTCGTCGTCGAGTTCGGTGGGGAAGGGGCCGCTGCCGACGCGCGTCGTATAGGCCTTGGCGATGCCGAGCACGAAGCCGACCGCCGAGGGGCCGAGGCCCGAGCCCGCCGCGGCGGTTGGTCGCGCGATCCACGACGTTCCGGCGCCGATCTTTCACCAGGGCAAGCAGGTGGGCGAGCGGTACGAATATCCTGAGTATCCGGCGGCGTCGGTTCCGCTTCCCGTTCAGCCGCCATTCAGCCAGTCGACTACATCTGTAATCATATTGCTGGATCGCGCCGAAGGGAGGGGTTTTCCGCCATGGCTGAACGCGCAAGCGAATCCGAAATGCAGGTGCTCACCGCGCTGTGGGAGGAGTCGCCGCAGACCGCGGCGGAACTGACGCAGCGCATCGGCGCCGCCAACGGCTGGACGCAGGCGACGGTGAAGACGCTGATCGCGCGGCTGGTCCAGAAGGGCGCGGTAACCGCCGAGGCCGACGGGCGCCGCTATCTCTATCGTCCCGCGATCGCCCGCGCCGATGCGGTGGGTGCGGAATCGCAGCGCTTCGTCGACCGCCTGTTCGGCGGCCGCGTCGGCCCGATGATCGCGCATCTCGCCGAGCGCGAGGCGCTGAGCGACGCCGATATCGAGGAGATCGAGGCGTTGTTGAGGAAGCTTAAGTCATGAGCGCCGCGATGCTGCTGCAGACATGGGGCGACACCCTGCTGACCACCGGCCTGCTCGTTGCCGCGATCCTGCTGATCCGCAAGCCCTTCGCGCGCGCCTTCGGACCCGGCCTGACTTATGCGCTGTGGACGATTCCCGCGCTGCGCTTCCTGCTGCCGCCGCTGCCTTTCGCGGCGCCGACGACTGCGGTCGCGCCCCAGGGGATTCCCGCCGATGTCGTGCTGGTCGAGGTCGCCGACACAGCGCAGGCGCTCGGCACGCCGGCGGCGCTGCCGGCGCCGGACTGGACCTTCGCCGACGCGCTGCCGCTGCTCTTCGCCTTGTGGCTGGCGGGGGCGGTCGTCGTGCTCGTCCGCGCCGCCGCGGCGCACCGCCGCTTCACGGCCACGGTCCTTGCCGAGGGCGTCGATCTCGAACCGATCGGCACAGTCCGGCTGGTCATGAGCGCTGCGGTCGATGGGCCGGTCGCCTTTGGCCTGCTGCGCCGCTTCGTCGCGGTGCCGCGCGATTTCTTTGCGCGCTATGCCGCCGAAGAGCGCGCGCTGGCGATCGACCACGAACTGGCCCACCATCGCCACGGCGACCTCTGGGCCAATGCGGCGGCGTTGCTGCTGCTCGCGGCGCAATGGTTCAACCCCTTCGCCTGGCGCGCGATCCGCGCCTTCCGCTTCGATCAGGAGGCGGCGTGCGATGCGCGGGTGCTGACGATGACCGGCGCCGACGGCCGCGGTGCCCGCACCGCGCGCTATGCGACCGCGATCGCCAAGGCGGCGGTCGGATCGCGCCTCGCGCTCGCGGCGCCGATGGCCTCGCGCGACAGTTTGCAGGAGAGACTGACCATGCTGATGCAAAAGGATATTTCACGGCGCCGCGGCCTCGCCGGTCGCCTGCTTGTCGGCGGCGCGGCCGTGGCGGCTCTTGCGGCGACGGCGACCCTGGTGCCCGCCGCGACCGCCAGCGCGCAGGCGAGCGACCTGCCGGTGCCGCCCGCGCCGCCTGAACCGCCCACGCTCGCCGTGCCGGCGCCGCCGCCCGCTCCGCCGCCGCCGCCGCCCGAAGCGATCGGTGAAGGGTCCGGGCTGATGATCTTCACCAGCGAGGATGAGGGCAAGGCGGGCAAGGCCGACGGCCGGCACCGCGAGGTCACCCGCACTATCGTGCGCCAGGTCGAGGGTGGCGACGGGCTGGGCGCGAGTGCCGAAACCCGCCGCTTCGAGTCCCGCGTCCCCGGTGGGCTGTCGCGCAACGACATACTCTCGACGCTGAAGGAACAGGGCGTCATCGGCGCGCAGGCCGATGCGATCGCCGACAAGCTGGAGGCGAAGCGCCGCCGCAGCTTCCGCACCGCGATGGCGCCGCTGCCCCCGATGCCGCCCGTTCCGCCGCTGCCCCCGGCCGCCTGGACGTCGACCGACGGCAAGGCGATGGCGATCGCGCATTGCGGGCCGGGACAGACGCCGGTGCCGCTCGTCGATCGCGACGACAGCCGGGGCGGGAAGCACAGCCGCGTGCTCATGCTGCGCTGCGGTGATAGCGCCGATCTTTCGCGCCAACTCGACGCGCTCAAAAAGGCGCGCGAACGCTTCGCAAAGGGCGAGACGGCCGACCATCTGTCCGCCGACATGCGGGCCAAGGTGATCGCCGACATGGACCGCGCCATCGCCGATATGGAGCACCGCAACCCATAGGAAAGCGGGACGATTTCGACGCCGGTCCACGTCCCCGGTTGGGGCCGGCGGCAGGGGCGGGGACGGGGGGCGGCGCTTCACCCGCCCCCTTTTCTCATGCGCTCACCCCTTTTCCTTTGGCCCGCGCGATGCCACATGATGGCGGTGACTGACGAAAAGCCCTGGCCCGACACGATCCGCGCCGGCGAGTGCGAACTGCACGAGCCGCTGGTGCGCCGCGTCCTCGCGCCCAATCCCTCGCCCTATACCTTCACCGGCACCCAGACCTGGATCGTCGGCGCCGGGCGCGACGTGGCGGTGATCGACCCGGGCCCGACCGGATCGGGGATGAGCATCGGCGATCCGCCCGACGCGAACGGTGCCGGCCATGTCGACGCGATCCTGCGCGCTGTCGAAGGCCAGCGCGTCGCGGCGATCCTCTGCACCCACACCCATCGCGACCACAGCCCCGCCGCGACACCGTTAAAGGCGGCGACCGGCGCCCCGATCATCGGCTGCGCGCCCCTGGCACTCCAGGATGATGGTCCGCGCGCCGATTCGGCCTTCGACCCCGACTATGCCCCCGACCGCGTTCTCGCCGACGGCGGGCGCGTCGCGGGCGACGGCTGGACGCTCGAGGCGGTCGCGACGCCGGGGCACACGTCGAACCACCTGTGCTTCGCGCTCGTCGAAAGCGGCGCGCTGTTCACCGGCGACCATGTCATGGCCTGGTCGACCAGTGTCGTCAGCCCGCCCGACGGCGACATGGCGGCCTATATGGCCAGCCTGCAAAAGCTCTACGACCGCGATGACCGCGTCTATTATCCCGCGCACGGCCCCGCGGTGACCAAGCCGCGGCAACTCGTCCGCGGCATGCTCGGCCATCGCCGGCAGCGCGAGCGGCAGATATTGCGCGAACTCGAAAAGGGAACAGCCGCAATTCCCCTGATGGTTAGCCATATGTACAAGGGCCTGGACCCGCGCCTGACCGGGGCCGCTGGCCGGTCGGTCCTGGCGCATCTGCTCGACCTGAAGGCGCGCGGCCTGGTCCGCGTCCGCGAAGAGGGGTGGGAATTGGCATGATGTTGCCGCTGATTCTGGCCGCGGTTGCTGCAGAACCTGCGGTGCCCGCGTCCGACCCGATGATTGCGCTGGTGGCGGGAGCGGATGGCGACCAATGCCTGCCCGACCGCAGCCTGTGCCTCGACATTCCGGCGGTCGAGGACGGGGGGGCGGATGCGGCCGTTCTGCGCGTTACCTCGCCGGGTGCCGAAGCCGCTTCGCTGCCCTTGCCCGATCTGGGCGAAACGGAGACGGTCAATCTGTGGCCGCACCTGATTGCGGGCGCGCAGGACAGCGGCGCGCCGCGCTATCTCGTCGGAATCCTCACAGGGCAGAGCAGCATGTATTCGGGCGGCGGCGGATCGGCGTCGCAGCTCCATCTGCTCGAACTGGACGGCGCGCCCGCCGCGCCTGCGCTCGGCGGCGAGGTGCTCGTCGTGCCATGGGAGGCCTCCCTGATGATCCGCGCCTGTTTTTCGGAAGAGGACATGAAGGACCGGCTGGAAGCATGCCACGACGAATATGATTTCGGCGCGACGCTCGCTGTCGCATCCATGGGCGGCGGCGCCTTCCCCACGCTCAGCTATCGCGTCGTCGCGACCGCCTTTCCGCGGACCTCGCGCCGCTCGACCGACAATAGCGAAAAGCCGCTGACGCGCGCCGACCTCGTCCGTGCGCAGGATCCGGTCTGCACCTATGACCGCGTGCTGCGTTACGACGCCGCGACCACGCGCTATAAAATCGACCGGCCCGCCCCCGATTGTTCGGACTATACGATCCCATGACGCCAACGAACCCCCGTCTTCTGCCCCGCCTGATCCTGCTCGCCGCTGCGGCGTTGCTCGCGCTCGCCGCCTGGTGGGCCGTCTCCGCCTGGCGCGACTGGCAGCGCGGCTATGATCCCGAAACCGTCGTCGCAGCGAGCCTGCAGGGGCTTCAGGAACAGAATATCCTCGTCCCCTTCACCGCGCGCTATGTCGCGGTCGTCACCTCGACGCAGAGCCGCCTCGGGCTCAGCGCGAAAAAGACGCTCATCATGCCGGGTACGGTGCGTTACGAGGTCGACCTCGCGAAGCTGAAGCCGTCGGACCTCGACTGGGATGCGGCGACGAACGCGCTCACCGTCACCCTGCCGCCGCTGCGGCTCGCGGGGCCGGAGATCGACATCGACGCGATCAGCGAGTTCCGCGACGGTGCGATCCTGCTGACCCTGACCGACGCCGAGCAGGTGCTCGACGCCGCGAACCGCAAGGCGGCGCAGCAGGAGCTGATCAAGCAGGCGAAAGGACCGACGCCGATGCGCCTCGCGCAGGGCGCCGCGCGGGCCGCGATCGAACAGAGTTTCGCCATGCCGCTGAAGGCCGCCGGCATCGACGCGACCGTGACCGCGCGCTTCGCCGGCCAGCCTGCCGGCTGAATCGGGCTTCCCGCGCTGCGCGGGCTGGAGTAGACAGGCGCCGGGTCGCATCGGGAGATGCGGATCATGGCGACAATTGCGGGCGCGGCGGACGCCGAACGGTTCTGGCAGCGGATGGCGATCGGCCTTGCCGTTTTCATTGTCTTCGGTTTCGCGCAATTCACGGCGCGCGGTTTCGTCGACCCGCTGCGCGCACCGTTCTGGGTGCATCTGCACGGCGCCGCGATGCTCGGCTGGCTCGCGCTGCTGATCGTCCAGCCGACGCTGGTGTCGCGCCGCAACCTCGTCCTCCATCGGCGGCTTGGCTGGGTCGGCGCTGCGCTCGCGCTGGTCATCGCCTGTCTCGGCGTCTTCATCGGCGCCATGGCGCTCGTGCTGCATCGCCAGCCGCCTTTCTTCACGCCGCCCTTTTTCCTGGCGCTGACCGCGGTCGAATCGCTGGTCTTCGGGGCGATGGCTGCCTGGGCGATCCGGCGGCGGCGGGCGACCGACTGGCATCGGCGGCTGATGATCGGCGCGACGATCGTGGTCCTCGAACCCGCGCTCGGCCGGCTGCTACCGATCCCGCTGATGGGGGTCTGGGCCGAACCGGCGGTGACGCTGTGTCAACTCGCGGCGGTCGCCATCGTCGCGGCCCACGACCGGCGGACGCGTGGCGCGGTCCATCCGGCGACATGGGCGGTGGCGGCGGTTGTCATCGCGGAACGCGTCGCCATATCGCTGCTTGCCATGACGCCTCCCGTCATTGCGCTCGCGGCGCGGCTCGCCGGCGGCTGATACGCCGAATTGCCCTGCTGCGGGACGCGGTGTAGGAGGCCCGTGGCCAACGCCACGACAAGGACAAGCCATGACTGCTCCCATCCGCGAAAATCTTTCGGGTCTCGACCTGCGCGCCGAGATCGACCGGCTGCGCAAGGACCGCAACGCCGTGATCCTCGCGCATTATTACCAGAAGCCCGAGATTCAGGATCTCGCCGATTTCGTCGGCGACTCGCTCGAACTGTCGCGCAAGGCGGCAGACACCGATGCCGAGGTCATCGCCTTCTGCGGCGTCAAGTTCATGGCCGAGACGGCGAAGATATTGTCGCCCGAAAAGATCGTCGTGCTGCCCGACATGGACGCGGGGTGCAGCCTCGAGGACAGTTGCCCGCCCGAACAGTTCGCGCGCTTCCGGGCGCAGCATCCCGATCATATCGCGCTGACCTACATCAACTGCTCGGCCGCGGTGAAGGCGCTCAGCGACATCATCGTCACCTCGTCGAGCGCCGAGACGATCATCGGCCAATTGCCCGCGGACCAGAAGATCATCTTCGGCCCCGACCGGCATCTCGGCGGCTATATGAACCGCAAGTTCGGGCGCGACATGCTGTTGTGGCCGGGCGTGTGCATCGTCCACGAGGCGTTCAGCGAAACCGAGCTGTTGAAGCTGAAGGCGCAGCACCCCGACGCGCCGGTCGCGGCGCATCCCGAATGCCCGCCCTATATCGTCGATCATGCCGATTATGTCGGATCGACCAGCGGCATATTGCAGTTCGCCAAGACCTTTCCCGGCGACACGCTGATCGTCGCGACCGAGCCGCACATCATCCACCAGATGGAAAAGGCGCTGCCCGAAAAGACCTTCATCGGCGCGCCGGGTGCCGACGGCAACTGCAACTGCAACATCTGCCCCTATATGGCGCTCAACACGATGGAAAAGCTCTACCTCGCGCTCCGCGACCTCCAACCCCGCATCGAAATGGACGAGGAGTTGCGCCTCGGCGCGAAGAAGAGCCTCGACCGGATGCTGGAGATGGCGTCGGGGACGGTGGGCAAGGGCGATCTGGGACGGGCGTGAGCCCGAGTCGCAGTTCCAGGGCAGGCGAGTCGCCGCCTTTGGCCGGTGAGATGCGGCGCGATTCGAATCCGAAAATGTTGCGGCGCTGATACAAAAATGCTGCGCAGCAAAGCCAAGTTGCTAATGCCCGACTTATCCACAAGCGCGGTGGCTTGCAGGGCGTTTTTTGTTGGCGGTGCGGCTGCTTCGTGTCAGCTTTCAATCATCGGACGACAGAGACGTCGGACCGCCGGGACACGAAGGACGGTTGCAAGACCGACCGGAAGAGAACGGACCGGATCGACGAGGACATTGACCGATGACCGATCACGGAACGCCGCAATTCCCACGAGTTGAAGTGGACCCGATCGGACAGGAAATGCAGTCCATCGCTTTAAAGAGCGGCTGTTTCGACAGAAGCTCGGACAAGATGATGAAGGGCTTTCCAGGTGCGGCCGGCCCCCGCAAGGGGGCCGACCAAACCGTCGCCGGATTGTTCCGGTGCCTGCCGCGCCGTCTCGTTTGGCGGACCGCCGATCGCAAGAAAAGCGGGCCGGGATGAAGCGGATCGCGACGCACGGGGATTGAGCCGGATAGTGGGGGTTGGCAGCGATGCCGGCCCCCATTTCGCATGGGCGCCGAGATCGGGCGCCCACGCGCGCCGGGGTCCCCGGCGCCCGACCGCCGCCGTCATCGTTGCGAAGGCGAACGAGCCGCAGGCCCCTTCGCCGCCGCGCACGGGAACCGCGCGGGTGGAAGCTTGTCCGATGCGTGCTTGGCGAAGCCGAGGGCCCGTGTATCGGGAGGCGCTCGCTGTTCGGCCGGCCCGCCCCGGCGGCTGATGAAGGCGCGGGGGATGCGGATCAGAGCGGCGTGAGCATCGCCCCGAAGGTGATCAGCGCCAGCAGGCCGATGGGGACGAGGATCAGGAGCGAGGAAATATCCTCGCCGCTCATCGAAAAGCCCGGTGCCTGCGACAGCATAGCGACCAGCGTCGGCGTCGTTGCCGGGCCGGCATCGGTGGCGACCGCTTCGGCGAACGGGTGGGCGCCCACGACAGGGTCATTACGGACGTATGCAACGGAACTAGACATATTCACTTTCTTTCATGGGGGAAGGGTTCATGGAGTCAGGGGCTGACGGCGAGTGAACAGGCGGGCGAGGCCGCTGGATCGCCTGACGCGACGACAGGAACGCTGGAGTCGCGGCAATCAGCCGAGAAACCACCAGAGCGCGGCGAGCGCTCCGACAAGCGGAAGCAGCAAGGACAGCGACAGCGCCGCGACCGGCGTATTCAACCGGCTGCCGTGATCGTGGCAGAAGGCTGCCAGCTTGTCCGACAAATGCGCGTCGGCCGACATCACCGCCTTGTCGATCAGCGGCACGGCGGGGAATGTTTCGACAAGGCGCGCCAGGTCTGCCTCATCGAGCCGGGGATAGCGGGCGAGCAGACGTTCCGCTTCCTGCGTCCTTTGCGACGCGCCGCGGATATGGAAATAGGTTCGGGTTGCCATTTCATACTCCTTTGCCCAGCAACAGGCACCGCACGGACACAGGTCCGCCCGGATGGAAAAAGATCAGCCTTGCATCGGGGGATAGGGCGACCGCGGTTATCGAAGGGGCCGTGGCGCGCCGCCTGGATGCCTTGCACCGGACGCAGCCTGGCAGGCGCGCGTCCGGCTAGACGCCGATCAGTAGGCGTCCGCAGTTCCAGAAATGGGTATAGACAATCATGGCACCCCGCAGATGGGACCGCGAATTTTATTTTCAAGTCCTAAGATAGAGATTCAGGAGGGAATCCCGAAAAAGCGGCCGCCCGGGCCGATTCCGACCCGGCGTGGCGCCTGGATGCGCGCCCGAAGGCGTGACGCCGGGGCCTTTCGCTTCGTCGTTTCCCGCTTGCGCCTTTGTGCGACTTTGCCGTCGGTCGGCGCTGAGTAGCGGGAGGGGGCGCAGAGCCGCTTGTCTCTGTGTGCCCTTTGCGGGCATAATGGGACCGGGTTTCAGGACGAATGGCATGAAATCCGAACCCCGCTGCTTGGAGGACCGCAGATGAAAATCCGGAAGATCGCAATGGCATTTGCCGTTGGCCTGTCGCTGGCCGTCATGCCGGTCCAGGGCATCGCGGCCCTCAAACAGGGCGCGAAGGCGCCCGATTTCACGCTGAACGCCGCGCAGGGCGGCAAGTCGTTCAGCCTGTCCCTGAAGCAGACGCTGCGGAACGGGCCGGTCGTGCTCTATTTCTTTCCCGCCGCCTTCACGGCGGGCTGCACGATCGAAGCCCATCTTTTCGCCGAAGCGAACGGCCGTTTCAACCAGTTGGGCGCGCGCGTCATCGGCGTGACCGCCGGCAATATCGATCGCGTCGCGGAATTTTCGCGTTCGGAATGCCGCGACAAATTCGCCGTCGCCGCCGATCCGGGCGCGAAGGTTGCGGCGCAATATGATACGCTGATGGAAGGCCCCAACAAGACGCCGCTCTCCGACCGGACGTCGTTCGTCATCGCACCCGACGGCACCATCTTGCTGAGCTATACCGACCGCAAGCCCCAGGCCCATATCGAAAAGACGATGGCGGCGGTTCGCGCCTGGAAGGCAAAGCACGGCTGACCCGGTTCCCCCGGCGGTCGCCCCAAAAATTTTTCGCTTTGTGATCTTTGTCACACCGCGCAGCGGGCGCGGCGCCTATGTCCGTGCCTGCGACCCGGAGCAGTTCCCCGATCGGAACTGATCCCACTCTCCCGGCCGGGCCGAATGCGGCACGGCCGGGAACCTTTTGCGCCTTTCTCGCATTGTGGACCTATCGGCGAACCGATGTCCGGACGCGGCAGGATGTGCAGCAAAACGCCTCCCGCGCGGCCGTCGGATTGGCCCATGTAGGGAGCAATATTCATGAACATCATCATCACGCTTATTGTCGGCGGCATCATCGGCTGGCTGGCGAGCATCGTCATGCGCACCGATGCGCAGCAGGGCATCATCCTGAACGTCGTGGTCGGCATCGTCGGCGCCTTCCTGGGCAACATCCTGGGCGGGATGTTCGGCATGGGCGCGACGCTCAGTTCGTTCAGCCCGATCGGCCTGCTCTGGGCCTTTATCGGGGCGGTGGTGCTGCTTGCCATCATCAACCTGTTCCGACGCGGCAGCGTGCGCTGATGTCGCGGCGCCCCGCTGCAGGGGCGCTGCCATTTCGCTAGGCGATTGCAAGGATTTGCGTTACCAATGAACAGCCTGTCCATCAGGCGACGCTATGATCGAAGGGGGTCAAGACATGATTGATTTCATTATCGCACTCGTCATGGGCGGCATCATTGGCTGGCTTGCCAGCATCGTGATGCGCACCGATGCCCAACAGGGCATCTTCCTGAACATCATCGTCGGTTGCATCGGCTCGATCCTCGGCCGGCTGTTGCTCGGCGGTCTGATCGGCGGCGGCCATCTGCGCGGCGACGCCTTCGACTGGCGGACGCTCGTGACGGCCTTCATCGGCGCGATCATCCTGCTCGCGATCGTCAACCTCGTCCGGCGCGGACGCGTTCGCTGACGCGGCGGGCATAGCCGGTTCGCGCCGCTGCGAACCGGTCCCGAAACGGGGCGGGCGGCACCACCGTCCGCCCCGTTTTGCTTTCTTGCGAAGGCTGGCGTCCTTGCCGCCGATTCCCCATGGGGCGACCGCGCCGCAGCAAGGAAATCGGCAATGTTTCCGCTTGCCAGCGGTGATCTAATTGGATAATACACCTTCGTCGGGCGCGATGTTCTATCGTGCGGATGGGGGGCGGATCGCCTGGGGCGATCTCCGCTCGGGCTGCCGTGCGCGGCGGATGAGGAATGCGGCGTGAACTACGAGCGGAAAGTGGATTCGATGGACAGCTTGGCGGGCGCGACCCACGATTTTTATGAAGAGGCGGACAACCGCCGCAAGCGTCGGCGTCTGATCGTCGGCGCGGTGCTCGCGGCGCTTGTGCTCGCGGCCGCCTGGTTCGCTTTCTCGATGAGCAAGGGCGACGGTGCGGCGGGCGCGGATGGCGCCGCTGGTACCGGCGCCGCCAACGTGCCGACGATCACGGTCATGGTCCCCGGGCTGCAGTCGGTGCAGACGGCCATTGCGGCCAATGGCTCGATCGCCGCGCGCCGCGAGATGCCGGTCGGCGTCGTCGGCGAGGGCGGGCAGGTGGTCAGCGTCCTGGTCGAGCCGGGCCAGTGGGTCCGCGCCGGTCAGGCGCTCGCGGTCATCGATCGCACCGTCCAGACGCAGCAGGCGGCAAGCCTTGCCGCCTCGATCCGCGTCGCACAGGCCGATGCCGATCTCGCCCAGTCCGAACTCGAACGCGCCGAGGCACTGGTGTCGCGCGGCTTCATCTCGAAGGCCGACATGGACCGCAAGCGCGCGACCCGCGATGCGGCGCAGGCGCGGGTACGCGTCGCGCAGGCGCAATATAAGGAAGCGGTGGCGCGCAACGGGCGGCTCAACATCGTCGCGCCGGCCGCGGGCCTCGTCCTCACACGGCAGGTCGAACCCGGCCAGGTCGTCGGTGCGGGCAGCGGCGTGCTGTTCCGCATGGCGAAGGGCGGCGAGATGGAAATGCTTGCGCAACTCGGCGAAGCGGACCTGCAGCATGTATCGGTCGGCACGCGCGCGACCGTGACGCCGGTCGGCACCAGCCTGCAGATCGCGGGTCAGGTGTGGCAGAAATCGCCGGTCATCAATCCCGAGACGCGTCAGGGCACGGTCCGCATCGCGCTGCCCTATAGCGAGACGCTGCGTCCCGGCGGCTTCGCCGATGCACGGCTCGTCGCGGGCACCGGCCAGGCGCCGCTGCTCCCCGAAAGCGCGGTGCAGAGCGGACCCGAGGGCAATTTCGTCCTGGTCGTGAACAAGAGCGATCAGATCGAGCGGCGTCCGGTGAAGGTCGGGACCGTCACCGACGACGGCGTATCAATCGCCTCCGGCCTGACCGGGAACGAGCGGGTCGTCGTGCTCGCCGGCGCCTTCCTCAACCCCGGCGACAAGGTGAAGCCGGTCCTGCAGAAATCGTCGCAATAACCGGCCCGCACCCGCACGAAGGCGCCTGACCCATGAGTTTCCGCAACATCTCCGCCTGGTGCATCCGCAATCCGGTGCCGCCGATCGTCCTGTTCATCCTGCTGCTGCTGGCCGGTCTCGTCAGCTTCAACCGGATGGACGTGAACGACAATCCCGACGTCGAATTTCCGGCGGTGCAGGTGGTCGTGGTGCAGCCCGGCGCGGCGCCGACCGAACTCGAAACGCAGGTCACCCAGCGCGTCGAGGCGGCGATCCGCGGCGTGAGCGGGGTCGACGAAATGTCGTCCTACGTCGGAGAAGGCAACAGCAGCACCTTCGTCCAGTTCGCGATCGGGACGCCGATCGACCGTGCCTATAACGACGTCAACCAGGCGGTTTCGCAGATTCGTAGCGAGCTGCCCGACGGCATCCTCGAACCGCAGGTCGTGCGCGTCGACATCTCCGCCGGCCCGATCACCTATTTCTCGGTCGAAGCGGCCGACATGACGCTGGAGCAGTTGAGCTGGTTCGTCGACAACACCGTCGCGAAGGAATTGCTGGCGATCCCCGGCATGGCCAAGGTCAGCCGCTCGGGCGGCGTCGACCGCGAGATTCGCGTCATCCTCGATCCGGCGCGGATGCAGAGCTATGGCCTGACCGCGAGCCAGGTGAACCAGGAACTGCGGCAGGTGAACCTCAACGCCGCGGGCGGGCGGACCGAGATCGCCGGGGCCGAACAGGCGGTGCGCGTGCTCGGCAACGCCGCCAGCGCCTATGAACTGGGCCAGACCCGCATCGCGATCGGTGGCGGGCGCACGATCCGTCTGTCCGACGTCGCCAAGGTCAGCGACGGCTATGCCGAACAGCGCAACCTCGCCAAGATCGGCGGGCGCCAGGTGCTCAGCTTCTCGATCGAACGGGCGAAGGGCGCGTCCGACGTCACCGTCCACGACGAAGCGATGAAAAAGCTGGCGGAAATCCAGAAGAACAACCCCAAGGTCGATTTCAAGATCCTCTTCACCCGCACCGAATATATCAAGGAGCAGTATCGCAGCTCGATGGCCGCGATGGTCGAGGGCGCGGTGCTCGCGGTCGTCGTCGTCTTCCTGTTCCTGCGCGACTGGCGCGCGACGCTGATCAGCGCGATGGCGATCCCGCTGTCGGCGATCCCGACCTTCTGGTTCATGGAGATGATGGGCTTTTCGCTGAACGGCCTGTCGCTGCTCGCCCTGAGCCTGGTCGCGGGCGTGCTGGTCGACGACGCGATCGTCGAGATCGAGAATATCGTCAGACATATGCGTATGGGCAAGACCGCCTATCAGGCGGCGATCGACGCGGCGGACGAGATCGGCCTCGCGGTCGTCGCGACGACGATGTCGATCGTCGCGGTGTTCCTGCCCGTCGCGCTGATGCCCGGCGTGTCGGGACAGTTCTTCATCCAGTTCGGCCTGACCATCGTCTTCGCGGTGCTGACCAGCTTGGCCGTCGCGCGCATGATCACCCCGATGATCGCCGCCTATTTCCTCGCGGCGCAGGGCGAACAGAGCCATGCCGAGGGGCCGTGGGTCGACCGGTACGAGCGCCTGCTGCGCTGGACGCTCGACAACAGCAAGCACAAGGCGAAGCGCGCGGGCTACGAACCGGTGCCGACGCGGCCGGGATTCCTGTGGTTCCCGTTCGCGGTCGCGGCGGTATCGGTGATCCTGTCCATCGTTCAATATTTTCAGCCGGTGCCGGCAGGGCAGAGCGCGCCCAATCCGGCGCTGCACTTCCTGCTGATGACGCCGATTTCGGCGATCGTCTCCTTTCTGGTGGCAGCGCTGGCGGCTATCCTCGTCGGCGCCCTCGCGTGGACGCTCGGCGCGCAGCGCTTCGACTTCACCGCCTGGGCGCGCTTCATGGTTCAGCGTGCCTGGGCGCGCCTGTCCGACCATCGCGTGTGGATCGTCGGCATCGGCGTGCTCGCATTCTTCTCCAGCATCGGGCTGCTGTTCGTCATCCCGCAGCAGTTCCAGCCGACCACCAACAGCGACTACAGCCAGGTCAAATATGAACTGCCGCCGGGCTCGACGCTGGAGCAGAGCGAGACGATCGCGCGGCAGATCGGCGCGATCCTCGACAAGAGCCCGGTCGTCGACACCGCCTTTTACGACATCAATGTCGGCGGCGGAAACGCCTTCCTGACGCTCAAGAAGCATCGCGATGTTTCGAGCGTCGAATGGGAGCGCAGCCTGCAGCCCAAGCTCGCCGCCATCCCCGACGCGCGCGTGTCGTTCCAGAGCCAGTCGGGCGGTTTTTCCGGCCGCGACATCACCTTCGTGATCGGCGGCGACGATCCGGCCGCGCTCGAGCAGCATGCGCTCAAGATCGTCGAGCAGATGAAGGGGCTGAAGGAAATCCGCGCGCCGCGGATCGAGGGCGATATTCCGCGGCCCGAGATCATCATCACCCCGCGGCTCGACCTCGCCGCCGACCTCGGCGTGACGACGGCGGCGCTCAGTCAGACGATCCGCATCGCGACGCTGGGCGATATCGACCAGAATGCGGCGAAATTCTCGCTGTCCGACCGCCAGATCCCGATCCGGGTGCTGCTGTCCGAAGATTCGCGCCGCAGCCTCGCGACGCTGGAGAATCTGCCCGTCCCGACCTCGACCGGAACCACGGTGCCGCTGAAATCGGTCGCCCAGATCGGCTTCGGCGCCGGGCCGACCGAACTGCGCCGCTATAACCAGACGCGGCGCATCGTGATCGGCGCCGACCTGGCGCCCGGCCTCGTCACCGGCGACGCGCAGGCGAAGATCGACGCGCTGCCCGCGGTCAAGACTATGCCGCAGGGCGTCCGCAAGGTCATCCAGGGCGATGCCAAATGGCAGGCCGAGATGATCCAGAATTTCGCGATCGCGGTCGTCTCCGGCCTGATGCTGGTGTTCGCGACGCTGGTGCTGCTCTATCGCCGCTTCCTGTCGCCGCTCGTCAACATGTCCTCGCTGCTCCTCGCGCCGCTCGGCGGGCTGCTTGGGCTGCTGATCGCGGGAATGGAAATCTCCATGCCCGTCTATATCGGCCTGCTGATGCTGCTGGGCATCGTCGCGAAGAATTCGATCCTGCTCGTCGACTTCGCGATCGAGGAAATGGATCACGGCATCGCCAAGGTCGACGCGCTGATCGACGCCGGGCGCAAGCGCGCGCAGCCGATCGTGATGACCACCGTCGCGATGGTCGCGGGCATGGTGCCGACGGCGCTGTCGCTGTCGGGCGACGGCGCGTGGCGCGCGCCGATGGGCGTCGTCGTGATCGGCGGCCTGATCCTGTCGACGCTGCTGACGCTGCTGATCGTCCCTGCGGGCTTCAGCCTGGCCGACAGCATCGAGAAGCGGCTGGGCCGCTTCCTGTCGCGCAACCTGCTGACCTACAAGCCCGGCGACGATACGAAGCCGCACGCGACTCCGGCGCCGCATCCGGCGGAGTGAGGCAAGGACGGCGCGGCCGGTCGGCCGCGCCGGTTGCAACCTTTGGCGCGCGGCGTCATTGGAAGGGTCATGACCGACCGCACTTCCTCGCCGACCGGGCGACCCAGCGCCCACCCTCCGCGGGTGGGTGTCGCCGTCCCGACCGGCGGGTTCAACATCCGCCTTGTCGCGACCGGCTTGCTGATCGTGATGGCGGCGATCTTCGTGACCGCCAAATATTTCCAGGACGTGCATCCGACGATCGGTTTCGTCCGCGCCTTTGCCGAGGCGGCGATGGTCGGCGGGCTGGCCGACTGGTTCGCGGTCACCGCGCTGTTCCGCCACCCGATGGGACTGCCGATTCCGCACACGGCCATCGTGCCGCGCAACAAGAACCGCATCGCCGACACGCTTGCGCGCTTTCTGCTGACCAATTTCCTGATCCCACGGTTGATCGCGCGCAAGATGCGCGAGGTCGACATCGCGGGCGCGGTCGGCAAATTCCTGTCGCAGCCGGCCGAGGGCGGCGGGCGGCTGCGGCTCGGCGCGTCGCGGATCATCGCCGACGCGCTGGGCGCGCTCGACCAGCAGCGGCTGGGCGGCATGGTCAAGTCGGCGATCGCCGACCGGCTGCGCGAACTCGACGTCGCGCCCCTGCTCGGCCAGGCGTTGCAGGCGGCGCTGGCCGAAGGGCGGCATCAGCCGCTGCTCGACGCGATGGTCAAATGGGGGTCGAAGACGCTCGACCTCAACGAGCATCTGATTCACCAGATGGTCCACGACAATTCGAACGCGATCGTGCGCTTCACCGGGCTCGACGAGAGCATTGCGAACCGCATCGTCAAGGGGCTGGCGAAGCTGCTCACCGACATGGCGGCCGAACCCGATCATCCGATCCGCCTGCGCGTCGAGGAGGGGCTGGCGAAGCTGGCGCTTGACCTGCAGCAGGACCCGGAGGTGCAGGCGAAGGTCGCGCGGGTGCGGGACGAACTGCTCGATAATCCGGCGGTCAAGCGCTGGCTCGACGGATTGTGGGAACAGGGCCGCGCGGCGCTGCTCAAGGCGGCGCGCGATCCCGAAACGATGCTCGCGGGGCGGATCGGCGAGCTGGTGACGCAGTTCGGCGCCATGCTGGGCGAGGACGCGGGCATCAAGCACACACTCAACCGCTATGCGCGCCGCGCGGCCGTCGGCGCGGTCGACAGCTATGGCGAGACGGCGCTGCGGCTGGTGTCGGACACGATCCGCGGCTGGGATGCGAAGACCATCACCGACCGGCTGGAAAATGCGGTCGGCGACGATCTGCAATATATCCGCATCAACGGGACGCTGGTCGGCGGGCTGGTCGGGGTGCTGATCCATGGGGTCGATGTGTTGCTATAGGGTTCGTCGCCCCTGCGAAGACAGGATCGCTGGCAATCTTGCAGGGACGACGGATCAGACGCAGGTGACCAATCCCTCGCGATAGGATGGATAGCGCGGCGTCCAGCCCAGCAGCCGCTTCGCCTTGCCGTTCGCGACGCGGCGGTTTTCGGAATAGAAGGCGCGCGCGGCGGGCGACAGGCCGGCGTCGTCCAGCGATTGCAGCGGCGGCAGCGGGGCGCCGAGCAGCGCGCAGCCCCATTCGATGAGGCGGTTGCGATGCACGGGTTCGTCGTCGGCGAGGTTGTAGGTGCCCGGCGGCCCCGCGAAGGAGGCGATCACGCCGTCCGCGATATCGTCGACATGGATGCGGCTGAACACCTGTCCTGGCAGGTCGATGCGGTGCGCCGTTCCCGCGCGGATGCGGTCGAGCATCGAGCGGCCGGGGCCGTAGATGCCGGGGAGGCGGAAGTTGTAGAAAGTGCCGCGCAACGTGCACCAGGCTGCGTCGGCGGCGTTGCGGTCGGCGCGGCGGCCTTTGACCGGCGCGCCTTCGTCGACCCACGCACCGCCGGTATCGCCATAGACGCCGGCAGAGGAGAGGTAGCCGACCCAGGTCGCCGGGGCGACGGCGATCGCGTCGCCATAGCTTGCCAGCACCGGATCGAAGGTGCCGTCCGGCGGGACCGACGAGAGGATGTGGGTCGCAGAGCGCAGTCTTTCAAGAACCAAGCCTTTGTTTTCAAAAGGAATTGTTCCCGTGCGGCCATCGCGCGTGGTCCCGCCGACATCCCAGCCGCGCGCGAGCAGGCGTTCTGCGAGCCGGCTCGCGGCATAGCCCATTCCGAAAATCAGCATATTGCTCATGGGCGGTCTTATTGCGCAGCGGACCGCCCAAGCCTAGGACAATGACCAGCAGTCTTTTTCCGTTCGTGCTGGGCCTGTCGAAGCACCGTCCTTCGCCTTCGCGGGCAGAGAAGAACGGCCCTTCGACAAGCTGAGGGCGAACGGATGATAGTTAGGACCCGACATTCGGCATGACCGACGCATCCTCCACACCCGCTCTCCCCGTCACCATCCACCGCGGCGACTATCGCCCGCCCGAATGGCAGATTCCCGACATCGCGCTCGATTTCGAGCTGGGGATCGAGGCGACGCGAGTGACGGCGGCGCTGTCGGTCGTGCGCGCCGCCGCGGCGCCCGCGCCGCTGCTGCTGCGCGGCGACGGGCTGACCCCGTCCGCGGTGCGCGTCGACGGCGCGGTCTGGAACGACTGGCGGCTGGAGGGCAGCGACCTGATCGTCGACCTTGGCGACCGACAGGCGGCGACGGTCGAGGTCGATGCCGTCATCGACCCGTCGGCCAACACGCAGCTCATGGGCCTCTATGCCTCGAACGGCATGCTGTGCACCCAGTGCGAGGCCGAGGGCTTCCGCCGCATCGCCTTCCACCCCGACCGGCCCGACGTGCTGAGCCGCTACCGGGTGCGGATGGCGGGGGACAAGGCGGCCTTTCCGATCCTGCTGTCGAACGGCAATATCATCGAATCCGGCGAAGGGGAAGGCGGCACGCATTGGGCGCTGTGGGAGGACCCGTGGCCCAAGCCCTCCTATCTCTTCGCGCTCGTCGCGGGCGACCTCGTCGTCAACCGCGACCGCTTCACGACGATGTCGGGCCGCGCGGTCGAACTCGGCATCTGGGTGCGCGCGGGCGACCTCGACCGCACCCATCATGCGATGACGGCGCTGAAGCACAGCATGAAATGGGATGAGGAGGTCTATGGCCGCGAATATGACCTCGACCGCTTCAACATTGTCGCGGTCAGCGATTTCAATATGGGGGCGATGGAGAACAAGGGTCTGAACATCTTCAACACCCGCTATATCCTCGCCGACCCCGACACCGCGACCGATGCCGATTACGACGGGGTCGAGGGCGTCGTCGCGCACGAATATTTCCACAACTGGTCGGGCAACCGCGTCACCTGCCGCGACTGGTTCCAGCTCAGCCTGAAAGAGGGCTTCACCGTCTATCGCGACCAGAGCTTCTCGGCCGCCATGGGATCGGCGCCGGTCAAGCGGATCGAGGATGTTCGCGTGCTGCGCGCGGCGCAATTCCCCGAGGATGCGGGGCCGCTCGCGCACCCGATCCGGCCCGATAGCTATCAGGAGATTTCGAACTTCTACACCGCGACCGTCTATAACAAGGGCGCCGAGGTCATCCGGATGATGGCGACGCTGCTTGGGCCCGAGCGGTTCCGCAAGGGCACCGACCTTTATTTCGCGCGCCACGACGGCGAGGCGGCGACTTGCGAGGATTTCGTGCGCGCGATGGAGGAGGGCGGGGACATCGACCTGTCGCAGTTCCGCCGCTGGTACGAGCAGGCGGGGACGCCGAAGCTGCACCTCGCGCTCGCGCAGGAAGGCGAGGACTGGTTTCTCGACGTGACGCAGACGGTGCCGCCGACGCCGGGGCAGGACGACAAGGCGCCGATGATGATGCCGCTGCGCCTCGCCGCCTTCGCGATGGACGGCAGCGGGGCGGCGCTGCCCGATACGCTGGCGACGCTGACCGACGTGGTGCAGCGCATCCCGCTCGGCCGCTTCACGGCGCGGCCGGCGCTGTCGGTCAACCGCGGCTTCTCGGCCCCGGTCATCGTCGATTATGAGCGCGCGCCGGGCGAACTGGCCTGGCTTGCGGCACATGACGACGATCCCTTCGCGCGCTATGAGGCGCTCCAGCAGTTGATGCTCGACACCTTGGTTGCGGCGGTATCGGGCGAGGCGAAGGGCCGCGAGGCGGTGATCGGCGCGGTGGCGCAGACGCTGACCGGCGCGGCCGACGACCCGGCCTTCGTCGCCGAGGCGGTGCTGCTTCCCAGCGAAGCCTTCATCGGCGACCAGATGGTGACCGTCGACCCCGACGCGATCCGCCGCGAGCGGCTGGCCTTGCAGGCGGCGATCGGCGCGGCGCTGGAGCGCGAATGGCGGGCCATTCTGGCGCAGGCCGCGCCGCCCGCGACCGACCTCACCCCCGCTGCCAAGGGGCGCCGCCGTCTGCGCGGCGTCGCGCTCGCCTATCTCGCGGCGAGCGGGAAGGGCGATGTGCCCGGCCTCGCCTTCGCCATTTTCTCGAATGCCGACGGGATGACCGAGCGGCAGGCGGCGCTCGCGACGCTCGCGCACGGCGACAGCGACGAGCGCGCCCATGCGCTCGACATCTTCTATCAGCGCTATCGCGACAATCCGTTGGTGCTCGACAAATGGTTCCAGGTGCAGGCCTGGTCGCAGCGCGCCGATACGGTGGCGGCGGTCGCCGAACTGGCGCGGCACGCCGATTTCACCCTTGCCAACCCCAACCGCGTACGGGCGCTCTACGGTGCCTTCGCGGGCAATCAGGCGGCGTTTCATCAGGCCGACGGCGCGGGATATCGCCTGCTTGCGGACCTCGTCATCGCGCTCGATCCCCGCAACCCGCAGACCGCCGCGCGGATGATCCCGCCGCTCGGCCGCTGGAAGCGCTTCGACGAGGCGCGGCAGGCGCTGATGAAGGCCGAGCTCGAACGGATATTGGCGCAGCCCGGCCTGTCGCGCGACGTGACCGAGCAGGCGTCGAAGAGCCTGATGGGGTAGGGTCCGTAAAAAGCCCTCTCCCCTTCAGGGGAGAGGGTTGGGAGAGGGGGAAGCACGCACGCTGGCCCCTCTCAACTCCGGCTAGAGCGGCGTGCCGTAAATCTGCATCACTCATCCCCGTTCGCCCTGAGCTTGTCGAAGGGCTGTTCTTTCTTTCAAGCGTAGCAAGAAAAAGGACGGTGCTTCGACAAGCTCAGCACGAACGGAAAAAAGGGTGATCCAGATTTAATGCACGTCGCTTTAGCGCGCAAGCTCGCAAGCCTGCGTATCTCTCCCCTGAAGGGGAGAGAGCCCGTATCCAGACTCCGCCACCGCTGGAAATCGTGGTCGCGCCGTTCAACTCGCCGCGAACAGCTTGGTCCCCACCACGCCGATCACGATCAGCGCCATGAAGCCGATCTGCACCGCGCTGACTTTCTCGTCGAACAGGATGATCCCGCCGATGATGACCCCGACCGCGCCCAGCCCGGTCCAGATCGCATAGGCGGTGCCGGCCGAAATCTCGCGCATCGCGAAGGCGAGCAGCGCCATGTTGACGAAGCTCAGCGTCACCGGCACCGCAGAGGCCTGCCACGTCCCCTGCATCGCGGCCCATTTGAGGCTGAGCGCCCAGCAGATTTCGGTGAAGACGGCGATGGCGAGGATGATCCATCCCACGAGCGAGTCCTTTCGGTCGGCGGGCTCGTCGGAAAGGTGCAGGGCCGGAAACCCGGAAAGAGGCGCTGCACGGGGCGACCTTCAGGTCGCGCGCGAGCCCCCTAGAGGCGGCAGAGCGAAATGGCAAGCACAGGCGCGGTCAGCCCGCGAGCCACCCCGCGACATCGCCCGCGACCTTGTTCGCCGCGGTGGTCAGCGCCTCGCCGACGCGCTTGGCCTCAATCTTGCCGCCGATCGGCTCGCGCGCCTCGAAGCGGCGCTGGGTGACGCTCTTGCCGCCGGCACCCACCAGCATCGCCTGATAGACGACCACCGCCTCGTTCGTCGCCTCGTCGACGCCGAAGTCGAGGAGCTGGCCGGCGAGCTGCTCGCCCGGCGCGGTCAGATATTGGCCTTCGTCGAGGATGACGCGATTGGTGCGGGCGGCGACGGTTTCGGACAGCAGGCGCTGGAACAGGCGCTGCGGCGCCTCGACCCATTGCGCATCCTTGACATAGGCGATGCTGGCGTCGTCCTGCTGCACCGGGATGCGCTGGGTGCGCAGCTTCTGCGGCGCGGTCGGGATCAGGATGGTCAGCGCCTCCGCCTCGCCCGTGGTGCGCGCCTGGCCGGCGGCGGGCGCGGCGTCGGCGGTCAGGGTCAGCAGGAAGGGCGGGGGCTCGCTGCCGAAGCTGACGCAGGCGGACAGCGTCGCCGCGCCGAGGGCGGCGAGCATCGGGGTGCGGAGGCTGCGGGACATGGTCGGATACCTCATGGCTTGTAATCGGGGAGCTTGCTGCCGCCGAGGACCGCGCCGGCGCCCTGCTGGTCGAGCTTGTCGGTCAGGCTCGACAGCGAGGCGGAGGTGCGGCGCAGGTCGCGGATCAGCGCATTGGCTTCGGGAATGGTCTTGTCGCTGAAGGTCTGGAGG
The DNA here is from genome assembly GCF_014199295.1 of Sphingopyxis panaciterrulae. GTDB lineage: Bacteria > Pseudomonadota > Alphaproteobacteria > Sphingomonadales > Sphingomonadaceae > Sphingopyxis > Sphingopyxis panaciterrulae. The sequence goes on from NZ_JACIJH010000007.1 coordinate 93,890, forward strand.
CCCGGGCGGGCGTCGGCGATCGCGCCCTCCAGCGTCTTCATCGATTCATTGGCGGAGGCGAGCGTGTCGCGCAAATTTCGCATCGCCGGGTCGACGTTGCGGTCGATCGTCCCCTGGGTGGCGGCGGCGAGATTGCCGATCTGTTCGGCGGCGTTGCCCGTCTGCTGGATCGCGATGCGCGTGTCGGCGAGCGCCTTTTCGAGCGCGGGGCCGTTACGCGCGAGGATCGCGGTCGATTGCTCGACATTCTTCAGGATGCCGCGGATGCTCGCCTGATTCTCGTCGTCCGCCAGTTCGGCGAGCCGCTCGGTCAGCGTCGACAGGCGTTGCAGCAATTGCGGCGCGGTGTTCAGTATCTCGCCGAGGCCGCCGACGCGGTTCGGGATCACCGGCTTGCCGGCCGGCCCCTTGTCGGTGATCGGCGGCGCGCCCTTGACCGCGCCGTCGAGCGCGATCTGCGACACGCCGGTGAAGCCGACGCCTTCCAGCGCGGCGGTGGTGCCCTGAAGGATCGGTACGCTTTCGTCGACTTCGATGCGCACGCGGACGAATTGCGGGTCGTCGCGCCACAGCTCGATCTGGCGCACCTGGCCGACCGGGACGCCGGAAAATTGCACCTGCGATCCCTTGCTCAGCCCGTCGACCGACTGTTTGAAGAAGATGTCATACTCGCGCTTCGCGCCGCCGCTGTCGTTCGCCATCCAGACGACGAAGATCGCGATCGCGAGAGTGAAGAAGAGCACGAAGGCGCCCACCAGCACATTGTTCGAGCGAGTTTCCATCAGCTTTTCCTGTCGTGCGCGGCGCGGCCGTGCGACGTCGTCGCGGCGCGGCCGCGCGGCCCGTTGAAATAATCCTGTATCCACGGATGCTCGGTGGCAAGCAGTTCCGGGATGGTGCCGACCGCGATGACCTTTTTCTCCGCCAGCACCGCGACCCGGTCGCAGGTCGCATAGAGCGAGTCGAGATCGTGGGTGATGAGGAAGACGGTGAGCCCCATCGTGTCGGCGAGCTCGCGGATCAGCTCGTCGAACTTGGCGGCGCCGATCGGGTCGAGCCCGGCGGTCGGCTCGTCGAGGAACAGGAGCGCGGGGTCGAGCGCGAGCGCGCGGGCAAGGCCGGCGCGCTTGACCATGCCGCCCGACAACTCGGCCGGATATTTGGGGCCGGCGTCGGGCGGCAGGCCGACCATCGCGACCTTGTAGGCGGCGATTTCATCGAGCAGGGTCTGGTCGAGCCGCGGATAATATTCGCGCAGCGGCACCTGGATATTCTCCGCGACGCTGAGCGTCGAGAACAGCGCCCCGCCCTGGAACATCACGCCCCAGCGGCGGCGCAGGTCGCGCGATTCCTCGGCATCGGTGATGGTGTCGAGGGTGCGGCCATAGACCTCGATCTCGCCCGCGGTCGGCGTCTGCAGCCCGACGATCGAGCGCATCAGCACCGACTTGCCGGTGCCCGAACCGCCGACCACGCCCAATATCTCGCCCGAGCGCACGTCGAGGTCGAGATGATCGTGGATCACCGCGTCGCCGAACTGGTTGACCAGCCCGCGCACGTGGATCGCGACGTCGAATTTCTCGGGGCGCACCGCGTCGGCGGACGCGATCTCCTGCCGGATTTCCTCCTGTTCCTCTTCGTCCACCATCAGTTCCACCCGATCGACGAGAAGAAGACGGCGAAGAAGGCGTCGAGCACGATGACGAGGAAGATGGCGGCGACGACGGCGGAGGTGGTGCGGCGCCCGACCTCTTCGGCATTCTGGCGCACCTGCATCCCCGAATAGCAGCCGGTGACGCCGACCAGGATGCCGAACACCGGCGCCTTGATCAGCATCGCCCAGAAATCGGTCATCGGGATGATCTCGCGCAGCCGCTGGATATAGGTGATCGGCGGAATGTCGAGCCCGATCCACGAAAAGACCCCGCCGCCGACGATCGCGCAGATGCTGGCATAGAAGCCGAGCAGCGGCATGATGATCGTCGAGGCGGCGACGCGGGGCAGCACGATCGCCTCCATCGGCGACACGCCGATCGTGCGCATCGCATCGACCTCTTCGGTCAGCTTCATCGTGCCGATCTGTGCCGCGAAGGCCGATCCCGAGCGGCCCGCGACCATGATCGCGGTCATCAGCAGGCCCAGCTCGCGAACCGAGGCGCGGCCGACGAGGTTGATCGTGAACACCTCCAGCCCGAACTGGCGGAGCTGCACCGCGCCCTGCTGCGCGATGACGATGCCGATCAGAAAGGCCATCAGCCCGATGATCGGCAGCGCGTCGACCCCGACGCTCTGGAATCGGGTGACGATCGCGTGCCAGCGAATGCGGCGACGCGCGCGAATCTGGGTGACGAAGGCGACGATCATCGCGCCGAAAAAGCCGACGATGCCGATGAACTCGGTCCACACGCCGACGCTGGCGGTGCCCAGTTCCTCGAGCATCCGCGTCCACATCGGCCGGCGGTCGCGGTGAACGCGATAGTCGCTCTTGTCGTCGGCGAGCGCTTTCAGCAGCCGTTGCGCATCTTCGCTCGCGCCGATGACCTCGGCGTCATGCGCGTGGGCGGTGCGGGTGACGATCCAGGCACCGACGGTGTCGATCCGCTCGATGTCCGACAGGTCGAGCGCCCTGATGGGGCCGAGCGCGTCGAGCCGCGCCGGCAGGTCGCCGAGGCGCGCGAGCGTCAGGCGCCCGGTGAAGCGCACATCGACGCCGTCGGCTCCTTCGTCCGTTTCGAAATCCGCGCTGGCCGCCATTGTGCGGGCGACATTGGATGATTTGCCGAAGGACGGCAAGCTAATCCATGGCATAGGGGCCGGGCTTGGCCGGCGGGCACGCCGGGAGTAAGGCGCGACGCATGGATGCGCCCACCACCCCGACGACCCGCCCTGTCGCTCACCGCGTCGCCCTGTACGACATGGACCGCACGATCACCCGCGCGGGCACCTACAGCGGCTTTCTGATCCATGTCGCGCGGCGCCGCCAGCCGTGGCGGCTCCTCCTGCTGCCGCTCGTCGGGCTGGCGGGGCTCGCCTATGCGCTGCGGCTGATCGACCGCGCGTGGCTGAAGGCGATCAATTTGCGGCTGCTGGTCGGAAAGCGCTTCCGCCGCGCCGAGATCGCGCCGCTCGCCGAAAGCTATGCCGACCGGGTGGTCGCGCGCGGTCTGCACCCCGCGGCGCTCGACCAGATCGCGGCCGACCGGGCGGCGGGGTACCGGCTGCTGCTAGCGACCGCCTCCTTCCACCTCTATGTCGACGCGATCGCGCGGCGGCTGGGCATGGACGACGTGCTCGCGACGCGGCTCGACGAGCCGGATGGCGGCGACCATATCCACGCGCGGCTGAGCGGCGACAATTGCTATGGCGAGGCGAAGTTCGCGCGGATCACCGGCTGGCTCGCCGACAATGCGATCACCCGCGAGGATGCGCATATCCGCGCCTATTCGGACCATGTCTCCGACCACCCGATGCTGCGCTTCGCCGATGAGGCGGTCGCGACGACGCCGTCGCGGAAGCTGCGCCGCCTCGCGCCGCGCATGGGGTGGCAGGTGGTCGACTGGCGAGGGCGGAAATAGGCTGCCAGCCCGGAATGCAAAGGTCCGTTTTGGGATGGAAAGGGGGGCACTCCCCACCTTTGTCATTCCCGCGCAAGCGGGGATCCAGAGCGCGCGTAGGCTGACCCCACGCTGGATTTCCGCTTTCGCGATATCATCTCATCGAATTACCTGCCCGCCCAGACGGGACGGCGGCCTTCCTTTGCAGCCTGGTCCCGTTCCATGACATCCTCGCTTGCGGCGTAGCGCTCGATTTCCTCGAAACGGGTCGCCAGCGCCGTTTCCAGCGGATGGCCCGCGCGACCGAGCGCCGCCGCCTTGGCCGCCTGGTTGGCGAGCGGGGCGCATTTGTTGATCTTTTCGGCCCAGGCGGCGGCGGCGGTTTCGAGGTTGCCGGTCGGCACCACCTCATTCACCAGTCCGTGCCGCAGCGCGGTTCCGGCGTCGATGCGTTCGCCGGTGAGGATCATGGCCATCGCGACGCGCTGCGGCAACTGCCGCACCGCGCGGTGGACGACGCCGCATTCACCGATGATGCCGTGCCGGGTTTCGGGGAGACCGAACTGGGCATTCTCTGCGGCGACGATGACGTCGGCGCACATCGCCAGCTCAAAGCCACCGCCCACGCAAAAGCCCTGTACCGCGGCGATCAGCGGCTTTTTCAGCGTCACCAGCGGCCCGCCGATGCCCGTCAGCCCCCCGGCAAGCGCCATGCGCGTCTTGCGCTCGGGGCCTTCCGAAACGTCGGCGCCGATGCAGAACGCCTTTTCGCCGGTCGCGGACAGGATCGCGCACCAGATGTCCGCCTCCGCGTTGATCCTCTGCCATGCCGCGTGCAGCAGCTCGTCCATCTCACCCGTGATCGCGTTCATTCCGCTTTCGCGGTTCAGGCGAACGTGGGCGACCTTGCCCACGACCTGGAATTCGACGTCAGCCATCAATAGTCTTCCTACCGGATTGTGTGAGTATCTGCTGCGAACGGGGCCCCGCGAAACGGGCCAGAACCGCCTTGAGGCCAAGCGACGCGATGTCCTGCCGCAGCGCCAGGACCGACGGCTCCAGATGGAGGATGGCGTCGCTTTCCGCGATGGCGTTCACCGAAGCGAGAAAGCCCTGCGCCTCCATCGCCCGGTTGATCGAGAGCTTCTTCATGGCGAGGACCGGCGCCGGGATCAGCGCCATGCGTTCGGCCAGCGCCTCGGCGCACGCAACCAGCCGGTCGGCGGGGACGGCGGCGTTGGCCCAGCCCCAGGCGGCGGCCTCGGCGCCCGTAACGTGGTTGCCGGGAATCAGCGCCAGTTCCTTCGCGCGTTTCGCCCCGACCTGAGACACCCAGGTCGGGGCGATGAAGCCGCCGCCCAGCGGGATACCCGGCTCGCCAATCCGCGCGTCCTCCGCAACCAGCGTGATGTCCGCGAAGCTGGGCAACTGGGCAGCGATGCCCATGCAAAAGCCGTGGACGGCGACGATCACCGGCTTGGGATGGCGCCAGATGTCCAGCCAGCGCTCGACGTTGCGGCGCAGCCGCGCGGCATCCGCGGTTGGAGTCGCGGCGGCGTTATATTCGGACAGATCGACGCCCGCGCTGAAGCCCTTGCCCGCGCCGCGAATCCCGATCACGGGCGCGCCGCTGTCCCGCAGCCGCACCAGCGCTTCGGACAGCGCGTCGAGCAGTGGCGTCGACAGCGCGTTCGCCGCCTCGGGCCGGTCGAACACGATCCAGTCGATCACCTCGCCCGCCTCGATTCGCAAAGGCGCGTTCACGCCGCTCATCCGTCGTTGCGGCCGATCGGATTGCCCGCGCGGACGTGATAATCGGTCGTCAAGGCGGTGCGCAGTTCGCGCGTCTTGAACTTCCAGGCGCCGTCCACCTTGACCAGCGTGTCGTGATATTGCCCGTGGAGGATGCCGTCGGGCCGGTCCTTGGCATAACGGTGGACAGCCAGCACGATCGTGCGGGTGCGCGCCTCGGTCGAGGAGACGAAATCGATTACAGTGCCCGAATTATGATGGCTCGTCGCCGTGAAGAAGGTGCCGATCCCTTCCAGCGTCTTCTTATAGGCCTCCATCCCCTTTGCGCCGAAATTCGGCGCATAATCGACTTCGCAATCCTCAACGAACAGCTCGGCCATCCGGTCGGGCATGTTCATGTCGAGATAATAGGCGTAATCGGACAACACCCGTTCGATTGCGCGTTCCTCCACCAAGCGTTCGAGGTCGCTGAGCGTGGCAATATCGGTCATAGATCCATCCCGTTTCTTGAGGTCGGTGAAGCTTGGCCGGACGGAGCGTCGGCGCCGTCCAGCAGGAAGGTGGCGTCCATGTCGGCGACGGGTCGGCCGTCGGCTTCGGCGCGGCAGCGCAGCGTCATGCGCTGTGCATCGGGCGTCACCTCGTGGATGACGCCGGTACATTCCAGCCTGTCTCCCGCGAAGACATTGCCCAGAAACCGGATTCGCGCCTGGCGGAGGCCGTCGTGGCCCCCGACCGCGCGCGCCGCCATGACGAGAAGATAGCCGAAGGTCAGGGGGCCTTGCGCGACCGGCCGGTCCCCGAGCCCGGCGGCCCGGGCGGCGGCCGTATCGAAATGAATCGGATTGGGATCGTCCATCAGCGCGGCGACAAGCTTGAGCGTCGCGGGGTCGATGTGGGCGACCGTCAGCGGTGCCAGGGCCTCTCCGGCGACCGGGAAGGAGAGGTCATGCGTCACGGGAGATGATCCACGTCTGCGTGACCGTCGCCGCGCGTCGGTCGCCTTCGGACAGCGCATAGCGGAGCGTCACCTTGTCGAACGGCCCCGTCTTGCGGCCATGCTTGTGCTCACTGCCGACGATCGCGGTGTCGATGGAATAGGTGAGGCCGGCTCGGAGCGGCCTGTCGATCTCCAGCTCGATCTCGCCGAACAGAACCCGCTCCGGCTTCGTGTCCAGGATCGCCATGATGTCGTCGATCGACGCGCCCGCGCCGTTGAAGCACAGCAGCAGCGCGATCGAAGGCAGGACGCCTCCGATCCGGGCGGCTTCATTTGCATCGCCCGCTACCGCGTCGGTCCAGAGCGCGACATGGTGCGGCCGAAGCGTGAACCGGCCGGGCGCAAAGATGTGGGGCATCCGCATCAGGGCGTCGCTTCCGCCGGATGGGCATAGGGATGCTGGCGGACGGTTCGGCCCGAGAAATCGGGAGCTCCGGCGCAGGTCGCGTCCCAGAATTGCAGCAGTCGGTCCTCGGCCGCATAGTCGAAGTCGGCGGCCCCCAACCGCCCGTCCTCGCCGTCCACGGTCGGCGGATTCTTCAGCCAGTGCTGGACGGTCGTCGTCATCCAGTCGAGAGGGTCGACCTTGTCGGCGTAGCCCAGTACCTCGCGGCCATAGAGATTGCTGAGCAACTGGTGGCGGATGAGCCCCTGTTCGACGTCGCTCTTGCGAATCCAGCTATATTCCCCGGCCATCGGCACCGCGGACGAGCCGAGCGGAGCGATGGAGGCCGGGATGTCGACGAACTCGAATTCCCAATCCAGGCTGGCGGCGATCGCCGATACCCATTCGCGCGTGGTGAACTGGCGCGAATCGGCGGCGTTGAAAATCCGGCCGTCCGCGGCCTCCGGCCTGTCGAGCGCGCGCAGGACGAATTCGGCGGCGTTGGGGGACGCGCAGCGGGAGGAGATGCCAAGCCCGCCCGCCTGCACGATCCATCGCTTGCGCCTGTCGAGGACACGCTGGACGACATGCCATTCGAGCGGCGCGACCGCGTGGGGCCCATAGACATAGGGATAGCGGACGACCGACGCCCGGAACGCGCCTTGCTCTCCGGCCTTCAGGACGGCGCGTTCGGTCTCCGCGATGCGCGGCAGGATGCCGCCCAGGCCCGCCGGTGCGTTCTCCGCCGCTTCATAGGGGGTGTCCTCGGTCGTGGGGACGCCGACGGAGGCGCCGATGACCGGCGCGCCGCTGACCGACACGAAGTGGCCGGTCCGGTTCGCCAGCGCCTCGGCCAGATAGCGAATCCGGCCATAGGTCGCGACCACGACATCCCACCGGCGTGTGCCGAGATCGGCGGCGATGGTGGCGCGGTGATGCGGGTCGCCGTGGATATGTTCCAGATCGTCCAGCTCGGGAAGCTCGTGCGTTCCGCGATGATAGATGGTGACGTCGTATCCGCGTTCGCGAAGGCCCGCGACGATCGATACGCCCGTCGCCGCCGTTCCTCCAACCACCAGAGCCGTTGCCATTGCCGAACCTTTTCAAAACGCGATGGGGGACATCCGGCCCGCCATGGGATCGCTTGGACGGTAGGGAGGCGCCCTGCGCTAGTCAACAACTATGTTGACGAACGCATTGCAATTTGGTTTGGTGCTGGCACAACAAGGGAAAGAGGATGTCGGAGACCGTGATCTTGACGAGCGAGAGAGAGAATGAGGCACCGCCGATCGGGCACGACGCGCCCGTGGAAGCAGGCGTGACAGGACTGCCGATGGAGCAGGTGATTCGGCATCATGCCCGGACGATCCCCGACTTTCCGGCGATCACGTTCGAGGAGGAAACGCTCTCCTATCGGGCGTTCGACCGCGAAACGAACCGGATCGCCAATGAGCTGGCGGCCCATGGCGTGGGCCGGGAGGACCGGGTCGCGGTCGCGCTCAAAAATTGCCCCGAAAGCTATCTGACCTTCTTTGCCGCGCGCAAGCTCGGCGCGGTGCAGGTCGCCGTAAACTGGCGCTATTCCGCCGAGGAAATCGCCTGGATCCTGAACAATTGCCGTTCGAAGATTTTCGTCATGGATCCCGGCCTCGCCCATATGGCGGAGGCGATTCGCGCCGCGCTGACGCATCCGGTGCACATGTTCGTCGCGGGCGAGCCGGTCGCGGGCATCCCCCACCTGCGCGCGGAGGCGCGCGCCCGTCCCGACACCGATCCGGGGGCGGTTTCAGGGCCGGGGGACGTCGCCGTCCAGCTCTACACCTCTGGCACGTCGGGCTGGCCGAAAGGCGCCCTGATCACCAACGCCAATCTGACCGCCTTCTTCCGGAATGCCGCGGAGGCGATGCCGCTGTCGCCCCGCGGCGCGCAACTCGTCATTCTGCCGCTGTTCCATGTGGCGGCGCTCATCGGGTCGCTGCGGACGTTCGACATGGGCGGGCATTGTGTCGGGCAAAGCGCGTTCGACAAGGACCAAATGGTCGAATTGATCGCGCGCCATCAGGTCCGCAGCTTCGTGATGGTCAACACCGTCCTCGCCATGGTGGTCGAGGAATCCGACGCTGCGGCCGATTTTTCCAGCCTGGAAGGCGTCATCGTCGGTGGCGGCGCCCTGTCCCTCAACAGCGCCCGCCAGACGATCGAATTGTTCGGCTGCCCCCTCTATTCCATGTATGGCTCGACCGAATTGACTTTCGGCGTCACGGTCCTGCGCATCGACGCGGACTTGCTGGAGACGCCCGAACTGCTCCATTCCTGCGGTCGTCCCATGAAGGACGTGGAAATCGGCATCTTCGACCCGGAAAGCGGGCAGCCGCTCCCCGACGGTGAAATTGGCGAGCTGTGGGCCAGGGGAGGGCAGCGCAGCCTCGGATATTGGGAGAATCCCGCCGCCACCGCAGAGGCGTTTCTAGAAGGCGGCTGGTTTCGCACCGGCGACATGGGGCGGATAGAGGAGGGCTATCTCTATATCCGGGATCGCCTGAAGGATATGGTTCGCAGCGGCGGGGAAAACGTCTATCCCGCTGAAGTCGAGCGCCATTTGACCAACCATCCCGATATCGTCGAGGCCATCGTCTTCGGCGTGCCCGATAGGAAGTGGGGCGAGGCGGTGCATGCGCTCGTGATCCTGCGCAAGGGCGCCGAACTGACGGAGGCCGATGTCATCGGCTTTGCGCGGAACGGGCTTGCGCACTTCAAATGCCCGCGCCGCGTGGAATTCGCGAGCGACGTCCCGCGCACCCCGTCCGGAAAGCCCAAGAAGAACGTGATTCGGGAGCGTTATTGGGAAGGGATGGACAGGCGGATCGGCTGAAGGGCCGCCCTTTGCGGGCGGTCGAAGGGGGGCGAACGGGCGTCGCGCTTCCGCGCGTCGTGGCCTCTATGCATCGGGCGGCAGGAGCCGGCGCATCCCGGCGATCCAGCGATCGATGTCGCGGGCCTTGGCCTCTGCATATCTTGCGGTCTCGGGGTGCGGCAGGATCAGGAAGCGCTCGTCGGCGAGGCCCGCGATCACGCTGTCCACGACCTCTTCGGCTTCCAGCAGATTTCCCCCCGACGACACAGCGGCCCCGGCCCCCGCGGCGGCGGCCTCGGCGATCATCTTCGTGCGGACGGCCTGCGGGCACAGCGCGCTGACGCCGATGCCTTTCCCGCCATAGGTGACGGCAAGCCATTCCGAAAAGGCGAGCGCGGCATGTTTCGAAACCGCATAGGGTGCGGCCCCCAGGCTCGTCAGCAACCCGGCCGCGGACACCGTGTTGAGAAGATAACCGGCGCCGCGTTCGAGCATCGACGGCAGGACAGCCTGCGCGGCATGGACATGGGCCATGACGTTGACGTCCCAGGCGCGCTGCCATTCGGCGACGGGCGCCGTCTCGTCGCCCGGCGCCAATATGCCCGCGTTCGAACAGAACAGGTCGATCCGCCCGAATCGCGCGAGCGCCATGTCCACAAGGCGCTGGACCTCTTCCCGGTCCGCGACGTCGCAGCCGACGCCCGCCCGGCGATCCTCGGGCAGATCGAGGTCGGCCGCGACGTCGCGCGCGCCGTCCGAGTCGAGGTCGCAGAGCAGCAGCGCTTCGGCTCCGGCCAGCGCGAAGCGGCGCGCCAGAGCGGCGCCGATGCCATTGGCGGCCCCAGTCACCACTATAATTTTCCCTTTAATTTCCATGGTATATCACCCATTTTCATCGCTAGTAAACACATGTGTTGACTGATCGATTACGCTTACTACTATATGCCTGTCAATGTCGACCACAGGGTCGGATTCGCGGCGAACGGGCCGTCGGTTTTGGGAGGAATCTATGTCTTTCAGCAAAAAGCGTCCATTTCTCGTCGGGGTCTCGCTGCTCGCGATGCCCGTGCTGTCGTCTGCGCCGCTTCACGCCCAGACCGCATCCTCTTCTGTCGACAGTAATGTTGATCAGGCGCCCACCGGTGCGAAAGCGGCGTCGGACGGGGACATCGTCGTCACGGCGCGCCTGCGCAATGAATCGCTGATGGATGTGCCGGTAGCGATCACGGCGCTCAACGCGCAGAAGATCGAGCAATACAAGGCCGCGGATCTGACCGACATCGGCTCCCTCGTCCCCAATGTGATCGTCAGCGACTACAAGATCAACGGCGGCGGTTCGCTGTCGATCCGCGGCATCAGTTCGCCCGCGACGCAGATCGGCTTCGAACAGCCCGTCTCGGTGTCGATCGACGGCGTTCAGACCTCGGCCGGGCGCGTCGCCATGCTGGGCTTCTTCGACCTCGGCAGCGTCGAGGTCATGCGCGGGCCGCAGGCGCTGTTCTTTGGCAAGAACAGTCCCGCGGGTGTGATTTCGGTGACCTCGGCCGGTCCGACGCGCCAGTTCGAATTCGGGGGGACGCTGAGCTATGAGTTCGCGGGCCGGGAAATGGTCGGCGAGGCGCATGTCGCGGGCCCGATCAGCGACAGCCTCGGCGGGCGGCTTGCCGTCCGCTATCGTTCGATGGGCGGGTGGCTGCACAACAACGCCGGGCCCATCGCCAACCCCTATTACGACCCCGCCGTCCTGCCCGCCGGGACCGCGATCCTGCCCGGCCGGTCGTCGAAGCGGATCGGCGAGCACGAATGGATGGGCCGCGCGACGCTGGAATTCGACAACGGCGGTCCGTTCACCGCCAGCGCGAAACTTTTCGCCACGCGTTATAACGGCGACGGGGCGGGCGCCTTTGCCCAGAATATCGGGCCGTGCGCCGCGGACGGCAAGCCGCGGTCCTATGGCAATGTCGACCCCTATGGCGATTGCCGCCCTGACGATCAGACCAGCTATGGCGATATCCCCGACGTCGTGGCGGCGGCGATGCCGCGCGGTGGCGGCGACGGCCGGGCGCGCGATCACATGACGGCCTATATCGGTTCGCTGAACCTGAAATATGATTTCGGCCCGCTGATGCTTACGTCGATCACGGGCTATGTCCGGCATGATTATTTCTATCTGTCGGCGCTCGACCAGACCGTTTACGGCGGGCTCGTCGTGCTGGAGGACAATAGTCTCGAATCCGTCAGCCAGGAGCTTCGCCTCGCGTCGGATTTCGACGGGCCGCTGAATTTCTTCCTGGGCGGCTATTATCAGCACAGCAAGGATGATCTTTACAACAACGCGCTGATCACCCCCTACGTCTTTTACGGCCTGGCCGGAAACGGGCGTTACGACGCCTATGAGAAGGTCGCCGACCTCGTGAGCGACACCATTTCCGTCTTCGGCCAGATGTCCTTCGACATCGCCGACAATCTGGAACTGGCCGGCGGTCTGCGCTACACGCACGAGAAGCGCACGACGACCAACCGCAATCTTTACGGTTTCGGGCCGTTCAATACGGCGAACACGATCTTTCCGGGATCCACCGATCCGACACCCGGCGTGCTCGCGGGCTCCTTTTCCGATAATAATGTCTCGCCCGAAGTGACGTTGACGTACCGTCCGAGCTCGTCGCTGACGACCTGGATCGCCTACAAGACGGGGTTCAAGTCCGGCGGGTTCGCGCTGACCAGCCCGATGCAGTCGACGGCGCGGCTCAGCGACATCGATTTCGATTCCGAGACGGTCAAGGGTGGCGAAGTCGGCCTGCGCGGCGATTTTGGCGCCTTCAAGTTCAACGCCACCGCTTTCCTCTATGACTTCAAGGATTTGCAGGCAACCGTCTATAATCCGGTCGAGGTCCGCTATGTGATCAGCAACGCGGGAAAGCTGAAGCAGCGCGGCGTGGAATTCGACGCGCAATACGACATCGCGCCCGGCTTTGAGGTGCATGGGGCGCTGGCCTATGTCCGCAACCGCTTCCACGACTATATCGGCCAATGCTATGCCTATACCTATGCGGCGGGCACCTTGCCCGCGGATGCGAACCCGCCGCCGGGCTGCTCCTTCCTCGACCCGGGGAAGAGTCTGGTGCTCCAGCAGGATTTCGAGGGCACGGTTCCTGCGCGCTCGCCCGACCTGACCGGCAGTTTCGGTGCGTCCTATGAAGGCGATGTCGGCGCGAACATGATTTTCGGCCTTTCGGCCGATGCCTATTACAGCGATTCCTACAACGCCAGCGACGCGCGGTCGCCGGGCGGCGCGCAAGCCTCCTTCTGGCGCTACAACGCCGGTGTGCGCGTCGGTGCGGCGGACAAGAGGTGGGAAGTGGCGCTGATCGGCAAGAATCTGACGAACAAGCATTACCTGCTTTTCGCCGCCGACCGGACGGGCGGCGCGACCATTCCCGGAGCGGGCGAACAGCGCGGCGCCGTCGCCCGCGGCCGCGAAGTCAATTTGCAGTTCTCTTTCAAATTTTGATTCGCCTGTTTCCACCAGCTATTCCTGCGACGGGAGATGATCGTGCAGAATTCGGTTCAAAAGCAGTTGTTCGAGGAGATAAGCGGCTATATCCGGAACAGGACGACGTCGCTGGCCGAGAGCGCGATGCCGCACCCCGCCGCCAGCTATTTCGACCCGGAGCATCTCGCGCGGGAAAAGCGGCTGTTTCACGGCTTTCCGCTGGTCGCGGGCCATTCGCAGCAATTGCCGGAGCCGGGGGCGTTCATCTGTGACAGGATATTGGGCGTTTCCCTGATCATCGCGCGGCAGGAGGACGGCGGCCTCAAGGCGTTCCGCAACATATGCAGCCATCGCGGATCGCCGCTGACGATGGAGCAAGAGGGGCAGGCGAAACAGTTTGTCTGTCCCTATCATTCCTGGTCCTATCATATCGACGGTTCGTTGAAGGCCGTTTACAAGCCCGGCTTTCCCGATATCGACCGGCGCGCGCTGGGCCTGCCGCAGGTCAGCGTCGCCGAGCGCCATGGCCTGATCTGGGTGCAGATGGACGGGGCGCCGATCGATCTGGAAACCTATCTTGGCGACATCGACGCGGAACTTGCCTCGTTTGACATCGAAGGCCATGCGCTGGTGCGGCGCGAGGTGTTCGAGGCGGACATCAATTGGAAATCGGTTCTCGACGGCTTTCTCGAGGCTTATCATTTCGCGCCGCTTCACGCCAATTCCATTGCGCCCTATTTCTATCCCAACCTGTCGCCCTACAAGGCGTTCGGGATCAACGGGCGGATGGTCGGCGTCCGCAAATCCTTTGCCTCTCTGCTGGACCAGCCGTTCCGCGAGGACGAGATGCTGCCGCATATCGCCTCCAACTATCAGCTTTTCCCGAATACGGTGGTGGTCTGGCAGGGCGACCATTTCGAGGCATGGACCTCCTTCCCCGGGGACGAGCCCGGCAAATGCCGCGTCCTGTTCATGATGCTGGTGCCCCGAAACGCGGTCGAAAGCTCGGCCCGGCGCTGGGAGCGCAACATGGAGATTATCCGCGCCACGGTGATGGACGAGGACTGGCGGATGTCGCAATATGTGCAGGCCGGGTTGCCGCATATCGCCAACCGGCAGGTCGTGTTCGGCGCCAACGAACCGGCGCTGCAGCATTTTCACGGAACGCTGGTCCGCAAGATCGCCGAGATGAACTGAGGCAGCCCATGATCGACGAGTCCCCTTTCGCCGACCTCATGGCGCAGGTGGAGGAACGCCTGGCGGACGTCCCCGAAGGCGACGGAATGGACCCACTGGATGCGGCGCTGGTGCGTCTGGCGGTGAGCGTCAGCGTCACGTGCCTGGACAGCGAAGCGATCGACGAGGCGGTCGTCGCGGCGCTGGAAAGCGGCGCGACGGCGGCGCAGGTTCAGGAGGTCGTCGCCCTCGTCTCCGGCCTCGGCGTCCATTCGATCATGGCCAGTGCGACCGTCGTGCTGCAACGCGCGGCGGAGCGCGGCCTCGTCGATCCGGCGGCGCCGCTGGACGAGGAAAGGCGCGCGCTGTGGGACCGCTTCGTCGGCGACGATCCCTATTGGGACGCCTTCTCCCGGCATGTGCCAGGGTTCCTCGATGCGATGCTGTGTCTTTCCCCCGATATCTTCTCTGGCTTTTTCGCCTATTGCGCGATTCCGTGGAAGTCGGGGACCGTCCCCGCGTTGACGAAGGAACTGGCGGCCATAGCCTGCGATGTGACGCCGACGCACCTCTTCCTTCCGGGCGTTCGCCTTCACCTGCAGAATGCGATCGGGCTCGGCGCGACGCGCACGGTGGTGCGTCAGGCGATCGCCATCGGAACGCAGGCCCGCGCGGCCGCGATGATCCGCTGAATTCCGGTCGGCCTCAAGAGGTCTTGCGGCGCCGCGAGAGCGCGGAGGGTTCAGGGTTCGGCCGCGTCATGCCATCGAAGAAGATCCGAGAAAAGGCTTCCGACACGTCCCCGGCGCTGTAATGGTCCTCGGGATTGTACCAGCGATGCGTCCAGTTCAACATGCCGAAAACGGCGTTGGCCGCCAGCATCACGGGAATGTCGCTGCGCAATTCTCCATTTTCCATCGCCTCGGCGATCAGCTTGATGACGATTTGTTCGAACAATCGGGTCTGACCCATGATCTCGTGAGCCCAGACGCTCTTTTCGCTGGCGATCTTCTCCATATCTTCCTGGATATAGACGTACATGTTGGGGAAGTTGTCGCTGTAGGCGCGCATGAGCTGTTCCATGATATCCTTCAGGCGCTCGCTCGCCGTCCGCGAGGATTCTTCGAATATGCGGACGCACTGCTTGATGTTCGCCTCCACGCCGCTGCGGAGGCATTCGCGGAACAATTCTTCCTTGCTGCCGAAATAATAATAAACGGTGGCGCGATCGAGGCCGGCCTTGAGCCCGATCTCGGCAAGCTTGGCGGAGCGATAGCCCTTCGTCTTGAATTGATTGGCGGCGATCGCCAGCAGTTCCGCGCGCTTCGCCAGATATTCGGCACTGCCCTCCTTCAGGGCAGAGGAGCGGCGCTTGGAAATATTCGAAGCCTTGATCATGCTGATATTCGATCCTCCGACGGGGCGCTGATCCGTGAACCGGGTTTATCCGATCAGCCCGTCAGCCTGATAGCTTGCCGCGCCTTTATCAAGTGCGCTCTTCTCCGCCATCCCGATATCTCCTCCGCAAACGGCAGGCCACGCGGCGCGTCGTGGCTTGTGGCGATGTCGTACCGATAAGATTATAAATGTTCTTGACGGTATAAATATATACCAGCTAGTATATTCTCCGACGACAAGCTCACGGGAGAAGCCGAATGATGTGCGATGCAGACACCGGCCCATATGATGCCATGGTGATCGGGGCGGGGATCACCGGAATCTATCAGACCTATCTGCTGGCCCGGAATGGGCTGAAGGTCCGGGGGATAGAGGCGGCGCCCGATGTCGGCGGCACCTGGTACTGGAACCGGTATCCGGGCTGCCGGCTCGACACCGAAAGCTATGCCTACGGCTATTTCGCGCTGGTCGGGCTCATGTCCGACTGGAGTTGGAGCGAACGCTTCGCCGGTCAGCCGGAGATGCTGCGATATGTGCGTCATGCGGCCGACAGGATGGACGTCCGTCGGCATTATTCCTTCTCCACGAAGGTCGTCGCCGCCGTCTATAGCGACGAACGGACCATGTGGGACGTCACGCTCGACGACGGACGGGTTCTGACCTGCCGCTTTCTCATTTCCGCATCGGGACCCCTCTCGGCCTCCCGTCTTCCCGATTTCGAGGGAATCAATGATTTCGAGGGACAGTCCTTCCACTCTTCGGACTGGCCCACGGACGAACAGGGGCAGGCGACGGGCTATGACTTCACGGGCAAGCGCGTCGGGGTGATCGGCACGGGGGCGACGGGCGTCCAGATCATCCCCATTGCGGCGCAGACCGCCGAACAGCTCTTCGTTTTCCAGCGTTCGCCCAACTGGTGTACGCCGCTGGGCAACACTCCGATCAGCGAGGAGGAGATGGGCCATCTGCGCGCGCGCGCGCTGACCATTCTCGAATATGTGAAGTCCACCGACACCGCCTTTCCCTATCACCGCGACCCGCGCAAGGGCATCGACGTTCCGAAAGAAGAGCGCGACGCCCTGTTCGAATCGCTCTACGACCAGCCGGGCTATGGCATCTGGCTGAGCGGATTCCGCGATCTGCTGCTCAACAAGCAATCCAACGATTTTCTCGCCGAATTCATCGCCGACAAGATCCGGGCGCGCGTCAAGAACCCGGCGGTCGCGGAAAAGCTGATACCCAAGGACCATCCCTTCGGGGGCAAGCGCGTGCCGATGGAGACCAATTATTACGAGACCTACAACAAGGAGTCCGTCCATCTGGTCGACATCAAGGAAAATCCGATCCAGAGGATCAACGCAAAGGGGATCGAGACGGCCGAGGGTTTCCACGAACTCGACGTGATCATTTTCGCCACGGGCTTCGACGCCGTGACCGGCGCGCTCGACCGGATCGACATCCGCGGTAGCGGCGGCCTGCGCCTAAAAGACTGCTGGTCGGACGGGCCGACGACATTTCTGGGTCTCCAGTCGCGCGGCTTCCCCAATTTCTTCACGCTGGTGGGGCCGCACAACGGGTCGACATTCTGCAATGTCGGCGTTTGCGGAGGCCTGCAGGCGGAGTGGGTAGCGCGGATGATCGCCTATATGACGGACCACGGGCTGACCTTTTCGCAGCCGCTTGCGGAGGCGGAGGAGGCGTGGACCGAAGAAATCTATCGGGATTTCTCGCGAACCCTGCTGGCGGAGGCGAACGCCTGGTGGGTCAA
Source organism: Sphingopyxis panaciterrulae (assembly GCF_014199295.1). GTDB lineage: Bacteria > Pseudomonadota > Alphaproteobacteria > Sphingomonadales > Sphingomonadaceae > Sphingopyxis > Sphingopyxis panaciterrulae. Next base: position 111,273 of record NZ_JACIJH010000007.1, read on the forward strand.
GGTCACTGAAAAGCCCGACGGCAGCATTGTCCGGCGCACTCTGGTCCATGTCGGCGGCGGCCCCGCTTATCGCAAGCGCTGCGAGGAAGTTGCTTATGGAGGATATGAGGGGTTCGAACTGGCCTGACCCGACGGCAGCCCGGATGCCGCCTCCTCCGCCTTGACGCGCCCTCGCTTGTTCATGCAGGAGGCCGGGGACCGGACATCGGATCTCCGGCCGCCGTGCAAGCGTCTGCTTGGGCGCGCAGACTTCGAGGTGAAGTGAAATGCCGTCAGACAAGCCCCGCGGCGCGCGAAGCAAGCGCTCCATCAAGGCGGAGATCGATGAAATAAAGCGGCGGGAAATACTGGCCGAAGCGGTCCGGCTGTTTTACGAAAACGGGTTCGATACGACGACGCTCGAATCCATCGCCGACGCTCTGGGCGTTACCAAACCCTATATTTATTCCAGGTTTTCCAGTAAGATGGATATTCTCGCGGCCATCTGCCTGCTCGGCGCCGCGCCCGCGCAAAAGACCGTGGAATTCAGCACGACGCTTGGCGGCGATGCGCCGACCCAACTTGCGCAGGTCATGGAGTATTTCATCACCCTCCAGATCGCGCATCGCATGGAGGTCGCGCTCTTCTTCCGCGACGCCCATAACCTGCCGCCGGACAAGAGCCGGGAAATCGACAAGTCCAGGATGGCGTTTCACAAGATGCTGTGCAGCATCCTCGACGAAGGGAAGAAGGCGGGCGATTTCCATTTCGATAATGTCAGCCTCACCGCTTCGGCGCTGGGCGGCATGGCATCATGGATTTTCACCTGGTATCAACCCGACGGACGGTGGACGTCGCCTGTCGTAGCGAAGAGCATCGCGAAACTGTCCCTAAAGACAGCCGGAAAATCCTGATCTCCGAGCGATCTCCGGCCCGTTGCAACCTTGCCTGCTAGCTGATCGATACGATAGGCCGCGTTATCGAACCGCGCGCACCTTCTCCAGCGCGGGCTGTCCGCCGCGCGGGCAAAGCCGTTGATCGTCGCACACATCTTTTCGAGCAAAGCGGCCATCTCGCCGAGCGTCTCGCGAGCATTCTTGGGCTTGGACGGGGGACATTCGCAGGTCGAGCTTGAGCTGGATCGTGCGCTCATGCCCAGCGAACTTCTTCTTCTTGGCGTGCAGGAAAGAGCGGATAGCCGGTCGTACGGAAAGGCGGCCGACGATGTCCGGACTCTCGGCCGTCATGTCAGGCGCCCAGTTTCCGAAGATTGAGCCTGTTCCGGGGTATGATGACCGATTTCTGATGCGTGTAAAAGGCTTCTGCAGCGCGCCCGCCTTCGGCGCCGACGCCCGATTCCCGGATGCCGCCAAAGGGCGCATGCAGGTCGCGCATCATCGGCGTGTTGCACCAGATGGTGCCGGCAGCGATGCGGTCCTGCGCCGTCAATATCCGGTCGATGTCGCGGGACCAGGCATAGCCGACCAGCCCGAACCGCGAATCGTTGGCGATGCGATAGGCCTGTTCGTCGGTGTCGAACCGCATCAGCGACGCGAAGGGACCGAAAATCTCCTCCTGGCACAGGCGATGGCTGTTGGAATCGACTTCCGCCACGGTCGGGCTGAAATAGAAACCGCGGTCGAAGCCCTTTGGCCGCTCGCCGCCGACCAGGATGCGGGCGCCGCGGTCGGCGGCGTCGGGGACGAAACCCATCACATGCCGATAGTGATTGCGGTTGGCCAGCGGGCCGACTTCGGTATCCGGAGCGCGCGGGTCGCCGACGCATATGCGGCGGGCGCGTTCGACCAGCGCCTCGGTGAAGCGATCCGCGATGCCGCTCTGGACGAGGATGCGCGAACCCGCCAGGCATTGCTGGCCATTGTTGCTGAAGATGCCGAGCAGGGCGCCGTCGAGCGCCTGATCGAAATCCGCATCGTCGAAAATGATGTTCGCCGACTTGCCACCCAATTCCATGATCGACGGCTTCAGATTTTCCCCGGCCGCCGCCATGATCCGGCGGCCGGTGTGGGTGCCGCCGGTAAAGGAAATGCGGTCGGCGTGGGGATGGCGGACCAGCCGTTCGCCGACGCTGGCGCCGAAGCCGTTGACGAGATTGACGACGCCGGGGGGCAGGCCGGCGCCCTGGATCACCTCGACCAGCCGGGTCAGCCCGAGCGGCGCCTGTTCCGCCGGCTTGAGGACGCAACTGTTCCCGAAAGCAATGGCGGAAGCGACCTTCATCGATCCCAGCGCCAACGGGGAATTCCAGGGCGAGATCAGGACCGCGACGCCCACCGGCTCCCGCCGCACGAGAGTCAGATAATCCCTGGCTTGCTCATATAGTTCGCCCGCCATCTGACCGATATAATCCGCAAAGAAGCGGAAATTGCCGGCGGCGCGTATCGCTGCTCCGTTGCGGATCTGCGCCAGCGGGATGCCGGTATTGGAACATTCGATCTCGGCGATCTCGGCGGCCGCGGCCTCGATCGCATCGGCGCAGGCGCGTAATATCCGTTGCCGTTCCTCGACGCTCATCAGGCGCCAATCGCCGCGCTCGAAGGCGGCGCGCGCCGACGTCATCGCGCGCTCCACCAACGCCTCGTCCGCTTCGGGGATTTCGGCGATCACCTCTTCGTTGGCCGGGTTCACCACGGGAATCGGCGCGCCCTGGCCGACGAGGGATTCCGAATCGATGATTGCGCTTGGTGTCCAGGTCATTGCGAAGGTCCGGTCGGAAGGGCGGTGGCGGCAGCCAGGCGCGGACCCCAGTCCTCCACGGTCGGGGCGGAAATATTCGCTACGTCGCAGAGCCGCATGGCCAGACAATAGTTCGATGAGACCAGCGGCGGCCCCGATCGGCCGTGGGCGTCCGCGATCAGGCGCAGCGACGGCATGCCGGTGCCGCTCAGCAGGATCGCGTCGACCGGCAAGGCGCTCAGCGGCGCGGTCACCCGGCCGGCATCCGTGCTGCCGAGGGCGTAAATGCCCCGCGTGTCGGCGATGGCCGTCTCGATCTCGCGTACCTCGGCGACCTCGAACCCTTCGGCCTGCCAGAAGGCCAGCGCCGCCTCTGCCAGCGCGCCCCGATAGGGAGAGGCCAGCGCGATGCGCCGTGCGCCCAGGGCCCGCAAATGCCAGGCGATGGCATCCGTCGCCGTCACGATCGGATAGCCGAAGCGGGCTTCCAGCGACGTGAGCATCGCAGCCTGAAAGCCCGGAGGCATCAGGTAGGACGACCCGGTGCAGCCGAAGCCGAAAACCGTCGGACGCAGCGTGTCGTATCGCGCCAGCGCGTCGGGCAGGCTCCACAGATATTCGCGCAGCCGGTCCAGCGATTCGGGCGCGGAGCTGGCCAGCCGCGTGGTCTGGAGGAGGGCGTTCTGCGGCAGCAATATCCGCATTTCCGCTTCGACGGTGGGATTAGCCTGCGGCGTTCCGATACCGATGATTCCGGCGCGGCCATAGTCGTAGCAGGCGCTCATGCGATCGCCGCCGCCTGGCGCAGGCCGGTGATCATCGACGTACGCAGCAAATGCTCGCGCGCCTTGTCGCGGTCGCCCGCGATCCGTTGCAACTCGCGCAGCATCTCGAGCCGGCGCGCGGGTGCGCGTTCCTGCATCCGGGCACGGTTCCGGTCGGCCTGGACGAGAATCTCCTGCTCCGCGATCGGTCGCCGCCGCCGTACATATCGGTCGAGCAGGTCGAGTGAGCCGCCGTTCGCGATATCGGCCAGCGTGGCCACCAATTCGTGCGCGTCGTGAATTCCGCCGTTCATTCCCATGCCGCCGGAGGGTGAATTCAGATGAGCGGCGTCTCCCGCCAGCACGATCCGGCCGTTGCGATAGCGATCGACGATCCGCATGTGGATGCGATAGGGCCGGATTTCCTCCACCACATAGGGTTGGCCGGTCGGCACGATCTGTTGCAGCTTGCGCTCCACATTTTCCGGTTGCGTCGCTTCCTCTATGCTTTCGCCCGCGTCGGGATAAAGGCTGCAGCGCCACAGATCGGGCAGGCGCATGAGGCTGAAGGTGCCGCCTTCCTTCCAGACATAATTGACGTTCGACAGGCCTTCCAGATGCTGGTCGAACGGAAAGCGCGTGGTCGCCAATATGGTGGTCTCCGGATAGGTCTTTCCTTCAAAGGCGGTGGCGACCATCCCACGAACCGTGCTGCGACCGCCGTCCGCGCCGATCAGGAAGCTGCCTTCGACTGTCCGCGACTCCCCCGCCGCATCCTCCGCGGTGACGCGGACGCCGTCCGCGTCCTGCTCGGCGGCGATCACCTTCATCCCCATGGCCACGCGGCCGCCGCGTTCGACGATCTGCGCCATCAGGATTCGGCACAGCGTCGATTGCTTGCACTGAAGGCGATAGGGATGGCCGGTGTCGTCGGCGATGGTGCCGAGATCGAACACCACCCGTTCTCCGCCGGGATGGATGCGGATTTGCCAGGTCGGCGTGATCAGCCCCTGGGCAATCAGCGGCTGCGCCGCGCCCAGCCTGTCGAGCATGTCGAGCGAGGGCGGATGAAAGGTCGAGGCCCTGAGGTCGTCGGCGAGCCGGGTGTCGGCTTCGAGGACGAGGAAGGGGATTCCCTGCTCCTGCAGCAGGCGGGCCGCCGTCAGTCCGACCGGCCCCGCGCCCGCGATGATGACTGGTTTGATCCGCTCTGCCATTTGGTTCTCGCTGATGTGATTTGTATTAGATATATGATGATTCATCGGGCGTAAATGGCTTGCTGCCGCCCAGCCCAAATCGCTGGTTCGTTTCGCCGGAATATGCTGTAGAAGATGGCGCGCCGCGATCGGGGCGGGCCACGGGGCCGATGACGCGGTCCTCCCGCCCTTCCTCGGCAGACGCAGAATTCGGGAGTCCTGATTGTCCACCGGAAATCACGAAGGCATCGCCGTCGATCGCCAGCAGGCCATTCCGCTCTATCATCAGATATTCCTGCAACTGCGCGAAGAGATCACCAGCGGCGAGCGCGCCTTCGGGTCCCGCCTGCCGACCGAGCAGGAATTGTCCGCGCAGTTCGGCGTGTCGCGCATAACCGCGCGGCGCGCCCTCGACGAACTGGCTGCGCAAGACTTTGTGGAACGCAAGCGCCGGGTGGGAACGACCGTGGCCTTTCGCTCGCCAGCCAAGCCCTTTCAGGGGGACATCGACCAGGCGGTCGAATCGCTGCTGAATTTCGGCCGGTCGACGAAGGTGAAGCTGCTGGAAATGGAGCGGGTGCCCGCACGCGCGCCGATCGACGAGGCGTTGCGCGTCGAGGCGGGAACACCGCTGCTCCGCGTCGTCCGCGTCCGCACTTTCGATCGGCATCCGGTGGGTCATTTCGTCAGCTATATTCCGGTCGATGTCGCCGGCCACATGACGCGCGCGAACCTGAAGACCACGCCGATGCTGGCGCTGATCGAACGCGCCGGCGTCCGGATCGGCGCGGCGCACCAGACGATCTCCGCAACCCTGGCCGACGCCGCGCTGTCGGCGGTGCTTCAGGTCGACATCGGCTCTCCGATCCTGCGCGTCAGCCGCACGGTGGAGGATAGGCAGGGTCAGCCGGTGCAGCATATTCTGGCCCAGTTCCGCCCGGACAAATATCAGATTCGGCTGGATCTTCATTCGCCGGCCATCGACGCGCAACTGCTGTGACGCACCGCGCAACGACGGCCGGGAATCGACGTCAGCTATTTTCCCTCACGCCAAAGCGGCGGAGACGGAGGAAGGCATAGGCGTTCATGCCGATGCTGATGAGCAGCACGGCGAAGGCCGACAGCAGGATGCGGCCGAGGACCACATAGGGCGCTTCCTTGCCATATTCGAACTTGGGGAAGTCGTCATACATCGAGGAGTCCATGATCTCCCGCTGCAGATAGCGCGGCGTGAAAAACTGCTTCCATTCCTTCTGAAAGGCGAAAACCTTGTCCATATAGGCATTGTACCGGTCGGTGCTGTTGCCCGAAATCTCGTTCAGGGCGTTCTGCATCGCGACCGCGGGAGACAGAAGCTGGAACCAGCCGACGATCGCCTCCTGCCGTTCGAGCTGGCCGCGGAATTGCGCGAAGACCGGTTCGACGGCTTTCTCCAGGGCGTCCTGCCGGGCCAGAAAGACGGTCAGATAGGTTTCGGTTTCCTTTTCGGGCAGCATTTCGACATGGTCGGTGTAATAGGCCTTCGTCGTGTCGTCCTCCGCCTTTTCGGCGGCGATCGAGGCGTCCCGCATCGCGACCTTCAATTCCATCCGCGACGGTGCCGGATAGGCGGTGGTCGCCGTCAGGCTGATCAGCGCCGGCAGGACTACCACGATCAACAGCCATGCGCCCGACAGGATGGTCACATTGGTTTCCGACGACTTGTTCAGCGAATTGACGAAAACGCCGAGGCCGAACCAGAACAGCGAATAGATGAAGGTTGCGAGCAGGAACAGGCCGAAGCGGACCCAGGCGTCGGGATCGTCGAGCACGCCCAGCGCGGAGCCGGAGAACAGCATGGCGTACAGGCCGATGATCACGATGACCAGCATCAGCAGGGCGATGCGCGACAGCAGCTTGCCCGCCATGAAGGTTCGCAGCGACACCGGCTGAGTCATCGCCAGCGCCAGCGTTCCGCTTTCCTTTTCCCCCGACAGCATGTCGTAGGTGAGTGCGATGATGAACACGGGCAGCAGGAAAATGACGACGAAAGATATGTCGAAGGTGCCCGTCATCAGGTTGAGCGGATTTTCGATCTCGAAATTGTCGGACATGTTGAATTTGTTCTTCATGTCCACCAGCGTGTAGTTGCGCTGAAGATCCATTTGCCCGACCGCGAAGGCGGCCAGACCGGTGGGCGGCAGGATCGCCACCTCCTTCACCAGCTCGCCGCCGACCGCGCCGGCATTGGTGCCCTGCGGCGACTGACCCGGGCGCGGCGGCGCGTGGTTCACGGGAGCGAATACGCGCGGGATGCCCCGCTCGGCGGTGAAACGTTCATAGGCGACCAACTGGTCTAGGACGCGCTGCTTGGCGGCCGCCTCGTCAGCCACCGCGACCACGGCGCTCTTGTTCTGGCGCTCGACGGCCCGCGTCCCGTTGTAGATGCCGAACACCATCGCCGCGGCCAGCAGGCCCAGCATGAACAATGTGGCCGGCGATTTCAGCAACTGCCGGACTTCATGCGAAAAGATTATCTTCAACATGATCTTTTTCCCTTATTGGGCGCGGAGCCGGCGGACGGCGGCGAAGGCAAAGGCCGCCATGAGCGCGCACCAGGCGGCGAGCAGGACGAGGTTCATCCGCTGGCCTTCGAAGGATTCCGAAAGCGTCGGGGGATTGTATCGATAGGGCTTCACCTTGCCGAACACCTCCTCGCCGGCGATGTACAGGGGGTCCTTCATCGTCGTGTTTTCGATTAGTTCGTTGTTCATCTGGCGGATCATGCCGATGCGAAAATCCTGCACCGTCTGATTGAAGCGCTCCTGGTCGACGAGCCCGGTGCCCGACGTGGCCATCGAGAGCGACCGTAGCGGGATCAGCGGCGACAGCAGGCCGAACCGGTCCTGGACCGCCTGCTGACGAAAGAAGGTCTCGCGCAATTGTCCCAGGAACTTCTGGTAGATCGCATAGTCGCGATCCTCGATGATCTGCATGGAATAGGCGACCCAGTAGATGGGCAGGTCCCGGACGCTGGCGACCTTATATTGCTTCAGCAATTGGCGCCGGGCGGTTTCGATATGCCGCCCCTGCGGCAGCGCCAGCAGGCCCTTTGCGCCCTTCATGCCCTCCAGGCTGGTTTGCCGCGCCAGATGATAGAATTCGGAATAGGTGGGGGTCGGCGTCACCATCTTCGATATGTCCGCCGCCGCCTTGGGCAGGATGAACGTCGCCATCGCCCAGAAGCCGATCAGCGCGATCAGCGCCCCCTTTGCCGTGCGCGCGACGGCGGATACCCCCAGCGTGAGGAACAGGAAGGCGAGCGCATAGAGCAGATAGAAAAGGAGCAGCAGCAGGCCGCGTTGCCCGACCTGGGCATTGTCGCCGGGCAAGCCGAAGGTCAGAACGCCGACGCCGATCAGGATGGCCGGCAGCGCGACAAGGCCGACCGCCGCCGACGTGCCGAGCAATTTGCCGAGCAAGAGAGTCCGGCTGCTCACGCCGAGGCTCATGACCTGCCGCAACGTGCCGCTTTCCCTTTCGCCGGCAAAGGCCGAAAAGCCCATCAGGACGATGAGGAGCGGCAGCAGGACCTGCAGCGTCATCGCAGGCGTCAGGTCGCCGAACCGCGACACGGCGCCATTGTCCTGCGCCGGGCGGTTCTGGGCGAAATTGGTCTTGTGCGCTTCCAGCCAGACGACCGATCCCGCATAATTGCCGATGCCATTGTCGAAAAAGGCCAGCGTCCCCTGCGGCTTATAGGCATAATTGCCGAAATGGGCGGCGGTGTGCGGGTTCTTCTTGTCCTGGCTCAGCCATTGTTCATTGTCCCGCGCCTGCGAGGCTTCCTGGATCGAATGGAGCGACTGATAGCGCTGATACCCCGTGAGGAACGAGGTCATGAGCAGCAGCAGCATGATGACGATGGCCCATTTGAAGCGGCCGTCGCGGATCAGGCAGATGAATTCCTTGCGGGCGATGTCCCTTATCATGGCGCGCCCCTCAATATTTCATTTCTTCGAGGTAGATTTGCTCGACCTCGGCGTGGCTGACCTGATCGGAGTTCATCTCCCGCACCAGTTCGCCCCGCCGCATGATGCCGAGGCGGGTTCCGGTCTGCTTGGCGCGGAACAGGTCGTGCGTCACCATCAGGATGGCGACCCCGGTCGATTTCAGGTCCAGCAACAGCTCGGAAAACTCGTTGCTGCTCTTGGGATCGAGGCCCGAGGTCGGTTCGTCGAGAAGGATCGCCCGGGCCTGCTTCGCCAGCGCGATGGCGATGCCCACCTTCTGGCGCATGCCCTTCGAATAGCCGTCGATATTCTGCTCGACCGCCTCGCGTTGCAGGCCGCACTCGTCGAGCAGGCTGCGATATTTCGCCTCGTCATAGTCGTGCCCGCCGAGCTTCGAGAAATAACGCAGATTCTCGAGGCCCGTCATGTTCCGGTACAGCATGACGTTTTCGGGGATATAGGCTATGCATTTCTTGGTTTCGAGCGGCTGCTGCTGGACATCGATGCCATTGATCAGCGCCTGGCCGCCAGTCGGCTGGATGAAGCCGAGAAAGCAGTTGACCGTCGTCGTCTTGCCGGCGCCGTTTGCCCCGAGCATGCAATAGATCTCGCCGGCCCCGACCTTGAGGTCCAAGCCCTTCAAGGCGACGTTGGAGCCATATTCTTTGCGTAACTGGATAGCCTCGAGCATCATGGTTCCTTGCTATTCATATCGGATTGGACCGGCCAGAAAGGCCGCGACGTCTTCGGGAGCCGGCTCGCCGGCGCGGCCTCGATAAGGGGGGTAAGGGGGCGCAGCCATCGATCGTCCGCTGGCGGCGCCGCGGCGGCATAGCCGGAACCGTGCCGGATCATCACAATCGCCTCTCCCTGGCCGGTTCGCCGGCGCACCGCACCTGCCAACACATCATGTTATCACATTGACATAATGACATGTGTAATGGAGTTGTCAACTCCCTCTCCGCTCGCCTCGGGGTCGTCGGTGCGCGTGGCTGGGTAAGAGCTGCGATCATCGGCTTTTACCCTCTGCCTCGAGTGCCGGAGCCGTCGTTCGGCGGCCATGACGAGCATAGAGGGTAGGCAACAGGAACAACGTCAGCAGCGTCGCCGAAACGAGCCCGCCGATGACCACCGTCGCCAGCGGCCGCTGCACCTCGGCGCCCGGACCGGTGGCGATCGCCATGGGCAGGAAGCCCAGCGAGGCGACAAGCGCGGTCACAACGACCGGCCGGAGCCGCATCATCGCCCCGTCGCGTGCGGCCTGTGCGCGGTCGGCGCCCTGCGCCACGAGCCGCTGGATCGACGTCGTCATGACGAGGCCGTTCAGCACCGCAATGCCCGACAGGGCGATAAAGCCGACGGCGGCCGAGATCGAGAATGGCAGCCCCCGGACGAACAGCGACAGGACGCCTCCGACCAGGGCGAAAGGGACACCGGTGAATACGATCGCGGCATCGCGGACGCTCCCCAATGCGCCATAGAGCAACAGGAGGATCAACACGAAGCAGCCGGGCACGACCAGCATCAGCCGCTCACTCGCGGAGCGCAGATTTTCGAACTGCCCGCCCCAATCGAGATATTCGCCCGAATGCAGGCGGACCTGTGCGTCGATCGCCGTCCTGGCATCGGCGACGACGCCGGCGACGTCGCGCCCGCGTACATTGGCCTCCACGACGATGCGGCGCTTTCCGTTCTCTCGGCCGATCTGGTTGGGACCGTCGGTCACGCCGATGTCCGCGACGCTTTGCAGCGGCACGAATCCGCTGCCTGGCAGCGGCACCGGCAACTGGCCGAGGGACTGGAAATCGGCGCGGCTGTCGTCGGCGAGGCGAATGGTGACGGCGAAGCGCCGATCGCCCTCGAAGATCACGCCCGCCTCGCGCCCGCCGATCGCCGCCGACACGGTGTCCTGCACCGCCTGCGCCGTGATGCCGAACCGGGACAAGGCGTCGCGGCCCGGCCGGATGTCGAGCATCGGCAGGCCCTCGGTCTGCTCCACCCGAACGTCGACTGCGCCTGGGGTCTTGCGGAGGATGGCGGCGATCCGGTTGGCGGTATCGCTCATCGCGCCGAAATCGTCGCCGAAGACCTTGACCGCGATGTCGCCGCGAACACCGGCAATCAGTTCGTTGAAGCGCATCTGGATGGGCTGGCTGATCTCGAAGGCGCCGCCGGGCATGGCTTCCAGGACTCCTTCGACTTTCGCGACCAGCGCGGCCTTCGACAGGCGCTTGTCCGGCCATTCCGCTCTGGGCTTCATGATGATGAAGGTGTCGGAGATGTTGGGCGGCATCGGATCGGACGCCAGGTCCGCCGTTCCCGTCTTGGAAAAGACGAAGCGCACTTCCGGCAGCTTTGCGATCTCGCGCTCGATCCGCGATTGCATCGCCTGGCTCTGATCGACCGAGGTTCCCGGAACGCGCAGGATCTGCGCGGTCAGGTCGCCTTCGTCGAGTTGGGGAAGAAATTCCTGCCCCAAAGCCGTGAAGGCCAGGATCGCGGCCAGAACCGCACCAACGCCGATCCCGATCGTCAGCGAGGTGCGCGCCATCGCCCGTTCGAGGCCGGGTTCATAGCGGCGCTTGAGCCAGGACAGGAAGCGACCCTCCTTCTCCTCGACGGGCTTCGACAGCCATATCGCGGTCATGGCCGGAACGAAGGTCAGCGAGAGAATGAAGGCGCACAGCAGGGCGAGGATGACAGTCAGCGCCATGGGCGTGAAGCTCTTGCCCTCTATTCCGGTCAGGGTGAGCAGCGGCACATAGACGAGGATGATGATCGCCTGCCCGAAGACCGATGGCCGGATCATCTCGCGCGCCGCCTCGGACACCACGGTCAGGCGGTCTTCGAGCGCGAGCGGCCGGCCGAGATGCGTCTGGCGTTCGGCGAGGCGTCGCAGTGCGTTCTCGACGATGATGACGGCGCCGTCGACGATCAGGCCGAAGTCGAGCGCTCCCAGGCTCATCAGATTGGCCGAGACGCCGCCTTGCAACATGCCGAAGCTGGTCATCAGCATGGAGAGGGGGATGACCAGTGCCGCGATCAGCGCCGCCCGGAAATTACCGAGCAGCAGGAAGATCACGACGACGACGAGCAGCGCGCCCTCGGTCAGATTCTTCGCCACCGTCCGGATGGTGGAATGGACGAGCGCAGTGCGATCGAGCACGGGCTGAATCGCGACGTCGGTTGGCAGCGAGGCGTTGATTTCCTCCAGTCGCTCGGCAACGGCCGATGCGACGGTGCGGCTGTTCTCGCCGATCCGCATGATCGCGGTACCGACCACGACCTCCCGCCCGTTTTCGGAAGCGGAGCCCTGGCGCATGGCCTGGCCGAGGCGGACCTGGGCCACGGAATCGAGCCGGATCGGCGTGCCGGCGCGCGTGGTGACGACAATGGCGGCGAGCTCGTCGATGCTGCGGATGCGCGCATCGGACCGTACCGCCAGGCCTTCGCCGCCCCGATCGACGACGCCCGCGCCGATCCCGGCGTTATTCTCCTCCAGCGCGCGCGCGAGGTCGGTCAGGGTCATACCGAGCGCGGCGAGGCGCTGCATGTCGGGAACCACCTGATATTGCTTGACGTGCCCGCCGATGGCATCGACGCCCGCCAGTCCCGGGGTGTTGCGAAGCAGCGGTGCGACGATCCAGTCCTGCGCCGTCCGCAACCAGGTCGCCTTGTCGGCGGCGGTGACCAGCCGTTCGCCGTCCGGCGTGATATAGCTGCCGTCGGGCTGGATGCCGGGTTCGCCCGGCTTGTGCGTGTCCTCTTCGCGGTGCCGGAACTGGACGGTCCACATATAGACCTCGCCCAGTCCGGTCGCGATCGGTCCCATGGTGGGGACCGTGCCTTCGGGCAGGCTTTCCTCCGCGACGCGCAGTCGTTCCGCGACCTGCTGGCGCGCGAAATAGATGTCGGTCGATTCGGTGAAGACCGCCGTGACCTGCGCAAACCCGTTACGGCTCAGCGAGCGGGTATATTCGAGGCCGGGAACGCCGGCGAGCGCGGTCTCGATCGGAAAGGCGACCTGCGTTTCGACCAGCTCGGGCGACAGGGCCGGCGCGGCAATGTTGATCTGCACCTGGTTGTTGGTGATGTCGGGCACCGCGTCGATCGGCAGGCGGCCGATCGCCCAGCCTCCGATGACGGCGGCGATCATCGTCATCAGCAGGACAAGCCAGCGATGCGCGACCGACAGGGCGACGATGCGGTCGATCAGGCTCAATGTCCGTGCTCCGCTTCGCCTTTTCCGAGTTCGGCCTTGAGCGTGAAGCTGTTGGCCGCGGCGATCCGTTCATCGCCTCTCAGGCCCGAGATCACGACGACATGGTCGCCGCTTTGGGGCCCCAGAACGATGGGTGTTGCCTTGAAGCCGTGATCGGTGCGGACGAACACGGTCGGCCGCCCCTTGATCGTCTGGATCGCCCCATGCGGGACCAGAATCGAGCCCGCGTTCGCGCCCCGAAGCCGGATTGACGCCGTGACGGGCTCCCCGACGCGCCACTGCCCCGCGCGGTTGTCGATGATGGCGATGGCCGTCACCAGGCCCGTCGCCTCGTCGAGCACCGGCGATATGAAATCGACCTGCGCCGCCGATTTTCGGTCGCCGGACAGAATCTCGATCGTCGATCCCGGTGCGACCTTGCCGGCATCGGCCGGCGACAGCGAAAGCGAGACCGCGACGCTGGAGAGGTCGGCAACGCGGAACAGTTCGGCATCGGCCGCGACCGTCTGTCCCAGCGTGACGCTGCGCGCCACGACCTGGCCCGACAGCGGCGAAACGATCGCGATCCGGTTGAGCGCGCCGCCGCCGCCACCCGCCGCCGCGACCTGTTGGCGGGCCAGGCGCAAGGCGATGCGCGCTTCGGCCGCGGCCGTGCGGGCCGCGACCAGATCCTGCTCGGGCGAGACCCGTTCGTCGAACAGCCGCTGTTCGCGGCGCAGGGTCGATTCCGCGAGCGCCAGTCGCGCCTGCGCCGCTTCTACCTCGCCGTTGAGCAGCGCGGCCTCGCGGCTTTCGATGATCGCCAGCGCCTGGCCGCGCCCGATCGGCTGGCCGAGATTGCGGGTCAGCGAAACCACCCGGCCCCCGATCGCCGCGGATACGACCTGCATGCCCTGCGGATTGCCCTCGATGGTCGCCGGCACGGTCAGCGCTCCGGCGCCGCCGCGGACGACGGTGACCAGCTCGATTCCCGCGCGGTGAATCTGCTCGGCGCTGAGGTCGATCTCGCCGTCTTCGTCATCGTGCCCGGCTTCTTCCCCGGCGGGCGGAGTGGGTGCTTTTTCCTGACAGCCAGCCACCAGCAGCGCGGTGCAGAGCGGCAGCATGATAATCCTGTGGAATGACATGATCATTCTCCCAAAGCGGACGGTGCGCGCATCGTCAGCCGTTCGAGCTGCGCCTGGGCGAGGTGGTAGGAAAGCAGGGCGTCGATCGCGGCCAGCCGCGTCTCGGCCAGCGTCCGTTCGGCATCGAGCAGGTCGAGCTGGCCGAATTTGCCTTCGCGATAGCCGATGCGGGCGATGCGGGCGGTCTCCGCCGCCGCCGCGAGGGCAGGGCCCGTGGCGGTCGCCGCGGTCGTCGCCGCGTTCGCCAGGTTTGCCTGTGCGCGCGCGATGCTCCGGTCGGCTTCCATGGCCGCCAGGCGCCGCTGTGCATCCGCCCGCCGGCGTTCCGACGACGCCTGCGCGAGGGCGGCCTTGCCGCTGTTGAACAAGGGCAGGGGGATCGACAGGCCGATCAGCGCGGCGGTGTCGCCGGTCTCTTCGAGGCGGCGCGCGCCGGCGCTGACCGTCAGGTCGGGAATGCGCTGCGAACGGGCAAGGCGAACGCCCGCCTCCGCCACCGCGACATTGGCTTCCGCCTCGGCAAGCGCCAGGGTGTCCGCGCTGTCGATCGGTTCCAGCGGGCCGTAATGGCTCGCGACGCTGGCGAACCAGTCCTCATCCAGCGGCCCGGCAACGGGCGCACCGATCCGCCGAGAGAGGGAAAAACGCGAGGTCTCCACCAGCCGGCCGGTGCGCTCGACCTCCGCCTCCGCATTGATCCGCGCGAGCTCCGCCCGCTGCATTTCGATGGGCGAGGCGCGGCCGGCGCGAACCCGCACCTCGGCGGCGCGCAGCGCATCCGCGGCGATCCGCGCTTGCTCGCGAGCCGTGACCAGCCTGCGCTCGGCCGCTACCGCCTCTGCATAGCTTTGGATGACGTCGGAACGCAGGTCGGCCTGTGCAGCCGCTGCCTGGATCGCGGCGCGACGCGCCTGCGCATCGGCTACGTCGATTCGGGCCGATCGCTTGCCGCCCAGTTCGACCGGCAATTCTATCGTGGCGGTGACCTCGGCTCCGCCCAAGGCGCGATAGGGACCGCTGCCCGCGACATTCTCTGCATCGATGGCAAGGGAGGGGTTGGGGCGCAGGCCCGCTATCTGCCGGCCGGCCTCGGCGGCGCGCAGTTCTGCCGCGGCGGCGTCGAGCGACGGAGAAGCAGCGCCCGCCAGCTCCAGCGCACGGTGCAGCGTCAGCGAAGGTGCTGTCCCGGCGGACGGCGCGATATGGGCCTGTGCCGCGCAGGCGCAGCACAGGGCGGCCAGCAGGGCCGCGATCGATCGGTGCATGATGGAATACTCCTGACAAGTCGGACCAGCCCGCTTCCGGCGCGGGCGAAGGAACGCATGTCAGGCGATGGGTGGCCTCAGGTCGGAACCGGCGGCGCCGTGCATGGGCCCCGCGATCTCTCGGGGCATAATGGGGCCGTCGATCGCAAGATGGGCGCCGTGGACCGCGGCACCGGTCAATATCATCGTATGATGGCCATGGCATCCGCCATGCTGATGGGGCGCCGCCTTGCCGCTGTCGTCGGGATCCGAACTGGCGTCCGCGTCGTCATGGCCGGCGACCGATGACGCCGACACGCCGTCTTCGCAGGCCACGGTTTCTGCGCCATGCGCAACAATCCCCAGTCCCAGCGAGAGGATGAGCAGCGAAGCCGCCAGCAGGATGAAGATACGAGGCATCGTGTCTATACCGTTACCGCGCGGTCCTGCTTGCCATCATCGGCGCGTGGATTCAAATCTAATGCGATTTCTTCGTCGGGACAAGGAAGGGCGGGGCAGGCCGTCGAGAGCCATCCAGCCCTTCCTCGTTCCGGGCGGCGTCATCTGAAGGAGAAATTGGCCCGCACACCGCAGCGGCGCCCTTCGCGCGGCTGGATCTGATAGACGACCTCGCCATTGATGTTGCGCGAGTTGAAGCCGACGCTGGCGTCGCGGTCGTTCAGCATGTTGTTGCAGAAGGCGCCGAGCCTTACCCCTTCCTTCTCCAGCGAGAAATTCAGGTTGACGGTGCTGTAGGAGGGCACCCAGGCAAGGTTGACCGGCGTGTCATATTGCTTGCTGCGATAGATATAATCCATGCGCAGGGTCGCATCGAAGCCCGCGAAGGCCGGAGCGGTGAATTGCGCGCCGCCGTTGAACGAGTGCTTCGACGTGTTCTGGATACGCTTGCCGCTGGCATCGCCGCCGGGGAAGCCATAGATGTCGGCATTTTCGACATTGTAAGCCGAGAATACCGCATCGCGATATTTGGCGTCGTTCAGCGAATATCCGACATTGAGGATAAAGCCATCGGTCAGGACGGCCGAGCCTTCGAACTCGATGCCTTTCACCCTCGATTTCGCGGCATTGGCGATTGCGGTCACGGTGCGGCTGACGCTCGCCACGAACAGCGTGTTGGAAACCTGCTGGTTGGTCCAGTCCACATAATAGGCCGCGATCGAGCCCGTCAGGCGCCGGTCGAGCAGGTTGAACTTCAACCCCGCCTCATAGCTCCAGGCCTTTTCGGGCTTGTAGGTCGCCCATTCGGGCAGGATGTTCGGATTGGCCGGCGTGGCCAGCACGGACACGCCTGCATTGATGCCGCCCGACTTGGTGCCCTTTGCCGCGGACAGATACAGCGACAGATCATCACTCGGCCGATACTGAAGGATGACGCGCGGCGTGAAATATTTGAAGTTCGCCTTTTCGAGGCCGGATCCCACTCCGCCGGGCGCGGCGCTCAGGAAGCTGTTGTCGATCTGCTTGTCTTCCCAGGTGTAGCGCCCTTCGGCGGAGACGATGAACTGGTCCGTCAGATTGAGGTCGACGGACGCGAAGGCCGACAGGAATTCGGCCCGCGCAGACGTGATTTCGGCAATCGGGATGACGCCGTCCTCGATCACTGCGATCGTGTTGGCGACCGGATTCGGTCCCAGCGGCGTGTTGGTGATGATCTCGCCGCCCTGGCGGCGGGTCGAATCGACGTTGAGCCGGCTGTAATAGCCGCCGATGGCCCAGTTCAGGAACGAATTGCCGGTGGATTGCAGGCGCAGTTCCTGACTGATGGCGTCGCGCTTTTCCTTCGTGCCCGACAGCGTCTGCATCAGCAGCCGGCGCGGCGACGAGCCGGGCGCCCGCGGCGTCAGCAGAAAGATCGTGCCGTCCGGGCTGCGATCCTGGTCGGCCAGCGTGTCGAAGGTCCGATGATCGTAACCGGAGATCGACGTCAGCATCAGATTGTCCCACTCGGCCGTCACGGTCAGATTGCCGTGGACGGCTTCGCTGTCACCCGCGAAGGCGCGGGGGTCGTAGGTGAAGTCTTCGTTGGGATCAGTGTGTAGTTCGCCGCGATAGAGCGTGCCGTATCCCGACGGCGCACCGCGGGACACCGTCCGGCAGCACAGGTTGGGATCGTCGGTCGCGACGGCGTTGCGCGCGAAGGTGTTGACGTGGCTGTCCTCGTAGGAGAGCTGAAGCACCGCCTTCACCCTGTCCGACATCTGGGCGAGCAGGCCTGCCCGGGCGAACCAGGTTTCGCGCGCGGAAAGCCGCTGGCCGCTGACAGCGTCCTTGTAATAGCCGCCGCTGTTGTCATAGCCCGCGTCGACGCGCATGGCGACCTGTCCGGGAAGCAGCGCGCCGTTGACGAAGCCCGTGATCCCGCGGCGCTCGCCGTCGCCGAGCACCGCCGAACCGCCGGTCTCGAAATCCATCGTCGGCTTCTTGGTGATATAGTTGATCGCGCCGGCGAAGCTGTTGCGGCCATATTGCGCGCTCTGCGGCCCGCGCAGGATCTCGACGCGCTGTATGCCCTCCATGAAGATGGTGGAACTGCTGAAACCGTCGATATAGACGCCGTCGATGAAGGTCGCGACGTTCGTTTCCTCACCGGCGCGGCTCGACTGCGACATGCCGCGAATGACCGGACGCGCGGTACTGACGCCGCCGGGCGACGAGAAGTCGAACCCGGGGGTCTGCAGTGACAGGTCGTCCTGATTGTTGATGTTCCGCTCTGTCAGCGTCTCTCCGCTGAAGCTGGACACGGCGAGCGGCGCCTGGAGAATCGACTCCTCCTTGTTGCGCGCCGTCACGACGATATCTTCCTGCGCCCGCGACGACGAGGCGGAGGACTGGTTCGAGGGATCCTGGGCGTGGGCCGGTGCGGCCAGAAGCAGCGGCACGGACATGGCGGTCGCGATACCCGAACCCAATTTGAACCTGATCCCATTCATTTGCATAGTCCCCTCTGTCCAGTCCTGATCGGATGCGTCCGGATTCCCGTCGAATTTGCCATGGTCCGGATAGTCGGCCCAGGGCGGCCTCGGTCGAGCCGGTCCGCTATATGTTATATAGACATAATGATATAATAAAATGCCCTGTCAACCCGCATTCGACAGGGGATGTTGTCAAGGCCGGCCTTGTCCCGGCTACGGGTCGCGTTTCGCGGAAAACCGAGGCTTTGCGGTCCGCCGGACCGGCGCAACAGGCCGGTCCGGCGCTGGCAGAGGCAGGGCGATTCGGGCGCGGCCTATCCCTGCCAGAAGCTGGTCCAGCGGAATTTGTCTTTCAGATAATCATAGGCGTCCCGCTTGGTTTCGGGCACCCGGGCAAGCCACATATTGGGATCGTAGCGTTCCCGATAATCGTCATAGACGTGCCGGTAGAGCGAGAAATGGACATCGGGGATGCGGTGGGCCTTTCGATAGGATTCCATGTCGAACACCGCGCGCCGCTTGGTCTCGAACTTGTCTGCCTCCGCCAGGACGACGCCCTTGGGGCCGAAGATGGCCGACCGGCCGACCCAGTCGTTCCGCGGCGCCTGTTCGACGAAATAATTGTCCGATGGCCGGAACGTGTCGATCGAATTGTTCACGATCGTGACGAAGACATCGTTGTGATAGGCGGTCAGGCGCATGTCGTGCCATTCGCAGCCGCCGGTGGCCGTGCGCAGGATGATCTCCGCGCCCTTGAGCGTCATGCAGCGGAACAACTCCGGTTCGAACTGGACCGACGACAGGGAGATGTTGCCGATGTCGGTCCGCTCGACGGGGATGACCGCGTCCAGTCCGTACATTTCGACATAGCGGTCATAGACATCGTAGATCGTCGTGGTGAACTGCTCCACGCCGGGCCACATGCCGCGCATGTTGCGCTGCTTCCAGTGACGCGCGATCAACTCGCCCGTGGGCGCGATCAGCAACTGGGTGTTCATCGTGTGCCCGGCCCAGTCGTCGTCGAGCATCTGGCAGCCGAAGGCGATGTAGCAATTATACTGCCGGGCCTTCTTTCCCAACTCCTGAATCTCCGGACCGTCGGGGTGACGCGAGACGCGCAGATATTGCGCCAGGTCCCAGGGCGCGAAGCCGTGCAGCGGAAATTCGTGAAAGCACAGAAGATCGCAGCGACCGCCGGTCTGTTGGGCCTTGTCGATCGCGTTCAGCATATAGGCGAGATTGTCGCGGATACCCGCTTCGGGATTGTCGCCGTCGACGGCACGGACGGGCGTCTGGACGATCCCGACCGCCACCTTGGCCGAGCGCAGGGGCGCGGTTTCATAGGTGCCGTCGTGTCGAACGAACCCATCGCGACGTTGTGACATTGCTTTCTCCTCCGCTGAACATATTCTTGGCGGAGCCTATTGCATGAAGAGGAGTATTGCAATATCATTATGATGACATGATGTTTTAATTTCGAGGGCAACGCATCCTATGCTGATCAACAATTGGTATGTGGCTTCCGAGGCGTCCGAAGTCGTCATGGGCAGCCCCAGGAAGGTTCGGATGCTGGGATTCGACTTCGTCCTGTTTCGCGACGGAACCGGACGGGTGGCCTGCTTGTCGGACGTCTGCATCCACCGCGGCGCGTCGCTGAGCAAGGGGCGGTGCGAGGGTGACAGGGTGGCCTGCCCCTTTCACGGATGGGAGTTCGACGGCGAGGGGCGGTGCCAGAAGATTCCCGCCCTTGGCGACACCAAGGTACCGAAGCGGGGGCGCATCGACAGTTATCCGACGAAGGAGATTTACGGCTGGATCTGGGTTTTCCTGGGCGACCTGCCCGAGGACGAACGCCCCGAGCCGCCCACCCTGCTGCCCGAATATCACCAGACCGATGCGTGGCGCACCACGCGCATGGTGATCGAGGCGCCGGTGAACTGGACCAAGTTCGAGGAAAATTCGCTCGATACCGCGCATCTGTCCTTCGTCCACAAGGCGTTCGGCAACCGGATGGACCCGAAGGCGTCGCTGGTGCCGATCGAGCGCACAGCCTATGGCGCGCGCGTCGCCCGCGAGCGCACGCCGCCCAAGCCCGAGGCGAAAAGCGGCATATTAGGCGAACTGCTCGCCCAGCCGCGCGGCAAGACACGCGTCGAGCTGGAATTTTCGATATTGGGCCTGTGCCATCGCATCAATCCGACCTTCCGGCCGGGCATGGCGCAGGTGGTATTTTCGGCCTCGACGCCGATCGACCCGCACCACACCCGCCAGTTCGGCCTCCAGTCCCGCAACTATGCGATCGAACCCGACTATGACGCCGAGCGCCTGGAGGGTCGGCGCGTCGCGATCGGCGAGGATATCGCCGTGGTGTCCACCGTCCGCCCCGCGGTCGGGCCGACGCCCTTCTCGGAAGAATTCCTGACGCGCGCAGACGAAATGGAAACGCGGTTCCGGACGATGCTATTCCGCATGATCGAGGCCGGTTGGGAAATCGACTATGCGAAGGTCGAGGCGGAGTGGGACCGGAAAGTCTATGTCATCCCCAGCCCGGAACGCCGCAAGGACCCCAAGAACTGGGTGCATGAAGCGGTCCCCATGACGCGGCCCCGCGATCCGGATTTCGGGTGGCATGCCCTGGCGGCCGAAGTTTGCCAGCCGGTGGCGGAGTCTTCTGAATGAGCGGCGCCGCGCGCACGCCGGTCGCCGGTGCAGGGAGCATCGTGACGTTTCAGCCCGGCGACCTGCTTCTTGCGGCCAGCGATGTCGACGACCGCAACATCGACCTGCGCAACCATCGCGGGCCGGGGCGCATCCTGCACGTCGGTGCCGCGTTCGATGCGAAATCGACCCTGTGGACCGGCGTGGAAGGGCTGTTGGTCGGC
Organism: Sphingopyxis panaciterrulae; assembly: GCF_014199295.1. Taxonomy (GTDB): domain Bacteria; phylum Pseudomonadota; class Alphaproteobacteria; order Sphingomonadales; family Sphingomonadaceae; genus Sphingopyxis; species Sphingopyxis panaciterrulae. The sequence continues at coordinate 132,309 of NZ_JACIJH010000007.1, forward strand.
CTGGCCATCGATCCGGCCGACGGCAGCGTCTGGGGTGCCGATCCGACCGCGAGAAAGCTGATCCACCTGTCCCCGGGCGGCGAGGCCCTGTCGGTTCCGGCGTTGCCCGAGCGGCCCTGGGGAACGGTCGTCTTCGATGCCGACGGGCGGATGATGCTGGGCGTGCACACGCGCCGGGGGCCGGCGCCCGACGACATCTTGGGAGCGGCGAATCTCGTCCGCCTCGAAGGCGAGGGCTGGCGCGGCTTCACGCTGCGGTCGGACGGCGGCCACGCGGGTTTCCACCAGGTGTCGTCGATCGCGCTCAAGGGCGCGGTGGCGGCGCATCTGGCCGAAGGCGGGCGCCGGATATTCCGCCACGACCTCGATGCCGACCGGCCGCTCGATCCCTTGCTCGACATGGAATCCGGGGGCGGCGAAGGCCGCGTCTTCGGGGTTTGCGCGCTGGCGGAGGGCTGGCTGGCGGCCACCGGCGACAGCGTCCTGCATCTCGAAGAGCAGGGGCGGATCGTCGCCCGCTGGTCCATGCCGTCCGAACGGGGGTGGACGCGCGTGACCCCGGCGAAGAACGGCGAGGAATTCTTCGTCAATAATTTTCTCGAAGGCGTGATCGAACGGCGGCGCGTCGCCGACGGACAAGTCGTGGCGCGCCATGACATAGGCCGGAAATGCGCGCTGTGCGGCGTCGCTGAGGTCTGAGATGAAGGGAATGCAAATGAATGGATATATTCGTCGCGGCGTGACGGCCCTGCTCGCGGCCGCGATGGTGTCGGTCGCGGCATGCGGCGGGGGCGGTACGGGGCCGTCGGGCGACGCGAATATCCTGAAGCGCGGCACGGCCAGCGAACCGCCGTCCATCGATCCCCATCTGGCGCAAGGGAACAGTTCCTCTGCGCTGATCGACGATCTGTTCATCGGCCTGACGACGACCGATGCCGAAGGGCGGATGATCGGCGGCCTCGCCGAGCGTTGGGACGTGTCCGACGACGGGCTGGTCTGGACCTTTCACCTGCGTCCGAACCTGTCCTGGTCGGATGGCAAGCCTTTGACCGCCGACGATGTCGTCTGGTCGTTCCGCAGGCTGATGGACCCCAAGACGGGCGCGCGTTACGCCGCCAATCTCTATGTGCTGAAGGGCGGACGGGCGGTCAATCAGGGCGCGCCGATGGCGCAGCTTGGCGTCAGCGCGCCCGATCCGCAGACCGTCCGGTTCGAGCTCGAGCGTCCGACCCCCTATTTTCCCCGGATTCTGACTTCCAACGCCACGGTTCCGGTGCCGCGCCACGCCATCGAGGCGAACGGGCGCAACTGGACGAAGGCGGGAACCATGGTGTCCAACGGTGCCTTCACCCTGACCGAATGGGTGCCCAACACGCGGATCGCGATCCGCAAGAATCCCCGCTTTTTCGATGCCGCCAATGTGAAGCTGGACGGCGTTACCTATTTCCCGACGGACAATACCGGCACGCTGGTCAACCGCTATCGCGCCGGCGAAGTCGACGTGATCCTGAATTTCCCGCCCGACCAGACCGATTTCCTTCGCAAGAATTTCGGCGACGAGGTTCAGGTCAGCCCGAACCAGGGGCTTTATTATTTCCTCTTCAACACCAAAAGGCCGCCGTTCGACAATGTGAAGGTGAGGGAGGCGCTGTCGATCGCGGTCGACCGCGAGGCGATAACCCGGCAGGTCCTGAAGGGCGAGGGCGAACCGGCCTGGTCGCTCGTGCCCAGCGACATCAGCGATTACAAGCGCATTCCGTCCCCCGATGCGGCGACGCCCTATGCCGACCGACTGGCCCGCGCCAGGACGCTGCTGACCGAGGCGGGCTATGGCGCCGGCAAGCCGCTGACGCTGGAGTTGCGCTATGACAGCAAGGAGGACAGCCGCCAGATCGCCGTCGCGATGAGCGAGATGTGGAAGAAGATCGGGGTGAGCGCGTCGCTGAAGGCGTCGGATTTCCGCGGTATCGTCGGCGATACGCGGGCGGGGCGGTTCGACGTGATCCGCTATCAGTGGTTCGCGCCCTATGACGACCCGTCGACCTTCCTGGCACTGGTCCGTGGCCGGTCGTCGACCAATCTGACTGGCTATGCGAATGGTCGATACGATGCCGAACTCGCTGCGGCGGACATGCAGGAAGACCCCGCCGCGCGCATGGCGCAACTGGCGAAGGCGGAGGCCGACGTGATGAAGGATTATCCCGTCATGCCGATCTATTTCACGACCGCCCGCCGTATCGTTTCAAGCCGGGTGCATGGCTGGCATCAGGCAAAGGGCGGCAACATGCAGTCGCGTTGGCTTTCGCTCGATGCCGGCAAGGCCACCAAATGATCGGGCCGCGGGCGGGGCAGGCGGGACCGGGCGACCGGCCCCCTGCCTATTTCCGCTTGCCCCTGCCCTCCGCTGGGCGCGCGGGGCCGGCTGCCAGGAACACATGGTGGACATAGGATTCGGTGCGATAATGGGCCGACAGCAGCTCGATCGGCCGCGACGCGAGATCGAGGACCTGAAGCCGGACGTGGACCAGCGGCGCGCCGACCGTGGTGCGCAATATATTGGCCAGCCGCGCATCGGCGAGCGTCGCGCCGATAAGCTGATGGGCGCCCAATATCTCGAATCCCTTGCTTTGCAGGAGCGAGGCCGCGGGACCCTCCGCCAGGTCCGCCGGGGTCAGGTCGATGCCCAGCGCGCCCGAAATGGCGAGCGTCGTATAGCCGATCGGCTCCTTGTCGCGCATGCGGACGAAGCTGGCCTGCACGACCGGCGCGCCGACGGGCAGGTCAAGGTCGCGTGCAGTGGCCTCGTCGGCGGCGACGGTGGCGATATCGACGTCTTTCAGCGTCGACCGGGCGTCGAGCTGGCGCAGGCGGCGAACCAGTTCGGAAAAATCGCCGCGGCTCGGGGATTCGTCGACGTCGCTCGCGACGAACGTGCCCTTTCCCTGCTTGCGTTCGACCAGTCCCTGCTTTTCCAGCATCTCCACCGCCGCGCGGATGGTGATTCGCGAAACGCCGAAAAGGTCGCACAATTGCGGTTCGGAAGGCAGTTGTCCGCCGGGCGCATAGGCGCCCTGATGAATCCAGTCCTTCAGGACGGAGTAGACCTGGACATAGCGGGGAAGGTGCAGATTTTCGTCGATCTGGTTCACCGATATCCCCTGTCAAGCTTTGCCGAAAGTGCCGCCGGAACGGCTGTCCCGTTCATGGCGCTCAACGCGAAACAAAGCAATCGCGAACGATCAATATCCGACTGCACCAGAATAGATGCAACGACAGGAGAGTTCCCCCATGGAGAAGCTGGCTGCTGTAAAATGCTCGGTCGCGGCAGAGGCCGGACCCAGATCCGACTTCCTCTGGCCGTCCGATACGGACACCGTGCTGTCGATCGTCATGGCGCTCGCCGGAGAGGTCGCCACGCTTTATGAGCGCGTCGACACGATCGAGCGCGTTGTCGAACAGGAGCTGGGGCTTTCGCGCGAGAAACTCGACGCCTTCGTCGCGTCGTCCGCGGCGCAGGCCGAGCGCGGCCAGTGGCACGACGCGTTCGTCGCCCGCCTGATGCGCCGTCTGACCCAGGAGGTTGCGATCCTGCAAGCGAAGGACGGTCCGCCCATTCCCCGAAAAAGCGCGGGCGATTGACCCGATCCGCAAAGGGGGCTTGCTTTCAGTCGTAATATCCTCATAATGTTATGACAAAGGAAGCAAGATGAAGATCAAGAACCCCCGAACCGGCGTTGAGGATTTCGAATTCGACGCGGCGTCCGCGGCCGATGTGACGGCGGAGGCGGCGCGGCTGCGCAACGGCCAGCCCGGTTGGGCCGCGCTGGACCCCGCGCGGCGCGCAGACCTCCTGTCCCGCTGGGCCGACGCCATCGAGGCGGACGCCTATGCGATCGGCGAGGCGCTGGCGGTCGACACCGGTCGCCGCTTTCTGGCGCATCGCGAGGTCGCCGGCGCGGTGTCCAACATCCGGCGCTGGGCGCGCATGGCGCCCGAAAAGCTGGCGACGGCGGCGATGCAGCCGTCGCAGCTCGTCGACGGCCTGCGCTATGGCAACCAACTCGTTCCCTATGCACTGTGCGGCTTCATCTCGCCGTGGAACTTCCCCGTCACCCTGTCGCTGATCGACGCCGTTCCGGCGCTCGCCGCGGGATCGGCGGCCCTGATCAAGCCGTCGGAAGTCACCCCCCGTTTCGTCGGCCCGCTGGCGAAGACGCTGGGCGCGGTTCCCGAATTGCAGTCGGTCGTGGGTTTTGTGCTGGGCGGCGGCGAGACCGGGCAGGCGCTCGTCGAGGAGGTCGATCTGGTCTGCTTCACCGGATCGGTGGCGACGGGCCGCCGGGTGGCGGAACAGGCCGCGCGGCGCTTCATCCCGGCCTCGCTCGAACTGGGGGGTAAGGACCCGGTCATCGTCACCGCCGATGCCGATCTGGAGCGGGCGACCGACGCGGTGCTTCGCGGGTCGATCCTCAACAGCGGACAGGTGTGCCTGTCGATCGAGCGCATCTATGTGCATGAGGCGGCGCACGACGATTTCCTGGGCCTGCTGGTCCGCAAGGCGAGCGCGGCGAAGCTGAACAACGAGTCGATCGATGGCGGCCACGTCGGCCCGCTGATCTTCGACCGGCAGGCCGACATCATCGAGGCGCATATCGCCGATGCGGTCGCAAAGGGTGCCAAGGTGGAAACCGGCGGCACGCTGCTGCGCCAGGGCGGCGTCTGGTGCCCGCCCACCGTGCTGTCGGGGGTGACCCACGACATGGCGGTCATGCGCGAGGAAACCTTCGGCCCGATCCTGCCGGTCATGGCCTGGTCGACGACGGAGGAAGCGATCGCGCTGGCCAACGACACGAGCTTCGGCCTGTCGGGCTCGGTCATCGCCGGCACGGAGGAGGAAGGACTTGCCATCGCGTCGCGCATCAACGCCGGCGGCATTTCCATCAACGACTGCGGCCTGACGTTCATGACCTATGAGCCGGAGAAGAACAGCTTCGGATTTTCGGGAATGGGCGGATCGCGCATGGGGCCGGCCTCGATCAACCGCTTTCTGCGGCGCAAGGCCCTGATCCTGCAAACCAACGCGCCGGCGCCGATCGACGCCTTCGCCGAAGGGCAAATCGCTGTTCCGGCAGGAACACCCACAAACTGAAGTCAGGAAGAGAGATGATGATGCTTGCAGAACAGGATTTCTATGCCGCCCTCGAGGCGGGCCGTAAGCCGAAAGGGTCCGGACAGCACCCCTTTTCCATCCTATGGGCCAATGGCGGCCTGTCGCGCGAACAGCTCGGCCAATGGGCGATCCAGCATTATTATTATATCTCGGTCATCCCGCAGCAGTTCGCGGCCCTCTATGCGCGGATGCCCGACGCCACCGGCCGCCATCTGCTGATCGAGAATCTGGTCGGCGAAGAAATGCCCGAGGAGCCCGAAAAGTCGCACCCCAACCTGCTGCTGAAGTTCGCCAAGGCGTGCGGGCTGGATGCGGACGCGGTCGAAGCCGCCGAAGAACATGGTCAGATTCTGCCCGGCACCCGCGCCATGCGCGCATGGATCTGGGAATTGTCGACATTACGGTCGATGCACGAAGCCTGTTCGGGCATCATGGTCGCGCTGGAAGGCCAGTTGCCGACGCTCTATCCTACCTATATCGCCGCGATGGAGAAGATGGGTTTCAGCGAAGACGATCTGGAATTCTTCCATGTCCATGTCGAGAATGATGTCGAGCATGCCGAGGTCGGTCTGAAGCTCTGCCATCGCTTCGCCGACACGGAAGGCAAGCAGCGGATGGCGATCGAAGCCGTGAAGGGATCGGCGGCGCTGCGGTATCAGATGCTGTCGGAAATCTACGACGCCCTTCAGGTCAAGCAAGCGGCCTGATGAGCCGGCCGCTGCTCGACGCCACCGGGCGGGTGCTGCTCGTCACGGGCGCGTCGGGCGGCATCGGCACCGCCGTTGCCGACCTCTATCGCGAAGCGGGCGGCCGCGTCGCAGGGCTCGACCTTCATCCATCGGAGGAGGTGCGGGCCTGCGACGTGACCGACGAGGCGTCGGTCGCCGAGGCCGTCGCGGCGGTCCTGGATCGCCACGGCCGCATCGACGATGTCGTCCACGCCGCCGGCATCGTCGGCGCGGGGCGACTGGCGGATCTGCAACTGGCGGACTGGCACCGCGTGCTCGACGCCAATCTGACCTCTGCCTTCCTGCTGGCGCGCGTCTGCGCGGCGCCGCTGGCCGCGTCGCGGGGCCGGATGGTCCTGCTGTCGTCGACCAACGGTCGCAACGGCGGATCGCATCTTTCGGGGGCGGCCTATGCCGTCGCGAAGGCCGGCCTCGTCAATCTGGTCCGCTATCTGGCCAAGGAATGGGCTGAAGCGGGCGTGCGCGTGAATTGCATTGCGCCCGGTCCGGTCGACACGCCGATGCTGGCGCGCCTCGACCCGGTGCAACGACAGGCGCTGGCGGACGGTATGCTGACCGGGCACCTGCCCACGGCCGGCGATATCGCCGCGTCGATCGCCTTCCTGCTTGGGGACCATGGCGCCGTCTATACGGGCACCACGCTCAATCCTTCCGGGGGCTTTTTTCTCGCCTGAAACGGATCGCCGGCAGGTCGACGACAGCAAAAGCGCGGAATCAGCCGACCTCTTCCAACCTTATTCCGCTATAGTGGCAGGCCACGCGCCGCGCATCGTCGGCTTCGGTGACGGCCGGGACATCCAGAATGCAATTGGGTTTCGCGACGGGGCAACGTGTGCGAAAGACGCAGCCCGACGGCGGGTCCAGCGGCGAGGGGACGTCGTCCTTCAGCAGCAAGTGTCGGCGCGTCTGCTCGATGTCGGGATCGGGAACGGGCACAGCGGACAGCAGCGCCTGCGTATAGGGATGATATTGGCGCCCGAACAGCGCGGGGGCCGGCGCATCCTCCATCAGGCACCCCAGATACATGACCATCACATGCGTCGCGATCTGCCGGACGATGGCAAGGTCGTGGCTGATGAAGAGGATCGAGATGCCCGTCTCGCGTTGAAGATCGATCAGCAGGTTGACGATCTGCGCCTTGACCGACACGTCGAGAGCGGACACCGCTTCGTCGCATATCAGCAGGTCCGGTTCGGCTATCATCGCGCGCGCGATGGCGATGCGCTGCGCCTGTCCGCCGGAAAATTCGGATGGGTAGCGATCGGCCATGTCCGCCGTCAGCCCCAGCTTTTCGAGCCAGTCGATGGCGAGCGGGCGCCGTCTTGCCGGCGCGATGTCGGGCCGCAGCGTTTCCAGCGGTTCCGCGATGATGTCGCCCACCGTCATGCGCGGGTTCAGGCTGCCGAGCGGATTCTGGAAAACCGGCTGGACCGACCGCCGAAATTCGCGCAGCCCGGCCGCGTCGAGCTCGCCGACATCGCGGCCGCGCCACAGCACGCGCCCCTGTGCCGGCTTGACGAAGCCCAATATGGCGCGGGCGAGCGTCGACTTGCCGCAGCCCGATTCCCCGACGATGCCCAGGCATTCGCCGCCGTCCATCGTCAGCGAAACGTCGGACACGGCGCGCAGCGTGCGTCCTTTCGCGAACATGCCGGCCCCGATCTGGAAGCGGACATGAAGCCCTTCGACGGACAGCAGGGGCGCGGTCATAACGGCACTTTCAAGCAGGCGGCCGACAGCGTGCCCTGGCGGCGGACGTGGGGCCGGGTGGTCGCGCACGCATCGTCCGCATGCGCGCAGCGGGGCGCGAAGGCGCAGCCGGAAAAGCTCTGGCTGATCGGCGGCGGCGTTCCCGGTATCGTCGGCAGCGGTCCGTCCATCGGGCGGTCTATGCGGGGCGTGCAGGCGAGCAGGCCGCGCGTATAGGGATGGGCGGGCGCGGCGAACAGGTCGGCGGCGGGGCCATGTTCGACGATGCGGCCGCTGTACATGACGGCTACCTCGTCGCAGACGCCGGCCACCACGCCCAGATCGTGGGTGATCAGGATGATGGCGGTCTGGGCATGCTGCTTCAGCTTGGCGAACTGCTGGATGATCGTGGCCTGGACCGTCACGTCGAGCGCCGTCGTCGGCTCGTCGGCGATCAGCAGCAAGGGCTTGCAGAGCAGCGCCATCGCGATCATCACCCGCTGCCGCATCCCGCCGGACAGTTCGTGCGGATATTGCCGCAGCCGCCGTTCGGGTTCGGATATGCGCACGACGTCGAGCATCGACCGGGCATTGTCGAGCGCGTCCTTCCGTTTCAGCCCGCGGTGGACCTGCAGCATCTCGGCAAGCTGGTCGCCGATCCGCATGTGCGGGGTGAGCCCGGTGATCGAATCCTGAAACACCAGCGAGATGCGGTCGCCGCGCAGCCGGTCGAGCGTGCGACGGGGCATGCCGATCAGTTCCTGACCCTCGAACAGCGCCGATCCGCTGACGACGCCATTCTCCGGCAGCAGGCCGAGAAGGCCGAGCATCGTCTGGCTCTTGCCCGAGCCCGATTCGCCGACGATGCCGAGGCAGCGGCCCGGTTCGACCTGAAAGCTGACGCCCTTGACGGCCTGCAACTCGCCGCGCGGAGTGCGAAAGGTGACCCTGAGGTCGTCGACATCGAGCAGGGCCATGATCCTAGCGCCCCCGCGGATCGAGCGCATCGCGCAGGCCGTCGCCGACCGCATTGAAGGACAGCATGGTGATCGCCAGCAGGACGGCGGGGAAAACCAGCATCCAGCTCGCCGAATCGAGCATGGTGGCGCCCTGGTTGATCAGCAGGCCCCAGCTCGTCAGCGGCTCCTGAACGCCGAGGCCGAGGAAGGAGAGCGAGCTTTCCACGATGATGTTCACGGGGATCAGCAGCGTGGAATAGACGACGACCGGACCGATGATGTTGGGTACGACATAGCGCGTCAGGATACGGGGAGTGGGAAGGGCGATGGCGCGCGCGCCGTCCATGAATTCGAGGTTGCGGATCGCGATCGTCTGCCCCCGCACGATGCGGGACATGGTCAGCCATTCGACCGCGCCGATCGCGGCGAAGATCAGGAAGATATTATTCCCGAGCACCGTCACCAGCACGATGATGAGGAACAGCAGCGGAACCGCATAGAGAATGTCGACGAAGCGCATCATCAGCATATCGACGGCGCCGCCGAACCAGCCCGCGGTGGTGCCCCAGGCAACGCCGATGAACAGCGCGATCACCGTGGCGATCAGGCCGATCGCCAGCGAGATGCGCGCGCCATAGAAGACGCGCACGAACAGGTCGCGGCCGTTCGCATCGGTGCCGAACCAGTGGAAATCGGCGAAGCTTGGCGGTCGCAGCGCCCGTTCGAGCGATGCGTCTTCCAGCCCGTAGGGCCAGGCCATCGGGACGATCACCGCCAGCAGGACGATCACCGTCAGCAGCACGAGGCCGACCATCGCGGCGCGATTGGCCGCGAAGCGGGCGAGGGCCTGGCGGCGTGCCGAATGGGATGGGCTCATTTGACCCTCGCGCGGGGGTCGAGCCAGCCATAGGCGATGTCGACCAGCAGGTTGAGAAGGATGAGGACGGTTGCGTAGAGAATGACGATTCCCATCACGAGGCCATAGTCGCGATTGATCGCGCCCTGCACGAAGAAGCGGCCGATGCCGGGCAGCGAGAAGATCTGCTCCACGATGACCGACCCGGTGACGACGTTGGCGGCGACCGGCCCCAGATAGCTCATGACGGGCAGGAAGGCGGAGCGCATGACATGGCGCCACAGGACGCGCCGTTCGGGCATGCCTTTGGCTCGCGCGGTGCGCACATAGTCGGCCGACAGGGTTTCGAGCATCGAACTGCGCGTGATGCGGGCGATCGCGGCGATCTGGGGCAGGGCGAGGGCGACGACGGGAAGCAGCCAGTAACGCAGCGACCCGTCGCCCCAGCCCGCCACGGGCAAGAGCTGCAGGGTGATGCCGAACAACAGGGTCAGGATGGGCGCGACCACGAAATTGGGGACCGCGATACCCACCGACGCCAGCATCATGATCGCCCCGTCGAGGACGCCGTTGCGGTTGCGCGCGGCGATAACGCCGGCGAGCAGCCCGATAATGGTGGCCAGCAGCATCGCGGTCAGGCCGAGCTTCAGCGTCACCGGCAGACCGTCGGCGATCAACTCGCCCACCGAACGGTCGGGATAGGTGGTGGACGGCCCGAAATCGAAGTGCGTGAGCCCGTCCAGGAACCGCAGATACTGGGTGCCGATCGGCTGATCGAGTCCATAGCTCGCCTCCAGATTGGCACGAACCAGTGGATCGAGATCGACTTCCGCATCGAACGGCCCGCCCGGCGCCGCGCGCATCAGGAAGAAGGAGGCGGTGACGATGATGAGCAGCGTCGGGATGCCGATCGACAGACGCTTGAGGATATAGCCGCCCACCGCCTTTACTCCGCAGCGGTAAGGTGCGGAGGTCGGCCCGCGCAGGGCACATCGCGGCGATGCGTGACGATGCTCATCGCAGGGGGCGTCCTGAAGGGGTCGAGCGGGCGGATGGGGCGTCCGGAACCGGCATATTGGGGGTCACGCGACATTTCCCTTTCCATCGCGACAAGCTTGTGTCACAAACATAATGACATGACAACATGATAATCAAGACTGCTTCGGAGGAAAGGGGAAATGCCCCTCGAAGCGGGCCGGACGGCCGGCGATGCCGGCTTTTCGCGCTCGCGTCCGGGCCTGTCGCATCGGATATGCAGCTTTACGTGAGTGAGAGGAAGCCATGATCGACCAATCCCGTCATGAAATGCTGGCGAAGCCGCTGCCGGACGAAGAGGCGCGGCAGCGGTTCGTCCTGTCGCTGAAGCGCCATATCGGCGGTCCGATGCGCGAAGCCACGCCGGTCGTCTGGGCGCGCGAGGCGGAGCCCGCCTTCTCCGCGCGGGTGCGGCGTGCGCCGGCGACGCGCGAGGAAGCCGAGGCGGCACTCGACGCGACGCGATTCCATCGTTTCGCCAAGGCGCTGAACCGCACCGGCCAGGAAATGATGTGGCAGGCGATCGGCGAGACGATCTATCGCGAGGAAAGCCGGATACGCGCGGCGGCGGCCCGCCTGTCGTCGCAGAAGGGGGCCGGGGGCACGCTGGAACTCGACTCCGATCTGGCCGTCGACCCCATCTACAGGCATTGCTTCATCCACCTTCAGCCCGAGGGCTATCTGCCGCCCGACCCCGATGGCGACAGCGTCGTCGCGGGTGCCTTCTACGAAAGCGGGGGCCGGCTCTATTCGATGGGGCGCGGCATTACGGCAGGCGATTCAAAGGCGTTGGCGGCGATTGCCTGGCTCCGTGCCTACCGTCCCGGCTGGGAACCCCGCAACATCCTGGACATGGGGTGCGCGGCGGGCGGCGCGTCGACCGTATATCCCGCGCATTTCCCGAATGCCGAGGTGCACGCGGTCGATCTCGGCGCGTCGATGCTGCGCTATGCCCATGCGCGCGCCGAATCGATCGGGGTGCCGGTGCATTTCCACCAGCGGGATGCCGGCAGGGCCGGCTTCGCCGACGGAAGTTTCGATCTGATCGTCAGCCACAATCTGTTTCACGAAATCTCCGATGCGAAGCGCCGCGAGGTCGCCGCCGAGACGCTTCGCCTGCTCGCGCCGGGGGGGCTTGCGATCCACCAGGACGTCGACCTGCTGTTCCGGGGCAAGGCGCTGTGGGAGGAGGCGGAGTGCGCCTATGATTTCTATCACAACAACGAGCCCTTCTGGCTGACCTATGTCGCATGCGATTTCGCGTCCGAGTTGCGCGATGCCGGATTCGACGCCGCTTCGGTGAGCGAGCATAAGGTACCGAAAACCGCGGGTCCCGGCTTCTGGCACGCCTTCGTCGCCGAGAAATAGCCGCCGGGTCGGCGGTCGTCCTCGATCCTGTGTAGACGATTGGTTGAATTTTGCCCTTAACATCGTAATGTCATCATGATAATATGACATTTCATGTATCGAGGGCGAAAGGATCCATATTGATGCAGGCTTCCTTGCTGAAGGAAAGCGAAACCGCGCCGACGCTCGAGTCGCTGATCGCCGCTGTCGATCGGCTGGGTCCGACGCTGCGCGCGCGGGCGGCGGAAGCGGAAGGGCAGCGCCAGCTTCCCGCAGAGACGATCCGCGACCTGTTCGATGCCGGAGTCCTGCGCTTCTTCATTCCCCGGCGCTTCGGCGGCCACGAGCTGGAATGGGGCGGCCATCTCGCGCTCGGGCGCCGTCTCGCGCATCATTGCGCCTCGACCGCCTGGATCAGTTGCGTTGTCGGTTCCCATGCCACCTATGTCGGGCGCATGGACCCGCGCGCCCAGCAGGACGTATGGGGCAGCGACTCCGACATTCTGGTCGCGACCGGATCGGTGTCGCGCAACGTGTCGGTGGAGGCGGTGGAGGGCGGCTTTCGCATCAGCGGCCGCTGGAGCTTCTGCAGCGGCATCGACCACGCCGGCTGGGCGCTGCTTCGCGCCTCGCCGACGGGAGACCAGCGGCAGACCTATTTCCTGTTCCCCCGGTCCGATTTCCGCATCGACGACGACTGGTTCGTCAGCGGCATGAGCGGCACCGGATCGAAGAGCGCGATTGTCGACAATGCTTTCGTCCCCACTTATCGCACGCTGCCGCTCGGGACACTGATGGCGCCCGAACCGCCGGGCGGGGCAGTCAATCCGGGTTATATCTACAAATATAATTTCCGTCCCTTTTCGGGCGCGAATCTGCTGGGTCCGATCATCGGCGGCGCCGAGGCGGTGGTGGCGGCCTATCGCGACCTGCTGGAGGCGGGAACGCCGGGTCAGTCGAAGGACGATGTGCAGACGCAATTGCGCCTCGCCGAATCGGAGGCGGAGGTCGGCGCGGCCCTGTGCCTGATGGATTCGCTGGTGGCGCGGTTGCAGGATTACGGCCGCAACAATATCGACGTGCCCCATCCGGAACGGATCGGCTTCGTCCGCGACCGAACCTTCGCCGCCCGGCTCTGTTTCAACGCGGCCGAGCGGCTGGTGACCTCGCTGGATCAGTCGGTCGTGCTCTCCGAGCATCCCATCCAGCGCTGCTTCCGCGACCTCGGCGGGATGATCCAGCAGATCGGCGTCAACTGGGACCGCAACATGACCGACGTGATCAAGGCGAGCTTCGGCCGCCAGACCAACATCCCCTTCCTCAACACCCAGTAACGGGAACCCCCATGGTGGACCTTATTCAAGACAAGGCAGCGCTGTCGCTGCGCATCGACGGCATCGCAGAGGCACTGACACAGTCGGCCGGCGACGATGTGGAGTCGACGGCTTCGACACTGTCGCTGGTGCGCGATGCCGGCCTTTTCGAGCTGGACGATCCCCTCCTGGCGCTCGAGGCCACCCGCGCCGTGGGCCGCTTTTGCGCCTCGACGGCCTGGATGCTCGCCGAACATGGCGAAGCGCGGCGGCTGCTCGGCGGCTTCCCGGCGTCCGTGCGCGACGCTGTGGGGCGCGGGCTGATCGTCATCGCGCGCGGCGGCGAGGGCGCGAGCCTGTCGGGCGACGCGATCCGCGGCGTCTGGCCGTCGGTCGGCGGCCTTGTCCATGCCGACTGGCTGTTGCTGACGGGCGTTGCCGATGCATCGGGCCAGGACGGCGTTGCGCTGGTTCCTGCCGGGCCGGTTCGGGCCACCCCCTACGCCTATCTGGGCGGGCTGCGCGGCGTGGGCTGGCAGAGAGTCGAAATCGACGCCCTGTCCGTCGCGCCGGGATGCTGGGCGCCGGCCTTTGTCTTCGCGGACCGGGGGCTGGGCGGCAACCGCCTGATCGGCAGCCTGATCGGCTGTGCAGAGGGCGGGTATCGGGACTATGTCCGGATGACGCGATCGCGCATCACCGGCATCGGTGGCGCCTCGGTCGCCGGCTTCACGCAGGTGCAGGCTCGCCTCGCCGAGAGCGACGCCGAACTGGGCTGCGCGACCCGGCTGTTCGAGGCGCTGGTGGCTGGTCTCGATGGGGATGACGATGCGCATGCGCGCCGCGACCGCGCCTATATGGCGCATCTGGCGCTGGACGCCGTCACGCGGCTCGTGCGGCAGATGGGAGCGATGGGGCTTTCGGAGAGCAACCCGGTGCAGCGCCGCTATCGTGACCTGCGGACGCTGGCAGCCGACGCCGCCTTCGCCTGGGACGACCATATGGCGGGCTATGGCCGCGCGCTGCTCGGCATCGGAGAGACGGTCGACGCTGCGGCTTAGAGTCTGTCAGACACTGGAGCAGGATCGTCTTTGACGGAAAAGCGTGTGTCCTCGCGAAGGCGGAGGCGCACGGATGATTCATAGCGCTTCAATCAAAGATGTTCGTGCTCCAGGACCGGCCGGTTTCGCGAAGGATCAAGCGAGATGCTCTCCTAGCCAGCGGCCGAACGCGAGCGCCGGGGACAGCGCCATTCCTCCGACGCCGCCTTTCCCGGACAGGTTGCTGCCCAGAACCTCGCCCACCGCGTAAAGCCCGGTTATGGGCTTTTCGTCGCTGTCGAGCACATGGAACGCGGTATCGACCTTCAGCCCCGCGAAACCGCGCACGGTATAGCTGGCGATCGGCAGGGCATAGAAGGGCGGCTGCGCGATGGGCAGGGGCATGTGGCGGCGGCCCAGCCGGTCCCGACCGGTTTCGGCCGCACGGTTATAGTCGGCGACGGTCTCTTCCAGCTTCGCGGCGGCGATGCCGCAAGCGTCGGCGAGGGCGGCGATACTGTCCGCCGTGACGATGCTGCCGTCCGGATCATAGAAGCGCGCGGCCTTTTCCCGGTCGAAATAGGTGAAGATGGTCGGGGCCACCTCGCGAATCGCCTGATCGTAGATGACGAATCCGCAGGATTTCGGCTGTTCCATCATCAACGCGGAACGCGTGTCGGCGCTGTCGTTGTCCTCGGCGAAGAAGCGCTCGCCGTTCAGGTTGACGATGATTTCCCATGGCTGCCGGTCCTGCGGGACCAGCCCGCCCGGCGCGCGATAGCGCGGCGCGTCGGGTGCGCCGAGCGTATGATCGAGCACGCCGCCGAAATTCGGCAGGAATTTCTCGTCATGCACGATGCTGCCCCCGGCGCCGAGACCGAGTTCCAGCCCGCGTCCGGTGGCGTGATGATAGGAACCGGGCCACAGCGTTGCGCCCCGGTGGAGCCGGGCGAAGAGGTCCGGATTGGCACCATAGCCGCCCGTCGCAAGGACGATATTGCGGCCGCGAAACGACTCTCCGCCCGCCTTCAGGCCGCAGACGATGCCGTCCTCGATGATCAGGCCGTCGACATCGCTGCCCAGTTTCAACGTCACCCGGCCCGCGCGGACATGCTCGTCGAGCATCGGCTTCAGCACCTCGAGGATCGAAAGGCCTTCCTTCTTCCCCCAATAGGTGCGCGCGATGCTGTAGGCCTCATGCCCGTGGATGACGCGGGGCATATCGTCTTCCATCTCGAACCCGTGATCCATCAGCCAGTCGATCAACGGCCCCTGCAGGCGCACGGCGAGTTCGAGCATGGCGGAATCCGACGTTCCCTTGCTGATCCGCATGGCATCGTCATAATGGTCCTGCGCGGTATCGACGATGCCCCTCTGAGCCTGAAGCTTCGTTCCTGCTCCGCTGAGCTGTCCGCGGTTGATGAGAAGCGCGCCACCCACCTGGCCGGCCTTCTCCAGAAGGCAGACCGACCGGCCGCGCCGGGCCGCGAAAATGGCGATGGTCAGGCCGGCCGGGCCGGCCCCGGCGATGACGATATCGTACGTCGCTTGCGGAGTGGAATGGGCAGTCGTCATATTGTTCGGAATCCGTCACCAGAGAAGTCAGGTCGGTTTTGGATATCATAATGTCATAATGACATTATATCAAGCTGCGAGAATTTCGTTTTTGTACGATGCCGATGTACGGAATATCGCGCCCTTCGCCGCGTCCTGCGGGCGAAAAGGCAGCTATGTCGATATGCCGTCATACCATTAAGCGGTACTTGCTTATCCCCGGCCGCTTCAGCATAGTCCGGCAAAGGTCGTGTCGGCATGATGGTGTCGTCCGCACGGTAGCCCCCTTCTTCTTCAATTCGGATCGCGACGAAAATGACCGTAAATTCCTCCGAAGTCGTCCGCGACTCCATCAAGGCGCTGCGATATCATCAGGTCTATTCCATTCTGCGGGGGTGGATATTCGACGGTACCTATCCGGCGGGAGCGAAGCTGCCCCCGGAAGGCGAATTGTGCGAGCGGCTGGGCGTATCGCGCATAACGTCGCGCAAGGCGCTGGACCTGCTGGTGAGCGAGGGGCTGGTCCGGCGCGTGCAGGGCAAGGGGACCTTCGTCGCATCCGAATTGAACGGCGCGCCGACGGTCGGCGATATGGAACAGTTGATCCACCGCGTCGCGCGCGCCTCGTCCCGATCGAAGGTCGTCGACGTGAAGATCCGCGAAGTGATCGGCGATCCGGACATCTGTCGCGACCTCGATATCGACGAGGGAGGCAAGGTCCGCGAGATCGGCTTCGTGCGGACGCTCGACGGCAAGCCGACCGGCTATCGGCAATCCTATCTTCCACTGGATGTGGCGCCCGGCATCACGCCGGATGAGATTCGGCGCAAGCCCATGCTGCAGGTGTTCGAAGACCATGGCGTAAGGATTTCGGCGGCGGACACGCTGGTCGGCGCCTGCCTCGCGGACACGCAAAAGGCCATGATCCTCGATACCACGGTCGGCGTGCCGCTGGTCCGTATCCGCCTGATCCTTCTCGACGAGGACAAGCGGCCGATCGAGCGCAGCACCCGATATTATCTTGCCGATTATTACGAGCATCACCTGTATCTGACCCGGTCGGCCGGACTGAACGCCAGCAATCTGAGCATCTGAACCGCGTGCCGTGGTGCCGGCACCGCCGGCCTCCATCTCGTCTTGTATAATATCATAATGACATGATGACTTAATGGTGGTAAATGGAACGTCGAGTCCATGAGGAGAGACCGCCTTGTCCGAACCACGCCCGCTTCCCCATGCCATGTCCGCTCTGCCCGATGCGGCGGAACAGGCCCGACTCGATTTCGCGGTGGCCTTCAAGCATCTGCTGGGACATCCGATCAAATCCGCCTTGCCGCATATCTATCGCGAGCGTGCGGAGCCCGCCTGGGCCGCGCAACATGGCCGCGCGCCGGAGAATTGGCAGGAAGTCGGAGAGGCTCTGTCGGACACGTCCGCCTATCGCTGGTGGAGCGCTCTCGCCCGCGCCCAGCAGGAATATTATGTCGATGTGACCTCCACCGTATGCGAGCGCCAACTGCCCGAGCTGATCGAGCGCTATCGCGCGATCTCCCGGGCGGCGACGTGTGGCACGCTGACCCTCGATCCCGACCTCGCGATTCCGCCCTATCAGTCCGAAGTCGACATTCACTGCGTTCCGGGGTCCTATTTCCTCGAACGCACCGAGGACGACGTGTGGGCGGGCGCGCGCTCGGATCTCGGCAGCTTCGTCTTCATGATGGGGGGCAACGGCCCCCTGTGCGACGACAAGGGCCAGACGGGCGCCGCTTTCCTGAAAGCCCGCTTCCCGGATTTCAAGGCGACACGCGTGCTCGACATGGGCTGTACCGTCGGCATGTCGACGCTTCCCTATGTCGATGCCTATCCCGAGGCCGAGGTCCATGCGATCGACCTGTCCGCGCCGTCGCTGCGTTTTGCCCACGCTCGCGCCGAATCGCTGGGCAAGGCGGTGCATTTCCGCCAGGCCAATGCCGAGCATGCGCCTTATGGCGACGGGAGTTTCGACCTGGTGGTCAGCCATATCCTGCTGCACGAGCTTTCCTGCGGCGCGCTCGACCGCGTGCTCGCCGAATGTCACCGGCTGCTGCGCCCCGGCGGTATCATGCTGCATGTCGAGGTTCCGATCCGCCGCAAGGACCCGCTCGACCAGTTTCTGTGGAACTGGGACACGACGAACAACAACGAACCCTTCTGGTCGACGCTGGCGGAACTCGACCTTGTCGAACCGGCGGTGCGCGCGGGCTTTCCCCGGGAATCGATCTTCGAGGCCGAAATGCCCTCGCTGTCCCGCAAGGGAGGCATCTGGCTCGGCTATGGCGCGCGGAAAGCGGGAGACGCACAATGACCAGGGTTATCAGCGCGCCGCTGCCCAAAGCCGCCAAGGGCGAGCGCCCCTTCTCGCTGAAGGATGCCGATCACGAGCGGTTGCTGAACATGATCGTCGCCCTGACCGCGGAGATCAGCGTGCTGCAGGACCAGCAGGACATGCTGACCCGCATCCTGGTTGCGCGCGGCGTCGCCACCGACGAGGAAATAGCCTATTTTCAGCCCGATACCGCCGCCTCCGCGGCGCGGGCGACGAAGCGCCGCGGACTGATCGAACGCGTCATGCGGATCATCATCGCCGACGCCGAGCGTGCGGTGCGCGACGAGAAGCCCTATGAGGACCTGCTGGCCATGGTGTCGTCGCCGACGTCCTAGCGATTGGGCCTTTGGAAGCGTGGCAAGCCATCATCCGAGCGCTCTAATACATAATGTTGTTATGTTGACATGATGAATAGTCCCGCTATCCTGTAGCCATTGTCGCAGGATGAAGGGATGCGATTTGCAGGACGCGATGGACAGGATGAGCGTGCCGACGCGGGTCGACGAGGCGCTGATGCGCCGCGTATGCGGCAATTATGCCACCGGCGTCGCGATCGTCAGCACGATGTCGGCGACCGACCAGCCCGTCGCGCTGACGGTCAATTCCTTTTCATCGGTGTCGCTCGATCCGCCCCTGATCCTGTGGAGCCTGCGCTCGACGTCCCCCAGCCGTCGCCATTTCGAGGAAGGCAAGGCCTTTGCCATCTCCATCCTGGGGGAGGGGCAGAATGAACTGGCGATGCGTTTCGCGCGTGCCGTTCCGGACAAGTTCGACGGCGTCACGCGCCGCCCCGGCCTGTTGGGCGCCCCCCTGATCGAAGGCAGCATCGCCCATCTGGAATGTCTGCGCTACCATCATCTCGAAGCCGGCGATCACATCATTTTCATCTGGCATGTCGTCGAAGCGCGTCAGGCTCCGGATCGCGCCCCGCTCACCTATTACGAAGGCCGCTTTCATCGCATCGCTCCGCTTCCCGGCGCTTAATGCCAAGGTGCGGCAATATCGGCGCGAGGAACTGGAGCGCCGGGCGCTTGTCGGCATCGCCGACCGGCTGGCGGACAAGATCGAGGGCGGGCTTTATCAGCCATCCATGAAGGCCCGCGTGGCCGAGCCCGGATGTGCCCGGGTCTGCGGGAATGACAAGGTTATGAGACGCAGAATATCGTGAACCGGTCGAAAGCGATCAGCGTCCCGCCCTCGTATCAAACCGCCGCCAGCGCCTGGTCGAAATCGGCGATCAGGTCGTCGGCATTCTCGATGCCGATCGACACGCGGACCAGATTGTCGGTGATGCCGAGCGCCTTCTTGCGCTCGTCAGGGACCGACAGATGGGTCATCGCGGCGGGGTGGCTGGCGAGCGTCTCGGTGCCGCCGAGGCTGACCGCGAGCTTCGCGATCTTCAGCGCGTCGAGAAAGCGGAAGCTCTCCGCCTCGCCGCCCTTGATGAACAGCGAAAAGGTCGATCCGGCGCCGGTGCAGTGGCGCTCGAAGATATCCTTCTGCGCCCCTTCCTTCAGAAAGCCGAGATAGCCGAGCCCCTCGACCTTCGGATGCTGCTTCAGGAAGGCGCAGACCTTGGCGGCATTCTCGCCCGCGCGGCTCATGCGCAGCTCGACCGTCTCGAGGCTGCGCAGCAGCATCCAGGCGGTATTGGGGTCGCAGATGGTGCCGATGGTGTTGCGCATCATGCGGATCGGACCGAGCCAATGCTTCGCGCCGAGCACGCCGCCGGCGACGAGATCGCTGTGGCCGCCGGCATATTTGGTCAGGCTGTAGAGCACGATGTCGGCGCCGTGCTGGAGCGGCGCGGACCACAGCGGGCCGAGGAAGGTGTTGTCGATGGCGATCGGCGGGCGGACGTCCTCGGCGAAGGCGGCGTCGACCGCGGCGCGCATCGCCTGCACGTCGACGAGCGCGTTGGTGGGGTTCGCGGGGCTTTCGAGATAGACCATCGCGACCTTGCCGCCCTGCTTCGCCGCCAGTTCCTTCGCGCGGGCTAGGATCGCGTCCATGTCGGCGCGCGAGGCTTCGGCGGGAAAATCGACATAGGCGGCGCCGAAGCGCGACAGGATGCGCGCGATCAGCGTCTCGGTCGCGGCATAGAGCGGCCCCGAATGGACGATGACGTCGTTCATGTTGACGTGCGCAAGGAGCAGCGTCGCGATCGCCGACATGCCGGAGGAGAAGACGAGCGCGTCCTCCGCCTTTTCCCAGACGCCCAGCCGCGCCTCGAGGATTTCCTGGTTCGGGCCGTTGAAGCGCGAATAGACGAGACCCTCGGCCCCGCCGGGGCGCTTGCCGGTGATGCCCTCGAAATGGCGCTTGCCCGCGGCGGCGCTTTCGAAGGCGAAGGTCGAGGTCAGGAACACCGGCGGCTTCAGCGAGCCCTCGGACAGCATCGGGTCATAGCCATATCCCATCATCAGCGTCGAGGGCGACAGCGGATGGCCGCCGATCTCGGTGACGTCGGCCTTGGGCTTGCGGCGGGCGGGGGCACCGGTGAGGGCGTCGTTGTCGATGGGCATGGGGGGACTCCTGCGGGTCGATGGTTTCCGTTGCAACTAGCGCGCTTTTCGTTGCCGGTCACCCCGCCATCAATCCTCGAGGATCAGGCTCCGTTCCCGGGTTTCGGGCAGCAGCAGCGTCGCGACGCCTGCCATCCCGATGACCAGCGCGACATAGACA
This sequence comes from Sphingopyxis panaciterrulae, assembly GCF_014199295.1. Lineage (GTDB taxonomy): Bacteria > Pseudomonadota > Alphaproteobacteria > Sphingomonadales > Sphingomonadaceae > Sphingopyxis > Sphingopyxis panaciterrulae. The sequence goes on from NZ_JACIJH010000007.1 coordinate 153,071, forward strand.
TAGAAAAGATGCTCGACCCCCTGACCCTTGAGCCACAGCGCGACCATCTCGACCGTGCCGCCGAAGATCGCATTGCCGATCGCATAGGGCAGCGCGACCCCCAGCCCGCGGATATGGGCGGGAAACAGCTCCGCCTTCACCAGCGCATTGTTCGCGGTATAGCCGCTCTGCAGCGTGATCGGGACCAGGATCACCAAGGTCGCCACGACGGGCGAGGTGACGCGTTCCAGCGTCAGGAAGGTCGGCACCGCGGCGATGGCGCCGCCGATGCCGAACAGCAGCAGCATCGGCTTGCGCCCGAAGCGGTCGGCGAGCGCGCCGAAGATCGGCTGCATCGCCGCGAACCACAGCAGCGCGACCGCGATGATGTTGGTCGCGGTCGCCTTGTCGAAGCCGACGCTGTTGAACAGATATTTCTGCATATAGCTGATGTAGGTATAGGCGCCGATCCCGCCGCCGGCCGACAGCAGGCCGACGAGGATGCTCTCGCGCCGATGCTCGCGCCACAGCAGCTTCGCGGTCGAGAGCGGGCGGGTGGCCGCCTGATTCTCGAACGACGGCGTCTCGGCGAGGCCGCGGCGGAGCAGATAGACGCCGAGCGCGAGCAGCGCGCCGATCACGAAGGGAATGCGCCAGCCCCAGGCGGTGAGCTGTGCCTCGGTCAGCACGGCCTGCAGCAGGATCGCGACGAAGATCGCGCAAAGCTGGCCGCCGATCAGGGTCAGATATTGAAAGCTGGCCCAGAAGCCGCGATGCGCGCGCGGCGCCATTTCGGACAGATAGGTCGCGCTCGCGCCATATTCGCCGCCGAGCGACAGGCCCTGAAAGATGCGCGCGGCGACCAGGATCGCGGGACCGGCGAGCCCCGCCTGCGCATAGGTCGGCGCCACGGCGATCAACAGCGAACCGCCGAACATCAGCGCGACCGACAGCGTCAGCCCCGCCTTGCGCCCGCGCGTGTCGGCAAAGCGCCCCATCGCCCAGGCGCCGATCGGCCGCATCACGAAGCCGACGGCAAAGATGGTCGCGGCGCTCAGAAGCTGCGCGGTCGGATCGGCCTCGGGGAAAAAGACCGGCGCGAAATAGATGGCGAAGGCGGCATAGGCGAACCAGTCGTACCATTCGACCAGATTGCCCGCAGATCCGCCGATGATCGACAGCAGCCGTTTGCGCGGTATCGCCAGCGCCTTCATCCGCTTCTCCCCTTTCACCCTCTTTTTTGTCATTCCCGCGAAAGCGGGAATCCAGTTCCGACGCCGGTTCGCTGGATTCTCGCTTTGAATGGCGAGGATTGGGGCCGGATGCAATCGGCCGCCCGTTCGGGTGGTGCCTCAGTTTGGATTTGGAAGGGGCCATCCCCTGCCTCGTCACCCCGGACTTGATCCGGGGTCCCGCTCAGCGATGCCCGAAAAGCGGGACCCCGGATCAAGTCCGGGGTGACGAAGAAAGGAGAACCACGCTCCTGCTTTCAAACTGTGCCACCATCCCCGGTCCTAGCCCAACCCGATCACCGACACTTGCCGGCCATAACCATTCTCGCCCCGCAGGCAGGCGCGGCGGTAGCTGTAATAGTCCCCCGCCTCGGCGCAGGTGTCCTGCCCGCCGATGGCGATGCGCGTGACCCCCGCCGCGGCGAGGCGCGCAGCGACATAGGCGGCGATGTCGAACATCGCGTGGCCGGGGCGCCCGGCGGCGAAGAAGCGTTCGTTGGCGGGATCGTCGGCGACGAAGCGCTCCACGAAACCCGCGTCGACCTCATAGGAGGCGCGGCCGATGCACGGGCCGATCGCGGCGGCGATCGCGCCGCGCCGCGCGCCGAGACCTTCCATCGCATCCAGCGTCGCGTCGGTGATGCCCGCGATCGCGCCCTTCCACCCGGCATGGGCGGCGGCGACAACGCCCGCCTCACGGTCGGCGAAGAGGACGGGAACGCAGTCAGCGGTCAGGATGCCGAGCAGGATGCCGGGGGTGCGCGTCGCCAGCGCGTCGGCCTCGGGCCGCGCCGCGAGGTCGGTCGCCGCGTCCACCGTGACGCAGCGCCTGCCGTGCACCTGATACACGCCGGCGAGCGCCGCGCCGGGCAGCACCGCGTCGGCGGCGCGGCGGCGGTTCTCGGCGATCAGCGCCGGATCGTCGCCCGAGCCGAGGCCGCAGTTGAGCGACGCGAGTTCGCCCGCCGACACGCCGCCGCGGCGCCCGAAGAATCCGTGCGGCACGCCGTCCAGCGGCGCCGCGGTGGTGAAGGGCGGGGTCACAGGTCGAGCCTCCAGATGCGGTCCTCGTCGATATGGTCGCCGACGCGAAAGGCGTTGCGGCCGACGTCGACGAAGCCATAGCGGCGATAAAAGGCCTGCGCGCGGGGGTTTTCGGTGAACACCGACAGATAGAGGATCGACGCCCGCTCGCGCGCCCAGGCAATGCCCCATTCGATCAGCGCCGCGGCGACCCCGGTGCCCTTTGCCGCCGCGCCGACATAGAGCTGGTGCAGCTCGGTCGCGTCGTCGGACGGCTGGCCGGGGGGCAGGGCGAAATCGATCGGGCCGAGCTTGACGAAGCCCAGGATCGCGCCGCCCGCACCGCGGACCAGCGCGACCGTCCAATCGGGATCGGCGATCTGCGCCGCGATCCGCTCCGGCGGGTTCCAGCCGGCGAGGAAGGCCGCGAGGTCGGCGGGGTCATAGATATGCCCGAAGGTGTCGACGAACGACGCTTCGGCAAAGGCCGACAGCGCCTCGGCATCGGCGGCGGTGGCCGGTTCGACGGTGGTCATGCGGAGTCTCCCGGTTCGGCGAAGCCCTCGGGGCGCGGCCAGCCCGAAGCGTGGATCGCCATGACCTTGAACAGGTCGCCCATCGCCGCGGGCTCGACCAGCCGGTCGCGCTGCCCCGTCAGTTCGTCGGCGCGGTCCGGCGCGGCGGCGGCGAGCGCGGTCAGCCGCGCGTCGATGCCCAGTCGCCGCAGCCAGTCGCCCTGGCCGACCGGCCCCGCGACGAGCGCCCCGGCGTTGCGCGCGGCAAAGGCGAGCGCGGCGAAATCGACATGCGCGGTCAGATCGGCCTCACCCGGCTGCGCGAAGGGATCGGCGAAGCGATGCGCCTTCACCGCCTGCAGCGTGTCGCCTGCGGCGGGGCCGCTATAGCCATAGTCGATCGCGAGCAGCGCGCCCCCGTGACGCGACAGGCGAAAAGCGCAGCCCTGCATGATCGCGGCCGCGGCGGGTGCGGTCTCGACGATGGTGCCGACGGGCTGATGACGGAGCGCGGGCGGAACCGCCTCGGCGGCGGGGGTGTCGCCCGCCGCGGCGGCCAGCGTGTCCTGATCGCGCACCACGACGCGCTCGCGCCAGCCCTTCGCCGTCCGCACATATTGGTGGATCGGCAGCGCGTCGAAAAATTCATTGGCGACGATGATCGGCGCGACGTCGGCGGGCAGGTCGGCAATGTCGGCATGATGGACGGCGGCGGGGATCCGCGCCGCCTGCGCCGCGCGCAGCGCCGGGCTGGTCTCGATCAGGTGGATGCCCTGCGGCATGGCGCCGAAGCGCGCCATCGCGCGCAGCGCATCGAGCGCCAGCGTGCCGCGCCCGGGGCCGAGCTCGATATAGCGAAAGGCGGGCTTGCCCGCGCGCAGCCACAGATCGGCGATCCAGACGCCGACCATCTCGCCGAACATCTGGCTGATCTCGGGCGCGGTGGTGAAATCGCCGGCGGCGCCCAGCGGATCGCGCGTCGCATAATAATGCGCGTTGGCGGCCGCCATATAATCGGCGACCGTCATCGCCCGCGCGCTCGCGATCTGCAACATCAGTTCGGCAGGCGTCGGCGGGCCGTCAGGCAACGCTGTCTTTCCCAGCGATCGGCTCGACGCGTTGGCGGCGGCCCTTGGCGGTCATGACCAGCCACACTCCCGCGATCAGCATCGGGACGGTCAGCGTCTGCCCCATGGTCAGCCCCCACGACAGCGTGCCGAGCTGGACGTCGGGTTCGCGCACGAACTCAAGGCTGAAGCGGCTGAGGCCATAGAGGATCGCGGCGAGGCCGAAGAGGAAACCCGGCTTGTATCGCGCGTCGGTGCGCCAGAAGAAAAAGGCGAGGATCGCGAACATGAGAATGCCCTCCAGCCCCGCCTCGTAGAGCTGGCTCGGGTGGCGCGGCAGGTCGCCGGCGCGCGGGAAGATGATCGCCCAGGGCACGGTCGTCGGCCGGCCCCACAGCTCGCCGTTCACGAAATTGGCGAGGCGGCCGAAGAAGAGGCCGAAGGGCACGACGCAGGCGATATAGTCGCAGAAGCGCAGGAAATTCAGCTTTTCCTTGCGCGTCACGTACCAGATGGCGAGCAGCACGCCGACGACTCCGCCGTGCAGCGACATGCCGCCGTCCCAGAGCTTGAAGATCTCGATCGGATGGCGGAGGTAATTGCCGAGATTGTAGAAGAGGACATAGCCGATGCGCCCGCCGACGATGATGCCGAGCATCGCATAGAAGACCATGTCGTCGGCGTGGCGGCGCGCCATCGGGGCGCCGGGCTGCGCGATCAGCTTCAGCAGATACCAGTAACCGACGAAGATTCCCGCCAGATAGGCGAGCGCATACCAGCGGATGGGCAGGCCGAAGACGCTGAACGCGATTTCGCTATGGTCGCCCATCAGGTCTTGAAAGTTCAGATATTGCGTCGCATCGGCTAAGGTTGCAAAAAGAAACATATTGTCTCGGCCCTTCCCCAGGAGAGGCCTTCCCCATAGGGGGTAAGGCAAGCGAGACCAAGAGGAGAGATAGGATGCCATCCGCGCTCGATTTGCGCCTGGACGCCGCTTACAAGCTGATCACCGGACCCGGAGGGCCGATCGAGGTCGGGACCATCGAACAGGATGGCCGTACACTGCCCTATATCTCCAATGCGCCGACCAACCTGACCGACTATATCGCCTTCTTCAGCGCCCAGCACGGCGACGCGACCTTTCTGGTCGAGGGTAATGAGCGGCTGAGCTTCGCGCAGACCTGGGCCGCGGCGCGCAAGGTGGCGGCGGGGCTGATCGAGGGATATGGCGTCGAGCGCGGCGACCGGGTCGCCATCGCGATGCGCAACGCCAACGCCTGGTGTGTCACCTATCTCGGCGTCCTGATGGCGGGCGGCTGCGCGACCCTGCTCAACGGCTGGTGGCAGGGCGCCGAACTCGCGGCGGGAATCGCCGACAGCGAGGCGAAGCTGGTCCTCGCCGACCCGCAGCGCGCCGAACGGCTCGCCTGCACCGAACATGGCGCACAGGTCGTCACGCTCGACATCACGCGTCCGATCGACGAGGCGATCGCGCCGATCACCGATGCGGGGGGCAGCGACGCGACGGTGCTGCCGTCTCTGACCGGCGACGACCTCGCGACCATCCTCTTCACCTCGGGCTCGACCGGCCAGTCGAAGGGGGCCTGGTCGCGCCACCGCGCGGTGGTGCAGGCGATCTTCAACTATGTCACCCAGACCGCGAGCATCGTCCATCTGCTGACCGAGGACGGGCAGATGTCGGACATCCAGCCCGCGACGCTGATCTGCACGCCGCTGTTCCACGTCACCGCGGAAATCCCGGTGTTTCTCCAGAGCTTCGCGCTCGGGCGCAAGCTGGTCCTGATGCCGAAATGGAACGCCGAAGAGGCGATGCGGCTGATCCAGGACGAGCAGGTCAATTATTTCGTCGGCGTGCCGCTGATGAGCTATGAGATTCTCGTCCATCCGAACCGGTCGAAATATGATCTGTCGACGTGCAAGAGCTACGCCGGCGGCGGCTCGCCGCGCCCGCCCGAACATGTGAAGCGCCTCGCGACCGAAATGGGCGAGGGCAAGCCGCTGCTCGGCTATGGCCTCACCGAAACCAACGCGGTCGGCTGCGGCATCATCAACGAGAACTACCTCGCCAAGCCGATGTCGACGGGTCCCGCGTCGAAGCCGCTCGTCGACCTCGCGATTCTCGACGACCGCGGCGAACCGCTGCCGCAGGGGCAGGTGGGCGAGGTGTGCATCCGCTCGATCTGCAATTTCGAGGGCTATTGGAACAATCCCGAAGCGACGAAGGCCGCCTTCTTCGCCAACGGCTATTTCCGCACCGGCGACCTCGGCTATCTCGACGAGGACGAATATCTGTTCATCGTCGACCGCAAGAAGGACATCATCATCCGCGGCGGTGAGAATATCAGTTGCCCCGAGGTCGAGGCGGCGATCTACGCCCATCCCGACGTCCAGGAATGCGCGGTGTTCGGCCTGCCCGACGAGCGGCTGGGCGAAGTCGTCGGCGCGGCGGTGTGGCTGACGCCGGACAGCAAGACCGACGCGACCTTGCTCGCCACTTTCCTGAGCGAACATCTCGCGCCCTTCAAGGTGCCGGCGAAGATCTGGCTGGCCGACGCGCCGCTCCCCAAGCTGGGCAGCGAAAAGATCGACAAGGTCAGCCTGCGCAGCCGCTATCGCGACGAATATGCGGCGGAGCTTGCGGCCTGAGGCAATTTTATGATCCGTTCGTGCTGAGCCTGTCGAAGCCCCGTCCTTTTTGAACGACGCAAGAAGGAAGAACAGCCCTTCGACAGGCTCAGGGCGAACGGATTTTACGGCGGATAGGGAGCGAACGGATCATGGCAGCGCGAGACATGCCGAACGCTTCTGCCTCATCCGACCAGCCCGTCAATCGGATTCAGCCGACCCGCATCTATCGCCACCGGCTGCCGACGCGGCTCTGGCACTGGGTCAATGCCGTCACCCTGCTTGTTCTCCTGATGAGCGGGCTGATGATCTTCAATGCCCACCCGCGCCTCTATTGGGGACAGGCGGGCGCGAACCACGATCCGGCCTGGCTCGAGATCGGGGCGACGCGCGAGACCGGATTCCTGCGTGTCGGGTCGCTGCGGGTCGAGACGACCGGGGTGCTCGGGCGCTGGACCGACCGCCGCGGCGTCCAGCAGACATGGGCCTTTCCCGGCTGGGCGACGATCCCGACCCGCTACAGCCTCGCCGACGGGCGGCGCTGGCATTTGACCTTCGCGTGGCTGCTCGCGATCGCGCTGACGCTCTACATGCTCTGGACGGTGCTCGGCGGGCATCTGGCGAAGGACCTGCACGTCCGGCGCGGCGAATGGGCGCCGCGGCACATCTGGCAGGACATCCGGGATCATGCCCGGCTGCGCTTCCCGGCGGGGGAGGCGGCGGCGCGCTACAATATCCTCCAGAAATTGAGCTATATCGGCGTGATCTTCCTTCTGCTGCCGCTGATGATCGCGACCGGGCTCGCCATGTCGCCGGGCTTCAACGCGACCGCGCCATGGCTCGTCGACCTGCTGGGCGGGCGGCAGTCGGCGCGTTCGATCCATTTCATCGCGGCGTGGCTCCTTGTCCTCTTCTTCCTCGTCCATATCGTCATGGTGCTGCTCGCGGGGCCGGTGAACGAACTGCGCGCGATGGTGACCGGCTGGTTCCGCCTGCCGCCCGGAAAGGAGGGCGACGCATGAGCGACCTCATCCTGCCGCGCCGCCGGCTGATCGCGCGCGCCGGGGGGCTGGCCCTGTCACTGCCCCTGCTGTCGGCCTGCGACGCGATCAACGAGGCGCCGCCGATGCGAAAAATCCTGTCGCTCGGCGAAAAGATGCACTTTGCGAGCCAGCGCGCGCTGACCGACCGCGACGCGCTGGCGCGCGAGTTCACCCGCGCCGACATTTCGCCCGTCTTCCGCCCCAACGGGACGCGCCTGCCCGCCGGCAAGGCCTATGCCGCGCACGCCGCGCGCGGCTTCGCCGACTGGCGCGTCGCGGTGACGGGGCTGGTCGCGCGGCCGCTGTCGCTGTCGCTGGCCGATATCCGCGCGATGCCGCAGCGCAGCCAGATCACCCGCCACGATTGCGTCGAGGGGTGGAGCGCGATCGGCGAATGGACCGGGGTGCCGCTTCGCCATGTGCTCGCTGCGGCGGGGCTGAAGGACGGCGCGCGCTACATCGTCTTCCGCTGCGCCGATCGCATCGGCGACGCCGACTATTATGAAAGCTGCGACCTCGTCGATGCCCTTCACCCGCAGACCGTCCTCGCCTGGTCGCTCAACCGCCGGCTGCTGCCGATCGCCAACGGCGCGCCGCTACGCCTGCGGATCGAGCGGCAACTGGGGTACAAGCACGCCAAATATCTGACCGGAATCGAGGCGGTGGCAAGCCTCGACGGCATCGGTGCGGGGAAGGGGGGTTACTGGGAGGATCGCGTGGACTATGAATGGTATGCGGGAATATAAAAAATGAGGAGGTCGCCCCCATGTCCATTCTCCATCCCTTTCTGTCGCGCGTCGTCCGCCGGGGCCGGCTGACCATCTTCGCCCCCGACGGCAGCGAGGAAGATTTCGGCACCCCGGCACCCGGTTTTCCCGAGGTCGTTGTCCGCTTCGTCAGCGGCAAGGCGATGCGTCGGGTCATCCTCGACCCGCGGCTCGGCGCGGCCGAGGCCTTCATGGACGGCGACCTGCGAATCGAGCGCGGCGACATCATGGAACTGATCCAGCTTTTCCGCATGAACACGCTATGGGATCGCGGCAGCAAGCTGAAGGATCGCAGCATCGCCGGCGAGGCGGCGGACTGGATCAGGACGCGTATCGATTCGATCAACCGTCGTGGCCGCTCGCGCGCGAACGTCGCGCATCACTACGACATCGGCAACGACCTCTACCGCCTCTTCCTCGACAGCGACCTGCAATATAGCTGCGCCTACTGGCCGCGCGAGGACATGACGCTGGAGGAGGCGCAGGCGGCGAAGAAGGCGCATATCGCGGCCAAGCTCGCGCTCGCGCCGGGCCAGCGGGTGCTCGACATCGGCTGCGGCTGGGGCGGCATGGCGATCACGCTGGCAAAACTCGCCGACGTCACCGTCCACGGCATCACCCTGTCCGAGGAACAGTTCGCGCTGGCGCAGGCGCGCGCGGCGCAGGCCGGACTCGCCGACCGCGTGACCTTCGAACTCATCGACTATCGCGACCTTGCGCTGCGCGACGCGGGGCGCTTCGACCGCATCGTGTCGGTCGGCATGTTCGAGCATGTCGGCGCGCATAATTACGACACCTTCTTCCGCGCCTGCGCGAACCTGATGACCGCCGACGGGGTGATGCTGCTCCACACGATCGGCCGCTTCGGCAAACCGGGGTCGACCGACGCCTTCACCCGCAAATATATCTTCCCCGGCGGCTATATCCCGGCGCTCAGCGAAACGGTGGCGGCGAGTGAGAAGAGCCGGCTGATCGTGACCGATGTCGAGACGCTGCGGCTCCATTATGCGCGGACGCTGCGCCAATGGTACGCCCGCACGGTCGCGCACCGCGACGAGATCACCCGGATGATGGACGAGCGCTTCTTCCGCATGTGGACCTTCTACCTCGCCGGCGCGACCGCGGCGTTCGAGAGCGGCGGCATGGGCAATTACCAGATCCAGTTCGTCCGAAGCCGCCACGCGCTGCCGTTGACGCGGGACTATATGGCGGCGGCGGAGCGGGATTATGGCGGGTGGTAGTCATCGCACCGCCAATGTGATCTATAGTTGACAATCTCCAATTCGTAATCTATGGATCACATATGATCGAGATTCGGCGCACCGACATATTCGATCAATGGATGGCCGGACTTCGCGATGTTGCGGCGCGTGCCCGAATCCTGAAACGGATCGGCCGTCTGGGTGCGGGCAACATGGGCGATGCCAAGCCGGTTGGCGGCGGCGTGAGCGAACTGCGCTTCACCTTTGGCCGGGGCTACCGGGTCTATTTCACAAGGCGAGGCGATCGGATTCTGCTCTTGCTCTGTGGCGGGGACAAAAGTTCACAGGGGAAGGACATTGCCCGTGCGAAGGCTCTGGCGAAGGAGGTCGAATGATGGCGATTGAAACGAAACCTTGGGATGCCGCCGATTATCTCAACACCCCGGAGGATATCGCTGCCTATCTCGATGCCTATCTGGAGGATGGCACCAGCGAGGAAATCCGCGAGGCGCTGAAGACCATCGCCCGCTCGCACGGGATGACGCTGCTCGCCAAGGAAACCGGCCTGACGCGCGAGGCGCTCTACAAGGCGCTGGGCGACAAGGGGAATCCGACGCTGGACACGCTGGTCAGGGTGACGAGAGCGCTGGGGCTTCGCCTTTCGCTGGCGGCATAGGGAAGGGGCCGCTTACCGATAGCTCCCTCTGCTCTCGCCGGCCCCGCAATCCCGATTCCCTTTCTAGCCGCCCCGTCCTAAGGCCGGGCCGGGGGTTCACCCCTTCGTTTCTGTCGCCATCGTGGGATCGCACCATGACCAACTCGCCCCTGTCGCAGGGCATCGCACCGTTCCGGGCCATCGAGATCAGTCACCTCGCGCGCAAATTGCGCGCCGAAGGCCGCTCGGTGATCCATATGGAGTTTGGCCAGCCTTCCGATGGGGCGCCGGCGGGGGCGGTCGCGGTGGCGCGCGCCGCGCTGGGCGAACCCGACATGGGCTATTGGGAAAGCGTGCCGCTGCGCCAACGCATCGCGCGCCATTATGACGATCAATACGGTGTCGATCTCGATCCGCAGCGAATCCTGCTGACCTGCGGTGCCTCGCCCGCGCTCGTCCTCGCGCTGCTGACCGGTTTCGCGGCGGGCAGCCGGGTGATGACCGCGCGGCCCGGCTATGTCGCCTATCGCAATTCGCTGCGCGCCGTGCATATGGTCCCGGTGGAGGTCGAATGCGGCGCGAACGACCGCTTCCAGATCCACGCGCGCCATATCCGCGCGGCCGATCCTGCGCCCGACGGCCTGATCGTCGCCAGCCCCGCCAATCCCACCGGCACGATCATCCCGCCCGCCGAGCTGGCCGACCTCGCCGCCGCCTGCCGCGAGCGCGGCGTCCGCATCATCTCCGACGAAATCTATCACCGGCTCAGCTATGGCGCCGAAACGCACAGCATGCTGCAATATGACCCCGATGCCTTCGTCATCAACAGCTTCTCCAAATATTACGGCATGCCCGGCTGGCGGCTCGGCTGGATCGTCTGCCCGCCCGGTCTGGTCGCCGAAGCGCGCGCGCGGATCGGCAATCTGTTCCTGTCGCCGCCCGCGCTCAGCCAGCAGGCGGCGCTGGCGGCCTTCGACTGCGAGGACGAACTCGACGCGCGCGTCGCCATGTATCGCCGCAACCGCGAACTGCTGATCGATTGCCTCGCCCGCATCGGCATCACCGACATCGCGCCGTCGGACGGCGCTTTCTATATCTATGCCTCGATCGCCCATCTGACCGACGACAGCCTGGCCCTGTGCAAGCGGCTGCTCGAGGACACCGGCGTCGCCACCGCGCCGGGGCTCGATTTCGACCCCGAACGCGGCGCGCGCTTCATCCGCTTCAGCTATGCCGTGAGCACGGACCTGGCGCGCGAGGCCTGCGCGCGGCTGGAAGCGTGGTTCGCGGCCAATTACCCCATGGATGCGTGATATCGGTGGCAGGCCCCGAATAAGGGGCCGTCCTGCAACACCGCATTGGGTCGGTCTTCATCGCATATCGCGTCTTCTCTTCCCGCGCTCGCCGCTGCTTTTGCGCGATCAGGCCGTTGCGCCGCGCGGGCTGGCCTGCTAGCCGCGCCCGCGTCGTCTCCCGCCAGAAGGTGCCCCCATGTCCGAGTCCATCAAGCGCGTCGTCCTTGCCTATTCGGGAGGGCTCGACACCAGCGTCATCCTGAAATGGCTGCAGGCGACCTACGGCTGCGAGGTGGTGACCTTCACCGCCGACCTCGGGCAGGGCGAGGAGCTGGAGCCCGCGCGCGCCAAGGCCGAGCTGATGGGGATCGCACCGAATCATATCTATATCGACGACCTGCGCGAGGAATTCGTCCGCGATTTCGTCTTTCCGATGATGCGCGCCAATGCCCGCTACGAGGGCGATTACCTGCTCGGCACCTCGATCGCGCGGCCGCTGATCTCGAAGCGGCTGGTCGAGATTGCGAAGGAAACCGGCGCCGACGCGGTCGCGCACGGTGCGACCGGCAAGGGCAACGACCAGGTGCGTTTCGAGCTGTCCTGCTATGCGCTCAATCCCGACATCAAGGTCATCGCGCCGTGGCGCGAATGGGACCTGACCAGCCGCACCGCGCTGATCGACTTCGCCGAGAAGAACCAGATTCCGGTGCCCAAGGACAAGCGCGGTGAAAGCCCGTTCAGCACCGACGCCAACCTCCTCCACACCTCGTCGGAGGGCAAGGTGCTCGAGGATCCGTGGGAAGAAACCCCCGACTATGTCTATTCGCGCACGGTGAACCCCGAGGATGCGCCCGACGCCCCCGAATATATCACCATCGATTTCGAGCGCGGTGACGGCGTCGCGCTGAACGGGCAGACGATGTCGCCCGCGACGCTGCTCGCGGCGCTCAACGACCTCGGCCGCAAGCATGGGATCGGCCGCCTCGACCTCGTCGAGAATCGCTTCGTCGGCATGAAGTCGCGCGGCATGTACGAGACACCGGGCGGCGAAATCTATGCTCGCGCGCACCGCGGGATCGAAAGCATCACCCTCGACCGCGGCGCCGCGCACCTCAAGGATGAGCTGATGCCGAAATATGCCGAGCTCATCTACAACGGCTTCTGGTTCGCGCCGGAGCGCGAGATGCTGCAGGCGGCGATCGACCACAGCCAGGCAAAGGTCAGCGGCACGGTGCGTTTGAAGCTCTACAAGGGCAGCGCCCATGTCGTCGGCCGCAAGTCGCCGCACAGCCTGTACAGCGAACGCCACGTGACCTTCGAGGATGACGCCGGCGCCTATGACCAGAAGGATGCGGCGGGCTTCATCAAGCTCAATGCTCTGCGCCTGAAGCTGCTCGCGCGGCGCGATCGCTGAGCGCGGCGACTCGGGACCGGGCACGGCTCCTCCGTTAACCTTTCGGGGGCGAAAGAGGCTCGGGCGCTCGCCCGACCGAGCCTCGACTCGCCGCGTTCCTGCAACCTCGATAGGACAAGTCGTTGAAAATCAGCGTTCCCTTGCCGTGCGTGCGCGGCGGGCTGTCGTGACAGTGTAACGTAATTTTGCTACCAAAATGGTTCTAACGCGGTAATATATCACCAGAACAGGGTGGGGTTGCCGTCAACCGAAGATGGGTGGCTATGCAGACATCATCCCCTCCGGCCTCAGAGGCCTATGAATGGCAGCCGTGCTTCCTTCTGTTTCCCCGCATCGGCAAGCTGATGGATCGTCACGGGCTGCGCACGCGGGTGATCCTGCCCGGCGGCTATTATGCGCGCCGCTCGCGGACCTTCGGAACCTGGATCTATCGCAAGGCCCGTGCGCAAAATCCACCGCGCCTCGACGGGAAACGAGTGGCGTAGGGTGCCCATGAGCGTCTAGACCGGCCTTCCCGCTTCCCGGCGGAAGGGCGAGTCGGTCATGCGCAATCTGGATTTCTCCTCGTGGCAGAGCATCGGCGCGACGCTGATCGGGCTGGCGCTCGTCACGTTGATCGGCGTCGGCATCCGGCTGATCGTCATGATGACGATCCAGCAGCGCCGCGAGCGGATGAATCGCCAGATCAACGAGCGGCTGCGCCTATTGATCGCGGCCTACAAGGCGCTCGGCGGCTCCTTCACCGGCAATCTGGCGGTCGATCCGCGCCACCTGCGCGACCTGCGCCGCGCCGCTGTCGAGGCGGACCCCGGCTCGCCCGGAGACAATGAATCCGACCGCCCGCGCCGCATTCGCGACGCCGTCGAGGCGGCGCTGTCCGATATCATCCTGCTCGGCACCGAAGAGCATGTCCGGCTCGCGACCCGCGCCGCGCAGGAACTGGTCGAGGGGCGGCCGGTGCATATGCACGGACTGGTGGTCGCGCTGCGCGACTTCATCCGCCGGGCGCTCGACCTCGCGCCGATCCCGTCCGACATCGTCATTCCGGCGCAGGGCCCGACCCGGCCGGCGAGCAGCGGCGGCAAGGGCGGCGGGCGCGGCAGCGAAGGCGGCGGCGGTGGCCGCGGTGGCGGGGGAGGCGGCGGAATGGGCGGCGGCATGGGGATGGCGGGCGGCCTGGGCGTCGCCGGTGGCGCGAGCCTCGCCCGTGGTCATGCGCCCGAGGGCGACGACGGCCCGGCGGGCAGCGGATCGACATGAAGGATCGGCACCGCTTCCATCCGATCGAAACAGCTTCTAAGGGCGGCTCATGACCGCGACCCGTTTCTTTTCCGATAATGCCGCCACCGTGCATCCCGCCGTGATGGAAGCGATGGTCGCCGCAAATCGTGTCGACACCGCCTATGACGGCGACGCGCTCAGCCGCTCGCTCGACGCCGCCTTTTCGGGCCTGTTCGAGACGGATTGCGAAGCGGTGTGGATTCCGACCGGCACCGCCGCGAACAGCATCATCCTCGCCCATTTCGCGCGGCCGTGGCAGGGCATCCTGTGTCACGAGGAAGCGCATATCGAGGTCGACGAATGCGGCGCGCCGACCTTCTATTCGGGCGGCGCCAAGCTGATGACGCTGCCGGGCGGCGGCGCGAAGATCGATGCCGAGGCGCTGACGGCCCGCCTCGCCGGCATCCGCAAGGATGTGCATCAGGTGCAGCCGGCGGCGATCAGCATCACCAACGCAACCGAATATGGCCTGTCGTGGCGTGCGGACGAGATTGGCGCGATCGGTGAAATCGCCCGGGCCGAAGGGTTGAAGCTGCACATGGACGGCGCACGCTTCGCGAATGCCGTCGCCTTCCTCGGCTGCGCGCCCGCCGATGTGACCTGGCGCGCCGGGGTCGATGCGCTGTCCTTCGGTTTCACCAAGAATGGCGCGATGATGGCCGAGGCGATTCTCTTCTTCGGCGGCAGCGGCGGTGCCGGCGTGCGCGAGCTCAGGAAGCGTGGCGGCCATCTGCTCAGCAAGGGGCGCTTCGTCGCGGCGCAGATCCGCGCGATGCTGGCGGACGATCTCTGGCTCGCCAACGCCCGCGCCGCCAACGCCGGCGCCGCGGCGCTGGCGTTGGCGTGCGGCGACCGGCTGCTCCATCCGGTGGAGGCGAACGAGCTGTTCGTGCGGCTCGCTGCCGAGGAGGCGGCGCGGCTGCGCGGGGCGGGATTCGATTTCTACGACTGGGGCGAGGGCGCGGCGCGGCTGGTCGTGAGCTGGGATCAGGACGCGGACGCCGTCGCGCCGCTCGCCGCCGCGATCGCCGCGCTATGACCGACGCCCAGCCGACGCTGCTCAGCCCGCGCGTCCTGTTTCCCTTTGCGCTGGTGACGATGATCTGGGGGTCGACCTGGATTGTCATCACCGGGCAGTTGGGCGTCGTGCCGCCGAGCTGGTCGGTGACCTATCGCTTCACGGCGGCGGCGGCGGCGATGTTCGTCTTTGCCGTGCTGCGGCGCGAAAAGCTGGTGCCCGATGCGCGCGCGCTGGGCTTTGCGGCGCTGCTCGGCATCGCGCAATTCACCTTCAACTTCAATTTCGTCTATCGCGCCGAACAGCATATCACGTCGGGACTGGTCGCGGTGCTGTTCGCGCTGCTGATCGTTCCCAACACGCTGTTCGGGCGCGCCTTTCTGAAGACCCCGCTCGAGCGGCGCTTTCTGGCAGGGGCGGGGATCGCGATCGTCGGCGTCGCGATGATGATCGTCCACGAATATCGCGCGGCGGCGCTCGGCCCGGCGGCAGTCGTCACCGGAACCGCCTTCACGCTGGCCGGCGTGCTGAGCGCCTCGATCGCCAACGTCATGCAGGGAACGCGCTTCGCCCGCGCGCAGTCGATGACGGTGATGATCGCCTGGGCGATGCTGTTCGGCGCGCTTGCCGACGGCGCCTATGCCTGGATCACCACCGGGCCGCCGGTGATCGAGACGCGCTTCGTCTATCTGGCCGGCGTCCTCTATCTCGGCGTGATCGCGAGCGCGGTGACCTTCCCGCTCTATTTCGGCGTCATCCGCGCCGTCGGTCCGGGGCAGGCGGCGTGGTCGAGCGTGCTGATCCCGATCATCGCGATGGGCTTTTCGACCGTGTTCGAGGCCTATCGCTGGGCGCCGCTGTCGATCATCGGCGGCGCGGTCACGCTCGTCGGGCTGGTGATCGCGGTCGCGAAGCGGCCGGAACGGCCTTCGCTCAGCGGCAATATGGTGTCGGTGCCGGTCGAGGATTAGGACGGACTGGCGATCCGGCCTAGCCCGCGCTGATCCGCTCGATATCGGCGCCGACCGCCTGCAATTTCTCCTCGAGCCGTTCATAGCCGCGGTCGAGGTGATAGACGCGGTTGACCTGCGTCTCGCCGCGCGCCGCGAGACCGGCGATGATGAGACTCATCGAGGCGCGCAGGTCGGTTGCCATCACCGGCGCGCCGACGAGGGCGTCGACCCCGCGCACCACTGCGCTTCGCCCGCGCACGTCGATGTCGCAGCCCATGCGCGCGAGTTCGGGAACGTGCATGTAGCGATTCTCGAAGATGGTCTCGGTAAACAGCGATGCGCCGGTGCCGAGGGTCGCCATCGCCATGAACTGCGCCTGCATGTCGGTCGCGAAGCCGGGGTAGGGCGATGTCGACAGCGTGACCGGCTGGGCGCGGCCCGACATGGCGACGCGGATGCCGCCTTTGACCTCTTCGACCGTCGCGCCCGCTTCGCGCAGCGCGGCGAGCGTCGCCTCCATCTCGGCCGCCTTTGCGCCGACCAACTCGACGTCGCCTTCGGTGATCACCGCGGCGCAGGCATAGCTGCCCGCCTCGATGCGGTCGGCCATCACGCGATAGGTCGCGCCGTGCAGCCGGTCGACGCCCTCGATGGTCAGCGTTTCGCTGCCGATGCCGTCGATCTGTGCCCCCATCGCGACCAGGCAGTTGCACAGGTCGACGATCTCGGGCTCGCGCGCCGCATTTTCGAGCACGCAGGTCCCCTTGGCGAGTACCGCCGCCATCACGGCATTTTCGGTCGCGCCGACCGACACGACGGGAAAGGTGAACTTGCCGCCGGCGAGCCGCCCGCCCGGCGCGCTGGCTTTCACATAACCCGAAGCGAGCTCGATCTCGGCGCCGAAGGCTTCGAGCGCCTTCAGGTGCAGGTCGATCGGCCGGTTGCCGATCGCGCAGCCGCCGGGCAAGCTGACCGTCGCCTCGCCCGCGCGCGCCAGCAGCGGGCCGAGGACGAGGATCGACGCGCGCATCTTGCGCACGATGTCATAGGGCGCGACGGTCGAGGTCAGGGTGGTCGCGCGCGCCGTCATCACCCGGCCGAAATCCTCCGGCCGCGAGCCTTCGATCGTCGTCGAACAGCCGAGCTGGTTGAGCAGATGCCCGAAGCCGTCGACGTCGGCGAGCCGCGGCAGGTTGCGCAAGGTCAGCGGCTCGTCGGTGAGCAGCGCGCAGGGGAGCAGGGTGAGCGCCGCATTCTTGGCGCCCGAGATGGGGATACGGCCCTTCAATCGCTGGCCGCCGCGAACGACGATCTGATCCATTGAGCGTCTTTAGCGGATGCGAGCTTGCACGCAAGCGGGCAGGCGGACAGAGAGAGGCGATGAGCGAGCGACGGGATGGAATGACGGGGCGGCAAGCGGTGGGCGGAATCGGGGCGCTATGGTCGCGGCCCTATCTGCTGCTGACCATGACCGCGCTGTTCTGGGCCGGCAATTCGATCGTCGGTCGCGCGGCGCGCGATCTGGTGCCGCCCGTGGCGCTGGCCTTCTGGCGCTGGGCGATCGCGCTGGCGCTGCTGCTGCCGCTCGCCTGGCCGCATTTGCGGCGCGACTGGCGGGTGCTGCGAAGCCATTGGCCGATCCTGCTGCTGCTCGGCGCGCTGGGCATCGGCGCGTTCGGCACCATGCTCTATACCGGGCTGACGACGACGACCGCGCTCAATTCGATGCTGCTGCAATCGGCGCAGCCCGCGCTGATCCTGATGATCGGTGCGCTGATGATGAAGGACCGGACGGGGCTGCGCCAGATCGTCGGCGTGGTGATTTCGCTGGCGGGGGTGCTGACCGTCGTGTCGCGCGGGGACCCCGGCGTCCTGCTGGGGCTGGAGCTCAACCGGGGCGACGCGGTGATCGCGGCAGCGGTGTTGCTGTGGGCCTTCTATTCGGTGCTGCTCCGCCGCAGGCCGGCGGTGCATTCGCTCAGCTTCCTCGCCGTGTCGATCGTCGCGGGGCTGGCGGTGGTCGCGCCCGTCTATGCGGTCGAACTCGCGCGCGGCCGCCACATCGCCATGGCGAACGAAAGCCTGCTGGCGATCGCCTATGTCGCGATCTTTCCGTCGTTCATTGCCTATCTTTTCTTCAATCGCGGCGTCGAACTGATCGGATCGGCGGCGACGGGGCAATATATGAACGTCATGCCGCTGATGGGCGCCGGGCTCGCCATGCTGTTCCTCGGCGAAAAACTCTATCGCTTCCATGTCGTCGGGCTGGCGCTCGTCGTCGCGGGCATCGTCATCGCGGGGCGGAGCGTGCAGGCGCCGGTCACGGGGGCGCCCGCGGTCGTACCGCGCGAGCGTTGAGAACCTTGAATTTGCCCTTCTTCTCGCTCGACCCGAACGGAAGCGAGACGGTGCCGATTTAGCGCGCCCTGCTCTCGCTCAGCGCCGCCTCGACCTGATCGAGGCGGTCCTTGCCGAAGAACATCTCGCTTCCGACGAAGAGGGTCGGAATGCCGAAGGCGCCGCGCGCGACCGCGGCTTCGGTATTGGCGGCGAGCTTCGCCTTGATTTCGGGCTCCTGCGTCCGCGCGAGCAGCGCGGGGCCGTCGAAGCCGTTTGCCGAGAGGAAGGCCGCGGCCACCTCCACATCGTCCATTTCCAGCCCCTCCTCCCACATCGCGCGGTTCACCGCGTCGATATAATCGTCGAGATTCCCCTCGTCCTCGGCGACGATGGCGCCGCGCATGACGAGCAATGTGTTGACCGGGAAATGCGGGTTGAGCCTGAATCGGGTCAGGCCGTGCCTGTCGATGAAGCGCCGCATCTCAAGATTTTCATAGGCGAGCTTGGCGGGGATGTCGGCATATTGCAGCATCGGCGCCCTGTTGCCCGTCGCCTTGAAGATGCCGCCGAGCAGGCAAGGCGTGACGACCAGGTCGGCGCCGGTGCGGTCGAGCAGCTCGGGCAGCACCTTGAGCGTCAGATAGGCGTTGGGGCTGCCGAAATCGAAGATGAGTTCGAGGGTTTTTCGAGGGGTTTGGATCACCATTTCTCTCCCCATGGCCGCAGGTCGAGTTCGTGCGTCCAGGCGCTTTTCGGCTGGCGGTGGAGCATCACATAATTGGCGGCGATGGCGTCGGGGTTCAGGATCAGCTCCTCCGCCTTCGCGCGGTCGAAATCGGGATGGCGGCCCTTGATGAACTCGGTGTCGATCGCGCCGTCGATGACGACATGCGCGACGTGAATGCCCTGCGGCCCCAGTTCGCGCGCCATCGACTGGGCGAGCATCCGAAGCGCCGCCTTGGCCCCCGAAAAGGCCGCGAAGCCCGATCCGCCGCGCAGGCTCGCCGTCGCGCCGGTGAAGATTATCGTGCCGCGCCCGCGTGGGGCCATGCGCTTCGCCGCCTCGCGCCCCATCAGGAAACCGGCGAGGCACGCCATTTCCCAGACCTTGGTGTAGACGCGCACGCTCGTCTCGCCGATCGGGAAATTGACGTTCGCGCCGATGTTGAACACCGCGACCTCGACCGGGCCGACCTCTGCCTCGACCTGGTCGAACAGTGCGATCATCGCCGCTTCGTCGCGGGCATCGGCGGGAAAGGCGCGCGCCTGGTGTCCCGCATCGCGGATCGTCGCTGCGAGCGCCTCCAGCGCGTCGGCGTGCCGTTCGCGCCGGGTGACGCAGGCGGTCAGCCCTTCCGCTGCGAAAGCGCGCGCGATGGCGCCGCCCGTGGCGTCGCCGGCGCCGATGATGATGGCTGCGGGGTTGGGCATCGCGACTCTCCTGTTGGCGATGCATAGTAGATATGATAATCATAGTTACAAGATATTTCTTTTCCCGGTGATGGAGGCTAATTCGACGCTCATGGAAAAGGGTTCGTCATTGCGAGCGCAGCGAGGCCATCCGGGGCGTGACAAGCCGCCCCGGATGGCCTCGCTGCGCTCGCAATGACGGGGAGCGAAGGTCGCTCATGCCGAGACGCGCGGATCTGTCGGATACTTTCTGCCCCGTCGGCCGCGCCGCCGAACTGCTCGGCGACCGCGCGGTGCTGCTGATCCTGCGCGAGCTGTTCTTCGGGCGGGGACGCTTCGAGGCGATCGCGGCGAGTAGCGGCCTTGGCCCGCAGCTTATCTCGGCGCGGCTCAAGCGGCTGGTGGCCGAGGGCGTGGTCGAGCGCCAGGCCTATCGGGAGAGGCCGCCGCGTTACGAGTATCGGTTGACCGCGAAGGGCAGGGATCTGTTCGACGTCCTCTACGCGATGCGGGGTTGGGCCGAACGCTGGGCCTATCGCGAGGGCGAGACCGGCGGTGGCCCGGCGATGCGCTATATTCACCGCACCTGTGGCGCCGACGTCGGCACCGCGACCGTCTGCCCCGGCTGCGGCGAGGTGCTGCGCTATGGCGCGCTGAAGGGAGAACCGTCGCCGGCGCTCAGGGCCGAGCAGGCGGCGAAGGCGGGCTGATCAGGCTTTTTCCAGCGTGCATTGCAGCGGGTGCTGGTTCTGCCGTGCGGCGTCCATCACCTGGTTCACCTTGGTCTCCGCGACCTCGTAGCTGAACACGCCGCACACGCCGACGCCCTGCTGGTGGACGTGGAGCATCACCTGCGTCGCCTGCTCGATGTCCATGTTGAAGAAGCGTTGCAGCACCATCACGACGAATTCCATCGGGGTGTAATCGTCGTTGAGCAACAGCACCTTGTACATCGACGGCTTCTTGGGCTTCGCGCGCGTGCGCGTCGCGATGCCGACGCCGGGGGTGCCGGGCGTGTCCTCATCCTTGTCCGCCATGGCGCGGATCGGGTCGGAAGGCGGAACGGAAATCATCATCCCCGGAATATCGCACGCGGCAACGGAATCGCAAGAGGGCGGGATGGTTAATCCCGCCTCTCGTCAAGGGTACGTCTGTTCACTCGGCCAGAAACGCATCGAGCGCCTTGGCGAACGCCTCGGGCTGATCGAGCATGATGAAGTGGCGGCTGCCCGGTACCATTTGCGCCTTGAAGGTCGCGACGTCCGCATATTGCGGCTCGAACGCCGCCTTGGCGGCTTCGGCCGGCATCGCGCTGTCGTCCTGCGCATAGAGCAGGGTCACCGGTGCCGTGATCTGCCCCAGTTCGCCGCGCAGGTCGGTGGTCATGTCGTCGTAGAAAAGCTGCGCGCTGACCCGCGGGTCGGACTCGCGCATCCAGCCCGCGATCGCGGTGCGGCCCGCGGGCGTGTTCGACATGGCGCCGGCCATGCTTGCCGCGCCGGGATCGGCGACCGGACCCGCCGGCTTCGGCTTGCCATATTGCGCGCGCATCGCGGCGGCCATCGCCTCGGCCTGCGGCTTCATCATCTCGGCCGTCGCGCCGGGGGCGAAGATGGTGCCGATGAAGGGCACGGCGTCGACGACCATCAGCCTGCCGACCTCCTGCGGCGCGCGCGCCGCGATCATCAGCCCGGTCAGCCCGCCGAGCGAATGGCCGACGACCGCGGGGGCGGGGCGACCCGCGTCGGTGATGCAATCGTCGATATAGTCGGCGACCTCCTGCATCATCGGTTCGAGCACCGGCCCCTCGGCGTTGATCCCCGCGTCGTCGTCGCCGAAGCCGCGCACCTGCACCAGATGCAGGCGATAGCGGCCCTTCAGCCGTTCGGCGGTCGCGTCCCACACCGCGCGCGGCGACGACAGGCCAGGGATCAGCACCACGTCGGGGCCTTTGCCTTCGACTTTTATCGTGACGCGCTTGCCCTCGATCAGCGGGGCGGCGCAGGCGGCGTCGGGCTCGGCCGCCCGCGCATCGGCGGCCACGACCAGCGCGGTGGCGACCCCAATGGCGATCGCGACGGCGGCGCCAAGCGAAATCTTCTTCTTCATCGCATCAATCCTTCAGGAAAATATCTTCGATCCGCAGCTCGAACAGGTCGGCGATGCGGAAGGCGAGGGGGAGCGACGGGTCGTATTTCCCCGTCTCGATCGCGTTGACCGACTGGCGCGACACTTCGAGCCGCTCGGCGAGATCGCCCTGGCTCCAGTCGCGCTCGGCGCGCAGGACCTTGAGGCGGTTCTTCATGCGCCGCGCATCCGCTGCCAGATTTGCGCGACGCCGAGCCCGATCGCCCAGACCGGCACGACCATCCAGCTTTCGACGTGCGGCACGACCTTGAAGCTTTCCAGAAAGCCCCACACGGTCCCCACGATCAGCAGGAAGCCGAGGCCGAACAGCGCATTGATGGCATAGCGCAGCTTCAGATATTCGTCGGTCTCCTCGACCAGATAGCGATAGAGCGCCCAGACGAAATAGATGATCGGCAGCGCCGGCAGTACCGCGATCAGCCACAGCAGCGGCCCTTCGGGTTTCAGCCAGTCGTTGACCGAAACGGCAAAGAACAGCGCCGCGACATAGGAGAAGGACCAGATCAGCCCGCGGCGGTTGTAGCGTTTGAGCGCGGGCGAGGTGCAGCCGGCGAGGTTGCCGCTGCGCTCGGTCGAGCGGATCAGCGGGATCAGCAACAGCATCGGCGGCAGCATGACGATCATCGTCCAGATGCCGTCGAGTCCGGCGAACCGCGCGCCGAACCCCGTCCCGAACATCGCGACGACGAACGCCAGCGCCCAGAGCAGCGGTGCGTGATTGGCGACGGGCGCGTTGTCGTCCGCCATCTCAGGCGCTCCGCGGACGCGGCAAGGAGGGATGAATGGCAGTCATTGGTCAAGCTCCCTTGTTAATCAGTCAAGGGACATTGACACCATCAGGTCATAAAGTCAAGCAACATTGACAAATTGATTGGCTTGCTTGTCGATAAGCGCTCGCAAGTGCGCGGAAATCCGGGGAAATCTATCCGATCAGGCGACTCGGCCAGCCGACCCGCACCAGCGTGTCGCCGGGGTCCGAAACCGCGAATTCGTACATGCCCCACGGCTTGTGAGTCGGCCCCTTGACCGGACCGATGATCGCGTCGCGGACCGCTTTGGCTATCTCGGCGACCTTTTCGGTGTAGAGATAGAGGCCGAACGGATTCTGCCCCGGCACCAGCCACTCCTGCGGCGATTCATTGGTCAGGTGAAGCTGCCAGCCCGCGCCGTCGTCGAGCAGACGATAGCTGCCGTGATCGCTCACGACCTTGAGCCCCAGCCGTTCATAGAAGGCTGTGCTCGCGTCGAGGTCGCGGCAGGGCAGGATCGCCGCGATGCTGTGGCGGGGCGCGTCGGACATGGCCCGAGTTTAACCGTGCGTTTCCGCCTCGCCAATCGGGTTTTTTGCACCGTGCCGCAGCCGCCAGTTGGCGAGATGCGCCGCCGCGAGGGCGATCGCGCCGGCCGAGGTGAACCAGCGGTCGGCGGCTTCGGGGTCTAACGCGCCGAGCCAGCCCTCATGGCCGGCGAGGCCGAGCACGAGGAGGCACAGTCCGCCCGCCGCGAGCAGCGCTGGCCCCGCGCGCCGGTGCCGCCGCCAGCCGCCCGACATGGCGGCGAACGCCGCGGGCGCCGCGAGCAGCAGGATCGCCGCGTGAAACGCATCGGGCAGCGCCAGCCACGCGCTGAGTGCCGGGGCGAGCAGCAGAACCAGCGGCAGCACAAGGCAATGGATCAGGCAGGCGAAGGACAGGCCGACGCCCATCACGTCGAACAGCCGCGCGCGGGAAGAGGGGAGGCACATGGGAGAGGGCTTTCGCAAAGAGGGCTGCGCGCCCAGATAATGATACATTGTATCATTGCAAGCGGTGATTGCGAATCCGCCCCTTGCCGCTCCCCGCGCATACTGGCAAAGGAGCGCAGTTTCACGAGCGGCGATCCTGGAACGACGGGTGTTAATCCTAAACCGTTCGCCCTGAGCTTGTCGAAGGGCCGTTCTTTCTTTCAAGGTCGAAAGGAAGGACGGTGCTTCGACAAGCTCAGCACGAACGGTTTGGCGGTGACGTCGATTTCAAGGTGCGCCGCTCTACCTGAAAGGCCTGTTTCCCGATGTCCGAGATGATCCGCGTCACCCTTCCCGATGGCTCTGCCCGAGAAGTCGCGCGCGGCACTACCCCGGCGCAGATTGCGGCGGATATCGGTCCCGGCCTCGCCAAGGCGGCGCTCGCCGCGAAGGTCGACGGCGAGGTGCGCGACATCCTGCGCCCGCTCGACGCCGACACGAACCTCGCGCTCATCACCAGCCGTGACGAGGCCGACGCGCTCGAACTCGTCCGCCACGACTATGCGCATATCCTCGCCGAAGCGGTGCAGGCGCTGTGGCCGGGAACGCAGATCACCTTCGGTCCCGCGACCGAGGACGGTTTCTATTATGACGTGAAGGCGCCCGAGAGCCGCGATCCCTTCTCGATGGACGACCTGCCCGCGATCGAGGAGAAGATGCGCGAGATCATCCGCGCCGACAAGCCGCTCCGCCGCGAGGTGTGGAGCCGCGACGCGCTGATCGCCAAATGGGAAAAGGACGGCGAGGTCTTCAAGGCCGAATGGGCGAAGGAACTGCCCGAGGGCGAGGACCTCACCGTCTATTGGTCGGGTGACGACTGGCTCGACATGTGCCGCGGCCCGCACCTCGCGAGCACGGGCAAGGTCGATCCCCAGGCGTTCAAGCTGATGCGCGTCGCGGGCGCCTATTGGCGCGGCGACCAGAAGAACGCACAGCTCACGCGCATCTACGGCACCGGCTGGCTCAACAAGAAGCAGCTCGACGCGCATCTCCACAAACTGGAGGAGGCTGCGAAGCGCGACCATCGCAGGCTCGGGCGCGAGATGGACCTGTTCCACCTGCAGGAAGAGGCGCACGGCAGCGTCTTCTGGCACCCGCACGGCTATATCGTCTGGCGCGAGCTCGAAGCCTATATGCGCCGCGCGATCGACGGCGCGGGCTACAAGGAGGTCAAGACCCCGCAGGTGATGGACGCGCGCCAGTGGGAGCAGTCGGGTCACTGGGGCAAATATCGCGAGAATATGTTCGTCATCCCCGACGAGATTCCGAACACCGAGGACGAAGGCCCGCTCGTCTCCGACGCCGCCGAATGGATGGCGCTCAAGCCGATGAACTGCCCCGCGCACGTCCTGATCTTCCGTCAGGGGATCAAGTCGTACCGCGACCTGCCGCTGCGCATCTACGAGAATGGCTGCTGTCATCGCAATGAACCCCACGGCGCCCTCCACGGCCTGATGCGCGTGCGCCAGTTCACGCAGGACGACGCGCACATCTTCTGCCGCGAGGATCAGATCATCGACGAGGTGCAGGATTTCTGCGCGCTCGCCGACCGCATCTACAAGGATTTCGGCTTTTCCTACGCGATCAAGCTGGCGCTGCGCCCCGACCAGCGCTTCGGCAGCGATGCGGTGTGGGACATGGCCGAGGCCGAACTGCGCGACGCGGTCGTCCGCGCGGGGCTGGCGACCGACGATTATGGCTGGGAGGAGTTGTCGGGCGAAGGCGCCTTCTATGCGCCCAAGCTCGAATGGCATCTGACCGACGCGATCGGGCGGACGTGGCAGGTCGGCACGATCCAGTCGGACCGCGTCCTGCCCGAGCGCCTCGACGCGAGCTATATTGCCGAGGACGGCGAGCGCCACCGCCCGATCATGCTGCACCGCGCGATCTTCGGCAGCTACGAACGCTTCATCGGCATCCTGATCGAACATTATGCCGGCCGCTTTCCGACCTGGCTCGCGCCGGTGCAGGCGGTGGTCGCGACGATCGTGTCCGACGCCGACGATTATGCGATCGACGCCGCGGCGCAGCTTCAGGCGGCCGGCATTCGGGTAGAGAGCGACCTGCGCAACGAGAAGATCAACTATAAGGTGCGCGAGCACAGCCTCGCCAAGGTCCCCTACCTGCTCGTCGTCGGCAAGCGCGAGGCGGAGGAAGGCACGGTCGCGGTCCGCACCCTCGGCCAGGACGGCCAGCGCATCATGCCGCTTGCCGAGGCGATCGCGATGCTGACAGCCGAGGCGACGCCGCCGGACCTGCGGGCGGCTTGACCGCCCTGCACCCGATCCTCGGCTTCGCGCCGCTGACGCTGGCGGGCGCGGCGGCGATGACATTCGGCGCCGCTTATGTGCGCGGGCTGACCGGCTTCGGCATGGCGATCATCCTCGTGCCGCTGCTCGGGCTGATCATTCCGCCCGCGCAGGCGGTGGTGCTCGGCATCCTGCTGCAACTGCTGATCGGGCCGGTGGGGCTCGGGCTGATCCACGCCGACGCCGACCGCGCGACGGCACTGCCCATCGGGCTGATCGCGATGGCGACGACGCCGATCGGCATGGCGGTGCTGGGCGTGACGCGGCCCGACGTCGCGCGGCTGCTCATTACTGCGGTCGCGGTGGGCGCCTTCGTCGCGGTGCTGCTGCCCAAGCAGCCGGAAGGGCATCGGCCGGGCCGCGGCGCGGTGATCGGCACCGGAGTCGCATCGGGCCTGTTGACCGGTTTCGCGGCGATGCCGGGGCCGCCGGTCGTGCCCTTCTATCTGCGCCGCCGGCTCGAGCCCCGCGTCGCGCGCGCCTCGATGCTGCTGATCTTCTTCCTGACCGCGATCGCCGGGACGGCCGCGGCGCTGTGGGTCGGCATCGCGACGAAGCGGCTCGCGCTGCTCGCGTTGCTGCTCTTCGCGCCGATGTGGCTCGGCAACCGCTTCGGCGGCCGCCATTTCGGCCGCGTGCCGCCGCATGTGTGGCAGGCGATGGTCGCGGTCGTGCTGGGCGTCGCGGCGATCTCGGCGGTGGTGCGACTGCTGAACTGAACGTCAGCCGCCAGCGAGGTGCGCCAGCGCGGCGCCGTCGACGCGCATCACCGTCCATTCGTCCATCATGCGTGCGCCGAGTCCCTTGTAGAATCCGATCGACGGCGCGTTCCAGTCGAGCACCGACCATTCGAGCCGCGCGCAGTCGCGTGCCGCGCACAGCTTCGCGAGATGGGCGAGCAGCGCCTTGCCGAGCCCCGACCCGCGCGCCTCGGGGCGGACGAACAGATCCTCCAGATAGAGGCCGGGCTTGCCCTCGAAGGTCGAGAAATTGTGGAAGAACAGCGCGAAACCCTGCGGCATCCCATCGATCTCGCCGATGATCACCTCGGCATAGGGGCGCGGCCCGAACAGCTTGTCGCCGAGCGTGGCTTCGTCGAAGCGGACTGCGTGCGCGAGCTTTTCATAATCGGCGAGGTCGCGGATGAACTGCGCGATCAGCGGCAGGTCGGCGGGGGCGGCGGAGCGGATGGAGAGCGTCATGGACGCCCTGTGTCGATGGGAGGTGCGGCTGTCAAATCCGCTTTCGCGCGAACAAGATCGCGAGTGCGGCGATGACGAGCGCCGGCTGGCCGATCACCGCGGGCGCATCGGCCCAGAAGGTCGCGGGGCCGCAAATGCCCGCCGCGACCTCATAGATGTGGAGCAGGCCGTGCAGGGTCAGCCACAGCCCGCCGACGACTGCGGCGCGCCAGTGACGGATCGGGTTCGCGGCGGCATAGAGCAGGATCAGCCCCGATCCCAGATAGGCAAGCCCGATGTCGCGGATGAAATGCGCGTTGGGCGGCCCGGTCGTGACGACGGTCGGCACGAAGACATACCAGTCGAGCGGCTTCGCCAGCATGAAGGCCCCATTGGCGATGCAGGTGACCGCGGCTATCAGCAGCAGGAACTGGGCGAGGCGGTCGAGGGTGGCGAATCTCGCGGGCATGGCGCAGGCTCCTCCAGCCATGAAAGGAGAGGATGCTACGCCGTGCTGACAATGTTGTGAATGGCCTTACGCCGCCTTGCCGTGCAGCCTGTCCATGCTCACCGCGCTCCCCGCCTCGATCTCGGCCGCCTTGGCCTCGACCAGCGCGACGATGTGCGCGATCATGTCGGCGTCCTCGACATGGTGGTCGGTGACGCCCGACAGATAGACCATATGCTTGCCGTTGCCGCCGCCGGTGATGCCGATGTCGGTTTCGCGCGCCTCGCCGGGGCCGTTGACGACGCAGCCGAGGACCGAGAGCGACATCGGGGTCTTGATATGCTGGAGCGCATCCTCGAGCCGCTGCACGGTGCGGATGACGTCGAAACCCTGCCGCGCGCAGCTCGGGCACGACACGACGCGGACGCCGCGGGTCCTGAGGCCGAGCGATTTCAATATCTCGTAGCCGACGCGCACCTCTTCCTCGGGCTCGGCCGACAGGCTGACGCGGATCGTGTCGCCGATCCCGGCCCACAGCAGATTGCCGATGCCGAGCGCCGACTTGACCGTGCCGCCGATCAGCCCCCCCGCCTCGGTGATCCCCAGGTGCAGCGGGCAGTCGACCGCCTCGGCGAGCTGCATGTAGGAGGCGACCGCGAGGAAGACGTCGCTCGCCTTCACCGCGACCTTATATTCGTGGAAATCATGATCCTGCAGCAGCTTGATATGGTCGAGCGCGCTTTCGACCAGCGCCTCGGGGCAGGGCTCGCCATATTTTTCGAGCAGATGCTTCTCGAGCGACCCCGCGTTGACCCCGATGCGGATCGCGCAGCCGTTCGCCTTCGCCGCGCGCACGACCTCGCCGACGCGCTCCGACGATCCGATGTTGCCGGGGTTGATGCGCAGGCAGGCGGCGCTGGCGTCGGCAGCTTCGAGGGCGCGCTTGTAGTGGAAATGGATGTCGGCGACGATCGGAATGCGCGCCGCGCGCACGATCTGACCCAGCGCCGCGGTCGAGTCGGTGTCGGGGCAGGACACGCGGATCAGGTCGGCGCCCGCCTCCTCGCAGCGGCGAATCTGGTCGATCGTCGCCACCGCGTCGCTGGTCGGCGTGTTGGTCATCGTCTGCACCGTGATCGGCGCGCCGCCGCCGACGGGGACGCTGCCCACCATGATCTGGCGGGATTCGCGCCGCGCAATGTCGCGCCAGGGGCGCAGGCCGGGATTGTGATCGCTCATGATGCGTGCCAAATGGTGGAGAAAGCCGCTCTTTAGACGTCCGGCCGCCGCTTGGCAAAGGGCAAGCGGATGGCGGACGCTGCTCCTGCTATTTCAAGATGGAGACTCTCCGATGACGATCCCGGCCAAGGCGTGTTTCGGCGCGCTGCTCGCCCTGTCCGTCCTGCCCGCGGCCGCGCAGGCGCAGGCCATCCCCAGCGGGCCGCTGACGGTGTCGGGCGGGGTCAGTGTCGTCTCCGACTATCGCTTTCGCGGCCTGTCGCGCTCAGACGGCAAGGTCGAGGTTCAGTCGACGATCAGCGTCGATCACGACAGCGGCCTCTATGCGGGCGTGTGGGGATCGGGCCTGCCCGATACGCCGCGCTATGGCCAGTATGAGCTCGACCTGTTCGCCGGCTATGCGACCGAGGTCGCGCCCGGCACATCGCTCGACGTCGGCGCTACCTATTATGTCTATCCCGGCCATCGCGACGGGGCGGGGGCGAGCGATTATGTCGAGCTGTCGGGGCGGCTGTCGCACGACCTGGGGCCGCTGTCGGCGACCGCGACGCTCGCCTACGCGCCCGACCAGAAGGCGCTCGGCCGCGACGACAATCTTTATCTGAACCTTGGGCTTTCCTCGGGCATTCCGAACACGCCGGTGACGCTGTCGGCGAACCTCGGCTACACCGACGGTGCGCTCGGCGCGCTCGCGGGGGACCGCAACTATCTCGACTGGTCGCTGGGCGCGAGCGTCGTGAACGGCCCGGTGACGCTCTCGGCGCGCTATGTCGATACCGATATCCGCAAGACGGGGGTGAAGGCGCTGGACCGGCTCTATGACCCGACACTCGTCTTCAGCATCGGCCTGTCTTTCTGATAGAGCGCGAAATAATCAGTCTCTTGAGATGAATATTTCATAATGAAATTGTTGCAATTTTGCAACATGGCCCATTTTTTAGGCAGAAACGCGATTTTCTGATTGTGCGCCGCAGCAGTTTCGCCAAAAGAAAGACCGTCTGAAAGGACTGGTCCGCGACAGAGGCCGGCCGTCAGGCAGCAGGCAGGGACGATCCACATCCAGCAAGGATCTGTCCATCATGAAGACTCTTTCCCGCGCGTGCCTCGGCATGCTTCTCGCCGCCGCGGCGCTTCCCACGGCGGCCCATGCCCAGAACGAAGACAGCGACGGCATCACCGTTTCGGGCAGCGCCACCGTCGTCAGCGACTATCGCTTTCGCGGTTTCAGCCAGTCGAACGAGGAAGCCGCGATCCAGGGCGGCATCACCGTCAGCCACGACAGCGGCCTCTATCTCGGCACCTGGGGTTCGAGCATCGGCTTCGCCAATGGGACGGAGATCGACGTCTTCGGCGGCTATGCCAGGGAAATCGCTCCCGGCCTGACGGCCGACGTCGGTGCGACGCTCTACCTCTATCCGGGCACGGCCAACAGCTCGGTGATCGAACCCTATTTCGCGGTGTCGGGCGACCTCGGCCCGGCGTCGGTCAAGACCGGCATCGCCTGGGCGCCGGGCGGACAGGACTCCCTGGGCGACGCCAGCGGGGTCTATCTCTACACCGATGCCGGCATCGCCGTTCCCAACACGCCCTTCACACTGAAGGGCCATGTCGGCTTCGCGAAGAGCGGCAGCTTCCTCGGCGGCGCCGACGGTGACGTCGTCGATTATTCGGTGGGCGTCGAGGCGAGCTGGAAGATGCTGACCCTCGGTGTTTCCTACGTCAACACCGATGCGCCCAAATTCGGCGGCTACAAGGAAAGCGTCGGCGCCGACGGCGCGGTGCTCTTCACGCTCGGCGCCGCATTCTGACGGAGGACCGGGGCGGCCTTGGAGGGAGGCCGCCCCCTTCCTGTTGGCGATTGGCTGGTCTCGGGTGAAACCCTGCTCTATCCTGCTGCGTCATGCTGAACTTGTTTCAGCATCCATGGCCTGTTCTCTCGGCCAGCGCTGCGCATCATTCGAGTGCAGGCCATGGACCCTGAAACCAGTTCAGGGTGACGAGATAGAGGGAATTATCGCCAGCGCAGATTGTCGCGCCCCAGATCGGCGAGGCTCTTCGCGCCCATCAGCTTCATCCCGCGTTCGATCTCGGCGCGCAGCAGGCGGACCGCGCGATCGACCCCCGCTTCGCCTGCTGCGGCGAGCGCGTAGAGATAGAGGCGCCCACCCGAACAGGCCTTGACGCCGACCGACAGCGCTTTCAGCACATGGGTGCCGCGGGTGATGCCGCCGTCGCAGATGACCTCCACTCTGTCGCCGACCGCGTCGACGATGTCGGCCAGCGCGTCGAAGGGCGACAGGCTGCCGTCGAGCTGGCGCCCACCATGGTTCGACACCATGATCGCGGTGGCGCCGATATCGGCGGCGCGCTTCGCATCCTCGACCGCGACGATCCCTTTCAGGCAGAAGGGGCCGTCCCATTGCTTGCGGATCGCCTCGGCGCGTTTCCAGTCGAGGCTTTGATCGAGCATCGTCGTGAAATAATCGGCGACCGACTTCGGCACGCTCGACCCCTCCGACACATGGGTCGCCAGATTGGGCAGGCTGAACTTTTCGCGCAGCACATAGTTGAGCCCCCAGCCGGGCTTGATCGCATAGCTCAGCATGTTGCGCGGCGTGAAGCGCGGCGGCGAGGTGAAACCCGATCGCAGGCAACGCTCGCGATTGCCGCCGACGATCGTGTCGACGGTCAGCGCGACCGCATCGAATTTCGCGTCGCGCGCCGCGTCGAGCATCGCGCGGTTCAGCCCCTCGTCGTGATGGACATAGAGCTGGAACAGCTTGGGCGCATCGGTCAGCGCCCCCGCCTCGGCGAGACTGACCGTCGCGAGGCTGGAGATGCCGGCGACGGTTCCGGCCTTCGCCGCCGCGCGCAGCACCGCGCGCTCGCCCTGCCAGTGGAACAATCGCTGGAGCGCGGTGGGCGACAGGAACAGCGGCATCGCCACCTCGCGCCCGAACAGCGTCGTGCGCATGTCGACGCTTTCCATTCCGGCCAAGACGCGCGGGATCAGGTCGCAACTGTCGAAGGCGTCGCGGTTGCGTCGCCGCGTGACCTCGTCGTCGGCGGCGCCGTCGATATAGTCGAACACCGGCCACGGCAGCCGCCGCTTCGCCAGCGCGCGGAAATCGTCGATATTGTGGCAGTCGGTGAGTTTCATTCCTCTAATCCCGTTCGTGTCGAGCGAAGTCGAGACACCCATCGTGATAGCGCCAGACCGATGGGCATCTCGACTTCGCTCGATGCGAACGGTGAAAAGGTGGAATAGACCATCGTCACGCCGCCCCGTCCACCAGCCGCCCCAGCGCCCAGCGCGGCTCGACCGCGCGCGCCGCATCCTCGACATGCGCCGCGACCCGCGCGCCGATCGCCGGGGCGAGGGCGAAGGCGCGCCCGGCGGCGCCACCGACCAGCCAGACGCGCGGATGCTTGGGCAGGCGGTCGAGCAGCAGGTCGCCGGTCGCGGTGCGGCAGTCGTGCGCCGCGGCGCTCGCGACCACCGGCGCCTCGGCGAGCCGCGGCAGGCGGCCGGCCAGCCATTGCCGGACCTCGGCCAGCGCGCGCTCATCGGCGCGGCGGTCGAAGCTGTCGGGATCGACGCTCGCGTCGGGCACGCTTTTCCACACCCGCACCCCGACCCCCTCGATGTCGGGCAGCAGGTTGAAGCCATAGGCACGGTCGACCAGTGCCGGCATCGCGGGCGGGCGGAACTGGGTGTCGCCCTGCCCGGGGCCGAAGTGGAAGATCTGGTGCCGCACCGCCGACAGCCGCTGCGGGGTCAATATCTGCGGGAACAGCTCGGTCAGCCACGCGCCGCTCGCATAGACCAGGCTGCGCGCGGTGCCACCGTCGGGAAGCATGTAGAGGTCGCGCCGCTTGTCGCGCAGCGGCGCGGGCATCACGACATCCTCGGGCGCGATCTGCGCGTCGAGGATGGCTTCCAGCACCCCGCGCCGCCCGGCGAGCATCGCGCCGCCCTTTTCGGCGACCAGCGCCGCCGCCTCGGGACGCCACGCGATCTGCGTGTAGCGCGGGCGGAGCTGCTCGCCGGTCAGCCGTTCGGCGCTGCGCGCCTCGATCGCGGCGAGCGCAGTTACCGCCTCACAGGGCGTGAGGATCGGCAGGCTGGCGCTGTCCGACAGCCGCTGCCACGCCTCTCGGCTCTCTTCGACCAGCCCAGCGTAGAGCGCGTCGCCGCCCTGCACCGGGTCGAGCATCATCGACGGCAGGTTGGACGCCGCGCGCCCGTTCCCCGCGCCATAGGCGTCGAACAGCCGGACGCTGAGGCCGCGGCGCACCAGATGCCACGCGGTCCAGGCGCCGAGCGCGCCCGCGCCCACGACCGCAACGTCGACCTGTTTCTCGGGCGGCCTCGCGCCCTTGCGCCGGCGCGAGCGCCGTGGTTCGGGCGGCTCCCTGCGCTTCGGCTCCTTCTTCGCCGCCGCCCCGAGCGCGAGTGCCGCCGGGGTGGCGGCCAGCGCGGCGAGCAGGCGCCGCCGATTCATCAGTCGCCCTTTTTCTTGTAATAGCGATAGCCGCCGACCCAGGTTTCGAGCGGAGTCATCTGGCGGATCTCGCTGGGGCTCGCGAGCAGAGGGTCGGCGCCCAGGATCAGGAAATCGGCGCGCATCCCGGGCATCAGCGTGCCGATGCGATCCTCGGCGAAGCCGGCATAGGCGGCGCTGCGGGTGAAACCATCGAGCGCGGTCTCGCGGCTCACCGCCTCCTCGGGGTGCCAGCCGCCGAAGGGCTGGCCCGCGGCATCGGTGCGCGAGATGGCGGCGGCGATGCCGGGAAAGGGATTCGCGCTCTCGACCGGCACGTCGGACCCGAAGGCCAGGCGGACGCCCGCCTTCTCCATGCTGCGCCACGCATAGGCGCCTGCCAGCCGCTCCGGCCCCAGCCGCGCCTCGGCCATCAGCCGGTCCGATGGCTGGTGGATCGGCTGCATCGAGGCGATGACGCCGAGTTGCATGAAGCGCGGAATGTCGGCGGGATCGACGATCTGCGCATGTTCGATGCGCCAGCGCCGCTCGCCAGGCAGGTCGGCGTTGAGGTCAGCGATCGCGTCGAGCGCCTCGGCATTGGCGGCGTCGCCGATCGCGTGGACCGCGACCTGGAACTTGTCCATCGACGCGCGCACCATCTTGTTGCGAAGCTGCGCGGGGGTCAGCAGCGGCAAGCCTTTCTGCCCCGGCGCGTCGGCATAGGGTGCCTTCAGCCACGCCCCGCGCGAGCCGAGCGCGCCGTCGAGATAGAGCTTCACCCCGACCATGCGCAGCTTGTCGCCATACAGCCAGGGCGTCGGCCCCGGCCCGCCGATCAGCGCCATATTGTCGATGTCGTGGCCATAGCTGATGATGCGGATCGCCAGCGCATGTTTGTCACCGGCGCGGCGAAAGCTCTGCCAGTCCTCGATCGTCGTGCCCATATCGGCGATCGTCGTGATCCCCTGTTCCAGCAGTTTCTGCTGCGCGAGCAGGAAGGCGCGGTCGCGGTCGCGCGCCAGCGGTTTGGGCACCGCCGCTGCAATGAGGTTGGCTGCGGCATCGACGAAGACGCCGCTCGGCTGGCCGTTCGCCGTCTCGATCCGCCCGCCCTCGGGCGCCTTGGTTTCGGCGGTCACGCGTGCGGTGCGCATCGCGGCGCTGTTCGCCCAGCCGGCATGGCCGTCGACGCGCTCGAGCCACACCGGACGGTCGGCGACCACCGAGTCGATATCGGCGGCGGTCGGAAAGCGGCCGAGTCCCCATTTTTCCTGGTTCCAGCCGCGCCCGATGATCCACGGCGTCTCGGGATTGTCGGCGGCATATTTTTTGATCGCGGCCTGCGCTTCGGCGAGCGAGGTCGTGTCGCTGAGGTCGAGTGTCATCAGCGAAAAGCCGAGCCCCATGACATGGCCGTGCGCGTCGATCAGCCCGGGGATCAGCGTTTTGCCCTTGGCGTCCTGCTTGAAATCGGGACGCTCGGGCCGCTTGTCCTTGCGGTCGAGCAGCGCCTTGACCTTGCCCTCGGTATCGATGACCAGCCCGGTGAAGCGGACGAGCTTGCCGTCCTTGTCGAGCGTGATGCCGTTGACATTGTCGATCAGCGTATCGGCGTGCGCCGGCGCCACGAACAGCAGGGCGAGGGCGGCAACGACCAAACCCCTCCCCTTCAGGGGAGAGAATGTCGCCCCCCTCACTTCGGAAGCCTTTCGACCAGCACGCTGGTATCGCGCCGTCCGTGCCCCATCGCCTGCAAATCGGCATAGAATTGATCGACCAGCGCCGCGACCGGCAGCACCGCGCCGTTGGCGCGCGATTCCTCGAGCGCGAGGCCCAGGTCCTTGCGCATCCAGTCGACCGCGAAGCCGAAGTCGAACTCGCCCTTCGCCATCGTGCCCCAGCGGTTGACCATCTGCCAGCTCGCCGCGGCGCCGCCCGATACCGCCTCGAACACCTTGTCGGTGTCGAGCCCCGATACCTGCGCAAAGCGCAGCGCTTCCGACACGCCCTGGATGACGCCGGCGATCGCGATCTGGTTGACCATCTTGGTCGTCTGGCCCGCGCCGGGGCCGCCGATATGGACGATGCGGCCGGCATAGGCGCGCATCACCGGCTCGGCGGCGGCAAAGGCGGCCGCGCTGCCGCCGCACATGATCGACAGCGTTCCCGCCTGCGCCCCCGATTCGCCGCCCGACACCGGCGCGTCGAGGCTGAGCAGCCCCAGCCCCTCGGCCTCGACCGAAAGCTGGCGGGCGATGCGTGCGGACACGGTGGTGTGGTCGACGAACAGCGCCCCCGCCTTCATCGCCTTGAACGCCCCGTCGCGTCCCAGCGTCACCTGCGCCAGATCGTCGTCGTTGCCGACGCAGGACAGGACGACATCGGCGTCCTTCGCCGCCTCGCCGGGCGTCGCCGCGGCCTTTCCGCCATATTGCTCCGCCCAGGCGTCGGCCTTGGCCCGGGTGCGGTTATAGACGGTGACGACGTGCCCGGTCTTGACGAGATGCCCCGCCATCGGTCCGCCCATGACGCCGGTGCCGATGAAGGCGATGCGCAATTTCTGTTCGCTCATGGCGTGGGGTCATAACGGCGGTTTGTTCATGGCGCTAGGTCGCGCGCATAATGCGCTTCCCCTTCAGCAGAAGGGGGCAAGTAATTCTTTCCCTCGGCCCGGCTTGCCGTTAGGGCCAGCCCCCATGGCAGACCTCGAAACGCTCACCGCCGCCGACTTTCCGGCGATCACCCTCGACGATGTGCGTGCGGCGGCGGAGCGAATTAACGGCGCGGTCGTGCGTACGCCCACCCTCAAGTCGCAGACCCTCTCCGAAATGGTCGGCGCTGAGGTGTGGTTGAAGTTCGAAAATCTGCAATTCACCGCGGCCTACAAGGAACGCGGCGCGCTCAACGCGCTCCTCCTCCTCGACGACGAAGCGAAATCGCGCGGCGTGATCGCCGCGTCGGCGGGCAATCATGCGCAGGGCCTCGCCTATCACGGCAAGCGGCTCGGCGTTCCGGTGACGATCGTGATGCCGAAGACGACGCCGCAGGTGAAGGTATCGCAGACCGCGAGCCACGGGGCAGAGATCGTGCTGTTCGGCGAGAAATTCGACGATGCCTCGGCGCATGCGCGGCAACTCGAAAAGGAACGCGGGCTGACCTTCGTCCACCCCTTCGACCATCCGCATATCGCGGCGGGGCAGGGGACGGTGGCGCTCGAGATGATCGAGGATGTGCCCGAACTCGACACCCTGATCGTGCCGATCGGCGGCGGCGGCCTGCTTACCGGCATGGGCACCGCGGCGCGGGGGATCAAGAACGACATGCGCCTCGTCGGCGTGCAGGCAGAACTCTACCCGTCGATGTATGCCGAACTCAACGGCGTCGACATGGCGTGTGAGGGCGATACGCTAGCGGAGGGCATCGCGGTCAAGGAGCCGGGCCTCTATACGCGGCGGATCGTCGCCCAGCTCAACGACGATATCGTGCTCGTCGCGGAACGGCACCTCGAACGCGCGGTCAGCCTGCTGCTCCAGATCGAGAAGACGGTGGTCGAGGGCGCGGGCGCCGCGGGGCTCGCGGCGATGCTCGCCCATCCGGACGCCTTCGCGGGACGCAAGGTCGGCCTCGTCCTCACCGGCGGCAACATCGACACGCGGCTGCTCGCCAACGTCCTGCTGCGCGACCTCGCCCGCTCGGGCCGCATCGCGCGGCTGCGCATCCGTCTCCAGGACCGGCCCGGGGCGCTGTTCAAGGTGATGAAGCTGTTCGACGAGAAACAGGTCAACATCATCGAAATCTATCACCAGCGCATCTTCACGACGCTGCCCGCCAAGGGTCTGATCACCGACATCGAGTGCGAAGCGCGCGACCGCGAGCATCTCGACAGCCTCGTCGATTCGCTGCGCGCCGCGGGCTATATGGTGACGACGGTCGAGCTGGCGTAGTTTGTTAAGCCCTCCCCGTCAGGTGAGGGCAGCGAAACTTGGCAGTCTTGAGCTTGTCGAAGGGCTGCCTGATTGCAGCGGGTGGGGTCCATCGGCCTTGCGCGAGGCTGATGGACCCCACCCCAACCCCTCCCCTGAAGGGGAGGGGCTTGCTATGGTCGTAACCATGAAATCCTTCACCCTCTCCCTCACCGCCACCCCCGACACCATCGACGAGCTCGGCCACGTCAACAACGCCGTCTGGGTCCAGTGGATTCAGCAGGTCGCGACCGCGCATTGGGACGCCGCGGCGCCGCAGAGCCACAAGGACGCCTATATCTGGGTCGTGGTGCGGCACGAGATCGATTATCTGCGCGCTCTCGGCCCCGGCGAGACGGTGACTGCGCGCACCTGGGTCGCCGACAAGCCGCAGGGGGCGAAGTTCGACCGCCATATGGAATTCACCGGGCCGGACGGGCGCGTCCATGTCCGCGCGCGCACGATCTGGGCGCTGCTCGACAAGGCGAGCGGCCGCCCGCTGCGAGTGACGGCACAGGTGGTGGCGCCCTTCCTCGACCAGCCATGACGAGCGGCTGGCGACCGATGCGCGTGGCGGACTTGCCCGCCGTCGCGGCGATCTCCGACGCTGTCCACGGCGCCTTCACCGAAGCGCAGCCGGTCTATGCCGAGCGGCTCGCGCTCTGGCCCGAGGGGTGCCATATCCTGGAAACCGGAGAGGGCGTTGCGGGCTATCTGATCGCGCATCCATGGCGGCTCGGCGCGCCGCCCGCGCTCGGCGCGATGCTGGGCGCGCTGCCGGCGCCGGCCGACGTCTATTATCTCCACGATATCGCGCTGCTGCCCGCCGCGCGCGGGACGGGCGCCGGCGCGGCGGCGCTCGGCCTCCTGCTCGAATCCGCCGCGGCGGCACGGCTCCCGCTCATCGAACTCGTCGCAGTGAATGGCGCCGACACCTATTGGCGCGCGCAGGGCTTCGACACGGTCGCGCCCGGCCCCTATGGCCCGGGATCGTGGCTGATGCGGCGCCCCGTCAATGCGCCACGCTCTTCGAAAACAGCGTCATGACCAGCACGCCCGCGACGATCAGCCCCGTGCCCGCGAGCGCGGGCGCGTCGAGCTTCTGTGAAACAGCCACGCCACCGCGGCGATCAGCACGATGCCGACCCCCGACCAGATCGCATAGGCGACGCCGGTCGGTACGTCGCGCAGGGTCAGCGACAGGAAATAGAAGGCGATTCCATAGCCGACGAGGGTGATGAGCGACGGGCCGAGCCGGGTGAAGCCGTCCGATTCCTTCATGAAGGAGGTCGCGACGACCTCGGACAGGATGGCGATGAAGAGATAGGCATAGGGCATGGAAACGGGCTCCTTCGACCGGCACCGATATGGCTCCGGCCCGCCCGCGTCCAGCCCGGGCCGTCAGGCGTAGCCGACCCAGCCGCGCCAGGTGAAGGCGGCATAAAAGGATTCGACTCCGGTGAAGCCCGCCGTGCGCAGCACCGCTTCGTCTTCTTCGGGGCTCAGCATCGCGACATGGGTGGCCACGGCCTGACGGCCCTTCGCCACCTGCTCGGGGTCGCCGCCCGAGGTGATGGCATAGGCGGCGTAGCGGTCGAGCCAGCGGTCGCGCGCACCGGCCTCTTGCGGGAAGCTGCCGTGTGCGGCGACGAAGGCCGCACCGGGCTTCAGCCGGCGGCGGATTTCCGCCACGGTGCGGATGCGCTCCGCGCGGTCGAGGAAGTGCAGGGTCAAAAGACAGGTCGCGCCGTCGAACGGCCCGATGGGGGCGTCGTCGATCGTGCCTTCGATCAGCTCGGCGCGAGCCGCGTCGGGACCCATGATCTTCGCGGCGAGATCGAGCATCGGCGCGGCGGGATCGACCCCGGTAAAGCGCCAGCCCGGATGCGCGTCCGCCATGGCCTTCAATTCGCTGCCGCCGCCGGCGCCGAGCACCAGAATATGCCCGTCGGCGGGCGCGCGCTCGGCGAGCAGCAGCCCGGTCATGCGGTGCAGCCCGTCGAGCCCGGGCACGAAGCGCCGCGGCCCTTCGCTATAGCGGGCGACCGCCGCCGGGTCCTTGAAGCTGTCGAGGAAATGTTGGACGCCTTCAGCCATGGGCATGATCCTTTGTCGAGGGGAGCGCGCCGCCATGCGGGCGTGGAAATCGGCGGCGAGCGCGGCGAGCGTCACCGCTTCGAACCGGTCGAGCAGCAGCGCCTCCGCCTCGCGGAAGCTGGTGTCGAGCGCGGCGTTGACCGCCTGCTCGACAAGGCAGCCGGGCGCGTCGGTGCGGTTGCCCATCGCCATCAGGTGTGGGCGGCCGATCGCGTCATAGACGTCGCGCATCGTGATGGCGGACAGGTCGCGTGCGATCGTCCAGCCGCCGCCATGCCCCTTTTCGGAGCGCACGAAGCCCGCCTCGCGCAGCCCGGCAAGGATGCGGCGGACCACGACCGGGTTGGTCTGCATCGCCTTCGCAAGGCTCGCGGAGGTCAGCGGCCCGCCCGCCTCCGCCATGTGGAGCAGGACGTGGAGCACGCCCGACAATCGGCTGTCGCGTTTCATGTAACTTCATATATTGCATGATAGCGGCAAATCAAGCCACGTTGCGGTGAAAACGGAAAACGCCGCTCGGCTTTGGGGCCATGCCGGTTTCGGCGACGTCGTAGCGCGCGACTTCGCGAAGGCGCGCCAGCGGCAGTGGACGCCGCCACGGATCGCCGACGAGCGCTTCGATGCCCCGATCGAGGCAGCGGTCGAGAAAAGCGGTGACCGCCTCGGCGAGATCGTCGGAATAGAAGAGATCGCCGATCAGGATCATGTCGACGTCGGGAAGGACGAGGCTCGCCGCATCGCCGGCGCGAATGTCGAGAGATACGGCATTGGCGGCCGCGTTGAGCGCCAGCGCTGCGAGCGCATGGGGGTCGGCATCGATCGCGATCGCGTCCCGGGCCCCGGCCTTCATTGCGGCGATCGCGACCAGCCCCGACCCGGCGCCGAGATCGAGCACCCGCCGCCCCGCGACGCGTTCGGGATGGTCGAGGACATAGCGCGCGAGCGCGAGCCCGCCCGCCCAATAATGGGCCCAATAAGGGGCTTCGTCCCCGGCGAGGCGCCCGACTCCGCTCGCTGGCACCGCCTTGTGCAGGTGGATTTCGGGAAGCCCGGGGACAGGCAGTACCGGCAGATGCGCGCGGATGAAGGCAGCGGCGTCGGGCGGGGTCATGCGCGGACATTAGAGCGGGAGGACGGCATGGGAAATCGTCATTGCGAGCGGAGCGCAGCACTCTCCAGTTCTCGTTCGTTTTTGGGGATCGCTTCGCTCCGCTCTCAGTGACGAAATCCGGTCGAGCCCGGTTCCGCGTTGATCGCCGCCGCCAAAGCTGATAGGCGCAGCCGCGATGACCAACGACCGATCCCTTCGATTCAAGGCGTATTGGCGCTCCTTTACCTAAGGAGCGGCATGGCATCACCCTATGACCATCGCCGCCGTGTCGGAAGGCGCATGGTCATCATCGAACATCCTCCATCCGTTACGGCGCGCGCTTTTTGAAGAAGACGCGACATGACCGATACTTTGCTTGCCCTGTCGACCGAGAATTGCCGCATCGCGCCGCTGACCGCCGACGACGCGCGTGCGCTCGCGGCGATCACCGACGAAACGGTGACGTCGCAGATTCATTTCCTGCCCACGCCCTTCACCGAAAGCGACGCCCGCGCGCTGATCGCGGGGTCGGGCGGCGGCGACGTCTTCCATGCCGTGCGCGACGTCCGCGGCGCAGACCTCAACGGCGTGATCGGTGTGCATCGCCGTGTGGGGCAGGATTATGAGGTCGGATACTGGTTCGCGGCCCGCGCGCGCGGGCGCGGTATCGCGACCGAAGCGGTGCGCGCGGTCGTCGAGGCGCTCGCCGCGTCGCGGCCCGGTTGCGCGATCGTCGCCGAATGCCGCCCCGACAATGTGCGGTCGCGCGCTTTGCTGCGGCGGGTCGGCTTCGTGTCGACGGGGCTCGCGGGGCGGCGGCCGGGGCGGATGCTGCTGATGTGGCGCGCGGCGCCGCTCGACCGGATCGACGTCTGCTGAGCGGTCAGCCGGGCGCGCCGACCTCGTCGGTCAGCGCCTGGACGATCGCGGCGACCGAGGTGGGGGCATAGGCGAAGCCCATATGGCCGCAGTCGACCTCGACCTGCCGGTCGCTTTCGTGCGGCAGGCCGCGCGCGCTCGCCACCGCGACGACGCCGTCGTGCGCCGACCACAGCGCGAAGGTCGGCATTTCGGGGCGCGGCGCGGGGTGGAAGTCGATCGGGGGATTGTCGACCGGATGGCGCGCGATCAGGTGATAGAGGCGCCACGCGCGATTGGCGCGCCGGCTGCCCGAAAAGGGCGAGCCCAGCGTGACGACGCGCGCGACCTTGCCCGGATGATGCTTGGCATATTCGCGGGCATAGATGCCGCCCAGGCTCCACCCGACCAGCGCCGGCGCGCGACCGGTGCGGTCGATGATCCACTGGACGCGGCCGT
This sequence comes from Sphingopyxis panaciterrulae, assembly GCF_014199295.1. Taxonomy (GTDB): domain Bacteria; phylum Pseudomonadota; class Alphaproteobacteria; order Sphingomonadales; family Sphingomonadaceae; genus Sphingopyxis; species Sphingopyxis panaciterrulae. The sequence goes on from NZ_JACIJH010000007.1 coordinate 194,972, forward strand.
CGATGCGCTCGATGATGTCCGCCGTCGCGCCGCGGTTGAAGCCGAGGCCCCAGGCGTAGCAGCGGAACCCCGCGCGCCGCAGGTCGGCGCGCAGCGCCTTGGTCGCCCAGTCGCCCGACAGGAAGCCGGGCAGCACCATCACCGGTGGATGCTCGCTGTCCGGATTGGGCTCGGGTGGCAGCGGCCGGATTCGCCCGCCGAGCGCGCGCAGCAACGACCCGCCTTCGCGCCACAACAGCGCGAGCCGCGGCGGCGCATCGGGATCGGGCACGCGCGCCGGCCATTCGGCGCGGCGGGAGAGGAAGGCACGGATCATCGCGGGGGGTACATCCCATATTCGTCATTCCCGCGAAAGCAGGAATGACGAAATGGGGCTGTCCGCTTCCCGCCCCAAAACCGACGCGCCCGATTGGCCCCGTCAGACGTCTAAACCCGCCCCGGCGCCCGCGCGCGCAGGAAATTGTCGAGCGCGACGAACAGCATCTCGCGTGCGTCGCCGCCCAGCATCTCGGCCGTCAGCCAGTCGAAGTTCGCGCGGTTGCCGGCGCCGGCCGCGCCGACCATCGCCGCGAGCAGTGCCTCGTCGTGGCTCACGCGCGGGCAGCAGGGCGGGGCGACCGCGAAGGCTTCGGGCCAGACATGGCCGATCGCCTCGACGACCAGCCGGTAGCGCCGCGCCGCGAGGATATTCCCCCAGCGCCGTTCGAGCTCGGGCATCGGGTCGCGCCCGTTCCGGCGGCACAGGACGCAATAGCGCAGCGCCAGCACCGCCTGCGCGGCATCGGTCGGCAGGTCGCGGAGCAGCGGCTGCTCGGTTAACTGGCGGATCAGCGTGCGGCTTTCCAAAATCGCTCTCTCCCGCGAGGGTCGGTCCTTTTGCAATCCCGCGCCGGTTCCCGAAAAAGATGCCGGTCGCCGCTGGATCGCAGCGACCGGCAGGAGGGGACTGCCCAACCTTGCTATTGAGAATTATTCTCAAATACAAGCAAAAAAGAAGGGCACCCAAAGGTGCCCGCTTTAATCCCTTATTTTCAATAATATCCTTCCACGTGACGGGACGGAAGGAGGCAGGATCCCCGCTCCAGGGGGCCACGAAATTCCCCCGTCCTTCCCGCGAATTCGGGAATCCCGTCTTTCCGCATATCCGTCATCAGGCGGGCTTAGGATTCGAAAACCCTTCGCGTTCCTCGCGGCTTCGCGTGAAATAGTCTGGATCGCGCGAAGACGCGAAAAAGGGAACAAACGGGATTCCCGCTTTCGCGGGAATGACGAGGTTGGGGAAGGGACGCGGCCCGACCGGCCCGCGCCTAACCGTCGCTCACCGGCTTCGACTGGAGCTGGACATAATTTTCCATGCCCATGCGCTCGATCAGCTCGAACTGTTTTTCGAGTTCATCGACATGATGTTCCTCGCTTTCGAGGATGTCGGCGAACAGATCGCGGCTCACATAGTCGCGCACCTTTTCGGAATGTTCGATCGCGTCCTTGAGCAGCGGGATCGCCTCTTCCTCGAGCGCGAGGTCGGATTTCAATATCTCCTCGACCGTTTCGCCGACGCGCAGCCGGCCGAGCAACTGGAAGTTGGGGAGGCCGCCCAGAAAGAGGATGCGGTCTGCCAGCTTGTCGGCATGCTTCATCTCGTCGATCGATTCCTCACGCTCGAAATGCGCGAGCCGCGCGACGCCCCAATTGTCGAGCATGCGGTAATGCAGCCAATATTGATTGATCGCGGTCAGCTCGTTCTTGAGTGCCTCGTTGAGGAAATCGATGACCTTTTCGTCGCCCTTCATGATCTTGTCCTGTCTTGTCTCGGGTGGGGAATGTCGGGCGGCATCATAGCCGCCCCGACCCGGTCAGGCCAAGGGTGAAAAGCCCGGAAATCCGGGAAAAATCAGGCGGTCTCTGCGACGTCGCTGATGATATTGCGAGCGAATGACAGGCACTGGCCGCACTTGGGTTTGCGACCCAGTTGCGCATAGGCGGCTTTGGCGCACCGCAACTGGCTGCTCCGCGCGACATCGCGAAGCTGGCTTTCCCTTATTGCGTTGCAGACGCAGACGACCATATGCGAATCCCTCTCAACAACTCCCATCTAAGGAGAGTGCGAGAGATTCGCAACAAGAAAGTTGCGACTGGTTCGCAATCCGAAAAAGGCGATTTTCCTCCCACCCGCCCCCTTGCCGCGCGGGTGATTCGCGGGCATAGGCGCGCCATCCTTTTCCGTCCCCATCAGACAAAGGCCGACCCATGAAAGTCCAGGTCCATGTGACGCTCAAACCGGGGGTGCTCGACCCGCAGGGCAAGGCGATCCACCATGCGCTGGAGGGATTGGGCTTTGCGGGCGTCGCCGACGTGCGCGCCGGCCGCTTTTTCGAGCTTGAGGTCGCCGACGACGTGACCGATGCCGATCTCGACGCGATGTGCGCCAAGCTGCTCGCCAACACCGTGATCGAGAATTACCGCATCACCCGCGTCTGAACCACCCGCCCAAAGGAGCTTAACCATGAAGACCGCGGTCATCGTCTTTCCCGGCTCCAACTGCGACCGCGACATGGCGGTCGCGCTCGAAACCGTGACCGGCCGCGCCCCGGCGATGGTCTGGCACCGCGACAGCGATCTGCCCGACGGCACCGATTTCATCGCGCTGCCCGGGGGCTTTTCCTATGGCGACTATCTGCGCTCGGGCGCGATGGCGGCGCGCTCGCCGATCCTGCGCGCGGTCGCCGATGCCGCGGCGCGCGGCGTGCCGGTGCTCGGCGTGTGCAACGGCTTCCAGGTGCTGGCCGAAGCACAGCTCCTGCCCGGCGCCCTGATGCGCAACGCCGGGCTCAATTTCGTCTGCCGCACCGCGGCGCTGACGGTCGAGAACAGCCAGTCGCTGTTTACCGCCGCTTATGATGCGGGCGAGACGATCCACGTGCCCGTCGCGCATCACGACGGCAATTATTTCGCCGACCCCGAAACGCTCGACCGGATCGAGGGCGAGGGCCGCGTCGCCTTCCGCTACGCCGAGCCGGTTAACGGGTCGGCGCGCCGGATCGCTGGCGTCCTGAACGATGCCGGCAACGTGCTGGGCATGATGCCGCATCCCGAACGCGCGATCGACCGCGCGCACGGCGGCACCGATGGGCTACGCCTGTTCGAGGCGGCGCTCGGCGTCCTCGCCTGACGCCGATTCCCGAACGGCGGCGCTTGCTCCGCGTTCCTTCGGCTGCAGCCAGCGGCCGACCGCGAGCAACACGGTCGGCCAGAACAGCGTATTCCAGATATCGTGCCAGTGCGCGGAGTCGGGCTGGACGGCCGCCTTGCTGATCTCGGCGGTCATGTCGAGCCACTCGCCGCCGCATGCCATGGCAAAGACCGCGCACCAGGCGATCAGCCAGCCGCCGTCCCAGCGCCAGATCAGCCGCACCGTCAGGAACAGTGCAAGGCCGAAATAAATATGCAGCGCATCCTTGTCGAGACCGCTCGCGGTGACGAGCCACATCTTGTTTTCCTCGAACAGCGAGGCGAGCTGGATCAGGGTCATGAAAGGTCAAACCTTGGCGGCGAAGGGGTTGAAGTCGGTGCCTTCGTCGAAAATATCGACGCCTTCGCGGCGTTTAAGCAGGCCGACCACCGCATAGGTGACGGGGGTCAGCGCCGCCTCCCACGCGGTCTTGATCGCCCATTGCGAAAGCACGACCTGCACCAACTGCTCGGGCGGCCATCCGGCAAGTCCATAGAAGGCCAGTGGGTAGAAAATCAGGCTGTCCAGCCCCTGGCCCACGATCGTCGAGCCGATCGTCCGCATCCACAGAAACCGCCCGCCAGTCGCGAGCTTCATCCGTGCGAGGACGTAGCTGTTGGCGAATTCGCCGACCCAGAAGGCGGTCATCGAGGCGATGACGATGCGCCAGCTGTTGCCGAACACGAACTCATAGCTCGCCTGGCCCGGCCAGCCGTCGGCGGGGGGCAGCGCCACGACCACCGCCGCCATGAAGGCCATGAAGGCGAGCGCCGCGAACCCGGTCCAGATCACCCGCCGCGCGCGGGCATAGCCATAGACCTCGGTCAGCACGTCGCCGATGATGTAGCTGATCGGAAAGAACAGCACCCCGGCGCCGAACGCCCACTGGCTGCCATCGGGCATCGGGATATAGCTGGGCTTCGACGCGCCGATGATATTGCTGAGCAGCAGGATGGCGACGAAGGCCGCCATCACGAGGTCGTAATAGCGAAAATGCCGCACGCGCCCCGCCGCGGTGGGCGCAGGGTCGCGGCCGGTTTCGGCGGGCGGGACGGAGTCGGTCATGGATTGGCTGCTTAGCGGGCTTTGCGGCCGGCGCAAACCGCGCTATTCGCCCACCCGCACAGCCGTGCCGCGCGCCCGTAGCTCAGCTGGATAGAGCACCCGCCTTCTAAGCGGGTGGTCGCAGGTTCGAATCCTGCCGGGCGCACCACTTCGGAACAAAGCTGGGCACTGCGCCCGGCTTTGTTTCGGCGGCTCCCGCGACCAGCGCTTGGAGCAGATTGCTCTTGGAGCCGAGAATCCGAACCTCTCCGACATCGACTTCGACCCGCTGCGCAAGCGCGCGGAGATGGTCGCGGCGATAGCCGCCTTTCTCATCTCGCATCCGCTTACGCGCGGCGGTGGCGAATTTCGCCAGCATGTCGGGCGCGACCGCCTTCCGGCCCTCTGCGCTGAGCAAGGCCGTCACGCGCGCGGCGTCGGCCTTTGCCTGATCGCGCGTCGCCTTGAGGGTCGCGATGCGATCCTTGAGGTCCGGGTCGTCCACGTCGGCAATCCCGTTCTCGATAGCGTCGTAAAGCCGCTTCAATCTCAGTTCGGCCTCAGTGGCTCGCTTGTTGAGTTCGGCGACATGGGCGCGCTTGCGCGTCGTTTGTTCCTGCCGCCGATCCAGAACGGCAGACAGAATGGTCTCCAGCCGGTCGGGCCGGAGAAGTTCGTCCTCCAGATTCCTTGCGACGAGATCGTCCAGCTTCGCCATCGGCACCGTCATGCCAGTGCAGGCAGTCGGGCCTTGCCGCGCCTTGGTCGAACAGGCGTAATAGCGATAGCGGCCACCCTTGCCGGTGCGAATGGTCATGGCACCGCCGCACTTCGCACAGTGGATCAGCCCTGTAAGGAGCGTAGGGCCGCTCACGACGCGAGGCGGCACCTTCTTGGGGTTGCGGGCCTGCAAGTGCGCCTGCACCGCGTCAAACGTCTCCTGATCGATGATCGGCGGCACTTCGACCACGACGGCCTCGGACTTCGGCTTGAGCTTCCTGTCCTTGCCCCGGCGGTTGAACTCGTGGCGCCCGGTGTAGGTCGTGCGGGTGAGTATCTGGTGGACGGCACCGAGACCCCAGCGCCCGCCATCGCGGGTGCGAATCGACCTCTCGTTGAGCCAAGCCGCGATGGCCTTGACCCCCATCGATCCCGAACCGCCGTCGCCTTCCAGAGCAAGCCGGAAGATGGTCCGCACCGTTTCGGCATGGAAGGGGTCGATCTCTAACCGCTTCTTGATTTTGGCACCGCGCTGTTCGGCTGCGACGGCGCGGTAGCCGATCGGCGGCAGCGACCCGTTCCAGAAGCTGGTGACACGCCTCGAAGAGGAGACCCGGATCGGCAAAGGCGGGACCCTGGCGGCGCAGCTGTCGCGGCTCGACCTGATCGTGCTCGACGAGCTC
>NZ_JACIJH010000008.1 GCF_014199295.1 Sphingopyxis panaciterrulae
AAGATCGTCGACATGTATATGCAGGGCAAGATCGAGATCGACCCGATGATCACCCACGTCATGGGGCTGGAAGAGATCAACAAGGGCTTCGACCTGATGCACGCGGGCGAAAGCATCCGCAGCGTCGTCGTGTTCTGAGCCGACTCCCTTTTCCGTTCGCCCTGAGTTTGTCGAAGGGCCGTTCTTCCGTCATGCACCGGGGCGAAGGAAGGACGATGCTTCGACAAGCTCAACACGAACGGACTTTGAGGTTGGCCGTTCCGGTTGTGAGGGGAGCGACGATTTGACCGCGTCCTATATCCTGACCTTCAGTTGTGTCGATACGGTCGGCATCGTCGCCGCAGTCACCGGTCTGCTCGCGGAACGCGACGGCTTCATTCTCGACAGCCAGCAATATGCCGACCTCGATTCGGGGCGCTTCTTCATGCGCGTCGAGTTCCGCGGCGCGGGACCGCGCTTCCCTGAGGGGCTGGCCGGAGTGCAGGCCGCATTCGCGCCAATCGTCGCGCGCTTCACCATGGACGCGCGGCTCCGCGACCGCGCCGCCAAGCCGCGCTTCGTCATCGCGGTGTCGCAGGGCAGCCATTGCCTCAACGACCTGCTCCACCGCTGGTCGACCGGCAATCTCGCGATCGACATCGTCGCCGTCGTCTCGAACCACGAGCATCAGCGCCGCCTGACCGAATGGCACGGCGTGCCCTTTCATCATCTGCCGGTCAGCGACGCCAATCGCGCTGACCAAGAGGCCGCGATCCTGGACGTGATGGCGCGGGGGCAGGCGGATTATCTGGTGCTCGCGCGCTATATGCAGGTGCTGTCGGGCGACCTGTCGGCACAGCTCGCGGGGCGCTGCATCAACATCCACCACAGCTTCCTGCCCGGCTTCAAGGGCGCGCGGCCTTATCACCGCGCGCACGAGCGTGGGGTGAAGCTGATCGGCGCGACCGCGCATTTCGTCACCGGTGACCTCGACGAAGGGCCGATCATCGAACAGGCGGTCGAGCGCGTCGACCACCGCCAGTCGGTCGACGACCTGATCCGCACCGGGCGCGACATCGAGGCGCAGGTTCTCGCGCGCGCGGTGCGCTGGGTCGCCGAGCAGCGGGTGCTGATCGACGGGCGCAAGACGGTGGTGTTCCGCTAGGGCGGGCTCGCTATGCTTCCGGGTTCGTCATTTTCGGGGAATGCAAAACATCATGGCGGCTGGTCCTGACCGGCGGGGCAGAGTAGGTGGCGATTCGCAACCAAAACCGGAGGAGCGGACATCATGTACAGTCACAATATGGTCGGGTCGAACGACCTCGACGCGTCGAAGACATTCTACGACGCGACCTTTCAGGCGATCGGCGGCAAGCCGGGGATCGTCGACGACAAGGGGCGCCTCATCTACGTGCACAACGGCGGCCTGTTCCTGGTGACCAAGCCGATCGACGGCCAGCCGGCGACGGTCGGCAACGGCTGCACCATCGGTATCGCGATGGCGAATCCGGAGCAGGCCGACGCCTGGCATGCGGCGGGCGTCGAGGCCGGCGGCACCGCGATCGAAGACCCGCCGGGCGTGCGCGAGGGCAATGGCATGAAAATGTATCTCGCCTATCTGCGCGATCCCTCGGGCAACAAGCTCTGCGCGCTGCACCGGATGTAGGACCGATCATGCGCGGCGAAGCGGGCCTGATGGCGGATTTGAATGCGCTTTCCGTCCCTTTCGCCGCGCACGAGCATGTCGCGGTGTTCACCGTTGCCGAAAGCGATGCGGTGACCGCCGTGATTCCGGGTGCCCATACCAAGAATCTGTTTTTGAAGGACGCCGCTGGCGCCTTCTGGCTCGTCACCGTGCCGGCGGAGGCGCGCGTGGACCTGAAGGCGCTCCCCGGCGCCATCGGCTGCAAGCGCGTCAGCTTCGGCAAGGCCGAGGACATGCAGCGCCTGCTCGGTATCGCGCCGGGATCGGTGACCCCGCTCGCCGCGATCAATGCGCCGCCCGGCAGCATCGGCGTGGTGCTCGACGCGGGGCTCGCGGCGGAGGGTCGCGTCAATGTCCATCCGCTGCGCAACACCGGAACGCTCGGGCTGTCGGGCGCGGCGATACTGGACCTGCTCCGCCATTGGGGCCATGATCCGCGAACCGCTCCCATCCCGATGCAGGACCCCCGATGACTCTCGAAACCGTCTCGACCAACCGCAGCCATGGCGGCACGCAGGGCGTCTATCGACACCGCAGCGACACGACCGGCACCGACATGAGTTTCGCGGTCTTCGTCCCCGACCATGAAGCGGGCGCGAAGCTGCCCGTGCTCTGGTATCTCTCGGGGCTGACCTGCACCCACGCGAATGTGACGGAAAAGGGCGAATATCGCGCTGCCTGCGCGGAGCATGGGGTGATCTTCGTCGCCCCCGACACCAGCCCGCGCGGCGAGGGGGTTCCCGACGACCCCGACGGCGCGTGGGACTTCGGGCTCGGCGCCGGCTTCTACGTCGATGCGACCGCGGAGCCGTGGGCCCAGCATTATCGCATGCGCTCCTATATCGAGGACGAACTGCCCTCGCTGATCCTGCGCGACTTTCCCGCCGCCGACCTGACGCGGCAGGGGATCACCGGTCATTCGATGGGCGGGCACGGCGCGCTGACCGTCGCGCTGCGAACCCCCGACCGCTTCCGCTCGGTCTCGGCCTTTTCGCCGATCGTCGCGCCGACGCAGTGCCCGTGGGGCGAAAAGGCGCTGACGGGCTATCTGGGCGAGGATCGCGAGGCCTGGGGCGCCTACGACGCCTGCGCGCTGATCGCGGCCGGCGCGCGATTGCCCGATCTGCTCGTCGACCAAGGCGATGCCGATACTTTTCTGGCCGGGCAGCTCAAGACCGAGCTGCTGGTCGAGGCGTGCGAGCGCGCCGGACAGAAAGCGACGATCCGCATGCAGCCGGGCTACGATCATAGCTATTATTTCATCTCGACCTTCATGGCCGAGCATGTCGCGTGGCACGCCGAGCGGTTGAAGGGGTAAGCCGGCCGGAAAATGTGCGTCCCCGCGAAGGCGGGGACCCCGTGCGCTCTTGCGCACACCTTTGCTCTTGGCGGCTCCGGGCTCCTGCCTTCGCGGGAGCACTCAAGTTTTATGTCTGGTGGCGGTTCACGGAATCAACAGCGTTGACCCCGTCGTTCTGCCCGCTTCGAGGTCGGCGTGCGCCCGCGCCGCGTCCTGCAGGCCATAGCGCTGCCCGACGGTGACCGCGACCGTGCCGTCCGCGATCATCTCGAACACCCGCGCCGCGCCCGCCGCGCGCTCGCCGGGGTCCAGATAATAGTCGAACAGCGTCGGCCGGGTGACGAACTGTGACCCGTGGCGCGCCAGCACGCCCAGGTTGACGCCGCTCACCGGTCCGCCGGCATTGCCGTAGCTGACGATCAACCCGCGCCGCGCGGTGGCTTTCAGCGACACGTCCCATGTCGTCATGCCGATGCCGTCGAAGGTGACGGGCACGCCTTGCCCGTCGGTGATCTCGCGGACGTGCGCCGCGACATCCTCCTCCTTGTAGCGGATGACATGGTCGGCGCCCGCGTCGCGCGCTGCCTGTTCCTTGGCTTCGGTGCTGACGGTGCCGATCACGGTCGCGCCAACCGCCTTCAGCCACTGGACGAGGATCAGTCCGACTCCGCCCGCCGCGGCGTGGACCAGCACGGGCCAGCCCGCCTCGACCTTCGCGCAGCGCTCGACGAGTGCTTCGACGGTGCAGGCTTTGAGCAGCGCGGCGGCGGCGGTGTCGTCGTCGATGTTCGCCGGCAGCTTGAACAGCGACGCGGCGGGGACGATCCGCGCGCTCGCATAGGCATCGCGTTGCGGCCCGAAGGTCGCGACCCGGTCGCCGGGCCGGAGCCCATGCACCTCGGGCCCGACCGCGACGACCTCGCCAGCCGCCTCGACGCCCAATCCGCTCGGCAGCTCGACTGGATAGGTGCCGTCGCGATGATAGGTGTCGAGATAGTTGAGCCCCACGGCGGTCTGGCGCACCAGCACCTGACCGGGGCCGGGCTCGCCGAGCGTCACTTCGCGCCAGTCGATGACCTCGGGGCCGCCCTGCGTCTCGATAAAGGCCTGGGTCGCTTGCATCGCGCATCTCCTGCTGTTCCGTCCATCTGGTGGGCCGGAGAGTGAGGCGCAAGAGGGAGTCGTCCATTGACGTCGTCATTGCGAGGAGGCCCGGACCTGATCCGGGGCGACGCGGCAATCCAGGGCGACGCAGAGCCGCTCTGGATTGCTTCGCTACGCTCGCAATGACGGGAAGGTAATGGCTGGTTTACTTCGGCCGACGCGGGCTGCGCTGGCCGTAGGGCTTGGGCTTGTAGCGCTCGGTCTTGTCGCGCGGGCCGCCGGGGCCGCGCGGGCCGCGGTCGCTGCCGGGCGCGCGGCCGAGCGTATTGCGCGGCGCTTTGTCGCGCGGCGCCTTCTCGCGCCGCGGCGGATAGGCCGCGCCGCCGGGCGCCGGGGTGATCGCGACGCCGCTGTCGTCCTCGCCGTCGGCGTTGGCGCTGCGCTGGATCGCCTCGGCGAAGCGGTCGGCGATGGCGAGCGGGATGTTGAACAAGGTCTCGCTCGGCCCGATGCGGATCGCGCCGATCTCATGCTTGGTCACATGGCCGCGGCGGCAGAGCAGGGGCAGGATCCAGCGCGGGTCGGCATTCTGGCGGCGGCCGATGTTGAGCCGGAACCAGACGCTGTCGTCGAACTGCTCGCGGCGCGGGCCACGCTCTCCGCGCTCCTGATGTCCGCCCTCGCGCTCAAAGCGTTCGCCCCGCTCGCGGCGCGGCGGTTGCCCGGCGTCGAGCAGATCCTCGGGCGGTGGCAGCGTCGCGCGGTGCGCGCGGACGAGCGAGGCGGCGATATCCTCGGCCGAGCGCTCGGTGAGCAGTCGCTGCGCGAGTTCGAGGTCGTCGGCCTCATGCTCGACGGGAGCCAGCAATTTCTCGATCAGCCGTTCCTGGTCGCGGTGACGGACATCGTTCGCGGTCGGCGCGTTCATCCACTCGGCCTCGATCCGTGCGCCGCGCAGCATGCCGTCGACGCGGCGGCGGCGCGGATAGGGGACGATCAGCACCGCCGTACCCTTCTTGCCCGCGCGCCCGGTGCGGCCCGAACGGTGCTGAAGCGTCTCGGCATCGCGCGGAATCTCGACATGGATGACGAGGCTCAGGCTCGGCAGGTCGATGCCGCGCGCAGCGACGTCGGTCGCGACGCACACCCGCGCGCGGCGGTCGCGCAGCGCCTGCAGCGCGTGGTTGCGCTCGTTCTGGCTATGCTCGCCCGACAGCGCGACCGCGGCGAAACCGCGATTGACCAGCCGCGCGTGAAGGCGGCGGACATTGTCGCGCGTCGCGCAGAACAGCATCGCCGTGTCGGGTTCGTGCAGGCGCAGCAGGTTGATGACCGCGCCTTCGATATCGGCGGGGGCGACGGTGACGACCTGATAGGCGATGTCGCCGTGCCCGCGGTCCTCGCCGACGGTCGAGATGCGCAGGGCATCGCGCTGATAGCGCTTGGCGAGCTGCGCGATCGGTTTCGGGATCGTCGCCGAAAAGAGCAGAGTGCGGCGCGTTTCGGGCGTCGCGTCGAGAATTTCCTCAAGGTCCTCGCGGAACCCCATGTCGAGCATCTCGTCGGCCTCGTCGAGCACCGCGACGCGCAGGTTTTCGAGGTCGAGCGCGCCGCGTTCGAGATGATCGCGCAGCCGCCCCGGCGTGCCGACGACGATATGCACGCCCTGATTCAGCGCGCGGCGCTCGCGGCTCGCGTCCATGCCGCCGACGCAGGTCGCGATGCGCGCGCCGGCCCTGGCATAAAGCCAGCCGAGCTCGCGACTGACCTGCAGCGCCAGCTCGCGCGTCGGCGCGACGATCAGCGCGAGCGGCGCGGTCGCGAAGGGCAGGCGGCCGTCGTCGAACAGCTCGTCCGCCATCGCGAGGCCAAAGGCGACGGTCTTGCCCGATCCGGTCTGCGCCGAGACGAGCAGGTCGCGACCATGCGCCTCGGCTTCGGTGACCTGCGCCTGGACGGGGGTCAGCGACTCATAGCCGCGCGCGGTCAGAGCCTCCACAAGGACGGGCGAAAGATGATCGAAAGACATGGTTTTCATATTCCTTGCGGCACTGCCTCGCCGCCGAATTATCGTCACCCCGGACTTGATCCGGGGTCCATGGCCCGAAAGTGCAGCGTCAGGCCATGGATGCCGGATCAAGTCCGGCATGACGAGGGTGATAGGGTGTCCGTTTCCTAAAGGGTCTGGCCTGCCGCATATCCGCTGGCCCAGGCCCATTGAAAATTATAGCCGCCCAGCCATCCGGTGACGTCCACGGCTTCGCCGATCGCATAGAGGCCCGGGAGGCTTTTGGCCATCATTGTTTGCGAGGACAGACCGGCGGTCGAAATGCCGCCCGCGGTGACCTCGGCTTTGGCGAAGCCTTCGGTGCCGTTGGGATGGAAGGTCCAACGCTTCAGTCGCACCTCGGCGTCCGCGAGCTTGCGGTCGCTCTGCGCGCCGAGTTCGCCGGGCAGGGCGAGGCGCTCGGTCAGCACCTGCGCGAGGCGGTCGGGCAGGGCGCCCCCTAGCGCCGCCGCCAGTGTCGCGCGCGGCCGCGCGCGTTTCGCTTCGACCAGCCAGCCCGGCGCGGCGTCGGGCAGAAAGTCGATCGTGACCGGCTCGCCATGGCGCCAATAGCTGCTCGCCTGCAGGATCGCGGGGCCGGACAGCCCGCGGTGCGTGAACAGCGCCGCCTCGCGGAACGCCGCCTTGCCCGCGCGTGCCTCCACCGGCGTCGCGACGCCCGACAGCTCGCGAAACAGCACATCCGCGCCGCCCAGGGTCAGCGGGACCAGCGCCGGGCGCGGCTCGACCACCTTCAGCCCGAACCGACGCGCGAGGTCGTAGGCGAAACCGGTCGCGCCCATTCTGGGGATCGACGGCCCGCCGGTCGCGATGACGAGATTGGGGGCGGTGAAGCGGAAGTTGCCGAAAGTGCCACGGAACGTCGCATCCGAATGCTCAACCTCACTCAAGCTTTGACCGCAGCGGATGTCGACCTTGCCCTTCGCGGTTTCCGCCAGCAGCATCGCGACGATCTGCCGCGCCGAGCCGTCGCAGAAGAGCTGTCCCAGCGTTTTCTCGTGCCAGGCGATGCCGTGGCGGTCGACCAGCGCGATGAAATCCGCGGGCGTGTAGCGTGCCAGCGCCGACTTGGCGAAATGCGGGTTGGCCGACAGATAACGCTCGGGGCCGGTGTGGATGTTGGTGAAGTTGCAACGTCCGCCGCCCGAGATCAGGATCTTCTTGCCCACCTGATCGGCCTGGTCGAGCAGCAGCACGCGGCGCCCGCGTTGCCCCGCGGTCGCGGCGCACATCAGCCCGGCCGCGCCGGCGCCCAGCACGATGGCGTCGTAATCGGCGATGCCGGTCATCCGCGCCGTCCCCCTTGATGGGGGAGGGATATGAAGCATTGCTGCGCAGCGGCTAGGCGAAGTTGGATGGGGGTGAGGTTGCGTCCTTGCACCGCCGCTTCAGGTCGAGGTCGCACCCCCTCCGCTGCGACTAGGCGACGGCGTCGCCAAGTCTCGCGGCCTCCCCCATCAAGGGGGAGGGTCGGATGAGACCAGAGTTCCATGGTGACCTTAGTGCAGCTTCGCGATCGACAGGCCATCGGCCTTGGCGCGAATCTTCACCGATTCCTCGCTGCGGGTCAGCGCCCTGGCGATCGCCTTCAGCGCCATGCCCTTCTTCGCGAGCATATGCAGCTTGTCGATCTCGGCCGCAGTCCATGGCTGTTTGTGGCGTTCGAAGCGGTCCTTCATGCCATGACCTCTGCATCGGCGCTGGCGGCGAGGATGGCGATCGCGTCCTCGCGGCCCTGGAATGCGACCATCTCGCCAGCCTCGGCGCCCATCAGCGCGCGGCCGAGCGGCGCGGTGAAGGCGATGCGATGCGCGGCGGGCTCGGCCTCGTCGTGGCCGACAATGGTGACGTGACGCTCGGTCCCGTTCAGGCGATAGGCGACGCGGCTGCCGATGCCGACGACATCGGCCGCGGGCGCCGGCTGGATTTCGGCAGTCGCCTTGCGGGTCCCGAAATAGCGGAGCTGGCGCATCAGCTTCTTGCGCGCCTCGTCGTCGGGAGCCGCCGCGACCAACGCCTCGAGCCGCGCGACCTCTTCGGCCAGCAGGCGGGCCCCGTGCGGCGTGACGAGGTTGGCGCCGACCGGGATCGGCAGCTCATATTCGGGTTCCTTATGCTCGTCGTCGCTTTCGCGGCGAAACGCTACGCTCATCTCGTCAGGCTTTCGGATCGGGGAGAAACATCGACCCTGCACCGCGAAGGTGGCGACAAGATGGCGAAGCGCCGCAGCCGTCGCGCGCGGGCTGGACAGGTGTCGGGCACCCGTGTTATATGGATAATACACGCAGGAGATTTGGCGATGCGAAACTGGACGATGGCGATCTTGCCGCTGATGCTGGCGACGGCGAGCGGATGCAGCGGCGCCGACCGCGACCGCGATGGCGGAAACCGCAGCGGCGAGACGCGCCCCGCCGATTCGGGGCCGGCGGGCAGCAAGAGTTGGTCGCTCAGTGGCTTCACCGGCGTCGAGGCCGCGGGCCCCTATGACGTGACGATCCGCCAGGGCGACAGCTTTGCGATCAGCGCCACCGGGCCGCAGGCGGAACTCGACCAGCTCGAGATCGAAACCGACGGCTCGACGCTGTCGATCGAGCGCAAGCGGACCGGCTGGAGCTTCCGCGATCATGACGATGTCGACATCGCGATCACCATGCCCCGGCTCAGTACGGTCAAGCTGACCGGCTCGGGCTCGATCACCGCCGACAGCGCCGACGGCGACACGGTCGAGGCGGCCGTGACCGGCTCGGGCGAGCTCAAGATCGTGAAGCTCACCGCGAAGCGGGTGGAACTGACCATGGCGGGCTCGGGCGACCTGGACGTCGAGGGCGGCACCGCGGAATCGGGCGAGATCCACGTGACCGGCTCGGGCGATATCGACGCCGACCGGCTCGTCGCGCAGACGCTCGACGTCTCGGTCACCGGCTCGGGCAATGTCGAGGCGAATGCGACCGGCAAGGCCGACGTCAGCCTGCTCGGCTCGGGCGACGTGACGATCGGCGGCGGCGCGACCTGTTCGACCAGCAAGACCGGATCGGGCAGCGTCAACTGCAAATAAAGCCATGCTGGCGCAGGGTCCGGCGAGCGGGTAAGGCGCGTTCATGACGCATCTTTCGCGATGGGCCGCGCTCGCGGCGGCCGCCCTCTTCTGTACCTGCACGGCGAACGCCGCCGAAAAGCGCTATGGCCTCACCAGCTTCGAGAGCATCGAGGTCGATGCCGACGTGACGGTCGAGGTGAGCGCGCGCGCGCCGGTGAGCGCGGTCGCCAGCGGATCGCAGGACGCGCTCGACCGCCTGCTGGTCGAGGCGCGCGACGGCAAGCTGGTCATCAAGATGCGGCGCTTCGCCGGCGACGGGGAAAAAGGCAAAGGCGCGGCGCCGGTCGTCGTGCGCGTCAACGCCGCGGGCCTCGCCTCGGCGATGCTAGCCGGGGCGGGCTCGCTCGCCATCGACCGGCTGCGCGGCGCCCGCGTCGCCATCGGCCTGCGCGGCCCCGGCCGCCTGACCGTTGCCCATGTCGAAGCCGACCGACTCGAGGTCGCGATGATCGGCAACGGCACCATGACCCTCGGCGGCGAGGCGAAGCAGGCGAGCCTTCTGCTGTCCGGCGCCGGCGCGGTCGATGCTGGCAAGCTGGCGGTCGGCGACCTGAAGAGCGACAGCGAAGGCGCCGGCGACCATCTGTTCAACGCGACCAAAAGCGCGACGATTACCGCGCGGGGGGTCGGCAGGACCGTGGTGCTCGGCCGGCCGGTGTGCACGGTGCGCAACGTCGGCAGCGGCACGGTGGATTGCGGAGCTGGCGGCGGCCGGTAGCGGCGATCTCACCCTCGCTGCGACACGGCCGTTGGATGCCGAAACCAGTCGATGCCTTGAAAAAGCGGGATCCCGGATCAAGTCTGGGATGACGAAGGTCGGAAAGCGTCCGGTTGCGGACCTCGGAATAGACGCTAATCTAGTTCCGTGTTGCCTTCATGGAACATTTCTCGGGCGAATTTGATCACCGCGATTGCTCTGATCGCGCTGGCGGCTGCGACGTGGCAATTCGGTTTCCACTTAGTCGGTAAGTTTTGCTTGTTTATGATCCCGGTGAACATCTTATTTTCCGCATTTCGAGCGGGCAGATTTCCTTTTACCTTCGGAAAATTCAGTCTGGTTCGGGTATCCGATCCTCACGGATTTTGGATTGCCGTGATCATTTGCAGTTTAGTCGCAGTCGGGAATCTATGGCAATTTGTAGAGATGTTGTCGCGAAATGCCGGATAGACCGTCCCACTTCCAGAAGTCTGAAAAATCAAGCGGCAGCTTCCCACCCCGTTTCCGTCCTTCATGCCTATCTGGATCGAATGACTGGAAACGACCGTTATACGACGATCGGCGCATTATAAGGTTGTCATTCCCGCGAAGGCGGGAATCCAGAGCGTGCGCCGGCTGACCCCACACTGGATTCCCGCTTTCGCGGGAATGACGAAGGTGGGGTATGGCTGCTCACTACCCCAAAGCCGACCTCGACCGTCACCTCCCGCGTCCCGGCCCTTCAGTGCCCCGCTGCGCCCAGCCGGTCGATCTTCTTCGACTGTTTCGCGATCAGCCCCGGAAAGAAGCGGGCGAGGCGCGACAGGCGCTTCGCCATCTTGCCGACCGGCACATGCACCCGCTCGCCGTGGACGGCGTCCCATGCCGCGCGCGCGACGTCGTCGACGGGGGAGATTTCAAAGCCGCCGGCCGCCAGGCGGCTGCGCGCCGGTTCGTTGCTGTCGGCGCTTACCTGGTCGAGCAGCGGCGTGTCGATGAAGCCCGGCATCAGCGACCGCACCTTGATGCCATGTTTGGAAAATTCGATCTCCAGCGCCTCGGTCAGCCCGCGCACCGCGAATTTGGTCGCCGAATAGACCGCGAGTCCCGCGACGCCATAGAAACCCGACGCCGACCCGGTGTTGAGGATCGTCGACCCCGGCGTCGCGCGGAGCAGCGGCATCGCGCTGTAGATGCCGTTGACGACGCCGCCGAAATTGATCGCGATCAGCCGGTCGGCCTCTTGCGGTTCCATGTCGAGGAACTGGCCGCCCGACCCGATGCCGGCGTTGTTGAACAGCACGTCGAGCCGGCCGCTGCTCGCCGCTGCGAAATCGGTGAGCGCCTGCGCCCACTGGTCGCGGTCGCGCACGTCCATGACGTGGCGCGACGACGCCCCCTCGGGCAGCAGCGCGGCGGTTTCGTCGATCCCCTGCGCGTTGACGTCGGCGAGTCCGACGAACCAGCCATGACCCGCGAAATGCCGCGCCGTCGCGCGCCCGATGCCCGATCCGCCGCCGGTGATGAAGATCGCCTTTCGTGTCACCCCGCACCCTCCTTACATCAATGTCAGCGGGACAAGATGCGAAGCCGGGGCAAAGGTCAAGGGACAATGGCGCGCGTAGTTTGAAAAGCTGCGGCGTGGTTCTGCCCGCTTCGTCACCTTGAACGTGTTTGGCGCTTATCCCTTTCGCATCCGTAATCCCGTCATTGCGAGCGGAGCGAAGCAATCCAGAGCGGTTTGCGCGCACTCTGGATTGCTTCGCTCCGCTCGCAATGACGAAGTAAGGAGGCTTACGGATGCCAAGGGTATAATTGCCAACTTGATCCGGGGTCCCGCTCAGCGGCGTCCGAAAAGCGGGACCCCGGATCAAGTCCGGGGTGACGGGGAGGAGGAGAGTCTCCGCCGGGGGGTTGGCAAGCCGCGCCGCCGCTGGCAAGCAGCGCGGCATGACTCGCCTGCGCCTGCTGCTCGCCGCGCTCTTTGCGCTCGCCCTCGGCATCGCCGGTCCGGTTCAGGCCAAGGTCGTCGTCAGCTTTTACAGTCATGATTTCGGCGAGCGTTTCCCGCACGCCTTCGTCACGCTGAAAGGGCGGGTCGATGCGACGGGCCAGGCGGTCGACTATAATTACGGCTTCACGGCGCGGGCGGTCAGCCCGGCAATCCTGTTCGGCGCGGTCAAGGGCTATGTCCAGACCAAGGAGGCCAAATATATCGCGAGCAGCGACAAGCAGTTCAGCGTCACCGTCGACGATGCGACCTATGGCCGGCTGCTCGACCGGGTGCGCGCATGGCAGGACGCGCAGCAGCCGAGCTATGACCTCGGCACCCGCAATTGCGTTCATTTCGTGATGGAGCTGGCCGAGATCGTCGGGCTCAAGGTCAATCATCAAAGCGCTTTCTTCAAGAAGCCGAAGAGCTTTCTGCTGGAAGTGAAGGAGCTGAACCCGCAATTGCAATAGCGTGCGCTTTGTTCCGCACAGCGTCCTCTGGACGCCGGGCTCCTTTCACCCTATGTTCAGCCGCCAGCGTGCATCCTGTGCGCGCTGAACCGTAAGAGGGGCATCACTTGCGTTTGATCCTGACCTTGCTCGCGCTGCTGACCGGCCTTGCCGGCGCCGATCGCGCGCAGGCGGCACCGGCGACGCCGGTGGCGATGGGCGCGCTCATCCTTCTCGCGGAGACGGCGAACCAATCCGACAATGCGGACAAGGCGCGCCGTCCTGTCGACCCGACGCCGACGCGCCGCGCGTCGTGCACCTGCCGCAAGCTGGCGCGTCCGGCTCCCCCCTATCTGCCGGGTATTCTCGGCCGGTTCGAGCGCGCACTCGAATAGCTTCGCGGCGGGCGATCCTCGCCTGACCTCCGTTTCACGGCCGCCCCGTGCGGCTCCGGCGGCGTTCGCGCGGCCGCTCCAGCATAGATATCCAAGGAAAATCGCCATGTTCGGCAGCATTGCCAAAAGCCTTTTCGGCTCGTCCAACGACCGCTACGTCGCCTCGCTCCGCAAGATCGTCGACAAGATCAACGCCTTCGAGCCGCAGATGGAGGCGCTCGACGATGCCGCGCTGCAGGCGCAGACGCCGAAGTTCCGCGAACGCCTCGCCGCCGGCGAGACGCTCGACGACATCCTGCCCGAAGCCTTTGCCACGGTGCGCGAGGCGGCGCGGCGCGTGCTGGGGATGCGCCATTTCGACGTCCAGATGATCGGCGGCATCGTCCTCCACCGCGGCGAGATCGCGGAGATGGCGACGGGCGAGGGCAAGACGCTGATGGCGACCCTGCCCTGCTATCTGAACGCGCTCGAAGGCAAGGGCGTCCACGTCGTCACCGTCAACGACTATCTGGCCCGCCGCGACGCCGAATGGATGGGGCAGGTCTATGGCTTCCTGGGCCTGACCACCGGCGTCATCGTGCCCAACCTCAACGAGATGCAGCGGCGCGAGGCCTATAATAGCGACATTACCTATGCGACCAATAACGAGCTGGGCTTCGACTATCTGCGCGACAATATGAAGTTCGAGCGGGTGCAGATGGTGCACCGCGAATTCAACTTCGGCATCGTCGACGAGGTCGATTCGATCCTGATCGACGAAGCCCGCACCCCGCTCATCATTTCGGGCCCGACCGACGACAAGTCCGAACTCTATATCCGCGTCAACGAGGTGGTCCACCAGCTCGGCGAGGAGGATTATGAGAAGGACGAGAAGGCGAAGTCGATCAGCCTGACCGAGGAGGGCACCGAGCATGTCGAGCGGCTGCTTGAGGCCGCGGGCCTGCTCCAGGGCAACAATCTCTACGATATCGAGAACACCCAGATCGTCCATCACGTCAACCAGGCGCTCAAGGCCATCGTGATGTTCAAGCTCGACACCGATTATATCGTCAAGGACGGCAAGGTCGTCATCATCGACGAATTCACCGGCCGCATGATGGACGGCCGCCGCTGGTCCGACGGCCTGCACCAGGCGGTCGAGGCCAAGGAAGGCGTGCAGATCGAGCCCGAGAACCAGACGCTCGCCTCGATCACCTTCCAGAATTATTTCCGCATGTATCCGAAGCTGAGCGGCATGACCGGCACCGCGGCGACCGAGGCGGCCGAATTCTTCGAAATCTACAAGATGAACGTCGTCACCATCCCGACCAACCGCCCGATCGCGCGGCTCGACGAGGAGGACGAATTCTACAAGAATATCACCGACAAGTTCGGCGCTATCGCCAAGACGATCCGCGAAGCGAACGAACGCGGCCAGCCGGTGCTCGTCGGCACGGTGTCGATCGAGAAGTCGGAGCTGCTGTCGTCCTATCTCGAAAAGGAAAATGTGCCGCACAGCGTCCTCAACGCGCGCTTCCACGAGAGCGAGGCGCATATCGTCGCGCAGGCGGGCCGCACCGGCGCCGTCACCATCGCGACGAACATGGCGGGTCGCGGCACCGACATCAAACTCGGCGGCAGCGAGGAATTCCGCATCGAGGACGAGCTGAGGGACATGCCCGAAGGCCCCGAACGCGAAGCGGCGGTCGCGCGCATCCACGAAGAGGTCGCGGCCGAGCGCGAGGCGGTGAAGGCGGCGGGCGGGCTGTTCGTGCTTGCGACCGAACGCCACGAAAGCCGCCGCATCGACAATCAGCTCCGCGGCCGTTCGGGGCGCCAGGGCGACCCCGGCCTGTCGAAATTCTACCTCTGCCTCGACGACGACCTGCTCCGCATCTTCGGCCCCGACACGCTGTTTTCCAAGATGATGAACAAGAATCTGGAGGATGGCGAGGCGATCGGATCGAAATGGCTGTCGAAGGCGATCGAGACCGCGCAGAAGAAGGTCGAGGCGCGCAACTACGATATCCGCAAGCAGGTCGTCGAATATGACAACGTCATGAACGACCAGCGCAAGGTGATCTATGAACAGCGCGGTGAGGTGATCGACAGCGAGACGGTCGACGACGCGATGGCCGCGATGCGTGCCGAAACGGTCAATTCGATCATCGCCGACGCCTGCCCGCCAGGCAGTTATCCCGAGCAATGGGATATCGGGGGCATGAAGGAGCGCCTCGCGGGCGTCCTCGAACTGTCGCCGCCGATCGACGACTGGATGCAGGAGGATGCGGTCGATTCCGAAATCTTCGAGGAGCGCATCCAGGAGATGGCGGACGCCGCCGCGGCCGGCAAGGCAGCGCAGGTCGACCCGGAGACGTGGCGCGGCATCGAGAAGTCGATCCTGCTCCAGACGCTCGACCATCACTGGAAGGAACATCTTTCGACCCTCGACGCGCTGCGCCAGGTCGTCTTCCTGCGCGCCTATGCGCAGAAGCAGCCGATCAACGAATATAAGGCCGAGGCCTTCGCGCTGTTCGAGCGGATGCTGCAGAATATCCGCGAGGATGTGACGCGCACCGTCGCGCGGATCGACTTCCAGTTCCAGGAACCGGAGCCGATGCCGCTCCCCGACCTGCCCGATTTCCTGACCACCCACATCGACCCGTTCACAGGCGAGGACAACAGCGCCGATATCGACGGTGGCGCGCTGGGCGTGATCGCCGACACGCTGCCCCCGATGGCCGCCCCGCGCCCCGACCTGCCCGAGGGTGAAAACCCCTATGCCGGCCTGGAAATCAGCCGCAATGCCCCGTGTCCCTGCGGCTCGGGCCGCAAATACAAGCACTGCCACGGAGCTTTGTAATTTAGCCGCCCCTCCCGAAGGCGATCATATCGGTTGCGAACGCAAGGGGTAGATGGCGGCTTTGGTATGGGGGGCAGACACTGCCCCTCTTTCGTCATCCCGGACTTGATCCGGGATCCCGCTTTTTGAGGCATCGACTGGCTTCGGAAGGTCAAGCGGGACCCCGGATCAAGTCCGGGGTGACGATGAAAGACAGGCGCGTGCTCCGGTGGATAGCCATTTGGTGATCCTCTGCGGGGTCCAGAGCGCGACCAGGCAGCATCGGCTTTCCAACGCCCTGAACCCCGGCTTTCGCCGGGGATCACGCCCTTCGTTTTTCCTCAGCGCTCCTGCAAGACCAGCACGCGCACCCGGTCCGCCGCTGCCTTCGACAGCGCCAGTTCATAGGTTCCCGGCGTCAGGTCGAACCAGACGATCTTGCGGATTCCCGAACAGGCCGGGCCATGCCCATGCTCGACCGAGGTCAGCGGTTCGCCGTTCGCGGTCAGGTCGATCCACACGCGCCCGTCGGCGGCCACGCCATAGCGGCCCGCCGCGTCGACGGTCAGCGTCCGCGCCGCCGCGCCGTCCGTCATCGTCAGCGTGACCGGCTGCCCCGGTGCGACCGCGGCGTTCGCGTCGCCGTCCGTCGCGGTCCAGGCGGCGAGCGGGGTCGCGGAGAGGTCCGTGGGCGCGGAGCAGACCGCCGGCTCGGCGCTCACGGCGAGCAGCGCGGCAAGGAGAGTAGCAGACAAGGACATGGGAAAGCTCCGGCAGCGGCGATTTCGTCCCTCTATAAGGCAGACCCCAGACACACCGCCATCCCCAAACCCTCGCGAAGGGTTCATCTGAATCGTCATTGCGAGCGGAGCGAAGCAATCCAGGGTAGTATAAACCGCTCTGGATTGCTTCGCTCCGCTCGCAATGACGTCCGATAGCTGGCCCAATCTCGTGCCCCCAACACCCGCCATCCCCGACTTTCCCCCCTTTTCCCGCATCTTGCCTTCCCGTGCCGTAGTGCTAGCATCGACTCCGGCCGCACCGCCGGCCAGCAATGCAGCGAAAGGGGCCGGCTTCATTCGCTTCTTCGACGAGATGCAGGGCCAAGGGGGCGAGGTTCGGGCGCCCTATCGCGAGTTCTGCGACTGGTTCGACGGCGAGGACCCCGCGCGTATCCACCGCAAGGCGCAGCAAGCCGAGGCTTTTTTCCGCACCATCGGCATCACCTTCAACGTCTATGGCGCCGACGGCGGCGACGAGCGGCTGATCCCCTTCGACGTCGTGCCGCGGATCATCGCGGCGGGCGAGTGGCGCCGCCTCGCGCGCGGGATCGAGCAGCGGGTGCGCGCGCTCAACGCCTTCCTCCACGACATCTATCACCGCCAGGAGATATTGCGCGCCGGCCGCGTGCCGACCGATCTCGTCGCGCGCAACGACGCCTTCCTGCCGATGATGATGGGCATGGATCCGCCCGGCGGCGTCTATACCCACATCAGCGGCATCGACATCGTGCGCACCGGCGCCGACGAATTCTACGTGCTGGAGGACAATGCCCGCACCCCTTCGGGGGTCTCCTACATGCTCGAGAATCGCGAGACGATGCTCCAGATGTTCCCCGAACTCTTCGCCCGCGTCGCGGTGCGCGAGGTCGGCGACTATCCGATCAACCTCTTGAAATCGCTGTCGGCCTGCGCGCCGCCCGCCTGCAAGGGCACCCCGACCGTCGCGGTGCTGACGCCCGGCATCCACAACAGCGCCTATTTCGAGCACAGCTTCCTCGCCGACCAGATGGGCGCCGAACTGGTCGAGGGGCACGACCTGCGCGTCGTCGCGGGACGCATCGCGATGCGGACGACGCAGGGCTATCGGCCGATCGACGTCCTCTATCGCCGCGTCGACGACGATTATCTCGATCCCCTGAACTTCCGCCCCGACTCGCTGCTCGGCGTGCCGGGCATCTGGGACGTCTATCGCGCCGGCGGCATCACCATCGCCAACGCGCCGGGGACCGGGATCGCCGACGACAAGGCGCTCTACAGCTACATGCCCGACATCATCGAATTCTATACCGGCGAAAAGGCGCTGCTGCCCAATGTGCCGACGTGGCGCTGTTCGGACCCCGACCATCTGCGCGAGGTGCTCGACCGCCTGCCCGAGCTGGTGGTCAAGGAGGTCCACGGCTCGGGCGGCTATGGCATGCTGGTCGGCCCCGCCGCGAGCAAGAAGGAGATCGCCGCCTTTCGTGCCAAGCTGGAGGCCAATCCCGGCAATTATATCGCGCAGCCGACGCTGTCGCTCTCGACCGTGCCGATCTTCACCAAGGCCGGCCTCGCCCCGCGCCACGTCGATTTGCGTCCCTTCGTCCTGATGTCGCCGCAGGGCCTGACGATCACCCCCGGCGGCCTGACCCGCGTCGCGATGACCCGGGGCTCGCTGGTGGTGAACAGCAGCCAGGGCGGCGGGACCAAGGATACCTGGGTGCTGGAGGATTGATGGGGGTGGGTATCACGTTTCTTTGTCATTGCAAGCGCAGCGAAGCAATCCAGAGTAGCGTAAACCGCTCTGGATTGCTTCGCTGCGCTCGCAATGACGAAGGATATTTCTGCGAGCGGTCATGCTAGGAAAGACCGCCGGTTCGCTCTTCTGGATGGCGCGCTATCTTGAGCGCAGCGAGAATACCGCCCGGCTGATCGACGCGGGGTTCCACATCGCGCTTACCCGTTCGGCGACCGCGCCCGCCGAATGGAAGTCGGTGCTCGAAACCGCCGGGGTGGCGAACGCCTATATCGCTGCGAACGCCGATTTCACCTCGGCGCATGTCGTCGATTTTCTGCTGCGCGATCCCGCCAACCCGTCGAGCATCTTGTCGATCGTCAAGCAGGCGCGCGACAATGCCCGCACCGCGCGCACCTATCTGACCCGCGAGGTGTGGGAGGCGGTGAATACCGGCTGGATGACGCTTGTCGCGTTGCTCAAGCGTCCGGTGCGCGAGGACGACCTGCCCGACGTGCTGGCGACGATCCGGCGCCAGAACGGGCAGGTGCGCGGCGCGCTGACCGGTACGATGCTGCGCGGCGACGGCTTTCATTTCGCGCAGCTCGGCACCTTCCTCGAGCGCGCCGACAACACCGCGCGCATCCTCGACGTCAAATATTATCTGCTGCTGCCTTCGGTCGCGCACATCGGCAGTTCGATCGACAATGTGCAGTGGGAGACGATTTTGCGCTCGGTCTCGGCGCACCGCGCCTATCGCTGGCTCTATGGCGCGGAGATCAGCGCGCTCAAGATCGCCGAATTCCTGATCCTCTATGCGCAGATGCCGCGCAGCCTCGCCTTCTGCTGCGAGCGGATGGCGGAGCATCTGGGGCAGATTCAGCATATCTATGCCGAGGAGACGGAGGCGGGGCGGATGGCCGCGGCGCTGTGCCGCGAGCGGCTCGCCGGGCCGATCCAGTCGATCTTCGACGGCGGGCTGCACGAATATCTGCGCGGCTTCCTGACCGCCAATGCCGCGCTCGCCCGGCAGGTCGAGCGCGATTACCGCTTCGTGGAGTGACCATGCGCCTGACCGTCGACCATAGCACCCATTATCATTTCGACGGCCATGTCGCCTATGCGCTGCAACAGCTTCGCCTGACGCCGAAGGAGCGGCCGGGGCAGCAGGTGATCCACGACTGGACGGTTGAGGTCGAGGGCGGGTCGCGGCAGCTCCACTATACGGACCATCACGGCAATGGCGTCGATCTGGTGTCGGTCGACAGCGGCGCGCCGGAACTGGTCATCCATTGCACCGGAGAGGTCGAACTGGTGACGTGGGACGGCGTGATCGGCGCGCACCGCGGGGCGATGCCGCTGTGGACCTTCCTGCGCCCGACCCCGCTGACCCGCGCCGGACGGCAGGTCCGCTCGCTGGCCGCGAATCTCGGCCGCGACTTCGCCTCCGATATCGAGCGCGCGCACGCGCTGTCGGCGCTGATCCTCGACCGGCTGCCGTGGCGCGCCGGGATCACCGATGCCGACACAACGGTCGAGCAGGCGCTGGCGGGCGAGGGCGGGGTCTGCCAGGACCATGCCCATATCTTCGTCGCCGCGATGCGTCACCTCGGCCATCCGGCGCGCTATGTCTCGGGCTATCTGATGATGAACGACCGGACGCAGCAGGATGCGACCCATGCGTGGGCGGAGGCGCATTTCGACCATATCGGCTGGATCGGCTTCGACATCAGCAACGGCCATTCGCCCGACCAGCGCTATATCCGCGTCGCGACGGGCCTCGACTATCGGGATGCCGCCCCGGTTCGCGGCATGCGCTATGGCGCGGCGCAGGAAAATCTGGTTGTTCAATTGCAGGTCCAGCAATAAGCGGGGCGGGGCCGGGATCGGGCTGGGGCCGGGGAAGAAGGAATCGATGACCTATTGCGTCGGAATGCGGCTGAACAAGGGGCTGGTGTTCATGTCGGACACCCGCACCAATGCCGGCGTCGACGATATCTCGCAGGTCCGCAAGATGCGGAGCTGGCACGTGCCGGGCGAGCGCGTCATCACGCTGATGTCGGCGGGCAATCTCGCGACGACGCAGGCGGTGGTCAGCCTGCTCGACGAGCGGACCAAGGCGCCGCAGGACCGCCACCCGTCGATCCTGTCCGCGCCGTCGATGTTCCAGGTCGCGATGACGATCGGCGAAACGCTGCGCGGCATCGTCATGCGCCATGGCGACGAAGGGCCGATGGCCGAATCGATCTTCCGCGCCTCGCTGATCGTCGGCGGCCAGATCAAGGGCTCCGAACCGCGGCTGTTCATGATCTATCCCGAGGGGAATTTCATCGAATCGGGCGAGGACAATCCCTTCTTCCAGATCGGCGAGACCAAATATGGCCGCCCGATGATCGTCCGCTCCTATGACCCCGCCATGTCGTTCGAGGATGCGGTGAAACTGCTCTGCGTCTCGTTCGATTCGACGATCCAGGCCAATGCCGGGGTCGATCTGCCGATCGACCTGAAGGTCCATTCGCGCGACGACTTCACCACGGTGCGCGAGCGCCGCTTCGAACGCGATGACGCTTATTATCAAAGCGTCTCCGACGGCTGGGCCGAAGCGCTGGGAATCGCGCTGGCCGAATTGCCGGACTTTCATTTCTGATCACCGTCGCCCCCGCGAAGGCGGGGGCCGCTATCGTTCGGAAAGGCCGCCAGCGGCCCCCGCCTTCGCGGGGGCGACGGGTGTTTACTTGTTCCTCCGTCCCTCGATCAGCCCGTCGACCAGGCTCGGATCGGCCAGCGTCGAGGTGTCGCCCAGCGACCCGAAGTCGTTCTCCGCGATCTTGCGCAGGATGCGGCGCATGATCTTGCCGCTGCGGGTCTTGGGCAGCGCGGGGGTCAGGTGGATGTGGTCGGGGGTGGCGATCGGACCGATTTCGGTGCGGACCTGCTGCTTCAAGGCGGCGGCGACCTCGTCGGTCGGCTCGACCCCCGCGTTGAGCGTCACATAAGCATAGATGCCCTGGCCCTTGATGTCGTGTGGGAAGCCGACCACCGCGGCCTCGGCCACCAAGTCGTGCAGCACCAGCGCGCTTTCCACCTCGGCGGTGCCCATGCGGTGGCCCGACACGTTGATGACGTCGTCGACGCGTCCGGTGATCCGCCAGTAACCGTCACTGTCGCGGCGGCAGCCGTCGCCGGTGAAATATTTGCCCTTGTAGGTCGAAAAATAGGTCGACACGAAGCGGTCGTGGTCGCCGTAAAGCGTGCGCGCCTGCCCCGGCCAGCTATGCGTCATGCACAGATTGCCCTCGGCCACGCCGCCGCTCTGTTCGTCGGCCAGCACCCCGCCCTCGGCATCGACGAGCTGCGGGCGGACGCCGAAGAAGGGGCGCCCCGCGCTTCCCGGCTGCATCGCGTGCGCGCCGGGCAGGGTGGTGATCATGATGCCGCCGGTCTCTGTCTGCCACCAGGTATCGACGACGGGGATGCGGCCCTTGCCGACGGTGTCGTGATACCAGCGCCATGCCTCGGGGTTGATCGGCTCGCCGACGCTGCCGAGCAGGCGCAGCGACGACAGGTCATGGCGGGTCACATAATGATCGCCCTCGCGCATCAGCGCGCGGATCGCGGTCGGCGCGGTATAGAGGATGTCGACCCGATGCTTGTCGACGACGCGCCAGAAGCGGTCGTGGTCGGGGTAATTGGGAATGCCCTCGAACATCAGGGTCGTCGCGCCGTTCATCAGCGGACCGTAGACGACATAGGAGTGGCCCGTGACCCAGCCGATGTCGGCGGTGCACCAGAAAATCTCGCCCGGGCGATAGTCGAAGCCGTAGAAGAAGGTCGACGCCGTCCACACCGCATAGCCGCCGGTGGTGTGCAGCACCCCCTTGGGCTTGCCGGTCGAGCCCGAGGTATAGAGGATGAACAGCGGGTCCTCGGCGCCCATCGGCTCGCACGGGCAATCGGTATCGACGTCGGCCGACAGCGCGTCGTACCAATGGTCGCGGCCTTCCTGCATCGCGACATCGCCGCCGGTATGGGCGATGACGAGCACCGCCTTCACGTCCACCTTTTCCAGCGCCTTGTCGACATTGGCCTTCAGCGGGATGGTGCGGCCGCCGCGCAGCCCCTCGTCGGCGCAGATCACCCAGTTGCTCGCGCAATCCTCGATCCGCCCGGCTATCGCGTCGGGGGAAAAACCGCCGAAGATGACGCTGTGCACCGCGCCGATGCGCGCGCAGGCGAGCATCGCGACCGCGCCCTCGGGGATCATCGGCATATAGATGGTGACGCGGTCGCCCCGCTGGACGCCCATTTTCCTGAGCGTGTTCGCGAAGCGGATCACGTCGGCGAGCAGCGCGGCATAGCTGATATGGCGCGTCTCGCCGTCGGGGGCGTCGGGCTCGAAGATAATCGCGGTGCGCTCCCCATGCCCCGCGGCGACATGGCGGTCGAGCGCGTTGTGGCAGAGGTTGAGGACGCCGTCCTCATACCATTTGATGCTCACCGGATCGAACGACCAGTTGGCGATGGTCGTCGGCGGCGTCACCCAGTCGAGCCGCTTCGCCTGTTCGGCCCAGAAGGCGTCGGGATCGGCGATGCTCTGCGCATAGAGCCGGTCGTAATCGGCCGCGCTGCAATGCGTGTTCGCCGCCGCTTCGGCGGGGACAGGGATCAGGGGTTCGGAGGGGGGCAGATCGGACATTGGGGGATTCTCCCGCTTTTCGATGTTTCTCGCTCCCTGCGATACTCCCCGGGCCGCAAGTTGCAAGGGCGGGGGGGTCTCAGTTTGGATTCGGAGGGGGCATTCCCTGTCCCGTCACCCCGGACTTGATCCGGGGTCCCGCTCAGCGACGCCCGAAAAGCGGGACCCCGGATCATGGCCGGGGTGACGAAGACGGCAAACGCACGCGCTTGCTTTCAAACTGCGTCACCATCGGGCAGGGGCATGATACCAAAGGATGGTTCCGCGCATTGACCGCGCCGCCCCGCCCGCTAGGGTCGCAGGCCGGGTCGGGGAGGATGGAATGATCGACGACGACGATTATGAGGCGCCGCCGCCGCGGCGTCCGCTGCTGCGGCGCAAGCGCGTCCTGATTCCGCTCGGCGTCTTGCTGGCGATCCTCGTCGCCTTTCTGTTGCTGCGCACGCCCGATACCGACCGCGATGCGATGATCGCCAAATATGGCGGCGCGCAGGCGGCCTTCGCCGCCGGTCCCGCCGGCCAGCGCATCCATTATCGCGACCAGGGCCGCCGCGACGGGCCGGCGATGATCCTGCTGCACGGCTCGAATGCCAGCCTCCAGACGTGGGAGCCGCTGGTGAAGCGGCTCGGCGGCGCGTACCGCATCGTCACCCTCGACCTGCCCGGCCATGGCCTGACCGGTGCGACGCCCGACCGCGATTATGACGCGAGCGGGATGATCGCAGCGGTCGACGTCGTCGCGGCGAAGCTGGGGCTCGATCATTTCATCCTCGGCGGCAATTCGATGGGCGGCTGGGTCGCGTGGCGATATGCGCTGGCCCAGCCCGACCGGGTCGACGCGTTGCTGCTGCTCGACGCCGCGGGCATGCCGCTGCGCCCCGGCGAGAAGGCCGCGCCGTCGAACGTCGGCTTCCGCCTGCTGAAATATCCGTTCGGTCGCTGGCTCGCGGGCCAGATTACCCCGCGCTCGCTGGTCGAGAAGTCGCTTCGCGGTTCGGTCGCGCGGCAGGGCATCGTCGACGATGCGATGATCGACCGCTATTGGGAGTTGCTGCGCTTTCCCGGCAACCGCGAGGCGACCTCGCTGCGCGCGACGCTGAACCGCGAGCCCGAAATGGCGGACCACATCGGCGCCATCGCCGCGCCGACCCTGATCCTTTTCGGCCGGCAGGACCGCCTCATCAACCCAAGCGCGGCAGAGACCTTCCACGAACGTATCGCGGGGTCGGAGGTCGTGCTGCTCGATGGCATCGGCCATCTGCCGATGGAGGAGGCGCCCGACGCGACTGCCGCGGCGATCGCAGACTTTCTCAAGCGGCGGCTTGTCGCTTCGCCGCCGGCCGCCGGTCCAGAAACGCCGTGATCCGCGCGGCGACCGCCGCGGCGTGGGTGAAGGGGAAGAGGTGCGACCCCGGCACGACCTCCAACTCGGCGCCGTCGATCAGATCGGCGATCGTCTGGCCGTGGCACGCCGGGACCACGCCGTCGCGCTCGCCCATCAGGATCAGCGTCGGCACGTTGCGCAGCGCCGGCAGCATCGCCGCGCTCGACCAGCCCGCCATCGCCGCCGCCTGATAGGCGAGGCCGAGCGGGGTCGCGGTCGGCAGCTTGAGCCCGCTCGCCAGCATGTCGTCGTCGAGCAGCGCCGCCCAGCCGATCCCCGGTGCCGAGACGCTCGGCGTCGTCGCCATCAGGATCAGGCGGCGGATGCGCCCCGGAAACTGTACGGCGATCTGCTGCGCGAGCGCGCCGCCCCAACTGAAACCAGCAAGGTCGAGCCGCTGGTGCCCCAGCCGTTCGGCGATCTCCATCACGCTCGCCGCCATCGTCGGTGCGCCATAGGGCATCAGCGCGTCGGGCGAGCCGCCGACCCCCGGCATGTCGAGCGTCCACACCTCGCGCCCACTCACCTGCGCCAGCAGCGGCGCGGCGGCGGCGATATCAGCGCCGATGCCGTTCAGGAACAAGAGCGGCGCACCCGGCGCCCCGGCCCGCCAGCGCGCGACGCGCAGGCTGAGGCCCGACACATGCTCGGTAGTGACAAGGGGCTGCCCGGCGATCCTGCTCATCGCGCACGCCTTGCCACAGCGCGGCGGTATGCGAAACCCCGCGTGGGCGCTATGTCGCGGGCCGGGACAGCGCCTCCGCCTCGCGAGCCGCCGTTTCGTGGCGCAGGCAGTCGAAGATCTTGGCCCCCGCCAGAAACACCGACCCGCTGCACGCGGCCATCAACAGCTTGCCGCCCAACCCCGGATATTCGTGCAGATAGGCGGTTCCCCGCGCCATCGCCCCCATCGCCAGCGCATAGATGATCAGGCACGCCTCGAAGCGCGTCTTGATGATGAACAGCCGTCCGATTTTTTTCAGCATCACGATGATCCGAAGCAAGGGGCGTGCCAGCGGCGCAAATCGGCGATCCGGCGCGCGGACAATATGGTGAACTGTAAGTTAATCCGACAGGCGAGGGAAGGGGCGTCGTGTGCGCGGGCGGGCCTGCCGTCGTTGGCCAATCGGCACGATTCGATTATAGTGCGCGTCATGGCGGAGATGGACGATCTTCCCGAACCTGCGGGCGACGGCGACTGGCGCCGGCGGCGCCGCGCGGGCATGATCTCGATCGCGGGATCGGTCCTGATCGCCGCGCTGCTGTGGTTCGGGCTCCGCTGGATTGCCCCGACCATCCCTGGTATGGAAGCGCTTGCCGACCGGCTGATCTACGCCTTCAAATGGTGGTGTCTCGCGCTGTTCTTCTGTTTCGCGATGGGGGTAGAGGCGGTCGCTCACGAACGCCTGCAGTCGCCCGCCTTCGACCCGCTCACCGGCTATGAAACCCGGCGCCTGCGCGTCAATCTGCGCTATTTGCAGAATACGCTCGAACAATTTCTGCTGTTCACGGCGGCGCTGTTCGGATTGGCGCTCTACAGCGATGGCGGCGACGCGATGCGCGCGGTCCAGGCAACCGCGATCGTGTGGACCCTCTGCCGCTTCGCCTTCTGGATCGGCTATCATCGCAGCGCCGCGATGCGTGGGCTGGGCGCTGCCGGGGTGATGCTGGTGCTGATCGTCCTGATCTATCTGGTCGCGCGCATCGCCTTCGATCTGGGCGGGCCGGTCGCGGCGGCGGCGGCGATCGCCCTGTTCGTCGCCATCGAATTCGTCCTGTTCCGCACCACCCGCGCGCGGACCTGAGCGTCAGCCGAGTTCGGTCAGGTCGAGGGCTTCCAGCAGCGCCGCGCGCGCCCGCCGCACGTCGACCGCCAGCGCTGCCGATGCCAGCGCGTCGGGCGCGATCGCTTCGGGCCAGTGCGCCGCGACCACCGCCGCGATCCGGTCGAGCCTTGCCGCGTCGGCCAGGAAGCGCGGATCAACGCGCGCCGGGTCGGCGACGACGCGCAGCCGCAGGCAGGCCGGACCGCCGCCGTTTGCCATCGACTGGCGCACGTCGACGGGGAGCAGCCTGCGGATCGGCCCGTTGCCGGCGATCATGCCCTCCAGCCAGCGCCACACCGCCGGGGTTTCCCGCGCCTCGGTCGGCAGCACCAGCCCCATGCCGTCGCCGCCCGGTAGCGTCACGAGCTGGGCGTTGAACAGATAGGATTGGATCGCATCGGCCAGGCTTACCGCGCTCGCCGGCACCTCGACGATCTCGACCGTCGGAAAGGCGGCGCGGATTTCGGCGTGCGCCCCATCGCGGTCTTGAAAGGCGGTCTCGTGGGTGAACAGCACCCGCTCGTTGGCGACCGCGACGACGTCGTTGTGAAAGGCGCCGCCCTGGATCGCCGTGTCCGACTGGCGCAGGAACAGGGTGCGCGCGGGGTCGAGCCGGTGGCGCCGCGCGATCGCCTTCGACGCGTCGAGATGCTGGCGCGCGGGGAAGCGCCCGCCGCCGATACCATAGACGAAGATCTCGATCCCCGCCGCGTCGTGCCCGTCGCACAGTCGCATATGGTTCGCCGCCCCCTCGTCGCCAAAGGGCGCGGGAACGGGACCGTGCACCGAAAAGGCGGAATCGGCGAAGGCGAGCCGAAGCTGCGCCAGTGTCCCCTGCCATTCGTGGCTGCGATGCGGCATCGTCATCAGATTGGCGACGGTCAGATGGCAGCGGCCATCGGCGCTGTCAGGCGCGGGCGAGACGGTCGCGGCGTTCGCCGCCCACATCGACGAGGCCGACCACGCCTGCGCGCGCAGATGCGGCTCGGCGGCGTCGAGCGCCGTCCCCAGCGTTTCGAGCCACGCCGCGTCGGGCCGGTCGAGCGGCACGAAGAAACCCTGCGGCAGGCCGAGCGCCAGATTGCGGCGCATCTTCTCTATGCCCTGCAGCGCCGCGGCGCGCGGCTGCGACACGCCGCCGGCGTTCGATGCCGACGCGATATTGCCGCGGCTGAGGCCGGCGTAGTTATGCGTCGGGCCGATGATGCCGTCGAAATTGATCTCGGTGAGCATGATGTCCGTCCTATCCTTCCCCTCCTCTTCGACAGGAGGGCAGCGAGACTTACGCGCTTTGCGCGTTAGTCGCAGCGGGGTGGTGTATGGCTTCATGCGCGCTCTCGCGCGCCACCACCCCAACCCCTCCTCTGAAGAGGAGGGACTTTTCCCGTTCTACCGCCCGATCCAGCTTATCTCGTCGCCATCCGCGACTCCCAGCAGGTCCGCGCTCGCGGCGTCGATCGTCCCGCCGGCTCCCACCTTGCCGAAACAGCAGCGGAAATCCGCGAGCCGCCCCGCCGCGATCAGCGCGTCCTCGCCTTCGTCGGCGATCCCCGCCACCGCAATATGCTGCGCACCCGCGATGCTCGCGACCTGGTCTGTGCGCGCGGTCATCGTCGGGCCGCCGTCGAAGATGTCGATGTAATTTTCGAACGCGAAGCCTTCATTCTCCAGCATCCGCATCGCCGCGCGTCCGCTCGGGTGCGGGACGCCGATGACGCTGCGCGCGGTTTCGGGCAGCATCGCGACATAGACCGGATGCTTGGGCATCAGGTCGGCGATGAACTGGTTGCCGTGGACCGCGTTGAACTGGTCGGCCTCCTGAAAGCTCATGCCGAAGAATTTGCCCGCGACCCCGTCCCAGAAGGGCGACCCGCCCGCCTCGTCGATCACGCCGCGCAGCTCGGCGAGGATGCGGTCGCCAAAGCGCGCGCGGTGGCGCGCGATGAACAAATAGCGCGACCGCGCGAGCAGCAGCCCCAGCCCGCCGGCGCGCGCGGCAGGGTGGAGGAACAGCCCGCCGACCTCGCTCGCGCCGTTGAGGTCGTTGCTCAGCATCAGGATCTGCGCGTGAAAGGTGCGCTCCAGTTGCTCGCTATGCTTGCTGTCGGTGCCGATGCGATAGCTATAGAAGGGCCAGCGTTGCCCGACCTGCCCGAAAATCTGGCAGGTGCCGCGCACCTCGCCGGTCGCGCGGTCCTCGAGGACGAGCAGATACAATTCGTCCGCCGGATAGTCCTTGGTGGACGCGAAGCTCGCCTCGGCGCGCTCCAGCTTGCCGCGCAGCGCCTTCTTGTCGGGGGGCAGGTTGGTGAAGCCTCCGCCCGTCAATTTCGCCATTTCATAGATGCTCTGGAGATCGCCCGGCTTTGCCGCCCGGATCACATAGCTCACACAGTCCCCCGTTCTGCCAGTCTCGACAAGGTCAGCGCCGACAGCCGCGCGCGTTCGGGCAGGCTGTCGGCGATCAGAAATTCGTCCGACGAGTGGATCGCGCCGCCGCGCGGCCCCATGGTGTCGACCACCGGCACACCGCACGCCGCGATATTGTTGCCGTCGCACACGCCGCCGGTCGCCTTCCACGCGATATCGAGGCCGAGCGCGCTGCCGCAATCCCTGACCAGCGCGAACAGGCGCGCCGCGGCCGGACCCATCGGCTTGGGCGGGCGGTTGAAGCCGCCGTGGAGATGGCAGTGGACGTCGTGATCGCGCTCGATGTTGGCTAAAGTGCCGCGCAACGTCGCTTCGGCCGCCACCATGGCGGCGGGCGTGGCGGGGCGCATATTGACGCGCAATATCGCCTGATCGGGGACTATATTGTTCGGCCCACCGCCGTCGATTTTGGCAGGATTAACCTTTAATTCCAAGGACTTGAGTGCATTCAGCCGCAGCGCGAGGTCGGCGGCGGCGACAAGGGCGTTGCGCCCCTCCTCCGGGTTGCGCCCGGCGTGGGCCGAACGGCCGTGGATGGTGATGCTGAAGTTGCCGCTTCCCGGCCGCGCGCCCGCCAGCGTCCCGTCGGGCAGCGCGGGTTCGTAGGTCAGGGCGGCCGTCTTGCCCTGTGCCAGTTCGGCAATCAGCGCCGCCGAGGCGTGGCTGCCCGTCTCCTCGTCGCTGTTGATGAGCACGTCATAGCCGACGCGCGGCGCGAGCGGCGAGGCTTCGAGCGCGGTCAGCGCGGCGAGGATCACCGCGAGGCCGCCCTTCATGTCGGCGGTGCCGGGGCCGTTGAGCACGCCGTCCTCGATCCAGCGCAGCGACTGGAAGGGGTGATCGGCCGCGAACACCGTGTCCATATGGCCGGTCAGCAGCAGTTGCACCGGCGCCGCGGGCCGCACCCGCAGGTGCAGATGCGCGCCGCGCTCGATGGTCTGCACGCGCCCCGCCGCATCGACGCTCTCGACCGGATCGGGCGCGACGAGGCGGATGTCGCCCGGCAGCACCGCGAAGGCATCGGCGAGCAGCACCGCGACCGTCTGGAGCCCGGCCAGATTGCCCGTGCCGCTGTTCACCGCCGCCCAGCGCTCGACCTGCGCCAGCATCGGCGCCTCGGCGGCCCGTTCGAGCGTCGCGGCCTCGATTGTCGAAAGGCTGGTCATCGCACGGCTATAGCGGGCGGCGAGCGGCTTTTGCACCCCCGCCCGGCATTTTCTGCGCGACGCCGCAAGTCGCCGATGCCGGCGGTCCACGCGCGCAAGTCGGTGCGCGAATCCTTCAGCGTTAACCGAAAGTTTGCGGCCATGCTCCTACCCCGGCCGGGGGGTGGCGACGCAGTTTGAAAGCAGGAGCGTGATTCTCTTTCCTCGTCACCCCGGACTTGATCCGGGGTCCCGCTAAACGACGGAGAAAGCGGGACCCCGGATCAAGTCCGGGGTGACGAGACAGGGAATTATACCTTCCAAATCCAAACTGAGCCACCACCGGCCGGGGCAATGATGAGTGGACCGATGACTGCTGCCTTCGTGCTGGGCATTAATATGGCCGTTGCGGGCATTTTTGCCGTGGCCTTCGCCGTGCTCGCGGTAATGAACCGCAGCGCGCGCGGCGCATGGTGGCTGGCGCTCGGCTGCGGCATGGGCCTCGTCAACATCGGCCTGGAGTTTCTGCTTCGCCAGCAGACCGATCCGGTGCCGGTCAGCATCGGGATATTTCTTGTCTATCTGTCCGCGCTCAGTTTCGTCCTGATCGGGATCGCGCGTCATTATCGCGCAGAACCGCCCTGGATCGCGATGACGGCCGTCTGGCTGGTCGCGATCCTGCTGGTGCCGGTCGTCTTCAGCATGACCTATGGTTCGCCGGCGCGGTCCATCCTCTATCAGCTTCCCTATTTCGCCATGCAGGGGCTGTTCGGCGTGGCGATCTGGCGGTCGGGGCGCCGGCAGGCGCTCGACCTGCTGTTGATCGTGCTGCAGGCGGCCGCGGCGATTTTCTATCTGCTGAAACCCCTGTTCGCCATGATCGTGGGACCCGCCGCCTCGCCGCAGGACTATATCATGTCGACCTATGCCGCGATCTCGCAAAGCGGCACCGTGGTGGTGCTGGTCGCGACCGGGCTCGTCCTGTTGCTCGTGACGATGCGCGATACGACCGCCGAAATGGTCGCCCGGTCCGAAACCGACCCGCTGTCGAGCGTCTTTAACCGGCGCGGGTTCGAGCATCATGCCGAAACCGCGCTGGCGCGGGAAGGCGATATGGTGCTGATCGCCGCCGACCTCGATCATTTCAAGCAGATCAACGACAATTTCGGCCACGCCGCCGGCGATGGCGTTATTGCGCGTTTCGCCGCGGTGCTGGCCGACACCGCTCCGGCCGAGGCGATCGTCGGCCGTGTTGGCGGAGAGGAGTTCGCGGTGCTGCTGCCCGCGGCGCACCTGTCCGACGGGCGGCTCTATGCGGAAGCGGTCCGCAACGCCTTTGCGGCGATCGAACTGCCGAACCTGGGCATCGACTATCGCGTCAGCGCGTCTTTCGGCGTTGCCCAGTGGATGCCGCCGGAAAGTCTGTCCGACCTGCTCCATCGCGCCGACACCGCGCTCTATCGCGCGAAGGCGGGCGGGCGGAACCGGGTTCGCGTCGCGCTGGGCGATCTGTCCTCGACGACGACGTTCGGCGTCGCCTGACCATTTTCATCCGATCGCCGCGAGCAAATCCTCCAGTATCGGACGCACGCGCCGAATCTCGTCGCGATGCGTCGCCGACAGCGCCGCCAGGGCATCATGCGCCTTGCGGGTCAGCCGCAACCGCGCGCGGCGGCGGTCTTCCGTGGCGGCGATCCGCTCGATCCATCCATGATCGGCGAGCCGGTTGACCAGCCCCGTCGCGCTGTGCGGTTTCAGCATCAGACGCTCGGCGATATCGCCGACGCTCGGCGTACCGGGCGCCGCGCCGCGGATCGCCAGCAGCGCCTGATGCTGCTGCGGGGTCAGGCCCTGCTCGGCGGCTTGCGCTTCGCTGAACGCCTGGAAGCGGCGCAGCGCGTGGCGGAAATCGGCCAGCGCGGCATAATCGGCGTCGGCCAGCTCGGCCGGGGTTTTGGGATCGGCCATCACCGTAGCCCTGCGCCTGTCGAAGCGCGCTTCCCGGATAGGCGCCCTTCGACGGGCTCAGGGCTATGATGCGGATGGAACCGGGCAAGGGTCGGCGCAGCGGCGGGCGCGGCTTTCGGGGGAGGCATGGGCAAAGCTCCGTTGAATTATATCGCATTGCGATATAATGGCGCCCGCATCCATAGGGCATGGTGATTTCGGACTGACACCTCTTTCCGTTCGTGTCGAGCGAAGTCGGGACACCCATCGGGCTCGCGCCACTGCGATGGGTGTCCCGACTTCGCTCGACACGAACGGGCCGAACCGAAGCCATCATGCCCCGACAACCAGCGTTGGAACCGAACATGCCCGCGACCCCGGCCGCCGCCCCGAAACTCGCCGACCACAGCGCCGACCGGCGCATGCTGTTGCTCGCCGCCATGGCGCTGGTGGTCGGCGCGGGGGGCGCGGTCGGGGCGTGGGCGTTGCTGAAGCTGATCGCGCTGGCGACGAACCTCTTCTGGTTCGGGCGCTTCTCGACCGCGCATGCCGCGATCACCGATGCCTCGGTCGGGCTCGCGGTCGTCGCGATCCCGGTGGTCGGCGGGCTGCTGATCGGGCTGATGGCGCGCTTCGGGTCGGACAAGATCCGCGGCCACGGCATCCCCGAGGCGATCGAGGCGATCCTCTATGGCCAGAGCCGCCTGTCGCCGAAGGTCGCGATCCTCAAGCCGATCTCTTCGGCGATCTCGATCGGCAGCGGCGGGCCGTTCGGGGCCGAGGGGCCGATCATCATGACCGGCGGCGCGCTGGGGTCGCTGTTCGCGCAGCGTTTCCGCCTGAGCGCCGCCGAGCGCAAGACGTTGCTCGTCGCGGGCGCGGGGGCGGGGATGACCGCGATCTTCGGCACCCCGCTTGCCGCCATCCTGCTCGCGCTCGAAGTGCTGCTGTTCGAATGGAAGCCGCGCAGCTTTGTCCCCGTGCTCGTCGCGGTGCTCGTCGCCATGGGCTGCCGCCCGCTCCTGATCGGCGCCGGGCCGATGTTCCCGCTCGCGGTCGCGCTGCCCGACCTCGAATCCGCGCTCGGCATCGCCGCCGTGCTCGGGGTCGCGGTGGGGCTGGAGGCGACATTACTGTCGAACCTCCTCTACCGGATCGAGGACCTGTTCCACCGCCTGCCGGTCCACTGGATGTGGTGGCCGGCGCTCGGCGCGATCGTCGTCGGGCTCGGCGGGCTGATCGACGCGCATGTGCTCGGCGCCGGTTACGGCACTATTCAGGCGCTGCTCGACAACGGCCTTGCGACGCGCGTCGTCGTTGCGCTGCTGCTGGTCAAGGGCGTGGTGTGGCTCGTCGCGCTGGGGTCGGGGACGTCGGGCGGCATTCTCGCGCCGCTCTTGATCCTCGGCGGCGCCGCGGGGGCGCTCGCGGGGCAGCTCTGGCTCGGCCATCCCGGCGTCTGGGCACTCGTCGGCATGGCGGGCATCCTCAGCGGGGCGATGCGCGCGCCGTTGACCGGGGCGCTGTTCGCGGTCGAGGTGACGGGTCTGTTCGAGGCGCTGCCGCTGACCGTCGCCAGCGCGGGCGCGGCCTATGCGGTCAGCGTCCTCCTCATGCGCCGCTCGATCCTGACCGAGAAAATCGCGCGGCGCGGGCGGCACATCCGCCAGGAATATGTCGTCGATCCGATGGATTTGATGCAGGCGCGCGACCTGATGACCGCCGACCCCGCGACGCTGCCGGGGACGATGACGGCGGGCGACGCGCTGCGCTATTTCGCCGACGAGGCGCGGCACCGCAGCTATCCGGTCGTCGACGGCGAAGGGCGGTTGCTCGGCCTCGTCTCGCGCAGCGATGCGCTCGACTGGCGGGTGTCGGACATGCCGACCGACAGCAGTCTCGCCGATCTGGTGTCGGACGCGGCGCAGCCGGTCGCGCAGGCCGAAACCCCGGTCGGGCAGGTCGCCGACATGATCGTCGAATCGGGCATCGGGCGCATCCCGGTCGTCGACCCCGCGACCCGACGCGTGATCGGCATCCTGTCGCGCCACGACCTGCTCAAGGCCCGCCGCGCCCACCGCCGCGCCGAAACCGAACGCACGCGAACGGCGGGGCCGGCCGGGGAGGGATGACGCCAGCCCTCCCCCTTGACGGGGGGAGGCAGCGAGACTTGGCGGCTTGCCGCCCAGGGATTGTGGAAATGAAGTTCGCGACATTAGCAATCGTCACCCTGAACTTGTTTGGCAATTATACCCTTGGCATCCGTAAGCCTCCTTACTTCGTCATTGCGAGCGGAGCGAAGCAATCC
The DNA here is from genome assembly GCF_014199295.1 of Sphingopyxis panaciterrulae. GTDB lineage: Bacteria > Pseudomonadota > Alphaproteobacteria > Sphingomonadales > Sphingomonadaceae > Sphingopyxis > Sphingopyxis panaciterrulae. The sequence continues at coordinate 33,838 of NZ_JACIJH010000008.1, forward strand.
AGAGCGGTTTGCGCGCACTCTGGATTGCTTCGCTCCGCTCGCAATGACGGGATGACGGATGCGAAAGCGATAAGCGCCAACTTGTTTCAGGGTCCATGGCCTGCCCTTGAAAGAAGGGCAGCGTAGAAGAAGAGGCTTGGCCATGGATGCTGAAACAAGTTCAGCATGACGATCTTTATGGGATGAACGTCTGTTCCAGGGGACTCGTCGCAGCGGAGGGGGTGCGGTGGCGGCCTTTGGCGACGGTGCGATGACGCACCCTCACCCCCATCCGACTGCGCCTAATCGCTACGCGATAAGGCTCCGTATCCCTCCCTCATCAAGGGGGAAGGGCTGGTGGGATGCGGAGCGGACCAGTCGCCCATTGCCTTCGCGCATCATTCGCGCCATAGGGCGCCGAGCCCTTTCCTCCCCGGGTCCCACAGGCGCAGCCGCGCAGACCAAAGGGTGTTTCGCATGACCGATTTCCTCGACCGCCATGGCCTTTCCGTCGATTCGCGTCTCGCGCGCTTCGTCGAGGATCGGGCGCTTCCCGGCACCGGGCTCGACGCCGATCGCTTCTGGGCCGATTTCGCCGCGCTGCTCGCGCGCTTCACGCCCGAGAATGCGGCGCTGCTCGCCAGGCGCGAGGCGTTGCAGGCAAAGATCGACGCCTGGCACGAGGCGCGCGCCGGCCAGCCGCACGACGTCGCGGCCTATGAAGCCTATCTGCGCGAGATCGGTTATCTGGTGCCCGAGCCCGCGCCTTTCGCGGTCGGCACCGCGAACGTCGACGCGGAGATCGCGACGATGGCGGGGCCGCAGCTTGTCGTTCCCGCGCTCAACGCGCGCTTCGCGCTCAACGCCGCCAATGCGCGCTGGGGCAGCCTCTATGATGCGCTCTATGGCACCGACGCGCTCGATGCGCCGGCGGCGAAGCCCGGCGGCTATGACCCCGAACGCGGCGCGGCGGTGATCGCGCGCGCCAAGGCCTTCCTCGACGAGGCGGTGCCGCTGGCATCGGGCCAATGGGCCGACTGGCAGGGCGGCGACCCGGCGCTCGCCGACCCGGCGCAGCTCGTCGGTCGCAAGCCCGGCGGGCTGCTGCTGCGCAACAACGGCCTGCATATCGAACTCGTCATCGACCCCGCCAGCGCGATCGGCCGGACCGACCCCGCGGGCATCGCCGATGTCGTGCTCGAAGCGGCGCTGACCACGATCATCGACCTCGAGGACAGCGTCGCCGCGGTCGACGGCGAGGACAAGGCGCTCGGCTATGCCAACTGGCTCGGCCTGATGCGCGGCGATCTGGTCGAAAGCTTTGCCAAGGGCGGCCGGACGGTGACCCGCACGATGGAGGCCGACCGCGACTGGACCGCGCCCGACGGCGCGCCCTTCACGCTGCATGGCCGCAGCGTGATGTTCGTCCGCAACGTCGGCCATCTGATGACGACGCCGATGATCCGCCTGCCCGATGGCGGCGAGGCGCCCGAGGGGTTGTGCGACACGGTGCTGACCAGCCTCTGCGCGCTCCACGACCTGAAAGAGCTGGGCAGCCTTCGCAACAGCCGCGCCGGCAGCATCTATATCGTCAAGCCCAAGCAGCACGGGCCCGAGGAATGCGCCTTCACCGACCGGGTCATGGACGCGGCCGAGGACATGCTGGGCCTCGCGCGCCACACGATCAAGGTCGGGGTGATGGACGAGGAACGCCGCACCAGCGCCAACCTCGGCGCGTGCATCGAAGCGGTGAAGGACCGCATCGTCTTCATCAACACCGGCTTCCTCGACCGCACGGGCGACGAGATCCACACCTCGATGCGCGCCGGCCCGATGATCCCCAAGGGCGAGATGAAGGCGTCGGACTGGATCGCCGCCTATGAGGATCGCAATGTCCGCATCGGCCTGGCCTGCGGTCTCAGCGGCAAGGCGCAGATCGGCAAGGGCATGTGGGCGATGCCCGACATGATGAAGGCGATGCTCGAGGCGAAGATCGGCCACCCAGGGTCGGGCGCCAACACCGCGTGGGTGCCCTCGCCGACCGCCGCGACCCTCCACGCGCTTCACTATCACGCCGTTGACGTCTTCGCGCGGCAGCGGGAGATCGCGGGCGAGCCGGTGCCGGCGCTGTCGCGCCTGCTGACCATTCCCGTCGCGCCGGGCAGCAACTGGACCGAGGCGGAGGTCGCGCGCGAGCTCGACAATAATTGCCAGGGCATATTGGGCTATGTCGTGCGCTGGATCGACCAGGGCGTCGGCTGTTCGAAGGTCCCCGACATCGACGACGTCGGCCTGATGGAAGATCGCGCGACGCTGCGCATCAGTTCGCAGGCGCTTGCCAACTGGCTGCTCCACGGCGTCTGCACCGCCGAACAGGTCGACGCCGCCCTCGCGCGCATGGCGGCCAAGGTCGACGCGCAGAACGCCGGCGATCCGCTGTACGAGACGCTGACGCCGGACGGCATCGCGTGGCGCGCGGCGCGGGCGCTGATCTTCGAAGGCGCGACGCAGCCGTCGGGCTACACCGAGCCGCTGCTGCACCAGTTCCGGCAGGCGAAGAAGGCGGGATAGGTTCCGGCCGCGGTTTCCAATCGCTCCCGACCGTCGTAAGGCTCCGTCCCTTTCCTTCGGCGGAGTCCTCCCCATGCAGATCGCGGTTCTGACCTTCGACGGCTTCAACGAGCTCGACAGCTTCGTCGCCGCCGCCATCCTGAACCGGCTGCGCGGGCAGGGGTGGTCGGCGCAGATCGCGGCGCCGACGCCGCAGGTCACCTCGATGAACGGCGTGACGATCGACCGGCAGCAGCCGCTCGAATTCGCGGCCGACGCCGATGCCGTCATCATCGGCAGCGGCATCCGGACGCGCGAGATCGCCGCCGACGCGGCGATGCTGGGGCGCATCCGGCTCGATCCGGCGCGCCAGCTCGTCGGCGCGCAATGTTCGGGAACGCTGCTGCTCGCGAGGCTGGGCCTGATCGGCGACCTTCCCGCCTGCACCGACCTGACGACCAGACCCTGGGTGATCGAGGCGGGGGTCGAGGTGCTCGACGCGCCCTTCGTCGCGCACGGCAATGTCGCGACCGCGGGCGGCTGCCTCGCCTCGCAATATCTGGCCGCCTGGATCATCGCGCGCCGCGCGGGACCGCGCACGGCGGAAGAGGCGCTCCACTATGTCGCGCCGGTCGGCGAGAAGGCCCTCTATGTCGAGCGGGCGATGGACGCGGTGCGGCCGTTCCTGACCGCCGGACCCGCGACAGGGCCCGAGGCCCATGCGGTGCAGGCGGCCGCGCTCTAACGCAGGGTGCTCTCGGCGCGGATCGCGGCGGTTTCCGCCGCCGCATCGCCGCGCAACTCGCCCAGCGCCTGCCGCACGATCTGCCAGCCGCCGCTGAGTCCCAGCATCGCGAGGATCGCCGCCACGACGATGTCGGGCCAGCCGGTGCCGGTGCCGAACACGCCGAGCGCCGCGGCGACGACGGCGATATTGCCGATCGCGTCGTTGCGCGAGCAGATCCAGACCGAGCGGCGGTTGGCGTCGCCGTCGCGGTGGCGCCACAGCATCAGCGCGCAGAGCAGGTTGGCGACAAGCGCGAGGATGCCGATCGCCCCCATCGTCTCGGCGTGCGGCAGCGTGCCGTTCGCCGCCATCCAGACGGTGCTGGCGAACACCCAGCCGCCGAGCAGCAGCAGCGACGCGCCCTTGACCAGCGCCGCCCGCGCCCGCCACTGAAGCGCCAGCCCCGCGACCCCCAGGCTGATCGCATAATTGGCGCTGTCGCCCAGGAAATCGAGCGCGTCCGCCTTCAGCGCCGCCGACTGCGCCGCGACCCCCGCGGCGATCTCGACCGCGAACATGGCCGCGTTGATCGCCAGCGCGATCCACAGTACGCGCCGCCACGCCCGGTCGTCCGGGGGCGGCGTTTCTGGACCGCAGCAACATCCACCTGCCATAAAGTCACCTTCGATTCCCGCGATGCGGTGCCCTATATGGACCCGGTCGTCACTGCGGGGTCAAGAGGGGCATTCATCCGCCTCATCACCCCGGATCAAGTCCGGGGTGACGAAGCTGGGGGAGTCGCGCGCTGCTTTCCGAACGGCGCTGCCACGCAAAGCGATCGGTTCGACAAGCCGCACGGCAGGCCCTAAAGGCGCGCCATGACCGTCACCGTCGCCGCCCTCTATCGTTTCGCACCCTTCGACGATCCCGCCGCGCTGCGCGCGCCGCTGCTCGACCTGTGCGCGGCGCGGGGGATCAGGGGCACGCTGCTCCTCGCGCGCGAGGGGATCAACGGCACCATCGCGGGCAGCGCCGCCGCCGTCGCCGCGGTGATCGCCCATATCCGCGCGCTCCCCGGCTGCGCCGATCTCGACGTCAAATATTCGGCCGCCGCCGCGATGCCCTTCGGCCGGCTGAAGGTGCGGCTGAAGACGGAGATCGTGACGATGAAGGTGCCGGGCCTCGACCCGGCGCGCGAGGCGGGGGCCACTGTCGCGCCCGCCGACTGGAACGCGCTGGTCGACGACCCCGGCACCGTCGTCATCGACACCCGCAACGATTTCGAGATCGGCTACGGCAGCTTCGCCGGCGCGGTGAACCCGCGCACGAAAAGCTTCGGCGACTTCCCCGCCTGGTGGCGCGACCATGCCGCCGAATTCGCCGGCAAGCGCGTCGCGATGTTCTGCACCGGCGGCATCCGCTGCGAAAAATCGACCGCCTTCCTGAAAGGCGAGGGCGTCGCCGACGTCGTTCACCTGAAAGGCGGCATCCTCGCCTATCTGGAACAGGTCCCCGAGGCGGAGAGCCGCTGGCACGGAAGCTGCTTTGTCTTCGACGAGCGCGTCAGCGTCGGGCACGGTCTGGTCGAGGTGGGGGACGCCCGCGACCCGTCCTAACCCGCCAACCGCGCCGTGCCATATTCGATCCAGCCGAACGGGCGCGGGGTTTTGGGCATATAGTGGGCGCCGTGCCGGTCGACCGCGAAGCCGGCCGCCGCATAGGCGTCGGCGATCGGGCGCGTCAGGTGGCAATTGCCGCCGATGCGCTTCCACAGCGGCTCGATCCGCCGCTGCCATCGGGCGACGCCGGCGTCGGGGGCGCCGCCATGTTCGAGGAACAGCGCGGTGCCGCCGGGTTTCAGCACCCGGCGGATTTCGGCAAGCACCGCCGCCTGGTCGGCGACCGAGCAGAGGGTGAAGGTGGTGACGACGGTGTCGAAACGCCCGCTGTCGAAGGGCATCGCCTCGCCGACGCCGCCGCGGATGTCGGCGTCGATGTCGCGCGCCTGCGCCGCCGCGCGGCTCATCGCGAGCAGTTCGGGCGAGGGATCGAGGCCCGACAGGCCGGTCACGCGGTCCGGCGCGTAAAATTCCATGTTGATGCCGCCGCCGCAGCCGAGTTCGAGCACGTCGCCCGTCGCGAGCGGGACGAGCTTGCTGCGCGCCTTCATGATCTGTCCCTGCGAACAGGCGCAGCGGATCAGCCGCGGCACGCCATGACGGTCCCACCAACTTGCCATATCGCGCTCTCCCCTTGGCGCGCAGCCTGTCCCTTGCTAGCGCGCTTGGCAACACCCATCTCGACCGGACGGTTCGATTGTCCCGTTCGTGTCGAGCGAAGTCGAGACACCCATCGTCGCCGCGCAAGGCCGAAGGGCATCTCGACTTCGCTCGATGCGAACGGATAAGAAAACGGTCGGAACGCCCACAATCAATCAGCAACAGGACGATCATGGCCAGCACCCACCACACGAAAATGCTCATTCTCGGTTCCGGCCCCGCCGGCCTGTCGGCGGCCATCTATGCCGCGCGGGCGGGGATGCAGCCGATCGTCGTGCAGGGATTGCAGCCGGGCGGGCAGCTCACCATCACCACCGATGTCGAAAATTATCCCGGCTTTGCCGAGGTCATCCAGGGTCCGTGGCTGATGGAACAGATGACCGCGCAGGCGGTGCATGTCGGGACCAGCATGATCTGGGACACGATCGTCGATGTCGACCTGAGCGAGCGGCCGTTCCGGCTGACCGGCGACGGCGGCGACGTCTATGTCGCCGAGACGCTGGTGATCGCGACCGGCGCGCAGGCGAAATGGCTGGGCGTTCCGGGCGAGCAGGAGCTGGGCGGCAAGGGCGTGTCGGCCTGCGCGACCTGCGACGGCTTCTTCTATCGCGGCAAGAAGGTGGTGGTGATCGGCGGCGGCAACACCGCGGTCGAGGAAGCGCTCTACCTGACCAACCACAGCGACGACGTGACGCTGATCCACCGCCGCGATTCGCTGCGCGCCGAAAAGATTTTGCAGGACCGCCTGTTCGCCAATCCGAAGATCAAGCTGCTGTGGAACAAGACGGTCGACCGCTTCGTCGCGGGCGACGGCACGGCGGGGCTGGTCGGGGTCGACCTGATCGACACGGTGACGGGCGAGACGAGCCACGAGCCGACCGACGGCGGCTTCGTCGCGATCGGCCACAGTCCGTCGACCGAATTGTTCCAGGGCAAGTTGCCGCTCGACGCGGACGGCTATCTGGAGGTCACGCCGGGCACCTCGCTGACCGCCATCCCCGGCGTGTTCGCGGCGGGCGACGTGACGGATAAAGTCTATCGCCAGGCGGTGACCGCGGCGGGCATGGGCTGCATGGCGGCGCTCGACGCCGAGCGATTCCTGGCCGAGGCCGAGTATCGCGCGACGGTGGATGCGTAGGCTTTAGCCCCTCCCCTTCAGGGGAGGGGTTGGGGTGGGGCTGTCGAGGTTGCGCAAGGCCGCAGGCCCCCACCCGCTGCGACTAGAGCGGCGTGCCGTAGAATCTGCATCACTCATCCCCGTTCGCCCTGAGCTTGTCGAAGGGCTGTTCTTTCTTTCAAGCGTAGCAAGAAAAAGGACGGTGCTTCGACAAGCTCAGCACGAACGGAAAAAAGGGTGATCCAGATTTAACGCACGCCGCTTTAAAGGGTAGGGTGGAGGATTTGTAATATCCAGCCCGCCAGCCAGTCGGCATCGGCGCCGGCGAAGCTGTGCGACGGGCTGTCGAGCCGCTCGACGGGAACCGTGCCGGGACGGCAGTTCTCGATGAACGCCTGCGCCGTGCGGTCGCCGGCGGCGAGCAGGATCGTGGCGGGGCAGGGGAGCGATGCCAGCGCTGCGTCGAGGCGCGCGGCGAGGCTGTCGGGTGCGGCCTGCGGCTTCTTCCGGCCCAGCGCCGCGACGCCGCGCAGCAATTTCTTCAGGTCGACCTCGCCCTTGAGCAACCGCAGCAGGCTTTTCGGGTCGCGAAGCCGCGCGAGATAGCGGGCGCGGATCGCGGCGGCGGGGGGCAGGGCGGGTGCGTCGCTCTCGTCGTCCTCGCCCCCTTCATAGGTCCAGGGGTTCGCGAGGATCAGCGCGTCGAGCGGTAACGGCCGGTGGAGCAGCAGCGCGCTCGCCGCGTCACAATTGCCGAAGGCGACGATGCGGGTGAGCTGCGGCGCGGCGGCGCGGAAGGCGGGAATCGCGGCGGCGATGTCGGGGCCGCTCGCCTCGAAGCCGCCGTTTTCGCCTTCGCTGTCGCCGATGCCGCGGCGGTCGAAGCGGAAGACCGGATGGCCCGCCGCGGCGATCCGCTGCGCCAGCATCGCCATGCCGCGGTGCGCGCCGCTGCGGATCTCGTTTCCGCCCGACACGATCAGCAGCCCGGTCGTCCCCGGCGCCTCGTCGAGCGTCGCGGCGAGTGCCGCGCCCTCGCAGGCGAAGGTCAGATGATGCCGCACGACCGGCTCCATGCGGCGATATCGGCGGCGATCGCCTCTGCCATGCCGGCGTCCTCGCCGGGCTCGGCGCGCAGCCACAGCGGGGTGCCGGCAAGGCCGTCGGCGCCCAATGCGACGCTGCGCAGCGGCTCGACCGGCTGCACTTCGGCGGCGCCCAGTTCGGCGATCATCGCCGGCGACAGCAGGTTGCCCGCGAGCAGCAGCGGCGCGGTCGCCGCCTCGGCCTGCAATCCGCCGAGCGTCGAGACGGTCCCCGCCTCGCGGTCGGCGGACACCCGGGCGCGCAGCAGCGTGCGCAGCAGCGACGCCCCGCCCGCCGGCGCGAGCCGCCACCACGCCGCGGCCCTGGCTGCATGGTCGATCAGTGCCCCGCCGCGCAGCGAGGCGACGACGACCGGGCCGCCGATACCGTCCACGACCCGAGCGAGCGCGACGCGCCAGCGGGTCAGGTCGGCTTCGACCAGCGGGATCGGGCTTTCATTCTGTCCCGGCAGGTCGGGCAGCAGCGCCGACAGGCCCTCGGCCGCGAGCGCCCGCATCGCCAGCACCAGCGTGCGCCGGGTGCGGTTCGCTTCCTCGAACAGCGGCGGAACGATCAGGACGGTCGCGCGCGGCGGGCCGGCGGGGGCGATGCGGAGGACATGTTCGAGGGCGGACATTGATGCGCCTCTCAGGGATTTACACCCGTCCCCGTTCGCCCCGAGCTTGTCGAAGGACCGCTCTTTTCTTTTGAACGCCGAACGAAAGAACAGCCCTTCGACAAGCTCAGGGCGAACGGGAAAGGAGGGGTGGTCACTATTCGCCCGCGACCTTGCGCACCGAAAAGGCGAGCAGATGGCCATAGGTTTCGAAAATCTCGCCATCGACCTCGTCGTCGTCGATCAGGATGCCGAGCCGGTCCTCCATCTCGGTGAGCACGGTCGCGACCGCCATCGAATCGAATTCGGGCAGCTCGCCGAACAGGCCGCTGTCGGCGGTCAGCGCCGCGGCGCGGTCCTCGCCGAGGCCGAGGACGTCGGCAAGCAGCGCCCGCAAGGTGGCATCGACGGCGGTGGCGGGCGTATCGGTCACGAGCATATCCTTCAACCGCGCCCGAGCGGCGAGCGCGCAAATGCCTTGAATGCCGGCCCCCATGCCGCGATGCGCGACGGATTGAAAGCCTCGATATGCCACAGCGGCTCGTGCCGGTTCATCCAGTCGCGCTTGTAGGCGTCGTTGCCGGTGCCGAAATCGACGTGCGCGACGCGGTCGACCGCGATCACATGGCGGAAGAGCGCGGCGGACAGCAGGGTGCCGGGCGACGCTTTCAGACTGTCCTCGACATGCGCGAGCTTGTGGATGAAGGCGGTGCCGTCCTCGACCGTCCAATATTGCGCCGCGACCGGCGCACCCTCGATCCGTGCGAGCCCCATGCGAAAGGTGCCGCGCGCGCTTTCGGCCTCGGCGAAGGCGCGCAGCAGCGCGGGGTCGCCTTCCTCAGGCTTCCAGCTCGCGGCGTAAATCTCTTCATAGGCCGCCCAGGCATCGGGGTCGAAGGCGGTAAGCAGCGCGATGTCGACGACGCCCTTTTTCGCCTTGCGCTTGACCGTATTGCGCAGCGCGCCGGGGCGGCTCTCCCACCAGCCGTCATGGTCGAGTCCGGCGAGGTCGAGCCAGTGACGGTCGCCCCTGGGCGCGGTGCGAACCCACCAGCCTGCATCGCGCATCGCCGCGGCGACCCCGTCCTTCTCGCTATCGGGGACGGGGTAGAGCGTCAGGCGCGCCGCCCGTTTGCGAAGCCGCGCGAACAGGTCTTTCAGCGCCGCGGCGCTACCCTCTTCGCCGACATAGAGCGGCCGGATCGCGAAGCTGTACCAGTTGGTCAGCCCCGCCAGCTCGCCCGGCTTCTCGACCCGAAGCGGCAGCCACGCGGTCGTATCGCCAGCCGCGCCGCACGCATCGAAGCGCCCGCCGGACGCGAAGCCGTGCGCCGCCAGCAGGTCGAACCATGCCGCGCGGTCGAAGGGCGAGGCGGAGCCGACGCCGCGCGCCGCGGCGGGCAGCGCCTTGTCATTAGCCCGATGTTCACCGTTCCCTTGCATGACGGGGCGCTCTATCACCACTCTCCTAACAGCCGATGACCAAGATCCTCCATCCACCCTCCTGTCCGATCGACCATCTTGCGCGCCGCGGCGCGCCGGATGCGCCTGCGTTGCTGATCGGCGACAGGGTCGCCCGCTTCGCCGATCTCGACGCCGGGGTCGGGCGGCTTGCGTCGTGGCTGCTCGCACAGGCGGGCGGGCCGGGCGAGCGGGTGGCGAGCTGGAGCGCGAAAACGCGGCTCGCCTGTTTGATGCCGCTCGCCGCGGCGCGCGCGGGGCTGATCCATGTGCCGGTCAATCCGCTGCTCAAGGCGCCGCAGGTCACGCATATCCTGGCCGACAGCGGTGCGAAGCTGCTGGTCACCAATGGCGCGCGGGCCGACTCGCTGGGCGAGGGGCGGCCCGAAGCCTGCGCGGTGCAGGAGTTGACGGTCGCCGAAGCGGCGATCGATTCGGGCGGCGAGGGGCTGCCGCCGTCGCTCGCCGAGCCCGGCGATCTTGCCGCCATTCTTTATACCAGCGGTTCGACCGGGCGGCCCAAGGGGGTGATGCTGAGCCATGCCAATCTGTGGCTGGGGGCGGAGAGCGTTGCCTCCTATCTGACAATCGCGCCCGACGACCGGGTGCTCGGGGTGCTGCCGCTCAGTTTCGATTACGGGCAGAATCAGCTTCTTTCGACCTGGTATGCCGGCGCTGCGGTCGCGCCGCTCGACTATCTGACTCCGCGCGACGTGGTGAAGGCGGTCGCGCGGCATGGGGTGACGACGCTTGCGGGGGTGCCGCCGCTGTGGGTGCAACTCGTCGAAAGCGACTGGCCGGCCGAGACCGCTGCGCTGCTGCGGCGCCTGACCAACAGCGGCGGCGCGCTGACGCCTTCGCTGATCGACGCGATGCGCGCCACCTTTCCGAAGGCCGACATCTATCCGATGTACGGGCTGACCGAGGCATTTCGCTCGACCTATCTCGACCCCGCGCTGGTCGCCAGCCATCCGACCTCGATGGGCCGCGCGATCCCGTATGCGGAAATCCTCGTCTGTCGCCCCGACGGCAGCATTGCTGCCGACGACGAGCCGGGCGAACTGGTCCATTGCGGGCCGCTGGTGGCGCAGGGCTATTGGCAGGATGCGGAGCGCACTGCGCAGCGCTTCCGGCCCGCGCCGCCGTCGTCGATCCATGGCGGCACGGCGGTCTGGTCGGGCGATACCGTGCGGCGCGATGCCGAGGGGCTGCTGACCTTCGTCGGCCGCGACGATGCGATGATCAAGACCGCAGGCAACCGCGTCAGCCCGACCGAGGTCGAGGATGCCGCGGTCGCCTCGGGACTGATCTATGAGGCGGTGGCGTTCGGAGTGCCCGACGCGCGGCTGGGTGCGGCTATCATATTGATCGTGCGCGGCAAGAGCGGACCGGAGGACGCCGATGGGCTGGCGGCTCACCTGCGCCGGACTCTGCCGAACTTCATGCAGCCGCAGACGATCGAATGGCGCGAGGCGCTGCCGCGCAATCCCAATGGCAAGCTCGACCGGGTGGCGATCGCCGCCGAGTGGAACGGAAGGGTGACGGCATGAAGCCGCACGGCCCGATTCCGCCCGGCTACGCCGCCGACGAGAGTGGGATGCTGCTGATCGCCGGCCATCGCGCCGATGCTCTCGCCGACACGGCCGGAGACACGCCGCTATTCGTCTATGACAGCGCGATGCTCGCGGCGCGCGCCGGCGAATGGCGCGCGGCGATGCCGGACGCGGTGCAGCTTCATTATGCGATGAAGGCGAACCCCTTTGCGCCGCTGCTTGCCTTCATGGCGGGCGTTGTGGACGGGTTCGACGTCGCGTCGGGCGGCGAGCTGGCGGCGGCGCTGGCGAGCGGCATGGCGGCCGGGCACATCAGCTTCGCCGGTCCGGGCAAGCGCGACCGCGAACTGGAGGCGGCGGTTTCGGCGGGCGCGACGCTCAATCTCGAATCGGCGGGGGAAGCCGAGCGCGCGCTGGCGATCGCCGCGCGCCTGGGCAGGACGCCGCGGCTCGCGGTGCGGGTCAATCCCGATTTCGACCTGAAAGGGTCGGGGATGAAGATGGGCGGCGGCGCCAAGCCCTTCGGGGTCGATGCGGAGGCGGTGCCGGCGCTGGTCCGCCGCCTGCTGGACGCCGGGGCCGACTGGCAAGGCTTTCATATCTTTGCCGGATCGCAGGCGCTCGATGGCGCCGCGATCGCCGAGACGCAGACGCAGACGGTCGCGCTCGCGGCGCGGCTGGCGGACGAGATCGGCGCGACGCCGCCGCTCGTCAATCTGGGCGGCGGCATGGGGGTGCCCTATTTTCCGGGCGACGCCGCGGTCGATGCGAAGGCGGTCGGCGATGCGCTGGCCGCGACGCTCGAAGCGCGCGACGCGGCGCTGGCGGACAGCCGCTTCGCGATGGAACTCGGCCGCTGGCTGGTCGCCGAGGCCGGCGTCTATCTGACCCGTATCGTCGACCGCAAGCAGAGCCATGGCGAGACTTTCCTCGTCACCGATGGCGGCCTGCACCACCAGCTCGCCGCGAGCGGCAATTTCGGCACGGTCATCCGCCGCAATTATCCCATCGCACTCGCGAACCGCTTCGGCGCGGAGCCGGCCGAGACGGTGTCGGTGGTCGGCTGCCTCTGCACGCCGCTCGACCGGCTGGGCGACCAGGTTGCGCTGCCGCGCGCCGCGGTTGGCGATCTGGTCGCGATCTTCCAGGCCGGGGCCTATGGCGCCACGGCGAGCCCCGCCGCCTTTCTGGGGCAGGGGCCGGCGCGCGAGATGCTGGTGTAACGGCTGACCGGATCGTCACCGTAGTCCTGAGCCCGTCGAAAGGCGCCTATCCGAGAAGCGCCCTTCGACGGGTTCAGGGCTACGGTGATTGACCTTTGCCGGCGGTGGAGAAGCTGTCCCGCATCGGAACAGAGTGCGACGAACCGGGCGCGAACCTAACCCAATACTAACGGTATCTTCACCCTTTCCGGCGATGGCTGACCCTGACGCAATGGCTGTCGCCGCAGGTCTTTGGCCCGCGGCGGCCTCCCCCGGCCGGTCGAAAGGTGATGTGTAATGACGGTCTTCCCCTCGCTTCGTGCCGCGCGCGCCGCGCTGGTTTCCGGTATCGCCGCCACCGCGCTGACCGGCTGCGCCACCGGCAGCGCCGCGCCCGAACTGCCGAGCGCCAATTTCGTCGCGAACCAGGAAGGACCGGGCGAGGAATATATCATCGGCCCGCTCGACGAACTGCAGGTCTTCGTGTGGCGCAACCCCGAGCTGGGCGGCAAGGTGCAGGTGCGCCCCGACGGCCGGATCACCACGCCGCTGATTACCGACATGCCCGCGGTCGGCAAGACCCCGACGATGTTGCAGCAGGACCTGAAACTGGCGCTGAGCCAATATATCAAGGACCCGATCGTCAGCGTCATCGTCACCAGTTTCAACAGCACCTTTTCCCAGCAGGTGCGCGTCGTCGGCGCGACCGAGAAGCCGGCGTCGATCCCGTTCCGCGCCAATATGACCGTGCTCGACGCGATGATCGCGGTCGGCGGCCTGGGCGAATATGCGGCGGGCAACAAGGCGCGCCTCATCCGTTTCGACAAGGGCAGCGGCAAGCAGCACGAATATGCGCTGCGCCTGAACGACCTCATCAAGCGCGGCGACATCAAGGCGAACGTCCGCCTTCAGCCGGGCGACGTCATCATCATTCCCGAAAGCATGTTCTGACGCGGATGTTCGCGCCCGGACTCCACGCCGCCCCGATGCCGATTGCCAAGGATCGATAGCCGACCATGAACAGCCTCTACGACGAATTCCGGGTGGCGTTGCACAGCGTCTGGTCGCGCCGCTGGCTGGTGCTGGGCATCGCCTGGGGTATCTGCATCCTGGGCTGGCTGGCGATCGCCGCGATCCCCAACCGCTATGATTCGCGCACGCGCCTGCTTGTCGACGTCAACCAGATCCTGCCCGACGAGGCGCGGTCCGGCGGTCTGGGCGACCGGCGACAGATCGACCAGATCCGCGAAACGCTGACCAGCGCGCGCAACCTGGAAAAGGTGGCGGTGACGACCGGCCTGCTGCCCGCAGGCGCCAGCGATCGCGAAAAGGCGGGCGCGGTCGCGATGCTGCAAAAGAATATCAAGGTCGTGCCGCAGCAGGACAATATCTTCGAGGTCACCTCGTCGATCGGCGTCGGCAGCCTGTCCGATGCCGACAATGCCAAGCTCGCCTCGGGCGTGCTCGACAGCCTGATTACCGTGTTCCGCGACGACCAGCTTCGCGGTGGCCGGCTCGACGCGCGCCAGAGCCTGAAATTCCTCGACGCGCAGATCGCCGACCGCGAAAAGGCGCTGCGCGAAGTCGAGGGGCGCCGCGCCGCTTTCGAGGCGCAGAATATCGGCCTGATCCCCGGCGGCACCGGATCGCCGGCGCAGCGCGTCGACGCGGCCCGCGCCGAAATCAACCAGATCGATAGCCAGCTCGTCGCCGCGCAGGCGGCGCTGGCGGCGGCCAACGGCCAACTCGCGCAGACCCCGGCGACGATCAACGTGCCGGGCGTCGCCGCGACCGGCGCCGGCGTCGCGCGGCAGCAGCTTGCCGGGGCGCAGAACGAACTGTCGGCGATGCGGGCCCGCGGCCTGACCGATGCCCATCCGGACATGATCGCGATCAAGAGCCAGATCGCATCGCTGAAAGCGCAGGCCGACCGCGAAGGCAGCGGCGGAGGCGGCGGCAATGCCCAGAACCCCGCCTATGCCTCGCTCGCCGCGATGCGCGCCGAGCGCCAGGCGACGGTGAGCGCGCTGTCGGCGCGCAAGGCCCAATTGATGGGCGACGTCGCGAAAATCACCGCGCAGCAGATCCAGAACCCCGGCATCGCGGCCGAATATGACCGGATCAACGGCGAATATACCGCGCTGAAAGCGCAATATGACAAGCTGCTGACCCAGCGCGAACAGGTGCGCCTGCGCGGCGAGGTGCGAACCGAGGCCGACGCGATCAAGATTGAACTGCTCGACCCGCCCTCGAAGCCGACGAGCCCGTCGGCACCAAACCGGCCGCTGTTCCTGAGCATCGTGCTGCTCGCCGGACTGGCAGGCGGGGTCGGCGCCGCCTTTGGCCTCGCGCAGGTGCGGGTCAGCTATCCGACCGCGGCGCGGCTGGAGCGCGCGAGCGGCCTTCCCGTGATCGGTTCGATCACCGAGGTGGTGACGCCCGAGCGCCAGGTCGAGCGTAAGAAGAGGCTGGTCTGGCTGGCGAGCGGCGGGGGCGCGCTCGTGGCGCTCTATGCCCTGCTGCTGATCGCCGAATTCGTCCAGCGCGGCATGGTCGCCTGAGGGGAAGAGACTATGAACGAACACCGCCCCGTCAAGCGCCAGCCCTCGCTGCTCGAACGCGCGGCCGACATGTTCGGCATCGACGCGAGCGCGCATGCGCCGACCATCGATGTCGGCAAGCTGCCGCCCGAGCCCGAGAAGAAGAAGGCGAAAGCCAGCCCCGAACCATCCGTGGAGGAAACGGCGTCCGCCCCGGCCCCCGCCGAGGTCGAGGCCGCGCCGACGATCAAGCCTTCGCCGCGCAAGGATGTCGTGCGCGCCGCGCCGGCCATCGTGCCGACGCGGCAGGGCACGATCGACCGCGAAGGCCTCGCGGCGCGCGGCATGATCGTACCCGGCGCGCCGGTCACCGGCATCTCCGAGGAATATCGCATCGTGAAGCGCGAGCTGATCCGCAATTTCGCGGGGGCCGCGAACCGCCCGGTCGTGCCGCGCGGTCACCGCATCCTGATCGCCTCGGCCAATCCGGGCGAGGGTAAGACCTTTTCCGCCGTCAACCTCGCGCTCAGCCTTGCGGTCGAGGCCGATCACGACGTGCTGCTGATCGACGCCGACATCGCCAAGCCGAGCATCCTGCCGATGCTGGGGCTCGACGAGGGGCCGGGGCTGATGGACGCACTCGCCGATCCGCACCTGCCGCTGGGCGACTGCCTGATCCAGACCGACATCGCGGGGCTGAAGGTGATGCCCGCGGGCACCCAGCATATGAACGACACCGAATTGCTCGCCTCGGCGCGCACCGAGGGGTTGCTCGCGCAGCTCGAACAGGGGGCGCCGGGGCGCATCCTGATCCTCGATTCGCCGCCGGTCCTCGCGGCGTCGCCCGCCGCGGTGCTCGCGGGGCATGTCGGCCAGCTCATCATGGTCGTGCGCGCCGACGAGACGCTCGAATCGGCGCTGCGCGACGCGATCGGGCTGATGGGGGCCTGCCCGCACATCCAGTTGCTGCTGAACGGCGTCAAATATTCACCGGGCGGCCGCCGCTTCGGCACCTATTATGGTCAGGGAGGCGCGTCCTGATGCGCACCAGCTTCGTCACCTTGCGCCGCACGACGGCGCTCGCCGCGCTGTTGCTCGCCGGGACAGCGACCGTCGCGCACGCCCAATGGTCGGGGGACGCCGGACCCGGTTCCGACGCTCCGGGCGCGGCGGATGCCGCTGCCCAGGACGGCCCGCGCGACGGGAGCCGGCGCAGCGAAGATCGCAGGCAGCGCAAGATCGAGGTCAGCCCCTATCTGGAGGTCGGGCAGATACTCAGCGCCGATCTCAAGAACGGCGGTGACGTGCTCACCTACACGATGCTCGCCGCCGGGGTCGATGCCGCGATCGTGACCCGCCGCGCCGAAGTCGCGGCGTCGCTGCGCTATGAACATCGCATCAGCGAGGCGGGTGGACAGGGCGATTCCGATGCCATCAGCGGCATCGCACGCGGCCGGATCGAGGTCGCGCAGGGCTTCAATATCGAGGGCGGTGCGCTCGCGACGCGCACCCGCGCCGATGGCGGCGGCGGCGCCAATATCTTCGGCGGCGGGACGAACAGCGCCGATCTCTATTCGGTATATGCCGGGCCGACGTTCGCGCGGCGGATCGGCAATCTGGACGTCGGCGCAGGCTATCGCTTCGGCTATACCAAGGTCGACATCGACACGCCGAACGTGGTGACGCCGGGAATTCCGCGAGGCAGCAGCTTCGACAGTTCGACCAACCATGTTGCCTGGGCGAGCGTCGGCCAGCGTCCGGGCGAGCTGCCGTTCGGCTGGCAGGTCTCGGGCGGCTATGAGCGCGAGGATGCGAGCCAGCTCGACCAGCGCTTCGAGGGCAAATATGCGCGCGCCGACGTGACCGTGCCGATCGGCCCGACCGTCGCGCTGCTCGGCGGCGTCGGTTATGAGGATATCGAGATCGGCCAGCGCGATCCCCTGCTCGACGCGAACGGCGTGCCGGTGGTCGATTCGAACGGCAGGTTCGTCACCGACAAGACGCAGCCGCGCCAGCTTGCCTTCGATACCGACGGGCTGATCTGGGACGCCGGCGTGATGTGGCGGCCGAGCCGTCGGACCTCGCTCACGGCGCGGGTGGGACGACGCTATGGCGATACGATCTATACCGGCAGTTTCGCTTATCGTCCCGACCATGCCACGATGCTGCAGGTCGGCGTCTATGACGGGATGTCGAGCTTCGGGCGGGGCCTGTCGCGCGGCCTTGCGGCGCTGCCGACCCAGTTCGACCCGACGCGCAACCCGATCGATGGCAGCATCGACCCTTGCGTCTTCGGCCAGGACGGGGGCGGCTGCCTGACTCCGCAACTCGGCAGCACGACCGCCATCCAGTATCGCAATCGCGGCGTTCAGGCCCTGCTGTCGTCGCGCTATGGCCGCTGGAGCTATGGCGTTGGTATCGGCTACGACCAGCGCCGCCTGCTCGTGCCCGCGACCTCGGTGATTGCGGCGCTCGATGGCACGAAGGACGAGAGCTATTATCTCTTCATGACCGCGGCCCGCGAGCTCGACGCGGATTCGAGCCTCGGCTTCTCGGGCTTCGTCAACTATTTCGACAATGGCGCGCCGGGTGCCGCCGACGTCCAGTCGGCCGGCATTTCGGCTTCCTATTCGCGGCGCCTGTGGCGCAACCTCACCGGCAATGCTTCGGCGGCGCTCAACGCTTTCGACCAGGATGGTTTCAACAACCAACTGATCGGGTCGGCCTTCGTCGGCTTGCGCTACGCCTTCTGATCCAGACCCAAAGGGAATTTCCGATGTACGATCAGTTCTATGGCTTCACCGGACGCCCGTTCCAGTTGACGCCCGATCCCGCTTTCTATTTCGAAAGCGGCACGCACCGGAAGGCAATGTCCTATCTGGGCTATGGCCTGGCGCAGGGCGAGGGCTTCATCGTCATCACCGGCGATATCGGGACCGGCAAGACGACGCTGGTCGGGCATCTGATGAACACGATCGATCCGAACCGCCTGACCGCGGTCAAGCTGGTGTCGACGCAGGTCGAGGGCGACGATCTCCTTCGCCTGGTCGCCGAACAGTTCGGCATCGCGTGGGAGGGGGAAAGCAAGGCCGAACTGCTGCGGTCGATGGAACAATATCTGCGCGAACAGGCGCGCGCCGGGCGCCGCACGCTGCTGATCGTCGACGAAGGGCAGAATCTGGCCATCTCGGCGCTCGAAGAGTTGCGGATGCTGTCGAACTTCCAGCTCGGCGGTCATTCGCTGTTGCAGATATTCCTGCTCGGCCAGCCCGAATTCCGCCAGACATTGTTCCATTCGCCGACGCTCGAGCAGCTTCGCCAGCGGGTGATCGCGACGCATCATCTGGACCCGATGGAGCCCGAGGAAGTCGAGCCTTATATTCTCCACCGCCTCGGCAAGGTGGGCTGGACCGGCAATCCGGCGTTCAGCCCCGACGCCTTCGAGGAAATCTTCGATTACAGCGAGGGCGTGCCGCGCAAGCTCAACGTGCTGGTCAGCCGGCTGCTCCTCTATGGCGCGGTCGAGCAATTGTCGCGGATCACCGCGGCGCACGTCCGCGAGGTGATCGGCGAGATCGAGGCCGATCGCGGCATCGACGAGACGACGCTGGTGCCGCCGCCGGTCGAGGCGCCCGCGCCCGCGGCCGCCGAAGCATCGCCCGAATGGCCGGTGGCGGTTCCCGCCGCGGCCGGGCCCGACCGCGCGCCCTTCGCGCAGCCGGCAGCCGAAGCCCCCGCCGCGCCGCGGGCCGACGCGGCGCATATCGACGGGCTGAAGGCGCAGATCGCCGAACTGGAGGCGCGGCTGGTCGAGCAGGACGCGGCGCTGCGTCGCGTGCTCGACCTGTTGATCGAATGGGTCGAGCGCGATCCGGAGAATGCCCCCAATCCCGCCAATTCAAAGGTCTGGGCGGCCTGACGTCCGGCGCCGTTTCGGCTATGGATGGTGTGTGAGGTGAGGGACGATGCAGAACGGCCTGTCGGTCGATGTCGAGGACTGGTTTCAGGTCGGCGCTTTTGAGCGCACGATCGACCGTGCCGACTGGCCGGCGCTCGAATGCCGGGTCGAGGGTAATTGCGACGCGGTGCTGGCGATGTTCGCCGAAGCGGGGGCCACCGGCACTTTCTTCACCCTGGGTTGGGTCGCCGAACGCTATCCCGCGCTGATTCGGCGGATCGTCGAGGCGGGGCACGAACTGGCCAGCCATGGCTATGATCATCGGCGCGTCTTCACCCTGACCGCCGACGAATTCGCGGCCGACCTTCAGAAGACGCGAGCGATCCTTGAGGATCTGGGCGGGGCGCCGGTGCGCGGCTATCGCGCCCCGAGCTTTTCGATCGACGCGCGCACGCCCTGGGCGCATCCGGTCTTGGCCGAACAGGGCTATGCCTATTCGTCGAGCGTCGCTCCGGTGGTTCACGATCATTATGGCTGGCCGCAAAGCCCGCGCCATGCGTGGCGGCCGGTCGAAGGGAGCGATCTGGTCGAGTGGCCGGTGACGACCGCCCGCTTTGCCGGGCGCACGCTGGCGGCGGGAGGCGGCGGCTTCATGCGGCTGTTGCCCTATCGCTTCACGCGCTGGGCGATTGCGCGGATGAATGCCGAGGGGCATCCCGCCATCCTCTATTTCCATCCGTGGGAGATCGACCCCGGCCAGCCGCGGGTCGCGGACGCGCCGCTCAAGTCGAAGATACGGCATTACAGCGGCTTGTCGGCCATGGCTGGCAAGCTGAAGCAGTTGCTGGCCGATTTCGAATGGACCCGCGCCGACGCCCTGCTGCCCGCGCAGCAGCAGCGGGCGGCGTCGTGGCGCGCGGCGGCGTGAGCGCGCCCGTGCAAAATCTGGTGCCGGCGGCCGCTGCGGTGCGCGTCGCGCCGCTCGCCGACCCGGCGGTATGGGACGGTTTCGTTGCGGCGCACCCGGACGCGACACCCTTTCACAGCCGCGCGTGGTGCGAGGCGGTGAGCCGGGCGACGGGGCATGGCTG
The DNA here is from genome assembly GCF_014199295.1 of Sphingopyxis panaciterrulae. Taxonomy (GTDB): domain Bacteria; phylum Pseudomonadota; class Alphaproteobacteria; order Sphingomonadales; family Sphingomonadaceae; genus Sphingopyxis; species Sphingopyxis panaciterrulae. The sequence continues at coordinate 53,937 of NZ_JACIJH010000008.1, forward strand.
TCACGCGCTAGCGGCGCTCGACACGGCGGGTGCGGTCGTCGGCCTGCTGCCGCTGCACCATGTCCGCTCGCCGCTGTTCGGACAGGCGCTCGTCGCGAGCGGTTTCGCGGTCGGCGGCGGCATTCTTGCCGACGATCCGGCGGTGGCGGACGCGCTCGCCGAGGCAGTGGCGGCGCTGGCGCGGACGCGCGGCGTGCCGTCGGTCGAACTGCGCGGCGGCCAACCGCCCGAAGGCGAGGGCTGGCACCGCGAGGAAGCCACCTATGCCGGCTTCGCGCGCGATCTGGCGGCCGACGACGACGCCGAACTGCTCGCCATCCCGCGCAAGCAGCGCGCCGAGGTGCGCAAGGCGCTGGCGGGCGGGCTGATGGTCACCACGGGGCGTGGCGTGGAGGAACGCCGCGATCATTATCGCGTCTATGCGGAAAGCGTCCGCAACCTGGGCACCCCGGTCTTTCCGAAGGCGCTGTTCGATGCGGTGCTGGACGCTTTCGGCGCCGATGCCGACATATTGACCGTGCGCGCGGGCGGGCAGCCGGTGGCGAGCGTGCTCAGCCTCTATTGGCGCGGCACGGTGATGCCCTATTGGGGCGGCGGGACCTTTGCCGCGCGTGGGCTGCGCGCGAACGAGATGATGTATTACGCCCTGATGGGTCATGCCCGGTCGCGCGGCTGCACGCGCTTCGATTTCGGGCGCTCGAAACTGGGAACCGGTCCCTTTTCCTACAAGAAGAATTGGGGGTTCGAGCCGCGGCCGCTGGTCTATGCGCGCTGGCTGGCGCCCGGCGAGACGCCGCGCGACACCAACCCCAACAGCGCCCGATACCGCCTGCAGGTTGATCTGTGGAAAAGGCTGCCGCTGTGGGCCGCGAACCGGATCGGGCCGCTGATCGCGCGCGGCCTGGGCTGATGGCCGAAATCTTGTTTCTGGCGCACCGCGCGCCCTGGCCGCCCGACCGGGGCGACCGCATCCGGAGCTGGCATATGGTCGAGGCGCTGGCGAAGCTGGCGCCGGTGCATGTCGCGGCGCTGGCCGACAGCGAAGCCGATGCGGCGCTGGCGCGTGGCAAGATGGCGCCGCTTTGCAAGAGCCTGTGCATCGAAGTGCGCAGGGCGTCGCGCCCGATCGCGCTGGCGCAGGCGGTGCTGCGCGGTGAGCCGGTGTCGAACCGGCTGTTCCGGAGCGCCGCGCTGGCCGAGCATGTCGGCGCGCTGCTGGCGCTGGGGACGGTGACCCATATCGTCGGTTTTTCGGGCCAGATGGCGCAATATCTGCCGGAGCACTTCGCGGGGCCGGTGGTGATGGATTTCGTCGATGTCGATTCGGCGAAATTCGCGACCTATGCCGAACAGGACGGACGCCAGCCGCTCCACTGGGTTCATGCCCGTGAAGCCGTCAAGCTGGGCGCCTATGAAGCGCGGGTGGCGCGCGCGGTCGATGCCAGCCTGTTTGTCAGCGAGGCCGAGGCGATGCTGTTCCGCGAGCGCAGCGGGCTGGATGCCGATCGGGTGCACGCGGTCGGCAATGGCATCGACACGGGATATTTCGACCCCGCGCAGCCGTTCGAGGCGGTGGGGCGGGGGGACGGCCCGCTCGCGGTCTTTACCGGCCAGATGGACTATCGCCCCAATATCGACGCGGTGCGCTGGTTCGCGGCGGACATCCTGCCGCAGGTGCGCGGACGCCACCCGCAGGCACGCTTCGCGATCGTCGGACGCGCGCCGACGGACGAGGTGCGCGCGCTTGGCGCGCTGCCCGGCGTTATCGTCACCGGCGAAGTGCCCGACGTGCGGCCCTGGCTGGCCGCGGCCGACGCCGTGGTGGCGCCGCTGCTGCTGGCGCGCGGGGTGCAGAACAAGCTGCTCGAAGCGATGGCGATGGCGCGCCCGGTGGTCGCCAGCCCCGCCGCGGCGACCGGAATCGACGCGGTTGATGGCGAGCATCTGATCGTCGCCGAAGGCGGCGCGGCGATGGCCGACGCGCTGTGCCGGCTGTTCGACGACCGTGCGCTGGCGGTGCGGATGGGCGCCGCGGCGCGCGAACGGATGATCGCGCGCTATGGCTGGGAGGCGCAGCTTGCGCCGCTCGGCCGGCTGCTGGGGCTGGCGGCATGACCGCCCATTCGCTCTCGCATCCGCGCGGCTGGACGCGCTGGCAGCGTCATATCGCCGGGCTGATGGGGCTTTGCGCCGCGATCCTGATCCTGTTTCACCGCGACGCCGCCGACATGGCGGGCATCTGGTGGAACAGCTCGACCTTCACCCATTGCCTGCTGATGGTGCCGATGATCGGCTGGCTGGTGGTGCAGCGGACGCCGCAATTGAAGACGCTGGCGCCGGCGTGGTGGTGGCCGGCACTCGTCTGGCTCGGCGGGGGCGGGCTGGTGTGGCTGGTGGGCGAAGCGGCGGGAGTCGGGCTGTTTCGCCAGCTTGGCCTGGTCCTGATGCTGCAGGGCGCGGTCGCCGCGGCGCTCGGCGAAAAGCTGGTGCGCGCGCTGCTCTTCCCGCTCGCTTATGCGCTGTTGCTGGTTCCCTTTGGCGAGGAACTGGTGCCGCTGCTCCAGACGCTGACGGCGCGGATCAGCATCGCGCTGCTCCATGTCTCGGGTCTGGAAGCGCATCTGGAAGGCGTGTTCATCACCACCCGCGCCGGCTTTTTCGAGGTGGCCGAGGAATGTTCGGGGGTCAGCTTCCTGATCGCGATGCTCGCCTATTCGGTGTTCGCGGCGCATCTCTGCTTTCGGAACTGGCGGCGGCGGACCGTCTTCGTCCTGCTCGCGCTTGCCGCGACGATCCTTGCCAATGCGCTGCGGGCGTGGGGGACGATGGTCGCCGCCGAGATCTGGGGCATCGAGCGCGCCGGGGGGATCGACCATATCGTCTATGGCTGGGTTTTCTTCGGGCTAGTCATCCTGATCGTGATGCTGGTCGCCCGGCGCTGGTTCGACCGGCCGGCGAACGATGCCGCGGTCGATGTGCGCGGGCTGGGCGGCGCGGTGCGTTTCGCCGCCCCGGCGAAGGCGGTGCTGCCCGCGGCGCTGGCGCTGCCGCTGCTGTTCGCCGGCTGGGCGGCGCTGGCCGGCGGCCGCGCCGCGCCGCTGCCCGCGACCATGGCGGTGGCCGCGCCGGCGGGGTGGAGCGACGTTCGGGCAGCGGGTACGCCGTGGCTCCCGCGCTTCGATGGCGCCGACCAGCGGCTGCGGCGCGATTTCGTCGACGCGGCGGGGCGCCGGGTGGCGGTCGCGATCGGCGGTTATGAGCGGCAGGCGGAGGGGCGCGAGGTCGTCGCCTTCGGGCAGGGCGCGGTCGATCCCGATAGCAGATGGGCGTGGAGCGCCGCGCTGCCCGTCATCGACGGCGGCCGGACCGAGCGGCTGCTCCATCCGGGGCCGGTGCTGCGCGATGCGGCGACCTGGTATGTCGTCGCCGGCCAAGCGACCGGAAACCCCCGCGCCGCGAAACTCGCCGGGCTGAAGGCGCGGCTGCTCGGCGGCGATCCGCGCGCGCTGTCGCTGATCGTGTCGAGCGAGGAGGGGCAGGGCGGGGCGCAGGCGATCGCCGATTTCGTCGCGGCGTCGGGCGGCGCGCAGGCGATGGCTGACCGCGCCCTCGAAACAGGCTAAGCGCACGGACATGTGCGGTATAGCAGGCCTCTATCACCTCGAAACGGCGAAGCCGGTCGATCCGGCGCGCGTCCGCGCGATGCTGCACCCGATGGCGCATCGCGGGCCCGACGGCTCGGGCGAGTGGACGGCGCCCGGCGTCGGTCTCGGGCACCTCCGCCTCTCGATCATCGACATTGCGGGCAGCCCGCAGCCGATGGCGAGCGACGACGAGATGGTGACGCTGACCTATAACGGCGAAATCTATAATTTCCGCGAGCTGCGCGCCGAACTGGAGGATCGCGGCCACCGGTTCCGCACCAGCGGGGATACCGAGGTCATCATCGCGGCGTGGCGGCAATGGGGGCCGGACTGCCTGTCGCGGCTGAACGGCATGTTCGCCTTCGCGATCCACGATCACGCCCGCGGCTGCCTGTTCCTCGCGCGCGACCGGCTGGGCGTGAAGCCGCTCCATTATGTCCGGCTGTCGGACGGGTCGGTCGCCTTCGCGTCCGAACTCAAGGGACTGCTCCGCCACCCGCTGTTGCGGCGCGAGGCGAACCTGTCGGCGGTCGAGGATTATTTCGCCTTCGGCTATGTCCCCGACGACACCAGCATCGTCGCCGGGGTCGAGAAACTGCCCGCCGGGCATTTCCTGCTGCTCGAACGCGGCAAGCCGGTGCCGGAGCCGGTCTGCTGGTGGGCGCCCGATTTCTCGCGCCGCATCCGCGCCAGCGAGAGCGAGGCGGCCGAGCATCTGGTCCACCTGATGCGCGCCGCGGTGACCGACCGCATGGTCGCCGACGTTCCGCTTGGCGCCTTTCTTTCGGGCGGGGTCGATTCGAGCGCGGTCGTCGCGCTGATGGCGGAGGCGAGCGCCAAGGCGGTCAAGACCTGCACCATCGGCTTCGACCAGGCGGCGCTGGACGAGACCGCATACGCGCGGCAGATCGCCGAACGCTTTGCCACCGATCACCGTACCCGCACCGTCGCCGCCGCCGATTTCGCGCTGATCGACCGGATCGCCGACAGTTTCGACGAGCCCTTCGCCGACGCGAGCGCGTTGCCGACCTACCGCGTCTGCGAGCTGGCGCGCGAGGAGGTGACGGTCGCGCTGTCGGGGGACGGCGCCGACGAGGCGTTCGCGGGCTATCGTCGCCTCGTCTTCCAGCATCAGGAGGAACGGCTGCGCGCGATGATCCCCGCGGTGCTGCGGCGCGGCCTGCTCGGCCCGCTCGCGCGCGTCTGGCCGCAGATGGACTGGGCGCCGCGTCCGTTGCGCGCGCGCGCGACGCTGGCCAGCCTGGCGAAAAGCGGGGCCGAGGGCTATGCCGAGGCTGTCGGCGTCACCGGTCCGGCGCAGCGCGCGCGCCTGTTCAACGACGCCGCGCGGCGCGCGCTGGGCGAGCATGTCGCCGAGGCGCGATATTGGAAGGCGATGGCCGAGGCGCCGGCGCGCGAGCGGCTCGACCGGGCGCAATATGCCGACCTGAAAATCTGGCTGCCGGGCGACATATTGACCAAGACCGACCGGATGAGCATGGCGGTCGGCCTCGAGGCGCGCGAGCCGCTGCTCGACTATCGCCTCGTCGAATTCGCGGCGAGCCTGCCGGCGGCGATGCGGGTCAGGGGCGGCACGGGCAAGGCGATCCTGAAGCAGGCGATGGAACGCTATCTGCCCCGCGACATCCTCTATCGGCCCAAGATGGGGTTCGTGACGCCGGTGTCGCAATGGTTCCGCGGGCCGCTCACCGACCAGGCGCGCGCGCTCGCCACCTCCTCGACGCTGGCCCGCTCGGGCTGGTTCGACATGGCGGAGATCGAGCGCATCGTCGCCGCGCACCAGTCGGGCCGCCGCGACCACGGGCGGCTGATCTGGCAATATTTCATGCTGGAAAAGTCGCTGGCGAGATTGTTCGGGATTTAGACGCGTTTCCTCTCCTGCAAGCGGGAGGGGCCTCATGGAATCGCCACATCATCTTAACCCTTGTCGGCTACGCTCGCCGCCGATGACGGTGCATCCCGCCTTTCCGGTCGACGGCGCCCCCGCGCCGGCCGCGTCCGCGCCGCTGACGGTGCGCGTGGTCGACCCGCTGTCGCTGTCGGACGAGCTGGCGGCGGCGTGGGATGCGCTCGCGGCCGAGGCGAGCGAGCCCAATCCCTTCGTCGAGCGCTGGTGCCTGCAATCGGCGCTGCATCTGCTCGACCCCGAGCGGCAGGCGCGGCTGGTGCTGGTCCGCGACGGCAGCGCGGGGCCGGTGATCGGCGTGATGCCGCTCGCCGCGGCGACACATTACGGCCGCCTGCCGCTGCGCCATGTGACGGGGTGGGCGCATCCCAATCATTTCCTGGGCCTGCCGCTCGTCCGCGCCGGGTTCGAACGGCTTTTCTGGTCGATCCTGCTCGGCTGGTGCGACGCGGCGCCCTGGGCGAAGACGCTCGTTCACCTGCCGCGGCTGACCGAGGATGGGCCGCTGCATCGCGCTTTGGTCGACGTCGCGCAGGCACGGGGCGGGGCGGCCGAGACGGTTCACCGCGAGGAACGCGCGCTGCTCGACAGCGACCTGTCGCCCGCCGCCTATTGGGAAGCCGCGGTGCGCGCGAAGAAGCGCAAGGAACTGCGCCGTCAGGCCAACCGCCTCGCCGAACAGGGGACGGTGGCGTTCCGCCGCTGGCGTGCGGGCGACGCGCTCGATCCGTGGCTCGACGCCTTTCTCGACCTCGAGGCGCGCGGCTGGAAAGGGCAGGCGGGATCGGCGCTCGCGAGCCATGGCGAGACCGAAGCCTGGTTCCGCGCCATCGTGACCGCCGCGGCCACGGCCGGAAAGCTCGACCTGCGCGCGCTCGACCTCGATGGGCGGCCGCTTGCGATGCTCGTCCATTTCCTTTGCCCGCCGGGCGGCTTCTCGTTCAAGACCGCCTTCGACGAGGATTATGCGCGCTTCTCCCCCGGCGTGCTGCTCCAGCAGGCGAATCTCGACCTGCTGGGCGACCCGCGCATCGCCTGGGTCGATAGCTGCGCCGCGTCGGGCCACCCGATGATCGACAGCGTCTGGCGCGAGCGCCGCGCGCTGGTCTGGGTCAATGTCCCGCTGTCCAGCGCCTCCGACCGGCTGCGCTTCGCGGCGCTCCGCAGGGTCGAAACCCTGTGGCGGCGCTGGAAGCGCCCCCACTCCCTTCCCGTTCAGGACCAGCCATGACCGCGCATCAGACCATCGACCGCCCCGTCTTTCCCGCCGAGACGCTCGACGCGATGGAGCGCCTCTATCCGTTGCAGGCCGGGTTGCTTCATCACCGCCTGCCCGACCATCCGCTGCTGTCGCTCGCGGCGCTGGCCGATCTCGGCGAGCGGCTGCCGGCCGCGCAGGTCGAATATAATCCGGGCGACCTGCCCGTCGGCATCCGGCCCGAGGACGTGCCCTCGAACGGCCTGTTGATCGGCGAGACGATCCGCACCATCGACAGCAACCGGAGCTGGGCGGTGCTCAAGAATATCGAGAGCGAAACCGCCTATCGCGACCTGCTGCTCGGCCTGCTCGGCGAGCTGAAGCCGGTGGTCGAACCGCGCACCGGCGCGATGCTGACGCCGCAGGGCTTCCTCTTCATTTCGTCGCCGGGCTCGATCACCCCCTATCATTTCGATCCCGAGCACAACATCCTGCTCCAGCTTCGCGGCACCAAGGTGATGAACGTCTGGCCCGCGGGCGACGAGCGGTTCGCGCACCGGACCCAGCATGAGCGCTATCACACCGGCGGCCACCGCAACCTGCCGTGGCAGGACGCTTTCGAGGGCGGACAGCAACGCGTGCCGCTGGCGCCCGGCGATGCGGTGCTGATGCCGGTGATGGCGCCGCATTTCGTCGCCAACGGCGATGCGCCGTCGATTTCGCTGTCGATCACCTGGCGTAGCGAATGGAGCTATCGCGAGTCCGAGGCGCATGCCGCCAACGCCCTGCTGCGCCGGATGGGAATGAATCCTGCGATGCCGCCGCGCTGGCCGGATCATGCGCGCGCGAAGACCGTCGGCTGGCGGATTTTGCGGAAATTGCGGCTGGTGGTCTGAGGTCGCGCGCCCGCATCATCGTCAACCGGACTTGATCCGGGGTCCCGCTTTTCAGGCGTCGCTGAGCGGGACCCCACTGAGTTCACAAACGAAGTGCAACACCTCACACAGGTGCTGCCATGTCGAGATACCGCCAGTTATCGATCGAGGAACGCTGTTCGATTGCCCGTCTTCATGAAGACGGGCAATCGATCCGGCAAATCGCTGCAGCTCTGGATCGCCAGCCGTCGACCATCGCGCGCGAGGTGAAGCGCAACAGCGGCGCCAAGGTGGGCTACCAGCCCGCCTATGCGCAGGCGCAGGCCAATGCCCGGCGCTGGACCGGAACCCGGCTGGAGCGCGACGATGCCTTGCGCGAGGCTGTCCTCGACCGGCTCGCGCAGGGCTGGTCGCCCGAGCAGGTGGCGGGGCGCCTCGCGCGCGATGTTGGACACAAGGTCATCAGCCATGAGACCATCTACCGCTTCGTCCATGCCCAGTTGAAGCGCAGCAACGACCGGCGCTGGCGCTTCTATCTCCCACGCGCCAAGTATAAGCGCGGATGGCGCACCAAGGGCGGATGGCCCCGGCAGACGGGCAAAAGGTCGATCCATGACCGGCCCGCGATCATCGCCACCCGTACGCAGGCAGGCCATTGGGAGGCCGATGCCATGCTCTTCTCGATCACAGGACAGGCGGTCCTTATCGCGCATGAGCGCCACTCCAGGCTGACCATCGCCCTCCGGCAGAACAGCCTCAAGGCCGATCCCGTCGCTGCCGCTCTTGTCCACATGCTGGGGCCCATGCCAGCAGCGCTACGGCGTTCGATCACCTTCGACAATGGAACCGAGTTCAATCGCCATCAGCGCATCGCCAACCAACTCGAACTCGATGCCTACTTCTGCGACCCTCGCGCCCCATGGCAGAAGGGCGGCGTCGAAAACGCCATCGGCAGGCTACGCCGAAACCTCCCCCGAAAAACCAACCTCGACGACTTGCCTCCCAAAGCCATCGACACCATCATCAAAAACTACAACAACACACCCAGAAAATGCCTCGGCTTCCTTACTCCAGCCGAAACCTTCAGACCGTTGCACTTCAAATGTGAATCCACACCCGGATCAAGTCCGGGGTGACGAGAGGGGACACGAGTCCTGCACAACCAAACGGCGTCTCCCCCTTTCATGACAGATCGCTTTCCATTCCGCGCATTTGGAGCTATGGGCGCGCATCCCATATTTTCGAGCCCATAGAGGATAGATGGCGAAGGAAGAACTTCTCGAAATGCGCGGCCAGGTGGTCGAGTTGCTGCCCAACGCGATGTTTCGCGTCAGACTGGAAAACGACCACGAGATTCTGGGCCACACGGCCGGCAAGATGCGCAAGAATCGCATCCGCGTGCTGGTGGGCGACGAGGTGCTCGTCGAACTCACCCCCTATGACCTGACCAAGGGTCGGATCACCTATCGCTTCAAGTGAGCGGCGCGGCGACACCCCCCGCGCTGGTGCTTGCTTCGACCTCGCCGCGGCGGCGCGAATTGCTGGCGCGGATCGGCGTGACGCCGACGCGCATCGCCGCCCCCGATATCGACGAGACGCCGCTGAAAGGCGAATTGCCGCGCGCCTATGTCGCCCGGCTTGCCGAGGCCAAGGCGCGGGCCGTCGAACGCACGGGCAATGAGGTCGTTCTGGCGGGCGACACGACTGTCGCGGTCGGCCGCCGCATCCTCGAAAAGCCGGCCGACGAGGCCGATCTGCGCCGGATGCTCGGCCTGTTGTCGGGGCGGCGGCATCATGTCTTGTCGGGGGTCTGCGTCGTGGGCGCCGACGGGCGCCCGCGCGTGCGGGTCGCCGATACCGTCGTCGCCTTCAAGCGGCTCACCGATGCCGAGATCGACTGGTATGTCGAGAGCGGCGAGGGGATGGGCAAGGCGGGCGGCTATGCGATCCAGGGCCGCGCCGAAGTCTTCGTGCGTTTCCTGTCGGGCAGCCATTCGAACGTCGTCGGCCTGCCGATTTTCGAAACCCGCGCGCTGCTGAGCGCGGCCGGCGTGTCGCTTGGCTGAGTGGCTTATCGAAGCCGGGATCGGCGAAACGCGCGCGGCGCTGGTCGAGGCGGGGCGCATCGTCGAGGCGCGGATAGAACGCGAGGGCGAAGGGCCGCGGGTCGGCGCCGTGCTCGGGGCGCGGCTGGTCGAGCCGGGCCGGGTGCTTCTCGACGCACCGGGCGAACCGATCGCGACCGTCGCGGCGCCGGGGCTGGCGCTGGGCGCGCGGCTGACCGTCGAGATCACCCGCATGGCGCTGCGCGAGCGCGGGCGCGACAAGCCGGCGCGGGCGCGGCTCGCCGAAGCGGACGCCGCGCTGGCGGGCGGGCCCGACCTCGCCGCGCGCATCGCGGCGAGCGGGGTGCCGGTGACGGACCTGCGCATGGGGGATGCCGACCGGCTGGAGGCGGCGGGCTGGTCGGACCTGATCGACCATGTCCGTACCGGTCATTGGCCTTTCGCCGGCGGCGCGCTGTGGGTCGACGCGACACCGGCGATGCTGCTGATCGACATCGACGGCGAGGGCGATCCGCTCGCGCTCGCGAAGGCGGGGGCGGCGGCGGCGGTGCATGTCGTGCGCTGCTGCGACGTCGGCGGGTCGATCGGCATCGACTTTCCGTCGCTGCCGGGCCGGGCCGAACGGCAGGCGATCGACGCGCTGATCGACACGCTGCTGCCGCAGCCTTTCGAGCGCACCGCAGTCAACGGCTTCGGATTCCTCCAGATCGTGCGCCGCCGCGAACGGCCGTCGCTGATCGAGCAGGTGCGATTCGACCCCGTGGCGACCGATGCCGCGCTGCTGCTGCGCCAGGCCGAGCGCGCGGTCGGCACCGGCGCGCTGCAACTGACCGCGCGTCCGGCCGTTGTCGGTCATATCGCGGCGCATCCCGGCTGGGTCGCCGAACTCGGCCGCCGCATCGGCCGGCCGGTCGAACTGGTCGGCGATGCGCAAATGAAAGGAGCCGGCCATGCCCAATAGCGCCCCCGCGAGGCCGCGCCGCTGCCCGCTGTGCGGCAAGCCGCGCGACGAGCAATACAAGCCCTTCTGCAGCCGCGGCTGCCGCGACCGCGACCTCAACCGCTGGTTCGACGAGGGCTATCGCGTGCCCGTCGACCAGCCGCCCGACGGCACCCTCGACGACGATCGTTTCGACGAGGGCTGACGCGCGAAAACAGGTCCCGACCCTGGCGCGACAAAGCCACTGGACAGGACGAAACGCCCTGCCTATAGCCGCCGCTCGCCAGCAGGCCGATCGGCCTCGCGAAGCCCGTGCCCGGGTAGCTCAGTTGGTAGAGCATACGACTGAAAATCGTAGTGTCGGTGGTTCGATCCCGCCCCCGGGCACCATTATCCCGCGCCTGATTCTTTCCGCGGCACGCGGAAGACCCGATCGTGGGTCGGGTGGGTAACCCTCTGTCTCTGTGGATTATTACAACCCTGCGAAACTGTGCGTGGCCTCGAAACGGAGACCGAGGACGAAAGCGTCTGCCAGCGCGGGATCGGCGGCGGGGTTGCGGATATAGTGGGCGCTGGGCTGGACGGAGAGCCAGGGCGCGATCTGGGCGCGATAGCTGGCCTCGACGGCGATTTCGGCGGGGCCGGCCGCAGTCGCGCGCCGCCAACTGTCGGAGGGGAAGGCGGCGGCAAAGGCTATGCCGAATTCGTCTTCGGGGCGGCCGGGAACCCAGCCGCCGAACTTGAGGCCACCGCCGGCGAAGCGGTCGAACATGTTGAAGCGGTCGCTTGCCGTACCGAGCCTTGCGAAGGCGTCGATGCGGCGATCGTCGTGCGCGAGGAGGGGAAGCTCGGCGCGGACATAGGTGCCGGCATTGCCCTTGGCGCTGCCGCTGCCGTCGTTGCGATCGAATTGCGCGGTGTAGCGCCAATGGCCGAGGAGGAGCTTGCCTTGGCCGAGCGGCGCCTCGACCTCGCCGATGGCGAGCGCGCCGTCGCCGTGGCCCAGCCGGATCGCGGTGCGCGCGGGATGGTCGGGGTCGCCGGGGACGCCGTCGAGCAACGCGGCGCGGAGCGTCCATCCTTCGGCGGGCGCGATCGCGACGCGCACCGCGAGCGAGGTGGATGGGAAGATGGAGGGGCCGTTCCGGCCGCTCTGTGCGATATCGGTGCCGATGCCGTTCGGACTGCTGACGAAGAAGCCGGCGGTGTCCAGCGCGTCGAACTCGGAATTGAGGTCGTAGAGCCCGAGCTTGATCGAAGCCGCGTCGCCGATCTTCTGGTCGATCCACGCCTCGTAGAGCCGCAACGCGCGGACGCCGGTTTCGATATTGCTGACCGCCTGGACGTCGCCGGCGAGATCGCTGATCGACCGACCGTTGTTATAGAGGCCGTAGACATGGAGCTGGGCGCCGGTCCAGCCCGCGATCCGTTCGAGATCGGCCTCGAGCACGAGGTCGAGGTTGTCGAGATAGCGCGCGCCGCGCCGCCGTCCGCCTGCGACATTGCCCATCACTTCGCCGGTATAGGTGATCTGGAGGAGCAAGGGGCCGTGCGTTTCCTCGATCTCGCCCGGCGCATGGACATGGCTGTGCGGGCGGTCGGCGGGAAGGGCGGGCTCGGCGGGCACCGCGTCCGCCGGCAGACCGGCAAGGCCGAGCGTGGCAGCGGCGAGCAGCATCAGAAGCTCAGCATGAGGGCGAGGCGGATGCGGTCGAGCCACTCGGACGAGGCGAAGCTGCCCGCATAGAGGGGGTCGAGCGGCCGGTAGTGATACCAGAGCAGGTCGAGCTGCAGGTTGCGCGCCGGAACATGCGAGAGGCCGACGCCGTGGAGGCGGTAGTTGGTCGACAGGTCGATATTGTCGTGGCTGAAAGCCGCGAGCACCGAATCGACCTCGACCTCCGAATAATTATAGGACAGGCGCCAGTCGCCTGGCTCGGCGGTCCGTCCTGCGGCGAGTTCGAGGTTGAAGGCGGTGTCGCCTGACACGGCGGCGCCGAGATTCTTCACATAGTCGGCGGTGAAGCTGACCGGCCAGCGGGGCGACGGGCCGGCCCAGCCGAGGGTGCCGATCCCTTCGACCAGGTGGAAGTCGGAGAGGTAGCGGCCGCCCGAAAGGAGATTGCCGCGAAAATCGCCGGCGTCGGCGCCCGCGACCGACCCGAGCCGGTAGTGATAATAGCTGCCGGTGATCCCTGCCTTGAAATCGGAGGCGAGCGGGGCGGCGAGGGCGAGCTGGCCGCCGAGCATGTCGCTGTCGCGCGCCACGGCGGCCTCGTCGATCACGAAATAGATGCCGCGCGCGTCGAGCTTTGCGCCGCCGAGATCGGCGCCATAGGCGAGCGCCGCGCCCTGCGGGGAGACGTCGCCGTCCCACAGCATGTCGGTGCGCTGGAACACCTGGGGGAATTTGCCGGCATAGGCGGTGAAGCCGCCGTTCCTGTAGCGCACCCACGCCTGGTCGAGCGACACCGCGAAATCGTCGACGAAGCTGCCAAGGGTGACGTCGGTCGAGTTGGGATCGTCGGGGTCGCCGGTGGCGATCTGGGTGCCGACGGAGAAATGATCGTCGATCGCATAGCTCGCCCGAAGCCGCGCACGGACGGCCGAGCGCGACCGGTCGCGGCCCGGGACGAAATTCCATTCCTGCCGCACCCGCACGTCGCCGCTGACGTCGAGGCCGGGGATGCGGAACGCGCCATCGGCCTGCGGCGTTGCGTCGGCAAGCTGCGCCGGGGCCGGGGCAGCGCCCGGTACGGGAGGCGATGCCGGCACAGATGCTGCGACATCGGGGGGAGAGGGCGGCGCCGTCACCGGTGCCTGTTCCAGCATCCGCGACTGCTTCGCGACCATCGCTTCGAGCTGATCGATGCGCGCCTGTTGTTCGGCGAGCCGGCGTTCGAGCGCTTCGAGCCGGTCTTCCTGCGCGTGGGCTGCGGGTACGAGGCTGAGCGCCGTTGCCGCTAGAAGCAGATGGCGAATTGGCATGATGAAGCATCCCCTTGCTTGATTTATGGCGATGGAGCCGATGGCCGGCCCCCGCGCGGTCGTCACCCTAGCGCTGGAGACTGACGACAAACTGATAGCCGCGGATTCCGGCTGGCATCGTCAGGCACTCCGCCCCTCCCGCGCCCTGGCGACCGGCCTGCGCCGTCGGAGCCAGAGCAGAAAGCCGGCGACGATCATGGTGATGAGCCAGAGGCCGATGGCGATGGAGAGGAGGCGCCCGATCAGCCCGCCGGCCTCTCCGGTGTGGATGGGGAACAGCGCGCTCATGAAGGCGCGGGCCGGTTCCGCTTCCGCGATCGGCCAGACGCCGCGCAGCGTGCCGTCGTTCGCGTCGACGAGGACGATGCTGCCCCCATAGGCGCGGCGGATTTCGCCCGGCGCACGGACCAGAATGCGATAAGTCGCATCCTCTCCCTCCGGCCAGGCGACATTGGTCAGGCTGCTGCCGGGAACGGCGGCGAGGGCTGCGCCGGCGGCAGCCGCGAAACCGATTGGCGGGCCGGCGGGCGGATTGGCGGGCAGGGAAACATCCTGCGTCCCGACCAGCGTTCCGACGCCTTGTTCGAATTTCAGCATGGTGCCGGTCGCGGCGATCGCGAAGGCCGGCAGCACCGCCCACAGACCCACCGCCCGGTGCCAGGAATAGAGCCGCGCGGCGGCGGGACCCTTGCGTATGGGAAGGAGCGCAGTCCGCCAGGTCCCGCGCCGCGGCCAGGCGGCGATCAGGCCCAGGAGAAGGTTGGAGCAGAGGAGGAGGCCGCTGATCGACACGATCCAACTGCCCCACGCGCCGAGCAGGTCGTGGTGGAAGCCGACGAGAAAGCTCATGATGCGGGTCTCGTCCTCGCGCGGCATATCGATGATCGTGCCATCGCCCGTGACGCGGACCGACCGGCTGTTGCCGGCGCCGTCCTCGAAATAGAGATTATAGCGATCGGGAAGGCCGGCGGTCGTCCAGATCCCCGTGGCCCTCGCGCCGCTTTCGGCTGGGGCGAGCGTGTTGATTCGCCGTTCGATCGCGGCAAGGTCGGTCGGGCGATGCAGAGTCGAAAGCGACGCGTCGGCGATTTCCCAATGGAAAACGATCAGGATGCCGGTGGCCGCCTGAAGCAGCCAGAAGAGGGCGGCGCCGAGGCTCAGCCATCGGTGAATGGACAGAATCTTGCGGCGCAGCGTCGGGCGCCCCTGTTGGACCTTCGTGCTCATCCGACCGCATTGGCGTGTCCGGGAGGACCGAAAAACATCCACTTTGTCGCCGGGCGAGGGGACCAACCGAGCGGGGCCGGTCAAACGCCTCGGCGATGCGCAAAAGAAAAGAGCCCGGCTGTTGCCAGCCGGGCTCCTGGAAGCAAGCGAGTGGCGGGTCAGAATTCGACCGTCGCCGAGGCCTTGAAGGTTCGCGGCAACCCCTGGACCAGATAGCCGCCGAGCGACGAGGACCAATAGGATTTGTTCGCGACATTATCGACGTTGAAGCGGAAGGTGATCGGCGTTTCGCCCGCCGCGACGACATAGCGCGCGCCGAGATCGAAGCGCGTCCATTCGGGGAGTTCGAGCGTGTTGGTCAGGTTGACCTGCTGCTTGCCGGTCTGGATCAGGCGGCCGGTCAGCGTGACCCCCGGCAGGAAGCCGAGATCCCATTCGACGTTGACGTTGGCGGTATAGTCGGGAACGCCGATCGCATCGAGCCCGTCGGTCGCGCCGCCCTGCGTGCGCCTTTGCTTCGCGTCGGTGAGCGACAGGCCGGCGATGACGCGCAGTCCCTTCACCGGTTCGCCGTCGAGGCTGAATTCGATGCCCTTGTTGCGTTGCTGCCCATTGAGGGTGAAGACATTGCCGTCCGGAGTGGACTCGACGAGAGTCTGCGGCCGGTCGGTCTGGAACAGGGCAACAGAAGCGTTGAAGCGGCCGAGCGCGACCTTGCCGCCGATCTCATATTGCTTCGTCTTGTAGGGCGGGAAGACCTCGGTGGGATTGATGACCCCCGCGGGAGCGGACGGGCTCTGCACAAGGCCCTCGATCCGGTTCGCATAGATGGAGAAGCGCTCGCTCGGCCGGATCACGAGGCCGATCACCGGCGTCGTGGCGCTTTCCTTGTAGCGACTCGTTTCGCCGCCGGCGGTGATGTCGTAGGCGCGATAGAAGATTTGCTGGCGGCGCAGGCCGAGCGTCAGTTCGACCTTCTCGTCGAACGCGCCGAGCGTGTCGGAGACGAAGAAGCTGGTCAGTCGCGTGCGGTTCGCCGGATTGGGATCGTCGAGATCGCCGTTGAAGAACACGTTGAAGGTGGGTTTCGTAATCTGCACCGGATCATAGAGATTGCTCTCGTTCGTCCCGTCTGGCCCGAAGGGCCCGAATTCATAAGCATTGCGGTTGATGTAGCGGCTGTGGGATGCGCCCAGGTTGATTTCGTGGCTGATCGGGCCGGTCGCGAACTTGCCGCGGATACCGACCTGCGCGGCCTCGTTATTGTCGTTCCGCGGGATGTTCGATCCGGTCACATAGGCATCACCGGTCGCGGCATCGGTAACGTGGAAGCCCTGATAGACGCCGCGCTCCGCGGCGTCGCGCGCGCCCGCCGAGGCATAGAAGAGGAAATCGTCGCTGATGTCATATTCGAATTTCAGGATGCCGAAGATGTCGCGCAGCGTCGTATAATTCCAGTCCTGGCCATAGTTCGAGCCTGCCCTGGGCGCGTCGGGAACCGCCGTCACGCCGCCATCGAGCTGAACCATCGGGCGCATATGCTGAACCTTGGCGCGCTGATAGGCGAGGTCGAGCGACAGGCGGGCGCGGTCGCTGCGCCAGTCGAGCGCGGCGCCGAGTACGATCGAACTGCGATATTCGTCGTCGATGGCGATGTCGCCCCAGCGACCGGCGCCGTTGACGCGGATGCCCACCGAGCCGTCGGCGCCCATTCGGCGCCCGAAATCGAAGGCGCCGCCGATATGGGAGTCCGACAGATAGTTGACGGTGACGCGGTTCGTATCCTTGTCCCTGGCGCGCTTGGGCTGCAGGTTGACGGTGCCGCCGAGCGCGGAGCCGCCGGGCGCGGCACCGAACAGGAAGGCGCTGGCGCCGTTCAATACCTGGACCTGGTCATAGAGTTCGGGCGAGACGAGCTGGCGCGGCGTCACGCCGTAGAGACCGTCGATCGCGATATCCTCGCCGTACAGCGGGAAACCGCGAATCACGAACTGCTCCGAGGCATTGCCGAAGCCGAGCGAGGTGCGCACCGACGGGTCGTTCTCAAGCACTGCGCCCAGCGTCAGCGGCTGCTGGTTGAGGATCAGCGTTTCGCTGTAGGCCTTGACCGCGAAGGGCACCTCCATCGCGTCCTTCTCGCCGAGCGCGCCGAGCGAGCCCTGCCGGATGACCTGCGTTTCATTCTCGCGCTGCGCGGTGACGACGATGCTGTCGTCCTCGGGCGCGACCTGCTGGGCCAGCGCGGGCGTGGCCGCCGCGAGCGCGGCGCCGAGCGCGGCGAGACCTGTTCCCGGAACGATAGTGCGGCATGCAACCATGATTTTTACCCCCATTATTGGCACCAAATCTTCTTCCGGTACGAACGGGATCGGGCACCAAGCCTGTAACTGGAACTGCAACATGTTTGACCCGCTTGGGCCTTAAAACATCCAGTTTGCGCAGTTGCTGGGGTCCAGATGATCCATCAGAGTCCGGTCGAGGGAACCATCGTCAGCCAAAGCGTTGAATGCCGCCGACAATTGTCCGCAGCGCTTTTATCTTTGTTAGAGAATGAGAATCAATAGCAAAGAAATCGCTATCCCAGACGGCGAGATCGGCGAGCAGGCCGGGAGCGATCAGGCCGAGGCGCGTCTCGTTGAAGCCCGCATAGGCGCCCTCGCGCGTATAGCCCCGCATCGCCTGGGCGAGAGTGATGCGCTGTTCGGGATGCCAGCCATGGGGATTCTTGCCGTCGAGCGTTTCGCGATTGACCGCGGCGTCGAGCCCGGTGAGGGGGTCGATGGGCGCCACCGGCCAGTCGGACCCCATGCAGACATGCGCGCCCGAGCGGACGAGCGATCCATAGGCGAAGCTGGTCTTCAGCCGTTCCTCGCCGATCCGGCGCACCGCCCAGCGACCGTCGTCGATCGCATGATAGGGCTGGACCGACGCGATGATGTCCTGCTGGGCGAAGCGCGGCAGCGCGTGCGGCTTCATGTGCTGGACATGCTCGACGCGGAAGCGGCGGTCGCGCGGGCCGTTGGCGGCGGCGACGGCGGCTATGGTGTCGAGGACGATGTCGTTCGCCTCGTCGCCGATCGCGTGGGCGGTGACCTGCAATCCCGCCTTGTCGGCGCCTTCCATCCAGCGGCGGAGGTCGGCGGGATCGGTGACGATGATGCCGCGCGTCGTCGGATCGTCGGCATAGGGTTCGTAGAAGCGCGCGGTGCGCGAGCCGAGCGAGCCGTCGAACACGACCTTGCAGCCGCCCCATTGCACCCAGTCGTCGCCGCGGCCTTCGCGCGCGATCAGATCGACCTGCGCCTCCCAGTCCTTGAGCGGCAGATAATGGCGGAAGCGCAGCCCGGTCTCCCCCGCCGCGCGCAGGCGGCGGGTCGAATCGAAGCTGATCGATTCGAGCTCGGTCGGATGAACCTGGGTCACGCCCTTGCTGAGCGCGACCGCGATCCCTTCGCGCGTCACCGCGTCGATCTGGTCCGGAGTCGGCTCCCCGATCGCGCGCAGGACCAGATCCTTGGCGGCGTCCTTGATGATGCCGGTCGGCTCGCCCCGTGCGTCGCGTTCGATCACGCCGCCGGGCACGTCGGGCGTGTTGCGGTCGATCCCCGCCAGCCGCAGCGCGAGCGAGTTGAGCAGCAGCATGTGGAGATCGTAGCGGATCACCGCGACCGGCGTGTCGGGGGTAACCGGGTCGATCCACGACCGGTTCGGCATTTCGCCGCCCCAGCGATCCTGGTCCCAATTGCCGCCCTCGAGCCATTGTCCCTTGGGCAGCGCCTTCGCGGCGGCGGCGATGCGGGCGATGAACTCCCTGGGGTTTTCCGCGTCGCGCAGCGAAGGCTGCGACAGCATCGTCGCGGCTTTGACGAAATGGACATGCGCGTCGATGAAACCCGGGGTGACGAAAGCGCCGTCCAGATCGACGACCTGCGTCCGCTTGCCCGTCCGCGCGCGTACCGCGTCGGCGCCGATCGCGGCGATGCGGTCGCCCTTGATCCCGATCGCGTCGGTGCGCGTGTCGGGGCCGGCTCCGGTCCAGACGCGCGCGTTGATATAGGCGATGTCGAGCGGCTCGTCGGCGCCGGCGAAGGCGCCGGGCGCGACCGCCGCCGCCGCGGTGCCGCCCGCAACGGCCAGAAGGCGCCGCCGGGCGATCATTGCGCCGCACCCGTCGGCTTGCGCGGCGGATTTTCGGCGCGCCACTTGTCGAGTTTGGCGAGCCATGTCGCCGCCGATAGCGGACCATAGGTCTTGGAATCGCTATGTTCTGCAACCAGTTCGCGGATGTTGACGAAATAGGCCGGGCCGCTCGGCATGCCGAGTTCCTTGCGTTTGCGGTCCATCGCCGCGGCCTGTTCGGGCGTTGGTTCGATGCCGGTCACGGGTTTGAACAGGATGACGTCGAAGTCGGCGCCGTTTTCGTGGAAGAAGAGCTGGATCGGCGGGAAACCGCCCGCCGCCGCGACCTCGTCGGCCTGGGCGATGCGACGGATGAATTCCTCCTGCTTGCCCGGCGCGAGCTTGAAGATCTCGAACCAGGCCTCCGGCCATGGCGCGTCGGCGGCGGCTGGAGCGGCCGCCGGCGCCTGTTGCGCCTGGGCGGCGGGCGCGAGCGGCAGGGCCGCGGCGGCGAGCAGATATGCGAAACGATATGTCATGATTTCCCTCCTGGACGAGTCGAAGGTTCCGTCCGCGGCGTGGATATTAGAACATCCAACATTGGACGGCCCGAGGGGACCAGCAATCACCCCGCCGCCTCGCGTAGCGCGGCGAGCGCGGTGCGGGCCTCGTGCGCGTTGAGGCTGGCGAAGCCGATCCGCAGCCCGCGCGGCGCGTCGGCGGCCGTCATGAACGACCGCGACGAGGCGAAGCGCAGCCCCATCGCCGCGGCGCGCGCTTCCATCTGGTCGAGATCGGTATCGAAGCGCAGCCAGAAGGAAAGGCCGCCGTCGGGCAGGCGGTAATCGACGAGATCGCCGAGCGTCCGGTCGACCTCCGCCGCGAAATCCTCGCGCCTTTTGGCATAGACCTGCAACACCTTGCGGCCGTGCCGGCGCAGTTCGCCATTCTCGATCAGTTCGGCCGCGGCGTCCTCTGTCAGTGCATTGCCCATGCCGTCGGTCAGCGACACCCGGTGCGCGATCGCGTCGATGACCGCCGGCGGCGCGGCGACATAGCCGATCCTGAGTGCGGGAAGCAGCAGCTTCGACATCGACCCGACATAGAGGACATGGCCGGGACCATAGGCCGCGAGCGGCAGCAACGGCTGCGATTCGAAGTGGAATTCATGGTCGTAATCATCCTCGATGATCGCGAAGCCGAACTGCCGCGCGAGATCGAGGAGCCGCAGGCGCCGTTCGGGCCGTAACGAAACGGTGGTCGGAAACTGGTGATGCGGGGTCACGAACACCGCGCGCACCGCGTTGCGGCGGCAGGCATGCTCGACCGCCTCGACGTCGATCCCGTCCTCGTCGAGGCCGACGGGAACGATATTGGCGCCGAGCGCCCGGAACGCGGCCACGGCCGGTTCGTAGGTCAATTTCTCGACGATCACCGAATCGCCCTGCCCGAGCAGGACCTGCGCGGCGAGGAAGATGCCGTTCTGGCTGCCGCGGGTGATGCAGATATTCTCCGCCGCGACGGGCAGGCCGCGTTGGCTTTTGAGCATCGTCGCGATCGCTTCGCGCAGCGCGGGCGATCCGCGCGGGTCGCGATATTGGAAGCCGTTGTCGCGCGAGGCCCGCTGCACCGCGACGCGATAGGCGCGGGCCAGCAGCTCGACGGGAAACAGCCGCCCGTCGGGTGCGCCCTCGTCGACCTTGAGGCCGGGGCCCGAGGGGAGTGCGATCGGCCGTTCGGGCGGCAGCGCGAAGCGATAGTCGATCACCGCATCGCTCATCGTCGCTTCGGCTTCGCCCTGATGCCGGTTGACCGGGTCGGGCAGCGATGCCGCGACCATCGTGCCGCGCGTCCCGGCCGAATCGAGCCAGCCCTGCGCGATCAGATCCTCATAGGCGAAGACGACGGTCTTGCGGTTGACGCCGAGTATCCTGGCGAGCTGGCGGCTGCTGGGAAGATAGGTGCCCGAGGTGAGCCGTCCGCGCTCGATATCCCGGATCAGCGCCTGAATGATCTGCATATAGATCGGAACATCGCGCGCGGGGTCGATCCGCTCGCCGAGACTGACCTGCCATGGCCGCAACATTGGACCTCTCCGGATGAGTATTTGACTTGTTTTCCGGGCCAATCTTATCGCGATCGATTCCGGACTGCAACCGGGACTGGTCCCATGCACTTTTCGATTTTGGTGCTTGTCGGCGTGCCAGTGCTGGGGAAGAAGAGAGGCCGGAAGCCCGATTTCCGGCCCGCCGCGCGGGCGGCGACCGGCGCGGGTCCGCTCGATTTCACGATTTGCATCCGGGGGTGATGTGGGGCTCTTCGAACAATTTGACGATGCCGATGTGCGGGCGCTGGTGGAGACCTATCCGCTGGCGTGGGTGTGTGCCGGCGCGCCGGGCGCTGTCGAGGCGAGTCTTTTGCCTCTCGTCGGACTGTTCGACGCCGACGGTCGGCTGACCGAACTGGTCGGCCATCTGATGCGTTCCAATCCCCTTTGCCCGGCCCTGCAGACCGGCGGGCGCGCGACGATCCTGTTCAAGGGGCCGGACGCCTATGTGAGCCCCGAACATGCGGGCGTGCGCGACTGGGGTCCGACATGGAATTATGCGCAGATCAAGGTCGAAGCCGAGGTGCGGGTCGACGAGGCGCTGACCGAATGGTCGCTGCAGCTTTTGATCGACGCGATGGAGTCGGAGCGGGCGAATCCCTGGGGGGTCGAAGAGCTGGGCGAGCGGTATCAGGGCATGCTCCAGCGGATCATCGGCTTTCGCGCAAAGGTGACGAGCCTGTCGGGCAAGTTCAAGCTGGGTCAGGATGAAAGCCCGGAAACACGGGCGTCGATCCTGACGTCGCTTTCCGACGCCGAGACGGTGGCGTGGATGCGGCGGTTCAACGAGGGGCGAGGGGATGATGCGAAATAGAGCCGGCCTGGCGGCCGTTCTGACGGCCGTATTTGCGCTCGCGGCGCCGGCGGGCGCGCAGCGCGCGGCGCCGCTGCCATGGCAGGAAGATCCGTTTCCGAGCCGCTATCAGACGCCGCCGCCCGACGACATGCTGCTGCGCGGCGCGACGATCCTCGACGGCGCGGGCGGGCGGATCGACGGCGGCGACGTG
The DNA here is from genome assembly GCF_014199295.1 of Sphingopyxis panaciterrulae. Lineage (GTDB taxonomy): Bacteria > Pseudomonadota > Alphaproteobacteria > Sphingomonadales > Sphingomonadaceae > Sphingopyxis > Sphingopyxis panaciterrulae. The sequence goes on from NZ_JACIJH010000008.1 coordinate 76,035, forward strand.
CTGATCCGCGGCGGAAAGATCGCCGCGGTCGGCAAGGGGCTCGCCAATCCGGGGGTGCGCGAGGTCGACGCCGCCGGCCGCTGGGTCACGCCGGGGGTGATCGACGTCCACAGCCACGACGGCACCTTCGTCCTGCCGCTGACCTCGATCGATCGCGAGGCGTCCGACGTTTCGGAGGTCGCGTCGCCGAACAGCGCCGACACCTGGATCGAGACCGCGGTCAACGCACAGGACATGGCGTTCGACCGCGCGCTGTCGAACGGGGTGACGACGATCCAGATCCTGCCCGGATCGACGCCGATCTTTGCCGGCCATTCGGTGGTGGTGAAGCCGGTTCGCGCGCCGACCGTGTGGGGCATGAAGGCGACCGGCGGCGTTCAGGGCTTCAAGATGGCCTGCGGCGAGAACCCCAAGAGCTGGGGCGCCGACGACGACAATGAGGGGCCGACGAGCCGGCAGGGCGTCGTCACTTACATGCGGCAGCAGTTCCTGAACGCCCGGCGCTACAAGCGCGCGGTCGAGCAGGCGCGCGCCGGCACAGGCGCCATGCCGCCGCGCGACCTGAAGCTGGAGGCGCTGGCGGGAATTCTCTCCGGCGATATCCGCGTCAACGTCCATTGCTATCGCGCGGGCGACATCGCGGCGGTTCTGACCATCGCCAGGGAGTTCGGCTTTCGCGTCGGCGCCATCCATCATGCGACCGAGGCGTACAAGATTCCCGGCCTGTTGCGCGAGGCGGGGACGTGCGCGGCGGTCTGGGCCGACTGGTGGGGATTCAAGCTGGAGGCGCAGGATGCCGTTCGCGCGGAGGCGCCGCTGCTCGAAAGGGCGGGGGTCTGCGTGATGATGCATTCGGACTCGCCGGCCGATGGCCAGCGGCTCAATATCGCCGCGGCGAAGGCGGCGGCGGCGGGGCGGCGGATCGGCATCGACACGCCGCCCGAGACCATGATCAAATGGACGACGAGCAACCCGGCGAAGCTGTTGGGGCTGGACAAGCGCATCGGGACGATCGCGCCGGGATATCAGGCCGACGTGGTGTTGTGGTCGGGCGATCCGTTCAGCGTCTACAGCCGCGCCGACCTCGTGCTGATCGACGGCGCCGTGGCGTGGGACCGTGCCCGACCCCCGAGCCGCCCGGTTTCCGACTTCGAGCTGGGACGCGGGGGAGTGGAGCCATGAGGATGCTTGCGAGCGCGATCGCGCTGGCCATCGCTGCGCCGGCGTCGGCGCAGTCGCTGGCGATCGTCCATGCCGAGGCCTGGACGATGGAGGGCGATACGCCCGTTCACGATGCGACGATCCTCGTCGACGGCAGCCGGATTCTGTCGGTGAAGGCGGGCGGCGAGGTGCCGGCGGGGGTCCGGACCATCGACGCGCAGGGGAAGCCCGTGACGCCCGGCCTCGTCAATGGCGCGACGCAGATCGGTCTGGTCGAGATTTCGGGTTCCGACGACACCGTCGACACCGCCTCGCGCGACGAGCGAAATGCGGGCGACGACGTCAGCCGGGCGCTCAACGGCAATTCGACGCTGGTCAGCCTGGCACGGGCCGACGGCATCACCCGCGCGCTTGTCTATCCCTCGCCCTCGCGCCACGCGCCCTTCAGCGGCGAGCCGGCCTTTGCCCGGCTGCGCGACGGGGTCGATATCCTCGATGTCGCGAATGTCGGCGTCTATGCGGTGATCGGCGGCGGAGCGTGGGACCGGCTGGGCTCGCGCGCCGTGCAATGGTCGGCGTTGCGCCATGCGCTCGAAGAGGCGCGCCGGGGCATGGACGACGGCGATGCCGGGCGAAAGGGCAAGAAGGGCCATGGCGACGGCCCGCCGGGCGGCGGGAGGCACGCGGGTGCCGAACTGATCCGCGGCGTACTCGCGGGCGAGGTTCCGCTTGCCGTCCAGACGCACCGCGAATCCGATATCCGGCAGGCGGTAGCGCTGGCCGAGGATTTCGGCATCCGGGTGATCGTCGTCGGCGGGGCGCAGGCATGGCGCGCCGCTGACGCGCTCGCGAAGGCGAAGGTGGCGGTGGTGCTCGATCCGCTCGTCAACCTGCCCTTCAATTTCGACCAACTCGGCGCGCGGCAGGACAATGCGGCGCTGCTCGTCAAGGCGGGGGTGCGCGTCGCTGTCGGTCAGGCCGGTGGCGCCATCCACGCGAATTACAACGCCGGTATGGGACTGCGCGAAGGCGCGGGGATCGCGGTCGCGAACGGGCTGCCCTATATCGAAGCGCTGCGCGCGGTGACCGTCAACCCGCTCGCCATCTGGGGGCGCGGCGGCGGCGCATTGACGCCGGGCGCCGATGCCGACCTCGTCGTCTGGGACGGCGACCCGCTTGAGCCCTCGACCAATGCGGTCAGCGTGATCGTCGAGGGACGCGAAGCCTCGACGCGGTCGCGGCAGGACCTGCTGGCCGAACGCTACAGGGACGCACGCTGATGCAGGTGCTGCTGATCGGCTGTGGGCGGATGGGAAGCGCGATGGCGCGCGGCTGGCGCGGTTCGGAGCCGGTGCTCGTCTTCGATCCGATGGTCGACGCGGTGCCGGAGGGGACCGAGCGGGTCGAAACGCCGGGCACGGTCGCGGGCGGCGCGGAGCTGGCGGTGGTGCTTGCGGTGAAGCCGCAGGTCTTCGGGTCGCTCGGCGAGGCGCTGCGTCCGCTGGCCGATCGCGGCGCGCTCTTCCTTTCGATCATGGCGGGGATCGCGCTGGCCGGGCTCGGTGCCGCGCTCGGCGGCAGCGGCCGGATCGTGCGCGCGATGCCCAACACGCCGGCGGCGATCGGCAGGGGGATCACGGCGGCGGTGGCGGGAGCGGATGTCGCCGACGCGGATCGCGCCGCGGTCGACCGGCTGCTCGCCCCCACCGGCGAACTGGTGTGGATAGACGACGAAGGTCAGATCGACGCGGTGACCGCGGTATCGGGCAGCGGTCCCGCCTATTTCTTCCGCTTCGCCGAGGCGCTCGCCGCGGCGGGCGCGGCCGAGGGGCTGCCGCCCGCGCTGGCGATGCGCCTCGCGCGCGCGACCTTCACCGGGGCGGCGGCGCTCGCCGATGCCGATGCCGCGCCGCTCGCCGACCTGCGGCGGCAGGTGACGAGCCCCGGCGGGACGACCGCGGCCGGGCTCGCCGAAATGGACGCGATCGACGATCTGGCGCGTGCAGTCGTGGCGGCCGCGGCGGCGCGTTCGCGCGCGCTGGCGGGCTGAGGGGGCGATGACGCGGATGGCGGAGATGGGTGCGGCGCCGCTCGTGCTCGATCGCAAGGCGCGGGCACGCGCGGCGATTGCGGGGTCGGCGGGCAATCTGATCGAATGGTATGATTTCTACGCCTATGCCTATACGGCCCTCTATTTCGCCTCGGCCTTCTTCCCGAGCGGCGACCGCACCGCGCAGCTCCTCAACGTCGCCGCCATCTATGCCGCGGGTTTCCTGATCCGACCGCTCGGCGGCTGGTATTTCGGCCGCTATGCCGACCGCCACGGGCGGCGCGCGGCGATGATCGCCTCGGTGATCCTGATGGGCGCGGGGTCGCTGCTCGTCGCGGTGCTGCCGACCTATGCGACGATTGGCGCTGCCGCACCGGCGCTGCTGCTGGTCGCGCGGCTGATGCAGGGCTTTTCGACCGGCGGCCAATATGGCGCGGCGGCGACCTATCTCAGCGAGATTGCCGAGCCGGGTCGGCGTGGATTCTATGCCTCCTTCCAGTTCGTGACATTGATCGGCGGGCAATTGTTCGCGCTGCTCGTCATCTTCGCTTTGCAGGCGGCGATGAGCGAGGCGGCGATCCGCGAGTGGGGCTGGCGGCTGCCCTTCCTGCTTGGCGCCGCGCTGGCGGGGGCTTTCCTGCTCTGCCGCGAACTGATGCACGAAACCGCCGAGCCGTTGGGCGAGGGCGAGGAGGCGGGGTCGCTGAAGGTGCTGGCCCGCCACCCGCGCGCGATGCTGACCGTGATGGCGCTGAGCGCGGCGGGCGCGGTGACGCTCTACAGCTTCACCACCTATATGCAGAAATATCTGGTCAACACCGCGGGCATGGCGGTGACGACGGCCAGCCGGGCGATGCTGATCGCCACCTTTGCCTTCCTGTTGCTGCAACCGCTGCTCGGGACGCTGTCGGACCGGATCGGGCGGCGGACCAACCTGCTGATCTTCAGCGGCGGGATGACGCTGTTCGCGGTGCCGCTGTTCGGGGCGCTCGCGCGGGTGCAGACGATGCTCGCGGCGGTGCTGCTGGTCTTCGCGGCGCTCACCATCCTCAGCTTCTACACCTCGGTGTCGGGGCTGTTCAAAGCCGAACTGTTTCCGGCGCGGGTGCGCGCGCTTGGCGTCGGGCTCGGCCATGCGATCGCCTCGGCGATCTTTGGCGGCACCGCCGAATATGTCGCGCTGTTGCTGAAGCAATGGGGACATGAGGGCCTCTTTGGCTGGTATGTTTCGGCGATCTGCGCGGTCGCCTTTCTGGTTGCGTTCACGATGCGCGAGCCCCGCGCGCACGGTCATCTCACCTGAACCCACGCACTGCGGAGTTTTCCCTATGAAAATGATCAGCCTCCTTGCCGCGACCGTTCTTCTCGGCACTGGCGCGGCGGCGGCGCAGGACAGCGCGCCCGATCTTCCCTATGTGAAGACCGCGAGCGTCACGCTGCCCAGCACCGACACCGGCTGGGACTATGTGAAGTTCGAGCCGGGGAGTGCGCGGCTGTTCATGGCGCGCCTCGACGACGGGCTGACGCTGTTCGACGTCGACAAGGGCGCGGCGGTGGCGACGGTGCCCAATTCGATCGGCGCCAACGGCCCGGTACTGCTGCCGCAATTCGGCCGCGGCTATGTCGCGATGGACGATGGATCGCTGCTGATCCTGGACCTTAAGACACTGAAGCCGATCGCGCGTCCGAAGCTTGCCGACGACGGCGGGCTCAACAGCGGTTCCTTCGACCCGGCGACCGGGTGGCTCCACATGATTACAGGCACGCGGCGGGCAGAGGCGACCTGGTTCACGCTCGACGCCGCGAGCGGCAAGCTGCTCTCCACGACCCGCTTTCCGTTTCGCAAGATGGACGACCCCGCCGCCGACGGCAAAGGCCACCTCTACGCCCCTGCGCGGCTCGACGGGGTGGTGCTGAAGCTCGATTCACGCACGTTGAAGGAAGAAGCGCGCTGGGATGTCGGCTGCAATGTGTCGAAGATGAAATATCTGGCGAAGACGGACCAGTTGCTCGGCGCCTGCGTCGGCGACAAGCCCTCGGTCTTTCTGCTCGACCCGGCGACCGGTACCGTCGGCGCGCGTGTCGCGATCGGCAAGGGGCTCGACGCGCTTGCCATCGACGCGGCGCGCGGCCGCATCGTCACCAGCAACCATGAGGGGACGATGACGGTGATTGGGTGGGACGGCGCAAGCGCGCTGCGGCACGTCGCGACCATCCGCACCTCGCCGGGCGCGCGGATGATGGATATCGATCATCGCAGCGGGCGCCTGTACCTGGTCAACGCGGACGCGACCGAGTTTCCGGGCCGGGATGGCGGGGAAGCGGTCACCCGCTATCATCCCGACAGCTTCCGCGTCGAAACATGGCAGCCGAATTGATGCCCGCAGCCGAAGGGGGAGAGAGATGAAGCCGAGACTGGGCGGCCTGCTGGCACTGGCGTTGACCTTGCTCGCGGCGCCCGCCGCCGGGCAGGATGGACTGCCGCTCGAACCGGCGCGGACGCTCGATTTCACCGTGTCGGGCGGGACCTTCACCTCGCTCGCCGTGTCACCCGACGGCCGGACGATCCTGTTCGACATGCTGGGAGAGATTTACGCGGTGCCGGCGACCGGCGGCCGCGCCGTGCCGATCGCGACCGGGATCGCCTTCGAGGTGCAGCCGGTCTTTTCCCCCGACGGGAAATGGATCGCTTATGTCAGCGACCGGTCGGGCGGCGACAATGTGTGGATCGCGCGCGCCGACGGCAGCGAGGCGCGGCGGATCACCGACGAGGACGAGGGCGCGGTGCGTACCTCGCCCGAATGGAGCGCCGACGGCAAGTCGATCTATGTCAGTCGCTACCGCATCCGGCTCGACCGCTACGAGTTGTGGCGGCATCCGGTCGACGGCGGGCCGGGCGAACTGGTCGCCCCGGCCCGCGCGACCGCCGACGCGCCGCGCGCGGCATGGCAGAGTACGCTCGGCGCCGCGGCGTCGCGCGATGGGCGATGGCTTTATTATGCACGCCACGTCGGCGACCTGTCGTTCGACGCGCCCGTCGCCTGGACGATCGTGCGCCGCGACCTTGCGACCGGCGCCGAAGAGACGGTGATCGGCAGCTCGGGCGGGCGCGGATCGGAATCGGAAACCTTTTTCCGGCCCGCCATCTCGCCCGACGGCCGGATGCTCGCCTATGCGACGCGGCATCTGGCCGAAACGCGGCTGCGCGTGCGCGACCTGACCACCGGGGTCGATCGCGACCTCGGCCCGGCGCCGCTCGACCTGATGAACGGCGCGGCCTGGCTCGACCTGATCCCGCGCTATGCCTTCACCCCTGACGGCAAGGCGATCCTGATCGCCTGGCGCGGACGGATCGAGCGGCGGCTGCTCGACGGTGCGCCGGCGACCCCGATTCCCTTCACGGCGCGGCTGCAGCTCGCGGTCGGGCCGAGCACGCGCGTCGCGATCGAGGAACCGCGCGGACCGGTACGCGCGAAGCTGCTCCAGGGCACTGCCGCGTCGCCCGATGGCGCGCGCGTCGCCTATGCGGCGCTCGGCAGTCTTTATGTGCAGGGCGTGGATGGCGGCGCGGCGCGGCGGTTGCCGATCGCCGGCGATCCGCCCTCGCTGCCCGGGTGGAGCCCCGACGGCACGCGCCTCGTCTATGTGACGTGGAGCGAGAAGGGCGGCGGAGCGATCTGGACGATCGCTGCTGATGGCTCGGCGGCGCCGGTGAAGATCAGCGATATCCCGGCCTTCTACAGCCATGCCGTGTTCACGCCCGACGGCGCGCGGATTCTGGCGGTGCGCTCGCCCGCGGCGGCGCGGCAGCATTCGAGCTTCGAGTTCGGGACGGTGCGCGCCGCCGATCTCGTCGCCTTTCCGGCGGCGGGCGGAGCCGCGCGCGTCGTCACCAGCGGCACGCTGGGACAGCGGCCCCATTTCGTCGTCGGCGAGCCCGACACCGCCTATCTGATGAGCGATGCGGGGTTGATCGCGGTCGACCTGGCCAGCGGCGGCCGCCGGCCGGTCGCGACGGTCAAGGCACAGGGCTATTATTTCACCGAAAAGCCGGTGCCGGTCGACGACATGCGACTGAGCCCCGATGGCCGGTGGATCGCCGCGCAGACGAGCGAACAGCTTTATCTGCTGCCGCGTCCCGCCGATCCGGCGGCCGTGGTCGACCTGACCGCGCCTGGCAATCCGGCGCGCCGGGTCACCGACATGGGGGCCGATTTCTTCGATTGGCGCGCCGACGGCAGCCTGATCTGGACCGTCGGCAATTACCTCCAGACCCTGCCCGACACGGCGGCGCGGGTGCCGGCGGACCATGTCGAGCTGGTCGCCGAACTGCCGCGCGCGGTGCCGCAGGGCCGGTTGCTGCTGCGTGGCGGGCGAGCGCTGACCATGGCGGGCGGCGACCGGGTCATCGCCGATGCCGATATCCTGGTCGAGGGCGACCGCATCGCCGCGATCGGGCCGCGCGGCAGCTTCGCGGTGCCCGCGGGCACGCCGGTGCGCGACCTCGGCGGCCGCACCGTGATGCCGGGCTTCATCGACGATCACGACCATATCGGCAGCGTCCGGCGCAACGTCATCGGCTATGAGGATTGGGGGCTGCGCGCGCGGCTGGCGTTCGGCGTCACCACGGCGTTCGATCCCTCGACGCTCGGTATCGACCAGATCGCCTATCAGGATCTGATCGACGCGGGACTGATGGTCGGGCCGCGGCTGCGTTCGACCGGGCCGGCGCTCTTTTCCAAGGAACGCTTCACCTCGCTCGATCAGGTGCGCGCGGTGCTGCGCCGCTATCGCCACGCCTGGGGACTGCGCAATATCAAGCAATATCGGGGCGAAAGCCGGCGGGTGCGGCAATGGATCGCGATCGCCGCACGCGAACTGGGGCTGCTGCCGACCAACGAGGGCAGCCACAACCCCAAGCTGATCCTGACCCAGACGCTCGACGGCTATGCCGGCAACGAACATGCGCTGCCGACCGCGCCCTTCGGGGAGGATGTGCTGACGCTGTGGCGGCTGATGCGCACCAGCTATGTGGCGACGCTGCTCGTCAACACCAGCGGGCCGGCGGGCGCCGACTATTTCGTCGCGACGCGCGACCCGGCGCGCGATGCCAAGGTGCGGCGTTTCTGGCCGCCGACGACGATTGCGCAAAAACTCGCGCATCGCGAATGGGGGTCGCTCGACGCCTCGCGCCTGCCGGCGCTTGCCGCCGATGCGGGCGCGATTGCGGCGAACGGCGGACTGCTCGGCATGGGATCGCACGGCGACGATCCGGGGATCGGCTATCATTACGAGCTGGAGGCGCATGTGATGGGCGGCATGGCGCCGATGGCGGTGCTGCACGCGGCGACCGCCGGCGCGGCAGAAACGATCGGGCGGCTCGGCGACATGGGAACGCTCGAGCCCGGCAAATATGCCGACCTGATCGTCTTCGACCGCGATCCGCTGGCCGATATCCGCAACACGGGATCGCTGTCGCTGGTCATGCGCGGCGGGCATCTGTTCGATGCCGACACGCTCGATGAGCTGTGGCCGGAGGCGCGGGCGCTGCCGCCGCCCTGGTTCGCGGGTGGCGAGCCGCGGGCGAGGTGGCTACCGGTGGAGGGCGAGTGACCGCGGTGCTCGACCCCGAAATCGCACTGTTCCTGGCCGAGATGAAAGCCGGCTGGGCGGCGCATCCGCCCTTTGCCGAACTGGACTTTCCGGGGCAGCGCGCCGTGTGCGAAGAGGTGCGCGGGCGCTGGGCGGCGGGCGGGCCGGCGATGGCGGCGAGCGAAGACCTGCGCTTCGATCCCGGCGCGGGCGAACTGCGGCTTCGCATCCATCGCCCCGTGGGCGCGGCGGTGCCCGCGCCGGCGCTCGTCTATCTCCACGGCGGTGGCTTCACCCTCTTCTCGATCGACACCCACGACCGGCTGATGCGCGAGCTGGCTGCGGCGGGCGGCTTCGCGGTGATCGGCGTCGATTATCCGCTGTCGCCCGAGCATAAATATCCGGTCGCGCTCGACCGCATCGAGGCGTTGATGCGCTGGCTTTCCGTTCATGGCGCCGGGTGGGGGATCGACCCGGCGCGGCTGGCGGTCGGCGGCGATTCGGCGGGCGCCAACCTGTCCTTTGCGGCTGCCTTGCGGCTGCGCGACCGGGGGGAGGTGGGCGTGGTCCGCGCCATCCTGTCCAATTACGGCTATTTCACGCCGGAGGTTTCGGATCGCGCCGAGGAGCGTTTCGGCGGGCCGGGGTCGATCATGGACCGCGCCGAGGCGCAGGCCTATTATGACAATTATCTCACCGACCGGGAGCGCGAACGGCTCGATCCGTTCGCCTGCCCGATCCATGCCGATCTGACCGGCCTGCCGCCGGTCCTGCTCGTCGTTCCCGAATGCGACCTGCTCGCCGAACAGTCGCTGGCGATGGAAGCGCGGCTCGAAGCGGCGGGCGTCGCGACGACGACGACCATCTATCCCGGCGCGACCCACAGCTTCCTCGAGGCGATGTCGGTCGCGCAGGTGGCGCGCGACGCGATCCGCGACGGCGCGGCGTTCGTTGCCGCCCGGCTCGGCTGATCAGGCCGCGATAACGCCTGCGTCCACCAGCGCGTCGATCTCGCCCTCCGCCATGCCGCTTTCGCGCAGCAGCGCGCGGCTGTCGGCGCCCAGCGCGCGGGGCGGCGTGTCGGGGCGGGGGGCGATGCCGTCGAACAGCACCGGTTGGGGCAGCGCGCGAACGATGCCTTCGGGATAGTCGGCGGGAACGTCGAAAAAGCCGATCTCTTCCAGATGCGGATCGTCCAGCATGTCGGCGAGGCCCGGAACCTTGGAACAGGGGATGTCGCGGGCCGACAGCGCTGCGATCCACGCCCCCGTCGTCCGTTCGGCCAGGCTGGCCGCGACGAGCGCGTAGAGGGCGTCGATATGGGCGGCGCGCTCGCGCGGGTCGTCGAACCAGGGTTCGCGCGCGACGTCGGCGCGGCCGATCTCGTCCAGAAAGGCGCGCCACTGGCGTTCGGTATAGGGCAGCACCGCGATCCAGCCGTCGGCGGTGCGAAAGGGGCGGCGGTCGGGCGACAGGATGCGCGGATAGCCGACCGCGCCGTCGGGGGCGAAGGTCGCGCCGGCGAGATGCTCGTTGAGCAGGAAGGCGGCCAGCGCCTCGAACATCGGCACCTCGACCCTGATCGGCCCCTCGCGCCCGCCGGCCCGCGCGACGAGCGCGGCGAGGATGGCATAGACGGCGTGCAGCGCGGCGACCTTGTCGGCGAGGATGGTGGGGACGAAGCGCGGATCGCCGCCGGCTGCGGCGCCCAGCCCGGCAATGCCGCTCGCCGCCTGGATGATGTCGTCGAAGGCGGGGCGGTCGCGGTAGCGGCCGCGCTGGCCAAAGCCGATCGCGGCGCAATGGACGATGCGCGGGTTGATTTCGGCGACTGCCTCGAAGCCGAGTCCGAGCCGTTCGGCGGCATCGACGCGCATATTGTGAAACAGCACGTCGGCGCCCGCGATCAGCCGGGCGAGCGCGGCGCGGCCCTCGGGCCGCTTGAGGTCGACGGCGATCATCCGCTTGTTGCGATTGTTGTTGACGAACAGCGCCCCGCCGCCCTCGCCGCGTGGGTGGGCGTGGCGCGCGATGTCGCCTTCGAGCGGCTCGACCTTGATGACCTCGGCGCCGAGATCGGCAAGCATCTGCCCCGCATAGGGACCGAGCACGACGGCGCCGATCTCTATGATCCGGATTCCATTGAGCAGCGGCAGCATCATCCTCTCCTTCGGATTTTTGTTTCCATATCGAGACGATGTTGTCCACTCATGGATATGAATTGAGAAGGGTTTCAAAGGGGATGACGCGTCGGCGCAGCGGACGTCCACCCGCCGGGAGCCGCAGGAACCCTCGGGTAATTGCGCTTCCGGCAGGCAAATTCACCCATCAAAGTTCGCAATTACCCAAATCGGAGCGAGCGCTGATGTGCAGTCCAATTACACTCCCTGTCCCAAGAGGAGAGAACAGACAATTCAGGGTCGGGACCAACGGATGGAGGAAGGGGGCGTTATGACTGGTGTCTATCAAATTCGTGCAGCGGCGCGGTGCGGATCGATCGGAGTATCGTTGCTGGCACTCGCATGCGCCGCACCGGCTCATGCGCAGACGGCGGATGCGGAAAATCACTCGGATATCGTGGTCACTGCGACGGCGACGACGGCGACCAAGACCGACACCCCCATCCTGCGCATTCCGCAGGCCATCGAGGTCGTGTCGTCCGAGGATATACAGGATCGGGGCGCGCAGAATATTCGCGAAGCGCTGAACTACACGGCGGGCGTTTACAATGGAGGCGACGATTCGCGCGGCGATTTCAATTATATCCGCGGGTTCGAATCGGTGCTGTATGTCGATGGCCTGAAGCGCAATTACGGCTTCGTCTATATGCCGCGCCCCGAAATCGCGACGCTGGAGCGTGTCGAGGTGCTCGTCGGTCCGGCGTCGGTGCTTTACGGCGCCGGCAGCTCGGGCGGCCTGACCAACATGCAGTCCAAGCGCCCGCAGTTCGATTTCGGCGGCAGCGCCAGCGTGAGCTATGGCACGTTCGACCGCAAGGAAGCGATCGTCGACGTCACCGGCCCGCTCGGCGATACGCTGGCGGCGCGTTTCGTGGGCGTCGTGCGCGATTCGGACTCGCGCATGGACCTCACGCGCAACGACCGCGTCGTCGCGCAGGGCGCGCTGACCTGGCGGCCCACCGAACGCACCGACATCACCGCGATCGGCGTCTATCAGCAGGACCATAACCCGCCGAACTACAACGTCATACCGCTCGTCGGGTCGCTCTTCGCGCTTCCGGGGCAACGCATTCCCAACTCGCGCTTCTTCGGCGAGCCGGGAATCAACCGGGGCGACAAGGAATATGCCGCGCTCAGCCTGCTCGCGACGCATGAATTCAACGACTGGCTCAGCCTGCGCAGCAATAGCCGCTATACCTGGGCGAACACCGAACAGGCGGAATATTATCTGGCGACCTATTACGGCCCCGGCCCGCTGGACCCGTTCGAGCCCGGGACCACCAGGGTTCCGCGTAACCTGTTCGCGATCGACATCAAATATAACACGTTCAACACCGACAACAGCCTGGCGTTCAAGTTCGACACCGGCCCCCTCAGCCACCAACTGCTCGCCGGCATCGACTACTCCTATTTCAAGCAGGTGTCCGGTCAGGCGTTCGTCGCCTATGCCGATTCGATCGATGTCTACAATCCGGTCTATGGCACCGCGCCCGCGCCTGTTTTCGACTTCTTCAACACCCAGATACTGAAGCAGACCGGCCTCTATCTGCAGGATCAGGTCGATTTCGGTGAGGTGGCGTCGCTGGTGCTCGGCATCCGCCGCGACCGCTACACGAAGCAGGACGCCGGCGCGCCGCGGGAAGTCACCAGCAGGACGACCAAGCGCGCCGGCCTGACCATCAACGTCACGCCGACGCTGGCGCCCTATGTCAGCTATTCGGAATCCTTCCTGCCGATCTCCGGCCTCAACCAGTTCGGCAACACCTACAAGCCGCTATCGGGCGAGCAGAAGGAAATCGGTATCAAGTGGCAGCCGCTGCGAACGACGATGCTGCGCCTGTCCCTGTACGATCTCAAGGAAAGCAACGCGCTTCAACCCGATCCCGACAATCCGCTGGATTCGATCCAGACGGGCTCCGTCAAGGCGCGGGGCGTCGAGGTTCAGGCCAATCACAACGTCAGGGATGACCTGTCCCTTACCGCCTCCTTCTCTTATTCCACTGTCCGGCTCTCGGGTCAGGATTATCAGCGGGACGGTTCGCCGAAATATGTTGCGGGCCTCTTCGGTACCAAGACGATCGAACTCGCCAACGATGTGCGGATGCGCCTTGGCGCCGGTGTGCGCTATACGGGCGCGACGCGGTCGTTCGATCCATTCAGCGGTTTCCTGGTCGTGACGCCCAGCTATACGCTTGTCGATGCCATGGCCGCCCTCGAGTATAAGAACTGGACGCTTCAACTGAATGCGGTGAACCTGTTCGACGACCTCTATTATCCGGGCTGTTCCTATTACGGCTCGTGCGCGAACGGCGAACCGCGCACGGTGCAGGGGACGCTCAGCTATCGGTTCTGACCGGATCGCGGCGACACGGTCTTTACGCGGCGGCGGCCGGGGCATCCCGGCCGCCGTTCTCATTTGAATATGCGGAAGGCCAAGGAAGGAAGAGGCTGGGGCCTCACTCTGGGCGGCGTGGACACATTCGATTGACCGCTATTCGCTGTAACCCGATGGGAAGCGGGCCGTCCGGTTTCGACCGGAAGGCGACGTTTCCATCATCGTCACCCTGAACTTGTTTCAGGGTCCATGGCCTGCCGTTTCCTTCGGCGCAGCGCAGGGTGAGAGGTCCGGCCATGGATGCTGAAACAAGTTCAGCATGACGAGGCCGCGAGGCAGTTTCCACCCCCGTCCCGCCATTTCGCCGCGTCCAACCCGTTCTTTCCAAGCAGACATTCGCCTGGCATGGAATCTGTTCACGCCGCCTAATTCTCCGCCCACATGCGCCACAGGTCGCTGGTGTTGCGGGTCAGCGTGTCGAAGGCGGCGGTCTTTCCGGTTTCGGCGAACATCGTCGTGCGCAGATTTTCAAGCTCGAAGAGTATGCGGCGCTTGTCGGTGCCGCGCACGAGACTCTGTATCCAGCCGACCGCGACGTCGCGCCGGCCCGATGTCACCTTCGTTACCTCGTGAACCGAATTGGCGGGATAGAGGATCGCCGCCCCGGCGGGCAGCTTGAAGGCGCGCGTGCCCGCGGGCTCTTCGATCTCGAGCTCGCCGCCTTCATAGCTGTCCGGGTCGGACAGGAAGAGCGTGAAGGCGAGGTCGATACGCGTCTGCGGCGCATCGCCCATCAGCGCATTGTCGACGTGGGGGCCATAGCTCATGCCGGCGGTGTAGCGGCTGAAGAGGATCGGCCGCATCGCGCGCGGCATCGCGGCGGTCGCAAAGAAGCGACTGGCCGCCAGCGCTTCCGTGACCATGGCCTGCATTGCGGCATAGTCCCTGGAATCGCTGGCGACCTGTTTGTTTTCCTTTACCCCGGCGGCTGCCCATCCGGCCGTCTCGCGACCATCTATGAATGTCTGGCGATCCATCATGGCGACCAGCTTGTCGATCTGGTCGCCGGTCAGAATGTCGGGAATGCAGATGAGCAAGGCCGGTCCTTCTTGTGGCTACATGTCGGGCGCCGCCCCCTTCTTGAGGTCGTGCGCCTTGCCGGAAACGGTTCCGTCCGGCTTCACCATCGCGACGCTATCCATAACGAAGAAGACTGTATAGCAGCCGGTGATCTGGGTCTTGCCGGCCCAGGCGATGTCGACGCACAATTTATTATCCTCGGCCTTCCAACTGCCGGTGACGGGCTCGTTCACCTGGGCGCTGCAAACACCCTCGTAGAGCAGGAAGCCGTCGCCGGGGATTTCCGTCTTCGGGCATTTCTTGAGGTCGGTCGGATCGTAGCGGATATTATAGCCGCCGACCGTGCCGTCCGCGCCATATTGATGGGCGTAATGATAGGGGATCGCGAGCGTGTTGCCCGTGAGCGCCTTCTGAATCTGTTCGGTCGTCAACGCCGGAAACGACAGCGTCGGCCATACCCGGTGCGACCCGATGCCATTTTCGCCGCCTTCGCCCGCCAGCATCAGCGACAGCGCCTTGTCGAAGCCGGTGGGATAGACGAAATCGGTCGGCGAGGCCGTGGTCGGCACATCCTCCGGGTGGGCGAGAGCCGGCGGCGCTGCCATCGTCGTGGCCGCGGCGGCGCCGGCGGCGGCGGTCCAAAGCTTCATCGTGAATGTCTGCATCTCTCGAAACCTCTCCCCATTGCGGACCAAGCCAAGCGACACCCCGGTGCCGAATCCGCATCCCCCGATGACACCATAAACCGGAGGGGGGGTCAGCACGGCTGTTGGGTAAAGGTGACGCCGTGGAGGGTAAGCGGCCGCGGCCGAGGGCAACGAAAAGGGCCGTCGCGTCGGTCGTTGGACGGCTTACCCGTCTTCCCCGTCCCTTACCCCCCGACGGGGGTTCGCCGACCGGGGCGGCTGTTGTTCTATGGCGGGTGCGGGGATGGCAAATTCCCGCCGGGAAGCCATAGACGGAATTCCAGGCAATTCCGCTTCATCTCATCCGGGGAGGGACGATGTCGAGAGTCTTTGCACGAGCCGCCGTTCTGGCGCTGTCCATCACGGTCGCCGCGCCGGCGCTGGCCGCGCCGCAGGCCGGGGCCGACATGATCCTGACCAACGCCCGCGTCTATACGGTCGAGGCGCGCCAGCCCTGGGCCGAGGCGGTCGCGATCGAGGATGGCCGGATCGTCGCGGTCGGCAGCGCGGCGGAGGTCGGCAAGCTGCGGGACGCGGACACGCGGGTCGTCGATCTGGGCGGACGCCTGGTCCTGCCCGCCTTCGGCGACGCGCATGTCCACCCGCTGTTCGGCGGGCTCAGCCGGTCGCGCTGTCCGCTTCAGGACGGCAAGACGATCGCCGATTATCAGGCGCTGATCGCCAAATGCGTCGCCGCGGCGCCGGGCGACGGGGCGATCTATGGCGTCGGCTGGAGCGACGCGCTGTTTCCGCCGAACGGCATCCCGCGCAAGGAGCTGCTCGACGCTGTGACGACGACGCGCCCGTTGATCTTCGAATCGGTCGGCGGGCATACCTATTGGCTGAATTCGAAGGCGCTCGCGGTCGCGAACATCACCCGGGACACGAAGGACCCGCCGAACGGCACCATCGACCGCGACCCGGCGACCGGCGAGCCGGTGGGTAGCCTGCAGGAAGCGGCGATGGAACTGGTCCGGCACCTGATCCCGCCGCCGTCCGCGGCCGAGATCCAGAATTCGATCCTCTATGTCGCCGACCATTTCAACCGCCTCGGCATCGTGAGCTGGAACGACGCGGGGGTCGATTTCGGCGACGACGGCGGCAGCGCGATGGTCGATGCCTATAAGGCGGTGATGGACGCGGGCAAGCTGACGAGCCACGTCACCGTGTCGCTGAAGTGGAAGAACGAGCGCGGCATGGACCAGTTGCCGAGCCTGCTGCGCGCGGCCGAGCGCGCCAATGCGCTCGGCATTCCGACCAACACGGTCAAATTCTATGTCGACGGGGTGATCCCGCAGAAGACCGCCTATATGCTCGCGCCCTATCAGAATAGCGACGAGCGCGGGGCGCCGCAGATCGCGCCGGAGGTGCTGAAGCAGGCGATGGTCGCGATCGACGCGCGCGGGATGCACGGTTTCTTCCACGCGATCGGCGACGGCGCCGTCCGCCTCTCGCTCGACGCGATCGAGGCGGCGCGCAAGGCCAATGGCGCGAAGCCGACCTGGCATATGGTGACGCACCTCAACGTCGTCGATCCGGCGGACCAGCCGCGCTTCGCCAGGCTGTCGACCTTTGCCCAGTTCCAGCCGACCTGGGCGTCCTGGTACGATTATATGGACCTGACGGTCGCCGCAATCGGGCCCGAACGCGCGAAATATATCTATCCGGCGGGCAGCATCGTGCGCGCGGGCGGCAAGCTCGCCTATGGGGCCGACTGGCCGGTGGGCAGCGCCAATCCGCTCGAGGGCATCGAGGTCGCGATCACGCGGCGCACCGCGGGCGATCCGAACGCCCGGCCGCTGCTGCCCGACGAGGGCGTCAGCCTGAAGGAAGCGATCGCGAGCCACACGATCAACGTCGCCATCGTCAACGGCTTCGACAAGATCACCGGCTCGATCGCGGCGGGCAAGAGCGCCGACCTTGTCGTGCTCGACAGGAATATCTTCGACCTGCCGGTCTATCAGATTTCGGGGACCAAGGTTCTGCTCACCCTGTTCGAGGGCAAGCCGGTCGCTGGGGCCTGGGCGGATGTCGACGCGGGGAGCGGTCGGTAGGGAATCGCCGCTTCAGGGCCAGCGGGCGGCCGCACGGAGCGCTGCCGTGACCGAGCGGTGCGGCACCGAGAGGTGGGTTTCGCCGTCGAGGATGAGCAGGTCGCTCCGCAGACCCTGACCCGATAGCGCGGCGAGCCGCCGGCCGAGCGCCGCGGTGTCCTCCGCTATCGCGCCCTCCTCCTCGCGCTCGCCCGCGATCAGCAGCAGGCGGGTGCCGCGCGTCGGGGCGGCACCTTGCTCCACTCGCGTCCGCCAGGCGCGCTCCTCGGCCAGGATCGCCTGATTGTCCCACCAGATCGAGGGGCTGGCGGCGATGATGGTCCGAAAGGCGCCGGGGCGGGTGTAGAGCATGTGCAGCGCGAACAGCCCGCCCAGCGAATGGCCGTAGAGCGTCTGGCGGTAGGGGTTGACCGGATAGCGTTTCTCGACCGCCGGCTTCAGCTTTTCGAGCAGAAAGGTCTCGAAGCGGTCGCGGCCGCCGGCGGAGGCGTAGAGTGCTTTCAGCACCGGCGTCTCGATCGGGGCGGTGAAATCGGACATCCGGCGCGGGTCGTAGACCTGGCCACCGGGATAGCCGATCCCGACGACGATCATCTTGTCGAGGCCGCTCGATCCCAGCCCCTGAATCCGGCGCGCCTCGGCGAAGGCGGCGAACATCGCATTGCCGTCGAGCACATAGAGGATCGGAAAGCCGCCGTCGGGCGCTTCGCCCGCGGGGCGGGAGACGAGAATGCGATAGGGCTGGCCGTCGTCCGACGCGAGGTCCCATGTTTCGGTTTCGGGCAGCGCATAGGCTGTGGCGGGTGCCGGCTCGGTGGCGAAGGCCGGTCCGGCGGCGGCGCCCAGCAGGCAGGCGGCGGCAACCACGGCGCGGGCGAAGGGCATGGCGTCTCTCCTCTTGTGTCAGCGATTTCGTTGCAGACGCAGCAGCAGGGCGTAGCTGCCCGCCGCGAGGATGGTGGCGTCGAGCGCGGGGACGCTGGTCAGCGTGACGCCCATCCGCGCCGCCGGCAGCGTGACCGCCAGCGAGCCGAGCCAGACGCCGATCGCGGGCCAGCGGATGGGCGGCGGGGCGGGCGGTTCGGTGCCTGCGGCGCGGCCGAAGCGCACGAAGCCGTCGATGACATAGATGGCGGCGATCGGCGGAATGACGAGGCCGAGCGCGATCAGGAAGGGCACGAAGCTGTCGATGATGCCGAGCAGCGCGAAGGTGCAGCCGACGGCGCCGCCGGCGACGATGAAGATCCACGGCCGGACCGCGGGAAAGGTCGCCGCCATCGACAGGCCGGCCGAATAGAGGTTGAGCGCGTTGATCGTCCAGACCGAGAGCAGGAGCATGAGGAGCGCTGGCGCGCCGAACCCCATGGCGACGACGAGTTGCATGATGTCGGTCTGTCCGGTCGCGAGCGCGATCAGTGCCGAGATCAGCATCAGCAGGGGCGCGGCGAGCGGAAAGGACAGCAGCATACCGCCGATCGCGCCCCGCTCGCTGCGGATGAAGCGCGACAGGTCGGGCATCGCCGCGACGGTGAGCATGTTGGCGCCGACCAGCGCCGACAGCGCGATGCCGAAGGTCATCGGGGCGGGCGGGTCCTGGACCGGGGCGAGATCGACCGGATGCGCGCCCGTCGCCGTGATGCAGACCGCGACGAGAATCAACCCGACCAGCGGCACCGCGACCATGGCGAGGCGGTCGAGCGTCTTGAAGCCATAGATGGTGGACAGGGTGATCAGCACGCTGCCCGCGATCACGAACAGCCCGAAATCGCCGGGGATTCCATAACCCTGATGCGCGGCGGCGACCATCGCGTCGCCGAAGAAGGAGACGTTCACCCCGAACCAGCAGAAATGGATGATCGCGATGACGATGTTGACCAGCGCCGCGCCGCGGATGCCGAAGGAGCGCTGGACGAGCAGATAGGTGGTCAGCCGGGTGCGGACGCTGATGATCGCGGTCAGGCAGGCGCCCGCGCACAGGATGAGCCCGCCGAGCAGCGCGACCAGCACGGCGCGATGCAGGCCGAGCGCGAGCCCCGTCTGGGCGCCGTTGAGGAAACCGGGGAGGGAGAAGGTGAAGCTGGCGATGATCAGCGCGACCCGCCAGCCGGGAACGGTCAGTTCCTCGGGCAAGGGGCCGCTGGCGTGCGAACCGCCATGCCCGCCGCTGCTCATGTTCCTTCCATCCCGTTCAGTTCCTCCAGCGGCGCGAAATCGGTGCCCAGTCCGAACGCTCGCGGGCCGACCAGCCGCAACGCCCGCGGCTCGCGCAGCATTGCGGGAGCCGCCGCCGCCACGATCTTGACCCGCTGGCCGTATTTCAGCCTTTCGGTCGTGATCGTATCGGCGGTTTCCCGGTCCATCACCGTGATAAGGTCGGGAACCAGCGCTCTTATCGCGCCATTTTCGCGGGCGACAAGATTTTCGTTCTGAAACTCTATCTCCATGCGGCCGTGGCCGCCGAACCCGTCGACGATCACCCGGCCAACGGAAAAGCCGCCGCGCGTTTCGCGTTCCAGATCGACGATCTTGCCGTCGAACAGGATCGCGCAATGCGGATAGAGGCCCGTCGCCCGCAGCGCTTCGGCGAGCGCGTCGAACGGGTCGGCGCGCGCGGCGCGGGCTTCGCGGATCGCGGCGCCGGTGGCGATGGCGGCGCTGACGCTGCCCGCGATCGCGTGGGCGCGCGCTTCGGCGCCGGTCAGCGGATATTCGACCATATGCGCGATGCCGCCCAGCGCGACCGAGAGCGCGCGCGCGATGCGTTCGTGGGTCAGATTGTCGTCGGTCTCGATCACCGTCAGCGCCCCGCAGGACGCCGTGAGCACCGACGGGCACGCCTTCAGCCCGCGGATGTTGAAGATCGCCATCTGCGATTCGGGAAAGGCCCGACCCATCCCGTCGCAATCGACCACCGGCACGCCAAGCTCGGCCGCTGCGATCAGCGGGGCGAGACCGTTGCCGCCGCCGATCTCGATCGGCATCACGGCGTCGACGGGGCGCCCCATGATCTGTTCCAGCCGCCTGATCCCGGCCAGCGCCTCGTGCCCGCTCGGCAGCTTCTCGACCGACACGGTCGGCGCGCCGATCCAGCCGCACGGGACGACGAGCGCATCGTCGGCGAGGCTGTCCGGCGCGACGAGGTCAAAGGCGCCGCAGCGTTCGATGGCGGCCTCGGCAAGAAGCAGGCTGTAATAGGGATCGCCGCCGCCTCCCGAGCCCAGAAAGGCCGCACCGCGCGCGAGGTCCGCCAGCATCGACCGTTCAATTCGCATGGCGGGCCTCCATCGCCACCGACCCGACGCCTTGGCGCGGACCCAGGTCGGCGAGGTTGCCGACCGCCTTCATCCGCACCTGCGCCGAACGGCCCGGCAGATAGCTGAGGAATATCTCCTCCATGTCGACAATCCCGACGCTGTCCGCCGCGCCCCCCGCCGCGACGACACGTTCGGCCGCCGCACGCCGCATCGCGGCGAGCGCCTCTTCGCGCGGCAGGACGTCATAATCGACGATCTGTTCGATCTGGGCCCCGACCTGGGCGATGGCCGCGCCGACGGCATTGGCGACCGAGGCATGGGGTGGCCGCAGGATTTCCGCGACGCCGGGCAGGCCGTCGCCGACCAGGAAATGACCACCGCCGACGGCGATGACCGGAACCGGACCGGGGGCGGTCTTCATGCGGTCGATGCCGTCGGCGACCATCGCCTGTATCCGCCGCCATATCGCGTCCCGCACCTCTGCGCCGAGCGGCGGCAGGCGGGCCGGATCGCCGAAATCCGCGTGACCGGCGGCAACCGCGACATCGCTCGCGGTCAGGGTCGATCCGCCGAAGAGATAGCTGTCCTGCGTGATGCGGAAGCCGACCGAATCGGGGCCGATGCGCAGGTCGGCGCCGTCCCGGTGAATCCGCGTGCCGCCGCCGAGCCCGATTGCCAATATGTCGGGCATGCGGAAATTGGTCCGCACACCGCCGATGTCGATCGACAGCGAGGATTCGCGGGGAAAGCCCTTCGCCAGCACGCCGATGTCGCAGGTGGTGCCGCCGACGTCCATGACGATGGCGTCGTCGATGCCGGTCAGGAAGGCGGCGCCGCGCATGCTGTTGGTGGGGCCGGAACCGATGGTGAGCACGGGATGCCGCGCCGCTTCCGCCGCCGAGATCAGCGTGCCGTCGTTCTGGGAGATATAGAGGGGCGCGGAAAGGCCGAGACCGGCCAGCGCCTGCCCGAAGGAGTCGATGACATGCGCCGCGAGCGACGACAGCGCGGCGTTGAGGATCGTGCCGTTTTCCCGTTCGATCAGGCCGAGCCGGCCCAGGCTGTGCGAGAGGCTGACGATCGCGCCGGGATGCTCGGCGGCGATGACGGCGGCGGCGCGGTCCTCCATCGCCGGATTGATCGGGGCGAAGGCGCTGCTCACCGCGATGCGGTCGATGCCTTGCGCCCGGCAGGCCTGCGCCGCGGTGCGCATCCGGTCTTCGTCGAACGGGGCGATTTCGCGTCCGTCGACCTCATAGCCGCCGGGCAGCAGGAAGATCTCGCCGCCGACCTGCCGCGCGAGCGCGTCGGGCCAGGCGGTGAGCGGCGGCAGCGCTTCGCCGGACGGGCTCGCCAGCCGGATGATCCCGACCCGGTCGAGGCGCCGGCGCTCGATCAGCGCGTTGGTGAAATGGGTGGTTCCGATCATCACCGCGTCGACGGCGCCGGGCGCCGCGGCCCCGTCGGCGAGCACGGCGCGGATGGCCGCGGCAACCCCGCCGCTGACGTCCGCCGTCGTCGGCTGCTTGCTCGACGCGACGATCCGCAGGCCATCGATCAGGACGGCATCGGTGTTCGTTCCCCCGACATCGACACCAATTCGCACCTGGGCATCCTCCATCCATCTGTGACGCCGGGCGGATTACACTGGGGGGCATGGGGCTGCGCAACGCGTAAAACGGGTGCGGCGGAATGCGAACGGGTAATGAGATAAGGGAAGACGGGTAAGCCCCGCAGCCAAGCGTCACAGGCGGTTGTCAGGGCCGTCATCGATCCGTAACCTTCGCGACCAGAACCGACGACCGCGCGTACGGAGGTTGGGCCGCATGCAGGATTTGATTGCCGCCAAATTCGACCCGCCGATGTGGATGGGGGACCAGATCAGCCGCGACCTGCTGTTGCAGCGGCTGCACGGGGTGCTGACCCATCGCCTGACCCTGATTCATGCGCCGGCCGGTTACGGCAAGACCAGCCTGTTGTCGCAGTGGCGCGACAGCCTCGACCCCCGGACGGCGAAGGTCGCGTGGCTGACGCTCGAACGCGACGACCGCGACCTCAAGCGCTTCGTCAAATATCTGCTGCTCGCGGTGCGCCGCGACCGGCAGGAAGGGGAAGCGCAGGCTATGTCGAGCGGCCTTCCTCCGCGCGCGGCCCTCTCCGCGATCATCAACGAACTCGGCGACCGGGCGGGGCCGGTGGTGCTGATCCTCGACGACCTGCATCATGCCTTCAACGATGCGGTCGGGCATTTCCTGGAATCGCTGGTGCGGCTGGCGCCGCCGAACTGCCATTTCCTCTTCGCCTCACGCGACTATCCGTGGCTCGGCCAGTCGGTGCTGGCGGCCGAGGAGCAGTTGCTGGAAATCGGGGCGGGCGACCTTCGCTTTTCGGCGCAGGAGGCGGAATGCCTGCTCGCGCGGACCGACCGGCCGCTGGAGATGCTCGACATCGACACGCTGATCGACCGCACCGAAGGCTGGCCGATCGCGGTGCAGCTCGCCTCGCTGTCGATCAAGCGCGGACTGGGCACCGAGCGGGTGATCGACGAATATTGCGGCTCGAGCAGCGATCTGGCGCGCTATCTGTCCGAACAGGTGTTGATGACGCTGCCGCCGGAGACGCGCGACATCGTCGTGCGGACCGCGCTGGTCGACCGGCTGACGGGCGAGATGGTCGACCTGCTCTGCGACCGGCAGGACGGCTGGATGATCCTCGAACGGATGGAGCAGCAGGGGGTGTTCCTGTCGCCGGTGACGTGGGAGCGGCGCGAATATCGCTATCATCAACTGTTCGCCGAATATCTGCGCGACCGCTTCGAGCGGTCGGACCGGCCGCAGTTCGCGGCTCTCCAGCGCCGTATCGCCGGCTGGTTCGCCGAACGGGGGCTGGTCGCCGAGGCGGTGAGCCATGCGATCCTGTCGGGCGACGACATGCTGCTTGCCGGAATATTGGAGGATGCCGGCGGCTGGCGCCTGATCCCGCAGGGGCTGCAGGGCGTGGTCGAGCGCGGCCTTGCCAAGCTGCCGCCGGCGCTGATCCGGGCGCGGCCGCGGCTGGCGCTCGCGCAGGTCTATCTGCAGATCAAGCTGGGCGAGCTGGGCGCGGCGCGCGTGGAATATGACCGCTTTCTGGCCGAGTGCGGCGTCGGCGATCTGTCCGTCGATCTGCGGACCGAGGTGCGCGTCGTCGGCGACACGCTGAGCGATTATGAAAACCAGCCGGTGACGTTCGACGATCTGCTGGCGCGCGAGGCACTGCTCCGCAAGCTGCCGGCGAGCGACCATCTGGTGCTGGCGAATATCAGCGAGACGCTGGGGGCCAAATATTTCGAAGGCGGCTGGCTCGAACGCGCGTTGCAGCCGACGCTGGCCGCGCGCGATCATTATCAGGCGTTCGGATCGCTCTACAGCGACCTGTTCACCCGCTTTCTGGAGGCGCGGATCAAGCGCGCGCAGGGGCGTTCGAAAGAGGCCGAGGCGATCCTGAAGACGGCGTGGCAGAATATCGTCGACGAATTCGGCGACCGGTCGGACCTTGCCGCCAATTGCGCGGCCTTTCAGGCTGAACTGCTCTTCGAGCAGGATCGCGTCGCGGAGGCGCGCGAGCTGCTGGCGTGGGCGTTGCCGCATATGGAGCAGTCGGACGGCTGGGTCGACGTCTATGCCGCCGCCTATTTCACCGAGGCGCGCGCGCTTGCCGGCGAGGGGGCGTTCGATGCGGCCTGCGACCTGCTCGCCCGCGCGCGCCGCGTCGCCGCGCGGCGGCGGCTGCGCCAGCTCGAGATGCTCGCCGACATCTGCGATATCGACCTTCGGATTTCGCAGGGTGCGCCGGCGCAGGCAGTGCTGGCCGCCGCGGACGCGATCGGGCTCGACCGCCTTGCAGACATGATGGCAGACGAATCGCCACAATACCGCCCCGTCGCCGTCGCCGCCTCGCTCTGCCGGATCAAGCTTCGCCTGCTTGCAGGCGAGCGCGACGCGGCGCTGGAGGAACTCGCCCGCTTGCGCGGCTGGGCCGATCAGCGCGGGGCGGGGCGGCTGCTGATCGAGGTCAACATCCTCGCCGCCACCGGGCTGCGCGGGCAGGGTGCGATCGAGGAATCGCGGAGCTGTTTCGACGAGGCGGTGGGGATCGCGATGTTCCAGAATGTCGTGCGCCCGTTCGTCGAGGCGCGGCAGTTCGCTCAGCCCTGCCTCGACGATGCGATGCGCGCCGACATGCAGGTCGACCGGTTCCGCGCGCAATATCTGAAATCGCTCGTCAAATCGCTGGCGGTCTATCGCAACAACATGACCATGCCCGGCGTCTTCAGCGAGGCGGAGGCCGAGGTGCTGCTCTATCTGAGCCAGGGGCATTCGAACAAGGAAATCGCCCGCCTGATCGGCATGTCGCCCGATACGGTGAAATATCGCCTCAAGTCGGTGTTCCGCAAGATCGGGGTCAGCAAGCGCCGTGACGCCGTTCGCATCTCCGCCGAACGGGGCCTGATTCCCGCTGGCGGGCAGGCTGCGCTGTCGCCACACGGCTGACGTCTGCCGCGCTTCCCCCCGGCTTCCCGCGCCATTACCCGTTTCCGCATCTTGACTCTTATTTCCATATAGGGACAAATAAGTCTCGTATAAGAAATAGTAGAGGGCGGCATGCCGGACAGCTTTCGTTTCGATCGCCTCTTCATCGGGGGCGAGTGGGTGGAGCCTCTCGACGGAGGCGTGCGGCCCAGCATCGATCCGGCGACGGGCGCACCCTGGGGCGACGTCGCCTGGGGCGGAGAGCGCGACGTCGACCGCGCGGTTGCCGCGGCGAAGGAGGCGTTCGAAGGACCGTGGCGAAAGATACCGCCGTGGGAGCGGGCCGCACTGCTGCGCAAATTCGCCGATCTTTATGCAACGCGCGTCGATGCGCTGGCCGAAATCGAGACGCGCGACAACGGCCGCGCGGTGCGCGAATCGCGCGGCGACATCGGCATGCACGCGCAATATTATCACTGGTTCGCCTCGCTCGCCGACAAGCTCGGCGGGCGGACCATCCCGATGGACGACAGCGTTCACGCCTTCACCACGCGCCATCCGGTCGGCGTGGTCGGCGCGATCACGCCGTGGAACGTGCCGCTGATGGCGGCGGCATGGAAGCTCGGCGCGGCGCTCGCCGCGGGCTGCACCGTGGTGCTCAAGCCCGCCGAGCAGACCCCCGCCTCGTCGCTCGCGCTCGCCCGCCTGTTCGATGAGGCGGGCTTTCCGCCCGGCGTCGTCAATGTCGTGCCCGGCGACGGGCCGGTCGCCGGAGCCCGGCTGGTCGCGCATCCCGACGTCGCCAAGATCAGCTTCACCGGCGAGGGCGCGACCGCGAAGACGATCCTGAAGACCGGCGCCGACACGCTGACGCGCTGCACCTTCGAACTGGGCGGAAAGGCGCCGCACATCATCTTCGCCGACGCCGACCTCGATCAGGCGATCAACGCCGCGACCGGATCGGCCTGGGCGCTGTGCGGGCAAAGCTGCGCACTCGGTAGCCGGGTGCTCGTCGAGCGGCCGGTCTATGACCGGGTGGTCGAGGCGTTCCGCGAGCGGGCGGGGCGGGTGCGCGTCGGCATGCCGCTCGATCCCGCCACGCATATGGGACCGCAGGCGCACCGGCAGCAGCTCGACAAGACGCTGTCCTATGTCGCGATCGGGCGGGGGGAAGGCGCCGAACTCGTCACCGGCGGCGCACGGATCGACCGCGACGGGCTCGCGGACGGCTATTTCGTCGAGCCGACGGTGTTCGCGGGTGTATCGGCCGCCATGCGGATCGCGCAGGAGGAGATTTTCGGGCCGGTCGCGGCGCTGATCCCCTTCGACGGCGAGGAAGAGGCGATCGCGATCGCCAATGCGACGCCCTATGGCCTCGCTGCCGGGCTATGGTCGGGCGATACTGGGCGGGCGCACCGCGTCGCGGCGCGGATCGAAGCCGGCATGGTTTGGGTCAACACCTATCGCTACATCCGCTGGTCGACGCCCTATGGCGGCGTCAAGGCGAGCGGCTGGGGCCGCGAGAACGGCCTCGAAGGGCTCGACCCCTTTCTCGAAACCAAGACCACCATCGTCTCTACCACCGGGACTTTCCCCGACCCCTTTGCAAGCTGAGGACCGATGCCATGCGTTTGAACGGCAAGCTCGCCATCGTCACCGCCGCCGCGTCCGGCATGGGCCGCGCCGGCGTCGAGCGATTCGTGCGCGAAGGCGCGCGCGTCGCCGCCATCGACATCAGCCGCGAGGCACTGGACGACCTGATCGCGCATTTCGGCGCCGACCGGGTGTCGACGATCGTCGCCGACCTGTCGACGCCCGAAGGAGCGAAGGGCAGCATCGACGAAGCCGTCGCGGTGCTGGGCGGGGCGGACATATTGTGGGCGCACGCCGGCATGCCGGGGCCGGCGTCGGTCGAGAATCTCGACCTTGCCGCCTATGACAAGGCGATCGCGCTCAACGTGACCTCGGCGGCGCTTGGGGCCGGGCAGGTCGCACCGCACATGCGTGCGCGGGGCGGCGGCTCGATCATCTTCACCGCCTCGATCTCCGGCCTCGTCGGCTCGATGATGAGCCCTATCTATTCGGCGGCGAAATGGGGGGTGGTCGGGCTGACCAAGAGCCTGGCGCTGGCCTTTGCCGCCGACAATATCCGCGTCAACGTCGTCTGCCCCGGGCTGGCCGACACGCCGATGAAGGCCGGCTTCACCGGGCGGAGCGGCGATCCGGCCGAGGCCGCCGCGAACGAGGCGAAGATCGTCGGCGCGGTGCCGATGGGGCGTCTCGTCCGGCCGGGGGAAGTGGCCGACGCGGCGCTGTGGCTGGCCTCGGACGAGGCGAGTTTCGTGACCGGTGTCGCCTTGCCCGTCGACGGCGGCTTCACGGCGCGCTGACGATGCGGCGGCGGCGCGACATGCTGACGGCTTTTCGGGGCGCCGCGCTTCGGCCATATGGAGGTCTGCAACCCTTTTCAGGCGAACAAGACCATGATCGTGCGGCAGGCCGCGAATGCGCTGGAAATCCTGGAATATTTCGCGAGACGGCTGAAGCCGGCGACGCCGGCCGAAATCGCCGAGGATCTCGGCTGGCCGCGATCGAGCACCTTCAAACTGGTGGGGACACTGGCGTCGAAGGGCTATCTCTACGAGCCGCGGGCACGGGGCGGCTATTATCCGAGCCCGCGCTGGCTGGTGCTGGCCGAGGCGGTCGCCAGCGCCGAACCGCTACCCGACCAATATCAGCGGTTGGCGCAGGACCTGATGCGCGCGACTGGCGAGACGGTCGCGGTGTCGGCGCCCGCGGGCATCCATGCGACCTTCATCGACGTGGCGGAATCACCGCAGCCCGTGCGCTATTTCGCCAAGGTCGGCGATCGAGTGCCGATCCACGCAACCTCGGCGGGGCGCGCCCTGCTCGCGCAGATGCCGCCCGAAGAGCGGCAGCGCCTCTATCGCAAGATCGAATTCGTCCGCTACGCGCCGACGACGCCCGACAGCCCGGAAGCGGTCGAGCGGCGGCTGGAGGAAGCCGCCGCGATGGGCTGGCACCAGAGCAACACCGAATATACGCCCGACCTGGCGGGCGTCGCCCTGCCGCTGCCCGGCAGCGACCGGCGGCTTTCGGTGGTCGTCGTCGGCCCGGTATCGCGCTGTCTGGAGCGGCGACCCGAAACGGCGGCGATCGTCGCGAAGCATCTCGCGCAACTCCGATAGAGCGACACGCTTTCAATCTGATCCATTCTTCCGTTCGTGTCTCGACTTCGCTCGACACGAACGGATTCGAGAGAGAGCGGATTTAATGCGCGCCGCCCTGGAAAAATCGGGCGCGATCCGCACAGGGCCAGCGCGCTCCGCCGGGCGCGCGGCCGACGGGGGAGATAGGCCATGACCAACGACCCGCGGGCGGTGATCGCCGCCGCGCCGATGCATCGGCTTCAGATCATGGTGGTCGCGATCTGTATCGCGCTCAACGCGCTTGACGGCTTCGACGTGCTGGCGATCAGCTTTGCCGCGCCGGGTATCGCCGACGAATGGGGCGTCGACAAGGCGACGCTGGGCATCGTGCTGTCGATGGAACTGCTCGGCATGGCGGCAGGGTCGGTACTGATCGGCAATGTCGCCGACCGCATCGGCCGCCGCCCGACGATCCTCGGCTGCCTGCTGCTGATGGCGTGCGGCATGTTCGCCGCGGCTCACGCCACGGGGGTGACGATGCTGTCGGCGATTCGCTTCCTGACCGGCGTCGGCATCGGTGGCATGCTGTCCTCGACCAGCGCGATGGTGGCGGAATTTTCCAACGACAAGCGGCGCGGGCTGAACGTCGCGCTGAACATCGCCGGCTATTCGACCGGCGCGATCCTGGGCGGTCTGGTTGCCTCGCGATTGCTGGCGGCGACCGGCGACTGGCGGTCGGTGTTCCTGCTCGGCGCGATCGCCACAACGATGATGATCCCGCTTGCCTTCGTCTTCCTGCCCGAATCGATCGAATCGCTGGTCGCGCGGCGTCCCGCCGGCGCGCTGGCGGAGGTGAACCGCACCCTCGGCCGGCTCGGCCACGCGCCCGCTTCCGACCTGCCGTCGCTGCCCGCCGAGACGGTGAAACCCTCGCTCGCCGCACTCTTCTCGCCCGGCTTTGCGCGCATCACCGTCCTGCTCACGGTCGCCTATTTCGCGCAGATCCTGTTCTTCTATTATATCCAGAAATGGATTCCGAAGATCGTCGTCGATATGGGGTTCGACGCCGCGCAGGCGGGCGGGGTGCTCGTCGCGGCCAATGTCGGCAATCTGCTGGGTGCGGTGGTCATCGGGCTCGCGAGCCAGCGTTTCGCGCTGCGTCCGCTGGTGGCGGGGTCGATGCTTGCGGGCTTCGTCGCCATCGGTGTGTTCGGGGTCGCGGGGGCCGATCTGGTCCGCCTGTCGATTACCGCCGCGGTTGCGGCCTTCTTCATCAACGCCGGTGTCGTCGGCATGTATCCGGTGCTGGCGCAAACCTATCCCGCGACGTTGCGGGCGAGCGGCACCGGCTTCGTGATCGGGATCGGGCGCGGTGGGTCGGCGCTGGGGCCGGTGGTGGCCGGGGCGCTGTTCGCGGGCGGCAGCAGCCTGCTCACCGTGTCGCTGGTGATGGGGCTCGGCGGGCTGGTCGCGGCGGCGATGATCCTGATGCTACCCCGATCCTGAGGTCTTGACCTCAGGCGTCACAGCATCGCCATCGCCTGCCGCGCGCCGCGATGGCCCTCCATCATCGCGCAGGCCATGCTCATCAGGCCCTGCAACTCGGAATGGGCGAAGACGATCCGGCCGTGGGGCCGGCGCAGCACCTCGGCCGGCGGCGGCAGGCCGTCGCGCCCGAGGAAGAAGCCTGGCTGCGGCGCCACGAAGGCGTGACCCCATCGGTTAAGAATGATGCCGGCAATGTCGCGCCGCGCGTCGAAGCCGGCGGCCCCGAACATCTCGGTCATCTGTTCGCGAAGTTGCCACTCGAAATCGCCGTAGCTCGCCGCCAACAACCGCGTCCGCGCCGCCGGGCCCTGGGCAGAGGCGGGCAGGCTCGCATCGAGAAAGGGGATGTAGAAGGTCAGCACCGTCGGATCGTCGGGGGTCAGCGCACGGGTGGGGCCGAGCGCGACGTTGCGCCGGACCGATACCTGCCACCCCAGCCCCTCGAACCAGCGCGCCGCAGTGAAGCCGAGTCTGTCGAAGAAGCGCCAGTTGCGAAGCGCGACATTGGCGATCATCAC
Source organism: Sphingopyxis panaciterrulae (assembly GCF_014199295.1). Lineage (GTDB taxonomy): Bacteria > Pseudomonadota > Alphaproteobacteria > Sphingomonadales > Sphingomonadaceae > Sphingopyxis > Sphingopyxis panaciterrulae. Next base: position 106,174 of record NZ_JACIJH010000008.1, read on the forward strand.
CGGGCCATAATGAAAGGCGCGATAGGCCTGCCGATGGCTGTCGGGCAGGTCGCCGACGATGGTGCGGTTGACCCAGCCGCCCGATGCCATGACGACCGACCGCGCGCGTATCTTGCGCAGCTTTCCGTCGCGGGCATAGGTCACCAGCACATGCTCGGCGTCGGCGGGGCCGCCCTCGTGGACCACTTGCGTCACCGTCGCGCCGCCGCGGATGCGCAGCGGAGCGCCCGCGCGATCGAGCTTCGCGAAATCGATCGGCCCGGAGGCGAGGGCGGCGAGGCGGCCGTCGCCGGCGATGGCGCCGGGGATCATCCGCGCGAGCATCATGCGCAGGATCGCCGCATTCCCGCCCGGAAAGGAAACCACGCCGATATGGCTCGCATCGCCGTGATCGACGCCGGGAAGCGCGGTGCCGGGCAGCCCCAGCCGGTGCGCAGCAAGGCCGGAGATCGCATTGCCGCACACGCCGAAATTCGCGACGGCGATATAGGGGTCGATATAGCGACGGACCTCCGCGCCATAGCCGAGCCGGTCGAGAAGGTCATAATAGGTGATCGAATCGAGCCAGGCCTCGGCACCGCGCATCTTGCCGAGCACATCGCGGCGATTATGGACGAAATCGTCCATGTCCCGCTGCGCGGCCGGCGGCCAGGGGGTGTCCGCGAAACCATTCTTCGACGGGTCGCGGACCCAGCCGCGACCGGGGAAATGATAGGCGGTTCCATATCCCGCCTCCGATGCCGGAGCCATCGGCGAGAAATGATAGTCGGTCAGATTATAGCGCTCTGCTCCGCCCGCGACCGGCTCCAGCTCGGCGTGCGCGGGGATGCCGAGTTCGCGATAATAGTCGGTGTAGACGTCGTAGAGTTCGCCGCCATAGCTGCCCTTGACGTAGCCGTCCTTCAGAAGCAGCGCACCGTTCGACCCCTGCGGTGCGGTCAGGCGGCGGCCGTCGACGAGGAATTCATTCTGCTTGGCCTCGCCGCCGACGATCGGATGGTTTTCGAGCAGCAGGCAGGTGCGGCCGGGTCCTGCGCGCCTGGAGAATTCATAAGCGGCCGTCATGCCGGAAAAGCCGCCGCCGACGATGACGAGATCGACCGTTTCGTCGACCGGCACCGTCGATGCGTCGGGATAGGCGCCGTCGCGAAAGCGGTGCGCGGCCTCCATGACGGCCTGGGTATTGCCGTTGGACCAGCGATAATCGCCCACCCCGCCGAAGCCGGTCCACGGCGATCCCGACGGCGACAGCGGATCGCTCGCCCCGTCGCCGCCGCTGCACGCACCGAGCAGCGCGGCCCCGCTGCCCGCTGCCACGCCGTTGATGAAATCGCGCCGGGTGATGGCGCTCGTCATGCCGAGCGGATCGCTCGCAATTTTGCGATGGGACATGGCTCTAGCTCTTCGACGACCGGTCGATATAGGTAAGGAATATCTTCAGGCGCCGTTCGTCGTCGATATTCTCGATTCCGCGCCAGCAGTCGAGCGGGGCGTGGACATGATCGCCCGCGGTCACCGCTATCGCTTCGTCGTCGATCGTCATCTTTCCGCGTCCTTCGAGGATGTAATAATATTCGTCGAAGGCGCCGAGCTGCGGGTCGGTCAGATTATGAAGGTGGACGCCTTCGCTCGCCCCGACCGGAATGTCATAGATCAGGAAGGCAGCGGGCGCGGGTGCGCCCCCGAAGTCGAAGAGGCGGACGTCAATCGAGCCGAGCCCTTCATGCACCGCCTGAAATGTCGCGATACCCTTCGACGCGGCTTCGAGCCCGAATTTCCGGGGCGATGCACCGGCCGAGGATGCGGGCGCGAGCATCGAGCCGAGCGTGGCGGCGGCCAGGAGGGTGCGGCGATCCAGCTCTTTCATCGATGGCGTCTCCCAGCGCGCGGCAGCGTCCGCCGCTGCGCGTCCAGAATAGGGCAGGCGCTGCCCGGCCCGAAACGGCCGAGACGGGTAACCCCGGCGAATAAGGGTAATATCAAGGTGCGGTGATCCTGACCGATGAGGATTGCCAGTCCCGCTTGCTGGCGAGGAGGAGCGGAAGCGGCGATGTGGTTCCATCGCTGCGACGCGCCGACGCGGTCCAGCGGGCGGGACTGGCAACCCGGCGGGCGGTTTCTGGCGGCTCTCGGACAGCGTCGCCTGCTTGGGACGATGAACCACATCGTCCCGGCGCAGCCTCCTTGCCGAAAACCGCCAGAAACCGTCCTCATCGGTCAAGATCACCGCACCTTGGTATCAGGCGCGCGCCGGCGTTACCCGTTTGTGCCGCGGTCTGACCCACCGCGTCGCTTGTCGCGAGGGAGGCACGGCGGCACGATCGGGCGATCGAGCAGGGGAGGATCGGATGTTTCGCAGTCTTTTGCTTATCCTATGCGCCGCGGCGCTCGCCGCACCGTCGGCTGCGAAGGAGAAGGCGCCGGAGGCGTCCGAAGCCGCCGCCGGAATGACCATTCCTACCTTCGAGATGTTTCGTCTGGCGCCCGGGAAGACCGAGGCGTTCATTCGCGACATGGCGCTTTGGGACAAGGTCAGCGTTGCGGGCGGCCAGCCGCCGACGCAGCTTTTCCTGCACGCCGGGGGCGAGGGCTGGGACGTGCTGCTCTACAAGCCCGCGCGGCCGAAGCCGACACCCGATCAGGAGGCGGCAATGGCCGCGAAGATCGCCGAGCTCGGCCTGCCCACCGGCGCGCTCTATTTCGTCGGCGTGCGCGAGATGATGGCCGACCATGTGCATTTCGAGGCCTCGGGCCCGATGACCGCCGATCAGTGGGTTGCCGAAATCGATCGCCAGCGCGCAGGGCGAAAGCCGGCCGGGTAACTGGACTCCCGCGGGCGCAAAGCTGGCATTCGATATCCGCCTCCCTGCGGCTCGATGATACTCCACGGCGATGCCGAGGTACGACGGTTCGCCGGGGAGCGGGCGGCAGGGAGGCGGGCTCTGGGAAGGCCGCCATTCGCAGGCCGCCGGGGACCGAATGGCGATCCGTCCTAACGTATCGCGAATGCGAACCGCAGCACGTCGGTCACCGCGCGCGTCGGGACGGTCATATGGCCTTCCCCTTCATAGCGCTGGAAACGGACGCGCAGGCCCAGCCCCGAAAGGCGGTCGAAGCGGTCGGCCAGCGCGCGGGCGGGCTCGGGATCGTCGTCGACGTCGCGGTCGCCGACCACGATCATCAGACGGCTGGTTCGGCCGATCTTTCCGCCTTCGAGCCGGGCCACGAAGGCGTGTTCGTCGCGAAGCACGCCGCCGTCGAGTTCGAGCGAGGGGCTGGCGACGACGATGGAATGGAACGCCTGCGGCTTGCTGTAGAGCGCGTGGAGCGCGAACAGACCGCCGAAGGAATGACCGAACAGCGCCTGGCGATCGGGGTCGATCCGGTAGCGCTTGCCGATTTCGGCGCGCAGCTTGCCGGTCAGGAAATCCAGAAATTCGTCGCGCCCGCTTCTCCCCGCGGTTCGTCCGAGGCGTGTTCCGGGCGGCGGATTGTCCATCACGATGAAATCCTCCGCGCGCTGCGCGGCATAGGGCTGATCGGTCGGATAGCCGACGCCGACGACGATCGACTGGCCGACGGCGTCATGTTCCTGAACCCAGCGGGCCTGGGCGAAGGCCGCGAAGGCGGCGTTGCCGTCGAGCACATAGAGCACCGGATAGCCGCGCTCCGGGGACTCTCCCTGCGATGGGAAGGAGACGAAGATGCGATAGGTCCGGCCGGCCTCGGAGGTCATGTCCCACACGGCGGTGGCGGGCATGGCATAGCGGTCCGGCGCGGAGGCCGGTACGGTTTGCGCCTGTGCGGGCGCCGCCAGGGAAAATGCCGCCGCCGCCATGATCGATGCCAGCGGCCGTTCCGATCTTGCCATAATCGCCTCCCCTTCAGCCGTGAATCCGGTGCGCGGCCAGCGCAAAAGCGGGTTCGGGCTCGCCGATGCCGAGCAGCCGGTCGGCGACGTAGCGTCCGACCGCCGGGCCATGTTTGAACCCGTGGCCGCTGCCGCCGCCGACGATCCAGCAATCCTTCCATTGCGGATGTCGGTCGATCAGGAAATGGCCGTTGTCGCTATTCTCATATTGGCAAACCCGCCCTTCGGCGAGCGGACGGCGGGCGAGGTCGGGGAAACGCCGTGCAAGATAGGCGCGGACGTCGGCGAGCGCCTGGTCGGACACGCGCCGCTCGCCGCTGTCGGGATCATAGCGCGGGCCATGGGCGTCGAGCGCGATCTTGAACCCGCGCGCTTCGATATCGGGAAAGCCATAGTGGAGGTCGGGGCTGCTGACATCGACCCAGGCGGGGAGTTCGCCGGCCGCAAAGCGCGCATCTCCGGCGGCGGGCGCAAAGAAGAACACGTCCTGGCGGCTCGGCACGATGCGATCGCCGACGACCACGGGGAACAGTCTGGGGAGCCAGGGGCCGCAGGCGAAGACGAAACGACCCGCGCGCAGCGTCTCGCCGCCCGAACCCGTGATCGAGCCGAGCGAGGCGGCGTCCGACCGCGGCGGATCGACCGCGAACGGCCGGAAGCCGCCGCCCGCGGCCACGAACTCGCCGACCAGCGCCTGCACGCTGCGGCGCGCCATCAGTGTGCCCATGGTCGGCTGCATCACGCCGACCGCGATGCCACCGAAATCGACCTGCGGCCATCGCCGCGCCATCGCGCCGGCGGTCAACTTCTCGATCGGGATGCCGAGGCCGCGCTGGATCGCGATGCTGTGGTCGATCCCGGCGCCGTCCTGCGGATAGAGATAGAGCGCGCCGGTGGAGTGAAAGATCGGGCTTTCGTGGCGCTTCGACAGCGCCTGCCATTCGGCGAGCGAGGCCCAGGCCCAGCGGGTGTAGAGCGCATTGCCCGCATATTCGGTGCGGATCAGGCGCGTTTCGCCGCCCGAGGAGGCGCGGTTGTGTGCCGCCCCCCCTGCGTCGAGCAGCAGGACCTTGTGCCCTGCGCGCTGGAGGGTCCAGGCCGTCCAGCTTCCGAAGACGCCGGCGCCGATCACGATGGCGTCCCATGCGGCGGAGGACGAGACAGCCGTTCGCGCTCCGGCCGCGGCGCCGGTCATCGCCGCTCCGGTGGCCGCCAGCCCTTCCAGCACATGGCGTCGCGGCACGGAGTTGCCGGCCCTCGCTGCTTCTTTCCCCATGGTTTCGGAGATGACGCAGAAGGGCCGCCCCCGCCAGATGGCCGAAAGGTAATCTGCGCGGGATTCGGGTAATCTAGCGGCGGGCGGTCGCCTCGATCAGCGCGGCGACGCCCGCGGGATCGTCCGCCAGCCGATCGTAGAGGTCGGGCGTCAGCGGCTCGCCGTAATCGCTTCGTACCGCGACCGCGGCGACGCCGGCGGCGCGCGCGGCCTGCATGTCGGGGCGGCCGTCGCCAACCATCCAGGCCTCGTCTGGCGCGACGCCAAGTCGGGCGAGCGCGGCGAGCAGCGGGTCGGGGGCGGGCTTGCGGGGCAGCGGGCCGTCGCCGCCGATGACGACGGGGATCGCCGCGTCCAATCCAAAATGGTCGAGGATCGTCCGCGCCATGGCTTCGGGCTTGTTGGTGACGCAGGCGAGCCGGATTTCGCGTGCTTCGCAGACGGCGACCAGCACCTCGACGCCGTCGATCAATCGCGTCCGGTCGATCAGCCGGGCGCGATAGGCGCCCATCATCGCCGCGGTCGCCGCCGCGAGGTCGGCCTCGGCCAGCGGGCGCCCCACGGCCGCGAAGCCACTTTCGACGAGCCGGGCGACGCCATGGCCAACGCGCTGCCTCACCGCCACTTCGTCGAGTGGCGGCAAGCCGTATGCGGCGAGGGTTTCCGCGAGTGCGCGGGCGATGTCGGGCGCCGAATCGATCAGCGTGCCGTCGAGGTCGAGCAGCAGCGCGCGGGGGCGGGGAAGGGGGCTCATAGCGAAGGCCGTAACGGAAACTGTGGCTTTTTAGTCACTTATATCCCCTAAAATCCCGCATATCGGGGTGCCCGCGTTGACGCGGCGGGCCGGCGTATTAGAGCAGTCAGTCACCGGTAGAGCGACCCCTCCTTAGGCCATCGGGCCAGGCTCGCCGGTATGGAGAGAGAAAATGACGTTGCGCAACATTTTGTTGGGCGCCACGATGCTGTGCGCCGCGACCGCCCCCGCTTATGCCTTTGCCCAGGACGCCGCGCCCGCCGACGATGCGGCTGCGCCCGCCGAAAGCTATGATTATGGCAACGAGATCATCGTTACCGCCTCGAAGCGGTCGCAGACGCTGCAGGACACGCCGGTCGCGGTTTCGGTTACCTCGGCCGCCGACCTTCAGAATTCGCAGATCCGCGACCTGATCGACCTGCAATCCTCGGTTCCCAGCCTGCGCGTCGGCCAGCTCCAGTCGAGCGCCAACACCAATTTCATCATCCGCGGCTTCGGTAATGGCGCCAACAACGCCGGCATCGAGCCCTCGGTCGGCGTCTTCATCGACGGCGTTTATCGCTCGCGCTCGGCCGCCCAGGTCGGCGACCTGCCGAACGTCGAGCGGATCGAGGTGCTGCGCGGCCCGCAATCGACCCTGTTCGGCAAGAATGCCTCGGCCGGCGTCATCAGCATCATCACGCAGAAGCCGCAGTTCGACTTCGGCGGCTCGCTCGAGGCGAGCTATGGCAATTATGACGCGATCGTCGTCAAGGGCGACGTCACCGGCCCGATCAGCGACACCGTCGCCTTCTCGATCGGCGGCAACTACAACCGCCGCGACGGCTATGCCCGCGACCTTCATCTCGATCAGGACGTCAACGACCGCAACCGTTGGGGCGTGCGCGGCCAGCTCCTGTTCGAACCGAGCGATGCGCTGTCGATCCGCCTGATCGGCGATTACGACAAGATCGACGAGAATTGCTGCATCGCGGCCAATATCGTCGCCGGCCCGACGATGGGCATCACCGACGCGCTGGTCGGCGGGCCGAGCGTCGATCGCGAAAACCCCTTCTCCTATGACGTCTACAATAATTTCCTGTCGGAGAACCGGATCAAGAATTACGGCGGATCGGCGCAGATCGACTATGATCTGGGCAATATGGCGCTGACCTCGATCACTGCCTATCGCGAGGTGCGCTCCTTCGCCAACCAGGATTCGGACTTCACCGCCGCCGACCTGATCGGTCGCAAGAGCGACGACGTCGCGATCAACACCTTCACCCAGGAAGTGCGCCTCGCTTCCGATTTCGACGGCCCGGTCAATTTCCTGGTCGGAGGCTATTATTTCAACGAGAAGATCGACCAGAAGAACCAGCTCTTCTTCGGCGACGATTTCCGCCCCTATGGCAATGCGCTGATCCAGGCCGCGAGCGGCGGTGCGCTCAACGTTCCGACGCTTGAGGCGGCGCTGGGTGCCCGTGACGGCGATCCGGCCCAATATATCGACAGCTTCTTCCGTTCGGGCGACGGGTTCGACGAGGCCTATCGCCTCAAGAACACGTCATGGTCGATCTTCGGCACGCTCGATTTCGACATTACCGACCGGCTGACCTTCACCGTCGGCGCCAACTATACGCAGGATCGCAAGCGTTTCTCGACCGATGTGGTGAGTACCGATACTTTCTCGGCCATCGACCTCGATGCGCCGCAATATGCGCCGTTCCGCAACCAGTTGATCCTCGGCGGGGCGCTCCAGCAGGCGGGCGTCAACCCGAACGACCCTGCGGCGATCGCGGCCTTTGCGACCAACCCCGCGACGGCGGCGATCTTCCAGCAGTTCGTCGCCTTTGCGAATGCGAACGACAGCAATCCGGCGGCGAATCCGCTGAACGGGCTGAAGGCGTTCCAGTTCCTGCCGCCTTTCCTCAACGTGCCGAACGCGGTCGAACCCGGCAAGACGCACGACAAGGACCTCGCGTGGAGCGCGCGGCTGGCGTACGAGTTGACCGACACGGTCAACGTCTATGCGACCTATGCGACGGGCTTCAAGGCGAGCTCGATCAACCTGTCGCGCGACAGCCGCCCGCTCGCTTCGGACCTGCCGGCGATTGAGGCGGCCGGGCTGACGACGCCGAACCTCGTCGGCGGCACGCGCTTCGCGGGGCCGGAGGAATCCGAAGTCTATGAATTCGGGCTCAAGGGCCAATGGTCGGTCGCGGCGCTGAACCTCGCGGTGTTCAAGCAGTCGATCAAGGGGTTCCAGTCGAACATCTTCACCGGCACCGGCTTCGCGCTCGCCAATGCGGGCAAGCAGTCGACCTGGGGCGTCGAGTTCGACGGATCGGTGCGCCCGGTCGACGGGCTCAACCTGACGCTGGCGATGACGTGGCTCAATCCGAAATACGACAGCTTCGTCGGGTCGGCCTTCGGCGACATTTCGGGCACCAAGCCGGCGGGCATTCCCGACCTGTCGGCGTCGATGGGCGCGACCTATACGCACCGGTTCGCGGACGACAGCCGCGCGATCTTCCACGTCGACTATCTCTATGAAAGCCCGACGCGGATGGTCGACGGCCTTCAGGGCTTCCCCGCCGGTTTCTCCGACCAGTTCAAGCGCACGGTGAATCAGCTCAACGCCTCCTTCACCTTTGCGCTGTCGAACGGTCTCGAGCTTGGTGTGTGGGGCCGCAATCTTACCAATGCGCGCTATCTGACGACGATCTTCCCGGCCGTTGCCCAGTCGGGCAGCGTGTCGGGCTATCCCAGCCAGCCGCGCACCTATGGCGTGACCGGCCGCTTCAAATTCTGACGCGGGCAGGGGCAGGGCGGCGCCGTCGCCCTGCCGGCCTTCGGGCAAAAGAAAACCCCGGCTTCTCGAAAGAGAGGCCGGGGTTTTCCGTTTGGCGTTACTGCCGGTCCGTCGTCAGAAGCGCACACCCGCCGCGATGCCATAGCGCCGGGGTTCGAGGGTGAAGATGTTGGTGTAGTTACCCGACGACTGGTCGGTGATGTAGAGGCCGGTGACGCTGTTGGCATCGAAGATGTTCTGGATGAACCCCTTTACGAACCATTTGTCGTCGGCCCCGTTGAGCTGCACCTGCGCGTTGACCTGGGCATAGCCCTGGATCTTGTTGACGTTGCCGTTGAAGATGCTGCCATAGCTGTCGCCGGTATAGGCGAGGTCGAAGCGCGGCGTGAGCGTCATGTCTCCGCCCAGATGCGCCGTATATTGCACGCCGGCGCTGAACTTGTAGTTCGGCGCCTGCGGCAGCTTGTTGCCCTTGATGTTCACGGGAACGCCGGCGGAGAAATACTCGATTCCGCCGAAGGCCGCGGGGTCGAGACCCGCCGGAACAAAGGCACCGCTCGCAGCGGCGCCGAGCACCGCGCAAATGCCATAGGCGCCGGTCGACGCGATGCCGCCGTCTGCCGGGAAAGCGGTGGTGCCTTGCAGGCCGGCGCCGCCTTGCAAGCCGGGAACGAGGCCCGCATTGATGACGCCGTTCACCGTGTTCACAAAGCCATTGACGCCGGCAACGCTCCCCGACGTCGATCCGACGGCACAGTTGGCGCCGTTGGTGATGTCCTTGATGATGACGGCGTCTTCGCGTCCGCCACCGAAATCACGCGGATTGCTGGTAAACTTGTCGTCGGTGACCTTGGTATGCAGATAGCTGAAACCCAGGTTGATGACCCAGTCGGGGTCAGGGCGCACCATGCCTTCGACCTCAAAGCCATAGATGTCGGCGCTGACATTGTCGTTGACCGCGGTGCGGGCCACGATCTTGCTGAGCTGAAGATCCTTGTATTTATAGTAAAAGGCGGTCGCATTCAGTTGCAGCGCACCGTTGCCGAAGCTGTTCTTCGACCCGATTTCAAAGGCATCGACCTGTTCGGGCTTGAAGGATTCGGGCACGGCGAAGACCGGTTGCAGCGGCGGGTTGATGCCGCCCGATTTGTAACCGCGCGAGTAAGAGGCATAGATGAGATTGTCGTCGGTGATCTTGTAGTCGATCACGAAGCGCCCCGTCATCTTTTCATAGCCTACGCTGCGGCTCTGGAAGGCTTCGCAACCCGGCACCGAGCCGACGGGGCCGACGGGCGAGGTTGCCGTGCACTCCGTCGCGCTGTCGCCGTCGAAATCCGCGCCAATGGGCGTATCGAACAGGTCGCCGCTAAAGCCGTGCGGGGCAAAGATATTGCCGTTCGAACTGGCCAGCAGCGACCGGGCGCGGACGCTCTTCCTGTCATTGTTGTACCGCAGGCCGGCGGTCAGCTTCAGCCGGTCGGTGACTTCGAAATAGGCCTCGCCGAACAAGCCATAGGATTTGATCTTCAAATCGTCGGTGTTGTTGCGGAAAAAGGGCTGTCCCAGGACCGACGGCGGCAGGCCGTTGGAGAAGGACGAAAAGGCGCCCAGCACACCCGCCAGATAATCAATCGGGAAGGCGTTCACATAATAGCTGTTCTCGGTCAGGTGATAGTTGGCATAGATGCCGCCGAGCAGGAAGTTGAACGGCCCGTCGAGGTCGCTGGACAGGATCGCCTCGGCCGACCAACTGGTATTATACTGGTTCGACCGGTCGAATTGCAGCGACTGGTCGCTGCAAATGCCGTTGCCGCCGAACACGCCGCGTCCGCTATCGTCCGATTGCGAGGTGCAAAGAACGCCATTGGGACCGTCAGGGATGAGGGCCGCGGCGACGGGTGCGAAATAGGCGGCCGAGCCGGGAACAAAGGCCGGGGCGGGTGACGGAAGGCCGGTCGGGATACCGTTGGCGGCAAAGAATGCCAGTGTGTTCAACGCCGCCGCATATTGCGACCGGTCGCCGACATTGCTGTTATAATCCTGCTGCGCTTCCAGCTTGATCTTTTGATACTGGCCGGAAACCTGCAGCGACACCGGGCCGAAATTATGATCGACGCGTCCTTGCAGCGTCAGTTCGCTGGTGAAATAATTGGGCGTGAAGGCGGTTTTCACCTCCCTGGGGTCGCTCGAAATCGTCGTTCCGGCATAGACATCGGGGCCATAGAGGCTGCCCAGCGCGAACGCCGCCGGAATGCCCTGGGTCGCCAGGAATTCCTTGGACGTCAGCGCTGCGGTGAAGGTCGCGTTGCCGTTGAAGGGGGCGCTGTCGCGGCGGTTGTTCAAACAGCCCAGAATGCCCGTCGGGTCGCGCTGGCAGAGCTGTTTCTGGATGCGGGTCCGCTGATCCCGCTCGTGAAAATAGGATGCGAGCAGGTCGACCGTCGTGTCCGACGTCGGTTCCCAACGTAGCGAGCCGCGCACCGAATAGAGGTCGCGGTCGTCGATGCGGGTATTGAGGAAGGTGTTCTTGGTATAGCCGTCGCGGTTCAGATAGATGCCGGCGACGCGAAGGGCCGCGGTGTCACCCAGCGGGATGTTCACCATCGCCTTGCCCTTCATCGAATCATAATTGCCATACTCGGCTTCGGCGGAGCCTTCGAAGACGCCGAGCTTGGGTTTGGCGGTGATGACATTGACCACGCCCGAGGTCGCATTGCGGCCGAACAGCGTGCCCTGCGGGCCGCGCAGCACCTCGACGCGTTCGAGGTCGAAGAATTCGGTCTCGAACAGGCGGGTCGAGAACAGCGGGTCGCCATTGAGGTGGATCGCGGTCGCGCTGTCGCAGGTCGTGCCGACGCACAGGTCGCCGATGCCACGGATCGTGAAGCTCGCGCCGGTGAAATTGGTCTTGGTGAAGGTGACGTTGGGCAGCGTCAGTTGCAGGTCCGACGGCGTCTTGATCTGCTGCGCTTCGAGCGCTTCGGAGGAAAAGGCGCTGACGGCGATCGGCACGTCCTGCAGGCGTTCCGACTGGCGCTGCGCGGTGACGACGATCTCGCCGCCAAAGGCATCGCGTGTCGTATCATTCGCGTCCTGCGCAAAGGCGGGCGTGGCCACCGCCATCGCCAGAACCGACGAGCCGATCAGTGCGTTGAACTTCATCTATATCCTCCCTTTTCCGGCCCGCGGGTGCGGGCCGCCCAAATGGTCAGTTTGCGGTAAGGGGAGGGGATGCGCCCGCGCGCGGCAGCGAGCATCGGCCCCGAAGGGCCGCTTGCCGGACCAAGTCCCACCTGCCAGCTACGCTGGTCATCGTCCTCTCCCACCGGCGTCGGGGATGAACGCCGGCCTCTCCGGATTACGGCCCGCTTGGGCGGGCTCTGTAAGGACTTTAGGGTGCGCCGACTTTACGAAAGCGTCAAGTCACTTGTTTTGCGGCGTAACCCGCAAGAAACCGCGCAAGTTCGGGGATGAAAAAAGTCCCGATTCCGCAACGTAAACTTGTGGGAGGGGTCGAAATTCTTGTTCGCGTGGGGTTGCGTATCGTGCCGATCGCCCCGACATGTGCGACATGAAAGCAACAGTGAAAGAGGGGGGCATGACGCACGACGCCGAGCTTGGGGAAGACGGCAAGATCGTCGTTCCCGATCATGTCACGGCCGCGGTGCGGACGCTGATCGAGTGGGCCGGCGACGATCCGGCGCGCGAAGGGTTGCGCGACACGCCGAAGCGCGTCGCGCGCGCATGGAAGGAATATTGCCAGGGCTATGCCGAGGACCCGTCGGTGCATCTGTCGCGCACCTTCGAAGAGGTCGGCGGCTATGACGAGATCGTGCTGCTGCGCGACATTCCCTTTCAGTCGCACTGCGAGCATCATATGGCGCCGATCACCGGCAAGGCGTCGATCGCCTATCTGCCGAAGGACCGCGTCGTCGGCATTTCGAAACTCGCGCGCGTCCTCAACGGCTATGCGCGTCGTCTTCAGGTGCAGGAACGCCTGACGGCCGAGGTTGCGCAATGCATCTGGGACCATCTGCAACCGCAGGGCGTCGCGGTGGTGATCGACGCGCAGCACGGCTGCATGACCGGCCGCGGCGTCCGCACCCCCGGCGTCGGCATGGTGACGAGCCGCCTCCTCGGCTGCTTCCTTCACGACCAACTCAGCCGCAAGGAAGTGCTGAGCCTGATGGGCTATTGATGGAATCGCGTGCCAGAACGGACCTAAACGACGCGCTGGAATGAAAAAGGCTCTGGAACCAAGAGGGTTCCAGAGCCTTTTTCGTTTCTCGAAAGAAGGAAAGGGGCCTCAGGCCTCTTCGTTCTCCTCGCCGGCCTCGTCCGCGGCGGCTTCGCCTGCCTCGGCAACGGCTTCCGACGGGGACGTGCCCTCCTCGATCTCGTCCTCGCTGTCGGGTTCGAGCGCCAGCGCTGCTGCTGCGGCCTGTTCTTCCTCGAACATCGCGGCGATGACATCGATACCCTGTTTCTGCATCTCGGCCTCGTCGGGCGAGCGCGCGACGTTGACGCCGACGGTGAAGGCGACCTCGGGGTGCAGCTTCACCTTGACGTCGAACAGGCCGAGCGACTTGATCGGGCGTTCGAGTTCGACCATCGCCTTGGTGACGCCTTCGACGCCGTCCTCGGCCAGCGCGTCGACGATGTCGCGCACCGATACCGAGCCATAGAGCTGGCCGGTGTTCGACGCCTGGCGGATCAGGACGACCTGCTTGCCGTCGATGTCCTTGGCACGGCCTTCGGCGGCGGTGCGGCGTTCGGCGTTGTCGGACTCGATCTTCGCGCGGTTAGCTTCGAAGACCTTGCGGTTGGCGTCGTTCGCGCGCAGCGCCTTGTTGTTGGGCAACAGGAAATTGCGGGCAAAGCCGTTCTTGACGGTGACGACGTCGCCGATACCGCCCAGTTTCTCGATACGTTCGAGCAGGATGACTTCCATCGAACCGCCCTCCTTACTTCACGATGTAGGGGAGCAGGCCGATGTGGCGAGCGCGCTTGATCGCCTTCGCCAGCTCGCGCTGCTTCTTGGTAGACACCGCGGTGATCCGCGACGGGACGATCTTGCCGCGCTCCGACAGGTAACCCTGAAGCAGGCGGACGTCCTTGTAATCAATGACCGGTGCGTCCTTCGCGCTGAAGGGGCAGGTCTTGCGGCGGCGGAAAAAGGGTCGTGCCATTGTCTTGCGCTCCTTAATTCTCGCTGTCGCGGCCACGGCCGCCGCGGCGTTCCTGCTTGCGCATCATCACCGACGGACCCTTTTCGAGTTCGTCTACGCGGATGGTCAGCCAGCGGATGATATCTTCGTTGATCGCCGCCTGGCGTTCGATTTCGGCGACGGCTTCGCCCGGCGCTTCGACCGACAGCATCGCGTAATGACCCTTGCGGTTCTTCGCGATCTTGTAGGCGAGCTGCTTCAGGCCCCAGGTTTCGGTCTTGTGGACCGTGCCCTTATATTCGCCGATGACGTTGGTGACGGTTTCCGCCAGCGCATCGACCTGAGCCTGGCTCAGATCCTGACGCGCGATAAAGACATGCTCGTAAAACGGCATGATTGCGCTTCCTTCGATTTGGCCGATCGCTGATTCCGCGCCGATCGCGAAACCCCTCCGGCTGTCGTCCGGCTTTGCCTATTCGTGCAAAGCAAACGGGGCGACCGGCACAAGGCCTCGCCCCGAATGCGGGCGCCTATACAGATTCGCAGGCGAAAATCAAGCGCGATCCGCCAGCTTTTCCAGCAATTCCCGCCCGAACTCGGTGAGCGTATCGTCGCGCGCGCCGAGGATCAGGATGCGGTCGCCGGGCTTTGCTTCGTCCAGCATCGCGGCGCCGCATTCGGCGCGGGTCGTCAGATGCACCGCGTTGCCACCATCGCCGACGATATCGGCGACCAGTGCCTCGCTGCCGGTGCTGCGGTCGACGGTGCCGCCGAAATAGACGGGGTCGCTGACGAACAGCCGGTCGCCGGTGCGCATGCCCTGCGCGAAGCTCGCCGCCAGTTCCTTGCCCATCTGGCGGAGCGGTCCATAGCCGTGCGGCTGGAAGAAGAGCAGGGCGCGGCCTGGCAGTTCGGCGACTGCGGCGAGGGTTGCGGCGACCTTGTCGGGGTTGTGGGCGAAATCGTCGATGACGGTGACGCCGGCTGCCTGACCGAGCACTTCATAGCGGCGCGCGAGTCCCGCGAAGTCGGCAAGCGCGGCGACCGATTGCGCCACCGGGATGTTGACCGCGCGCGCCGCGGCGATCGCGGCGAGGGCGTTCATCGCATTGTGGCGGCCCGGCATCCGCAGCCGGACGTCGTGACGATCACCGGCGAAATGGACGGTGAAGCGGCAGCCGTCGGCGCGCGGCTCGAAATCGCTGCCGCGTACCGCTGCTGCGTCCGAAAAGCCGAAGCGCAGGACCTTGCCGCCCGCGAGCAGCGGCGCGGATTCTGGATCGTCGGCGTTGACGACCGCGACCCGCGCCTTGTCCGCGAAATCGCCGAAAAGGCCGTGCAACTCGTCGAGGCTCTTGTGGTCGAGGCTGATGTTGGTGACCACCGCGACATCGGGGCGATAGAGCGCGATCGACCCGTCGCTTTCGTCGACCTCGCTGACGTAGGTGGTCGCGTCGCCGACGAGCGCGCTGGCGAAGGGGGTCGCCTCGTCGGCGAAATTGCGCATGACCGCGCCGTTCATCACCGTCGGCCGGGCGCCGGCGCGGTCGAGAATCCAGCCGATCATGCCGGTCACGGTTGACTTGCCGCTCGTCCCGCCGATGCCGATCGCCCGCTCCGCCGCGTTGAACAGCGCGGCGTTGAGGTCGGCGCGCGTCAGGCGGAGCAGGCCGAGCGCGTTCGCCGCCGCGACGTCGGGCACGCTGTCCTCGACCGCCGCCGAGGCGACGAGCGTCTGGCCCGCTGCGACGCCGCTGCCGTCCTGCGGGAAGAGCGCGATGCCATGGCTTTCGATCGAGGCAAACTTGTCGGGCGAGCGTCCCTGATCGCGGCTGCGATCGGAGCCCGCGACGCGCGCGCCGCGCGCCGCGACGATCATCGCCAGCGGCAACATGCCGGAGCCGCCGATGCCGCAGAAGAAATAGGATTTGTTTTCGGCCATGGCGGCGCGTTATGGCCTTGACGAAGGGTTTGCAACCGGCACCCATCGCGAATTCCGTTCGTGTCGAGCGAAGTCGAGATACCCTGCGGGACGGCGCAAGGCCGGGGGCATCTCGCCTTCGCTCGATGCGAATGGATCTTGGGGTAGTTTTAAGTCATGCGCATCGGAATCGTCGCCCCCTCGACCCCCATCCTCCCCGACGATGCCGAGGCCGTGCGCGCGATCGCGGCGCTCGGCTATCCGGGGGTGGAATTGATCTTCGACGAGCAATGTTTCGCCGTGCACGGCCATTTCGCCGGCGAGGACGGGCATCGCTTTGCCGCGCTGGTCGAGATGGCGAACCGGCCCGATATCGACGCCGTGTGGTTCGCGCGCGGCGGCTATGGGGCGTGCCGCATCGCGCAGGAGGCGGTCGCGGCGATGACCGACGCGGCGCGCGGCAAGGCGTTCCTAGGCTATTCGGACCAGGGCAATCTGCTCGGCTGCCTCTATCGCGAAGGGTTTGATCATGTCGCGCACGGGCCGATGGTCGCCGACATCCGCCGCGAAGGCGGCGATGCGGCGGTGACGCGCGCGCTCGACTGGCTCGTGGCGCGCGATCCGGCGGCGTGCGAGGGCGGCCTCCCGCACGGCGCGCGCCACGCCGCCTTCAACCTGATGACCCTGTCGATGCTGCTCGGCACTCCGCTCGAACCCGACCTGTCGGGCCACATCCTGTTGGTCGAGGAAGTGAGCGAATATCTCTATGCCTTCGACCGCGCCTTCTTTCACGTCGCCTCCTGCCTCGCACCGCGCGGACTGGCGGGGCTGCGGCTCGGGCGCGTCAGCGACGTACCCGAGAACGACCGCCCGTTCGGCGCCGAAGTCGAGGCAATCGCGCGCGACTGGTGCACCCGCACCGGCATCCCGTGGCTCGGCCGGGCGGACATCGGCCACGACGCAGCGAACAAGGTCGTTCCCTTCGGCTTGCATCGCGCCGGGTGAGCGAATAGGCGCGGCCATCGAAATCCGTCATCCCGGTGAAAGCCGGGATCGCTGGAGTCAGGACGCAACCGATCTCAGCTTGCGCTGGGATGACGATCAGGGGTTTGTCATGCGCGCATTCATCTTTCCGGGGCAGGGCAGTCAGGCGGTCGGCATGGGCAAGGCGCTCGCCGATGCCTCGCCGGTGGCCCGCGAGGTGTTTCAGGAGGTCGACGAAGCGCTCGGCCAGCATCTCTTCAAGCTGATGAGCGAGGGACCGGAAAGCGAGCTGACCCTCACCGAAAACGCCCAGCCCGCGATCATGGCGAATGCAGTCGCGACGCTGCGGGTTCTCGAAAAGGAAGGGGGCGTGACGCTCGCCGCCGCGGCCGATTATGTCGCGGGCCACAGCCTCGGCGAATATTCGGCGCTCTGCGCCGCGGGGGCCTTCGACCTCGCGACGACGGCACGCCTCCTCAAGACGCGCGGGCAGGCGATGCAGGCGGCGGTGCCGGTCGGTGTCGGCGCGATGGCGGCGCTGCTCGGCGCCGATATCGACACCGCGCAGAAGCTCGCCGATGCTGCGGCCGAGGGCGAAGTCTGCACCGTCGCCAACGACAACGACCCGTCGCAGGTCGTGATCTCGGGCCACAAGGGTGCGGTCGAGCGCGCGGTTGCGCTGGTCAAGGACTTCGGGATCAAGCGCGGCGTGCTACTGCCGGTGTCGGCGCCCTTCCACTGCCCGCTGATGCAGCCCGCGGCCGACGCGATGGCGGAGGCGCTTGCCGCAAACCCGCCCGCGGCGCCGCTGGTGCCGGTGGTCGCGAATGTGACGGCCAGCCCGGTGAGCGACGCTGCGACGATCCGCAGCCTCCTCGTCGAGCAGGTCACCGGCCGCGTTCGCTGGCGCGAAAGCGTCGGCGCGATGGAAGGCATCGGCGTCGACCGCTTCGTCGAGCTCGGCGGCAAGGTCCTTTCGCCGATGGTCAAGCGCAGCGCGAGCGGAGAGGTCGAGACGGTCAGCGTGATCTCGATGGACGATATCGAGGCACTGCTCAAGGCGCTCTGATTCAAGCGATTTCAGGAGAAAATCTCATGTTCGATCTCACCGGTATGACCGCCCTCGTCACCGGCGCTTCGGGCGGCATCGGGTCCGCCATTGCGCAGGCGCTCGCGGCGCAGGGCGCGCGGCTTGCGGTTTCGGGGTCCAACGCCGACAAGCTGAATGCCTTTCGCGATACGCTCGGCGGTGACCATGTTGCCTTGCCCTGCAACCTCGGTGATGCGGCGGCGGTCGATGCGCTCGTGCCCTCGGCGGTCGAGGCGCTGGGGCAGCTCGATATCCTTGTCAACAACGCCGGGGTCACGCGCGACAATCTGATCCTGCGGATGAAGGACGAGGAATGGTCCGACGTGATCCGCATCAACCTCGAGGCCAATTTCCGCCTCGCGCGCGCCGCGGCGAAACCGATGATGAAGGCGCGCTTCGGGCGGATCGTCTCGATCACCAGCGTCGTCGGTGCGACGGGCAATCCGGGGCAGGCCAATTATGCCGCGTCGAAGGCCGGGGTCACCGGCATGACCAAGGCGCTCGCCCAGGAACTGGCGAGCCGCAATGTCACCGTGAACTGCGTCGCGCCGGGCTTCATCGCCACCGCAATGACCGAGGTGCTGCCAGAGGCGCAGAAGGAAGCGCTCAACCAGCGCATCCCGGCGGGCCGGATGGGCGAGGGGAGCGATATCGCCGCGGCAGTCGTCTATCTCGCGTCGCGGGAAGCCGGCTATGTCACCGGGCAGACCATCCACGTGAATGGCGGGATGGCGATGCTGTCCTGAGAAAGGCCGACGCCCCGGACTTCGCCGGGGCGTCGGATTCCTAGAAACTCGCGCGCGCGGTCAGTCGGATGTCGCGGCCGGGCAGCGGCACATAATCCTTGGTGAAGCTCGCGTGGCGCCGCGCGTCGACGTCGAAGATATTGTTCGCCGCGAGCGTCAGCGACAGATTCTTCGTTTCGGGCAGCGGACGCCAACTGATCGAGGCGTTGACCAAAGTGAAGCCCTTCGTCGGCGTCTCGAACTGCGCGATGCGATTCTGGTCGTCGGTCCATTCGACCTCGGCGCGCACATCGAGGCGCTCGCCGTTCGCCTCGATGCCGCCGAGGATGCGCAGCGGCGGGATGCGAGGGATATAGGGACCGTTGTCGATCTTCGCGCGGGTCATGTCGGCGGTGACGTCGGCGCCGATGTGGAAGCCGCCGATCTGTGCGAGCGGTGCGGCGCCCTCAAACTCGAAGCCCCAGACGCGCGCCTTGTCCTGCCGGAACAGGTACAGTGGCAGGTCGTCCTCGACCTCGCCGGTCTCGGTTTCATAGATGAAATCGTCGAACCAGCTCGCATAGCCGGTCAGCCCGGCCTTCCAGCCGTCGCGGTTGAACTTGATCGACGCCTCGCCGCCCCAGCTCGTTTCCTTGCCGAAGGTCGGATCGCCGCGTTCATAAGCCTGGGTTGCGGCGTGCGGGCCGTCGGAGAGCAGCTCCTCGGGCGACGGCGCTCGCTCGCTACGTGAGCCCGAAACGCTGACCTTCAGGCCATCGGCAAGCTGATAGCTGAGTCCGAGCGCGCCCGACAGGCTGTTGAAGGCTCGATCATAGCCGATCGAGTTCGCGGTGATGCCGACATGCTCGTAACGCAGCGCCGCCTCGATCGTCGCGGCGCCGAGTTCATATTCCTGGAGGGTGAAGAGCGCATATTTCTGGCTCTCGTTGCGCGGCAGAAAGGCTTCGTCGCCGATCGCGGCGAAATCGCGCGAGCCATATTGCACGCCGCTCGCGCCGCGCCAGCCGCCGCGGTCGTTCTGGGCGAATTCGGCGCGGAACTCGATGCCCTTGTTGAGGAAGGTCGTGCCGGGCACGCCATCGTCATATTCGGTGTGGGTATAATCGCCATAGGCGCCGCGCAGCCGGAGCTTGCCGAAGAAGCCGTCGCCAAGTTCGACCTCGCCGCGCACGTCGGCACGATATTGCCGCAGCTTGATCGTCGGTTCCTCGCCCAGGTCAGCGCGCGGCGGGATGCCATATTCGCTGTCGAGATGGCCGAAGGACACGCCAAGTGACCCGCCGTCGTTCACGAAGGCACCGCCGATGCCGAGACTGGTGCTCGTGCTGCGGCTGTTCGGCACGCGGCCGCGGCTGTTGGCGGCGCTCGTCAGCCGCTCGGCCTCCGCGGCGTCGCCGGTGTCGGCAGCATCGGAGGCGAGCGACAGCAGATGCTCGCGCAGCGGCTCGGCATAGATCAGCCCACCGACGCGCATGTCGCCCGAATTGCGGTAATTGCCGTCGACATGGACGACGAACTGGCCGCTGACCGGTACGTCGACCGACGCGCCGATGCCGACGTCGTCGGCGGCGCTGCCATAGCTTGCGAGTGCGTCGATATGCACGGGTTCTTCGGGAACGCCGCGCGGAATGCGGCGATCGAAGACGTTGACCGCTCCGCCGACCGCCTGGCTCGAAAAGAGCAGCACGGAGGGGCCGCGCAAAATCTCGATGCGCTCGGCGGTCAGCGGGTCGATGCTGACGCCGTGGTCGGCGGAGGTCGTCGAGGCGTCGATCGACCCGATGCCGTCGACGAGCACCGCGACGCGCTCGCCCGAAAACCCGCGCAGCACCGGCCGCGAGGCGCCGGGCGAGAAGCTGGTCGCCGAGACGCCGGGCTGATTGGTCAGGCTGTCGCCGATCTGGCCGCGAATGTCCTGCGCCAGCTTCTCGCCTTCCAAGACCGAGATATTGCCGAGGATATCGAGGCTTCGGACATAGGGGGCGGTAACGACGATCGCCTGATCGGTGTGAAAATCATCCTCGCCGTCCCGGGCGGTGGTATCCTGTGCATAGGCGGGCGCCGAGAGCAGCAGGGCAAGCGTCAGGGTCGCGGAGGGGAAAAGGCGCATGAGTTGGATGATCCTGTTATCGGTGGCTGACTGCGACTGCGCAGTAATGATATACTGTTACAATATCAACCCCGGTGAGCGACGTCGGCGCGCGTTGGTCGGACCCCATGGCCCGTTGGTCGACAAAGCCGGGGCTTGGCGGGGCCAAGCGAAGCTGTCTTGCGGCGACCCGAAGGCCGCCCTAGATCAAGGGGCATGATCATTGCGGAAAACAGCCTGAAGCTGATCGGCAACACGCCGCTGGTGCTGCTCAAGGGGCCGAGTGAGGAAACCGGCTGCGAAATCTGGGGCAAATGCGAATATGCGAACCCCGGCGGCTCGGTGAAGGATCGCGCGGCGCTCTATATCGTGCGCGACGCGGAAGCGAACGGCAGCCTTCGCCCCGGTGGCACGATTGTCGAGGGCACGGCGGGCAACACCGGCATCGGCCTTGCGCTCGTCGGCAATGCGCTCGGCTACAAGACGATCATCGTCATGCCCGACAACCAGAGCGCGGAGAAGATGGCGACGATCCGCGCCCTGGGCGCCGAGCTGGTGCTGGTGCCGCCCGCGCCCTTCGCCAACCCCGGCCATTTCGTCCACACCTCGCGCCGCATCGCCGAGGAGACCGACAATGCGATCTGGGCCAAC
Source organism: Sphingopyxis panaciterrulae (assembly GCF_014199295.1). Lineage (GTDB taxonomy): Bacteria > Pseudomonadota > Alphaproteobacteria > Sphingomonadales > Sphingomonadaceae > Sphingopyxis > Sphingopyxis panaciterrulae. The sequence continues at coordinate 127,515 of NZ_JACIJH010000008.1, forward strand.
CAGTTCGACAATATCGCCAACCGGAAATCGCACATCTTCGGTACCGCCGAAGAGATCTGGGACCAGATGGACGGGCGCATCGACGGCTTCACCTGCGCCGCGGGCACCGGCGGGACGATCGCGGGAACCGGGCTGGGCCTGAAGGCGAAGGACGAAAAGATCGCCATCGCGCTGACCGACCCGCACGGCGCCGGACTCTATAATTACTACAAGTGCGGCGAACTGAAGCCCGAAGGGTCGAGCGTCGCGGAGGGGATCGGCCAGAACCGCATCACCGCCAATCTGGAAGGCGCGCCGATCGACACGCAATTCCGCATCTCCGACGCCGAGGGGCTGGCGGTCGTGCGCCGCCTGCTCGACGAGGAGGGGCTGTGCCTCGGCCTGTCGTCGGGGATCAACGTGGCGGGCGCAATGGCGCTCGCGCGCCAGCTCGGCCCCGGCAAGCGCATTGCAACCATATTGTGCGACAGCGGGTTTCGCTATCTGTCGACACTCTACAACCCCGAATGGCTGGCGAGCAAAGGATTGGCATGAAGAAGCCCGGCGCGATCGAAACGGCCGCCGCGGTGGCATCGCCGCCGGCCCCGGCGATGCTCACGCCTGCGCACGACACGATGCGACGGCTGCAGATCGGCGTCGCCGGGCTGCTGTCCGTGCTGCTGCTCGTCGGGCTGGCGGGCGTGATCGGCGACCGCGCCCGTGAGAGCGCGACCAAAAGCGCCGCGGCGACCGACAAGGTCCAGATGCCCGGCGAGGCGGCCGCGAGCCCGCCCGCCAGCGCGCCGCTCGAGGAACTGGGGGTCCAGCCCGTCTCGAAGGACGAGAATGAAGCCGTATCGGTGAAGGTGCCGCAGGCGGCGCCGATCGTCCCCGACCTTCAACCCGATCCCGAATTGCAGCGCGCGCGCCAGTCGAAGAAACAGTGACCGCGTGGGTCCGCCCCGCCGCCGTCGCGGCGCTGGCGGTGGCGCTCGCCTGGGTCGCGGGCGGGCAGGCGGTGCTCGGACGCATCGATCCCGCGCTCGCCTTTCCCTTGCTGATGATGCCGATGCTACTGCTCGCCGGATGGCAGCGGCGCGAGGATGTTCCGGCGCGCCGCCGCGCCGCCGCCGCCGCCCTGCTGTTGTTAGCCGTCCTGCAAGGCGCGCTGGCGTGGGCGCTCGCGGATTCGGTCGCATGGGGGCAACTCGCCTTCGTTTTCGGCGGAGGCGCCGTCGCGGCCCTGACCGCCGATTGGCTCGTCCGGCGGCGGGGGCGGGCGGTGCGGTGCCTGCTGGGCATTGCGGCGCTGCTGGGCTGGTTCGTGGGCGGACATCTGCTGCTGGCGACGCTCTATCGCCCGGCGGCGACCGCCCGCCCCGCCGCCGTCACCATGCTTACCAGCCTGCCGCTGCGCTGGGCGCAGGGCGACGACATGGCGGCGATGATCGCGCAAGGGGCGGACGAGGACCCGGCGCTGCTGCGGCTCGAAGCTGCGGGGCCGGTGCAGCTCGTCGACAGCCTGGCCGACCATGTGCCGCCGTCCGGCGCCGCGCTGCTGCTCGCGCATCCGCCTGCGCTGGCACCGCGCGATCTGGTCGCGGTCGATGCCTTCGTGCGCGGCGGCGGCCGCGCGGTGATCCTTGCCGATCCTCTCTCGGGCTGGCCGGCACGCCATCCGCTCGGCGATCCGCGCAATCCGCCGGTCACCAGCTTGCTGACCCCGCTACTCGACCATTGGGGCGTGACGCTCGGCGCCGCGCCGCTCGGCGAGCGCGGGGCGCGGGATTTCGATGTGGCAGGGGGGCGGCTGCGGCTGTTCAGCGCCGGCCGCTTCGAAAGCCTGCCGCCCGGCTGCCGCGCCTTCGCCGGCGCGCGGATCGCGCACTGCCGTATCGGCGCGGGCGAGGCGTGGCTCGTCGGCGATGCCGACCTGCTCTTTGCGCCGCTCTGGCAGCCGCTGCTTCCTGGCGCGGCGCATCTGCGGCGCGCCGACACGATGGAATGGCTCGACGCCCGGCTGCGGGGCGGCGGAGCGGGTGCCGCGTGGTTCCGGCCGCTCTGGATCGGCGCCGCCTGAACCGACGCCGATAGGCTTTTCTTTTTGCACGATTTCACCGTCGCCCGGCGTGTGTCGGTCGAATGGTCCCTGTGCGAAGGGGTTTTGCCCCATTTTTGCGACGAATAGGGGCTGAATTCCCTATTTCACCCTAATTTACCCCTTTCCACCCCGATTGAGACTTGGTAGGCAGGAATCGGAGAGGGGCATTCTCCACCCGAGTCCATTGGCGCGGAATCCTGCGATTCCGCGGTCGGGAAAGTTTTGCCCGGTGGCGCGAGAACGGGGGCGACAGCGATGGCGATTGTAACGCCGGGCCGATACTCCGGCACCAATTTCGCCGCGATCGATGGCAAGGGACGCATCGCCGTCCCCTCGCAGTTCCGCAACAATGTGCCCCTCAATGCGGACGGTCAGCGCGTGCTCTGGGTCGGTTTTCACGAAAAGCTGCCCTGTCTGGTCGCCTATGGTCAGGACCAGTACGACCGCCTCTCCGACGAGATCGAACGCGACCGCGACACCGCGCTCGCGCGCAACCTCGATTTCGACGAGGATGAGGCGTTCAAGCAGCGCTTCAGCTATACCGAGGCCTATACGCTCGACGACAGCGGGCGTTTTCTTCCCAACTTCACCGCGCGCGACCGCGTCGGCGATGCCGGCGCGACCGCCTTCGTCGGCTCGGGCCGGCGTTTCGAGATCTGGTGGCTACCGGCGCTCGCCGACTGCGCCGAGGCCGACCCGGTGCTGCGGCGCCTGGCCGCCAACTGGGCGGAGACCAAGGGGAAGGGGCGCAAATGAGCGAGCTTCCCCGCGATTCCCGCCACGATCCGGTCCTCCGCGACGAGGTCCTCGCCGCGCTCGCCATCGCCCCGGACGAGCGCCATGTCGACGCGACCTTCGGTGCTGGCGGCTACACCCGTGCGATGCTCGCGGCGGGCGCGGAGGTCATCGCCTGTGACCGCGACCCCGACGCGATCGCAGAAGGGCAGGCGCTGGTCGAGGAGGCGGGCGGCCGCCTGACGCTGGTGCACGGCCGCTTCGGCGAGATCGACCGGCTGCTCGGCGAGCGCGGCATCGACGCGATCGACGGCATCGTCTTCGACATCGGCGTGTCGTCGATGCAGCTCGACCGCGACGCACGCGGCTTTTCCTTCCAGAAGGATGGCCCGCTCGACATGCGCATGGCGCAGGAAGGCGAAAGCGCCGCCGACTGGCTCAACCGCGCCGACGAGGACGAGATCGCCGACGTCCTCTATCATTATGGCGACGAGCGCCAGTCGCGCCGCGTCGCGCGCGCGATCGTCGCCGCGCGGCCGCTGTCGCGTACCGGCGAGCTGGCGGCGGTCATCCGCAAGGCGCTGCGTCACCCCCCCGGCGCGCCCAAGGACCCTGCGACCAAGAGCTTTCAGGCGATCCGCATCCACATCAACGGCGAACTCGACGAGCTGAAGGCCGGTCTCGACGCGGCGGAAAAGCTGCTGCGTCCCGGCGGCCGCCTCGCGGTGGTCAGTTTCCACAGCGCCGAGGATCGCATCGTCAAGACATTCCTGCGCGAACGCAGCGGAGGCGATGCCCGCGCTTCGCGCCACCGGCCCGCGCTCGCCCCTCCGGCGCGGGCCGCAACTTTCGACACCCCGGCGCGCAAGGTGCGCCCGGGCAAGGCCGAGGAAGCGCGCAATCCGCGCGCGCGCTCGGCGACGCTGCGCAGCGCGGTGCGAACCGCGGCGCCCGCCTGGACCGGCGGCGACACCACGAAGGAGGCGATGTCATGTTGATGGCGGCACGCAAGCTTCAGGGAATCGGCCTGGTGCTTCTCGTTCTGGTCTTCGCGATGATGCTCTATCCCGTGTCGCTCAAGGTCGCGGCGACGCGCAGCGAACTGGCGCAGATCGACAAGCAGATCAGCCGCGCCCGCGACAATATCCGCTACCTCGAATCCGAACTCGCGGTGCGCGCCTCGATGCGCCAGCTCGAGCGGTGGAATGCCGAGAGCTTCGGCTATTCGGCGCCCACGGCCGATCAATATCTGGCGAGCGAGCGCCAGCTTGCCTCGCTCGACCGCTTGCCGCGCGCGAGCGGCGCCAACGACGTCGCACCGGTGCTGATGGCGATGGTGAGTCCGGTCGCGTCGCCCGCCGCCGCCGAGCCTGCTCAGCCCAAGGCGGCCGACAAGCCCGCCGTCGCTGCGCCGGCGGCGCCCAAGCCGGCGGCGGTGAAGCCGGCCGCCTCCAAGCCGATCCAGCTCGCGCAGGCCGAGACGCGCGCCGTCGTCCGCTCGGATTCGGCGGCACGCATGGTTCCGACGCGGCGCCATGAACAGATGCGAATGATCGAAGATCAACTCCTTTCCGATTCGACGCTGGCGGAGCTCAAGCGTAGCGCCGCCGCCGAAGCCGCAGGAGGACGATAGGGCGCGATGAACACGCTGGTCGTCCGTCCGGCAAGGATTCGCACCGCGGGGGTGCGGCAGCAGATATTGCTGACCGCGCAGCAGCGGCTGATGATCCTGATGCTGCTGTTCATGGCGGCCTTTTGCCTCGTGTCGGTCCGACTCCTCGCTTTCGCGCTTTTCGATACCTCGGCCGGACACCGGTCGGGCGCGACCGCCTTCGTCCCGGCGCGCGCCGACATCGTCGACCGCAACGGCGTCCCGCTTGCGCGGACGATCGACGGCTATTCGATCCGCGTCGTGCCGTCGAAGCTGCTCAACGACCGGCAATATCTCGCGACCGAGTTGGGCAAGATCTTTCCCGACATGAGCCGCGAGGAACTGCTCGCGAAGCTGACCGGGGAACATCCGACCTATATTCGCCGCCGCGCGCTGCCCGACCAGGTCGCGGCGGTGAACGCGATCGGCGAGATCGGCTTCGAATTCCCCCGCGAAAAGGAGCGCCTTTATCCGCAACTCACCCTCGCGGCGCATGTCCTCGGTTTCACCAATGCCGAGGGACAGGGCGTCACCGGGGTCGAGAGCGCCTTCGAGGATCGGCTGACCAACGCCGCGACGCGCGGTCAGCCGCTCGCGCTGTCGATCGACGCGCGCGTGCAGGGGGTGCTCGAAAGCGAACTGGGCAATGCGGTCACCAATCTGGAGGCGATCGGCGGTGCGGGCATCATCCTCGACGTCCACACCGGCGAGGTGCTGGCGATGACCTCGCTGCCCACCTACAATCCGAACAAGCTGGTGCCCGACAATGGCGCGGCGCGGCGCAACGCCGTGACCTATAATCTCTACGAGCTCGGCTCGACCTTCAAGCCGCTGACCATCGGCGCCGCGATCGACAATGGCGTCGTCACCAGCATGGCGAAGCGCTACGACGCGACCAAGCCGCTCGCCATCGCCGGCTTCCACATCCGCGATTCGCACATGATGAACCGCTGGCTCAACGTTCCCGAGACCCTGATCCACAGCTCGAACATCGTGACCGCGCAGATCGGCGACCAGCTTGGCCGCGAGAAGATGGAGGAGCTGTTCCGCAGCCTCGGCTTCGATGGCCGCCCGCATATCGAGCTCAAGGAACGCGCTTTCCCGCTGTGGCCGAAGAGCTGGGGTCGGGTGACGACGATGACGACCAGCTATGGTCACGGCATCGCGGTGACGCCGCTGCATCTCGCGAGCGCCTATGCCGCGCTCGTCAACGGCGGCATCTGGCGCCCCGCCACGCTGCTCAAGCTCGGCGACCAGGCGCCGCCGCAGGGGCGCCGCGTCTTCAAGGCATCGACCAGCGCGCGGATGCGCCAGCTTCTGCGCCTGATCGTTTCCGACGGTACCGGTCGCAACGCCGATGCGCCGGGTTTCCGCGTCGGCGGCAAGACGGGCAGTGCCGAAAAGCCTGGCGCCGGCGGCTATCGCCGCCACTCGCTCGTCTCGACCTTCGCCGCCGCCTTTCCGATGGACAATCCGCGCTATGTCGTGATCGCGATGATCGACGAGCCCAAGGGCAATGCCTTCAGCTCGGGCCAGCGCACCGCGGGCTGGACCGTCGCGCCGGTGGTCAAGAAGGTCATCACGCGCGCAGGGCCGATGCTGGGCGTCTATCCCGACGAAAGCCGCGACGTCGACGTCTCCGAGCTGACCCCGCTGCTGTGGAGAAACGGGGACAAGAAATAATGCGGTTGTCGGCGCTGCTCGACACCATGCCGGCGCGCGATGCCGATTCGGTCGTCACCGGCCTTGCGATCGACCATCGCAAGGTCGCGCCCGGAACGATCTTCGGCGCCTTCGTCGGCGAACGCTTCAACGGCGAGGATTTCATTCCTGCGGCGGTCGGGGCAGGGGCGATCGCTGTCGTCGCGCGGCCCGAGGCGAAGGTGGCGGGTGCGGTCCATGTCGCCGACGCCAATCCGCGCCGCGCCTTCGCCCGTATCGCCGCACGCTTCTTTCCCCGCTTCCCGGCAACCTGCGTCGCGGTGACCGGCACCAACGGCAAAACCTCGACGGTCGAGATGACGCGCCAGCTCTGGCGCATGGCGGGCTTTCACGCCGCCTCGATCGGCACGCTCGGCATCACGACGTCGAACGACAGCGCGTCGACCGGGCTGACCACGCCCGATATCGTCACCTTCCTCACCAACATGGCAGGCCTCGCCGCCGAAGGCGTGACCCACGCGGCATTCGAGGCGTCGAGCCACGGCCTCGACCAGTATCGCACCGAAGGCCTGCCGGTGAAGGCGGCCGCCTTCACCAATCTCAGCCACGACCATCTCGACTATCATGGCGACATGGATGCCTATATGGCGGCGAAGATGCGGTTGTTCCGCGAGGTGGTCGACGCGGACGGCACCGCCGTGATCTGGAGCGACGATCCGTGGTCGCCGGCGGCCGAGCACGAAGCAAGGGAGCGCGGTCTGCGGATCATGACGGTGGGTGCGCATGGCGAGGACCTGCGCCTGATCGCGCGCGAGCCGACCCAGCTCGGCCAGTCGCTGACCATCGCGGCGGGGCCGCTGACCCGAAAGGTCACGCTGCCGCTGATCGGCGCCTATCAGGCGGCCAATGCACTCGTCGCGGCGGGGCTCGTCATCGCGACCGGGGGCGATTCGGCGCAGACGCTCGGCAATCTCGCCCGGCTCCAGCCGGTGCGCGGGCGGCTCGAACGCGCGGCGATCACCCGCGCCGGCGCGCCGGTCTATATCGACTATGCCCACACCCCCGACGCGATCGAAGCCGCGCTCGACGCGCTGCGCCCGCATGCGAGCGGACGGCTGATCCTGGTCTTCGGCGCGGGCGGCGACCGCGATCAGGCGAAGCGCCCCGAAATGGGCCGCGTCGCGGCGGCCAAGGCCGACGTCGCGATCATCACCGACGACAATCCGCGCGGCGAGGACCCCGCCGCCATCCGCGACGCCATCGCCGTGGGCGCGCCCGATGCGCGGGTGATCGGCGACCGCCGCGCCGCGATCGCCGCTGCGATCGCCGAGGCGCGCGCCGACGACATCGTCTGTATCGCCGGCAAGGGACACGAGCAGGGCCAGATCGTCGGCGCGGGCGACGCGATGCGGGTCATCCCCTTCGACGATGTGACCGTCGCGCGCGAGGTAGCGGCATGAGCGCGCTGTGGACCGCGCGCGCTCTCGCGGCGGCAACCGGCGGCACCGCCAGCGCCGACTTCGCGGTGCAGGGCGTCGCCTTCGATTCGCGCGAGGTGACTGAGGGCGACCTCTTCATCGCGATGAAGGGTGAGGCGACCGACGGGCACAAATTCATCGACAAGGCGATTGCCGCGGGTGCCGCCGGAATCCTCTGCGAAACCGCCGTCGACCATCCGCATGTCCGCGTTACGGACAGCGCCGCGGCGCTGAATGCGCTCGGTGTCGCGTCGCGCGCGCGCAGCCGCGCGCGGATCGTCGGCGTCACCGGCTCGGCGGGCAAGACGGGGACGAAGGAAGCGCTGTTCGCCGCACTCGACCGCTTCCGCCCCGGCAAGGCGCACCGCTCGGTCAAGAGCTACAATAACCACGTCGGCGTGCCGCTCAGCCTCGCGCGCATGCCGGCTTCGGCCGATTATGGCGTGTTCGAAATGGGGATGAACCATGCGGGCGAACTGGCCGGGCTGACCCGCATGGTGCGTCCGCACGTCGCCATCGTCACCACCATCGCCCCCGCGCATATGGAGTATTTCGGCAGCGAAGAGGCGATTGCGGACGCCAAGGGCGAGATTTTCGAGGGGCTCGAGCCCGGCGGCACCGCGATCGTCCCGTTCGACAGTCCGTATTATGCACGGCTGCGCGCCAAGGCGGAAAAACATGCGGGGCATATCGTCAGCTTCGGGCTGGGCGAGGGCGCCGACGTTCGAGCGGTCGACTGGCTTTCGGACGGCAAGGGCGGATCGCTGGTCACGGCGCAGGTGCAGGATGCGCTACTCTGCTTCACCATCGCGCAGGCCGGCGCGCATTGGGTGTCGAATGCGCTTGCGGTGCTCGCCGCGGTCAAGGCGGTCGGCGGCGATCTGCCCGCCGCGGGCCTCGCCTTCGCGGAAATGGGCGGGCTAGCGGGGCGCGGCGCGCGGCACCGCCTGCCCGTCGCGGGGGGTGAGATCCTGCTGATCGACGAAAGCTATAACGCCAACCCGGCGTCGATGGCGGCGACGATCGAGCAACTCGGGAGCGAATCCGCAGGCCGCAAGGTTGCGATCCTTGGGAGCATGAAGGAACTGGGCCCGGGGGGCGATGCCTGGCACGCCGGTCTCGCCGCTCCGCTCGTCGCAGCCGGAGTGCAATTCGCCCTGCTTGTCGGCGAAGAGATGGCGCCGCTCGCCAAAGCGCTTGAGGGGCGCATCGATTTCGAGCATGTGGCCGCCCACTCGGCCGCTACCGCGCGGCTGGGGGACGTGATCCGTGCCGGCGATATCGTGCTGGTCAAGGGATCGAACAGCGTCGGCCTGTCGCATGTCGTGACGGCGCTGACCCATGGGGACTATTGATGTTATACTGGCTGGCGGAATGGCTTGGCTTTCCGGGGGCGCTCAACCTCATTCGCTACCTGAGCTTCCGTTCGGGGGCGGCGGTGGCGACAGCGCTCATCATCGGGCTGTGGATCGGCCCGCGCTTTATCCTGATGCTGCGGATGCGGCAGGGGAAGGGGCAGCCGATCCGCGACGACGGGCCGCAGAGCCACCTCGCCAAAAAGGGCACGCCCACCATGGGCGGGCTGATGATCCTGATCGCGCTGATGATCTCCGCGCTGTTGTGGATGGACCTGTCCAATCGCTTCGTCTGGGCCTGCCTGTTCGTGACCGGCGGCTTCGCGGCGGTCGGCTTCATGGACGATCTCGACAAGGTGACCAAGGGCAGCCACCGCGGCATTCCGGGACGGGTGCGGCTGTTGCTGGAATTCATCATCGCGGGCATCGCGGTGCTGTTGATCGTCTCGCGCACCGGCACCGACCTGTACCTGCCGTTCCTGAGCGACATCTATATCCCGCTGGGTCCCTTCTATTATATCTTCGCGATGGTGCTGATCGTCGGCTTCGGCAATGCGGTGAACCTGACCGACGGGCTCGACGGGCTGGCGACCTTTCCGGTTATCATCGCCAGCCTGACCTTCCTGCTGATCGTCTATCTGTCGGGCAACGCCAAGTTCGCCGGCTATCTCGGCATCCCGCATGTGCCGGGGGCGGGGGAGCTTGCGATCTTTGCCGCCGCGATTATCGGCGCCTGCCTGGCCTTCCTGTGGTTCAACGCCCCGCCCGCGGCGGTGTTCATGGGCGATACCGGCAGCCTCGCGCTGGGCGGCGCGCTCGCGACGATCGCGGTCACCGCGCAGCACGAGCTGGTGCTGGTCCTCGTTGGCGGGCTGTTCGTGGTCGAGGCGCTGTCGGTCATCATCCAGGTCTTCTGGTACAAGCGGACCGGTCGGCGCGTCTTCCGCATGGCGCCGATCCATCATCATTTCGAGCAGCTCGGATGGCCGGAATCGACCGTGGTCATCCGCTTCTGGATCGTCTCGATCGTCCTCGCGCTCGCGGGGCTCGCGACGCTCAAGCTGCGGTGATCGTCTCGCGCGCCTTTGCCGGTCGCCGCTATGCGGTGCTGGGACTGGCGCGCTCGGGGCTGGCGACCGTCGAGGCGCTGGTCGCCAGCGGCGCCGGCGTCACCGCCTGGGATACGCGCGAGGAGGCGCGCGACGCGGCGATGGCATTGGGCGCCGACATCGGCGATCCGCTGGAGATCGACCTGATCGGCTTCGCGGGCGTCGTCGTCTCGCCCGGCGTGCCGCTGAACCGCCACCCGATCGCCGCCCACGCCCGCACGGCGCATGTGCCCGTGATCGGCGATATCGAGCTGTTCGCCGAGGTGGCTGCCGAATTGCCCGCGCACCGGGTCGTCGGCATCACCGGCACCAACGGCAAGTCCACCGTGACCGCGCTCGTCACGCACATGCTGGAAAGCGCCGGCATTCCCGCGCTGATGGGCGGCAATATCGGCCTGCCGATCCTCGCCCGGGACCCGCTTCCGGAAGGGGGCGTTTATGTGCTCGAACTGTCGAGCTATCAGATCGATCTTGCACACAGCCTCGCCTGCGATGTTGCGGTGTTGACCAACCTGACGCCCGACCATCTCGACCGCTATGACGGCTTTGCCGGCTACGCCGCGTCGAAGGCGAGGCTCTTCGCACTCCAGCACCGCGACCAGGTCGCGATCGTAGCGACCGACGACGATCCGTCGAAGGCGATCGCGGGGCGCATCAACCATCGTCTCCACCGCGTCTCGGCGAAGGATATCGACCCCGTCGACCAGGCGCGCTGGCCCGCGCTGCAGGGGCCGCACAATGCGCAGAATGCGGTCTGCGCCATCGCGGTGTGCCGGGTGCTCGGCCTCGGCGACGAAGCAATCGAATGCGGCCTCGCGACCTATCGGTCGTTGCCGCATCGCATGGAATGGATCGGCGAAGCCCGTGGCGTCGGCTGGTACAATGACAGCAAGGCGACCAACGCGGCTTCCGCTGCACCGGCGCTGGCGGCTTTTCCGCCGGCGCCGGACCAGCGTTTGCACTGGATCGCGGGGGGGCAGGCGAAGGGCGACGGACTCGCGGCCTGCCGGCCGTGGTTCGGCCACGTCAAGCGCGCCTATCTGATCGGCGAGGCGATGGAGGGGTTCGCCGACGAAATCGGCGATGCCATTCCCGTGGACATGGCGGGCGATCTGGCGACTGCGGTGGCGCACGCCGCCGCGGCGGCGGTGCCGGGCGATATCGTGCTGCTGTCGCCCGCCTGCGCCTCGTTCGACCAGTTCAGCGATTATGAAGCGCGCGGCGACAGTTTCCGCGATATCGTCAAGGCGCTGAGGGTATGAGCGGAGGGATGGACCCGATGGACAGGACAGCCGAACGGCCGGTGATCGCGGCGGCCCGCAGCGTCAAGCGGCGCGGCCCGCGGCTCAGCCGTGCCGACCGCACCCCGCTGGGCCTGTGGTTCTGGGAAATCGACCGCGTGCTGCTGCTGCTCGTGTCGATGCTGGTCGCGATCGGGCTGGTCGCGGTGGCCGCCGCCTCCCCGGTCGCGGCGCAAAAGCTGTCGACCACGACCGCCAGCCTCGACCCGCTCTATTATTTCTATCGCCAGCTCATGTGGGTCATGGTCGGCGTGCCGGTGATGCTGGGGGTTTCGATGCTGCCGAAGCCGCAGGCGCGGCGCTTCGCCATCTATGGCACGATCGCCTTCGCCGCGCTGCTGTTCCTCGTGCCGCTGATCGGCACCGCGGTGAACGGCGCGCAGCGCTGGATCGGCAGCGGCGTCTTCCGGCTCCAGCCGTCGGAGTTCCTGAAACCCTTCTTCGCCGTGTCGCTCGCATGGGTCCTGTCGCTCCGCCTCCACGACCAGAGCCTGCCCGTGGTCCCGCTCTCCTTCGTGCTGACCGGGGTGATTGCGGTGCTGCTGATGGGCCAGCCCGACCTCGGCCAGACGATCATCTTCGCCGCGACCTGGTTCGTGCTCGTCCTCGTCGCCGGCCTGTCGATGCGGATCATGGCGATGCTCGGCGCGGCGGGCATCGCCGGCATCGTGCTCGCCTATTTCTTCTATCCGGTCGCGCAGCAGCGCATCAACATCTGGCTGTTCGAAAGCGGCGACAGCTATCAGGTCGACAAGGCGCATGCGACGCTGACCGCAGGCGGGCTGATCGGTACCGGCCCCGGCGCCGGCCTCGCCAAGTTCCAGCTTCCCGAAGCGCACACCGACTATATCTTCTCGGTGATCGGCGAGGAGTTCGGGATCATCGCCTGCATCGCCATCGCGATCCTCTATCTGGCGATCATCGTCCGCGTCCTCGTCCGCCTGCTCGACGAGGAGGACAGCTTCCTGATCCTCGCCGTCACCGCGCTGATCGCGCAGTTCGGGGGACAGGCGATCATCAATATGGCGGTGAACACCCAGCTCTTTCCGTCGAAGGGCATGACCCTGCCCTTCATCAGCTATGGCGGCTCCTCCTTCATCGCGCTGTCGATCGGCATGGGTTTGCTCTTGTCGCTGACCCGGCGAAACCCCTATGCGGCGCGGGTGTCGATGACCCGCAACTGGAACAAGAAATGAGCGCCCCGAAATGACCGCAACGCGCCACTTCCTGCTCGCCGCCGGGGGCACCGGCGGCCATATGCTGCCTGCCTATGCGCTCGCCGGCGAACTGATCGCGCGCGGGCATCGCGTCGCGCTGGTCAGCGACGACCGCGGCCTGAAGATTCCCGGCGCCCCGGCGGAGGTGGAGGTGCATGTCCTGCCCGCCGGCCGCGTGACCGGCGGCCCCGCCGGCTGGCTCAAGGCCGCGCTCGCGATTCGCAAGGGGCGCCGCATGGCCATCGACCTGATCCGCGAATTCGACCCCGCGGTCGTCGTCGGCTTCGGCGGCTATCCCTCGCTTCCCAGCCTGCTCGCGGCGCGGGCGACGAAGAGGCCGAGCGTGATCCACGAACAGAATGCCGTGCTCGGCCGCACCAATCGGCTGATGGCGTCGCGCGTCGACGGCATCGCGGTCGCCTATCGCAACATTCATCGCTTCCCCGAGAAGCTCGCGATGAAGCGCCATCTGACCGGCAATCCGGTGCGCGAAGAGGTGATCGCGATCCGCGACGACGGCTATCCGCCGCTGCCCGAGGACGGCATATTGCGCCTTCTCGTCGTTGGCGGCAGCCTGGGCGCGACCATCCTGTCCGACGTGGTTCCCGCCGCCGTCGCGATGCTGCCCAAGGCGCTGCTCGAACGGTTGCAGGTCGTCCAGCAGGCGCGCGAGGAGGATCTGGAGGCGGTGCGCGGCAAATATGCCGAGCTTGGCGTCGCCGCCGAATGCGCGCCCTATATCGCCGACCTGCCCGAACGGCTGCGCTGGGCGCATCTGTTCATCGGCCGCGCCGGCGCCTCGACCGTCGCCGAGCTTGCCTGTGCCGGACGCCCCGCGATCTTCGTGCCCTATCCGCATGCGATGGACGATCATCAGACCTGGAACGTCGTCGATCTGGTCGAGGCGCATGGCGCGCAGTCGATTCCGCAAGGCGACTTCACGCCCGCCGCGCTCGCCAAGCAGATTCAGCGCATGGCACTCGAACGCGGCGCGCTCGAAACCGCAGCAGAGAACGCCGCGCGCTGCGGTCTTCCTGAAGCGACGCGCGACCTCGCCGATCTCGTCGAAAGCTTTGCGCCGCCGCCGCTGATGGACGTGATCCGTGTCGGCGCGAGCGCGCAGCGCAAGGCGGCGGGTGTCGCGGCGGCACGGCGGGAGGCGAGCTGATGCGCGGCGTCGCGACCGACATCGGCATCATCCACTTCATCGGCATCGGTGGTATCGGCATGTCGGGCATTGCCGAGGTCATGCACAATCTCGGCTATCAGGTGCAGGGCAGCGATATCGCCGACAGCTACGTCGTCGAAGGCCTCAGGAAGCGCGGCATCAAGGTCGCGGTCGGCCACGCGCCGGAGAATGTCGAGGGCGTCGCCGTCGTCGTCACCTCGACTGCGGTCAAGCGCGGCAACCCGGAGGTCGAGGCGGCGCTCGCCCAGCGCATCCCCATCGTCCGCCGCGCCGAGATGCTTGCCGAGCTGATGCGCCTCAAGTCGACCGTCGCCATCGCGGGGACGCACGGCAAGACGACGACCACCAGCCTCGTCGCGGCGCTACTCGATGCGGGCGGGATCGACCCGACCGTCATCAACGGTGGGATCATCAACAATTACGGATCGAACGCGCGGCTCGGAGCGTCGGACTGGATGGTGGTCGAGGCCGACGAGAGCGACGGCAGCTTCCTGCGCCTCGACGGCACGGTCGCGGTCGTCACCAACATCGATCCTGAACATCTCGACCATTATGGCGGCTTCGACGCGATCAAGGCCGCCTTCGTCGAGTTCATCGAGAATGTGCCCTTTTATGGCGCCGCGATGCTCTGTCTCGATCACCCCGAGGTGCAGGCGATTATTCCGCGCATCCGCGACCGCCGCATCGTCACCTATGGCTTCTCGGCCCAGGCCGACGTGCGTGGCACCAATGTGACGCCGTGCCCCGACGGTAACCGCTTCGACGTCGTGGTGCGCGACCGCGATGGCGATAGCCGCACGATTCCGGGCATCCACCTGCCGATGTCGGGACGCCACAATGTGCAGAACGCGCTCGCTGCGATCGCGGTGGCGCTGCACATGGGCGTTTCCGACGACAAGATCGCCTCCGGCTTCAACGGTTTTGCGGGCGTCAAGCGCCGCTTCACCAAGGTCGGCGAGATCGCGGCGGGTGAGGGTGTCGTGACGGTCATCGACGATTACGGCCACCACCCGGTCGAAATCCGCGCCGTGCTCGCCGCTGCGCGCGAGGGCGTCGGGGCGGGGCGCGTCGTTGCCGTGGTCCAGCCGCATCGCTTCACCCGGCTGCGCGATCATATGGATGACTTCCAGCAGGCGTTCAACGACGCCGACATAGTCCTCGCGCTTCCCGTCTATGCGGCAGGCGAGGCGCCGATCGAGGGCGTGTCCTCCGACGCGCTGGTCGCGGGCCTGCGCGACCGCGGCCACCGCCACGCCGCGACCGTCGCCGACGCCGCCGCGCTCGCCGCCGCGGTCGCCGAAGCGATCCGCTCGGACGCCATCGGCGCGGGCGACAAGATCATCTGTCTCGGTGCCGGCGACATCACAAAGGTTGCGGCGGGGCTGGCGGCGGCGGTGGAGGGACAGCAATGACCTCCGATCCCAAAACCGTTCGTCCCGAGCTTGTCGAAGGACAGTCTTTTTCTTCTGCGACGGAAAGAAGGAAGAGCGGCCCTTCGACAAGCTCAGGGCAAACGGCATTTGAGAATGTCCGCGGCAAGCTAACGCCTCGCGCTCCGTTGGCTCCACTGGTCTGGTTCAAGTCGGGCGGTCCCGCCGACTGGCTGTTCGAGCCGAGGGACGCCGATGATCTCGCCGATTTCCTCCGCGACCTCGATCACGCCATTCCCGTCATGGCACTCGGCCTCGGTTCCAACCTGATTGTCCGCGATGGCGGCTTTCCGGGCGTCGTTGTTCGGCTCGGCAAGGCGTTTGCGACGGTCGAGGCCATCGACGCGACGATGCTGCGCTGCGGCGGCGGCGCATCGGGCATTCTCGTCTCCTCGACCGCGCGTGACGCGGGAGTTGCGGGGCTCGAATTCTTGCGCTCGATTCCCGGCACCGTCGGCGGCTTCGTGCGCATGAACGGCGGCGCTTACGGCAGCGAGGTCAAGGACATATTGGTCGAGGCTGAGGTGGTGCTGCGCACGGGCGAACGCCGCATGCTCGCGCTCACCGATCTCGACTACAGCTATCGCCACAGCGGATTGCCCGAGGGCGCGGTCGTGATCGGTGCGACCTTCCGCGGCCGTCCAGGCGAGCCGCAGGCGATCCAGGCCGAGATGGACCGCATCTCGGCGAGCCGCGAAGCCTCGCAGCCGCTGCGCTCGAAGACCGGCGGTTCGACCTTCAAGAACCCCGATGGGCACAAGGCGTGGCAACTCGTCGACGCGGCCGGCTGCCGCGGGCTGACGGTCGGCGGCGCGCAGGTCAGCGAGAAGCACACCAATTTTCTGATCAACACCGGCACCGGCACCAGCGCCGACATCGAAGCGCTGGGCGAAGAAGTGCGCCGCCGCGTGAAGGCGAAGAGCGGCATAGACCTGCAATGGGAGATTCAGCGCGTGGGAGTGGCGAAGTGAGCCGGGGGCCGTGGCATGTCGCCGTCCTGATGGGCGGCTGGTCGGCCGAGCGCGAGGTGTCGCTGTCGAGCGGCCAAGGCATCGCCGACGCGCTCGAATCGCGCGGGCATCGGGTTACGCGCATCGACATGGACCGCGACGTCGCGCTGCGGCTCGCCGAGGCGAAGCCCGACATCGTGTTCAACGCGCTCCACGGCGTTCCCGGCGAAGACGGGACGGTGCAGGGCATGCTGGACCTGATGGGCCTCAAATATACCCACAGCGGACTCGTTACCTCGGTGATCGCGATCGACAAGGAATTGACGAAGCAGGCGCTCGTGCCACATGGCGTGCCCATGCCGACGGGGGTCATGGTCGACAGCGAAAGTATCTTTTCGACCGATCCCTTGCCGCGCCCTTATGTCCTCAAGCCGGTCAACGAAGGCTCGTCGGTCGGCGTTGCGATCGTCAAGGACGACAGCAATTACGGCAATCCGATCGCGCGAGAGGCGGTGGGCCCCTGGCAGGAGTTCGACCGTCTGCTCGCCGAACCCTTCATCAAGGGGCGCGAGCTCACCGTCGCGGTGCTTGGCGATCAGGCGCTCGGGGTGACCGAACTTTTGGTGAAAACGGGCTTCTATGATTATGATGCCAAATATACGCCCGGATTGACCCAACATGTCTGCCCCGCCGACGTGCCGGCGGAGATAGCGGAGCGGATGAAGGGCCTCGCGCTCGAGGCGCACCGCTTGCTCGGCTGCAAGGGTGCCTCGCGGTCCGATTTTCGCTGGGACGACGAGCATGGCCTTGCGGGTATTTTCCTGCTCGAGGTCAATACCCAGCCGGGGATGACACCCCTGAGCCTCGTGCCCGAACAGGCGCGGGCGATCGGCATCGACTATGCCGAGCTCGTCGAACGCATCGTGGAGGAAGCGTTATGAGCAGCACCCGGATCAAGCGCGCCAAGGCGCCGCCGCGCCGCCCGGCGCGGACGCCGAAAAAGCGGCGCAAGGTTCAGACCTCGCGCCTCGACGCCTTCATCAATGCGCTGCCGGTCAGCCCCGCGACGCTCCAGCGCGTGGCCAACTGGACGATCGGCGTCAGTCTCGCGGCGTTGATCGCGGTGGGCGCGCACGCGACCGGCGTCACGGCGAAAATCAACGAGGAATGGGCGCAGGCCGTCGCCCGTGCCGGCTTTCAGGTGAAGAAAGTCGAGGTCGTCGGGGCCGAGCGGATCGACCGGCTCAAGGTCTATGACATCGCGCTCGCGCAGAAGGACCGCTCGATGGCGGCGGTCGATCTGGAAGGCGTGCGTGCCGACCTGATGAAATATGGGTGGATTCAGGATGCGCGGGTATCGCGGCGGCTCCCCGACACGCTTGTCGTCGATATCGTCGAACGCACGCCGGCCGCGATCTGGCAGCATAATGGTCGGCTGTCGCTGATCGACAAAAAGGGCGTGGTGCTCGAACCGGTCACCGTCGCGACGATGCCCGACCTGCCGCTCGTCATCGGGCCGCACGCGAACCAGCGGTCGCAGGATCTCGACCGGCTGCTCGCCGAGGCGAGCAGCCTCAAGGAACTGCTGGCGGGTGCGACCTGGGTCGGCAACCGGCGCTGGGACCTGCGCTTTCGCAGCGGGGAGACGCTGTCGCTTCCCGAAGGCGAGGCCGAAGCGAAGAAGGCACTTGCCAAATTCGCGCATATGGACGGCGCCAACCGTCTGCTCGGGCGCGGCATATTGCGCTTCGACATGCGCGATCCGAGCCGTTTCGTGCTACGCCTGCCGCACGAGGGGCAGGTGGCGCCCGCGAAGCTGAACGACGCGCGCGACGCTGCCGAAGCCCTGGCTGCCAGTTCGGTGAACGAGGGATAATATGGCGCCGCCGCGCATCGAAAAGATCATCACCGCGCTCGACGTCGGGTCGTGGAAGGTCTGCGCGCTGATTGCGGGGCAGACCGCCGACGGTCAGCTCCACGTGCTTGGTACCGGCCAGCGCGAAAGCCGGGGCGTCCAGCGCGGTTACGTCGCCGACATGGAGCAGACCGAGCATATCGTGCGCGAAGCGATCGAACAGGCCGAGCGGATCGCGGGGCTGAACATCGACGATGTGTGGGTCAGTTTTTCGGCCGGCAGCCTTCTGAGCGACGTGGCGCCGATCGAGAGCGAGCTTGGCGGCCACCGCATCGAGCAGGAGGATATCGACGACCTGCTTGCCGCAGGCCGCGCCGGCATCGACCCTGAGGGGCGGATGATCCTGCACGCGCAGCCGGCGCTCTACACGCTCGATGGGCTGACCGGGGTCAAGAATCCGATCGGCCTCCACGCCGACCGGCTCGGGGTCGACATCCACATCATCATGGCCGACGGCGCGCCGGTGCGGAATCTGGAGGCCGCGGTTCGGCAGGCGCATCTCGACGTCAACGCGGTCGTCGCCTCGCCGGTCGCCGCGGGGCTCGCTTGCCTGTCCGACGAGGAACGCGACCTTGGCGTCGCGCTCGTCGAACTGGGCGCGGCGGTGACGACCGTGTCGCTCTTTGCGGGCGGCATGCTCGTCGAGATGGCGTCGCTGCCCTTCGGCGCCAGCGACATCACCGACGACATCGCCTCCGCCTTCGGCATCCGTCGCAGTCAGGCACAGCGGCTCCAGAGCTTCTACGGCTCGGCTTCGGCGAGCCCGCGCGACAATAATGAGGTGATCGAACTCGATCCGGGCGCGCCGGCCGGCGCCGAATCGCCGCGCATCAATCGCGCGCAGCTCGTCGCGGTGATCCGTCAGCGGCTCGACGCGATGATGGGCGAGATCGGCCGGACGCTGAAGGATTTGCATTTCGTCGGGCCAGTCGGGCGTCAGGTGGTGCTCGTTGGCGGCGGCGCCGACCTGAAAGGGATCGCCGACTACACGCAGAGCGCGCTCGGCCGGGCCGCGCGCATCGGGCGACCGCGTGGGCTGCACGGCCTGCCCGATGCGCATTCGGGACCGGCTTTCGCGACGCTCGCGGGTCTGGTTCTCTATGCGGCGTCGGACCCGGTCGACCTGCGCGATCTGCCGATGATGGCGCAGGACATCCACCGTCCGAAGGGCGCGTCGATCCTTCATCGGCTGGCGGCGGCGCTCAAAAGCAGTTTTTGATCGCAGCGAGCGCGAAAGGTTAATTTTTTGGGTGATTCCGGCGTCACAATAGTGCAATGCGGTGACTGGAATCCGGGCGGCAGGACCACCGTCTGGTGGGTCGCATGGTAAGGCAGGCGGCAAGGGTTCGCCGCTGCAGGGAGAATATCGGATGAGCATCAATATTGGCCCGCCGCAGGTCGACGAGCTGAAGCCGCGCATCGCGGTGATCGGCGTCGGCGGTGCGGGCGGCAATGCCATCGCCAACATGATCGCGGCGCGGGTCGAGGGCGTCGATTTCGTCGTCGCCAACACCGATGCGCAGGCGCTCAACGCTTCGCCGGCCGAACGGCGAATCCAACTGGGGACACAGATCACCCAAGGCCTCGGCGCCGGCTCGCGACCCGAGGTCGGGCGCGCCGCGGCAGAGGAAAGCATCAACCAGGTCGAGGAAGCGCTGAACGGCGCGCACATGTGTTTCGTTGCGGCCGGCATGGGTGGCGGCACCGGCACCGGCGCGGCGCCGGTGATCGCGAAGGCCGCGCGCGACAAGGGCATATTGACCGTCGGCGTCGTGACCAAACCCTTCACCTTCGAAGGGCAGCGCCGCATGCGCTCCGCCGAGACCGGCATCGCCGAGCTGCAGGAGCATGTCGACACGCTGATCGTCATCCCGAACCAGAATCTCTTCCTCGTCGCCAACCCGAACACGACCTTCAAGGAAGCGTTCAGCATGGCGGACGAGGTGTTGCAGCAGGGCGTGCGCGGTATCACCGACCTGATGGTCATGCCCGGCCTCATCAACCTCGACTTCGCCGACGTGCGCAGCGTGATGCGCGAGATGGGCAAGGCGATGATGGGCACCGGCGAGGCCGAAGGCGACGGTCGCGCGCTCGAGGCAGCGCAGAAGGCGATCGCCAACCCGCTGCTCGACGGCGTGTCGATGGCGGGCGCCAAGGGCGTCATCGTATCGATCGTCGGCGGCGAGGACATGCGCCTGATGGAGGTCGACGAGGCCGCGAACCATATTCGCGAACTGGTCGATCCCGACGCGAACATCATCTGGGGCAGCGCCTTCAACGAATCTCTGGAAGGCAAGATTCGCGTGTCAGTGGTCGCCACCGGCATCGACGGCACCGGCGAGCAGGCGGCGCCCACGCCCGCGGCGCGCAGCTTCTCGTTCGCCCCGCGCCCGGCGGCGCCCGCTCCGGTCGCCGAGGAGTCGATCGAACCCGAGGTTCAGGAAGTGCCGTTCGCCGCGACCGAAACCGAAGCGGCTCCGGTTGCCGAGGATCGCGATCCCGTCCCCGGCTTTTCGCTGAACGACACGGCCGAGGCCGAGGTTGCCGCCGAAGAGGAGCCGATGGAATTGTCGCAGGTCGCCGCGACCTATGACGATACCGCCGACGAACTCGTGCTTGGCGAGGCCGAGGTGCAGGCGGCGGCTCCGGCACCTGAGCCGGCGAACGCCAACCCCGCGCTTGCGCAGGCTCCCGAACCGCCCGCGCGGGCGTCGGTCGGCGGCGGCACGCTGTTCGAGCGGATGTCGCGCCTCTCGCGCGGCGGAGCGGCACCCGAGGCGGATGAGGGAAGCAAGGACGACGGCGTCGATATCCCGCGCTTCCTGGGGCGTCAGAACAACCAGTAACGGGGCTATCGGACGGCCGCCGCAGAGAAATGGGCGGGGCGGCCCGGAAACGGGATGATTGGCCCATGCGGCGATCACATTTGACGGCCAGGCCGGGACACGCGCGGCGCCGCGCTCGCGTGCTCGGCCTGCTGCTTGCGTCGGCGCTCGCGCTGCCGGCCGCGGCACAGATCAAGCCGCCCGATCCCGCGACCAAGGCGGCGATGGATCGGCGCACCGCGGCGCGGACCCTGCTGTCCTCCGCGCTCGGCCGCATCGCCGCCAATGCCAATGACGCCAGGGCGCTGCTCGACGCGGGTCGCGCCTCGATCGACCTCGAGGATTACCGCGCCGCGCTAGGTTTCCTGCTCCGCGCCGAAAAGGCGGCGTCGCGCGACGGCCAGGTCAAGGCGACGCTCGGTTCGGTGATGGTCCATCTCGAAAATCCGACCCGCGCGCTCGACTATTTCGGCGAGGCGCAATTGCTCGGGGCGCCCGAACGGCTCTTCCTCGCCGATCGCGGGCTCGCGCGCGATCTGCTCGGGCAGCAGGATCAGGCGCAGCGCGACTATCAACTCGCGCTGTCGGCAGCGCCGAGCGACGAGCTGACGCGGCGCTATGCGCTGTCACTCGGCATCAGCGGCGACCCCGACCGCGCAGTCGCGCTGCTCGCGCCGCAGCTTCGCCGGTCGGATCGCGCGGCGTGGCGCTCGCGCGCGATGATCCTCGCGATGAACGGACGCAACGACGAGGCGACGCAGATCGTACGCGCGACGCTGCCGCCGCAGCTCGCCGAGAATATCCTGCCCTATCTTCTCCGCATGGACCGGCTCAATCCGGCGCAAATGGCCGCCGCGGCGCATTTCGGCCGCTTCCCCTCGGGCGAGCTCGGTCCGCGGCGGCCGCCGGTCCAGATGGCCGCGGCAACCCCTGCGCCGACCCCCGCACCGACGGCGAGCCGGAGGCGGACCGCGGCAGCAAGGCCGGCCACCGCGGCAGCGCCCACTCCGACGCCAGCGCCCGCGCCTGCCGCGGTCGCGGTTCGGCGCACGCCCGTGCCAACGCCTGCGCCGGCCGCATCCAGGCCCGCGCCGACTCCTGCACCGGTTCCGGCAACTGCCGTGTCCAAACCGGCACCGACGCCGACACCGGCTCCTATCGGCGTTGCCGTCGATCGCGATTCGGGTCCGGTCGGCCCTGGCTTCTCGATCGCTGACATGGGAAGCAATGGCGCGGCCCGTCCGGGCGCCAGCACCGCGCCGCCCGCCGTTGCAGCAACACCCGCACCGACAGCGGCGGCGCCGCTCGCCTCGCTGGCGGAGATCGTCAGCTCGATCGAGATTCCGCCCGAGGAGATGGCGAAGCCCGACAATGCGGTCGGCGCCGACACACTCGCGCGGCTGCTCGAAGACAAGCGCAAGGCCGAAGCCGCCGAGGCGGCCAAGCGCGAAAAGGAAGAGGCGGCGGCGAAAGCAAAAGCCGAAGCCGAGGCAAAGGCGAGGGCAGAGGCTGAGAAGAAAAAGGCTAACCCCGCGCGCGTCTGGGTGCAGATCGCGACCGGGTCGAACCTCAAGGCGCTCGCCTTCGATTACAATCGCTTCGCGAAGCGTAACGCCGCGCTGTTCAAGGGGCAGTCGGGCTCGACCGCCGACTGGGGCCAGACCCGCCGCCTGCTCGTCGGGCCGTTCAAGGACCGCAAGAGCGCGCAGGCCTGGCTCGCGGACTACAAGAAGGCGGAGGGCGACGGCTTTCTGTTCGACAGCGAAGTCGGTGAAATCGTCGAGCCGCTGACGTGACCGTCGCGGCGTGCGCCAGCGATCCCGCGGCGACGCGCGGGCGCTATCTTGGGGAGCCCGGCCGCGTCGTGCGCGGGCCGCGCGACGATTTTCAGCGCGACCGCGACCGCATCATCCATTCGATCGCCTTTCGCCGCCTGCGCCACAAGACGCAGGTGTTCGTCGCCCCCGACGGCGATCATTATCGCGTCCGTCTGACGCACAGTATCGAGGTGTCGCAGATCGGGCGCGGCATCGCCCGCGCGCTAGGGCTCAACGAGGACCTGACCGAGGCGCTGTGCCTCGCGCACGATATCGGCCATCCGCCCTTCGGCCATGCGGGGGAGGATGCGCTGAAGGCGGCGATGCAGGCGCACGGCGGCTTCGACCATAATGGCCACACGCTGCGCACGCTGGCGCGGCTCGAATGTCCCTATCCGCGCTTCGACGGGCTCAACCTGACGTGGGAGACGCTCGAGGGGCTCGCCAAGCATAATGGCCCGGTGCGCCGCCCCGGCTGGGCGCTCGCCGACATCGACGCCGAATTTCCGCTCGAGCTGACGAGTCACGCGAGCCTGGAGGCGCAGATCGCGGCGGTCGCCGACGATATCGCCTATGACAATCACGACATCGACGATGGGCTGCGCGCCGGACTGCTCGACCTCGACCAGTTGATGGCGCAGCCGTTCGTCGCGGCCAATTATGCGGCGGTCGAGCGACGTTTCCCCGGCGCGCCGCGCGACCGGCTGCTGCGCGAACTGGTGCGCGATCAGATCGGGGTGATGGTCAACGACGTGATCGCGACGACGCGGGCGAATATTGCGGAGGCGGGCGTCGCCAGTGTCGCCGAGGTACGCGCCGCCGGCCGCACGCTCGGCACCTTCTCGCCCGACCTCGCGGCGGAGGAACGCGACCTCAAGCGCTTCATGTATGCCAGCCTCTATCACCATTCGTCGCAGGTCGCGGCGGCGGACGCCGCGAAGCAGGTCGTCGGCCGCCTCTTCGCCGCCTATGTCGACGACCCGCAGCGGATGGGCGAAGACTGGGCGGGGCGTCTGCCTGCGGGCGAGCCCGCGACGATCCGCCATATCGGCGACTATATCGCGGGCATGACCGACCGTTTCGCGATCGACCGCTATGCCGAAATTTACGGGCGCGATGCGGTGCCGCCGGAATTGGCGCACGCCTGACA
Source organism: Sphingopyxis panaciterrulae (assembly GCF_014199295.1). GTDB lineage: Bacteria > Pseudomonadota > Alphaproteobacteria > Sphingomonadales > Sphingomonadaceae > Sphingopyxis > Sphingopyxis panaciterrulae. The sequence goes on from NZ_JACIJH010000008.1 coordinate 151,379, forward strand.
TCCGAATCCCGGGGAGGCGAATATACTCGCTTCGTTCGGACAGGCCGGTAGAATGCCTGTCGTGGATAACGATATTTTCCTCGTCGGCGCCACCGGCCTGGTCGGCCGGGCGGTCGTCCGCGCCGCTGGCGAGCGTGTGCTGACCCTGCTCGCCCGGCGCGAGGTCGACGATCTGCCGGACCATCATGCGCGGCTTGTTGCACCGCCGGCGCGCTGGGGCGATATCCTCGCCGCCGAGCGCCCCGCGGCGCTGATCTGCTGCCTCGGCACGACGATACGGCAGGCGGGATCGCGCGCGGCCTTTCGCGCGGTCGACCGCGACCTCGTGCTCGCCGCCGCCCATGGCGCGCGGCTTGGCGGTACCGCGCACATGATCGTCGTCAGCTCGGTCGGCGCATCGGCGAAGGGCGGCAATTTCTATCTGCGCACCAAGGGCGAGATGGAGGAGGGGCTGCGCGCCTTCGGCTTCGGGCGCCTCGATATCCTGCGCCCCGGTCTGCTGATGGGCGCTCGCGAGGGACCGGCGCGGCTCGGCGAGGGGATTGCTATGATGGCCGCGCCGCTCACCGACGCGCTGCTCCACGGCTCGCTGCGCCGCTATCGGTCGATACCGGCGGATATCGTCGCGCGGGCGATGCTCGCGCTCGCGGCTCGGCGCGAACCGGGCACCTATGTCCACGAAAACGACTCGATCCGCGCGCTCGCCGATTGACTCTGCGAAAGGGCGCCGCCAAGGCTCGGGCGTCCGTCGGAGCTCGCAAGAGATTCGGCCGGCCGCGCGGGAGAGCGCGGGGGCGGGGAAACCCGAACCTCGCCACCGAAGGAGCAACCGCCCCGGAAACTCTCAGGTCTCAGGGACCGCGCGCCGGAGGACGCTCTGGAAAGCGTCGTGGCTCGCGCCGCGACCACCGAAGGGGTAACTCCGTGCCATCGCGGAGGAAAACTCTCAGGTTCCCGTGACAGAGGGGGCATGGCGAAACGGGCGGCACCGGGCCGGGCCGCGCCATGTCAACGACGGGAGGCCGCGATGAGCGAAACCGAGGAAATGGGCGAAGAGCTAGCGATCGCGACGCTGCCGCTCGACGCCTGGCACCGCGCGAAGGGCGCGCGGATGGTCGAATTCGCCGGCTATCACATGCCGATCCAGTATGAAGGCATCATGGCCGAACATCTGTGGACGCGCGAAAGCGCGGGCCTGTTCGACGTCAGCCATATGGGTCAGCTCGTGCTGAGCGGTGACGGCGTTGCCGAGGCGCTCGAAACGCTGGTCCCCGGCGACATTTCGGCGCTGAAGCCCGGCCGGATGCGCTATTCGCTGCTGCTGGCCGAGGACGGGGGCATTCTCGACGATCTGATGATCACCAACACCGGTCACAGCCTTTACATGGTCGTCAATGGCGCGGTGAAATGGGACGACATCGCCCATCTGCGCGAGCATCTGCCCGACGCGGTCGACATGAATCTGCTCGACGATCAGGCGCTGCTCGCACTGCAGGGGCCGAAGGCGGTCGAGATCCTGACCGCGCTCGGCATCCGACCCGAATTCGACGATATCGTCCCCGTCGACCGGCTCGTCTTCATGCAGGCCGGCCCCTATCTGTGGGGCGAGGTGCGGTTGGGGGTCAGCCGGTCGGGCTATACCGGCGAGGACGGGTTCGAGATTTCGGTGCCTGCCGAGCATGTCGCGGCGCTCGCCGACGCGCTCTGCGCGAATGATGCGGTCCGGCCGATCGGGCTCGGCGCGCGCGATTCGCTGCGGCTAGAGGCGGGATTGCCGCTCTATGGCCATGACCTCGACCCGGCGACCGATCCGGTCGAGGGCGATCTGGGCTTTGCCATTTCGAAGCGCCGACGCGAGGAGGCGAATTTCCCCGGCGCCGCGCGCATCCTCGGCCATCTGGCCGACGGGGCACCGCGCAAGCGCGTCGGCCTGACGGTCGAGGGCAAGCTGCCGGTGCGTGAGGGCGCCCGGCTGTTCGACGGGAACCGCGAGGTCGGCATCGTCACCTCGGGTGGTTTCGCGCCCAGCGTCGGCGCGCCGATCGCGATGGGCTATGTCCCGCGCGATCACGCCGCGCCGGGCACCGCGCTGGCGGCCGAGGTGCGCGGCAAGCGCGTCCCCGTCGCGGTCGCCGCCATGCCGTTCGTTCCGCACCGCTATGTTCGTAAAATGGGAGCCTGACGATGCCGCGTTACTATACCGAAGAGCATGAATGGATCGACGTCGACGGCGATGTCGCGACGGTCGGGATCACCGACTTCGCGCAGGGCCAACTTGGCGACATCGTCTTCGTCGAGGTGCCCGACACCGGCGCCGAGCTGGCGAAGGGCGGCGATGCGGCGGTGGTCGAATCGGTCAAGGCCGCAAGCGACGTCTACGCCCCTGTCGACGGCGTCGTGACCGAGGGCAATGGCCAGCTCGAGGAAGACCCGGCGCTGGTCAACAGCGACCCCGAAGGCGAAGGCTGGTTCTTCCGCATGACGCTGGCCGACAAGAGCCAGCTCGACGGTCTGATGAATGCCGCCGCCTACAAGCAGTTCTGCGACGGTCTGTGACCCATGTCCCTTCCCGATGCGGGAAGGGGGAGGATAGCGTGATGGCGCATCGCCGCGCGTCCCTGGCACCCGGCCCATGACGGCTGCCGAGCCCGCGCTCGCCGGCTGCAAGCTGATGGTCGCGACCGCCATCTATGGCGGCGCGCAGGGCGGCTATGTGCGCGCGGTGCTGGCGCTGTCGGCGGCAGCCGCGGCGCGGGGCGTCCCGCTCCGCTTCGAGTTCATCCTGCACGAGCCGCAGCTTCACCGCGCGCGCAATATGCTGACGAACATCTTTCTGCAGAGCGATTGCACACATCTTTTGTTCGTTGACGACGACATCGATTTCGCGGCCGAGGATATCTTCGCCATGGTCGCGGCGATGGCCGAGCGCCCCGAGTGCGGGATATTGGGCGCGCCGGTGCCGCGGCGGATGGTCAATTGGGCGCAGGTCGCGCGGGCGGTCGACCGCGGGCTGGCGCGCGGCGATCCGACTGAGCTCGCCCGCTATACGGGCGACTTCGCGCTGACCTTCCTGCACGCGAACCAGCGTTTCGTGCTGAATGAGCCGGTCGAGCTGCTGCAACTCGGGGGCGGTTTCATGCTGGTCGGGCGCGACGTGCTGGAGGCGCTGTGCGCGCGGCATGCCGAGCTCGTCTTTCGCGTCGAGCCGCGCGACCGCGTGAATGCGCGGGTGGGGGAAGAGGTCTGCGGCCTGTTCCTGCCGATGATCGAGCCCGACAGCCGCCTGCAATTGTCGGAAGATTACGCCTTTTGCCATCGCGCACGCGCGGCCGGTTTTCGCATCTGGCTCGCGCCTTGGGTTCGCACCAGCCACAGCGGGCCCGCCACCTTCGCGGGGTCGCTCGCCGATCTCGCACCGCTTTTTTCCGCCCCTTCCGTTTCCGATCCGGAGTAGTCCATGCGTTACCTTCCCCTCACGCCCGACGATCGCGCGGCGATGCTCGCCGCGGTCAGCGCGTCGTCGATCGACGATCTGTTCGTCGATGTGCCTGCCGCGGCGCGGCTGTCCGGCCCGATCGAGGGCTTGCCCGCCCACGCGAGCGAGCTTGCCGTCGAGCGCCATATGGCAGCGCTTTCGCGGCAAAGCCATGCGGCGGGCGACGGTCCCTTCTTCCTCGGTGCCGGCGCCTATCGCCACCATGTCCCGGCGAGCGTCGACCATCTGATCCAGCGCGGCGAATTCCTGACCGCCTACACGCCCTATCAGCCCGAAATCGCGCAGGGCACGTTGCAGATGCTGTTCGAGTTCCAGAGCCAGGTTGCGCGCCTGCTCGGCACCGACGTCGCCAATGCGTCGATGTACGACGGATCGACCGCCTGCTGGGAAGCGATCGTGATGGCGCGGCGCGTCACCCGCCGCAGCAAGGCGCTGCTCTCGACGGGGCTCCATCCCCATTATCGCAGCGTCGCGCGGACGATGGCGAAATATACCGGCGACAGCCTGGTCGACGGCGATCCCAGCCTGGAGGCAGGCACCGACTGGGCAGCGCTCGCCGCCGCGGTCGACAAGGAGACGAGCTGCGTCGTCGTCCAATATCCCGACATCCTCGGACGCATCGACGACATGCGCGCGCTCGCCGCCGCGTGCCAGGCGGCCGGTGCGCTGCTGGTCGCGGTGGTCACCGAACCGGTCGCGCTCGGCCTGATTCAGTCGCCCGGCGAAATGGGCGCCGATATCGTGGTGGGCGAGGGACAATCGATCGGCGTCGGGCTCCAGTTCGGCGGCCCCTATGTCGGCCTCTTCGCCTGCAAGAGCAAATATGTCCGTCAGATGCCGGGCCGCCTGTGCGGCGAAACCGTCGACGCCAACGGCAAGCGCGGTTTCGTGCTGACGCTCTCGACCCGCGAGCAGCATATTCGCCGCGAAAAGGCGACGAGCAATATCTGCACCAATTCCGGTCTTTGTGCGCTGGCCTTCAGCATCCACATGACGCTACTCGGCGAGGCTGGACTGCGCCGGCTCGCAGCGATCAACCATGGTCGCGCCAAGGCGGCGGCGGCCGAATTGGCGAAGGTGCCGGGCGTGTCGGTGCTGAACCGCGGCTTCTTCAACGAATTCACCCTCCTGCTGCCCGTTGAAGCGCGCCCGGTCATCCACGCGCTCGCCGAAAAGGGCATTCTCGGCGGCGTCTCGCTTGGTCGCCTCTATCCCGACAATGCCGGCCTCGCGAACGGACTGATCGTCGCCGTCACCGAAACCGTGACCGAAGAGGATATCGCCGCCTTTGCCGCGGCGCTGAAGGAGGTGCTGGCATGACCGCGCTCAACTCCGCCGGCTGGCGTCCCGAAATGAACGCCGGCGGCGCCGACGACACGACGACCTTCACCGGCAACCGCGCGCTGATGCTCGAGGAGCCGTTGCTCTTCGAAATCGGCTCGACCGGAACCACCGGCGTCGATTTCGACGAAGACGCTCCCGCCGCCGACCTCGGCGCGCTCGCGCGCTCCGCCCCTATCGGCCTGCCAGGACTCAGCGAGTCCGAAACGGTCCGGCATTACACGCGCCTGTCGCGACAGAATTATGCGATCGACCTCGGCCTCTTCCCGCTCGGAAGCTGCACGATGAAGCATAATCCGCGCCTCAATGAAAAGGTCGCGCGGATGCCGGGCTTCGCCGACGTCCACCCGCTCCAGCCGCAGGAAACGGTGCAGGGCGCCTATGCGGTGATCCACGAACTGGCCGAATGGCTGATCACGCTTACGGGGATGCATAGCGTCGCCATGTCGCCCAAGGCGGGTGCACATGGCGAACTTTGCGGCGTCCTTTGCATCAAGGCAGCGCTCGAAGCGCGCGGCGAGGACCGGCGCGTGCTGCTCGTCCCCGAAAGCGCGCATGGCACCAACCCCGCGACCGCCGCCTTCGCGGGCTTCGCGGTCGAGGATATCCCCGCGACCCCGGAAGGCCGCGTCGATCTGGCGGCGCTGAAGGCGCGACTGGGTCCTGACGTCGCCGGGGTGATGATTACCAACCCCAACACCTGCGGCCTGTTCGAGCGCGACATGAAGGCGATCTCCGACGCCGTCCACGCGGTGGGCGGATACGTCTATTGCGACGGCGCCAACTTCAACGCGATCGTCGGGCGGGTGCGTCCCGGCGACCTCGGCGTCGATGCGATGCACATCAACCTGCACAAGACCTTCTCGACCCCGCACGGCGGCGGCGGGCCCGGTTCGGGTCCGGTCGTGCTGTCGGCGGCGCTCGCGCCCTTCGCGCCGTTGCCCTTCGTCACGAAGGACGGGGAAAGCTTCCGCCTGATCGAAGAGGAGAATGCGGGCGAGGATCACCCGAAGACCTTCGGACGCATGACCGCTTTCCACGGTCAGATGGGCATGTTCACCCGCGCGCTCGCCTATATGCTCAGCCACGGCGCCGACGGGCTGAAGCAGGTGGCCGAGGATGCGGTGCTCAACGCCAATTATCTGTTGCGCAGCCTCGACGATGTGCTCGACGCGCCCTTCGGTGCCTCCGGCCCGTGCATGCACGAGGCGCTGTTCAGCGATCGCGGCCTGGCCGAAGGCTTCTCGACGCTCGACATCGCCAAGGGGCTGATCGACGAGGGCTATCATCCGATGACGGTCTTTTTCCCGCTCGTGGTCCATGGCGCGATGCTCGTCGAGCCGACCGAGACGGAGAGCAAGGCGGTGCTCGACCAGTTCATCGGCGCGCTGCGCAGCATCGCCTTGCGCGCGAAGAATGGCGACCCCGCGCTCAAGTCCGCGCCGCATTTCGCTCCCCGCGCGCGCCTTGACGAGACGCTGGCGGCGCGGCGGCCTGTGCTGAGCTGGAGTGATGGCGCGGCCGGCGATTGACCATCATCGTCGCTCCTGCGAAGGCTGGGGGCGTTGGCGGCAGGACGCAAAGCCCGCGGTGGGGCGCGATGGCGGATAGAGGGGAAGAACGGGCATGAGCTGGGAAACGCTCTATTCGCTGACCAATGGCTGGGCGCTGCTCGGCTGGGCCGCGCTCGCCTTCCTGCCGCGCGGGCCGCGCATCCTTTCGCTCATCCTCTATGTCGGCGTCGCGCTGCTGTGCTTGACCTATGCGATCCTGCTTGGCGGGCTCGTCTTCGGCGGGTGGGATGCCGAAGGGCCGAAGGCGGCGATGGATTTCACCAGCCTCGCCGGGGTGATGGCGCTGTTCGCGACCAAGGGCGGCATGCTGGTTGGCTGGGTTCACTATCTCGCCTTCGACCTGTTCGCCGGCATGTGGATCGCGCGCGACGCCGATCAGAAGGGTTTCAGCCGCATCGTCCAATTCCCCTTCCTCGTCCTGACGCTGCTCGCCGGGCCGGTCGGATTGCTCGCGTGGCTGATCGTGCGTGAGCGCCGCGCGCGTGCACTGGCCCGAGCGAAGTGAGCCCGCAGCCCTGGATGCCCAGGGATAGTGGGCGCGGTGCCCGCCGCCACGCCCCCGCGACGCTGCGCAACCGCGATGCGATTGCCGCGGTGCTCGGCGAATGGTTGCCGGCGGAGGGCATGGTGCTCGAAATTGCGAGCGGGTCGGGCGAGCATGTCGTCCATTTCGCTGCCGCCTTTTCGCAGCTTCGCTGGCAGCCGAGCGATTCCGACCCCGACGCGTTGGTCTCGATTGCCGCGTGGAGCGCGGAGGCGGGGCCGGCCAATGTCGCGCCGCCGCTGTCTCTCGACGCCGCGGCTGCCGACTGGCCGCTCGATCGCGCCGACGCGGTGCTGTGCATCAACATGGTGCATATCAGCCCCTGGGCGGCGGCGCTCGGGCTGATGACGGGCAGCGCGGCGCTGCTCGGTTCCGGCGCGCCGCTGATCCTCTACGGCCCCTATCTCGACCCCGAGGTGCCGACCGCGCCCAGCAATCTCGATTTCGACGCGAATCTGCGCGCCCGCAACCCCGACTGGGGGCTGCGCGACCTCGAGCGTGTCAAGGCTGCCGCCATCGAAGCCGGGCTCGTCTTTGCCGAGCGCCGCGCGATGCCGGCCAACAATCTGATGCTGCTGTTCCGCAAGCGCTGACTGTCAGAGCTGACAGGGTAGACCGATCGGCGCTTTACCTTGCGCTTGCAGGCTTTACGTTTCGCTCGATTGCAAAACGCAACGCGATTCGGGAGAGCGATGCCATGGCGGGCGATGTGTCGGCGCTGTTTACCTTCGACGAATTTCTCACCCATTGGGCGGAGGACCGGCCCGACCGTGTAGCGATGCGCGAGGAGGGTCGCGTCTTTACCTATGGCGAGATCGAGGATCGCACCGCGCGGGTCGCGAGCGCGCTGCTCGCCGCAGGGCTGAAGAAGGGTGATCGCATCGCCTGGATCGGCAAGAACAGCGACCTCTATTTCACCCTCTTTTTCGGCGCGGCGCGCGCCGGGATCGTGATGGCGCCGATCGGCTGGCGCCTGTCGCCCGCCGAATGGGCGTTCATCGTCAACGATACGCGGGCGAAGATCGTCTTCACCGGCCCCGGCTTCGACGGGGTGCCCCAGCAGCTTGCCGGGCGGCTCGACCACGGTCCGAGGATCGTCGGCGCCGACGCCGCGCGCGCGATGATCGATGCGGCGGCGCGCATCGCCTTCGCGCCGTCGGGCCGCGACGATGCGGTACTTCAGCTTTACACCTCGGGAACCACCGGCAACCCGAAGGGCGCGGTGCTTACCAACACCAACCTCTTCGGGCTGCGCAAGCATTCCGCCGATCTCGACATGCCCTACACCAAATGGGAAGATGACGAGGCGGTGCTCGTCGCCATGCCCTGCGCGCACATCGGGGGCACCGGGCTGGGCATCATGGCGCTCGCGGCGGGGCTGCCGGGCGTCATCCTCGCTGAATTCAACCCCGACGGCGTGTTCGACGCGGTCGAACAGCACGGCGTCACCCGTTTCTTCATCGTCCCCGCGGCGCTTCAGATGCTGCTCCTCCATCCGCGCTGCGGCAGCGTCGATTACAGCCGGCTCAAATATATCCTCTATGGCGCCGCGCCGATCCCGCTCGAACTGCTGCGCCAGTGCATTCAGATGTTCGGCGCCCAGTTCATCCAAGCATACGGAATGACAGAAACGACAGGCACCATTTCAATGCTGCCGCCCGAGGATCACGACCCCGAAGGCAACAAGCGGATGCGTTCGGCCGGCAAGCCGCTTCCCGGCGTCGAGATCCGGATTGTCGGGGCCGATGGCGCGGAGGTGCCGACGGGCGAGGTGGGCGAGGTCGTCACCCGCTCGTCGAACAATATGCAGGGCTATTGGAATCTGCCCGAGGCGACCGCAAAGACGATGACGGGCGATGGCTGGATCCGCACCGGCGACGCCGGCTATATGGACGAAGACGGCTATCTCTATATCCACGACCGGGTGAAGGACATGATCATCACGGGCGGCGAGAATGTCTATCCGGCGGAAGTCGAGAGCGCGATCTATGGTCACCCCGCGGTGCAGGAGGTCGCGGTGATCGGCATCCCGGACGACAAATGGGGCGAGACGGTGAAGGCCGTGGTCGTGCCCAAGCCGGGGATGACGGTGGAGGAGGACGACATCATCGCCTGGACCCGCGACCGCATCGCCGCCTTCAAGGCGCCGCGCAGCGTCGACATGATCGCGGCGCTGCCGCGCAACGCCTCCGGCAAAATCCTCCGCAAGGACCTGCGCGCGCCCTATTGGGAAGGCTATGAGCGAATGGTGAACTGAGCGGGTTAGCTGACGGTCATCCGCCAGTCGCGCGGGGTCATGCCGAAGCGGCGACGGAATGCCTTGCCGAAGGCGGACAGATCGTCATAGCCGCAACGCAGCGCAATATCGCCGATGCCGAGCCGGGGGTCGCGCAGCAGTGCGCGGCCGTGATTGAGCCGGACAGCGCGGATATGCTCGGCGACCGACAGGCCACGCTGCTCGAACAGCCGGTAGAGGCTGGCGCGTGAGCAGCCGATTGACTGCGCGATGGTATCGGCGGTCAATCCCGCGTCACCCCGCTGCGCCTCGATCAGTCGGCAGGCGCTGGCGAAATGCGCATCGCCGATGCGTTTTCTTTCATCCTCTAAGGATGTGTTGAACCCCTCGAGAAAGGTGAGGGCCAGACCGCTGAGCAGCTTCATCGCCGCCGCCGCCTCTGCCGCATTCATGTTCGGGCCATGGCGTGCGAGCGCACCGAGCTGATCCTTGAGCAGCAGGGCGAGCGGCGTATCGGGTAGCGAGCGGAGGGCGCCGGTCCCTGCGATCGGATCGCCGCCCATCGCCCGATAGACCGCGGCACGCGGCAGCGTGATATGATAGGCGCGATAGCTGATCTCGGAATAGGTCTGCGCCGTGCGGTGGCAATCGAGCAGTTGGAGTCCGGCCCCTGGACCGAGCCACAGGCGCTCGTCTCGCCCATGGACGACCCCGAATTGACCTTCTGCGATGACGCAAAGCTGCATATGATCGACCCGGCCATCGTAGAAGCGCGATGCCGTGGGAGCGCAGACCAGATCGGTGAAGGCGATGCCGTCATCGCCGGCGCAGGCCAAGGCCGCGGCGCAATAGCCGTCCTCGCCTGTGGTGCGCCGCATGTCGATGTGCGGGAACAGCGCATGCCAGAAGTCGAACCGTTCCTTCACGGGCGCAACCTCGGTGGTCACGCCGATGAAGCGCGCGGCTTGCCAATGCGAGCGGCTGTCCTCCCCCACACCCGGTCCCCCTCTGCTCGTAAAGCTAGTGCCGTTCGTTGGGCGGGTCAATCAATCGTGAGACGTCCGGCCCAATGGATGAGACTGTCGGCCTAACGCCTGTCGCGAGCCACATGCTAGCGCCGATGCTGGTGGGGGCCTTGGGAGGTCGGGCGGGAACCAGAGCATGAGGCGGTGGGATGGCATCGCCTCATGCTCTGGATTTTCCGCCCGGCGGCGGATGCCACGCCTTCACATCGCGGCGAGAAGGGCGAAGATCACGCCTGCCGCGACGAGCAGCAGGCCGACGACTTCGTGCCAGCGGATGGTGTCGCGCAGATAGAATCGCGCGAAGCCGATGGTGAAGATCACCTCGACCTGCCCGACGATCCGTACCAGCGCGGCGGGGGCGGCCGCGAAGCCGGTGTACCAGCAGGCCGAGCCGAGCGCCGAAAGCAGCCCGACCTGCGCGGAATTGCGCCAGGACCGCCCGACCGCGCGCAGCGTGCCGCGGTCACGGGCGACGATCCACGCGAGATGCAGGACGCTCTGGATCGTCATGACCACGACCAACGAGACGAGCGCCGACCCGACCGTATCGACCCCGGCCAGTTTGGCGGTGGCGAATTTGATCGCGATGGCCGCCAGGGCGAACATCGACCCTGCACCCAGTCCGCAGAGCGCCGCGGGTTGGCGCAACGCCTGCCCGAGCTGGCGGGCGGTAAGGCCGCTTCCCGCGAGCGCCAGCGTCAAGACACCGGCCACGCCCAGCAGGATTCCGGCCCATGCGAGCGGGGGCAGATGCTCGTCGAGGAACAGCGCCGTCACCAGCGCGACCTGAATGGCCTCGGTCTTGGAAAAGGCGGTGCCGACCACGAAGCCGCGATGGCCGAAAGCCATGATGAGCAGGATCGTCCCTGCCATCTGGGTGAGTGCGCCGGCGACTGCGAAGCCGAGGAAAGCCGAGGTGAGCGGCGGCACTGAATCGCCGCGGACCGAGAGCCAGAGCACCGCGAACAGGATCGCGAAGGGCAGGCCATAAAGATAGCGCACCAGCCCGGCCCCGCTGACGCTGAGTTCTGCGCGCAGCCGCTCCTGAAGCGCGGTGCGCCATGCCTGGAACAGGCCGCCGAGCAGCGAGGCGGGCAGCCAGATCGGGTTCATTCCGGCGATTTCCGCGCGGCGGGGCTGCGATCGGTCAAGGCGGGTCTTTCCAGGCTTTGAAGCAAAGGGACGGATTGGCGATATCGGTGGTGGCGGCGCGCTTGCGTAGGTGACGCTTCCGGAAAAGCCCTTGCCCCATCGGCTGCGCAAAGTCTATAAGTTAGATATCTAAGTATTTTCGGATATGGGGCAGATATCTCCATGACAAGGTCGCCCCGGCGCACGCTTTACGACAAGATCTGGGACGCGCATGCCGTCGCCGAGGACGATGGCGAGACGCTGCTCTACATCGACCTCCACCTGCTGCATGAGGTCACCTCGCCGCAGGCTTTCGCGGCGCTCGCCGCCGCGGGTCGTCCGGCGCGACGGCCCGAACTGGCGCTGGCGCTTTCCGACCATGTCGTGCCGACCGCCGGGCAGGCGGCGGGGCCGGCGGGCACGGCCGACGCGGAGGCGCGGGCCCAGCTTGAAACGCTGGCCGCCAACACGCGTCGTTTCGGGATCGAGGCGTTCCCGATGGGCGATCGGCGGGGCGGCATCGTCCATGTCGTCGGCCCGGAACAGGGACGTTCGCAGCCGGGAATGACGATCGTCTGCGGCGACAGCCATACCTCGACCCACGGCGCGTTCGGCGCCCTCGCGTTCGGGATCGGTACGTCGGAGGTCGAGCATGTGCTCGCGACCCAGACCATCCGCCAGCGCAAGTCGCGCAATATGCGGATCAGCGTCGAGGGGCGGCTGGCGCCGCACGTCCATGCCAAGGATCTGGCCCTTCACCTGCTCGCCCTGATCGGAGTCGACGGGGCGACCGGCCATGTCATCGAATATGCGGGCTCCGCCGTGCGCGCGCTGTCGATGGAAGCGCGGATGACGCTGTGCAACCTCAGCATAGAGATGGGCGCGCGCGCCGGATTGATCGCGCCCGACGAAACCACCTTCGCTTATCTGGAGGGGCGTCCCGCGGCGCCGGCCTGCGCGGCATGGGACGAGCGGCTGGCAGAGTGGTGCGGGTTGCCAACCGACGCGGGGGCTATATTCGATCGCGAAGTTCTGTTCGATGCGGGCGCGGTGGGGCCGATGGTCAGTTGGGGAACCAATCCGTCGCAGGTCGTTGGTATCGGCGGGCGGATTCCCGATCCGGCGTCGCTGCCGAGCGCCGAGGCGCGCGGGCTGGCCGAGCGGGCGCTCGCCTATATGGACCTGTCGCCGGGGCAGCATATCGCCGGAACCGCGCTCGACCGGGTCTTCATCGGCAGTTGTACCAACAGCCGGATCGAGGATCTGCGTATCGTCGCCGACATCGTGCGCGGCCGTCGCGTCGCGCCGCACGTCCGCGCGATGGTCGTCCCCGGTTCGGGGCTGGTCAAGCGGCAGGCGGAGGCGGAGGGCATCGACGCCGTACTGCGCGCCGCGGGGTTCGACTGGCGCGAGCCCGGATGCTCGATGTGCGTCGGCATGAACCCCGACCGGCTGCAGCCCGGCGAACGCTGTGGGGCGACATCGAACCGCAATTTCGAGAATCGGCAGGGGCGGGGCGGACGGACGCATCTGATGAGTCCCGCGCTCGCCGCTGCGAGCGCCATTGCCGGCTGCATCGCCGATCCGGCGAGCCTGGCTTAGGCGCGCGCCTCGAAGCATGCGATCGCAGCTTCGTGCCGCAGCGTGCGGGCGATGTCGTCCAGCCCTTCCATCAGCGTCCGCCGGTCGTCCGGATCGACGACGAACGCGATCGCCTCACCCGATGCGAGCCGGATTTTCTGTTCGACGAGGTCGATGGTGATCGGCGCATATTGCGCCCGCGTCACCGCGTCGCGCAGTTCTTCGCATGCCGCCTCGGGAAGACGGATCAGCAGCAGGCCGTTTTTGCGCGCATTGTTCGAGAATATGTCGCCAAAGCTTGGCGCGACGATGCAGCGGATGCCGAAATCGGCGAGCGCCCACACGGCATGCTCGCGCGACGAGCCGCATCCGAAATTGCGGTCGGCGATCAATATCCGGGCGTGCCGGCATGGTCCGCGGTTCAGGATGAAATCGCCGCGCTCCGCTCCATCGGCCGCATAGCGCAGTTCCTGGAAGAGATGCCGGCCGAGCCCGCTGCGCGACAACGCCTTCATGAAGCGTGCCGGGATGATCATGTCGGTATCGACATTGGCGAGGGACAACGGGGCAGGGGGGGCGGTCAGTCGATCGAATTTTTCCATATGTCCCGTTCCAAAACTTAGTATACTAAGTATATTGGAATCGGGATGCTGTCCAATGATATCGGCGGGCGGAAGCTATTGCCGCTTGAATCATAGGGCTCTAAGGTTTGGGCAAAGGGGAGAATCTTTTGGCAAAGAAGAACCAGCCTTTCCGGCATCCGGCGGAATATTACACCAACCCGGAAAACAGCATCGGCTATCTCGCCCGCATCGTTTTCCGGTCCTTTTCGCGATTGCTGGAGCGCAGCACGCTGGAGCACGACGTATCGGCAGGGCAATGGCGCTTCCTGCGCCAGTTGTGGCGCGAGGACGGGATCACGCAGCGCGAACTCAGCGAGCGGGTGGGAATGCGCGAGCCGACGACCGTGGTCGCGCTCAAGGGGCTGGAGAAAGCCGGCTTCATCACGCGCAAGAAGACGGCGGAGGATCGCCGCAAGACCTTCATCCATCTGACGCCGCACGCCAAGGAACTCGAACTGATCCTCGCACCACTGAACGCCGAGGTGCATAAGGTCGCGACCCGCGGCATGACCAACGAGGAGGTCGAGACGCTGCGGGTGCTGATGCGGCGGGTGATCGCCAATCTGGCCGATGAGACTGCCAAGCTTCCGACGCTGTCCGACATCAAGGCCTGATCGTCGCGTCAAAAGGGTTGCAGATCCTTTCCAAAATAGATTAGCATTCTAATCATTATGGACCGGGAGGGACAATTGGCGAAGATTGCGGTCGTCGTGGGAAGCACGCGCGAAGGGTCGTTCAACCGGATGCTCGGCAAGCTCGCAATCCGCGCGCTGCAAGCGCAGGGCGCTGCGGTGACCGACGTCGACCTCGCCGACTTCGACCTGCCGCTTTATTCGGCCGCGATCGAGGCCGGCGCTTTCCCCGCCGATGCGCAGCGGCTGAAGGAAATATTCGCGGCACAGGACGGGCTGCTCTTCGTGTCGCCCGAATATAATGGCTCGGTTTCGCCGCTGCTCAAGAATGCGATCGACTGGGCGTCGCGCCCGACGGGGGGCGAATCGCTCGTGGCGCTCAGCGCCTACCGCGGCAAGGCGAGCGCGATTATGGCGGCGTCGATCAGCCCGTTCGGCGGGCTACGTGGGCTGATTCACCTGCGTCAGATCCTGTCGACGATCCAGACGCTGGTGATCCCCGAGCAGGTGCTCATCCCGAACGCGCATGCCGCCTTCGACGAAGACGGTCATCTCAAGGAGGCGCTGCCGGCATCGCTGGTCGACCTGACCGCCGCGCGGCTGGTCGCCGTGGCGCGCGCTCTCTCCGCTTAGGGCTGCCGCTCCATATTGTCGCCCCAGTCGGCTTCGAGCGTCGCGAGCAGCGCGTCGAACCGTTCGTGCCCCAGCCGCTCGGCGAGCTGGTCGGCGAGTTGATCCATCGCCCGCTGGGCGTCTTGCCGCATCTGTGCCCCGGTTTCGGTCAACGACACGATCACGTGCCGCCGATCCTCCGGGTCGGGCGCCAGTTCGACCATGCCGAGCTTGACCATCTGGTTGATCGTGTTGTGGATGGCCTGACGCGACACGCCGAGATTGCGGGCGATATCCGATGGGCGGACGATTCCGCTGACGATATTCGTCATCACCATCGATTGCGGCCGGCTGATGTCGGGCCAGCCGCGGTCGTGAAGCCGTGCCTGCAGGCCTTCGTCGAGCCAGCAGAAGCGTTGAAAAAGTGCGATGATGAGTTGATTGGTGCGCATGCGACGCCGACGATAGCCCCTGTTGCCGACGGCGCGTCGGCACCGCCACGCTAGAAGAGCAGGAAAGGCGGCGCAAGGCAGAGCGGCGTTGCAATAGGAAAATACTTAGTATACTATCTATTATGTCGAGGATATGGGAGAGACGCGCGGCATGGACGGTCTGATGCAGAATGTGCCGCTGACGGTCGATCGGATCATCGACCATGCGGCGAACTGGCATGGCGGGCGCGAGATCGTATCGCGCGATGCCGAGGGACGCGTCACGCGAACGACCTATGCCGACATCCGCGCGGACGCGAAGCGCGTGTCGAACGCGCTCGCGGCGGAGGGGATACAGCCCGGCGACCGCGTTGCGACGATGGGTTGGAACGGTGCTCGCCATCTTGCCGCCTGGTACGGTGCGGCGGGGATGGGCGTCGTACTCCACACGCTCAACCCGCGGCTCTTCCCCGAGCAGATCGCCTATATCGCGAACCATGCCGGCGACCGTCTGCTGATCGCCGACCCCGCGACCGCCGATCTGGTCGAAGAGTTGCTGCCGCAGGTGCCGTCGATCGAGAAGGTCATCTTCTTTTGCGACCGCGCATCGCTGCCGAAGACCAGCTTCGATGCGATCGCCTTCGACGACTGGATCGCCGGCCGGCCCGCCGAATATGCATGGGGCGACTTCGACGAGAATGTCGCCTGCGGCCTCTGCTACACCAGCGGGACGACTGGCAATCCCAAGGGCGTGCTCTATTCGCACCGCTCCAATTACATCCACGCGCTGATGACCTTGCAGCGCGACGCGCTCGCGCTGTCGGCGCGCGACACGGTGCTGCTCGTCGTGCCGATGTATCATGCCAATGCCTGGGGCGTCGTCTATTCGGCGCCCGCGGTCGGCGCGAAGCTCGTGCTGCCGGGGCAGCGGATGGACGGCGAATCCATTTACAATCTGATCGAGCGGGAGGGCGTCACCTATTCGGCCGCGGTGCCGACCGTGTGGCAGATGCTGCTCCAGTACATGCAGGAGAACGGCAAGCGCTTCACGACGCTGCAGCGGGTGACGATCGGCGGCTCGGCGTGCCCCGAATCGATCATTCGCACCTTCCGCGACGATTATGGCGTCGACGTCATCCAGGGCTGGGGCATGACCGAAACCTCGCCGCTCGGAACAGTATCGGTGCCGACCGCATCGGTCGCCGCCATGCCCGACGACGAGCAGATGGCCTACAAGCTCAAGCAGGGCCGGTTGCTCTGCGGGTTGGATATGAAGTTGGTCGACGATAACGGAAACCGCCTGCCGCACGACGGTCGGACGCCGGGGCGGCTGATGATCAAGGGGCCGACGATTGCGGGCGCCTATTACGGCGGCGAGGGCGGCGATGTGCTCGACGCCGAGGGCTTCTTCGACACCGGCGATGTCAGCACGATCGACGCCGAAGGCTATATGCAGATCACAGACCGCGCCAAGGATGTGGTGAAATCGGGCGGCGAGTGGATCAGCTCGATCGAGATCGAGAATATCGCAATGGGGCATGAAGCCGTCGCCAACGCCGCGGTGGTCGGCGTCGCGCATCCCAAATGGGACGAGCGCCCGATCCTGCTGTGCGAACTCAAGCCCGGCGCGCAGGCCTCGGCCGATGATCTCAAGGCCTATCTCGATGGCAAGATCGCGCGCTGGTGGATGCCCGACGACGTGCTGTTCGTCGACAGCATTCCGCTCGGCCCGACCGGCAAGATCGACAAGAAGGCGATCCGTGCCGGGCTGGAGGGCTACACGCTGCCTTTCGACGTGACCCGCTGACCCAAGCAGACAATCAGGAGAGACGATGATGGTGGACCCGAACGGGATCGAAGGACTGGACGCGCAATTCATCGGCCGCGTGTCGCCGACCGCGCCGCGCATCCAGGCGGGCGGGCATCCGTGCCAGGGCATCTATTGGACCGAGGCGGGCAAGCGTCCGAAGGTCGCGATCATCGCCACCCATTATAATGTGGACTTTTCCGAGCATTATATCGCCCCCTATTTCGCGCGGCAGGGTTTCGGTTTCCTCGGCTGGAATACGCGCTATCGCGGCGTCGAGGACCAGTTCCTGCTCGAACATGCGGTGCTCGACATCGGCGTCGGCATGAAGTGGTTGAAGGAAGAAGCGGGCGTCGAGCAGATCGTCATCCTCGGTAATTCGGGCGGCGGCTCGCTGATGGGCGCCTATCAGGCCGAAGCGATCGCGCCGACGCTGACCGACCGGCTGCCGTCGGCGGGACAGGACGCGCTCGCCCAGATCATCAAGGGCGACCTCTATATCAGCTTCAACGCGCACCAGGGGCGGCCCGAAGTGCTGACCGACTGGATGGACGCGTCGGTGATCAACGAGAATGATCCGACCCTGACCGACCCCGAACTCGACCCATTCAACTCCGACAACGGCCCGCCCTATTCGGATGCGTTCATCGCCAAATACCGCGCCGCGCAACGTGCGCGGAACCAGCGGATCACCGACTGGGCGAAGGCGGAGCTCAAGCGCCTTAACGATGCGGGTATTCCGGACCGCATCTTTCCGATGTTCCGCTGCTGGGGCGACATTCGCTGCGTCGATCCCGCGATCGACCCGTCGGATCGCAAGCCCAACTGGTGCTATCGCGGCGACCCGGCGATTGCCAACCGCACGCCGAGCATCGGGCGCGCGAATACCATCAAGACCTGGCTCAACATGTGGAGCCTCGAAACCTCGCCCTGCCAGGGTCAGCCGCATCTAGCCAAGCACGACACACCGGCGCTGGTCGTGCAGGGGACGGCCGACACCGGCGTTTTCCCGAGCGACGCGCGCAAGATTTTCGATTTCCTCGGCTCGACCGACAAGCAGATCGAACTCATCAAGGGCGCGCATTATTTCGAAGACTCGATCGAGGAGCGACAGAACGCTGCCGACCTCGTCGGTGCGTGGATTCGGGAGAAGCTGTAAATGGCGATGGCCGGCGCCGACATTATCGCGGACCTACGCGGTGCCGGCTTGG
Source organism: Sphingopyxis panaciterrulae (assembly GCF_014199295.1). GTDB lineage: Bacteria > Pseudomonadota > Alphaproteobacteria > Sphingomonadales > Sphingomonadaceae > Sphingopyxis > Sphingopyxis panaciterrulae. Next base: position 169,623 of record NZ_JACIJH010000008.1, read on the forward strand.
TCGGAGAGGGAGAGGTCGCTCTCGAGCCGCTGACCGGTGGCGTGTCGTGCGACGTATGGAAGGTCGAGACACCATCGGGGCCGGTCGTCGTCAAGCGCCCGCTCGGACAGCTCCGCGTCGCCGCCGAATGGCACGCGCCCGTCGAGCGCGGGGCGAGCGAGGTGCGCTGGTTGAAGCGGGCGAGGAGTGTCGACCCGCGCATGGCGCCCGAGGTGCTCGCCGAGCTGCCGGGCTATGGCTTTGCGATGCGCTTCCTGCCGGATTGCCCGGTCTGGAAGGACGAACTCACCGCCGGGCGCGTGAATGCCGATTTCGCCGCAGGGGTGGGAGCCCGGATCGCCGCAGTGCATGCCGCGACGGCGAACAGCGCCGCTGACCGCACGGCCTTCCCGACCGATGCAATGTTCCGTGCGCTGCGCGTCGATCCCTTCCTGCTCCATGTCGCCGATCGCGACGCCGAGCTGGCGCCCGTCTTGCGCGCGCTCGCGGATGATTTGTCGGCGCGCAAGATCGCGTTGGTGCACGGCGACGTCAGCCCCAAGAATATCCTCGTCGCCGCCGACGGCCCGGTGTTCCTCGACGCCGAATGCGCAGTCTATGGCGATCCGGCCTTCGATCTCGCCTTCTGCACGACGCATCTGCTGCTGAAGGCGGTGTGGCTGGCCGATGCGCGGCTGAATACAGCGGCGGCCACGCTGGTCGCTGCCTATCGCAGCGGGATCGACTGGGAAGACCCCGCCGACCTTCTGCCCCGCGCTGGAAAACTGACCGCCGCGCTGCTTCTCGCGCGCGTCGAAGGCAAGTCGCCCGCCCCCTATCTGACCGACCCGGACCACAAGCGCATCGTGCGCGATCAGGCGCGCGCGCTGTTGCTTGATCTCGCACCTGTCGACGCGCTCGTCGCCCACTGGAAAAGGACTTCTGCATGACTTCGCGTATCGCCTCCGTCACAGGCCGCCAGCTTTGGGATTCGCGCGGCCGGCCCACCGTCGAGGCCGAGGTCGTGCTCGAATCGGGCGCGGTCGGCCGCGCCATCGCCCCCGCCGGGGCCTCGCGGGGCGCGCATGAAGCGATCGACCTGCGCGACGGCGGCGACGCGTTTGGCGGTTATGGCGTCAATGGCGCGGTCGCCGGGATCGGTGCCGAGATTGCGGGGGCTATCGCCGGCATGGACGCGCGTGATCTGGCCGCGGTTGACCGCCTGCTGTGCGACCTCGACGGCACGCCGAACAAGGCGCGCCTCGGCGCGAACGCTGTTGTCGCGGTGTCGATGGCGGTGCTGCACGCCGCGGCCGCCGATGCGCGCGAGCCGCTGTGGCGCTATCTGGCGGAGGGGCGCAAGGTGCGCGTGCCGCTTCCCGAAATCCAGATTTTCGGCGGCGGCGCGCATGCCGGGCGGCGCACCGACGTGCAGGACTTCATGGTCATGTGCCCCAAGGCCGGCAGCTTCCGCCGCGCGCTCGAGATCACCGACGATGTCTATCGCGCCGCGGGCAAGCTGATGGAGGCGAAGGGGCCGCTGTCGGGGGTCGCCGACGAGGGCGGCTGGTGGCCGAATTTCGAGTCGAACGAGGATGCGCTCGACACGCTGACCCGCGCGATCGAAGCGAGCGGACATCGCGCGGGCGACGAGGTGTTCATCTCGCTCGACATCGCCGCGAACGAACTCGGCGACGCATCAGGCTACCGCCTCGCGCTGGACGATGGTCGCTTGACGAGCGAGGCGATGGCGGCGCGCATCGTCGAATGGGCGAAGCGCTATCCGATCCTGTCGATCGAGGACCCTGCCGGGCAGGACGACTGGACGGCGATGGCGGCGGTGACATCTGCGCTCGGTGAGCGGGTGCAGATCATCGGCGATGATGTGCTTGTCACCAATGCCGAACGGGTCGAGCGCGCGGGCGAGGCGGCCGTTTGCAACGCGGCGCTCATCAAGGTGAACCAGGTCGGCACGGTGACCGAGGCGAAGGCCGCGCTCGACGCGGCGGTGTCGCGCGGGTGGGGCGTGATCGTCTCGGCGCGTTCGGGCGAGAGCGAGGATGTCACCATCGCGCATCTCTCGACCGGCTGGGATGCCGGACAATTGAAGGTCGGCAGCTTTACCCGCTCCGAACGCATGGCGAAGTGGAACGAGATGCTGCGGATCGAGGAAGCGATGGGCAGCCATGCTGAGTTTGCGGGCTTCTCGGCCTTTGCCGCGCCGATCGGGACGGTTGCGGTATGATCGTCCTCCACGCCCGTCCGAGCCCCGGCTTCCGCGAGGCCGTCGACGCGGTCTTCGGTCCCGGGGTCGTCGTCCATGTCGACGAGGCGGCGCCGCTGGACGAGGTCGCGGGCGAGATCACCGCGCTGCTGCATGTGCTGACGCCGGTGACGGGCGATTTCATCGCCTCGGCGCCGAAGCTCAAGCTGATCCAGAAGCTCGGCGTCGGCGTCAATACGATCGCGCTCGACGAGGCGCGGGAGCACGGCGTCGCGGTGTGCAACATGCCCGGTACCAACAGCCAGGCGGTCGCCGAAATGGCGCTGTCGCTGATGATGGCGGTGCTGCGGCGCACCTGCTTCTTCGACGCGCGGACGCGTGTGGGCGAGGGGTGGACCGCCGACCCGTCCGAACTCGACAGTGTGGGAGAGGTTGCCGGGCGTATCGTCGGGCTGGTCGGCTTCGGCCATTCGGCGCAATTGTTCGCGCCGGTGCTTGCGGCGTTGGGCGCGAAGGTCGTCTATACCGCGCGAAGCGCGCGCGATGTGCCCTACGACTATTGGCCACTCGACCGGTTGCTGGCCGAGAGCGACGTGGTGTCGCTCCACATTCCGCTGACCGATGAGACGCGCGGCGCCATCGATCCGCTCGCGATGAAGAAGGGCGCGGTGCTGGTGAATACGGCGCGCGGCGAGCTGGTTGACCAGGCACGGCTGGTCGAGGCGCTGGGGGCGAGCCATCTGCGCGGTGCCGGGCTCGACGTCTTCGCCGAGGAGCCGCTACCGCGCGGGAACCCGCTGCTCGGCCTGCCCAATGTGGTGCTCGCGCCGCATATCGCGTGGCTGACGCCCGAAACGCTCGTACGCAGCCTGTCGGTTGCGCAGGAAAATATCCGTCGCCTCGCTGCGGGCGAGGCGCTGCTGCATCAGGTGGTCTAGGACCCCCTTTTACCGTTTGTGCTGAGCTTGTCGAAGTGCGGCGCCCAAAAGAAAGAACGGCCCTTCGACAAGCTCAGGGCGAACGGTTTCGAATAAGAGGTATTTATATGTCGCTCCCCATCGTCCTCATCACCGGCCAGCTTCTGACCGACGCCGTGTGGCAGCCCTTGCTCGACGCCTGGACCGACCGCGAGGTCACCGTCGCCGACAATCGCAGCGATGACAGCATCGAAGGCTTCGCGCAGCGCCTGCTCGACAATGCGCCGCCGAAATTCGTGCTGGTCGGCCATGCGATGGGCGGCTTCGTTGCTTTCGAGGTCATGCGCCGCGCGCCCGAGCGCGTCGCGAAGCTCGCGCTGATTTCGACGCTCGCCTCGGCCGACGGGCCGGCGCAGACCGCGCGGCGGCAGGGCTATATTGACCTGGTGGAAAGCGGCCGCTTCGATCAGGTCGTCGAGGAACGCATCCCGATCCTCTTCCCCGAAGAGAAGCGCGGCGACGTGCGACTGCTCGGCATTGCCCGGCGAATGGCAGCGGACACCGGCGCCGACACCTTCCTAGCGCAGCAGCGCGCGATCATGGCGCGCATCGACAGCCGCCCGCGGCTCGGCGAGATCGCGGTACCGACGCTGCTGATCTGGGGCGAGAAGGACGGCATCACCAGCCGGGCGCATCATGACGAGATCGCGGACGCGATCCCCGGCGCGCGGCTGGAGGTCGTGCCGGGGGCAGGGCATCTGCCCATGGTCGAGGCGCCCGAGGTGGTGGTGTCGCTGCTGACAAGCTTTATCGACGAACAAACTATATCATCCCCGCGAAAGCGAAAGCGGGGATTCAGGGCGCGCGTCGGCTGATCCAGCCCTGGGTTCCCGCTTTCGCGGGAATGGCAAAGCTACTTGAGTTCCGCCCGCACCAGCGCCGCGCCGTCGACCATCGCCTTCAGCTTGGCCTGCGAATGCGCGCGGCTGTGGTATTTCATCCCGCAATCGGGGGCGATCCACAACCGTTCGGCGTCGACATGGCGCAGTGCCTCGCGGATGCGGCCCGCGACGACCTCGGGCGTTTCGACCTCGGGTGTCGACAAGTCGAGCACGCCGTACATGATCGTCTTGGTCGGCAACTCGGCGAGGATCGCGGGATCAAGCCCCGGCTGCGCCGCCTCGATCGAGATCACGTCGATGTCCGATGCCTCGAGTTCGGCGAGGAAATCATAGGCCTTGGGCTTCGGTCCCGTTGCACCCGCGCCATGATGCACCATCGCATAGCCGAAGCAGATGTGGAGCGCGGTTGTGCCGCCGACGCCGTCGAGCGCGCGGTTGATCGCCTCGATCGCATAGGCGCCGGCTTCGTCGGCGCGCGCCTGCAGATAGGGTTCGTCGAGCTGGACGACGTCGACTCCGGCCGCGAACAGATCCTTGACCTCGGCATTGACCGCGTCGGCATAGTCCATCGCCAGCGCGCGAGCGTCGGGATAATAGCCGTTCTCGGCCTGCTGGGTCATGGTGAAGGGGCCGGGGAGGGTGAGCTTGACCGGCCTCGTCGAATGGCGGCGCAGAAAGGCTGCATCCTGCGCCTCGATCGGCGCGACGCGGCGGATGGGACCGGAGACGAGCGGCACCGGATTGGCGTTGCCGGTGCGGTCGACGGCGGTCCCGTGCTTTTCGGGGTCGATCCCCGAAAGCGCGGTCGCGAGGCGGTTCGAATAGCTTTCCCGCCGCATCTCGCCGTCGCCGACGATGTCGATGCCCAGTTCCTCCTGATCGCGGATCGCCATCAGCGTCGCGGCTTCCTGCGCATCGGCGAGCCAGGGGGCGGGGATGCGCCACAGCGTTTCGGCGCGCACGCGCGGCGGTAGGCTGGCCTTCAGCCGCTCGCGGTCGATCAGCCAGTCCGGCTGGGGGTAGCTTCCGACGATCGTCGTGGGCAGGATGGGATGGTCGAACAAGGCTGATCCTCTCGAATTTTTGGGCTGGCCAGTATTTACTTAGTATTCTATCTATTTCAAGCGAAACAGTCGGTGGGAGGGCGAAATGATCGATCTGGAAGCCATCAGGACATTGGCCGATATTCCGGCGGCGCAGGCGCGCAGGCGCGGCGGTGCGGTCGCGGTGAAATTCGGCGCGCGCGAGACCAGCTTCGCCGAACTCGACGCCCGATCTAACCGCGTCGCGCACGCGTTGCTCGCCTCGGGGGTCGCACCGGGCGACCGGATATCGGTGCTGACCAAGAACCACGACGGCTGGTATCCGCTCTTCTTCGGGACCGCGCGGGCGCGCGCCTGTCTCGCGCCGGTCAACTGCCGACTCGCGGCGGGCGAGATCGCCTTCATCCTCGGCGATGCGGCGCCGAAACTGCTGTTCGTCGGCGAGGATTTCTTCGACCTCGCGCTGGCGGCGGTCGCGGATCTCGACAGTCCGCCGCGGCTGATCGCGCTCTACGGCGGACATTCGGCCTTCGAGAGCCTCGACGCGTGGCTGGGCGATGCCCCCGCGACGCCGCCCGCCGACGTGCCGTGGCTCGGCGACGATGTGCTTCAACTCTACACCAGCGGCACCACCGGGCGGCCGAAGGGCGTGGTGCTCGCGAACAAGAACTACCGCCGCTTCCTTGAAATGGCGACCGAGGTCGACGGCTTCGCCTATGGCGAGGACGAGACGGTGATGATCGTCATGCCGCTGTTTCACGTCGCGGGAACCAATGTCAGCTTTTCGGGCCTCGCGCAGGGCGGGCGGCTGGTGCTGGTCAAGGATTTCGCAGCGCCCGACGCGATCCGCATGATGAACGAGGAACGGGTCGCGCACGCCTTCCTCGCGCCCGCGATGATCCAGATGATGCTGCAGCAGCCCGAGGCGGCGGGCGGCGATTATTCGCAGCTCCGTTCGATCGCCTATGGCGCCTCGCCGATCGCCGAGGATGTGCTGCGCCGCGCGCGGACGACCTTCGGCTGCGACTTCGTGCAATTCTATGGCATGACCGAAAGCTCGGGCGGCGGCTCCTATCTGTCGCCCGCGGCACACGACCTGCCGGGCAAGCTTACCTCGTGCGGCCAGCCGTGGCCGGGGACGGAGATGGCGATCCTCGATGGCGAGGGGCGCGCGATGGGCGACGGCGAGATCGGCGAGATCGCGATCCGCGGCGACATCGTGATGAAGCAATATTGGAACCGGCCCGAGGCGACCGGGGAGACGGTGGTCGACGGCTGGCTGCACACCGGCGATGTCGGCTATCGTGACGCCGACGGCTTCTATTTCGTCCACGACCGGATCAAGGACATGATCGTGTCGGGTGGCGAGAATGTCTATCCGGCCGAGGTCGAAAGCGCGATCATGGGCTGCCCCGGCGTGGCCGACGTCGCGGTGATCGGCATCCCCGACGAGCGTTGGGGCGAGGCCGTGAAGGCGCTGATCGTGCCTGCCGCCGGCGCGACTCCCGATCCGGGCGAAGTGATCGCCTGGGCGCGCGAGCGAATCGCGGCTTACAAGGCGCCCAAGAGCGTCGATTTCATCGACGCGCTACCGCGCAATCCGTCGGGCAAGGTGTTGCGGCGGGAATTGCGTGCGCCCTATTGGGAAGGTCGCGACCGCGCGGTGGGATAGGGATAGGTCGGTTTGGGGGTGGGGAGCGGACGTTGCATAACTCGTCGCCCCCGCGAAGGCGGGGGCCGCTGGAGGCCTGTTCCTGCGCCGCTGCGTAAAACGACGGCGGCCCCCGCCTTCGCGGGGGCGACGGCTGTTTTCGGCCACAACCGGCCCAATCCGGTCGCCGCCTTCGCGCAAAAAAAAAGCCCGGCGCGAACGCCGGGCCCCAGGGGTCTTCTCGGAGGAGAAACCTATTCTGCCGGAACCGGCGCCCGGCCGGTGATCATGCCTTCGGCCTTGGTGCCGTCGGCCCGGACGGGGTCGTGCGCGATGTCGCGTTCGTCGAGCGCTCTCGTCCATGCCGCGAACTCCAGGCACACGCCGTCGGGGTCGAAGAAATAGACCGAGCGGACATAGACGTCGTCGTTCATTTCGGCCGACGACTGGGTCGGCGAATTGTCGTGGTTCAGGATCGGCGTGACCTCGACGCCCTTGTCGACCAGCCGCTGGTAATATTCGTCGAACTTTTCGGCGCGGACGTTGATCGCGATATGGTTCATCGAACCATGCGCCGACACGAAGCTGCCCCGGGTCGGCAGTGCCGCGGGGGCCGAGACGCCCGGCGCCGCTTCGGGCGCATTCGGGAACCAGAAAAAGGCGAGCGCATCGCCGTTGCCGATGTCGAAGAAGAAATGCTGGCCGCGCCCGCCGGGAAGGTCGATCGTCTTGGTCAGCGGCATGCCGAGGATGTCGCGATAGAATTCGACCGTCTTCGCCATGTCCTTGCATACGAGCGCCAAATGGTTGACGCCGCAAAACTCGAATTCGCTATTCGTCTCTGCCATCATCCGTCTCCTTTGTCTTAGCTGGGGTTGGCGCTCGACCGGGCCTTCATGCCCTCGTACCAGCGCAGGATATTGCCATTGGCGGGGTCGAGCGGCTGCCCCACCCCGGCCCCGAAATCGAGGAAAGCGAAGAGCAGGATATCCGCGAGGCTGATGCGGTCGCCGGCGATGAAGTCGCGCCCGGCGATCAGCGGGTCGAGCCAGCGGAGCCCGTCCTGCGCGACCGCCTTCAGCCCCGCCGCCGCCTCGGGCAGGCAGCGCATCCGCGATTCGAAGAGGGGCAGCCCCTCGGCGAAGCGGAAACCGTTGGTCAGCGGTTCGCAGATCTTGAGGTCGACCCGGCGCGTCCACATCCGCGTCGCCGCGCGTTCCTCCGGTGTCGCGCCGATCAGGACGGGGCGGGGAAAGCGCTCTTCCAGATATTCGCAGATCGCGGTGATCTCGGTGAGGATCGTGCCGTCGTCGAGTTCGAGCGCCGGGGTCTGGCCCGCGGGATTGACCTCGACATTATAGGGCGCGCGCCGGTTCTCTCCGCTCCGAAGGTCCACCGCGACCTCGGTAATACTGATCCCCTTTTCTGCCATGAACAGCGCCACGACGCGGGGGTTGGGGCCAACGCTATTGTAAAATTTCATCCTGTCCTCTCGCGACTCTCTATAGCCATTTTCGCGCCAATTGTCAATTAAGTTGACGATTGATTCGGGCGAAGCCCCGGTCGCGGCCAGCGGACACGATAGAGCGTTCCCGTCGTCGACGCGGTGATATAGGCGTCGCGCCGATCGGCACCGCCGAAGGCGATGTTGGTGATGCCGACATCGGGCAGCGGCAGGAATTCCGATCCTCCGCCTTCGGGATCGAAGATGGTGATCCCGCCCTCGACCATCGTGCCGACGCAGATGCGGCCATTTTCTTCGATCGCAAGGCTGTCGAGCAGGCGAAAGGCGGGCGGCGTGCCGACGAAGCGTCCGGGCGCCCACGGCGGCGGCGGGGCGAGTTCGCCCGGCGCGACGACGTCCATCGCCCAGACGCGCGCGGTCATCGTCTCGCTGACATAGAGCGTCCGGTCGTCGGGCGAGAGGCCGATGCCGTTCGGCCCCATCACCTCGGCGCGCTGGCGGGTGATATGCGAACCGTCGGCCTTGGCGTAATAAATCGCGCCATGATCGCGGCCACTGGCGCGCACCTGCCCGTGATCGGTGAACCAGAAGCCGCCGTGGCCATCGAAGACGATGTCGTTCGGCCCTTTCAGCGCTTCACCCTCGAACCCGTCGTAGAGCGTCGTCACCGCGCCCGTGGCGAGATCGACGCGCTGGATCGAGCCGCAGGCCGCCTCGTTGGCGGCATGGCCCGGGAAGAGCAGCGGGCCGGCCTCGACCCACTGGAAACCGCCGTTGTTGCACACATAGGCGGCGCCGTCCGGGCCGATCGCAAGCCCGTTCGGGCCGCCGCCAAGCTCGGCGACGACCGACAGGCTGCCATCGGTCGAAACGCGGGTCAGCGTGCCGCGCGCGATCTCGACGAGCAGCACCGACCCGTCGGGCATCGGCACCGGCCCTTCGGGAAAGCGGAGGCCCGTCGCGACGATCTCGGGCGCGCCGAAGCCGCTCATTCGGATTTCGGCCGCGGCGCGCTGAGGAAATCGGCGGCGTTGAAGCCCTCGGGCGCTGCGATCTCAACGATCGGGTCCTCGCGCGCGTCATATTCCATGCGCAGCGCGCGGGTGATCACCGCGTGCATGTCGTAAAGGCAGGTGATGTAGGTGAACTCGAAGATCTGCTCGTCGTTCCAGAAGGTCTTGAGCTTGTCGAACACTTCAAGCGGTACGCGCCCGCCGGCCTGACTCAGGCAATCGGCATAGGCGAGCACCGTGCGCTCCTGCTCGTTATAGCAGTCGGCGACGGTCCAATAGGGGATGCCCGCGATTTTCTCTTCGCTGACGCCAAGGCCGCGGAGCGACTTGCAATGCTGCGAAAAGACGAACTGGCTGCCCTTCACCCAGCCGGCGCGTGTCTGGCCGAGCTCGCGAAGAACCGGGTCGATAGTGCGCGCCGGGTTGCGATAGACCGCGAAGCCCTTGACCGCATGTTCGAAGATGTCGGGCGACAGCGCGAAAACGGTCCACCAGTCGCCGGGCGTGCCCGTCGCGGTGCCGGGCTCGGCCACCGGATCGCGCTCCCCGAACAGGCGGTTGTAATAGGCGGTGACGGTCTCGTCGGTGACTTCCGAGCGGGGAACCTGGCGCAGGACGGGCATGGGATACTCCTGAGAAACGATTGAATTTCAGTGCCTCGTCATTGCGAGGAGCGAAGCGACGCGGCAATCCAGAGTGGCGTAAACCGCTCTGGATTGCTTCGCTTCGCTCGCAATGACGATGACTTGGTTCACCGTCATCACGCGTTCGCGAACTTGCGGAATTCGGCAACGTGCGCCGAATCGAAATATTCGTCGAGCCGCGTGATCTTGCCATTCTCGACCTTGCAGATGATCGCGCAGGGCAGGCGGACCTCGCCGTCGTCGTGGATGCGCTTGCCCTTCAGGACATGCTGCTGGACGAAGCCGCCGGGAAAGGCGGTGAGGCGACGGTCGGCATATTCGCGGTCCTTGATCCGCGCGACCATGCCGGTCAGCGTCTGCGCGGTCTGCGCGGGGGTGACGATCAACTCGTCGGTGTTGTGCCAGATCTCGGCGTCGGGGGTGAAGCTGTCCTGCATCGTTTCGATGTCGCCCGCTTCGATCGCGTCGAAGAAGCGCTTCGCCATGTCGCGGATATCATTCTCTTCGGCCATGTTTCTCTCCTAGTGTTTCGCGCCGAACATGCGGCCGCCATTGGCCGCGATCAGCCCATCGATATCGTCGCCCCTGTACGCCGGATCTGCCGACGGCCCGAACGCCGACAGCATATCCTGGGTCACCAGTTCGGCCATCGCCTTCCATTCGGGGTGGGTGAAGATCCAATAATCGCCATTCTCGATCGCCTGTGCGACGCGCGCGCCGATCCTGTCGGGCGACATGCCGCCTGCGAGGACGCCCTGCATCGCCTGGCTCGTCGCGGCCGCTTTGCCGACCTCCTGGTCGACCGGCCGAAGATCGCGCGTCGTCTCGACGATCCGCGTCGCCGACATGCCGGGCATCAGCACCGAAATGTCGACGCATGTGTCGGCAAGTTCGTTGCGCAGCGCCATCGCGATGCCCAGCGTCGCATATTTGGAGCTGATATAGGCGACCGAAATCGGCGGCGGCACGATCGCGACCATCGACGAAGTGATGACGAGGTGGCTCGGCTCGCCGCTCGCCTTCATGTCGCCGAGGAAGCTGCGGCAGGCATAGAGGTGGGCGTGCGCGTTGACGGCATAGTTCCAGCGCCAGACGTCGGTGTCATACTGCTCGAACGGTCCCGACCCGCCGCCGACCCCGGCATTGCTGAACAGGATGCGCACCGGTCCGAAATCGCGCGCGGCGGTGCCGGCCTTCGCCCAACTCGCCTCGTCGGTAACATCGAGCTGGAGACCGAGCGCATCGGCGCCTTCGCCGCGGAGCGCTTCGGCGGCCGCGATGGCGCCGGCGCCGTCGATGTCCGCCAGAATGGCGCGCGCGCCTTTCGCCGCCAAGGCGCGCGCGGTCGCAAGGCCGATGCCGCTTGCGCCGCCGGTGATGAAGGCGATCTTTCCGGCCACATCGGTCATTCGGCGAAATCCTTTTCGAGATGGCGCGTCATCGCGAACTGCGCGAGACCGGCGGCGATCGCGAAGGGGAGGATCGTCATCAGCGCCCAGCGCAGGCTTTCGTCGCCGTGCCCCGGCTTGAGCGCGTCGCTGACGACGCCGATGAACAGCGGGCCGAGCCCGAGGCCGACGATGTTGAACATCAGCATCAGCACCGCCGCCGCGGTCGCACGGCTGCGCGGCGGGGTCAGGTTCTGGACCAGCGCCAGCGCGGGGGCGACATAGGCGGTGCACGCGGCCATCGGGATCAGCATCAGCGCGAGCGAGACCTGCCATGTATCGACGAGCAGCGCGGCGGCAAACGTCGGGATCAGCACGGCGGTCGCGAGCGCGGGGATCGAGCCATAGGCGCGCGGCGAGCGCTTCGCGGCATGGCTGACCAGCCAGCCGCCGCCGAGGATGCCGATACCGAAGGTGATGCCCGCGGCGGGCGCGAACCAGGTGGCCATCGCGTCGAGCGGCATGCCCTGCGTCCGCATAAGGAAGGCGGGGATCCAGTTGAGCATGCCATAGCTGACGAAGGCGGCGAGGCCGCTGCCAATCATCACCATGCGCAGCGACGGGCGGCGGACGAACATGGCGAGGCTCTGCGCGAAGGGCAGGGCTTCGTCGGCGGGCTTGTGCGCGTCCATCGCGCCGCGCGCGGGCTCGCGCACCAGCCAGATCAGCAGCGGCGCGACGATGACGCCGACCACCCCGATGACCAGAAAGGCATTGCGCCAGCCGATGTTCGCCGCGGCCCAGGCGCCGAAGGCGGCGCCGACGAAGACACCGAACGGGCCGTTCAGCGTGAAGAGGCCGATCGCGAGCGGGCGCTGCGCCGACGGATAGAGGTCGGCGATCACCGATAGCGACGGCGCGGTGCCGCCCGCCTCGCCCGCGCCGACGCCGAAGCGCATTAGTGCGAGTTGCCAGAAGTTCGACACCATGCCGCACGCGGCGGTGAAGCCGCTCCACACGACGCATGCGATTCCGATCAGCTTCACCCGGTTCCAGCGATCGGCGATCATCGCGACGGGCACCCCCATCGCGGCATAGAAGAGCGCGAAGGCGAGGCCGGTGAGCAGCCCGAACTGGGTATCGCTGAACTGCATCTCGGCCCGGATCGGCTCGACGAGTACGGACAATAGCTGGCGGTCGACGAAGTTGATCGTCCCGACGAGGAACAGCATTGCGAGCGCCAGATTGCGGCGCAGCGCGAGGCTGGAACCGGACGCGGCGGTGCCGCGATCGACGACGGTGGCCTCTGACATAACTCTCCTCAACGCGACGAGTCTTCTCGTTCAAAAAATACTTAGGTATTTAAGCTTATCTGTCAATGTGCTTTACGGTAGCGACAGGATAGGCGGGAGAGAAGCCATGGATATCAACGGCAAGACGGCGATCGTGACCGGGTCCGCAGGCGGTATCGGCCGCGCGACGGCGGTGATGCTGGCCGCGCGTGGGGCGGCGGAGGTCGCACTGGTCGACGTCAATGAAGCGGGGCTCGTGGAAACCGCGCGACTGGTCGAAGCCGCGGGCGCGCGGACGAGCGTCCACCGGCTCGACCTGTCGGACGTCGCCGCGACCGAGACGTGGTTCCAAGCGCATGGCGACGTCGATATCTTGCACAACAATGCGGGGGTCGTGTCGGGCCTGCCCCAGTTTCCCGACGTCGATGCGGCGCGGATCGCGTGGATCGTCAACGTCAATGTGACGTCGCTAATCGCGGCAACGCAGATCGCCGTGCAGGCCATGAAGGCGCGCGGTGGCGGGGTGATCGTCAACACGGTTTCGACCGTCGCGCTCGGGACCGGATTCTATGACGCGATGTATGCGACCACCAAGGCCGCGGTGATGATGTTCACCCGCTGCTGCGCGTCCCTGAAGGAGGAATGCAACGTTCGCGTCGCGGGCATGCTGCCGGGGCTGGTCGACACGCCGATCCTCGATACGACCGGCGCTGGCGGCAAGTCCGAGTGGATGAAAATGGTGCTCGCGAACAACGAGGCCTGCAGGCCCGAAGACATCGCCGAGGGGGTCATTGCGCTGATCGAAGACGACAGCCTGGCGGGCGGCGACTGGGTTGCGGTGCGGCGGCTGAACGGGAAGGTCGAATATCAATGGGGGCATGCCGACACCGTTTGATGAAGGGAATTAGCGTGTCGGCGCTTCCAGCATATTCTTCCCGAACAGGTTCGACCATTGCTCGTCGGTCAGCACCGGGCGCGCGCTCGACAGGTTGGCGGCGTTCTGGACATCGGTGCCGGCGATCACCGCGGGGCGCTCGCCGATGCGCGCGAACCAGTCGGCGACCGCGGGATGATCGTCGAGGGTCAACCCGATGGCGCGGATCGCGCGCGTCCACGGCCAGCATGCGATGTCGGCGACCGAATATTCCTCGGCCAGATAGTCGGCCTCGCGCAGCCGTCCGTCGAGGACGTGGAGCAGACGCAGCGTTTCGCCCCGATAGCGGTCGACAGGATAGGTCTGCCCCTCGGGTGCATAGCGGATGAAATGATGCGCCTGTCCCTGCATCGGGCCGAAGCTCGCCATCTGCCACATCAGCCATTGCTGTGCCTGACTGCGCCGGCGCGGGTCGGTCGGCAGAAACTGTCCGCTCTTTTCGGCGAGATAGAGCAGGATCGCACCGCTCTCGAATATGGGCAGCGGCGCGCCGCCACCGATCGGATCATGATCGACGATCGCGGGCAGACGGCCGTTGGGGTTGATGCGGCGATATTCGGGGGTCAGATGGTCGCCCGCCAGCATGTCCATCTTGAGCAGCCGGTGCGGCAACCCGATCTCTTCGAGCATGATCGAGACCTTGTGGCCGTTGGGAGTGGGCGTGAAATAGACGTCGATCATCGGGCGTGTCTTTCGGCAAAAATGGCGCGCGCGGCGTCGAAGGCCGCGTCGAAGGCGGCTTTGCCGGCGGGATAGCCAACGACGGTCAAGGTGACGCCGGCAATTTTCCAGCCGTTCTCGCGAACGAGGCGGTGGGCATAATGGCCGATGAGATCGCCCATCAATTCTCGGTCATCGAGGGCGATGAAATGGGCGGCATCGACGATGCTGGTGACCAGCGCCGCGTCGCCGTCGATTGCCGCGACGATATTGTGGAGCCGGTGCGCGGTCGCGTCGAAGCCTTCGAGCGCGCGGCAGCGGTTTGTCCATTCGTCGGCGGGGATGATGGCGACGAGCGAACCAATCGCGCCGTAATCGATCGCGATCTCGTCGGTGAAGAGGGCGCGATAGGCGCCCCAGTCGCGCGCGTCGAGCGCGCTTGCATAAGAGGTCACGGCCGCGACCGCCGCGTCCCTGTCAAGGAAAGCGTCGATCGCGGCCGATCGCTGGGACATCAGAATTTGAACCCGGCCTCGACCGAAATATTGCGGGTGGGTTCGAGATAGAGAATCGCGCGCGACACGCCGGTGATCGGCGCGGGCAGGCGGAAGGCGCTGCCGGTCGTGAGCTGGTTGGTCAAATTCTTGCCGACCAGCGCGAGGTGCCAGCGTTCGTCCTGATCGGAGAGCTGGACGCGCAGGTCGAGCTTCACATAACCCTTCTGGACTCCGAAGATCGGACTCTGATCGTCGGAGTCGAAATATTTGGAGCGACCCGAGGCAACGCCGGTGATGTCGAGCTTCAGGTCGTTCGCGAATTCGACCCGGCCGTGCGCGGTAACGCTGCCCGTCCATTTCGACGTATAGGCGGGGCTGTAACCGGCGAGATTGTTGGTCGCGGGCGTGCAGGTGTCGGGCTGCGACGCGAGGCAGGCGGCGCCGGGATAATCGTCGTATTTGATGTCCTGATAGGCGCCCGACGCGGTGATGTCGAAGTTGCGGAAGGGGAAGAGGCTTAGCGATGCCTCGATCCCCTTCGACGTCGCGCTCGCGGCGTTGCCGGTCAGATAGCTCGAGGATTCGGGCTGATAGACCGAGACCTGCAGATCCTTGAACTCGGTGTGATAGGCTGACAGGTTGGCGACCACCGCACCACCCGCCAGCGTCGACTTGATGCCCGCCTCATAGTTGGTCGAGCGTTCGGGTTCGAAGGTGAAGGTCGAATCGACCGTTCCAAGCGTGTTCGACACGAAACCGCCCGACTTTGATCCGCGGCCATAGGTCGCATAAACCATGACCCGCGGCGCGATATCATATTGCAGCGTGATCGACGGATCGACATTGCCCTCGCTGATCGAACCCTTGGCGCTCGAGATCGGGCGGATCGCGAAGGGACCGTAGACCAGGCGAGCGGCGAAATCGCCATCCTTGCTCGTGTGGCTGTAGCGCAAGCTGCCGATGATGCGGAAGGCGTCGCTGAGGTTCAGCGTGCCCTGGCCGAAGACCGACCAGCTTTCTGCCTCCTGGTTGAAGCGGCTGTCGATGCGGCCGAAATAGGGGCTGCCGAACAGGTCCTCGATGTTGAACCCCTGGAACTGGTCGAGCCGGTAGTTCGAGCGGTCGTAATAGGCGCCGGCGATGAACTCGAAAGTGCGGCCCGTCGGCGACAGGATGCGCAGTTCCTGCGAGAATTGGTCGAAACGCTCGGGGAAGCTGTTGTAGACCGAATTGTTGGTCGCTGCGCCGCCGCCGCCGGGGATCGTCTGATCGAAGCCGTTGACGATGTTCGCATTGAACCACGAATAGCCGGTGACCGAGGTCAGCGTGTAATCGCCGAGCGCTATATTGCCGGTGCCCGAGAGCATTAGCGATTCGGTCTGCATCCCTTCGTCGCCGAGCGCCGAGCGTTCGAGATAGCGCGTCGTCTGTGGGTCCTGCGGGCCGTCGAGCGGGCTCGACACGGTGATGCCGCCAATGACGTCGCGGTTCGCATATTCGGCTTTCACCGTATAATCGAAGTTGGCCGACGGCTCCCATTTCAGCGTCAGTCGCGCGAGCTGCTGCCGCACCTCGGGATCGTCGTGGTTGGTCGCCAGGTTGCGGATATAGCCGTCCTGATTGACGATCTTGTACGCGAGGCGCGCGCTGAGCGTGTCGCTGAGCGGACCCGAGATATAGCCCGAGACGTCGATGCCCTTGTGGTCGAAATTATAGAGCGCTGTGAAAGCGCCTTCGGGTGTGCTCGTCGGGCCTGCCGACACCACGCTGACCGCGCCTGCCGCGGTGTTCTTGCCGAACAGCGCGCCCTGCGGTCCCCGCAGCACCTCGACGCGCGCGAGGTCGAAGAAGGGGGCCTGCGCCTGGCGCGAGCGGCCGGCATAGACGCCGTCGACATAGAGCGACACCGACTGGTCGAAGGCGAAGTTGGCCGGCGGGGAGCCGAAGCCGCGGATATAGATGACGTCGTTGCCCGCGGTCGACTGGACGAAGACGTTCGGGGTGTAGTTCATCACCGCCTTGATGTCGTTCGAGTTGAACTCCGCGAGCTTCTGGCCGCTGACGACCTCCATCGAGATCGGAACATCCTGCAGGCTCTGCTCGCGCTTCTGCGCGGTCACGATGATTTCATTGGTGCCTGCCGCTTCGCCGGCCGGTGCGGCTTCGGCGGCGTCCTGCGCCATCGCGGGCGCAGCGGATGCGAGCATCGCGATCGTTGCGGCGCCGGATAGCAGAATCTGGTTGCGAACCTTCATGGTCACCCTCCCATTGGTGGTATGCGGCGGTACCGAAAACAGCTTTCGATCCGTCAATCTGATTGACCCTTAGTATACTAATGGTTTTAGGCTTGTCCATAGCTCGAAAAGGAGGATTCGGATCATGAGGGAAGAAAATCGGGATAAGGCGCCAGCGGCTCTCGCCAGTCGCCATCTTTGCACGGTCGAATTCGAAGTGGGGGGCGGGCTGATTGCCATCGGGGCTTCGCCCTTCGGCGACCAGCGGCTCGGCTATATCACCGGGGGGCGGTTTTTCGGGCCGAGACTCAATGGGATCGTCCTGCCCGGCGGCGGCAACTGGTCGCGCGGCGGCCGCTTGGGCGAGGCGTCCTCGGTCGGGACGTTCGACGCCCGCGCGGTGTGGCGGACCGACGACGGCGATCTCGTCTATCTCAGCTACACGGGGCGCAGCCTCATCCCCGACGACGTTCGCGCGACTTTCGCCGATCCCGCCGTGCCCGATGCCGACCCGTCGCGATATTATCTGCGAATCGCCCCCGTGTTCGAAACCGCGAGCGCCCGGTACGGCTGGCTCAACGGCCTGCTGGCGGTCGGGGTCGGCACGCGCACCGACTTCGGCGTCCGGCATGTGATCCACGAGATATTGTGAGATGATCGACCTTCACTATTCGGCGACCCCGAACGGCCAGAAGATCGCGATCATGCTGGAAGAGATCGGCGCCTCCTGGCGTGTCATCCCCTATGACATCTTCGACGGCGACCAGTTGAGCGAGGGCTTCGGGCGGATCAACCCCAATCACAAGCTGCCCGCGATCGTCGACCAGTATCCGGCGGGGGGAGGCGCGCCGATCGCCGTCTTCGAATCGGGAGCGATCCTGCAATATCTGGCCGAAAGGAGCGGGCGCTTTCTGCCCGCTTCGGGCGCTGCGCGCGCCGCGACGCTGTCGTGGCTGACATGGCAGGTCGCGGGGCTCGGGCCGATGGGTGGGCAGGCGAGCCATTTCCTGCGCTATGCCCCCGCGGGGCAGGATTATGCGATCCGGCGCTATACGAAGGAGCTGGAGCGTCTGCTCACCGTCCTCGAACGGCGGCTGGCGAAGAGCGCCTATGTCGCGGGCAACGATTATACGATCGCCGACATGGCGATCTGGCCGGGCCGCGCCTCGGCATTCGTCATGGGCATGGGGCTCGACGAATGGCCCGCGACGCATGCCTGGTTCGAACGCATCCGCGAGCGGCCCGCGGTCGCACGCGTCCTGACCCGGGACGATCTGAAGCCGCCCGCCAAATATGTCGGCCGGCACCAGACGTTGAATGAGCGCGAATGGTCGAACATGTTCGGCGATGCGAACCATGCGGCGGTGAAGGGGGATTGAGGCAGATCGCCCGACGAGGGTTGAGGGACGGTTTTCGAACGATTAACGGCATTTTGTGTCTCACACCTTTGTCATTCTCGCTTTCCCGGGCACATCATTGTTATAACTCGCTGGAGATTGCCATTTGATCGTGGAGAACCTGATCGGTTGATCACATCCAGCGCCCTGTGAAGCCCCCGCGACTCTAACCAACGCGGGAAACGCTCTAGCGCCGGGGCGGCTAGTCAGGATCCGCGATCGCAGCCAGGGCGACGGGGTCGAGAATCTTGACCCGGCCATATTGTCGCCGAACGACGCCGCGCGATCCGAGCTCGCCGAGCAGCATGTTTATCCGCTGCCGCGACACCCCGACCAGGCGGGCAAGATCGTCCTGCGTGGCTTCTACCGCGGTACCGCTTGCATGGCCTGCCAGAAAGGCAGCGAGACGCGCGAGTGCCGGCAACGACCGCACCCTCGCCGCATCGCGCATGCCCAGCCGATGATGGGCGCAGTGGAGCAGCGCGAGACCTCTCCAAAGGAGCGGCGCCCGCTCGGCTGCTGCCACGATCGCCGCCATCGCAACGGAAAGGATGATAGTCCCGGCTGCAGCCAGCGCGTCGTGCGGGCGCTCTCCGCCGTCGATGACGGATAGTTCGCCGAACCAGCGTCCGCGCTTGACGATCATCTTCCACTGTTCCTGCCCCGCGACCGGATAGCTGATCAGCCGGACCTGACCATGGACGACCGCATGCAACCCGTTCGGTGGATCGCCGATCCTGTAGACATGGCCGCCATCCGGAAACTCATGCTGCTGGGCCGCAGAGAGCAGAGCGCCTTTATGCTCTTCGGGCAAGCTGCCGAACCAGCTGTCGTTCGCGAGATAGGTAGAGACCGCCACGAGAGCAAAATCGCCCGGGTGCATGTAAATGTCAATGAGATGACATTTGTAGCGTCGCCATCATGCTAGTCTCCAACCGGCAGAGAGGAGTTATCATGGCGGGATTCGATATCGTTATTCGCGGCGGCACGATCGTCGATGGCACCGGATCGCCGGCGCGGCGCGCGGATGTCGGGATCGCCGACGGCCGGATCGCCGCGATCGGCAACATAAGCTCGGCAGGCCGCGAAGAAATCGACGCCGCCGGCCACATCGTCACCCCCGGATTCGTCGACGTGCACACCCATTATGATGGGCAGGTAACGTGGGAAACCCGACTTGCCCCCTCGTCGAACCACGGTGTGACGACGGTTCTCATGGGGAATTGCGGCGTTGGCTTCGCCCCTTGCAAGCCCGACCAGCGCGACATGCTCGTCGCCGTTATGGAAGGCGTGGAGGATGTACCCGAGGTGGTCATGATCGAGGGCCTCCCATGGAACTGGGAAACTTTCCCTGAATATCTGGACGCGCTCGACGACCGGCGCCTCGATATCGACGTCGCGACCCAATTGCCCCATTCCGCGCTTCGGGTTTTCGTGATGGGTGAGCGGGCCGCCGCGCACGAGCCCCCAACGGCCGACGATCTCGAGATGATGCGTTCGCTGACCCGCGAGGCGATCGAGGCTGGCGCGCTCGGCGTGAGCACGTCCCGCAATCTCATGCACCGGACGAAGGCGGGCGAGCTTGCGCCGAGCCTCTACTCCGAAGAGGATGAGTTGAAGGCGCTGGCCCAGGGGCTGCGCGACGCGGGCAACGGCGTCTATCAGATCATTCCGCGCATCATGGGATCCGCCAGCGAGGAGTTCGCTCTCATGCGCAGGCTCGCCGAGGAATCGGGTCGCCCGCTCTCCTACTCCCTGTTGCAGATGCCTGCCGGCGATCCGGACGAATGGCGCACCTCGCTCGATGAGCTGTCAAAAGCGCGCGCCGATGGTCTTGCGATCAAGGCTCAGGTCGCGCCCCGGCCGGTCGGCATGTTGTACGGTCTCGATCTGAGCTTCCATCCTTTCTCGCTTCACCCCAGTTTCCGGCCGCTTCTCGACCTTCCGCTCGCGGCGAAGGTCGAGGCAATGCGCGACCCCGCACTTCGGAAGCAATTGCTGTTCGAGCAGCCCGAAGACAGCAACCCTGTGTTGGTCGCGACGGTGAAGGCCTTCAAATTCGCCTATCCGATGGGCGAGACCCCCAATTACGAGCCTGACCTCGCCGACCGCATCGACCATCGCGCGGCGGCGCGAGGGATCACAGCGGAAGAATATGCCTATGACCTGCTTCTGGAGCAGGAAGGACGGGCAATCCTCTACCAACCAGGAGCGAACTACCGGGACGGCAACCTGGATGCCGTCCATCAGATGCTGTCGCACTCGGGGACCATCGTCGGCCTGGCAGATGGTGGAGCCCATTACGGGATGATCTGCGACGCTAGCTTCCCGACCTTTTTCCTCAAGCGCTGGGCGGGCGAGACTGCCGGAGAGCACCGCATTTCCATCGAAGAGGCAGTCGCGGCGCTCACCAGCGAGCCCGCCGACATGATCGGGCTCGGGGATCGCGGCCGGATAGTCGTAGGCGCAAAGGCGGACATCAACGTCATCGATATGGCCGCGCTCGATCTCGGCCTTCCCGAGGTGGTGAAGGATCTTCCCGCCGGCGGCAGGCGGCTCCGGCAGCTTGCCGATGGCTATAGCGCGACGATTGTGTCCGGTGTCGTCACGTACCGCGGCGGCGAACCGACCGGGGAACTCCCCGGCCGGCTCGTCCGCGGCACAAGGCAGATGGCCGCCTGATCCCCGGCATCAGGCGGGGTCGAACCTCACATAGAGGTGATCGGGGACGCACAGGTTTACCGCTTGCATCGCGAAGAAGGCCTGGTTTTGCGCACCAAACAGCCGCGCCGGCGCAAGATGGTCGTGCACCGCGAGGCGCGTTGCAAACCTGGTCGGACAATGCCTTCGGGGCGAGCATGTTGTCGAGGCCCTCGACCGCCTGGTTCGCGGGCGCGGGGCGCCACGCTATCTGTTCGCCGATAACGGCAGCGAATTTACCGGCCGTCTCATTGATCTATGGGTTTGCTCAACCGGAAGCCGCTCTCACAATCCAGCAGACCACTCGATGGGGGCGGTCAATCATTGACAGCGCCGGTTCCGGCAAGCGGTACAATTGTCAAACGGCGTTCAAAAGGGACCCCCGATCGGCGTCGAAGAGGGACCCCCTTTTTGGATATGATGTTGGTTTGTTGAAGATGGCCTTGCGCTG
>NZ_JACIJH010000009.1 GCF_014199295.1 Sphingopyxis panaciterrulae
CGCTCCTCGGGGCTTCGCCCCTCGTCCCGACAGACACACCGCCGCCATTCTCATCCTGATTGTCGGCAATTCTCACCCTGATTGTCGCGCAGCAGGCGCTGGCACCGTCTTGATGATCGCCAGCAGCCGCACCTCGGCACGATCCCGTCCGGCACGTGCGCAGGCGCGCGCAATGCGATTCTCGACCGCGGTCAGATTGGCACGGAAGGTTGCCAGCGGATCCGCCCCGAACCGGGCGATATCTTCCGGCGAAAGCGCGATGTCGTCAGACAATGTCGCCATAGGGTGTCTCGCCCTGCGCTCTCACGCAGCGTCTGCCATGAAGCGAGGGAACAGGACATCGTTCTCGATATGGATATGCTCGACCAGATCGTCGGCAAATTTGGTGAGCCCGGCATAGAGCCCGCGCCATGTCGAGCATCCGTCTTCGGGGATGGTCAGGTCGTTGGTGAGCGACCGGATCGCGTCCAGATGCGCGCCATGCTCCTGATGCTCAGCCATCATTTTGGTGATGGGGAAGAGCAGTGGCATCTGGGCGCCTTTGTTCATCTGGGGAAAGAGGACGATCTCTTCCTTCTGCATATGCAGAGTGAGTTCGCCGAGCATCTGTTGCAACAGGGCGGCGAGACCCGCAGGGACTGCCGGATGTTCCTTGTGCACCGCCTCGACGCGCCGGGCCTGCTCGATGAGTTCGGGGAGTTCCTTGCTGTGCACGCGATGGAAGCGTGTCACGATGGCGTCCGTCAGCGTTCCGGTGTCCAGGCCATCCGGTTCGGCAAGAAGCTCGTCCGGCGTCATGATCGTCTCCTTATCTCCCGAGTCGAACCCGAGTCCGGCCCATAACCGGTATTTTCTATACCACTTTTATTGGCACCCTGATTGCGGGGGCGCAAAAATTTCCCGGCTCCCTGTTCCGCTCCTTGCTCGACCGGTGGGCATCGGCGAGTAACTCCGATCCCGCGAACGACCGCTCTGTTGGCGGAATCGTCCGACGCGGCTTCATTCCTCGCCGCAGAGGCCCTCTGCCCGGCCGCGCGCCATGACGTTCGAGACGATACGATCGCAGCGCTCGCCCGCGAAGCTGAAGACATCGCCGATCGCGATATCGATCTCCTGCGCAAGACCTTCGCGTAGTAACGCGCGCGCGCGGAAATATCGCGTCCGCACGGTGACGGCAGGAATGTCCAGGGCTTCGGCCACCTCGTCGACGCTCATCTCTTCGACCGCGCGCAGCATGAAAACACTGCGGAAGATTTCGGGCAGCAGATCGATACGTGTCTCGATGAGGGTGCGGATCTCCGACCGAGCGGCCGATTGCTCCGGGCCACGATTCGGGGCCTCGGTGAGCGCCGACCGGGTATCGTTATCGGTCGACATCATGGCTGCCTCCAGAGGGATGATTTGGGCGCTCTTGCGACGCAACCGTCCGAGCGCTTCGTTTACCGTAATGCGAACCAGCCAGGTGGACAGTTTACTTTCGGCGCGAAAGCCGGAAAGCGCCCGCCAGGCTTGCATCCAGGCTTGCTGCACGACGTCCTCGGCCTCTTCATCGCTTCGGACCATGCCGCGTGCCGTCCGAAATAGGAGCTGGTTATAGCGCCGCATGATCGCCTCAAAGGCTGCGCCTCCTCCTCGCGTCGCGATGCCGACCAGTTGGGCATCGGGAATATCCCCGGCGAATGGCGGCCGAACCGAATATTCGGAGTGTTGCATTTCTTCTTCCCGTTGGAGCACCATAACTACGCTCCATTCCTCAGTTCGAGAAAATCGCGCCGCAGGGCCTCGTCTTTCAGGAAGGCGCCCCGCATGATCGAACTGGTCATAACCGGCTGCTCATCCTTGACCCCGCGCCAGCGCATGCAAAAATGGTCTGCCTCCATCACGATCGCCAATCCATCGGGCCTGATGCGCCGTTCGAGTTCATCTGCCAGCATGGTGACGGCTTCCTCCTGAATCTGCGGCCGGCTCATGATCCAGTCGCAGAGACGCGCATATTTCGACAGCCCGATCAGGTTTGCGTCCGTGTTCGGCAGGATGCCGATCCACAGCTTTCCCATGATCGGACACAGATGATGCGAACACGCGCTGCGGAAGCGGATCGGGCCAACGATCATCAATTCGTTGAGCCGCGAAACGTTGGGAAAGCTGGTGACGGGCGGGGCGGCGCGATATCGCCCGGCAAACACTTCGTCGATGAACATCTTTGCCACGCGGCGAGCGGTGCCCGCGCTATTGTGATCGTTGTCCGTATCGATCACCAGAGCACCCAGCACCTCCTTCATCCGGTGTTCGACCTCCGAACGCAGTTCATCCAACTCGCCATCGTCGATGAGATCGGCGATGTTGTCGTTGGCCCGGAACATCCGCCCCGCCTTCCTGAGGCGCGCGCGGATCCGGTCCGATGCTGACTCCTCATTGAAGGGAGAGGCTGGTGCGGGCAGCGTATTCAACACGGTCAAACTCCTCATCGGCGCCCGAGGAGCAGCCAACATATTGTCAGGGATTGATGCCGGCCGAGACGCCGGTCGTTGAAGCATATTCGTCATTCGGGCGCGTCCCGGCCGACGCCGTGGCCGTAGACGAGCCGCCCCCCGAACCACCCGCCGACAACAAGGGCGACGCTCCCCCCGGCATCGAGCATCAGCGATGCCGTGTCCGGTGCGAGCGCCTGCCAATGGTCGAGCCGCAAGAACAACCGGGCGGTGAAGAATGTGAACGCAGTCAGCATCCCGCCCATATGAAGCCAGGCGTCCGTCATCGGCGCTCCTTCGGGCACACGCGGCAGTTCGATCATACCGGCAAGCATGGCGATGGGCGCCATTGCGCAACCGACGGCGAGCAACCCTCCCGACCAGCCCCAGGCTGC
This sequence comes from Sphingopyxis panaciterrulae, assembly GCF_014199295.1. Taxonomy (GTDB): domain Bacteria; phylum Pseudomonadota; class Alphaproteobacteria; order Sphingomonadales; family Sphingomonadaceae; genus Sphingopyxis; species Sphingopyxis panaciterrulae. The sequence continues at coordinate 2,867 of NZ_JACIJH010000009.1, forward strand.
CTCACCCAGCCAGAGGCCGGTCACATCGGCGGCGACCGCGAGCGACCAGCCAGCGACCGGAAAGTGCACAAGCGCGGGGTGTAATGGGTGCCGCATCGCGTCAGAGCACCTGGGACAGTATGGTCAGGAACCCGGTCACGGCGGCGCCTGCATGAACCACGACGATGCCCTTGGGCGGCAGGCGCTTGCGCACATGAAACGACGCGAGAAAAAATCCGCCAAGCGCAGCAATCGCCAATATTCCAAAGCCGACCACGACGGGTTGGGAACCGGCCCCCTGGGCCAGCGCCACGATCAGCAGGACGAGCCCCAATGCGCCGAGACCGGCATGGAGGAGTGAGACTGTCCAGGGAGCGAACTTGTCGCGCAACACATGCGCGGCAAGGAAAAGACCTCCGAGGGCAGCGATTGCGAAGACGGTAACTGCGTAGACGATCATATCGGTTCCCTTCCGGTTGAGGCACCTCGTGGTCGAAAGCTGAGGAAACCCTCGAAACTGTGCCCCGTCAGACCATTGGATGCGACCATCCGGTCCTGCGTTCCCCGACACGGAAAGTCCGGGTGGAATGGTGCCTCGACGGAAACCGCGCCCGCGGCCTGCCACGGAGTCGATGCGCCTGGTCGAACGATGGCGACAGCCGCCTTGCTCACCCGATGAAACGGCGATATTGTATCAATCGGTACAGAGTTTAATGATGGGTCAAATCACATGCAATCTTCTGAATCCCGTCCGCCACATCCTCCGTTCACGGCCGAGTCCGCAGCGCTGAAAGTACGGTTAGCCGAAGACGCGTGGAACAGTCGGAACCCGGAGAAAGTGTCGCTCGGATATGCCGAGGACAGCAAATGGCGGAACCGTGCGGAGTTCGTGACCGGGCGGTCTCAGATCGTCGCCTTTCTGACGCGCAAATGGGCGAAAGAACTGGATTACAGACTTATCAAGAGCGTCTGGGCTTTTGGCGACGATCGGATTGCTGTGCGATATGCCTATGAATGGCATGACGACAGCGGCAACTGGTTCCGGTCCTATGGCAACGAAAACTGGGAGTTCGATGGCGACGGCCTTATGAAATCGCGCCATGCCTGTATCAACGATCTGCCGATCGACGAATCGGAGCGCAAGTTCCACTGGCCGCTCGGTCGGCGACCGGATGGCCATCCCGGCCTGACCGAACTGGGGCTCTAGGTGCCGCGTTTCATCGCCGAAAAAGCCGACATCATACCCGTGCTCGCGGATGTGTTCCGCGAACACGGCTATGAAGGGGCGACGCTTTCACGCATCCACGAACGCACGGGGCTCGGCCGCGGCAGCCTCTACCACTTCTTTCCGGGCGGAAAGGAAGAGATGGCCGCCAGCGTGCTCACCGATATCGACGCGTGGTTTGCGCAGTATGTTTTCGAACCACTCCGCCGGGAAGACGGCACCGGCAAATCCATCGACCAGATGTTGGATGCAGTCACACGCTATTTCGGATCGGGCAACCGGATCTGCCTGGTCGGAGCTTTCGCATTGACCGACGCGCGTGACCGCTTCGGCACGGCGGTCGCCCAGTATTTTACCCGCTGGATCGACGCTTTGTCGGCGGCGTTGCGCCGGATGGGCGCCTCAGGCTCCATTGCAATCGCCGTCTCCGAGGACATCGTGACGGCTATACAGGGCGCTATCGTGGTGTCGCGCTCGCTTGATGATCCGGCCGTGTTCGAGCGCACGATGAGCCGTCTACGGGCTAAATTCCCGCTGGTCGCGCACGATGATGCTTTGACGTCGTCCGAACGGACCGCGATTTGAATGTTTCGGCCCCCCGGTTTTCCCGGGAGCCGGTTCACCCATATGAACGACCGGCAGGTATCAACGAGTCTCACTGATCCTGCGAATGACGGCTATGTTGGCGCGAATGGCGCAATGCAGGATATTGGCTTTCAACCCAGCGGCGGTTGAAATTCGGCCCGCGCTTTTTCCGCCTGCATGCGGATCGCGCAGCCTTTAGCGTGGTCGTTGATCAGTCCCATCGCCTGCATGAAGGCATGGACCGTGGTGGGGCCCACGAATTTCCAGCCACGCTTCTTGAGATCCTTTGACATCGCGGTCGACGCAGGTGAGGTGGAGGCGAGATAGGGGATATCGCCTTCGGGCTCGAAGCTCCAGACATAGGCTGCGAGCGAGCCTCTCTCACCCACCAGTTCCTGTGCGCGGCGCGCATTGTTGATAACCGCTTCGATCTTGCCACGGTGACGGACGATCCCGGCATCCTGCAACAGCCGCTCGACATTCGTTTCGTCGAAATCGGCGACGCGAACGAAATCGAAGCCGCGAAATGCTGCACGGAAATTTTCACGTTTGGTGAGAATCGTGCGCCAACTGAGGCCTGCCTGAAAGCCTTCGAGACTCAACTTCTCGAACAAGCGCCGATCGTCGGAGACCGGGAAGCCCCATTCATCGTCATGATAGGCGACATAATCTTCCGACGCCGCGCACCAGCTGCACCGGATCACGCCATCGGGCGCCGAATAAAGCCCCACCATATTCCATTCCCTGCCATACAGAAGGCGGCCCGGCGCGATGGTACAGGGAAGCCCATCGGCTTCTCCCTCAAGGCACCTATTCGTCCGTCGGACTATCCTGCCTTGCGCCTCAACGCCAGCGCCTGCCATGAACGGCTTCCCGCGCGCGCTTTCAGATGGCCGAAGAAGCACCAACAAGACCGCGGTAATCATCCACGCGATCTGAACCTACGGCATCTTTGGTCAAACTGATTTCCACCTGTGAACGTCCATTATGCCGGCGGCTCCGGTCAACTTGTCCGCTGAGTTCAACGTCGGCTCAGCGGACCGTTGATTCCGAAGAGGCCAGTTCGAATTCTCGTGAGAGCGGCCACCTTTTTCGATTGGCTCAGCCACGCCTCGCGCGGTTCAGGGTCTCGATAATCCGGCAGTCGCCGATCCGTTCACCGAGGCAGGATCGCAGCATCTGGCCCAGTTCCTCGCGCAGCAAGGTCAGATCCGCGATCTTGCGGTCGATCTCCCCGAGTTGCTCCTGCACCAGCCGATCGACATTCTCGCAGGGTTTGTCGTCATGATCCGACAGCGCGAGCAGTTGCCGAACCTGAGCCATGCCGAAACCGAGTTCGCGCGCTCGCCGCACGAAGGTAAGCGCAGCGAGATGATCGTCTGAATATTCGCGGTAGTTGCTGTCGGTACGATCGGCGGCGGGTAGGATGCCCTCGCGCTCGTAGTAGCGGATCGTTTCCGCCTTCGTGCCGGTGGCTCTTGCCAGTTCGCCGATACGCATCGCTTGACCTTGTAGTTGCTACAAGGTGCATATCTCCTCGCGACTCGAACGTTGCAAGGAGAGCGGCATGGGTAAATCCTGCTGCCAGCCCCCCGAACCGGACCAGACCTCCCACAATGATCCGGGTTGGCGTCTGATCCTGTGGATCGCCCTGATTGCCAATGCGGCGATGTTCCTGGTCGAAATCGTTGCGGGCCTCGCGGCCGATTCCCGCGCGCTTCAGGCGGATGCGCTCGATTTCTTCGGCGACGCCGCCAACTATGCGATCAGCCTCGGCGTCGCCGGAATGGCATTGGCGTGGCGCGCAAAAGCCGCGTTGTTCAAGGCCGCGACCATGCTGACCTTCGGCCTGTGGGTGATCGGTTACACGGTCTACGGTCTCGCTGCCGGTTCCAACCCCGAGCCGCAAACGATGAGTCTGATCGGCACGCTGGCCTTGCTGGTCAACCTTGCCGTCGCGCTGCTTCTGTTCCGCTACCGTGAAGGCGATGCAAACATGCGCTCGGTATGGATTTGTTCGCGCAACGACGCGATCGGAAACCTTACCGTTCTCGCCGCCGCGCGTGGCGTGTTCGGGACCAGGAAGGCGTGGCCCGACCTGTTGGTCGCCAGCATCATGGCAGGCCTGGCGATCTGGGGCAGCGCCGAAGTGTTTGCCCAGGCGCGCCGGGAACTGGCCCATGGGTGACGATAAGGCATCGGCCGTTCTCACCTTCCTTACCGCCGAGTATCACGCGTTCGAAAGCGCGGCGCGTGCCGGACACATCGAGCAGGCGTGGCGTCATCTGGAGCGCGCCCACATCGTCGCCCAAGCAAGACTCTGGCCGCATTGCCGCTCCCACTGGAAGATGCTGATATTCGCGATCGGTCTGCGGGACTGGCGCGAGGCTGGCGGCCAAATGGTCCGGCTCCTGTTGGCTCCGGCCGGCAATCTTACTGGCCGGCTCCCTGTCGGAAACAGTGGCCGCGCAAATATCAGCGCGTTCGCCCGCGCGGAAATCCCACCAGATTTGCTGGCGTTCGTTGATCCAGGCTCCCATTGAGCCGCTCGTAAATTCCGGTTTCACCAACAGAAAGTCGCTCCGTGATCCTTCGCTACCGCGCGTCCCTCTTTCTTGGCGCTCTCTACGCGTTGCCCATCGCGCACCCTGCATCGGCGCAGGATGCGCAAGGGTACGACACCCCCTCCACCGCTGAGACGGATGCCCACGAGGAAGCGGGTGAAGAGGACGAGATTATCATCGTCCAGGGCACTCGGCTTGGCCGCCGGCTCCAGGACGAGCCAATGCGCGTCGAGGTGATTGCCGGCGAAGAGATCGAGGAAAAGGCGATCATGCGGCCGGGCAACATCGCGATGCTCGTCAATGAGACGGGCGGCGTACGGGTGCAGGTGACTTCGCCCGCCTTGGGCTCTGCGAACATCCGTATCCAAGGACTCGAGGGGCGCTACACCCAACTTCTTGCCGATAATCTGCCGCTCTACGGCGGACAGGCCGGATCGCTCGGCCTGTTGCAGATTCCTCCGACCGACCTCGCGCAGGTCGAAGTTATCAAGGGGTCGGTGTCGGCACTCTACGGTGCCTCGGCGCTCGGCGGCGTGATCAATCTGATCTCCAAGCGGCCGGGAGACGAGTTCGAGGCCGAGCTCCTCGCCAATGCCACGACGCGTAACGGTCAGGACCTGACTGCCTATGCAGCAGGGCCGGTCAGTGCGAATGCCGGCGTATCGCTGACCGCCGGGGCACATCGACAAAGCGGACAGGATCTCGACGGCGATGGCTGGTACGACATGCCCGCATACGACCGCCTTAGCGTGCGTCCCCGCTTCCAATGGAACGGCGCCGACGGCTCTTCCATCTATCTTACGCTCGGCGCGATGACCGAAGACCGCGCCGGTGGAACGCTGCCTGGGCGAACCGCGCCCGATGGCACAGTGTTCGCCCAATTGCAGGACACCGACCGCTATGACGCGGGACTGGTCGCGGAAACGCCGATCGACGGGTTGGGGACTCTCAACCTGCGCGCCTCGGCAATGCGTCAGGATCACCTGCATCGCTACGGAGCGGTGGTGGAGGATGATCGTCATACCAACCTGTTTGCGGAGGCTTCTCTGGCAGGTGCCAGCGGCGCGACCTCATGGGTCGGCGGCGTGGCGTTCCAGTCGGACGGGTTTCGATCGGACACATTCCCGGCGTTCGACTACACCTACGACGTCCCCGGCATCTTTGCGCAGATCGAGCATGAAACAACCTCCGACCTGACGCTCGCTGTCAGTTCGCGCATCGATTTTCACGACGCATTCGGCACACAACTCAGCCCGCGCATCTCCGCTCTCTACCGGCCCGACAACTGGACGATCCGCGGATCGTTCGGCGGCGGCTTCTTTGCGCCGACGCCGTTCGTGGACGATATCGAGGCCGCCGGACTGTCGCGGCTCGAGCCGCTGGGCGATCTGGAAGCGGAAACCGCCAGAACCGCCTCGCTGGATATCGGCTACGCCGAGGGTCCGTGGGAGGCCAACGTCACGCTGTTCGGCGCGAACATCAACAACGCGACCCGCCTGGACGAGATCGGGCCTGACCGAGTCCAGCTCGTCAACATCGACGGCACCACGCGGGTGCGCGGCTCCGAACTGCTCCTCCGCTTCAAGCAGGACGGATTCACGGTGACCGGGAGCTATGTCTTCGTCGATGCCAGCGAACCTGATCCTTCGGGCCTGGGCCGCAGGCAAGTGCCGCTGAGCCCGAAGCACACGGCCGGGCTCGTCGGAATGTGGGAAGAACACGGCAAGGGCCGGATCGGCATCGAAGCCTACTATACGGGCGGCCAGGCTCTCGATGACAATCCTTACCGCAGCCGCTCGCGCCCTTACCTTCACCTCGGTATCCTGGGCGAGATCGTCCTTGGCAATGTGAGCCTGTTCGCCAACGCCGAAAACCTTCTGAACGTGCGCCAGACGCATCACGATCCGCTGCTGCTTCCGCAGCGTGCCGCGAGCGGGCGGTGGACTGTCGATGCATGGGCGCCGCTCGAAGGGTTCATCCTGAACGGTGGAGTGCGTCTGCGGTTCGGAGGGCACTGATCCTATCGCTATCAATGACTTTCAGGTGCCTGCACCCGATGGCCATTCCCTCGCTTTCTGCGCGATTGGCGGATAGCGCGAAAATGGCCAATCGCCGTCTTTGGCTGGCATGAACGTAGGGCAGCTTTCGGTGAGCTAATCGCAGCCGGGAATGGCGGCTCTGTTGGCGAAGACGGCTAAAAGGATCGCCTTCTCGTCGCTGTTTAAAGATGTCTCATCTCAGACTTTGCCATGTGCATTATCCCTGCCCAACTGATGGCCTCGCCATCCTCAAAACCTCGGATGGAGCGGAGGGGGAGGGATTATGGGAACGCAAGCAAGCATGGAGGCTGCGATGTCGTTTCCACTCCAAATCAATCGAAATCTTTCCCTCGGAGCAGCCGGCGCCGACCTGGTCCGGCAACTCGGGGGCGTCTGGCACGGCGCGTCCGGCATGTGCCGCTGTCCCGCACACGACGACCGATCGCCGAGCCTCTCGGTTCGCGTCGGCCATACCAGCCTCCTCTTCAAATGCTTCGCCGGCTGCGAGACACTCGACGTACTCCGCGCAATCCGCCGCTTCAGCCCCGCCGCTCTCGAAGCCGTCGGGACCGGCGAGCCCGTAAACACGGATCTTGACGATTGGCTTCATGGGCGCGCGCGCGACTTGTGGAGCAACGGCCGCCCCTTGAACGGCACGCTCGCAGAACGTTACTTGCGGAACCGCGGCATTGACATCATTCCACCCGGACTTCGCTTCTGTTCGCGTACGCCGCTTGGGAGAGGCGCATCGGCGACCTTCAGGCCTGCCCTCCTTGCCGCCGTAACGGATGATTCCGGATTGCTCGCCGTTCAGCGCACCTTCCTCGACGAACATGCCCGCCGCGCTCGCGATCTCGACAATCCGCGGCGGATGCTGGCTCGCCCCAAGGCGGGCGCGGTGCGCCTGGCCGCGGCAACCGATGAGCTCGGCATCGCCGAGGGCATCGAGACGGCGATCTCGGCGTTGATCCTGCTCGGCATTCCCATCTGGGCGGCGCTGGGAAACGAACGCTTTCCCCATCTGGCAATTCCGCGCTCCGTCAGGCGCCTCGTCCTGCTCCCCGATAACGATCCCGCCGGACACCTCGCCCTTTCCCGCGCCCACGAGGCGCTGGCCGGCGACGGGCGCCTGATCGAGACGATTTGGCCGTGGCGCAGCCTCAACGACTGGAACGACGTGCTCCGACTGGAGGGGAGGGAGACCGGGTTCCGGTGTAGCGAGCAGTCTGACGGTCAGGCTGATCCGCATCAGGAGCACCATCATGCAGACCCAACCTCTTGAGCCGGGACGGCTCTATCTCAGTCTCTTCCATGGGCGGAAATCGATCGACGAGCAACTCGACGATTGGGGTTTCGACGGGCCGACGATCGGGCCGCTCGAATATGTCCAGGTCACTTACATGGGTTCCTTCAGATTCTCGTGCGGGCCCGCGGTGATGGACTACTTCTTCCCCGAAGCCATGGCCGACTGGCGGAGGCACGGATTCTCGAATGCCAATGGGCCGCTCTGCGACTGGCAGTTCGATATCGCAGAAGACCTCATCCACTATCGGGACGCCTATTACGGCGACTGGTCGGTGTTCCTTGCCGGTCCCGAGCCCGATCACGGCGCAAACGCCGACGTTAGGCTCGCGTCTGCGTCATCCATCACCGCTCCCTCCGCAAACGGCGATCACGGCCCGGTCGAACGCGGGGATCCCATGTCGCTGCGACATCTTCGAGCGCTCGCTGCCAATGCGCTTCCCTTTCGGCTGCCGCCGATCGTCCCGATTAGCTGCGGCGCCATGCGAGTCGACTGAAGGGGAGAGGGGCCGGGGAAGATGCCGGTCGGGATTGGCTCGGACCGGCCATCTACCATCTGGAGACTATCATGGACCTCATTCCGGACGACATCCGCAAAGTGTTGCTTGCCAATACCGACCGCCTCTCGGCCGACAGCAGCTACGATCCGGTTCCGGTCGTCAAGCTCTTCACGCCCGACGCCGACGCGACCTGGCTGATGACGCGGGCCGAGCCTTATGGCGGCGACCTTATGCTCTATGGCCTCAGCGATCTCGGGCTCGGCTGCCCGGAGTTCGGGCCGACGCTCCTTTCCGAGCTCACCGAATATCGCGGCGTCCTCGGCCTCCCCGTCGAGCGCGACCCGTTCTTCGTGCCGCGACAGCCCATTGGCCAGTATATCCGCCAAGCGATCGCCGCCGGCTACATCCAGACCTGACCCTCGCCAATCGGAAGCCAGCGCCGTGGGGCCCGTGCGCCCGTCGTGCCGCACCGGCCCCACAGCATCCGTGCGCCATCAGAAATTCAAGGAATCCCGAACATGAAAACCCACGCAATGCTGCGCGGCCTCCGGGTCACGCTCACCAAGACGGAGTTGCAAGCCCTGTTGAACCTGACGCGATACGGCGCCGGGCAGATCGCGAGCAACAGCAGCTTCAATTATCTGCCCAAGCGCCAGGAAGGCGTCGCCGACGACGTCATCAACGGACTCGAGCTCGGGTTGGCTTCGCTCCGCGCCAAGCAAGCCGAAGCGAGGTTCAGGCGCGAGCAACCGAAACGCGAGGCCGAGCAGCGTGCCGCCCGCACGCATCACGCCGAAATCGACGGCTACTATGTTATCGGTTTTCTCGGCGACTGGACTGACATCTCCGAAGATCCCGACCAACGTCAGTGGGCCGATCTCCTACATGAGGACACGGTTCCGCGCGAGCAAGGCGAGGTTCGACGCGGCGTCTGGCGGATATTCCTCAGCCGAGGCAGTTCCGCCTCCGACGACCTCGACGTCCTGCCCAGCGATTGCACCGAGACCGCCGAACGCGAGGAAATCGAGGAGCTGGCACGGCGGATCATCGCCCGACACGGCAAGCAATAATCAACACGACAACGCGCGGCCCCGCGCCGGGCTTTTTTGTTTCGGAAGACCCATCCGCATCGACAAAGCGACCTATCCTCCATGCTTGGAGGGAAGGGGGATTTGAGGCGGCGGGCCGTGGGGATTTTGGCCTGCCGCCAGTCCGGCCGCAGACCCCGACCCTCGCGCCCGCATCTCACCTCAAATGCGGAGACACCATCATGGCAGCACAAGCTCCGACCTAACCCCAGCATGAGCCGGGTGCCGCGCGCTGCGCCGCCTCCCGGCTGATCCCCCCATCCTCACCATCAATCCAGCCCGCGCCGACGTTGCGCGCGGCTGCGTGGAGTCACGTCCATGGCACAGTTCCAAATCTCCATCCCGCATCCGGACGGCGAATGGCGTCCGATCACCAACGAATTCGTTTATGCGCCGAGCGGCGACCAGCAATATCTCTGGCCGACCTTCGAAGACGCCGAGGCCGCGCGGCAGCGGCTTCTTGTCCGCGCGCCCCTCGCCCAGATGCGCATCACGCTTGCCGGCGCCGACATTGGCGACCTCGATTGGGAAACCCGCGAGAAGCTGCGGTTCGCCGACGGCACTTACACGCCGACGCCCTGGCATGATGAGCCCTGGTATCAAGCAAAGCATACTGAGCATTTCTGCCATGTCTCGACTGAACAGGCGGGCAAGATCGCTTTCACCGAGAATGCCGCCAAGGGTCAGGTCGACCGGCAACTCGTAATGTCGCCCGGCCGCTATCTCCACCGCCACTTCTCCGAGCATCTCGATAATAATGCGATCGAGGGCTGGTGTGCACGGCTTTCGGTGCAACTCCAGGAGCATGCACTGAAGATCACGCAGGATGCCGATGAGATCGAAGACGTCTATGTCGGCGGTCCGTCGAGTTGCATGGCTCATGATGCGAGCGACTTCGAAAGCTGCTGTCATCCGGTGCGGGTCTATGCCGGCCCCGATACCGCGGTCGCCTATATCGGGTCGCGCGAGGATGCCTCGGCGCGCAGCGTCGTCTGGCCCGAGCGCAAAATCTATACGAGCATCTACGGCGACGTCTCGCGCCTGCGGTTGCTTCTCGAAGAGGCCGGCTACAAGGAAGGCGGTCTCAACGGGGCTCGGGTCCGGCGCATCGAGGACGGCAACGACCTCGTCGTCCCCTATATCGATGCCGGGGACTATCTCGGCGATGACGGCCAATATCTGATCATCGGTCGTGGCAGCATCTGTTCCGATAATACCAACGGACTGTCGCGCGTCACTTGGTATTGCTCGCGCTGCGAGAATGATGACGAGAGCCATGAAACGGTCTATTTCGTGGGCGGTGGCGAAGAAGAGTGGTGTTCCCACTGCCATCAGGATCACACGATCTTCTGCGAGTATAACGAGCGGAGCTACAGCGAAGACGAGACTTTCGTCACCGTTTATTCCCATGGCTCCGAATATACAGTGCTCGAAGACGACGCCTGCAACTTCGGTGCCGTCTTTCTCGATGATCGCGGCGAATGGTGGAAGCGCGATTGTTGCCGTCAGTGCGACGCCAGCGGCGACTGGTTCCACCGCGACGATCTCACTGAATATGAAGGTGAATGGCTGTCGGACGAGCATCTCCCCGAGCCCTTCGACGATGATGATCCCGAACTCGCCAACGCGCATGTCCTCGCCCGGCGGCGGCATCTCGAGGCGATCGCCGCGGTGCAGAATGACGGTCCCGCTGAGGGGCCGATGCCGGCGCGCTTCGCACTGCCGGACGGCGACGAGCCCGAGTTCGCTCGCGAGGCCGAGAATGCCCTTCCCACCCTTGCGATGATCCCGCCGACCCCGGCGGTGACCACCGCACAGCCGGGGGCTTGACCGATGACCTGTGATGTTGCGGGCCGCACCGGCCTTCTCGAAATTCTATCTTGGGCGCGGCCCCACGACAGCAGCGTCGAAATCGCCTTCTGCCGGGAATTCCTCGACAAGATTCCCGGCATGATGAGCGACCCTTTCGGCAACCGCATGCTCACGATCGGCGATGACCCGCGTATCGCCTGGAGCTGCCATGTCGACACCGTCGCCAGGCGCGGCGGGTATCAGGAGGTCACGATCGACAGGGACGGCATCGCCCACCTCGCGAAGGGCAAAGCCGGAATGTCGCTTGGCGCCGACGACGGGGTCGGCGTCTGGATCATGCTCAACATGATCGCGGCGCAGCGCCCCGGCCTCTACCTCTTCCACCGCGGCGAGGAACAGGGCTGCCTCGGCTCGAGCTGGCTCCAGAAGCATAATGTCGCGGTGCTCGAAAATATCGACGCGGCGATCGCCTTCGATCGCGCCGGCTACTCCGACGTCATCACGCATCAGAGCTTCGGGCGAACCTGTTCGGATGCCTTCGCCCAAAGCCTCGCGTTCGCGCTGAATCGGCTCGACCATGATTTTCGGTACGAGCCCGACGACACCGGCGTCTTCACCGACACCAATGAATATGCGGGGATCGTTCCCGAATGTACCAACCTGTCGGTCGGATATCACAACCAGCATGGGCCGCGCGAAACGCTTGACATCGCGCATTGCGAGAAGCTGCTCGCCGCGATGCTGAAGCTCGATGCGTCGACACTCGTGATCGAGCGCGACCCCTCGATCCACGAAGACGATCGCTGGGGCTCGTTCGGCGGCCCTCGCAGTTACCGGAGCTACCACGACGAATATACCGATGCCGTGTCCGAATATCCGCACCTCGCCGCGCGCATCCTGGAAGAGCTCGGGTTCCCGCTGGACGATTTCCGAATGGCCATGTGGGAAGAGGATATGCACGGCGACGGTCCCTATCGCCCTCTCATGCTGTCCTGATCCGCCACGCGAACGGGGCGCTTCACTCCCGACCCGTTCGCCCACCGACATTCCAACCGGCTGCTCCGCCTGGTCCGCTCCGCGCGAATCCTGTGCGCGCTTTGCGCCCGTCCACTCAGCCCATCCGAACGTGGCCGACCCTCCCACAAAACTCCGGGTCACGGGAGGGAAGGGGGAGGGGTGAGGTGAGCAGGCGGCTCGGGGACGGCGGGTGCACGTCCGCGAAGACCAGCCTGCGGCCTTCACAAGGAGACGAACCATGGACGAAACCCAATCCATCTATCCGAGCTCGCTGCCGCTGAACATGATCGTGCAGGGCGATAATCCGCGCCGCTATTTCGACAAGAGCAAACACGACGAACTCGTCGTCTCGTTCGGCATCCGCGGCATCCTTCAGCCGATCCTGCTTCGTCCGAAGGGCGATGTCTTCGCCATCGTTGCCGGTGAACGCCGGTGGCGGGCCGCTCTCGAAGCCTTCAGTCCCGAAACGCATGTGCCCGTTTTCATCCGCGAGATGACCGATCAGGAAGCATGGGACGCCGCGATCGACGAGAATGACAAGCGCGACGACGCCTCCGAGACCGAACAGGCCGATGCGGCCGTCCGGACCCTCATGGCATGCCGGAACGACCGCGCCGAAGCCGCGCGCCGTCTCGGCTGGTCCCGTGACAAGTTCGATCGCCGCATGGCGCTCGCCGAGCTTTCCGATGCCGTCAAGACCGCGCTCGATGAACGCCGCATCAAGGTCGGGCACGCCGAACTCCTCGCCGCCGTTCCCGGCGACAAGCAGGACACGGCCCTCGAGACGATCCTCGGTAATGGCCTCGACGTGAACAAGACGCGCGAGGCGCTCATGCGCGTCACGCAGAATCTCGGCAGCGCCTGCTTCGACAAGGGCGAATGCACGACCTGCCCGTTCAACTCGGCAACCCAGCGCGCCCTGTTCGAGACCCATGTCGACGACGGGCACTGCACGAACCGCGAATGCTTCGAGCTCAAGACCGATGCGCATGAAACGGCCGGGCGCGAAGAACAGAAACGCATCGCGGCCGCGGCGAACGCCGCTGCTCATCCCGCTGCCGATGATGCCGAAAGCGACGATGATACCGCCCGCGAAACGGAGCTTTCGCTTGCCGAGGCGCCCCCCGGCGAACCTGCGGTGCCTGCGACCTCGGCCAAGTCGACGAGCACGTCGTCCCGTACACAGAAAGCGGCCGTCACCGCCGAATCGATCGCCCGCCGCACCAAGGATCTTCGCGAGGAATCGTGGCGAACCGCAGTGGCCCGCGCGCTCGCGCGCAATACCGAAAATGCACAGATTGCGATCCTCGTCGCGGCGATGTCCGGCACGCTGTCGCAGATCAAGGCCGACACGCTGACTTCGCGCGCCGGCCTGCTGGTCGGTGACGGCTTTGCGGACCTCGACTACAGCGCCAGGATCGCGGAAATTCGCGCGCTGCCGACGCCGCGGGCCGCAAACGTGCTCGCCGTCGTCGGCGCGGCATACGCCAAGGACGCGCAAAGCTTCAGCCACGTCGCCGACCTCGCGCGCGCGTTCGACATCGATCTGCGCTGCACATGGCAGGTCGATCAGGCGTTCCTTGAGCAGTTCACCAAGGATGAGCTCCGGCTCATCGCCCAGGAATGCGGCCTCGTCGCGCACATGGGCGAGAAAGGGTTCGCCAGGCTGCTCGGCTCGAAAAAGCCCGACCTCGTTGCGGGCATGCTCAATCGAACCGGCTTCGATTGGGCGGGACGCTTGCCGAGCGCGATGACGCTCGACGGCGCCTACGGCCCGCCTCCCGACGCGGCTCCGATCGCCGAAGCCCCGGCCGCAGGCATCGCCGCCTGATCCCTTTCCCCGAAATTCCAGATGAAGGATTTGCGCCATGCTGATTGAAACTCTGCTCCCGCTGCTCGCGGACTATTCGCTCACACTCGATCTCGTAGCTGCGCCTGACGGCACCGTCACCCTGACCGTCATTCCCCGCAAAGCCGAGGGGGCGACTGCCAAGCTCGAAACAGGCGAGACGCAGCCGATCTCGATCATCGCGGCCGCCCCCGAGATCGATGCCGAACTCGCCAAGGGGGCCGATGGCGCTCTCGGGCAGCTCATCGCGGCGCGAAAGACACTCGCCGAGCAACTCGCCGCGCAGCGCCAGGCAGCCGAAGACGCACGGACCGCCGCGGCTGAGGCGGCGAAGGTCAAGGCCGCTGCGGCGAAAAATACTGTGCCCGCCAGCCCCGCGAAGACGCCGGCGAAGGACGGCCCGCCCGCCGACGCGAAGGCCGACAAACCGGCGACGCTCTTCTGACGGCTTCGCCCGATCCTCTCATCAGCCCGGAGAAATCCCATGCAGATCCATCACCTCACCCGCACCTATCGCTACGACGGTATCGACCTGCCGATCCCGCCGCATCTCGCCGACGACCCGGAAGCCCTGCGCGCCTATCATGCCACCCTCTATCCCGCGATCCTCAACGCCGAGATGGTCGATGCCGGCGTCACGGGCGGCTTCCACGCCACCGAATATCGCCGCGCGGTCGGTACTAAGGGCTGACCGATGCCGCGCCGCAAGCCAGCGATCGTTCCGCCCGCGCCCCGCATGACCCTCAGTCAATGGATCGAGCATGATGATGGCAACGCATCCCGCCTCGCCCGGCCTGCCTGCAACGAACAGGCCGAGGCGCTCCACGCGCAAATCGCCTGCGTCCCGCGTGACTCCGGAAACGGTGCCGCCGACGCGCTACCGCCGCCGCCCGGTATCGGGCTCGCGCCCCTCGGCTGACCTTGCCGGGCGAACGGTCGCCTTGTCGAGCGATATCCCCGCCACCTTCGATCAGCCGCTGGCCGCGCACCACAAGCTGATCGGCGGTTGGGCAATCTCGCGTGACACGGTTGCAGGAAAATGCACCCGCCCCGAAGCCCGGCGGCGTATCGAAGGCATCTTCGAAGCCGCCATCATCGAGATCCTGCGTTCGATCGAACTCGTCGACTTCCGGCTCGCCGTTCTCCACGGCGAAGGTGTCGGCCCGCCCGCGATCGCGGTCATCTGTGACAGCATGGGTCAACTCGACCTTGGTTGGATCGAGACGAGCGATGCCCCGATTCCCTGGCGGGCCGCCGCATATCACGCACTCGAGCAGGCCCTCGCCATTGCCCTCCCGGTATTCGGCTACGACGACCTCTTCGAAGACATCTCGATGTATTATTGGGAAGGCGAGACCGACGACGAGGCCGCGCGGGAATGCCTGATTTCGCATCACGGTGTCGATCCTGACGAACTCGACGAGATGTCGCTGCCGTCGACGATGAACGCGCGCCGGCCCGAATGGATGATCGGCGCGAACGCCGCTCCGACAGCCAGGCTTCCGAAGCGCCTTCGCGAAAAACTGGTCAGGCTCGCGAAAGCGCACCGAGCGCTTCGGGAGCTCGGCTGCGAGGGCAACGCCTGGCACTTCGATCGAGACATGATCTCCGACTATCTTCCCGGCACCGACGAATGCGCGACCCTGCCGCCGCTGACGCTCGTACCCTTCGAGCAGTTCGCGCGCGAGCTCGACGATGTCGGGCGTCACGGCATGGAGATGGGCTTCATGGACGTCGCCGGGATTTGCCCGCTGCCGGATGCCAGCCGGATCGACGACTGGCTCGCGAGCCTTCGCCTCGGCGCTGAACTCCTGATCGCCGCGCAGGAACTGATCCGGCTCGACCCTACCAGATTGTGAGGTTTCCATGTCCAACCACAGTAGCGTCTTCGAGACGACCGCTGGCGGTATGGCGCTGACCAGCGCCATTCTCCTTTACCGCACCGAACGGGCCTACGGAGCCGAGTCCTACGGGGCCGCCCGCGATGCCGCGGCGTTCGCCAGCATCCATGCCGTCGAACAGGATGCCGATGGCCGGCCCGTGATCGCCGCGGGGACCCCGCTATCGCGCGCGCACCTGCGGCAATGGGCCGAAGCGCTCGGGCGGACAGTCGTTCCTGAAATCCTTCCCGCCAACATACTGGTGGCTCACCCGGATATCCTCGCCTGGTGGGTTCCGGCACAGGTGCGCCCGGCTTACTTCGCCCTGTCGACGCCGCCCAAGGGTCTCGAAATTCTCTCGGCCCGCACGATCGTGCCGGTTCCCTATCCCGCGCACCTCTTCGTTGCGACCCGATCGGGCCTCGGCGTCTATGCGCTGCCGGTGAACCGGCGCCCGATGGCCGATACGCGGCTGCTGCACTCCCCGATCCTCAACGTCTTCGTCGAGGGACAGCTTTGCTGGGGCAACATCCCGCGGCCGCGCGCACTTGCCGTGGCGTCGATCCCCGACTTCGAGCGCGCGGTGTTCGACAGCTGGTCAACCCACCCCAATCCCGGTCAGGAATTCACCGTTACCGGAAGAGGTGGCCTCGTCAGGCTTTGGGACGACCTTGCCGCGCGCCGTGCGCGCCGCTTTCCTGTCAGACGCCTCAAATCATTCGATCCCGGCATTCGGCGGCAAGGGCGGAGAACCTCCGCCGAGCCGATGACGTTCGGCAAGCTCATCGAAAGGACAATGCGATGATCGATCTCGCCGATGATCCGACAGCAGCCGCGCTGCTTGCTGTCGTTCCCTGCCATCCGGTCCCGGTGAGCGGAACGTCGCCAGCGCTCGATGCGCTGCGCGCTGCCCGCGCGGGCCACGGCCTCGCTGTTGGCCATGATGGCGTCATGCTCATCCTGCGCCGGCCTTGGCTCGCCGTCGATGTCCCGGTGACGATGCCGATCGCCGTCGATCTTCCCTATGGCAGCATCGGCGAGCCAGGGGCAGTCCTGCGCTGCGGGCTCATCCCCGGCGACTATTTCGGCGATATCCTCGAGCACTTCCGCGCCGCGCTGCCCAATGAAGAGGCTGCGTTCATACTCTGGAATGAAGAAACCGGCGCGTTCGCGCTGCACTTCCCCGTTATCGACGAGGCGACGCCCTCGCGGCTCGTTTACCGCACGCCGGTCCTCGATCATGGCTGGCATGTCGTCTGCGATATCCATAGCCACGGCTCGGGCGCCGCCTTCTTCAGCGCCACCGACGATGCCGACGACGCGCACGTGACGAAGATATCGCTCGTCATCGGTCGGCTCGGCCACCCGGAGGGTCCGCTGATGGCCTCGCGCCTCTGCGCCGGCGGCCTGTTCCTGCCCTTGCCGCGCAGTCCATTCTCGGGAGATATCCAATGCAGACCGATCCCAATCCTCGACACTATCTTCCCGGCACCCTCAACGATCGCTCGATCAGGATACTGCTCGTCGGTTGTGGAGGCAACGGCGCCCAGATGCTGATGGGGCTCGCCTCGCTCGACACCGCGCTCCGCGCGATCTCATCGCGGTCGCTCGACGTCGCGGTAGTCGACGACGATATCGTCACCGAGGCGAACCTCGGCCGTCAGCCCTTCTACCGCTGCGATATCGGCAATTCGAAGGCGCGCACGCTCACCGAGCGGATCAACCTCGCGCACGGGCTCGGCTGGAAAGCGGTTCATGGCCGCGCTCCGGAAGCGATCAGCCTTGAAGGCGCTGATATCCTCGTCAGCTGCGTCGATACGGCCTCAACCCGCCGCGCCCTCGGGGCGGCGCTGGGCGAAGCGCGGTACAAGCCTGCCTACTGGATGGATCTCGGGAACCGCGCGAGCGACGGGCAATATCTCATCGGCTGCCCGGCTCCCGGTGCGGGCAAGGATCATGGCCGCCTTCCGACCGTCCTCGAATATTTTCCCGAACTCGCCGACGATGGCATCCCCGACGACGACGCGCCATCCTGCTCGGTCGCCGAGGCACTCGAGCGCCAGTCACTGTTTATCAACCGAATCGTCGCGAGCCACGCGCTTGCGCTGCTGTTCGATCTTCTCGGGCGCGGCTCGATCGGTCATGCTGGCGCCTTCATCAATCTCGCCAGCGGTCAGGTAGTGCCGATTCCGCTGCCACGCGGCGATTGATGAGGACATTGATCGCGCTGCCGATTTGGCATATGCAATGGCATATACAAGGAGGCCCGTGATGCCCCAGCCATCGTCCCCAGCCGGCGCCAAGGAGGCGAGGCTGTTTCGCAACAACCGCAGCCAGGCGGTTCGTATCCCCGTCGAGTTCGAGCTCCCCGGAGAAAAAGTGCTGATTCACCGCGAGGGCAATCGCCTGGTGATCGAACCGGTGCCGAGCAGGAAACTGCTCGATATCCTTCGCGGTCTTAAACCACTCGGAGCCGAGGATGCCTTCCCGGACGATATCGATACCGGCCTGCTCCCACTGAAGGACGTCGAACTGTGACGATGGCCCGTTACATGCTCGACACCAACATCGTCGCGGATCTGGTTCGAAATCCGCAAGGTGTCGTCTTCGAGCGGATTGCCGAGGTCGGAGGCGATTCCGTCTGCATCAGCATCATCACCGCCGCCGAACTGCGCTACGACTGCGCCAAGCGCGGCTCGTCGAAGCTGCTCAGCCAGGTTGAGGCGATCATGGAAGGTCTCGACATCCTGCCGTTCGATGTCCCCGCCGACGGCGAATATGGCGGCATCCGCGCCGAACTCGAAGCCGCCGACAAACCGATAGGCCCCAACGATCTCCTGATCGCCGCACATGCCTATGCGCTCGGTTGCATCCTGGTCACGGCGAACGTCGCCGAGTTCACCCGCATCCGCGGCCTCCAAGTCGAGAACTGGCTCGTCTGACTGCCTGACTGAAAAGGGCGTCCGCGCGGAGGTCTGATCCCCGGCGCGACCCACCCATCCACTTGCCATCGGTCAGGCTCATCCGGCCGCGCTGCCGCGCGGCGCCGTCCCGCGATGGGCCGCCCCCGGTTCATTGTCCGCACCGGCGATCCGCTCCAGCCGTTCCGCCCCCATCGTGCCGTGATCGCCTGGTCGAAGACACCCTCACGCCGATCAACCTCCTGAAATACGCTCGCCCCGAAGGAGGGGAGAGGGGCGCGAGAATGGGATCGGTTCGATCCGCTTCGGCGGCGACCGCTCGGCATCACCTCAACGCCGGTCGCCGCGCACCCCACATTCCTCCTGAATGAGGAGGCTTTCGCGCGCGTCCGCCACCCGGGACATGCACGATGACCCCTCACCACGAACACATCCGGACGATCTGCAAGCTGCTGCGCTCCTGCACCTATCGCTACGACCTCCACGCCCTGTTCTCCGATTGCATGGAGGCCGCCGCCATCGCGATGTCCAACGCCATCGACCTTGCCAATCGGGACGCCCGCGAGAAGCGCTATCTCGATATCGTCGGCCGCTACGAGCGCGATGTCGTTGATGTCTTCACTAAGGTTCTCGCTGAAATCGTCCTCGCGCTCGAGGCGGGGCCCGGCGACGTGCTGGGCGTGGCGTTCGCGGAGCTCGGACTCGGTAACGCGGCCCGCGGGCAGTTCTTTACCCCATACCCCATATGTCAGCTCATGGCAGGCACCCTCGGCGCAGCCGACCAGCTTGCCGGGATCATCGAAAAGAGCGGCTTCGTGCGCGCGCTCGAACCGGCCTGCGGCGCGGGCGCGATGATCATCGCGCTGGCTGAAATCATGCGCGCGCAGGACCTCAATTATCAGCAGCAACTCCACGTCACCGCCATCGACATCGATCCCCGCGCCGTCCACATGGCTTATATCCAGTTCACGCTGATGCACATTCCCGCGGTGGTGATCGTCGGGAACTCGCTCTCCATGGAGATGCGCGAGCATTGGTATACGCCCGCGCATATTCTGGGTGGATGGTCCGCGAAGCTTGCGCGCCGCGATGCCGAGGAGACCGCCCGCCAATTGATCGATCCCGCGCCGGGACGGGATGCGCCTGTGGCAGCGCCATGGCCGGACGATGGGACGGAGCCGCGCCAGTTGCGCCTCTTCTGACCGTCCGTCGGTTCGCTTGAAACGCCCGCATGAACTGACTATATATCTGACTAGTTTTTACGAAAGGTCCAACCCGATGAATATCTGGCCCGTTCAGGACGCCAAGGCGCGTTTCAGCGAGTTGCTCGCCACCTGCTTGCGCGACGGGCCGCAACTCGTCACGCGGCGCGGTAGCGAGGCCGCCGTCCTCATCCCGATGAGCGAATGGCGCCGCCTCCAGAAATCCGCTACGCCGATGTTGAAAGAGCTTCTCCTGTCCGATGAGGCACGTGCCGACTTGCAGATCCCGGCGCGCGGGCGTTTGCGGCGCCGTCCGTCAGCGGATATTTCCTGACCCATGTTCCTCCTCGACACTAACATCGTCTCGGAATTGCGTCGGCAGCGTCCCCACGGTGCTGTGCTCGCGTGGCTCGAGAATATGGCGGATCAGGACCTGCACCTCAGCGCGGTGACCCTCGCCGAGATTCAGGCCGGGATCGAAATTACGCGCGAGCGGGATGCGGACAAGGCGGCCGAGATCGAGGGCTGGCTCGATCAGGTCTCGAGCACATACAACATCCTCGCTGCCGACGCCGTGATATTCCGGCAATGGGCAAAGCTCATGCACCGCCAGCAGGAGCATCTGATCGAGGACGCGCTGATCGCCGCCACTGCCCTGGTTCACGGCCTGACCATCGTGACGCGCAATGTCGCTGATTTCGAGGGCTTCGGTGTCGGCTTGCTCAATCCGTTTTCACCTGTTTGATCAATATCCGGCGAAGGCTTTGATGTGGCAACGGATCTACGTCGTCGTCGCCATGCAACTGCTCGTGTTCGTGCGCATTCATTTCGCGACGTTCCGGATGGCTCTGCGCGAGTGGCCGGTCGCGGTTGCGGGCAAACAGGGTTCCCACGTTCTTGATCCTGAATTCCCGGGTTAGACCCGGGCGCGGACAGAGGCGGGGAGAGGCGCGCGCGCCGTGGGAGGTGCGGATGCCCGCTGCGCGGGCACCGGGCTCTATCTCCGCTTCGCTCCGACCAAGCCCCTTCGGGTCTTGGCGGCTTCGCCGTAACGATCCCTTCCGCCGGGCAGGCTGCACCTGCCCGTGTGCAGGCGGTCCTGTGGACCGCGCGTTTTTCTTTGAGGCGGGCCGCGTCGGGGACGCCGCGGCCCGCATCGCCTCCCGACAAGGGTCGATCATCGCACACAGAGCCGCCTTCGCCAGTATCGCTGGCATGCCGGAGCTGGAGCGGGGGCACGAAGGCTGCCTCCGCAAGCTTCGCTAGGTGAAAATCGGCCCGCCGACGGGATCGTCATGACCCAAATGGGTCGGCAGGCCGATTTTCACCAAGCTCCGCATAGCGCAGCGAAACGTCCTTCGTGCCCCCGCTCCACCCCCGCCACTGGCGCTCCAGGCGAAGGCGGCTCCGTGCGCGATGAACGACGAGCCCAGCCGCGTCGTCCGGCGATCAGGATGGCAGATTGCCCTTCGGGCAATGCGTTTCCCGTGAGCCGCTGACGCGGCCGTGTCGGCTCAGGCTCACCATGCACGATGAAAAACTGTCAAGAAAACAATGGGCTACAAGTAATTTAGGGAAGGGGGTAAAGTATTTGTGCAGTCGGGGATTGGCCCCGAAGGCGCATTGTTTGGAGTAAGTGACATGGCGAATGGCAATCAGATCACCGTTGGCGGGTTCAAAGACACCGGCGGCCTCGTTACAGGCTGGGTCAGCACCGCGCAGATCAACGCCCAATATGTCGAATTGCGCCCCGTCGAGCGTCGCAGCGAGCGGAGCCCTTCCTACGAGGCATGGGCGCGCGGCAGAGAAGGCAATCTCTATCATCTGGGAACGCTGTGGCCGCGCCAGATGCGGCGCGATGGTTCGTGGTTTCATGGCGGTTTCATCACCGATCGCGGCAAGGGTGTCTCGATGGACGTCGCTGTCTTTGGCGACTTCGCGGTCGGCGCTGACATGGTATCGAAGGAAGATGGCGACGATTATGTCTCCGGTCGCGCCCAATCGTCGGGCGGCAGCGATCAGCGGCAGGGCAATGGCGGCTTTTCGGGCGGTAGCACCGCAGGACCGAACGGCGAATATGTCGGCGATCACGGCGGCGGCGCGAACGGCTTTCAGGACTATTCTGGCGGCATGACGGGCGGCGCCCCGATGAACGGCGGCGATAAGGAACTGGACGATGACGTCCCGTTCTAAGCCGTGAAGCAAGGCGGGTCAGGGGGGCGCTGGAACGCTCCCCCGACCCTAAGCCGTCAACCCGTTCAACGGAGTAGCACCCATGACCAAGTTTGCAGCCTTCCGCTCGGTTAGCAGCTTTGCCGAGCTTCCGAAACTTCTGGCGGCGCTTGTCGCCACCCGTCCCGACGATGGCGACGAGCGTTTCAGCCCCGAAATCGAGCATATGCAGGACGATGACGGCGCGGAGCGGTTCACGCGCGGCGACCTTAGCGGCCACTATGCCGAGACGCTGGAGGCCGACCCGTTCGAGGCTTCTTTCGGCGACCCGCTTCCGCTGACCATCATCGAACCCGGCGAGGAACCGGACGAGCATTATATGCCAACGCCGTTCGAGGCGCAGGCCGAATGCGGCGGCATCATCGCCACCATCTTCGACCTGTTCACCGATACGCGGCTCGACCCGCTCGCCCCCGAAATCGCATGGGGTTTCGTCAACAGCTTCCATTTCGTCGCGGGCAAACTCGCGAACCGCGAGGATGGACTGGAGCGGGTCATTCTCGACATGGCGCGGCGGATGGACGCGAGCGAGGTATTCAATAGCGAACTCGAACAGAAACAGCTTGAATGTCAGTCGGTCGCCGAGCAGCGCGCCGCCATCGAGGCGATGCGCGACTATGCGGCGGCGATGTATCGGGCCTGTTCGGGTCGCGCATGGACACCGGCCAAGGGATCGAAAGCCTCGCACGTCACCAGCGCCAGCCAGATCGCCGCGCTCGACTTCCTGCGCGCTCGCGCCGAAAAGCGTCGCGACCGCTACGACCCGCAGGGGCCGACCGTGGTCATTTCGGGGCCACCCGACTGGCACGACTGGCAAATCATCTATGACCAGCTTTCGGCCATCAGGGCGCGCATCCCGAACATGGTGCTCGTGTCCATCGGGGGGCGTAAGGGGGTTCCCGCCATCGCCGCCGCATGGGCTGCGCGGGAGCAAGTCCCCTGCGTCGTTTTCGGCCTCTATGGGCGGGGCAAGTCGGCGGCGTTCGACCGCAACCGGCAGGTGAACAAGACCCAGCCCGTCGAGGCCGTCATCTGCGAAGGGTCGGGCATCCAGTCGCACCTTTACGACCTGTTCAACCCGCAGGACGGGGGACGGCGCGTCCCGACACACGTCATCATGCGCGCCGATCAGGCACCTTGTCCCCCGCTTCCCAAGTCGCGGCGTCTTGCCGCGTGATCCCCTGCGGCTCGCCCATGCGGCGGGCCGCTTCCATCGGGATAATTATCATGGTCAGAGGCTACGGCAGTTGCATCGAATCCGGCGGCATGGAACTCGACGACGAACGATTTGAGGCACCTTGCCCGTCATGCGGCGAACTCGCGCGGCACCACTATTTCCAGCAACTCGACGGTGGCTCTATCAACGCCTATCGCACCATCGACTACGATCATTGCGGCCACAGCAGCGGTTACGACTTCTTTCCCGACTGATTAGCGACATTGCAGCAATTCCATGAAGGGTCGGCGCGGCAATCCCGCGCGCGGCCTCTTTTCGTGCGCTTCGCGCACGGCGGGGGAAACCCGAACGGTTTTCCCCACGCCGCTCCTTTTGTCGGGCCTGGCGGCCCTCCAACGTCGCTCCCCTTTCCGCTAAGGAAGGCGGTGGCTCAGGGCGCGGGCGTCGCGCTCAGGACGGAGGTCGCAGCGCCTTGAGAGCCGTCAGCGCGGCGTTCCCGCCAACACGCAGGACCTGCCCCAGCACATCGCGAAAATCGCGCTCCGTGAGGTCCTCGATCGGCATATCCGCGACGATGCGCGCATATCGCGCTCGCACCTGCGCCCGCGCCGCTTCGATTTCCTCACCGACCTTTTTTTGGCGCTCGACCAAGTCGGCTAACCGGTCGCGTTCCGATTTTTTCGGCATGACCATTTCTCCTGAATATGGTCTGCCCGCCTGCCCGAGAGCCTTGCGCGTCCATCGGCGCGATGCAACCCCACCCACATCAGAATCATGGCCCCGCCCGCCTTTGCTATGCGGACGGCACAGCGAGCAAGTCGCTGCGGGGGGCGAACGCACGCCCTGCGGGCGATCAATGCACCCTACGCACCCGTGCTGCTCATAAATGGTGTTATTTCAACAGCTTGTTCGCGTTTTGACCAAGCTGTCAGGACACATTCTGAATCAATTCTTCCAAGAGATCAAGCTTTTCGTATTGCCTCTTGACTGTGGAACAAAAGTAGAACAAAACATGTCTTGTAATCTGTGGCGTTACAGGGCACATTGAACATGAGAGAAGCTTTTGGGGGTTTCATGGCTAAGGACGGCTTGTCAGAACCGGCGGGACATCCCGGCGGCTTTGTGAAGAGCCAGATCGTCGACGGCCTAGGCTTGTCGGTTACTGATGCGGCTCAAGCGTTGGGGGTGACGCGCCCCGCGCTTTCGAAGTTTCTCAATCAACGCGCTGACCTTTCCTCAGAGATGGCTCTGAGAATTGAGAAGGCTTTTGGCGTGTCAATGGATGCCCTGATGCGGATGCAGAATGCGTTCGACATTGCCGAGGCCCGAAAGCGCGAACGGGAGATAAAAGTTCGCCCCTTTCGGCCTCGCAAACCGGCAATGGCTGGCAAACCAGTAAACTAAGGGGCCGAAACATGACGAAGCATATCGTTCAGTTCGATAATGAAAACGAACTGGCCTCAGCGGCAATAGCATTGGGCGCGCTCAATGCGGGCGGGGAGTTGTCCGGCGCTGAAATGCAACTCGCCGATGCGGCCGTTTCGCGTAAGGTGTCAAAGGCACAGGCATCGCATTTGCGCGATGCGATCCTGAATGGGGAAGACCCGTTGGGCGACAGTTTTTCGTTGCTTCGGTCCCCCGAACTTCGCCGCGAAAATGGAGCCACCTACACACCTGCGCCAATTGTGCAGACAATGATTCAGTGGGCTATGTCTAACTGCACTCCAGCGCGTGTCATCGATCCGGGTGTTGGCTCGGCCAGATTCCTTGCAGCCGCAGGGGCCGCATTTCCCAAGGCTGAGCTCGTCGGCATAGATGTTGATCCTCTTGCTACGTTGATGGCTCGGGCTAATCTTGCCGTTTCTGGCATGGGGGAACGGTCCCGCGTCATTTTGGGCGACTTTCGGGATTTTGATGAAAAGATTGCGGGAAAAACGCTCTACATCGGCAATCCGCCTTATGTTCGGCATCACCAAATTGAAGCCAAATGGAAAAGCTGGCTCGCCGACAAAGCCGGCGAGTTGAGGTTATCCGCAAGCAAATTGGCAGGTTTGCACGTCTATTTCTTTCTTGCGACGGCGGCCAATGCGAAGCCGAATGATGTGGGTGCTTTCATCACTGCGGCGGAATGGCTCGACGTAAACTACGGGTCGCTTGTTCGTTCGCTCGTGCTTGGCGACCTTGGCGGCAAAAGCGTCACCGTTATTGAACCGACCGCCCAGCCCTTTCCTGATGCGGCCACCACGGCTGCCATCACGACCTTTGAGGTTGGCGCGTCACCGACCTCAGTCAATTTTCGTCGCGTCGACAGCCTCGTTAAACTTGGAGATATTGCTAAGGGACGCAAAGTGCATCGAGATCGGTTGGCAACTGAAAGCCGCTGGTCGCACCTTACGCGCGTGTCCGAACGCCCCCCCGAAGGCTTCGTAGAACTGGGAGAAATCTGCCGGGTCCACCGCGGGACGGTAACGGGAGCAAATGGGGTCTGGATTGCGGGTCAGCATAGCATGGGACTGCCTGATTCAGTGCTCTTCCCAACTGTAACGCGGGCTCGCGAAGTGCTCGATGCGGATGGCCTGCTTACCGACGCAGGGAAATTGCGGCAGGTTATCGATTTACCCGCTGACCTTGATGAACTCGATACCGTAGAGCGCAATGCTGTGCTGAAATTTTTGAAGGTCGCGCGTGAGATGGGTGCGAATGCTGGCTACGTCGCTCAGAATAGGAAAGCTTGGTGGTCCGTAGGTCTTCGCGCTGCCGCCCCGATCATCTCGACTTATATGGCGAGACGCCCTCCGGGGTTTGTGATCAATAAGGCTGACGCTCGGCACATCAACGTCGCACATGGTCTTTATCCGCGCGACACTATGAATGAGACGGTGAAAAAAGCACTAGTCGCATATCTCCAAGTCAATGTATCTCAGCGTTCGGGGCGCACTTATGCTGGTGGGCTTACAAAATTTGAACCACGAGAAATGGAGAGGCTGATTGTTCCTAGCCCCTCCATGTTGGCAAACGGGGTAACAGCGTGATCGATCCGCCAGTTTGGGAAGATGCCCAACTCGAGAGTGATTTACACGAAGCCAAGACTGCATTCTCCAAGGAACGGCTTGAAGAGCCGCTTGAAGATTATCTTGACGCGTTCGACGAGTATCAAAGTTATGTCGAAGAGATACTTGAAGCTACCGTTGATCTCTCTCAGATCGAACAAGTCGCGCTGGACGTTCTCGGCGACGCACGTTTGCTTGAAGCGTTTCGCTATTTAGCGGGGCCACCGATTTCGCAGGATGATTTGAAGGTTCTGGCAGAGGCTAGTTCACTTACGCTGGCGTCACTGCAAGCGTCCCCCGAACTCGTCCAGCGCCTGATAGCGGTTGTGCGTCAAGTGTTAGACCGACGACGTTTCGCTTGGGTGGTTGAAGAGCGCGAGCCCACCGAGGCAGAACGAAACGCGGCAGTTATGGCTTCTGCGGCGCTTATGGCGGCCAGTCGCGCGCAAACGAAGCGCCGGACCTTGGGCAAGGAGACGCAGGAAGGACTTGTTAAACAGGCACTTCGAGACCTTGGGTTTGTCGAAGTTCCATCGCGAAAAATCCCCAATATCTCCTTGGCGCCAGAGCCGGGTCAGTTTTGTGGCGAGAGTATGCTGGGCAATCGTAAGGCCGACATTGTACTCCGCCTTTGGGATCATCGGGCTATGCCGATCGAGTGTAAAGTTTCCAATTCGTCGACAAATTCGGTCAAGCGATTGAACAATGATGCGGCGGTGAAGGCAACGAGTTGGAAAACCGATTTCGGCCTTCGACAAGTTGTGCCCAGCGCCGTATTAAGTGGCGTTTACAAACTCCACAATTTGAAGGATGCGCAAGAGCGTGGGCTGACAATCTTCTGGGCGCATAATCTTCAGGCGCTGACCGATTGGATCATCCAAACGAAGAATTAATACGGTACGATTTACCTGAACTTTTAGCCCGCATCGGCGGCCGTTCTTTCGAGCATCTCAATACGTTCCAAACACACCGCTTCGACGATGCGCGCCAATTCTTCGACGCGCTCGCCAAGCCATGCGAGTTCGTCGGCGTCGATCCGATAGTGCTTCGAGTATCGGGCCTTCACATAGGCGTCTTTCAGCTTCTCGAAGCGCGCCCGGTCGGCGCGCCCCTCTCGCGGCCATGCGTCGATCAGGCGCGGGTCGATCCGTTCGGCCTGCGTCCGCAGGAACGTCAAATTATGAACGTGCGGCGTGTAGAAGGTGCAGACCAATAGCGCGCAATGGTAGAATCGTTCGGAGGCCTGATGCAGTTGAAATGCTGCGTTATTGAGCCAGCCTTCGCTCAACGCGCTGCGATAATGATGCAGGAATTGTAAACCGGTGGGAAACCACTCGTCGAAATATTCCCGTGCCATGTCGAGCGCGGCATGGGGTGTCTTGGGTTTCGGCTCGGAAAATTCGCTGTCGTCGGACTGGTAGAGACCGATGCCGTCGCGGGCTACGTCCATGAAGAAATAACGGCCTTCGGCAAGGCCGTTGTTCACTTCGCCGACGCTATGGACGATGAAATTCACCGGCGTCCGCAGCGTCTTGGTCACCGATAGTTCGCGGATCAGCCGGTCATCGAGCTTCGACCAATATTCGATGCGATCGGTCAGCCGCTGATCGCTGACGACGATGAGCAGATCATAATCGGACTGGTAGCCCTTGGCGGTATGAGGTTCATCGACCCAGCCGCCGCGCGCATAGCTGCCGTAGAGGATGATCTTGGTAATCCGGCCCTTCTTCTTCCAGCCTTGGGTCGCGAGCGCCAGAGCATCCTCGAACTCCTCGAAGATGATTTGCACGACGCGTTCCAATTCGCGCTGCTTATGCGGGGGAAGATGGTCGAGGCCTGTTCGCATGTCGCCGTCACCCTGTAGGGGCGCTTGCCGAATGGCAAGCGCCAACCACAGTCATCGCCGCCAGAATTGCCACCGGCGCGGACGCCCCACCAGCAAGATTCTGGTCATTAGACGAGCGATGGCCTTCTCCACGCGCTTGGCGCTGATGCCATGTCGTTCGGCCAGTTCCTCATAGCTCGCATTGTCGAACCGAACCGCGAGGAATATATCGCGGCCGGGGGGCTTTGCGCGCGCGATGACGTCTTCTATCTGGCGCATTAGCGCGTCGGGCTGTTTTTCGATCAGGTTCATCAAATCTTCTCCTGTTGAATCGTCATCGCCCTCCATTGGGCGGACGACAGGCGGGTTATCGGACGGACGGAACGGAAAGCGGGCCATTTTCGTGCCTTTCTTGCAGATGCTGATAGGTGTTTCGCGGGTGGGCGTGGTGGCTCGCCCAAATCCAAGCCCCGATTTTCTCAGCCGCAGCGAGTAGCGCGGCGTCGGCGAGGTGGGCGTAGCGGGCCGTCATCTGCACCCGCCGATGACCGAGCAGCCGCGAGGTCGAGAACAGCGTCTCGCCCGACATGACCGCGTGGCTGGCGAAACTATGGCGCAGGTCATGGATACGCAGCGCCGATGGCAATCCCGCCTCCCGCCGGATCGAGAGCCACGCGGCGCGAACGGTCTCCGTATGCTGCCGCCTCGCGAGCGGGAACACCGGCGCTGAGGGCGCGCGGGACGGGGAGCGGGCGCGGTGGGATTTCAGGAAGCGGCGGACGGGGACGCCGAGCGGCACGTCGCGCGGCCCGGTCTTGCTGTCGCGCAGCCGCAGCCGATCCGGCAGCACGTCGCGCCATTCCAGATCGACCGCTTCGCCGACCCGGCAACCGGTGAGGGTGAGGAAGCGCAGCAGCGCCGCCGCCGTGCAGCCGGTCGCCATGCGGGCATC
Organism: Sphingopyxis panaciterrulae; assembly: GCF_014199295.1. GTDB lineage: Bacteria > Pseudomonadota > Alphaproteobacteria > Sphingomonadales > Sphingomonadaceae > Sphingopyxis > Sphingopyxis panaciterrulae. Next base: position 32,066 of record NZ_JACIJH010000009.1, read on the forward strand.
CAGCACCACGCCGAGCCGTCCCATCTGGCGCTCGCTCAGAAAGGTGCCGACGACCTTGCGCCGGTTCATCCTGACACCCGTTACCGGGTTCAGCCAACCATCGGGCAGATGGCCCCACGCCTTCGCCGCGCCGAGCATCTGGCCGAGGATGCCGAGGGCGCGATTGGCCCCGCCGGGACGGCGGGCGCTATACCCCTCGAACCAGCGCATCACGTCCGGGCGGGTAATCGTGTCGAGCCGCTTGCCGCCGAAGGCGGGCAGCAATTCGCAGCGGACATAGGTCTGATAGGTTTTGAGCCCCGCCGCCTTGTAGAGCGCGGCCCATCGTCGCTCATGTTCCGTCTGGAATATCTCGAACAGGGGAGCGGTCGACAGCGTGGGCGGCGGCGCGGCATCGGCGGACAGCAGAGCGGCGGCGATTTGCCGCGCGTCCTTTACCGGGATGGCCGGGAATGCGCCGAGCGAATGCCGCACGGGCTTTCCGTTCACCCGCGCGCGCATGATCCAGCTTCGCGCACCGCATGGCTGGACGCGCAGGGCAAGCCCCGGCTGGCGCAGATCGCGCAGGGCATATTCGCGCGGCTCGGGCTTCGCTCGCGCGCAGAGGGAGTCCGTCAGGGACAGGCGCAGGTTAGGCATGACGCGCCTCCCCGGCCTTGCCGCGCAGGGCGCGGTCGATGATGCCCGATACCCGGGTTGCCGACCTTGCCAGCGCGGCGGTCGAGAGGTGGGCATAACCAAGGGTGCTGTCCAGATCGTGATGACCGAGCAATTGCCCGACGAGCCGCAGGTCGATCCCGTTCGACACCGCGACCGACGCGAAATGATGGCGTAGGTCATGGACCCGCAGCGACCCTAAATCGGCCGCCGTGCGGATCGCGGTCCAAGCCCGGTCAAGGTTCCTGACAGGACCGGCCCCGTTCGGAGCGGGAAACACCAGCGGCCCGGTCGCCGCTGTCTTGCGAGCATCGAGGATCGCCCGCGCGGGGGCGTTGAGCCAGATCGTGCGCGGTCCGGTCTTGGAGTCTTCCAGCGCCGCGCGCGGTCCCGCGATGCGGTCCCATTCCAGCCCCAATATCTCGCTCCGGCGCGCACCGGTTAGCAGCAGCAGGCGCAGCGCGTCACAGGCATCGGGAAAACGGGCTTGCACGGCGTCGAGCGTCGCCCACAGCCGTTTGACCGTCGCGGCGGGAAGCAACTGCCCTCGGTGTCCGCGCTGCTTCTTGCGAAGCCCTCGGCAGGGGTTCGAGCCGGGTTCGCGCAGGCCGTGATCCTCGGCATAGAGCATCAACCCCGACAGGGTGGAAAGCGCCATGCGCGCGGCGGTGCTTTGCGCCGACACGTCGAGGTGCCAGCGCGTCACCTCTTCGGGGGTAATATCGCGCACCCGTCGCCGTCCCAAGGCGGGGAGGATATGCGTATCGGCAGCGGCGCGCATGATGCCGAGGGTCGAAGGCTTCCACCGCCCCTTTGTTCCCGACGCGAGGAAGCGCGGCAGCATGTCCGCAACGCGCGTGTCGCATCCGAACAGCGGCGCGGAGGAGGTAGGGGCGGACAGGGTGGGCGAGGAAGCAGGGTGCATCCCGGCCATCCGCCGAGCCGCATCGAGCGGGATCAGCGCGGCGCTGCCGAGGGTGCGGCGCGTGGTCCGTCCGCTGGTCCTTTCGAGCAGCACCCACGAGCGCGCGCCGGAGGCGCGAAGGCGCAGGGCAAGCCCCGGCGTCTTCGCGTCATGCAGCAGGCGCTCGCCCGTCGCGGGCAGGTCGTAGGACGCAATATCGATGGCGGCGAGGTTAATCGGTTTAACGCGTGGCATGGCGTCATCACTCCATAAATCCCGGCCCCGTGGGGCCGGAGGGAGCGCGTCTTGGGGTTGTTCCCCAGGACACGCGGGGATTTATGAGCGGGACGGGTTTGGAAGGGTGCTCGACCGGCCTTCGGCCGATCATCGCCGATCTTTCGGGGTGGAAATTTCCCTATCCAGATCAGCTATTTGTTGCCCGCCGGGAAGCGATTCGGTGCGCGCACTCGCAAGCTCATGCGGTGGCCGGACTCACTCCCGATGGTCGTAATTTGTAATGCACCCTACGCACGGGTGCTGCGGAGAGTATTCGCAAGCTATATCAATGTATTATGCCCGTATTTCTCCCATTTGGGGGTGGCGCCAAATGTCCGACATGACAGACAAATGCGTCGGCACTTGTCGGACACGATCCCTAAGCCACTGATCGGCCTCGTCATCTTTTGTCTGACACGTCAGACGCAAGAGACCGTTGGAATATCGTCGATTTCCGGCTATAGTCGGCCTGCTTCATGACCCCGTGCTCAAAGGCTCCAACCAGGAGCTTTTTGCATGGCGCGCTTTTCTCTGCGTCTCGACGATGCCCTCTACGACCGCTTGCTGATAGCGGCCGACGCGGCGGACACGACTCCATCGGCCTATGTCCGGGACCTGCTCGAACGTCTCGACGGCGCCGACCCGTTCGGCTTCCATGCCCACATCAACGAACTCCATTCGACCGTCATCCAAATGCTCGCGATCCTCGCGACCGATGTCGGTCGCCGCGATCCTGAAAGCCTGGCCAAGGGGATGGAGGACACTCGCCGCCTGCTCCTCGAGCGGGGGCTGATCACGCCCGAAGACCTTCCCGGTGCGGGGGGAGGGACGGGCGCATGAGCATCTTCCGCAACGATACGCTCGGGAGCTGGACACGCGGTGGCCAGGCGATCGTCCACAATGTCCGCATGACCACCCAGGTCTTCTATCAGACCTGTCTCGCAGGGCTCGCGATCTGGGTGATCGGCGCCGTCTGGTACGCCTTCGAGAAGTCGACCGAATATCAGCGCTTCGTCCTGACGAAGCTGGTCGAAGCCACCTTCAAGGCCGATGCCGCTCCGGGAACCAACGACCCCGTTCTCTTCCGCACGCCGGCGGGTAAGGAATATTGGACCTCGGCCGACTGGCTGCTGGAATCCGCGATCGCAAAAGAGGCGCTGAAGAAACTTGAAGGCGACCTCCTTACCGGCGCCGTGCTCGCCGGCCTGTTCGCCCTCGCGGCGCTCGTCATCGCCTGGTTCGCTTTCACCCGAACGGGGAGGGGGCTCGGGTCCAACGAATATCTGCGCGGCGCGCGCTTCGGCACACTGCGGCAGGTCCGCCGGGCGCTGCGGGGCGAGCGCAAAGGGAGCTTCGCGATCGGCGGGATCAACGTGCCGCATGCGTTCGAACCGGAACATGTCCTGATCTGCGGCGCTCCCGGCACGGGCAAGACCAACATGACCGTCAAGATGCTCGACGGCATCCGCGCCGAGGGCAAGCGGGCGATCGTCTATGATACCGCCGGCACCTTCGTCGAGAAGTTCTACCGCAAGGGTAAGGACATCCTCCTCAACCCCCTCGACGAGCGCACCGCGGTCTGGTCGCCGTGGGTCGATGTGCCGCGCGACTATCATTACGACCAGATCGCGGAATCGACGATCCCCGACAAGCATGGCGACCCCTTCTGGCCGAAAGCGGCGCGCGGCACGCTGGTCGCCGTGCTGCGCAAGCTGGCGGCGCAGGGGCGGACCTATGTGTCGGTCCTGCTCCACACCGTGCTGCGCTCCCCGCTCAAGGATCTCGCCGCTTTCGCCGCAGGGACCGATGCGGCCGCGTTCATCAGCCCCGAAGGCGAACGCACCTCGGCGGGCATCCAGGCTGAACTTGCGTCGGTCATGCGCAGCTTCGCCTATCTCGACGATACCGAGGATGGGCTTTCGATCCGCGACTGGGTGACGACGGAAGGGGACGACAGCTGGCTCTTCATCACCGTGAAGGCCGACCAGCTTCCCTCGCTTCGCCCCCTCATCACCGTATGGCTCGATATCGCGATCAGCGCCATCATGAGCCTCGCTCCCGATCGCGAACGGCGTCTCTATTGCGTCATCGACGAGCTCCCCTCGCTGCAGAAACTGCCGTCGCTGTCCGACTTCCTCGCCCGCGCGCGCAAATATGGTGGCTGCGGCATATTGGGGTTCCAGAGCTACCCGCAACTCGAAGCGACATACGGCATCCAGGATGCCGCGGCGATCACCGGCTATTGCTCGACCTGGGTGGCGCTCCGCGCCAACGACACCCCCACGGCGAAGCATGTCAGCGAGAATCTCGGCCAGGTCGAACAGGTCGAGGCGAACGAGGGCATGAGCTATGGCGTCAACGACATGCGCGACGGGGTCAATCTCTCTCGCGTCCAGGTGACGCGGCCGCTCGTCATGCACACCGAGGTCACCAATCTCGCGAACCTGTCGGGCTATTTGCGGTTCGGCCGCGACCTGCCGGTGATCCGCTTTGCGGACAGATATAATGAAGTGCTGTCGATCTGCGACGCCTTCATCGAGCGCAAGGAGACACCATTCCGATTTGAGCCGCCGCCCGCTTTGCCGTCTCCACCCGCAACAGTTCCAGCGAAGGCGACAGCCCCCCGCAAACGGACGAGGAAGCAGATGCCGGACCGCTCGAATCCAGAACTGCCTCTCGAACCGACTGCCGCGCCGACACCGGATCCGTCGAGCTGGGATCGTGACGGCGAGGTTCGGCAGCCGTCCGAAGGCGACACGCCCGAACGCCCGCCTGCGTCGTTCGAGATTGTGGTCCCGCCATGGAACCATGTTCTGCGCCAGCACGGCCGTCCCGGCGGGCGCCGCAAACCCGCGAAGCCGGCATGATTCATCCGACGCGGCTTTACGGTAAACCCGGTAATATCGCAGGCTATTATGGGGTCGGCGACTATTATACGAAGGATGGCGACCAGGAGCCAAGCGAGTGGGGCGGCAAACTCGCCGCCGATCTCGGGCTCGATGGCCCTGTCGACACCAAGGTCTTCGAGACCCTGCTTGCCGGCAAAGTGGGCGATCAGCAGCTTGGCCGCCACCGCAAGGACGGCCAGATCCACCATCACCCCGGCTGGGACTTTCCGGTCAATGCGCCCAAGTCCGTGTCCATCATGGCGCTGGTCGGAGGAGACGAGCGCATCATCGCCGCACACGAGCGCGCGGTCGGGACCGCGATCGGCTGGCTCGAGGATCATGCCCAGACGCGCCGCCGTATCGACGGCAAGGTAACCTATGAGACAACCGGGCGGCTTGCCTATGCGCGCTTCACCGAATTCTCGTCGCGCGCGCTCGATCCCCACCTCCACACCCATATCGTCATACTCAACATGACCAATCGCGAGGGCGAGAGGCACATGGTGAGCCTCGAATCGCTGGCGATGTATGCCGAATATATGACGGCGGGGCAGATTTACCGAAACGACCTCGCGCATCGTCTTCGCGAGCTTGGTTATGACATCGACTATGATCCACGCAGTGGGCTGTTCGAGATCAGGGGCGTCCCGAAGGCGCTCATCGCCGACATGTCGCAGCGCGCCGAACAGATCGATACGCATGCGAGGGAACATGGGCGCGAGGGGCAGGCGGCCCGCAAGGGTTCCTTCTATGCGACGCGGCCAGCCAAGCAGACCATCGACCTCGAAAGCCTTCGCGATCAGTGGGCGACGCGCATGCGGCCCTATGCGCAGGACCTCGAAGCCCTGCGGGCAACGAGCGACGAGCGCGGCGTGAAGGCGATCGATACCGAACCCGCCGCCGCGCGCCGCGCGACGCTATTCGGTCTCCGCCAATCCGAAGCCCGGGAGGCGGTCAATAATTTGGGGCGGCTCGTGCGAACCGGGCTCGCGTCGCATGTCGGCGAGGTTCGATTGAGCGATGTGCTTCCGCTGCTTCGCGAGCATGAGGCACGATGGAAACTGCTCAGGACCACCGAGCCGACGGGTGACCAGATCCTGACGCGGGGTCGGACCTCGCGCAAAACGGCACGGCTCGAAATTGCCTTGTCGACCCAACTGTCGCTGAGCCTGGACGACACCGTGCCGCTCGCGGGTCGCGACCGCATCCTCGCGGTCCTCGACGGATCGATCCTGAATGGGGATCAGCGCGATGTGCTGGCCCATCTCGCGCAGTCGAACGATCGCGCTGTCGGTGTCGACGGGGTTGCGGGCTCGGGCAAGTCCACGCTCGTCAAAGTGCTGAAGGATGCGGCCGAGCCCGGCTGGACCTTCATCGGCCTGGCTCCCACCTCGACCGCCGCCGGGAAGCTCGGCCATGATGCCGGGATCGAGTCCCGGACAGTCGCGATGCTCCTCGCCACCGGCGGACGCGACATTACCGACCGCCATGTCCTCGTCGTCGACGAGGCGGGGCAGCTTGGCAACCGGCAGGCACTGCGGCTGCTTCAGGTCAGCCACGATACCGGCGCTCGCATCCTCTTTCTCGGCGACGACAAGCAGACCGGCGCGATCGAGCAGGGCAAGGCTTTCTGGCTGATGCAGCAGCTCGGGCTTCCGACGAGCGCCCTCAGCCAGGCCATTCGCCAGGAAACCGGCATGATGAAGGCGGCGGTCGCGGCGGCGCGGGTCGGTGATTATGCCCGCTCGCTGCGCCATCTCGGTGCCGTCACCAGCGGAGGCGACAGCAAGGAACTGGCCAGGAGTCTCGTCGCCGACTGGACCCGTTTGGACCCGGAGAGCCGGTCGAAAACAAATATCCTCGTTCTCGACAATGAAACCCGCCAGCTTGTCAACCTGATGGTCCGCGAGGTGCTGCAGAAGGAGGGCAGGGTCGCGCCCGAGGAGACGCCACTCGAATTGCTCCGGCCTGCCGGAATGACCGACCAGGAAAAGCGGCTCGCGCGCTTTTATTCGGGCGGGCAGGTGGTGATCTTTTCGCGCGACGATGCGGGCCTCGGTATCTCGCGCGGCGCGGAATATCGCGTCGAGGGCGTCGAGAAGGACGCGCGCGGGCGGCAGCTCGTTCGGCTGGTCGATGAAAATGGCCGCACGATCCTCTGGAATCCGCGTGTCGGGCGGGCCGCGCAGGTCAATGTGTTCGTCGCTGACAAGCGTAACCTTGCCGCGGGCGATCGCATCCAATGGCGCCTTGCGGCGAAGGATCTCGATCTCAAGAACGCGGAACGGGGGACGATTGAAAATCTCGACGGCACGCGTGCGACGATCCGCTGGGACCGCAAGAGCGACCCGCAGGTCGTCGACCTCGCGAAACACAAGACATGGGATCATGGCTATGCCGAGACCGTCTATTCGTCGCAGTCGAAGACCTATGACCGCGTTTATGTGCTGGCGCCGCTGAATTCCGGGTTGGTCAACGGCCAGAATTACTACACGGCGATCACGCGCGCGCGGTTCGGCGTGAAGCTCTGGACCCAGAATGGCGAGAAACTCGCCGAGAAGCTCGAGGCGCATTCCGGTGAGAAGACCTCGGCGCTCGAGGGGCTGGGCCGCCTATGGCGCGATAGCATCCGGGCTCGCGGAGAACGACATGGCGATCTGCTTGGGCAGGCGCGTGAGGACATGCTGCGGCAGCGCGCCGAACGGGCCGAGCGGCGGGCCGCGCGCGAGCGGGACTGGGAGCAGGTCTTGCGCCCTACGAGCCTCGCCGAGCGCCTGGCGGGCCGCGCGCACCAGGCCGCTCATCGGTTCGATGATTATCTGCGCGGCGTGCTTGCCGATGGCCCGCCTATTGCGCCCGAGCGGGCGCCCGACCGAACGCCCGAGCCAGCGCGAGACCACGCCCCCTCCCATAAAGGACATGATCGATGAAAGACACGATATGGATCGCGGCCGCGGCGGTCGCGGTCGCCATTCTCGTTTTCGGGCTGGCGAAACGATGGCGTGGGAAGGCGACGCATCGCTGGCGACGGCGGCAGGCGCTCGCGATGTGCGACCAACTCCAGGGGGACGACCGCGATCAGCCGCGGGGGCTCATCTATGCCCGGCGTCGCGCCATGGACGCGCTGGCTTTCGAGGAACTGGTCATCGAGGCGTTCGAGTGGCGCGGGAACCGGGTGGTTCGGAGCCGGCGATACAGCGGCGACGGCGGCGTAGACGGCGAAGTGATCATCGGTGGAAAGCGCGTTCTGCTCCAGATGAAACGCTATCGCAGAGCCATTCGACCCGAGCATGTCCGTGCCTTTGTCGATCTTTGCGCCAGACGGCGGGCGCGGGGATTGTTCATCCATGCAGGTCGCACCGGTGAGGCGAGCCGGGCGGCGGTCGATGCATCGCAGCATGTGGACATTGTGTCGGGCGACCGGCTGATCGACTTGCTGACGGGAAGGCCCTGTGCGGGAGCGAAAATGCCCGACCGGACCAGAAGGCCGAAGCGAGGCTCTGCGTATCTCCTGCTCCTCGTTATCGCCATTTCGCTCGCGTTCTTCGGGGGCGATGGAAAAGCTTGGGCGAAATCGGGAAGTTCCTTGCACGAGGCAAAGGTCTCGGCCTGCATTCGAAAAGCTGCACATGGGAAGCTGTGGCTCGAACGCACGCTTTGGGCGCTGCGCGATCAGGAAGGCGGGTGGATCGGCGCGGCGGTTGCCAACACCAATGGCACACATGATCTCGGGCCGCTGCAGGTGAACAGCTGGTGGGTGCCCAGGATCGCTGGGCTCGTGAAACGGCCAGAGACCCATGTGCGATACTGGCTCCAGAATGACGCCTGTTTCAATGTCGAGGCCGCGCGCTGGATATTCCTGTCCGGTCTTGCCGCCACGGGCGATTATTGGAAGGCTATCGGCGTTTATCATAGTCCAACGGCCTGGCGGCAGGCGCGCTATGCGAAGGCTGTCGCGTTTCATTTGCGGCGCCGTTTTGGTCGATAGACGGTGGTTCGTGCAATCGGCATATCACCGGAACCATGGCCCGCTGAATGGGTCCGCGAGATAGCGCTGCGCGGTCTTGACGAGGCGTTGAACGCGCGACCGATAGGACGCGTTTTCTACCCGCCAGCGGCAGGGTGTCACTGTCTTCCCAAAAAGTCCTTGCGCAATCATCTTCTGAGACGCTCCGGCTGCAAGAGCATCCGCCGTTCGCAACTCGAGTATCCAGCGCGCCGCGCGCGTTTCTCGTGGATGAAGCGATGCCGGCATTTCGCCGTGCTCCGCCAGGGCAACCAATTGCCGCAATGCTGCGATTTTCGGAACCGCGGAATTCAGGCCGCTGATCTCGTGCTCGAGAATGGCGGACCTTCCAAGCAACGTCCCATCACGGTGCATCAATCTTATCAGCCAGCGACCGTCCGAAAAGAGCCAATGTTCGGCATGCGCTTCGTCGATCGCAACGGACAAATAGTCCGCGAGTGCAAGGATATCGACAGTGTCTCCTGGAGCATTCTTCTGGCTTCCCGCCCGTGTGCGGAGCACCTTCGGATCGGTAGCCGGGGTCCAGATTGGACGGGCCTCAGGGGCGGTTGTCGACGGGTCTATCCACGTGAGCAGGCCGACGCGGGTCGGAGCATGGGCCGGGAGACGATCCCGGATTGCCCAAAGGCGGCGATATCTGGTTGTTCGTCGCAGCCATTCCCAGGCGAAGGCGCGGCGATCGCAGTGCATCAGCGCGGAATATTCGTCGGCCACCTGCCAATCGGCCTCAGGTGGATCGCGGTTCATGCAATATAGCCGGAATATAGTCGGAATATTTGCATGAAGCGTCGCCCCGGTCCTTCCGCATTGCCGTCAAATTCAGAAAATCGTTCGGCGCGTCTGGCCGAATGACGCCGCATCCTTTCGCGAGGCTCGAAAGTGCCGGTGCGGGGGTGGGCGACGATGGGATTGGGGGGCTGACGATCGCCCGGCGCCTTCATGCGGTGCCGGGGGCAGGGTTAGCCGATTATTCGGCACCTTCCGCGAAATAGGCGCGCAGTCGGTGCGCGACCTCGCGCTCGATCGTGACGATGCTCCGCCTCCCATCGAACAGGTCGGGGGTCCGCCGCAGGATGCCCGCGTCGCACAGCTTCTGCGCGAGCCGCAGAGCGCTGGTCATCGGGATGCCGGAGGCGATGCACATGGGGTAGAGATAGAGGGATTTGCCTTCGCACTCGTGGATAAACAGGTCGAGCAGCATGTCCCACGCTGGTTCGATGAAAAGCTCCGGTGCCCCGACAAGTTGCCGGCGAAGGAAGCGCCTGCGCTGCGCCGTGCGCGCATTGGCCACGATGCGTTCCGTTCGATCACGCCGATCCGAGCTGGTTTCCGGACTCCGCAGGATGAACGAGAACAGACCGCTGCGACGCGGTTTAGCGCCATCCATGACGCGATTGGTGTCACTTGCGGTCACCACGATATGATCAACCAGGCGGATGTCGAGCGAGCGGGCAATCTCCTCAAGGCGCCGCGTCGCGCCAATGTCCTCGTCACTGGGATTGGGATCGCCGCTCGGATGATTGTGCACAAGAATGATCGCGGCTGCATTGTGCTCGAGCGCCCGACGAAAAATGACCCGAGGGTAGAGTGCCAGATAGGACAGGGTGCCGCTTTGCAGATGCTCATCCGCAATGAGGTGCCGCGACGCATCCAGGAATAGAATGCGAAGATGTTCATCGGCGAGCGAGCCCATTGAGGCGATGAGGTATTCGCGAAGATTTGCGTCGGCGGGGTCGATCCGCCTCGAATGCAGCTTGGCTCGCATCGATTCGACCATGGCGTGCCGCGCGCTTTGAAGCAGTTCGATCACCGATCGGCGGTCGCCGAGAATGCGGCGAAGCGCCTCGGGGGTCTGGACCCAAATTCGGTCCAGGCTTCGAAACTCGCCGAGGAGCGCGCCAGCTAATTCTTCGCTGTCGTTCGGGGAAATCGCTGCGATGAGATGTGCCAGGACGGATCGTTGCCGGTCGTACGAAGCCGCCGGTGGTGTCGCCAGGTTGCGAGTAGAAGGAGGGGCGGAACGAGCCAGGAGGCCGCCACCTGCATGATCATGTACGCTGCAGGATCCATCTGGAGATTGAAGACGCGGCTGAAATGGGCCAGCAACGGCAGAATATGGAGCACCGCGGCCATCATCGGCCAGAAGCGATGGGCGAAAAGGGCGAGCAGCAAGGTCGCTGATGCGCCGAATCCATCGATGAGCAAATGCCCGAAGTCGAGAACGGCATATTCGGGCGCAACGAACCTGTGCAGCAGAAAGTCGGCGCCGACCATTGTCGATGCAATCCCCGCCATCACCCGTTCCGGGCCGCCACCACGCCAGGCGGCGTAGCCGAGAGCCGCGAGCAAGAGCAGGGCGAAAATGGCGACACGCATTCCGCTCCTGTTTCACGCGCGCGACTCCCGGTCAAATTCTAAGCTGCCACGGCGTGCAGCCGATAGACGGCCGAGCGTTGTGGACATTCCTCATGCAGATCATATCCGGCTGTCTCCCGGCCGATCGCCACGAGCTCTCCATGGACACGCAGGACGTCACCACCTGCATCGATCAGCGCCATCTGGGCTTTGGCGAGGCGCTGGATCGTGGCTTGTCCCTTCGCGGCCGGCACGCCCTCGGTGTCGCGCCGTGCCGTCACGACGCTCGCCATGAGGGAGGAAACGGCGATCAGCGCGTCGTCGATGCGAATCTCGGCCGACGGTACTTGCTGCTGCAATTGCACGGCGAGTGATGTGAGTTGTTCAGACATGACTTCTCCTTTGCCGGGGCGCAGGCCCCGACCCTTGGTGCTTCGAGAGTTGAGGGAGTTCAGCCGGAGATGAGCCGCGTCAGCGCCTCGGCAATACCCAGCCCGCCAAGCAGGGAGATCACCACCACCATAAGCATTGCTGCGGTGATCATGAACCTTGCCGTCAGAACATGGTCGTGCCTCCAGATCGTCCCGGACGACAGGCTTCCGCCCAATAATCCAGCCATCAATTTCTGTCTGTCGTGGACATCGAGATATTGAGGTGGATCATCGTCCGGGAAATCGGATGGCGCAAAGGAAGGCTGGATGGGAAGCTCCACCGGATCGTATGCGATCCGATCGCATATGCTTTTCAGCTGTGCATAGCGGATGGCGGCGTCGTCTCGATTGGCGGCTGCGAGGATTTTTCGCGCGGCCGCGATCCGCTGATCGACAGTATATCTGGAGATCCCGAGTTCGCGTGCAATCTGTTTCGACGTCTTGCGCTCAAGCACAAGGTCGAGACAGGCACGCTGCTTCTCGGTCAATAGCGCCCATTGCCTTTGATCAGCCGCGCCAGGATTCCGCGCCCCTTCCATGGAGAGGCAGTTTCGTGACATTCGATCGCAAGACAAGAAATAATTGCCTTCCAGATTCCTCTTCGAGACTGGTTCCCGAACAAATGTTTCCTGCATGGACGGATCAAGCCCTCTATGCCTGCTGAAGGCTCTGGCCCGGAAACAATCCCCAATCTGGTTCTAACTTGCGAATATGTTTGAAATATATTTGCCCATAAATAGCCTCTCTCCTCGTTCCGGCGCTGCCGATTGACCAACGGTGGGCGTCACAGCCGGGCCGCAGCCTGCTTGAGAGGGTTGCCGCCCGGCATCGAACGGGGGTCATGTCGTGCGGTCAGGCTTGAGGACGCCGCCGACGTTGGCAATGGGTCGGAATGCCTACGATCGAAGCCGCGAGGCAGCTCGAGCGCGACGTCATGGCCGTCGATACCGAGGACGCGCTGATCGATATTCTTCAGGAAATATGCGCAAGGCTGGGCTGTGCCTGGTTCGCGCTGAGCCATCATATCGACTTTCTCGGCGCCCCTGACAGGGGCGTTCGGGTTCATAATTATCCGGAAGGCTTTGCGCACTGGTTCGATCAGAATCGTCTTGGCATCTCGGATCCCGTCCATCGATACAGCCATCGAAAGGCGGCAGGGTTTCTTTGGCGAGATATGATCATGGCCCATCGGCCGCGACCCGAAGATACCGAGGTACTGGAACGCGCGCGATGTCACGGAATTAGCGACGGGCTGACGATACCGGTGCATCTGCCCGGGGAGGCACACGGTTCCGTATCGTTCGCGTGGACGGATCCCGATACCATGCCTCTCGAATCTCTCGCATTCGCGCAAAGCATCGGAGCCTTCGTCTTCGAGGCCGCGCGGCGGCTCGCCGATCCGGTATTGCCGGAGGATCGTCCACGCCTTACCGACCGGCAGATCGAGTGCTTGATGTGGGCGGCCCGCGGCAAATCCAATTCGGTGATCGCCCAGCTTCTCGATCTCAGCGAGGACACCGTGCGGGAGCATTTGCGCAATGCACGCGCGGCCTATGATGCGCCGACCCGAATAGTGCTCGCCATTCGCGCCTTGTTCGACAGCACGATCTGCTTCGGAGATGTCGCCAGGCGCTGACCCCCCCTTTGTGTTATGGCGCCGCCGCCTTTCCCGGTTCAATTGGCTTGTCTCTTGTCAACAAGGAGACAGTCCATGCTTCTCACCGTAGGACAGAATAGCCGCGATCGCGAACATGTCGCGCTTCGCTCGATGTTCGCTGCTCGCAAGCGCGTCTTTGTCGATCTTCTGAAATGGGACCTTCCGGTTCTGGCGGGTCAATATGAAGTCGATCATTTCGACGACGTCCACGCAACCTATCTGATTGTCACCGACGATGCGGGCGAACATCTCGCCTCGGCGCGCCTGTTGCCGACCACGCGGCCGGCCCTTCTCGACAGTCTTTTTCCGTTTCTCGTCGCCGGGCCAGTACCGCAGGGCGAGCGGATCGCCGAGATCACGCGCTTTTGCCTGTCGCGCGATGCAAGCGCTCGGGAACGACGCGTCGCCCGAGACACGCTGTTGGTCGGACTCGTCGAGCATGCCCTTGCCAACGGGGTCGATACATACACGGGCGTCGCTGAACTTTCCTGGTTTCGCCAGATCCAGACTTTCGGATGGCGCTGCCGACAGCTTGGCGAAGCGTGTGAACATGATGGCCGGCTCCTCGTCGGGCTTCGGATCGATATCGATAACCGAACCGCCGCGCTGCTCGCGTCCGCCGGCATCCGCGCCGCTTCGAATGCGGTGCCCGCGGCGGCACAAGCTGCCTGAGCAGGGGGATATGATCATGATCGACCTAACTAGCGACGTCCTCCAATTTGAGGCCACAACCACTACCGATGGGCTGATGGATGACGGCTACACCATCATCCACAGCGCCGTGTCTCGCGAATTGCTCGAGGCGATCGACGCGGAACTCGACGAGCGATTTAGAAGCACGCCCTTTTGTGAAGGCGGCTTTTACGGGGAAAGGACGAAGCGCTTCGGCAGATTGCTGATCCGGTCGGATCACGTCGCACAGCTCGTCATGCATCCGACTATAAGGGCGCTCGCGGAAACAGCGCTCGGGCCATGGTGCGATCGAATTCAGCTCAACCTCACGCAGGCAATCGAGCTTCATCCCGGCGCATTGCCGCAATTCCCGCACCGCGACCAGGACATGTGGGCTGGGGACATCGGACAGCGCGAATATCTGATCAATGCCATGTGGCCGTTGACGTCGTTCACTGAGGAAAATGGGGCCACGCTGCTCTGGCCCGGAAGCCATGGACGGCGAGCTTTGACCGACGCCGGCGAAGGTCCGATGATCGTCGCGGAAGCCGAACCCGGCGATGCGATCGTCTTTCTGGGTTCCACGCTCCACGGCGCCGGCGGCAACGACAGCGCGGATGTGAGACGCGGGATCATCGTCAGCTATAGCCTCGGATGGCTCAAGCCATATGAAAACCAGTGGCTGGCCTATCCGCCGCATATCGCGCGCGGGTTCCCTCGCGAGTTGTCTGAACTGATCGGTTACGCGCAGCACCGGCCTAACCTCGGAAACTTCGAGGGACGATGTCCTTCAGTCCTCTTCGACGGCGACCCGGATGCAGCCTTGGCCGCAGTCGATGCTCTCCGTCCCGACCAAGCGGAGATGCTTGCCGACTATGTTGCCGCTCAGCGGCCGGCGAGCACGGCGGAAGGCAGAAGGTCATGAGTCCCGGGGCCACGATGGAGCGCGTCTATCTCGAGCTCAAGGCACGTATTATTGGCGGCGCTTATCCTCCCGGCACGCGCCTCGATCCATTCCATCTAGCGAAGCGGCTGGCTGTGAGCCCGACGCCTGTTCGCGAGGCGCTCCATCGTTTGTCGGGCGAGCGCATCGTCGACAGCTGGCACCAGGAGGGCTTTAGGCAGCCGATCTTCGCCGAGGCGGATCTTTGCGATCTCTATCACTTAGGAAGCGGACTCATAGGACTTGCGCTTCGCGATCCAGCGCTCCAGCTTTCGAAACCGGGCGCATCGCTCGCGGTGATAGAGATCGAAGATTATCCGGGCCGAGTCGCGAGGCTGTTTCGCGCGATCGCTCTTCTCAACGGAAATCGCGAACTTGGCTACGCAATCATCAATGTGGTCGAGCGAAGCGAGTTCTTCCGAACCGCTGAGGTACGTACTGACCCGATGGCCGGGGAGCTTCTCGCATCGATGGAGGCAGCCTTTCGGAATGCAGACTGGGACGAGCTGCGTCGGAAAAGCGGTCTTTTCCATCGAAGAAGGGTCGCGCACGCTGGAAGGGTCGCTGCCGAATTGCGACCGCGTTCGCAGACAATCGAATGATATTTTACCGATCCGGAAAGTACATAAACTCTATTTTTTCAAGAGGCGTAGCTTCTTCGGTGCCGCAATTCCGCGGTATTTGGAGAAAACGATCATGGATCGCGAAACCAACGAACTGATCGAACTCGGCAGCGTCACGACCGACACCGCCGGCGACGATCCGCTGGGCATCGAAGGTGCCGGCAAGTTCAAGGTCACCGGGCTCACCCAGGACTGACCATGGCGCCGGGGGTCGGGTCAGCCGGCCCCCGGTTTCGAGGACTCCCTGATCGCGGAAAGGAAGAGACGATGAAACGCGAACCCAAGGATCTCGTCGAGCTCGGCTCGGTCAGCAACGACACCGCCGGCGACGACGGCCTGCCGATCGAGTCGGGCGGCCGCATGCTGCGCCCCGGCCTCACCGAAGACTGAAGGCGTTCGGGAACCCGGCCCGAACCGGGTTCCTGCGCGTCCGTTCGGCATGACGACTGGCTGGCAGCTTTCGGCGGGAACAGGATTTTGCGAAGTCGGCACCGACCTCGTCTTTCTCGATCTCGCGCGTGACAAATATCTGGCCCTTGGGGGAGCGGATCGCGCAGCGTTCGACAGGTTCCGGCGGCGCGAAGTCAATGACTCCGATGCGATCGGCCGCCTCGTGAGCACGGGGCTTATCGCCCGTTCCGATCAGCCGACGGAGATCGCGCCGACAAGGGTCGACGTTCCGTCGGCCGACCTCGTTCATCTCGGCGAGGGCCGACTCGACCCGCGCATGGCGATCTCGGCAGCGTTCGCGCTTCGTTGGGCGCGCCGGGCGATGCGGCCCGACCGGATCGCCGCTACCGTCGCGGAGCTGGCTGCGAAGAAGCGGGTGCTGGGCGTGCCGGGGGCGGAGGATGCGGCGACGCGGCACGCCGCAGCCTACGCCGCGTGCCGCTGGCTCAATCCGATCCCGCCGCGCTGCCTCATCGATGCGCTGGCCCTCGACCGGATATTGCTTGGTCGCGGTCTCGCGGTGAGCCTCGTCTTCGGCGTGCGAACCTCGCCATTCAACGCCCATTGCTGGCTACAGACGCCGGAGACGATCCTGACGGGATCCGCTGCCGAAGCGCGAAACTTCACGCCGATTCTGGTCGTCGGATGAGGCGCGGCGTCCTGGCCTTTCTCGGTGCTCCCGAACAGGCCACCAAGGTCGCACTGGCGGCCGAGAGATGCGGCCTGACTGCAGTGGCGGTGGAGCCGGATCTCATCATTTGGGCGGGCGAAGCGCTCGATGCACGGCGGCTGCCGGGCGGCGCTCTGGTGCTCGGAGACATTTTCTCGCGGAGCGGTGCGACGGTACAGGAGCCGAGCGACGGGTGGGGCAGCTTCATTGCCATTGCGCGCTGGGGAGATACCGTCTCGGTCGAGCGAGCAGCATTAACCGGGATGCCAATTTACTGGACCCCGCATTCGGGCGGCATCCTCTGCGCGAGCCATCTCGACCTGATCGCCGATTTGCTGCCCGGTCAGGCGATCGACTGGGACTTCATCGGCCAGGCGCTCGTCTACAGCAACTTGCGCACCGATCGCACCGGGCTTGGTTCGATCCGCGAATTGCTCGGCGGCTGCCGCCTTGCCTTTGACGGAAGACGTGCCGAGGTCGAATGCCTCTGGTCCCCTTGGCCGCATGTCGCGGCGCGCAATGACGAGGGTGTATCGGAACTCGCGTGCATGCTGGAGCGGCGGATCGATGCTTGCATCCGGGCGTGGAGCCAGGGCCGGGACGGGATTGTTCTCGAACTCTCCGGCGGCCTCGACTCCTCGATCGTGGCGGCGTCGCTTGCCGGCACGGGCGCCGGTTTCTCGGCGATCAATTTCGTGACGCCGGGCGCCGATGGCGATGAACGGCACTTTGCGTGCGCGGTCGCCGCGCGCTGCGGGACGGAGCTGGTCGAGGCGATGAATGATGAAGGTCGGATCGATCTTCTCGCGCCGCCCGTTCATCTTCATCCGCGCCCCGCCGCCTATGGCGTCCTCGGCGGTATCGATGCGGCCTTTGCCGATGCCGTGGCTGGCGGAGACCGTCCGATCATCGGCGGGATCGGCGGCGACAATGTCTTTGGCTTCGACAGCTCGATCGGACCGGCCGTCGACGCCTTCGCGGAATTTGGCTTCTCGCGGCGCACCATCCACGCCCTTCGCGATGTGGCGCGTGCCGGCGGGGCGACGATCTGGGAGGCGGCTCGCTTACTGTATCGTGCGCAGAGGGCTGGGCCCCGACAAGCTTGGCCGCGCGAGACCAGCTTCTGTGATGCGGTCGCGATGCCCACAATGCCGTTCGAACACCCCTGGGATGCAGGCGCCGCTGAGGCTTCCCGTGCCAAGCGGAAGCATGTCGAAGCGATCCGCCGCATCCTCGACTTCGCCGACCGGCCCGACCGCTGGTACGGCCGCGACGTCATCGCACCGCTGCTGTCGCAGCCCGTCGTTGAACTCTGCCTCTCGATCCCGAGCTGGTCCTGGTTTGCGGGAGGCCGAGACCGCGCGATCGCGCGCGCGGCCTTTGCGAAGCGGCTGCCGGCGGAAGTCGTCTGGCGCCGCGACAAGGGGCGGCTTGAATCGCTCTGCACCGCCGCCTTCCTGCGTCAGCGCGCCGGTCTCCGCGAACTGCTGCTCGGCGGTCGGCTGGCGGAGCGGGGATTGCTCAATCGCGCTGCGATCGCGGCCTACATCGACGCCGCCGATGTCGTCGATAACTTCGACTATTTCCGGCTGCTCGAGATCGCCGATGTCGAGCGCTGGGTGCGCGCGGTTGAGACTTCCTCCTTCTTCGGTCCCAGCTCCGACCAGCGTCGATGCTGATCTGCCTTCACGGGATCGGAATCGATCTCGCCCTTCAACCAGAAGCGAAACCAGTCGAGGTTGCGCTGATAGGCGGCAAACTTTTGTCGAGGTTCGACCTTGATATGGGGGGCGAAGGGAAAGATGTGGAGTTCGGCAAGGCGTGCCGTCGCGAGCTTGCTGAACAACTCGAGCGACAGCCGTGCCTCATGCTCGGGCAGCTGCATCAGCAGCGGGGCGTGGATGCTCTGCGTATCGAGCGCCGCCGAAATGCGCTTCCATCCCTCGGGCGATTCCTCCGGCGACCCGATCTTCCAGACCTGGTGCACATTGTCGGTGAAGGTGTCGCGACCCGGACGCGCATTGAACCAGTAATAGCTGGGCTCAAGCTGGACCGAGGCGATCGACGCGGCCTTGAGGAGGCTGCTGTGTCGGAGCGTCCACATCGTCACTTCGCTGCCGAAGCTGAGTCCGCCCATGCCAACACGCGCTGGATCGATGAGCTCGCGCTTCGCGAGAAGGTCGATCGCTCCGCGGACGGCTTCCTGGCCTTGCGCATAGCGCGCTTCGCCGGTCTCGGCATTCGGCATCGCATTGATGCAGAGCGCCGCGATGCCGTTCGCCGCCAGCGCGCGCAGCGGCCACTCGTCGCCGACGCCGCCGCGCAGCCACCCGTTGCAGCGATAATAGGTGATGAAGAGCGGCAGCCGCCCGGGGATCTTCGGGCGTATGAGCACGCCCGACGCACGGCTGCCGCTCACCTGCCATGCGATGGTTTCGGCAAGGAGCCCTTCGCGGTCAGGATCGGGATTGGGGGAAGCGATGATCGTCATACGACCGTCGCGGTCGATGCGGACGAGTCGCGGCGGAATGTCGGCAGCGGCTTCGACGCAGAAGACGTTCCCCATCGTCTCGGAACAAGGGAGGTAATAGGCGCGGCCGCCCGAGAGCTGGCCAGGAGAGGCTGCTAGTGGCAGCAATTTGCCGTCGCGCGCCGACCAGACATATAGAGATTGGCGGAAGTCGCTGTCGTGGAGTGCGACAATCGCCTTGCCGTCGCCCTTCCGGATCCACCACGACAGGCGAGCGGCATTCGGGTCACAGCCCTCGCCCGGCTCGCAGACCCCTCGTGCCTTCAGGGCTGCGCCAATCGGCGCCGGGAGATCGGCGACTTTCAGGAGGGCAGGGCGTGGCGGTGCGAGCAGGACCTTGTCCGCGTCACTCACGCTGCCGGCGTTCGATACCCCCGCGATGCGGATATGAAAATTCCGCGGTTGCGACGCGAGAAGAGGTGCGCGGTCGAACCAGTCGCCGATGAACCGCTGCGAGGCGGGCCGGCCATTGATGAGAGCGCCGTGATAGAGAGGTTGGGCGAGGTCGGTGCTGCCGTCGACGAGGATCCCGGTCTCGCGTTCCCGGTCTTCGGCGCGCGCGATCGCGTCGCGCGACGGCCCCTCCTGTATGACCAAGGCGCCGTCGGCACGGAACGCGAAGGCCTCGACATCGCCGTCGCTATCTGCGAGCAGTTGAAACCCCGAGCCGTTGACCGGGCTCGCCCAAAGCGCGATCCGGCCATCGACGAGCCCCCGGACGACAAGCGTATGGCTGTCGGGTGACCATTGGGCCTCGCCGGGGACGATGCTGCCGGCATCATCGGACATCGCGGTGCCGAGGCGCCCGAGCGCGCGGGGCGCCCCACCGCCGTCGGCTGGCGCCAGATACCAGTCGACATCGATCCGGTTGGTCACAATCGACGGCCGCTCGATGCGGTAGGCAACCCATCGCCCATCGGGTGAGGCCGCGAGCCCGGAAATGTCTGCTGTTTCGGTGATGTCGCGCACTGTCGACTGGCTGGCCGCGGGCGATGCCGCGGCCAGCAGGGCGAGTGCAAGCGCTGCCCGTCCTACCACCGGATGACGGCCTGCACCGAAATCATCCGCCCGATGGGACTCGCCTTCTCGGGATCGTAGCCCGTCGCGGAGGTCGCGCTCCGGTTCAGGACATAGGGCGGGTCCTTGTCGAACAAGTTGGAGACTGAGAGACCAAGCTGGAGGCCGCGGCCATCTTCGCCTCCCCGTCCGCCGATCCGCTGCGACAGGGTGAGGTCGACGGTGGTCCACGGCGAGACGGGTTCCGCCGGCACGGCGGTCTGGTTCACATAGCCATCGGTGTAATTGACGAAGGCGTTGGCCGAGAAGCCACCCTTCGACCAGCCGGCGCGGCCGCGTAGACGCCACTTCACTGGGCTCGCATAGAGGCCCACGACATTGGTACTCGGCGCGCCCGGCGTAAGCTGGCGCTTGATCGAGAAGATGTGCGTGCCGGCGATCCCGAGATCAAGCGTGCCGCCCGCGACCGGTGGCGCATAACCGAGATCGAAGTCGATTCCGCGCTGCCGCTCCGCGGAGAGGTTGCGGGTCTGACCATCGAGGATGGCAACGATGTCGGTCGGTGCAGCTCCCAGCGGATTAAAGAAGGTCGGCTGGTTGAAATAGAAATTGACGAGGTCGAGCGGCGGATTGTCAGTGATCACCCCGCCGAAGACGTCGCGGTTCGACAGGAAGCGGAGATAATCCTCGGTCACCGTGCCGATCCGGTCGCGATAATCGACATCATAATAGGTGAGCGATGCCCGGAGACCCGGCAGCGAGGGCGACGCGATGTCGAACCCCGCGGTCCAGGTCGTCGCCTTCTCGGGCTGGATATTCGGCGCATAGCCGAACAGTGCGAGGACGGTCGACTGGCCGGTCGGCGAGGCGGGGTTCGGAACATTCTCGACCGAATAGAGCGAGAGCGCCGGCCCGATCAGCTCGTCGAACAGAGGGGCCCGGAACGAGGTGCCGTAGGAGCCGCGCAGCGAAATCCCTTCGACGGGTTCCCAGCGGACGCTGGCCTTCGGGTTTTCGGTGCGCCCGAACTGGTTGTAATCCTCGATCCGGCCCGCGACCGAAATCTCGAGGCGCCAGAAACCCGGAACCGCATTGTCGGGACCGACAATCGGGACGTTGAGCTCGGCATAGACTGACTTTACGTGCCGGGGTCCGGGGAGGCCCGGGTAAGGGGCATTGTCCGGTGTCGCGGCACTTACGTCATTCTTGACGAAATAATCATAGGCCTCGCGCCGATATTCGGCGCCGACGGCGATACGGACGTTGCCAGCGGGTAGCGCGAACAGCGGGCCGTCGGCGCGGAGTGCGCCCGACCAGTTCGAATAATCGTCAATCGTCCCGTAGCTGCCGCGGATGCGGTCGATCGTCGCGGGATTGTTGGCTCTGCCATCACCGAACACATTGAGTGCGGTCGCCGGATTGGTGTCGGCGAGCGCAGCGGTCAGCCGCCCATTGTTGACGAGATTGGTATAGTCCGCCGTGCCTCGCTGGCGGCCATAAGCCCCCCCGAGCGAAATGCTCCAAGGACCGAGCCGCTGTTCGAAGCCTCCCGAGACGTTAATCGCACGCACGCGGCCCGAACGGATCTCGCGGCCCATGTCGTTGGCGAAACTATAGGTGACCTGCACCGGCTGATTGGTCCCGATCGGGTCGACATAAAAGGGGTTGGTGACCGGCACGCGCGAGACACGGAGAAAGTCGCCCTTGGCGATGCGGCGGAAATCGCGCTGTGCCGCAAGGACATTGGCGCGCAGTGTCAAACCGTCAGTGATCGCGAGTTCGCCGCCACCATAAAGGCTGTGAACGCGTTGCCGCGGCAGGATGTCGCTTTCGGCGCGGCCATCGCGCTGGTTTTGGACGCCGGGCAGCAGCTGTGCGGCGGTGAGCGCGGTGCCGTCTTGGCCCGCCGGGATGCCGAAGATCTGGTCGTTGGCGGCGCGGATCGTACCCGGGACGCTGGTGGTTGATCGGAAGTCGGGGCCCCCGAACGGGCGCAGGTCCTCGCGAAAATAATCGCGCTTTGCGCCCGCCAGAGCGCTGCGGTTCGAAAATTGATAGGCGAGGACGACATGGCCGCTGCTCCAGCGCTTGCCGAGCAACTGGCTGAACTGCACTTCGGACATGTCGCCGTCGGCGGTCCCAGCGCGCAGCATCGTCTCAGCACCCTCGAACCTGTTGCGGAGCCGAACGTTGACGACACCTGCAACGGCATCCGCGCCATAAATCGCCGACGCCCCATCGGTGAGCACTTCGATCCGTTCGACAGCGCCCATCGGGATCAACGAAATGTCAGCGAACAGCCCGCCGACGCCGCCGAGCGCGGGGCGCGAACCGTCGATCAATACAAGCGTCGACGACGTGCCGAGACCGCGGAGGTTGATGCTCGAACCGAGCGTTGCATCGTTGCCAGTGCCATTACGCGTCGTCGCACCGGTCGTGGCCTCATTCGAACCGCCGCCAAAGGCTTGCGGCAGCGACTGGAGTAGCTGTTGGACCGAGCCATAGCCGCTCTTCTCGATCGCTTGGCGGTCAAGCGTGACGACCGGCGAGCCGGTCGGTCCGGCACCCCGGATGCGCGAACCCGTCACGATGATTTCGCTACTAGCAATGTTGTCAGTCGAGCCGCCGGTCGAGCCGTTGGCAGCGACATCGCCGTTTCCCTCGCGC
This sequence comes from Sphingopyxis panaciterrulae, assembly GCF_014199295.1. Taxonomy (GTDB): domain Bacteria; phylum Pseudomonadota; class Alphaproteobacteria; order Sphingomonadales; family Sphingomonadaceae; genus Sphingopyxis; species Sphingopyxis panaciterrulae. The sequence goes on from NZ_JACIJH010000009.1 coordinate 54,833, forward strand.
AGCACGAGCGTTCCATCGACAAGCTCGGGAATCAGTCCGGTCCCCGAAAGAAGACGGGACAGGGCAGCGTCGGGCGACAGGCGGCCCCGCACCTTGCGATTGCGCTTGCCTTCGAGCAGACTGGACGACGCAATGACGTCTCGCCCCGAAACCTGGGAATACTCGCGAAGAGCACCCGCCAGACGCTGCGGCGCGATGTCATAGCTCTGCTGATCAGCCTGCGCATAAGCGACGGGCGCGTGAAGTGCGATCGGCGCGGTGCTCGCCGCAAGAACAGCGGCCAGGAAATTCCTTCTCATCTTACCCTCCCGAGCGGCCTGGATGGCCGTCTGGAGGTGCAAGACGGGATTTGGAAAATTACTCCCCCCGGTTTTTATTCCTTGGTCAGGACGATCCCGCCACCAGTCTGCACCGCTTTCAGTCCGAAAGTTGCGCTGAGCTTGCGCGCCAGCGAAGCACTGTCGGATACGTCAAACCGGCCCGTCACCTTGAGCACGCTCAAAGCGGGATCGGCGAGGTGGATCTGCTGACCGTTCACTCGATTGGCATGATCGAGAACTTCGCTGAGCGATAGATTATCGGCTACGACACGGGATGTGGGCGCTGCCACTGGTACCGGTGCTGTCATCGGAGGCGAAGAAGCTTCCGGCTTCAAATCGGAAGATGCGACGCGGCGAGGCTCATCGCCTCGAACCTCGGCGGCTTCGCCAGGTTTCAACCTGACGGCTTGCCCGCCTTGCTTCGTCGATCGCACGTCCACCGATCCGCTGATCAGCCGGACTAGTGGAGCCGGACGTGTCAAGTCGATCTCGAATACGGTGCCCAGCGCCACGACCTCGGAATCGCCGATGATGACGCGGAACGGACGCGAGGCATCATGAGCGACGGTGAAGCGCGCACGCCCACCGGTCATGACAACTTGCCTTTCACGATCCGAGAAATGCGTTTCCACCGTCGTGCCGTCGAGAATCTCGACCACCGTTCCATCGGCCAACCGAACATTGCCCCTATCCGTCGATGGCGTCGCAATTATCGTCACGGTCCGCGCTTGACCTATGTACCAGGCGAGACCGAATGTGAGCGCGATAGCGACGGCCAACGCTGTCGCCCGCCGCAGCTTCGACGGAGCGGGAGAGGCTGGCGTGTTCGCGAGAACCCGATCGGCTGAACTGCCTTCGAGAATCGTCCAAAGCCTTTCCGCTTCTGCATAGGCCGCAGCGTTTGCCGGATCGGCGATCCATTTATCGAACTCCGCACAGTGCTGCTCGGCATCACGCGTCCGCATACGCGCGAACCATTTGCCAGCTTGCGTCTCGCGGCTCATCAGCGGGATGCCTTGATGCGCAAGAGCGCGGTCATTGCCTTCGCGATCTGCTTCTCCACGCCCTTCTCGCTCATCCCTGTTTTTGCTGCGATTTCCTCATAGCTCATACCGTCGAACCTGTGCATCAGGAAGATGTCACGCGTTTTCGGCTTGAGGCGCGAAAGACGCTCCTCGACGCGCCGCATCATGTCGCGCGCTTCGAGCGCGTTGTGCGGGTCAGGGCCGGAAAATTCCTCGTCCTCGTAAACATGGTGCCTGGCCTTTGCGCCGAGCTTCATCACACGGCTTCGATCCGCGAAAATGTTGCGCGCAGCGCGCACGAGGTAAGCTCCCGGTTTTTCTATCTTGGCGACGACTTCGTCCTTGCTGGCGACGAGACGGAGGAAGCAGTCCTGAACGAGATCCCCGATATCCTGAGGATCGGCCCGCCGTCGTAGGAAACTGACCAACTGCGGCCTGTGCGCCGTGTAGATCGCCTCGATCGCGGCTTCCCGGCTACGATGGGTCGTTTCATCGCCCTGCGAATAACCTTCGCCGTTTACGCGCTGCCGAACGCCGTCCGCTCTATGTTCAGAATCCATCGAATTCGCCTTCCAGACGGACGGGAGGGCGGTCGAAATGCCGGGTGTTGAGAACATACTTGAGGCATGCGCCGCCGCCTTTAGCCCGAAGGCTTGTACATGCGCGACGGCCACCCGGACTCGAATGGCGAACAGGTTGGTCTCAAAGGGTTCTCAAGCCCCGGCATCGCGCCGCCTGCCAGCCCGATGCCCGTTCAGCATAGCCGCTCACTGGGCAAGGGCAAGACATATGCGGAACATGGCCCATTATGGACGGAAATCCGTCCATTTCGGACATCGCTGCCGGTAGGATGCTCTGCACCGCGGGTCCGAATGCGACGCCTTTTGCACCTGAAGAATGGAGGGGAGGGGGGAAGAAGGTGGTGTGCCGGACGGCGGTTGAAGGCGGCGTTCAGGCACCCGCGATCTGCGGCCTTTTCGCAGGAGACGAATTATGACCGAACCCCCGCTCGACACGCAAAGCCTGCGCGGCGCACAACGCGCCCTTCGGCGGATGAAACCGCTGGAGCGCGAGATATTCATCGCGATCCGGTTCGAGGATGCGACCTATGAGGATCTTGCTGCACGGCTCGCCATCCCCGTCGCCGATGTCGAAAATCATTTTGCATCCGGGATCGTCACGCTTGTTCAGGCGATGCGGGCCGAAAAGCGGCCATGGTGGAAATTCTGGGGGCGTTAGAAAATTGCGGATGCCCGGAAGGCCGTATCGGCAGTATAGCTGGCGCCGCGCTTCGACCGACTTGCCAGCACTCGGAATGTCGGCCAGATTCCGGAACGGACATGAAAATAGAAATCGATCATCTTCCAGCAAAGCGGCAGGGCGAACTCGAACGCATCAAGACGGTGCTGATGGAGGAGTTCGCGCGGTCGATCGAGCGAGCGACGCAGCCTGGCAAGCGCAACGGCAAGATCCTCAAGATCATCCTGTTCGGCAGCTACGCCCGTGACGATTGGGTGGACGAGCCAGATAACGGCTATCAGTCGGACTTCGATCTGCTCATCATCGTCAGCCACGAAGACCTGACCGACATCGCCGACTACTGGTATATCGCGGAAGACAAGATTCTGCGCGACCGGTCGATTGGGCGGACGGTGAACATCATCGTCCATACGCTGGCCGAGGTAAATCGGGCACTGACCCGCGGCGAGTATTTCTGGGTCGATATCATTCGGGACGGTATTCTGCTGTACGATCTGCCCAACCATGCACTGGCGACGCCGAAGCCACTTACAGCGGCTGATGCCTACGAGATGGCAAAGGAATACTTTGATGAAGGATATGCGGAGGCGGGTCGTCGATTGGAAGCTTTTGCTTTTGAATTTGATAAAGCAAAAGGCGATAAGGGATGGTTGAAAGGAGCGGCCTTCGCCCTTCATCAAGCTGTAGAACGGCTCTACGGTTGTTATCTCCTGACAACGACCTTCTATTTTCCTCGTTCCCACAATATAAAATTTTTGCGTTCACTGGCTGAAGGGCAGGAGTCTCGGCTGATCCAAGCTTGGCTGCGGAACACCAAGATTGACCGACGGCGCTTCGAATTATTGAAACGTGCTTATGTCGAGGCTCGTTATTCGCCTAACTACGAGATAAGCGCAGATGATCTTGAAGCGTTGGCGGCTTCGGCCTGTAATTTACGCGACATCGTGCAGACGATTTGCATGGATCGAATAGAGCAGCTTCGTGTAGAATCGAAGAAATCCTGAAGATTTGCAGTTTTACATTGCTTTTTTATCAAACTCGCGCCAGACTGTACTGACTATGCAAATAGGAGTGCCGAGTCCATGTCGGAAATGAACGAAACGCTGGTTACATTGACCGCAGATATTGTTGCAGCGCACGTCAGCCATAATAATGTCACGGTGTCTGATCTACCAATGTTGATCCAAAACGTCCACTCCGCGCTCGCCGGATTGGATAAGGACGCCGAACCGGAGGCGCCGAAACAAGAGCCCGCCGTCTCGATTCGCTCATCGGTCAAGCCCGACTACATCGTCTGCCTTGAGGACGGAAAGAAGCTGAAAATGCTCAGGCGTTATTTGATGACGAACTTCGGCATGACGCCTGATGAGTATCGCGCGAAGTGGGGACTGCCCAAGGACTACCCGATGGTCGCGCCCAGCTATGCCGAAAAGCGGCGCACCCTGGCGAAGGAAATCGGCTTGGGCCGCCTGGATGGAGGACGCAAGAAAGGCGTTCCAGCACGGAAGGGGCGTAAACCGGCAGGCCAATAAGGTCGGCGGCGCTGAGCTTCTGCCTATTTGGCTGCCTTTATCCTGCGAGAACTTCCTTTAGCACGCGGGCTGTGACGGACTGCGCCGTCGAGACCAAGTGCGCCCTATTGTCGCGAAGCATCAAATTTCCGATAATCTTGCGAACGAATTCCGGGTCGACCTTCTCGACGACGGCCAATGCTGCGGAGCATCGGTCCTGGCCGCATTGTTTCATCGCAGCGACGACATAATCCGTGCCGAAATGATCGGCGACCGCCGCGAGGTCGAACATGTCTCGCGGTTGCAGGCTGCTACCTCGATAATAGATTTTCTTCGCGATAATCTCGTCCGGGCGATCCATCGTCACTTGGTGGCCGTTCACTTCGCGAGACGAGGTTGGATATGCAAGAATATGCGAGCAGCATATGAAGTCGATCTCGCCCAGATCCTGATAGGCCAGACGCAATGTTCGCGTTCCGTCGGTGGAGTAGCTGCTCGGCTTCGATGCGATCCGATATCTCTGCGTCTCCGGGTTCAGATACGGTAGCAGCTGAGGGTCATCGATGAAGATGTCGATATCGTAGCTTTCGCGATGATCGATTTCGAGCATCAGCGCGGTGCCCCCGCCAAAACTCCATTGCGGTTTGAAGCCGATGGCCTCTTCGGTTTTGCTGATAATTTCTACGGCGCAGGTAAACAGCTCCGCCCAGTGGCTTGGATGGGCGGCCCCCATTTATGCCGCCAGCGGCAGACTATAACCGGAAACCTTTTCGAAGGCGCCTGCGACCCTGCCGACGGCGGCTGCGTCGAGACCCATGTGCTTGACGAACGTCTTTTGCAGGGTGGGCGCGACTTCGGAGAAAAACGCGAACGCGGACGCATTGAATGTCTTGGCGCTATTCGGGTCGATAATCAGCGCCGCAAGCTGATGCGCGGACAGGTTCGCGCCATAAGGCGCGTTCACCGTCGTCATCACCTGAATCTCTACACCAGTCATCGTCATCTCGATATTCCGGCTTTATGCCGCCGCATCTATATATGACTTCGGGATTACCAAAACAAGAAAGCCAGTCAGCCGGCTCCTGAGCGACGGGGGGCTCGTTTTTCGCCATGCGGCTTTTCGAGCCTCTGCACGCTGTCTTCTCGCCAGCACCATCCCCGCGACGTGACCGAACCGACCGGTTCGCTCGCGCCAAGCTGAAACAAGCCACGGGCAGAGGGCATGGCGGTCGGGGATGGCAATGCGGACGATGGGGGCTTCGACGTCGAGGAACGTCGGACTCGCTTCTGCCGCCTGATGCTCGCCGAACGCCATATCATCGCCCGCTATCTCAAGCAGAATGACTGGAACCATGCGGGCTTCATCATGCTGCTCGAACTCTATGTCGCCACCGGACCGCTTTCCGTTTCGAGCCTCGGATATGCGAGCGGCGCATCGCTGGCGACCGCGGGACGGCTCGCTGCCGATCTCGAGATCCGGCACCTTATAACCCGCAGCAAGGACCCTCACGATGCGCGCCGAACCCATATCACCATGGCCCCGCGCGGCTACGCGGCGATGCGATGCATCATCGACGACTGCGGGGCTGCGCGCGGGAGGTTGCAGCCTCTCGAGATATAGCGCGGAGTGGGGCGAGTGCGGGCGGCAGAGCGGGAAGCGGAGGGGTGTGGTATTGGAACGAGAGGGGAGGATGTCCTTCTTTTTGGCGCAAAAACGCGATTCCTTTCTGATGCTGTCCATGATATGTTCTGCGGCGAGCAAAGTCATGGCCGATAGTCTATCTTCACCAGCATCCGAAGCCGCCATCCCGCAGCCCAAGGCTGCCGATTGGCTTTGGCGGCCGTGGTACGCCAAGCTCTGGTGGACAGCGATTCCGCTCTATTGGGGCGCTGCGATCGCCTCGCTCAAGGTTCCGGCGATGTCGCCGTTTTTCGATAGGGCTTTCGCGGGCTATCTGAACATGCTGTTCTTTCCGTTCACGGCGCTGCTCGTGCTGGGTTTCGGATTTGTCCACGCATGGCTTGACAGGCCGCTCGTGGGTGATCCGCGCTCGGATGAAGAGTTCGAAGAACTCGAATGTATGAACACCGAGGACGAGGAGTGGGAGCGTCTTGGCCCTCATTGGTCCGTGGATATCTATGACCCTCGCTCGGGTGGTCTCTACATCGGCAACCCCAACAGCCTTCAACATCCGGGGCGTCGATATTAGCGTTTCTTATTGTTATCGCCATCGAATGGGCCGTTCGCCAAATCCGTAGAAAATCTTCCCTTGCTGAGGATCGTCGATTGTTCGAGCGAAGTCATAGGTCCAGTGATGTCGGCTGTACCGCGGGCGGAATCAGCTTGGTCGAGATAGCGATTCCTCAGCCCTTCCTGTCCGAGAACTTGCCGGTGCAATTCGCGGGTAAAGGTGGCTTCTGGGGTGGCCGAGCGCGCAGCGGCGCGCTCGGCTGCAGAAATTGCGCCTCGGACATCGTAGTTGACGATATCGAGCGATGCTTGGGCAGTTTCGTTGCTTATGCCAATGTCGGTGCTGTTGAAACCTATGCCACCGGAAACGCGACCTTTTGACGACTTGGATGTCCGCGGGCGCCCCTTTGGCCCGCCGCTGTGAGAAGCGTAGTCGCCGCTTTCCGCGCTTGCCCCTAAGTTTCCGTCCACAGACGTACCCATAGACACGTTATCTTGCGCCGTTCGCACTATCGCGCGCTGCCACCCTGTCTGTGCGATGACCGCCGACACGTCGCGCTGCAGAGTGTCGGCAACCTGCGGATTAAGCCGCCACTCGCCCTTGCGATCCATCTCGAACCCGCCCTTGAGCCAGTTCGCCATCATCGCCTGGCCCTCGGGGCCGCTGCTCAGCATATGCTCGATCGTATCGGGTCCCGCCTGTTTGCCGGCCTCATATTTGGTGCTGGTATCGCTGCGCGCCGATTGCGCGAACCCCGTGCTGCTCGACACCAGCAGGTCATTGTCTGCGAAGCTGAACCGCGCGCGGCCGCCCCCGGCAATTGCCCCATATTGACTGTCATTGATGAGCCCGGCGCGATGAAGCTGTTCCGCAACTTCCGACGAAACATTGAGATTGAGGTCGCCATTCTGCGCTATCGCGAGCTGGCGTTTCGTCATAGTGATGCCTTCGGCGCGCAGCAGTCCCTGCATACGCGATAGCCGTTCATTCTCCACCACCCGTGTCAGCCGTTCGTTGCGCGCGCGATCGGCGATGCCCGCCGCGCCGCCCTCGGCCATTTCGACCTGATTGCCCGCCGTGCGGTTGAGCGCTCCGATGAAGGCATCGAGCCGCGCGGCCTCGCGGGTCGATACGCCCGCCGCCGCCGCGCCTTCCGCAAACCCGAAATTGTCGCTCTGCCGCCGCTGCTCGCCGATCCGCGCGGCGCTGCGAACGCCGCCATGGCCGACCTCGCGCTGCGCATCGAGCTTGCCCGACCGCTCGGCGAAGTCGTAGCCCGCTGCTTCGCGCGTACGGCCATAGACGCTCGCGCCTTCGTGCCCGGCCTCGGCGGTTGCGCCGTCGGCGGTGCCGAGCTGGACCGAGGCGTTGTACATTTCGAGAGCGCGCATGACCTGCCCCTCGTTGCGGCCCGTCGAGCGCGAAAGCGAGGAAATCGCCGTCGAACGGGCCTCGCCTGACAGGGTATTGATGAATCCGATGCGGCGCGAGGTTTCGTCGACGGAGAGGCCGAGCATCGCCGCCGCATTCCGCTGACCTTCATTATTGCCGGTGCGCCATGCCTGTTCGGTCGCGACATTGCGCCGCTCGATGCCTGCGACATTATCGCCGGCGTAATCGCGGCGGCCTTCCATCGCGCCGACCTGGATCCGTGCGCCTGTCAGGTCGTTTCGCAGCATCTGTTCCTGCTCGTAGCTGTTGGCGATGAGCTTGGCGAAGGTCGGGTCGGCCGACGCCTGCGCGATTACCGTCGAGGCCTTGAGATCGGCATCCTTGCCTTCATAGCCGTTTCGCTCGAAGTGCCGCCGCGCGCCCAGGAACATCATGTCATAGGCGCGCGTGTCCCCGAAAGCCTTCCATTGCACCATGTTCTGCGTGAAAGCCGCGAAGGCACGCTCGCCCGATTGTCCCTCCCCGAAATAGCTCGTGCCGAGGGCGCGGAGCGCGTCCTTCTCGGCAAAATTGTGAATCGCCGAGGTGGTCGCGTTGGCGCGCACGGCGGCGGCGGTTGCGGGATGCGAGAGGTCGCGGCCGACGAGAGCAGGGGCAAGACCACCAAGTTCACGCGCGGCATCGGTCGCGCCGAGTGCGAAACCCGTCGTTCCCGCCGCACCGGGCGTGCGGTCGGCCAGATATCCGCCGGCCGCACCGAACGCCCGGTTGCTGCCGAGCGTCGACCGCTCCCCGAAATCCCCAAAGCTCGACACCGCGCTGCGCCGCGCCATCGTGCCGGTCGCGGAGGCCTGCGCTTCGAGCGCCTGCGCCCGGCCTTCGTTCGTCACGATCGGCGTCGCTGCCACAGTTCCCTGGCCCTGCGCGCCGAGCGCGCCGCTGGTGAACGAGGTGAAGACATTGCCCGAGAAGCGGAAAACAGTGAAGACGAAGGCGCCGGCGAGACCCGCTGCCGCGGTGCGGAAGCTGCCGAAGATCGCGAGCGCCTTCATCGCCGAAGAAGGCGCCAGCATCCAGGCATTGGCGGCGACATGGTTCGAGCGCATCTCCGCGAGCACATCCATCGCGCGCCCGAGCGTGAGCTGGTAGATGCCGGCGTCGATCACGCCCCACATGGCGACGAACACGAACAGACCAAGCGCGAAGGAGGCGACGCGCAGGTTGATCGGGGTCAGGATGAAGAGCAGCGCGATCGGCATCATGAACAGCATGATGCCGAACACCGTCGCGCGGATCGTCGGCATCCATTCGTTGGCGGTCGACATGGTCGCAAGCCCACTCGATACGACCGCGCGGTTCGCCATGACGCGCGCGGCTGTGGCCGGACTGTCCTCGAACAGCACGTCGCCGACGGCGTTTCCGAGATTGATGTTGGTCATGAGTTGCTGGAGCGTCAGTGGCGTCGCGAGCATCGTGTCGCCGAGCGCGCCGAGGTTCGACCGACAGCGCTGAAGCTGGCTCGTGTTGGCCACATCATAGCCGGTGCGTTCGCAAACCTGCCGACTATAGTCCTCGAACAGCGCCGGATCGGACAGTCGATCCGAGATATAGGTCCAGGCTTCGGTGCAACTTACGGTGGTGCCGCCCTTGTCGGTCGCGGTGAAGACGGTCGAGAAGGTCGCAGGCCCCGCCATCGCCGCGAAGGCGGCGGGGAGGTCCGTCGTCGTGCGGAACAATTGATCGTCATCGACGCCATAGGCCGGTGACACCCGCGCAACCGGATAGCATTGGCGCACATAATCCTTGATCGTCGCATCGAGAAAGCTGTCGGTCATGGGACCGCGTGGGCTAACGGCGTTGAGGAACAGGTCGAAGCTGTGCCCGCCCGCGCCGAACTCGAGCTTGGCATTGGGGTCGAGCGTGTTGTCGTCGATCGTCTCGGCGATCGCGCGCTCCATCATGTTGGTGACGCCCGCGACCAGCACGATCAGGTTCGGCACGTCGCCGACGGGTTGATAGGCGTTGCGGACCCGGTCGTAGACATGGACCGTGCCCGTCGTCGCGACGAGGCCGACGAAAAGGCCGACGCCGACGAGCGTCTGGAACCCGAAGGCCACGATCCCCATGCCGTTGCCGCGCACACTCGCGATAAGCGCGCCGAGCGCGATCCCGGCGACCGCGATGATGACGACCAGCGTTTCGTACCGCGGATCGGCAAAGATCATCGAGACGAGACGGAAAGCATCGACCGTCTCGTTGAACCCGTTATAGGTGTGGAAGCTGGTTTCGAGGGCGAACGCGGCCGTCGGTGTGGCAGCGGCAAGAGCAGCTAGGAGTGCTGAGAAGGAGCGGGCGCGCATGGTCAGCGATTGCGGTTGGCGGCGGCACCGGCGGCGTCGCGCGCGTCGCGGTCGCGCTGGCGGACGAGACCGGCGTAGTTGGCAGAGAGGTTGGTCTGCTCGAGCGCCGCCATATAGGATTGGCGCATCTGCGCACGCTGGCGCAGCACCTCGTCGCGGAGGCCCTGCAACTGCTCGATCCCCTTGCTGAGGATACGGGTCTGGCAGACATTCGCATTGCCGGCATCGGCAGCGCCTGCTACCGTTGCCCCGCGCTCGGCGTTCGACAGCGCATAGTCGATGCTGCGGGTGAGATCATTGAGCATCTGGTAGGCGAGGGTGAGGGCGACAAGTTCGTCGGTGTCGCCGATCACGCTGTCCTCGACGCCCTCGCGGACGCCCCATTCGAGTATCCGGTAGACGGGAAGCGTTTTCACATTGGCGACGAACTGGCGTTCCTCTGCCGTCAACGCGGAGCGCGTGCGGATCTTGGTGGCGATCGCCTGCATCCGTTCGCGCGCGAGGATGAGCGCGCCGCGGCCCGGCCCGTCGACCTGGCAGTCGGCGCCGGTCGGTGGGACGTTGAGCGCGCGTGACTGGACGCGGCCGGTCAGGAAATCGTCGACCCCCTCGGTGTCCTGCCGCGGGCACGCCGGGATCGCCGAGAAGAGCGGCACCTTGTCGGTCGCATCCCAGCGCATATAGACGTCGCCGACGCGGGCGCGCATGACGCCGGTCCATTCGCCCGCGCCGACGCGCGCGGCGGCATGGGCGAGCAGCGAGCCGGTGCGGAAGATGTCGGTGACCTCGCGCGGGCAGTTGGCGAGCGCGTCGCGCAGATCCTCGGTCGGGTTGTTCTGGTTCGCCTGGATCTTCTCGCGGCTCTGCTGATAGCTTTTCGCATAGCCTTCCTTGATCGACTTGTAGCCGGTCATTTCTTCGATGATGCCCGACATATTGTCGTCGCCCTTGGCGATCTGGACCATGCGGTTGGCGAGACGGCAGTCATTGACCTGGATCGAGTTCAGAAAATTGGTCGCCGCCTCCATCTTTGAGATGATGTTGCCCATCTTCTCATCGAGCGTCTCGAGAAGATATTGGAACGCCACCGCCGGCGCGGCTTGCAGGATGCTCTCCAACTTCTGGACGAGGTAATCCGGGTCGAGGAAGGACATGCCGCCGAGGAACATGTCGATGCCGCCGCAGCCCGCCTTCACCTTCGGGAGGGTCAGGCTCATCAGATAATCATTGTGGACATCGACGCGGCCCGAGAAGCCGCCCGCGGTCACATAGCCACGCGCCTGGTCCTCGAAGCTGCCGGGCGAGGTATAGGTGACATTGTCGAACCAATGCTCGGCCCAGTTCTGCGCGGCAGCCGGGGGCGATGCAGCGGCAGCGATGAGAAGCGCCAAGATGACCTGACGGGGGCGACAGAGGGGATTGGTCATGGCCGGTCTTCCAAAAAGGGGATCGTGGCGGCGCGGGCGTGTGCTGCTTTTGGATTTTGGAAATCCGGCAAAATTAATTTGCGGGCGCGCCGCACTGAACCGTGCCGAAGCTGTCCGAACGTGCGTCCCCACTATTTTGGGTCTCCTCCGAGCGGAGGGCCGATCTGGCAGGACGCTTCCGCAGCTTGTGCATGGAATGGGCGCTTCGTATCGCGCTCACAACGGGAGGGGCACGCTCGCGCCTATGGAAGGCAGGGACGTGCTGCTTTCTCTATGTTGGCGCGACGGATTGCAATGCTCCCCGGATCGCATTATGTGTATAGATATAGATAAGGATACACATCATGCGGACAAACATTGTCATCGACGATAAGCTTATGGACGAGGCTCTGCGTGCGACTGGACTCAAGACGAAGCGAGAAGCCGTCGAGCTCGGTTTGCGTACGCTTCTCAGGCTTCGCAATCAGCAGAACATTCGCAAGTTTCGGGGTAAGCTTGCATGGTCCGGGGATCTCGAAGCCATGAGAACCGATGGATGATCCTTGTCGATTCAAGCGTCTGGATAGATTATTTTCAAGGCAACCCTACGCCGGAAGCCGAGCGGCTCGATATGTTGCTCGGCAGCGAGCCATTGCTCATAGGCGACATAATTTTGGCCGAAGTGCTACAGGGCTTCAGCAAAGACCGCGATTTCAACACCGGATTGCGGTTGATGGGATCGCTTGAGCTGATTGAAATCGGCGGTCGCGAGATCGCAGTCCAGGCGGCACGTAACTTCAGGCACTTGCGCGCCAAAGGCATCACGATTCGCAAAACGATCGATACGCTCATTGCTACGCGTTGCATCGAAGATGGCATATCGCTGCTACACCGCGATCGTGACTTCGATCCATTCGTGGAGCATCTCGGTCTTGCCTCTGCCATGCCGGACGAGTGAGCTAATATTGCAAATATGGACTCAAGCTCCAGCGATGAGAGGTTAATTGAGCGGCGGGTATCTCACTGCTGCGGTCCGATGACGCCTGGATGCCCCAAACACTCCTCTATGGTCTGGCTCTCGACCGACTTTGCTCCGTCGGTGTAACTCCCACAATCCCGGTGAACTTAGAAAGCGCGCGGACGCCGACGGCAGGGCGAACCCCGGTGAGCATCTTGGCGGCGAGGTAAAGGTTGCGCGCGAGGTTAGGCGCATGGTCCGTCCCGATCGCGACGGGTACGATACGGTTCTGGTCGGCCGCCGGGCGCGCCCATACGACCGGATGACCGATCCACGGCAGCCCGAGACGACCCGAGTGCAGCATCGCTTCCTGCTCACCGATTGCGCGAACCTCCCAGCCGTAGTGGGAGCGAAGGCTGCCGAGCTTCGTCCAGAGGTCGGCGCAGGGGACGCATCCGGGCGCCGTGCTCACCTCGATGACGAAGATGCCGCGCTGACCTCGCAATGTCTCGCCGAGGTCCGGAGGAAAGGCCCGCGTGACTGGCACCCGGTCGAGCCAGCTGTTCATCTCGGTTATTGTCGCGACCGGGTGGATCGCAGCGCGTGCAGCTACCTCGCGGCCGACCATTTGGGCGCCCGCAGGCGAACCGAATATAACTGCCGCACATGCCAGCGTAAGGATATTGGCTCGCCTAAATCCATCTTGCAGGTAAGGGCATTTTTCCTTACATCGGATAACGGAAAGGATATTCCGTATGAACGCCGTTACGATCACGACAAAGGGACAGATCACACTGAGAAAGGAGTTGCTCAGGCATCTCGGCGTCCATCCCGGCGACAAGATCAGCTTCGACAAACTTCCTGGCGGAGAGATCAAAATCCGGGCGATCAGACCGTCAGGAAAGATTGAGAATTTCTTCGGATCTTTGAAGCGAGAAGGCCAACGGCCGATCTCGATCGAAGAGATGAAAGAGGCGATTGAAAAGGGCTGGGCGGGCCAGCTGTGAAGATTACGGCGGACACCAACATCCTCGTTCGAGCAGCAACGTTGGACGATCCCGTTCAGGGAGCCGTCGCGCAGAAGCTCATGAAGCAGGCCGAAACTGTCGCTGTGACGCTTCCGGCATTGTGCGAGTTCTGCTGGGTGCTCGGGAGAGTGTACCGATATGAATCGGCGAGAGTCGCTGCATCTATCCGATTTCTTATTGACGCGGAAAACATCGCAGTCGACCGGCAAGCTGTCGAGGCAGGGCTTGCCGTGTTGGACGAGGGTGGGGACTTTGCCGATGGCCTCATCGCCCACGAAGGCCAATGGCTCGGCGGCGAGACATTCGTCAGCTTCGACCGCGAAGCTGTCGGTCTGCTGAAGAAGCAAGGGCACGACGCGCTTATTCCCAAATGAACCCGATGCTGCATTGGCAGTATTGTGCAGCTTCGCCATTGTCCCTGTCATCGCTGTGGTCCCAGGCCGACCCCGACGTGGTCGCCCACGAGCACGCGCGGATCGGTCGCCGACACTGGCCCATTCGACAGCGCATCGAAGAAGCCGTCTTCCTCGCCCGCGCCGGTCAGGAACTGCTCGGGCCTGATGTCGCCGAGCAACAGCCGCACTGCCTGATAGGTGGTCTGCGCGAGATTGGGATAGGATTCGACGCCGCTCGCGATCACCATGCGCTGCGCGCCGCCGCGGCGGATCACCATCGTCGTCGGCGTGATCTCGACCCCAAAGCGCTGTCCGAGTTCAGGCCGCTGGTCGATGTCCATCTGAGTGACCTGCCAGCCTGTTTCCTCGCGGAACCGCTCAAGGATCGGCCATTGCACGCGGCAATAGCCGCAAGAGGCGCGCGAGAACATGACCAGCGCGAACTGCCCCGCATGGGCGCGCAGATAGTGGCGCCGGATCGCGTCCTTCTCGGCGCTCATCGCCGAACGTGCGTCGCCGACCATCGGGTTCGCCGACTTGGCGCTGATCTCGGGGTTTTGCAGCAGCGCGAGCTGCGTGACGCCGGCGAAGGCGCGGGCTTTCCTTCGCGCAAAATCCTGCAACCGCCAGAAATCCGCGACCGCATCGACCGTCAGCACGGTGGCGGCATAGTCGCGTTGCTGTTCGATCAGCTTGCGGATTTTGGGCGGCGTCCAGGTCGCAAGCTCCGCCATCGGCGGGATAGCAGGTCTCAGGAGCGCGTCGCGTTCGGGCTCGCTCGGCTCCGGCGGCGGTGCCTGATACCACCAATAACCCTGTTTCGGCTCGGGCGCGCGAGCGGAGGAAGCGCTTTGCGCCGTCGCGGCGGTCGTCGCCGAGAGGGCGAGGCCGGACAGAAGCGCCAGGCGCATCACAGCAGCTTCTCCACGCGCGTGAGGCGCGCGATCGGCACCGGGCCGTAATAGCGGCTGTCGAACCCGCTCATGTGCTGCGATCCGACGAAGACGGTGCCGGGCTCGATCAGCCCGTTGGCCGGACGCCAGTAATCGAGCTTTTGCCCGTGCCTTCCATATGGCTTAGTCACTCCGAGCAGTTCGCCTTCGCAATAATACCAGCCTTCCATATGATCGGGGATGATGGTCGACGGCTTCTCGATCAGCGAAATCCGCTCGCCCGGCATGCAGAGCGCGCGTTTGGTCACATTGACCGGGTCAGGGCCAGCGAGCGGATGCGACAGCTTGAACATGACGAGATCGCCCTTGGCGATCGGACCGGGGCTCACGCGCACCACCAAGGCGTCGACCGACGGCGACATCACGAGCGTTCCTTGCGGGATGGCCCAAAAGGTGAGCAATCCGAGCGGGATCACGATCGCGCAGGCTCTCCAGAGCCGGTCGGGACGAGCAGGCTCTCCGAGCCCTTCGGCGCCGAGCGCGACGGCCGCGCGGCACGGCAGATTCTTGAGACCGATGGCCAGATGCTTACCGGCCTTCCAGACGAGACTGAGCATCGCGCACTTCCTCCTTTCCACCAAGACGGGCGATTTCTTCGAGTAGGCCAGAAAGAGCCGCGTCGCCGTAAACAACCTGCGCGGCGCGGGGGCTTTCGTCCTCGCGCTCGCAATAGGGGAGAGCCGGATCGCCGGGGATCATTGCGAGCGCGGGAACGCGCGTGACGCCGTGCTGGCGGAAGACGAGCGGATCGACGATGAGCTGGACGTCGCGCATCGCGCAGGCGGGACCTTCGCATCCGGGATCGAGGCGGAGGATCTCGGCGGTCAGCTTCGCCATCGGCGCGACCTTGGTCATCCCGCCCGGCATGCCGCGAAAGGCGATCACGCCGCGCGCCTTCTCGAGCTGCGCGGCATAGGTGCGCAGTGTCGCCGTCGGCATCGAGGAGGAGGCGAAGAGCACCGGGACCCACCCCTTCGCCGCTGGCGTGGGGCCGGCATCGGCGACGGCTTTCATGTCGGGCGCCTCGAGGCCCAGCGCCTGTTCGAGCCGCTTTGCCATCGCCGCGCGCTCGGTCGCGAAACGGTCCTTGCCGGCTTCCAGCGCCTCGACCGCGCGGGCTTTCATGGCGGGGGAGGGCGTATGGCTCCGCATCGCCTCGAAGGCGCGGCGGCGCTCGGCTTCGCTCGGCTCCGGCATTACTGTTGGGCCAGTCTGCGGTTCCGCCTTGCGCCGCGCGATGGCGCCGCGCAGTCGCTCCATCGTGGCATCGCCTTCGGCTTCAATGTCGGCGCGCCCAGACGAAGGGGATTCTTCGTCCGGTGCTCCCGGCGATATCTGTCCGGCGGCAAGGCTTGCGAAGCCGACCGCGCCGCCGAGCGACAGCGCGATCGCGAAGCGCAGGTCAGCGGCCGATGGCCTGGTAATAGGCATCGATACGATCCTTCATGTCGATCTGGATGTCGGCCTGCGCGCGGGCCTCGATCTCGGAATAATATTCGGACAGGTCCATTTTGCTGAAATCGAGCGCCTGGAACTCTTCGGGCGTGAAACCTCGGCAATTCGGGGTCTTCACCGGGCCCCAGCCGTCCGGAAACGACTTCAATTGCGGGCGCCCCTGTTCCTGGATGATTCGGCCGAGCTTGGTGTTGAAGCAGCAATGGCTCTTCGACTTCTGGACGCAGATGCCGAGAATCTTCGAGCTGCAATAGCTGCCGACCTCGACGCACATGCCCGACCCATTGAGCATGCCGACCTCCATGTCTTGCTGGTCACACGAAGTGAGCAGGAACTCGATCATCACGTTGATCGCGAGGCTGATCGCGATCGAGGTCGGATCGAATCCGATCACAAGCGCATTGGCGCCCGCGCTCGCCGCCTGGCTCGCGGTCGCGCCCGCCTGGAAGGCGGCGTAGGCGGCCTTGGCCCCGGTGAACACGCCCTTGGCGATCGCGATCTTGGTCTGGGTCGACGCGATCGAAGACCCCATGCCGTCCTTGACGATCTTGCCCTTGTCCTTGCAGCAGTTCGAGAACGTCGTCTTGAGACCCGCGGGGCGGCAGCGCAGCGCGCGGCCGCCAAAGATTTCGATGTTGCCGAGGCAATTGCCTTCGGCGTCGATGGGACCATCGGCGGGTGCGCCCGGATCGTCGATCACCGGCTCGTCTTCGATCGGGGTCGCGGCCGCATCGATGCAGGCATTGGGCGTACACGCGGGGACGCCGCCACTCGCGGGCGTCTGGCACGCATATTGCGCTCCGAGCGGGCACGACCAGGCGCCGCCGGGTTCGGGCGCACACCATGTGCGCTCGAGCGGGCATTGCCAGCCGCCGCTCGTCGTGCCGACGCAGCTCGCCGTCTCGCCGGGGCCGTCGGCGTCGCCGCTGCCGTCGAGATCGACCGCGCACAACTGCTGGGCCTGCGCCGGGGTCGCGGCGAAGGCACTGCCGATCAGGATACCCGCGATCACCAGCGCAATCAGCAACACGCGGTGCGGCCAGAGAAGATCGCGCCAGATCATCGCGCCGTTGCCGTGCAGGCAAGATCGGCACCGGCGAGCCGCACCGTCTGCATCATCACCACCGCTTCGGGGAAATCGTCGAGGCAGCCGCAGGCCGAGACGATCTGTTCGCCGGGTCCCGCCGGACAGACATTGTCACTGGCGCAGGCGTGGTAGAAGGTATCCCAGCCGGTCGGGTTCGTTTGCTTCGCGCCGACGATGCCATCCGGCGCGGCATCGCTGTTCACCTTGGGGGCTCGGGTTTTGCAGATGGCCTCGCAGCGCGGAACCGAGCCGCGGTCGGGGAGCGCGAAGGGGCGGGTCGAGGCGACTGTTCCGCCATCGGTGGTCCGCACGCGATCGGCGAGCATCGTCTCGGTCGAATGGTCGATGATATAGGCGCCGCGCGACAGGTCCGGCTCGGGCAGCACGCCATTGTCGACAACGCATTTGTACGTCCGCTCGCGCCGGAAGAAATCGCGGGTAAGCTGGATGGTGCAGGAGTCGGTGCCGAAAAGGCGCGTTTGCGGCAGCGGCCTGAGGCCGGTGCCGACGCCATTATGGAAGGTCTGGACCGTGTCGACACTCTCGCTGTCGAGGCGGCACTTGGGATCGGCGCCATAGCCCGAGCAAAGATCGACCAGCCGCTCGCGCGGCTCGCAACCGGGCGAGACGCGGATATCGACGTCGACGAGCCCCCATTGGGTGGTCAGAGGTGCACCACCACCTCCGCCCCGGACGCGCGCTGACACGCTTGTCGGACCTGCTCTCAGATCGGCGGTGAAATCATAGGACGTGTAATTGCGCGCCGCGCCGCCGTCGGTGCGACAGTCGCCAGAGGGTAAGCCGATTGTCAGCCACGGTCGCGGCCCAGCTGAGCCGACGATACGGCCATTGATGCGGCCTTGGACCCAGTCGTCGGCGCCCATTTCAACAATCCGCGCCGAGACCAGCTTCGCGGGGTCGCTCACTGCAAAACTCGCGGTGAAGATCGGCGGCGAGCCGCTGCAATTGCCGTCGCCGATGATGCGATAGCGGCGGCAACCCTCGCCGCAGTCACGCACGGAATAGATCGCCCCCGAAGCCGAGACGATGTCGTCATAGGTCAGCGGCAGAAAGCTGATCTCGCGCTCGATCGTGCAGGCGCGGACCTGCTCGGCTCGCCCCGTGCCCGCAGGCGAGCCGGCCAGCGACTGGAATAGACTGTTTGCCTCGGACGCGGCAAAGGCATCGCCCTGGATCGTAGTGGGATTGGCGCGATAGGCCGTCTGGGGCAGGGCGGGGTCGGGGCTGCATGCCGTCGACTGCGCGCCGACATATTGGATGAGCGGACCGTTGACGCGCGCGTCGGCGACACCGATGCGCGGATCGTGGGTCGAGAGGGCGCCGATCGCGCCGCCGCCAAGATCCTTCAGGACCGAGGGCAGATTGCCCATGACGAGGTTCGCGCCGCAGCTGTTGTTGATGCAGTAGCAGCCGGCAAGCTCGGGCATCTCGACTTCGGAGAGCTTCAGGTCGCCGCCGCTGTCGACATCCCATTGGAAAGTGCGGCAGCCAGTCCAGCTTCCGGGCTGGCACGAGATTACGCCGTTGGCGCAGATGCCCGACACTGGGACCGGTAGCGTCGAGACGCTGTCGAAAGTGCCGTCGATGTCCTTGTCGCGAGCGATGCGAACCGTCGTGATGTCGCCGCCCGCGCCGGGCTGGACCAGGAGTTCGAGGAAGTTCGCGGTCTTCTGGCAGGCGAGGTTCGGCGTGAAGGTCCGGCTCTTGTCGACGGTGGCTATAGGCTGTCCGCTGAGGCCCGGGTTGATGTAATTCTCGAGGATCGCTTCGCTGTCGCCGCTCTTCGCGCGCGCGGCTTCGGCCGCGGCGCGCGCACGATCCTCGACCGTCTGGGCAGAAGCCAGGCAGGGCAAGGCCGCAGACACGGACAACAGGACGAGGCACCGCGATTTCATAGCCGACCCCGGCCCATGGTCCGCGAACCATATGGGAGACGGAACAGGTCTCCCGCCCGGAATGGATCGCATCCGGGCGGGAGGAGCCGATAGGCGGCCTGGCCTTCGAAGACGGTCAGCACGGCCTTTGCCCGGGGACGCAGCGGGGTCTGGTCGTGTTGGTCCGCCGGCGAAGGAGCGTCAGCCGCCTCGGCTGGCGTTGGAGCGGCGCCCAAGGAGAGGGGGCTGGGCGCCGCTCCCGCCCCGCGCGCCTGCCGGCAGCCACCGGGGCTGTGGCGGGCAGACCGGGCCGATTCCCGGCTGCGCGTGGGGCGATCGGAGTGCGCCGGAACCGGCGCCGGGTCAGGGCGTCTGGATTCCGGCACAGCAAATCGCTTTCTCGAAGAGCATGAACTCGGCGTTGTCTTTGCCGGGCGCATGTTTGCCGGAGGTCCAGAGCGCGCCCGGACGGCCGATGTTGACGCACTTGCCGCCCTTCACCGGCTCCATCAGCTGGAGCTTGTATCGGCTCTTGGTCCAGATCGGCTGGGGTTTGAGCGAGCAGCCGTCCGCCGAGTGGATGGTGAGCGCGCCGAGGCGGCCCATCATGAAGGTTCCGCGCGCGGCGAGCCCGGCCCAGGCCTCGACGCGGTCGCCCATGTGGATGTCGCCGGCGATCGGATAGGTCGAGCCCCAGCTTCCCATGCACCAGAAGAGCGGATCGACGACTTTGCCCGCGGCCGCAGCAGCGCTGTCTGCCATGCAGGCGAGCCCTGCGGCGGGATTGCCGAAGAGGATCCCCTCGGGCTGGATGATCGCGCCGAGCGTTCCCGATTGCCAGGTTGGCAGCAACTCGGTCATCATCGCGACGTCGAAACCCTCGTCCTCGAAGCACGGCAGGTCGGTGAACATGTCGAGCATCTGCCAGACGGGGGCTTTGTAATAGTGCATCTGGGCGAAGAGCTTGGTCGTGTTGGTGCCGTCCGCGATCGAGGACTGGCTGCCTTGCAGGCGGCCGCCGGCCGGCATGATGTCGGCGCCGAGCGCCATCATGCACCCGGGCTCGGTCACGACGTCGACCATTCGGTTGGGCGTCCAGAAGCTCACCTTTACGCCAAACCAGAAGGTGACGCCCTTGCGGCAGGCGCAGAGCGGCTTCGAGACCGACTGTGCATCGAGCGCCTTGTCGAGCTTGTCATGGCTCCCGACCCGCACGCCGCCGATCGTGATCGGGAAGATGCAGTTCCAGCGTACCTTGGTTATGGGATTGAAAATCGTGTCGGTGGGACACTTGGAAGCGTGGGCTGGTTCAGCTGGAAACGCGAGGCTTGCGAGTAGCGCAAGAGCTGGGAGCGCTACCCTTGACCGCAACCACCGCTGGCGCTTCGCGCGCTCGCCCGGTGTGCCCGGGAAATAGCGCAAAACAGAAGGCGGGCGGCGAGCAGGCATAGCATCTCCGTTGCGCCGCGGGCGGACGCCGAGGGTTCGTCAAGGGTGGAAGAGTGGCGCTCGAACCCGCGGTTTGCTGGGAGTCGCTGCCTCGTCCGCAGACTGAGTTGCAATATGAGCCGGTGGGCGAGCAACGGGTGAGGAACGGCCATGCCGCTGGAGGGCATCGATGTTCCGCCAAAGCTGAGCCGGTTACTGGGAAACGGGTTGAAATTTGGGTGACGGTGACATTTTTTGCCAGAGACTCTTGTTGATCGGCGGCTCTTCGACCTAGCAGGGCGCCCATGAATTTAGCCGCGACTCACACGACCAGCCGCACCATATTGGCCACGCCGCGTGCGATTTTTCGCACTTTGCTCGATCCGGAGACGATACCGTCGTGGCGGCCGCCGAGGGGAATGGCGGGGCGTATCGAGCAATTCGATCCTCGGCCCGGCGGCGCGTATCGTATGATATTCCAATATCCACATGATGATGCCGCGCGCGACAAATGCGCTTCCGGTGCGGTCATCATCGACGGCCAGTTTATCGAGATCCTCCCCGACGAGCGGCTCGTCGAAGTCGTGCGTTTCGACACCGATGATTGCCGGTTCCAGGGAGCCATCACCGTCACGACCATGCTCGAGCCGGTAAAGGATGGAACGAAGGTGACCTTGTCCGCACAGGACGTTCCACCGGGTCTCGGCGAAGCGGATCACCGCGCAGGCATGGACGCGATGCTCAAAAATCTCGCCAATTTTGTAGAATGAAGGTTCAGTCAAAAAGACACCCGTCCGGCCGAAACCGAACGGGTGTCAAGATGAAGAACTCGATCTTCGTTGCCGAGGGAAAGCTCCTCTGGGTCGCGCGGCTCAATTAGACGCGCAACTCGATCCGCGATTGGACGGAAACGCCAAAAGCTGCGGGGAGAAATATTCCGACGCAAGCGGGTGTGATTTGGGCGCCCCTGTCCAAGACTATTTTGCAGACTGTTGGGGTTCTATGGCAAATTCGCTCAATTCGAGCTTCTGACCGACCTGCTCGACGATGACGGGTGCGACAGCGAGCCCCAGTCGTTCCTTGACCCGCTCCTCGAGAATGAACAGCGGCCGTCCGATCTTCTCGCCGAGCGCGATCGGGTCAGTGGTCGTGTGCGTGCCGCCCGCCAGTAATATCCAGTCGATCGGCCGAGCCCTGGCGAGCGCCCAACTCAGATCGCGCGGATGGACCACCACCAGGCGCTGCGGCAGTGTGACATAGGCGAGGGGATTGAAGGTATAGCCCTTCGGGTAGAGGAGCTTGCCGTCGTGCAGGCGGATTTCGAAGTCGAGCGTGTGGAACGGAACGACCGTACGCTTGCGGTCAGTACGCGCGACCGCGAGGCTCGCCGATTGCATTGCACTCCACCCTTGTTGTGGACCGAACCGCTCAGCAATATTCGGTGGCTGCTGGGCTGCGCGCGCTTCGATCTCAGATAGGGCATCCGGTTCGGCAATCGGCCAGGTTCGGCCGATGGTCGCGGTCTCGCCGCGCGCCGTCGCTGCGACGAAGACGGATGTGATGATCAGACCCATCGTCGTGCCGAACTGCCAGGCGGCAAGGCCGATGCGGTGTGCGTCATGGCTCATGGCGTCTTTCCCGTTGAGGGCTGTGGACCGACGCGTCTGTCGCCAAGGATCGCTCCTGCGAGGGATCCGACCGTCAGCAGGCCAAGCACGACGATCAGCGGCCTCGGCGCTGGCATCTCTCGGGGCGCCGCGAGCAGGATCGCGGCCTGCACGACCCCGAACAAGAGTCCGGCCACGAGAAGCCGGATGACATGAGGAGACGGTGAACCGGAGAAGATGCCGTTCATGACCGCCGTCCTCGACGCAAGCGGATCATCAGGGCGCTGGTAACGCTCGATAGCCAGATAAGGAGCAGGCCGCTCGCGAAGCAGGCGACGCCAACCGTCACCGATGCCCTGGCCACGATCGTGACAGGCTGGTCGACGAGACGTCCGGCAACCAGCACGAGACCGGCCATCATCACCGATTCGATGCCCACGAGACGGAAGCGCCAACGGAACGCGCGCCGCTCGGCTTCGGTGGCAACGGCGGCTTCGAAGCCGGCTCGGTCGAGCGGGAACATTAAATCGAGATCCAGCCGATCGCGATCGGGTTCGATGGCACGCTGTTTCACGAGATTGGCTCCCTAATCGCAGGTGAGGGCGCCCGCTCGCCGAGAATGTCCCGGGGATCGACGCCAGCCAGTTCGCAGACGGCTTCGAGCGGTGAGCGACCGGCGCGGATCAGGGCTTCGAAGGCCGCCACCTCGCTCGGCGCGCTGGTGTTGATCCAATAGCTGAACGGATCGACGACAAGCCGCGCGATGCCGAGCCCGAGCGGCGAGTCGATGAATACCTCGCTATAATTGG
The DNA here is from genome assembly GCF_014199295.1 of Sphingopyxis panaciterrulae. GTDB lineage: Bacteria > Pseudomonadota > Alphaproteobacteria > Sphingomonadales > Sphingomonadaceae > Sphingopyxis > Sphingopyxis panaciterrulae. The sequence goes on from NZ_JACIJH010000009.1 coordinate 77,914, forward strand.
GCTTGTTGTTGCGGACCGACTTGAGCAGGTCGAGGACGAACCCCGAATAATCGAGGATCTTGTTCTCGACCGCCCGGTCATAGGTCGAACCCTGGAGTAGAAAGCGCGTCGCGGCATTTTCCAGGATCACCTGCCCGGTGCCGCCGAACAGGGTGAGGTCGTTCATCGACTGGAGGACGATGCCGAAACTGCCCTGATATTTGCGGGCGCGCCGATAGCCCTGCGCGAACGCCTCGGCGAGGCGCGAGAGGTCCTGCCCGTCGCTCTTGGTCATGAACTGCGCGGCCTCGTCGCAGAGCACGAAGCGCGGGCGGTCACGCGCGGAGAGATAGAGTTCCTGCGTGACTGCGTTCACCACCACCATGACGATGACGTTGAACAGGTCGGGCATGGATTTCAGGCGTTCGAGTTCGAGCACGACAAACTCGTCGTTCGAGATGTCGAAGGTCGACGGCCCGTTGAAGAAATGACCATAGGCGCCGTCTGACCCGAAATCGCGCAGGTTGAACGCGAGTTCGCGTGCCACGGGCTTCAGATGGTCAACGCGATCGAGATCATGCGCGGCAAATTGCGGATAGGCGCCGAGCCATGCCCGGACCGAGTCGATGCCTTCGTCGGCATGGCCCTCATCGATTGTCCATTGGACAGCCGATTTCAGGAGGTTCCATTCCGATGTTGAGACACCCTTGCGGGTAGCGGCATTGGCCATCTCGGCGACGATCGCGACGGCCATGGCGATAGCGGACTGCTGGTCCTCGCCGTCGAGTGCGAGCCCGAGGTCGAACGGGTTGAGAACGAGCCGTTCCTCGCCGATGTCGATATAGCGGCCCGAACACAGCGTGCAGAGCTTCCTGTACGAGCCGCCGATATCGATGATGCGGATCAGGGCATTCTGGGCATAATATTGGCGGCAGAGATCATTGAGCAGGAAGCTCTTGCCCGCGCCGCTCTCGGCCGCGACGATGAAATTATAATTGTTGATGCGCGGGTCGAAGAGGTCGAGCGTGATGAGCTGCCCCTTGCGCCCGGCATAGAGGAGGGCAGGGCGCCCGCCGCCGCGAAAATCGGTCTGGATCGGCGCCATCAGCGCGGTCGCCTTCACCGGCATCTTGAAATCGCGCTCGAGCATCTTGATCGTGCGGCGTTCGGGATAAAGGCCGAAGGGCAGGCTCGCGGTGAGCAGGATGGGATTGAGGTAGGATTCTTCCTGCACCATCCAGGGCAGCGGTTCGCTCTCCCACAGTCGTTTCGCGCGCGCGGCCATCTCGCGGGCCTGGTGCTGGTCGCGGCCAAACACCCACACCATCGGCATTACCGTGACGAAGCGGCTGTTGCCCGCCTCGTCGAGCACCCAGCCGATCTCCTCGATCTGCTTGCCGACCTCGACGGCGAAGCTGCCCGCGGCTTTCTGCGCCGAGAGTATCTGCGCGCGCTTGTGGATCTCGAACTGCGAATGGTCGAAGAGGACATTCAGGCAATAGAGGAACGGACCGCCGATCTGGTCGCTATCCTCGGCGCTGCCGCGCATCCCGCCCATCAGGCGATTGGCGCGCTCGGCCGTTACCCGCCGCGCCGGTGCCTTGGGGGTCAGGCAGCGCGCAACCTGGTTGCCGAGGAAGACTTCTGGGCCTTCGAACATCAAGGAGGGGCCGGCATCGATGATTTGCTTGCGCAGCGGCGGAGCCGATTGGCGGGCGTCACCGCTTGCGAACACGCCGGGGGCCGGATCGAAGACGCCGTTGAAGATACGGCGGTAGAAGGCCATCATCTCGTGCGCCTCGATCCGGCGGATGCCGAGTTTGGCAAGCTGCTCCTCGATCTGGCGTTTGAGATCGCTGTGCATCGGCTGCCGCGTCTTCACGGCGAGAAAGGTCCGGAAATTGCGCACCGGGATGCCGTGCAGCGCGGCGAGGCCGCCCCGCCCTTCGTCGAGATAGGCGTGCGTCCGCCGCGCCGAGGCCTGGATCAGCGGATCGGGCCGGGTCTTGAGGTCGAGATAATGGTCGAGTGCCGGCGCGATCAGCGGATCGGCAAAGCTGATCAGCTGGAGAACGCTGTTTTCGGGGAACTGGATGTTGAACAGCCCGAGCAAAGCCTGGTGGACATGCGCGAACATATAGGCCGTCGGCGTCAGCTCCCACGCATAGCCCCAGCCATCGTCGATGCAGAGGAAAGCTTCCTCCTCCTCGACCCAGGTGACGAGCGGCAGATAGTTCGAATAGCGGTCGCGCGCGATGCTGCGATGGAGATCGGCGAAGGTGAGCCCGCCGCCCGTTCGGGTTCCGGGCGCCTTCACGGACGCGGCTCCGCGGATGGGGCAGGCTCTCGTCCCGGTATCTCGCGGACCTGTTCCAGCACCGGCGCGCGCGAAGCGGGTGATACCGGCGGAACGAGGTAGCCGCCGACAACCCAGGAGGGCGTGTCCAGCACCGAATAGACATAGCGGGGCATGTAGAGCCGATCGGGACGGTTGCGATCTGCATAGGGCAGGATCAGCGTGCGCACCGCCCGCGTGGGGCGCAGCATCGGGGTTTCCGGGGCTTCGATCAGCTCCTGAAGCTCGCGATAGACGCTGTCTCGATAGGTGCCATAGGCATCGGCGGAAGCGCTCTTTCCGCGCTTCGTGGCGGGCAGGGTGCGCTGACCATGCTGCCTGAGCAGTTTCTTGTCGTTCGTGACCGCGGGATCGGAACGCGATGCGACGCCTTGGGCGGCATCCTCATAGGCTTTCTCGGGATGGATGCATTGCCCGTGATCGTCGTTCTTGCAGCTGAACTTCTCACTGTAGGGCGACATCGCCGAACCCAGCGAGGCACAACCCGAGAACAGGAGCGAGCCCATACATAAGGCTGCTGCGCCTCCTCCGCGGAGACGCCGGCCGTTTCGAAGCAAATGGATCATCTCTTTCTCCGTGATAGTCGTGCACGGTCAAAATGCCTGCGCGTGGCGCAGGAAAGGGCGATTGGTTCAGCCCTTGAATCCAGGGGCATTGATGCAGGGATGGCTCTCGTGCCGGTGCCCGGACAAGGGCTGGGGCATGATCGTGCCGCTCGGAGGTAGGCATGTTCCGGCCCTGTTTGCGGCTGTTTCAGTACAATGGGTCGGGAAGACAGCACAAAGATTTGAGCCGTGTGGCGTAAGCCGTTCGGTCGAAGATCAATTCCTCGAAATATCCCTGTTCGCACTTGCAGCATGATCAGGAGATTCCCATATTCAGCATGCCTTTCAGGCATCCTCTCCCAAAACTTCAAAGGGCCAGCGCAAGCTGGCCCATTTTTTGGTTTCAGCACGATGATCGAGAGAGTCCGGCGGACGACTGAAACGGGGTCACCAGGCTATTGCGGCAAGACGCTCGCGCGCTCTTGCGGCCATGCTCGGGTCAATCTCGCAGCCCGTGTAGCGCCCCCGGTGGCCGCTGCCGCTTCGCCGGCTGCGGCCGAGCCGGCGAAGAAGTCGCCAACCAGACCGTCCGGTGGACAGGATGTCCGGATGAGAATTGCCAGCAGCGATACCGGTTTCTCCGTTGCATGAAGACCGCCTCGCACACTGTTCATTTCTATCACTGATTTTGCGATCCTTGTGCCGTCGTCACGATAGCCAGCTGCTCCGATTGCCCCGGTGTGCCGCGGCTTTGTTCGCTGCACCTGCAGCGTCTTGTTTCGCGTTGACGCCGGAACGCGCTGGACCTCGTTATAGACGCCACGCCAACGCGCAGCACGGCGATAATATTGCACGACGATTTCGTGAACTCGCTTGAAGTGATCGGCCGCAAACCCGGTACCGTTCGCCTTGCGCCAGATGATGTCCTGGGCGTAGCGTAGGCCTGCCGCCCCAAAACGGTCGGCGTCGGCGAGCAGGTAACGTAGCGACCCGAAAACCCAGAGCGACCCCGAGGGCTTGAGGCACGCGGCGGCAGCCACGCTGAGCCAATCGCCGACGCGCCTCCGTCCTACCGGAGGTTCGTAACGCCGTAAGGCGGGTCAGCGATAATCAGGTCATAGGGGCCATGTGTCGCCATGATCTCACGGCAATCGCTGCAATGAGCAGCGAGGCGCGGCGGCAAGTCAGAACTTGCTTCCGGCCATCGGTTTGATTTCGAGCGTGACGCCCTCCTGGATTACGACGATGACATCCTTCGCCGCGCCCACCTCGACGATGGGCCTGCCTGGCGCGCGAGATCGAGATAGAAGTCAGTGAGCCTGTCGGACGACTTCGACAGGCCGCCGGCGATTCCGGCCTTGGCCGCGTCGCCGGCGTCGAGCGTCCGCACCGAGCCGAGCGCGGATGTCGAGACGTCACCGATTGTATTCTCGACCGTCTGGTTGATGCCGCTGATCGTGCCGGCGATAAAAGCCCGTGCGAGGCTCGCGCCCGCGCGCGTCACCACCTAGGGGTTGTGGGGATTCATCGTGAGTTGATGATGGCGGCGGCGAGATAGATCATTGCGGAGAAGCTTTGGTCGGTTTTGCAGGCGCGCATGGCGATGCGCTTGAACTCTTTGAGTTTACAGAAGAAGTTTTCGACCAAGTGGCGCCATTTGTACATTTCGGCGTCGATCTTGAGCTTTTGGGCGCGGCCGGGATGCTGCGAGATGACGACCTTGGCCCCGCGCTAGTCGAGTTCCTCGACGATCCAATTGGCGTCATAGGCCTTGTCACCCAGCAGCGCGCCAAAGTCGATGCCCTCGATCAGCGGTGCAACGCCGATGGTGTCGAAGCGGTGTCCCGGCAGGAGTTCGAAGCGAACAAGGTTGCCCAAGGCATCGGTCAGCGCCAGAATCTTGGTGGTCATGCCGCCTTTTGAGCGACCGATGGCCTGGCTCTGAGTCCCCCTTTTGCGCCCTGGCCGTGCCGGTGAACCTTGACGATGGTGGCATCGACCATCGCGTATTCCATGTCGGGTTCCTCTGACAAGGCGTCGAAAATCCGCTTGAAAACATCGGCTTCGCGCCAATCTCTGAACCGACGAAAGGCCGTGCTCCAGTTGCCGAACAGCGCAGGCAGGTCGCGCCATGGACTGCCCGTGCGGACAATCCAAAGCACTGCCTCCACAAACAAACGGTTGTTCCTGCCGCTTCGACCTGGGTCCGTCGGCTTGCCCAGACAGTGCGGCTCAATCTTCGCCCACTGGGCGTCGGTCAGTACAAAGCGTTCCATCCGAAGTGTGAATCACATCTCCGGTCAAATGGGAATCCTAATTCCCCACAACCCCTAGCCGCTCAATCCCTTCTTGCCATCGGTGTCGACGAAAAAGCCTTTGATCAGTTGATCGACTGCCGAGCGTTCGTCGAAATCGACGCAGGAAAGCGATACCAGTTGGACCTCGACCCGCTCCTTGGCAAGGTCGGCGAGGACGCCCGCGCCGTGCCCTTCCTTAAGCGCTTCACTCTGTTCAACATCGCGCAATGCGAAGGCTGGCGCCCCGGCCTCGCTGCCGATGCGCTCGATCGTTCCGCGCCGTGCACGATCTGCCTCCTTCCGCCACAGTGGGGGCGGGCTCCCCCCCCTGTTGTGGCACACCTTCGTGGCCCAAACGGACAGCAAAGTCATGAGGCAAGCGCTTCAGCACGGCAGTTCAGGCGGCGGCTGCAAGATCGGCCTTGTCGGCTTCCGAGCGTGGAAGGCGCATCATGAGAAATAGGCTCCAAAGGCTGAGCAGCGCGCAAACGGCAAAAACGATGAGATAGGCCGAGGAACCGGGGAAGGTCGTGCCATCGGGGCGGGCGACCTGCGCGCTGGCCAAGCCGAGGGCTATAATCTGCAGTCCGACCGCCTTTCCGAAGGCTCGTACGACCTGCGTCAGTCCGGTGGCCTCGCTGGTCCGCTCCTCCGGAACCGCGTCCATGACGAGTTGCGGGGTCAACACCAGCAGCACCGATCCGCTCGGTACGATCAGCAGCACGATCATAATGACGCTCGGCCAGAAATAACCGGACAGCGTGGCGAGTCCCGCCCATCCGGCGATACTGGCTGCAGCGCTTATGATCATCAACGTTCGCACCGGAATGCGCTTTGTCAGCGCGCCGCTGCCGAGCGCGGCGACGCTCGCCAGGATATTGGCGGGGATCTTGACGATCGCGGCCATCGTCGCGGTGATGCCGAAACCGATCCCGGTCCAGGCCGGCTGCTGCAGGAATGGCAAATAGATCGCGGGCCCTAGCAGCGGGCCGAGCGAAATGGCAAGGATGTTGAGGTTCGCGAGCCGCACCTGTCTGCGGCCGAGCAGCCGGATGTCGATCAGCGGATTAGGGTGGCGCAATTCATACCACGCCCAGCCCGCCATCAACGCCAAACCTCCAACGATGAGGGCGATGGTCGAACCGGTCCAGCCGTCACTCGCACCCTCCACGAGGCCGAAAAGCATCATTGCGACAGCGGGCGCGAACAATATGCCGCCCACAATGTCGAGCCCGCTGCGGTCGGTCGAGGGCTCCGAGCGCGGGACCGCGAACAGCACGAAGATGATGGCGAAAATTGCCAGCCCTGCGCTGATGTGGAAGAGCCCCTGCCAATGCCAGTTGTCGACGACCACGCCGCCGATGATCACGCCGATACCGCCGCCCACAGTATAGGTTGCGCCGATGATGCTGACGCCCAGGCCTAGGTGCCTCTCGTCGACATTCTCGCGAAGGATACCGAAGCCGAGCGGCAGGATTGCCATCGATACGCCCTGGATCGCGCGCCCCGCGATGATCCAGTCGAGATCGGGATGCGTTGCGCTGAGCAGAGACCCGGAAAATGCGATCGCAAGCATCCACAGCATGACGCGCCGCCGACCGTACAAATCGCCCAGTCGGCCCGCTACCGCTGCGCTTGCTGCAGCCGTAAGGGTAAAGGCGGTGAGCAGCCATCCGACTGCGACGGGATCGCCATATTGTTCGTAAAGGCCGGAAATCGCTACGTAGATCATGCCCGATTCGAGTGAGCAGACAAGTTCAGCTGACACGAGGGCAGCGTACAGCCACCATACCCTCGTCGGTCGATCGGATAATGGCTTGGTCGTCATACTGTCTGCTCTCCGCCAGTTTGGCCCGCGTGCAATGTTATGCCGCGATCGATCGGGCACTTGCTAGGCGGTGGGCGTGCTGCGGGGCAATACGAATTGCGCGCCTAACCGGTGATAAGCCCTTAATGCGGTAGCGCACACGAACCCCAGATCATGGTGAGGGCTGGGCGAGCCCGGGTTCGCCGGCTCTCGAGCGGTGCAATTGGGAAGTTGCCAATCGTGAGAGTGTCCGCCAGAAATCACACGGATTACTGGACGCGCGCATCAACTGGGCATTTTACGATCACGGCCTCGAGATCTTGATATTCGGCAAGAATCTGGCCAACGAGCGCTATCTGCAGGTCGCCACCAATTTCGAAGCGTCGGGTTATAATATCGGCTTCCCGGTAACCCCCGGGTGTTCGACATCCAGCTACGCAAGAACTTCTGATGCTTCGGACAGGGAGGGATCCCGACGGGCGGCGCCATGGCGCCGCCGCAGCGGACTTTTCTCAAGAGCCTTCTTGGCGACCGCGCCGTTTGGCTGTCTCGGTGCCGAGAAAATATTCCAGTGTTTTCAGTGGGATAACCGAATTTGGATAGTCACTTGCAAATAACTGACGAATCGTTATTTATGATGCTGGATGACCGGAGTCCCCCTCACGGGAAGGTGTCAAGGACGTCAGCAGATTCGGAAGAGAGGATAATATGACCATGAATATGGAAGACATGATCATCGCGAGCGTTGACGATCACGTCATCGAACCGCCGACGATGTTTGATCAGCACCTGCCCAAGGAATTACGCAAGCTTGCCCCGCAATATGTGACCGACGAACTTGGCAATGCATCGTGGTACTGGGAGCATGAGGACAAGCGCACCTTTGCCGTCGGTCTCAATGCTGTGGTGGGCCGTCCCAAGGAAGAATATGGGATGGAGCCGATGAACATCGACCAGATGCGCAAGGGCGTCTGGGACGCCGAAGCGCATATCGACGACATGAACGCAATGGGTCAGATGACCGCGTTGATGTTTCCCACGTTCGCCGGGTTCGACGGCGGCTGGTTCTGGGATGCGAAAGACAAGAACAATTGCAAGCGCGTCATGAGCGCATATAACGATTGGCACATTGATGAATGGTGCGGTCCGTACAAGGGCCGCTATTTCCGCGGCGCTATCCTCCCGCTGTGGGATATGGAGGCCGCTATCGACGAGGCCCGGCGGGTGATCAAGAAGGGTGTCGAGACATTCTTCTTTCCTGCCAACCCGGCTGCGCGCAATCGCCTGCCCTCGGTTCATGACGAATATTTCGAGCCGCTCTGGAAGCTGTGCGACGAATATGCGATCCCGCTTTCCTGCCACATCGGTACCGGCGCTGCTCCGGAGGCAAATTCCGACCAATCGCCGATTTCGGCATGGATCACGTCGATGCCGATCGCGATCGCGACCGATGCAGCCGACCTGCTTCATCTCAATGCGCTTCAGCGCTATCCCAACCTGAAGATTGCCTTGTCCGAAGGGGGGATCGGCTGGGTGCCCTATATGCTCGAGCGCGCGGACTTCACGCACAAGCACCATGGCCCTTGGGTCCGCATGGACTTCGGCGGCAAGCTTCCGTCCGAGGTTTTCCGCGAGCATTTCCTGACCTGTTTCATCGACGACCGCTTCGGCTGCGACAATTATGAAGCGGTCGGCGAGGACATCATCTCCTACGAATGCGACTATCCGCATTCCGACTGTACCTGGCCCTTCGTTCCGGAGGACCTGTGGGACAATGTCAAGGATATGCCGACTCATGTGATCGACAAGGTCACCCATCAGAATGCCTATCGCTTCTATAACATGGACCCGGTGGCCGAGTTCGGCCGCGCCAACTGCACCGTCGGCGCCCTTCGCGCCAAGGCGATTCATGTCGACGTCGGCGCCGTATCGCTGGGCGGTAAGGATGCGCGCGAACATGGCGAAGACGGGCGCGCCATCACGTCGGGCCAGGTTGCCAAGACCTTCGTCCCGCGCACGGCCGGCGAAGTCAACGAAAGCCGCCGCAAGCGCAAGGGTCTGGTCTGATCAGAGCGGCGTTAGATACCGAAAAAAGCGGAAAGGCTCCCGGTTTGTACGGGGAGCCTTTTTGCGTTGCGATCGGATTTCCTGCTTCTCGCGGCACGACCCTCATGCGCCGAGGCGGTTCTGGAGGACTGATGCAGGCGATCGCTGCGATTGAGGCAGCTTTGGTAGATGCCGCCTCAATCGCGGCAATGCGGTAATTGCGCGGCTTCGTGCCGATGTGCAACTCGGAAGAAATGTAAAGGGAGAAGGGCAATGACAGGCCAGACCTCGCGGGTCGAGCCGGGGAGCGTCGCTTTCGTGACCGGTGCAAGTCAGGGTATTGGCGAGGCGATCGGCCGCCGTCTTGCGCGCGATGGCTGGCATGTCGTGCTGTCCGCAAGGCGCCGGGAAAAGCTCGACGCCGCCGTTTCCAGAATCGAGGAGGAGGGCGGCAGTGCCGAAGCCGTCGTGCTCGACATACGTGACGCCGATGCAATCCACGAAACCGTGTCGGATGTCGGGAAACGGCTCGGTCGGCTCGACGGCTTGGTCAACAACGCCGGGCGCTTCGCGGGACGCGATATCCTCAATACCTCCATCGAGGAGTTCCGCCTCAACTTCATCATGAACCTCGAGGCGCCCTTCCTGACGATGAAGGCTGCGCTGCCCTTCATGATCGAGCGCGGCAAGGGCGCGATCGTCAATATCGGCTCGGTGTCGGGCTTGCGGGCGACGGAGAATACCGCAGGCTACGGCTCCTCGAAGGCGGGTTTGTTCCACTTCGGCGCGATCGCTGCGATGGAGGTGGGCAAGCATGGCATCCGCGTGAATACGGTTACTCCCGGTAGTACCTGGTCGCCCAGTTTTGCCAAATCCGTCGATGGCAAGAGCGAGGAAGAGGTGGAGGCGATGCAGAAGTCGGGCACGATCCTTGGCAGGTTCGGCATGCCCGATGAGATCGGCGATGCGGTCGCCTTCCTCCTGTCGGACGAGGGCCGTTTCATCACGGGAGTCAATCTGCCGGTGGATGGCGGCGCCTTCTGGTTTCGCGGCGGCAATCGCATGATAGGCAAACGGGTCTGAGGAGGCTGAGACATGGCCGGAAAGTTCGAAGACGAGATGGAAATCCGTGCGCTCGCATCCGCCTATGCGGATGCGACAAATCGCCGCGACGCGGACGGCATGGCCGCGGTGATGGCACCCGACGGCCGGATCGAAAAGCCCGGCTATGGCGATCCGGTGCAGGGGCGCGAGAAGATCCTCAAACGCTATCGCCGACTCCAGCGCGAGCGAGACTTTCTCTGCCAGCAGATCCACAGCGGCGTCGTGCACGTCGCCGGCGACGTCGCCACCGCGCGCTGGTGGTTTTCGGAAACCAAGTTGGCTGTGGGCAGCGAGGACTGGCTGGCTATGATTGGTGTCTATCAGGACGAATGTGTGCGCCTTCCCGAAGGCTGGCGCTTCTCGCGAAGGGTGCAGACCACGATCATGGAGCGTGTGCTTCCCGGCGGCACGCAGGTGACCCGTCACGAACTGCCCGATTTCTTCGCGATCCCGGGGTTGCCCGAATTGTGAACCGGCAGTCCGCAAATCCGCCCGAATGGTTTGCCCGGGCCATGGCGCACCAGCCGGACAGGGGCCTTGTCACTGTCGCGGACGGCGACGTCGAATGGGCCGCATGGGGCGAGCGGGGGAAGTCAGGCCTTTTGCTGCTCATCGGCAACGGTGCGCATATTGGCTGGTATCGCCATATCGCGCCGATGCTTGCCGATGACTATCGCGTGGCCACGTTCAACTGGTCCGGCATGGGAGGTTCCGCTCGCCGAGAGCAATATTCGGTGGAGACGTTGATCGCTGAGGCGATGGCGGTGGCAGAGGCTGCCGGATTGTACGAGGCGGACCGGCCACCCTTCATGGCCGCGCACAGCTTCGGCGGCTTCATGGGTCTGCATATCCTGGTGCGCAACGGCGAACGCTTCGCGGGAGGGGTGCTCGTGGATTCTCGTCTCCGTGTCCGACAGGCCTGGGGGGACGACGCCGAGGAGGTGGGACCGTTCCACGTCCATGCCACGCGCGAACAGGCGATCGCGCGTTTTCGTCTCAAGCCGGAGCAGCCGGAGATCAATCCGTTCATCTTCGACATGCTCGCCGGGGAAGCGGTGGAGCAGGTCGCAACCGGATGGCGCTTCCGGCAGGATCCAGACATGCGCCGCAAGACGCCTGTGGGGAACGACCTCATGCCGCTGATCGCGCAGGCCAAGTGCCCGCTTGCCTTCATGCGCGGTTCCTGTTCGAAAAGTGTGATCGACGAAATCTGGGCCGAGCAAAAGTCGATGGCTGCCGACGGCACGCTTTTCGTCGAGATACCCGACGCGCATCATCACCTCATGCTCGACCAGCCCATAGCCTTCATCGCGGCGCTGCGCGCGATTCTGCAGGCGTTTCCGCGCACATGAAGCCGGTTGCACTACGGCTCGGTGAATGGATCACCGCTCTCGATTATGAGGCCATTCCGTCGGAGGTCGTCGCGCGCGCCAAGGATTGCCTGCTGGATCAGATTGGATGCCAGATAGCGGGCGTGGGTCTGCCTCATCTTGCTCCCGTGCTGCGCCACGTCCGATCGCTGGGCGGAAGGGCGGAGAGTTCGATCGTGCTCCGCGGCGACAGAACCACCGCCATCTATGCCGCTTATGCCAACGCATCGTGCGGGCACGGAATGGAGTTCGACGATAGTCACGTCATTTGCGGGCATCCCGGCGCCGTCGTGATCCCGGCCAGCCTTGCAATCGCGGAACGCGACGGACTTTCGGGCAAGGATCTCCTGACGGGCATCGTTGCGGGCTACCAGGCGATGGCCCTGGGCGGCGGACAGGTGCACAAGGCGGCGCGCAGGCGGGGTTGGCATCCGATGAAATTCCAGGGCCCGTTCGGAGCGGCGGGTGCGGTGGCAAGGCTGCTACGACTGGATGCACTCCGCATCATGAACGCGCTCGCGATCGCCGGATCGGAAGCATCAGGCACGATGGAATATGACCAGTCGGGCGGCGAGGTGAAACGAGTCCATGCGGGATCCGCCAGTCGGTCGGGTGCCCAGGCGGCGCTGCTCGCGGCAGAGGGGCTGACCGGCCCCGCGACGATCTTCGAGGGCAAGCGCGGCATCTTCAACGTGTTCGCAGACGAACTGGACGGCGATCCGGAAGCATTGTGGAATCGCGACTTCCATTTGCGTGACACCATGTTCAAGCTCTCGCCCGCCGTCTTCACGCTGCATGGCGCGATACAGGCAGCCCAGGCGATCCGAGACGCGCGTTCCCTCGATCCCGCGCGCATCAAATCGGTCGAGGCGGAGGTGTCCGAGCTCACCATGCTGCACGGGGCGGGGATCGTGCACCCTGCCGACATGATTAGCGCGCAGTTTTCTCTCGCCTTCGCGGTCAGCTGTGTGCTCGTCCGGGGGCGTGCGACGCTCGAAGATTTCGCCGATGCGTCGGCATGGTGCGATCCCGCCATTTCCGCGCTGTCGGACCGCATCTCCGTCGTTCGCCGCGACACGTCGGGCGGGTCGGAGCTTGGCGGGAAGGTCACGGTCGTCCTCGACGACGGAACCCGCCTTTCGGAGGATCGGCCCGTCCCGCGCGGCCATCATGACAATCCGGCGTCGAGCGCCGACATTACCGAGAAATTCCGTACCCTCATGCGAGGACGCATCACCGATGATCGCGCAGAAAGGATCGCGCAATGCGTCGCCACCCTTGAAACGCAGCGAAGCTGCGTGGCACTCGCCGAACTGATCGGCGCACCGACCTAGGGAAGATAGACTTTGATCGCCGTGCTTCGTGATTGGACGCGGGTGCGCAGCTCGTCCAGAATGGCGTACATGACAGAAAACACTAAAGAAACGCTCGCTCAACGCATCGAGGCCGTGCTCAAGCTCGATCCCGCCGCGACGGCCGTCGAATATCAGGGCCACTCGATCAGTTGGTCCGAGCTGGAAGTCGCCGCGGCCGAGGTGGAACGCCTCTTGGACGAAGCGGGCGTGGAGCGCGAGGCGCCGGTCGGCTGGGCAGCACGCAACCGGCCCGCGGCCGTCGCGTCCTTCATCGCGCTGGTACGCGGCGGACGCATGGTGGCGCCGCTGCGCCCCGCCTACAATGTGGCCAGTTTCCGCGACGATATCAGTGCGCAGGGCCTGAAGGCGGTAGTCGGCGACCCCGACGACTGGGCTGGCGAGGGGGTGATCAAAGCGGCGACGGCGGCTGGCAGCGTCGGCATCGAGGTGTCGCATTATCCCTTCAGGGTAAGACTGGTGCCGGGACTGGAAAAGCCTGGGGCAGGAGCGCATCGTGCGCCGATGTCCGATTATGTTCTGGAACGTCTGACCAGCGGTACGACCGGCGCGCCCAAGCGCATCCCCGTGAAGCAGGACATTCTGATGCCGTCGCTCAATGCGGGCGACCCGAAGAAATCGGATGACGGAGGGGTGCTGGCACTGAAGACATCGCCCGCACTTCTGTTCAAGCCCTTCAGCCATGCGGGCGGATTGTTCGGCCTGTTGCTCGCGCTTTACCAGGCCCGCCCCATCGTGCTGTTCGAAAAGTTCAACGTTCCCGAATGGGTCGATGCCGTGGCGCAGTACAAGCCGAAGGCGGCGAGCCTCGTGCCAGCCATGATACGCATGGTGCTCGACGCCGATGTTGCCCCTGAAAAGCTCGAAAGCCTGATCGCGATCCGGTCTGGTACCGCGCCGCTTGAGACCGACGTGCAGGAGCGCTTTGAAGAGCGTTTCGACTGCGCGATACTCGTGGATTATGGCGCGGCGGAATTCATCGGCGGCTTGGCCGGCTGGACATTGAAGGATCATCGCGAGTTCGCGAAGGAAAAGCGCGGCAGCGTGGGGCGCGCGAAGCGCGACGTGAGCATTCGTGTCGTTGACCAGGAAAGCTTCGAACCCTGCCCGGCGAACGAGACGGGAATCGTCGAGGTCAAGTCCGACCGTTATGGTCCGGACTGGATACGGACCAATGATCTGGCGTTCATCGACGCCGACGGGTTCATCTTCCTAGCTGGACGCGCCGATGATGCGATCAACCGCGGAGGCTTCAAGATTCTTCCGGAGGAAGTGGCGCAGGTTCTGCGCAGGCATCCCGGCATCAACGATGCCGCCGTCATCGGCGTGAAGGACGACCGCCTCGGCCAGGTGCCGATCGCTGCGATCGAACTATCCGACGGACATCGAGAGGCCCCGGACAAACAGGAGCTGGACGCGTTCCTCAAGGAGACGCTACCCTCCTATATGGTGCCCGTCGAATATCGCGTTGTGGCCGAGTTGCCGCGCACCATCTCGATGAAGGTCAGCCGTCCGGAACTGAAGTCGCTGCTCGGTATCTGACGACAATGTCGGACAGGGGCGGTGCCGAGGACAGGAATTGGCGCCATGAGCAGCCGGCACGGGAGATAGCCGTGGAGGAGCGACGCGGACTGTTTTCGCGCAACAGGTTGATCCCCATCGTCATCGCCAGCGCCCTGTTCATGGACCTCATGGATACGGCCTCGTTGGCGCTTGCGCTGCCGACCATTGCTCGGGACTTCGGTATTCCGACCCCGGATTTGAGGATCGCGCTAACGATCTACGCCATGACGGTCGCGGTGCTGGTCCCCGCGTCCGCGTGGATGGCGGGGCGCTTCGGCGCACGGCGCGTGTTCGTTTGTGCCATGTGCGTGTTCGTCGCGGGATCGCTGATGTGCGGGCTTTCGCAAAACCTCGAGCAGATGGTGGCTGCGCGTGTGCTTCAGGGCGCCGGGGGAGCGATGATGACGCCGGTCGGGCGCGCCATCATGGTGGGAGCGATCGATCGCTCGGCCATGGTGCGAGCAATGGCCTGGTACACGATGCCCGCCATTCTAGCGCCCATGCTCGGTCCTCCCGTGGCCGGAGCATTGATCGAGACGGCGAGTTGGCGCTGGATTTTCTTCATCAACCTCCCGGTAGGCATTCTCGGCATCATCGCCGTGCTGCGCTTCGTGCCGAACGTCGATCGCGAGCCCAGGCGTCGTTTCGACATCGCCGGGTTCCTGTTGTGCGCGGGAAGCATATTTGCGGTGCTGGGCGTACTCGAAAGCGGGCTCTTGGCAGGGCAAACGCTTCCGGTCCGCATCTCGGGTTCGTTCGGCGCTGTCGCGCTGGTGGCTCTCTACATACGTCAAGCTCTCCGGTCGCCACACCCATTGGTCGACCTGCGGGTCTTGCGGCACAAGACTCTCAAGCTCAACCTGGCGTCGGGCGGGCTGCAGCGCGTCGGTATCGGGGCGATCACGATCATGCTTCCGATGCAGCTTCAGGTCGCGCTCGGCTTCTCGCCGCTCGCTGCGAGTCAGGTGCCGGCAGCAGGCGCGATCGGCTCGCTCATTTCCCGTTTTGCCTGTCCGCTCGCGCTGCGCGCGACCGGTTTTCGTCCGATGATGGTCACGAGCGCGCTTGTGCTGGGCGGATTGACGCTGGTGCCCATCGGATTCCGGTCCGACACACCGTTGCTCGCGATGTCCGCCTTCATGATCTGCTTCGCGCTGATCCGGGCCTCCTTCTTCATGTCCGGAAACGCATTGACCTATGCCGATGTCGAGGGGCCGGAAATCGGCCACGCTTCGGTCCTGTTCTCGATCGCACAGCAAGTGACGCTCGGGCTGGGTTATACCGTTGGCGCCGGCCTCGTCGCCGGTGCCGGCGGAGCGGCCTCGCTCGGCTCCTATGGCGTCGCCTATTCGGCGATCGCGGGTATTTCGATCGTTTCCGCGATCATCGTGATGCGGCTTCCCCCCGATGTCGGCGACGAGATGCGCAAGGAGGCCTCGGCCTGACCCTTCGAAATACAGATGATCACACTTTCTGACCCAGGAGAAACAAATGTCCGAACTGATCAAGCTCGAGAAGGAGGGGCCGATCGCGATCCTGACCCTCAGCCGTCCCGATACGATGAATGCCCTCGGCGAGGAGGGCGATGGTGAGTCGGTGGCCCGGACCTGCTCGGTGCTTGCAGCCGACCGCAACATCCGCGCCGCGATCTTAACGGGCGAGGGCAGGGCGTTTTCTGCCGGGGGCAATCTCAAGGCGATGCTAGCGGGCGAAGGCAATTTTGCGGGGAATCCGGCGATGGTGCGCGAAGGCTATCGCGGCAATATCCACATGGCCCTGCGCGCGCTTCACGCGCTCGATGTCCCGCTGATCGCAGCGGTGAACGGGCCCGCCATCGGGCTTGGCTGCGACATTGCCTGCCTCGCCGACATCCGTATCGCGTCGACCGCTGCGGCTTTTGGCGTGACCTTTCTGAAGGTCGGGCTGGTTCCGGGCGATGGTGGCACATGGATTCTGCCGCGGATTATCGGCATGAGCCGTGCCGCCGAACTATTCTACACCGGCGAGGTCATAAAGCCCGCGCAGGCGATGGAATGGGGTCTCGTCTCGCGGGTGGTCGATCCCGGCGCGCTCATGACAGAGGCCTGCGCGCTGGCGATGAAAATTGCGGCACAGCCACCCTATCATCTTCGCGCCACCAAGGCGATGCTGCGCCAGGGGCAATCGACGACCTATGACACCGCCTTGGAGATTGCGGCCTCGACCCAGGGGCTGATGCATCACACATTAGATCACAAGGAAGGGGCGCGCTCGGTTCTCGATAAGCGGCCGGCGAATTTTACCGGCGAATGACCTCGCGCTGCGGCGATCGAGGATACTCTGATCCGGTGGGCACCGCGGCCTGCGTTTTCCGGCGGGCGATCAGACCGGCGGGATCATGCGATATCCGCCGCTGGCCTCGATCCATTGCCCGGTCACCCAGTCCGCCTCGGGCGACGCGAGGTAACAGGCGAGGCTGGCAACGTCCTCGGGACTGCCAAGCCTCTTCATCGCGGTCAATTCGGTGACCCTCGCCGCGAATTCTGGAACGGAGAGCATATGGGCCGTATTGTCCGTGCGCGTGTAGCCGGGCGAGACGACGTTGGCGGTAATGCCATGCTGGCCGAGTTCTACCGCCAGTGACCGGGTCATGGCGAGGAGGGCGGCCTTCGACATACCGTAAGCGCCGTTCAGCGCACCGGGGCGATCGGCCGCCCCCGACCCGATCGTGACGATGCGGCCGCCTTCGCGCATCCGCTTTGCCCCCTCCGCCGATACGAACAGAGCAGCCTTGGCGTTGATCGCCATCACCCGGTCATAAGCATGTTCGAAGATTTCGGTCAACGGGGCGGCGGAGGTGACACCGGCATTGTTGATCAGCACATCAAGCTGATTGTCGCCAAGCAATTGCTCGCTGGTGGCGTCCCAGGCTTGCCACATGGCTTCGATTTCGGAGGTCTTTTCTAGGTCTGCCTGGATCGTGAAGGCGATGCCGTTGTTGTTCGCGATCTCGCTTGCGACTTCCTCGGCATCGTGGCTGCGGGTGCGGTACACGATGCCCACGGCCGCGCCCTCTTTTCCGAGCCGACTTGCAATGGCAGCTCCGATGCCGCGGCCGCCGCCGGTCACAAGCGCACGTTTTCCCGCGAAGCGGCCCGGAATGATGGCAGGGGAAATATCGTTCATCCAGAGTCTCCGATCTTGCGCATCGGTCTAGCGCGTCGGAACCGGATTGAGCCCATACGCACCCATCGCGATCCGGCCTCGTATCACCGAAATGCCGAGCCGACATGAGCGCGCTGCCGTTCGGGCGACGTCGGCAGGACTACAGGCGGCCGCCGTCGACCCTGAGATTCGCCCCGGTGGTGAAAGCGGAGAAATTGCTGGCGTAATAGAGAACTGCGGTTACGATCTCGCGCGGGTCGGCCACACGGCCCATGGCGGCGCGTTTGCGTACCTTTTCAGGGTCGGCCCAATGGCGTGCGATGTCGGTTGCGAAGGCTCCTGGCGCTATGACGTTCACCCGCACGCCGCGATCCGCATATTCCATGGCGATTCCCACGCTAGCGGCGTTCAACGCAGCCTTCGCTCCGCCATAGGCGGAGACCGAAGGTTGCGGGCGTATAGCCGAGAGGCTCGAGATATTGATGATGCTACCGCCTCCGGCACTGGCCATTCGCTCTGCGATGAGCGCTGTCAACCGGAAGGGGCCCTTGAAATTGACATCGACGACCTTGTCGAACAATTCCTCCCCGACATCGGCGGAGCAGGGGGATGCAGGCGACATGCCCGCATTGTTGACCAGCACATCGACGCGTCCGAACTCGACGTAGACGGCGTCAATCATGGCGGCGATATCGTCCCACTTCCCGACATGGCAGGCAATCGGCAGCGCACGGCGACCCATCTCGCGGATCAGCCGCGCCACTTCTTCGCAAGCCTCGATCTTCCGGCTGGCGACAACTACATCGGCGCCCGCCCGGGCGA
The DNA here is from genome assembly GCF_014199295.1 of Sphingopyxis panaciterrulae. Lineage (GTDB taxonomy): Bacteria > Pseudomonadota > Alphaproteobacteria > Sphingomonadales > Sphingomonadaceae > Sphingopyxis > Sphingopyxis panaciterrulae. Next base: position 96,320 of record NZ_JACIJH010000009.1, read on the forward strand.
AGGCGAGGCTGATGGCGCGGCCCATGCCGCGGCTCCCGCCGGTTACCAGCGCGACCTTGCCGCTCATGTCGAAGAGTTCGGCAGGCGTCGGCAAGTCATCCGCAGCCCGTGCGGCAAAACCATTGTCGTCGGTGTAGATCGATGTGCTCACGCCAATTCCTCCTCGCTTAACTCGAGGAAGCGCCGCAGCTTTTCTACGGCTGCCGCCTTTCGGCCGGGAATATGCTCGCTCGGGAAAAGGCCGTCGACCGGTCGTACATTCTTCAGCAGCCGTTTCGCGAGCTTCACCTCGTGGATTTCGGTGGGACCATCGACCAGTCCCTGTGCTGCCGCCTTGATCCAATATTGTCCTAGTGGCAGTTCGTTTGAGATGCCGAGCGAGCCGTGCAGTTGGATCGCACGTCCGATGATGTCGCGCAGGATTTTGGGGCTCATGATCTTGGCGCTGCCGATACCGATCTGGCCGCCTTCCTTGTCGCCCTGATCGATCGTCCAGGCGGCGTGCAGGATCAGTAGGCGGAATTGCAGCAACTCCACATAGGTGTTGGCAATATATTGCATGGTGGATTGCTTGTGTCCCAGCAGCGTGCCTTGCGTATGGCGGCTGACCGCGCGTTCCTTCATCATCTCATACGCCTTGGTCGCAGCACCGAGTGTGCGCATCGCATGATGGATCCGTCCGCCGCCGAGGCGCACCTGCGAAACCTCGAAAGCCCTTCCTTCCTCGCCGAGCATGTTTTCAGCCGGAACGCGGACATTGTCGTAATGGATGAAGGCGTGCGCGCCGTCTTCCGGACTTTCTCCGACCAATCCGGTGTTGCGCACGATATTGAAACCCGGCGTCCCTTGTGGCACGAGGAACATCGAGAAGCGGTCTGACACGGGCGCCGTGGGATCGGTCACCGCCATGACGATCGTGAAGGACGCCCAGCGCGCCTGCGAGCTATACCATTTATAGCCGTTGATGAGCCAGTCGTTGCCGTCCCTGATCGCGGTGGTTTCGAATACGCGCGGATCCGACCCGCCCTGTGGTTCGGTCATCGAATAGCAGGATGTGATGTCCCCTTGAAGCAGCGGCCGTAGATACTTGGCTTTCTGATCCTCGCTTCCGAAGTGGGCGAGGATTTCGGCATTGCCGCTGTCGGGCGCCTGGCAGCCGAAAACGCGCGGCCCCCAATTCGTGCCGCCAAGGATCTCGTTCATCAGGGCAAGCTTGACCTGGCCATAGCCCTGGCCGCCAAGATCTGGCGTGAGGTGACAGGCCCAAAGACCCTTTTCCTTCACTTGCTGCTGGAGCGGGCGGACGGCAGCCATCGCGCGCTTATCGGTGACATTATGGTGGTGCCCCGGCTGGTCGAACACGAGGTCGAGCGGCTCGACCTCATTGATGACGAACTGCTTCATCCAGTCGAGTTTCGCCTGAAATTCCGGTTCGGTCGAAAAATCCCACATCCTCGGGAGCCTTTCTCTTGCTTGTTTCGATTCAGCCTTCGTGATCGATCAGCCGCACTGCCTGGGCCAGGATAGTGGGCACACGCGTTTCGAAGACGGCGTGTCTCGGATTGTCGGACTGGCCACGCCGGTAGCGCGCGTAGCTACCCTCGAGAATCACGGCGAGACGGAAGAGTGCCAGCGCCATGTAGAATGGCAGTGCGCTGACATCCCTCCCGCACCCGAGGGAGTAGCGCTCAGCCGCTTCGGCGCGGCTTCGCATCGCCGTCCAATCGACATAATAGGCCCAGGTCGGACCACTGCTCGCATCCTCCCAACTCGACAGAAGGTGGCCGAGATCCAGCAGCGGATCGCCGATCGTCGCCAATTCCCAATCGATGATGGCGGCAATGCGGGCAGGCGCATCGCGCGCGACCATGACGTTGGCAAAGCTGTAGTCGCCATGCATCAGGCCTGGTGATGTGTTCGACGGTGCGTTGGTGCGCAGCCATGTCACCACCTGATCAAGCTCGGAAAGGTTGCGGACCTGGTTGCGCTGGAATTGCGACAGCCACCGGTCGACTTGCCGGTCGAGGAACCCGTCGGGTTTCCCGAAATCGCCCAGTCCTACGCCCTGCCAGTCAACCAGGGCTATCTTTGCGAGCGCGTCGATCACCGCATCGCCGAGGGCGCGGCGATTGCCGCGGTCATCGGCAAAGCAGCCCGGCATCGGATCGCGCGGAGTGAAACCGTCGACCCACTCCATGACGAGAAACGGTCCGCCGATCACGTCCGTCGCGGTTGTGCCTTCGACCAGCCTCGCGCAAGGAACGTCGGTTTGGGCAAGCGCCCGCATCAGCTTGAGTTCGCGCGCAAGATCGTGCGACGTTCGATCATTGGAAACCGCCGGCGGACGGCGCAAAGCGAATTGCTGGTCGCCACGGGTCACACGCAGCAGGCTGTTGCTGGCCCCGCCGATGATCTTCTCGATCGTCAGGGCGCGCGATCCGCCGCCAAGCTGGCAGTCGAACCAGTGGCGCAGCGGAGCGGGATCCGCAATCAATTGCTCGTCGCTCAGGCGCAGCATGGCACGATCGCAATCATCCTGATCTCGATTTGCAATCTCGGGCGCCTTGTCCAGGGCGGCGGGGGGCAGGATAGTTTTTCTCGCTGCCGATCGCCCGGCCGTCACGGCCTTGCTCGATGCGGATCACCATGCTTCACGCCGCGCGGAACGAAATGGCGTTCGCGTTGGTGAATTCGAGCAGGCCCTCGATCCCGTTCTCGCGCCCGAACCCGGAACGAAGATTGCCGCCAAACGGCTCGTCCGAAAGCTGGGTGCCCGCGCCGCCGTTGATGGCACAGCGGCCGGTGTTGATCTGCAGCGCCATTTCATAGGCCTTGGCCACGTCCCCGGAGTGGAAATAGCAAGCCAGCGCAAATTCGCTGTCATTCGCGATGTCGATTGCTTCCTCATCGGTATCGTAACCGATGACGCATGCGATGGGGCCGAAAATCTCTTCCTGCGCGATGCGTGATTTATTGTCGACTTCGTCGAAGAAGGTCGGTTCGAAATAGAAGCCCTTGTCGAGATGGTCGGGCCGCTTGCCCCCGGTCATCAGCTTCGCGCCGGAATCGATCCCGATCTGGGTATATTTCTCGGCCCGCTCCTGCGCGACCTTGCGAATCAGGGGCCCCATCTCCGTCGATGGATCGGCGGGATTGCCCAGCTTGATTTTCGCTGCGGCGTCCCGGAGCCGTGCCACATATTCCCCGCGGATCGAGTTGTGGACCAGATGGCGGGTGTTGAGCGCGCAGCCCTGTCCGGAGTGCGAGGAAAAGCCCCGCAATCCCTGGCTTACAGCCGCATCCAGATTTGCGTCGGGACGCACGATCATCGCGGACTTGCCGCCGAGTTCGAGGATCAGTCGCTTCAGCGTGGGGGCGGCCTGCTCCATGATAGCGGCGCCCACCATGTCCGACCCGGTAAAGGTGACGAGCCGGACACGCTTGTCCGATGTCAGGAACCGGCTGACGTCGAGGCCGCCCGTCATCACATTGAAGACGCCATCGGGGAGACCTGCGTCACGAGCGATATCGCCGAAAACCGTCGCTGCGAACGGCGTGTAGGGGGACGGTTTGAGGACGACGGTATTGCCCATCAACAGCGCGGGCACCGATTTCACCAGGTTCAGCATGAAGGGATAGTTGTACGGTGTGATGACGCTGACCACGCCCACCGGATCGTAGCGGACGACGCTGGTTCCCAGCACCGATCCGGTCACTTCGGGGCGGCTCATCTTGCCGAAATCCTCCGCCGCGCGTTCCATATAATAGCGGAAATGCTTCATGCCGGTCGCCCATTGCGCTCCGTTCGCGAGCGACAGGGTCGCGCCGGCCTCGGCGATCAAGAGGGGAATGATCTCCGCCTTGCGTGCTTCGAGCGCGGCATAAAATTTCTTCATATATTCGATGCGCTCGAAGCGGCTGAGCTTTGGCCAGGGGCCCTTGCGAAATGCCTCGTCCGCAGCCGCGACGGCCGCCTCGGCATCGTCGAGAGAACCCACCGGGGCGATACCGATCACCTGCTCGGTCGCCGGATTGATGACTTCTTCGCCGCCCGCGCCGCCATCCACGAACTGTCCGCCGATGTAGAGCTTGGTCTGGAGTTTGAGTGTCATGGAGTATGTCCTTTTCGATGTCTCTGGCGGTCCGCTTCGTCAGACTTTTGAAGGGTCCGCCGCCATACGCGTCGCGATCGTCTTGCTGGTGGGTTGCGCGCCGCGCAGTTCGATCAGGTCTATCTGCGCCTCACGCGGGAGCGTGACGATGGTGAGGATGGTTTCTGCGGGAATTTCCGGTTCGATCTGTGCGCCCGATTTGCCATAGAAGCCGGCATCGCGCGCTGCGGCGCGGGCGCGCGTTCGCGCCTCGTCCGACCACCCGCGGCTGAACGTGCCGCGCACATTGCCCGAGCGATAGGTGGTAACCCGTATGTGATCATCGGCAAGTTCGGTCCGCAGCACCACCGACAGTGTCTCCAGAGCCGATTTCGTGGCAGCATACAGGCCCAGATGGGGATAGGGATGGTTGACCGATTCCGAACTGATATTCACGATATCGCCCCCGCCCCGTGCGCGCATGAGCGGGATCGCCTCGCGGCTGCAGTAGAGTGGGCCGAGCAGGTTGACCGCCACCTCCTTCTGAACGTCGGCATCCACTGCCTCGGCAATCGGATTGGGTGTGGCGAGGGCGGCATTGTTGACGAGAATGTCGAGGCCGCCGAACTTCTCGCCGAGCTCGCCGAAAATCCGGCGCACCGATTCGGGATCGCCGATGTCTGCGGGGCAGGGCAGCGTCCGTTCGCCGATCTCGGCTGCGGCCCGCTCCAGTTCTTCGTGGCCGCGTGCCAGCATGGCGACATATGCGCCCTCGTCTGCGAAGCGTTTCGCGATGGCGCGGCCTATGCCGCGCGATGCGCCGGTTACGAGCGCAACCTTGCCTTCTAGTCTCATTACGTCCTCATTCCCTCGGATGCGCCGACGATGCCGGCCTTCTCGAACCGTGCAATGTCTGTTGGCGAAAAGCCGATCTCGGCCAGAATTTCCTCCCGGTGCTGATCAAGCACGGGCGGCGCGCGGCGCGGACTGACCGGGGTCGCCTCCATCGACCAAAAGGCCCCCGGGTGCCGCAATTCGCCATAGACCGGATGGGAATAGCGCGCGACGAGGCCGCGCTTCTCGAGCGCGGCGTCATGCAGGAATGCCTTGCCAGCCTCCTCGGGAATGCGGATCGCTGCATAGCCTCTGGCGCCGAGCGCGGACAATGCCTCGTCGCAGCGGTAGCTTGCGAACGATTGCGGCGCGGGCGCGCGTTGGTCGGGACCGGCATAGGCAATCCATCCATCCACGCATTTGGCCAGCCCCCGACCATCGATTGGCCCCGTCTGGTCGGCGTCGAGGGCCGGTAAACTGTTCGTCAGCGAACCATCGGCACGCATGGCGGTGCCGGACATCGTCAGAACTGCGGCGCCGAGGAGCGAGGCTGCGACCGGGCTGCCCCTGCCGGTTCGTTCGCGCCGATACAGGGCTGCCATCATGCCGAAGGCAAGGGACGCCGCGCACATGTGATCCATCATACCGAAACGCAACCAAGCCGGACGATTGCCCTCGCCGGCGTGCGCCCATTCCCAGCCGGTACAGGCTTGAAAAAGCTGGTCGTAGCCCGGCCAGTGCCGACGGACGCCTTCGGGCCCATAAGCACTGACATGGCCGAAAATGGCGCGCGGGTTCGTGACCGACACATCCTCCCAAGCCAGCCCGAACTTGCGGGCGGTCGGAAGCCGGATATTATGGTGGACGATGTCCGCGCCCTCTACCAGGCGATCGATGATTTCCCGCGCTTCCGGCCTGCGCAGATCGAGAGCGAGCGAACGCTTGCCGCGTTGGCAGCCGAGAAAAGCCGACTCGTTTGCACGCATCGGATCGCCCGCGGGAGGCTCAACCTTGATCACATCGGCTCCAAGGTCAGCGAGCAGCATCGTGGCGAGCGGACCGGCGAGGTAATTGCCGAAATCGACGACCCTGACGCCGGCGAGCAGGCGGGAATCGGCCGAGCCTGACAAGGCGGGGAAAGCTGCGGGCTTTCGCAAGGCAAGCACTGCATCGCGATCCGCTCCGATCTTGGAAACGGGTCGACCCGCATCGGCGGCGGGGTTGATCGTGACCGGAGCGCCCGGCACGCGGATCCTGCCCATCTCGTGATCCTCGATCTCGACGACATAGCGGTTCGCCACTGCCTGCGCGTCGGCGTAAAGTTCACCGGGCAGCATCGCCGGCTGCACCGGAATGTCAGCCGCCCACAGGTCCTCGAGCCATTCGGCGCTGGGACGGCTCCGGAAAGCGCGCACATTGGCGCCCCAATTTTTGTAGCGGAAATGGGCCGGCCATTTCGCATTTTCGGACGCTACCGCCTCCGGCCCCATTTCGTCGAGCAGTTGCTTCATCAGCGGCGTGTCATCGGCATTCTTCATGATATGCAGCCAGATGCCGTCGGCGCATTCGAAAATCGAGGGAAGCATGCGCTTGTCGATCCGGCCGACCAGGGCCTCCGTGGGTCTCTCAGCGTCGCGCCACAACATCATCGCGGGAAGCAGTGCGCCTTGCATGATCGACGTATCGGCAGGCCCTGGCGGCGCGCCCCGCATGCGCGCGAACAGGCGTGCGCCGATCCCGGTGGCGGCGAGCCATGCCGCGCAATAGCTGCCGAAGGGAAGCCGGACAAAGGCGGGCCCGTCGCGGCGCGTGGCAGGCTGTTCGTCGAGCAGGCCGATTGCCGCCATGACGAGGAAATCGTCGGCAGGCAGGTCGTCATGACCGATGCCCGGCGGCGCCGACGAAATGCAACTGGTCACCAGATGGGGCGCGGTCGCCAGAAAGGGCTCGGGGAGGCCGGGTTCATGAATAAGGACGTCCGCGCCGGCCAGAAGCGCGACGAAATTTCCGCCGTCGGTTTCGAGGTCCAGCACGATACTGCGCTTTCCTTGCTGCCGCGCGGCAAAACCTGCGCTGCCTCGCTGCTTCGATCCGCCCGTTGGCTCGACCTTGACGACTTCGGCGCCCATCTGGCCGAGCATCATCGCGGCAACGGACCCGGCAATGCCCTCGGCGCAATCGATGACGCGAAGGCCAGCGAACGGCAGGCTGTCAGAAGCTGCGTTCACGATATCGTCCACGCCGGTTTGCGTTTCTGCGTGAAGGCGCTGGCGCCCTCGCGGCCTTCGTCGCTGGCGCGCCAGCGTGTGAAACTCTGCGCGTCTTCCTGCCGCGCAAGTGCATCCTGCAGGGACGGGAAGTCCAACGTATCCTTGACAATCTGCAGCGTCGCTGCGGTTGCACCTGGCCCGCAGCGCAGTACGGACGCAGAAAGCTCACGCACGGCTGCGTCCAATGCTCCGGCGCCGACCACCCGGTTGACGATGCCCATCTCAAACGCTTCGGCCGCCGACAGGAAACGCGCGGTCAACGCAATGTCCATGGCTCGCTTCGCACCCACCGCGCGGACAAGCCGATGCGGACCGCCGCCGATCGCAACCATGCCGAAACGGGGCTCCGGCAGCGCGAAACGGGCATTTTCGGCCGCGACAATCAGGTCGCAGGCGAGTGCCAGTTCGAAGCCGCCGCCGATCGCATCACCGTTTACGGCTGCGATCACCGGTTTGGTTCGGCCGAAGCGGACCGCGATGCCGCCATAGCCGCCGGCCGGAAGCACCAGCGCGCCTTCGCCGCGCGAGCGGCGCTCCGCCGCAGCCTTGAGGTCGGAACCGACGCAGAAGGCGCGGCCGTGTGCCATCAGGATCGCAATCCGGAGCCTGTCGTCGACATCGAACCGGTCAAAGGCCCGGTTCAGGGCAAAGTGCATTTCGGGCGTGAGCGCGTTCAGCCGATCTGGCCTGGAAAGGGTGACGGTCAAAACCGGCCCGTCGATCGAAACTTCAATTCCGGCGTCGTCGGCCTGCCCGCCCGAAGCGGCGCTCATTTGCCTTTCCACAACGGCCTGCGCTTTTCGGCAAAGGCTCGCGGGCCTTCGAGGAAATCTTCAGACGCTCGCAGTGCATCGCGGCCCGGAAACGAATGGTCGATCACCTCGCTGAGGGGCCGGGCGAGGCCGCACATTGCGGTTTCCTTCGTGGCGCGTACGGCAAGCGGAGAATTGTCCGCTATCTCGTTCGCCCAGCGAAGGGCTGTGGACATCAGGGCAGCATGCGGGACAACCTCGTTGACGAAGCCATAGTCGGCGGCTTCCCCGGCCGTGATGCTGCGGCCGGTGAGCAGGAGTCCCATGGCCTTCTGCCACGGGAGCGCGCGCGGGACGCGATGCGCTCCGCCCGCACCGGCGAGCTGGCCGAATTTCACCTCGGGGAGGCCGAACATCGCATGATCGGCTGCGATCACGATGTCGCAGGCGAGCAGAATCTCGAAACCTCCGCCCAATGCGGAGCCATTTGCGGCACATATCACCGGTTTGAACAGATCGTGCCGCTTGGCCAGTCCGCCAAATCCGCCCGACCATTTCTCCTGGGTCAACTGCTCGCCGCGGGCACGGGCCTTCATGTCGTTCCCGGCGCAGAAAGCCTTCTCGCCGTCGCCGGTTATGATGGCGACCCAGGCCTCATCGTCTGCGGCAAAATGATCGAAGGCTCGGCCCAGTTCGATATTGGCGAGGTTGTCGAGCGCGTTGCGCGCCTCGGCGCGCCGGATTGTCACAATCGCGACACGCCCTGCCATTTCGTAACTGATGCGCTCGAAACCAAACATCGATTCCACTCTCCCTTGCCGCCACACTATTCTGAACTGACGGTTCGTCAACTGGTCGCCCGGACTGAATGAACCGCCGTCGGTACAGCGAAAACCACGCGAAATCGGGCTTTCTGGGGCGGCTAAGGTATCTGCTCACTTAGTGGGACTTATCCCGAATGAGGTGCAATGAGCCTGCGCCGCTAGCTTGACCGGGCTTAACGAGGGCCAGGAGCGGGCATTGCAGGGACGCAGTATCACCACCACGACCGTGCGTGCGATCGACGCTTATGAAATTACCGCGCGCGATATTCCGGAGCCGGCCGAGGGCGAGGTGCGGCTGCGGATCAAGGCGTGCGGTGTCGGCCATGTCGACGCGCTTCATGCCACCGGGCGATATCAGATGGCAGCGACAGTTCCCTTCACCCCGGGCGTGGAAGTGGCGGGAATCGTCGATGCGCTGGGGCGGGGCGTCGATAATGTGTCGGTCGGGGACCGGGTGCTGTCGCTCGTGACGGTGAAAGACGGGTTTTCCGATTATACGCTGGCGCCGGCGAGGCATCTGGTGACGCTGCCGGATGACATGGACTTCGCTGCTGCGGCCAGCATCCGGGTCAATGCGCTGACTGCACTCTACGCGCTGACCGGCCGGGGAGGCGTGCAAGAGGGCGAGACCATATTGGTCTTCGGCGCGGCAGGGGGCGTCGGCAGCGCGGCAGTGACGATCGCGCAGATCCTCGGTGCGCGGGTGATCGCCGCGGCCTCGACGGCCGAAAGGCGTGACTATGCCTTGCGGCTGGGCGCGGCTGCAGCCGTCGACACCGATCCCGATGGCTGGCGCGATCGCCTGGCCGATGCGGTCGGCGGCGGTCAAATCGACGTGGTGTTCGACCCGGTCTGCGGTCCGCTCTTCGATCCCGCGTTCCGCTCGCTGGCCTGGAATGGACGGCATCTGGTGATCGGCTTCGTTGGCGGCGAGATCCCGGGCCTCAAGGCCAATCTGCCGCTCCTCAAAGGGGCATCGCTGGTCGGAGTCGACGTCCGCAATTTCAACCTGCGCGAGCCGGAAAAGGCAGAAGCCAATCGCAACCTGCTGCGCAAGTGGATCGCGGACGGGGTGTTTCCGCCGCCGCCCGTGCAGATATTTCCGCTCGCTCGCTTTCGCGATGCATTGGAGCGCGCCGGTTCTGGCAAGGCGCTCGGGAAGGTCGTGCTTGTGATGGACTGACGACGTGGTCCAAACGAATCTGTCAGTCGCGGCGGAGGAGGATGGAGCCCGCGAGTGGTCCACCGCCCGCAGCGGCGACACCGACATTCACATCGCCGGGCACTTGGCGATCGCCGCCTTCGCCCCACATCTGGATGCACGTCTCCCAAAGCAGGCCGTAGCCGTGCATCCGCCCGCCCGATAACTGCCCGCCGCCGGTGTTCAAGGGAAGCTCCCCGTCGAGCGCGATACGATGCCCGCCATCGACGAACGCACCGCTTTCGCCATGTCCGCAGAAGCCCAGCGCCTCGAGCCAGATCAGGGTCTGCGGACTGAACCCGTCATAGAGGTTGGCGACCCGCACATCCTTTGGCTTGAAATCGGTCCGCGTCCACAGATGGGGGCCGTTTTCCAACGCCATCATCCCCCATTTCGGTTCGAACTGATCCCAGCTGTAATGATTGCCGACCCTGCCGGAGAAGCTTTCGATGACCAGCGGTTTCTTGCGGAGGTCCTTTGCCGCGTCGAGCCGCGAAACGATCACCACAGTCGAGCTGTCCAGAAGTGCGTCGCAATCATAGAGACCGAGCGGATCGCAGATCATCCGCGCGCCCAGATAGTCGTCCATGGTCATGGGATCCCGGTAGATAGCGCGGGGATTCCGTGCCGCGTTCCTCCTTGTATTGAGTACGAGATGTCCGAGCTGTTCCCTCGTCGTACCGAATTCGTGCATGTGGCGGCGGAACATCATCGCGGTGCAGGCCACCGGCGACACGACGTTGAATGGCCGGTGATACATCCATTTTCCGGTCACCCGTTCATAGCCATCCGAAGGCTTGCGAGGGTTGGCGCGGTCCTCGAGCTGCTGCGTATATTGGGCGAGTGTCCGGTAGCACAGAACGTGGCGCGCTTGCCCAGACATGACCGCACCCACGGCGTCGAAGATCGACGTGAATTGTGCCGGGCCCTCTACGCCGCCCGAAAAGAAATTGAGGTCGATACCGAGCGTTTCCTTAAGCTCGGTAACATCGATCGGGGAGTCGTTCTTGTAGGAAGCACGGAGAGGAAATGTCGCGATACCGTCGATGTCCTGCAGCGTGAGCCCCGCATCCTGCAAGGCCTCATCGATCGCATCGAGCATCACTTCCATGATCGGGCGAACATTGTCGCGGCCAGGCGCGCACAGCCCGACGCCGGTGATTGCCGCCTGTATGCTGCCGTTCGTGATGGGCATTTAGATTTCCTCGTCGAGCCTGTATCTGCCTGGTTCCTCCTTTCAGATATGGTGCGGCAAGGACCATATGTAATGTGCCCGATATCGGCGCTTTTCTCCATTTCCTCCGCCAAGCCGACGCTTTTGCGCGCAATATCGAGGAAAGCGTGCGCGGCGTTCCGGTTGCGTTGCCCCGCGCGATGGCGCTAGCACCCCTGTGAAGAACACAGGATTTTTAGCTATGAACCAGACTCTGCGCAACGCACCACCACGTCGATATCTTCCCGTTATAGAAAGCGGCGCCAAGGGTGAGTTCTGGCGATCGGGGGCCGATGGCGTCCTCCGCATAAGTCGATGCCAGTCGTGCCGGCACTATATTCATCCGCATCGCGACGCTTGCCCCAAGTGCCATTCGCGCGACGTTCGGCCGGAAGCGGTGTCGGGAAAGGGAATGCTCGAGACCTGGACAATCAACCGCCAGAAATGGTTTCGCGGTCTCGACGAGGCTTTTTCCGTGGGGCTTGTCACCCTGGATGAGCAGGAGGGGCTCAACCTCACGACAAATATCGTCAACTGCGATCCGGGCGATCTTCACATCGGAATGAAGGTGCGCGTCATATTCGAAAATATCGAGGACACCTGGCTTGCGCTGTTCGAGCCGGATCAGTCCCCGCAATAGTTCCTGAATGGACATGATCGCATAATAGTGTCAGCCGCCTTTGGTGATAGGTCAACATTGATGTTTGATCAAAGCGACTATACCAATATCCTCGTCCACCTGGCCGATGGCGTGCTGACCGTGACGTTGAATCGTCCCGAGAAGGCCAACAGTTTCAATATCGATACCATTCGCGACTTCGAGCGGCTCTGGAACGAGGCACGGCGGGCCGAAGCTGTACGCTGCGTCGTGTTGCGCGCCGCGGCGGGAAAGGCGTTTTGCACCGGGGTGGATATACGCACCGGCTGGCGTGCCGAAGACGACATGCCTTCTCCCTTCGACTATGACGATCCGGGTGACTGGCTTGGCCCCAAAACGAACAGGGTGTGGAAACCCTTCGTCGTGGCCGTACATGGCATGGCCGCCGGAGGCGCCTTCTACTGGCTCAACGAAGCGGACATCGCAATCTGTTCGGAAGACGCGACCTTTTTCGATCCGCATCTCAAATTCGGCAAGCTGTCCTCGGTCGAGCCGATCGGCATGCTCGGCCGGATCCCATATCAGGAAATCAGCCGCATGGTGCTGATGGCGGACGACGAGCGCATAAGTGCACAGACCGCGATGCGGATGAGCCTGGTGACGGAAGTCGTGAAGCGCGAGGAATTGTGGGATCGCGCGCAGGAAATCGCGCAGAGCATTGCCGCGCGCGATCCGGTTCCGACCCAGGGCAGTGTCAAGGCGCTATGGGTCGCGCAGAGCCTCCCGCGCGATCAGGCCATCGCAGGCGCGGTGCAGTATGTGCAGGTCAGCAAGGGGGCTGTCGGAGTGACCAAGCCAGGCAAATCCATTGCGCAGTCCAAGCCATGGAAACTGAGATGAGCAAAGACAGCGAAAGCGAATTGCTGGTCCGCGACGAGGGACGGCTGCGGATCATCACGCTGAACCGCCCCGACCGGATGAACGCGCTGACGGCGGACTTGCATCATCGTCTGCAGGCGGCCGTCGCGGCGGCAGGCAATGATCCCGACGTCGGTGCCGTGGCGCTCACGGGCGCGGGCCGGGCCTTCTGCTCGGGTGGCGACGTGCGCAAGAGCAGAGAGGATGCCGCCAGCGCCTCCCGGCCCGAAACGATCGAGGAGCGAGCCGATGCGATTATTGCGCATGGCCGCACCGCCGTGGTGCTGCACCGGATGGGAAAGCCGACAATTGCGCTGGTCAACGGCGCCGCGGCGGGATCGGGCATGGCGCTGGCGCTGGCGTGCGACTTGCGCGTGATGGCCGACGATGCAGTGATGCGTACGGCCTATGCCCGTATCGGCCTCAGCGGCGATCTCGGGCTAAGCTATTTCCTGAACCGGCTTGCCGGCCCTTCGCGCGCCGCGGAATTGCTGATGCTCAACGAGAAGCTCGATGCCGTCCGATGCAGCGAACTCGGTCTCGTCAACCGGGTACTGCCTTCCGAAGGGTTCGCCGAGGCGGCAGAGCGATTTGCTGCGGGCCTGGCGGCGGGGCCGAGCGTGGCGTTCCGCTGCATGAAGCAGAATCTGCGGGCGGCGTCGGGCAGCTCACTCGAAACGACGATCGAGCGCGAGGCGTTTAACACGGCGCGCTGTGTGCGGACGAAGGATGTGAAGGAAGCCAGCCTGGCTTTCCGGGAAAAGCGAAACCCGATTTTTACCGGCACATGAATCGCAAGGGCGCGGGGCAGGCGGTGCGCGATGCGCGCGCGAAATGTCATGGTCTTGACGCGCTGCGCCGGCGAAGCGCGCGGCCGCTGCCTTCTTGTTGGTCAATGCGTCGCGGCGATGGCGCCCGCGTCATGGCACTGCGCGCGGGAAGTGGTCCTTCGGACATCAAGCGGAGCGCCGCCGTTCGAACATCCTTTGCGCCAGGTTCCAGAACCGGTTGATCGTGCCGCGATCGTCCCTTTGCGTCCGCGCCAGAACGAAATCCACCGGTTGTGCCCGGGCGAGGGGACGACGCACGAAGCCCTCGGGCGCGGGGCTTTCGTGGGGGCGAAGACTGATCATGGCCAGCCGATCGGCAACCGCGTGGAAGACGACGGCCGCGGCGCCTTCGCTGACGACTGTGATATCGGCCGAATTGGCGAGCACTGCGCCAAATACGGCATCGAAATCCTGGCGGTCACGACTCGGACGAAAGGTTGCGGTGCGAATGCTGCTCATCATCTCGTCCGTGACGACGGATTCCGACGCGACCGGATGTTCGGCGGGAAGTACCAGATGCGGCGTCACCTGCATGGCGGGAATCCTTTCATAGCTGTCAGGAAGGAGGCTTTTCAGCGCCAGCGCAGCATCCAGCAGGCCGAGGTCGAGTTTGCCGAGGCTGCGCATGCTGGTCCCGCTGCTGGTTTCGACCGTGCCGCGCCCTTCGTCGCAGAATGCTTTCAACAGCGCGCGTATCTCTGACGACCAATAAACGAACGGATGCATGCCAAAGCGTAGGCGCGCACCATTTTCGCGCCTGAGCAGGCGGATACGCGCCTGTGCGGCCTCCCATGCCGCGGTAAGTGCCTCGGCTTCGGGGACGAGGGTTGCGCCTTCTTCGGTCAGGGTGACGGTGCGCGTGGTCCGCTGGAACAGCGCAAAGCCAAGGTCCCTCTCAAGCTGCCGTATCTGGCGCGAAAGCGTCGCCTGATCGATCCCAAGCGCGCGGGCAGCGGCGCTGAACGACATGGTCCGGGCGACGGCGGCGAAGCGCGAGAGGTGCAGAGGGCTCAAAACTATTGACCGGTCATATTGATGATGATCATACATCAATGACGCATGGCAAGCCCATTGTCGAGCGGGGTGGCGTTTCATATTCTTCTACGGGTATAGGAGAAGAAGGCGAAGAATATGAGCAGCGCGATATTCGAGCAGAAGGATATGGCCACCGGCATGCTGGTGTCGCCGATCGGCGGTCACATTGGCGCCGAGATCACCGGGATCGACCTTTCGGGCCCGCTGACGGATACCGTGTGCCGCGAGTTGCGGGCTGCACTGTCACGCCATGGCGTGCTGTTTATTCCGGGACAGGATCTGACGCTTGCGCAATATGTGCGGCTGGGCGAAGCGTTCGGCGAACTGGAAGTCAATGATACGCTGGCGCATCCGGCCGGCTATCCGCAGGTCGGGTCGCTCGTAAAGGAGGCCGGTCATGTCACGAGCATCGGTGATATGTGGCACACCGATCACACATATCTGGAAAAGCCGCTCGCCTTCACCATGCTTCGCGCCCTCGAAATCCCGCCGCACGGTGGCGACACGCTTTTTCTTAGCGCCAAGGCCGCCTTTGCTGCGCTTCCCGACAGCGTCAAGGACACGCTCCGAAGCCTGAGAGCATTGCATTCGAGATCCTACCTGATCCGCGACGGCAAATATGCGGCGCAGTTCCTCCTCGAGCGCCCGCCGCAGGGCGGCAAGCCTGCTCTCAACAAGACCGCGGTTCACCCGGTCGTCACCACCATCCCCGAAACCGGCGAAGAGGTGCTCTTCGTCAACCCGGGCTATGTCGTAAAATTCGAGGGCTGGAGCGCGAAACTCTCCCAAGGACTGCTCGCATCGCTTTTCGAGCATTGCCACCAGCCGGAGTTTCAGTGCCGCTTGCGCTGGCAGGAGAAGGCGATTGCCATTTGGGACAATCGACAGACATGGCATTTTGCGGTCAACGATTATCACGGCCACCGCCGGTCGATGCAGCGGTTGGTAATCGGTGAGCGGTCCAAGGTTGGGTAGCAGTGCAATGTCATCACGCGCTACAAGGATATTATGGCGATTTCACCTCGCGTTGACGTCTTCAGCAATGCTTGCGGCGGCTTTCTCAGCGAGATCAAGTATCGCGAAGTGGCGGGCGATGCCAACTTCTCGGAAGGCTTATGGCCCGAGGGCGGCGGGGAGATCGGAGATGCCGAGCCGCCCTGCCTCATCGGGAAGGGCGGCTCTCGATGTTCGGAGGCCGTACGAAAGATCAGGCCTTCTCAAGAATGTGAACCGCGCAGGCGCTTCCCAGTCCGACGACGTGGGTCAGGCCGATCGTCGCCCCTTCCATCTGGCGCTTGCCCGCCTCGCCGCGAAGATGCTGCGCAATCTCGTAAATGTTCGCGATGCCGGTCGCACCCAAGGGATGCCCCTTCGATAGCAGGCCGCCCGACAGGTTGACGGGAACCTTGCCGCCAAATGTCGTCGCACCGCTGTCGAGAAAGGCGCCGCCTTCGCCTTCGGCACACAAGCCCAGATTCTCGTAGTGCGGTATCTCGGCGGTGGCGAAACAGTCGTGCAGCTCGACAAGATTCACGTCTTCGGGCCCGACGCCCGCCATCTCATAGGCGCGCGCCGCGGCGAGGCGGGTGACCGTATTCACGTCCTGCATGACGAGATTGCGATCGGTGAAGGGATCGCTGGCAAGACCCGACCCTTTCACGCGAACGGCGCGGTTCATGAGTCCGAGTTCCTTCGTGCGCTTCTCGCTCATCAAGACGGCGGCTGCCGCGCCATCGACGTTGACCGAACACATGAGCTTGGTAAGCGGATAGGCGATCATCTCCGCCTCCATCACCATGTCGAGCGGGGTTTCCTTCTGATACATGGCTTTCGGATTGAGCACGGAATGCTTGTGGTTCTTTTCCGACACGCGTGCGAACTGTTCGAAGGTGGTCCCGTATTTTCGGCTGTGTTCCATCCCCATCTGCGCAAATACCGATGGCATCACGCCGGAGCCTAAAAGACCCTCCGTCGGTATGGCCGTCCCGCCGCTGTTCTTGGGTACGAGCATGCCCTTGCCCATCTTCTCCGAACCGACGGCGAGGCAGGTGTCGTACAGGCCTGCCTTGATGGCGATGAACGCTTCGCGAAAAGCCGTTGCCCCGGTGGCACAGGCATTGGTGACGTTGACGACCGGCGCGCCTGTCTGACCGATGTAGTGCAGCATGCGCTGTCCCATCATCGTGCCGTTGCAGGTACCCGCATAGATCGCCTGCATGTCCTGGATGGTCTGTCCGCAATCGTCGAGCGCCAGCAATGTGGCCCGGGCGGCCAGGCTTTCGGGCTTGGCATCGTCAAAACGGCCGAACTTGATCATATCGATACCGACAACATAGACGTCGTTGCTCATTGCGCGGCTTCCTGTGCGGGGATGAAGAAATGGGCAATAAAGCCGTCGCCATCGGCGACAGCGGTCGAGGCGGAACGGAAGATCACGTCGACCGGCATGCCGAATTTCACATGCGACGGGTCGGGCACGATATCGATCAGATTGCCGCGAACGGTGCCGCCGCCATCGAGATCGACCGTGGCGGACACGAAGGGGACTTTCACTCCGGGAAGGCTGCGGTGGACGATCGTATAATTGTACAACGTGCCGTGCGATGCGAGCCTGACAACATCCATGGCGTTGCGCGCACCGCATTTCGGGCAATTCTCGAACCGGCCCAGATGGGTCTGGCCGCAGGCACCACAGCGACTGCCGAGAAGATACGGCGCTCCGTTCTCGTCCAGTTCGGTGTAGGGCGCGACCGGTCTCTCTGTCGCTGTAATGTCGTTCATGCGTTCCACTTTCCAGTTTCGGCGTTCGGAGCCGCTGCCCGGCAGTCTCCATCAGTGCCATCGGCATATGCCGCGCGACGCATCGCTACCCCATATCCGGCGTAACGCCGCAGACGGGTTTGCCAAAAATTAGGAGCGATGCTGGCAATCGGCACGGGTCCCCAAACAGCGCCGGCGAGAGCAGGTTGACTGGTCCGGCCGTCGCGATAGGTAGGCGGGATGAATTTACGCTGGATCACATTATTCGCCACTATCGCGGAAGAGGGTTCTTTCACGCGCGCTGCCACCCGGCTCAACATCGCGCAGCCATGGCTGTCGGCCCAGATGCGAAAGCTGGAATATGAGCTCGGCGTACAATTGCTCGTGCGCGAGAATGTCGGCGTGCGTGTTTCGGAAGCCGGCGAACTGCTTTTGCCCCACGCCCGCCAAATCGCCGAGTCGGCCCGGCTCTTTCGTGAAGCGGCACGCAGTCTCTCGCAAAGCCGAAGCCAGATGGTGAAGTTGGGTTGCTATGTCCCGATTATCGATGTGAGCGGGCTCAAGACGGCGACGCTCGACTTCGTTCAGCGCTATCACAACTTCGAGCTCGAGACCGAGATGAACTATCCGGCCGCGCTGGTGAAGTCGCTCGACGAATGGAGTATCGACCTTGCCTTGATTCCCCGTGAGTTGGCTACCGGCGTGGTCGAAATGGATTTCATATCTTTCGGTTCCGCGGGAATTTACGCCCTCGCCCAGAGCAAGAAGGCGAGGAAACTGGACGACCTCAAGGGCGGAACGATCGGCTTGCCCCCGAAGGAGTGGGGCGGCGCCCTTCATGTCGGCTTGCGGGAGCGCTTCGAGAAACTCGGTATGGTGACCAGTGAGGTGCCGGAGTTCGACCTCCGCGCGATCGAGCATTCGGTTGCCGGTCGCGGGGCGATGGTCGCGATGGCGCTCGATGAACGAGGGCTGGCATCGCTCGACCGCGACATAAGCGCAATTCCCGTCGAGGGGATCGAACTCGAGCACGTGCTGTGCCGGATCAAGGGGCGCGAACTCGGCCGGGCCGCCGAACGGTTCTGGGCTTTGTGTGCGCGATCGGCCGAAGCCGGCGGCACCGACGCGGCTGCGGGCGAGCGAACTACCTAAATGGCTTAATTCGCGTTTTGGGAACGCAATTGCAATCCAGCTAGACCCGCGGTGAAAGCCAGATACGGGGCAGTTGACGCATGGATCTCAAATTTACCGCAGAAGATCAGAAATTTCGCGAAGAGGCGCGCGAATGGCTGAACGCGAACGTCTTCAAGGAACGTCGTCCGCATGGCGGCGACGAGATGCGCGAATATGATCTTGCATGGCAGAAATGCCAATATGACGGGGGGTGGGCGGGGGTGTCCTGGCCCGAGGAATATGGCGGCATGGGACTGGGCCTCACCCGCCAGCTGATCTGGTACGAGGAATATGCGCGCGCCAATGCGCCCGACAATCATCTGTGCTTCGTCGGCCTCAATCACGGCGGTCCGACCATCATTGCCCATGGCGATGCGGATCAGAAGAAAGAGCATCTGCGCTCGATCCTCTCCGGCGAGAAGATCTGGTGCCAGGGCTTTTCGGAGCCGAATGCCGGGTCCGATCTCGCCTCGCTGAAGACCCGCGCCTATGTCGACGGGAACGAACTGGTCATCACCGGTTCCAAGATCTGGACGAGCCACGGTCATCTGTCGGACATGCAGGAACTGCTGGTCCGGACCGATCCCGAAGCGCCCAAGCATAAGGGCATCAGCTGGGTCATTTTCGACATGAATACGCCGGGTCTGGAGCTTCGCCCGATCGAGATCATGACGGCGCCCAATCACACGCATTTCGTGCAATGCTTCTACGACGAGGCGCGCGTGCCGTTGAAGAATGTCGTGGGCGGACTCAATAACGGCTGGTCGGTCGCGATGTCGACGCTCGGCTTTGAGCGCGGAACCGCACAGATCAAGGACCAGATCCGCTACGCATTTCTTGTCGAGGAGATGATCGCGCGCGCGCGCGAACGCTACGGCGCCGCGTTTCTCGATGGTGATGAATTCGGATCGAGGCTTGCGCAGCTTCGCGCCGATATGGCGGCGGCGCGCGCGATGACCTACATGGTCGTCAGTCGCGCCCAGCACGACGTGAGCCCGGCGATGGCATCGCTGATGCGGGCCATGGTAGGCCAAGTGCAGCAGCGCGTCCGGCGGCTTGCCTTCGACATCATCGGTGCCGATGGACTGGAGAATCCGGAAGACGACGACTGGGTCTACTTCTATCTGCGAACCTATGCGACCACGATCGCCGCGGGCACGTCCCAGATCCAGCGCAATATCATCGGCGAACGTGTGCTCGGCTTGCCGCGCAGCTGACTTCAGGAGAATAGAGCGTGGACTTGCTTCCTTCCGACGACCAGCAGCAAATCGTCGATACGATCAAGGATTTTCTCCGCAACGAAGCGCCGGTCGACCGGCTGCGCGAGTTCGGGGCCATCGGAAATCCGGACGCCCTGCTTTGGCCGCAACTGGGCGAGCTGGGTTTCTTTGCGCTTGGGCTCCCCGACGACAGGGGCGGGGTGGGGCTCAGCGCCGCGGAGGAAATGCTCGCCTTTCAGCAGTTCGGCTACCACCTCGTATCGCCCGGCATCTTCGGCCTGGTGCTCGGGGCCCGAATCGCGGCTTTTGCAGGCGAAGATGCGCTTCGGGACGAATTGCTGGCGGGCGGCATCAAGGTCGGCCTCGCAAATTCGCGCGGCGCCGCCGGCGCTGCCGACGAATATCACCTGTTCGAGGCCGAGGAGGCCGCGTGGGTCCTTCTCGTGTCCGAGGAGGGGGCTGCACTTTACCCGCGCGATGCGTTCAGCGAAATCGTCCGGGTCAATTCGACCGACAGCGCCCTCGTCCTCGAGCGCGCGAAGCTGTCCGGCGCGCCGCGCGTCGCCATTTCCGCAGAGACCGACAATATCCACGACCGCGCCCTGATGTTGATGGGGGCCTATGCCGTGGGTGTCAGCGAGGGCGCGCGCGATCTGGCCGTGGATTACAGCAAGATTCGCGAGCAATTCGGCAAGCCGATCGGTGCGTTCCAGTCGATCAAGCATGTCTGCGCCGACATGGCGATCCGTTCGGAAGCCGCACTGTGTCAGGCATCCTTTGCCGCGCTGGTAATGGATGAAGGATCGCCCGATACGCCCTTCCACGCGACGGCGAGCAAGATCGTCGCCTGCGAAACCGCGGTAAGGAATGCGGCCGACTGCATCCAGGTGCACGGCGCCTTCGGCTTCACGGCGGAGGCCAATGTGCACCACTATCTCAAGCGCGCGCACGTCGCCGACATGATGTGGGGTTCGCTCCGCGAACAGCGCAGGCGCATCCTGACTTTCCCGACCCCTGCATGAGATTGGCATGTCCTACGAAACGATAATATTGACGGTGACGGATGGAGCTTACCGCCTGACCCTCAACCGGCCCGACAAGCTCAACAGCTTCAATGCGCAAATGCACGAGGAGGTGCGCGACGCGCTCACCTGCATCGAACGGGATGCCGATGCGCGGGTGTTGCTCATCACCGGGGCGGGGCGTGGATTCTGCGCCGGCCAGGACCTTGGCGACCGTGATGTGAATGCAGGCCCGCTCGATCTCTCGCAGGGCCCGCAGAATGATTATAATCCGCTGGTGCGGCGGCTGGTCGGGCTGCCGATCCCTGTGGTATGCGCCGTGAACGGCGTTGCCGCGGGGGCGGGGGTCAACATCGCCGCAGCGTGCGATATCGTGGTGGCCACGGCCTCCGCAAAGTTCGCACAGGCGTTTTCGGCTATCGGGCTCGTTCCGGATTCGGGCGGCACCTATATGCTGCCGCGGCTGATGGGACAGGCCCGCGCCATGGCGTTCACGCTGCTGAACGAGCGGCTGACCGCTGAGCAGGCGGCCGCGTACGGCCTCATTTGGAAGGCGATCCCGGACGATGAGTTCGGCGCCGAGGTGGAGGCGATCATCGCCAAACTCGCCGCCGCCCCGACATTCGGACTGGGCTCGGCGAAGCGGGCCATACGCGAGAGTTGGTCGTCGGATCTGGACGCGTCGCTCGATCGCGAACGCGACATGCAGAAACAATGCGGATTATCGCCCGACTACAGGGAGGGCGTGAACGCATTCAAGGAAAAACGCGTGCCCGAATTCACGGGGGCAGGCCCCGCATGAGCCGTTTACAAACCCGCTTTACGCAGGCCTTCGGGGTCGATCACCCTATCGCCCAAGGCGGCATGCAGTGGGTCGGACGTGCGGAACTGACGTCCGCAGTCGCCAATGCGGGTGCGCTCGGCTTTCTGACGGCCCTGACCCAGCCCACTCCCGACGATCTGCTCAAGGAGATCGACCGATGCCGGGAGATGACCGACAGGCCGTTCGGGGTGAATCTCACCATATTGCCGTCGATCAATCCGCCGCCCTACGCCGAATATCGGCAGGCCATCATCGATGGCGGTGTGAAGATCGTGGAAACCGCGGGCTACAGGCCCCAGGAACATGTCGACGCGTTCAAGAAGCATGGCGTGAAAGTCATCCACAAGTGCACTGCCGTCCGGCACGCCTTGTCGGCGGAACGCATGGGTGTAGACGCGATCTCGATCGACGGATTCGAATGCGCAGGGCATCCCGGCGAGGACGATATTCCCGGCCTCGTGCTGATTCCGGCAGCCGCCAATGTGGTGAAGGTGCCGATGCTGGCTTCAGGCGGATTCGGCGACGCGCGCGGTCTTGTTGCGGCGCTGGCGCTGGGGGCGGACGGGATCAATATGGGCACGCGCTTCTGCGCGACCCAGGAGGCGCCGATCCATCGCAACTTCAAACAGGCGCTTGTCGATGGTGACGAGCGTGCCACCGCGCTGATCTTCCGCACCTATCGCAACACCGCCCGGGTGGCTCGCAACGCGATCAGCGAAAAGGTGATCGCGATCGAGGCGGAAGGGAAGCCCTTCGAAGAGGTTGCCAGCCTCGTGAAAGGTGCCAAGGGGCGAGAGGGGCTCGAAAACGGCGATACGCAGCACGGCATCTGGACCGCAGGGATGGTGCAGGGGATCATCGACACTATCCCGACGGTGCGCGAACTGATCGAAACTATCGTGGGCGAAGCAGTCGATATCGTGGGAGGCAGACTTGCCGAAGCAGTCTCGCGCGAGGAGGAAAAGGCATGACGGTCAAAATTCGAGTCGATGTGAAATGTTGCGTGGGCCACGCTCGCTGCGCCGCCGTCGCGCCGGAAGTCTATGAGCTGGACGACAACGGGTTCAACACCACCCCCTACAAGGAAGTGGACGAGAGCCTTCGCAAGCAGGCGATCCGGGGCATGCGCGCCTGCCCGGAGAAAGTTATTACCATCGACGACGAGGATGGCCGATGATGATCGGCCGCATCGGCCTCGCGGCACAACTCATTATCGACGGCGGCTTTGCCGCCGCCTGATGCATGGCGGCGCGTTGCTCGACCGCGACCATGGACGTGTGATCTTGCTTCTACCGAGGAGCCGGGAGAGAGAGTGACCGATCCGCCAGCGCTGAGGCGATGCGCCGAACCCAAGCTTTGCCTTTGATCGGCCAACGAGACGGACGGGTAGGACAATAAGCGATGAATTTCGATTTTTCCGAAGACCAGGAAATTCTTCGCGGCGAGGCGCGAAAGTTCCTCGAAGCGCGATGCCCATTAGCGCTCGTCCGCGGCGTACTCGAAGACGAGGGGCGCAGCCATGACGCGACGCTGTGGCAAGGCCTGGTCGACCAGGGCTGGACCGCGCTGACCTTGCCGGAAGAGCATGGCGGGCTCGGTATGAGTCGCACCGATCTTTGCGTGCTGGCCGAGGAACTCGGCCGTGTGCTGGCGCCAGTCCCCTTTGCATCGACCGTCTACTTCCTGGCCGAGGCGATCATGCTCGCCGGCAGCGATATCCAGCGGGAGAAGCTTCCCGCCATTGCGTCCGGCGAATGCATCGGCTGCCTCGCCATCGACGAGGGAGCCGGGGAGCCGTCTCGCAAGAAGGTCGAGGCGCGCGTTCAGAACGGCTTGCTGTCCGGCATCAAGCAGCCCGTCATCGACGGCCTGTGCGCGACCGATGCCCTGGTCTGGGCGCGCGATGAAAGCGAGACGCCGCGGCTTTTCCTTGCGTCGTTAGTGCACGAGGGGGTCCGCCGCGTGGCGATCGACAGTCTGGATCCGTCGCGCGGTATCGCCCGCCTCGAATTTTCAGGGGTGCCCGTCCAGCCGATCGGCGGCCCCGAGCTGCTCGACCGCCTGCTCGACGGGGCGGCGGTACTTCTCGCGTTCGAACAGATCGGCGGGGCGGACCGGGCGCTCGAACAGGCGGTGGCCTTCGCGAAAGAGCGCTCCGCCTTTGGCCGGGAGATCGGCAGTTACCAAGCGATCAAGCACAAATTGGCGGACGCTTATGTTCATAACCAGATCGCGCGGTCCAACGCCTATTATGGCATTTGGGCACTGGATGCGGACAGCGATGAACTGCCCCACGCCGCCGCAGCTGCCCGCGTTTCTGCGTGCCAGGCGATGTGGTACGCCGCGCGCGAATCGATCCAGACCCATGGCGGCATCGGCTTTACCTGGGAAGCCGACCAGCATCTGTTCTATCGCCGCGCGCTTCATCTCAACATGGCGATCGGCTCGCCGCGCATGTGGCGCGACCGTCTGTTCGCCGCACTGGAAATGCATGACGGAGATTCGAACTGATGGACTTTTCGGACACGCCTGCCGAAGCCGAATTTCGCACTCGCGCACAGCAATTTCTAGACGCCCACCGCGATGATCTGCCCTCGCTGGCCGGCAGCGAGGAAGAGCGGCTGGAGCGCCAGCGTAAGTGGCAGGCGATCAAGGCGAAGCATGGCTTCGCCTGCATCACATGGGATCGCGAATGGGGCGGGGCAGGCGGCACGGCAATGGAAGCTGTGATCTTCCGCGAGGAAGAAGCCCGGCGCGGCGTACCCGACGCATTCTTCGGTATCGGTCTCGGATTGTGCATTCCGACTATCATTCGCTACGCGTCGAAAGAGCAGAAGCAGCAACTTGTCGCGCCGGCAATCCGGGGCGAGCAGATATGGTGTCAGCTTTTTTCCGAACCCGCCGCCGGCTCCGACCTCGCCGGCGTTCGCGCCAAGGCGGTGAGGGAAGGGGACGAATGGGTGCTCAGCGGTCAGAAAGTCTGGACCAGCGGCGCGCATTATTCCGATTTCGGCCTTGTCATTGCGCGAAGTGATCCCGACCAGCCGAGACACAAGGGGCTGACGACCTTTTTCGTCAAGATGGATGCTCCGGGTATCGAGGTCCGGCCAATCCATCAGATGTCGGGGGGGATGGAATTCAACGAGGTTTTCTTCAACGACGTGCGCGTTCCCGATGACCAGCGCCTCGGGGATGCGGGTGAAGGCTGGAAGGTGGCGATATATGCGCTGATGAACGAGCGGGTGCAGGGCGGAAAACAACGCGGCATTTCTGCCGCAGAAACGATCGCGCTTGCGCGCCGCACGCCGGCGGGGGATGCTACGCTCGCCGACGACGGCGCCTTCCGCGGCGCGTTCGCCGATTGGTACATACGCACGCGCGGGGTGCAATTGACGCGCTACCGGACGCTTACCGCCATGTCGCGCGGGCAAACCCCGGGGCCCGAGGCTTCGATAGGCAAGCTTGTCACGGCCTTCGAACTTCAGGAGATGTCGCGATTGCTGGTCGAGGCACAGGGACTCTATGGACTGGTCGACGATTCCGAACTCTCTATGCTGAGAGCCGAAGTTCATCACGATCTGCTGCATGCGCCGGGGATCCGGATCGCTGGAGGGACTGACGAAATCCTCCGGAACATCATCGCCGAACGCGTCCTCGGGCTTCCCAAGGGACCGCAGCCCGAGAAAGGAAAGCCCTTCACACTGACGAAGTAAGCCTCAGTCGCGAAGGACGCTCGCCCATTGGCCGGTTTCGGAGGAACGCAGCGCGGCATCGAGTATGGCTTCGACATGAAATGCTGCTTCGAAGTCGGGCACGGCTACGCCCCCTTCGCGGATCGCGCGCAGCATCTGCTGCAGCGCCGGGGCGATATCGTATATCTGCGGAATTGCCGGCGTATCGGAGAAGAAGAGGCCGGCCGGCTCGGCCAAGTCAGGATCGATCTGCAGCGGCTGGAGGGTGTCGCCATTCCCAGCGCCAAGGAGCTCCAGGCGGGGCCCGCAGGCGAAACCCTGATCGTCCCGCGTCATCAGCGTCATCGCCTGTCCCGAGATTTCCATCTGCCATCCGCTCTTGCCCGGCGACGACCAGCCCAGCGCAAGCGTGCCCATCGCGCCCGAAGCGAAACGCAGGAGCAATTGTGCCGTGTCGTCGACCTCGGGGCGCATGCTGGTTCCGTCGTCGAACACCCATTTCTTGCGCGCGATCATCGTCTGGCCGACGACAGCCTCGACCGGGCCGAGCAACCATGTCAGCAAATGCAATGAATGGGTGCCAAGGTTCCGCATGGCCGACGCGCCATGCTTCTTCACCCCGAACCACCTCCAGCCGGATCCGCCTGCGGTCGGGGTCGCGAAATGGCTTATGTGAAGCCGCGCGTTCACGGCGAAGGGTGTCCCGGCCGTGCCGGTCTCGACAAGGCGCTTGACCTGCCGGTGCGCCGCCTGCCACGCGAAAACCGAATCCAGCGCGCAGACGGTGCCTGCTGCACGCGCCGCGTCGCGCATGCGGCGGGCAGAGGTGAGATCGGGAGCAAAATTCGCGCTGGCAAAGACATGCTTGCCATGTTCCAGCGCGGCAAGCACCATTGGCATCCGTAGGTCGGGCCGCGTCCCGATGTCGATGATGTCAAGGTCTGGATCGGCACACATGGCGAAAGCGTCCCAGTAGGGACGCGCGACGCCAAAATCGCGTGCTGCCGCCTCTGCGGTTTCGCGGCGCGCGGTGCAGACCGCAACAACCTCGGCTCCGCCGGTCGCGTGCCAGGCGGGAAGATGCGCGCGCATTCCCCAATTCGCGCTGACGACGCCGACTTTCAGCTTGCCGGTCACAAGCGACGCCCGTGACATCGACTGGGTTGCTGGTTCCGCATCAGCGCAATTTCGTCAAGCCGTTTCTGATCACCGTCTTACCGCGTTCGGGCACCTCGGCTTCGAAGGAAATCGTCTTCTCGTCTTCCTTCCAGAGCTTCACGCGAAGACTGTCGCCCGGAAAAACCGGCGCCGAGAAACGCGCCTCGTGGCTCGCGACGCTGTCGGGATCGAAGCCGCAAAATGCCTCGACCACTGCGCGGCAGGTGAAACCATAAGTGCAGAGGCCGTGGACGATCGGACCATCGAAGCCGGCTGCTTGTCCGCGCTCGGGGTCGATGTGCAGGGGATTGCGATCGCCCGACAGGCGGTAGATCGCGGCCTGGTTTCCGGCCATCCTGTACTCGACCACCTTGTCGGGTTCGCGTTCGGGGATGGCATGCGGCACGGGCGTCGGACCGGTGTTCCCGCCCGACCCGCCGTCCCCGCGCGCAAAGATGGTGCGCTGCAAAGTGGCAATCTTTTCGCCGTCCGCCTTGTCGCGCAGCACCGTCTCGCGAACGATGATCGCACCCTTGCCCTCACCCTTATCGTAGACTTCGACTACGCTGCTGTCGGCGACGAGCGTGCCCTCTACAGGCATCGGGCGATGCAGGATTGTCTTTTCCTCGCCATGGAGGACCAGCTTGTAGTCGACGCCCAGTTTGTCGGTCGGGACGCCGGCGCCCCATGCCACGACCGTCGCCAGCGTCGGCAGCGCGCGCAGATCCTTCTCGTACACGAAGCGCAATTCATCGAGGTTCATCGGATCGCTTCCCATGCCGACGCCGAGGGCATAGAGCATCGTATCGCGGTCGGTGAAACTATATTCCTTTCCCGTCTCTTTCAGATCGAGGATTGCGGGATATTCTATCGGCATTGCGGGGATCCTCCCAAATCTGGTCCGGCGGCCGGGTCTTTGACCCGGTCCAGATTCTATTCGGCCTGCGGTCCGTAGGCCGTGACCCATTTCGCGGGCCTTTCGGGGAAGAAAATCTTGCCTTCCCCGGCTGCCCTCGCGATGTCATGCGCGCTGAACGCTTCTTCGGGTACATATCCCGCATGGACCTCGAACCGGCATTCGCCGACCCATCCGCCCCCGGCCATCAGGGTCTTCCCGCTCTGTTCGCCCGATAGCTCGCTGACCATGTAGAGAAGCGTCGGCGCCACCCGGTCGATATGGAACTGCCTCTTATATTCATCGG
Organism: Sphingopyxis panaciterrulae; assembly: GCF_014199295.1. Classification (GTDB taxonomy): domain Bacteria; phylum Pseudomonadota; class Alphaproteobacteria; order Sphingomonadales; family Sphingomonadaceae; genus Sphingopyxis; species Sphingopyxis panaciterrulae. The sequence goes on from NZ_JACIJH010000009.1 coordinate 123,936, forward strand.
GCATATGCGCGGTCAGCGCGGTTGCGGCGGCGGGCGCGATGTTCCACACCCGGATGCCATATTTGCGACCCTCGATCGCCAGCGAATTCGTGAAGCCGATCGTGCCGCATTTCGCCGTTCCGTAATTCGTCTGGCCAAAATTGCCGCGGATACCGGCAGTCGAAGTCGTATTGACGATAACCCCGCCGCCATTGTCCTTCATCCAACCGAAGACGGGCTTCGTCGAGGCATAGAGCGCCTTGAGGTGAACATGCATGATCGCCTCCCACTGCGACTCTTCCATCTTCACAAATGAGGCATCGCGAAGGATCCCCGCATTGTTGACGAGAATGTCGACCCTGCCGAACGCAGCGAGCGCGGTCTCGAGAAGGCTCGCCCCCCCCTCGAGACTGCCGACGTCGGCAATATTCGCGGCAGCTTTGCCGCCGGAAGCGACGATGTCCTGCACGGTGGCTTCGGCTGCCTTGGCCGAAAAATCATTGACGACGACCGAAGCGCCTTCGGCTGCAAGTGCCCGGGCATAGGATTGCCCAAGCCCGGCGCCAGCGCCGGTCACAATGGCGACTTTACCATCGATCAAACCCATTTCGTCAAATCTCCTTCGCCCATTCCGATAGGCGCGAGCATCGGGCTCTGTCACATTCGGGAACATGTCTGCTGAGGCGTGAGCCCCCTTAACCGGCCCTTGGAACCCGATCCTGCCTGGGGGCCCAAACCAGTCTGAGCTCTTTCATTCCCATCACGCCGCCACCCAGCGTTTCGGGTTCGAAGCCCGGCTCGACCGAAAATTCCGGGATGCGCTTCAGCCATTCGTCGATCGCGACCTGTATTTCGCGGCGTGCCAGATGCGATCCGAGACATCGGTGGGGGCCAAAGGAAAAGGCGTTGTGCCGATTGGGGCTGCGTCCGAGATCGATCTTTTCCGGGTTTTCGAACTCCTCGGGATCGCTCGTCGACAGCAGCGTGGAGCCCGCGACCATGTCGCCCTTTTTCATCGTGACGCCGAAAATGTCGGTATCCGCGCTGACGATCCGGCCGGTCGTCACGACAGGGAAAGCGCGAAACAGTTCCTCGACCGCGTCCGGGATCTTTGCCGGATCTTCACGGAGCAGCTTTTGGGCCTCAGGATGTTCGGCGAGGTAGCGGAAGTGGAAAGTCAGCGAGCTGACCACGGTGTCGAGACCGCCGATGAAGAGCAGGAAAACCGTACCCATGACTTCTTCGTCGGTGAATGGCCGGTCGTCGGCCTTGAAGTCGATCACATCGGAGACCAGCGTACCGGGACGCGGATTTGCGCGATGTTCGGCAATCTGCTCCTCGAGAAAGGCCTTCACTTCCCTCATGGCCTGTCCGCGGCGGGCGCGGTCGTGCACGATCATGTCCGCCCAGTTGCGGAATTTTTCGAGATCGTCGTCCGCCATTCCCATCAGTTCGAGGAAGATGCGAACCGGCATCTGCTCGCCGAAGGCGCGGATGAATTCGCATTCGCCCTTATCCTTGATCGCATCGATCAGTTTACCCGCCATCTCGCGCATCCGCGGCTCGAGCTTTGCGACGCGGCCAGGCGAGAGCAGGGGGTTCAACGGAACTCTGTACTGGGCATGCTCGGGCGGGTCCACTTCGAGCGGGAGCAGTTTCCAGCTTTCGCCCATCGCGAAGCTGCGCGGCTCGGCCGAACTGAACAGATTTGTTTCCTGCAGCATCTTGCGGATGTCTTCGGCGCGAGTGAGCACCCAGGCACCTTTTCCCTCGCCGCCGCGATCCTGGTGGCTGAGCGGGGAATAGAAAATTTTGGGGCCTTTGTGGAACTCGGCGATCTGCTGGTGCGGGCAGCCTCCAAGGCCGGTGCGAAAATCGAGGAAGCGGACGAGCTCTGCCGGAACATGATCGGGTATGTTCCACTGGCCCTCGCGTCGCGGATCTTCATGGGTCATCGGTGCGCTCATCATCTTTTCCTCTCTGCAGACGCTGCATTCCGGATGGGGCCGACACGGCGTTCACCGGTACTCGTTCAACTTCGCACATTACTGATGCCATTACAGTTTTCAAGTGACACGGGCGCGCCATCACTGCCCGCCCATGCGCGCAGCGTGCGCAGGTTCCAAATAATATATTTAAAAACAATTTATTATCATATATCATCCATTATGAGGCGAAGCTCCATAATCGCGAATCCAAGGAGGATTCCTCATCAATTCATAGTTGACACTACTTCAGTTTTGACCCAGCATGCGCCTAAATAGAACCCGGTTCCGCCCGATGGCGGGGACTGGTCGGCAGGCGAGGCCTGCAATCGGGTATTCAGGAGAGAGCATGGCTGACGCTGATTCAACCGCAGGCCGGTTAACCGACGAAGACATTGAGCGAGCGCGCCGTCAGGTGGGCGTGCCGAAATTTGCCTATAACAAGCCCTTCAACGAGCGGGCCACTCCTGACAGCATGCGTCATTTCGCGTTCAACTACGGCGACGACAATCCGCTCTTCAATGACCGCGGCTATGGTCGCAAGACCCGCTGGGGTGACCAGATCGCGCCGCCGCTTTTCCTGCACACGACGGGTGTCAACCTGACGCCGAAGCCGGACGGCGAGTTGAAGGAGCTGTTCAAGGGCCTGTTTCGCGGCGTTGGCAAATATTACACGGGCGTCGACTGGACCTGGTGGCAGCCTTTGTATCCCGATCAGCAATTGTTCGTGGAGCGCGTGACGTCCGATGTATCGATCAACGAATCCTCCTCGTTCAGCGGCGGCCGGACTGTAACCGAGACGTATCGCGACCTTTACGTCAATCATGCCGGCATCCCGGTCGGCAGGCGCGAAGAGCATTATCTGTCGGCCGAGCGCGGCGGCACGAAGAAGAGCGGGAAATACGCCGGCATCAAACGGCAGACCTATACGCCCGACGATATCGCCAAGATTGACGAAATCTATGAGGCCGAGACTCGGCGCGGCGCGGAACCCCGTTTCTGGGAAGATGTCGAGATTGGGGAGGAAATGATCCCGCTCGCCAAGGGGCCGCTGACGATGGTCGAGATTATTTCATACCACATGGGAATGGGTCTGTCCTCCAGCGGCATCGGCCCGTTGGGGCTGGGTTACAAGCAGCGCCGGAAAATGCCGGCCTTCTACGTCGAGGATGCGCACGGCGTGCCCGACGTCGTCCAGCGCGTGCATTGGGATCATGAGCGGGCGCAGCAGCTCGGCCTGCCCAGTTCCTATGACTATGGCCAGATGCGCACGAGCTGGCTGATTCATCTTTGCACCAACTGGATGGGCGACGATGCCTGGCTCTGGAAATTCTCGTGCCAGTCCCGCGCTTTCAATTTCATGGGCGATACAACCATCTGTTCGGGCAAGGTCGTCGCGAAGCGCGAGGAGGGCGCCCACCGGCTTGTCGAGCTGGAACTGGCCTCGACCAATCAGCGCGGCCAGAACACCGCGCCCGGGACCGCGACCGTGATCTTGCCGAGCCGCGAACTCGGTCCTGTCGTCCTGCCGCAGCCGGAGGAGGAGATGCGGATCGCCGGAGCGAAGATGCGCGCGGGCGCGGCGCGGGCGCGCTAGCCCCCGAAACATCACATTGCGCGGAAAGTGCGAACGAGCGGACAGAAACGATAAGAGAATTAGGAGAGCAATAGATGGCAAGGATGCAATCCGGCAAGATGGCCCAGGACAAGACGGGTAAGCGCTCGAAGCTTGCGGTTTCCGACTCGGCCAAGAGTGCGTCGGCTTTCAGTGTCGAATATCTGCTGTTTTTCAGGGCCGTCGCGGACAATCTCAGCTTCACGAAAGCAGCGCGCGAGTTGAACATCGACCAGTCATGGCTCTCGCACAAGATACGCCAGTTCGAGGAGATGCTGGGGATCACGCTGTTTATCCGCAACACCCGCCATGTCGAGCTCACCGCCGCCGGCCGGATACTCCTCGAACCGGTCCAGCGGTTGTCCACGCTCGTCGAGGAAACGCGCGCTGTGACGGAGGCGTTGTGCGAGTCCATGAAAGGCGTGCTGCGGGTCGGCTGCCTGCCTTTCAGTTTTCCCGATCCGCTGCGCACGCGACTGATGGATGAGTTCATCGATCGTCATCAGAACATCCGGCTGCAGGTAACCAGCGGTCCGACGCCGATGCTGCTGGAGCAACTGCGTCTTGCGAAGATCGACCTGGCCTTCGTGTCCGCGCCCTTCGACGAGAGCGATCTCGACCTCCTGCTGCTGCGCGAGAACGAGTTCTGTTTCCTGATCCCCAAGGATCACATCCTGGCGTCGAAGCCGATGATCGAGGAGCAGGACGTGGCGGGAATGAAACTCGTCATTCCGTCGCCGAACTATCACCCCGCTGCATTTGAACTCTATTACAGGCCGCTGTCGAATGCAGGTGCGATCGTCGAGCCGATCCCGGAGTTCCAGAGCGCCGCGACCTATGCTCAGGACAGGCTTCAGCCGGTGGTCTGCACCCGTTATGCGGCAGAACGGTACAACAATCAGAACTTCGTGCGCCGCCCGGTGAGTTTCCTTCCGCCATGCCGCAAGTATCTTGCTCGTCTGAAGGAACGGCAGACGCCCTCGCAGATCCTGCTGTGGGAAATGGCGGAAAGCTCGCTGGAAATGGCCCGCAAGGTTGCCGCCTGATTGACGCTTGGCGAGCGGTACCGGGCCGGTGGCCCGGCGCCGTCGCCCGTCGTTTCTATCGTTCCGCGACAGGAAAGTTCGGATGGATCTGGGTCTTGCGAACCGCAATGTCGCGGTGCTGGGCGGTTCGCGCGGGATGGGCCGCGAGACCGTGCGCCTGCTGGCCGAAGAAGGCGCGAATGTCGCTGTCATCAGCCGAAATGCTCACGCTGCCGCTGCTGCGTTCGACGACCTCGCCGCGATGCATCGGGTCAGGATTATCTGTTTGTCCGCCGACGGTGCGCAGTCCGGTTCGGTCGAGGCGGGGCCGCGGATGCGCTCGGTCCGCTGTCGGGCATGGCCGTCACCAACTACTGGATGGGCACATCCCGCGATTTTGTCGCCATCAACGATACCGAGTGGGAACAATATTTTCAGAACTCGCTGATGGCTGCCATGCGGGCTGCGCGCAGCGCGCTGCCGCACATGGCGGAAAACGGCGGCGGGAGCTTTGTGATTACCAGTGCCTATTCCGCCCGTGCGCCCAAATCCTTCATCCCAGCTTATGCTGCGTTCAAAGCCGCGCTCAACAACCTCGTGAAATCACTGGCAAAATCTTATGGCCCGACCAACGTCAGGGTGAATGCCGTCGCGCCCGGCGCGATCCGCACGGGCCGCTATGACGAGCGTCTGACGGCTCTCCGCGCCGAACGGCAGGACATCTCGCGCGAAGAAGCCGAGACCATCATGCTTCAGGCCATGGAGATGAAGGTCGCGCTGAACCGCATAGGAGATCCATCGGAAGTTGCCGAGCTAATCGTCTTTCTGCTCTCGGCCCGTGCTGCTTATGCTGCGGGGCTGATCGCCAATATCGACGGCGGCACCGATTTCTGACCTGGAGATGTTCATTGATGCGTAGAGTTGCAATCGTATCGCCGCTTAGAACGCCGATCGGCCGGTTTCTCGGCACTTTGGCACCGGTGCCGGCAGAGGAACTGGCCGCCCACATCATTCGCAATGTGATCGAACGCAGTGGAATCGATCCCGGCCGCATTGAGGACGTGGTCCTCGCCCAGAGCTATGCCAACTCCGAGGCGCCCTGCGTCGGCCGCTGGGCCGCGCTGGCGGCGGGTCTGCCGATCGGCGTTCCGGGCATGCAGGTCGACCGTCGTTGCGGCGGCGGCCTGCAGGCGATTTCCACCGCCGCGATGATGGTGCAGTCAGGCGCCGCGGACTGCGTGCTGGCGGGCGGCGTCGAATCGATGTCCAACATCGAATATTATTCGACCGACATGCGCGGTGGGGCCCGCGCAGGCAGCGTGACATTCCACGATCGCCTCGACAGGGGACGCGAGCGTTCGCAGCCCGTGGAGCGGTTCGGCGTGATTTCCGGCATGATCGAGACGGCCGAGAATCTTGCAAGCGACTATTCGATCTCGCGCGAGGCCGCGGATGCCTTCGCTGCGCGGAGTCAGCAGCGCGCCGCTGCGGCCTGGGCCGAGGGACGCTTCGACCGGGAAGTCGTCCCCGTTCCCGTCGCCCAGCGCAAGGGCGATCCGGTCGATTTTGCCCGCGACGAGGGCATTCGTGCCGACACGACTGCAGATACGTTGGCGGGGCTGCGCCCCATCTCGAAGAACGGCACCGTCACTGCCGGCAATTCCAGCCAGCAGAATGATGCTGCCGGCGCTTGCCTCGTGGTTGCCGAGGAAAAGCTCGCCGAGTTGGGGCTTGAGCCTATGGCCTGGTTTACCGGATGGGCCGCCTTTGGTTGCGACCCGTCGCGCATGGGGATCGGGCCGGTGGGTGCGGTCGCCCGGCTTTTCGAACGACACAAGCTCGGTTGGGACGACATCGACATTCTCGAGATCAACGAAGCCTTTGCCGTTCAGGTCCTTGCCTGCCTCAACGAGTGGGGCATCGACCCCGACGGCGAATGGTCGGAGAAGATCAATCCCAACGGGTCGGGCATCTCGCTTGGCCATCCGATCGGCGCCACCGGCGTCCGCATCATGACGACGATGTTGCACGAAATGGAGCGCAGCGGTGCAAGACGCGGCCTCGAGACGATGTGCATCGGTGGCGGGCAGGGCATTGCAGCGGTTTTCGAACGGCCCTGAGCATGTGGACCGGTTAAGGCGGGAAACGCGATAGTGCCGATGATGGCGTAATGGCACCCGGAGCGGTGTGCCATTATGCCCAATCTATGAACCGGCTCCGATGGTGACGCGCGAGCAAGGAAAATCGAGGAATTATGGTCAAGGTTGTCTTCAAGAAGGAAGGGGCGGAGGACCGCGTCGTCGAAGGCCAGGTCGGCAACAGCATCATGGAAACGGCGCTCGACGGCAATATCGGCGAGATACTCGCCGATTGCGGCGGCGCGCTGTCGTGCGCAACCTGCCATGTCTATGTTCCGAAAGAATGGCAGGACCGCGTCGGCACGGCGGGCGCGGAAGAGGAGGCGATGCTGGAAATGGCCGTCGATCCCGACGAACGCAGCCGCCTCTCTTGTCAGATCGGGCTTTCAGACGAAATGGACGGGGTCGAGATCATCCTTCCCAAGTCGCAGCTTTAAGGAGGGGATTTTCATGGGACTGCTTGATGGCAAAGTCATTGCGATCACGGGCGCTGGCCGCGGCATCGGTCGAGCGCTCGCCCGGGAATGTGCGGCGCAGGGTGCAAAGCTTGTCGTCAACGACTTCGGCGGGTCGCTCTCGGGCGAGGGGACGGATCACGGGCCGGCCCAGTCCGTCGTGTCCGAAATCGAGGCTGCGGGCGGCACGGCCATTGCAAATCTCGCGAGCGTATCCGACCCCGCTGGTGCGGCCGGCATTGTTTCCGATGCAATCAACAGCTTTGGACGGATTGATGCCGTCGTGAACAATGCGGGTGTGTCCCGCGACGGTATGTTTCACAAGATGAGCTTTGAAAACTGGCGCGCGGTAATCGACGTGCATCTCAACGGCTCCTTCTTTCTCTCGCGGGCTGCGGCACCGCATTTTCGTGAGCAGGGCAGCGGCGCGTTTGTATTCATGACCTCGACGTCGGGCCTCATCGGCAACGTAGGTCAATCCAATTACTCGGCCGCAAAGATGGCCCTGGTCGGTTTGTCGAATTCGCTGGCGCTCGACCTTCAGCGTTACGGCATCCGCTCGAATTGCGTTGCGCCCTTTGCCTGGAGCCGCATGACCGAGAGTATTCCCGCTGAGACGCCTGAGGCGAAGGAGCGCGTGGAGCGACTGAAGACCATGACCGCCGACAAGGTCGCGCCGATGGTTGCTTTCCTCTGTTCGGACGCGGCCAGCGAAGTTTCGGGCGAGGTTTTCTGCGTTCGCAAGAACGAGATATTCCTGTTCAACCCGATGCGTCCGGTGCGGTCAATCCACCGCAGCGAGGGCTGGACGACCGAGACGGTCGCAACCGAATATCTCCCCGCAATCCGATCGAATCTTCGCAAGCTGGAGGTTTCGGGCGACGTTTTCGCCTGGGATCCCATTTGATCCGTGCCGTCCCGCGCCTTGATTACCGGTGGCGCGGGCGTGCTGGGCCGCACGCTTGCTAGGCTTCTTCTCGACCGTGGCTTTGAAGTCGCGATTGCGGACCGCAGGGAAGCGGCGTTGGCGCGCGCGCGCGAATGGCTGGGCGCGCCCGCCGCTCTGGTATGCCTGCCACTCGACGTGAGCGACGCGCGATCATGGAACGCCGTAGTCGAGGCTGCGGGTCCGATCGATTTCCTTGTCAACAATGCCTGCCCGCCCTCGGCACGCAAGGAACTGCTGGCGATGGACGCCGACGAATGGCGAGCGATGATCGATACCGGGCTGACCGGTGCGTTCCTCGGCATCCGCAGCTTCGTGCCCGCGATGGTCGAGCGGGGTGGCGGGCGCGTGCTCAATATAGCATCGCTGGCCGCCCTTGGCGCAGCGCCGCGACATGGGGACTATGCGGCCGCCAAGGCCGCGCTCGTGAGCCTGTCGGATACGTTACGCAGCGAACTTGCCGGTACGGGCGTCTCGGTCAGCGTTGCCTGCCCCGGTGCGATCGGTCGTCCTGTGGGCGAGGGGAGCGACCCTGCGGGCTGCGCGACTTCGCGTGGTCGAATGGATCCGGCGAACGGGATGGCGCATGTGCTGGACCGGGCAATGGCCGGAGATTTCCTGATTTTGACGCATCGCGACAGTGGCGAGCTTGCAGCATTGCGAGGGCGCGAACTGGCGGCGGCACTTGCTGCGACGCCGCAGGGCCGATGAGCGGTGCAATTTCCTGAATGCGGGCTGATTCCGATTGGGAGGGGGGTGTCCGCCCCCCTATGTCACGCGTGAAACCGCAAATCCGGAGTGTGATCATTGAGCGAGTCATTTCCCGAAATTCGTGAAGCCGTCAGGCGCTTGTGTGCCGACTTTCCCGGCGAATACTGGCAGAGACTCGACAGGGATCGAGCCTATCCCACTGAATTCGTCAGGGCATTGACCGAGGCCGGCTTTCTTTCGGTTCTTATCCCGGAGGAATTTGGCGGCTCGGGCCTCGGACTGAGCGCGGCTACCGCTGTACTCGAGGAAATCCACCGCTCAGGCTGCAACGGCGGCGCTTGCCATGCACAGATGTACACGATGGGGACTGTTCTCAAGCATGGGTCGGAAGAGCAGAAGAAAAATTACCTTCCGAAAGTAGCGTCGGGCGAACTGCGTCTGCAGGCCTTCGGGGTGACCGAGCCGACCGCTGGTACCGACACGACACGCATTCGTACCTTTGCAAAGCGCGACGGTGATGATTTCGTGGTCAATGGACAGAAAATCTGGATCAGTCGCGCCGAACATTCGGACTTGATGGTTCTGTTGTGTCGTACGACGCCGCGCGAAGAGTGCAAGAAACCGTCGGATGGAATGAGCGTGCTGCTTGTCGACATGCGCGAGGCTGTCGGTAACGGCCTCACCATTCGGCCAATCCGGACCATGCTCAATCATGCCACGACCGAGCTGTTTTTCGACGACCTGCGCGTGCCCGCAAAGAATCTTGTCGGCGAGGAGGGCAAGGGTTTCAAATACATCCTGTCGGGCATGAACGCGGAACGTATTCTCATCGCCTCGGAATGTATCGGCGACGGGCGCTTCTTCATCGACAAGGCCTCGGCTTACGCGCGCGGCCGCAGTGTTTTCGGACGGCCCATCGGCGAGAATCAAGGGATCCAGTTCCCGATTGCCCGCGCTTATGTGCAGCTTTCCGCCGCAGCCGAAATGGTCGACAAGGCCGCCCGCATGTTCGACGAAGGACATGCTAGCGGCACCGAGGCGAATATGGCCAAGATGCTTGCATCAGAGGCGAGCTGGTACGCCGCTGACATGTGCGTGCAGACTCATGGCGGATTCGGATTCGCGGAGGAGTATGACGTGGAAAGGAAATTCCGGGAAACCCGGCTCTATCAGGTCGCGCCGATCAGCACGAACCTGATCCTCAGTCATGTCGCGACCCACATATTGGAGCTTCCGAAAAGCTTTTGACGGAGGTTTGTGCGGGAGCGGGCGCGACATCGACCGATGCTTGCGCCCGCTTCCAAACGGTCAGTTCATCGCTTGGCGAAGCTCGCGCCAACTTTTGCTCAGCGCATCGCGGAAGGCCGGGGCCGCGATCGCAATCAGTGCTTCCGCCCGCTCATCGATCGACAGATATCGCAGATGCGCCGTGCCATGTTCGGTCACGATCACGTCCGCAAGGTTGCGTGGCAGCGAAACGGTCGGTGTATCGAGCCGCCCGACGATACGGCTGATCGAGCCCTCGCGCGCGGTGCTCGGCAGCATCGTGATCGCCGCGCCGCCGGGTGAAGCCATGGCCGCGGATGCGAAATCGGGCGCTCCACCCGCGCCGCTCGCGAGGCGCCCGCCCTGCCATTCGAGATTTACCTGTCCGAAGAGGTCGACCGAAAGCGCCGAATTCGCCGCAAAAAAGCCGCGCTCCAATCCGATTGCTCGCGCGTCATGCGTTTCCAGGGTATCGGCAAGCCGGACAAGGTCGCGTTCGGCCATCGCGGAATAGAAGGCTCTCGAACCGGCAAGGATGCCCGCGACATGGTCGCCATCGGCCAGCGCACCCTGATCAGCGAGGTGAAGCAGATCCTCGCTCGCAAGCCCCGATCGCAGGCGCAAACCGCGCCTTCCCGCCAGCGCACGCCATAACGCCGCAGGCGCCGAGCCAATCCCGATCTGGAGTGTGGCGCCGTCAGGAACCAGCGCCGCGACATGCCCTGCGATCGCCTTTCCGACGGCGTCGGGGGAAACTTTCGGCACTTCGACCAGTGGGCTTTCGCATTCGACGACGAGATCGGCTTCCGCAAGGTCGATGCGCGGCGCGCGCTTGATCGCGGGCATCGAAGGGTTGACCAGTGCGATGCGGTAGCGGGCCGCGCGCCATGCGATCGCCGTGAAATCGGCGGCGATGCCCACCGAGGCCCGTTTTCCTTCGCCCGCGAGGGGCGCGGCGACATGCGCAACCGAGACATCGATGCCGGCATCGCAGGCCAGATAGCGGGCGGCGCCGAAGTAGGACAGCGGAAGGATGCGCAGCCTGCCGTTCGCCAGACTGTCGCGCGAAGCGGGCGGAAAAAGAAAGGCGGTCTGGCGGGCATCGCAATGGAGCGCGGCATAATCCGTGGCATTCATGCCCGGCAAGGGACAGCCGATGATGTGCATGCCGGCCATGCGGTCCGGATCCGCCTTCAGCGCGTCGGTCAGTGCCAGTATTTCTCCGGTGGCGCCTGGCAGGTAGCAGGTGCGGCCCGGTGCGAACCGGTCAAGAACGGTATCGAGAGCCACCGGTCAGGTCTCCCGTCCGGTGCGGGGCGTCGCCGCCAGACTCTGTCGTCCGCGGTGGATATCGGCGACGACGGTTGCGAGCGGTAGCAGGCTGATTGGCAGCGTAGCCAGGCTTAGCGCCTTCAGCGCCGTCGTGCCGATTGCATCGGCCATCAGATAAGCGACGAGCGGGGCAGACAACATGGCGCCGAGATAGGCGGACGTGCGCAGGAGGCCCGCCGCCGAACCGCTCTGCTCCAGCGGGGCATAGTCCAGAAGCCGCTGCTGATTGCTCATGTTCAATATGCCGAAGCTTGTACCAAAACCGAGAGAAAGGATGAGAATTCCGATCGCCGAGGGAGCGAGCGCGAGCAGGAAGAGCGAAGCCGAGTTGATGATCAGCAGGGATGCACCCATCATCTCAGTCATGCATCCCTTGCGCCCCCGCGTCGGTAGCAGCGCACCGATGAACGACGCGACCGCCACGGGCATGAGCATCAGTCCCGACGCGGTGAGCGAGAGACTCAACGTCACCTGCGACCATTGCGGGATGGAGTAGAAAAAGCAGTAGTTGACGAAATTGAATGCGGCGTGATTGCCATAGGTCAGCGTCAACGGCAGATTGGAACGCAGAAGGCCGACATCGACGAAGGGGCTCGCCCGTTTCCGCTCGACCAGGGCGAACACCGTAAGCCCGATCAGCCCGAGGCCGAGCGCCTTTGCATCGAACCGGGTTTCCAGATGCATGAGGAAGAACATCAGTGCCGTCATAAACCCGGTGAAAAGCGCGATGCCGGCCCAATCGACACGGATGCCGCCGTGCCGCGGGCTCTGATTTGCCGGCACGGCCAACCAGATCGCGATAAATGCGATGATGGCGAGGGGCAGGTTGATGGCGAAAGTGCCACGCCAGCCCAGCCATTCGGTAACAAGCCCGCCCAGCGGCGGCCCCGCAGCGACGGCGACCGAGCTTGCTGCCGCAAGCCAGCCGAGGATGCGCGCCGGCGGCTCGATCTCGGCCTTGTGGGCGCGCTGGCGGATGATCGCAACGGCGCAGGGATAGGCACTAGACGTACCGAAGCCGATTAAAACCCGCGACAGGATCAGCGTAGCCATGTCTTGCGCCACGATGCCGGCGATGCCCCCCAGCCCCAGAATGACGGTCGCCCAGACCAGCGTGCGGCGGGCGCCGAACCGATCGGCGAAACTGCCGAGCACCGGCTGTGCGATCGCTGCGGTGAGGTACAGCGATGCGACGAGCCACCCACCGATTGTCTCCTGCCCAGGAAAGGCTCGCCCGATAGGAACGAGCGCAGTCGTGAGCATCGCCGAATTGAGGGGATTCAGGATGGTGACCAGAAGCAGCGGAGCGACCAGCCAAATCGTGAACGGGTTGCTCCCCCGCGTGTCCGACACCAGCGATGGCTGCACCGTCATGATTTGCTTCGGACAAGCGTTGATCGCCGCAGCGCAATACGCAGCGATCCGTCCTCGCAAATCATCTCGTCATGAAACTGGCCAAACCCACGGAGCATCGGCGCGCCCGATACCGTGTGAAAAAAGGATACGGCATGCCGAGCAACCAGTGTGCCATCCTTCTTGAGCGTGATATCGGGGCTTTCGGCCACATGGACTTCGCGCCGGTCCGCCTTGCCATGCCCACCCGTTTCCCACACCGTCCGGTAGAAGGCCATGATGGCGCTGCGGCCCTCAATCGGCTCCATCGCCGTTCCGTTCGACGTGATCTCGAGCCGCGCGCCCCTAGTCCAGCAGGCTTCAAAGCGAGGCGCGTTCTCGTCGTCCTTGGCATATTTGACGGCCGCGAGCAGGTCCATCACGGCAGATCTCACGGGGACTTCGGCACCGTGCGTCATCTGCCATACCCCTCGCTCTTCGTGAGCATGGCATCGACCGCATGCAGCAGACGGCCACCGTCGACCGGCAACACCGCGCCGGTCGTGAAGGAACTGGCATCGCTGGCAAGGAACGCCGCGGCATGGGCAATTTCATCCGTGCGGCCGCCGCGGCGCAGCGGCAGGCGGGCGATTCGCCTCGCACCTTCCTCGCTTGCGAACAGAGCCTGGCTTCCGCTCGATTCCACCATCCCGGGTGCGATCGTATTGGCGCGGACGTTGCTCTTCCCGAATTCCGCGGCGAAATTCTTCATCATCTGCCATTCTGCGGCCCGCGCGATGCAATTGACCGAACGTTCGCCCGTGGCCTCGAAAACCGAGCCTGACCCGATGTAGATCAGCGAACCGGTGCCCGCCGCGATCATGTGCGGGATCGCCATCGATGAAAGCCAGAAACGGCTCTTTAGAATGTAGAGCAGTTGTTCGTCGAACACTTCGTCGGGCGTGTCGATCGCGCTTCCGAGCCACGGCCGGACGGTAGGGGAGCAAAGAAGCGTCGTGAGCGCGCCGAAGCGGCCGACGGCCATATCGACCAGCGCTTGCAGATGCGCCTTGTCTCCTAGGTCGCCTGCGACCGCGACTGCGATGTCTTGCCCATTCCCATAGGTCAGGTTGAGTTCATCGGCCACGGCTTCGAGCTTGGCCCGCGTGCGCGCCGCGAGCACGAGTTTTGCTCCGCTCGCAGCGAACAGGCGGGCGGAGGCAAGCCCCATGCCGTTGCTCGCGCCGGTAATGATCGCGACACGCGCGGAGAGATCATATGTTGCGCCCGTCATTCGTGCAGTCCTGTCAATATGCCGCCATCGATCTGGATTGTCTGGCCTGTGATGAATCGGCCGGCGTCGCTGGCGAGATAGGCCACCATGTGCGAGACGTCTTCGGGTTTGCCGAGCGCCGGGGTCAGGACATTTGCGCGTGACTGCGTCAGGCGTTCCTCACTGAGTTCCCGTAGCATGCGCTCGGTCTCGATGGTGCCGGGCGCGATGGCATTGCTGCGGATGCCTTGCTTGCCATAGGCTACGGCCATGTGCCGCGCGAGCATGATGAGGCCGGCCTTTGTCGTCGAATAGGCAAGTCGCCGTGCTGAGCGCGGTGGGGCGATGCCTGCCCGTGAGACGATCGTCGCGATCGAGCCGCCGCCACCTTCTAGCATGATGGGCACGATGGCGCGCGACACGTGCATCGTACCGGTGAGATTGACATCGACGGTGCGGCTCCAGACCTCCGGATCTGTTCCCAATAAATCGAGGTCGGCGCCAAGATCGGCATGCGCCGCATTGTTGACAAGCGCATCGATCCGACCGAACGCATTTCGGGCCGTATCGGCAAGTTGCGCGACCGATTCCGCGTTTGCGATGTCGCAATACACGCCCAGCGCGCCATTGCCGACCTTCGCCGCCGTCGCTTCAGCCATCTCCTGTGCGATGTCGGCTAGTATCACGCGCGCGCCAAGCCGTGAGAACTGGCTCGCCATGTCGGCGCCGAGCCCATTACCGCCTCCGGTGACGAGAATGACTTTTCCCGACAGATCGATCAATGATGCCCCGGCTGCATTCATCGATCGTCCCTCTGGCCTTCCATCTGTGTCCATTGGCCTTTTGAGCCGCGGACCCAGCCCATCGCGGCAGACGTCCCACCATCGATCGGAATAATCGCGCCGGTGATATAGGACGCCATGTCCGACGACAGGAATGCGGCGAGATCACCGCATTCATAAGCGTCTCCTTCGCGCAACAGCGGGATGACGCGCCGCATGCGATCGTCCTGCTCGGGCGTCGGGACGCGCCATTGGCTTTCGTCCACCGGACCGGTGCGATTGCCGCGGCCGCCCGGCGTGATAGTGTGGTCGGGTGCGATGCAGTTGACGCGGATCTTGTCGCCTGACAGCTCGAGCGCCATCGAGCGCGTGAAGCCGATCATCGCGGCCTTGCACGCGGCATAAACCGCGACATTGGGACCGGCGCGCATCCCCTCGATAGAGGCGACGTTGACGATCGAGCCGCCGCGTCCGCCACGCGCCATAATCGGGGCTGCGGCATGCGTTGCCGCGAGCATCGAGACGAAATTGATATCGATATGTCGCCGCCAGCTGTTTTCGCTCTGGTCGAGGAAGCGCTTATAGGCGACGCCCCCGGCGTTGTTTACCAGGATGTCGAGCCGCCCGAACTTCTCCTCCGTGGCGGCAATGCACTGACGAATGCGATCGGTGTCCATCACGTTGGTCGGGAACGGAAGGGCATTCCGGTCCAGTTCGGCGACCCGTGCAGCCACTTCCTCGCAGCGTTCGGGTACGATGTCGGCGATCACGATGTCGGCGCCCAATTCAGCCATGGCGAGGGCACAGGCGCGGCCGATGCCTCCTCCTCCTCCTGTGATCACCGCGACCTTGTCCTTGAGCGACAGCCTTTGAATTGAAGTCATCTGCATCCTTCCCTCTATGTTCGCAAACTTGACGAAGCTTCAGCTTTTTCGCAATGCACTCGCTGCTTCAATCTAGGTGACAACATCCATGGCGCGACCAAAGCAGAACCTTTATGGCCAGGAAATGGGCAGCAAGGGCTTCCAGACCCGCGAAAAGATCATCGATGCGACGACCGAATTGTTGGGGCGACGTCCTTTGCGGGACATCAAGGTCGCCGAAATTGGACAAAACGCAGGCGTTTCGACCGCAACCATCTATCTCTATTTCGAGACGGTAAGCGATATCGCGCTGGCGGCGATCGACCGTATCGATCAGGCGAGCCCGGAAATCGTCCAACTCCTCGAACGCGAATGGAAGCGTGACAAGTTGCTGCAATATTCACGGGAGTTAGTGAATCTGCATTTCTCGATATGGGATCGGCACCACGCGCTTCTTCGTGTGCGCAATTTTGTCGCGGACGAAGGCGATCGGCGTTTTGTCGATTCCCGTCGTCGCTCGGTCGAACCGGTACATTTGCTGCTGCAAGAGAAGATCCGCGAGTTGCAGGCCGTCTTGCCCGAAGAGCGCCGGCTCGATCCTCCGTCCACGGCCTCGGTCGTTTTGGCCATGCTTGAGCGCACTGCGCAGGTCATCCGCCTCCCGTCGGCCCACAAGGCAACGCGGCCGCGGCAGGTCGATACCGCTGCCTTCCTTGTCGCTAGCGCGATCAGTGGGGGCGCGCCTTTCATGGAGACACTGCCGGCGGGCCTTGCCGATTCCGCCGAGCAGCTCCCTTCCGCCATCCGCGTCAATAGAGGCAACTGAACGCGCGCGCCGCTGCGGCGGGTATCACCGTTTCTTCAGTTCGAAGCCCGATTTCTCGCGGTCCCATGTTGCAGCCGTGCACCCCTCGTCGCGCAACTGATATTTCAGCACCCGGCCGACCGGGTTGCGCGGCAGGTCTTCCCTGAACTCGAAAAAGCGCGGCACCGCGAAATAGGGCATCTTGTCGACGCACCATTCGCATAATTCTTCTTCTGTAATGCTTGCGCCGTCCTGCAATGTGATGGTGGCTTTCACTTCGTCCTCGGTTTCCGCCAGTACCGCGTGCACGGCCACGTCCTTCACCAATTTATGCTTTTTGAACGTCGCCTCCAGCTCTTGGCTGGAGATATTCTCGCCGCGACGACGAAGATAATCCTTCTTGCGGTCGACGAAAAACATGAAGCCATTCTCGTCCATTCGCCCGATATCGCCCGAATGCAGCCACATGTTGCGCATGATCTTCAGCGTGTCTTCAGGCCGGTTCCAGTAGCCCATGAACATGATATCGGGGTGACGAGGGCGGATGATGATCTCACCCGGCTGCCCAACCGGCACCTCATTGTCCTCGTCGTCGACAATGCGAACATCGAAATCTTCGTTGATCTTTCCCGCGTTGCCGACCGGTCCCTCTTCGTGATCGGCAAGGGTCGTGACGCGGGCGGCTTCAGTCAGGCCATAATTATGCGATCCTGTGATGGTGACACCGAACCGCTCCCTCCACTTACGTTGGATGTCGGGAGGGAAGGGCGACCCGCGCACCGCGAAGATTTGCCCGAAACAGCGCTTGGCTGCCTCGTTCTCGGGTGCGTTGGCAATGAATGTGAGCATCGACCCGAGCAGGTTCACGATCGTCGCTCCCGAACGCTCGATATCGTCCCAGAATCTGGACACGGAAAAGCGAGGGAACACCGCGACCCGCGCGCCGACCATGGCGGACGAAAGGATCGACCCGCCGAGCGCATTCATGTGGAAAAAGGGAAGCGGCGTCCAGTTCACCGTCTTCTCGTTGCGCGCCTCACGCTTCAGAATCTGGCGACCCACATTGCAGCAATAGTTGTGCGAGATCATGCAGCCCTTCGAAGGACCGGTCGTGCCCCCGGTGAAAATCAGCATGCAAAGATCCCCGGGCTTGTTCTCGTCGGGAATGGGCGCATCATTCTCTTCATAGGCGGCCGACAGGCGTTCGGTTTCGATCCGCTTGAACAAGGGCAAGGCTTCGTCCTCGCCGCGGACGAGTACGCGGTTCGCCTGCGGCAGGTCTTCTTCGATATCGGTCAGGCGCAGCGCGTAATCAGGCTCCATGACGAGTAGCTGCGCCCCTGCATCGTCGAACTGATGGCTGAGAAACCCGCCCTTATAGGCCGTGTTCACGGGCACATGCACCGCTCCGATCTTGTTTGCAGCAAACCACAGAGAGATTGAGTCGATGTTGGAATCGAGCAGGCTGCACACCCGGTCGCCACGCTTGACACCCCGCGATAGCAGGCCATGCGCCAGCCGGGTCGACCGCCTGTCGACGTCGGCATAGGTGTAGGTTTCGCCCTGGAAATCGAGGAAGATATTGTCCGGATATCTTGCGACAGCGCGCGCCAGGACCTCGGTGACAGTTTCGCGAACGTCGGAAGACCAAACCGGGAAGCTCAACTCATTCTCTCCCAAACTGATGATGCGTCAGTAATAGCTGGCCTTTGCGCGCCCTGACAAGAAGCTGGCTGTGCAGTCTAAGGTGCGACGGTCCTGAAAACGCCGATGTCAAACCTTGGGTGACATGGTCTTTCGCGCAACAATGTCGGACGGAGCAGAGAGGGAGCGGACAGTGCGCTATGCCGGAAAAGTTGCGATCGTCACCGGCGGAGGCCGCGGCATCGGCTTCGCCATTGCCCGGAGGGTAGGGGGCGAGGGGGCGTCGGTGGTCCTTGCGGATATCGCCATCGCGAATGCGCAAGATGCTGCTACGCGCCTGAAGGCCGAGGGAATCGAAGCGCTCGGCATCGCATGCGATGTTGCGGACGAGACCGCGATGCATGCCGTGGCTGAAGAGGCATGCGCGCACTTCGGTGGCATCGATTTACTTGTCGCTAATGCCGGACTGCATCTTTCCGGCTATGCCAAGACGCCGTGCGAGCTGCCTGGCGAGGAATGGCAGCGGCTGATGGACGTCAATGTCATCGGTATCGTCAACGGCGCGCGCGCCTGCCGCGCCGCGATGCGCGCGCGGGGCGGCGGGGCGATCCTCACCATTTCCTCGATGGCAGGGTATAAGGGGGAGAACGCCTATGGCATCTCCAAGCTGGCTGTGCGGGGTTTGACGGTGGCGCTGGCGAAGGAACTGGCGGTCGACCGCATCCGTGTCTGCGGAATTGCTCCGGGACTTGTCGATTCGGAAGAGGCGATGGCCCGCTTCCCGGTAGACCGGCGCGAGAAATATGTGAACGAACTGCAACTGGTGAAGCGCCTGGGGCGGATGGACGACATCGCCGCGGCTGCGGCATTTCTGGGCAGTGACGAAGCGTCCTTCATCACAGGAGAGACGATATTGATCAGCGGAGGCGCATTTTGCAGGATATGACCGCGACCGATAGCTCAAAAGACGCACGAGATACTCACCTCGTGGCCGGTCCCGCGACGGATCGGCCTGTCGCGCATCGCCCGTGGTACATGCTGTTGCTTCTGGCGCTGATCTATATCTTCGGTTCCATCGACAGAGCCGTCCCGTCGGTCATCGTCGAACCCCTCAAGAGCGAGTTCGGACTTAGCGATTCGCAGATGGGCTTCCTGACGGGTTTTGCCTATTCCATCCCCTTTGCGATGGCGGCGCTTCCAGCGGGCTGGCTGATAGACCGGATGGACCGGCGTATCTTGCTGTCGATCAGTTCGGCCATCTGGAGCCTGCTGACAGCCGTCGGCGCATTCGCGCAGAATTTCACGATGCTCGTCCTGGCGCGCGTAGGCGTTGGCGCCTCGGAGGCGCCTGCCTCGCCCGGCAGCCTGTCGATCATCAGCGACCTGTTTCCCAAGGAACGCCGTGCCACCGCCATCAGCCTCTATTACGCGGGCACGGCTACGGGCCAGATGATCACCTTCCTTGTCGGCGGGTGGTTGCTCCTGCATTTCGGCTGGCGCACGCTTTTCATGATCGCCGCCGTGCCGGGGCTGATCCTCGCGGCGCTTCTGTTCTTCACCTGCAAGGAGCCGAGGCGCGGACAGTATGACGACGAACGCGGCGCAAGTGAACCCGTCAGCTACAGCAAGGCGGTCGGTGTCATCTTCAGAACGCCGGCGCTGCGCCATGCGATCGTCGCGAACATGCTGGTCACGGGCGTGCAATATGCGGTGATGGTGTGGACCGTATCGTTACTGGTGCGCGTCCACGCGATGAGCGTCGAATATGCCGCGATGGCTATGGGCGTTGCGGTCGGGCTGGTCATGATGATCGGCTCGACGCTGGTAGGATTCGTCGCCGATAGCTATGCCAAGGGCGATCCGGCGCGCATCGCCACCGTTCCCGCGATCGGAGCGGTGTTTGCAGGGCTTGCAGGTGTCGCGATGTGCCTGATGACTTCGCTCGTCCCCGCCCTGATCTTCATGGCGATCCTTGCCTTTTGCATGGGTGTCAACACCGGACCCAGCTACACGACGCTTGTCAGCATGACGAGTTCGAACATGCGCGGTTCGATACTGTCGGTCGCCAAAATTGCCTCGATCCTGATCGGCAACGGATTTCTGGCCTATTATACCGGTGCCGTGAGCGACCTTATCGGCGGCGAGGACTCGATAAGATGGGCGCTTCTGCTGACGGTGATCTTCTTCTTCTGGGCATCGCTGCATTTCTGTCTCGCCAGCCGCGCCTGGCGGAGCCGGTTGGCTGACTGACATCTCGAACGAAGAGGAGTGCCACCAATGACAATCAGCGGGAAGACCATATTGGTCACCGGTGCGACCGGGCAACTCGCCGGCGCTGTCGCCCGCGGGCTGGTCGGCGACAACGAGATTATCGCTCTGGCCCGATTTTCCGCGTCGGGCTCGCGCGAATCGCTCGAGCAGGCGGGCGTGACCTGTGTCTATGGTGATTTTGTCACCGGGGAGTTCGGACAAGCTCCCGAGACGGTCGACTATGTTTTTCATGCACGTCTCGGCAACCGGTTGCTATGCCGCGCATCCAGACCCGGAGCATATCTGCACCGAAGACGAACTGCTCGGCGGCTCGACCTGGTTCGCTCCGATGTACGGCGTTTCGAAGACGGCAACCGAAGGCGTGGTGAGGTCGGCGCTCTGCAGGATCTACGGCCTACTGACGGTCATCGGTCGGATGAACGTGGCTTCCGGGGCCACAGCTTGACTAACTCCTCGCGGGAGAACCGATAAAACTCCAACTGACAGCGCGCGCGACCTTTACGAGGCGGCGTTGGCGCTCATCGCGGCGCGCGGGATCGCCTTCGACAATTTCGCTCCCGGAGGGGGAAGCTTCAGTGCGAACCGATCGTGGTCAGACTGACCGGGACGCGAAGCACGTCCCCTGGATCGATCGTGTCTTCGCGCCAGCGGACCGACCCCGTGGGACGTTCGAGAAACCGCCGAACGCGTGGCGGCGCGTCGTCGATCTGAAACGCCAGCGCGCGGTCACGCCATTTGCGGTCGTCGACGGTGGGGCGGTCGCGGGCGCGAAGATAATCGTTCCAGGTGGCATAGTGGAAGCGCTCGATCCATAGCTTGGGATCGGAAATGTCCCGCGCGAGCGAGGTCGAATAGGCGCCGTTCCGCTCGCGCGACCGACGTACATCGCGCATCGCATGGTAGAATTTGCGCGCATCGTCGACATGGACGCGATACTCGATTTCGATCACGATCGGGCCGCTCCGCCCGGTGAGTGCCATCTTGACGACGGGATCGCTGCTCGGCGGTGGCGCAGCTTCGGCAGAGGTGGTGCGCGGCATCGCGAGGATGAAGCGCAGGAGTGCGGTAATGACCATCAGCGCCGACGCGGTGCAGACGGCGGCAGTGATCCCGAACCGCTCGGCCAGCAAGCCCCAGCACAGCGAGCCTAGGGCCAGTCCGCCGGCGACCGCCGCCTGGAAGGCCGCCAATGTCCGTCCGCTTACCCAGCGTGGCGAACTGATCTGGACCGAGACATTGTAGGTCGAAATAGAAACCATCCACGACGCGCCCGCCGCAAATGTCGCCAGCACGGAAAGCGCGGCAAAGGGGCTGAAAGCAAGAACGAGCAGCGCCGCTGCCATCACCAGCGAGCATCCGACCACGATCGTCTCGACGTCGAACCAGTCGTGCAGACGCGTTGTCAGTAGCGCAAAGCCGATCGCCCCGAGGCCGAACCCGCCCAGGAGAAAACCATATATCTCCGGCCCGCCGCCAAGTATCGAATGCGCGACCAGCGGCAACATGGAATAGACCGCTGCACCGCCCAGCGACATCGCCAGCGCGCGTAATATCACCCGCATCACAGGAGGCGAATAACCGACAAAGCGCAGGCCGCCGAGCATCGCCCGGTCGAGCCGCTCGGGGGGCAATCGCGGCGGCGGGACATCCCGTTTCCACAGGAACAGCGCGACGAGGATCGGGATATAGAGGATCGCGTTTACTGAAAAGGCGGCCACCATTCCGAAGGAGGCGATAACGAAACCGCCGATGGCCGGCCCGACGCTGCGTGCCGCATTGGACGACATGGAATAAAGCGCGACCGCGGCGGGAAGATGCTTCACGCCCACGATCTCGGCCGCCGAAGCCTGCCAGGCCGGCGAATAGAGCGCGATCCCCGTGCCGGTAATGAAAACACCGAGAAGGATCATTGCGGGAGAGAGCATGTCGAGCGCGGCGACCGCCGCCAGAAGCGCAGATCCGGAAAGCGAGACGGCAAGCGCGCTTATGGCGACCAGCCGCCGATCGTACATGTCGGCAATCGCGCCCGCCGCGATCGCAAGCAACATCACCGGCAGCATCGACGCCGTTTGCACCATCGCGACAAGGTCGGCCTGCTGGGTGATCTGCAGCATCGTCCACGCCGCGGCGACGGCCTGCATCTGCTGGCCAAGGTTCGAGAGCAGGCTAGACCCCCATATCCGCCGGAAAGTCGCATCGCGCAGCGGCGCGCCAATACCGCTACGGCTCCTGTCCGTTGGGGTCGACTCTTCCGCGCCGGGGGTTTCGGTCAAGGCCTGCCTTTCGCAATGCTGCGGCCGGAGCGAACTCGCACGACCGAAAAATGATGTCCCATCAGTTTCGTTCCGCTTTATCGCAGCGTCGAACCCTGTCAACGCCATCTTGGTTCCCGGCACCCGCGGCGGCTGCTGAACGGACATGGCGGTGGCGGCGGCCCATAGGTACCGCTGACCCCCGTCGACATGCGGAAGGATCTGACGTGACATCTATACTGGCCGGCAAAGTCGCCCTGGTTACCGGGTGCGGTCGAAAGGATGGGATCGGCAGGGCGGTGGCGCTGGCACTCGCAGAACTTGGCGCCGCTGTTGCGATATCCGACCTTGTCGCAGGCGGCGTGCGCAATCTGGGTGGGGGCGAGGTGCGAGGACGACTGGCAAGGCACCGCCAGCCTCGCCGGGGAAATTGCAGCGCTTGGAGGCCGATGTGCGACGCTGACCGACGATATCTCGTGCGAAAGCGATGCCGAGGCCATGGTCGCCGATGTGGTGGCGCGGTTCGGGAGGCTGGACATCCTCGTCAACAATGCCGGCGCACCGCACGGTGCTGATCGCGGACCGTCATGGGAAATCCCGATCGAAGCGTTCGACAAGGTGATGGCGGTCAACACCCGCGGCACCTTCCTGATGAGCCGGGCGGCGGTGCGGCAAATGCTCTCGCGCAGCGAAGGCGAGGCGACCGGGGGGCGGATCATCAATATCGCCTCGGGCGCCGGGAAACGCGGTTTCCCGGACCTGGCCGCCTATTGCGCCTCAAAATTCGCGGTCGTGGGACTGACGCAGACCATGGCCCAGGAATTGGGCGACAAGGGAATTACCGTCAACGCCGTCTGCCCCGGCGCGATCGAGACCAGCCGGGCCGCGGCGCGCACCGCTCGGGGCGACGCACCGGACCTCGCAAAGCGGGGCATGATTGCACCCGCGATACCGCGCGCGGGAAGCCCCAAGGAAATTGCGGACATGGTAACGTTTCTCGCGTCGCCATCGGCTGCCTATATCACGGGGCAGTCGATCATGGTCGATGGCGGCCTGCTCATGGGGTGACGGCTCAGGGCCGTTCGCCTATGTGCGAGAGCATGCCTGCGCTATCGTCCTCGTAATTTCTCGCCGCCCCCCTCATGTTATGGGCCTCGGCGCGGCGCTTTTCCTGGAAGGTGAAGCAAACCCCGCTTTGGCCCCGCTCCGCGGCGGTGCGCACCGTATCGGGGTCGAGCGTGCGACCCGACGCGACCATGACCGCGCGGCGCAGAACGGTCGCAGCTTCGGCTTCATCGACTTCCATCGCTTCGGTATGGGTGCGAAAACCCTTGATCATCGACTGGCCGGCCCAGCCTTTCGGACCGGTGATGTCGCGCCGGTCGACCTCCCACATGAGCACCTCCTCGCCGTCGCGGAAGAGGCGGGCCGTGCCGGGGCCGAGCAGGCGCCGCATGCCGGCTTCCCAAGCCACGATTTCCCGGTCCTCGACGATCGCCTCATAGCGTCGGTGCCGTCTCCTAACCGAAGCTTGCGCCATCGCAAGGCCGGCCAGATCGAACATATGAGTGCACTGGTCGCGCATCTCGATCATCGCACCGACATCGGTCGAGCGAGCGGAGAGTGGCTTGCCGATCATGCCCTTGAGATGTTCGCCGGCGAGCGGGCAGGTCGAGAAGGGTACGCGCGGCGATGCTGCGCGGATGTCGGTGACGCATTCGCCATCATGTTCGAGGGTGACGCCGAAATGATGGAAATCATCCTCGAGCCAGCCGACCACCGCGCCGTCGCGCTCGGTTCGCAGATCGATCAGCCTGCGAAAGCGGCCGCCCGTCCGAGGGAAATCGTCGCCCATATCAATCGTCCTTGCCGTATCCGCGCCCGCCGATTGATCGGCCTGCCTGTTCAGTGTGGGCACGCTGCCAGGACGCGGTCAAGCGGGAGCGTGTGCGGCAGGAGCGGCAAAATCGGCTCCTGCGGCGCACTTTCGCGTGGATTATGGTCCAACACAGCATAAAGCGCGCGCACGCATCCGGAAGGTGAGGGAGAATTTGATCTAGAAGGGGAGGAAATCCGGGCAGACTGTCCGGGGGAAGGGTAGGGAGAACAGCTTTGGCTCATGCAACATCGCCTGTCGAATTGAGCAAAACCCTCGCAGGGCGGCAGGCGGAATGGATTGCGTCCCTCGACTTTGAGCAAATTCCTGAGGAGGTGCGTCACCGGGCGCGGCTTTTGCTGCTGGACTTTCTTGGCGTGGCGCGGCGCGGTTCGACACTCTCGCAGGTGGAACCGGCGCGGGCCCTGCTCGCCGACCTCGACACCGCGCCGCAGTGCGGGATTATCGGCGGTGGACGCGCCACGGCCGCCTATGCGGCTTATGCCAACGGAACCTTTGGCCACGCGCTGGAATATGACGACGCGCATTGGCAATGCGGGCATCCTGGCGTGTGTGTTATTCCCGCCGTCCTGGCGCTGGCAGAACGGGAAAATATCTCCGGCAAGCAGTTCCTGACCGCGATCGTTGCCGGTTACCAGTCGATGGTCTGGTCCATGGGGCCGATCAATCGGCGCACGCTCGATATCGGCTGGCACGGCATGAAGATCGGCGGCGTATTCGGCGCTGCGGCTGCTGTGGCGAAGGTCCTCGGTCTCGACGTGGTCCAGACGGCCAACGCGCTGGCGATTGCTGGCAGCGACGCCTCGGGTACGATGGAATATGACCAGTCCGGCGGCGAAGTGAAGCGGTACCATGCAGGAATGGCGAGCCGGGCCGGGGTCGAGGCCGCGGTTCTTGCGCGGGCGGGCCTGACCGGTCCCCTCACGATCTACGAAGGTCTGCGCGGCATCTACAAGTTGTTCTCCGAGCGCGATCACCTCGACCCCGAACTGCTGTGGGACGGGACATGGCACATCATGAACACCTTCATAAAGCTGTACCCGATGGTAGGGACAACGCATGCTGCACTGGATGCGCTGGGCATGGCGCTCGCCAATCTCGAGCAAGGCGGGGTCGCGGTCACAGCCGATGATATCGAGACGATCGAAGTCGGAATCGTCGACTGGGCCATCCCGCATGGCGCGGCGATCGTCCATCCGCATGACATGCTAAGCGCCCAGTTCAGCCTCGCGTTCGCCTCCGCCCTCCGCGTCGTGCGAGGCCGGGTCGCCATTCTTGATCTTGCCGATCCGGACGTGCGATCGGACCCTGTCGTCAATGCGCTGGCAGACCGGGTCAAGCCCTTTGCCATGGACGTGCCGAACGGGTGCGATCCGCTGTTCGGTTATGTGCGCATCACGACCAAAAACGGGCGCAGTGCTGAAGCGCTTCAGCCCGCCCCGCGAGGGCATCCGGCCAATCCCGCGGGGGCGGAAGATATCGCCGCGAAGTTCCGCGACGTTCTGACGCCACTGATGACCGATGAAGGCATTTCTCGCGTTCTCGCGGCTGCCGACAAGCTCGAAACCGATGAGCCGCTGCCCGAATTCATAAAGCTTATGAACTGATCATTCTCTTCAATTTGACGGAGCAAATCGAACTATGCGTTTCAAGGACAAGGTGGCAATCGTCACAGGCGGCGGGCAGGGTATCGGCGAGCATTATGCAAGAGCGCTGGCCGCGGAGGGGGCGGCCGTGGTCGTTGCCGAGATCAACGAAGACAATGCACGCAAGGTCGCGGAGGCCATCGTGGCCGAGGGCGGCAAGGCGATCTATACCGCGACCGACGTCTCGAACGAGGACAGCTGCGCCGAATGCGTCGAACGCACGATATCCGAGTGCGGCGGGATCGATTTCCTCATCAACAATGCCGCGATATTCGCAGGGATGCGCCGCAAGTCGTGGATGGAAATCGAACTCGACTATTATCGCCGCTTCATGGCGGTCAACCTCGAAAGCGTGCTGCTCATGACGCGCGCGGTCTATCCCGCGCTCAAGGCGCGCGGCGGCGGATCGATCGTAAACCAGTCGTCCACCGCCGCCTATTACGCGGGCAATTATTACGGCCTGGCGAAGCTGGGCGTGAACGGCCTGACAATCGCGCTCGCCAAGGAGCTCGGGCCGGACAATATCCGCGTGAATGGCGTAGCGCCCGGACCGACAAACACCGAGGCGACGCGTACGTCGGTGGCCGAAGACCGGGTGAAGGGCATCATCGACAGCCTGCCGCTTCGGCGACTGGGCGAGACGCAGGATATCGTCAACACCGTATTGTTTCTATGCTCTGACGAGGCCTCGTGGGTGACGGGCCAGACCTGGTCGGTCGATGGCGGGCATATAATGCGACCCTGAAGCGCGGCCACGCGGCCCACTGGTTCGGTCCATGCTTCAGGGATACCCGGGTTCAAGCGTTTCGACCAGAGTCCGGCGCGTCATGCCCTCGACGAGATGAGCGCGATATTCATCATCGCCATGGGCGTCGCCGTTCATTTCGGCCGGATCCATCTTGAGGCCATCCCGTGCGTTGACCGAAAATGACGCGGTCAGCGTATCGTTGGCCTTCGACGAGCGAAAGGCGCCGGACCTGCGGTCTATCAAGAGTTTTGTGCGCGGGGCCATAAGATGGAATGGAAAAGGGGGCCATCATATGGCAATCGACAAGGAAGTTTCGGATCTGTTGGTGGCGGGGCGCGATCCCGAGGAGTTGTCTGCCAAAAATGGGCTGACCGACGAGTTGAAGAAGGCGCTGCCGGAATGGGTGCTGACGGCGAGCCTGGATGATCACCTGGGATCGGAAGCTGAGGTCGGCGCCGGTATCATCCCCGTCGGTCGCCGCGCGATTCCATCGGCAATGCCCGATCGACCGGCATGTCCGCTGCGATCATAGTCTTCCAGTAACGGGAATATTCGCGCCGGTGATCGCACTTGCGGCGTCCGAGAGAAGAAATGCGATGACTTCAGCCAATTCTGCAGGCTTCACCCATTTGTGGCTGTCCGCATCGCCCATGTCCTTGCGGTTCTGAGGAGTGTCGAGGATCGAGGGAAGGACCGCATTGACCCGGATGCCTCGTTCCTTGCATTCGGCCGCCAGCGCCTCGGTCAGACGCGCAACGCCCGATTTGGCCGCCGTATAGGCTCCCATCCCGGCCGCCGCGTTCGCCGCCGCTGCGGCTCCGACGTTGACGATGGAGCCGCCCGAGCGCAATAAGGACAGCGCCGAGCGCGATGCGTTGACGGCGCTCACCACATTGATCCGAAACATATTTTGCCAGCTTTCGGTGCAGCTTTCTTCCACCGTCTGCCAGACAAAGCCGCCGGCCACATTCACCAGCCCGTGGATGTCTCCGTCATTTCCTATCTGTTCGAAAATCCGGGCCACGCTCTGCTCGTCGGCGAGATCGACCCCGTCGAAGAACGGAATGCCGGCAGGTCCCTGGCTTGCGAGGTCGATACCTATCGGCTGCAGCTTCGCAGCGACGAGGCGGTCCACGACCGCCCGTCCGAGAAGGCCCGATGCACCTGTAACGACTATTCGCCGTTCTTCGGAATGTGATCCGTTCATGAAATTTCTCCCGCCCGAGTGAGAGTGAGCCGCGCTCTTGCAACGACCGGCGCATCGATCATCATGCCGTCCAACTGAGCTACCGCGACGCCAAGCGATTGGGACTGGCCCCATGCGGCCAGAATGGCTCTGGCCTCGTCGATATCCGCGGGTGCCGGAGAAAAGGCAGAGTTGACGGCTTCGACCTGATTAGGATGAATGCAAAGCGCGCCGGTGCAACCGAGACCGGCTGCCTTCTTTGCCGCTTCGCTGACTTTTTCAGCGTCGCGAAACTCAGCAATCGAGAGGGGAAGCGCCAGAGCCGCAAGGCGATGGGCGCGAGCGGCAAGGGCGATCTGGCGTACCGGAAGGTCGAGCAGATCGGGCGTCGGACGCGTCCCCATGTCGAGCGAGAAATCCTCGGTGCCAAGGGCAAGCGCGGAGACGCCAACGGCGGCGGTGATCTGCGGCGCCGCGAGAATTCCGCATGCACTCTCCACTAAGGCGATAATGGTGGGTGGGATCTGGCCCCTGCCCGGGTTATGGTGCGCGATCAACGCGCTGGCCTGTTCGATGCGTGCGGGGGATTCCACTTTCGGCAGCATGACGGCATCGAAGCCGCATTCGCAAGCGGCGCGGAGCTCGGATTCCGTTCCCGGCGGGTCGGCGTTTATCCTGACGACGCACGCTTTTCCGGCAGACTTCAGCACGGCATGCGCGTCATTCAGACCCACAAGGGCAATATCCTTGGCACCCGTTGCGACCGAATCTTCCAGATCCACGATGACCGCATCCGCCTTGCTGCCTGCCGCTTTCTGGATGCGGTCGGGATTGTCGCCGGGCACAAAGAGAAATGATTTGAGGCTTTCGATCATGACGACACCGCGTAGCTCGTGCCGGCAAAATCGGAATGACCAAGACAGCCTATTTGAGGTGGTTCAGGACTAAGAGCGATGTCCGGCCACATCGCGAAGTAAACCCTCCTGAATTTCCGAATATCCATCCTCCTCCATTGTCTCGATGTGATCTAATTCGCGCTCGACAGGCCGCCGAATTGCTCGGCGCGGCTATTCATCGAGTAGGACCTTTCCATGAAAATCCTTGTGCCCGTAAAGCGGGTGATCGACTATAATGTAAAGCCGCGGGTGAAGGCGGATGGCTCGGGAGTGGACCTGAGCAATGTCAAGATGAGCATGAACCCGTTCGACGAGATCGCCGTCGAGGAAGCCGTTCGCCTGAAGGAAAAGGGTAAGGCGGAAGAGATAGTGGTCGTCAGCATCGGCCCCGCAAAGGCACAGGATACGCTGCGAACCGCTCTCGCGATGGGCGTGGACCGGGCGATCCTGGTCCAGGTCGACGATGCCGTCGAAGTCGAGCCGCTCGCAGTGGCCAAGATCTTGAAGGCGATTGCCGACGTTGAATCGCCCGGCCTCGTGCTGCTGGGCAAGCAGTCGATCAGCGACGACAGCAACCAGACGGGGCAAATGCTGGCGGCGCTGATGGATCGTCCGCAGGGGACATTTGCAAACAGCGTCGACGTCGAAGGCGGAGCAGTGATCGTGAAGCGCGAGGTCGACGGCGGCCTCGAGACAGTCGAGCTGACGCTTCCCGCGATCGTCACCACCGACCTTCGCCTCAACGAACCCCGTTATGCATCACTGCCGAATATCATGAAGGCGAAGGCGAAGCCGCTCGAGATCAGGTCGCCCGCTGACTATGACATCGACATTTCTCCGCGTATCGCCACGCTCAAGGTAGTCGAGCCGCCGGTGCGCAGCGCGGGTGTGAGGGTCGCAGACGTGGATGAACTGGTCGCAAAGCTCACGTCTCTCGGCATCGCCTAACGGGCCTGACAAGAAAGGAAATTCTGGGATGAAAACCCTCGTCTGGGTCGAGCACGACAACGCCAGTGTCAAGGATGCGACGCTTTCGGCCGTCACGGCCGCGGCCAGCATGGGCGACGTCGATCTGCTGGTCGCTGGAAAGGGCGTCCGCGCGGTAGCAGAGCAGGCTGCGAATATCGAGCCCGCCCGCAAAGTTTTGCTCGCCGATGATGCAGCCTATGAACACGCGTTGCCGGAGAATCTTGCCCCGCTCGTCGTCGGATTGATGCAAGGCTATGATGCCTTCGTCGTGCCCGCGACAACGACCGGCAAGAATGTGGCGCCGCGCGTCGCTGCGCTGCTCGATGTGATGCAGTTGTCCGAAATAATCTCGGTCGAAGGTCGGAAGACCTTCACGCGGACGATCTACGCCGGCAATGCCGTCGCCACCGTCGAAAGCCATGACGCGAAGCTGGTCGTGACCGTACGTGGAACCGCCTTCGACAAGGCTGCGGCGAACGGAGGCTCGGCTGCGATCGAAGATGTTTCCGGCCCCGGCGATGCGGGGACCTCGCGTTTCGTCTCGGCTGAAATCGCCCGCAGCGAGCGCCCCGAACTAACCAGCGCGAAGATAATCGTATCGGGGGGACGTGCGCTCAAGGATGCGGCGACCTTCGATGAGGTCATCACACCGCTTGCCGAAAAGCTCGGTGCCGGGGTCGGCGCCAGCCGCGCGGCGGTCGATGCAGGCTATGTCCCGAATGACTTCCAGGTTGGCCAGACGGGCAAGATCGTTGCTCCCGAAGTGTATTTCGCCATCGGAATTTCGGGGGCGATCCAGCATTTGGCGGGAATGAAGGACTCCAAGACCATCATTGCCATCAACAAGGACGAGGATGCCCCGATTTTCCAGGTCGCCGACATCGGGCTCGTCGCGGACCTGTTCAAGGCCGTCCCGGAACTGACCGGTAAAATCCGATAGGCTTGAGGGAGGGATGTCGACATGACTGACGAACCTGACATCGTGATCGTGGGCACGGGCCATGGCGGCGCACAAGCGGCAATTGCGCTACGGCTGCTGAAATTCGATGGTTCGATCATGATGATCGGTCGCGACAGCGAATTGCCCTATGAGCGCCCTCCATTGTCGAAGGAATATCTTGTCCGGGAGAAGCCGTTCAAACGCATACTGCTACGGCTCGAGGAGTTCTGGAACGACAAGAATGTCGATCTCAGACTTGGTGAAGCTGTGACTGCCGTGGATGCGAGCGCGCATGTGCTGACTCTCGCGTCGGGTCGAACGGTCACCTATGGACATCTGATCTGGGCGGCGGGCGGAGCCGCGGCGCCTTACATCCGCCTTGAATCGGTGTAGAACGCCAATGACATGGCGATGGTGGTCGCCTATGACATTGCGGGCGAGCCTGCGCAATGCCAGGCGACGCCCTGGTTCTGGTCCAACCAGTATGATGTCAAGCTGCAAGCGGTCGGCCTTTCGATCTGCTATGATGAAGCAGTCCTGCGCGGCGTCCCCGAAATCGGCAGCTTCACGGTCGTCTACCTTAAGCAAGGACGGGTATCGCCCTTGATTGCGTCAACGCCGTACGGGACTATGCGCAAGGGCGAAAACTTGTCGAACATCGCGCATCGCCATCGGTCAAGCGATTCGCTGATCGCGAGACCCTGCTCAAGGAGCTGGCTCAATAGGCAGCTGGCCAATTGAGGGCAGCCACCCTCAATTCCGAATATGATGTAGTTCCCCGGGGCCGCCGAGTTGGTATCGCTGGTTTGCGGGGGAACTGGCCCGGCGTTCTGCGCCAGTCAGCCACGCCGGGGCGGCTTTTTTCGTACCGGATAATCGACGGGAACCGGATGGGACGCCGCATGCAGATATCGCCTGGTGACAGGGTCGACAGCGACCTTTTGGAAAGAATTCGGCGCGCTCTTCTCTCGGGCGAAGGTGTTGCTCTATCGTCCGACGACAGCGAACTGAGCTGGCGCGAGCTCGCCGGCCGGATCGCAAGACTGGAGGCGGACCTCGACGCCAACGGCATTGCTCCTGGCGCCACCGTCGCCGTGCTCGGACGCAACACCATAAGCTGTGCGATCTGCATATTCGCGATCGTCCTCAGTCGCCGCTGCGCGATCATCATCAACCCGTTTACGTCGCCCGAGGCTGCCCTTGAATCCGCCCGACAACTTTCGCCGCAAGCAATCCTGATTCCAGTGGGCGACGACATGCTCCGAGCAGCGAATTCGGACCCCGCGCTTCTCGTGCTCCAGGAGGACGGAGCGCTCGTGAGGTTGAGTCCTGCGGCTCAGCGGGAGCCGTCCGGCGATCGTCGCGCCGGACTTATTGTCTATACGAGCGGCACAACCGGAGATCCGAAGCCTCTTCATCTTTCCCTTTCGACCCTTTCGCGAGCGATGCATGAGATCGAGCGCACCAATGCGGGATTTGGCGACTGTCGTTGCGACGATGGTTTGTGGCCTGCACTCATTCAATATTCGCCGCTCGCGCACATCGGAGGCGTGCTTACCCTGTTGCGAGCGGCAGCGCAGGGCCGCTCGACGGTCATGCTCGGGAAGTTTGACGCGGAACGCTGGGCTGAGATCGTCCAGCAATATCAGCTCAAAACAACGGGTCTCCCGCCGAGCATGCTGCGAATGGTACTGGAAGCCGAAATAGCGCCCGAGCGGCTCTCGTCGCTCATCAGCGTCTGGTCGGGCACTGCGCCATTACGCGCAGAAGATCGGCAAGCCTTTTCGGGTCGCTACGGCATACCGGTGCTCGGCAACTATGGTGCGACCGAGTTCTGCGGAGCAATCGCCGCGTGGTCGCTCGAAGATTTCAGGATGCATTTCGATACGCGGCCATCGGCGGTGGGACGTCTTGACCCGACGGTAGCGCAGGCGCGCGTCCGGTCTCTCGCCGGGGAAATTGTCGAGGGCGAAGGGCAAGTTGGTGTCCTCGAGTTCAAGGTCGGCAGGATCGGAGATCACTGGATTCCCACCAGCGACCTGGGTTCGGTCGATGGCGATGGATTTCTGACTCTCCACGGCCGTAAGGACGATGTGATTATTCGCGGGGGTTTCAAGCTGTCCCCGGCTAAGATTTCGGACGTATTGCGCCAACATCCGGCGGTTCGTGATGCCGCGGTCGTTGGCGTGGCTGACAAGCGACTGGGACAATTGCCGGTGGCGGTCGTCGAGCTTGAGCTGGGTGCAAAGCTGGACTCCGCTGAAATCCGCGAATTCGTCCGCGCTCGACTCCCGGCCTATTTCGTCCCCGCAAGGATCAAGCAAGTTCAATCCCTGCCTCGCAATTCCGCCATGAAGCTGGATCGCCGCGCAATCGCGTCGCTGTTCCACGAGCACGGAGATCACTGATCATACCCAGTCGCTGCACAATCTTCCCCGGGTAAGGAAAATTGCCCTGATCATACGCTGAACACAAGGTCGCGAAGGACTCTCGGTTGGAAAGCTTCCGTCGAAGTCCTCGACCAGTTCTTTGCAGACCAGTGAAGCCGGTGTTGCGACAACCGGTCAAATTCGCCCATATCCGCACGGACGGAGTTTAAAGACCTTCATGACTGCACAGCCTGTTTTCGGTTTCATCGGCCTCGGCAATATGGGGCGCCCTATGGCAGTTCGCATCGGCCAGGCGGGCCTGCCGCTGCGCCTGTGGGCGCGCCGCCCCGCATCACTTGAGGGCCTGCTCGGCGGCAATGTAGAAGCGGCGACCTCGCCTCGTGACCTAGCGACACAGGTTAAAGTGGTTGGGGTTTGCGTGCGAACGGACGAGGAACTGCTCGACATTGCTTTGCGCGAGCCGGATGGCCTGGTCGGTGGTATGCGGGCTGGCTCGGTTCTGACCATCCACGCCACCGTCATGCCCGCGACGATCGAGCGTGTGGCCGAGACCGCTGCGCAGCGTGGAGTCCAAGTGCTTGATGCGCCGGTCAGCGGTGGTTCGAAAGGGGCTGAAGCTGGAATTCTGACGGTTCTGCTCGGGGGGGATGACAAAGCGATCGAGATTGCCAGACCGATGCTGGAATGCTTTGCAACCAAGCTGCTGCATGTCGGAGCACTGGGGTCGGCGCAGACCCTCAAACTGCTCAACAACAATCTGTGCTTTGCCAATGTTGTGGCGTCGATTGCCGCCTTGAACCTAGCTACGCGCATGGGGATCGACCCGCTGGTAGCCGCTCGTGTGATGGGTAGTAGCTCGGGCAACAGTCATGCGCTGGGGCTTGTGCGTTCGCCTGCGCAGGTCGCTAAGATGACTGGGCCGACCAGCAACGTCGGCAAGGATGTTGCCCATCTGATCGAACTGGCGAAAGCGGCAGGCGTGGACCACTCTGACCTGACCGACCAGTCGCAACTCACGGTGGATCGGATCCATGCATATGCCGCGGCGGGAGCCCCGGGCGCCGAGTGATTGGGTGCGAGGATACCTGGCTCCAGTCAAACACCTCTTCGATCCGTTTGCGGATGCACAGGCTGACCGTGCCCCCGATAGTGTGGCTGCCCAACAGTGGGCTGGTGATGCGGTCAGCGGTCCATGAAAACGCCGAAGTCAAGGCGCGATAGAAGGCCGCACTCGATCATCAGTTCAGAAAATCAGGGTTACTTTCGCATCATGGGCGGCAAACATGGCACTCTTGATTTTCGAAAAAGCTAGCGAAATCAGTTCAGAGGGGAAGGCTGTCGTCCGGCTTGGCCATGTGCTGTTAGACATTTCCCATAGAACGGTACTTTTCTCATAGAACGGCACTTTTCGGACTTATCGTTCCTCTCCGCGCGCCCCTAATGAATGATCACTTGGTCACGGCGTTGCAGCCTCACCCTGCGTGAGTCGTAAACAGCCACGTAAACAAAAGATTAGGGAGACAACCATGAAGCGATCGATCTCTGTGCGGGGCACTCTTCTGCTCGGCGTTGCATATTGCCTTGCATCAACAGCATCGTCGGCACTTGCGCAGCAATCCGGGGAGAGTGATCCCGACGTCGTCGCGCAGGGGGGCGCTTCATCTCTTCAGCAAGCGGGCGTTCAAAGAGGCGGCCTGCAGGACATCGTGGTCACGGCACGTCGGTCGGAGGAGCGGTCGCAGGATGTGCCCATTTCCATTACTACGGTAAGTGGAGAAGATTTGCAGAAATTTAGTATGCGTGACGTGGCGGAAATCCAAAAGGTTACCCCGGGCCTTTATATGAGTTCGCAAAACAGCGCGGGCCGTGTAAAAATCACTATACGTGGACAGAGTGAGGCTGATAGCCGCTTGACAACTGACCCGTCAGTGGGAGTCTATATTGATGGTATCAATTATACTCGTACGTATGGTTTGAGATCTTCTTTCGTAGATCTTGCACAAGTAGAGGTTTTGAAGGGGCCTCAGGGGACATTGTTCGGAAAGAACACCACCGGTGGTGCAATTAACATCACGACGCAGCATCCGAAATACCAGGCAGAAGGTTACGCCGATCTGCTCTATGGTAGCTACAATAACATGCAGGCTCTGGGTGTCATTAATCTTCCCATCGTGGAAGATCGACTGGCCATTCGGGCTGTAGGTCAAGTGATTTCTCGGGACGGCTACGGGAGTAAGTTGGACGGGCAGGATATCGGTGATGATCACGTCGTCACTGGCCGATTACTCCTGCGTGCGGACCCTGCCGAAAATGTCCGCATCTTTTTGTCGGGCGATTATACTCGGCAGCGCAATACCGGAACCAATGTGATTTTGACTGACGATTCGATGCTGCAGAATACGAATTCAGGCACTGGCACGTTGGGTTCGATTGCTGCCGAACTTGGGCTGGATCCGACGTCGGAGGTGGATCGACGGCGTGCCTATGATGTCTGGCGTGGCTATTACGATGGCTATTCTAACGGCTCAAAATTCCAGAGTGGATTTGCGACTGATCCGCGCGGAATTTTCGACGATGTGGATCATTGGGGTGTGTCAGGTGAGATTGCGGTCGACGTTGGCGACATTACGATCAAATCAATCACTGCCTATCGCCATCTGAATCGGGAATATATCCAGGATCTGGATGGAACGCCGTTCAGCCTGCTGCAGGTTCATCTTGGGACTGATGTGCAGAATTTCAGTCAAGAGTTGCAGGTATCCTCGATCGACGGAACTGGTCTCGACTGGCAGTTCGGCGCATATTATAACCGAGAGAGCGGAAATGAGCTTTCGGACAATAACACTAATTCCTACGTAAGCGCCAGTCGCTCGAGCGTCACCGATACAGATAGTCTGAACAAAAGTGCCGCCGTTTATGGCCAGGCTGTCTTGCATCTAACCGATTCGTTGCGCATGACGGGCGGCCTGCGGTATACTGAGGACTATCGCGGCATCACCTCGCATAGCCGGATAGAACCGAGCTTTGCAATTCCTCCAGCCGTACCGGCCTCTGCTGCACGCTGTAATCAGCTAGCTCCAGAATTCGGTGGGCCGGTTTATCCGCACTGCAATTATGAGACACACTCAAAATTCGACCAGTTCACTTGGCTGGCGAGCGTGGACTGGAAACCTGCGCCCGATCTACTTGTCTACGGCTCCGTTAACAAAGGATACCGCGCTGGTGGTTATACCGCGCAGGCATTCAGTCGGCCGCTGACGCCGGATCAGTTAGAACAAGCGTCAAATCCTTTCCAGCCCGAAAAGGTCATCGCCTACGAGGTTGGGTTCAAATCCGACCTACTGGGCCGCACATTACGGGTAAACGGGGCCGCATTTTATCAAGATTACACCAATATTCAGCAACAGATTCGCGATTATATCGATGGCAATTCGGTGACATTGATCCGCAATGCTGCCGCAGCGACACTGTGGGGCGGCGAACTGGAAGTTGTCTTCGCTCCCACCGATGCCACGATGATTAACTTAGGTGTGTCCTATCTTAGCGCAGAATACGACGAATACATCGTGCCGAATGCGGCCGGTGATCTCATCGATCTATCAGGAGCGCCGTTTCCAGCACCTGAAGTTACATTCAACATTGGCGCGACGCAAACGGTACCGCTGTCGGATGGCGAGCTTCGATTCTCCACTAATTTCAATTGGATTGACGACGTGGTCTATCGTGCCGAGGCAAAAAACCTTCCAAGTGTGACGCAAGGGGCGTTTGGGTTGCTTGATGCTCGTATAAGTTGGAGGATCCACAGTCAGGATTTGGAGATCTCGATCTTCGGTAAGAACTTGACTGACAAGCGCTACATCCAAGCGGCTTCGAACTCTGAAGGCTTGGGATTCAATTATGCATTTCCAGGAGACCCGCGTGTATTTGGTATCCAAGTGCGAAAGAACTTCTGAATCCATGTCAATAAATGAAGGATCCGCTCTGAACTGGCGTCGGAGCGGATTCTTCGGTTCCGGTTGCGAAGTTGGACACCTCGAAGAACCGACGGATTTTGATGTGAGCCTGTGATGGAGGCGGTTGGGGTGTGACGTGCCGGCTATTATTGGCTGATCTTCGTCCAATTTTCTGACCTTCTGGCCCTTGAAGGCAGCGTTTCTGCGTCGGGCAGGCGCAGTTCGCCCCTGGAGCCAGGCAAGCCGCTGGAAGTTATAGGCCAGGTTGGCCATGCCGATCTTGAGGCGGGCACGGGCGATGCCGATGGTGCGCACCACCAGCCCCATGCGATGCTTCTGCCCGGCGAACACGTGCTCGACATGGGCACGGACTTTCGAGCGCTTCGCGTTGGCCCTGGCGATGCGCTCGGGCATCGGCCGGCGCGGTGGTTTCTTCTGGTGGATGTGGCTGGTGAACATGCCCTTGGCGAGGAAGGCCTCGTTCTTCTTCGAGCGGCAGGCGGTATCGGCCCAGACGCCCGCAGCGGTGTTGTCCCTGCTGATCGGAACCGGCAACCGAGCTCCGTCATGGGCATTGGCGGCGCTAGCATCCCAGGTGCGGATCAGCCCGTGCGCCCGGTCGATGCCGACATGGTTCTTGTAGCCGAACATGGGAATGGCAAGATCGACCGGCCCCCGGGACTTTGGGGCCGCCTTGGGATTGCCACCTTCCTTGACCTTGACCTTGCTGTATTTGATCGACCAGCGCGCATCGCGATCCTTCTGCCGGGCTTTGGCCGGCTTCCAGTCCGCAGGCGTGCGGCCTTCCTTGATCGCGGCTTTTTCCTCTTGGGTGTTGCGCTGTTTCGGGGCCGGTACGACGCTGGCATCGATGATCTGCCCGCCCATGGCGAGATAGCCGCGTTCGGTCAGTGCGGCATCGAAACGCGCGAAGAGCCTGTCGATCGCCTTGGCTTTGACCAGGCGCTCGCGGAACAACCAGACCGTCGTCGCATCGGGCAACCCCATGCGCCGCCGGGACCGGCCCGGCCTCGACAATTTCCGCAAGCCGAGCGCGCTTCTCATCATTCAGGATCGAGGCTCGCCCGGGCGCCTTGCGCGTCGCAAGACCAGCAGGGCCGCCCTCGTTGAACCGTAGGACCCACTCGCGCACAATCTGCAGCGTAACCCCGGCAATCTTCGCCGCCTCGCTCCGGCTCCCGCCATCCAGGATCGGGGCTGCCGCCAATAATCGCCGAACCTGATCCGCGCTGTCACTTCGACGCGCCAAAATGCGCAAGTCTGCCGCTGTGTAATCCCTTCGAACTCCAATCGCCGACGGCATCGCATGCCTCCCTGTGTCTGCATCGTCGAAGCAGATTTTTAACCTCTTGGAAATCCCTCGCGTGCGTCAGAGCCACCGCGCGTTGGTATTACTTCCGGCCGTCGGCTTGATCTCGAGGGTGACGCCTTCCTGGATGACGACGACGACATCCTTTGCCGCACCGACCTCGACGATCGGTCCGGCCTGGCGCGCAAGGTCGAGATAGAAATCCGTCAGCTTGTCGGACGACTTCGACAGGCCGCCCGCGATCCCGGCCTTGGCCGCGTCACCTGCATCGAGCGTCCGCACCGAGCCGAGTGCGGATGTCGAGACGTCACCGATCGTATTTTCGACCGTCTGGCTGATGCCGCTGATCGTGCCGGCTATGAAGGCTCGAGCGAGGCTGGCACCGGCACGGGTCACGACCTTCCCCGACAGCCCCTTCTTGCCGTCGGTGTCGACGAAAAAGCCCTTGATCGGCTGGTCGACCACCGAGCGTTCGTCGAAATCGACGCAGGAGAGCGAGACGAGTTGCACCTCGACGCGCTCCTTGGCGAGGCTTCCCGTCGCATTGCCGATGACGAAGCAGCCGGAGAGATTGGCTTTCACATCGTTCGGCAGCACGGCGGGTGCCTGAACGCGAGCGATCAGCGGCTCAGGGTTCGAGGTCGCGTCTCGGCTCGCGAGCGCGTCGATCCCGGTCAGCAGCCGTGCCTTCATGAAACCAGGCGGCAAATAGATCGTCCGGGTCTTTTTTTTAGAGCCAGTCACCGCGCCCTTGCCGTCTGCATCCGCGCCGATGGTTGCTGAGGTCGCCGCACCGATCGCGCCGACTGTCTTTTCAACCGGCGGCGCGGGTGGGGCCAGCGGCGCGGACGGGGGTGAGGGAGGAGCAGGGATTTCACCCATCGCGCTGCCGGCTCCGCCGGGCGCGGGCGGATAGTCCGGAATGTCGCTCGGCAGGGCAGGGGGCAGGCCGGGATCGACGTCGGGCAGTGCGGCGCTGCCGCTGCCCGGCACGACCTTGCCTTCCTCGATCGCCGTGATGCGCTCGCCGAGCAGCGACTGCCCCTCGAGCACCTTTTGCAGATCGCCGCGCAGCTTGGTTTCGAGGCTATCGCCGCGCAGGCCGGCGCCCATGTCGAGCTTGGTCGCGGGCGGGGCTTCCGTTGGCCCATCCTTGCCGCCGGTGCTCGCGGTATAGAGCCCGGTGCCGAGCATCGCGACCACGGCGGCGACGCCGAACTGCTTGGCGCGCAGCTGCTGTTTCGAGCTGAGCATCGCCCACCGCGCTTTGAGCGCCAATAGCGCGGGGCCGCGTCCCGCGCTCTCGAGCGGAAGCGGTTTGCCCTCCTCGGCAAGGTCGAGCGGGATTTGGTCGGTGGGGTCGGTCATTCACCATCTCTCCGCCGGATGACGATCAGCCGGGCGGTCTCGCCCGATTTGACCTTGAGCCGATCGAGCGTGACCGCGAAGATGTCGGCGCCAAGCGCCCGATCGAGAAACTGCCGTTCCTCCAGGATCACATCGCTATCGCTGCCGAGCCGATATTCGGATACCGACAGCCCGGCGCCTTCGATGGCGAGGCGCCGGCGTTCGATCAGCTTGACCGCGGGAAGAGCCGCAATCGTGATCGCTCCCGCGCGCGGCGCAACGTCCGCAAAACTCGCGGGCACCCGGTCGCGCAGCATCGCGAGCGTAATCGAGATCGCGCGCTCTTCTTCGACGAGCGGTCCGAGCAGTTCCTCATTGGCTTGCGCACGTTGCGGGCGGCCCGGCGAGAGCGTGATGGTCTGCGCCGGAATATCGGCGGGCTCGGCATAAAGCGGATAGATGGCACCGTTGCACGAGATGAAAAATTCCGAGGGCGTCGTCACATAGCTGCGCGTGACCATTCCCATGTCCTCGACTTCCTTGACGAGGAACTTGATCCAGGCGTCGGCACCGGCGCGCTCGACCGCGATCGCCTTTTCGGCCGAGAATTTCACATCTTCGATCTCGCCGCCGACGCAGACGACATGATTGACGTCGCGGTTGGAGAGACGGATCGTGCTGACCTGTTCGGGCAACGCGGTGATCGATTGGGCCCAAGCCGGATCTGGGAGAAGGAAGGCGGTGCCAAGCAACAGGGCGGCGCCTTTAGCGAGTCTCGGCATTGAAGCTCTCCTCATTGAGTGCGACGAGCCAGAAGCGGCCGTTCTCTACCGCGTAGCGAATGCGCAAGTTACCGCGGAACTTGCGGATGACGCCGCCGATGACGCGCACCTTCTCCACGGGTACGAGGATGTCGCGATCGCTCCATTCCACGGGCTGGTCAGGACGGATGTAGGTGGCGATCGACAGCGTCGGGTTGTTCGCGAGTTCGTCCAATATGCTGTTCAGGCTGTCGCGCATGCTGTTGTAGGCGGACGGATGGACGATCGAGAGCAGCTCCGCGAACTGCCGGTCGGCAGAGTAAGCGGAATAGGTTCCGGCGAGCGCGACGATGTTGCGCGTGATGGTCCGAAGATAGGCGGCCGACGGCTTGGCGCCCGTGACATAGAGATCGCCGCCCGATCCGAACGGCACGACGACCGTGCGCTCGTTCCGGTCGGCGCTATAGATGACGGCGCCGAGGACAGCCGTGATGCCGAACAGTCCAACGATCGCGAACTTCAGCAGCCGGTTCTCCTCGAACAGGTTCGATGAACCCTGGAGATAGCGATGGATGCCGAAGCTCGCGGGCTTGCCGGCGAGCGGATCGACCGGCTCGCGGCGGGATTTTCCGATGCGGGAAAACATGGGTCGCCCTCACTCGTAGAAGCGGGTCTGGGTCGGACCCGGATAATGGCGAAAGCGCAGCATTCCCCAGCGCCACGCCAGATGGGAGAGGAAACCGCGCGGTTGCGCGCGCTTCCACGGCAGAAAGAGGAGAAGAGCCGCGATGAACGCCCA
This sequence comes from Sphingopyxis panaciterrulae, assembly GCF_014199295.1. Classification (GTDB taxonomy): domain Bacteria; phylum Pseudomonadota; class Alphaproteobacteria; order Sphingomonadales; family Sphingomonadaceae; genus Sphingopyxis; species Sphingopyxis panaciterrulae. Next base: position 165,472 of record NZ_JACIJH010000009.1, read on the forward strand.
CCCGACCAATCCGCCGACGATGACGGCGACGAAGAGGATCGTGACCACCAGCACGAACTCATCCGATCCGAACCAGAGGATCTGAACGGGTTTGTGCAGATATTGCGGCAGGCGTTCGTCCATCGACTCTTCTCCTCCTGCTTCATGACCCCGGGCTCAAAGGGAGAAACACCCTGGGTCGATGGTGCCGGGCGCTGGCTTGCGCCCCGGCATGAAGGCCCGCGCACGGGCCATGGAACCCGGCGGCCCGTGCGCGAACCAGCTCGTTCAGATCAACATCCCGAAGGTCTGGAGGATGCTGTCGGCCTTGATCAGGCAGACGGCGGCGACGATCGTCGGGATGCCGATCATGATGTTCGAGAACAGCCGCGACACGCCGAACAGGAAGGCCGCGACGCCGCCGACGAAGCCGAGTGGGCCTTTGACCCCCTGGTTCACGACGATGTCGTAGATGTCGTAACCGAGATCGCCAGCCACCGGCGCAGTGAAGGCGTGCGCGCTCGCCGCGACGAGCGACAAGAGGAGCATCGGAATGCCGATGTCCGCGACGGTGAGAGCGCGTTTGCCGAAATATTTGACCATATTGCCTGCTTTCCTGAAAGTCGGGCCGTCCGGGGATGTGCCTGCCGGCATCGATGGATATCGCTGTCGGCCGACGGCGATGCTGGACGGCCCGAATAGGGCGCCGCCGCCGGCATTCCGGTTCGCCGCGGCCATCGGCAGGCTGGACGCCCGCGACGCCGCGGCGTCCGCCACGAAGGGGAGGGGGTCAGCGCCGCGCATCAGCGATCTTCGCCGATGACAGGAACGCTTCGATCTCAGCTTGCTGAAAGCCTGAGACCAGCTTGCCGTCGATAATCAGCGTCGGTGTGCCCGTGATGCCGACGGAACTGACGAGCTTCGCGTGCGTCTCCACCGTCGACTTGCCTGCCGGGCAAGTCCGGAGGACCGCAGGCGCGGCGCCCGCATAAATGGCCTTGAAGGCCGCCTCCTTGTCGGTCGAGCAAAGAATATGCTCGGCCTTGGCAGCCGCTTCCGGGTGGATGCCGCTCACGAAATAGACGAGGCGGCGAACCGGCTTGCCTTCCGCAGTCTTGGCCGCCCAATAGCGATCGAGCGCCCGGCAATAGGGGCAGTCGGGATCGGTGAACTCGATCACCGTCGGCGCGCCCTCGGGGCCGATCACGAGGGCCTGCGATGAATCGATTCCCTTCAGTCGTTCCGCCGTGCCGGCTTCCTGGGCAAGCGCGGTGAGGTTCACGCCATTCTTGTCGAACACCGATGCGAACAGCAGATGCTCGCTCTCGGGCGCATAGTAGATGATGCGACCTCCAGCGCTCGCCTGGTAGAGCGGCCCCTTGACCGGGGCCGGCCCGAAATCCTCGAACTGGAGATTGGTGAAGCTCTGCCGCAGATCGCGTTCCGCACTAGCCGCAGCCTTCGCTAGTACGGCCGTTTCGGCTGCGTCCTGTGCGTGGCTCAGCGACGGTAATGACAGGGCAACCGCAGCAAGCAACAATTTAGCGTGCCGGTGCCGAATTCCTGCCCAGCGACCAGGCAAAGAGAGAGCGTTGGCGCAATCGGATGGCATGAGTCCTCCTCGGCGCGGCAGCGCCCCGTTAAATTATCCGTTCATGCTATCGGCTAACCTGCCCCAATGACTCGACGCTGGGTTGGTCTCGATGTCGGGTGGATGAACGCCGAATTGCATCGGAACAAGGCAAGGGGCATGGACGTGCCTCGTCTAGGCAGTGTCGTGCACACGGTCTTCAACTCCGCAGGCGCTGGAGGGCTTGAATTTCCAACGCACCCGCTCTGCGCCGAATAAATGGAACCATCATCCGTTTTGGAGAGCCTGAATAATCCGATCAAGTTGATCGCATCTGACGTTGCCGCGAGGCGCAGGAGCTTTCACCCTTCGAGCGCGCATGTCTCCTACGAACGCGGTTGGATGAGGGGTGATGTCGGTTTCCAAGATCAGAGAAAGTCCTGACGATGGAGTCATCGATCGCCTGAAGGAAATTTCAGGACGTCGAATCGAGGACGAGCGACGACGTCGGCGTATGACCCAGCGTCAATTTGCAAAAAGAGTGGGCATCAGCATCCGCTGGCTCCGTGAAATCGAGGCGGGTAATCCTGTCGTTAAGCTCGACGATCATCTTCGTTGCGCGAGCGCACTGAAAATGGCTCCGACATATATCTTTCTGCCGTTGCTTTATTGGTCCTATGGCCGCGTCTGTCCGATCAACGTCGCCATTGCCGATCTTACTGATATTGAACGGCGCTCTCTGGCTCTGATCAATAGGCGGGTGGCTGCCCTCGAAATAGGCTGACTATGTTCCATGGATGGCCTGTCGCACTGCATGCCAAAAACGGCCAATTGACGATGTGAATGGTTAATGTTCCACAAAGCCTCACCTCGTCCCAAGTGATGCACAATTGACCGATAATGCTCTATTAGGGGCCAAAATGTGCCTCTGAAGCCCGGTAAAAAGTTAGTGTATTTGTTGGTAGGAGGCAAATTTTTCTACTTGCTTTCTAGCAATATCAGCTAGTTGTTCGATGGATTCGAATCCTGCTGCCCCTGCCATTGTTTCATGGTTAGCCGGACAGGAGGGAGGTTGAGCGGGGCGCTCCCTCTCTGGATAAGCACCAGCTATTCGGCGCGCGCAGCAGTGGATATGCGCGCTCGCGCAACGGGATGGAGGCGCGCGTAAAAAGAACGCGCGAGGTGCCTCGACGGTCCGCGCATGAAAAAGCCCCCCATCCAGAGGACCGGAGGCTCTATGGAATGGAGACTGAAAGCCTGTGTTACGGGCTGACGGGCTCGTCCTTGTCGTTATCGGAGATCAGGATGATGCCGCCGATCACTGCCGCAACGGCGAGGACGGCGATGATCCAGCTCGAACCGCCTTCGAGGCCATTCTTCTTCGAAACAGCCGAGGCCGAACGCGCCCCGTCGAACGCGGTCGCAGCCGAGGCCGCAACCGGCGTAGCCACCATCGAAGTTGCTGCAAGCGCTGCCGCAGCCTTCTTGAGTGAATTCATGATAATCCCCTTCATTACTAATAGCTATTCCATGAATAACGACTCTTTGTGACAAAGACCGGGGCGCATTGCAACCGCATATGAAAAGTCCTGCCGGTAGGGCGGAACAGGGTGCCTGCAAATTCTCAGCAACCAGACTCAGCAACGCCCCCAACCCAGGGGGCTAGGGCATTATGTGGGAGGTATAGGCAAGGTCACGCCCATGCTTCTTCCACGTCTCTCGCCGTAGACAAGTCGCTTACCGATGTTGTGCCGCAGCCGAGTTGAGATTTGCGGGCCGCTTCGGTCGCTGGCTCTAGGTTTCGTTTACATTCAGGATTCCCATTGGCGTAGGATTGTGATTCAAGCTGCTGGCTGTTTGGAGGTCGGCATGGATGGAGCGACAGGAAG
>NZ_JACIJH010000010.1 GCF_014199295.1 Sphingopyxis panaciterrulae
AGCGGAATCACATGATCGCCCGGCTTCACCGACATCACGCCCGCGCCGACCTCGCGCACGATCCCTGCGCCCTCATGCCCCAGCACGCTCGGGAACAGCCCCTCGCTGTCGAGGCCGTCGAGCGTGTAGGCGTCGGTGTGGCAGATGCCCGTCGCCATGATCTCGACCAGCACCTCGCCCGCCTTCGGGCCTTCGAGGTCGAGTTCGACGATCTCCAGCGGCTTCTTCGCTTCGAACGCAACGGCGGCGCGGGTCTTCATGGGCGGTCTCCTTCTCGGCGCTCCCAATCAGGCAAATGGGGCGGCATTGCAAGATGCGAGGGGCCGATCCCCACCTTCGTCATCCCGGGCTTGGTCCGGGATCCATTATTCCGGCGCTCGTATGAATGCACCCGGATCAAGTCGGCGATTATCCCGCTTGCATCCGTAGGCGTCATTGCGAGCGCAGCGAAGCAATCTCCAGCTCTCGCAGCACATGGGCGATGGCTGGAAAGTGCTTCGTCGCGACGCTCCTCCCAATGACGAAGGGGGCTACGGATGGTGGCGGGATAATCGCCGATCAAGTGCAGAGTGACGGTGGAGGGAAGCCCCCTCAACACTCCACCACGCTGACCGCCAGCCCGCCCTTCGACGTTTCCTTATATTTGTCGCGCATGTCGCGGCCCGTTTGCAGCATCGTCGCGATCACCGTGTCGAGGCTGACGACATGGGTGCCGTCGCCGATCATCGCGATGCGGCTCGCGTCGATCGCCTTGATCGCGCCCATTGCGTTGCGCTCGATGCACGGAATCTGGACGAGGCCGCCAATGGGATCGCAGGTGAGGCCGAGGTTGTGCTCCATGCCGATTTCGGCGGCGTTCTCGATCTGGGCGTTGGTGCCGCCGAGCGCGGCGGTCAGCCCCGCGGCGGCCATCGAGCAGGCGACGCCGACCTCGCCCTGGCAGCCGACTTCGGCGCCCGAGATGCTGGCGTTGCGCTTGTAGAGCGCGCCGATGGCGGCGGCGGTGAGCAGAAAGGTTCGCACGCCCTTCGCATCGCCGCGGCAGCCGCGGCGGTAATAGCGGATGACGGCGGGGATGATGCCGGCAGCGCCGTTGGTTGGCGCGGTGACGACGCGGCCGCCGGCGGCGTTTTCCTCGTTCACCGCCATCGCCCACAGGTTGATCCAGTCCATCATCGCGAGCGGTTCGGACAGGTTCGCCTCGTGCCGTTCACGGATGTCGGCGGCGATCTGCGGCGCGCGGCGCTTGACCTTGAGCCCGCCGGGCAGCGTGCCGGTGCTGGCGCAGCCGGCGTCGATCGAGGCGTCCATCGCCGCCGCGACCGCGTCGAGCCCCGCCTCGACCTCTGGCAGGCTGCGGCGCGCGAGCTCGTTGTCGAGCATCATCTCGCCGAAACTCTTTCCCGACGCCGCGCCCATCGTCATCAGGTCGGCGCCCGAGGTGAAGGCGAAGGGCAGGTCCACCTCGTCCTCGCCGCCGCGGCTGTTGCGGCCCGCCTCCTCCTCGTCGACGACGAAGCCGCCGCCGATCGAGAAATACATGCGCTTGGCGAGGATTTCGCCCTCGCCGTCGCGCGCGGTGAAGCTGAGCGCGTTGCTGTGGAAGGGCTGGCGCTGCTTCATCTGGAAATGCAGGTCGCGCGCCGGCTGGAAACGGACGCGCACGCGGCCGAGCAGGTCCAGGACACCCTCACCCTCCGCGCGGTCCCAATGCGCGCGGATCGCGGCGAGGCTGGTCGAGGCGGGAATCTCGCCCGCCAGCCCAGCGACGAGCGCGGTGTCGGCGGCGTGCCCCTTTCCGGTCAGCGCGAGCGAGCCGTAGAGGTCGGCCTCGACATGCGCGATGGATTCGAGCAGGGCGTGTGCGTCCAGCCATTCGGCAAAGCGCCGCGCCGCGACCATGGGGCCCACGGTGTGCGAACTCGATGGGCCGACGCCGATCTTGAAGAGGTCGAAGAGGCTGATCGTCATGGCCGCGCCTATAGGCGATGGGGCGCCGTCACGATAGGGCCAGAACCGGAATCCGGAGGGGTACGCGCCGCGGGCGGCGTAACCTTAGTTTGACCGTTCGTGTCGAGCGAAGTCGAGACACCCATCAGCCTTGCGCCGTCCCGATGGGTGTCTCGACTTCGCTCGACACGAACGGATAGAGAGGTGGGGTGCCCCTGCGCAAGGCCAAGACGGCACCCCACCGCTGCGACCAGAAAACAAGCCGCCAAGTCTCGCTGCCTCCCCCCATCAAGGGGGAGGCAGCTCAGGTTACGCCGGGTAGGTCCAGGGCGCGCCGCGCGCGAGATTCTCGGCGGCGAAGTCCCAGTTCAGCAGTTCGTCGACCACCGCGTTGACGTAATCGGGGCGGACATTCTTGCGGTCGATGTAATAGGCGTGTTCCCAAACGTCGATGACGAGCAGCGGCGTGATGCCGGTCGTCAGCTCGGTGCCCGCGTCGTGGGTATCGGTGACCGACAGCGTGCCGTCGCGCGAGACGAGCCAGGCCCAGCCCGACGCGAAATGGTTGACGGCGGTTTCCTTCAGCTTCTTCTTGAGATCGTCGAGCGAGCCGAAATCGCGGTCGATCGCCGCGGCGAGATCGCCCGACGGCGCGGTCTTCGTCGGCGACAGGCTGTTCCAGTAAAAGGCGTGGTTCCACGACTGGGCGCTATTGTTGAACAGGCCCTTGTTGCCCGATCCTTCGGCGTGGTGGATGATTTCCTCGAGGCTCTTGTCCGCAAGGTCGGTGCCTTCGATCGCGGCATTGACCTTGTCGACATAAGCCTTGTGATGTTTGCCATGATGCGTCGCGAGCGTGTCGGCCGAGATGTGCGGCGCCAGCGCGTCCTGAGCATAGGGCAGCGGCGGGAAAGCGATCGTCATGGCAGTCTCCATTTTCTTTTGCGGATGGCCCCTTAACTCGGCCCTTCCCCCGACGGTTGCAAGCCCCCCGAGCGGCAATTTTTCCTTCCCCGCCTTCAAATCTCACGTCACCATCGCCCGCAATGTCGCGATACGGTCGGCCTCTTCGGCGGGCTTGTCGCAGCGGATGCGCGAAATGCGCGGGAAGCGCATGGCAAGGCCAGACTTGTGGCGCTTCGAGGCGTGGATCGAGTCGAACGCCACCTCCAGCACCAGTGTCTTTTCGACCTCGCGCACCGGGCCGAAGCGGTCGATCGTGTGGTCGCGGACGAATTTGTCGAGCCACTTGAGCTCTTCGTCGGTAAAGCCCGAATAGGCCTTGCCCACCGGCAGCAGTTCCCCCGCGTCGGTCCAGCAGCCGAAGGTATAGTCCGAATAGAAGCTCGCGCGGCGGCCATTGCCGCGCTGCGCATATAGCATCACGCAATCGGCGACGAGCGGATCGCGCTTCCATTTATACCAGAACCCGGCGCGGCGGCCCGCGACATAGGGCGCGTCGCGGCGCTTGAGCATCATGCCCTCGATCGCCGCGTCGCGGGCGCCGGCGCGCAATTCCGCCAGTTCGTCGAAATGCGCGGCCTCGATCACCGGCGACAGGTCGAAATGGCTCGCGGCGAGGCGCGGGACGAAGGCTTCGAGCTGGCGCCGCCGCTCGATCCACGACAGGCCGCGCAGGTCGTTCCCGTCGACGGCGAGCAGATCATAGACGCGGACGAAGGCCGGATAGTCGGCGAGCATCCTTTTCGTCACCGTCTTGCGCCCGAGCCGCTGCTGGAGCGCGTTGAAGCTGGCGGCGCCGCCCGCCGCCCCGCCCTGCGCCTCGCCGCGAACGAGCAGTTCGCCGTCGATCACCGCATCCTGATCGAAGGCGGCGAGCAGTTCGGGAAAGGCGCCGCCGATCTCCTCGCCGCCGCGGCTGTAAAGGCGCGTCTCGCCGCCCCCGTGCACGAGCTGGACGCGGATGCCGTCCCACTTCCATTCGGCGGCGAAATCGGAAAGGTCGAGACTCTCGCCTTCGAGCGGATGCGCGAGCATGAAGGGGCGAAAGAAGGCAACGTCGGCGAGGTCGGGGCACGGCGCCCGTCCCTCGCCCCAGGCGAAGAGCGGCGCATAGGGCGGCGGGATCGCGTGCCACAGCTCCTCGACATCGTCGACGGGCACGGCGAAGGCCTGCGCGAACGCCTGTTTCGCGAGCCGCGCCGAGACGCCGACGCGCATCCCACCGAGCGCGAGCTTGAGCAGCGCGTAGCGGCCGTCGGCGTCGAGGCGGTCGAGCAGCGACGCGAGGATCGCGGGCGCGTCGCTGCGGGTGGCGGTGGAGAGGGCGTCGACGGCCTGCGAGATGGATAATCCCCCTTCCCCTTCTGGGGAGGGCCGGGGTGGGGCCTGTTGCAGTTGCGCACCATCGACATGCCCCACCCCAACCCCTTCCCTGAAGGGGAGGGGCTTTTCCGGCCACAGCAGCGCCGCGGTCTCGGCGGTATCGCCGACGAAATGGCGCGACAGGCGGAACAATTCCTCGTCGACGCGGGCGCCGAGCAGGGCGCGCACCGTCCCCGCCTTGACCGCCGGAAAGTCGAGCGCGTCGGTCAGCGCGGCGAGTGCCCAGCCGCGGTCGGGATCGGGGGTGTGTTTCAGATAATCGACGATCAGCGCGAGCTTGCTGTTGCGCGAGCGCGTGTAAACGAGCCGGTCGATCAGGGCCGCGAAACGCTTCACGCCTCCTCCTCCAGATCGCGGCCGACGAGGTGGAGGGCGCGCGCGCGGCGCTGGGTCATCTCGCACCAGCGCAGCAGGCCTTCCTCGCTGCCGTGGGTGATCCAGCTTTCCTGGGGGTCCACCTCGACGATCGTCGCGGTCAGCTCGTCCCAGTCGGCGTGATCGGAGATGACGAGCGGCAGTTCGACCATCCGTTGCCGCGCGCGCTGGCGCACGCGCATCCAGCCCGAGGCCATGGCGGTGACGGGATCGGGCAGCCGCCGCGACCAGCGGTCGTTCAGCGCCGAGGGCGGCGCGAGGACGATCTGGCCTGCCATCTCGGCCTTGTCACTCTCGCCGACGAGCCGCAGTTCGCCGAGGTCGACGCCGTGATCGGCATAGAGCGCGCACATCCGTTCGAGCGCGCCATGGATATAGATCGGGGCCTGCCAGCCCGCGGCGCGCAGTTCGGCGATCACCCGCTGCGCCTTGCCGAGCGCATAGGCGCCGACGAGGACGCAGCGGTCGGGCTCGGCGCGCACCGCGGCGAGCAGCTTGGCGATCTCGTCCCGCGTGGGCGGATGGCGGAACACCGGCAGGCCGAAGGTCGCCTCGGTGATGAAGATGTCGCACGGGACGATTTCGAACGGCGCGCAGGTCGGGTCGGGGCGGCGCTTGTAGTCGCCGGTGACGACGATCCGTTCGCCGCGATATTCCATCGCGATCTGCGCGCTGCCGAGGACGTGACCGGCGGGGTGGAAGGAAAAACGCACCCCGCCACGCTCGAACCCGTCGCCATAAGCAACCGCCTGATTATGGCCCGCCGCCGCGTCGACGCCATAGCGCAGCGCCATGATCGCCAGCGTCTCGGGCGTCGCGAACACCGCATGATGGCCGCTGCGCGCATGATCGGCGTGACCGTGGGTCACCGCGGCGCGCTCGACCGGGCGCGCGGGATCGATCCAGAGGTCGGCGGGCCGCACATAGAGGCCGTGCGGATGCGGTTCGAGCCAGGGTTTCGTTCGCGCCATCAGGCGGCGAGCTTTCGCGCGCGGACGAGGTCGGCGACGAACGCCTGGCGCTCGCGCGCGGCCCGGGCGCGGTCGGGCATGCGGAGGAGGAAGGAGGGATGGATCGTCGCGATCAGCCGGACGCCGCCTTCGAGTTCGACCGCGTCGCCGCGCATCGACTTGATGCTCGCGCTCCGCCCCGTCACTCCGCGCAGCGCGGTCGCGCCAAGCGTCACGATCAGCCGGGGCCGGACCAGCCGGCGTTCCCTATTTAGCCACCAGCGGCAGGCGTCGATCTCGCCCGCGGTCGGCCGCTGGTGCAACCGCCGCTTGCCGCGCGGTTCATATTTGAAATGCTTGACCGCATTGGTGAGGAAGAGCCGGCGGCGGTCGAGCCCGGCCTCCGCGATCGCCTCGTCGAGCAGGCGGCCGGCGGGGCCGACGAAGGGCCGGCCCTGTACATCCTCCTGATCGCCCGGCTGTTCGCCCACCAGCATGATGCGCGCCGACGCCGGCCCCTCGCCCGCCACCCCCTGCGTCGCGTGGCGATAGAGCGGGCAGCGGGTGCAGCGGTCGACCGCGCGGACAAGGTCGTCCAGCGTTTCGAGGGGAGCGGCGGCGTCGGGCACGGCATGTCCTTCCTTCGTCGGACAAACGGCCGCGAACCCCCTTCCGTTCCGCCGCGGCGGCGCAGCCGTCACCGCCGCGCGAGCCGCATCCGGAAGGCGTCGAGATGGAAATAGCCCGGATCGAAATCGCACATTTCGGCGAGCCTGTCGGGGGCGAGGAAGCGGATCCACTGCCGGTTCATTTCGATCAGCCCGGCGCGGACCAGCCGGCGCAGCACGCGGTTGGTGTGGATCGGCGTCAGCCCCAGCGTGTCGGCGATCTGCGTCTGGGTCAACGGCAGCGGCATGGCATCGGCGCTCGCCTGGTCGACGATCTGGGCGCGGCGATGGAGTTCGAGCAGCAGGTGGCCGATCCGTTCCTGCGCGGTCTGGCGGCCGTTGCGGACGATCTGTTCGCGCAGGAACGCCTCTTCCTGCACCTGCGTCCACCAGAAGGCCATGGTCAGCGGGCCCGATCCGGCGAGCATCTTGCGCACCGCCGCGGGCGCCACCGCATAGAGCGAGCCGTCGGTCACGGTGACGACGCTGTGGTCGGCCTCGGCCGCGACGAGCACCTGGAGATCGAAGATATCGCCGGGAAGCAGGATATTGAGGATCTGGCGACGGCCGTCCTCGAGCGTCTTGAACCGCGCCGCCCAGCCTTCGCGCATCACCAGCACGGCGTCCATTTCCTGGCCGGCGGTGATAATTTCGCTGTGGGCGCGGAAGTTGCGGATAGTGCCGCGCAGCGTTGCCAGATCGGCCCGGTCGGCATCGTCGAGATCGCTGTAGAAACTGAGGCGTCGAATCAGCGCATCCAATAGGTTAACCCCTGATTACAGGGAATAATCCCCGCACCTACGCCTCGCGCCACCTGGCGGGGAGCGCGATGGTCACGACCAGCCCCGCCGGGTCCCAGCGGCGTTCGATCGTGCCGCCGAGATTATTACGCACGCTGCGTTCCATCAGCAAGGTGCCGAAACTGGTACGCTGCGGCTCGGAAATCGCGCCTTCCCCGCCGCTTTCGGTCCAGATCAGGCGGAACTGGCGATCGTCCACATCCGCGCCGTCCTGGGTCCAGTGTATTTCGACGCGGCCCGAATCGGACGATAGCGCGCCATGCTTGACCGCGTTGGTCGCGAGTTCGTTGAACAGCAGCGCCATCGCGACCAGCGCGTTTTCGGGCAGCAGCAGATCGGGACCCGACCAGCGCAGGCGCGGAAAGGCCGCCTCCACCTCGCGCATCAGGGCGTGCATCGACCCGGTCAGGAAATTGGCGCCGAGCAGGACATTCTGCGCCCGGTTGAGCGCGTCGAGCCGGCTGCTGATCCGCTCGACATAATCATCGACGTCGCGCGCCGAATGGCGGGTGAGCGAGATGATCGCGCCGACGGTGGCGAACAGGTTGCGCATCCGGTGATGCAGCTCGCGCATCAGCAGATTGGCATTTTCCTGCCGGCTCTTCTGCTCGGTGATGTCGATGCAGATGCCGGTCAGGATCGCATCGTCGGAGCGCACGTCCCAGTCGCCGCGCCCCGCGATCCAGCGCACGCCGCGTTCGGGATGGTCGATGCGATATTCCATCGCATAGGGATCGCCGGTCGCGATCGATTCCTGAAGCGCGCGGCGCACCGCGTCGCGATCGCCGGGATGGACGCGCGCATAAAAGCCCTCGCCGGTCGCGAGCGCGCTTTCATAGTCGGCACCCCACAGCGCGGCGGTCGCGCCGTGCCAGCGCAGCGCATCGGTGCGCGGGTCGAGCTGCCATGTCGCGATGGAGGAAAAGTCGAGCGCGCGTTCGAGCATATGCTGCGCTTCGTCGCGCTCGATCGCGGTGCGGCGCAGTTCGGCCTCGGCCATGATGATGGCGGCGAAATCCTCCAGCCGTTCGATGTCGCGCGCGCCCAGCGCCGGGCGCGGCCTGCGGTCGACGATGCAGAGCGCGCCGAGAATCGCGCCATTATAGGCGCGCAGCGGCATCCCGGCGTAGAAACGGATATGGGGTTCGCCGGTGACGAGCGGATTGTCCCGGAAGCGCGGGTCGGCAGCGGCATCGGGGACGACCAGCGGCTTTCCGGTCGCGATCGCATATTGGCAGAAGCCGATGTCGCGCGGGGTTTCGGGCCGGTCGAACCCGTGCGCCGACTTGAACCATTGCCGGCTTTCGTCGATCAGCGACACCAGCGCGATCGGCACGTCGAACAGGTCGGCGAGCAGCTTGGTCACCCGGTCGAAGCCGGGTTCGGGGGCGGTGTCGAGAAGATGGTATTCGCGAAGGGTGCGCAGCCGCCGGGCTTCCTCGGCCGCCGCATCCCTGCCCCCATCGTCTGCCAAATCCCGCCCCTCGCGCTCCGCCGATGCACCGGCACCGGTCTTGTCCGCGGGCCGCTGTGCCATGAATCCGGTCCCTAAAAAAGCTTGCTGGCGGCGCACGTCGCAAGGCGATGATATTCCACCCTTTCCTCCCGCGGTTTCCCTTTGCCTGGGTAGAGTCTACGCACCGGGCGGCGACAAGTTGCGCGGTACGCGGCGCTTTTTCGTCCCGAAGCGGGAACCCGATATCGCGCGGCGGCGTATGATCTGATCAAGAGGGAGGTTTTCGAATGAGCCTGGGCGACGAAATCCGCGGACATCTTCCGTTCCTGCGCCGCTATGCGCGCGCGCTGACCGGCAGCCAGCAGCATGGCGACAATTTCGTCCACACGCTGCTGGAAGTGGTGGTCGCGGCGCCCGACGAATTTGCCTCGGTGCACGGCACCCGCATCGACCTTTACCGCGCCTTTCACCGCATCTGGGAAAGCGCGTTCATCGAGGATGGCGAGGGGCAGGACGACGAGGACCCGCTGCTGCGCGCCGCCGACCGCCGCCTCGCCCGCATCACGCCGCTGGGGCGCCAGATATTGCTGCTGACCGCGCTCGAAGGCTTTTCGACCGAGGACGCGGCGATCATCACCGGCGCCGACGCGGCGACCGTCGAGACGCTGCTGGGCGAGGCGGTCGCCGATCTCGATCGCGAATCGCGCACCTCGGTGCTCATCATCGAGGACGAGCCGCTGATCGCGCTCGAACTGGAAGCGATCGTGCGCGACCTGGGGCACGAGGTCGCGGGAATCGCGACGACGCACGACGATGCGGTGGCGGCGTTCGAGCAGAGCGACGCCGGGCTGGTGCTCGCCGATATCCAGCTTGCCGACGGGTCGTCGGGGATCGACGCGGTGCAGGACATATTGGCGCTCGCCCCGGTGCCGGCGATCTTCATCACCGCCTTTCCCGAACGCCTGCTGACCGGCAGCCGCGTCGAGCCGACCTTCCTGATTTCCAAGCCGTTCCGCGAGAATACGGTGCGCGCGGCGATCAGCCAGAGCCTGCTCTTCACGCCCGAACTGGCGGCCTGAGGCCGCGATTCAGGCGGCGGCTTCCAGATAGTCGGCGATGTTCTGTCCGGGCTCGGCACGAGATACTTGAGCTGAAGCACGGCGCCGCGCGGACAAATTCCATGCCAGGCGAACGTCCGCTTCGAAACAACGGGTCGGAGGCGATGAAATGGCGGGAACGGGGTGGGGAGCAGTCATTCACCCCACCTTGCCATTCCCGCGAAAGCGGGAATCCAAGGGTTGGGTTAGCCTACGCACATTCTGGATTCCCGCTTTCGCGGGAATGACACGGTTATGAAATGTCGATCATCGCCTATCAGTCGAAACCAGAGGTCAAGGCTTCACCCCCTCACCATAGACCCGCTCGTCGCGGCGCAGGGTCAGGACTTCGACGCCGGTTTCCGTCACCGCGACCGTATGTTCGAACTGGGCGGAAAGCTTGCCGTCGCGCGTCACGACCGTCCATCCGTCCTTCTCTGTCGCGACCTTGCGGCTGCCCTGGTTGAGCATCGGCTCGATGGTGAAGACCATGCCCTCGCGCAGTTTCATCCCCGTACCCGGCCGGCCGAAATGGAGGATATTCGGTTCCTCGTGCATCTCGCGGCCGATGCCATGGCCGCAATAGTCACGCACGACCGAATAGCCGTTCCGTTTCGCGTGCCGCTCGATCGCGAAGCCGATGTCGCCGAGATGGGCGCCGGGGCGCACCTGGCCGATGCCCTTCCACATCGCTTCCTGCGCGACGCGCACGAGCCGCCGCGCGGCGGGCGCGACGGCGCCGACCAGATAGGTCTTGCTCGAATCGGCGATGAAGCCGTTCTTTTCGAGCGTGATGTCGAGGTTGACGATGTCGCCGCCCTGGATGATCGCGCGGGCGTCGGGCACGCCGTGGCAAACGACATGGTTGATCGAGCAGTTCAAACCATAGGCGAAGCCATATTGCCCCTTGCTCGCCGGGCGCGCGGCGAGATCGACGGTGATGAAGCGCTCGACCAGATCGTTGACCGCCATCGTCGAGCGGCCGGCGAGGTCGAGCCCGTCGAGCATTTCGAAGACCGAGGCGAGCAACCGGCCCGATTCGCGCATCAGCGCCAGCTCGGCCGGGGTCTTGACCATGTCAGGCGACGGCCGAATCCGCGAGCCGGACCTGCGCCGCGGCGAACTGCATCCGGACGATCTCGTTGAAGGACAGGGTCGGATGGGCTTCGGCGAGCATTCCGACCTTCATCCAATATTCGGCCTGCGCGTTGATCGAGCGGCACATCACCGCGCTCGCCCGGCGGGCTTCTTCATGCAACTCGTCGTCGATCTTCACGATGCCCACTGGGGTGTCCTTTGACGATGATTAGAGCGGCGTGCCGTAAATCTGCATCACTCATCCCCGTTCGCCCTGAGCTTGTCGAAGGGCTGTTCTTTCTTTCAAGCGTAGCAAGAAAAAGGACGGTGCTTCGACAAGCTCAGCACGAACGGAAGAAAGGGTGATCCAGATTTAACGCACGCCGCTCTAATATACGAAGCGTATATGATCCGTATATTGTCTACTGTCAATGCGAGCGATGGAGTGGCGGTGAAATCTCTCCCGGTCGCGGAGCGATGGAGGCGCCCTCCTACGTTCCCGCCTTGTCGCTCACCGCCCTGATGACCAGCGCCCGGTCGTCGGTCAGATAGCGGCGCGCCAGCGCCTGCAGGTCGGCGGGCGTCGCGGCCTCGATCTCGGCGATCGCGTTGCGGCTGCGGTCGAGGCGGTCGGGGTGGGTCGTCGCCTCGCCGACATATTTCAGCCAATAGGCGTTTTCGCGCCGCGCCTTGGTCGTCGATTCGAGCAACGGGCGGCGCGCCCGGTCGAGCAGGTCGGCGTCGACCGGCTGATCGCGCAGCTTTTTCGCGATGGCGAAGATCGCGGCGCGCGTCGCCTTCAACTCCTTGTAATCGACGTTGCTCCGCGCCAGCAGCCAGCCATAGCCGGGGAATTCGTCGGACAGGTCGGCACCCGCGCCGGGGCTGTAGGTTTCGCCGAGCCGTTCGCGCAGTTCCTCGGTCAGCTCGAGCTGCATCGCCCGCATCAGCAGATTGAGCCGCATCGCCTCCGCCAGATCGCTGTCGTCGCGCGCGGGCCAATAGACGCGGATCTCCGCCTGATCGGCCGGACCTTTATGAATCAGCGTCCGCTCGCTGCGGTCGGCGGCGAAGTGGCGGACGCGTGCCGCTTCGCGCGGGTCGAAAGCCGCGCGTCGCGGCGGCAACGCGCCGAAAGTCGCCGCGATCGCCTGAATCGCCGCCGCCTCGTCGATGTCGCCGACCACCCCGATCTCGATCGCGCCATGCGCGAGGCTGTCGGCGATCGTGGGCTTCAGCCCGGCCCAGTCGAGCGTCATCAGCGTCGCGAGCGGCGGGGTCTGCGCGCGCGGATCGCCGTCCGCGAGGATGCCGCCCACATCGCGCGCGAGCACCGCGGCCGGGGTCGCGTCATTGGCGGCATAGCGCTGCGGCAGCACGCGGCGGATCAGCGCCAGTCCGTCGGCGCGATAGCCGGGATGGGTGAGATAGGCGGCCATCAGATCGGCCTGGAACCGGAAATCCTGGGACGAGGTCAGCGCGCTGCCGCCAAAGGCATCGACGCCCGTGCCGAAGCTGGGGTTCACCGTCTTGCCGGCGAAGATCGTCCGAAGATCGTCGAAGCTGTGCGCCTGAAGCCCGCCGACGGCGAGCGACCCGGCGAGCGCCACCCGCGTCGGATCGTCGCGGGTCGCGAGCAAGGTGCCGCCATCGACGCGCACCGACAGCCAGACCTTGTCCTTCTGGAAATCGGTGGTCTTGATGTTCAGCATCACATTGTTGGCGAAGCGGATGCGGCGGATGCCGAGGTCGGCGATGCGGTCGTCCGACACGATTCGGCCGGGGGCGCCGAAATCGGTGTAGGCGAAGGCAGCGCCGGTCGCGACGGCGGGCGGCGCGACCGCGACCTGCTGCGATTCGCGGAACGCGGCGAGCATGGCATCGGCGCCGCCCGCGACCGGCGTCTTGCCCGTCACCCAGACGAGCGGCGGGCTCATCCCCGCAACGCGCTTGCGGAAGGCCTCGGTGACCGCCGCCGCGTCGAGTGTCGGCGCCGCCGCATCGAACAATGTCTGCAGGGTTTCGGGGCGGACGAAGACGAAATCGCCCTCGGCCGCGCCCGCCAGCGCGTCGGCGAGCGTCGCACTGCGCCGCGTCGTCACGCCGGCCACGGCGTTCCGCAGCGCGGTGCGGCGGATGGCGAGCTGTTCGTCGACCTCGGCCTGGGTAAAGCCGTGGTCGACCGCGCGGCGATATTCCTGCTCGACGAGCGCCAGCGCCTCTTTCCACGCGCCCTGCCTGGCGACGGCGCTGACGGTGATCTGATCGAAGACCTTCCACCCGGCCGCCTCGCTGAACGCGCCGGTGAGGATCGGCGAATCCTCGTCGAGCGCGATCCGGGCGAGCCGGCGGCTGACGATCGCCTCGCCGATTTCCTCGGCGAGATTGCGGGCGCGCTTGGCGCTGGTGTCCGGCACGACCACCCAGGGCTTGAAGCTGGCGATAGCGACGGTGTCGCCGATCGCCGGATCGACGAATTCGCCGGCCGCCGTCGCGCGACGATAGTCGATCGTGCCGATGTCGGGATCGGCGCCGGCGGGACCGCGGCCCTGCCAGTCCGCGAAGCGCGCCCTGACCTTTGCCTCGACCACCTTGGGATCGAAATCGCCGACCATCACCAGCGTCGCGCGTTCGGGCCGGTAAGTGCGGTCGTAAAGATCGCGCAGGCGCGCGGCCGGCGCGGTGCGGATCACCGCTTCGGTGCCGACCGGAATGCGGTTCGCCACCGTCATGCCGGGCATCTGGAAGGCGAGCTGCTCGATCAGGCCGCGGAGCTGATAGGTGTCGCGCGCGCGCCGCTCGGACAGGATCACGCCGCGTTCGCGGTCCACCGCCTCGGGCGCGATCGTCAGCTCGCTCGCGGTTTCGCGCATCAGCATCAGCCCGGTGTCGATCAGATCGTCGGTCGCGTGCGGCAGGTCGAGCTTGTAGACCGTCTGGTCGAAGCCGGTCGAGGCGTTGGTGTCGGCACCGAAGGCAAGCCCCTTGCGCTCGAGGAGCTTGATCATCTCGCCCTCGGGCACATGGGTCGAGCCGTTGAACGCCATATGCTCCAGGAAATGGGCCAGCCCGCGCTGATCCTCGGCCTCGTCGAAGCTGCCGACGTCGAAGCGCATGCGGATGACGACGCTGTCCTTCGGCGTGCCATTGTGCAGCAGCGCATATTTCATCCCGTTGGGAAGCACGCCGAAGATCACGTTCGGGTCGACCGGCAGGTCGCTGTCCGCATAGTTCCACGCGCGTGCGGCGTCGGTCTGCGGATTGACCGGGGCCGCGAGCCCCGCGGCCGGGCCGGCAGGGGCCGAGGCGACGGCGGTGGCGGCGACCAGGAGGAGCGGCGACAGCGCGGCTGCGGCGCGCCGGAAGAAGGGAGAGGTCATGCGGAGGGTCTGGCGGCCCTTGCGCGGAGGGTCAAGCCGCCGGGCCGGCGCTTTCGACGGGCGACATGGCGGGTCGGCGAAAGCGGTCCGTCGTCTGCGACGTTCCGAGGCGATGCGCGCTCAGTCCACCTCGCCTTCCCGTTCGTGTCGAACGGAATTGAGGCAATGCCGTTTTACGCAGCCCCTAGCTGCCCTTTTTCTTGCGGTGCGTTTCGAGGTCGAGCACCGCATTGTCGCCGCCCTCGGGCATCAGGCCCAGCCGGCGCGCGACCTCCTGATAGGCCTCGACCTCGCCGCCCAGGTCGCGGCGGAAGCGATCCTTGTCGAGCTTTTCATTGGTGACCATGTCCCACAGGCGGCAGCCGTCGGGGCTGATCTCGTCGGCGAGGATGATGCGGCTGTAATCGCCGTCCCAGATGCGCCCGAATTCGAGCTTGAAGTCGATCAGGCGGATGCCGACGCCGGCGAACAGCCCCGACATGAAATCGTTGATGCGCAGCGCCATGTCCTGAATGTCGTGCAGTTCCTCGCGGCTGCACCAGTTGAAGCATTCGATATGGTCCTCGGCGATCAGGGGGTCGCCAAGCGCATCGTCCTTGTAGCAATATTCGATCAGGGTGCGGGGAAGCTGCGTCCCCTCCTCAATTCCCAGCCGCTTCGACAGCGTGCCCGCGGCGACGTTGCGCACGATCACCTCGATCGGCACGATCTCGACCTGGCGGATCAACTGTTCGCGCATGTTGAGGCGGCGGATGAAATGGTGCGGCACGCCGATATTGCCGAGCAGGGTGAAGACATGCTCGGAAATGCGGTTGTTGAGCACGCCCTTGCCGTTGATCGTCCCACGCTTCTGCGCGTTGAAGGCGGTCGCGTCGTCCTTGAAATACTGGATCAACGTGCCCGGTTCGGGGCCTTCGTAGAGGATCTTGGCTTTGCCTTCGTAAATCTGGCGGCGGCGGGCCATGGGCAGGAACTTTCTGTCGGAACCAAATGAACGGCCCCGGCGACAGGCGACTCAAGGACGAGGCGCGGCGCCGGGGCGACGCGGGCCCTATAGCGGCAAAGCAAGGGCGCGTCATCCTTCACGTCGCCGGTGCGCGGGCGGATATCTTTACGTTTACGTCAACTAGAGCTTGCCTTCGCCGCCGCCGCTTGCGACCCTGCCGCAAAGGCAAGGAGAGAGATGGATGAGCTTCGACCAGATTCGCCTCGACAAGCAGGAGGGCATCGCGCTGCTGACGCTGCACCGGCCCGACCGGATGAACGCCTTCACCACCGAGATGATGCTGGAGATCGTCGCGGCGCTCGACGAGTGCGACGCCGACGATGCGGTGCGCGCGGTGATCTTCACCGGGGCGGGCGAACGTGCCTATTGCGCGGGGGCGGATCTGGGCGGCGGCGGCGCGACGTTCGATTACGACAAGCGCAGCGACAAGGCGGTGCTCCTCCCGGAAGGCGTCCCGGCAAGTCCGGTCGCGCAGGACGGAACCATCGACTGGTCGCACCCGCTGATCCGCGATTCGGGCGGGCGCGTGTCGATGCGCATCTTCGAGGCGAAGAAGCCGGTGCTGGGCGCGATCAACGGCGCGGCGGTCGGCATCGGGGCGACGATGACGCTGCCGATGGACGCCCGGCTGGCGAGCGAGACGGCCCGCTATGGCTTTGTCTTCGCGCGGCGCGGCATCGTGCCCGAAGCGGCGTCGAGCTGGTTCCTGCCGCGGCTGGTCGGCATCGCGAATGCGGTCGACCTGTGCTTCTCGGGGCGGCTGATCGACGCCGCCGAAGCGCGGGACAAGGGGCTGGTGCAGTCGGTTCACAAGCCGGGCGAGTTGATCGACGCCGCGATCGCCAAGGCGCGCGAGATGACCGAGCATAGCGCGCCGGTGTCGGTCGCGCTGACCCGCCACATGCTGTGGCGGATGATGGGCGCGTCGCACCCGATGAGCGCCCACCGTTGGGACAGCCGCGCAATCTTCGCGCGCGGGCGCAGCCCCGACGCGGCGGAAGGCGTGACGAGTTTCCTGGAGAAGCGGCCGCCGAATTTCACCGCAAGCGTCGCCAACGACTATCCGTGGTTCGATGAGTTCGAGGAGGCGCCGCCTTATCGTTGACTCACCTTCCCCTTCATGGGGGAGGCAGCGAGACTTGGCGGTTTGCCGCCTAGTCGCAGCGGAGGGGGTGCGGTCTCGGCCTGAAACGACGGCCGAAGGATGCACCGTCACCCCCATCCAACTGCGCCTAATCGCGTTGCGATAAGGCTTCGTATCCTTCCTCCATCAAGGGTGAAGGACATTGGCATCACCGCGGTGCCTTTGCCGCATTGGCGGCGACCGCCTCGCGCACCAGCGCCTTGAAGGCCTCCGCGTCGATGCCATCGCCCTCGAACAGGTCGATCGCGCGGCGGGTGCCCCCGTCGAGGCTGGCATTGAAGAGCCGCGCGGGATCGGCGAGCGACGCGCCGCGCGCGAAGGTCAGCTTGACCTTGTCCTTGTAGGTTTCGCCGGTGCACAGGATGCCGCCATGCTCCCACACGGGAACGCCGAGCGGGTTCGACGGCTTGCGCCACTTGATCGTTTCGGTCACCCCGGGCTCGGCCTCGCGGATCAGCGCGCGCAGGTGCGCGAGCGTATCGGCGCGCCAGCCGCCGAGTTTCGCGATCTTTTCGTCGATCAGATGCGACGCCGATTCCTCGTCCTTGGCCATGTTCGCCCTTCCTATTGTCCGGTGATCCAGCCGGGGATCGCCGCCGCCTGCTTCAGCCAGCTCGCGAGCCGCTTCCCGTCGACATCCTCGTCCTCGTGGATGTGGAGATAACGCGTGTCGGGGTCCTTCGATCTGACCGGGGGCAGCGGGTCGAGCGCCGCGCCCTTGAAGAAGGTGATCTTGATATAGCGGGTGAAGCAATGGAAGCTGACGAACCAGCCCTTCCCCTCGACGCCGTAGAAGGGCGAGTTCCAGCGCACGGCCTTTTGCACCCCCGGCACGCTCCGTTCGATCAGCGCGTCGAGCCGCTCGCCCGCGGCGCGCTTCCATCCCGGCATGGCGGCGATATAGGCCTGCACCGGCGCGTCGCCGTCGCCTTTCGGAATCTGGGGATTGCCGCCCGACAGCAGCCTGGGCGTCTTGTCCGTCATGCCGCCTGCCCCCGCGCCGCATAGGGCCGGAAGAACATCCAGAGCCCGGTGAGCGTCATCAGCGCCAGTGGAGCGAGCGGCAGATAATAGACCCATTGCACCGGCTCACGGCCGAGCCCCAGCGTCAGGAAGATCGCCGCGACGATCAGAGCGAAGAGGATCGACAGCCAGCGATGCGTCTGGCGGATCAGGGCATTCCATTTCATTCGTATCTTCTCCCTTGATGTCAGTCGATCCGCGCGAGCAGGTCGGCGAGCGCGGTCAGGAAGCGCGGCCAGCCGGCCTTCGCGCCATGATAGGCAAGCGTCTGGTCGGGCCGGAAGCCGGTCTGCTCCATGCGCAGATGGGTGCCCGCCGCGGTCGGAGTCAGCGTCCAGGTCACGATGCTTTCGAGCCCCTTGCCGTCCCAGCTATAGGCGAGCGTGCGTTCGGGCTCGACCGCGATGACCTCGCAATCCACATGCCCCCAGTCGGCGCCGAAGCGGAAACGGTGGCCGGGCGTGGACACGACGTCGCCCGCCATCAGCCATTCGGCGACCAGATGCGGCTGGGTGAGCGCGCGCCAGACCTTTGCCGGCGGGTGCGCGAATTCGCGCTCGACGATCACGGTGCGCGTTTCGGCGGCGGTTTCGGTCATTGATCCATCCTTCCCAGCAGATCGTCGAGATCGTCGAAGCGCGCCTGCCAGAAACGCGTCATCCGCCCCGTCCAGTCGGCAAGCGGCGCGAGCGCGGCGGGCCGGGCGCTGTAATGCGCCTGCCGCCCCTGCTGGCGGTCGATCACCAGCCCGGCCTGCCGCAGGATGGCGAGATGCTTCGACACCGCGGGCTGCGACACGCCGGCGTCTGCCGTCAGCGCCCCGACCGTCTGCTCGCCATGCTCGCACAACCGCTCGAACAGCGCACGGCGCGTCGGATCGGCCAGCGCCCTGAACAGACTATCGCGTGTTTCGACCATGAACCCATAACCTTCTGATTATGGGTCTTCCATAACCATATGGCTATCTATCGGTCAAGGGGTCGATTATCCCATCGCGCCCAGCGCCAGCAGCAGCGACATGAACAATGTCACCGCCAGGGCGCAAAAGACGAGGAGTAGCGTCATGCGCGCGAGCGACCCGATCCGCGACGAGCGATAGGCGCCGCGCAACTGGCGATACATGTGGAAGGGCACGTAGAGCACCGCGAGGCTGGTTACCCATCCGCCGATCGCGGTCATCCCCAGCAGGCGCACGACGACGAACAGCAGCAGCATGAAGCTGATCGAATAAGTGACGAAGACGAAATGATCATAGGCGTGGAACCGCCGGCTGAACGGGTAGAGCAGCCACAGGAAGGGAATCGACAGCGGAATCAGCGCCCAGGCGAATTTATAGGCGTTCGCCTGCACCTTGTAGAGCATCAGGCCGGGATTGGTCTGCGCCTTGGCGATGCCATGGTCGACGAAGGCGATTCCCGTCTCGATCCGGGCGCGCTCGAAGCGTCCCTCGTCGCCCGTCTTGTCCGCGCTCGCGGAGGCGTCGTGGTCGAGCAGGCCCAGAAATTCGGCGCTTTGCATCAGCGTGTGGCGCTGATCGGTCAGCAGCTTGCGCTGCTCGGCGGAGAGATCGGCCCTGGCGAGCCGGGTGTCGATCGTCGACACCTCCTGCTCGAGCCGCGAGCGGACCGCGCTCGTTTCGGTCTGGTCCGCGACCATCTCCTGCAGCCCGTGGCCCGAGCCGCTGCCGACGAAGGACAGCACCGCATAGGTCAGGAAGACCGCGAACAGGAACAGCGACAGCGGCGAGATGAAGCGGGCGCGCTCGCCGTGGATATAGCGACGCGTCAGGTCGCCGGGGCGCCAGGCGAGCAGCGGCAGCGTGTTCCACAGCTTGCCCTCGAAATGGAAGATCGCGTGGACCAGATCGTGGCCGATCGCGGCGAAGCTGCGGTGGACGTCGACGCGCTGGCCGCAGCGGTGGCAATGCGATCCGATCAGCGTTGTGCCGCAATTGCGGCAGCGCTCGCCCGCATGCCCGCCCGCCGCTTCGCCATGGCGCGGTTCGAGCGCGGCGCTCGCCAGCCCCGCGGTCACCGCCGCCCCGATGCCTTCGATATCCCCGCTCATGCTGCCTGCCTAAAGCGAGGCGGGCGGCGACGCAACGGGCCTTTCGTCCGCGCCGCAAAGCGTGATAGGGCGAAGGTCATGAGCACCGAGACGCTGATAGAACCGCCCCTTCAGGACGCCGACGCGCTGATCGCCGACATGGGCGGGCGCGCGCGCGCCGCTGCAAAAATCATGGCGACCGCACCGACCGCGAAGAAGGCCGAAGGCCTGCGCGCCGCCGCGGCGCAGCTTCGCGGGCAGGCGGACGCGATCCTCGACGCCAATGCCCGCGACATGACGGCGGGCGAGGCGAACGGGCTGACGTCGGCGATGCTCGACCGGCTGCGGCTCGACGCGGGCCGGCTCGGCGGGATCGCCGACGCGGTCGAGGCGATCGCCGCCCTTCCCGACCCGGTCGGCGCCGAGGTCGACCGGGCGGAGCGCCCCAACGGGCTGGTGCTGCGCCGCGTGCGCGTGCCGCTGGGCGTGATCGGCATCATCTATGAAAGCCGGCCCAATGTGACCGCCGACGCCGCGGCGCTGGGACTGATGTCGGGCAATGCGGTGATTCTGCGCGGCGGCAGCGAGGCGGTGCGTTCGAACCGCGCGATCCACGCCGCGCTCGCCGCCGGGCTGTCCGAGGCGGGGCTTCCCGCCGAGGCGGTGCAACTCGTCCCGACGCAGGACCGGGCCGCGGTCGGCGCGCTGCTGCGCGCGCAGGGGCTGGTCGACATCATCATTCCTCGCGGCGGCAAGGGTCTGGTCGCACGCGTGCAGGACGAGGCGCGGGTGCCGGTGCTCGCGCATCTCGACGGCATCTGCCACACCTATATCGACGCTGCCGCCGACCCCGACACCGCGGTCGCGCTCGCGGTCAACGCCAAGATGCGCCGTACCGGCATCTGCGGCGCGACCGAGACGATCCTGATCGACCGCGCCTATGCCGCGCCGCGCGCCATCGTCGACGCGCTGGTCGCCGCGGGGTGCGAGGTGCGCGGCGACACGGACATCGCGGCGCTGAGCCCGCACGTCACCCCGGCGAGCGCGACCGACTGGGACTGCGAATATCTCGACGCGATCGTCTCGATCGCCGCGGTCGACGGGGTCGCGGGCGCGCTCGCGCATATCGACGCCCATTCGAGCCGCCACACCGACGCGATCGTCACCGAGGACGCCGCCGCCGCAGACCGCTTCCTCGCCGAGGTCGACAGCGCGATCGTCATGCACAACGCCTCGACCCAGTTCGCCGACGGCGGCGAGTTCGGCCTGGGGGCGGAGATCGGCATCGCGACGGGGCGCCTCCACGCGCGCGGGCCGGTCGCTCTCGAAGGGCTGACGACCTACAAATGGCTGGTGCACGGGACCGGCCAGACGCGTCCTTGAATCATTTGTATACAAGTGATACATTACGGCCATGACCAGGCATTCCGTCATCTCGACACGTATCGATGCCGACACCATGGCGCTGATGGACAACCTCGCTACGGCGCAGGGTCGCAGCAGGGCCTGGCTGGTCGCGCAGGCCGTGCGCGAATATGCCGAACGCGAAGCCGAAATGCTGGCTTTTATCGAAGAGGGCGAACGATCCGCTCGCGAGGAGCCTCTGATCTCCGCCGAAGAGATGCAGGAATGGATTGCCGCCAAGCGGAGGGAAATCCGGGCCAAGCGAAATAAAGACGCGGCGTGACGCCGGTTCACTGGTCCCGTCTTTCACGTCAAGACCTGAACAGTGCGGTTGATCGTCAAGTCGATGCGAATTTCGACATGGCGGACGCCCTGCTCGAAGAAGCGGCCAAAGCAACTGTTTTCCTCGCCACCTCGCCCCGCGGCGGCACACCGGTCGGCGCGCAAGGCCGGCGAAAATGGCGTCTCGGAAGGCTGCCATACGCCCTGATCTACCACGTCGATTCGAAACGCGTTCTGACCCTCCGAGTCTCGCATTTGCGCAGCGACTGGCAAACCCTGCCGTGATCGCCACCGGCCTTCTCGGCGGCAGCTTCAACCCGGCGCATCGCGGGCACCGGGCGATCAGCCTGAATGCCATCGATGCGCTCGGCCTCGACGAATTGTGGTGGCTGGTGTCGCCGGGCAATCCGCTGAAGCCCGCGAAGGGCATGGCGCCGCTGTCCGCCCGCCTCGCCGCGGCGCAGCGGATGGCGCGGCGTTCGCCGATCCGCGCGACAGCGATCGAAGCCGAACTCGGCACGCGCTACACCGTCGATACGCTGAAGAAGCTGATCCGCCGCTATCCGAATCGCCGTTTCATCTGGATCATGGGCGCCGATAATCTGGCCCAGTTGCCCCGCTGGCGCGACTGGCGGGGAATCGCGCGATTGATGCCGATTGCGGTCGTCGCGCGGCCGGGCTATAATGGCCGCACCCACGCCGTGCAGGCGATGGGCTGGCTGCGGCGCTTCGTCCGGCCCACAGGCCAGAAGCTTCATTGGACGGACTGGAGACCGCCCGCCCTCGTGTTCCTGCGATTTTCGCCCGACGTGCGATCCGCAACTGCGATACGGCAGGCCGACCCCCGCTGGTTCGAACGCCTTGAAGGCCGCGCGCCGCGCGACCCGATTACGCGTTCGCGCCGGGGGATCTCCGAAAGGAAAGGACCCGCTTGATAGCCGCCGACAAGGATGCCGCGCCCGGCGCCGCACCCGCAAAAGACAGCGTGGACGCGCTCCACGCGCTGATCCTCCACCAGCTCGACGAGGATCAGGCCCAGGAAACCATTTCCATCCCGCTCGCCGGCAAGAGCAGCATCGCCGATCATATGGTGATCGCGAGCGGCCGGTCGACGCGCCATGTCTCGGCCATCGCCGACAAGCTGGCGCAGCGGATCAAGCAGGAGGCGGGCCGCAGCGTCCGCGTCGAAGGGTTGCCCAACGCCGACTGGGTGCTGATCGACGCCGGCGACGTGATCGTCCACCTGTTCCGGCCCGAAGTGCGCAGCTTCTACAACCTCGAGCGCATGTGGTCGTTCGGCGACGCGCCGCCGGTCGCGGCGGTGAATTGACGTTTTTGCGGCGTCGAGGCTAGACCGGTCGCAAGGCTGACGCGCAGCGAGGTGGAAATGAAGTTCGTGACATCCTCCATCGTCATCCTGACCCTCCATCATCACCCTGAACTGGTTTCAGGGTCCATGGCCCGTCCTTGAATGAAAGGCAGCGTCGAAGGAGAGGTTCGGCCATGGATGCTGAAACAAGCCCAGCATGACGATCTCCATGTGATGAATTTCCGTTTCAGGTGACTAGGGTCAGGGGTGCCATGGACCGCAGCGCGAAGATCGGCGGAGGCTGACGCCCCATGCTCCTCCACATCATCGCGCGGGGACGCATCGGGCGCGGGCCGGAGGCCGAGCTGGTCGCGCGCTACATGAAGCGCGTGAGTTGGGCGCAGAAGATGTCCGAGCTTCCCGATACCGGCGGGCGCGTCCCCGTCCCGCAGGACAACAGCCGCACCGTGCTGCTCGACGAGGGCGGCGAGCAGCTATCCTCGCTCGAATTCGCCAAATTGCTCGAAACATGGCGCGACGGCGGGGTGCGCGAGACCCGCTTCTGCCTCGGCGCGGCCGACGGCTTCACGCCCGAGGAGCGCGCGGGCGCCGACATGGTCATCGCCTTCGGCCGCGCGACCTGGCCGCATCTGATGGCGCGCGCGATGCTTGCCGAACAATTGTGGCGCGCGACGAGCATCCTTGCCGGCCATCCCTATCATCGCGAGGGCCGGCAATGAGGCGCGCGCTCGCCGCGCTGGCGGGTCTTGCTGCCCTGGCGGGCGGCGCGCTGGCACTCGCGCAGGCGGACGTGTTCGATCCGCAGGCCATCGCCGCGCGCGAGCGCGCGCAACTGATCGCCGCCAAGCATCAGTCGACAGAGGCCATGGCGCGCAGCGGTGCGCTCGAAGCGCAGGCGCAAAAGGCGACCAACGCGGCCGACCGGCTGAAGAAGCGTGCCGCGGCGCTCGCTGCGCGCATCCAGGCGGCCGAGGCCGACATCGACGCCGGCGAAGCGCGCGTCGCGCTGGTGAACCGCCGCCTCGCGCTGCGGCAGGCGCGGCTCGCCGAGCAGCAAAAGCCGCTGCTCGAACTCGCGGCCTCGCTCCAGCAGCTTTCGCGCCAGCCGCCGGTCACGGTGCTCGCGCAGCCGGGGTCGCTGCGCGACATGGTGCATGCCCGCGCCGTGCTCGATGCGGTAATGCCCGTCATCCAGAAGCGCACCGCGGGCGTGCGTGCCGAACTCGCGGGCCTCAGGCAGACGCACCGGCAACAGGCGGTCGCGCTTCGGGCGCTCGCCGCGAGCAAGACGGAACTGGCCGACCGCCGCGACGAGCTGACCCGGCTCGAGAATGAGGGACGCATCCACGCCCGCGAGTTGATGAGCAGCGCCCGGCTCGAAGCCGACCGCGCGCTCGGCCTGGGTGAGAAGGCGCGCGATATCGTCGAACTGATGGACGCGCTGGAAGCCGACAGCGCGGTGCGCGAGGAACTGGCGGCGCTGGCCGGGCCCCTGCCCCGCCCGCGCGATCCGACGCGCGCCGCCATCGCCGCAGCGCCACCGGTCGCCGAGACCGTGCGGCCGATACGCGGCGCCTATCGCCTGCCCGTCGTCGGGCGAATCGTCGCGGGGCTGGGCGAGGTGAACGAAAGCGGGGTGCGCTCGCGCGGCATCACCGTCGTCGCACGCCCCGGAGGCCAGGTCGTCACGCCGGCGTCCGGCCGCGTCAGCTTCGCCGGCGACTACAAGGGCTATGGCAAGATCGTCATCATCGACCATGGCGGCGGCTGGACCTCGCTGCTGACCGGCATGATCGCCCTGTCGGTCAGCGTCGGCGACACGCTGGACGCCGGCGCCCCGGTCGGCCGCGCCGGATCGGACGACAGCCGCATCACCATCGAGCTGCGCCGCGCCGGACGGCCCGTCGACGTCGCCGCGATGATGGGGTGAGCGCCGATCCTTTCCAGGACGCGCAAAGCGGTTGGACGCGCGCGCGGCGGGGCGTATAAGCGGCGCTTCCCGCAAGGACGAAGGACGCCCATGACCGAATCGACCAAGACCCCATCCTCCGGGCGCCGCTTCGCCCTCTGGCAGGGCGCCGCGGCCCTCAGCACGCTCGCGCTCGTGCCGCTGGCGACCGGGGCGATGGCCAGCGTCGACGCCTCGACCACCGACGAGATTTCGCGCTTCATGGACGTGCTGCTGGAGGTGAAGGCCAATTATGTCGAGCCGGTCAGCGACGAGACGCTGATCGACGGCGCGATCAACGGCATGCTCGCCAGTCTCGACCCTCATTCGGGCTATCTCGACGCCAGCGACTATTCGAACCTGCGCACCCAGACCGACGGCGAATATGGCGGGCTGGGCCTGTCGGTGACGATGGAGGACGGGGTGGTCAAGGTGATCGCGCCGACCGCCGACACCCCCGCCGACCGTGCCGGCATCAAGGCGGGCGATTATATCACGCATATCGACGGCCAGCTCATCTTTGGCATGACGCTGGACGAGGCGGTCGCGCAGATGCGCGGGCGGCCCGGCACCAAGATCGAGATCACCGTGGTGCGCGAGGGGCAGGACAAGCCGCTGGAACTGACGCTGACGCGCGAGATCATCGACCTCAAGCCCGTGAAATGGGAAGTGAAGGACGATGTCGGCGTGCTGACGATCAGCAGCTTTTCGGCCGACGCCACCACCGACCTGAAGGCGGCGATGGTCGCGGTCGAGAAATCGCTGGGCCGCGCGCCGCGCGGCTGGATTCTCGACCTGCGCTCGAACCCCGGCGGGCTGCTCGACGAAGCGGTCGGGGTCAGCGACATCTTCCTAGAGCGCGGCGAGATCGTGTCGCAGCGCGGGCGCCGCAAGGGCGATATCGAACGCTATTTCGCCGAACCCGGCGATCTGGCGCAGGGCGAGCCGGTGATCGTGCTGATCGACGCGGGTTCGGCCTCGGCCTCCGAAATCGTTGCCGGCGCGCTGCAGGATCAGCATCGCGCGCTGGTCATGGGCGAACGCAGCTTCGGCAAGGGGTCGGTGCAGACGGTGCTGCCGCTGACCGACACCACCGCGCTCCGCCTGACCACCGCGCGCTATTACACACCGTCGGGCCGCAGCGTGCAGGAAGGCGGCATCGACCCCGACATCCGGGTGCCGCAATTGTCCGATCCCGATTATGCCTCGCGCCCCTCTTTCCGCGAAAGCGATCTGCGCCGTCACCTGATCAACGAGAAGAAGGTCGACAATGCGCTGCTCGAGAAGGACGAAAAGGCCGACCCGCGCTTCACCGCGACCGCGGAGGAATTGAAGACGAAGGGCATCGAGGATTTCCAGCTCCATTATGCGCTGGAAACCATTGGTCGCATCGGCCCGCAGGCCGCCCGCATGGCGCAGCGCGGCAAGCCCGCCGCGGCGCCGCGCAACTGACCGGGCCGCGAGGGGACCATGCCGACCAACCGCTACGCCGCGCCGCTGGTGGCGCTCCTCGCGCCGCTGCTCCTCTATGGCGGGGCGCTGGTGTCGCAATATGGCTTCGGCCTCTATCCGTGCGAGATGTGCTATTGGCAGCGCTGGCCGCACCAGGCCGCGATGGTGCTCGCCGCGCTCGCGCTGCTGCTGCGCCGGAACGATGCCGCGATGCGGACATTGACCCTGCTTGCCGCGCTGGCCATCGCGATCAGCGGGCTGATCGGCATCTTCCACGCCGGGGTCGAATATGGGTTCTGGGAAGGGCTGACGACGTGCAGCACGACGCAGAGCGGCCCGGTCACGCTCGACAGCATCATGGCCGCGCCGCTGATCCGCTGCGACGTGCCGCAATGGACGCTGTTGGGCATCTCGCTCGCCGGCTTTAACGCGATCATCTCGCTCGCCGCGGCGGCGCTCGTCTTGACCTTGCTCCGCCGCCGGCCCACATCGGCGACATGACCGACGATA
Source organism: Sphingopyxis panaciterrulae (assembly GCF_014199295.1). Taxonomy (GTDB): domain Bacteria; phylum Pseudomonadota; class Alphaproteobacteria; order Sphingomonadales; family Sphingomonadaceae; genus Sphingopyxis; species Sphingopyxis panaciterrulae. The sequence goes on from NZ_JACIJH010000010.1 coordinate 26,245, forward strand.
CGCCACCCAGGGCCGACCGGCGCACCGCGTCGATGATCCGCGTCGATCAGGCGGGCGAATATGGCGCGACGCGAATCTATGCCGGCCAGCTCGCGGTGATGGGCGACCGCCACCCGATGGCGCGCGAGATCGCGCATATGGCCGAACAGGAAGAGCGGCACCGGAAATTTTTCGACGCCCTCGTCGCACGGCGCGGTGTGCGGCCGACCGCGCTGCAACCGGTCTGGGACGTCGCGGGCTTCGCGCTCGGCGCCGCGACCGCCGCGATCGGCCCGCGCGCCGCCATGGCCTGCACCGCAGCGGTCGAGACCGAGATCGACCGCCATTACCGCGAGCAGCTCGACGAACTGGGCGACAGCGATCCCGAACTCAGCGATGCGGTCGCCGAATTCCGTGCCGAGGAGCTGGAGCACAAGGCGGCGGCGATCGCCGCGGGAGCGGAAAGCGCGCCCGCCTATCCGCTGCTCAGCCTCGCGATCCGCACCGGCTGCCGTGCAGCCATCGCGCTGTCGAAGCGTATCTGATAGGGATATTTCGCAACGGACGCGCGATGTTCATCGGCCATGCAGAGAGCCGATGCCATCCCGCCCGAAACGATGAAGGAAAAGCCGATGATCCGCCTGCCCCTGTTCGCGCTGACCCTCGCCGCCGCCCTGCCCGCCGCAGCGCAGGAGGCCGAAGGCCCGGCGAACGAAAAGGTCAACCAGGTCATCGTCTATGGCGACGACAAGTGCGAGCCGAGCAGCCCCGACGAGATCGTCGTCTGCAACCGCCTGCCGGAGGCCGACCGCTATCGCGTGCCCGAGATTTTTCGCGGCGGCGACCCGCTCGACCCGCGCAACCAGGCGTGGCTGAACCGCGTCGTCGCGATGGAGCGCGTCGGCCGTTTCGGCACCGATAGCTGCTCGCCGGTCGGGCTCGGCGGCTTCACCGGCTGCACCCAGCAATTGCTCGCCAGCGCCAAGGCCGAACGGCAGGCGAAGGACAAGACCGACTGGCAGGCGATGATCGCCGACGAGCGCGCCAAGCGGCTCGCGGGCATCGACGAGGCCGCGGCAGAGGTACAGGCCGCGGTCGACGCCGAGCAGAAGGCGCTCGAGGAGCGGCAGAAGGCGGCCGAGGAATTGCAGCGGCAGGCGGATGGCGAGACGGCCGCGCCGCCGGCTCCGGCCCCCGAAACCGCCACGCCCGACGCCGAACCGCTGCCCGAACCGCGTCCCTGAGCGGCACCCCTGAGCGGCACCCACGACGTCGTCGGCCGAATCGAGACGTCGCCGCTTCCGCTTCGCCATCGGCGGCCTTCTCTAATCGTCGCGCGCGCAAAGCCGTCCATCGCTAAGTGCTGGCAGGCGGCGCTGAAGGGCGCGATGCCCGCCGCGTTCGAGCGGCGATGCCATCGCAGGCTTGCTCTCTAACGCACTTTGTGCAATGCAAAAAACGATACGGGCGAAAAGCGCGAGGACATGGGGGGCGCAAAACAGGTGACGCCGGGGATCGGAGGGGCGTCGTCAATCCCGGATTGAGAAATAGCCATGAAATTCGATTCCTTGGCCGACGCCCCCCGTAGGATTTCGCCGGGTCTGACCGGCCTTTCGCCGTCCCCTGCACCCAAGCTCGACTGGCACGGCGCGATGACCCGACTGACACGATTGGCAAGCAAGAAGAGGCGCCGCACCATCCTGTCGGCATGGGCGGTGGCGGTCGATCTGGCCGCGATTTCGGCGGCGTTCCTGGTCGCCAGCCTGCTACGCATCGGCTCGATCGACGAAGATCAGCTCGTCCGCATCCTGGTTTGCATCCTGCCGATCTACATGGGCGTCGCGCTCAACAACCAGAGCCATCATGTGACGACCCTCCTCAACGACTTCAAGAGCGCCTGGCGCGCGGCGACGGCGCTCGCCTTTGCCGCGGGCGCGATGCTGCTCGTCGCCTTCTTCATGAAGATCGGCGAGGATTTTTCCCGCCTTCTCTTCGGCGTCGGAACCGTGCTCGCGCTCACCCTGCTGGTCCTGTGGCGCTATGGTCTCGCGCGGATCGGACAGCGCTATCTGGGCGATTCGCCGTTCGCCGATCTGTGCATCTATGACGGCGTCGAGCGCAGCGCGCTCAGCGGCGCGGAAGCGATCGACGCCGATGCGGTCGGCCTCTCCTCGCCCTATCCGAACGATCCCGCGGTGGTCGCCAACCTGGCGCGCGTCGCGCACGGCATGGATCGGGTGATCGTCCACTGCCGGCCGGAACAGCGGACGCAATGGGCCTTCATGCTGCGGTCGCTCGACGTGCCGAGCGAGATCGTCACGCCCGAACTGACCGACCTTTATCCGCTCGGCATCGGTCGCCGGTCGGGACAGGCCAGCCTGTTGCTGGGCGGCGGCACCCTGTCGTGGAGCCAGCGCCTGCTCAAACGATCGTTCGACCTGGCCGTTACCGTGCCGGTCCTGCCGCTGCTGCTGCCGCTGCTGGCGGCCATTGCGCTGGTCGTGAAGCTCGACAGCCCCGGTCCGGCCTTCTTCCGGCAAGAGCGGATCGGCCTTGGCAATCGCAAATTCCATATCCTGAAGTTCCGCACGATGCGGGTCGAAAGCTGCGACGCCAACGGCGATCAATCGACCTCGCGAGCCGACGACCGGATCACACGGGTCGGCAGTTTCCTCCGCCGCAGCAGCCTCGACGAGATTCCGCAATTCCTCAATGTCCTGACCGGCAGCATGAGCATCGTCGGCCCCCGCCCGCACGCCATGGGGTCGCGGGCGGAAAATGCGCTGTTCTGGGATATCGACGATCGCTATTGGCACCGCCATTCGGTCAAGCCGGGCCTGACCGGCCTCGCGCAGGTCCGCGGCTATCGCGGCGCGACCGAGATCCGGTCGGACCTGACCAACCGCCTGCAGTCCGATCTCGAATATATCGAGGAATGGTCGCTGCCCACCGACGTCCGGATCATCTTCCAGACCTTTTCGGTGCTGCTGCACAAAAACGCCTTTTAAGTAGGCGATCGGCCGCCGGCTGCGACGTCGCAAATCGCCGCGACGAAGCCCGCGGGATCATTCTCCTGCACGAAATGCCCGCCGCTCAGCGTCCGATGCGCCATGCCGTGCGCGCCGGGCACGCGTTCGGCGAACAGCGCGTCGCCGCCGCGGGTGATGGGGTCGCCGTCGGTGAAGCAGCAGAGAAAAGGCTTGTCGAACCGCTCGAGCGCCGTCCACGCCCGCTTCTGATCGGGCACCGCGACATTGGCGCCGAGCGGAACGAAGGACGGGAAGATCCGCGCCGCGACCTTCGACGCGCGGGTCGGAAAGGGCGCGTCATAGGCGGCGATCTCGGCATCGCTCAGCGCTCGTTTCGCGCCGGCGTTGACGATGCGCCCGATCGGAAAGAACGGACTGTAGCGCGAGAAGGCGCGCCAGATCGCGAAGGCGCGCGGCACCGGCTGCCCCTCCGGCAGCCCGCCGTTCGACAGCGCGACCCCGGCGAAGCGCTCGGGCATCTCGGCGACGAGGCGCAGGCCGATCAGCGATCCCCAGTCCTGGCACGCGAGGATCATGTTCCGAAGGTCGAGCGCCTCGATCCACGCACGCATCCACGCAACCTGGCCCGCATAGCTGTAAGCCGCCCGGTCAAGCGGCTTGTCCGAGCGGCCGAAGCCGATCAGGTCGGGCACCACGGCGCGAAAGCCCGCATCGACGAGCGGCCCGATCATGTGCCGGTAGAGATAGCCCCAGGTCGGTTCGCCGTGCAGCATCAGCACCGGCTGCGCGTCCGGCGCGCCTTCGTCGACATAATGGACGCGCAGTCCGTCCGATATATCCCGGTATTTCGGCGCATAGGGCCAGTCCGGCAGCGCCGCAAAGCGCTCGTCCGGCGTGCGATAGACGCGCATGATGATCTCCCCCACTTTGGTCGCCGTCAGCTTAGGGTGTCGATCCGGCGGTGCAAGCGCTTCCGTTTTCGCGAGCGTCGTGCCACCTAGCGAAGCATGAGCCGCACCATCCTCGTCTTCTATGGAAGCTATCGCCGCGACCGGCAGGGCATCAAGCTCGCGCGCTGGATCGTCGAAGCCCTCGCCGCGCGCGGCGACCGCGCCGAACTGGTCGACGCGAAGGCCGTCGACCTGCCGATGCTCGACCGGCGCCACAGCGACTATGGCGAGGGCGAAGCGCCCGCGGCGATGGACGCGCTCGCAACGGCCATCGCGGCCGCTGACGGCTTCGTCTTCGTCACCGGCGAATATAATGGCGGGCTGCAACCCGGCCTCAAGAACCTCGTCGACCATTATCTGCCGCAATTCGCGTGGCGGCCGGCGGCGATCGCCTCCTATTCCGCCGGCCCCTTCGCCGGCGTCCGCGCCGCGACCGCGTGGCGCACGACGCTGGGCGCGATGGGCATGGTCGTGACCTCGACCCCGCTCAGCCTCGCGCGCATCGGCAGCGCATTCGATGCGGACGGCCGGCCGGCGGGCGAGGACGGGACGCGGATCGCCAAGGCCTTTCCGCGCTTCGCCGACGACCTGTGCTGGTGGGTCAACGCCGCAAGGGCGCAGCGCGCCGCGGACGGCCCGCCTTTCTAGCCCGACTTGAGCTCGCGCCCGAGGCGCAGGCTCGCGCGCCAGAAGAAGAAGGCGGGGATCAGCCCCAGCCACGCAGCGCCATAGAGGACATAACGCACACTTTCCTCGCCATAGGTCGGCGCGAGCGCGTCGGACAGCACGCCGAACAGGAAGGGCCCGAAACCGAGCCCGATCAGATTCTGCCCGAACAGCATGATCGACGCCGCGACCGCGCGCGCCTGCGGCCGCACCAGCCCCTGCACGCAGGCATAGGCGGGGCCGTAATAGGCCGAATTGACGATGCTCGGCACGATCAGCAGCGCCATCGCGATCCGCCAATCCTCCATGTGATAGCCCAGGAACAGCAGCGGCGCGACGATCGCCATGCCATAGGCGGGCAGGGTCAGGATATGCCGTTTGTCGCGCCGCCCGAAGATATCCGCCGCCTTGCCGCCCAGCCAGGTGCCGAAGGCGGCCGCCAGCCCGAGGACGACCGCCATCGACAGCCCCGCCTCGGTCGTCGACAGTCCGTGGCTGCGGATGAAGAAGCTGATCGTCCACAGCGCCTTGCCATAGCCGAGGAAGGCGGTGACCGACGCCGCGATCAGGATGTAGACGAAAGCGCGCGAGCCGAAGATCTCGCGCATCGCGGCGCCCGCAGGAAGCCTTGCGGGCGTGGCCGGTGCCTCGGCCGCGCGGCGATGGCGCGGCTCGCGCAGGAAGAGAAGGACGACGAGCGCGAGGAGCAGCCCCGGCGCGCCGACGAGCATCAGCGCGATGCGCCAGCCATAGAGGTCGTTGACGATGCCGCCGAGGATCAGCCCGAGCAATGAGCCCACCGGCACGCCAAGACCATAGAAGGCAATCGCCGACGAGCGTTTCTCCGCCGGCACGCTGTCGGTAATCAGCGAATGGGCGGCGGGCGTGCATCCCGCCTCCCCCACCCCGACGCCGATGCGCGCGAAAAGGAGCTGGACGAAATTCTGCGCGAGACCGCACACCGCGGTCATCGCCGACCAGATGGCGAGCGCGAGCGCGATCAGCCGCACCCGGTTCGACCCGTCCCGGTCGGCATGGCGCGCGATCGGAACGCCGAGCAGCGCATAGAAGACCGCGAACGCCGGCCCCGCGAGCAGGCCGAGTTCGGTGTCGGTCAGGCCGAGGTCCGCCTTGATCGGCTCGGCCAGGATGTTGACGATCTGCCGGTCGAGGAAATTGAAGATATAGACGATCAGCAAGATCCACAGCATCGCGCGCGTCTGCGCGGCGGCGCTGTCGGCGGGGGGCGACCCGGCGCCCATCGCAAGAGCGGGCTTTTCGTTCATTCTTCTCTCCCGCCGCCAAGGAGCAGAGCCGAAGCAAGCCTGTCAATGCCGCTGCGCCGGGGCGAAAATTGCCGCTTGCAATTGCCGTTACGGCGGCCAAGCCTGCGCGCCATGAGAAAATTTCGCTCGCTCGCCGCGCTGGTGGCCATCGCAACCCTGATCCCGCTTTCGTCCGCCGGCGCGATGCCGCCGCCGCTCGCCGACGTCGAGGGCAAGGACGCGGCGAGCCTCGCGGCCGCGATGACGGCGGGCGAGACGAGCAGCGAGGAAATCGTCGCCGCCTATCTTCAGCGCATCGCCGAAATCGACGATGCCGGCCCGACGCTCAACGCGGTGATCGCCACCTTCCCCGACGCGATGGCGGTCGCGCGCGAACGCGACGCCGAGCGCAAGGCGGGCAGGCTGCGCGGGCCGCTCCATGGCATCCCGGTGCTGCTCAAGGACAATATCGAGGCCGCGGGGCCGGTGCCGACGACCGCGGGCTCGCTCGCGCTAAAGGATAATGTGACGAACCGCGACGCGCCGCTCGTCGCGCGGCTGCGCGAGGCAGGCGCGGTGATCCTCGGCAAGGCCAATCTTTCGGAATGGGCGAATATCCGCTCGAACAGCTCGACGAGCGGCTGGAGCGCGGTCGGCGGGCTGACGAAGAACCCCTATGCGCTCGACCGCAACACCTGCGGATCGTCGGCGGGAAGCGGCGCGGCGATGGCGGCGAGTCTCGCGGCGCTGACGGTCGGCACTGAAACCGACGGCTCGATCACCTGCCCCGCGGGACTGAATGGCATCGTCGGTTTCAAGCCCACGGTCGGCCTCGTCAGCCGCACCTTCATCGTGCCGATCAGCCACAGCCAGGACACGGCGGGGCCGATGACGCTGAGCGTGCGCGACGCCGCCGCGATGCTGAGCGTCATCGCGGGCCGCGATCCCGCCGACCCCGCGACCGCCGAAGCCGACGCGCACAAGGCCGATTTCGTCGCCGCGCTGTCCCCCGTCGCCCTGAAGGGCAAGCGCATCGGGGTGCTGCGCGACCGCATCGGCACGCGCGCCGACATCGCCGCGCTGTTCGACGCGGCGCTGAAGCAGATGGCCGATCTTGGCGCGACGATCGTCGAGATAGAGGATAGCCAGGCCGGTCTCGAAGGGCTCGGCGAAGCCGAATTCGAGGTGCTGATGACCGAGCTCAAGGCCGACATGGCCGCCTATCTCGGGGGCCTGCCCGCAAAGGACGGGCCAAAGACACTCGCCGACCTGATCGCCTTCAACAAGGCGCACCCGGAGGAGCTGCGCTGGTTCGACCAGTCGCTGTTCGAGCTGGCCGAGACCAAGGGCGGGCTGGACGATCCCGCCTATCTCAAGGCGAAAGCCAAGGCGGCGCGGCTCGCGGGGCCCGAGGGGATCGACAGGCTGCTCAAGGATCATGGCGTCGACCTGCTCGTCGGCGTGACCAACGGTCCCGCCTGGACCACCGACCTCGTCAACGGCGATCATTATAGCGGCCCGAGCGTCAGCGACCTGCCAGCGGTCGCCGGCTATCCACACCTGACCGTGCCGATGGGCGCGATCGAGGGGTTGCCGGTGGGGCTGTCCTTCATCGGGCCGAAATGGTCCGACGGCGCGGTACTCGCGGCGGGCTATGCCTATGAGCAGGCGAGCGCCAAGCGGATCGCGCCGACCTATAGGGCGAGCGTGGCGCCCTAAAAACGTCATTGCGAGCGAAGCGAAGCAATCCAGAGCGGTTTACGCGCGCGCTGGATTGCTTCGCTTTGCTCGCAATGACGAACCGAAGACTAACGCCGCTGCTGCTGCCGCCAGCCCATGTCCTCGCCCTCGAGCAGGTCCATCGGTACCTGGATCGCGCGGATGGCGAGGCGGACCTCGAGGAGGAAGAGCAGCAGCGACACGAGCAGCAGCAGCATCGCGAGCGCGAAGGCCCACGACGCCGCGACGCCGAGGTTGAGGCCGGTGAAGGCCTGGGTGAACAGCAGCGCGACGAGCAGGCAGACGACGATGCCGCACGCGACCGCGGCGAGGATCGAATTGTTGATGACCCGCATCCGCCGGTCGGCGGCGCGCAATTCGGCGACCACCCGCCCATGTTCCTCGCCCTCGGTCTCGGGCCAGCGCGCCATCAGCACCCGCGAGCGGTCGACGACGCGCGACAGCCGCCCCGCGAGCACATTGAGCAGGCTGCCGGTCGCCACCAGCAGGAACACCGGCGTGACCGACAACTGGATCGTCTGGGCTATCGCGCTCGCGTCGGGGGTCATCGCCGCACCATCAAATAGGGACTGTCCCTATTTATCGCTCCCGGCACGGCATCAGTTCCCGCCTGCGGCGACCGACGGCGTGTTGACGCCGTGCATCGACAGGAATTTGCGGATGTTGCGCGCCGCCTGGCGGATGCGCTGCTCGTTCTCGACCATCGCAATGCGGACGAAACCCTCGCCATCCTCGCCATAGCCGACCCCCGGCGCGACCGCGACCTTGGCATGGGTGAGGAGTTGCTTCGAGAATTCGAGGCTGCCCATCTCCCTGAGCGCGGGCGGCAACGGCGCCCAGGCGAACATCGACGCGGGCGGGCTGGGGATCTCCCAACCGGCGCGGCCGAAGCTTTCGACCATCACGTCGCGGCGCTTCTGATACAGCTCGCGGTTCCGCGCGACGATATCCTGCGGGCCGTTGAGCGCGGCGCAGGCCGCGGCCTGGATGGGCGTGAAGGCGCCGTAGTCGAGGTAGGATTTGACCCGCGTCATCGCCGCGATCAGGCGCTTGTTGCCGACCGCGAAGCCCATGCGCCACCCCGCCATCGAATAGGTCTTCGACATCGAGGTGAACTCGACCGCGACGTCCTTGGCGCCGGGCACCTGCAGGATCGAGGGGGTCGGATTGCCGTCGTAATAGAGTTCCGAATAGGCGAGGTCGCTGAGGACCCAGACCTTGTTCTCCTTCGCCCAGGCGACGAGCCGCTCGTAGAAGGCGAGGTCGACCGCCTCGGCGGTGGGGTTCGACGGATAGTTGACGACGAGGATCGACGGGCGCGGCACGGTGAAGGCCATCGCGCGGTCGAGCGCGCGCCAGTAATTCTCGTCGGGCGTCGTCGGCACGCTGCGGATCGTCGCCCCGGCGATAATGAAGCCGAAGGTGTGGATCGGATAGCTGGGGTTCGGCGCAAGCACGACGTCGCCGGGGCCGGTGATCGCGGTCGCGAGGCTCGCGAGCCCTTCCTTCGACCCCATGGTCACGACAACCTCGCTTTCGGGGTCGAGCTCGACGTTGAAACGGCGCGCATAATAATTGGCCTGCGCGCGGCGGAGGCCCGGAATGCCCTTCGACTGCGAATAGCCGTGCGCGTTCGGCTTCTGCGCGACCTCGCACAGCTTGTCGATGACATGCTGCGGCGGCGGCAGGTCGGGGTTGCCCATCCCCAGGTCGATGATGTCCTCGCCCGCCGCGCGTGCTGCCGCTCGCATCGCATTCACTTCGGCGATGACGTAGGGCGGCAGCCGCTTGATGCGATAGAATTCATCTTCGGACATGGGAAACTAGAACAACTCCTTTGCGTTGAATGATGAAGGCCGCGCGAAGGGCAGTCGCCAGTCGCGCTGCGGCTTGTTATAGGCAAATTGACGGCACTGACCAGCGGGAACGAACATGAGCGATGCGGGCACCGACAAGGGTGGGGACGATATCACCGACACGCTGAACCCCTTCATGCCCTCGCCCGAGGATCTGCAGCATTGGACCAGCGTCATGGCGCGCGCGCAGCAGATGATGCTCGACTTTGCACTGGGTCAGGCCGATGCAGGCAAGGCCGCCGCGCCGCTGTTTGATCCGACCAGATGGCTGGGCAGCGACGGCGCGCAGATGTGGGCCGAGCAGAGTGCGAAGATGTGGGAACAGGGCGCTGCCTTCTGGACCCAACTCGCGACGCTGACCCCCGGATTCACGCCGGCCACCCCTGCCGAGTCCCCTAAGGACCGGCGCTTCGCCGACCCCGACTGGACCGCGAACCCGGCCTTCGCGCTGATCCGGCAGACCTATGGCCTGCTGTCCGATCAACTCCTCGAAACGACGCGTCAGCTTTCGGGCCTCGACCCCGAGGCGCGCGTGCGAATGGAGTTCGCCGCGAAATCGATGACCGAGGCGCTGTCGCCGACCAACCTCGCGATCACCAATCCCGAGGTCATCAAGCGCGCGGTCGAGACGCGCGGCGAAAGTCTGCTCAAGGGCCTCAGGCACATGCTCGCCGACCTGTCGCGCGGGCAGCTCAGCCATGTCGACCCCGACGCCTTCGAGATCGGCGTCAATATCGCGACGACGCCGGGCAAGGTGATCCACGAGACCGGGCTCTACCAGCTCATCCATTATACGCCGGCGACGAAGGACGTCTTCACCATCCCGCTCGTCATCTTTCCGCCGTGGATCAACCGTTTCTACATCCTCGACCTCAACCCGCAGAAAAGCTTCGTCAAATGGGCGGTCGAACAAGGATTGTCGGTGTTCATGGTGTCGTGGAAATCGGCCGACGCGACGATGAAGGACGTAGTCTGGGACGATTATGTCGCGGCGCAGGTCGACGCGATCGACACGATTCGCGACCTGCTGGCGGTGCCGCACGTCCATGCGATCGGCTATTGCGTCGCCGGCACCACCCTCGCCGCGACCCTCGCGATGCTGGCGGCGAAGGGGGAGGCGGACAAGGTGAGGTCGGTGACCTTCTTCACCGCGCAGGTCGATTTCGAACTGGCGGGCGACCTCAAGATGTTCGTCGACGAATCCTATCTGACGCTGCTCCAGCAGCTTTCGGCCCAGGGCTATCTCGACGGCCGCTACATGGCCGCGACCTTCAACGCGCTGCGCGGGCGCGACCTGATCTGGAATTATGTCGTCAGCAATTATCTGCTCGGCAACGACTATCCGCCCTTCGACCTGCTCTACTGGAACGGCGACGTCACAAACCTGCCCGCAAAATGGCACCGGCAATATCTGGTCGATCTCTATCGCGACAATCGGCTGGTCGTCCCGAACAGCCTGTCGGTGTGCGGCACCCCGATCGACCTGAGGAAGATCGAAACTCCCGCCTATATCCAGGCGGGGCGCGAGGACCATATCGCCCCGCTCGCCAGCGTGTGGCGGCTGATGGACCATCTTTCCGGTTCCAAGACCTTCGTGCTCGCGGGATCGGGGCATATCGCCGGAGTAGTCAACCCGCCCGCGGCGGGCAAATATCAATATTGGACCGGCGACAACGCCGCCGCGAGCCTCGACGACTTTACCGCCTCGGCCGCCGAGACCAAGGGAAGCTGGTGGCCGCACTGGATCGGCTGGATCGCGCAGCAGGACGGCGCGAAGACCCCGGCCAAGGGCGCCCGCATTCCCGGCAAGGGCAAGAAGAAGGCGATCGAGGACGCCCCCGGCCGTTACGTCAAACAGCGGTAATATCCCGCGATTATTCAGCCGTGGCGGCAGTTCTCGGAATATTTTTGTGCGCTGCACAAAAATTCTCTTGAAATCGCCGTGAACCTCCTATATTGTGCAGTGCAACATAAAGGAGTTGTCCGATGGCTACCAAGATGGACAGTGCTGAAAAGGCTTTCGAAGCCGCGACGCTGGAACCCGCCGCCAAGCCGGCGACTCCCGCGGCCCCGGCTGTCGCCGAAGCCGCCGCCCCGACCCCCGCGAAGGTCGAGGCGCCCAAGACCAAGACCGTGAAGGCCAAGGCCAAGCCGGTCCAAAAGAAGGCCGCAAAGCCGGCCACCAAGGCCGCTCCCAAGAAGGCGGCCGCGAAGACGATTGCTCCCAAGATCAAGGTCGCGCCGAAGCCGGTCGCCGCCGCCACCAAAGGATTCAAGACCATGAACGACACCGTCAAGAAATTCGCCGAAGACGCCAAGGCCCGCACCGAGGCCCTGACCGCCGACTTCCAGGAACGCTCGAAGGAAGCGCTCGCCAAGTCGAGCAAGCTCGCCGAGGAAGCCGTCGAGTTCAACAAGGCCAATGTCGAAGCGCTGGTCGAAGCCGGCAAGATCGCGGCCAAGAACCTCGAGACGCTGGGCCAGGAAGGCGTCGCCTTCGCCCGCAAGAGCTTTGAGGACACGTCGGCCGCGCTGAAGGGCTACACCGCCGTCAAGTCGCCGGCCGAGTTCTTCAAGCTCTATGCCGAGAACAGCAAGAAGGCGTTCGACGCCGCCGTCGCGCAGACCTCGAAGACCAGCGAACTGGTCGTCAAGATGGCGAACGACAGCTTCGCGCCGATCTCGAACCGCGTGTCGGTCATCAGCTCGAAGATGAAGGCAGCCTAAGGGCCTTCCTCTTCCCGTTGGCGCGGGCCTCTCTCCCCTCCTCCCCGCCTGCGCCGACGACCCCAGGACCGCTCGTATCCCTCGTGGATGCGGGCGGTTCCTGTTTTCCTTCCCCCTTCTGGGAGACGTTCGGCACAGGCGATCGGCCAACCGCGCAACGCGGCGCGGCGTATTCGGCGACACCGGCTCCATGTGCGGCCTCCCTTGCCGGAATCGCGCACCCTCGCTAGGGGAAGCGGCAGCCGGAAAGGAACCCTGCATGTTCAAGCGCCTGTTCGTCGATCATCCGAAGAGCGTCGATGAAAATTACATCGAGCATTTCGGGGTTGCCTCGCGCTTTGGGCTGACGATGATCCGGGGCGGACTTTGCGCACTGGTCCACGCCTTCGTCCCCGGCTGGTGCATCACCACCGGCAGCGACACGATCCAGCGGCTCAACCGCATCATGGTCGAGCAGCGCCGCGCCAAGGGCCGCGCGGTGATGCAGATGCAGACGGTCGACTGGGTCATCTGACCGCATCCGTGGCCGATATTTCCCCCGCGCAGCATCTCGACCGCGCCGGCCGGCCGCGGCTGGCCTATCGTCATGTCGCGGGCGCCGGACCGACGATCGTCTTCCTTCCCGGCTATATGTCCGACATGGAGGGCGGTAAGGCGACCGCGCTGTTCGCCTGGGCCGCTGCCGAGGGGCGCGCCTGCCTGCTGCTCGATTATGCCGGTTGCGGGTCGTCGGACGGACTGTTTTCCGAACAGACATTGCTCGACTGGCGCGGCGACGTGCTCGACCTGATCGACGCGAAGGTCGACGGGCCGGCGTTGCTCGTCGGATCGTCGATGGGCGGCTGGCTGATGCTGCTCGCGGCGCTGATGCTCGTCCGCCGCGACGGGCCGGGGCGCGTCGCGGGGCTGGTCGGCATCGCCGCCGCGCCCGACTTCACCGACTGGGGTTTCACGCCGGAAGAAAAGGCGATCATCCTCGCCGAAGGCGCGCTGGTCGAGGACACGCCCTATGGCGACCAGCCCTATGTTACCACCCGCGCCTTCTGGCAATCGGGCGAGGCGAATCGGCTGCTGGGCGCCGCCATCCCCCTCGCCTGCCCGGTGCGGCTGCTGCACGGGCAGGAGGATGGCGACGTGCCGCCCGACGTCAGCCTGCGCCTCGCCGCCGCACTGACGAGCGAGGACGTGCAGGTGACGCTGGTCAAGGGCGGCGATCACCGCCTGTCGCGCGATGGCGACATCGCGCTGCTGATCGATACCGTCGCGCGGCTCGCGACGCCCCATATCTGACCGAAGGACAATCATGGCCCGCAGCGACTTTCGTTTCCACGTCAGCAAGCGCGTCCGCTATGCGGAGATCGACGCGCAGCGCGTCGTGTTCAACAGCCGCTATCTGGAATATTTCGATATCGGCATCACCGAATATTGGCGCGCGGTCGGCGTATACGACCGCTGGCCCGACCACAGCAGCCCCGAGTTCCACGTCGCCCGCGCCGAGGTCGATTACAAGGTGCCGATCCTGCTCGACGAAGAGATCGACATCTGCGTGCGCTGCTCGCGCGTCGGCCGAAGCTCGATGACCTTTCTGTTCGAACTCCACGGCAAAAGCCGCGACGACCTGCGCGCCACCGGGATCGAGGTCAGCGTCCATGTCGCGGAGGCGCAGGGCGCGCCGGCGCCGGTGCCCGACGAGCTGCTGGCGATGTTCGAGACGTTCGAGGGCCGGGCCTTGCGGGGGTGATGGCGGCTTGAGTCCTTGCTGCTCCCCCACTTCGTCATGCTGAACTTGTTTCAGCATCCATGGCCAGATCTCTCTTTCTCCGCTGCACTTATATTCGAGGTCAGGCCATGGACCCTGAAACAAGTTCAGGGTGACGAGAGACGCGCCGAATGCAAAGCTGTTTGCAATCGACAATCGCCTCTGAAGAGGAAGGGCGCCGGTTCCATTCCGTCGTCGGGGCACTATGTTGGGCGCATGACCAAATATCTTCACACCATGATCCGGGTTACCGACCCCGACGCCACCACCCGTTTCTTCCAACTGATCGGACTCGAGGAGGTTCGCCGCTTCGACAATGAGGCGGGCCGCTTCACGCTGATCTTCCTCGCGCCGCCGGGGCAGGAAGGGGTCGCCGAGGTCGAGCTGACCTATAATTGGCCGCCCGAGGACGGCAGCGCGCCCGAAACCTATGCCGGCGGGCGCAATTTCGGCCACCTCGCCTATCGCGTCGACGATATCTACGCCACCTGCCAGCGACTGATGGACGCCGGCGTGACCATCAACCGCCCGCCGCGCGACGGGCATATGGCCTTTGTCCGCTCGCCCGACGGCATTTCGATCGAACTGCTGCAGGACGGGCACCTCGAACCCGCCGAACCCTGGGCGTCGATGCCCAATACGGGAATCTGGTAGGAACCAAGGCCGGCGCCGGCCCGTTCCGTCAAGGAGCCAGAGGCCGGAGCGAAAGGAGATCGTCGTGGCAGTGCTCGAAATCGTCCGCATCCCCGTCCTCAGCGACAATTATGTCTGGCTGGTCCACGACCCCGAAAGCTTCGAGACGATGGTGGTCGACCCCGCGGTCGCCGATCCGGTGCTGGCCGAGGCCGACGCGCGCGGCTGGCCGATCACCGCCATCTGGAACACCCACTGGCACCCCGATCACACCGGCGGCAATGCCGACATCAAGGCAAAGACCGGCTGCGAGATCATCGCCCCCGCCGCCGAGCGCGAGCGCATCCCGACCGCCGACCGGCTGGTGTCGGGCGGCGATCAGGTGCGGCTGGGCGCGCATGTCGCCGACGTCTGGGACGTGCCCGCGCACACCGCGGGCCATATCGCCTATCATTTCGCCGACGACAGCGCGATCTTCGTCGGCGACACGCTGTTCGCGATGGGCTGCGGCCGGCTGTTCGAGGGGACGGCGGAGCAGATGTTCGCCAACATGCAGCGGCTCGGCACGCTGGGCGATGCGACGCGCGTCTATTGCGCGCACGAATATACGCTGTCGAACGCCCGCTTCGCGGTGACGGTCGATCCCGACAACGCCGCGCTGACCGCGCGGCTGGCCGAGGTCGAGGCGGCGCGCGCGGCGGGCGAGGCGACGGTGCCGACGACGATTGGCGCCGAGCGCGCGACCAACCCCTTCCTGCGCGCGCCGAGCGCCGCCGAACTCGGCCGGATTCGCGCGCTCAAGGACGCCGCGTGACGACACTTAGGCAAGGAGTAGACCCATGGCCAAGACGTTTCCCCTTTGCGCCGCCGCCCTGCTGACGGCCGCCCTGCCTCTGATCGCCGGCTGCGCGCCCGCCGGCAGCGCCGAGGCCGGCGCGTCGGCGCTGACCCCCAAGCAGGCGAAGACGCTGGACAAGCAACTTGCCGGCAAGGTCGCGGGCAAGCCGATGAATTGCCTGCCGAACTATCGCACCACCGACACGATCCGCGTATCCGACAATATCCTGCTCTACCGGTCGGGCGGCAACCTCGTCTATCGCAACGACCTGAAGGGCGGGTGCCCCGGCCTCGCGCGCGACAGCGACATCATGGTCGTCGAGCAATTCGGATCGCAGGTGTGCAGCGGCGATTTCTTCCACCTCGTCGACCGGTCGAGCGGCATCCGCGGCCCGACCTGCGTCTTCGGCGACTTCGTCCCCTATCGCAAACCGGCGGGGGACAAGGGCTGAGCCACCGGCTCGGCGACGGGCGGGTTTCGGTTTGCACCGAAGCTCTTCGGGTCGCATCCCCGTCCGTCATCCATCTTATCCACGCCCTCCCCTTCAGGGGAGGGCAGCGAGACTTGCCAGCTTGCTGGTTAGTCGCAGCGGGTGGGGTCCATCAGCCTTGCGCAAGGCCGATGGACCCCACCCCAACCCCTCCCCTGAAGGGGAGGGGCTTATGACCCCCGATACAGCGCCGCGATCCTGTCGGCGTATACGTCCTTCAGCACATGGCGGCGGATTTTCATCGAGGGGGTCATCTGTTCATTCTCGATCGTGAAGGGTTCGTCGGCGAAATCGAACTTACGCACCTTCTCGATCACCGAGAGCTGATCGTTGACGCGATCGATCGCGGCGCGCACCGCGGCGCGGAATGTCTC
This sequence comes from Sphingopyxis panaciterrulae, assembly GCF_014199295.1. Taxonomy (GTDB): domain Bacteria; phylum Pseudomonadota; class Alphaproteobacteria; order Sphingomonadales; family Sphingomonadaceae; genus Sphingopyxis; species Sphingopyxis panaciterrulae. Next base: position 42,512 of record NZ_JACIJH010000010.1, read on the forward strand.
GTGCTCGCGTAGCAGGTCCATTTCCTTCGGCAGTCCTTCCGCCTCGGCCCATTCGGCCGCCCACTCGGGGTCGGGGACGAGGATGGCGACAAGGTGCGGGCGCTTGTCGCCATAGACCATCGCCTGAAGGATTTCGGGCTGGAGCGTCAGCATCCCTTCGACCCGCTGCGGCGAGACATTGTCGCCCTTGTCGTTAACGATCAGGTCCTTCTTGCGGTCGGTGATGACGATGCGGCCTTGAGGGTCGATATGGCCGATGTCGCCGGTATGGAGCCACGGCCCCTTGTCGGGCTCCGCCGGGTCGGGGACGAGGACGCGCTGCGTCTCGGCCTCGTTGCGCCAATAGCCGTGCATGACGAGCTCACCGCGCACGCAGATTTCGCCGTCGTCGGCGATCCGCACTTCGGTGTTCATCAACGGCGGCCCGACCGTATCCATCTTGAGCCCTGCCGCGGGGCGGTTGCAGCTTATGACCGGCCCCGCCTCGGTCTGGCCATAGCCTTGCAGCAGGGTCAGGCCGATCGAATGGAAGAAGACGCCGATTTCGGGGTTGAGCGGCGCGCCGCCCGACACCAGCGCCTTCATCCGGCCGCCGAAACGCTGCTGGATTTTCGGCCGGAACAACCTGTTGAGGATCAGGTCGACCGGGCGATCGAAAACGCCCATGCGCCGCTCATAATCCTTTTCGCCGACGCGCAGCGCCTGGTTCAGCATCCAGTTCGCGAGCTTGCCCTGCTTTTCGACCGACTTGATCATCCGCGCACGGATCACCTCGAACAGGCGCGGGACGACGACCATGATCGTCGGCCCGGTCTCCTCGATGTTCGAGACGAGCTTTTCGAGCCCCTCGCTGTAATAGATTTGCGCGCCGACCATGATCGGCAGGAACTGCCCGCCCGAATGCTCATAGGCGTGGCTGAGCGGCAGGAAGGAGAGGAAGGTCTCATTCTCGCCGATGCCGAAGTCGTTGACCAGGATTTCGGCGGCGCCCGCACCATTGTGCAGGATCGCGCCATGATGCTGCATCACCCCGCGCGGCGCCCCGCCGGTACCGCTGGTGTAGATCAGGCAGGCAAGGTCCTCGCGCGTCATCGCGAGGCCGCGCGCCTTCGCTTCCTCGACATGCGCCTCACCGCCGGTGACGAGGCCGTCCCAGTCGTGGACCGCGACGTCGCCCTGCTGCCCGACGCGCAGACTTTCCATGCTGATGACGAGGCTGGCGTTCGAGCGCATCACCGCGGGCATCAGCGCGCGTGCGAGCTTCGCGGTCGACACGATCACCGCGCGCGCGCCGCTATTGTCGAGGATATGCTGATGATCGCGCTCGGTATTGGTGGTGTAGGTCGGCACGGTGACGCAGCCCGCGGCCATGATGCCCAGGTCGGCGATGCAGAATTCGGGGCGGTTCTCGCTGACCAGCACCACCCGGTCACCTTCCCTCAGCCCCAGTTCGCGCAGATTGTGGGCGAGCGCCGACACCTGGTTCGCGACCTGCCGCCAGCTCAGCGGCTGCCACGCGCGGTCGGCCTTGCGCCACAGGAACGGGTCTTCGCCGCCGCGCGCGGCGCGGTCGAAGAACATCGCGACCAGGCTGGGAAAATGGTCGAGATGCGGGTTTTCGAGCTTCATGCCTCTTCTCTCCCGGGGAGGATCGTCGTCCGTTTTGTTATTCGGCGGCCGCAGCGGCGGGCTGATCGGTCGTCCAGGTGCCGGGGCTGCGCGGATCGGCGGCGCCGCGCCAGCCGGTCGCGATGCGCTCGACCGCATTGACCTTCGACCCGAAATCCTCGGCCCGGAAGGGGTTGCCGAACACCGCCGATTCCTGCGCCAGCTTCCGGCCCATCGCGTCATTCTCGATGATCGCGCCGGCATCGTCGAAGAAGAGATTGGGAAGCGCGATCGCCTCCTTCGCCGACAGCCCCCAGTCGAGCACGCCGACCAGCGTCTTCGCGACGTGCATGATGATGCGCTTGCCGCCCGCCGAGCCGAGCGCGAGGATCACCTTGCCGTCGGGGCCATAGACGATCGTCGGCGACATCGAGGACAGTGGACGCTTGTTCGCCTCGACCCGGTTGGCGACGGGCTTGCCGTCCCGCTCGGGAACGAAGGTGAAATCGGTCAGCTCGTTGTTGAGGACATAGCCGTTGGCGACGAGCTGGCTGCCGAAGATCGATTCGACGGTCGAGGTCATCGACGCGACATTGCCGTCGCGGTCGACCGCGACGAAATGGGTCGTGCCATGTTCGGCGACCGGCCCCGAGGCGGTGCGCGGTTCGGCGCCCGGGGGCGAGCCCGCGGGATAATCGCTGCGCACGGTGAAGGGCGAGATCAGCATCCGCCGGCTTGCCAGATATTGCTTGTCGAGCAGGCCCTTCACCGGCACGTCGACGAAATCGCTGTCGCCGAGATATTGGGCGCGGTCCGCATAAGCGAGTTGCATCGCCTCGGCCAGCAAGTGCCAGCCCATCACATTGTCCTTGCCCATCGCCTTCATGTCATAGGCTTCGAGCATGCCGAGGATGCCGAACACGGTCGTCGCGCCTGACGAGGGCGGCGCCATGCCGCAGACCTTGTAGACGCGGTAGGTCGTGCAGACCGCCGGCCGCTCCTTCGCCTGATAGGCCGCAAGGTCGGCGAGCGTCATTTTCGATCGGTTGCGCGGCGCCTGCGTCACCGCCTTGACGATCGCCTGCGCGTTGGCGCCGGTGTAGAAAGCGTCGGCCCCGCGCGCCGCGAGGTCGCGCAGCAGCTTCGCATAGGCGGGGTTCCTGATGATCGTCCCGACCGGCGCGGGCTTGCCATCGACATAGTAGATGGCGCGGATTTCCGGGAAATCCTTCCAGACGTCGGCATAGGCGGTCATGAAATTGACCAGCGCCGGGGTCGCCTCATACCCTTTTTCGGCCAGGTCGATCGCGGGCTGGAAGATATCGGCCCAGGGCAGCTTGCCCCAGCGCTCGTGGACGGCCTCCATCAGGCGGATATTGCCGGGAACGCCGACCGACAGGCCGCCCGGGACGACGTCCATGAAACCGCGCGGCTGGCCGTTCGCGTCGAGGAAGCGGTCGGGCGTCGCCGCGGCGGGCGCTGTTTCGCGGCCGTCGATCGTCGAGATCTTGCCGGTCTTCGCGTCGTGATAGACGAAGAAGCCACCGCCCCCGACGCCGCTCGACTGCGGCTCGACCAGCGTCAGAGCCAGCATCATCGCCATTTCGGCATCGGCCGCCGAGCCGCCCTTCATCAATATCTCGCGCCCGGCCTCGGTTGCGCGCGGATCGGCGGAAGAGGTGACGCCCTGCGCCGCGGCGAGCGACGGGAGGGCGATGACGAGCAGGCTGAAGACAGCAAAGAGTCGTTTGATCATGCGCGCGACATTGGCGCGAGGGACCGGGCTGCGCAAGCCCGGCCGGGATAATCCCTCTCCCCTAGCCGGCCGTCCCCACCGCGTCCGATACTTTCGCGAAACCGTCGCGGGCGGCGAGGCGTTCGAGACCGCGGGCGATGCGGGCGGCGAGGCCGGGGCCTTCGTAGACCATCGCCGAATAGATCTGCACGAGGCTGGCGCCGGCGCGGATGCGGTCCCAGGCCTGTTCGGGGGTCGCGATGCCGCCGACCCCGATCAGCGGCACCTGCCCGCCGCTCGCGGCGCGGAAATCCCGAAGCCGTTGCAGCGCCAAGGCGGCGAGCGGCGCGCCCGAAAGGCCGCCCGCTTCGCTCGCGTGGCGCGAGGACAGCGCGGGGCGCTCGATCGTGGTGTTCGACACGATGATCGCCGCGAGTCCCCTGTCCACCGCCACGGCCACGATGTCGTCGATGTCGGCGGACTCGAGATCGGGCGCGACCTTCAGGAACACCGGCTTCGCCGCCGTCCCCTGCTCCGCCGCGACGCCGTCGAGCAGCGCCTCGAGCGCGCCCTTGTCCTGTAGCGCGCGCAACCCGGGCGTGTTGGGCGAACTGATGTTGACGGTCAGATAATCCGCGAGCGGCGCCATCGTCGCGGCACCCTTCGCATAGTCTGCGATGCGGTCGGCGCTGTCCTTGTTCGCGCCGATGTTGATGCCGAGCGGCACCGGCAGGCCATGGCGGCGCAGGCAGGCGATGCGCCCGGCCGCCGCCGCCTGCCCGCCGTTGTTGAAGCCCATGCGGTTGACGACCGCGCGGTCCTCGACCAGCCGGAACAGGCGCGGGCGCGGATTGCCGGCCTGCGGCAGCGGGGTCAGCGTGCCGACCTCGACGAAACCGAAGCCGAAATGCGGCATCGCATGCGCGACACGCGCGTCCTTGTCGAAACCGGGCGCGAGGCCCACCGGGTTGGGAAAGGCGAGGCCCGCCAGCCCGGTCGCCAGCGCCGGGCTGGTCAGGGCGCGGCGCGCACGCGGCAGCGGCTGGAGCGCGGCGAGGGTCAGGTCGTGCGCTGCCTCGCCATCGCTGGCGTGGACGAGCGGGCGGACGAGCGCATAGGCAGCGTCGGCGGCGGAGGCGAGGAGCGACATGGCCGATCCCTTGCGATGCAATGCGCCCGATGACAAGCGGATTGCCCCCGGCGCGCGATGGCAACCCGAAATTCCTTGGGTGAGCGCCGGACGGCCGATTGCCGCTTGGCGCCGTCACAAACCAAAATTATAAGAGGTTCCAACAGGCGGCAACAAAGCTGCCGGGGGTTGCGTCGCATCATGTCGAATCCATCACCACCGCGCGAGGGGGGCGCCGAGGGCGACACACCGTTCGCGCTGCAATATTTTCCGCCCGAAGCGGACCTCGCCGACCTTGTCTCCACCTTTTACTTCGTGCGTATCGACCGGCCGCCGTTCGACGAATATGAGCGCGCCGACCGGCCGCAATTCCGACTGATGACCCACCCGAACGGCGAATATGTCTTTCCCGACGGCCATCGCTTCGCCGCAACCCGCGCAACGATCGTCGGCCCGACCAGCGGCAGCGTGCGCGCAATCTGCCGCGGAGCGACGCGCGTCTTCGGCTTCGGGATGTTGCCTGCGGGCTGGGCGACGCTGATGGGCGAGGACGCCGACAAGCTGACCGACCGGGCGCTCGACGCGGTGCAATTGTTCGGAAGCTGGATGGACGAGGTGGTCGCGACGCTGGAGGGGGCCGCCGACGATGCCGAGCGGCTGGTCGCCGCCAATAATTTCGTGCGCGAGATCATGAAGCGCAACGAGCCGGCACCGCTGTGGTTCATCCGCATCGCCGACCGCTGGCTGACCGAATCCCCCTCGCCGCAGGTCGCCGACCTGGTCGCGGCGACGGGCATGTCGATCCGCTCGGTCGAGCGGATGACCAAGCATTATTACGGCCTGTCGCCGCGCATGCTGGCGCGCAAATATCGCGCGGTGCGGGCCGCCGCCGCGATCGCGCGCGGCGAGACGATCGACACCGACGCGCTCGGCGACGCCTTCTACGACCAGTCGCATCTGATTCGCGAGATCAAGCGCTTCGCCGGCGCGACGCCGGGCCAATTGCGCACGCCCTCGCCCTACACCGCTGCGACGACGCAGGGCCGCAAGCAACTCGCCGGCAAGGTCAGCCCGCTGGTTTCGGAGACCTGAGGGGAGGGCCGCACACGCCCCTCCCTTCGCCATTCCCGTGAAAGCGGGAATGACGAAGAAGGGATGGATTCCCGGATGTGCGATGCGCCAGCGAAATCACCCGAATTGCTTTCTGTCGCAAGGTGATAGCGTTAACCATGAAAAATTGCGCCGCGGGTCGATTTGGCGTTTTCGTCCAATCGCGACTCGCGGCGTACGCCTATCGGATGTCCCGCGACCCAGAAGAGCTCTTTCCTCTCTCGAGGACCGAGATCTTCATCTCGGCACCCGTTCGGCTCAGGCCGGATGGGTGTCTTTTTTTGCGCCGACCGCAGCACCGCTTGAACCGACGCGGGCTTTCCCCTACATAATCGGAAGAATTTACTCCAATTAAGAATCGTTCGCGATTTCGCGGGAAAGACGCATGCGCCTGTCCAACCTTGCCGACTATGCCGTGGTGCTGATGAGCGCCGCCGCGCGCCAGTGCGGGTCGGTGCCGCTGCACGCCGCGCTGCTGGCCGAACAGACGGGGATTCCGGCGCCGACCGCGCAAAAGCTGGTCAGCCTGCTCGCACGCGCCGGGCTGCTCGTGTCGTCGCGCGGCAGCGGCGGCGGGGTGCGGCTCGCACGGCCCGCGGCGGCGATCAACGTCGCCGAGATCATCGAGGCGGTCGAAGGCCCGATCGCGCTGACCGCCTGCTGCGACGAGGGACGCCACGATTGCGGCTTCGAGGGAAGCTGCCAGATCCAGCCGCATCTGGGCGTTGTCAACGGCGCGGTGCGCGCGGCGCTGGCGGGAATCAGCCTGGCGAGCCTCGTTAAGCCCCTCCCGCTTGCGGGAGGGGTTTGGGGAGGGCCTGTAGCGGCCACCAACCCAACGAACATTCCCTCCCCCAACCCCTCCCGCAAGCGGGAGGGGAGGATAGAAGCATGACCGACAACACCGAACTCCCCGTCAAGGACCAGGCCGCACACGAGGCCGCAGCCAAGGTCGCCGACTACGAACATGGCTGGTCCTCGGCGATCGAGACCGACTTCGCGCCCAAGGGCCTGTCCGAAGACACGGTCCGCTTCATCAGCGCCAAGAAGAACGAGCCCGAATGGATGCTCGACTGGCGGCTGAAGGCCTATCGCCACTGGCTGACGATGACGCCGCCCGACTGGGCGAAGCTCAACGTGCCGCCGATCGACTATCAGGACGCCTATTATTACGCCGCCCCCAAGGCGAAGCCGAAGCTGAACAGCCTCGACGAGGTCGACCCCGAAATCCTGGAAGTCTACAAGAAGCTCGGCATCCCGATCGAGGAGCAGAAGGTGCTCGCCGGGGTCGAGGGCGCGCGCAAGGTCGCGGTCGACGCGGTGTTCGACAGCGTCAGCGTCGCGACGACCTTCCGCGAGGAGCTTAAGAAGGCGGGCGTCATCTTCCTGTCGATCAGCGAGGCGATCCGCGAGCATCCCGATCTGGTGAAGAAATGGCTCGGCAAGGTGGTGCCGCAGCACGACAATTATTTCGCGGCGCTCAACTGCGCGGTCTTTTCGGACGGAACGTTCGTTTACGTGCCCGAGGGCGTGCGCTGCCCGATGGAACTCAGCACCTATTTCCGCATCAATGCCGAGAATACGGGGCAGTTCGAACGGACGCTGATCGTCGCCGACAAGGGCGCTTACGTCTCCTATCTCGAAGGCTGCACCGCGCCGATGCGCGACGAGAACCAGCTCCACGCCGCGGTGGTCGAGCTGGTCGCGCTCGACGACGCCGAGATCAAATATTCGACCGTCCAGAACTGGTACCCCGGCGACGCCGAGGGCAAGGGCGGCATCTATAATTTCGTGACCAAGCGCGCGCTCTGCCAAGGCAAGCGCTCGAAAGTGTCGTGGACGCAGGTCGAAACGGGCAGCGCGATCACCTGGAAATATCCGAGCTGCGTGCTCAACGGCGACGACAGCGTCGGTGAATTCTATTCGGTGGCGGTGACGAACAATCATCAGCAGGCCGACACCGGCACCAAGATGATCCACAACGGCAAGCGCACGCGCTCGACCATCGTCAGCAAGGGCATCAGCGCGGGCCAGTCGAACGGCACCTACCGCGGGCTGGTGCGCGTTGCGCCGAACGCGGAGGGCGTGCGGAATTTCACGCAATGCGACAGCCTGCTGCTGGGCGACCGCTGCGGCGCGCATACGGTGCCGTACATCGAGGTCCGCAATCCCTCGGCGCAGGTCGAGCATGAAGCGACGACCAGCAAGATCAGCGACGACCAGCTCTTCTACGCGATGCAGCGCGGGCTGGGGCAGGAAGAGGCGGTGGCGCTGATCGTCAACGGCTTCGCGAAGGACGTGCTGCAGCAACTGCCGATGGAGTTCGCGGTTGAGGCGCAGAAATTGCTGGGGATCAGCCTTGAGGGGAGCGTGGGGTGAGCAAGATATTCATCGATACGGAAGATGGCACGGCTTCAGGGCATTACGATTTTGCGTCGATCCCTCGCACCGGAGACGTAGTTTTCATTCAGACAGAAGATGGCGAGATCAAGCTTCGAGTGAAATTGGTCGAGCACTACGTAGTCGGAAAGGGCGACGCGATGCACCCGGTTTCCCCGATAACGTTGCAATGTGAACGAGTTGAATATTAATGCTTAAAATTGAAAACCTCCACGCCACCGTCGCCGACAAGCCGATCCTGAAGGGGCTATCGCTCACCATCAATGCGGGCGAAATTCACGCGATCATGGGGCCGAACGGCGCGGGCAAGTCGACGCTGGCCTATGTGCTCGGCGGGCGGCCGGGGTATGAGGTGACCGAGGGATCGGTGAGCTTCACCCCCTCCCCTTGTCATCCCCGCGAAAGCGGGGACCCAGGGGCGACCTTAGCTGACGCCACTCTGGGTCCCCGCTTTCGCGGGGATGACAAAGGTGAATTGGACCTCCTCGCCCTCGAACCGCACGAGCGCGCCGCGGCGGGGTTGTTCCTCGGCTTCCAATATCCGGTCGAAATCCCGGGCGTGTCGAACGTCCAGTTCCTGCGCGAGAGCCTGAACGCCCAGCGCAAGGCGCGGGGGCAGGAACCGCTTTCGGGCGGCGATTTCCTGAAGCTGGCGCGCGAAAAGGCGGGGCTGCTCAAGCTCGACATGGACATGCTCAAACGGCCGGTGAACGTCGGCTTTTCGGGCGGCGAGAAGAAGCGCAACGAGATGGTGCAGATGGGCATCCTCGACCCGACGCTCGCGATCCTCGACGAGACGGACTCAGGCCTCGACATCGACGCGCTGCGCATCGTCGGCGACGGGATCAACGCGATCATGCGGCGGCCCGACAAGGCGGTGCTGCTGATCACCCATTATCAGCGGTTGCTCGACTATGTGCAGCCCGATTTCGTCCATGTCCTCGCCGCCGGGCGCATCGTCAAGTCGGGCGGGCCCGAGCTGGCGCGCGAGCTGGAAGCGCATGGCTATGCGGAGGTGGCGGCGTGACCATATACGCGCACCCTTGCTTCCATCGTCATGCCGAACCTGATCCGGCATCCCGCTTTTCCGAGGTTGGAAGCGGGACCCCGGATCAAGTCCGGGGTGACGAAATATGGGAGGTGACGGCATGACGGCGGCATCGCTCCCCACCCACCGCGACGAAGCGTGGCGCTATAGCGATATCGACGCGGTCGCCGCCGCGTGGCCCTTGCCCGCGCCCGAGAGCATCATGGTGCCCGCAGGCGGCGAGCTGCGCCGGGCGATCGTGCAGGATGAAGGCGCGATTCGGCAAATAGAGCTCACCCTTGGCAAGGGTGCGGTTGCCAAGCTGCATGTGCTCAACATCGGCGGCGCCTATGGGCGGATCGAGCTCAACGTCACCCTCCACGAAGGCGCCGATTTCGCGCTCGGCGCGGCGCAGATCGGCGGGGGCGAGCAGGTGCTCGAAATCATCACCACCGTAACCCATGCCGAGCCCGGCGCGACCTCGCGGCAGAGGGTGCGCTCGGTTCTCGGCGGCACCGCCACCGGCACTTACTTGGGCAAGGTCGCGGTCGCGCGCGGGGCGCAGCAGACCGACAGCGAGCAGGACGTGAAGGCGATGCTGCTCGACCGCAGCGCGACCGCCAACGCCAAGCCCGAACTCGAAATCTTCGCCGACGACGTCAAATGCGCGCACGGCTGCGCGATCGGCGAACTCGATGCCGAAGCGCTTTTCTATCTCCAGTCGCGCGGGATGCCGCCCGCCGAGGCGAAGAAGATCCTGTTGCAGGCCTTCGTCGCGGGGGTGTTCGACGGAGCCGAGGATGAAGCGCGGTTGCAGGAACTGGCGCTGGCGAAGCTGGGAGAGCTGGTGTGACGGATGCCGACATCTCATCTCCCCTCCCGCTTGCGGGAGGGGTCGGGGGAGGGCCTGTTTCATCAGCGCCTGGCCTCGACATGCCCTCCCCTAACCCCTCCCGCAAGCGGGAGGGGGACATAAGGGCCGATTTCCCCGGCCTGACTCCCGGCTGGCATTATCTCGACAGCGCCGCGACAGCGCAGAAGCCGCAGGCGGTGATCGACGCGACCGTCGCCGCGATGGGGCGCGATTATGCGACGGTGCACCGCGGCGTCTATGCCCGCTCGGCCGACATGACGCTCGCCTATGAAGCGGCGCGGCGGCGGATCGCGGCGTTCATCGGCGCGGCCGAGGAGCAGGTGGTGTTCGTGCGCGGCGCGACCGAGGCGATCAACCTCGTCGCCTACAGCCACCCCCGCAAGGGCCGCGTGCTGCTCTCGACCCTCGAGCATCACAGCAATATCGTGCCGTGGCAGCTCGCGGGGTGGCAGGTCGACGTCTGCCCGCTGACCGCCGACGGACGCATCGACCTCGATGCGGCGGAAAAGATGCTGACCCCCGATCACACGATGGTCGCCTTCGCGCATGTCTCGAACGTGCTCGGCAGCCCGCTCGACGTCGCGCGCGCGGCGGAGCTCGCGCACCGCGTCGGCGCCGAGTTGCTGGTCGATGGCTGTCAGGCGGTGCCGCGGCTACCGGTCGACGTCGCGGCACTCGGCTGCGACTATTATGTCTTTTCGGGGCACAAGCTCTATGGGCCGACCGGCATCGGCGTGTTGTGGAGCGACAAGCTCGACGCGCTGGCGCCGTGGCAGGGCGGCGGGTCGATGATCGACCGGGTGACGTTCGGGCGCACGACCTACGCCCCCGCCCCGACGCGCTTCGAGGCGGGGACGCCGGCGATCGTCGAGGCGCTGGGGCTGGCAGCGGCGGTCGATTATATCGACGCCATCGGGGTCGAGGCGATCCACGTGCACGAATGCGCGCTGGTCGGCAGCCTTCGCGAGCAGCTCGCGCGGCGGAATAGCATCACCCTGTTCGGCCCGGACAACAGCGCCGGGATCGTCAGCTTCGCGATGGCGGGGGTGCATCCGCACGACATCGGCACGATTTTGGACGAGAGCGGGGTCGCGATCCGCGCCGGGCATCATTGCGCGCAGCCGCTGATGGCGCATCTGGGCGTGCCGGCGACCGCGCGCGCCAGCTTTGGACTCTATAGCAACGACGACGATGTGGCGGCGCTGATCGACGGCCTGTCGCGCGTCGAAAGGATTTTCGGATGAACGAGGAACGCACGATCCGGGTCGAGGAAGTGGACAGCGTGGCGCCGCCGCCCAAGGCGCGCGTCGAGGACGCCGAGCTCGCGCCCGAAACAATGGGCGACAAGCTGGAGCGCAAGCGCGACTATCTGGAGGGCTTCCTGGCCGCCAAGCCCGCCGCGACCGATCCGCACGGCGTCGGCGGCGACCTGTACGAAGCGGTCATCGACGCCCTCAAGGAAATCTATGACCCGGAAATCCCGGTGAATATCTATGATCTGGGCCTGATCTACAATGTCGAGATCGACGAGGGGCATGTGCTGATCACCATGACGCTGACGACGCCCCATTGTCCGGTCGCGGAATCGATGCCGGGCGAGGTCGAGCTGCGCGTCGGCGCGGTGCCGGGGGTCGGCGATGCCGAGGTCAATCTGGTGTGGGACCCGCCGTGGAGCCCCGCGAATATGAGCGACGAGGCCCGGCTGGAACTGGGGATGCTCTAGCTTGCGGGCAGTTAGGGGTGGGCGCAGGCCCGCATCATCCCTATATTGTGACCGAACCCACCCCCGTCCCCTCCCGCCAGCGGGAGGGGGGAGATGACGATGACCGACACCAAGACCCGCACCCGCCCCGCCGCGGTGATCCTGACTCCCAACGCCGAGGCGCGCGTCGCGGCGCTGATGGCTTCGGCGCCCGAAGGCGCGGTCGGGGTCAAGCTGTCGACCCCGCGCCGCGGCTGTTCGGGGCTCGCCTATTCGGTCGACTATGTGACCGAAGAGGAGAAGTTCGACGAGAAGATCGAGACCCCCGGCGGCATCTTCTATATCGACGGCGCCTCGGTCCTCTATCTGATCGGCAGCGTGATGGACTGGGTCGAGGATGATTTCGCCGCCGGCTTCGTGTTCCAGAACCCCAACGCCAAGGGAAGCTGCGGCTGCGGCGAGAGCTTTACCGTCTAGGACGACGCAACTTAAATCGACATTGCCTCAATTCCGTTCGTGTCGAACGGAGATAGACGGGGCGCATCAAACGCGCTCCACTCTAATGACAGATCGACCAACCCGCCGTACGCACCGCCATGTCGAGGTGGAAATGATCGGCGTGGGCGCGGTTATAGTCGGGTGACAGGACGGTGCTGAACAGGTCGCACGATCCGTCGCGCACCGCGTGCAGATATTCGCTCCGGCGGTCGCCGCCCGCCCAGTCGTTGATCAGCGAAATGCGCGTGCCGTCGGCGAGGACGAAGGCGGAAATGTCGATCGCATTGGCGGTCGAATGCTCGCTTTGCGCCTGCCGACCCGCGATCTTGCGGCAATTATAGCTGCCGAGATTTTCGAGCTCGACCACCTTTTGCCCGAAATGGGCGTGCGCGAGCGGCTGAACGACGTCGCGGGTCCACAGCGCCATCGCGGCGGTGACCGCGCAGCCGGGCGCGGCATTCGCCGGGCGCATGGTCGGCACCAACCGGTCGCCGGTCAGGATCATGCGCTGGCGCGCGCGGCAGATGCCCTCGCCCATCGCGGGCCGCCGCAGATAGCCCGCCCCGGCCCGGTCGAAGGCGGCGAAACAGGCCGCGTCGTCCCGCACGAGGCCAAGAAGCTTGCGGTGCGTCGCCCAGCCCTGCGGGTGCGCGAGTTCGAAGCGCGCGGCCGGGTTATGCTCGGGATGCGCGCGCAGCCACGCCATCGCCTGAATCGCAGCGATGCTGAGCAGCACGGCAAGGCCGAACCAGATCAGATAGGGACGAAAGCCTTTCATCCCGTCAGAGTGGGGACGCGGGGTGTCCGCCGCAAGCTCAGAGCGGTTCGAAGGTCACCGTCAGCCCATCCTTCGGGCGCGGGATCGGCCACATCTGCCAGTCGGGCGCATAGCCGTCGGCGACCCGGATGCGGTGGGTAGTCAGCACATGGTGGAAGAAGATCTTCGCCTGCATATATGCGAAATGCAGCCCCAGGCACATGTGTGCGCCACCGCCGAAGGGCACCCAGGCATATTTGTGCCGGCCCTTCGCCGCCTCGGGCGAAAAGCGCATCGGGTCGAATGTCTCGGGCTCGGGCCAATATTCGGCCATGCGGTGGGTGTGGCTGGGGTTGACGCCGACATTGGTGCCGGCAGGAATGCGATAGCCGCCGAATTCGAAATCGCGCAGAGCGCGGCGCGGGATCACCGGAACCGGCGGAATCATCCGCAAGGCTTCCTTGAACGCCCATTCGGTGAGTTCGAGCTGCCCCAGGCTGTTGTGCCCGACGCCTTCCCCCGCGGGCGCGACGGCAAGCATTTCTGCGCGCAGCCGGTCCTGCCATTCGGGATGGCGGGCGAGCAGCCAGACGAGCGAGCTGATCGAGCTGGTGATCGTGTCGTGCGCCGCCATCATCAGGAAATTCATATGGTCGACGATCGCCTCGACCGACAGATAGTTGCCTGCCTCATCCCTTGCCTGGCAGATCTGGGTGAAGATATCCTCGCCCGTCCCGGCGCGGCGTTCGGGCACCATCGGGGTAAAATAATCGACCAGGAACTTGCGGCCCGCAACGCCGCGCCCCATCGCGGTGAAGGGCAGCGGCACGCGGACCACGCCGATCGACGCCTGCACCATGTCGACGAACGCCTTGTTGATCCTTTCCGCCTCCGGGCCCCAGGGGATACCGAGGAAGCTGGTCGCGGCAAGATCGAGCGTCAGTTGCTTGATCGCCGGATAGAATGGAAAGGTCGTTCCGCTCCACTGCGCGACACGCGCGCGAATGCCGTCGTTGAGCGCGGCGGCATAGTGGCGCATCGGTTCGGGCTTGAAAGCGACCGACAGCGTCTTGCGGTCGGCGCGATGTTTTTCGAAATCCATCAGCATCAGCCCGCGCGGGAAAAGCAGGTTGAGTACCGGCCCCCAGCCCTGTTCGGACGAGAAGAGCTTGTCGCGGTCGAACAGCACCAGCTCGTTCGCCTCGGCGCCGACGAGCGACACGCCGCGACCGCCAAAGCTTTTCGCGCGATAAACCTTGCCGTGGCGGGCGACCATGCGGTCGGTGAAGCCCACGGGATCGCGAAGCTGCGCGAGCGTGGTGCCGAGCAGCGGGACGCCGTCGTCGCCCGGAATATCGTCGAGCGCGCTTTCGGGTCCGCGCGGCAGCCAGTGCTGCGTGTCGGGGCCGAAGCGGGCCTTGGACCATTGGATCTGGGCGGGGGCGTTCATGGCGGCTGTCCTCGTCTGGCGGGGTGTCGGGACGAGCCTATCCAACTATTGACATTGATGCAAGTAACGCCTTGCCGCGCGACCGAGTCCATTCACCGCAAATTCAACTCATCCGCTGCATCTTGATGGGCAAGTTCGGCGGTTCCTCCGCCGTGAAAGGACAAGATCATGGCACGATGGTTGCGCCGCCCCTTCTCCCTCGCGCTCGGTGCGCTCGCGACGACGACGCTCGGCGGCTGCTATTATGGCGACATGACCAGTGCGGGCTATGGCGGCAATTACGCCTGCGCCGCCGATTATTATGATTACGACCCCTATGCCTATGACGACGGCTATGGCTACGACTGCTATGATTCGAGCGATTATGGCAGCGGCTTCGTCAGCATCGGCTTCGGCGGCGGCTGGTACGACGATTATTATTACCCCGGTTACGGGATGTGGATGTACGACCATTATCGCAACCGCTATCCGCTGAGCGGCCGCTATCTGGGCTATTGGGGCGGGCGCCGCGCCTGGTGGAAGCATCGCGGCGACCGCGACGGCCACTGGAACAGCGGCAAGGGCGACGGCCCGCGCCACGAGGGCCGCCCTTCGCGGCCGAATCGGCCCGACCGACCCCACCGGCCGGGGAAGTGGAACGGGCATGATCGCGATCACGACGGACCGCGCGGCCACGCGCCGCGGCCCGGAGACGGCGCAAATCAGGCGCCGCCGGCCGCAAGCCATCCCGGCACGCCCGGCCGCGGCCCCGGTGCCACGCGGCCGCGCCCGACACCGCCCGCGGCAGGATCGGGCGGACGGCGTCCGGGCACGCAGCCTTTACGCCCCCGGCGCCCCGATCCTTCGTCGCGGCCGGCGGCCGGCAACCACCGCCCGCCGGTGACGCGCCCGGCCGCTCGTCCGGCCCCCACCGCCCGGCCTGCCCCGGCGCGCCCGGCCCCCAGGGCCGCGCCCGCGCGCCCGGCGCCGCGATCCGATCGCGCCGCGCGCATTCGCGCTACCCGCGACGAATAGGGACGCTCAGCCGGAGGCGGCAGAGCTCGCCGGCTGATCGTCGACGCCCGCCGACACCACCGTCGCTGCGACGAGGTCGCCGATGACGTTGAGCACGGTGCGGCACATGTCGAGGAAGCGGTCGACGCCGAGCACCAGCCCGATCCCCTCGGGCGGCACCCCGACCGAGGCGAGGATCAGCGCGATCACCGGCAGCGACCCCGCCGGAACTCCCGCGGTGCCGATGCCGCCAAGGATGCAGACGAGCATCACCGAAATCTGCTGCGTCAGCGTCAGGTCGATGCCGAAGAATTGCGCGAGGAAGATCACCGTCACGCCTTCGAACATCGCGGTGCCGTTCTGGTTCGCGGTCGCGCCGATGGTCAGCACGAAGCGCGCGACCCGGTCGGGCAGGCGGAGTTGGTCGTGCGCAACGCGTAGCGAGGTCGGCAGCGTCGCGTTCGAAGACGCGGTCGCGAAGGCCATGACAAAGGCCTCCTGCGTTTCGCGGAAGAAGGCGACGGGCGACTTCTTCGCCAGCGTCCGCAAGATGATCGGAAAGATCACGAACATCTGGAGGCCCAGCGCGAGCAGCACGACCCCGACATAGGCCGACAGGCGGACGATCAGGTCCCAGCCGAACTGCGCTGCGAGGTTGAACATGAAGCAGAAGATGGCAATCGGCGCGAGCTGGATGACGAGGCCGATCAGCTTCATCGCCACCTCGAACACGCCCTCGATCGCGGTCTTGAGCACCTGCGTCTGCGGCGTCTGGACCAGCATCAGCCCGATGCCGAAGAAGAGCGCGAAGAACATCACCGCCAGCACGTCGTTCTGGCTCATCGCGTTGAAGAAATTATTGGGGACGATGGCGACGACCGCCTCCACTCCCGATTTCGATTCATGCGCGCTCTGGATGATCGAACCGGCGCGCGCGGCGCCCTCTGCCAGCAGGGTCTTCGCCAGTGCGGGATCGACCCCCGCCCCCGGCTGGAGCGCATTGACCACCGCCAGACTGACCGCGACCGCAATCGACGACACGACGACGGTATAAACGAGCGTGCGCAGCCCGACGGTCTTGAGCGCACGCATCTCGCCCATTTCGGCGACCCCGACGATCAGCGCCGAGACGAGCAGCGGGATCACCAGCATGAACAGCAGGCGCAGGAAAATCTGGCCGATCGGCCCGGTGACATAGGTGGTGACCGTATCGACCCATGGCGCGTCGGCGGCGCCGTAATAGACTGCCAGCCCCGCGAACAGGCCGGCGACGAAGCCGATCAGCATCCGCCATTGCAGGCGCCTGGCGCGCGCTTCTTCGCCCCCGGCCGGCGCGACCATGCTTGCTTCGGCCATCTATGTCTCCCCTTTGCGACCGTGAAGCGCGCGACCTTAGAGCCTGTTTCGCGTAGATGAAAGCGTTGTGACGGAGCCGATTTCGGCCCAGTGCGAGGCGCGAGGAGGGAGCGATGCGAAAGCATCGTGACCGATGAGCAACGCGGCAATGGGCCGAAATCGGCCCGCCCCGCAGGGGTCGCTCCGGGACGCCCGCTGGAGTGCGTCGCGGGGCCTTGCACGGGCCGCCGGTCCGCACTGCGCCCCGCTCCTGCCCAGCGAACGTCCCGGAGCGATCACAACGCTTTCATCTGCGCGAAACAGGCTCTGACGACGTGGCCGGAACGGCGCAACCGCCGCCGGTCAGGTCAGGAAAAACACGATGGCGAGGCAGGTCGACACGCCGGTGATGATGTTGAGCGGCACGCCGATCTTCACGAAATCGACGAAGCGATAGTCGCCCGCGGCATAGACGATGGTGTTGGTCTGATAGCCGATCGGGGTCGCGAAACAGGCCGAGGCGCCGATCATCAGCGCGATGACCAGCGGGCGCGGATCGACGCCCAGTTCGGCGGCGAGCGCCAGCGTCACCGGCGTCATCAGCGCCGCGACCGCATTGTTGCTGAGCAGTTCGGACAGGATCAGCGCAAAGAAATAGATGCCGAAGACGAGCACCCAGCGCGGCGCATCGACGAGCGCGGGTTCGACCCAGCCGACCATCATCGCGACCGCGCCGCTGTTTTCGAGCGCGAGGCCGACCGCGAGCATCGCGAAGATCAGCACCAGCACGTCGCCGTCGATCGTCCCCCATGCCTCGTCGCTGTCGATGCAGCGGGTGGCGAGGATGACGCCGATGGCGATGATCGCCGCGACCCCGATCGGCATCACGTCCAGCGCGGCGAGGCTCACGACCCCGGCCATGCACAGGATCGCGATCCACGCCTTGCGGCGCCGGAAGGCGCGCGTGCGCGACAGGTCGGCGCCGATCAGCCCGGGATTGTCGCGCAGCGCCTCCACTTCGCGCGGGCCGCCGGTGACCAGCAGCCGGTCGGCGGCGCGGATCCGCACGCTGGCCAGGTCGGGACCCGCCTCGTGCGCGGGGCGGTCGATGCCGATGATCCGCGCGCGAATCCGCTGCAGAAAGGGAATGTCGGCCAGCCGTTGGCCGATCGACGGATGGGTCGGGGCGACCATGGTTTCGACGACCATGTCGTCATCGGCGGGCTCGCCGCCGCCGATGCCGAGGCGGAAGCGCCCCTGCTCGCGCCACGTCAGCAGCGTTGCGCCGTCGACGCGCAGGATCAGCCGGTCGCCCTCGGCCAGCGTCCAGCGTTCGAGGTCGGCGCCATGGACCGTCACCGATCCGCGCCGGACCCCGACGATCCGGCCCGAGCGTGGTAGGCCCTTGAACGCATCGACCCGCTCACCGATCAGCTCGTCGCCCTCCTGCAGGATCAGCTCGGTCAGATAGTGATGCGCGTCGGCAGGGTCCGCGTCGCCCTTCACCGGCCTGTCCGACGGCAGCAGCCACCACATCGCCGCGAGGCCGATCATCCCCGAGGCCGCGGTAACGAGGCCGATCGGCGTGATCTCGAAAATGCCGAAGCGCGGCATTCCGGCGTCGCGGACGATGCCGTCGACGACGAGGTTGGTCGAGGTCCCGATCAGGGTCAACGTGCCGCCGAGGACGGCGGCGATCGACAGCGGCATCAGCAGCTTCTTGGCGCTGATCCCCGTCACGTCGGCGAGCTTGATCATGATCGGCAGCAGCACGACGACGACCGGCGTGTTGTTCAGGAAGGCCGAGGCGACGAGCGCGCCGAGCAGCACTTCGACGATGGCGAGGCGCGGACGCTTTTCGGCGCGCGCCATGATCGTGTCGGCGACGCGCTGGATCACCCCGGTGCGGATCAGCGCGCCCGACAGCACGAACATCGCCCCGATGACGATCGGCGCCGAGTTGGAGAAGACCGAATAGACCGCCTCGGCGTCGAGGATGCCGAGCGCCAGATAGGTGCAGGCGCCCAGCACCGCGATGACCGTCGCGGGCAGGCGCTCCATCAGGAAGCCGACGAACATCGCGGCGAGGATCAGCAGCGACAGCGCCGCCTGGTGCGCCTCGATCATCGCGCGCACCGCCTCGATCATGCGGGCGTCACCCGCATTGCGCCCTGTGCAGCAGCTTGTGGTCGGCGAGAACCAGCGCCATCATCGCCTCGACGACCGGGGCGCCGCGGATACCGACGCAGGGGTCGTGACGACCCTTGGTCACGATATCGGTCGCCTCGCCCGCCTTGTTGATCGTCGGCACGGGGGTCAGGATCGAGCTCGTCGGCTTGAAGGCGACGCGCACCACCACCGGCTGGCCGGTCGAGATACCGCCCGCGATGCCGCCGGCGTTGTTCGACAGGAAATCGGGGCGATTGCTGCCGTCGGTCGCGGGGCGCATCGCGTCGGCATTCTCCTCGCCGCGCAGCCGCGCCGCATGAAAGCCGGCGCCGATCTCGACCCCCTTCACGGCGTTGATACCCATCATCGCGGCGGCAAGGTCGGCGTCGAGCTTGGCATAGACGGGCGCACCCCAGCCCGCGGGGACGCCGCTCGCCGCGCATTCGATGACCGCGCCCAGCGAACTGCCCGCCTTGCGTGCCGCGTCCATCATCGCTTCCCAGCGCTGCGCCGCGGCGGGATCGGGACAGAAAAAGGGATTGCGGTCGATCTCCTCGAGATCGAAATTGGCGGGATCGATCGCGTCGCCGCCGATCTCCGCGACCCAGGCGTGAATCTGCACCTCGGGGATGACCAGCCGCGCCACCGCGCCCGCCGCGACCCGCGCCGCGGTCTCGCGCGCGCTCGACCGGCCGCCGCCGCGATAATCACGGATGCCATATTTGGCGTCATAGGCGTAATCGGCATGGCCGGGGCGATAGGCCTGCGCGATCTCCCCATAATCCTTCGAGCGCTGGTCGACATTCTCGATCATCAGGCTGATCGGCGTGCCGGTCGTCTTGCCCTCGAAGACGCCCGACAGGATGCGCACCTGATCGGGCTCCTGCCGCTGCGTCGTGTGGCGCGACTGGCCGGGACGGCGCTTGTCGAGAAAGGGCTGGATGTCGGCCTCCGACAGCGACAGCCGCGGTGGGCAACCGTCGACGACCGCGCCGAGCGCCGGCCCGTGGCTTTCACCCCAGGTCGCGAATCGAAAGACGCGTCCGAAGCTGTTGAAACTCATGCGCGCGGGGTCCTGTCCATGAATTCGATCCGGTTGCCGAAAGGGTCTTCGGTGAAGAAGCGATGGCGACCGTCGATGATGCTGTCATCGTGAGTCGCGAAGCCCGCCGCATCGAGGCGCGCACGCAGCGCGTCGAGCGCGTCGGTCGCGAGCGCGACATGCGCCTTTTTCGCCGCCCGGAAATCCGCCTCCACGCCCAGATGAAGCTGACGGTCGCCGAGCGCGAACCAGCAGCCGCCTCGCGCCGCCATGTCGGGGGGCTTGGGCAATTCGGCGAGCCCGAGCAGCACGCCGAAGAAGGCGCGGACCTGCGCCTCGCCGCCGACGGGCATGGCGATCTGCACATGATCGATGGCCAATGCGAAATCCATTTTCGCGCGATGGCGGGATTCGCGCCGTAATTCAAGCGCCGCGGCGCGTTCCGGGTTCAGCCGAGGCGGGAGAAGGCGGGCGCGTAATCGGCCCGGCCGCGCCCGGGCCATGCCGTGTCCCCAAACATCATCGCCATGAAATGCGGCCCCGCGAAGGGCGAGGCGAAACGCGCGGCAAGGTCGGGCGAATAGCCGAAGCGCGGGTAATAGGCCGCGTGCCCGAGGACGAAGCTGATCGCCACGCCCTGCGCGCGCAGGTCATCCAGACCGGCGCGGATCAGCGTGCCGCCGATCCCCTGCCCCTGCCGTTCGGGCACGACCGATACGGGCGCGAGCCCCGCGGCGGGCAGCGGCGCGCCGTCGGCTTCGACGTCCATCCGGCTGAACAGCACATGCCCGGCAATCGCGCCACCCGCTTCCGCGACGAGCGAGACCAGCGCGTCGCCGTCGGCCTCCAGCATCCGCACCAGCTCGGCCTCGCCCTGATAGCCGTGCTCGGTCCCGGCGAAGGCCGAGCGGATGATCGCGTCGATGGCGTCGGCATCCGCCGCCGTGGCGGAACGGATGGCGAGACCGTCAGGCAAGCGCGATATCCGGCGCGTCTTCCTGCTTCATGCCGACGGTGTGATAGCCCGCGTCGACATGGTGGGTTTCGCCGGTCACGCCGCTCGCGAGATCGCTCAGCAGATAGAGGGCCGAGCCGCCGACATCGTCGATGGTGACGTTGCGGCGCAGCGGGGCGTTATGCTCGTTCCATTTGAGGATCAGGCGAAAGTCGCCGATTCCGCTCGCCGCCAGCGTCTTGATCGGCCCGGCCGAGATGGCGTTCACGCGCACCCCCTGCGGGCCGTAATCGTTGGCGAGATATTTGACGCTGGTTTCGAGCGCCGACTTGGCGACGCCCATGACGTTATAATGCGGGATGACCTTCTCCGCGCCATAATAGCTGAGCGTCAGCAGCGAGCCGCCGCCCTGGCCCGTTTCGGGGTCGACGGGCGTCATCATCGCCGACGCCCGCTTCGCCACCGCAGTGAAGCTGTAGACGCTGATGTTCATCGTCATCAGGAAATCGTCGAGTCCGATGTCGGCATAGTGGCCGCGCAAGGCTTCCTTGTTGGTGTAGCCGATCGCGTGGACCACGAAGTCGATCGTCGGCCAGCGCGCCGCGAGCGTCGCGAAGGCCTGGTCGAGATTCGCCATGTCGGACACGTCGCAATCGATCAGGACATCGCAACCCAGCTCGTCGGCGAGCGGCTTCACCCGCTTCAGCATCACCTCGCCTTGATAGCTGATGGCGAGTTCGGCGCCCGCGCCGTGCAGCGCCTTCGCAATGCCCCAGGCGAGCGATTTGTCGTTCGCGAGGCCCATGATCAGCCCGCGCTTGCCCTTCATCAGACCCGTCATTCGTCTTCTCCGGTCTTGGTGTCGTCGACCATGATGTCGTCCACGCGCCCAATAGCGTTATGTCCCAAATCCTCAACCTCGACGAGCGCGGCGTTGAGTTCGGCACCGATCACCATACCCAATCCGACGAGGTAGAAAAAGAAAAGCGCGACCATGACCCCGGCCAGACTGCCGTAAGTCGCGTCATAGCTGAGCAGGCTGGCCAGCAAAGGCGGAAGCGCCAGAGTGACCCCGATCCACCACAGGGTGGTGAACAGCGCGCCCGGCCATTTCGGGCATTTCTTCTGCCGGCGATATTTGGCGGGGGTGAGCGAATAGAAGAGCAGGTAGATGGCGAGGAACAGTCCGGCGCCCGACACGATTCGCGACAGCGCAACCGCGCCCGCCGACTGGAATTGCGCGGGCAACACGCGCGTCACGAACTGTTCGACGCCGACGATCAGCACCTGCATGCTGAACGACAGCAGCATCAGCACCACCGCGCCGCTGATGATGCCGATCGACAGCAGCCGGTAATGAAAGAAGCCGCGGCTGAAGTGGGTGCCATAGGCGCGGCGCAATATGTCGCGGATCGTCTCGACGAGGCTGCCAACGGTCCACAGGGCGACGAGCGCGCCGAGCCACAGGAAAATCCCCGTTCGCGCCGACATCACCTCGCGGATCGGCCCCGCCAGCGCCCGCGCGACCGTCGGCGGCATGATCGAGAAAACCGCGTCGATCGCCGCCTCTCCCCCCGCGCTGCCGCCGAACAGGCTGAGCGCGGCGGCAAGCAGGATGAAGAAGGGGAAGAGCGCGATCAGCGCCAAATAGGCGAGATTGCCGGCGTGGATGAAACCGTCGGTATAGGTGCCGACGATCACGCGGCGGATGATGTGGAAGGCGCGGGTTCCCGGCCCCAGCGTCTCGCGCCCGCGATCGAGGACGCCCTGCGCCGCGGCTTTCAGGTGCAGCCGCTTGGCGCGCTCGGCGCGCGCCTCGGGCGAGTGCGGCGAATGGCCTTCGGCGAGAAATTCCTTGCCGACTTCCTCGGCAACTTCGCGTTCGAGCGCGGCGGCAGCTTTCTTCTCGGCGCGATCAGCCACGCATCACACGCCGAGATCGGCCCGCACGGGGCGCGTGTCGGTCCAATCGTCGACCAGCCGGGCGAGCGACGCATCGTCGTTCGGCAGATCGACCATCAGCCGCACGAGCTGGTCGCCGCGCCCGCCGCCCTTTTGGCTGAAACCCTTGCCCTTGAGCCGCATCACCTTGCCCGAGGTCGAGCCGGCGGGCACCGACAGCATCACCGGCCCGTCGACCGTCGGCACCTTGACCTTCGCGCCCTTCACCGCCTCGTTCAGCGTGACCGGCAGGTCGAGACGGATGTTGGCGCCCTCGCGCTCGAAGAAGGGGTGGTCCTTGACGGTGATGGTGACGATGCCGTCGCCATGGCCGCCCGGCCCCGGCTGCCCCTTGCCCGCGAGGCGCATCTGGGTGCCGGTCTCGACCCCGGCGGGGAGCTTGAGATCGATGGTCTTGCCGTCGGCCAGCGTGATGCGCTGCATCGCCTGAGTCGCCGCGTCGACGAAGGACACAGCGAGGCGATAGGCGACGTTGGCACCCTTTTGCGGCGCCGCGCCGCGCCCGCCGAAACCGCCGAACGGACTGCCGCCGCCGGCGCCGCGGCCGCCGAACAACCCTTCGAAGATGTCGCCGAAATCCGCGCCCTCGCCGCCGAAACCACCCTGCGCTCCGCCGCGCGGGTCGCCGCGGAAACCACCGCTGCCATAACCGAAGGGCATGGCCGGATTGCCGTCGGCGTCGATCTCGCCGCGGTCGAACTGCGCGCGTTTTTCCTTGTCGGAGAGAAGGTCATAGGCCTTGGTGACGTCGGAGAATTTCTCCGCCGCCTTCGGATTCTCCTTGTTCCGGTCGGGATGCAACTGCTTGGCGAGCTTGCGGTACGCCGACTTGATCTCCGCTTCGCTCGCATTCTTCGCGACGCCGAGGGTGGAATAGGGATCTGCCATGGGTCTCCTGTAGCCCGATAAGATGTTGACCGGAAAGGCCCGATTGCGCGCGCGATGTGGGAATGTCCGGCGGGGCGGTCAAGTTCCGCCCAATCTCCCCTCCCCTTCAGGGGAGGACAGCGAAACTTGGCAGCTTGCTGCCTAGTTGCAGCGGGTGGGGGCCGACGGCCTTGCGCGAAGCCGACAGGCCCCACCCCAACCCCTCCCCTGAAGGGGAGGGGCTTATCGCTTGCTCGTTCGGGGCGCGCCGCATTAGAAGCGCGCGCATGACGACCACCGACCCCTTCGCCCTGTTCGATGCCTGGTTCGCCGAAGCGCGCGCCAGCGAGCCCAATGATTCGAACGCGATGGCGCTCGCCACCGCGACGCCGGACGGCCGCCCCTCGCTGCGCATGGTGCTGCTGAAGGGGCATGGGCCGGACGGGTTCGTCTTCTACACCAATCTCGACAGCCGCAAGGGCGGCGAGCTGGCCGCGAACCCGCAGGTCGCGCTGCTGTTCCACTGGAAGTCGCTGCGGCGCCAGATCCGTATCGAGGGGCCGGTCGCGCCGGTCGCCGACAGCGTCGCCGACGCCTATTTCGCGACGCGCAGCCGCGACAGCCAGCTCGGCGCCTGGGCGAGCGACCAGTCGCGGCCGCTCGAGTCCCGCGCGACCTTCGAGGCGCGCTTCGCCGGGATGCAGGCGCGTTTCGAGGGGCGGGACGTGCCGCGCCCGCCGCGCTGGTCGGGCTGGCGCGTGACCCCCGAGCGCATCGAATATTGGCAGGACCGCGCCCACCGTCTCCACGAACGCACCCTGTTCGTCCGCGACGGCGAGGACTGGACGAAAGGATATCTCTATCCATGAGTTGGCGCCGCCTTCCCATCACGCAGGTCGACGCCTTTGCCGACCGCCCCTTCACCGGAAATCCCGCCGCGGTGATGCCGCTCGACGAATGGCTGAGCGATGCGATGCTGCTGAACATCGCGGCCGAGAACAATTTGTCCGAAACCGCCTTTCTGCTTCCCGACGAGGACAGCGAGGCCGATTACGAGCTGCGCTGGTTTACCCCGGCGACCGAGATCGCGCTGTGCGGCCATGCGACGCTCGCTTCGGGCCATGTCCTGCTGACCGCGGCGCCGTGGCGCGACGCGATGGTCTTTCGCACCCGCGAGGCAGGGATGCTGCGCGTCGCGCGCGACGGCGAGGACGGCTATCGCATGGCGCTTCCCGCCTATCCTCCGGAGCCGAAACCCCTGCTCGAGATCGCCAGCGCAGTCGGCGGGTCGCCGGTGGAGACGCTGTGGCACCCCGGCCGCTATGCGCTGCTCGTCTATGACAGCGCCGCCGCGGTGCGGGCGCTGGCGCCCGACATGGCGGCGCTGCGCGCGCTCGGCAATATCCAGGCGATCGCGACCGCGCCGGGCGACGGCGACCCGTCGGGCGCCGATGTCGTCAGCCGCGTCTTCGTGCCCGGCGCCGGGGTCGATGAGGACCCGGTCACCGGATCGGCGCATTGCGTGCTCACCCCTTATTGGACCGCCCGCCTCGGCCGCGATCGCTTCGCCGCCTTTCAGGCCAGCGCGCGCGGCGGCCATGTCGGCTGCCGGCTGGATGGGGATAGGGTGGAATTATCGGGGACGTGCGTCACGACGCTGACGGGCGAGTTTCTGCTGTAGCCATGCCATCCCTCCCCCTTGATGGGGGAGGCAGCGAGACTTGGCGGCTCGCCGCCTAGTCGCAGCAGAGGGGGTGCGGCCGCGGCCTGAAGCGAGCGATGCAAGGACGCACCATCACCCCCATCCAACTGCGCCTAATCGCTTCGCGATAAGGCTTCGTATCCTTCCCCCATCAAGGGGGAAGGTAAAGCTATCAAAGCGCGCCCTGCAGATCCGCGAGATGGCGGCGCAGTTCGGGGAACTGGTCATCCTTCGTGATCCCCAGCCGCACGATCGTCACGCGCTGCGACGGCGAGACGATGATATATTGGCCCTGGTGGCCGATGCAGGCGAACAGGTCGTTGGGGCCGCGGTCGGGCCACAGCGCTGGGGTCACCCCGGCCGGGCGCGACCGGTTGAGCCAGATGTGGCCGCCATATCCGGCATCGTTCGCCGACGGGGTCAGCATGAAGCGCATCCAGCTTTCGGGAAGCAGACGCTGGCCGTTCACCACGCCGTGATGGCGCAGGAACTCGCCGAACTTAGCATAGTCGCGCGCGGTCGCGTGCATGATCGAGCCGCCGATCATCGTGCCCTTCGCGTCGAACTCGGGGGTCAGGCTGGTCATGCCGAGCGGCTCGATCAGCCGGCCGGCGATGAAATCGCGCATCGCCTCGCGCCGCGCTTCGGAGTTCGGCGACGGGGTGAGCGTGTCGGCGAGGATATCGGACAGGATGACGCTCGTCGCCGAACTATAGTTGAAGACCTCGCCCGGCCGCGCCACCGCCGGTTTCGCTTCGGCAAAGCCCGCCATGTCCTGCGCGCCGCCTCCGAACAACATGGTCACCGTGTCGCTCGCCCAGACGGGATCGCCCTCCTCGACATGATCGAGGCCCGACGCCATGTGCAGCAGGTCGCGCAGCCGGATCGCGCCGCGCGGATCGCCGCTGCGTTGCCACGCGGCGACCGGGGCCGGTCCGTCGAGCGACAGCCGTCCGTCGGCGACCATGAAGCCAGCGAGCACCGCGGTGATGCTCTTGGCCATCGACCAGCTTATCAGTTTGGAATCGGGGCCAAAGCCCGCGCCATAGCGTTCGTAGATCAGTTTGCCATCGCGCAGCACGAGCAGCGCGCGCGTCTCGCCGACGGCGTCCGCATCGGTGAACAGCGCATCGGCCCGTGCCTTGACCGCGGGATCGAGCGCGGGGAGCGGGCGCGGCGCGTCGCCGGCGCGCGCGTCGGCGATCGACAGGCCGAGCCGCGGCGCGGGGGTCGCGGGCGCCATGGCCCCCTGCCCCGCCGCCTGCGACAGCGACCAGAGGCCGAGCGCCGCGACGATGCCACTTGCCAGCAAGGCCTTTTTGGTGATCATGACGCCCCATGCCTAACACCAACCCGCCCGGCCCGGCAACGGCAGAACCGGCGGCCCCGTCGCCGGCAGGCGATGCCGCGCCGGAGCGTCCCGCGCCGCGGCGGCCGAGCCGCTGGAGCGGCTGCCTGCCGTGGGCGATCCTGCTGCTGGTGCTGCTGCTCGGCCTGCTGATCTGGAAATTTCCCGATTTCAAGGCGCAGGCCGAGGTCGGATCGGCCTATGCCGCGCGCGTCGGCTGCTCGTGCCGCTATGTGCAGGGGCGCAGCCTCGAAAGCTGCCAGACCGACTTCGAGCCGGGCATGGACATGGTGTCGATCAGCGAGGATCCCGCGACGAAGACGATCACCGGCAGCGTCCCGCTGCTCGCTTCGCGCAGCGCCCATTATGCGGGCGCCAGCGGCTGCCTGCTCGATCCCGCTAATTAACGCTCGATCGTTCGCGTCGCCAGCGCCAGCCCCGCCGGAACGCCGAAGACGAGCAGCCATACCACCGCCTCCTCGCCCAGCCCGTATCCGGCATGGACGACGCCGACGACCAGATTGCCGAGCGAGATCAGCAGCCACAGCCACAGAAAGCGCCGCGTGGCAGCCCCTGGATCGCGCATCGCGAAGCGCAGTCCGATCAGCAACGCGATGCCGACAATCAGCATGATCGCGGTATGCGACATGTCCCTGTCCTCCCCCTATGTATCGGAACCGGCGGCCGGATCGACGCCGAACAGGCGGCCCAGCCCCGGTGTCCAGCGCCGCCAGCCGCCGTGGAACGACCCCCATTCCCAGACGGCAGTGAAGACCAGCACCGCGAACAGCGCAAGGCCCAGCGTCAGCGGCTGCCAGTGGCCCAGCCACGCCCAGGCCCCGACGCCGAGCAGCCCGACGCTGCCCAACATGTGCGAAAAAGGCGGCAGCGGCCGGTCGGTCGTGGCCTTTTTGAACGCCATGTTGCCGATCAGGAACAGCAACGGCCCGCCGACCGAAACGGCGAGCATCGCGGGCGCGATGTGACCCTGTGGATGCGCGAGCAGCATCTCGTCGGCGACCGCCGAGACGACGAGCCCCGCGATGATCGGGATATGCCAATAGGTATAGGCGTTGCGCGCGAGCAGCCCGGCCTGATCGCTTGCCTCGATCACCTGGCTGCCGCGGCGCGCGCCGGTGTCGAAATAGAGCCACCATAGCGCCGCCGAGCCGAGGAAGCAGGTCGCGAAGGCGAGCCAGCGAAGGCCATCCTGCGGCAGCGTCGCAAAGGTCGCGCCGGTCACCAGCACCCCTTCGCCGAGCGAGATGATGACGAACAGCGCGCAGCGTTCGGCCATATGCCCGCCGGCGATCTCCCAGTCGGCGCCGGTCGAGCGCCCGAGGCCGGGAGTGCGGAAGAAGGCGAGCGGCCCCGCATAGTCGATCAGCAACGCGGCCGCCCACAGCAGCATCCGCATCTGCGCATCGACGAAACACCCTGCGACCCACAGCGGCAGCGACAGGCACAGCCAGAAAACAATGCGCAGGAAGCTGCGCGCTCGCGCCGGATGCACGCCCCAGCTTGCCCAGACCATATAGAGCGACCGGCCGATCTGTATCGTGCAATAGGCGGCGGCGAACATCCAGCCGCGCACCCCGAAGGCGTAGGGAATCGCGCTCGACAGCACGAGCCCGGCAAGCATCAGCAGGATCAGCATCAGCCGGACATTGGCGCGTTCGGGATCGAGCCAGTTGGCGACCCAGGTGGTATAGATCCAAACCCACCATACCGCGAAGAGCAGGATCAGCGTCTGGAGCGCCCCCGTCCAGCCCAGATGCTCGAGCAGCCCGTGCGACAATTGGGTGATCGCGAAGACGAAGACGAGGTCGAAGAAGAGTTCGATATAGGTGACCGGCGCGTGGCCATGCTCGCCGCGGGTGCGAAACAGTCCGGTCGTCGATCGCGCCATACGCCCCCCCTTGTCGGTCGTCAGGCGGGAGCGGCGGTCCTTTCCAGGAACGCATCCATCGCCGCATTGACCTTGTCGGGCGCTTCCCACGGCACGAAATGGCCGCAGCCCGGCACCTCGACGATCGTCGCATTGGGGACCAGTTCGCTCAATCCGTCAAGATTGCTTGGCGGCAGCGCAACATCGTCGAGCGCCCAGACGACCAGCGTCGGGATCGTGAGCTGCGGAAAAGGCACCGCCGGCGGCTCGGCATAGGGGGCGTCCATGGGCGGCACCTCCATCGGCGAGCCGCGATACCAGTTGACCATCGCGCGGCAGGCGTCGCGATCCTCCCAGTCCTTGAGCAGCCGGGCGATCTCGTCGGGCGGCTGGACGCCGCCGCTCGGCACGCGCCCGGCAAAGGCGTGGGCGAGCAATCCGGCGATTCCCTGCTCCTCGATCAGCGCGTCGCTCGCGGGGTCGCGGAAGACGCGGATATACTGGCTCGCCTCGCGCTGCTGCGGGGTCGAGGCGAGCAGGCGTTGAAAGATCGCGGGATGCGGCGCATTGGCGATCACCGCGCGCGTCACGCGGCCCGCCCATGCGGGGTGCAGCCCGCCAGGCTGACCGCCAAGCGCGACGCCCCAGGCAATCGCCCCGCCCCAGTCGTGGCCGACGATGGTGAAGTCCCCGATATCCAGCGCGTCGGCGAGCGCGAAGATGTCGGCGATTAGCTTGTCGGGCGTATAGGATTCGGCATCCTGCGGCTTCGACGAGCCCCGATAGCCGCGCTGGTCGGGCGCGATGCAGCGAAAGCGGTCCGAAAAATGCGGAAGCTGGTGCCGCCAGGTGCGGTGCGATTCGGGAAAGCCGTGAAGAAAGATCAGCGCGGGAGCGTCCTTCGGCCCCATGTCGACGACATCGAGTTCGACCCCTGTCGAAAGAGCCACCCGCCGCTGCTCGAAATCGCCCGTCATCGTCCGCTCCTTCGGTTTCGTTTCGAAACCAGAATGGCCGCAAAGATCCGAACCGACAAGCCTGTCAGTTCGATCAGGGGTAGGCCGGCGTCTTCGGCATTCCGGGCAGCGGGATATATTCCTCGCTATCGCCGGGAACGAGCGGGAATTTACGATCCTTCCAGTCCTGCTTGGCCTGATTGATCCGGTCGCGCGACGAGCTGACGAAATTCCACCACAGATGACGCGGGGTCGTGAACGCCTCGCCGCCGAGCAGCATCACCCGGGCATCGCTGGCCGCGCGCAGCGTCATCGCCTCGCCGGGTTTGAGGATATAGAGGCTGTAGCGTTCGAGCGCCTCGCCATCGAGAGTCGCATCGCCGAGCGCGACGACGACCGCGCGCTCGTCGGCCTCGGCCTCGATCGGGATCGACGCGCCGGCGTTCATCAATATGTCGGCATAGATGGTCGCGGCGTGCTGGGTGATCGGCGAGGTCGCGCCCCACAGGCTGCCCATGATGACACGCGCCGACACGCCCGTGTCCTCGACCAGCGGCAGATCTTCCTTGGCGACATGCTCGAACGCCGGGTCGATCTCTTCCTTGCCGTCGGGCAGCGCGAGCCAGGTCTGCATGCCCGAGATCGCCGATCCGGTCGCGCGCTCGGCCGCCGGGGTGCGCTCCGAATGGACGATGCCGCGGCCCGCGGTCATCAAATTGCACGCGCCGGGGCGGATCGTCGCATAGGTGCCCAGATTGTCGCGATGGTCGATCGCGCCTTCGAACAAATAGGTCACGGTGGCGAGGTTGATGTGCGGATGCGGCCGCACGTCCATCCCCTGCCCGATGTCGAAATGCGCTGGCCCGAACTGGTCGACGAAGATGAAGGGGCCGACCATCGTCCGCTCCTTGTCGGGCAAGGTCCGCCGCACGTCGAAGGCACCGATATCGTGGGTCGAGGGGGTGATCACCTGCATCGTCATTCTCCTGGTGCCAGCGCCTTGATCGCAAGCGCGTGGACGCGCTGACCCGGCAGGTCGCCGAGCGCCCTGTTCACCATCCGCTGGCGCGCGACGCGATTCTGCCCCGCGAAGCCCGCCCACTCGATCGTCAGGCTGAAATGCGATTCGCCGCTGCCGTCGTCGCCGGCATGGCCGTGATGCTGCGCACTGTCGTTGCTGAGGGTAAAATCCGCATCGGGAAAAGCGGCGGAAAGCAGCCCTTCCATCTCGCGTTGCACTGGACCTTTTTCGCTCATGCCCCCATGTTGGGGAGGAAAGAACAGCATGACAAGCCCCCGATCCCATCGTTTCCACGGCCGCGTTCCGCGCGAAGCCGCTTGCGCCGTTCCGGGCTGCCGCGAGCCCGGCGAATTTCGCGCGCCCGCCACCGCCCACCGCTCGCCCGACGGTCCGCCGCCCTGGCGCTGGCTGTGTCTCGACCATGTCCGCGAATTCAACAGCGGCTATAATTTCTTCGAAGGCATGAACGCCGACCAGATCCTCGCCGCCCAGTCGCCCACCGCAGGCTGGGAGACCGAAAGCCGCGCCTTTCGCGCCACGGGCAGCGCCGACCTGCCGCCGCGCTGGGCCGATTTCCGCGACCCGATGGATGCGCTCGGCGCCCGCTTCCGGCAGCGCATGGATCAGGCACGGCGCGAGGCGGCCGACCCGCGCTTCACTCGCGACGAACATCGCGCGATGGAGGTGCTGGGGCTGGAGGGGAAGTCCGACCGTTCGGCGCTGCGCCGCCGCTACAGCGAGCTGGTGCGCAAATATCACCCCGATCGCAACGGCGGCGACCGCAGCCACGAGACGCGGCTCGGCGAGGTCGTCGCAGCCTATCAGCTTTTGCGGAAGAGCCGGGTCTTCGCATAGGGAGAGGGACAGATGAGCGATCTCGACGACAGGCGCATCGAAACCGTCCGCCGCCACATGGCGCTGGAGATCACGCACGACTGGGACGGCGTTCTCGCGACCTTCGACCACCCGCGCTACGAGCTTCTGGGACCCGGCACCATCTTCGACGGCGAAGCGGCGGTGCGATCCTATTTCGCCTCGTCGCGCGAGCCCTTTCCCGATCAGGCGAACGAGATCATCGCGATCGCGGCCGATGCGGACACCGATACGGTGCTCGTCGAATTCTGGCTGACGGGCACGCATCTGGGGCCGCTCCGGCTCGGACTGCGCACGATCGAGCCGACCGGCAAGGCGTTCCGCATCCGCATGGCGGCGAGCTTCGAATTCGCCCCAGGCAGCGACAGGATCGCCTGCGAGCGGCCCTATTACGACCAGTCGGCGGTGATGAAGGCGCTGGATATCTTCTGAATAAGGCGTTGCAAGCCGCAACCCATGGCGATACCGCGCTAGCCGAACTCTCCCACTCCCTCTCCCCTTGGGGGAGAGGGTTGCGAAGACTTGGCAGCGTGCTGCCTAGTCGAAGCTGGGTGAGGGGTATGCGAGCCCCTGGCTCGCGCGAAGCTGTGCTTCGCCCACCCTCATCCAACTTCGCCTAGCCGGCCAGCCGGCAAGGCTGCGTATCCTTCCCCCCTCAAGGGAGAAGGTTTGAAAGGCGACGAACGATGACCGATATTCCGAACAGCCTCCCCGACCATCACGGCTCGACGCTTCTCGCCGCGCCCGACACCGAGGTCGATGCGCGCGAGGTCTTCGGGGTCGATATCGACATGAAAGTGCCGGCGTTCAGCGAGGCCGACGAGCGCGTACCCGACCTCGACCCGGCCTATGTCTTCGACGGCGACACGACGCTCGCCATCCTCGCGGGCTTCAAGTTCAACCGCCGCGTCATGGTGCAGGGCTATCACGGCACCGGCAAGTCGACGCATATCGAGCAGGTCGCCGCGCGGCTGAAATGGCCGTGCATCCGCGTCAACCTCGACGCGCATATCAGCCGCATCGACCTCGTCGGCCGCGACGCGATCGTCCTCAGGGACGGGCAGCAGGTCACCGAATTTCGAGAAGGTCTGCTTCCCTGGGCGCTGCAAACCCCCACGGCCTTGGTCTTCGACGAATATGACGCGGGGCGCCCCGACGTGATGTTCGTGATCCAGCGCGTCCTGGAAGCGGAGGGCAAGCTGACCCTGCTCGACCAGAACCGCGTCATCCGACCGAATCCGCATTTCCGCCTGTTCTCGACCGCGAACACCGTCGGCCTCGGCGACACGAGCGGCCTCTATCACGGCACGCAGCAGATCAACCAGGGGCAGATGGACCGCTGGAACATCGTCGTGACGCTGAATTACCTGCCCGCGGCGACCGAGAGCGCAATCATCCTCGCTAAGGTGCCGGCCGCCGACGATGCGACGGTCGCCAATATGGTCAAGGTCGCCGACCTGACCCGCCAGGGCTTCATCAACGGCGACATCTCGACCGTCATGTCGCCGCGCACGGTCATCAGCTGGGCGCAGAACGCCGCGATCTTCAACAACCTCGGCTTCGCCTTCCGCCTGTCCTTCCTCAACAAGTGCGACGAGGCCGAACGGATGATCGTCGCCGAATATTATCAGCGCGTATTCGGCGAGGACCTGCCCGAGGGGATCGTCGGCAAGTGAGGCCTGCGCGCCCTTTCCCCCTCCCCCTCGATGGGGGAGGCAGCGAGACTTACGCGCTTGCGCGTTAGTCGCAGCGGAGGGGGTGCGGTCGCGACATGAAGCGGATACCTCCCGATGGCGCCACGGCGCGGAGCCGGTCGCTACGTGCAAACATGACCGATGCGGAACGAAAAGTCTGGGCGCTACTGCGCTCGGCCTTCCCCGAATGGCGCTTCCGCAGGCAAGTCCCCTTCCACCAATATATCGCCGACTTCGCTAGTCATCGGGCGCGGCTGGTGCTTGAAATCGACGGCGGTCAGCATGGCGAAGCAAGCGATGCGCCGAGAACGGCTATCATCGAAGCCAATGGCTATCGTGTACTTCGCTTCTGGAACAACGAGGTACTGACGAACATCGAAGGCGTTACGGGCCGACTGGCGGCAGTTTTGAACGAGCGCTCACCCCCACCCAACCCTCCCCCATCAAGGGGGAGGGCTAGTCAGACATCCACGCCGTGAACAAATTCGCCACCGCGCTCCTTGCGCCGTTCGCCGCGCTCGCCCTCGCCGGCTGCTTCCCGACCGTCGATTACGGCGACGTCCGCCATTCGGCCTATGTCGCCGAGCCGCGCTGTACGCCGCAGCCCGACGCGCCGGTCGATGCGGCGGCGCTGCCGCTCTTCTTCGTCACCAGCCGACTGCCCGATTGCCGCGAGCCCGAGATCCACCTGCTCGGTCATCGCGGCGACCGGGTGCGCTACGGTCGTTTCGCCGAGCCGCGCGACGAAACGATCGGCGGCAAGACGCGCTTCCGCACCCCGCTCGCGCTGCAGGCCGAGAGCGACTGGTGGGGCGCGCTGCAAGCCGAAGCCGGCCGGAAACAGGGCCGCGTGCTCCTCTATGTCCACGGCTATCGCGAGAGTTTCGAGACGACGACCAAGGACGCCGCGCAGATCGCGCGCATGACCGGCTTCGACGGCCCGGTGATCGCCTATAGCTGGCCATCGCAGCACAAGGTGCTGAGCTACGCCGTCGACGAAACCAACATGTATCACGACGTCCGCAATTTCCGTGCCTTCCTGAAGGCGCTCGCCGAACAGCCGTGGGTGACCGAGGTGGTGATCGTCGCCCATTCGCTCGGCGCGCGTCTCGTCGTCCCGGCCATCGCCTATGTCGATCGCGCCGCGGCCGGATCGGACAGCCGCAACATATCCAACATCATCCTCGCCTCGCCCGACATCGACCGCGAGACGTTCGAGCGCGACATTTCCGCCGACGTGCTGGCCGAGGCCAAGGTCGCCCGCGCGCGGCGCATCACCGCCTATGTCTCGCTGAAGGACAAGGCGCTCGCCGCCTCGCGCGCGATCCACGGCTATCCGCGGCTCGGCTCGCCCTATTGCTTCGACAGCTTCGTGGCGGACGATCTGAAGGCGCGGGGCTTGCCCGTGCGCTGCTATGCCCATGCGATTCCGGGATTGACCATCGTCGACACCACCGACGTGTCGCGCGGATCGACCGGGCATAGCAATTTCCTGCGCAGCGCGGTCGTCTGCCGCGATTTCGTCGACGTCGTCGCGGGCAGGCTGGTCCGGCCCGAGCGCGTCCCTGTCGCGCCGCTGCACCACGTCTTCCGCTTGCTTCCCAATCCTGCAGCGCCCAAGGACAGCGACGACATTATCTGCCAGCGAAACAGCGATACCGAAGCGCCATGAGCAACCCCTCTCCCCTCGACGATCTGAAGACCGCGCTGTCGAGCGTCGCGCGCGCGGTGACGCGCGATCCCGAGGTCGAGGTCGGCTTCACGGCCGATGCGCCGGCCCAGATCGGCAAGGCGATCAAGGTACCGACCCCGTCGCGCACCCTGCCCGCCGATCAGGTCGCCGAGGCGCGCGGCTTTGCCGACGCCTATGCGCTGCGCATGAAGCATCACAGCGAAAAGCTCCACGCCGCGGCGCGCCCCGGCGAGCCGATCGCTGCCGCCGCCTTCGACGCGATGGAGCGGGCGCGGATCGAGGCGCTGGGCGCGCGCAACATGGCAGGGATGCGCGCTAATCTGTCGGCCAGCCTTCAGATGCGGATGCGCAGCGACCCGATCAGCCGCGCGCAGGACCGGGACGACGTGCCCGTGTCGACCGCGCTCGAACTGCTACTGCGCGAGGCGCTGACCGGCGAGCCGGCGCCACAGGGGACCGAGAGCGGCCTGTCGCTGGTGCGCGAATGGATCACGGGCGACGCCGGCGCCGATCTGACCGCGCTGTCGATGCTGCTCGACGACCAGGCCGCCTTTGCCGAGACCGCGAAGCTGGCGCTGCGCCACCTCGACCTGATCCAGGGCGACGAGCCGATCGAGGAAGGCGCCGAGGACGGCGGCGACGAGGAGGAAGCGGAGGCCGAGGAGGCGCCCGACCAGCAGGAAAGCGAAGAAGGCGGCGCCGGCGAATCGCAGGTCGACGCGCGGGCCGAGATGGACGGCGAACAGGCCGACGACGGCGACACCGATCCCGACGCGCAGGAGATGGAGGCCGACGGCGAGCCCGAAATGGGCGGCGAAGGCGACGAGGGGATGCTCCCGGTGCGCCCCAACCGCCTGCCGACCGACGTGCCCGATTTCAACTATATCCGTTTCACCGAAAAGCATGACGAGATCGTCGCGGCGACCGAACTCTGCGACGCCGACGAACTCACCCGGCTGCGCGCCTATCTCGATCAGCAGATGGCGCATCTGCAGGGCGCGGTGACCAAGCTTGCCAACCGCCTCCAGCGCCGGCTGATGGCGCAGCAGAACCGTGCGTGGGATTTCGATCAGGAGGAAGGCCAGCTCGACGCCGCCCGCCTCGCGCGGGTCGTCGTCTCGCCCGGTCATTCACTGAGCTACAAGATCGAGCGCGACACCGACTTCCGCGACACCGTCGTCACCCTGCTGATCGACAACAGCGGCTCGATGCGCGGGCGGCCGATCAGCATCGCCGCGATCAGCGCCGACATCCTCGCGCGCACGCTCGAACGCTGCGGGGTCAAGACCGAAATCCTCGGCTTCACCACCCGCACATGGAAGGGCGGGCAGAGCCGCGAGGACTGGCTCGCCGCCGGCCGTCCGCCGCACCCCGGCCGCCTCAACGACCTGCGCCACATCATCTACAAGCCCGCCGACGAACCCTATCGCCGCGCGCGCCGCTCGCTGGGGCTGATGATGCGCGAGGGGCTGCTCAAGGAGAATATCGACGGCGAGGCGTTGATGTGGGCGCACAGCCGCATCGTCAACCGCCCCGAGGAACGCCGCATCCTGATGGTCATCTCCGACGGCGCGCCGGTCGACGACAGCACGCTGTCGGTCAACCACGGCGCCTATCTCGACCAGCATCTGCGCCAGGTCATCGAGTGGATCGAAAACCGCTCGCCGGTCGAGCTGTGCGCGATCGGCATCGGCCACGACGTGACGCGCTACTACAGCCGCGCGGTGACGATCATGGACGCCGAGCAGCTCGGCGGCACGATGGTCGAGCAGTTGGCGGGGTTGTTCGACGTGGATTGAGCGCTGGCTTCGTTGGAGTATCGAGATTGTAGCGTTCTTTACCTAGCCATTTGGGGTTTGAGTAAACTGCCATCGTCATTGCGAGCGAAACGAAGCAATCCAGAGCCCGCGTAAACCGCTCTGGATTGCTTCGTTTCGCTCGCAATGACGATGGTTTACACTTCTACCACGCCCCGCGTGACAACCCCCTGCCCCCTCGTTACAAACCTGTCCCGATGCAGCAGGGACTCGCGGCCTGACGACGAGAGCCGTTGCAGCGACATCGTGCTGAGGGGTCGCCGGCATGACTTGGGGCCGCACCGGGGTGGTGCGTGGCTGAGGGGGCGACTGGCATATGACAAAAGCATCGGACCTGTTCATCGAATGCCTGGAGCAAGAGGGCGTCGAATATATCTTCGGCGTGCCGGGCGAGGAGAATCTGGATTTTCTCGACAGCCTGTCGCGGTCGAAGACGATCAGGCTGATCCTGACCCGGCACGAGCAGGGCGCGGGCTTCATGGCCGCGACCTATGGTCGGCATACCGGCAAGACCGGCGTGTGCCTCGCGACGTTGGGGCCGGGCGCGACGAATTTCGTCACCGCGGCCGCCTATGCGCAATTGGGCGGCATGCCGATGATGATGATCACCGGGCAGAAACCGATCAAGAAATCGAAGCAGGGCCGCTTCCAGATCCTCGACGTCGTGCGGATGATGGGGCCGATCACCAAATATACCCACCAGATGGCGAGCAGCGACAATATCCCCAGCCGGGTGCGTGAGGCCTTCCGCCTCGCCGAGGAGGAAAAGCCCGGCGCGGTGCATATCGAGCTGCCCGAGGATATCGCCGACGAGCAGACCGATTCCGTCCCGTTGAAACGCAGCCATTCGCGGCGGCCGACCGCCGACGTCAAGTCGATCCGCGAGGCCGTGAAGACGCTGGAAAAGGCCAGATCGCCCGTGCTCGTCATCGGCGCCGGCGCGAACCGCACCATGACCAGCCGGATGCTGCTGCAATTCATCGAAAAAACCGGCATCCCCTTCCTGACGACGCAGCTTGGCAAGGGGGTGATCGACGAGCGCCACCCCAAATTCCTCGGCTGCGCGGCGCTCAGCGCGGGCGATTTCGTCCACCGCGCGGTCGAGGCGTCGGACTGCATCGTCAACATCGGCCACGACGTCATCGAAAAGCCGCCCTTCTTCATGAAGGCGGGCGGGCCGACGGTCATCCATGTCTCGACCAAGACCGCCGAGGTCGATCCCGTCTATTTCCCCGACATCGAGGTGATCGGCGACATCGCCAACGCGATCTGGCAGATCAAGGAGGACATCGTCCCCAACGGCGGCTGGAAGTTCGACCATATGCTCGCCTATCGCAGGGCCGAGGTCGACCACACCGCGCCGCTCGCCGCCGACGCGCGCTTCCCGATCTTTCCGCCGCATCTGGTGCACCAGGTGCGGGACGCGATGCCCGACGATGCGATCATCTGTCTCGACAATGGCGTCTACAAGATCTGGTTCGCGCGCGGCTATACCGCCTATCGCCCCAACACGGTACTGCTCGACAACGCGCTCGCGTCGATGGGCGCCGGGCTGCCCAGCGCGATGATGTCGGCGATGCTCTACCCGGAGCGCAAGGTCATGGCGATCTGCGGCGACGGCGGCTTCATGATGAACAGCCAGGAGATGGAGACCGCGGTGCGGCTGGGGCTGAACCTGACCGTGCTAATTCTCAACGACAACAGCTATGGCATGATCCGCTGGAAACAGGCGAACATGGGGTTCAAGGACTGGGGGCTGACCTATGGCAACCCCGATTTCGTCAAATATGCCGAAAGCTATGGCGCCAGCGGCTACCGCGTCGAAAGCGCCGCGCATCTGACGGAACTTCTGGCCCAAACGCGCGATACGCCGGGGGTGCACCTGATCGACTGCCCGGTCGATTATTCGGAGAACGACCAGATTTTGAACATCGACATCAAGCGGTTGTCGAAGGAGTTGTAGGATCGCGTCGGGCCGCTCTGGGTCCCCGCTTTCGCGGGGATAACAGCCTTGGAGAATAATTGTGAAGTTGAAGGACGTCTACCCGCTCTACCTCAACAACAAGGCGGCGCAGCCCAACACCGACCTCGCGGTGACCGACAAGTTCACCGGCGAGGTCGCCTTCCGCACCGCGCTCGCGACCCCCGACGTCATCGACGAAGCGATCGCCGGCACCGTCCGCGCTGCCGAGCCGATGGCGCGGCTCGCGAGCTTCGAGAAGCAGGATGTGCTGAACCATTGCGTCGGGCGCTTCCGCGAACGCTTCGACGAACTCGCCTATGCGCTGTGCGTCGAGGCGGGGAAGCCGATCGCCGACAGCGAAGGCGAGGTCACGCGGCTGATCGATACCTTCCGCATCGCCGCCGAGGAGGCCGTGCGCAACTATGGCGAGGTGCAGCCGCTCGACATCTCGGCGCGGGCCAAGGGCTATATGGGGATGTGGAAGCGGGTGCCGATCGGGCCGTGCAGCTTCATCTCGCCGTTCAATTTCCCGCTCAACCTCGCCGCGCACAAGATCGCGCCGGCGATCGCGATGGGCTGTCCCTTCGTGATGAAACCCGCGTCGATGACGCCGCTGGGCGCGATCATCATGGGCGAAGTGCTCGCCGAATGCGACATATTGCCGGAAGGCGCTTTTTCGATCCTGCCCGCGACGCGCGAGGGCGCCGACCTGTTCACCACCGACGAGCGGCTAAAATTGCTGAGCTTCACCGGCTCCCCCGCGGTCGGCTGGGATCTCAAGGCCAAGGCCGGGAAGAAGAAGGTCATCCTCGAACTCGGCGGCAATGCCGCCGTGATCGTCGACAAGGATGCCGATCTCGACCATGCGCTCGCGCGGATCATCTTCGGCGCCTTCTATCAGTCGGGGCAGTCGTGCATCGGGGTGCAGCGGATCATCATCCACGCCGACATCTACGACCGGTTCCGCGACATGCTGGTCGAAAAGACGAAGACGCTGGTCGCGGGCGATCCCAAGGACCGCAAGACCTTCATCGGCCCGATGATCTCCGAAAAGGAAGCCGCGCGGCTCGACGGCTGGATTCAGGAGGCGGTCGCGGACAGCGCGAAGCTGCTCGTCGGCGGC
This sequence comes from Sphingopyxis panaciterrulae, assembly GCF_014199295.1. Lineage (GTDB taxonomy): Bacteria > Pseudomonadota > Alphaproteobacteria > Sphingomonadales > Sphingomonadaceae > Sphingopyxis > Sphingopyxis panaciterrulae. The sequence continues at coordinate 82,203 of NZ_JACIJH010000010.1, forward strand.
AAGCGCGAGGGGGCCATGCTCGAAGCGACGCTGCTCGAAGATGTCGACCGCGGCGCCAAGGCCTATCGCGAGGAAGCCTTCGGCCCGCTCGCCATCCTGTCGAAATTCACCGACTGGGACGATGCGCTCGCCGAGATCAACGACAGCAAGTTCGGGCTCCAAGCCGGCCTTTTCACCCGCGACCTGCATCAGGTGCTGGCGGCATGGGACGAGCTGGAGGTCGGCGGCATCGTCGTCAACGACATCTCCTCCTACCGCGTCGACAACATGCCCTATGGCGGGGTCAAGGATTCGGGGCTCGGCCGCGAGGGCATCCGCTTCGCGATGGAGGACATGAGCGAAATCCGGAATCTGGTGATAAGGCGGGTCTGACCGAAAGAAGCCCGTCATTGCGGGGAGCGCAGCGACGAAATAATCTCCAAGCCATCGTCATCGACGGACGAAAGCTGGAGATTGCTTCGCTCCGCTCGCAATGACGAATTCGGTCCATCGTCACCGAACCGCCATCGAACCGTCGCCGAACCGTCTTCACTTTGATTCGCAGGATGTAACAAAAGCCGTGTCTAGGCCGGAACAGCCGCAAGCTGCCTTCAGGAGTGCGACATGGCCTCGATCTCGACGCTGCCCATACCGGCCCGCTTTCCCGATCCCTTCACGACCGAGCCGCATGTGCCCGAACGCGTCGTCGGCAAGCGCCGCAGCTATCGCGCCGTGTGGGTCAGCGACATCCACCTCGGCACCCGCGGCTGCAATGCCAATCTGCTGATCGACTTCTTCGATCACGTCGATTGCGAGACGCTCTATCTGGTCGGCGACATCATCGACGGCTGGCGGCTCAAGAAACGGCATTTCTGGCCGCCCGAACACAACGACGTCGTCTGGCGCGTGCTGAAGCGCGCCAAGCGCGGCACCCGTGTCGTCTATGTCCCCGGCAATCACGACGAGATGGTCAAGCCCTTCGACGGCTTCGATTTCGGCGGGGTCGAGATCCGCCGCGAGGCGATCCACGAAACCGCCGATGGCCGGGCGCTGCTGGTCGTCCACGGCGACGAGTTCGACGCGGTGATGCTCGCCCACCGCTGGCTCGCCTTCGTCGGCGACGCCGCCTACACCGCGCTGATGAAGGCAAATGTGGTGGTGAACGCCATCCGCAGCCGCCTCGGCCTGCCCTATTGGTCACTGTCGCTCGTCGCCAAGCACAAGGTCAAGAACGCCGTCCAGTTCATCGGCCACTATGAGGAAGTCGTCGCCCACGCGGCGCGATCGCGCGGGGTCGATGGGGTCGTGTGCGGCCATATCCACAGCGCCGAAATGCGCGCGATCGACGGGGTGGACTATTACAACGACGGCGACTGGGTCGAAGGCTGCACGGCGCTGGTCGAACATCACGACGGCACGATGGAAGTCCTGCACTGGGCCGAAGAGGTCGCAGCGCGCGCGGCGCCGGCGGCGCTGGACCTTCCCGCGCCGGCGCGCGCGGCATGAGAATCCTGATTGTCAGCGACGCCTGGGAGCCGCAGGTCAACGGTGTCGTCCGCACGCTGCAAGCGACAATCGCCGAATTGCGCGCTGCGGGTCACGAGGTCGCAGTGATCTCGCCCGACCTGTTCCGTTCGATCCCCTGCCCCACCTATGGCGAAATCCGCCTGGCCTTCGCGGGGTGGCGTGCCGTCGGCCGGCATATCCGCGCCTTCGCGCCGCAAGCGATCCATATTTCGACCGAGGGCCCGCTCGGCCTCGCCGCGCGGCGCTGGTGTCTGAAGACCGGCTTTCCCTTTACCACCGCCTATCACACGCGCTTTCCGGACTATGTCGCGGCACGAATGCCCGTGTCGCCGTCGCTGGTCTGGCGCTTCATCCGCTGGTTCCATCGGCCGGCACGACACATCATGGTCGCAACCCCCTCACTGCGGCAGGAGCTCGCCGATCAGGGGCTGGAACAGACGATGCTGTGGGAGCGCGGGGTCGACCATGCGCTCTTCCGTCCCGACCGCGCACCCCATCCTGCGTTCGCCGACTTGCCCCGCCCCATTCAACTCTATGTGGGGCGCGTCGCGGTCGAGAAGAATATCGAGGCTTTCCTCGACGCCAGCCATCCCGGCACCAAGGTGATCGTCGGCGACGGCCCGGCGCTCACCGACCTTGGGGCGCGCTATCCCGCTGCGGTCTTCCTCGGCAAGCTCGGCGGCGAGAGGCTCGCCGCCGCCTATGCCGGCGCCGACGTCTTCGTCTTCCCGAGCCGCACCGATACCTTCGGACTCGTCGTCATCGAGGCGCTGTCCTGCGGCACGCCGGTCGCCGCCTATCCCGTGCCGGGACCGGGCGACATCGTGACCGGCGAAGCGGGCGCGCTCGACGATGATTTGGGCGCGGCAATCGCACGCGCCCTTCTGCGCGACCGCGCCGACGCCGCCGCACTGGGCGCACGCTATAGCTGGTCGGCCTGCACCGCGCAGTTTCTGGAAGCCCTGACGTTCGTGCGGGGCGGCACGCCCTCCCCCGAAGGGGAAGGGGAAGGGGTGCCGCCATCAGAACGCCTTGCGCCACTCCAACTCGATATAGCGGCCTAGCGAATCGGTATAGCCGGGCTGGTAGTTCAGCGGCACGACCCCGCTCGCGTCGGTCACCTTGCGCTGTGCGTCGAACAGATTGTTGACCGACAAGCGCAGGCGCGAGTTCTTGAGGAACGACAGGTCGTCCGTCAGTTTCGGCATCTGGTTGAAGTCCGCGAAGATGCGCAGGTTGAACGTTGCCAGATCGTGGAATTTCAAGTCGCCGTTGGCGCCCCCGACGATGGTGCTGCCGCTGTCGTACTTGGCGCTGACGCGGGTCCCGAACCCCTTGTAGAAGACGCCGCCGTTGAGCTCGACGAGGTGGCGGTTGCTGCCGCCGCCGCTCCCCGTCGCCGAGCCGTTCAGCAGGTCGAGTTCGGGAACGCCGGGACCGATCAGCACTTTGTCGGTCAGCTTGATCGTGTGGTAGAGCGAGACCTGCCAGCGGCCGCCCTGCTGGCCGCCGCCGAAGCGCCCGCCGCCCCGGCCGAAGCCGCGCCCGCCGCCGCGCCGCGGCCGCTCGGCAGCAGGAGGCGGGGCCGCCTGCTCGCCGCTCTTCGCGCCGCCTTCGGGCGGCGGGGGAGCATCATCACCCGGAGGCGGGGCATCGCCACGCGGCGGAGCGCCGGCGCCCGACCGGCGCGCGCCGCGCCCGCGGCCTTCGCCGCCGGCTCCCGGCTCTGGCTGGCCGAAACTCTTGCTGAAATTGACGCCCCAGCGAATCTGCGAATTGACCGCGCGGTCGAAATTGACCGGCCGCTGGTCGATCGCGATCAGATTGCCGGCACCATCGCGGGTCACGCGGTCGGGAAAGGCCGCTTCGATCTCCGGCGTCAGCAACGGCAGGCTGTTCGCCGTATCGTCGCTGCGATTGTGATTATAATCGATCGAGAAGCGCAGCCCATCGACCATCGGCACCTCCCAATTGAGGCCGAACTTGAGGTCGCGCCGCTGCTCGGCACGCAGGAAGGGATTGCCGCCGGTCGTGGTGGCGATCTGCACCGTCTGGCCGGTCGCGAAGTCGTAATAGGTTACCCCCGACGTCACCAGCGGCGCTGCGCCTAGCTGGGTCACGCTGGGCGCAGCCTCGTCACTCTTGAAGCTCGCGATCAGCGACAGATTGCCGGTCAGCCCCCAATTCGCGGTCGCGCCCCAGCTCGTGAGCGCCGAAAAATCGCTCGGCCGCTCGGCCTGGGCGTTGAGGGTCAGCGACAGCCGGCCGATGTTGCCGACATCATAGTCGGGATCGAGCAGCGGCACGGTCAGCGAGCCAAAGACGCTCGGCGTGTCGCGGCCGAGGTCGGTCGTCGTGATGTCGCCGGCGCGCAGCGAGCGGCTGTCGTAGCGCAGGCCGGTGTAGCCGCCGGTGATCGAGGCGCGGATCGGCCCCGCCCAGCCTTCGGTGACGCTACCCGAGATATTGGCGTTGGTACCGAAACTCTGCTGGCTGCTGTCGAAGCGGTCGCGCGTCCCATCATCCTGTTCGGTGAAGGTGCGCTGGTCGGCGTCGGCATAATTGCCCGTCAGCGACCAGCGCCAGTCGCCGAGCATGCCGTTGAGGCTGGCCGAGCCCTCCCAATTCTGGGTGCGGCTCTCGCGGCGCAGCGCCGCGCCGACACCATCTTCGCCGAGCCCCAGCAAGGCCAGGCTGTCTGTCTGATCGAAGCGCAGGCTGGCCTGCACGTCGGTCACCTTGTCGAGGTTCCGGACGATCGTGCCCTCGATCATATATTGATCGCTTGCCGGCGAAAGGCTGCGCGCTGACGCTTCGGCGGCGCGGGCCGGGTCGTCGTAGGCGAGGTCGCGCTCGCTTTCGAGGAGCATCGTCTGATGCTCCCAACTCGCGTTGAGGTTGAGCCGGCCAGTATCGCCGATCGCGATGAAGGAGGGTTCGAGCTCGCTCTTGAACTGGCCGCCCTGCGTCGGCACCCCGGCCTCCGCCTCGGCAGATATCTGCCGAAAATCGGGCTTGAGCACGAAATTGACGACGCGCTCGGTCGCGGCATAGCCATATTGCAGCGCGACCTCTTCAGGGAAAATCTCGACCTTGGCGATCGCTTCGGGCGGGATATTGCGCACCGCGCCAAAGCCCGAGATGCGCCGGCCGTTGACCAGAATCACCGGGCGCCCACCCCCGCGACCACGCCCCGAGCGCGTCTGCGGTTCGAGCGCTTCGAGCAGTTCCTCGATCGACGACACGCCGTAGCTGGCGACCGCGGCCTCGTCGAGTTCGGCCTCGGGCGCGAAATCGGTGTCGAGCTGTCCCGCGAGCCGGGTGCCGGTGACGACGATCTCGTCGTCGTCATATTCGTCTTCGTCCTCAGCCGGCGCCGCCGCTTCGCCGCCGGCGGCGGGCTGTTCGGTCGTCGCGGCGGCGGTCACTGCGACCGGCGGCGGCAGAGCTTCGGCCATTGCCGGCAGCGCCGACGACGCAGCCGTCGCCAGCAGGGCGGCGCGCACCGAAAGAGAGAGGCGAGTCTTGTTCATGGGAGGGAGAAGCCTTCTATTCTTATATCGTCGTCGGTTTCTTAACGGGATCGACTGAATGCGGCCTGACGCCGCTCTTTTCTTGGGGTTCATCTGGTCGCAATTTGTCGCAACAATATGGCAGCGCCAGCAATGCTCGACCAACGACCCACCGCGACCGCTGGACAGCAGACGCCGGCCTCTTTATCGGCCACCCATGCCGACTCCAGTCCCCGCGCCCGCCCCCGAATCCATCCTGATCGTCGACTTCGGCAGTCAGGTCACCCAGCTCATCGCCCGCCGCGTCCGCGAGGCTGGCGTCTATAGCGAGATCGTGCCGTTCAGCGGCGCCGAGGCGGCGCTCGAGCGGATGCAGCCCAAGGGGGTGATCCTGTCGGGTTCGCCCGCCTCGGTGCCCGCAGCCGGCAGCCCGCGCGCACCGCAGTCGGTGTTCGAAAGCGGCCTTCCGATCCTCGGCATCTGTTATGGCCAGCAGGTGATGAGCCAGCAACTCGGCGGACAGGTCGAACCCGGCGGTACCGATGGCGAGCGCGACGGCGAATTCGGCCGCGCCTTCCTGACGGTCACCGAACCCTGCGTGCTGTTCGACGGCCTGTGGAAGGTCGGCGAGCGGCATCAGGTGTGGATGAGCCACGGCGACCGCGTCACCCAATTCGCACCCGGTTTCCGTATCGTCGCGATCAGCGACGGCGCTCCCTTTGCGCTGATCGCCGACGACGAACGCCGCTATTACGGCACCCAGTTCCACCCCGAGGTCGTCCACACCCCCGACGGCGCCAGACTGATCGCGAACTTCGTCCGCCACGTCTGCGGCTGTTCAGACGACTGGACGATGGCCGAGTTCCGCGCGACCAAGATCGCCGAAATCCGCGCGCAGGTCGGCGACCGGCGCGTGCTCTGCGGCCTGTCGGGCGGGGTCGACAGCGCGGTCGCCGCGGTGCTGATCCACGAGGCGATCGGCGAGCAACTCACCTGCGTCTTCGTCGACCACGGCCTCTTACGCCTCAACGAGCGCGAGCAGGTCGAGCGGCTGTTCCGCGACCATTACAACATCCCGCTGGTGGTCGTGGACGCCGAGGAACGCTTCATGGCAGGCCTCGCCGGCGTCACCGACCCCGAGAAGAAGCGCAAGTTCATCGGCGGCGAATTCATCAATGTGTTCGAGGAAGAAGCGAAAAAGCTCGGCGGCGCCGACTTCCTGGCACAGGGCACCCTCTACCCCGACGTGATCGAAAGCGTGTCCTTCACCGGCGGCCCGAGCGTGACGATCAAGAGCCACCACAATGTCGGCGGCCTCCCCGAACGCATGAACATGAAGCTCGTCGAGCCGCTGCGCGAGCTGTTCAAGGACGAAGTCCGCCTGCTCGGCAAGGAGCTAGGCCTCCCCGACATCTTCGTCGGCCGCCACCCTTTCCCCGGCCCCGGCCTCGCGATCCGCATTCCTGGCGAGGTGTCGAAGGAGCGCTGCGACATCCTGCGCAAGGCCGATGCGGTCTATCTTGAGGAAATCCGCAGCGCCGGCCTCTACGACGCGATCTGGCAGGCGTTTGCGGTACTGCTTCCCGTCAAGACCGTTGGCGTAATGGGCGACGGACGCACCTACGACCATGTCTGCGCGCTGCGCGCCGTCACCTCGACCGACGGCATGACCGCCGACATCTATCCCTTCGACGCGAACTTCCTGTCGCGCTGCGCGACCCGGATCATCAACGAGGTGCAGGGCATCAACCGCGTCGTCTACGACTATACGTCGAAACCGCCGGGGACGATCGAGTGGGAGTGAGCGATGACAATCGCGTATATCACCATCGGCACCAACGATATGGCGCGGTCGCGGCTCTATTATGATGCCATCGTGCCGCATCTCGGCGGACGGCTGGAGGTCGACTATGGCGACCAGGCTCGCTGCTATGCGATGCGCGGCGGACAACGCATCTGGATCGGCAAGCCGAACGACGGGTTGGCGGCGGTTCCCGGCAACGGAATCATGCCGGGTTTTCTGTGCGAAAGCCAGGCGGCGGTGGATGCGGCTCATGCCGCAGCCTTGGCGCATGGCGGCACCAACGAAGGCAATCCCGGTCCACGCCCCCTCTACGGACCGGATTTCTATGGCGCCTATGCCCGCGACCCCGAAGGCAACAAGATGAGCTTCGTCTGTTTCGGAGTATCGCAAAGCTGAGTCGGCGCCGTTATTCTCCCGCAATTCCATTGTGAGGAGAGGCTGATGAAACGCATCAAAACCCAAGTCTCGGGCGGCTGCCAGTGCGGCGCGGTGCGCTATCATGCGAGCGCGATGCTCGACAATGCCCATCTCTGCCATTGCCGCATGTGCCAGAAGGCGGTCGGCAATCTGTTCGCCGCGCTCGTCGCCGCGCCACGCGACGCGCTCGTCTGGACGCGCGGAGAGCCGGCGGTCTTTCATAGTTCGACGCATGTCGCACGGGGGTTCTGCCGCGATTGCGGGACGCCGCTTTTCTTCGATTATGTCGAAGGCGAACGCGTCAACCTGACCATCGGGTCGCTCGACGAACCGGCGCGCTTCCCGCCGGTCGGCCAGGTCGGGATCGAGGCGCGCATGCCTTGGCTCGGCGGTCTCGCCGCGCTTCCCGGCGACCGAACGACCGAAGAGACGGCGCCGGACGATGCCGCCGCGATCCGTGCGAACAACCGCCAGCATCCCGATCACGACACCGAGAACTGGCCGGTCGGCGGCCGAAGGAAGAAACCGGGAACATCGCGCTAGGCCCCCCGCACGCCCCCTGCTACACCGCCCGCCATGTCCGATAAGAATCATCTCTATCTGGTCGATGGCTCCAGCTATATCTTCCGCGCCTATCACCGCCTGCCGCCGCTGACGAACCCGAGCGGGGTGCCGGTCGGCGCGGTCTATGGCTACACCACGATGCTGTGGAAACTGGCGAAGGAACTGCACGAAGCCGACGGGCCGACCCACCTCGCGGTCATCCTCGACCATTCGAGCGAATCCTTCCGCAACCAGATCTACGACCAGTACAAGGCGAATCGGCCCGAGCCGCCCGAGGATCTGATCCCGCAATTCCCGCTGATCCGCGATGCGACGCGCGCCTTTTCACTGCCTTGCATCGAAATGGAGGGCTTCGAGGCCGACGACCTGATCGCCAGCTATACCGAGGCTGCGGTGCGCGAGGGCTGGGACGTCACCATCGTTTCGTCGGACAAGGATCTGATGCAGCTCATCCGCGAAGGCGACGGCGTGCCGCAGGTCGACATGCTCGACACGATGAAGAATGTCCGGCTCGGCATCGAAGCGGTGCAGGAGAAGTTCGGCGTCGGCCCCGCACTGGTCGGCGACATCCTCGCGCTGATGGGCGACAGCGTCGACAATGTGCCGGGCGTGCGCGGCGTCGGGCCGAAGACCGCGACCAAGCTGATCCTTGAATATGGCGACCTGCAAAAGACGCTGGTGGGCGCGGCGACGATGAAGCCGTCGAAGCTGCGCGACAATCTGATCGAGCATGCCGAGATGGCGCGGCTGTCGCGCATTCTGGTCGAGCTGAAGCGCGACTGCCCCCTGCCGGACCCGCTCGATGCGTTGCGGCTGGACGCGATTCCCCCCGAACCGCTCAAGGCGTTCCTCGACGCGCATGGCTTCCGCTCGCTGTCGGCGAAGCTCGACGTCGGGGCAGCGCCGGGTGGCCCGCCGACCCCGCCGCGCGCGGGCGAGGCGCCGGCCGCCGCACCCGCCGTCCCGTCGACCCCGGCGCTGCCCCCGATGCCGGGGATCGACCGATCGTTATACGAGACGGTGACGACGATCGAGGCGCTCGACCGCTGGATCGAAGCGGCGCGCACCGCGCATGTCGTCGCGGTCGACACCGAGACCGCGAGCCTCGACAGCGTCACCGGCGACCTCGTCGGTGTCAGCCTGTCGACCGGGCCGGGCAAGGCTTGCTATATCCCGCTCGGCCACGGCGGCACCGACATGTTCGCCGAAAAGCCCGACCAGATTCCGATGGGCGATGCGCTCGGCCGCCTTCACGCGCTGTTCGCCGACGAAGCAGTGCTGAAGGTCGGGCACAACCTCAAATATGACATCGGCGTGCTCGCGCAGCACGGGCTGAGCATCGCGCCTTATGACGACACGCTGGTGATGAGCTTCGCACTCGACGCGGGCAAGCATCAGCACGGGCTCGACGAGCTGGCGAAGCTCCACCTCGACCATGTCTGCCTGACCTTCAAGGAGATGTGCGGCACCGGCAAGTCGCAGATCAGCTTCGCCGAAGTGCCGCTCGACCGCGCGACCGAATATGCCGCCGAGGATGCCGAGGTTGCGTGGCGGCTCTGGAAACTGCTGAAGCTGCGCCTGCCGATCGAAGGCGGGACCCGCATCTACGAGATGGTCGACCGCCCGCTCGTCGCCACGGTCGAGACGATGGAGCGCGCCGGAATCATGGTCAACCGCGACTATCTGGCACGGCTGTCGGGCGAGTTCGCGAACGACATGCTGCGCATGGAGGGCGAGATACACGGGCTCGCGGGCCAGCCCTTCGCCATCGGCAGCCCCAAGCAGCTCGGCGAGATATTGTTCGACAAGCTGGGGCTCAAGGGCGGGCGCAAGGGCAAGTCGGGGGTGTGGTCGACCGACCAGACCGAGCTCGAGCGGCTCGAGCGCGACGGCGTGCCGATCGCGAGGCTGATATTGGAATGGCGGCAGCTCGCGAAGCTGAAATCGACCTATACCGACGCGCTGCAGGAACAGATCAACGCGGTGACGGGGCGCGTCCATACCAGCTACAGCCTTGTCGGCGCGCAGACGGGGCGCCTGTCCTCGACCGACCCCAATCTTCAGAATATCCCGATCCGTACCGAGGTGGGGCGGCAGATTCGCGACGCTTTCATCGCCGCGCCGGGCCATGTGCTGATGGCGGCGGACTATAGCCAGATCGAGCTGCGGCTCGCCGCGCATATGGCCGACGTGCCCGAGCTCAAGGAAGCCTTCGCGCAGGGGCAGGACATTCACGCCGCGACCGCGATCGAGTTGTTCGGAGAGGTCAACCGCGACACCCGCGGGCGCGCCAAGACGGTCAATTTCTCGATCCTCTACGGCATCTCGCGCTGGGGTCTCGCGGGCCGACTGGAGATCACGCCCGACGAGGCGCAGGCGCTGATCGCGCGCTATTTCGAGCGCTTTCCGGGCATTTCGGACTACATCACCGACACGCTCGAAGGCGCGCGCGCGAAGGGCTATACCGAGACCTTGTTCGGGCGGAAGACCTGGTTCCCGCGCATCAAGGCGGCGAGCCAGCACGAACGGCAGGGCAGCGAGCGCGCCGCGATCAACGCGCCGATCCAGGGCACCAGCGCCGATCTGATCAAGCGCGCGATGGCACGGATGCCCGCGGCGCTCGCCGACGCCGGACTGTCCGATGTGGCGATGCTGCTCCAGGTCCACGACGAACTCGTCTTCGAGGCGCCCGAGGGGCAGGCCGAAGCCGCGGGCGAGGTCATCCGCCGCGTGATGATGGGCGCCGCCGAGCCGGTGCTGAAGCTGTCGGTGCCGCTGGAGGTCGAGATCGGCATCGGCAAAAGCTGGGGCGAGGCGCATTGATCGCTGTGCTACTGCTGCTCGCCGCGGACCCGGTGACCCCACCCGCTTTGCCGCCCGCGGCCGAGACCCCTGCGCCCCAAACGCCCATGCCCGTCGCCGACGCCGATCTGCGCGAATATGCCGCCATCGTCGGGCGCAAGGCGGTCGGCAAGCCGGTCAACGGCCCGTTCGGCACCGCCGACAAGGTGCTGGTGCTGATCCGCGACGACAAGGGCTATCCCGCCGTCGGCGCGAGTTTCGGCTTTCCGGTGCGCGATTCGCTGCCACCGCCGCCCGCCGGCGCGCTCGCGGTCGTGCGGCTGCACCAGCAGCCCGGCCCGGTCGTCCCCGGCCCCACCGACGATGATCGCGCCTTTGTCGCCACTACCAGACTGCCGCTGTTCGTGATCGGCGAATGGGCACGCCCGGCGCCGATGTGGGAACTCGCATGGCTGGACGGCGCGGTGCGGATGCGACGGATCGGCGAGGTTGGCGAAATCGGCCCCTGGCAGGATTAGCCTTCAGGGCCGAGGCCCGTAGCGATTGTCTCCCGCCGTGCCTGCACGCACGAGTTCGATCGCGAGCCACAGCATCGCGAGGCCCGCCACGATGGCCGGCCAGTCAGGACCGGGCATCGCCGCCTGCAGCCTTGCGGGAAAGGCGAAGACATCGCCGATCCCCTCGGGCGGCGTCTGGCGCGCTTCGGCCATCCAGCGTGCCATCGCCTTCGCCATCGCCTCTGTCCTCCGTGCCTGGTCGAGCCCGACGGCGACGACGGCGAACGGCAGGATCAGCGACCACCAGCCGCTCCGATCCCGGTCGTGCAGGCGGCGCGCCACTGCGGTCACGAGCAGCAGGGCACCGATCAGATGGAGCACCAGGTTGACGGTGCCGATGATCGCGACGCTTTCGAAGAAATGGGCATCGAGGGACGCCGTCCGGATCGCCCCCTGCCCACCCGAAAGGTCGACCGAGGGAAAGCTCAGGATCATCTGGACGATGAATTGAAGGGTGACGAGCGGGCCGAAGACGAGCGCGCTGAATAGCCAGAATTGCATCCGGTTGTCGCGGCCGCGGGCTGCGAACAGCCCCGCGAAGCCGCGCCGGAAAATCCGTCCGATCGAAACGTCAGCCACACCCCTCTCCCCCTGCCGGACAACTTAGCGACCAGTCCGTGAAGTGCAAACTGCGAGGACTCGGCACCCGGGGGCCAGCCGAGTTTGGTGGATGTGCAGCCTTTCCTTGCCCGGCTTTCGCGCCTATGACCACAGCGTGACGTCTGGCTGACACAGATGTGACGGCAGCGACGAAAGCCACGCATGACCCAACACCCGATCCAGGCCACCCAGGCGCCGACGCGCATCCAGCAGAATATCCTCGCACGTAGCGAGCGGCGCGTCCTCAATTGGCTGTGCGAGCGCCTGCCGGCCTGGGTGACCCCCGACCAGCTCACCACGCTCGGCTTCTTCGGCGCGGTGCTCGTCGCGGCAGGCTATATGTTGAGCTGGATCGACGATGAATGGCTCGGCCTATCGCTCGCGGGCTATATCGTCAACTGGTTCGGCGACTCGCTCGATGGCAGCCTCGCGCGCTGGCGGCGGATCGAGCGGCCGGCTTATGGCTATTTTGTCGATCACAGTGTCGACGGACTGGCAATCGTGCTGATCGTCGGCGGGATCGGCGCAAGCCCCTATTTCCGGCTCGACGTCGCGCTGTTCGGCGCGGTCGGCTATCTGCTGCTGGCGATCCATACCTTCCTGTCGGCGAAGGTGCTCGGCGAGTTCCGCCTGTCCTATATGGCGGGCGGGCCGACCGAACTCAGGCTGATGCTGATGGCGATGACGATGATCATGCCGCTGGTCGGCGGCGGCACCGTTCTGGGCACCGATTTTTCGGCTTTCGATATCTTCGGCCTTGTCGTCGCGAGCATCCTGACGACGTTGTACGTCGTCCAGAGCCTCGCGACCGCCCGCCTTCTCGCTCGGCGCGGCGGCTGATCTACCCCCGCACTCGCGCCATCGGATAGGTGCCGAGCAGGCGCAGCGACTTGGTCTGGAAGTCCAGTTCCTCGAGCGCCCGGTCGACCGTTTCCTCGCCCGGCGCGCCGACGATGTCGGCATAGAAAGTCGTCGCGGCGAAGCTGCCGCCGACCTGATAGCTTTCCAGCTTGGTCATGTTGACGCCGTTGGTCGCGAAACCCCCGAGCGCCTTGTAGAGCGCGGCGGGGATATTCTTCACCTCGAAGATGAAGGTCGTCATCAGCGGCACGCCCGCCGGCGGCACAGCCAGCGGTTCGCGCGCGAGAACGACGAAGCGCGTCATATTGTGGTCGGCGTCCTCCATGCCGGTGCCGTGCAGCGTCAGCCCATAAAGATCGGCGGCGTGCGGCGGCGCGAGCGCGGCGAGCCCGACCTCGTCGCTGTCGGCGACCCACGCCGCGGCGCCCGCGGTATCGCTGTGCGCGACGGGAGAGATATGGTTCGCGCGCAGCCAGCCCCGGCACTGGCCGAGCGCCTGCTCGTGGCTCATCGCGCGCGTCACCGGCCCGAGGTCCCGGCTCATCAGCCCATAGCGGATCGGCAGGAAATGCTCGCCGACGATCGACAGGCCGGATTCGGGCAGCAGGAAATGGATGTCGGCGACGCGGCCGTGCAGGCTGTTCTCTATCGGGATGATCGCGCGGTCGACGCGCCCGTCGCGCACCGCCTCGATCGCGTCCTCGAACGCATAGCAAGGCAGCGGTAACGCGTGCGGATCATATTCGCGCGCGGCCAGATCGCTGTTGGCGCCGGGTGCGCCCTGAAAGGCGAGGCCGCGCGCCGGATCGGCGAGCGCCGCCGTTTTCATCGTGTCGACCAGTCGCTGTGCCGAAGCCGAATAGCTGCCCATGTCCGCCTTTCCAAGATGCGCCGCGGCGCATAGCGGGGCCATGCTTCGGGCGCAACCGCGCCGATCGGACGTTCATCCCTTGCGCCGCCGCGCGTGCCCCAGTAAGGGAGCGCCAAACCTATCAAGCGCTCCGACGAGCGGGCGCCAGCGAACGGGGCTGCAAGCATGGACAATCGCAACAACACTATTGCCGGATGGGTGCTCTTCGCCGGCATTTGCGCGCTGGGCCTGACGATCGGCTCGGGCATGCTGTTCGCGAGTCACAATCCCGAAAAGCCCGGCTATCCGATCGAGGATGCCGAGGCTGGCGCCGGCGGCGGCGAATCGGCCGTGCCGCTCGCCAATCTGCTCGCCGCCGCCGACCCGGCGAAGGGCGAGACGGTGTTCGCGAAGTGCGCCGCGTGCCACACGATCAATTCGGGCGGCGCCAACGGCATCGGCCCTAACCTCTTTGGCACGCTGGGCGAGGAAATCGGCCACGGCAAGCACGGCTTCGCCTTCTCCTCGGTCCTCGCGGGCATGGGCGGAAGCTGGGACTTCGAAAAGATGGACAAGTGGCTGACCAGCCCGCGCAAGTTCGCGCCCGGCACCAAAATGTCCTTCGCCGGCCTGTCGAATCCCGAGGATCGCGCCAATCTGATCGTCTATCTGAACGCGCAGGGTTCGAACCTGCCGCTGCCCGCCCCCGAAGCCGCCCCGGCGGCCGAAGGCGACGCAGCCGCGGCTCCGGCCGAGGGCGATGCGGCGGCGGCTCCGGCCGAAGGCGCCGCTCCGGCCGCCGATGCTGCGGCCCCTGCGGAAGGCGCCGATCCGGCCCCGGCCGTAGCCAAGAAATAATGCGTCTCGCGCCCGTCCTGCTGGCGGGCGCGCTGGCCCTCGCCGGCTGCGGCCAGCCGCAGCCTCCCGCCGAGACGGCGCCTTCGGGCGCTTCGGCCGCGGATGACGTCGCCCCGGCAATCGAGCCGACCGCAGCGATGGGCGAACAGGTCTTCCGGCGCTGTGTCGCCTGCCACACGATCGACAAGGGCGGCCGCAATGGCATCGGCCCGAATCTTCACGGCATCGTCGGCCGCGCGGTCGCCGCGCACGACGGCTTCTCCTATTCGGGCGCGATGAAGGCCAAGGGCGGGGTCTGGGACGAGGCGGCGCTCGACGCCTATCTCGCCGATCCGATGAAGACGGTGCCGGGCACCCGCATGGCGTTCGCGGGCGTCATCGACCCCGCGGACCGCAAGGCGCTGATCCTGTATCTGAAGCAGCAGTCGGAGTGAGGTGCCCCCTCCTCTTCGCAGGAGGGGCCTGAACGACCGTCAATCCTCGGCATTCTCGTAGAAATGCTGGATGATGCTCCACGCTTCCTCCGCCGTCTCGACGAAGGTGAAGAGGTCGAGGTCGCGGGCGCTGACCACGCCTTCCTCGACCAGCGCATCGAAATTGACAACGCGGTTCCAGAATTCCTTGCCGAACATCAGCACCGGGATCGGCTTGATCTTGCCGGTCTGGATCAGGGTCAGCAGCTCGAACGTCTCGTCGAAGGTGCCGAAGCCGCCGGGGAAGACGCACACCGCGCGGGCGCGGAGCAGGAAGTGCATCTTGCGCAGAGCGAAATAGTGGAACTGAAAGCTCAGCGACGGGGTAACGTAGCGATTCGGCGCCTGTTCGTGCGGCAGCACGATGTTGAGCCCGATCGACTCGCGTCCCTCGTCGGCGGCGCCGCGGTTCGCCGCCTCCATGATCGACGGCCCGCCGCCCGAACAGACGACGAAGTGGCGGCATCCCTTGTCGTCGCACGGCACCTGACTCGCGAGCCGCGCGAGCTGGCGCGCCTCGTCATAATATTTGGCCTTAGCCTTCAGCCGCCGCGCGATGTTGCGCGCCGCATCATCGGTCGCCGCCGCCTCGAGCCCGTCAGCGGTGTCGGCTTCGGGAATGCGCGCCGAACCATAGATGACCAGGGTCGATTCGATCTTCGCTTCCTCGAGCAGTAACTCGGGCTTGAGCAGTTCGAGCTGGAAGCGAACCGGACGCAGATCGTCGCGCAGCAGGAAGTCGGTGTCCTGAAAGGCAAGCCGATAGGCGGCGCTGGCGGTCTGCGGAGTGGTGGTCGCCTGCTTGGCGAACTGCGCGTCGTCCTTGGCCTTGTGGAAACGCGAGCGATGCGGTTGCTTTTCTGCTGTCATTAGCGAGCGGCTAGCCGCTTCGCGCGACTTTGCCAAGTCAGCGGCAGTATCCGTTGCCGCTCATGTCGAGATGGAAATGATTATAGTGGGCGGCGTTGTAATCGGGGCTCAGCACCGTGCCGAACCGGCGGCAGGCCGATTTGTGCAGGGCGCGCAGGAATTGCTGCGAGCTCTGGTCGCCGTGCCAGCCGCCGTCGAGCATGATCCGCCGCCCGTCGGCGAGCACGAAGCCCGCGACGTCGACCGCGTTCGACGTCGCATGCTGCGACAGCCGGCCCGAGCGCCCGCCATAGATGTTGCGGCAGCTATAGGTGCCATAGGTTTCGACCTTGACCACTTCGGTGCGGAAATAGAGCCGGGCCGCAGGGCGCACCGCATATTCGACCCACGCCGCGAAATTGCGCGCGAGCGGACAGGTCATCGGGCCGAGGTTGGTCACCGGGGTGCCGATGTCGAGCAGCTTCACCGAATCGATCGACGAACAGCCGCCGCCATGATCCTCGTTCGGCAGCGGGGTGAATTTCACTCCGGCCTGCCGCAGATCGACCGCGCATTGCCGGGCTGCGGCGCTGGTGAAGGAGGGCGCGCCCGTCGTCTGCGGCCGCTGCGCCGTCGCCCCGCCCGAGCGCTTGGTCCCGCCGCCTTTCATCGCATCCGGCGTACCGAAACACGCCGACAGCGCCAGCGCCGCGGCGGCCGTGAGGAGCATCCGGGGCTGGAGGAAGATCGGCATCGGCATGGCGTCAATTTACCGACACATTGGTTAACGAGCTGTAAACCATCGGTGCGACCAGCCGAAAACTTCGCGCGGCGGACGATATTCGTTTGACACTTACCCGGCCATCCTTAAACGCAGCGCCGGGCCACGCGGTCCCAACGCCGCGCGAGCTCTCTGCAAGGAGAGACTATGATGAGTGAAGTGCCGACGCCACAGGTGCGCCCGACGCGCCCCTATTTTTCTTCCGGTCCCTGCGCCAAGCCGCCGGTCTGGTCCCCCGAAAAACTGAACACCGAATCGCTGGGCCGCTCGCACCGCGCGAAGATCGGCAAGACGCGCCTCGCCTATTGCATCGACCTGATGCGCGAGATGCTGCGGCTGCCCGACACGCATCGCATCGGCATCGTTCCGGGTTCGGACACTGGCGCCTTCGAGATGGCGATGTGGACGATGCTGGGCGCCCGCCCGGTCACGACGCTGGCGTGGGAGAGCTTCGGTGAAGGTTGGGTCACCGATGCCGCCAAGCAGCTCAAGCTCGATCCGACGGTCATCCGCGCCGATTACGGCCAGCTTCCCGACCTGAGCCGGATCGACTGGTCGAACGACGTCCTCTTCACCTGGAACGGCACCACCAGCGGCGTGCGCGTGCCGGATGGCGACTGGATCGCCGCCGACCGCGCCGGCCTGTGCTTCGCCGACGCAACCTCGGCCGTGTTCGCCTATGACCTGCCGTGGGACAAGATCGACGTCGCGACCTTCAGCTGGCAGAAGGTGCTCGGCGGCGAAGGCGCGCACGGCGTGCTGATCCTCGGCCCGCGCGCGGTCGAGCGGCTCGAAAGCCACACCCCCGCCTGGCCGCTCCCCAAGGTCTTCCGCCTCACCAAGGGCGGCAAGCTGGTCGAGGGCGTGTTCAAGGGCGAGACGATCAACACCCCGTCGATGCTCGCGGTCGAGGATGCGATCTTCGCGCTCGAATGGGCTAAGTCGCTGGGCGGGCTCGACGGCCTGAAGGCGCGCAGCGATGCGAACGCCGCGGCGCTCGACAGGATCGTCGCGGAGCGCGAGTGGCTGAGCCACCTCGCCGCCGATCCCGCGAGCCGGTCGAAGACTTCGGTCTGCCTGTCGGTCGCCGGCGCGGATGCGGATTTCATCAAGACATTCGCCGGGCTGCTCGAAGCCGAGGGCGCGGCCTATGACATCGCGGGTTATCGCGACGCCCCGCCGGGCCTGCGCATCTGGTGCGGCGCGACGGTCGACACCGCCGACATCGAAGCGCTCGGGCCGTGGCTCGACTGGGCTTACGCCAGCCTTTCGGCCTGACGCTCCCTCATTTCCGTTCGCCCTGAGCCTGTCGAAGGGCCGCCCTTTTTTCCGACGTCCAAAAGAAGAACTGTCCTTCGACAGGCTCAGGACGAACGGAGCTTTTGAAAGCTATCGAAATGACCCAACCCAAAGTCCTCATCAGCGACAAGATGGACCCCAAAGCCGCCGCGATCTTCAAGGAACGCGGAGTGCAGGTCGACGAGATCACCGGCAAGACCAAGGACGAGTTGATCGCGATCATCGGCGATTATGACGGCCTCGCGATCCGCTCGGCGACGAAAGTCACCCCCGACGTCCTCGCCGCTGCAACCAACCTCAAGGTCGTCGGGCGCGCCGGCATCGGGGTCGACAATGTCGACATTCCCGAAGCGTCGAAGAAGGGCGTCATCGTGATGAACACGCCCTTCGGCAACTCGATCACCACCGCCGAACATGCGATCGCGATGATGTTCGCGCTCGCCCGCCAGATCCCCGAAGCCAATGCGCTGACGCAGGCGGGCAAATGGCCGAAGAACGACTTCATGGGCGTCGAGCTGACCTCGAAGACGCTCGGTCTGATCGGCTGCGGCAATATCGGCAGCATCGTCGCCGAGCGCGCGCTCGGCCTGCGCATGAAGGTCGTCGCCTTCGACCCCTTCCTGACGCCCGAACGCGCGATCGAACTGGGCGTCGAAAAGGCCGACCTCGACACGCTGCTCGCCAAGGCCGATTTCATCACGCTGCACACGCCGCTGACCGACCAGACGCGGAATATTCTGTCGAAGGAAAATCTCGCCAAGACCAAGAAGGGCGTGCGGATCATCAACTGCGCGCGCGGCGGCCTGGTCGACGAGGCAGCGCTGAAGGAGGCGCTCGATTCGGGGCATGTCGCAGGCGCGGCGCTCGACGTGTTCGCGCAGGAGCCGCCGGCGGCCGACCATCCGCTGTTCGGCACCCCGAACTTCATCTGCACCCCGCACCTCGGCGCCTCGACCGACGAAGCGCAGGTCAATGTCGCCATCCAGGTCGCCGAACAGATCAGCGACTATCTGCTGACCGGCGGCATCACCAACGCGCTCAACGTCCCCAGCCTGTCGGCCGAGGAAGCGCCGAAGCTGCGCCCCTATATGAGCCTCGCCGAAAAGCTCGGCAGCCTCGTCGGCCAGCTCGCGCACGACAATCTGACCACCATCTCGGTCGAGGTCGAGGGGTCGGCGGCCGAGCTCAACATCAAGCCGATCACCGCCGCGGTGCTGACCGGCCTGATGCGCCGCTATTCGGACAGCGTGAACATGGTCAACGCGCCGCATCTGGCGCGCGAGCGCGGGCTCGATATCCGCGAGGTGCGCCACGACCGCGAGGGCGATTATCACACGCTGGTCCGCGTCACCGTGGCGACCGAGGCGGGCGACCGCTCGGTCGCGGGGACACTGTTCGGCAACAACGAGCCGCGGCTGGTCGAGATGTTCGGGATCAAGGTCGAAGCCGATCTCGCCGGCGACATGCTCTATATCGTCAACGAGGACGCGCCGGGCTTCATCGGCCGCATCGGTGGCGCGCTGGGTGATGCGGGGCTCAACATCGGCACTTTCCACCTCGGCCGCCGTGCCGCGGGGGGCGAAGCGGTGCTGCTGCTCAGCCTCGATTCGCCGATGCCCGAGCCGCTGCTGTGGCAGGTCTGCCAGCTTCCCGGCGTTAAGACGGTGAAGGGGCTGAAGTTTTAAACCACGACACGCCCTCCCCTTCAGGGGAGGGCAGCGAGACTTGCGAACTTGTTCGCTAGTCGCAGCGGGTGGGGGCCATCGGCCTTGCGCAAGGCCGATGGCCCCCACCCCAACCCCTCCCCTGAAGGGGAGGGGCTTTCACAAGCCCATATCACGGGCTAGGAGAGCCACCGCCATGACCAAGGCCCCCGCCCTGCTGCCCGAAGGGCTCCGCGACCGCCTGCCCGCGCAGGCGGAGGCGGCGTCGCGCGTCACGCGCGCGCTCGTCGATGCGATGCGGTCGCACGGCTACGGCCGCGTCGCGCCGCCGCTCGCCGAATTTCGCGAGACGCTGGGCGGCGACGACGAGCGCTCGGCGCGCGACCTCTTGCGCTTCACCGATCCGGTGTCACAGCGCACCCTCGCGCTGCGCCCCGACATCACGCGGCAGGTCGGCCGCATCGCCACCTCGCTCCTCGCGCAGGCATCGCGCCCGCTGCGTCTCTGCTACGCCGGGCAGGTTGTCAAACTGCGTGCGAGCCAGCTCCGCCCGGCGCGCGAGATGCTCCAGGTCGGCGCCGAGCTGATCGGCAGCGACAGCGTCGCCGCGGCGCGCGAGATCGTGACCGTCGCGATCGACGCGCTGGAGGCGGCGGGGATCGGCCGCGTCACCTTCGACTTCACCCTCCCCGACGTCGTCGACCTGCTCGCGAGCGGGCCGCTGCCGGTCGCGGGCGACGTCGCAGCCCTGCGCGACGCGCTCGACGCCAAGGACGCCGGTGCGCTGACCCGGCTCGGCGCCGAAACCTATCTGCCGCTGCTGCGCGCGACCGGGCCGTTCGACCGGGCGATCGCCGATCTGCGCGCCTTCGACGTCGCGGGCGTGCTCGCCGGGCGCCTCGACGCGATCGAGGCGATCGCCGCCCCGGTGCGCGAGCGCGTCGACCTGACCCTCGACCCGACCGAACGCCACGGCTTCGCCTATCAGAGCTGGTTCGGCTTCTCGATCTTCGTCCCCGGCCAGGGCGCGCATATCGGGCTGGGCGGCAGCTATGCAATCCCGGTCGGCGGCGGGCGGGAGGAACCCGCGGTCGGCTTTTCGCTCTATCCCGACCCGCTCATCGACGAAGGGCTGGCGGAGGAGGACGAGCGCGAGCGCCGCATCTTCCTGCCCCCCGGCCACGACCCCGCGCTCACCGCCAGCCTGCGCGCCGACGGTTGGCGGACGGTCGCGGCGCTGACCGACGCCGACGAAGCGGCGCGGCTGGGCTGCGGTTGGGTGCTGGGACCGGACGGGCCGGTCGAGGCCTAGAAATCCGAAACGCCGAAGCGCGGCACGCCCTTGTTCGCGCCCGGCGGATCGAGCACGCTCACATCGAGTTCGAGCGGCTCGCCGATCCAGTGCGCGAGACTCGTATGATCGGCAAGGTCATCGTCGGTAAGCGGGTGGACAAGCGCGCGAAGCCCCGCCTTTTCGATCATCGCGATCACCGCCGGAACCGCGGCGCCCAGGAAATGCACCTCATATTGCGCGATCGGATGCGGACCGACGGGCGCGTCGATCATCGGGCCGACGAGCAGGATCGCCGGGTCGCGGCTGAATTCTTCGCGCAGCGCAGCAGCGGCGGTGCGCTCTTGCGCGTCGTAATAGATATGAGCGTGGTAGGGGGCGTCGGCTTCGTTCATGCATTTTCTCCTCCCTCCCCTTCAGGGGAGGGCAGCGAGACTTGCCAGCTTGCTGGCTTAGTCGCAGCGGGTGGGGGCCATCGGCCTTGCACAAGGCCGATGGCCCCCACCCCAACCCCTCCCCTAAAGGGGAGGGGCCTGAATCGCCAGCCATCTCCCGCCTTCATCGCGCCGACCCTTGCCTCCGCGGCCAAATCCGCTAAGGCCGCGCGGGCCTCGGAGCCCGCACACAGCAGGACAGCATCATGGCAAATGTTACCGTCATCGGGTCGCAATGGGGCGACGAGGGCAAGGGCAAGATCGTCGACTGGCTGGCCAGCCGCGCCGACGCGGTCGTCCGTTTCCAGGGCGGTCATAATGCCGGCCATACGCTCGTCGTCGGCAACCAGACCTACAAGCTGTCGCTGCTCCCCTCCGGCATCGTCACCGGCACCTTGTCGATCATCGGCAACGGCGTCGTCCTCGATCCATGGGCGCTGCGCGACGAGATCACCAAGCTGCGCGGCCAGGGCGTCGAGATCAATCCCGACAATTTCGCCATCGCCGACAATTGCGCGCTGATCCTGCCCTTTCACCGCGACCTCGACGCGTTGCGCGAGACCGCCGCGGGCGCCGGCAAGATCGGCACCACCGGGCGCGGCATCGGCCCCGCCTATGAGGACAAGGTCGGCCGCCGCGCGATCCGCGTCTGCGACCTCGCCCACCTCGACCATCTCGAGCCGCAGATCGACCGCCTGACCGCGCATCACGACGCGCTGCGCGCCGGTTTCGGCGAGCCGCCGATCGACCGCGAGCGCCTGCTCACCGACCTCGCCGAGATCGCCGACTATGTGCTCGACTATGCGCAGCCGGTGTGGAAGCGGCTGAAGAAGGTGCGCAAAGCCGGCGCGCGCATCCTGTTCGAGGGCGCGCAGGGCGTGCTGCTCGACATCGATCACGGCACCTATCCCTTTGTCACCAGCTCGAACACCGTCAGCGGCACCGCGGCGGCGGGATCCGGCCTCGGCCCGTCGGCGGTCGGCTTCGTGCTCGGCATCGCCAAGGCTTATACGACGCGCGTCGGCAGCGGCCCCTTCCCGACCGAACTCGACGACGAAACCGGCCAGCAGCTCGGCGAGCGCGGGCACGAATTCGGCACCGTCACCGGCCGCAAGCGCCGCTGCGGCTGGTTCGACGCGGTGCTGGTGCGGCAGAGCTGCGCCGTGTCGGGCGTCACCGGCATTGCGCTGACCAAGCTCGACGTTCTCGACGGGTTCGAGAAGGTGCGCATCTGCACCGGCTATCGCCTGCGCGGCAAAATCCTCGACTATTTCCCCAGCCACGCCGCCGATCAGGCCGCGGTCGAACCGATTTACGAGGAAATGGACGGCTGGAGCGAATCGACCGCGGGCGCGCGCAGCTATGCCGACCTGCCCGCGCAGGCGATCAAATATATCCAGCGCGTGCAGGAGCTGATCGAAACCCCGATCGCGCTGGTTTCGACCAGCCCCGAGCGCGAGGATACGATCCTGATCCGCGATCCGTTCAGCGACTGAGACCCCTGACCCGCGCTTACGTGGTCGACAACCGGATCGAATCGATCGCGGTCGCCGCGTCGCGATCGGCAGCCTGCGGCCGGCCGACGATGGCGAATTCGGGATAGTCGCACATCACCGGCGCCGCGGCATCGAAGCGGACGACATGGTCCTTGCCCGGCGCCCGCGACCGCTCGAACGCCACCGCCCCCTTGCCGCGGCAGGCGAGACTGAACCCGAAGCTGTCGAGGCCGTTCAGTGCATCGACCCCTTCGACGCGGACCTCGAGCCGCGGCTGCGCCCCTTCGCGCAGCATGGTCATCGTATGCGCGATGACCGGCGCGCCCATGCCGTTCCACCGGATCTGCAACTGACCGGCATCGGACCGCGGGACGATCATGACCGAAATGCCCGGGCGGCTGGCGAGCGACCATTCGAAGGGCAGGACATTGTCGCGATCGCGCGACGTCAGGGCGGCGAACCTCGAGAAATCGGGATCATAGATCAACGTGCCCGCGCTTCCCGAGGGGTTGGCGGCCATGGCGATACGCACCGCCTCTCCCTGCCTTCCCGCCCGCACCATGGCGTCGAGCGACGTTTTCAGATCCGACCGGCTCAGCGTCATGCCCTTGGCCAGCATCTTGTCGAGCAACTGGATGCGCGCATCCAGCAATGCCGGATTGCCGAGCGCGCCCGCATAGGCGAAATAATGCCTGCGCCATGCCGGTTGCTTGTCGAGACGTTCGATCAACAGGTCCGCGGCCTGCGGATAGACTTCGATCTGCGCCAGCACCGCGACGATGTTCGACGTCAGCTTGCCACGGCGCAGAAGCGCGTCGGCACGCATCACCGCCTCGCGCGGATCGCCGTCGCGCAGCGTCTCCACGATCAGATTCTGCTGGCTGGGCGTGTCGCGCCAGCCGAGCGCCTTGATCGTGTCGATGAAGGTTTCGCGGCGCGCGGGATCGAGGTCGCCCCGCGATTCGACGGCGAAGAGCAGGTTGAGAACCGGCTGGTTCAGCGGCCGCCGCGCAAGGATGCTGCGCGCCTGGGCAGCAGTGGCGGGCGGGATGTCGACGTTTTCGATCGCGGTCAACGCCCAGCCGGGCTGCGCGGCGATCCGCTCGGCGCGCTGCTGCGCGAAGGCGAACAAGGTGAACGCCAGCAGCGCGACGAAAAACAGCCCCGACGCGATGATACGTGCCATGATCCTATCCCTCCGCGCCGACATCGTTCGCGCGGACCCGCACCCGCTTTTTCCCCGAGGGATCCGAATAGAAAAGCACGATAAGAATCGCGAAAAGGACGATCCCGGCGGGGGTTCGCAGCGGATAATCGACGATCGAGTGCAAAGCGATCAGGCCGATAGAAAGCCCGGCCGGAATGGCATAGGTGCCGCCGCTCGCCGGATTACGCACCAGCCCGATTCCCCGCACAACCAGCGCAGCGGCAAATAACGCGAGAACCAGTATCCCCGGAATCCCCGTTTCGATCAGCAGCCCCAGATATTCGTCGTGCGGGCTGTTGACATAATAGATGCTCACCTGATCGAGCGGCTCGCGCGCGGCATAGGCGGACACGAAGCTGCCGAGGCCGCTGCCCCACGGAAAATATTGTCCGACGAGCGGCCAGCTATTGTGCCAGATTTCGCTACGGCCATTTTCGGCCACATCGTTGAAGCGCGCGAGGGCATTGGCGACGACCGTGCTGAAACTGAAGAAATAGATCATGGCCGCCAGAACGACCGCCGCCCCGGCGAAAACCCACAGGCGCGGCTTGCGCGGGCCGCGAAGGAAATAGAGGCCGATTGACGCGAAAAGACCGAGCAGCGTCAGCCCGAGCGCGGCGCGCGAAATAGTGCCGATGACCGCGGCGAGCAGGGTGATCGTCAGGACGGCCGACCAGGCGATCGCCGATTGCCGCGACGGGGCGCGGGCGTTGACGAAGGCGATACTGAAGACCGCGGTGATCGCGAGCACCACCCCTTCGTGGTTGCGATTGGCGAAGAAGCCGATCAAATTGCCCCGGTGCGCGCTGTTATAGAAGTTGAGGGCACCGCCGGCGCTGCCGACCTGGATCACGCCGACGAGAACAGAGAGGACGACGAGCGCCAGGAACAGGCCGACGCATCGTTCCCGGCCACGATCGTCAAGAAGCGACGCCGCGAAAAAGGCGGCATAGGGCGGCAAGAGCATCAGCAAGGCGAGCCACGTCGTCGCCGGGGTCAAGCTGAGCGGATGCGATTGCCCTTCGGTGCCCACCAGGGCGAAGACGGCCTTCGGAACCTCGCGGCCGGGCAGCGCGTCCCACAATCCCGGCGGAAGCGGAATGAGTTGCAGCAGCGGCACCAGAGGGATCAGGAACAGCGCGATGCGCAGCAGCATCGGCAACTTCCAAACCGCGCCCCAGGCCCCCGCGGCGAGCGCAACCGACAAGCTGGCCGAAGCCGCCACGCAGATCAGGAAGATGCGCGGACTCGCGTCGCCCGAACTGCCGCCGAGCACGAAGGCGCTGGCGAAGAGAAGACAGAGCAGGATTTCATTGGCGCGGACCAGCGACGCCGAAGCCGCCGCGCCCGCTCGAGCTTGCGTGGAAATGGCTGATCTCTCCCGATTGTCGGCCCTATCGGCGATAAAGTTCGATGCGGGAATTGCCCATGGCAGTCAAGGCGCTCTTACCCCCTCTGCCTCCGTTTTCGACCTGGGGGTGCTGGAACAGGCGCGGCGTACGCATCCCGTCCGAGCGCGTTTCGAACGGTCGCGCAGGCGCGGCTTTTCATCGCCAAAGCTCTGGTCTACAGCGCAAAATGGCGCAACGCTCTCCGCTCTGCCCGAAGGAGAGCCAGCACAGGCTGGCCCACCAATGGGCTTTCTGCAATGCAGCCATCAGTGACTCCGAAGGCATTTTCAATGAAACGCAAGATATTGGTGGTGGCCTCGGCCGGCGGTCATTGGCATCAGGCCTGCCAGATCACCGAAGCGTTGCCCGCAGAGGATCTGTTCTTCGTGACCACGATGGACGAACTACCACAAATGGACGGCAAGGCGCCGTTCGCGATCGTCGCTGATTGCAACAAGAATACGCCGTTCCGCTTTCTGCTGTGCATCGGCCAGGCGGTATCGTGCCTGCTGCGGCAACGGCCGGACGTGGTGATTTCGACGGGCGCGCTTCCCGGCTTCGCTTTTATTATGATAGCGCATTTCCTCAGGATCAGGACGATCTGGATCGACAGCGTGGCCAATGCGGAGGAGCCATCGCTTGCGGGGCAGAAAGCCCGCAGATTTTCCACGCTGTGGCTGTCGCAGTGGAAACATGTCGCCGATCAGGTCGGCGGCCGGTTCGAAGGATCGGTGCTGTGATCTTCGTAACCGTCGGAACGCAACTGCCCTTTCCGCGCCTGATGGGATGGGTCGATGCCATCGCCGCCCGCAACGCTCTCGATGTTTTTGCGCAAACGGCGGAACCCAATGGGGCATACCGCCAGATCCGTCACCAGCCCTTCGTGACGCCCCAGGAATATGACAGCATCATCGCTGACACCCGCCTGATCGTGGGTCATGCCGGCATCGGGACGATTCTAACTGCAAAGCAGAAGAATCTCCCCCTCATCATCGTTCCCCGGCGCGCAGACCGGGGCGAGCACCGCAACGATCATCAACTCGCTACGGCGCGCAATTTAACGGGGCATAGGGGCGTGCATGTCGCACAAAGCGAGAGCGAACTGGAAGCCTATCTGATAGCCCCGACGCTCGAATCGGCCTTTATCGAAGCGACGCCGGCCAAAATCGCGTTGCAGACCTTCGTTCGCGACTGGATTTACCGGTAGCGGCAATAATTCTCATCGATCATCGGATGTTCAGGCTCGGACTCACAAACTGACGATCCAACCGAGACCCCACAATTAGGCAGGAGGACGACGGAGTTGAAGATCGTACCCGCCATCGTCGGCTTGAGCCTGATCACGCTCGGCCTGTTTGGCTCATCGCGCTTCTTCACGCCAGAAAGTGTCTGGGGCGGAGAAAGCGCCTATGCCACAACCGGCTCGACGACGCCGATTTCCTGCCGGGAAAGGGCGCGAACCGCAAGCCGGACCGAAGAGACCCCGTTTCTTGATCTGGATTTTGCGCATCGCCGTTACGCTTATGATGGACAAAGCGTGGCACTTTCGGCGCTCTTCGAGGTACCGCCGAAACTACGGTCCGAAAGCGACGTGCATAACGGCATAAAATTCGGCAAGGGAGGACTGCAGCGCCCCTTGCGCCTCAAACGAGCGATCAGCGAGGAGTTGATCCGCCGGGGAGAGGCGACCATCGAACTGGATATCGTCCAGACAGCCGTCGACACGCCACAGACGATATTCGACTTCAACGCAGCCGTCGGCCCGGATTCAAACAGAATCTCGCTCAACCGGCGATCGGCGCGAGACCCCCGCGACTGGCTTGGCGGCGTCTTGCAGATGAACGTCTACAACGGTGGTGGCACGCCGAAACTCGACCTCAAGAACGGTCCCTCGACCCCCGACGAACTTCGCAACCGGATCGTCACTGTTCGTGCCACTGTCAAGAATGGCGACTATCGCCTTCAGGATCGCAATTCCGGCGAAGTCAGCCGTGCTGTTGACCTCCGCATTCCCCACCTGAACAACCTCTATCTGGGTGGCGACCATCGCGGCAAACAGATGCTGCAAGGCTATATCCGGGCTATCCGCATCTATCGGCAGGCAATTCCGGCGACCTTTTCCACCGTCAGAACGGACACCCATCAGACCTTGGGCAACAATGACTTCGCGGTCGAGGGGGAGGAAGGGACTTTGTGCTTCGTGCAGGGAACTCGTCAGGAACGCCAGATTTCGTTCAACATCGGTCCCGGCGACCAATGGCGAGGAGATCTTGCGAATGGCCATGACTATTCCGAACGATCGGAATTCCGGCAGACCGATACGATGAAGAGGGGCGTGACCTATTGGAATGCCTTCGATTTCGTAGTGGACCATTTTGCGCGGGGTTCGGCGAAGACCGACTTCGCGATCCTCGCCCAATATCACGCAGGCAAATCATCGATCCCCTCGCCCTGGCTACGGCTGGACTTGAGCGACCTGTCGACGGGAGGCAAAACAGTTCGCTTCTCCGTCGCTAGGGGAGACAGGAAAGGCAAGCGTGGACAGAGCGTTTCCGCACACATCCCCGATTTCAAGCCCGGCCGATTTTACCATGTCGTCATCGAAACCAAAGCCAATCCTGTCGATGGTTTCGCCCGCATCTGGGTCGACGGCAAGCTGCTGCTGGAGGAAAAGGGAGCCATTGGCTATGCTGATGCGCCCGGAGCCGGCTATTTTCGTTTCGGTATCTACCGGACCCAAGGGACGTTGGGAACAACCATGGTGCGTTTCCGGAACGTGACGGGAACCACGACCCGCGATCTGTCAGATCGGATTTAGGAGACCTGCGCCCAGCAAAGCCAAACCGCTCCTGGCCAATCGGAGGTTGCGCTACCTGACGCTCCCCCTCTTGGAAAGCCCATAGAATCGGCAATACACGCTCATGTCTCTGCCCTCCCGCACACAGGTCTCCCAGGTCTGCCCCCCGAACCGGCGACAGCCGCCTATGACAGATCGGCATTCAACTCCGGCTGTTCCGCCGCATCGGCCTTGTTCGCAGACGGTGGGCAGTCATGACGATAGGTGCGGGAGAATGCCGACCACCAAAGCAGCATGGCTGCGGCGGTTGTGCCAACCTGCGCCCATATCACTGCCCCGATGTCGCCCCAATAGGCGGCGGCGACAACGGCAAGCAGCGTCATCGGGACCGAGACGAACCTAACCGCCAGAGCAGCCCCTGTGCGCCCCATAGCGCGCATCGCATTGGCAGCTGTGAAATTCACCGCTTGCAGCGGAATGATCATGGCCATGACATGCAGGACCGGTTGACCATAGGTCCATGATTCAGCCAGAATGGCGCGCCCAAGCCAATCCGGCATATTGGCGACCAATTGCGTCAGGCCGAGGAGGCCAAAGCCACTGATGGCTGCGATGCGGATCGCCTCTTTCTTCAAGGTCGCTGGGCGCCGTCCCCAGACGCGGACGAGATAGGGAACGACAGCCGTCACCAGACCAACGCTCAAGACATTGATAGGCGCCATGACGATCTGCGCTCCGCGATAGGCAGCATTCCCTTCGAGTCCGATAAACAGCGCAACGACGTATATAATGCTCTGCTGGGACACCGAAACCAGCCCGCGGTCGAAAAGCAGGTTCCGCATCGCATTTTTCTGTTCACACAGCCAGGCTGCGATAGCGGACCATCGCGGCCGGGCTGTCCGCAGCAATGGCAGAGTGCAGAAAGCTGCCGCGACGCCGGATCCCACCCATATTGTCGTCACCTCTCCAAGCGAGGATCGGGAGTCCGACACAAAGAAGAAGCCCAGAACGATGAAAGCTAGCCAAAGCGCGTCAGTCACCAGAGCCAATTCGATGCGACGGGTCGCAAAGCCGATATAGCGGATCGTGTCCTGAACCGTCAGGCCGACCATCCCGACCGCAAGCGGAACAAGACCCACGCCGACCGGCCCCCTGAGCAACGCGGCGACGCCCAGCAAAATCATGCCCGCGCCTAGGCCGACGACGGCGGCAACGACTAGGTTGATCGCACCATTCGCATTCGCCCGCCCCGCATCGGCAAGAAGAAGCACCTCTCCGGTGACAGCACGCGCGGATAGGACGACCAGCAGATATGTCGCAAAGACGATCCCGAACGCACCAAAATCGCCAGCGGATAATATATGCGCCGCCGCAATCGACGCGGCGAGGTTGGAAAGGCTCGACAGCGCCTGATCGATACTGAACAAACCAACGCGAAACATAGATTTCGCCGCGGTCCTGACAGATTGATATTTCATCCGCGGTTCGCCTTGGCCACCACCGATCCACTGGGCGCGTCAACTGGACTCGCCATTGCCTGCGATCCTAGTCGATTCGCGCCAAAACCGCTTGCAGCAAATCTGCGGGCTGCGCCTTGAAGGGCACGTCCAGCAATCTCGGCTGCGCACGAACATGATCGAGGCCATCCCTGACGATGTCGGCAACGGAATCCAACTCCGATGCTATAGTCATATCGAAGCCGAATCCCTCGTCCCGCGACCCCACACTCGTCGAGGCAGCGAGTAGATTGCCGAGCATGCCCAATTCATATTGCATCACGTGCGACATCTGCAGAGCCAAATCTTCGGTCGATACAGAATGATCGGAAAACTCCATTCCTCCCGTCCGTCTCAGGAAAAAGGCATGCGTCACGCCCGCCGACGCGGCGCCGCGACCGGCCCCCAGAAACTCTTCCGCCTGCACGCGGCGACGGACGCTTTTTTTCCCCATCAACCCCTGCCGTATCTGCCACTGCGCCTTGTCGAAAATAGACCGTCGTCCCATCAGCGCATTGCGCAGTCGATCTTCGCCTTCCAGATTATAGGGATAGATTTGCATCCGGAACGGGGTACGGTACACGTTCCCCTTCCGGTCGAGGATAGCCTGATCGTCGGAAATAAAACGCCAGCTTTCTGACGAATTGAGAAGCTGCAGGAGGCTGGACGTCTTACCGACACCGCCCCAGGCCATCAACAAAACGGTCCGCTGGCCATCGGTACAAGCGCTCGCATGGCAATAGGTCTGGCCATGGGCGAGTTGATAGAGTTGCGAGGTCTGGTTGAAGATCGAATAGTAAAATCTTTTTGATATTCTTCCCCATACATTATTATATGCGTGATCCACGGGCTTCAACAACGCCGATATGCCCGGCTTTCCCAATAGGTCGACCCGGCAACCGACGGTCACGTGCATCCGGCCGGCCTCCATCGAGATCAGGCTGGGTAGATATTTGTCGTCGATATAAATCCAGCCTTTGCCGACGCGATAGGCACCGACATAGACGCTTTCGCCCGATGGAATATTTATGTTCCCGAATTCGTAGACTGCATCTGCCGGGCTATCGCTTTCGCACAGCATTTGCGCGGGAATTTCTTCGCGCACCGCGCCCGCCAAGGGGCCGTCGCCGCGCAACTCGAACATCAAGTTTCCAAGGCGGAAACATATTTTCATACAAAATCCTTCCGAGAGAATCCTTGTTCCGCAGCCGGCATAACCCGGCCCGGTCGTTGCCCTCTGACCTTTTGCATGGCGCCCCTCCGTGCGTTTCGCCCGCGCCTTATCGAAGGAAGAAGATGCCTTGTGCGAGCTAGCGCAAAAGCGCCGAAGACATAGAAGAGCGGCCCCGTAAGCTCATCGCCCAACGCGGCGGCAGCTGACGAGATGATGAGGATGCCGAACATCGAGACGAAAAGGAATGCGTCTTCTGGCGTTCGAGTAACCATCATCACCCGAAATCCGGCGCCGAGCAGGATCATCACCGTTAGTATAAAGAAGAATAATCCGGCATATCCCGTTTCGGCGAAGATTTTCGGCCAGAAAGTGTCGAGAAGATAAGTGTCGTTTTCCTTGTTGGCGCCCCAGCGGCCATAAACCCCGTAAGTGAAATATAAGCTGCTGTATCCATCGGTTCGTGACCCCTGGCTTCCGAAGGTCGATGTTCCGGAGCCGATGGGCATCATATCGTTGGCGATATCGAAGCTCGCACGATAGAGAACGCGCCGGACTTCGTCGCTCCCCTGCTCGCCTGTATAATAGGAGATGCGTTGAAAAACCTGGTCGCCCGCTGCCGAAGTGAGGACGGACCCAACCGCAGCAATGCCGACCAGCGCCGCCACCGCCTTCGTTAGCGCATCGCTCCGAACGAATAGAAGAACGAACAGCATCAGCGCAAAGCAGCCGACGATGATCTCCTTCACCGACACATGGATAATCAGCATCAGGAAGATATAGATCGCAACACCCAATCGGGCGGGTGTAAAACGCTTTGCCAAGCGCGTGAGGGATGCGAGGAATCCAAAGAGTGCGACCTGCGCGCTCGCCACAGCGTGATGGAAAAAACCTTCGGGCCGATAAAAGGGGCCACGCACACCCAAACGATTGCCGTCGAAATCAATGCCGCTGCCAAGGGCATCTCGAATGACCTGGATCGAATCCACACAGGCGACGAAAATGAGCGCCTGCAAAATGAGTCCGATCGCTCTTTCACTTCGCCCCTTTGCGACACTGTTGGCGGCAAGCGCATAGGCTCCAAAGAACAGCACGAAAAACTTTATATCCAGTGCAAACCCCAAGTATAGAGGATATTTCCCCCGCTCGGTGGAGAATGGATGAAGGTAACTCGATGCGAGAATAATCGCCACGTATACGATAAAATAGATTATAAATCTAAGTCCTTTGGAACTTTTCCCTAACGCCACGATAGCATAAGGGGCAAAAATCCCTAGGCAGGCCACCAACATTTCGTCCGCCAGCGTCGATTCATTCTCCGTGCGAAAAAATCCATAAACAAGCCGACCGATTAAGAACAGGGCAACAATCACGCCCAGAGCATCGGACGCTGACGAATCCTTGCGAGGCGCTCCGCGGACTGGCGTCGACTGTCCGGACAAGGCGAAAGATCGTCGGGCGAGCAAAAGCTTCTCGTCTAATTTCCTGGCGGCCGGCATCGGCGGAGTGGGGTCGCCTAGCAGGCAGCCCCAGCGTGGACAAGAGCCCTACTCCGCGCCCTGCGGCCAAGGGATGCAGAGCGGCGACGAAGCAGGGCTTTCCGCCTTGCAGCAAAATAGCGCGACAGCTATGCGTGCGCCTCGACAGGATGCCGCAAGGAGCCCCCTCCCTTGTCTGACAGACAGATATCTGTAGTAATTCTTTTAGCCAATGGATCACATGCAAAGGGTGGAATTGAAAAGTACGCCTTTTACCTGATAAATCAGATTGAAGAAAATCATGAAAACATAAAAATTACTGAAACCATCTCCCGTAAGGACTTGCCAGGCCTTCTGAAGCATATAAGCATTATACCATGCTTCATTAGGTTTTGTTCGTTTATATTTTCGAAACGCGTGGATATTATCCATGTAAACTTGGCCCCCAGAGGGTCGACGTTCCGTAAAATTCCCTATATTTTCGTTTCTAAATTAACGAGGAAAAAAATCATCCTCCATCTCCATGGTGGAGGATATGAGGATTTTTTCGACAAACGCTCCTGCATTGTTCGGCATATAATTAAATTTTTGTTCGAGAGCGCTGACAAGGTTGTCATTTTGAATGACAATAGCCGGGAGTTTGTGACGATCAAGATCGGCCTCCTTCCGGAGAGAGTCGTTGCTTTGGGGAACGGTGTCCCCGCGGCGACGGAAATGGCTGCCCCATGGCATGTCATTCCAACGATCTGCTTCATGGGGCGGCTCATACCGATCAAAGGCATCGACATTCTCCTAGAAGCGTTCGGATTGCTGAAACAGCGCGGGATCGATTTCAGGGCAGTCATCGGAGGCGATGGAGATATCGATGTCTTTCAGCGCCTCGCCCATGGGCTGGGCCTAGACGATGAAGTCGAATTTCTTGGCTGGCTGAATGGGCAGGAGGTCACGCGCCAGTATAGTATGGCAGACATATTCGTCCTTTCATCACGGGTAGAGAATCAGCCCATGGCGATTCTGGAAGCCATGGCCCATCGCCTTCCGGTAGTCGCAACGGATGTCGGCGCCGTCTCTTCGCAAGTGATCGATGGAACAACGGGCCTGGTCATCGCTCCTGGAGACGCAAAAATTCTTGCAGATGCACTCGAACGCCTGTGCCGAGACCCCGCGCTGCGACGTACGATGGGCGAAGCCGGCTACGACCGATGGCAGGCCCATTTTTCTATCGCGACAGCAGCAACACGCATGGTCGATCTTTATCACGAGCTTGTAACCGAAAGCGGTCGCCAACCATAAGCGTTACCCTGGCTCGCGAAGTCTTTCCGTGCCAGTCTTCTTTCGACCGACACCATCCGAAGACCAAGAGGAATCGCTGAATGAGACAACATAATCTAAACAACTCATTTCGACAAAAGCGTATGCGGCGATTCCAAATGTTGATCGAGCCTGCGCGTAAAGATGCAATGAAGATACTCGACATTGGCGGGACCGCGGACTTCTGGCGCGCTCTACCAGGGCTTTACCGCGACCCGAACGTTTCGATCACGGTCGTGAACTTGGGCACAGAGGAACGCCGAGACGAGAACATCCATGTCGTCGACGGCGATGCCTGCGCTTTACCGTTCGACGATAATTCCTTCGACATCGTTCATTCGAATAGCGTCATCGAGCACGTCGGACATTGGCGTGAAATGGAACAAATGGCTAAAGAGGTGCGCCGTCTCGCCCCACAATATTTCGTGCAAACTCCAAACGTCTGGTTCCCTGTCGAACCCCATTTCAAGTTGCCATTCGTTCACTGGCTTCCTGAGCAGACGCGCTCTATGATCGTTCAAGCCACCCGGCGTTCGCGCAAATTCCGCGACGCCGGCGAAGCCACACGCTATGTGCAACGCATATCTCTACTCAGCGCAACGCAGTTGCAATGCCTGTTTCCCGATGCCCATATTTGGCGGGAACGGGTACTAGGCTTGACCAAATCATTGGTGGCAGAACGCTTCCCCACTGCGTGAAGCAGCGCGAACCAAGCGCAGCCCCCCTTATCGCTCTCTTTCCGTGACCGGAGATTCACGATCTACTCGTACGAATATTGATAGGCGTAGTCGTAGCCGTAGCCGGCTTCCTTGATGTCGAATTTCGTCAGTAACACGCCGATGATGTTGGCACCGCCCTGCGCGAGGCGCTGGAGCGAGTTGCGTGCGTGGCTCGCCTGGTTTTTCGCTGCTTCCATCACGAAGATGCAGCCTTCGGCCATCGCCCCGATTTCGACCGCATCCGCCAGCCCCAGGGTCGGCGGGCTGTCGATCAGCAGCACGTCATAGCCTTTCTCAAGCTCTTCGATCACGCTGCGGGCCGAAGCGCCAGCCAGCAGTTCCGCAGGATTGGGGGGAGTGCCGCCGCTGGGGATGAAGAAGACGCCATCATATTTCGATGTCTGGACGACCTCGGCCGCCGTCTTGTTCCGCGTCAGTAGATCCGACATGCCCGCGCCATTCTTGACCCCGAACTTGTTGTGCTGATTGGGTCGCCGCAGATCGAGGTCGATCACCAGCACCTTCTTGCCGATCCGGCTCAGCGCGATGGCGGTCGCGAAACAACAAGAGGATTTGCCCTCGCCCTGCTTGGCGCTGGTGAACATCAGGCTGCGCGGCAGGCCGTGCGACGACACCAACATCAGCGACGAGCGCAGCGACGAGAAGGTCTCCGACATCAGGCTCTTCGGATCGAGGACCTCCTGCTCGATCGCAAAACCCTCCTGCATCTTCGGAATGGCGCCAAGTGACGGCAAGCCGAGCTTGCGGCCGACATCGTCGGGGGTGCGGATCACGTTGAACAACTGCTCGCGGCCGATGACGAACAGCGCGGCGAACAACAGACCGGCGAGCAGCGCCAGCGCCATGTTGAAGACGATGCTCGGCTTGATAGGTTCGAGCGGGCGGTCGGCACGGTCGACGATCGACACATTGTTCGCCTGGACGCCGGCTTCGGCGTTGAGTTCATTATATCTCGTGTTGAGCAGATCGTAGAGTTTGCGCGCGTTGCTCGTGTTGCGCTTCAGGATGCCCAACTGCACCGACTGATTCTGTTCGTTAAGGGTATCGCTCTTCAATTGCGCGATCTGCGCGTCGAGTGCCTGCTCCTGCGCCAGCGCGGTCTGGTAAGCGCCACGCAGCGTCTGCTGGATTCCCGAGGCAATCGTCGCGATCTGGCGATCGAGTTCGTCAAGCCGGGCCCGGGCCTGCTTCACCGTCGGAAAATCTTCTTTCCGGCGTTGCAGCTCCTGCTCATATTCCGCCTGCACCATCGCCTTTTGCTGCAACAGATTCTGGATCGCCAGATTGTTCAACACCTCGGGCAGTGTCATCACGTTGCGGCCATCGGCGGTTTCCCATTTCTGCTGGGCTTCGATGCGCCGCGCGACCGCCTCCGCATAATCCTGGTTGAGCTTGACCAGCGTCGCCGTCACCAACGACTTGGGCGCCGTCGATCCGTCGCTGTCCATTCCCGCGGCGTTGCTCGCGTCGATGATGCGGGTACGCCGTGCATAGTCGAGCGCCTCGCGTTCCGAATCCGCCAGACGGATCGCCGCTTCGTCGAGCTGCTGCTTCAGAAACTCGCGCGCATAGGAGGAGGTGTCGAATTTCCGTTGCAGATTGTTGCGAATATAGTTTTGCGCGAAACTGTTGGCGACCCGCGCTGCCAGATCGGCATCGGCGCTGTCGAACGAAATCGACGCGATGCGCGAATCCACCGGCAGCGATACGGTGAGATTTTCCTTCAGCGTATACAGGACCAATTCGCGCTGCGCCTGCTCGGGCGATAACGAACTCGATGCCATCGAATCAGGATCGACGGCCATCGATTCCAGAAACTCGGGATTGTTGAAAAGCTTGAGATCCTCGGCCACCGTCTGCGCGAGCGACCGGCTACGGATCACGTCCATCTGCGTCTTGAGGAAGCGGTCGGAGTCCTGGATCGCCGCCGACGCGTTGGCATCCTCCGTGCCCAGAACTTTCGCCGCCTCCTGATCGATCTGCACGGTAGAGGTAGCGCGAAAGATGGGGGTCGAAAGGATCGTGATAACGACGCCGATCAACAGCATGCCGACGACAATTCCGGCGATCCAAAAACGCGAGCGATAGATCGCGGCCCAGATCGCGGCGAAATCGAGCGAAAACACCGAATCCTCGCTGTAGTCGCCGTCCGCGTCGGCGGGCCATACCGGTTGCGCGACGCTGCTGCCGTTCTGGCTCATGCTGACATTTCGATCCATATTCGGGTGTTTGCCATTCATGTCAATTATCGATCGAGACGAACGAAGACCGTGCTCAACAGCGGCGACAGTTGCAGGAAGTCACGGAAAAGCTGCTTGGCAAAGCTGTTTCCGACGACGACGATGTCGCCGCCGAGAATCTCGGGATTCGGCGCCCGGCCGACCCGGATATCGTCCAGGTTGAACTGCGCCGCATAGACGCCGTCGTCCTTGCGCCGGAACACGATGACCTCGCCCAGCTTGGCGGTCTGCGTCGGTCCTTCGGACAGGGCCATGGCCTGCAGCAAGGTGGTCGGGCCCTGAAGCGGGAAGACGCCAGGCTTGTTGACCGCGCCCTCCACCGTCACATTCTGCGACGCCGACGTCGACACGATGGTCGAAACCTGCGGATCGACCAAATAGCGCTCGCCCAGTCGCTCGGCGATGGCGTTGGACAATTCGGTACTCGTCTTGCCCGAAACGGACACCTGCCCGATCAATGGAAACAGGATGTTGCCGCTGGCATCGACGGGTACTTCCTCCAGCGACAGGTCGGGCTCCTGGAAAACGGTGATTTTGAGCACGTCGAGCGGCCCGATCCGATATTCGGACGGCGCGGTCTGGTTCGATGGCGCAGGAATGATCTCATAAGCCTGATCCCCGCTCGGGAGGCCTGTCGAGGCACAGCCCGGCAAGGCGAGGCAAATCGCGGCAAGGGCTGTTTTCCTTCGCAAAATTCGAATCTCCATCGTCAGGCGACCGCTCTTAACATCCGGCGAGGGCATTGCAACAATCCCATGGCGCGGAGTAGCGATAAGGAACGCCCCTTCTTATTGATGAACGTCCAGTCTTGTCTTGCGAAAGCTTTCAGCCGGTTCCCATTTTCAATAATAACGACGCTATCCCCAGAATAAGGGCTCAACAGGCCGGCTGGCACTTGCGGCGATCTGAAGCAAAGCGACCGCCCGCGCCTCTGTTTTGAGGCGACCGGAGCCGCCGCCGCGATCATATGAGCGGCGCTCTTCGGCGCGCCGCGCCGATCAGCAGCAATAATAGTCGCGATACCAGGCGACGAACTCCGCCACCCCCTGCTCGACGCCGGTTTGCGGGACATAGCCCGTCAGCCGTTCGAGCAGCGTGCTGTCGGCCCAGGTATCGACGACGTCGCCGGGCTGCATCGGCAGCATATTGCGCTGCGCCGGCCGGCCGAGCGCTGCTTCGACCGCGGCGATGAAATCCATCAGTTTCGTCGGCCGGCCGCCGCCGATATTGACGACGCGCCAGGGCGCAACCGGCGACAGGCTGTCGCCCTTCGCGATATCGGCCACCGACGCCGGCCGCTCGGGCACCGCGTCGATCAGCAGCCGGATCGCATGCACCAGATCGCCGACATAGGTGAAGTCGCGCGACAGATTGCCCTGATTATAGACATCGATCGGCCGCCCAGTGAGGATCGCGTCGACGAATTTGAACAGCGCCATGTCGGGCCGCCCCCACGGCCCATAGACGGTGAAGAAGCGGAACATCGTCGTCGGGATGTTCCAGAGATGGGCATAGCTGTGCGCCATCGCCTCGCTCGCCTTTTTCGTCGCGGCGTAGAAGGAAACCGGCAGGTCGGCCTTGTCGGTTTCGCGAAAGGGCATCGCCTCGTTCGCGCCATAGACCGAGGAGGTCGACGCCATCAGCAGATGCGTCACACCGTGGCGCCGCGCGGCTTCGAGCACGTGAAAGCCGCCGACCAAATTGCTCTGGACATAGGAGGCGGGCTCGTCGAGCGAATAGCGAACCCCCGCCTGCCCGGCGAGATGCACGATGATATCGGGCGCAAGCGCATCGACCGCCCCATCGAAGGCCGCGCGATCCTCCAGCATCGCCTCGACCGCCCGAAAACGGGCGTTCTGGAGGAGATTCTGGTGGCGCCGGCGCTTGAGCTGGGGGTCGTAATAGTCGGTCATCCCATCGTAGCCGACGATCTCGACGCCTTCGTCCAGAAGATGCTTCGCCAGATGATAGCCGATGAAGCCCGCCGTCCCGGTAATGAAGACCTTGCCACCCACGCGCGGCGCCCCTTTCTCTCTATTCAAAGCGCGCGCCCTAACTCCTCGCTCGCTGCCAAGCCGTTAACGCCCGTTCAGGCCGCCTGCTCGGCCAGCCGCGCTTCATCCTGCGCAAAGAGGAACCACCGGCGGTCGCCCTCGATCCCCAGCGCCGCCAACGTCCCGCTGCGAAAGGCACCGACGTCTATGCCGATGCGATTGCTCTGCTCGTCGGGTTCCGCGGTGATGCTGTGACCATGGACGATCATCTTGCCATGATCGCTCGCATCCTCCAGAAATTCCTCGCGGATCCAGCGCAGATCGGTCAACGCCTGCTTGTCGAGCGGCACGCCGGGCCGGATGCCGGCGTGGACGAAGGCATACTCGCCGATCTCGACCACATCCTCGCCCATGCCAAGGAATTGAACATGCGCCTCCGGTACGAGGTGCGGCAGCCGCTCGGCGACCTCCTCGAAGGTGGCGGCCGCATAGCTCGCACCATCCCGCCAATAGCTGCGTACGGTGGCATCGCCGCCGATGCGCATGAAATAGCGCACGCGGCGGACATCGCCGGTCAGCGCTGCGAGAAAACATTCCTCATGATTGCCGATCAGCAGCCGGGTGTCGGGAAATTCGCGGTGCAAATTCATCGCCCGCTCGACCACTTCGGCCGATTGCGGGCCGCGGTCGACAAGGTCGCCAAGCAGGATCAGCGTCATCTGCGCCGGCCCGCGCGCGGCATGATCGGCGCGGATCCGCTCGATCAACTGCGCGAACAGGTCGTCACGACCGTGAATGTCGCCGATCGCATAAACTCGCCGGCCCGGCGGCACCGAATAATCGGGTCGGATTTCGGGCTCCGGCTTGTTCTTGCGTTTCCAGAAACTGGAGAGAGAAACCATTACCTCGTCACTCGACTGTCATCGCCCGTCGGTCGGCGGGACCGATCCATCGGCCCCTACCCCCCCGACGTTGCACTGGCAATATAGGCCCGGCACGCCGAAAAGTTGCAACGCGGCTTCTAGCAACGGCATTTTTACAGCCGATGAACGGAACCGACTTTAAGGGTGTCGCAAGTTTTCACCCTTAACCTGCCGTTAGTCACCGATTTTCAGCGGCAGACGCCGGCACGGCGCAGGAGAGACATTCGAAATGAAGGTTATGACGGTTTTCGGCACCCGGCCGGAAGCGATCAAGATGTTCCCCGTCGTCCATGCCCTGCGTGATCAGCCCGACGTCGATGCCCGCGTCTGCGTCACGGCACAGCATCGCGAGATGCTCGATCAGGTGCTGCATATCGCGCGCATCACTCCCGATATCGACCTCGACGTCATGCAGCCCGACCAGACGCTCGACGCGCTGCTCGCGCGCCTCGTCACCGGATTGGGCGAGACTTTCGATACCGAGCGACCCGACCGGGTGCTCGTCCACGGCGACACGCTAACGACGATGGCGGCGACGCTCGCTGCCTATTTCCGCAAGATTCCCGTCGGCCATGTCGAGGCGGGCCTTCGCAGCGGCAACATCTATCACCCCTGGCCCGAAGAGGTGAACCGCAAGGTCGCGGGCGCGATCGCCGATCTGCATTTCGCGCCGACCGAAACCGCCGCCGCCGCGCTGCGCGCCGAAAATGTGCCCGCCGACCGCATCCATATCACCGGCAACACGGTGATCGACGCGCTGCTCGCAACACAGGCGCGGATCGCCGGGGAGCCGGCGCTCGCCGCCGGGCTCGACCCGCTGGTCGGGCGCTTCGCGGATCAGCGCATCGTCGCGGTCACCTCGCACCGGCGCGAGAATTTCGGCGAGGGCATGAAGGCGATCGCCGACGCCATCGCCGCGACCGCCGAGCGTCCCGATATCGCGGTGATCTTTCCCGTCCACCCCAACCCACATGTCCGCAGCATCATGACGCCGATCCTCGGCGACCTTCCCAACGTCGCGTTGATCGACCCTCTCGACTATCCGCATTTCGTGCGGCTGCTCGGCGAAAGCGACCTCGTCCTCACCGACAGCGGCGGGGTGCAGGAGGAAGCACCTGCGCTCGGCAAGCCCGTGCTTGTGATGCGCGAGACGACCGAACGGCCCGAAGGCATTGCGGCGGGCACCGCCCGGCTGGTCGGAACCGACAAAAATCGCATTGTTTCCGAAATCTTCAGTCTTTTGGACGATGACGATTCCTATTCCGCCATGGCGCGCGCGCACAATCCGTTCGGCGACGGCACGGCGGCCCGGAAGATTGCGGAGATCGTTGCGCGTGCCCATTGATACCGACCAGCAAGTCACCGTCCTCGGCCTCGGCTATATCGGCCTGCCCACCGCCGCGCTGATCGCACGCTCGGGCTGCCGCGTCACCGGCGTCGACGTCAGCCACAAGGTCGTCGATACGATCAACAGCGGCAAGGTGCATATCGAGGAGGTCGATCTCGACGGCCTCGTCCAGGGCGTCGTCGCCCGCGGCGCGCTGACCGCGTCCACCGAGGTCGCACTGGCCGACACCTTCGTCATCGCCGTTCCGACCCCGCACGACGAGGCGCACCGCCCCGATGTCAGTCACGTCCTGTCGGCCGCACGCGCCATCGCACCGGTGCTGGTGCCCGGCAATCTGGTGATCCTCGAATCGACCTCTCCGGTCGGCACGACCGAAAAGGTCGCGGCGGAAATCGCCGCGCTGCGCCCCGACCTCAAGGTTCCGGGCACCTGCACCGGTGCCGCCGACATCTTCATCGCCCATTGCCCCGAGCGGGTGCTGCCGGGGCGCATCCTGGTCGAACTGGTCGACAACGACCGCTGCATCGGCGGTATCACCCCGCGCTGCGCGCGCCGGGCGATGACCTTCTATCGCCAGTTCGTGCGCGGCGCCTGCGTCACCACCTCGGCGCGCGCCGCCGAAATGGTGAAGCTGGTCGAGAACAGCTATCGCGACGTCAACATCGCCTTCGCCAACGAATTGTCGATGATGGCCGAACATCTGGGCGTCGACATCTGGGAAGTGATCCGCCTCGCCAACCGCCACCCGCGCGTCAACATCCTCCAGCCCGGCCCCGGCGTCGGTGGCCATTGCATCGCGGTCGACCCCTGGTTCCTCGTCCACGGCGCACCCGACCACAGCCGGCTGATCCGCACCGCGCGCGAGGTCAATCTCGCCAAGACCGCGCATGTCATCGGCGGCGCCGAAATGCTGGTGTCGCAGCATCCCGATGCGCGCGTCGCCTGCCTCGGCCTCGCCTTCAAGCCCAATATCGACGATTTCCGCGAAAGTCCCGCGGTCGAAGTCGCCGCCGCACTCGCCCGCCGCTTCGGCAAGCAGATCGACATCGTCGAGCCCTATGCGCGCGGCCTGCCGATGGAGTTCGCGGGCACCGGCGCCCAATTGATCGACCTCGACACCGCGCTCGCCACATGCGAGCTGCTGATCGTGCTCGTCGACCATGATCTGTTCAAGTCGATCCCGCTCGAAGAACGTGCCGGCAAGATCGTCTATGACACGCGCGGCCTGTGGCTCGACCAGCCACTTCCCCAGGCGTCCGGACTGCGCAGCGCGGCCTGACCGATTCTCCACCAGGCGTTCGATCCGTCTGCCGACCCGACGTTGACGGAACAGGCGAATCCGGTCATGTCGAAGCCATGCTGCTTCGAACCCGCACGCGCATCGTGGAAAAGCCGTGGGGACGCACCGATGTCCCGGCCGCCTTCGGCGATTTCGAGGGACGTCGGGTCGGCGAGATATGGTTCGAGGACCCGGCCGGCGCCGACGCGCCGCTCATGGTCAAATTCCTCTTCACGTCCGAACGGCTGTCGATCCAGGTCCATCCGGACGATGCGACGGCGCAGCGTGTCGGCTATCCGCGCGGGAAGGAAGAATGCTGGCTGATCCTCTCCGCCGATCCCGACGCCGAGCTCGGCGTCGGACTCAAGGCGAAGAGCGATGCTGAAACGCTGCGGCGCGCGGCGCGCGACGGCAGCATCGAGGACATGATCGACTGGCGGCATGCCGAGGTGGGCGATTTCGTCTATAATTCGGCGGGAACGATCCACGCCATCGGCCCTGGGCTGGTCCTTGTCGAGGTGCAGCAGAATGTGGATTGCACCTATCGCCTCTATGATTACGGCCGCCCGCGCGAATTGCATCTCGATGCCGGGCTGGCGGTCGCCATGCCGGAGCCGCACAACGACCCGCGCGATACCAGGGTGGACAAATCCGACAATCGCGAACTGGTCGGCGGGCCGCATTTTCATCTGCTGCATCTGTCCGGGTCCGGCGCGGACGCCCTGTTGCCGCGGGAGAAAAGCCGCTTCAGCTTCGTTCCGCTGTCGGCGGGCTGCACCGCGGCGGGCGAAGAGATAAGGCTGGGCGAATGCGTGATCCTCGAAGATGCACAAACGATCGCCCTGGCGCCCGATGCCCGCGCGCTGTTGTGCTGGCCGACCTGACCGTTTTTTTCCGCGCAAGAGATTAAAGAGATAAAGCCCATGACGACCATCGCCCCCGTCATCCTGTCCGGCGGTTCGGGCACGCGGCTGTGGCCCGTGTCGACCGGCGACGCGCCCAAGCAGTTCCAGCCGCTGGCCGGCGAAAGCAGCATGTTCCGGCAAACGCTGGCGCGCGCAGCCGATCGCAGCCGCTTTGCCGCCCCCATCATCGTGTGCGGCCGCGCGCATGTCCGGCACGTCGAGGCCGACCTCGCGGCGGCTGGTATCGGCGACGCCCGGATTCTCGTCGAGCCCGCCGCGCGCAACACCGCGCCCGCCATCGCGCTCGCCGCGCTGGCCGTCACGCCCGACGCAATCATGCTCGTCATGCCGGCGGATCATGTGATGACCGACGTTCCGGCTTTCCTTGCGGCGATCGACGCCGTCCTGCCCGCGGTCGAAGCCGGCGCGCTGGCCACTTTCGGCATCGCGCCCTCGCATCCTGAAACGGGCTACGGCTATATCGCCGCGGGCGATCCCTTGCCGGGCAACCCCTATGTCCATGCTGTTCGCCGCTTCGTGGAAAAGCCTGCGCGTGAGAAGGCCGAGGCGATGCTGGCCGAGGACGGCCATTACTGGAACGCCGGCATCTTCCTGATGCGCGCCGACCGGTTCCTGCAGGAACTCGACCGGCAGCAGCCGTCGATCGCAAAGGCATGCGCCGAAGCGATGAATGGCGCCGAGCAGAAAGACGGGCAGGTCCATCCTGCCCCCGAAGCCTTCCTCGCCAGTCCCGCCGATTCGATCGACTATGCCGTGATGGAAGGCGCTGAAAATGTCGTCGTCACCCCGGTCGATCCAGGTTGGTCCGACGTCGGCGGCTGGGCGGCGCTTCACGAACTGGGCGAAAAGGACGCCGCCGGCAACGTCGTCATCGGCCAGGTCCTCTCGATCGATGCCGAGGGCAATTATCTGCGCGTCGATGCCGGCAAGCGGCTGGCGGTGGTCGGAATCTCCGGCCTCGTCGTCGTCGCACACGGCAACGACATCGTGATCGTCCCTCGCGACCGGGCGCAGGATGTGAAAAAGATCGTGGAAAGCCTCTCCAATCCCGACTGATCCCGGCCAATCCCACCACCCTTGCGGTCCAGCGACCGACCTCCCATATCGCGCCGCATGACCGAACCCACCGCGCATCATGCCGCGCCCTGGCATGGAACCACTATTCTTTCCGCCCGCACTGCCGACAAGGTCGTCGTTATCGGCGACGGTCAGGTCTCGATGGGTCAGACGGTGATGAAGCCCAACGCAAAGAAGGTGCGCCGCCTGCACGACGGCAGCGTGATCGGCGGCTTCGCGGGCGCGACCGCCGATGCCTTCACCCTGTTCGAGCGGCTCGAGGCCAAGCTCGAACGCCACAACGGCCAGCTTCTCCGCGCCGCGGTCGAACTCGCCAAGGACTGGCGCACCGATAAGTATCTGCGCAATCTGGAAGCGATGATGATCGTCGCCGACAAGGAGGTGACGCTGGTCGTCACCGGCAATGGCGACGTGCTCGAACCGCAGGGCGGCATCGCGGCGATCGGATCGGG
This sequence comes from Sphingopyxis panaciterrulae, assembly GCF_014199295.1. Classification (GTDB taxonomy): domain Bacteria; phylum Pseudomonadota; class Alphaproteobacteria; order Sphingomonadales; family Sphingomonadaceae; genus Sphingopyxis; species Sphingopyxis panaciterrulae. The sequence continues at coordinate 126,651 of NZ_JACIJH010000010.1, forward strand.
CGGCAACTACGCCCTGTCGGCGGCGCGCGCGCTGGTCGATTACGAAAGGGACCCCGAGGTGCTGGCGAAAAAGGCGATGCAGATCGCCGCCGACATCTGCGTCTATACCAACGACCAGACCACCCTCGAAATCATCGATATCCAGGCTTGAACCCATGAACAAGGATCTGACGCCCAAGGCGATCGTCGCCGCGCTCGACACGCATATCATCGGCCAGGACGCGGCGAAGCGCGCGGTTGCGGTGGCGCTCAGGAACCGCTGGCGCCGCCAGCAACTCGCGCCCGAGCTGCGCGACGAGGTGAGCCCCAAGAATATCCTGATGATCGGCCCGACGGGCTGCGGCAAGACGGAGATTTCGCGCCGCCTCGCCAGGCTCGCCGACGCGCCCTTCATCAAGGTCGAGGCAACCAAGTTCACCGAGGTCGGCTATGTCGGCCGCGACGTCGAGCAGATTGCGCGCGACCTGGTCGAGGAAGCGGTGCGGCTGGAGAAGGACCGCCGCCGCGAGGCGGTGCGCGCCGCCGCCGAAGAAGCGGCGATGGAGCGGCTGCTCGATGCCCTGACCGGCAAGGGAGCCAGCGAGGCGACCCGCCAGAGTTTCCGCCAGCGCATTCGCGAGGGGCATCTCGACGACAGCGAGGTCGAGATCGAGGTTTCCGAGGCCCCGAGCATGAACTTCGAACTGCCCGGCCAGCCCGGACAGATGAGCATGATCAACCTTTCCGACATGCTCGGCAAGGCGATGGGCGGCCTGCCCAAGAAGCGCCGCAAACTGACGGTTCTCGAAGCTGCGACACGGCTGATCGAGGAGGAGCAGGACAAGCGCCTCGACCAGGACGATGTCGCGCGCGTCGCGCTCGCCGATGCCGAGGCGAACGGGATCGTCTTCCTCGACGAGATCGACAAGATCGCGGTCAGCGACGTACGCGGTGGCTCGGTCAGCCGCGAGGGTGTCCAGCGCGACCTGCTGCCGCTGATCGAGGGCACGACGGTCGCGACCAAATATGGGCCGATGAAGACCGACCATGTCCTGTTCATCGCCTCGGGCGCTTTTCACGTCGCCAAGCCGTCCGACCTGCTGCCCGAATTGCAGGGCCGCCTGCCGATCCGCGTCGAGCTTTCCGCGCTCAGCGAGGAAGATTTCGTGCGCATCCTGACCGAGACGCGGGCCGGCCTGCCCGAGCAATATGCGGCGCTGATCGGCACCGAGGGCGTGACGCTGAGCTTCACCCCCGACGCGATTACCCGCGTCGCGCGGCTCGCCGCCGAGGTCAACGAGCGGATCGAGAATATCGGTGCCCGCCGGTTGCAGACGATCATGGAACGGCTGGTCGAGGAGATCAGCTTCACCGCCGAGGACAAGACCGGCGAGACGCTGGCGATCGACGCCGCCTATGTCGATGCACAGCTCGCCGATGTCGTGGGCGACACTGACCTCAGCAAATATGTGCTTTGAGTAAGCGCCGCCGCCCTGGCAGCATTTCCTCGCGCGGTTCGCAGAACTTCATTTGACTCCGCCGCATCGTCGATGCGAAGAATGGCCGACACGGTCGACATCGGGTCGCATACGACCGGCACGGAGACAGGAATGGCTGACGAAGAGGGCGCCGAGCAGGGCGAACTGGCGATTACGCGCACCGGCGACAAGCTGCGGCTGGCGCGCGAGGCCGCCGGGCTGTCGCTCGCCGACGTCGCGACACGCACCCGCATCACCCAGCGCCACCTGGAAGCGATCGAGAAGTCGGACTTTTCCGAGCTGCCGGGGCGCACCTATGTCACCGGCTTCGCGCGCGCCTATGCCCGGGCGGTCGACTTGCCCGAGGCCGAGATCGGCGCCGCGGTGCGCCGCGAGCTGGAGGAAGATGCCTATGCGGCGCGCCCGGCCTATGAAGCCTATGAACCGACCGATCCGACACGCCTGCCGACCGCGCGGCTGGCGTGGACATTGGTCATCGTCGCGGCGCTACTCGTTTCGGCCTATGGTGTGTGGCGCTTTCTGTCGGTCGAGCCCGACGAGGCGTTGATCGAGGCCCAGAACCGCGACGCCGACGCGTCGGAAGCGCCCGCGACCGCGACGGGTCAGCCCGCAACCAAGGCAGTATCGGCGGGTGGCAATGTCGCCGCCAATGCCCCCGTCGTCCTGACCGCGATCGGCCCGACCGAAGTGTGGATCGGCTTCGATGACGCGACCGGCAAGACCGAAAACTGGCGGACGCTCGACGTCGGCGAGACCTATGAGGTGCCGCCCGCCTATATCCAGCAATTCACCCTGCGCACCAGCATCCCGCAGGCGCTGAAGGTGACCGTCGGCGGCCGCGATGTCGGCCAGATCGGACCCGCGGACACGCTGGTCAAGAATATCTCGCTGAAACCCGCCGACCTGATCGCGGGCGCAGAAGAAAGCAGCGGCGGAGTGCCTGCCGCCGCACCCAAGGGATAAGCCAGGCGAAAAATCCGCCACATTCGAACCTTTCGCAGCGGCGGCGCGCCGAATTGGGTTTGCGCTGCCGTCGGTTGCGGCGTTATGGAACGCGAAGATGGTTAATTGCGGGGACCGACGACAATGATGATGCGGCAGATTTTCTCGGGCGGCGCGGCGGCGCTTGCGCTGGTGGCGATGACGCCCGTCGCCACCGCGCAGGAAAGCACGGTCGACAAGCGGGTCGAGCGGCTGGAGAAACAGATGCGTGCCGTGCAGCGCAGCGTTTTCCCCGGCGGCAGCCCCGCCTTTTTCGAAGGCGAAATCGCGCCCGACAACACCCCCGGCGAGCGGGTGAAGAGCAGCGCGCCGGTGATCGACCTGACCGCGCGGGTCGACGCGCTCGAGGAGCAGTTGCAGGCTCTGACTGGCCAGACCGAGCAGAATGCCTATCAGCTTCGCGAACTCGAAAAACAATTCACCGCCTATAAGGCGGAGATGGACAAGAAGCTCGCTGCGCCGGCAACCGCGGAAACCGCAGCGCTGGCGCCGGCCGTCGCGCGGACGACCACGACGACGGCCCCCGCTAGGAAGCCTGCCGAAAAGCCAGCGGCCGACAAGGGCGATGCCAGCCGGCTCGCGCTGGTCAAGAAGGTCGAGGTTCCTGCAACCGGCAACGAGGTCGAGGACGCCTATACCTACGGCTATCGGCTGTGGGATGCGAAGCTCTATCCGGAAGCCGAAGCGCAATTGAAGCAGGTGGTCGCCAAGTGGCCCAAGAATAATTATGCAAGCTATGCGCAAAATCTGCTCGGCCGCGCCTATCTCGACGAGGACAAGCCCAGCCTCGCCGCCGTCGCTTTCTACAATAATTACAAGGATCGCCCGAACGGCGCGCGTGCGCCGCACAGCCTGATGTACATGGGTGTCGCGCTGACGGAGCTGGGCCGCAAGGCCGACGCCTGCAAGGCCTTCCGCGAACTCGAAGAAGTCTATGGCGACAAGGCGCCGAAGGATGTCCGCGATGACGCGGCCGCGGCAAAGTCAAAAGCCGGCTGCTGAAGCCGAAGCGGTCGAGCGCTTCGCCGCCGACCTCGCGGCGGTCGCAGGCCCCGGCTGGCCGGGACTGCATTATGGCGTCGCGGTTTCGGGCGGACCCGACAGCATGGCGCTGCTATGGCTGATGGCGACGCTGCTGCCCGGCCAGATTTGTGCCGCGACGGTCGATCACGGGCTGCGCAAGGGGTCGGCCGACGAAGCGCGGATGGTCGCCGGCTTCTGCGCGCGCGAGCATATCCCGCACGCCATTCTTCATCCCGCGGCGCCAATCTCGGGATCGTTGCAGGCGGCGGCGCGCGCCGAACGCTATCGTCTGCTCGAACAGTGGCGCGAGGCGCATGCGCTTGACCATGTCGTCACCGCGCACCACGCCGACGACCAGCTCGAAACGATGATCATGCGGCTCAACCGCAGCAGCGGGGTCGGCGGACTCGCCGGGGTGCGCGCACGCAACGGGACGGTGCTGCGGCCGCTGCTTTCCTGGCGGCGCGACGACCTGACCGCGCTCGCGCTCGAGGCCGACCTGCCGCTGGTTGAGGATCCGTCGAACAGCGACATCCGCTTCGACCGGGCGCGGCTGCGCCAGGCGCTCAGATCGCAGACGATCCTCGATCCGCAGGCGGCCGCGCGCTCGGCCGCCTGGTTGGCCGACGCCGACGCCGCGATCGACTGGGCTGTCGCCGGCGCCATCGCGAGTTGGGCGGACACGGACGATGGCTGCGTGATCCGCGACCGCGGCTATCCCGCCGAAATCTTCCGGCGCATCGTCGAAACGCGGCTGCGCGCCAACGACCCGCGGTTGATGCTGCGCGGCCAGACGCTCGATGGGGTCATCGCCGCGATGCGCGCGGGCCGCCGCGCCATGGTCGGCGCGCTGCTGATCGATGCGGTCGGGAACCCCGCCGACGGGCACTGGCGGATTTCCAAAGCGCCCCGGCGTAAAAACCAGGGTTAGAGCAACCCCTCGATCGCCTCGGCCAGCCGTGCATCGCGGTCCGACAATCCGTCGGCATCGTGCGTCGTCAGCAATATGTCGACGCGGTTATAGACGTTCGACCATTCGGGATGATGGTCCATCTTCTCGGCGATGATCGCGACGCTCGCCATGAAGCCGAAGGCCTGCGCAAAATCCCGGAACTGGAAGCGCCGCGTGATCGCATCACGTTCGGGCTCGTGCGTCCAGTCGGGGAAGCGGGCGAGCAGCGCGGCGCGCGCCGCATCGTCGAGTTTCTGGACCATCCGTCTTCTCCCGCTGGTAAAGGCCGTCCGCCCGCCATAAGGAAGGGCGCGATGAGCGACAAGTCCGCCCTTTCCGATCTGCCCGTCGGCTGGACCGGCCACGCGCCCGACGCCGACGCGTTTCGCGCGATGGCAGAGGCGGCGCTCGCGTCGCTTCCCGACGTCTTCCAACCCCATATCACGGATGTGGTAATCGCGATCGAAGATATCGCCGACGATGAAGTCCTCGCCTCGCTCGACATTCCGCACCCCTATGAGTTGACTGGCCTCTATGAAGGGCGCCCGCTCACCGAGCGCAGCATCGACGCGAGCGGCACCATGCCCGACCGCGTCACCCTCTATCGCATCCCGATCCTCGTCGAATGGATCGAGGAGGGCGAACGGCTCGACTGGCTGATCCGCCATGTACTGATCCATGAGATCGGCCATCATTTCGGCTTTTCCGACGACGACATGCACGCGTTGGAAGAGATGGCGTGAGCGCGGCGCTGCTGCGGCTCGAACGGGTGGCGTGCATCCGCGGCGACCGTCTGCTGTTCGAAGGCCTGTCGCTGACGCTGGCGCGCGGCGAGGCCTTGTGGCTGCGCGGTCCCAATGGCGCGGGCAAGTCGAGCCTGATCCGCCTCGCCGCCGGCCTGCTCCACCCCGCCGCCGGCACGGTCGAGCGCCGCGAGCGCTGCGCGCTGATCGACGAGGCGGCGGCGCTCGACGGCGAATTGGCGCTCCGCCGCGCGCTCGATTTCTGGGCGCGCATCGACACGGTCGACGGCGATGCTGTCGACCGCGCCGTCGCGGCCATGGCGCTCGCTCCGCTTGCCGAAGTGCCGGTCGCGATGCTTTCGACGGGGCAGCGCAAGCGCGCCGCGATGGCGCGCGTGATCGCCAGCGGAGCGCCGATCTGGCTGCTCGACGAGCCCGCCAACGGCATGGACGCCGCGGCGGCCGCGCGGCTGGTCGCGGCCATCGCGCAGCATCGCGCGCGCGGCGGCGCCCTGCTGCTGGCGTCGCATTTCGCGCTGGGGATCCCCGATCTGACCGAACTGGACATGGGGGCGTCGGCATGATCGGGTTCCCGTCATTGCGAGGAGCCGAAGGCGACGCGGCAATCTCCAGCCATCGGGCTTGCGCAAGGCCGATGGCTGGAGATTGCTTCGCTTCGCTCGCAATGACGAACTTGGGGTTCCCGATATGACCGCCCTCATCGCGCTCTTCTGGCGCGATCTGCGCCGCGCGTGGGGCAGCGGAGCCTTGTGGCTGCCGGTCGTCTTCTTCCTGCTCGTCGCAACCGCCTTTCCGTTCGCGGTCGGCCCCGACGCGCCTTTGCTCGCACGCACCGGCGGCGGCATGGTCTGGGTCGCCGCGCTGCTCGCGGCGCTGCTGCCGATCGATCGGCTGGTGCGGCCCGACCACGAGGCGGGCATGCTCGACCAACTCGCGGTGCGCGGACTTTCCGACGAATTGATCGCGGCGGTGAAGATCGCCGCGCATGCCATCGGTTTCGGCCTGCCGCTGCTGATCGCTCTGCTGCCCGCCGCGGCGTTGCTCGCACAGGATGCGCAGCGGGCCGTCACGCTCGCCTCGGGCCTCGCGCTCGCCATTCCCGCGCTTGCGTCGCTTGCGGTCCTGAGCGCAGCGCTGACCGCGAATTTGAAAGGCGGAAGCGCGATCGGCGGGCTGCTCGTGTTGCCGCTCGCGGTGCCGCTGCTGATCTTCGGCGCCGGAATGCTCGACCCGTCGGGACGCGGCGCCACGAAGCTACTGGCGGCGGCGGCCCTGCTGCTGACGGTGATTGGCCCGTTTGCCGCAGGAGCGGCGCTGCGGGGGCTGCGCGAATAGCCGCTTCCGACCGGTAGCCGACGATCGGCATTTCATATCTTTGTCATTCCCGCGAAAGCGGGCACACCATTGTTATAACTCGGTCGGTGCCCGGTTTGGGGTAGTCGTTCACGAAGTCGAGAATGCCCATGAGCGACCCGTGCAGCGCGTGGCATGAACCTCGCCACGCTTTGTCGCCGGGGTGCAGCACGATCTTGCCGATGAGTGATCGGATGTCGGCTGAGGCATCAAGCCGTGCTTTTGGGTTTTTGAGCGTTTCCATGAGCTTCGTGACCTTGCGCTCGTAGATTTCAACGATGCCGCGATGGACGTCGGGAACGCGGGCGGGATTTTCGGCGAGCCGCGCGGTGATCTCCGCTTTCTCGCATTCGAGTTCGGCCATGCGCACTTTCATGCTCGGCTGATACAGCCCATCTTCGATCGATACCCATATGGCGCGCAGCCGTTACCGGGGCTTGTGACCAGGTCACCGGATAGGCTCCAGATCAACCCGCCAATCACCGTCTATCGCCGACATCGTTCCAACGTCTGCTCGCTATGAATCACTCAGCAAACCATTTGGGAATCCCAAAAAACAACCTTCTGCCAAAATAGTGCTATTGGCCGATTTCAAGACCCAGCGCCTTCGCCACCCGCTCCCACGGTATCAGCTTGAAATTCTGATTCTCGGGAGGGGAAACATTGCGGCCGTCCTGCGCGACCATCAGGCCGTGGGGAAAGGCAGGCCCCGCCGCCGCGCTGGTGACGTCGAGGCCATCGGTTTCGGATACACCGTCGATCCCCGCCGCCATGTCGGCGCCGATGCGGAAAGAACCGACATAGGCATTGTCGCCTTCACGGCGGAACACCGCATAGCTGTCATTGCCCTGGCTCGAGACGACAAGATAGCCTTTTCCGTCGGCCATGGCATAGAGTCCGATCCCCTCCATATCGTCCTTGAGCGCCGGGTTGTCGGCGACTTTCGCCAGCATCGTGCGTGCAGGACCGCCGCGCGGTTCGGCGCCCTCGCGCCAGATGCCGACATCCTCTTCACCAGTATAAAGCATGCCGGTCTCGTCATCGGCGACACAGCCCTCGACCTGCGTTTCGAAAGGCAGGTCGCGCACAAGTTTCGCCCGCACCTTGCCGGCGGACGTCGCGACCAACTCCCACTGGCGCATCTTGCCGTCGCTCTGGTTGACGAAAACATAGGTCTTTTTCGTCTTCGCGCTGCGATACATGCAGAGGCCATAGGGATCCTTGAAGCCGGTGTCCTGCAACCCGTCGGCAACGTCGGTCAGCTTGCGCGTCGCGGGATCGAGAGCATAGATCGAGATACCCTTGGTCGTGCGATTGCTGGCCGTCACGAGCGTCACGTCGCGGCCGCCCAGACGGAAACCGCTTCGCAAATCGACGTTGTTCATGCGCCCGTCGGGAAGGAACTGAAGAACCTTTCCTTCCAAGTCATACACATAAAGTCCCGATTGTTTTTGCGTCCCGATCACGACGCTTTGCGCGGGATCGGCGGGATTGATCCAGATCGCCGGATCGTCTGCGGCATCGCCGCCGGTCTCCACCGGCACCGTCTCGACCGTCGGGCGTGCGAGCGGCATCGTCTCGGGCGCCGGCACCGCCGGCCGTTCGGGGAGTCCCGCCGCGGCGAGGACCGCCTGCCAACTCGCGATCTTGAAATTCGGTTCCTCGGGCGAATTGTCGTCGTCGGCGACCACCACGACCGGCCCCGCCACCGTGACGCTGCCGCCATCCTCGATCTGGTCGGCACCCGCCGCGAGCGCCACCGAGCCAAGATAGGCATAGCCATCGAGGGGATCGTAAATGTTCAGCCGATTGGCCGACGCATCCGAGACGAGCAGGCGGCCGTCCGCGGCAATACCGACACCCTTCGCTTCTTCGGTGATATGGCCGAGGCGGACGATATCGACGACCTCGGGCGCGATCTCGGCCTCGGGTTCGGCGGCGAAGCGCCATACCCCCACGGCTTCCTGCGAGAAATAGACCGAGCCGCGGTCGTCGGCGGCGCAATAGCCGATTTCCGATCCGAGCGACCAGCGCCGCGCAATCCGCGCGTTCATGGCGCCCGACGCTTCGGACGCCAATCCCCACTGCTCGATCTCTCCCTTGTCACCGACGAGGAAGAGATAAAGCGTATCGTCGCGATGACTGCGCGAAAAGCAGAGTCCCGCAATCGTCATCTCGGGCCTTGTCCCAGCCAGCGCCAGCGGCGTCGGCACGCCACCGGCCGTCACACGAAAGAGTTTGGGCGCATTATCCTTGCCATCGAGCGCGGCCAGCAACGGCCCCCCGCCCGGCGCGGCATCGGCACGCAGATCGAGCGCGCGAATATTGCCCACCTTGTGCGTCCCGAGGCGTTTCCCGGCCAGATCGAAGACATCGATTCCCGCGGATTCGGCACCCGCGAGAATCAACGAACGCGACGCATCGGCGGGGTCGGCGACGACCACGGCACCATCGGCGCCGGATCCTTCGGTCGCCTGCGTCTCGGCAGAGGCGGCAACGACCGGAACCGAAGCAACCTGCTGTGCCATGACACCTGCCGGAACAGCGGCCAGCCCCGCGGCGATTGCAAATAGACTCGTTTTCACGCACCCCTCCCTTTTCTCTTCCAGATCGCGATCGGGCGGATACCCGATCGTCCGAACGACGGCCGCAAAAGCGGACCGCAACATCATTTCAGAATAATTTTTCTATCTTTTCTATAAAACAGAATGTATATTCATTCCATGCCAATGTCACCCCTTATTTCCGCCATGATCGCCGCCGCCGACGCCGCAGGCGAAGGTTTGATCGCCGATCGCGAGCGCATCGCCACGCTCACGATCCATAGCAAGGCCGGCGCCGCCGACATGTTCACCGAGGCCGATCTGAAGGCCGAGGCGACCGTCCGTGAACGGCTGATGGCCCATGCCCCCGCCTATGGCTTTCTCGGTGAGGAGGGCGGGCTGACGCCCGGCAGCGACACCGACCATGTGTGGGTGGTCGATCCGCTCGACGGTACGACCAACTTCCTGACAGGATCCCCACTTTTCGCGGTCAACATTGCGCTGGCGAAACAGGGCGAGGTCGTCGCGGGGGTCACCTATGTCCCCGCGATGGACGAACTGTTCTGGGCGGAGACCGGCAGCGGCGCATGGCTCGGCGAACGCCGCATCCATATCTCGGCACGCACGACGATCGAGGAAGCGGTGCTGGGCGTCGGCATTCCCTTTGCGACCAAGCCGAACCACGAACAATTTTATACCGAGATGGAGCGGCTGACCCCGCGTGTCACCGGCATCCGCCGCCTTGGGGCGGGCGCGATCGATATGGCCTGGGTCGCCTGCGGCCGCCACGATGCCTATTGGGAACAGAGCGTCAGCGCCTGGGACATGGCGGCCGGGGTCGTGATCGTGCGCGAGGCGGGCGGCGTCGTGACCGACACGCGCGGCAACGCGCTAGATCTGATGAACGGGACGGTGCTGGCATCGACGCCCGCGATTCACGAGGAAATGCTGGCGGCGCTGGCGCCCGCCCATGCCGCCTGAAGCCCAATCCAGCACCCTTCGCGATGCGACCGGCGGATTGCGTCGGTGACCCGCTCGACCGCGAGCGCATCTGCAAAGCTCATGGCGGCCGACGGCAAGCCCGCGGCCGCTTCCACGACGGCCTTGACCTCGATCGTCTTCAGGTCGTTGTAGCCGATCTGGTGTCCCGGCGCCGGACAGAAGGCGCCATAGTCGCCATGCTCCGGCCCCGCGCAGATCGTCGTGAAGCCATTGGTGCGCCCCGGTCCGGACCGATAGAGCCTGAGTTCGCTGAATCGCTCCTGTGTGAAAGCGATCGAGCCGCGCGTCCCGCTGACCTCGAACGCCAGCCCCATCTTGTGCCCGCTCGCGATCCAGCTCGCCGCGAGCGTCCCCGTCGCACCGTTGGCGAATTCGACCACGGCATCCATCTGATCGTCGACCGTCACTGCGCGGTCGGCGCCCCGCGCGTCGCGGCGCATCGGATAGGCGGTATGGAGCCGGCCCGACACGGCGGCGATATCGCCCACCAGATGCCGCGCCATCGCAATGATATGACTGCCGATGTCGGCGAGCGCGCCACCCGCTTGATCGGGCTCGCAGCGCCAGTTGAACGGCGCGTCGGCCGACGCCATGAAATCCTCGGCGTGGATGCCGCGAAAGGCGGTGACCTCGCCGATCTCGCCGCCCGCGATCAACTCGCGCGCGAGCACGATCATCGGATTATAGAGATAGGTGAAGCCGACCGCGGTCGGCAGCCCCGATGCCGCGGCGGCAGCGGTCATCGCTTCCGATTCGGCGATTGTCGTCGCGAGCGGCTTTTCGCAATAGACCGCCTTCCCCGCCTCAAGCGCGGCGATCGCGATCGGGGCGTGGAGCAGGTTCGGGGTGGCGATCGCGACCATGTCGATCGACGCATCGGCGATCGTTTCGCGCCAGTCGCCGCTCGCGCGCGCGATGCCGAGCGACGCCGCGGCGGCGGTCGCCGTTCCGAGATCGCGGTCGGCGAGGATGGTGACGCGCGGGCTGCGCGGCAGGTCGAAGGTGCGGTCGGCGGCGGCAAAGGCGAGGGTGTGGGCGCGGCCCATGAAGCCGCTGCCGATCAGCGCGATATTCAGCGGCGCGCCGGTCATTCGCCCGCGACCTGGTGAAAACGTGCGCGCAGCCGCTCGACCGTCTTGCGCTTGACCGGCTGGCCGTCGCGCAGCTTGTACCAGCTGTTCTGGCTGATCCGGTAGGTCTCGAACAGACCTTCGCGGGTCGCGCACGGCAGATGCGCCTTCATCGCCTCGAATTCGTCGGGGGCGATGGTCACCATCTCGAAACGCATGTCTTACTCACCTCCATAATAGCTGCCGCCACGCTCGGCGCGCTCGCGGCGTTCCAATTCATCGGCGTCGATCGCCGCGCGCCAGCTCTGCCGGCCGTTGACGAGGTCGGCGGCGCGAAGGACGATCGGGTCGCCGGTCGCCGATGCCCCGACGACGTCGCGGATGCTGAGCTCGACGCGCGGTTCGGGGTCGAAGTGGAAATCGAGCAGCCCGAAATTGGCGCTGCGCACCCACGGCGCGCGCAGCCGCACTTCGGGATGCTGGTCGACGAATTTGGGGCTGAGATATTGGGCGAGCCCCGAACTCACCAGATCGTAGAAATCATAGCCGCCCTGGTCGGACCGCGGGATGCAATTCGCCTCGCCCTGATGGACATCGCCCGAGATGCCGAAGCAACCGGCGATTCCTTCGTCGCGTAGAAAATCGAGGATTTCGTCGCGTTCGTGAAGATAGGCGGCCCAGCTGTCGCCGCCCTGCTCGGCGCGCGACCAGCCGGTGCCCGAGGCGAGGATCTTGAACACCGCCTTCGACGCCTTGAGCTCGCGCTTCAGCCACGCCTTTTGCGCGGCGCCGAGCATCGTCTTGTCGGGGCCGTCGGGCGCCTTGGGCGGGTCGCGGTAATAGCGGCCGTCGAGCATGAAGATGTCGACGGGGCCGAAGCTGTGGCGAAAGAAGATGCCGGGCGTATCGGGCAGCCCCGCGGCGGGATTCGCCCACCAGCGGTTGAACAAGCGGTGCGTCATGCCCTTCGCGGGGTTGCGGCGATCCGAATCATTATAGCCGAAATCATGGTCGTCCCAGATCGCGAGTTGCGGCACCGAACGCAGCAGCGGGACGAGGCTCGCGACGTTGCGCTGGCGCGTATACATCGCCGAAAAGGCGGTCTCGCTGTCGCTATCGGCATAGATATTGTCGCCGAGCCACAGGAACAGGTCGGGCTCCATCGCCGCGACCGCGTCGAACACCGGCTGGTCGGGATAGAGCTGGACGCGCGCGCATGAGCCGAAGGCGATGCGGATCGGGCGCGGTCGGTCGGGGGCGGTGCGGGTGCGGAAGGGCAGCGGCTGGTGCCGGTCGTCGATGCCGTCGGTCTTGATCCGGTAATAATAGGCGGTGTCGGGTTTCAGACCCTTTACCTCGACCGCGGTGCAGAGGTCGTTATCCTGCGTCGCGGCGACCGGGGCGGTGGTCTGCGCATCGGCGAAATCGCGCCGGGTCGCATATTCGACCGCGACGTCGAAGGCGCCGCTCGCGCGCGACCAGAGGGTGAAGCTCTCCGGCGTCGTCGCGCCGACCATCGGGCCGTCGAGCAGGCGCGGATAGCCGGTCGCGGCGGCGTAGAGCCGGCGCGGCAGCGCGGCGAGGAAGGCGAGGGCGGCGCCGCCGCGCAGGAGATTGCGTCGATCCATCATCCCGTCCTCAGTCGCGCAGCTTGGTGTTCCACAGCGCCGTCGCGAGCAAGGTCGCAAGCACCGAACAGCCGATCCAGAACCAGATTGCGGGCCCGAAATCATAGACGCGTATGCCGCCCACCATGTGCATATGGGCGTCGATCAGCGCCCCCGACACCTGTTCCTGGATTGCCGCGCCGAGATAGCTGAACACCCCGACCATGCCGAGCGCCGCGCCCGCGACGCGCTTCGGGCAGATGTCGATCGCGAAGAGGCCGCCGAGCGAGGTGACGAGCCCGGTCATCCCGAGCCCGAACAGGATCACCGCGAGCAGGACGACCGCCTGGCTGTCGGGACCATAGAAGAGGAGCAGCAGGCCGATGATCTCGACCACCCCGAACAGCAGATTGACCGGCGGCCGGCGCGCGCCGAAGAATTTGTCCGAGACGAAGCCGAAGGCGAGCGCCCCGGCGATCCCCGCGAAGGTACTCGCGGTGAGCATTGCTCCCGCTTCGCCGAGCGAATAGCCGCGCGCTTCTTGCAGATAGAGAATGCCCCAGCTGTTGATCGCGTAGCGCGTCACATAATTGGCGGCGCTCGCCAGCGCGAGGATCCACACCGCGGGGATCGCGAGGATCGAAAGCTGGGTCGCGAAGACGCCGCGCTCGGGCGCGCCCGCGGCGGGCGGCGCATAATGATCGTTCCGCCAGTCGGCGACGGTGGGTAGGCCGAGCGTGCGCGGCCGGTCGGCCATCGCATAAAAGGCCGCGACCCCCGCGACCACCGTGGCGATGCCGGGTCCCCAGAAGCCCCAGCGCCAGCCGCCGAACGCGACGAGCGCCGACACCACAGCAAAGGTCAATCCCTCGCCGATCGAATGCGCGGTCGACCAGATGCCGTAAAAGCGGCCGCGCTCGCGGTTCGAGAACCAGCTCGCGAGCGCGACGACGCACGACGGCGCGCCATAGCTTTGGAACCAGCCGTTGAGGCCCCACAGCATCACCGTCACCCAGAACAGCGTCGAAAAGCCCATCGCGATGTTGCACAGCGCCGACAGCACCATTCCCGCCGCGAACAATCGCTTCACATTGCTGTGATCGGCGACGAAGCCGTTGATCAGCTTGCCGGCGGCATAGGTATAGAAAAGCGCCGAGCCGATCATGCCGAGTTCGAGCGGGGTGAAGATGCCTTGGTCGATCAGCGGCTTCTTGACGATGTTGATCGCGAGCCGGCACGTATAGCTGACGGCATAGGCAAGCGTGATCGCCATGATGATCCGCATCCGATAGCGCCGGAACGTGCCGTCGATGTCGGCGTCCCGCCGCAGCGGCAGGTCGGGACCCGTGGCGAAATATCTCAGCATCGATCCCTCTCCCTCGCGTGCTTTTGCACAAGCCTATTTCATTTTATTATACAATGGAATATTTGTTTTAAACTAGGCCGTCGGGATGAGAAAGGCGTTGTCCCCTTCGCCGCCGTCGGGCCAGCGCTGGGTCACGGTCTTGACCTTCGTCCAGAAACGCACACCCTCCATCCCATATTGATTGGTGTCGCCGAAACCCGAACGCTTCCAGCCGCCGAAGCTGTGATAGGCGACGGGCACCGGGATCGGCACGTTGATGCCGACCATGCCGACGTTGACGCGCTGCGCGAATTCGCGCGCGGCGTGACCGTTGCGCGTGAAGATCGACACGCCATTGCCATATTGGTGCGCGCTCGGCAGCCGCAGTGCGGTCTCGAAATCGGGGGCTCGGACGATCTGCAGCACGGGACCGAAGATTTCCTCACGATAGGCGCGCATGCCGGTCGTCACCCGATCGAACAGGGTTGGGCCGACGAAGAAACCCTGCTCATGCCCCTGCAGGCCCAGGCCGCGCCCATCGACGACCAGTTCGGCGCCTTCGTCGAGTCCGGCCTGGATCCAGCGCTCGATGCGCGCCTTGTGCGCGGCGTTGACGACCGGGCCATAGTGCGCATCGGGATCGGTCGATACACCGACCTTGAGCGCGGCCATCGCCGGAATCAGCAACTCACGTAGCGCATCGGCCGTCGCATCGCCCACCGGCACCACGACGGGCAGCGCCATGCAACGCTCGCCCGCCGAGCCGAAGGCGGCGCCGCACAGATCGTGCACCACCTGGTCGAGGTCGGCGTCGGGCATGACGATGCCGTGATTCTTGGCGCCGCCCATCGCCTGCACGCGCTTGCCGGCAGCGGCACCGCGCCCATAGACATAGTGCGCGATGTCGGACGAGCCGACGAAGCTGACCGCGGAAATCGCGGGATGGTCGAGGATGGCATCGACCATTTCCTTGTCGCCGTGGACGACCTGGAGGATGCCCTCGGGCAGCCCCGCATCGAGCATCAATTCGGCGAGGCGCACCGGCACACTCGGATCGCGCTCGCTGGGCTTGAGGATGAAGGCATTGCCTACCGCGATTGCCGGGCCGAACATCCACATCGGGATCATCGCCGGGAAGTTGAACGGCGTGATGCCCGCGACCACGCCCAGCGGCTGACGCATGGCATAGACGTCGATGCCCGGTCCGGCGCCCTGCGTATATTCGCCCTTCATCGCATGCGGGATACCGCAGGAAAATTCGATCACTTCCAGCCCGCGCAGGACGTCCCCCCGTGCGTCGGCGACAACCTTGCCATGCTCGCTCGCCAGCAGTTCCGCGAGATCCTGCAGGTTCGCCTCAAGCAGTTCGCGGAAACGGAACATGACGCGCGCGCGGCGCTGCGGATTGGTCGCCGCCCAGCCGGGCTGCGCCGCAGCGGCCGCCCGGACCGCGCGGTCGAGATCGGCGGCGGTGGAGAAGGCGACGCGCGCCTGGACCTGTCCGGTGCTCGGGTCGAACACGTCGCCGACGCGTCCGTTTTCAGGGCGCACGGAACCGCCGCCGGCGGTATCGCCGGCAATGAAGGGATCAATCTGTCTCATCGCTCTTCCTTACTGGCGCACGATCCACTCGTGCGCGGGGTCGTTGCGGAACACCCAGTTGCGCCGGGGTCCCGCCATCACGTTCAGATAATAAAGGTCGTATCCGTGCGGCGCGCCGACCGGATGATAGCCGCGCGGCACCATCACGACATCGCCGTCCTCGACTGCCATCGTCTCGTCGATGTCGCGCCCGTCGGTATAGACCCGCTGGAACGCAAAACCCTGCGGTGGCGACAGGCGGTGGTAATATGTTTCCTCGAGGAAAGTCTCCTCGGGATAGGCGTCGCGGTCGTGCTTGTGCGGCGGGTAGCTCGACCAGTGGCCCCCGGGCGTGATCACCTCGACGACGAGCAGGCTCTCGGCGGCATCGGTATCGGACAGGATGTTCCGGACATGCCGCGTGTTCGTGCCCTGGCCGCGCACCTCGACCGCATCGGAGCGGATCAGCCGCACCGCGCCCGCCCCGGTTCCGGGCGCTGTGCAGATCGCGATTTCCGCATCGGACACGGCCTCGATTCTGTAGCGATGGCCCGCGGGCACATAGACCGAGGTCGCCGTGCCGTCGAACACCGTCTGGCGACCGCCGATATTCTCGAAGCTCTCGCCTCCCGCCATGATCGAGACGGTTCCCGTAAGCACAACCACACACGCCTCGCGGCCGTTTTCGACACGATTGTAGCTTGCCCCCGCCGCAAGGTGGATCACACGAAAGCCGACATATTTCCAACCCGCGCTTGCAGGCGTGATGTCGAGCACCGTGCCGTCGCCCGCGGGCGGATGGGGATGGACGAGAAGCGACATCAGACCAGCGCCTCCTCACGCGCCAGCCGCTTCAGCGTGTCGAGGCCGAGCTGGCTATAGTCGCGGGGGTTGGCGATCGCCGGATCCTGTTCGGCCTCGATCACGATCCAGCCCGAATAATGCATGTCGGCAAGCGCACGCATAAACGGCGCATAGTCGTAATCGCCGTCGCCCGGTGTGGTGAACATGCCGCCGACGACCCCGTTGAGGAAGCTGGTGCCGTTCGCGCGAAATTCGTCATATTTGGCGGTGCGTACATCTTTGCAATGGACGTGAGCGACGCGCTCGGGACGCGCCTTGATCACGTCGACGGGCTCGATCCCGCCGAACAGCGCATGCCCAGTGTCGAGCACCAGACCGACATGGTCGCCGGTCGCGTCGAAGAAGCGTTCGAGTTCATCCTTCGTCTCGACGACCGTGCCGAGATGATGGTGATAGGCGAAGCGCAGCCCGCGATCATTGATGAAGCACGCGACGGTATCCAGCCGCTCGCCGAACAGCTTCCAGTCGGCGGCGGGAAGCACCGGGTGCGTATCGAGCCGGCTGCCGTAGCGATCGCAATGCACCGCGTTCGACGTCTCTGCGAGAATGAAGACGCTCGAATCCATATATTCGAGCAAGGCGAGATGCTTCGACAGCGCCTCGATTTCGGCGTCGGCGTCGCGCACGAGCAGGTTCGACGAATACCAGCCGCCGACGATATCGAGGCCGTAGTTCACCATGATTGGCGCCAGCACCTCCGGATCGCGCGGGAACTTGTTGCCGAGTTCGACCCCGTCGAAGCCGATGTCGCGGACATCGGCGAGCAACGCGTCGAGCGTCGTGTCGCCGCCCAGTTCGCGCATGTCGTCGTTGCACCAGGCGATCGGGCTCACGCCCCAGCGGATCGTCATGTCCTCCCTCCGTCGATTCGATTTTCATAGTCACGGCGCGCGGCCTGTACTTCGGGCCGCGCGGACACCTCGGGGACCGCGACGTCCCACCAATGGCCGCCCGCCTCGGTCGTGATCGCGGGATCGGTGTCGATGACGATCACATAGCTTTTCGGCGATTGCTTCGCACGATCGAGCGCGGCTTCGAGCTCGGCGATGCCACCGACCTTCTCGGCAGCGGCGCCGAGACTGCGGGCGTGGGCCGCAAAGTCTATGTCGGGCAGGGTTTCGTGCGCCGCGTCAGCGAGCAGATTGTTGAACGGGCGCCCGCCCGTTCCCTGTTGCAGTCGGTTGATGCAGCCATAGCCCCGATTGTCGAGCAGGATGACGATGATCTTGCGGCCGAGCATCACCGAGGTCGCCAGCTCCGAATTGAGCATCAGATAGCTGCCGTCGCCGACCATCACATAAACGTCACGCGCCGGATCGGCCATCTTGACCCCCAGTCCGCCCGCGACCTCATAGCCCATGCACGAAAAGCCGTATTCGACATGGTAGCCGCCGGGGCGGTGGCTCCGCCAAAGCTTGTGGAGTTCGCCGGGCAGGCCGCCCGCGGCACAGACGACGGTCGCGTCGTCCCCCGCCTGCCGCCACACCGCTCCGATCACTTGCGCATCGGAGGGGAGCGCATTGCTCGGCGCTGTCGCGACCTCCCAAGCGGCGTTCCATTCGGCGACCGTAGCGCGGTTCGCATTGCGCCATGCGGCATCGACCTGCCAATCGGCGAGCGCTTCGGCCAGGGCCTCGAGCGTCTCGCCCGCATCGCCGACAACTGCTTCGGCGCCTTGCTTGATCGCATCGGGCGCGGCGATGTTGATCTGGATCAGCCGCTTGCCGGCGAAGAGCCGGCGCGAACCGGTGGTAAAATCCTGCAGCCGGGTGCCGACGCCGATAATCAGGTCGGCGGCTTCGGCGGCGGCATTCGCCGCGCTCGTACCGGTGACGCCGACGCTGCCGAGCGCTTGGCGGTGATCCCACGCCAGCGCGCCCTTCCCCGCCTGCGTCTCGGCGATCGGAATGCCGGTCCGCGCCGCGAGATCGGCAAGCACCGCCTCGGCCTCGGAATAGAGCACCCCGCCCCCTGCCACGATCAGCGGCGCCCTGGCGGCGCGAACCGCCTCGACGAGCGTCGCCAGTTCGGCGCGGTCAGGGCGCATCCGGCGCGGGCGCCAAAGCCGCGGGGCAAAGAAGCTCTCGGGATAATCGAAGGCCTCCGCCTGCACATCCTGACAGAGCGCGAGCGTCACCGGCCCGCAGAGCGCCGGATCGGTCAGCACCGTCATCGCGCGCGGCAGCGCGTCGATGATCTGGTTGGGCCGCGTTATGCGGTCGAAATAGCGCGACACCGGACGAAAACAGTCGTTGGCGCTCACCGTAGCGTCGGCGAAATCCTCGACCTGCTGGAGCACCGGATCGGGGCGGCGGCTCGCATAGACGTCGCCGGGCAGGAAAAGCACCGGCAGCCGGTTGACATGCGCGAGCGCCGCCGCGGTCACCATGTTCGTCGCGCCGGGACCGATCGAGGTCGTGCACGCCATCGCGCGGCGGCGGCGGCTCGCCTTGGCAAAGGCGATCGCGGCATGCGCCATGCCCTGCTCGTTATGCGCGCGATACGTCGGAAGCGCGTCTTCCATCCCGGCGAGCGCTTCGCCCATCCCCGCGACATTGCCATGGCCGAAGATCGCCCACATGCCGGCGAAATAGGGCAGCTCGACGCCATTCACCTCGACCCGCTGCATCGCAAGCCAGCGCGTCAGCGCCTGCGCCATCGTCAATCGTACATGTTTGCTCATGCCGCCACCCTAGCACTGCGCGCTGCGCGCCAGCCATCGGCGAGAACGCGCAGATTTTCGCCGAGTGCGGTGATGGCGGCCTCGTCGTCGATCGCTCCCGTCAGCCATTGCTGTGCGACGTCATGAAAGATGGTGCGTCCCACCGCGAAGCCCTTGACCAGCGGAAAAGGCGCCGCCGCGACGATGCCCGCGAGTACCTCGTCCCGCGGCGCCGACAGGCCGAGCAGAACGATGCCGCGGCAGAGTGGATCGTGGCGCAATATCGCCGTCTCACTCGCCGCCCAGGCGGCGGCGTCGGTCGTCGGTTCGAGCTTCCACCAGTCGGGA
The DNA here is from genome assembly GCF_014199295.1 of Sphingopyxis panaciterrulae. Lineage (GTDB taxonomy): Bacteria > Pseudomonadota > Alphaproteobacteria > Sphingomonadales > Sphingomonadaceae > Sphingopyxis > Sphingopyxis panaciterrulae. Next base: position 146,245 of record NZ_JACIJH010000010.1, read on the forward strand.
TAGATACCGAGCGAATAGACATGATCGATCACCGAGGCGATCGTGCCGCTGTCGACCGGCCCATGTTTCGACGCGATGATTTCGAGCAGGAACTCGTGGCGTGTGCGGCGGCAAGCGTCGAACAGGCGCAGCAACTGCCGGTCCTGCCGCGCGCGCATTTCGGCGTCGTCGTCCGGATGATAGAAAACGAGGCATTTGACGACATGGTTCGTCGGCCAGTCGCGCAGCGTCATGCCGACGTCGTGCGACCCTTCGAAGAGCAGCGGCCGCGACCCCGGCACCTCGATCGGCCGCCCGATCCAATAGGGATGGTCGGCCGCCGCCTCCAGCGCGCGCGCACCGAAGCGGCCATCGAGCAGCACCCCGTAGTTAGGGTCGCCCGCACCCATGCGATGAAGCGCCTCGAGCGCGAGATTCTTGAAATGATGGATCCGCGCCTCGTCGCTTTCGCCGAGTTCGGCGAGCAGATTGTCGAACTGGCTGCGGTGATCGATCGCGAGCACGGTCAGTTCATCGCGCTCGCCATGGCGGTTGGTTGACCAGTGCAATTGTTCGAGCTCGGCACTCTCGCGCAGGCGGTGCGGCCATTGCCCGGCGAGGAAGTGCCGAAGCTCATCCCACGACGCCATCGCCGGGGCGCAGCCGTGCCGCGACACCACGAGCGCGCCGCACGCATTGGCGATTTCGCAGCATTTTTCGAGCGGCATGTCCTTGAGCCAGCCGCGCAGGAAACCCGCCATGAAGGCATCCCCCGCGCCGAGCACGTTGAAAACCTCGATCGGAAAGCCGCGGCCGACGATGCCGGCATCGAGCGACGCGGGAACGGCGTCGGGAAAGGCGACGCATCCCTCGGCGCCGCGCTTGCAGACCAGCAGCGCCGAACTCTGCGCACGGATCGCGCGAAGCGCCGCGAGGGTGTCGGTCGAGCCGCCAAGGATATGGATTTCCTCTTCGGTGCCGACGATCAGGTCGCAGAGCGGCAGGACGCGCTGAAGGGCCTCGGTAACGCACTGGTCGGCGACGAACCGATCCTCGCCATTGTCCTTGCCGGCAAGTCCCCAGAGCACCGGGCGGTAATCGATGTCGAAGACGACGCGCCCCCCGGCGGCCTTCATCAGCCTCGCGGCCTTGATGCTCGCATCGAACACGCCCGGCTGCGACAGATGGGTGCCGTTGATCAGCAGCGCGCCCGCCGAAGCGACGAAATCGGGGTCTATGTCGCCGGCGCAAAGCGCCATGTCGGCGCAATTTTCGCGATAGAAGATCAGCGGAAAGGTGTCAGGATCGCGAATGCCGAGGATCGCAAGCGCGGTCAGCCGGTCGGGATCGGTGCGAACGCCGTCCGTCACGACGCCCTCGCGGTTCAGTTCCTCGACGATGAAGCGGCCGAAATGATCGGCGCCGACGCGGGCGATCAGCCCGGCGCGAAGGCCGAGGCGCGCCGCGCCGACCGCGGTGTTGGTCGGGCTCCCGCCGATATATTTGGCGAAACTCGCCATATCTTCGAGCCGGCCGCCGATCTGCTCGCCGTAAAGGTCGATCCCCGCGCGCCCCAGCGTGACGACGTCCAGCCGGTTCTCTCCGCCCCGTTCCTGCCCTTGTTGCGCCATCGTTTTCGAGACCATCCTTCTTTGGTCTGAAACACTTATTCCACTTTTATAAGGTTTGCAACATATGTTTCACTCGGCGGCGGAAATGAAATGGCTATGCCGATCCGTCTTCCCGCGTCTTGCCGTCGGCGCGTGTCGCCTCGAATGCAAAATTGATGACGAGCGCCTGCGCGAGACACATCGACGCGGACAGCGAACGGAATTTCCGCACCTCCGCTTCACGAACTTGAAGCACCTGCTCGGCGGGCTTGGCGACCGGGCTTACCAAACTGTCGCTGATCGCTAGAACGCGGCCGCCGGCCGTCCGGGCGGCGTTGACGACAGCGATCGTCTCTTCCGAATAGGGATGAAAGCTGATCGCGATCAGCAGGTCGTCGGGGCCCATCGCATGCACTTGCTGAAGTCCGAGACCTCCGACTCCGTCGATGAACACCGCACGTTTGCCCGCCTGGAGCAGCGAATAGGCGATATAGGAGGCGACGGGGAAGGAGCGGCGAAAGCCTGCGACGTGCACGGTATCGGCCGCCATCAGCAAATCGACCGCCGCACGCATGTCGGCGCCGCTGACCGTCTGCAACAGATTCTGGATCGCGAGACTGTTGCCCTCGACGAATTCGGAAAGAAGGTTCGCGGGCTCGATGTCGCTGGCACTGGTTGCCTGATCGAGCTGGCGGACGCGCTCTGAATAGCCGAGCGCGGCGTTGTTGCTGAGCAGACCGTCGCGGAACAGTCGTTGCATCTGGCTCGCGCCCTCGAATCCGAAGCTCTTGGCAAAGCGCACGATCGCCGAGGGCTGGACGCCGCAACGGTCGGCGATCACCGCAAGCGTTTCGAGCGCAATGTCGTTGGGTTCGTCGAGGATATAGCGCGCGATCTGCTTGAGCCGCTTGCTCAGCGTCTCGTAGCCGCTCACGATCTCGGCGCGCAATTCCTCCGCCGAGGCGGGGGCAGTCGGTACGTCGGTCAAATATATTCTCCCCCAATCATCCGGGAAAACGGAATATCTGTTCAAAACTTGTAACGCAACTGTCGCCCTGCGGCCCGTTCCGCGCTATGGAATGTGTATTCCATATAATATAGATATGGAATATGGTTTCGACTGGAAGAGGATATAGAATGCACGACATCGCACTGATCGGCGCCGGCAGGATCGGCAAAATCCATGCAGCGAACCTGGCCGCCAACCCGCGCCTGCGGCTTACGCGGGTCGTCGATCCCTTTCCCGAGGCGGCGGCGGCGATCGCCGCGCAATATGACGCGCGCGTCTCCACGATCGCGGAAGCGCTGGCCGATCCGGCGGTTGCAGGGGTCGTCGTCGCGAGTTCGACCGACACTCATCTTCCCTACAGCCTCGCCGCTGCCGAGGCCGGCAAGGCGGTCTTCTGCGAAAAGCCGCTCGATCAGGATCTGACCGCCGCGCGCGAATCGGCGGCGCGGTTCGCGGCGCTGGACGCGCGGCTGTTCCTGGCATTCAACCGCCGCTTCGATCCGAACTTCGCGACCTTGCAGGCGCGGCTCGCGGAGGGCGCGGTCGGCGCTCTCGAAACGCTGCACATCATCAGCCACGACCCCGCTCCGCCGCCGGTCGAGTATATCAAAGTGTCGGGCGGCATCTTCAAGGATATGGTCATCCACGATTTCGACATGGCGCGCTGGCTGCTCGGCGAGGACGTCACCGAAGTTTTCGCTAGCGCCTCGGTGCTCGTCGATCCCGCGATCGGCGAGGCGGGCGACGTCGATACCGCGAAGACGATCCTGCGCACTGCATCGGGCCGACTCTGCGTGATCTCGTCGAGCCGCCGCAGCGGCTATGGCTATGATCAGCGGATCGAGGCGTTCGGGTCGAAGGGTCTGATCCGCGCGCAGAACCAGCTCGAAACGTCGGTCGAGACCTGGGACGAAGAGGGCGCCGCCACCGACCGCTTCCAGAATTTCTTCCTCGATCGCTATGCGGTCGCCTACGCGCGCGAGGCTGATCATTTCGCCGACATCCTCGACGGCGCCGTACCGCTCATCGATTTCCGCGACGGCGTCGCGGCGCTGGCGCTGGCCGAAGCGGCGGCGCAGTCGGCGCGGTCGGGGGAACGGGTGCTGCTGTAAAATGGCCGTCATCCCCGCGAAGGCAGGGACCGCCAGCGGTTTACGCAGCGGCGAAGGATAAGGCCGATGTCGGCCCCCGCCTTCGCGGGGGCGATGGTCGTTTTATCGGCTCGCGCATCAGAGCCGGCTTCGCCTTCTCCCACAAAGAAAGGGGCCAGGTTTCCCCGGCCCCAGACCCAGTGCGACCCCCGCAGAGGATCAGAATTTGAACTGTATACCTGTCTTGACCGAGTAGCCGTAGCGTTCAACCTCGTCGGTCCGCGACGAAATGCCCTGGAAGACGCGATAGGGTTCGTCGTTGAGGTTCGATCCTTCGAGGAAGATCGTCACATTCTTGACGATGTCATAGCCGATGCGCGCGTCCCACTGGTTGAAGGCGCCGACATAAAGATCGGTGTCGGTATCCTCGCCGGGTTCGAGCAGATAGGCCGAGCGGTATGTATAGGCGACGCGCGCCGACAGCCCGCCCTTTTCATAGGAGAGGAAGGCGGACGCCACCCGGTTCGACTGGCTGGCGAGCGGGAGCCGCTCGTTGCCGCGGCCCGGAATGCCCTTGGCACGCGACTTCACGAAGGTAATGCTTCCGCCGATGCTGAAGCCGTCGAGCGGCGCAGGCAGGAAGCTGAGTTCGGTCTGCGCGTTGATCTCGATGCCCTTGACGAAGGCGCTGTCGGCGTTGACCGGCATCGTCACCTGCGCATCGACCAGCGCCTGCCCGGCAAAGGTGCCGCTCTGCACGACGGTCGCCGTGTAGATCGGATTCTCGATCGTCTTGTAGAAGCCGGCGATGCTGAGGATGCCCTTGCGCCCGATATAATATTCGCCCGCGAGGTCGTAGTTGGTCGAGGTCAGCGGCCTCAGGGCGGGATTGCCCCTCGTCACCTCGTTATCGCTGGCGTTGACGACGGTCGTCGGCGCGAGCTGTTCATAGTTCGCCCGCCCGATCGCGCGCGTCACCGCGGCGCGCAGCACGAGCGACGGCGTCGCGTTCCAGCGCAGGTTGAGGCCCGGGAAGAAGTCGGTGTAGCTCTGCGACCCGAAGCTGTCGTAATCCTTGCCGAGATCGGCGACGGTCGTCGTGTCGAGGATGTCCTTCGCCGCATAATTGCTCTTCGTCTTTTCCATGCGGACGCCGGGGATCGCGGTAAAGGTGCCGAATTTCAGCGTCGCCATCGCATAGGTGGCGAAGATCTTTTCGCGGATCAGATAGTCGGCGGCAAGGCTGTCGCCGACGGTGCCTTCCTCATCCAGCTCGAACCCGGCGAGGTTCGACTGGAAGAAGCTGTCGGCACTCGGGCGGCTGATCGTCGCGCCGAACGGATAGCGGCCCTTGAAGATGCTGTCGATCGACCCGTCCTGAACCTGATCGAGCGTGAAGTCGTCGTCATAGCCGCCATAGATCACCGATTCGGCATCATTGGTCTTGCGCCGGCTTGTATATTTGGCGCCGACCTGGATCGTGCTGTCGTCGCCGATGCCGATCGGGGTGCGGAAATCGGCGCGCGCCTGATAAAGATCCTCGCGCGCGCGGCGATGCTCATAGCTTGTTTCGTCAAATTTATAATTGGACGGGTCGAACGCCGCCGCGTCGGATTGATAGAGCGGGATCGATCCCGACAGGTCGTATGACCCGGTAATCTTCTTGGCCGCGAAGATGATCTCATCGCGATGCGGGTCGCGCTTGTTGGCCTGGGTATAGCTGCCCTCGACGCGCAGCCAGCTCGGGCCGAGATCGAACTCGCCGCCGAACGACGAGGTGAAGGTGTCCGAATTTTCCTCGCGCGAGCGTAGCGCGCGCTTGGCCTTGGCGGCGGCAAAATCGCCGCTGGTCGCGGTCTGGTTGGTGATCTCGTCTTCGTCGAGGTCGACCTGAAAGCCCGGACGCGATTCCTTGTCCTTGTATTTGGAATAGAGGAAGCGCGCAAAGACCTTCACCTCGTCGGTCGGGCGCCAGTCGAAATTGGCGACCGCGCCATAGCGTTGACGGCGGGTGTGATAGTCGCGCAGAGTCTGGCGCAGCGGCACGAATTCACCGTCCACCTCCTCCCACTTGCCGCCTGACTGGATGTTTTGCGCCTCAAACTCGCGGTTCGAATAGTTGAGCGCGAAGACAAAGCCGAACTGGCGGTCGGGGCCGAAGCGCGACCCGATCGATGCGTCGAACTCATAGGGATGCTTGCCGTTCAGATCATATTTGCCATAGGCGGCGCGCAGGCTGCCGAAGGTGCCCGGCCGGTCGAAAGCGGTCACGGTTTCAATATTGGCGGCGCCCGCGATCGCATTGGCGTCCATGTCGGGAGTCAGCGTCTTCGAAACCGTCACAGCGCCGATCAGCGCCGACGGGATGTCGTCGAGCTTCACCTGACGCGAGTCGGGTTCCGGGGCGGCGGCGGTCTGGCCGTTCAAGGTCACGTTGAGCAGGTCGGGCGACACGCCGCGGACGGTCAGATAGCGCCCTTCGCCCATGTCGTTGGCGACGCTGAGGCCCGGCAGGCGGCGCAGCGTTTCGGCGACGTTCTGGTCGGGCAGTCGCCCGACGTCGTCGGCGCGGACCTCGTCGACTTGCGTATCGGTGTTCCGCTTCGTCTCGAGCGCCGCGCGATCGGCGGCGCGTCGACCGGTGACGACGATCGCATCGCCTTGCTCCGCTGCATCCTGGGCCCAGGCATCCGCCGTGGGAACCGCTAGACATGTCGTGATTAAAAGCGCCCGTCCGAACCGCCGTGTCATTATGGACTCTCCTCCCCCGGCACGGCTCCCTGCCGCGCTCGTTCGGGCAGCATAATGGCACAATTATTCTATATTGCAAGCTAAATAGAATATATCTTGCACAATGGCTTGCGGAGACGCGCGGCAGCGGCCCGCGTGGCGGGCGACCTGACACCCGGCTGACGGAAGGATCAGGCCTATAGCGCCCAGCCGACGCGGACTTCCAGCCCGCCGAGCGGCGAGCGCGCGAGGGCAAGATCGCCACCCGAGGCCTCGGCCAGTTCGCGTGCGATGGCAAGGCCGAGTCCATGGCCTTCGTCGCCCGAATCGAGGCGCGCGCCGCGCAGGATCGCTTCCTCCCGCTGCGCGCCGTCGAGACCGGGTCCGTCGTCGCCGACGACCAGTATCCGCCGTCCGCCGGTAGTTTCGACCGCGACACGGACGAGGCGGCGCGCATGGCGCGCGGCGTTTTCGAGCAGGGGACCGAGCAGTTCGGCGGCATCGTCGCCCGCGAGCGGCAGCGTCGCGCTTTCGTCACAGGCCAGCGAAAACGCCACGCGCTCGCCTGCCTCGGTCTGCTCGATCACCGCGACGAGCCGCTCGATCAGCGGCAGCGCGACCGTGCTGCGCCCTTCGGGAACGAGGCTGATCCGCGTCCGCGCCAATTCGCCGCCGATTGCCGCGCGCATCGCCGCGATCGACGAATCGAGACCGTCGGCCATCGCCGTCGCACCGCTCTCGCGCACCCTTGCGCTTTGCGCGGCAAGCGCGGCAAGCGGCGTCTTGAGTCCGTGCGCAAGGTCGGCGGCGCGGCGGCGGGCACGCACCAGATCGGCTTCGCGCGCGTCGGCCAGCGCATCGATCGATTCGGTCAGCGGCGCCAGTTCGCGGGGATAGGCGCCGCCCAGGCGCGCCGAAGCATCGCGGCGCAGCCGTTCGACCTCCTGTCCGACGCGCCGCAGCGGGCGAAGGCCCAGCCCAACCTGCGCCCAGGCCGCAAGCGCGAGGACGGTCCACAGCAGCGCGAGGAACAACGCCATCTCGCGCCCGAACTCGCGCTGCGCCGGAGCCAGCTTGGCGAGGTCGTAGCCGAGCTGGACGATCACCGGCGATTCCTGCGATTGCAGACGAATCGCACGTTCCATCAACAGCAGCTGCTGACCGAAGGGGCCATCGGCGCGGCGAATCCGCCACCGATCGGCGGGTGCCGACACGGTGGTCGGCAGATGACTGTCCCACAGCGAAATCGAGCGGATCGCGCCAGCCGCGGTCGATGCCTGCCAATAGAGACCGCCGGCCGGAACCGCGAAGCGCGGATCGGCAGGCTCGGACCCCGCAACCGGCACACCGCGCGCCAATTGCAGATCGGCGAGCAGCGGCCGCACCTGAACCAGCAGTTCGTCCTCGACGCGCCGCTCGACATGGCGGTCGAACAGCCAGGTCATCGCGAACCAGGCGACGATCAGCGCCAGGGCGATCGCCACCCCCGCCCCCGCGATCAACCGAAGCCGGAGCGAGCGTCCCGTCACGCGGCGGCCGCCGGCAGGACGTAACCGAAGCCGCGCCGGGTCTGGATGGTGTCAGCGCCGAGCTTGCGCCGCAGTCGCGCGATCAGGGCCTCGATCGCGTTGGCGTTTTCGGTATCGGCGTCGCCATAGAGATGATCGGAAAGCTCGGTCGCGGGCACCGCGCGGCCGGCATGATGGGCGAGGTAGTCGAGCAGTCGATACTCAAGCGGCGAGAGCTTGACGAGCGCGCCGTCGAGTGTCGCAGTCATCCGGTGGGTATCGATCCGCAGCGGCCCCGCCTCGATCATCGGGCTCGAACGCCCGGCGGCACGGCGGATCAGCCCGCGAACGCGCGCCACCAGCTCCTCCATCGCCCACGGCTTTGCCATATAATCGTCGGCGCCCGCCTCGATCCCGGCAACCTTGTCGGTCCATTCGCCCCGCGCCGACAGGATGAGGACGGGGAAATTCCGTCCCGCCTCACGCCAGCGCCGGACCACCGACAGCCCGTCGAGCCGCGGCAGGCCGAGGTCGACGATCGCGACGTCATAATCCTCGACATCGCCGTTGAACCACGCCTGCTGGCCGTCACCGGCAAGGTCGACGACGAATCCCGCCGCGGTCATGCCGCGAACGAGTTCGGAAGCGACGACAGGATCGTCCTCGACCACCAACGCGCGCATCAATCATCCTCGATCTTGATCACCCGGCCGGTCCTGGCGTCGATTTCGACCTCGCGCACCCTGCCGCCGCCGGTCAGGATTTTCACCTCATATTTGAACCCGAAGGATTCGCGTTCCAGCTTGACCTTGAGCACGTCGCCCGGGACGCGCTCGGTCGCGATCGCCAGGACGCGGGTGATCGGCAGGATTTCGCCGCGCGCCAGCGCCGCGCTCGCCGCGCGTTGATCGGCTTTGTCGTCCTTGTCCTTGGCCAAGGTCATGCCGGGGAGGGTGAGAGCGGTCACGGCGACCGCAAGGAGAAGTGTCTTTTTCATACGCCCTTCCTGCCACAAGGCCGCTGATAGAAAGCTGACATCACCGGGCGAAGGGCTGATCGGCAAATGGCATTGATGAAATAAATTTTCCTATTTATATAGAGTCGATAAATATATTCCACAATGGAGAGGCCCGTGAAGCGCATTCTGCTGTTATCCACTGCACTGCTGGCGGCGTGCGCCGCGCCCGGGCCGGGGGCCAACACCCCGGTCGCCAGCCAGCCATCGCTGAAGCTCGAGAAGGTCGTGATGCTGATGCGGCACGGCGTCCGTCCGCCGACGAAGCCCGTCGTCGTTCCGCCGGGCTATTCGTCCGAGACATGGCCCGGCTGGCCCGTCGATTTCGGCCTGCTGACGCCGCGGGGCGCGGCGGGCGTCAGGCTTCTCGGCGAAAGCGATCGCGCCTATTTCGGCGCCCGCGGCTTATTTCCCGGCGGATGCCCCGCGCCCGGCACGATCGTCCTGAAGGCGAGTTACAAGGAGCGCACGATCGAGACGGCGCGAAGCTGGGCGGCGGGTTTCATGCCCGGCTGCGCCGCGGCGATATCCCACCCCGCCGGGTCCGGCGACGACGCGATCTTTCACGGTCTCGACAGCGGCCCGGCGTCGTTCGACGGGAATCGCGCTTATGACGCGGCCCTGGCGCAAGCGCCCGAAGGCGGCCTCGCCGCCGAGACCGAACGCCACCGCGACGAACTGACGCTGCTCGCGAAAGTGCTGAATTGCGCCGTGCCGGCCTGTCCGCTCGTCGCCGAACCCAGCCGGCTGGTTGCGCAGCCGCACGATCGCCCCAAGCTCGAGGGTCCGCTCGATATCGCATCGACCGCGAGCCAGACGCTGGTGCTCGAATATCTGGAGGGCAAGCCGATGACCGAGGTCGGCTGGGGCCGCGTGAGCCGCGCCGAGATCGAACAATTGCTGCGCTTCCACCCGCTCAAGTTCCGTTATTCGAATCGCCCCGGCTATGTCGCCGCCGCCGCCGCCGCACCGATCGTGCACGAGATCGTCACGGCGCTCGGCGACCGGCGCGCGGCGCGGCTGACATTGCTCGCCGGACACGACACCAACGTCGCCGACCTCGGAGGCTTCTTCGACTTGCACTGGCAGGTGCCGAGCTATCCCGCCGACGAAGTTCCACCCGGCAGCGCGCTGGGGTTCGAGCTGGTCAGCACGGCCGGGGGCGACCGCTATGTCCGCGCCTTCTATCGCGCGCAGACGATGGACCAGTTGAGGAACCTCGAAGCGCTGGGATCGGACGATGCCCTGTTCCGCCGCTATCTCCCCATTCCAGGGTGCGGCGATTCGGTCGAGGTGACCGCGTGCCGCTGGAACGATTTCGCCCGGATCGCCGCGCCGCGCGGATAAGGATGCCTATCCGCCAAAGCTGCGCTGGACGGTCAACCCCACATAGCGGCCGCTGCGCAGCACCCGCAGCTCGCGATAGCGCAGCGCGCCGTCGCCGCGGATACCGGCATAGATGTCGCGCGTCCGCGTCGCGGCGCTGTCGGTCAGATTCTTGCCGAACAGGCGAAGCGTCCAGCGCGCATCGGGCCGATATTCGACGAACAGATCGAGCCGCCCGGCCAGATGATCGGCCTCGATCTCCTCGACCTTGAACGCGGTTTCGGTGCGCGCGAAGGCATAACTGCCACCCCAGCGCAGCCTCCACGCCGGAATGTCATGGGCCAGAGCCACCCGCGCCTCGACCGGAAGATCGCCCGAGATGGGCCGCCGCTCGCCGGTCGCGGGATCGGTCGCCCGGCCGCGCCGCGCGACGAAGTCGGCGGTCACCACGACTCCCCTGGCGCCGAACCCGTCCAGCGGCCATTTGAGCGACGCTTCGACCGTATCGCGGCGTGCCGCGCCGATATTGCCGACCGCGTCGTAAAGGACCCCATCGACGACGACGGGAAGCTGGTCGACCAGATCGGATATCCATTCGCGGCGCGCGGCGAGTGTGAAGGACCCGGCGCCGAAGCGGCGTTCGTAGCTCAGCTCGACGCGCCACAGGCTGTCGGGCTCCAGATCGGCATTGCCGGCGCTGATCGTCCCGCTGGTCAAGGACGCGGCGCCGACGAAATCGCCGAAATCGAGCTGGCCGACCGCGCGTTCGGCCAGCAGGCGGATCGTCCGGTTCGGCGCCGGCGCCCAGACGAGCCGCGCACGCGGTTTCCAGAAGGCGAAGGATTTGACGAGGTCGATGTCGCCCGTCTGCGACAGGCGGGAGATTTCGTATCTGACGCCGAACTCCGCCATGGTCCGTGCGCCGAACGGACGGCTGGCGGTCACGAACAATTCGGCGCGGCGTTCGGCAACGCGAACGTTGGCCTGGGGCAGCGGAACCGGTTCGCCGTCCTCGACCAGCGCATTCCGGACATCGAGACTGTTGACCGCGCCCTCGGCGCCGATCTCGATCGTCGCGCCGCCCCGATGATGGCGGAGCGCGGCGCGCAGGATCGCTTCGCTGGCGTTCGAACGCTCGTCCGAGACGCTGTATTCCCACGCGGTCGATTCGCGATCGATGCCGACGGTCGTCACCGACCGATAGCTTCCGACCAGTTCGAGGTCGTCCGCCGGGCCAAGCGCACGGTCGTAGCGCAACCCTCCTTCATAAGTGCGCGCATGCTTGCGCTCGCTGCCGACGATCGCATCGGGCGCGGGGAAAATGACGGCATGGGCGATATCGGCGAATTTGCGCTTGTCCTGGACCAACCCGTTGAGGCGAAGCGTCCCGCCGAACAGCGGCTGGCGATAGGCGAGCGTCGCCTGCGCGACGTCGGCGCCCTCGGGCTGCGCATAATCGACGAGGCGCAGCGGCGTGCCATCGCTCGCAAAGCGGTTGCGGACGCCGAAACCATGTTCGTCGTCGATCTCGCGATAGACGGTAGCGAAAAGGTCGATCACCCGGCCCCGCCCGTCGAACGTCGCCTGCGCCGAAACGCGTGGCGCGCGCAGACCGTGCCGGTAGAGCGCCTGCTCTGCCTCGATCCGGCCGCCGATCGTGCCCGTCTTCACCAGGATGACGTTGGCGAGCAGCGCATGGCCCTGCATGTCGTAGCCCGCCGTCCCGGCGCGTATCAGTTCGATGCGGGCGACGCGCGACGCGGGAAGCCGCTTCAGGATCGCTTCGAGCGTGTCGGTCTTTCCGGCGGGGCGCTGTCCGTCGATCAGGACATTGCCCGCGACGCCGGAATAGCCGCGCACGTCCGCCATGCCTTCGGCGATCGTGAAGGCCGGAAGCAGCGCCACCATCTCATATGCGTTGGAGGGTTGCGTCCGGTCGAAGAAGCGCTGGTCGTAAACCGGGTTTCCCGTGTCCCCGCTGTCCTGCCCCGCCGCCGGCGCGATCGCGCAGGATCCGGCCCACAGAAACAGCGCGATGCGAATGCCATGAACCATGCGGCGCCAATCCTCCGACAGGCGGCCATTTGGCCCGCCCCCGAAGATCCATGCGCCCATCCTGCTGACATCCGCTCGTCGGCACATGTCAGTTCGGCGTCAGTTTCAGAAATCCTGGCCTCAACCGGGACCAGCCCAGGCCCGTAGCCGTGATCCGTCGGTGATGTTCGCAGGACCGGCTACATCTCGGGGAACCAACAGAAGAATCGCGCGCGTGTCTCAGCCACACCAGCATGTCATCGCCCGTCGGGACAATACCCCCTCACCGCCGATCGGCACGCCGATCACGCCGCGCACATATCGCCGGTGGAAATTCTGGTATTCTGTCGGGCAGTAGGCCACCACATTCGACTTGCCATCGATACCCAGACCAAATTGCGTGAGCTCAACAGACATGGCCGAATGCCGAACAATCAAACGCCAGAAAGAAGGCCGGTCCCGGTGCGATTCTCGCATTCGATGCGCGAATCAACCATTTTCCTTGATCCAAGGATCAAATAGTGACTTCCAGCGCGTTATAATAAAAGCGTGCCCGGGAAAGCGGGAATCCAGAGCGTACGTAGGCTAACCCCACATTGGATTCCCGCTTCGCAGGAATGACGAAGGTGGGGTATGGCCGCTTCCCACCCCGAAGCAACCCATAAGAAAAAGGCCGAGGTTTCCCCCGGCCCTTTTCCATAAATTGTGCCGTCCGGTCAGGCGCCGATTTCGGCGGTGTCGACCTTGACGCCCGGCCCCATCGACGACGACAGGGCGATCTTGCGGACATATTTGCCCTTGGCGCCCGCCGGCTTCGCCTTGACGATCGCGTCGACGAAGGCGTCGAAGTTCTGGCGAAGCTTCTCCTCGCCGAACGACAGCTTGCCCAGACCGGCATGGATGATGCCCGCCTTTTCGACGCGGAACTCGATCTGGCCGCCCTTGGCCGCCTTGACGGCTTCGGTGACATTCGGGGTGACGGTACCGAGCTTCGGGTTCGGCATCAGGCCCTTGGGACCCAGCGTCTTGCCGAGGCGGCCGACGATGCCCATCATGTCCGGCGTCGCGATGACGCGGCCATAATCGAGGTTGCCCGCGAGCATGTCTTCCATCAGGTCTTCGGCGCCCACCTTGTCGGCGCCGGCGGCCAGCGCCTTGTCGGCATTGTCGCCGCGCGCGAAGACCGCGACCTTGACGTCCTTGCCGGTGCCGGCAGGCAGCGTCACGACGCCGCGGACCATCTGGTCGGCATGGCGCGGATCGACGCCCAGGTTCATCGCGATTTCCAGCGTTTCGTCGAACTTGGCCGAAGCGAGGTCGCGCACCGCCTTGATCGCGTCATCGACGGCGTGCAGCTTCAGCGCGTCGACCTTGCCCTCGAGGGCCTTCTGCTTCTTGGTCAGCTTTGCCATCGGTTCAGCCCTCCGTCACTTCGAGGCCCAGCGAGCGGGCGCTGCCTTCGATGATCTTCGTCGCCTGTTCGATGTCGTTGGCGTTCAGATCCTTCATCTTGATCTCGGCGATCTCGGCGAGCTTCGAGCGCGCGATCTTGCCGCCGCTGATCTTGCCGGGCTCCTTCGAACCCGACTTCAGGTTCGCGGCCTTCTTGATGAGATAGGTTGCCGGGGGCGTCTTGGTGATGAACGAGAAGCTCTTGTCCGCATAAACGGTGATGATGGTCGGGGTCGGGGTACCCTTGTCCATCCCGTCGGTCGCGGCGTTGAACGCCTTGCAGAATTCCATGATGTTGACGCCGCGCTGACCGAGCGCCGGCCCTAGCGGCGGCGACGGGTTGGCGGTGCCGGCGGGCACCTGCAGCTTGATGTAGCCGCTGATCTTCTTGGCCATGACGGCCTCCTTTCTTTCTGTCGCCCTTCGACACGCTCAGGATCAGGCGGTCGATGGACTCAAAATAAGCGGTCAAGCAGAGGGCATCACCCCTCCTCCCGCGCGGACTCGCACCCTTTTTCGACGCGAAGCGGGGCGCATAGGCGGTGCGGCTCGAAAAAACAAGCCTCCCTCCCCTTCGTCATGCGAGAATAGATCAGCCCTGCGGCGCGAGGCGCAGCAGCCCCTCCTGCACCGCCGAGGCGAGCAGCGTGCCGTCGCGACGATAGATCGAGCCGCGATTGAGGCCGCGGCTGCCCCCCGACCAGTCACTGTCCATCACATAAACGAACCAGTCGTCGACGCGGATATCGTCGTGGAACCACATCGCATGATCGAGACTGGTCGAGAAGAGACCCGGCGTCGACCAGTTGAGACCGTGCGGCAGCATCGCCGACGAGAGCAAACCCATGTCCGAGGCGAAAGCAAGGAAAGCGCGGTGGATCAGCAGATCGTCGCCAATCGGCGCGGCGACGCGAAACCATTGATAATGCTGCGTCGCGCCGGCGGGGCGGTGATTTCGCAGTTCGAAAGCGCGGCGCCGCGCCATATGATCGAACGCTTCCTCCGATACGCTGGGATCGGCGGCGATGGTTTCGAGGAAATCGACGCATGCCTCGGGCGGCAGCAGATCGGGCATCGGCACCTGATGCGCGAGACCGGGCGTCGGCCGCTGGAAGGAGGCGGTGAGATTGAAGATCACCTTGCCGTCCTGCCGCACCACAACGCGTCGGTTGGCGAAGCTGCGCCCGTCGAAGTCGCGGTGGACGCGGAAATGCAGCGGTTTTGTCTCGTCGCCGCCGCGCAGGAAATAGGCATGGAGCGAGTGAACCGTCTTGCCGGCCTCGACCGTGCGCGCGGCCGCGATCATCGCCTGAGCGATCACCTGACCGCCGAAGATGCGATCGCGCGCCGTGGTCGCGAGCGCGGGAAAGACGAATTCGTCCTCGACGCCCGGAACCGGATCGAGTTCGAACAGCCGCGCGACATCGGCAACGACCGCCTCGGCCGGCACCTTGGCGTTGATCTCGCGCGCGCGGTCGATGCGAGCCTGGATCACTGTGGGAGAGAGGGAATTCATAACGACGGCCTGCCCCTTGCCCGTCGCCCCCGCGCAGGCGGGGGCCGCTGTCGGCGTAGCGAAGGCTGCCGACGGCCCCCGCCTGCGCGGGGGCGACGCTTATTTCATCCGTTCGACCTGTTCGAAGTCCAGCTCCACGGGGGTGGCGCGCCCGAAGATCGAGACCGAGACCTTGACCCGCGCCTTGTCGAAGTCGAGTTCCTCGACGACGCCGTTGAAGCTCGCGAACGGGCCCTCGAGCACCTTGACCTGGTCGCCGATCTCGTAATCGACGCGGATTTCGGTCTTGGGGCGCGCCGCGGCCTCTTCCTTGCTGTTGAGAATACGCGCGGCCTCGGCCTCGCTGATCGGCTGCGGCTTGCCCGACGATCCGAGGAAGCCCGTGACCTTGGGCGTGTTCTTGACGAGGTGATAGACGTCATCGGTCATCGTCAGCTTCGCGAGCACATAGCCGGGGAAGAATTTCCGTTCGGCCTGCACCTTCTTGCCGCGCTTGACCTCGGTCACCGTCTCGACCGGCACCTCGACCGCCTCGACGAGCTGCGAAAGCCCCATCCGCTCGGCCTCGGCGAGCACCGAATCGCGAACCTTGTTCTCGAAACCCGAATAGGCGTGAATGATGTACCAGCGCGCCATGTCCGTCCTGTCCCTATAAGCTGTTGCTGCGCCGATCAGCGCGCCAGCGACGTCAACCAGTTGACGACCGCGTTGAAAAACGTGTCGATACCCAGAAAGAAAAGCGCGAGCAGCGTCGTCATGATCAGCACCATGATCGTCGTCTGCATCGTCTCGCGACTCTTCGGCCAGACGATCTTGCCGGCCTCGGTCTTCACCTGGTTGACGAATTCGCCAATCTTCGGCCTCGCCATGTCGATCGTCCTGTCCTGTCCGTTCAAATACCGCTCGCAGATGGGTTGCCGGCCCGGCCGCGTCAAGCGCGGTTTCAGGCAATAGTCCGCCCACCCTCCCCGGCGAAGCCGGCGAAAGGCGGAAGGAAAACGGCGCATCTGTCCGAGTGAATGCGCCCTTTAGCCGCGCGTCTCCGGCTTGGCAAGCAAAGCCTGTCGGGCGCGCACCGGTGGGATCGCGGTCATTGCCATTGCGGAAATTCGGCAAGTAAAAAATCGGTTAATACATCAACGGGATATTTTCGAATAATATCGACACAATTCCCTTAATATACTATCGTTCTGCCGTGAATAGGCACGATGCGCCGGCCTCTCCCCGGGCAGTCTATTCAGGAGAATATCATGGCCGGTCCCCGCGTTCAGGACACAATAGATGCCGGCGCGAGCGATGACCGCCGGGGCGGCGATCGCCATTGCACCGTCTATCGGCTCGCCCGCATCGAACGCGAGGGCGACGCGGGCCTGTGGCGCGTCCGCAACATCTCCGATCACGGCATGATGCTGGCGACGACGGTCGCGGTCGACCCCGGCGAGCGGCTGCAGATCGCATTGTCGGAACAGACCCGGCTGACCGGCAAGGTGGTATGGACGCGCGAAGGACGCTGCGGCGTGGAGTTCGACGAAGCCGTCGACGCGGTCGACATCCTCCGCCGGCTGGCGGCCGAGCGTCAGTCGGGCGACTATCGACCGCCGCGCCTGTCGGTCCACGGCCCCGCGATCGCGGTGATGAACAAGGTCGAATATCCGGTCGAGATCGAGAATCTGTCGCAGAACGGCGCGGGTGTGCTTCACAAGGGCGAGTTGGAAGCCGGCGCGCCGCTGGAACTGGTGCTGGGCGGCGACGTCCGGCGCAGCGGCGTCGTGCGCTGGTCGCGCGATGGTCGCGCCGGCATCTGGTTCGCCCCGCCGCTCGAACCCGCCGACCTCGAAAGCATCCGCCGCTTCGCGTCCTGAGTGAAGCGACACCGATGGTCGGAACGGACCATGGGTCCAGACGCGCCGACGCCGCGGCCCCGCCTATAGCCCTCTAAACCAGCATCGAAGCAGCCGTTCTCCGGATCGCGCCAGAGGTCGAACATTCCCGAATCTCGGCGTTTCATTAGGCAATCATCGGCAAATCATCAGTTCCTCATCCTGTCGGCAGGGCGACGACGGCGCGATCCTGCAGTGGTCGATGCGATCCCGCTTCGACGACATGGGAAGGATTTTCGATGATCAGAACCGCTATCGCGGTTGCCGCACTCGTCGGCATGACCGCTTCAACCGCCACGTCAGCGCAAACAACCGCCGACGAGGCCCCTACCGCGCACGTCCGTTATACGGATCTCGATCTGTCGCAGCCCGACGACATGAAGCTGTTGCATCATCGAGTGGCGATGGCCGTGAATACCGTCTGTCCTATACCGGTGGCCGGCAGCATGGACGACATAATGGCGAACATGCGTTGCCGAACTCGCGCAATCAAGGGCGCCGACCAGCAAATTGCCGCACTTGTCGCGAGGCGAACCTATGCTCAAGCGGACACGAAGGGCCTGAGCATCCAACCGTGATGGCCGCGGCGGGGCCGTCGGCGGATGGCCATCCGTAACCATCAGAGCAAAGTGGACGGCCATTGACTAGCATCACGCCTAGTGGAGCGGCAGGAATCGGGCGTATTCCTGCCGCGGATCAGCAACCAATCCACACCGACGGCCTTCGACCACGCCGTTCCGGCGGGCGGCCGCGCGCCCGAAACCTCAGCGGCAGTTGTTCCTCAGCCCGTGGGACCGCCGAACAGCAATGGAACGTCTCGGTCTGGTGGATGTGCCGCATCCTGAGAAGAGTCATGCATTTGCGCCGGCCGATTGCGCCGCGTCCATCGCGCCAATGCAGCAACTAGCGTCGAAAGGGTCTGACCGGGGAGGATGAGGCTCGAGGATCAGATGAAGGAGTGGCGATTTTGGGCTGACGACACGACAATCACATCGATTCCCGGTCGCCGCGCGGCTATGGTAAGGCGGTGCCAACGGGAGATCGCCGCATGGCGACGATTCGTATCGATCTTGGTCTGGCCGCGCCGGTTCGGCTGGGCCGGCTCGCGCTCAATCCTGCGCTACGCGAAATCCGCCGCGACGACGGTGCCGAAGAGATTATCGAGCCGCGCGTGATGCAGGTGCTGCTCGCGCTGGCGGAAGCGCGAAGCGAGATCGTTCGCCGCGAAGATCTGACCGAACGCTGCTGGGAAGGGCGCATCGTCGGAGAAGACGCAATCAATCGCGTGCTTTCCCGCCTGCGCCGCGTCGCGGAAGGAATCGGCGAAGATTCGTTCCGGATCGAGACGATCACCAAAGTCGGCTACCGGCTCGTCGAGCTGGACGATCGTGCCGGCGGGGTCCCCGGCTCATCCTCTTCAAATTCGCCACCTCCTCCGGCAGGGCCGCTACAAGGCGAATCTCCGGGTGCTTCGCGCCACGCCAGGCATTTGGCCACGGCCACAGTGCTTTTCTTTATGATCGGCATCGGAGGCTGGTGGTTCCTCCGGCCAACCCCCGCTCACAGCATGATGGTTCGACTAGCCGGATTCCGGCCTTTGTCAGCAGGCCTGCCCCCAACCCTGCGCGAGGCTGTCGACGCTGAGATCACTGCGGCGTTCAACGCCGATGGCGTTATCGGCGTTTCCACTGCATCCGCTCCGCCGCCCGGTCAGGCGCCGGCCTATGCTCTTGGCGGAACGATCTATCGTGTGGGCAACTCCGTCCGCGTCATTACGCGATTCACCAACGAGCGCACCGGCGCGATTCTATGGTCAGACAGAATCGATTATGCCGCCGATCAGGCCTCGAAAGTTCCCCACAAAATCGCCGTCGACGCGGGTATCGTTATTCGCTGCGGATTGTTCGGAGTCTCGACCCATCACAAATCGCTGCCCGACGCCGTTCTCGCCAACTACTTGCAATATTGCCAGGAATATTGGGCTTACGGCGGAAGCAAAACCCTTCGATTCGCGCAGTTGGTCGTTGCAGCGGCTCCCGATTTTTCCTGGGGATGGTCTGCCGTTGGGAACGGGTTCATGCAGGTCGCGCAGGTAGAACCCGATAGTCGGCGCGCTGAAAAACTGCGCGCGGCGGGGCGACGGGCCGAGGACAGGGCACTGGCCCTCGACCGCGCTAACAGCGAGGCTTTGGGCCACAAGGCTTTTCTGATCGATCCGCACGATTGGATCGGCCAGGAGAGGCTGTTCAAAAGCGCCATTGCGGCCAAGCCGCTCGATTGCGGCTGCGAGCATTATGGTTACGGCTGGAAGTTGGTAAGCATGGGTCGTCTTGATGACGCAGTCCAACAATTTCTTGCCGCCACGGACATGCTCGCCCTTTGGTCGGACTCCCAGCTTGCTTTGGCTGGCGCGCTGATCGCAACGGGCCGGGCCGAAGAGGCGAAGCCGCACTTCGCCGCGGCGATAGATATCAGTAAAGATGCGAATTTTGACAAATGGGTCGCCGTTACCCAGGGCACCGAAACTGGCGATTACGCGGCTGCCATCTCCGCGCTTCGCAGCCCGGAATTTCAAATTCCCGAAGAGCCACGCGCCGGCCTGTTGTCGGGATATCAGGCCCTCGCATCGGGAAACGCCCAGGCGAAGACAAAGGCTATCCGAACGCTGATCGCGCTGCCCAGCGACAAGCAGAGCGAGACGGTCGCAACGATGCTGGCCGCGCTGGGCGCAAACCGGGAGGCGTTGGAGGTTGCGCGCGAAAGGCCGTGGCTGTTCTGGCGTCGGAGCATGCGCGGCGTGCTGAGCGAACCGGACTTTCCAACTGTCGCGAACCAGCTCGGTCTCATGACTTATTGGAAAACCACGCGAATCAAGCCCGATATCTGTTCCACCAAAAGCCCGCCGCCCTTCTGCGGGATGATATAGCCGCGGTCGATCGATCTGGGGCCAGAACCCTAGGCGACGTTTACATTCACGCGGCACATTTGATGGCTGCGACGAGATTGAGGAAGCCAGCGTAGTTTCTGGCGAGCTTGTCGTACCGGGT
>NZ_JACIJH010000011.1 GCF_014199295.1 Sphingopyxis panaciterrulae
TGCCAGCGACAAGCAAACACACCAAAACGGAACCGTCGCGGTCAGACCTTCTCATCCTGATCGTCGCAACTTCTCATCCAGTTTGTCGCGCTACATCCGGCAGTAAAGTGGTCGCGCCGACAGTTCCTGAGCAGCCCAGCATCGGTCCGAAAGCTGCTTGAAAGCTCCTGCCCACGTTTGATTGGAGAACGCCCCACATAGCTGCTTATGTACTACGTCCCGTGTTCGCTGCGTCTGCGCTAGAGATGGGCGAAGAGGTTGAGATCGTCCGTTAAGGGGAAAGTTGGAACGCGGTTAGATGTCCACCGCCTCGCCATGTCGTGACCCCAGGCCGTTCCGTTTCCGGTGCTAATATGCATGAGGCTGCGGTAGCCATTTGCCGTGGCCGCGCGCATGATAGCTGAGGTTCCGCCCTTCTTCCTTCGGACGGCGGCACCAATTCCATCCACCTTCAACCTTGCCCCACCTTCACTGGCGGGGCTTTTGCCGTCCGCCGTGGTGAAAGAAGAGCGCCATCTGATTATACACTCCAGATAGCTCTGGGAATCTGTTCCGAAAACGGAATTGCGGGCGGGTCTTTGTTGCAGCTTATTTTTGGCGCCGATATGAGTTCCAATAGAAAATAATATTACTCGGATTCTGGGCGTCTTCATTGGCGCTTTCGGAGAAAATTTACTCGATCTCTATTTAGATTTCGAGAACGGCCTTGTTTGCGTTCAATTGATGGAGAAATATCATGGCAGCGGAAGTTTTCGACAAAGCAACTGCCGAATCCCGTTCCGTTCCCTTGGACTCCATCGACCTGGACAGTCCCAGCGTCGTCCGGCTGCAACTGAGCCGCGCCGATGTCGCGAATCTCGAGCGGCAAGGTGACGATCTTCTCGTCCGGCTGCGCTCGGGCGAGACCATCCGCATCGTGGATTTCTATGAAGTGGCGGCGGACGGCGCCACGAGCGACCTGGTTCTGCAGGAGTCCGACGGCAGCATGTGGCTGGCGCGCGCCGGCTCCGGTCCGCAATTCTATGAACTCGTCGACTGGGGCGAACTCGTGCCTGGCGCTTCGGTGGCGGCAGAAGCCGGCGGCGCCGGGGAGGGCGTGATATTGCCTGCCCTCGGGCTTCTCGGTGGCGCGGGCCTCATCGCTGCTGCGGCCGGAGGTGGCTCGGAAGACAGCGATGCGGATGCTGACGCTGACGCAGATGCCGATGCTGACGCAGATGCGGATGCCGATGCCGATGCCGATGCCGATGCTGATGCCGACGCAGATGCTGATGCGGATGCCGATGCCGATGCCGATGCTGACGCAGATGCTGATGCCGACGCAGATGCGGATGCTGACGCTGACGCCGATGCTGACGCAGATGCTGACGCGGACGCTGATGCTGACGCGGACGCGGACGCGGACGCGGACGCGGATGCTGACGCAGATGCGGATGCTGACGCAGATGCGGATGCCGACGCTGATGCTGATGCCGACGCAGATGCGGATGCGGATGCTGACGCAGATGCTGATGCTGATGCAGATGCAGATGCTGATGCCGACGCAGATGCGGATGCCGATGCTGACGCCGACGCGGATGCGGATGCTGACGCGGATGCTGACGCGGATGCTGACGCAGATGCTGACGCAGATGCGGATGCCGACGCTGACGCCGATGCCGATGCGGATGCAGATGCCGATGCTGACGCAGATGCGGATGCTGATGCCGACGCGGATGCAGATGCAGATGCAGATGCTGATGCTGATGCAGATGCCGATGCTGACGCAGATGCGGATGCTGATGCCGACGCAGATGCGGATGCCGATGCGGATGCAGATGCCGATGCTGACGCAGATGCGGATGCTGATGCCGACGCGGATGCAGATGCAGATGCAGATGCAGATGCAGATGCTGATGCTGATGCAGATGCAGATGCAGATGCTGATGCTGATGCCGATGCTGACGCAGATGCGGATGCTGATGCCGACGCAGATGCGGATGCCGACGCAGATGCTGATGCTGACGCGGATGCTGACGCGGATGCCGACGCTGACGCCGATGCCGATGCGGATGCAGATGCCGATGCTGACGCAGATGCCGATGCCGATGCTGACGCAGATGCGGATGCTGATGCCGACGCTGATGCCGATGCCGACGCAGATGCGGATGCGGATGCTGATGCTGATGCTGATGCCGACGCAGATGCGGATGCCGATGCTGACGCCGACGCGGATGCGGATGCTGACGCGGATGCTGACGCAGATGCTGACGCAGATGCGGATGCCGACGCTGACGCCGATGCCGATGCGGATGCAGATGCCGATGCTGACGCAGATGCGGATGCTGATGCCGACGCGGATGCAGATGCAGATGCAGATGCTGATGCTGATGCAGATGCCGATGCTGACGCAGATGCGGATGCTGATGCCGACGCAGATGCGGATGCCGATGCGGATGCAGATGCCGATGCTGACGCAGATGCGGATGCTGATGCCGACGCGGATGCAGATGCAGATGCAGATGCAGATGCAGATGCTGATGCTGATGCCGATGCTGACGCAGATGCGGATGCTGATGCCGACGCTGATGCCGATGCCGACGCAGATGCGGATGCTGACGCGGATGCTGACGCGGATGCCGACGCTGACGCCGATGCCGATGCGGATGCAGATGCCGATGCTGACGCAGATGCCGATGCCGATGCTGACGCAGATGCGGATGCTGATGCCGACGCTGATGCCGATGCCGACGCAGATGCGGATGCGGATGCTGATGCTGATGCTGATGCTGATGCTGACGCTGACGCGGATGCCGATACGGAGGCCCCGGAGGCTCCCACCGCGGACGTGGATGACGCGACCGGTGCGACCGTGACCGGCACTGGCGAGCCGAATACGACGGTTACCGTCTATGGGCCTGACGGCACCACCATTCTTGGTACGGGCACGGTGCAACCAGACGGGACCTACAGCGTGACGATCCCGACCCAGGTGAACGGCGAAGATCTCACCGTGACTCTGACCGACGCAGCGGGGAACGAATCGCTGCCGACGCCGGCCGAGGCGCCCGACCTGACGGCCCCTGGAGTGCCGACAGCCGATGTCGACGATGCGACGGGTACGATCGTAACCGGTACCGGTGAGCCCGGTGCGACGGTCACGGTCTATGGTCCGGATGGCACCACGATACTCGGCACCGATACGGTGCAGCCGGGCGGCACCTACAGCGTGACGATCCCGGCCCAGGTGAATGGCGAAGACCTCACCGTGACGCAAACTGACGCAGCGGGGAATGAGTCGCTGCCGACGCCGGCCGAGGCGCCCGACCTGACGGCCCCTGGAGCGCCGACAGCCGATGTCGACGATGCGACGGGTACGATCGTAACCGGTACCGGCGAGCCCGGTGCGACGGTCACGGTTTATGGCCCCGACGGAACGACCGTGCTCGGCACCGATACGGTGCAGCCGGGCGGCACCTACAGCGTGACGATCCCCGCCCAGACCAATGGCGAGGATCTCATCGTGACGCTAACCGACGCGGCGGGGAACGAATCGCTGCCGACGCCGGTCGAGGCGCCCGACCAGTTCGATGCGTTCGACAATGCGGACAGCGCCGGACTCGACCTGGTTCCGGCCACGACCGACGTCGACGTGGGCAGCGCCAACTATCTCCTGCTGGTGTCGCTGGCCACTGTTGACCCTCAGCTCGACCTTGCCGGGCTACAACTCCTCGGTATCGAGCCCGTATCCTTCACGGTCGCACCGGGGCACGAACTCGATGCAACATTCGAATATGGAGGGCTTCTCGATATCGGGGTCATCGCCGACTATCAGGTGGTCCTGCAGAAATTCGTCGATGGTCAATGGGTCGGGGTCGATGGTGACGGGGAGAGCACCTTGCTCGAACTGGGTCTGCTCAACGGCAATCTGTCGGGAAGCGCCAATCTCGATGCCGGCGAATATCGGGCTTTCGTGACCTTCGGCGGCGTGCTTGGCGCCGGCGTGCTCGGGACGCTCGATGTGAGCGGAGTGGATAGCGACTATACCAGCATCACCGATATCGTGGCGCAAACCGCCGAAGGCAATGTGATCCTTGATGCCAACGGCACGGGCGAGGTCGACCTCGCCCCGGCCGGTACGGTCGTCCACAGCGTGACGGTGAATGACGTGACCACCGACGTGACGGCCGACGGGACCATCGTTGACGGCGAATATGGTACGCTCGTGATCGATCTCGACGGCAGCTATGTCTACACGCCCGACGAGGATGCCGCGAACATCGGTGAGGTGGAGACCTTTACCTACACGCTCCAGAATGACGGGGGCGCGCAGGAAAGTGCGACGCTGACGATCGATATCGGCAGTCCCGACGTCACGTCCGGCTTCGCCGCGACAGACGATGCGGCCACCGCGGCGGTGCTGTATGAGAATACCGTCGATGTCGTGGATACGCCGCTCTTCACGCTGAACAACGGGATCGGGGTAATCATTCCCAGCACCGATACCGACTCCGGCGACTTCACGGTCGCGGCGGATACCGTTTCGGACTTGCAGGTCGTGATCGATACCAGCGAGGGCCTGACGGTCCTGCCCAGCTATACCGTCACACTTCGTGACGGAGACGGCAACGTCTTGGGTTCGCCCGTGACCGTCGTTGCGCTCGCGAACGTCCTGGGAATCGGAACCGGGGCGGTGGTCACCTTCGACGACCTGCCCGCCGGCGATTATAATGTTGAGGTCACGAGCACCAATACGCTCGGTTTGGGATATGATTCGGCGGTGTCTCTGACCCAGGAAATCACCAATCTCACCGAGTTCCAGGTCGACGTTGTGAGCGGTGTCGATGGCAATCTTCTGGATAATGACGTGACCGGCTCGCTCTTCACCGCCGTCCTGGTCGACAGCGGCGGCGGATTTGCCGAGATCGGCGATACGCCCGCCACGCTGACCGGGACTTACGGAACGCTGACGGTCGATGAGGGCGGCGGCTACCATTATGAGCCCGATCCGAATCTGGCCTATTTCGATACCGACCAGACTGATGTCTTTACATACCAGATCCGGCATCCGGACGGCGAAGTCGTCCAGGCGGAGCTGACGGTGACCATCGGCGTCAACGATCCGGGCGGGACCTTGCCGTTCATGGCTTCGGCCCTGACGTCGGGGGCCGGCGACACCATAGCGCTCGACGGCTTCGATACCGCAATCGCCAGCGATCGCGGGACTCCTGCCGGGAGCGAGAATTTCGCCTACGACCTTTTCGAAGGACAGGGGGATCTGGTTGAAGTTCTGGAAGGCTATCTTTCAGGCAATCCTAACGAAACAACTGAAAGCGAGGCAGTGTCCATGCTCTCCGGGAAGGAAGAAACATCCGAAATGGATCAAAATTCGCTGCCAATCGAAGATCCTCTCGGTTTCCTGTCCTTCCATGAACCCGACGAACTGAACGGAAATAACCATCCATTAATCTGATACTTCGAACATGTGACGGCAAAGTGTGCTGAATATTCGATGCACTTTCCCGTCGCATTTTTGGTGCATCGGATAATCGTTCGGAGGATGGATGCCGATTCAGGGGCGGTGCCGGCGCGAGGATCGCGTTCGATTGGGTGGCAAGCTCATACTGGCGATAGGCTTGCTTTCGATCCTGTCCGGAGCTTCGACCCCCGATACATCACCGCTTCTTTGGGAAGCCGCCGTCCGCGAGGCGGTTCAATGGCATCCTTCCGTCACCGAATCCGTTGGCCGGCTGCAGGCCCGCGCCGAAGAGATCGACATCGCGAAGGCCGGCTACAAGCCGCAGATCAGCGGCGGGATCGGGTCAAGCTACGATAATGTCACGCAAAGCCGCTGGCGACCGCGTGCCAATCTGTCGGCGTCGCAGATGCTCTTCGATTTCGGCAAGGTTGCGAGTTCGGTTGCCGCCGCGGAGGCGGGGACGCGGATCGGGCGGGCGGAACTGCTCCTCGCGGTGGACAGCCTGATCCGCGACACCAGCTATGCGGTGATCGAAATTCAGCGGGACATGGCTTTGCGGCAGGTGGCGCTCGATCAGCTTGCGAGCATCCAGAGCATCAACGAACTCGTCCATCACCGCTACCGCCTTGGCGCCAGCACCAAATCGGATGCGCTGCAGGCACAGGCGCGCGTGCAGGCGGCCGAAGTCGCCCTTCAGGAGATCGAGGCCGAACGACGCCGCTGGGACAGCAATCTCGCCTACCTGCTCGGGCGGCCGACAGCCCCGGACGTGTCACTGGACCCGCCGCCGGGGCTGCATGGCGCCTGCGCCCGGGGAGAGCCCGACTGGTCCCGGGTGCCCGCCATCATGCAGGCAGAGGCCCAGCGCGACGAGGCGATGGCCGAATTCAGGCGCAGCAAGGCCGAGAGTCTGCCGACGATTTCGCTGGGCGCGGGCGGCGGCGCGGACATTCACGATCCCTTTTCGCGGCGCGCGGAGTATAATTTCGGAATTCAGATTTCGAGCGCGCTCTATAGCGGCGGCGCCAGGCGGGCACGGACGCGAAGCGCCGGCTATAGCCTGGCCGCGGCGGATGCCGCAGAAGCGCGGGTCCGGAACGAGGTCGGCCGCCTTCTCGCCGAAGGCGAACGGCAGGTGACAAGCCTGACGGCGGTGATCGACACGCTCAGAGCGCGGCGGGCCAGCATGGACGAGACGGGGCGCCTCTATCGCCTCCAGTATCTCGATATGGGGACGCGGACGCTCGTCGATCTGCTCAATGCCGAGCAGGAACTGCACCAAGTCCGCTTCGACCTCGTCAACTCCCAATATGACACGCGCCGCCTGCAGATCGATTGCCTCTTCTATTCGGGAGCCCAGCGCGACGTCTTCGGATTGAACGGCATGGCGGTGCGCGGGGTGACGCTGTGATGGAAGACGTCATTTCTCCGGCCCCTGTTTTTCGTCCCGAGCCGTGGATCGAGGCCTTCGGCCTCGTGGCTCGTCATTATCGCCTGCCGGGCCCCGCCGAAGACAGCAAACTCGCGAGCCTGTGGGCGACGGGAGGGGACGAGCCCGAACGGGTTCGCGTCATGGCGCGGCGGGCGGGGCTGCGCGTCCGCTTTGTCCCGGCCGAAGAGGCGAAGATCAGTCCGGAGCGGCTGCCGCTGATCGTGCAATTCGCTAATGGCGATCTCGCCGTCGTAACCGCGATCGACGCATCGGGCGAGGCGAGTGTCGCCATCATGGGAGAGGCGGGACTCGAGAACAGCATCGCGGTCGATAGCCTCCTCGCATCGGCCGCGTGCTGCGTCGTCGCGCGTCCAGCACGGTCGGTGCGAGATGCCCGGGTCGATACCTATATCCGGCCGTTCGAAGAGCATTGGCTGCGCCGCATCATCTTCCAGGACATCCGGTCCTACCCCCATATTCTCATCGCCTCGCTTGCCGCCAATACGCTGGCGCTGGCGGGCGTGCTGTTCTCGATGCAGGTCTATGACCGGGTCATACCGGCGGAATCCTTTCCCACCCTCTACGTTCTTTTCGCGGGCGTCCTGCTTGCGATCGGATTCGATTTTCTGTTTCGCCGCCTGCGGATGCGAATCATCGACATTCTGGGCAAGCGTGCCGACATGCGGATGTCGGATGAGGTGTTCGGCCATGCGCTCAGGGTCCGGAATCGCGACCGGCCCACCTCGACGGGAGCCTTCATCGCGCAGTTGCGCGACCTCGAACAGGTCCGCGAACTGCTGACCTCGACGACTGTCGCGGCGATCGCGGACATTCCCTTCTTCCTGCTGTTCCTCGCGATCTTCTGGTTCATCGCCGGACCGCTGGCGCTGATCCCGCTTTCGGCGCTCGTCCTTCTCGTCGCCCCGGGCCTGCTTGCCCAGCGTCGTCTGCGCGCCCATGCCAATGAAGCGATGCGCGAATCCTCGCTTCGCAACGCGATGCTGGTCGAGGCGGTTCAGGGGCTCGAAGACATCAAGGTCCTGCAGGCCGAACACCGATTCCAGCAGCAATGGAACCATTATAATGCGGCGGCCGCGGAAGCTCAGCTCAGGCTGCGCAGCCTGACGAACAGCCTGACGGTCTGGACGCACAATGTCCAGAACGGCGTCTATGCCGCCACCATCTTCGTTGGCGCGCCCCTGGTGATGGCCGGGGACATCACGACCGGCGTTCTCGTGGCATCGTCGATCCTGGGATCGCGGATGATCGCGCCGATCGCGCAGGTCAGCCAGGTTCTGAACCGGCTCCAGCAGGCGCGGGTGGGCGTCAAGAGCCTCGACCAGATCAGGGCGCTTCCCGTCGACAATCCTGACGAGGAGCATCGCATCCAACTGCCCTCGATCGCGGGCCGCTTCGCGCTCCGTTCCGCTGTGTTCCGCTATGCCGATCCCAATTCCTCCCCCGCCTTGTCGGTCGACGATCTCCACATCAAGGCGGGAGAGAAGGTGGCCGTGCTCGGCCGCAACGGGGCGGGCAAGTCGACCTTGCTGCAAGGCTGCTCCGGGCTGCTTCATCCGGTGTCGGGTGAGGTGCTGCTCGATGGCTTGGCGTTGCACCAGATCGATCCCGCCGACGTGCGGCGTGACGTCGGGCTGCTCAGCCAGGGGAGCCGCCTCTTTCACGGCACGATCCGCGAAAATCTAACGCTCGGTCATCCACAGGCGTCGCTGCAGGAGATCATGCAGGCGCTCGGGATGGTCGGTGCCGACGATTTCATTCAGCGTTCGCGCAGCGGACTGGAACAGGTCATCCTCGAAGGCGGGATCGGGCTCTCGGGCGGCCAGGTCCAGGCGTTGCTGCTGGCGCGGCTGTTGATCCGCGAACCCCGGGTTGTCCTGCTGGACGAGCCCACCGCGTCGATGGACGAGGCGACCGAGCGGCTGTTCATCGAGCGCTTCAAGCATTGGAGCCGCGACAGGACGGTGGTGATCGCGACGCATCGCATGCGGGTGCTCGACCTCGTCGACCGGATCATCGTGATCCACAACGGTGCCGTCGCGCTGGACCAGCCCAAAGCGGCGGCGCTGCGCGCCATGCAGGCGAGGGGCAAGGCGGCATGACGACGCGCGAGACCGCCGATACTTGGCCCTTCGATGATGAACGCGACGGCCGTCTGGTGCCCGCGCGTCGTCTGGTGTGGCTCTTATCCGCCCTCATCGTTGCCGGGCTCGTGTGGGCCTGGTTCGCCGAACTCGACGAGGTCGCCACCGGCAGCGGTCGCGTCGTACCGACGTCGCGCGAACAGGTGATCCAGTCGCTCGAAGGCGGCATCCTGGCCCGGCTGTTCGTTCGGCAGGACGCGATCGTGAAACCGGGCCAAATTCTCGCCCAGCTCGATCCGACCCTCGCCGGCTCTACCGTCGAGGAAAGCGCAGCGAAATATCGCGCGGCGCTGGCGGCCTCGGCACGGCTGCGCGCCGAGGTGAACCAGACGCCGCTCGCCTTTTCCGACGAACTCGACGATTTTCCCGACCTCAGGATGGAACAACAGCGGCTGTACGATGCGCGCCGGAACAGCCTGGCCAGTTCGCTCGGACTGATCGACGAATCGCTTGCGCTCATTCGCAAGGAGGTCGCGATCGGCGAATCGCTGATCGAGGTCGGTGCGGCGAGCCAGGCCGAGGTTCTGCGCCTGAAACGCCAGCGCGCAGACCTGGAGTTGAAGAAGGCGGATCTGCGTTCGCAATATATCGTCGAGGCGCGGCAGGAACTCTCCAAGGCCGACGAGGAGGTCAAAGCACTGGAGCCCGTCGTCCGCGGTCGGGCCGATACGCTGGCCCGCCTTACGCTTCGTTCGCCCGTACGCGGGATCGTCAAGAGCATTGAGGTCTCGACCGTCGGCGGCGTCGTGTCGCCGAACGGGAAAGTCATGGAAATCATTCCGCTCGACGATCAGTTGATGATCGAGGCGCGTATGGCGCCGCGCGACATCGCCTTCATCCACCCGGGGCAGCGCGCGACCGTGAAGATCACCGCCTATGACTATTCGATCTACGGCGGCCTCGACGGCGTGGTCACGACCATCTCGCCCGATACGATCCGCGACGAGGTGAAGCCCGAGATATTCTATTACCGCGTCTTCGTCCGCACAAAGTCCGATGCGCTGGTGAACAAGGCGGGCAAGCGCTTTCCCATCGTGCCGGGCATGGTCGCGACCGTCGATGTTCATACGGGGCAAAAGACCGTGCTCGAATATCTTCTCAAACCGCTCAATCGTGCGCGCGAGGCGCTGCGCGAACGATGATGGCGACGCTCGCCCGGTTCGCGTCCCTGCGCGCGGCTATGCCCGACATCGCGCCGGTGGTGACGAAGGGCGCGCGGCGGTTTGTGCTGTTCGTTGCCTTCACCGATGCGACGCGGCGGGCCGAAGTGTTCACCGTGACGGGCGCGACCGCGGCCGAGGCCTGGGATCGGGCGGCCGCCGAGCTGGCGCGCCGCGAGCCGAAAGCATGCTGGTTGCGCGTCGATCGGGTCGATGCCGTGGAGCGTAGTTCATGGGGGGGGCTGCGGAGCCGTCTCAAGGAGGTCAAGCGCAATTATTTCCGCCTCGGTATTTCGCTCGACGCGGATTTCGAGCACGCCTTTCTGGAAACCGAGATCAACGCCAACGCCATGCTCTATGGTGGACCGAAGCAGGCATCCGCGGTTCTGAACGAAGCGAATTTCTGCATTTATGCCGCGCAGCGCCACGACCTTCGCGGCATGCATTTTGTCGACGAGAGGCCGATCTGGCTATTCACGACGAAGGGAGCCTTCGTCGGCGAGGACGGCGTGGTCCATGCCTTGAACGGCGATGGCCTAGACTCCGGGCGCCGTACGATAGCGAGGCTCGACCCGGAAAGCATATCCGGGCTGATCCGGAACGGCAGCGATTATCTGGCGTCGCAGGTGGGACCGGACGGACGGTTCCATTACGGCTGGCACCCCTGCTTTGATCGGCCGATCCAATCCTATAACAGCCTGCGTCATGCGAGCACGCTCTACGCCATGCTAGAGGCATGGGAGGTCATCGGCGATGCCGTGCTCAAGGCAGCGATCGACCGCGCCCTAGACCATCTCGTGACCCTATTGATCCGCACGGCCGCCCTGCCGAACGGAGAACAGGCGGCGTTTCTTGTCGACGCCGGATCGGAGATCAAGCTTGGCGGCAACGCGGTTTCGATTCTTGCGCTGGTCAAATATCGCGAGCTGACCGGTGACGGGCGCCATGCTGCATTGCTCGACGGCCTCGCCTCCGGGATCGCCCATATGCAGAATCCGGAGACGGGGCGCTTCATCCATGTGCTGACCTATCCCGCGCTCGAGGTGAAACAGGAATTCCGTATCATCTATTACGAGGGCGAAGCAGCTTTCGCGCTGATGCGGCTGTTCGGACTGACGGGCGATGTACGCTGGCTTGCCGCGGTCGAAAAGGCGTTCGGTCATTTCATTCGGGAGCAGCATTGGCAGGCGCACGACCATTGGCTGAGCTATTGCGTCAACGAGCTGACGCTCCATCGACCCGATGAGGCCTATTTCCGGTTCGGCCTCGACAATTTCAGGGATTATCTGGACTTCGTCCTCGAGCGGATTACGACCTTTCCTACGCTGCTGGAACTGATGATGGCGGCGGAGAAGATGATCGCCCGGCTGCGGGCCGATCCCGCGCTGGCCCATCTGCTCGACGGCGTCGATGTTCCGCGATTTTACAAGGCGTTGCATCATCGCGCCCAATATCTGCTCAACGGTCATTTCTGGCCGGAGCTCGCGATGTTCTTTGCCGATCCGCGCAAGATCGCCGGCAGCTTCTTCATCCGACACCATGCGTTCCGGGTCCGGATCGACGACGTCGAGCATTATCTTTCCGGCCTGATCGCCTATCGCAACTATCTGCTCGCCTGCGAAGTCGGTGGTGGTTTCGCCCATGAAGAAGGTGCGGCCAGCGCCGCGCCGCTTCATTGGACAGAGGATGATGTCGTAAAGGCGACGGGCGGGCGATGGGCCGACCCGCTCCTCCACGGCTGGTCGGCGAGCGGCCTTTGTATGCATCCGCCGACGATGCGGGACGGCGACATGGTCGCGCTTCGGCCCGCCGGGGGGACGAGAGGAGTTCCTGCCGCGGCTCTCGCGCGATTGCCATGCCCGCCGGCTGCCTTCATCGCCGCCGCCGGGGACGACGCCGCGAAGGGACTGGCCCCGCGGCTGATCGTCGACGATGTCGGCCATGCGGTACTCGCCTTGGGCGCCTATGCGCGCGAACGGATGGCGTCGAAGGTCCTCGCCGTAACCGGCAGTGCGGGAAAGACGACGACCGTCGCGATGCTCGCTCACGCCCTCGCATCCTATGGTGCGGTCGGCCAAACGCGCCACACTGCCAATCTTCCTCACGGCATTGCATGGAATCTGGCTTCGATCGCGTGGGATGTTCCGCATGTCGTCCTCGAACTCGCGATCGGCCGTATGGCGCAAAATGCGCGGCTGGCGCGACCCGACATTGCGGTGTTCACGAATATCCTGCCGGCACATCTCGAATATCATGGCGATCTGGCCACAATCGCTGCGCGTAAGAGCCGGATATTCGAAGGGATGGAGCGTGGCAGCGTGGCGGTGCTCAACCGCGATATGGCCGAATGGGAACGTGTGCACATGGCGGCCCGGCTTCGCGGGCTTTCCATCCTCCATTATGGGAAGTCCGAGGGCTGCGATTTCCAACTGCTCGCCTATGATCCCGATAGCCGTCAGGTTTCGGCGCTGATCCAGGGCAGGAAGATTCGCTATTTTCTCACGGCTGCCGGGGACCACATGGCGCTCAACAGCTTGGCGGTCCTCGCGGCTGTGGCGGCGACCGGTGGCGATATTCAGCGTGCGATTGCCTCTTTCGCCGAATTTTCGCCTGTCGCCGGGCGCGGTGAGCAATGCGAACTGTCCTTCGGCGTGCGCCGCATAACCCTTATCGACGACGCCTATAATGCCAATCCGGGCTCGATGGCGGCTGCCCTTGCCTTGCTCGGGAGCACGGGAAGAGGTCGCCGCAAGATCGCGGTACTCGGGGAAATGCGGGAGCTTGGTCCGGACGCCATCACCTATCACACCGCGCTGGCGCCTCTGATCGCCGCCTACGGCATCGACCGCGTCCATGCGGTCGGGGAACTTTATGAAGGGTTCTGGCGGTCAATCGCCGACGAACGGCGTGGGCGCCGGACGGCTTCGATCGAGGAATTGAGGGCTGGTTTGATGTCCGAACTGCGTGACGGAGATGTGCTCCTGCTCAAAGGATCGCACGGCACCTTGATGTATGAATTCGTCGACTGGCTGAAGTCCGAGGCCGCCCCGGCTGTCGAGCAGCGCCAAGCGGCACACGCGTTTTAGCCCTGGGACGAATTTCACGAAGCAGATTCAGGCGATCGAAATTGGCGGAGCCAGGGAAGGAGCGATGGATGCGGGATAGACCGGACGATGTTCAGAAAGTCGCCGGCGGTGCGGCGAATCCCGGAGTCCTGCGCGCGGTCGAGGCTATGTCCCGTGCTGCCGCGCGGAACAGCAGCGTTGCGGAAAAACTCCTCGTGGAAGGCGCGCGGCAATTGTTGCAGGCCCGGCTGAAAATGGCCCGGATTGCTCCCCCGGGTCTGCTCCGCGATTCGGCGTGGGACATGATGCTGGAATTGTTCATCAACGGGGAGGAAGGCGGGATTCTGTATGTCAAACAGTTGATGCTGGCATCGGGGGAATCCTCCACGGCTGCGATGCGCCGCATCGACAGGCTTGAAGAAGCTGGATTCCTGGAAAGATTCCCCGATCCGCTCGACCGCCGACGGGTCATCGTGCGGTTGAAGGAGCGGGGACGCTCGGCGATGCTGGCGATGCTGGAGCATGTATTCGAACCGGATACATCGGAGAAACGCCCCGCCGAAACGCCGGGGAATGGCGAATGAGCGGCGCGACATTGTCCGATCCGCCCTGGTTCGTCGCAAGGCGATGATCGTTAAAAGTTGAGCATTGATGGCCGCCGCTTGCGGTTTTTGGTCGCGCTCGCCTGCGTCGATGTCATCGTCCATGCCGATGCGACGGGCGCAAAAGGGGGCTCAAGCTGCCGCCATCGGCCGTTCGCGCGGCGGACTGACGACCAAGCTGCACGCGGCCGTCGATGCCATCGGCTTGCCGATACGCATCCACCCAACGCCAGGACACTATGGAGACTGCCCGCAAGCCGAGGCCCTCCTGTCCGGCTGGCAAGGGGTCGGCCATGTCGCCGATGCTGCTTATGACGCCGATCCGCTGCGCGCCTTCATCGCTGACGATGTTGGCGCAACCGCTCACATCAAGGCCAATCCCAGCCGCACCCAAAAGCCGCCTATCGACTGGAGCCTCTACAAGGAACGGCATCAGGTCGAATGCTTCTTCAACAAACTCAAACGCTTCCGACTGACCTGACCCCCATCTTTCATCCAGCTGCAACTAGAGGCCGAGGGGTGTTGTCGCGCATAAGCGCAGGCGAAGCAACGGGCGGGGTTAACCCCGCCCGTTGCTTTTCGAGTTCGGCGGCGAACGCCGCCGGGGTTGCGTAGCCGAGCGAGGAGTGCGGCCGCTCGGTGTTGTAGTCGTCGACCCATCGGGCGAGGATCGTGCGCGCCTGACCGATCGTGAAGAACAGCGTCTCATTGAGCAGCTCGTCGCGCATGCGACCATTGAAGCTCTCGACGAACCCGTTCTGCGTTGGTCTGCCGGGTGCGATATAATGCCACTCGATCCCGACATCGCCGCACCAGGCCAGCACCGCGTTCGACGTCAGCTCCGTGCCGTTATCGCTGACGATCATCTTCGGCGCACCGCGCCTGGCGATCAGATCGCCCAGCTCGCGCACGACCCGCCGGCCCGAGATCGACGTGTCGATCACCGCCGCCAAGCACTCGCGCGTCACGTCATCGACGATGTTGAGCACCCGGAAGCGTCGCCCGGTGACGAACTGATCGTGGACAAAGTCCAAGCTCCAGCGCTGGTTGGGAAGCGCCAGCACCGGCGCAGGGGCCCGCGCGCCGACGGCGCGCCTTCGTCCCTTCCGGCGGCGCACCGTCAGCCCTTCCTCCCGATAGAGCCGCTGCGTCTTTTTGCGGTTGATGGTGATGCCGTCCCGGCGGAGCAGGATATGCAGGCGGCGATAGCCGAACCGCCGACGCTGCTGCGCCAGCTCACGCAACCGCGACCGCAGGTCGCCATCATCAGCTCGGCACGAGCGATATCGCATGCTCGTGCGATCCGCTCCGACGACAGCACACGCCCGCCGCTCGCTCATCCCCAGCGTCGTCTGAAGATGCGCGACAGCTTCCCGCTTCGCGGCGGGCGTCACCATTTTTTTGAAAGCAGGTCCTTCAGACCCGCGTTGTCGAGCATGGTGTCGGCGAGCAGCCGCTTCAGGCGCGCGTTCTCTTCCTCCAGCGCCCGAAGCCGTCTGGCGTCCGACACCTCCAGCCCGCCGAACTTGGCCTTCCACGCGTAGTAGGTCGCGCTCGACATGCCGTGACGACGGCATAGATCCGTCACCACCGCGCCGGCCTCGGCCTCCTTCAGGATGCCAATAATCTGTTCTTCCGAAAACTGCTTCCGCTTCATCTGTCCGTCCCTTCTTCAGGTCGGACTCTAGCTTCAACTGGTGGAGAAAATGGGGGTCAGGTCACGACGCATCGCCCTGCGCTGCGAGAAAACCCTCCCTGCATTCATGGGCTTCCTACACCTCGCTTGCGCCATGATCTGGATACGGTGAATGCAGACAGCGCCTAGGGGATACGGAGGCAGACTTTGCTTGCATACATGGTTTGTGGACCGTCGCTTTTGCTAACGTGCGTGCCTTATCCCTTCGATGCGGAAACCATGACTGGACTCATGCTTCTCGACGTCCGACGTGCCTGTGGAAAAGCAACTGTCTTGCTCCATGATCGGTGAAAGGGAGGTTTCGCCTTGAAAACCAATGGTTCGTTGTAATGATGAGCCACCATGATATGGGCTGCGCCTGGAGGGGCAAACAGTCGAAAGCGGATGAGCTACGATAATTCACCACAAGGTCCGGGGGCGGTGGTACCAGTGAGTTTGAGCGCGGGCGAGATCGCTTGTCTGGAATGGGTATCCTCCGGCCTTGGCTCAAAGGAAATCGCTCGCAAGCTCGACATATCGCCGCATACCGTCGATGCGCGGTTGAAGGCGGCCTGCAGGAAGCTGGGTACCAAGTCCCGCTTCGTCGCAGCGAAAATCCTCGAGGAGGCCCATGCTTCCGCGGGGGATTTGGTAGCGGAGGCGGGCGATACCAGTTTGGTATATGAAATTTTGGACCTTCCAAGCGATGCCGGCGATGGCGACAAGAGGCCGTCGGCGGGGGAAGGCGACGGCCTCGACGATCTCGAACATGGCGACCTGCAGCAGCCGGAATCGCGACGCGATTCCGGGCCGGGGAGGCATCGGCTCGAGCTTTCGCGTCCGATCGCCAACTTCTTCGGGGGCGAGAACAGGCTTTCGATCTGGCAGCGTATCGCAATCATCCTGATGATCACGATGGGTGCGGGGCTTACCTTCGGCGTCCTCCTGAACGGGTTCGCCGGCGTATCGCAGCTGATGTCGTCTCTGTAAGTGGCCAGTCCGTCGAGGACGGCCGGGGAGTGATGCCATGCTCAAGGAACGTCTCGCGCTCGCAAAAAAGGTCGCAACCCAGGTGCAGGAAACCGAAGCCGCCATCGATGCGGCGATCGCCAAAATGGGCGAACTCGTTACGCTGCTTCCCGAAGCACAGGCGGCGGCAAAATTGTCGCCCGTGGTGAGCGATGCCTCGTTCGGATACCTGCACCTCGCCATTGCCGGACTGTTCGATGGCCGCGCCAATATGGTTGCGCTCCACAACGAGCTTTCGAGCGTCAAGGACAAGATGGGTCTTCGCAACGTCATCGTTGGCACCGGCGATCTCGGCAAGCTGCTACCCCCGAACGGACGGATCGCCAAGGCCGGCAGAATCGCTGCGATCGCTGAAGCTCAGATCGCCTGACACGCTTTTGCGGGGACGTCAAAGCGTGAAAGATCAACATCTGTGATCTGGGGAATCGTCTATCTCGTTTCGCTCCTCGCCGTGCTCATCCATGTGCTGCGCATCGGGGAACGGGAAACGCGCTTTGCGATTTTAACCTTGGTCGCGGGTTCGCTTCTGACATTGGCGAGTCTGGTCATTGCCGATTCGCGCTTCGACGTCTTCAGCCTGCTTGTTGCCACGCTCGACTTTGCGGTGCTGGTCGTTTTTCTGGGCCATGCGCTCGTCAGCCGGCGCTATTGGACGCTGTGCTTGCCTGCTTTCCAGCTCCTCACCTGCACGACGCATGTGATGAAGTTCGTCCTGCCAGACCTTTGGCCGCGCCTCTATTCGGCAGGGCAAGGCTTCTGGGCCTATCCCCAGATGCTGGTCATATTATTGGCCGCAATGTGGGCGAATGCCGATGCGCGGGCGCGGCGGGAAGCGGTTGGACCGGCGATGGATTCGTCCGCGGGCTAGATCGCCTGTCCGTGCCCGACGAATGAAAGGTGCCGCGCTCCTCCATCGACCTCTTCAAGGTCAGTGTTGCCCTGACAACCGCGAATCTCGCCATGATTTGCGAGAGAGACTTTTATGACGGATTGGATCGGGTTCGCCGAACCCCCATCAAATCGTCAGCAAGCCATCGCTTCCGCGGGGCGAAAGCTCGGCCCCGAAGCCCGGGCGCGGCTTGCGCGCGAATGGATTTGGAAGCGTCGCCACCGCGAACATTTTTTCCCATCGGAAATCTTTGCCGATCCGGCGTGGGATATGCTGCTCGATCTCTACGCCGCCCATTATGAAGGAGAGACGGTCACGATATCCAGCCTTTGCATCGCCGGATCGGTGCCGACCACGACCGCTCTTCGTTGGGTTGGGGTCATGAGCGATCGGGGTTGGTTTATCCGCACCAAGGATCGCAAGGATGGCCGTCGCGCTTTCGTTCGCCTGAGCGATCGCGCGATTTCGCAGCTCGATGCCTATTTCGACACCGCATCGGCTTAGCATCTGGCGGCTATGCCGCGGCGGATTGCGATGATGAGGTGTGCTTGATCGTAGAACGCCGCCGCAGAGCGTGCTGGTGCCTGCCAGGGGCGAAACGGTCACCTGCGGGACTTTTTCGATCGCGAGCGGCGGCGGGTCCAGTGCCGGCGCCGAAAATATCAGTGTTGAGATCGGCGATGTATCAACCGCGACGGGGCAGGATTCGGTCGGTATCGGGCGGCGGGCCAATTCGACCGCCAGCGGCGCCTTCACCGTCGGTCCGGACGCCGATGCGACGGCGGTCGACGCCACTGCGCTTGGTCATCTCGCGCAGGCGACGGGCGTCAATTCCGTTGCGTCGGGTGTCAGTGCCAATGCGGTGAGTCCGAGCGCAGTTGCCATCGGTGATGACGCCATTGCAAACAACGACTTCGCGGTGGCAATCGGCGCACAGGCTGGTGACACGCCTCGAAGAGGAGACCCGGATCGGCAAGGGCGGGACCCTGGCGGCGCAGCTGTCGCGGCTCGACCTGATCGTGCTCGACGAGCTCGGTTATCTGCCGTTCGCACGCTCGGGAGGGCAGTTGCTGTTCCACCTCATCAGCAAGCTTTATGAGCGCACCAGCGTCATCATCACCACCAACCTCGCCTTCGGCGAGTGGCCTACCGTCTTCGGCGATCCCAAGATGACTACGGCGCTGCTCGACCGCGTCACCCACCACTGCGATATCATCGAGACGGGCAACGACAGCTGGCGCTTCAAAAACCGCAGCTGACCGCCACCTTCGGCGCCTTCAAAAATCTATCTTGCGCTGCGCGCGCCTCCGGTCGGGCTACGCCCGCCCTCCGCCGCACGCAGCGCAAGGCGATCCTCAACTAACCAACATCATATCCGAAAAGGGGGTCCCTCTTCGACGCCGATAGGGGGTCCCTTTTGAACGCCGTTTGACACACATGAACCCGGCGAGCTCGCGCGCGACGGCCGTGCAGACGACCGTTGTTCGCTTCCCCGTCGCGCTTAGCTTGCGATATCGCGCTGTCAGGCGCGACTGTGCTTTCCATGCGATCTCGCGCACCGCCGGCGACACGCGCTCATGGATATAGAGCTTCTTCACGCCGATTCTTGGCGGATGGCGGTACGTCCATGCACTCTCGACAAGCATATGGCGAACCCGGCTGTTGCCGGCCTTGGTGATTGCGCCGCGGCGGACCGATGCGCCGGTCGATCGTTCACTCGGAACGAGGCCCAGATATCCCATGAGCTGTCGCGGGTTCTCAAACCGCGTGACGTCGCCCACCTCGGCCGCGAAGGTGGCCGCGACGATGAGATCGACACCGCGCAGCGCCCGAAGATTATGCACCAGCGGCTCGAGCGACCATCGCGGCAAGAACTCCTCGATCGCGGCTTCGATACGCTTGATCCGTTCGCTGGCCAACCGGAGCGCATCGACCATCTCCTGCAGGGCGATCTGGTGAGCAGGATGCTCGAACCGCTGCTCCTGGAGCCATCGCATATAGCGCATCGTCCAGCGCGTTTTGCGCGGGAAAATCCGGCCGTGCCTCAGCATGAAGGAGGTGATGTGCTGCCGATGGACGCGCTGCGTCTCGACGGCGGCCAGGCGCGCGCGAACAAGATCGCGCATGGCTTCGTGGCTTTCGTCAGGCACCCACACCGCCGTCAGTTCGCCGGCCCGGAGCAACCGCGCGAGGCCGACCGCATCACGGCGGTTCGTCTTCACCTGGTCGCCGGGGCGTCTCGGAATGAGCGATGGCGCCACAACGATGCAATCATGGCCCATCGCCCGGATCAGACGGTAAAGCCCATAGCCCGTCGGCCCCGCTTCATAGCAGAACGTCAATCGCTCATGCTTGGCCGCAATACGCTTCACGATGCGCCGCATCGACGCCTCGTCGGAATCGAACTCGCCCAAATATCGAATCTCGCCCTGCCGGCCAGCATCGGCAACGGCGATCGCGTTGCGCAGCTTGGCAACATCGATCCCGACGAAAACTTCACCCTCCACCACGGCCCGCTCTCCTGCGATGAGGACAGGCCCGGCCCATCCGAGCGATCCTCGCCACAGCAGTATAAGCGTCGGGTCGCCATCAGTCGCGCAGCGGTCATACGGTCTTACCCTTGTCTTCAAGTGCATCCGACAGATCCCGTTCGCGGCAGGCGAGGATATCGCGCGCTAGCAGCGGGATCAGCTGGTCGCGATGGACAATCCGCCCCGGGTTGGTTGCGAACCGATCGTCGATATGAAACGAAAGCCCGAGAACCTGGTTCAACTTGGCGAACTGTAAGTCATTGCCGACAGCGATGATCAGTTCCCGTCCGCGCAGGCAAAGGCCTGATAGGGAACGAGGTTGGCGTGTCCATTGCCGATGCGTGGGGGACGTTGTCGCTGGTCATCCAGTTAAGCGCCTGGCCGGCGATCACCGCAACCTGCGTGTTGAGCAGCACCATGTCGATATGGGCACCCTGACCCGTGACGTCCCGGCGCCGCAAGGCTCGCGACCGCCGATAGGTTCCGGTGAACAGGTCAGGATAGGCCACGCCGCATTTCTGCGGCGGGCCATCGGGCTCTCCGGTCATCGACATTATGCCGTCCATCCTCTGGATGATGAAATTATATCCGGCGCGGTGGGCGTAAGGGCCGGTTTGACCGAAACCGGTGATCATCCGAGGATTGACCGCAGCCAGGCTTATGATCGAGCCCATATTTCACGAGTCCTGACGTGCGCCCGGCTTTCCTCTAGCCAGGATTACAGCTTTGTTGCGCATGAGCGCAGTGTAAGCAATGGCCGGCGTAGCGGAGCCCGTAGGGCGTAGCTGCGCAGGCTATTGCTTATGCAGTTCGACGGCGAACGCCGCCGGTGTCTCATATCCGAAGGCCGAATGAGGCCTCGACTGGTTGTAACCTTCGGCCCAGGCCGCAATCACTGTGCGGGCATGATCCAGTGGCTCCTTGTCGATCGCCATATCAATGGTCCTTCCTTTTCCATCTTATGGTCTCGCGCACAAAATTAGTGGCAGGCCCCCTTTCCGGGTTGCCCCCGGAATATGCAAAGCCTGTCGACCTGTTCGCTTAGTACTTCAATGGCTCTTGCCGAGTCACCCCGCCCCTTCCGGCTCGATGCGTGCGGCCTCACGCTCTTTGGGCTTGAGCACCAACCCGAATGGTGCATCGCACCGACCGCCTGGTTTTGTGGGCTTTCTGCTCGCAAGAATCGATGGCTTTGCGGTTGTCGACCCGCATCTGTGCGGCATCCACGATGGCGCGCCAGTCTTCTGGGCTACCGGCCTGCATCAACCGGCTGCCCGCGCCCCATAGCGACGGCTCGCCGATGATATG
This sequence comes from Sphingopyxis panaciterrulae, assembly GCF_014199295.1. Classification (GTDB taxonomy): domain Bacteria; phylum Pseudomonadota; class Alphaproteobacteria; order Sphingomonadales; family Sphingomonadaceae; genus Sphingopyxis; species Sphingopyxis panaciterrulae. The sequence goes on from NZ_JACIJH010000011.1 coordinate 21,312, forward strand.
GCGGGCCATATTCTCGGGCATATGCCAGCTCTGCGGCAATGCGCGCAGGAGCACGCCGGGGAGGAACGACCACAGGAGCATTCCCGCGAACAGGCTGCCGCCCGCGGCCCAAAGAAGCCGGCGGCGCTGGTCGCGGATCGTGGCGGCCGTGCCTGTGAGCTGCTCCATCCGGTACGCGGCATTATCGAACCGCCCGCGCGCCTTCTCTATGATGGCGCTGTCCTGTGCGCGGGCCTTTGTCCCGGCCGCCGCGATCTGCGCGGCCATGTCGTCCGGGGTGAGCTGCATCGCCGACGACCGGGCAAAGTCATTGATAGCCACGCGCATCTTTTCGAGCAATGCGGCGATTTCGGTCAGCGTGTCGCTATAGTCGGGCGCGGCATCGCGCTTGGCCACGAGCCCCCTCACGGCGGCTTCGAGCAAGCCGACCTTCTCACCAAGCTCAGCGAACGCCCTCGCGGCGGGGTCGGTTTCGGATGTGGATGGGGAGTTCATGGTATCTTCTCCTATAGGCTCATGCCAAGGCTGCGACCCTTTTCGATGCCGACGCTGCTCGCGAGGTCCTGCGCAAGCTGACGGCCCGTCTCGATCTGGATGCCAAGCTCGGGCTTGCGGGCGCGCAGGACAGACTCCATCTGCGCATCGCGTTCGAGGCTCTTCGCCATGCCCGCCATCTGCTCGGACATCTTGCGGGCGCCGCGATGATCGCCGTCTTGCTGGAGGGCATCGCGTTGCTGGCCAAGCTCGCGCCACCCTTCGACAAAGCGGTCGGCGCGTTTGGCGGGATCGGTGCGAACGTCGGCCTCGTGCTGCATCGCGCGGAGCGCGCCATTGACACGGCCGCGCGACGCTTCGCCGACCAGGCCGGGATCGCGGGCGTAGGCTTCCTCCATATCCCTCGCGGAGTGCCAGCCGGCCCTGTCCAGCGCGTCGCGGGCCTTGTCGAGTTCGGCGCGCTGGTGGGGCAGGATGGGCAGGTCCCTGTCCTGCATCTTCCAGATATCGGAGATGGCGCGAGCATGGCGCTCGACGGCAAATCGCCGGACATGCTCGCGATCGGCCTGCGCTGCCTTCGCCGGGTCGGCGGCGGGCGTCGAGGGACGAAAGTCGGCGAAGATGCCGCGTTGCCGTTCGGGCGCGGCCGGTGCGCCGCGATCCTGCCCGCCGATGGAAAGGCGCAGGCCGTCGAACATGCTGCGGGCCTTCTCGGGCGCTTGACGGACAATCTCGGCGACGCGTTCGCCGAACGCGATGCCGCGTCGCTCGGCGAACGAGCGAGCGGGATCGGCGCGCGCATAATCGCTCGCCATGTCCTTGGCACGCTCACGCGACAGGGTGCGCACGAGCTTGCCCTGATCCTTGAAGTCGTCGCGGCCATAGTGAAGCTGCACGCCGTCACGATGCCGCGACAGCGCGACATAGGCGCCGTGGCGGTCCATGCCCGGCGTTGCCAGCACATGCGTCCGATCGACGGTCATGCCCTGCGCCTTGTGGATCGTCGCGGCGTAGCCATGATCGAGGTCGCGATAGTCTTTGGTGTCGAATGCGACCGAGCGCCCGTCGTCGGTGCGCACCGCCATGTTCCGCTCGCTGACACGTTCGATCGTCGCGAGCGTGCCGTTCTTCACTTCCAGGCTCCGCTCGTTGCGCAGGAACATGACGCGGTCGCCGCTAGCGAACATCCGATCACCGCGCTCGACCTTGAGCGCGACATCATCACCAAGATCGCCGCTTGCCCGCATTGCGTCGCGCGCCGCCTCGTTGAGCTCGCGCACCTCGGCATTAGTGTGGGTGAGGATGATCCGGCTCGCATCTGGACTCGCCTGTCGATCGCGATCCCAACGATCGATCAGCTCGCCGCGTGCAGCCGCGCGCGTGTCGGTGGCATGCACCATATCCCTTGTCGCATAGCCGTCGATCGCGGCGCCGGTTCGCCCCGTCGCCAGATGCCGAGTCGCCTCTTGCTGCCAGCTCTCATGCTGGCGGCGAACCTCGGTGATCTCGACGCCGCCATGTCGTTCGTGGATCGCGCGGAACGCCGCGCCCGCTTCGATCGCCTGCAACTGCTGCGGATCGCCGACCAGCACGACCTTGGCGCCGGCATCGGCGGCGTGCGACATGACGCGTTCCATCTGCCTCGTGCCAACCATGCCCGCCTCGTCGATGACGAGCACGTCGCGTGATGTGAGCAGATCGCGCCCCTGCGCCCAGCCATGTTCGAGGCTGGCGATCGTGCGCGACGCGATGCCCGAACCATTCTCCAGGCCTTCAGCGGCGATGCCCGACAGCGCCGCGCCGCGCACCTCCAGCCCGGCGTGTTCCCAAGCCTCGCGCGCCACGCCGAGCATCGCGCTCTTGCCGGTCCCGGCATAGCCGACGACGATGCCAAGCCCGCGCCCGTCTGTCACACGCTCGAACGCGGCGCGCTGCTCACCCGAAAGCTCCAGACCGCGCTCCGCTGCGCGCGCCAGCGCGCCCTTCCGGTTGCTGTTCAACACACGATGCCGCTCGCGCTGTGCCATGACCTCGGCTGCGCGCTGCAACCGCTGCTCGGTCTCGATCATGTCGTGGCTGGTGAACCGGTCTTCGCCGCGTCCGTCCTGGCCGAGTTCGATCAGATCGGGCGACGATCGCACCGCGCCGAGCACGGCATCGAACTGTTCGCGCCCATCGCTGTGGCGATGCGCGAACATGGCAAGGTCGCGGTTCGCGAAGGTGGCTTGCCCGTGGGTGATCGCATCGAGCGCGACGCGCGGCTCCGCAATGATCCGCTCGCCGTTGCGGCGCGCGATCTCGCGATGTTGCTCAATGCGCTCGGCCTGAAGCCCGCGGCCCTCCATGCGCGATGCGGCGGGGCCGATCTTGTCCTGCGGCTCGAGGCCGATGCCCTGCGCCTCCAGCGACCGATGATCGATGCGCGCTTCGATATCGAGTTCGGCGAGGCGGGTGTTGACATGATCAGCCCAACGCTCGCGCCACTGTTCGACAAGCTCCGTGCGATTCCAGTCGCGAACCTTGGCGCCAAACCCCGCTTCGCCGTCCTTGTCGGTGACGATCTCGCGCATCGTCAGCATGACATGGGCGTGTGGCTTCGCCAGCCCATCGGCACCGATGTCCCAATGGACATTGAGGTCGGCAATCATGCCCAGATCCACAAACTCGGATTGCACAAAGTCGCGGGCGAGTTCGATGCCCTGCGCCTGGTTCATCTCGCGCGGGATCGCGAACTCGACCTCGCGGACAAGCTGGGCATCCTTCCGCTTCTCGGTTGCCTCGACCGCGTTCCAGAGCCTTTCGCGGGCGGCGAATTCCTCCGGCGCATTCTCGGGCAAGAGCACCTCGCTGTGCACAACGCCCGGCTTGTTGGTGAAGTCATGGTCGCGGTCGAGCCGTTCATCGTGCAGGCGCTCGCCAGCGCGATAGGCGGCCGCCGCGACCGCGCTGCGCCCCGCGCCGCGACCGATGACTTTGACCGAGAGATGGAAAATCGCCATTGCGGCAATCCATCTACACTTCAAAGCGGACGTCGGCACGACGTATAAGCGCGCCCTTCTCGAATAAATTCTCGTGCGGGACTGGGTTGTTCCATGCTGTCCCGGCAACACTACTGCATCACCGACGCCGCTCTTCTATCATGGCCGCATTGCCACAGAATGGAGACTTTGCGATGCGCAAACCCCGCGATATCGATTCGGAATTGAAGGCGCTCGAAGCCAAAGCGAAGACCCTCAAGGAACGCCGCGTTCGCCACCTCGGCGAACTCGTCATTGCGACCGGTGCCGATGCGCTTGATGCCGACATGCTCGCCGGCGCATTGCTTGGCGCCGTCGCGGTCAAGGATACAAGCGTGGAGGAGGGCTGGCGCAAGGCAGGCGCGCGCTTCTTTCAGCGCGGCGCAAGCAAAGCTGCGGCGCGATCTGATCGCGGTGCAGCGAATGACACAACGACTGACGGCCATGCGGCATCGGCTTGAAGCGGTGAAAGCACGGACCGGCATGCGCGAATGGCAAGTGAAGCGGCGCGAACGCACGCGGCAACTCATTGAGCTGGGCGGTCTCGTCGTCAAAGCCGAGCTCGTCGATCTCACCGACGACGATCGCGCGATGCTCTATGGCGCCTTCCTGTGGATGGCGAACAAGCTCAGGAGCGGCGAGCGCGCCCATGCCGCAGCGCTGTGGAAGCGGCGCGGGAAGCGCGCGTTCGACGCCGAGAGCTGACGTCTATTTCTTGCGCGGTCGTCCGCCGCGCCCGTTCTTGCCGAGCCCGATCTCCTTCGCGAGCGCGCGGCGCTTCTCGGCATAGTTGGGGGCGACCATCGGATAGTCCGGCGACAGATTCCACTTCGCACGATAATCTTCGGGCGTCATGTCATGGTCCGTCATCAGGTGGCGCCGAAGTGTTTTGAACTTCTTGCCGTCTTCGAGGCAGATGATGTAGTCGGGCTTCGTCGACGCGCGGAGCGATACCGCCGGTTCCTGTTTGGCTTCGGGCTCGTCGGCCTCCCCAAGTCCGGCGAGCGCGTCGTGCACGGTCTTGATGACCAGCGGCAGATCGGACACGGCCACATTATTGTTGCTGACGTGCGCCGCTACAATGTCGGCGGTGAGCGTGACGAGCGCTTCGGCATCTTGCATTTTTTGTTCTCCTTGGACCCGGCGGCATGACCCTTACTATTCTAAGCTACGGACATGCCCGTATCCGGACGCCACTTCAAGTAAGGCGCGCAGTGACTCTGCGGCATCGCGCCAGCGCGCGCCCGATATGATTTTCGACCGCCTTGCAGCTCACCCCGAGTTCGTCGGCAATGTCCCGGTAGGCCATGCCGCGCAGCCGGTGCATCAGGAAGATGCGCCGGGTCTTTCGCGACAAGGGGCGGAGCGCTCGCCAATAAGCGCGCCGCAGTTCCTTTCCCTCGAACCTTCGCTCCTGTTCGGGCGGCGTGACGCCATCGCGTTCCTCGTCGAACGGGTAGAGGACTCCCTGCCGCCTTTGTTGGCGTAACCGGTTGAGCCATATGTTGCGCGCGATCTTCGCCAGATAGGCCCGGGGATATTCGAGCGTCGCGAACCTGCCGCTGCCATAAAGGCGCATGAACGCTTCCTGCGTCAGATCGGCCGCCTCGTCGCGCCCGACCTTCCGCCGGAAAAAGCCATGCACCCGCGCTCGTTCGGCCCGATAGAAGGCGTCGAAGGCGACCGCCGAAGCCGGCGCGGTCACGGCCGCACCCCTTTACGCTCGCGCGGCAAGAGCGGCGCATCGCGCGAAGCGCGATAGAGGGTGATGCCTGCCTCGATACGGTCGAGGATGAAGGTGTCGCGCTCGGCCTTGGCGACGCGGATGTCGGCTCTGGAGTAAAACTCGAGGCCAACCGCGCAGCGATTGCCGAGCTCGTCGTCGATCACGTCACGGGCGCGGGTCCAGCATTCGGCTTCCTTGAACAGCGGATGATTGACGACGATCCAGAATTCGTAATCGGAAAAGTTGATCGTATCATCGTCTTCGTACCAACTCGTCCGCGCATAGGGGCCGATCAGGATGATGCGGCGAATCTCGCCCGGCTCGGGCGCCTGCACCGCATCGGGATCGAAGCAGGCGCGCAAGATGCGCGTGATCCGCTCGACCTCCTGCTGCTTGCGGCGGATCAGATGGCCGACGCGCGCCATCACGACTTCGCGCGCGTAAACGTCGTTCGCTTTGGGGGTATGCATGTTGAGCTCGCACAGCGGCGGTCCGCGCGTCAGCGCGCGAATGTGCAAGCGGTGTCCGCTGTGTGCCGATCGATCGGCTTACAGCAACTGCCCGACCCTCGGCCGGACCTGCATGATGCTGGCAGGACGTTCCTCGGGATGGCCGCCAGTCATTCCATCCCGTGGGCGGGATTATGCCAGAAGCGGGGAGGCCCGGCAAGCCGGGCGGCCGCCCGCGTCTATTCGCGCACGGCCTTTTCGAGCTCCGTGATCCTGTCGGTGCAGACCTGATGGACGACGCGGCCGAGTTCCTCGACACGCTCGCCGAGCCAGGTCAGCTCTTCTTCGCTGATCCGGTAGTGCTTGGAATAGCGGGCCTTGGTGTAAGCCTCTTTCAACTTCTGGAACATTGCGCGTTCGCGGCGATTGGCTTCCGGCCAGATGCCGTAAAGGCGGCGGTCCAGCCCCTCGGCGAGCGAACGCAGGAATGCGATGTTGTGGTTGTACGGCGTGTAATAGGTCAGCGTCAGCAGTAGGCAGGCATAAAGACGCTCGGTGGTCTGGTGCATATCGAAGGCAGCGTCCTTCAAATACCCCTTGTCGATTCCAAACCGGGCAAATTCATACCGCTTCATCGCAGACGGGAATCCGTCCTCAAAATATTCTCTCGCGGTCGCCAAAGCTTGCTCCGAAGTCTTCGGTTTCGGCGTCGCCAATTCACGATCATCAGCCTCGTAAAGCGCGATGCCATCCTTCGCGACCTCCATGAAGAAGACCCGGCCATGCGCGAGCCCATCGTTGACCTCGTGGAGCGAGTGGACGATGAAATTGACCGGCGTGCGCAGCGTCTTTTCGATCGTATACGCCCGGATCAGCCGCTCCTCGGCCTTGGCCCAATAGGCGGCGCGATCAGTCAGTTCCTTCTGGCTGACGATGACGAGAATATCGTAATCGGATTTATACTGGTTGGCAGACGCCCGCGCGTCGACCCAATCATCCCTCGCGTAGCTGCCGAACAGGATGATCTTCAATATGCGGGCGCCCTTGCGGCGCCCGGTCGCATTCTCGGTCGCGGCACCGAACTCGTCGAAGATGATTTCGACGATGCGTTCGAGCTCGCGCTGCTTGGCGGCTGGCAGATGATCGACGTCTGTTCGCATGCGTGCAGGAATCTTCGGGCAATGCCCGTCACTTGGCAAGAACAGATTGCCCGGCGCTCTGCGGGGGGCGTCGATAACCAGTCCATTCCGAGGATCGCCAGCCTATCAGCGCACTTCGGAACTGGCCGACTAGAGACTGTCGGCTTGTAAGGCAGTTCAGGTGAATGAGGACGTACTGCGGAGCCGAACATCCGCCTCGTCGACGGCATGGGCCTTAATCAGCATTTTCGGGTTTAGGTTGAGGTTTAATTCCTTGTAGGGGACGCTATCTTCGAACGATGCCGATCCCGCACTTTCTGCCTCGCGCACTAACCGCTCGGATCGATGGCTCGGAGCGGTTGATCCATCACACCGACCTTCTGGCTCTCCCGGCGAACCTCGTCATTCTTGGTGAAGCGGGAATGGGGAAGTCCCGCCTCCTTGAAGAATTGCAGGGCGAGAGGGTCAAGCTCGTCACCGCGCAGCGTCTCATCAACCATCACGATCCGGTCAAGCTTGTCGCAGGCGTAGATTGTCTTTTGGTCGATGCGCTCGACGAAGCCTCAGCCTTCAGGGAGGGCGAGGCAGTTAGCGGCGCGCTCGCGAAGATCGAGCAATCCGGTGTTGGTCGCTTCATTCTGAGTTGCCGATCCGAAGATTGGCAGGCGGCTACCACTGTTTCCCTGATCAGGGAAACGTTCGGCGCGGCGCCCTTGGAATTACAGTTGCAGCCCTTCGACGAAAGCCAGATCCGCGGATTTCTTACCGGCGAACTCGGATCCGAGGGAGCGGCAGCCGTCTTTGCCGATTACAAGCGCTTGGGCTTCAGCGAATGGCTCGGCAATCCGCAAACGCTGATCATGCTTGCTGAAGTGGTTAGGGCAGGCCAGTCGCCCAAGACGACCGGCGACCTGTTCTCGCGTTATGTCGAGCTGAACTTGCCCGAAGGAAATCAGGCCCGGCGCGAGCGCGGCGCCGAAGTTTCCATGGACGCTCGGCTGGATGTTCTTGGCGCGGCCTTCGCCGCGCTGATCCTGTCGGGCAAGGCGGCGTTGGCGAAGGCCGCTGCGGCTCCGAACGATGGAGACCTTCGCTTGTCGGAACTGGAACCGCTTCCGGGAAATACGGACTGGAATCTCGTCTCGGGCAATCGCCTAATCCGGGCTTATCCCGGCGATCCCAATCGGCTCTTATACGCCCACCGCCGTATCGGCGAATGGCTTGCTGCAAGATGGCTCGCACGTCGGGCAAAATCAGATCAGGCGCGCGAACGGCTTCTGGCAGCGCTCACCGTTCATCATGTCGTTCCTGCCAGCTTGCGTGGGCTTTTCGCGTGGTTGGCGCAGTATCGGGACTTCTCGCTCTCGGTCATTAAGACCGATCCGATGGCGGTGGTCGAATATGGTGATGCCGATGCGCTTCGCGATGATGAGGCGGAAGCGCTCTTCCGCGCGCTGGAAGAGCTTGCGAAGGCAGATCCCTATTTCGCGGGGTGGGGAGATTTTCGCGCCAAGGCCCTCGTTCGCGGACATATGCGCGAGCATTCCATTGATGCCGTGCTCGACCAAAACCGAAACGAACGGCTGCGCCTCTTGCTGGCATCTCAGTTCAAGGGGGAACAACTCCCGGAAGATGTCGTGTCTCAGCTGCGCACTGCGGTGCTAGATGAGGACGCCTTCTACCCATTGCGGGAGGAGCTTTCCAAGGCTGTCATAGGAAATGTGGACGCAGAAGATATTCGGGCTCTGGTGGAAGAGCTTCGTCGGCAAGCGACGAATGACTCAACGAGGCTCGCTTCGAGCCTTATGCTCGAAGCTGGTCTTGACCTGTTCGATGACGAGCAGATCGTGCAGACGATTATGGCCGATTGTGGCAATGCGCTTTGCGCGGTTCCCCAAGAGGGGGAAGATCGCATGTCTGCGAAAACCTGGAGCTATCGGCGGGACGTGCCCGACGCTCGTCTGATCTCATTCCTCGACTGCTTCGCTGATTATGCGGACGCGCTTCTGCCGGAATATCGCAGTATCGAATCAGCCGACGTTATCGGGCTGGGCGATGCGCTCGTCGCACGGCATTTGATGGTTGGTCCAGTTGATCCCGTGCGGCTGATCAGATGGTTGGAGGCATTCGGCGGCCGGGACAGCTATGTTGCGAGCGACGAGAAGACGATCGCTCAATTTCTGCGCGAGAATGACGAGGTCCGGCGCGCCATCCAGATTCACAAACTGGGGCAGATCAAGACGCCGAAGGAGTTTTTCGAGGCCAACTATGCAATGGCCGACGCAAAGCACGACCTCGCATTTACCGATGGTGATCTCGCTGCGTTTCTCGAGAAGCAGGATGCGAGCTTCCCATGGGAAGCCGCAGTGCGATCGATCCGTCACTCCGAAACCGAGGGTGTCGAGACTCGTGCTGCAGCAAGACGCTTTTCCGGTAGCGATGACGAATATCACGCGCTGCTGGAATCCTTGCTCAACCCCGGGAAGCACCCTTGGGAAGTCGAGCAGGAAAAGAAGCGATCCGAGCGGGCGTCCGAGCGCGAGGTGCGCTGGGCCAGTTTCCGGGAGGGCGTAGCCAAGGAACGCAAGCAGGTCGAGCAGGCGCGCTACGGTGTGATCCAGCAGGTCGCGAACGTATACTTTGCGCGATACTCCGATCTTGAAAGTCTCGAAGGTGCGGAGGCGCGCCTGATTGCTTTGTGCGGCGAGGACATGCTTCCGTCGATCCGGATAGGTCTAGAAACCTATCTCGGTATCGCTCCGCTCGAACCGAGCGCTGCCGATGCGGCCGCGAGCTATGCCGAGAACCGGATGTGGAGCGCGCGCTATATTCTGCTGGCAGGCCTTGCAGAGCGGTTTCGTACGACAGGCGCACTGGGCGATCTGACACGCGACCAGTTGGTCGCCGCTCAGCTCCATTCCGCGAATTTTGCGCTCCAGTCCGACGAATGGTCCGATCTTCGAAAGGCCATTTGGGATCGCATCGTTTCCGACAAGGGAGCCTTCGAAGAATATGCCCGCCTCATGGTCGAACCATCGTTCGCCAAGGTCAGCGAGTTCACCACGGGTCTTTATGAGATTTTGCAGGAAGGGCGCGCCGCGCATCCCCATCTCGTCGATAGTCTGGTCGCGGAATGGCTCCACCGTTTTCCCGATATGCACTTCCGTTCCGAGGCCGAGCTCATGGACGTGCTCCTCCGAAAAGGAGATTGGGCTATTCTCGCTCCGCTGATCGAGCAACGGCTTGCAATGAAGGAATTGCACGAGGAACGGCTGCACAATTGGCAGGCCGCCGCGCTGATCACAAATTTTGAAACCATGGCGCCAGCGCTTGCGACAGTGGCTGCGAGCCAGCCGGGGCTTTTCTGGGCGGTGCGATCGCGGATGGGCGCGCGGCGTCCCTATGACGATACGTTCGAGGCGATGTCGCTGGAACTGACGGCTTGGTTGATCGAGCATTTCCGGAAGCGCTTCCCGCTGGTGCATCGCCCCTCGGGCGTAACGATTGGCGAGAGCAATCCGTGGGACGCAACGGAAGCGCTCTCCCGAATGATCGACCGGCTTGGCACCGATCTTTCCGGGCGCGGGGCGGATTTGCTCGAGGCGCTCGCGGGGGTCGAGGATGGCTACCGTGATCGCGTGCTTGCTGTGCTCGCCGAAAACCGCCGGCAACGGGCCGAGCAGGCGCGTTCCACGCTTTCCGTGCAAGCGCTGGCAGATATTTTGACCTCGGGACCACCGCACAACCTGCGCGACCTCCAGGTTCGGGTTCTACAGCTGATCGAACTCGTCGAGGCACAGATAAAGAATAATCCCACGGACACTTGGGTTACCTTCTTTCGCGACGACAAAAAAACTCCGCACAGCGAGGAGCAATGCCGCGACAGGATCATCGAAATCCTCCAGCAGCATGAAGACCAGATCGAATTCAGCCCCGAAAAGCACCTCGGCAATGATCGGGAAGGCGACATCGCCTGCGTCATCGCTGGGCTGCATTTACCGATCGAGGTCAAGGGGCAGTGGCACAGCGAGCTTTGGCGCGCGGCGGACGATCAACTTTTGGCGCAGCAGGCAGCCGACCATAAGGCCGACGGATATGGAATTTTGCTGGTTCTTTGGTTCGGCAACCGCGGCAAGACGCTCACAGGTGCTCCACAAGGGTCCGGCATCTCAAAGCCCGCGACGCCTCGCGAGCTTGAGGAGGCGCTCACAAGCTGCAGTAAGGCCGCGCGCGATGGGAATGTCGTCGTGAAGGTCATCGATCTGTCGCGTGGCTGACGGCGGCAAAGGTCGTAATCGCGCCGCTCCCGAGAGAGTAGAGGCATGGGAATGGGTGCCGCCTCTGCCCGTCCCCGATCTCACGAAATCGGCTGCTGCCGAGGCAGAACCGGAAGCCCTGTTGGCTTCCTTCGATCTGAATGTACATTGGCTGCGCGGCGGTTTTCGGGCCAGCCTGTTCGCGCCAACCGATCAGGTTAGCCAAGCTTACCTGGATGATTTGATCGCGACCGACCTCGTCATCGTTCCGGAGATGACCCGGCGCGGCGTTGCCATTGATGCAGGCAAACTGCTTCGCATTTTCGCGCGCCACAACGGACACAATCTCGATACGCTGCAAAGGAGTCTCGGTTATGATACCCAGTCCTTCAACGATCTCGTCGATCATTTTTGTGCGGCCGGGCTGATCTTTCGCGTTCCCTGTCTGCCCGACGAGGGTCGGCCGGACATCTACTATTTCTGCGATACCGGAGTGCTGCATCGCCTGTTCAATCCCAAGTGGCAGCAGATCGGAAAAGGCCGCAAATATTTTGCCAGAAGTTGGGAAGGGTTCGTAGTCCGGACGATCTGCCAGCGCTACGGATTGGAAGCGGAGGTGTTCGTCTGGCGGGAGGCCGATCTAGACGAGATAGATCTGGTGCTCAGGTGGCCAAATGGTGAGTGCTGGGCGATCGAGATCGGTATTGGGGAAAACAAGAGGCCGTCCAAGGGTTATAAGGGCGGGGTCAGGAAACTCGCGGCGACCGAATTCACCATCATCCATCGAGGAGCCATAGATTGGGTCGATGGCTACGAACGGATGACGCTTGAAGAGCTTTTGACCATCCGGCCCTAGCGTTTCGAGAGTCGGCCTCCACAATCGTAATCCCCGTGCCGGAACGGTAGGCTGCGACGCTCCGTTTCGGCGGGGGGCTAGCTGTGGATCGGCACGCCTAATAAGCGTGCTACCTTGCCGAGACGTCTCCGATGGCGAACGGGGAAACGGCAATCGGCGCCCCAATGGCAAAGCCCTTATCCCCACTGACGCTACCGACTGCGCTACAATGTCGGCCTTCCGGCTCTGTTCGATGTTGGTGGTATGGTCGACATGAGGCGCAAAGCTGAAGCGCGGACTAGCGAGAATGGATTTGCGGGGTGGCGTTCAATAGCTGCTGGCGAACATCGTGCGCTGAATTCCTTCAAACGCGCCAAAATGCGCTGAAACCGTAGTTTCCAGGAGGCGCAGTTCCGCCGATCCTTGGCGCATGACGTCATGCAATGATCTCCTCGCAACCTGGGCGATCCCCAAAAGCGAATCTGCATCGGCAAACGCTCCGTCCACTCGATTCGGCGCGCGTCGCGCGGCCACAGAGGCAAGAGCCGGCTGCCCCAGGCGGCACCAAATCCGTGATTGGGACGGCATGGGAAAAAAATTGTGGCCCCGCCGTCAAACGACAACGGACGCCAGGAAAAGACAAGAGACGACGCCCCACCCTGCGCAGGCTGAGACGCCGCGAGGAGGCAGTTGTTCGGCGCGGCGATATCACCAATTCTAGCCCCAAGGGAGCCCAGCCAACCCCAGCCGAAGGAGTAACCCCCATGCCTGTGCCCGAACGGATCATCCGCCTTCAGACTGTGCTCGCCCGCACCGGGCTCTCACGCTCGACGCTCTATCGCAAGATTGCCGACGGTACGTTTCCAGAGCAGGTGAAGATCAGCGTTCACGGTGCCGGGTGGCACGAGTCCGCGGTCAACCGCTGGATCGCCGATCCGCCCGCCTATCGCGCCGACAACAACAATCGCGATGCGCAGCGGCCCGGTCATGCGAGAGGATGACGCGCCGCGCGATGGCATCGTGGCCGCGAACGATAATGGCGTAGTCGATCCCGCCGCTGTCGATGCGGCGCTGACGCGTATCGCCGAAGCGATCGGTCGCCACATCGCCCGCGAGCATATCCGTGCCCGCAAGGCGGCGAACGACAACGAGCCTCTGAAAAACCCGAAGGCGCCGACGCATTGACCTTAGGGTGTTGGCGCGGGACACTGTCTTACCCGGCTGTGCGGGGCCTTCCCCCGCCATTCGAAAGGAAGCCACGATGATCCGCGCCGCGCTCTATGCCCGCTATTCCTCCGACCAGCAGAATGCCGCGTCGATCGCCGACCAGCAGCGGCTCTGCCGCGAGCGCGCGGAGCGCGAAGGGTGGCAGATCGTCGCGAGCTATGCCGATGCCGCCATCTCGGGCGACAGCATGATCCTGCGGCCGGACGTCCAGAAGCTGCTCGCCGATGCGCAGGGCGGCAAGTTCGACATCGTGGTCGCCGAAGCCCTCGACCGTGTGTCGCGCGATCAGGCCGATATTGCGACCTTGTACAAACATCTCCAGTTCGCACGGGTGCCGCTGATCACGCTCGCCGAAGGCGAAATCTCTGAGCTGCATGTCGGGCTCAAGGGCACGATGAACGCATTGTTCCTCAAAGACCTCGCCAAGAAAACGCATCGCGGCCTGCGCGGGCGGGTCGAGAAGGGCTTCTCCGCCGGCGCGGTCGGCTATGGCTACCGCATGGTCCGGCGCCTCAACAGCGAAGGAGAGCTTGTGCGCGGCGAGCGCGAGGTCGATCCCACGCAAGCGCTTATCGTCGAGCGCATCTTCCGAGAATTTTCCGCTGGCAAAAGCCCCATCGCCATCGCACGCGACCTCAACGTCGAGGGCATTGCGGGGCCGTCGGGAAAGCCGTGGCGCGACACGAGCATCCGGGGCACCCCGCGCCGGGGGGTCGGTGTTCTGAACAATGAGCTCTACGTCGGCGTCCGCGTCTGGAACCACAAACATTATGTGAAAGATCCGACCACCGGCAGGCAGGTCACCCGGCTCAACCCCGAATCCGAGTGGGTACGAAAGGCGGTGCCCGAACTGCGCATCGTCAGCGACGAGCTATGGGACGCGGCCAAGCGCCAACAGGAAGCGCTTGCCGCGCGGAACAAGGGCATCAAGGCAGCGGCGCAGGCGCGGGCGCTGCATGGCAAGCGGCGTCCAGCCTATCTGCTCTCGGGCCTGCTCGAATGCGGTGCGTGCGGCAGTACCTTCGCCATCGTCGTCAGTGACCGCTATGGCTGCGTCGGCCATTATCGCAGCCGCACCTGCTCCAACAGCCGGACGATCCGGCGCGAGGAACTGGAGCGTCGGGCGCTCGCGGGCATCGTCGACCGGCTGGTGTCGGCTGACAAGATCGACGCGGCCGTCGCCGCCTATGCGAACCATATCAACCGCGAGAATCGCGAGCGTCGTATCCAAGCCGATGCCGACAGCCGTGCCCTTGCGAAGATCGACAAGGCTATCGCGGGCATCATGGCGGCGATCGAGGACGGGCTTTATCAGCCCTCCATGAAAACGCGCATGGCTGAACTCGAACGCGAGAAAGCCGAAATCACCGCGCGGCTGGCCGAGGCGCCCGCTGGCATCCCCGATGTCCATCCCGGTGTAGCCGAGATTTACAAGCGCAAGGTCGCGAGGCTCACCGAAACGCTCCACGACCCGCAGGCGCGGCTCGATGCGTCAGCCGACATCCGCTCGCTCGTCGGCAAGATCGTGCTGCATGCGGGTGAGACGCGCGGCGAGGTTCATGCCACCCTGCATGGCTCGCTCATGGGCATTCTCGACTTCGTGAATGACAACGCGCAACCGGGCACCGACCGAGTTATAACAAAGGTGTGCCCGGGTTCGCGGGAATGACAAGGTTATGAAATGTCAGTCGTCGCCCAGGCCCGCTTCCGGTCGTGAACGGGTGCTCGGTTTAGCCGATCCACTCCCCGCTGCCCTTATATTCGTCGCGCACCTGCCCCGACTGGTTGAGCCGCGGATCGGCATAGGTCGGCGGTGCGGGTACGGCTGCGGGCGCGGCGGGCGGCGGGGTACCGATCGCGCGCTCGCTGGCGGCCATCGCGTTCGGCGTCGGCGCCGGGGCGACGTCGGGGAGCGGGGCGCTGTTGCTACCTTCGGGAAGCAGCGCGGTCGGCGCCGCGCCCTTCGCGCGCGCGGCAAGCTGGTCGGCGACCGGCAGATAGGGACCGGGCACCGGCTCGCGGCCCGGATAGGGGGTGCGGAAGGCGTCGGGCATGCCCCAGCGCCCGCGCCAGCGGTGAAAGATATGCGCGCCGACGATGTTGGTCATCACCAGGCTCTTGCCCCAGCGCGGCCAGATCGCGGTGGTGTGATAATGGGTCGCGAGCCCGACGCCCGGAAAGACCTGTCCGCCCAGCGCGGCGGAGGCGATGCGGCTCGCGCGCAGCCAATTGCGCCGCTCCGGCGCGCGCGCCATCGCGCCGTCGCAGGCGAAGGTGAACTGGCACACGCCGGCGCGCTGCGACCCCTGGAACACGACGCCGCACACGCTGTTCGGAAAGCTCGGATGGCGCACCCGGTTGAGCACGACCTGCGCGACGCCGCGCATCCCGTCGTCGCTTTCGGATGCCGCCTCGTAATAGAGGGCGGCGGTCAGGCAATAATGGGCGCGCTCGCGGTCGAGCGCGGTCGCGCCGCGGAACGCATAGGACTTGGCCGGCGGGCCGACGAAGGCTTCGTCGCGCAGCGTCGCGGGATCGACCGGCGGCAGCGCGCTCGCGTCGGCGAAGTCGACGCTGCGCGGATCGGGCAGCGTCGGGTCGATCTTCAGCGCGTCGGCATAGCTGCCCGCGTTCATCACCGCCCAGCGCGCCGGGTCATAGGGCCTGAAATCGAGCGGCACGCTGACGCTGTAGGGGCCGAAACCGCGCGGCCGGAACTGTCCGCCCGCCAACGCGAGCGCGAGGCAAGCGACGATGACCATGCCGAGCAGTCCGGACCAGAAATTGCGCCCCGGCGCCGCCAACCGCGCCGCCGCGGGGTCGATCCAGGCGTGCTGGGCCGTCAGGTTGAGTTCGGGCTTCATGCGCGCATCGTCATCCGTGCCGCCGCGCGCGACCGATTCGCGTGCGGATACGCGGCCAGCTTATGCCGCGAGGTGCGAATAAAAGATTGCGCCGCGAACGAAATGTCCCGCGCCGGGACAGCGACGGGCTACGCCCCGGATTGCGGATGGATATCGGCGTCGAACCACTCGCCGCGCGCCGTTACCGCCATCGGCAGGTCGAACAGGCCGCTCAGCGCCTCGCTCGTCAACAGCTCGGCCTTGGCGCCGTCGCGGAAGAGCTTGCCGCCGCGCAGCATCACGATGCGGCCGATCTCGGGCAATATCTCTTCGATATGGTGGGTGATGAGCAGCATCGTCGTGCCGCCCCGCGCCACCCCGCGCAGCATGTCGAGGAAATGGTGCCGCGCCGCGGGATCGAGCCCCGCGCAGGGCTCGTCGAGCAGTAGCGCGCGCGGCCGGTGCGCGAGGGCGCGGGCGATCAGCACGCGGCGCGCCTCGCCGGTCGACAGGCTCGCCATGCTGCGCCCGATCAGGCGGCTCGCGCCCACCTTTTCGAGCGCGGCGCGCGACACGTCGACCATCTCCTGCGTGACATGCTGGTGCGCCCACAGCCCGCGCGAGGCGAAAAAGCCCGAGACGACGCAGTCGAGCACTTCCAGCGGCGGTTCGGCGTCGAAATCGAGCTGCATCGTCGACGACACGATGCCGAGCAGCCTGCGAAGCTCGAAGACGTTCCAGTTCTCCTGCCCGAAGATGCGGACATCGGCGCCGTAGAGGGGATAGAGCTGGCGCGCGATCAGCTTGACCAGCGTCGACTTGCCCGATCCGTTGGCGCCGAGGATCGCGGCGCTCTCGCCCGCGCCGATGGTCAGCGCGGGCAGGTCGAGAATGCACGTCTCGTCCGCCATGACGCGGACATTGGACAGGGCGAGCAGGGGAGAGTCATCGGCCATGGCGGCGCGTTGAGCATGGTGCGGTACAAGATGAAAGGGGGAATGTCGGTTTTGGGGTGGGGAGTGGTCATACCCCCAGCTTCGTCATTCCCCCTTGCCGACTCTTCGCAACGCGCCTATATGCAGCGCACTTCTTGACATGGTTAGCCAGTTGGGACGTCGGGGCCGCGGGCCGCGGCGGCTTTTTCCGCATGGCTTTCCTGTCATCCGATTTGGGATCATCCTTTGGTCGATTTCGACGCCCTCAACGCGATCATCGCGCCCGAAGCCGAGGCGATGGGCCTGGCGCTCGTGCGCGTCGCCTTCTTTGGCGGCGACAGCGATCCGACCTTGCAGGTGATGGCCGAGCGGCCCGACACGCGCCAGCTCACCATCGACGATTGCGCCGACCTGTCGCGCCGCATCTCCGACCGGCTCGACGCGCTGGAGGAAGCCGGCGAGGACCCGATCGACGGCGCCTATCGGCTCGAGGTGTCGTCGCCCGGCATCGACCGGCCGCTGACGCGCCGCGCCGACTTCGCCGACTGGGCGGGGCACGAGGCGAAGATCGCGCTCAAGGAAAAACGCGACGGGCGCCAGCGCTTCAACGGCGAACTGGTCGGCATCGACCCCAGGGGCGATGTCGTGATGATTTTGGATAAGGAAGGTGTGCAGCATCATCTGCCGTTCGACGCGATCGACACGGCGAAGCTGGTTCTCACCGACAAATTGATTGCCGCAACCGTTCCGCTCTCGACCGAGGGCGCCGACGACATGGAAGAAGAAGGACAGGACTGATGGCCACTGCCATTTCCGCCAACAAGGCCGAACTGCTCGCGATCGCCAATTCGGTCGCCAGCGAGAAGATGATCGACAAGGGGATCGTCATCGAGGCGATCGAGGAAGCGATCCAGCGTGCCGCGCGCGCCCGCTACGGCGCCGAGAACGACATCCGCGCCAAGCTCGACCCGCAGACCGGGGATCTTCGTCTCTGGAGGGTTGTCGAGGTGGTCGAGGCGGTCGACGATTATTTCAAGCAGGTCGATCTCGCCGCCGCGCAGAAGCTGCAGAAGGACGCGAAGATCGGCGATTTCATCGTCGATCCGCTGCCCGCGGTCGATCTGGGCCGCATCGACGCCCAGTCGGCGAAGCAGGTCATTTTCCAGAAGGTGCGCGAGGCCGATCGCGCCCGGCAATATGAGGAATATAAGGACCGCGCGGGCGAGATCATCACCGGCGTCGTCAAGTCGGTCGAGTTCGGCCACATCGTCGTCAACCTCGGCCGCGCCGAGGGCGTGATCCGCCGCGACCAGCAGATTCCGCGCGAACTGATGCGCGTCGGCGACCGCGTCCGCGCGATCATCCTGTCGGTGCGCAGCGAAACGCGCGGGCCGCAGATCTTCCTGTCCCGCGCGCACCCCGACTTCATGAAGAAGCTGTTCGCGCAGGAAGTACCCGAAATCTATGACGGCATCATCGAGATCAAGGCCGCGGCGCGCGATCCGGGCAGCCGCGCGAAGATCGGCGTCATCAGCTATGACGGCAGCATCGACCCCGTCGGCGCCTGCGTCGGCATGAAGGGCAGCCGCGTCCAGGCGGTCGTGCAGGAAATGCAGGGCGAAAAGATCGACATCATCCCCTGGTCCGAAGACACGGCGACCTTCGTCGTCAACGCGCTTCAGCCCGCGACGGTGCAGCGCGTCGTGATCGACGAGGACGACGGGCGCATCGAGGTGGTGGTTCCCGACGACCAGCTCAGCCTCGCCATCGGCCGCCGCGGCCAGAATGTCCGCCTGGCGAGCCAGCTCACCGGCAAGCAGATCGACATCATGACCGAGGCCGACGCGAGCGAGAAGCGCCAGCGCGAATTCGTCGAACGCTCGACGATGTTCCAGGAAGAGCTCGACGTCGACGAGACGCTCGCGCAGCTCCTCGTCGCCGAAGGCTTCGGAGAGCTGGAGGAAGTCGCCTATGTTCCGCTCGAGGAACTGGCGGGCATCGAGGGCTTCGACGAGGAACTGGCCGAAGAGCTGCAGAACCGCGCGACCGAGGCGCTTGAGCGCCGCGAGGCGGCGGCACGCGCCGAGCGCCGCGAGCTCGGCGTCGAGGATGCGCTCGCCGACATGCCGCATCTGACCGAGGCGATGCTGGTCACCCTCGGCAAGGCGGGAATCAAGACGCTCGATGACCTCGCCGACCTGGCGACCGACGAACTGATCGCCAGGAAAAGGCAGGACAATCGCCGTGGCCCCTCGCGCGACCGCGGCGACCGCGCCGAGGATAAGGGTGGCGTTCTGGGCGACTATGGCCTGAACGAAGAGCAGGGCAACGAGATCATCATGGCGGCGCGTGCGCACTGGTTCGACGACGAACCCGAAGCAGCCGCGCCAGCCGAAGCGGAGCCCGCGGCGGAGCCGCAAACCGGGGAGGCCGCCGATGCGGACCCCGCGCAATGACCGGCTAGGCGACACCCACCGCGCGAGCAGGCGCGGCCAACATGCGCCCGAGCGGCGCTGCGTGGTGACCGGCGAAGTGGCGCCGGCCGAACGGCTCGTGCGTCTCGCGCTCGGGCCCGACGGCGCCATCGCGCCCGACGTCCACGGCAAGGCGCCGGGGCGCGGGGCGTGGATCGGCGTGCCGCAGGCGGAGCTCGAAGCCGCGCAGACGAAGGGCAAGCTCAAGGGCGGGCTCGCGCGGGCGCTTCATGGCGGCGACTTCACTGTCCCCGCCGACCTCGGGGCGCGGATCGCGGCGCAATTGCAGCGCGCGACGCTCGACCGGCTGGGGCTGGAGGCGCGCGCCGGCACGCTGATCCTCGGCAACGACCGCATCGAAGAGGCGGCGCGGCGCGGGCGGGTGCATCTGCTGCTCCACGCGGCCGATGCCGGCGAGGACGGGCGGCGCAAGCTGGCCCAGGCGTGGCGCGTCGGCGAGGGTGACGAAGGCTCTTCGCGCGAGGGGCTGGTCTTGCCGGTGGACCGAAACGCCCTATCTATGGCATTGGGGCGCGAGAATGCGGTGCATCTGGCATTGACTGATGCCCGTGCCGCCGACCGGGTGCTCGCGCATTTGAGCCGCTGGCAGTTTTTCACCGGATGGTTTAGGGACGCGGCGAACCGCGGTCCCGATACGGATTCCCGCTCGGCGGGTAATGAGGCGGAGCCTACGGACTCCGCCGCTTCGGACGCGTAGAAGGATATTGGGTTTTCGATGAGTGACGAACAGGACAAGCCGACTCTGACCCGCAAGCCGCTCGGCCTCAAGCGGACGGTCGAGGCTGGCCAGGTGCAGCAGCAATTCAGCCACGGCCGCCGCAATACGGTGGTGGTCGAGGTGAAGCGCCGCCGCGTGCTCGGCCGCCCCGGCGAAGCCGCCCCTGCGCCCGAAGCCGAAGAGGCGAAGGCCGCGCCGACCCCGGCGCCCGCCGCGCCCAAGCCGGCACCGAAGCCCGCCCCTGCGCCGCGCGCGAGCGAGACCGACAGCCTGATGTCGCGTCAGGAACGCCAGGCGCAACTGCTGCGCGAGGCCGAGGAGGACCGCCTTTCCGCGCTCGAGGATGCGCGCCGCCGCGACGAAGCCGCGCGCGCCAGGGCGATCGAAGAGGAAAAGGCGCGTGCCGAAGCGCGCGAGGAAAAGGCGAAGGCCCCCGAGCCGGCGCCCGAACCCGAAGCGCCCGCCGCCGCTGCCCCCGCTCCCGTTGAAGAGCCGGCGAAGACCGAAACCGCGCCGCGCGCCGCCGCGGCCGCCGCGCCGGCCCCGCGCCGCTTCACCCCGGTCGAAGCGCCCAAGCGCCCCGAACCCAAGCGCCCCGAACCCAAGCCGGGCCGTGGCGGTGGCGACAATCGCCGCCAGTCGGGCAAACTGACGGTCACCCGCGCGCTCAACGACGACGAGGGCGCGCGCGCGCGCAGCCTCGCCGCGCTCAAGCGCGCGCGTGAAAAGGAAAAGCGGGCGCACATGCGGCCGTCGTCGGGCCCGCGCGAGAAGCAGGTCCGCGAAGTGATCGTGCCCGACACGATCACGGTGCAGGAACTCGCCAACCGCATGGCCGAAAAGGGCGCGGATCTGGTGAAGGCGCTGTTCAAGATGGGCATGCCGGTCACCGTCAACCAGACGATCGACCAGGACACGGCCGAACTGCTCGTCACCGAATTCGGGCATGAGATCAAGCGCGTCAGTGAAGCCGACGTCGACATCCGCCACGACGAGGATGTCGACGACGCCGCGGCGCTGAAGTCGCGCGCGCCGGTCGTCACGATCATGGGCCATGTCGACCATGGCAAGACCAGCCTGCTCGACGCGCTGCGCGGGGCGAATGTGCAGGCGGGCGAAGCCGGTGGCATCACCCAGCATATCGGCGCCTATCAGGTGAAGGCGAAGGACGGCAGCGCCATCACCTTCCTCGACACGCCGGGCCACGAAGCCTTTACCGAGA
Source organism: Sphingopyxis panaciterrulae (assembly GCF_014199295.1). Taxonomy (GTDB): domain Bacteria; phylum Pseudomonadota; class Alphaproteobacteria; order Sphingomonadales; family Sphingomonadaceae; genus Sphingopyxis; species Sphingopyxis panaciterrulae. The sequence continues at coordinate 42,669 of NZ_JACIJH010000011.1, forward strand.
TGCGCGCGCGCGGGGCGAACGTCACCGATATCGTCATCCTGGTGGTCGCCGCCGACGACGGGCTCAAGCCCCAGTCGATCGAGGCGATCAATCATGCCAAGGCGGCGGGCGTGCCGATCATTGTCGCGATCAACAAGATCGACAAGGACGGCGCCAACCCGCAGCGCGTGCGCGAGCGCCTGCTCGAGCATGAGGTGATCGTCGAGGAAATGGGCGGCGACGTCCAGAATGTCGAAGTGTCCGCACTCAAGAAGCAGAACCTCGACAAGCTGCTCGACGCGATCGCGGTGCAGGCCGAGATCATGGAGCTCAAGGCCAACCCCGACCGCAATGCCGAAGGCACGGTGGTCGAGGCGAAGCTCGACAAGGGCCGCGGCCCCGTGGCGACCATCCTCGTCCGGCGCGGCACGCTGAAGGTCGGCGATATCTTCGTCTGCGGCGCCGAAAGCGGCCGCGTCCGCGCGCTCGTCAACGACAAGGGCCAGCAGATCAAGGAAGCCGGTCCGTCGATGCCGGTCGAGGTCCTGGGCCTTGGCGGCGTGCCGATGGCGGGCGATACGCTGACGGTCGTCGAGAATGAAGCGCGCGCCCGCGAGGTCGCGGCCTATCGCCAGAGCGAAGCGCTCAAGAAGCGGACGGCACAGGCGCCGGTCAGCCTCGAGGGCATGTTCTCGGCGCTTGCCGACAAGGCGAAGGTCATCGAATATCCGGTGGTCATCAAGGGCGACGTGCAGGGGTCGGTCGAAGCGATCGTCAATGCGCTCAACAAGTTGTCGACCGACGAGATTCGTGTCCGCGTGCTCCATTCGGGCGCCGGGGCGATCACCGAAAGCGACGTGACGCTTGCCGCCTCGACCAACGCGCCGATCATCGGCTTCAATGTTCGCCCGAACGCCAAGGCGCGTGAGATCGCGAACCGCGAAAAGGTGCGCTTCCTCTATTATGATGTCATCTATCACCTGACCGAGGAGATCGCGAAGGAGATGGCGGGCGAGCTCGGACCCGAACGCGTCGAGACCGTCATCGGGCGCGCCGAGGTCAAGGAAGTCTTCCCGGCCGGCAAGCGCGACAAGGCTGCGGGCCTGCTGGTGCTCGAAGGTTCGATCCGCAAGGGCCTCCACGCGCGTCTCACGCGTGAGGACGTCATCGTCTCGGCGACGACGATCGCCTCGCTCCGCCGCTTCAAGGACGATGTCGCCGAAGTGCGCGCGGGCTTGGAGTGCGGTGTCGTGCTGGCGGATACGAACGACATCAAGCCGGGCGACCATCTCGAAGTCTTCGAGGTCGAACTGCGCGAACGGACGCTGTAACCTTTGGGGGAATTATCGGCATGCGATAATTCCCCTAGCTTCCGACATAACTTATAGTTATATTCCGGCATGGAAATTCGCTTTTCCAAGTCTGCGATGCGTGCGTTGCTGCGCTCGGATAAAGGCGAGTTGATCCGAAAGAAAATTGCCGATCTGGCGGATGACCCCTTGTCACAGAGCGCCAGTGTCAAGCGATTGCAGGGGCGAACGGAATATCGGCTGCGCGTGCAGGATTGGCGCGTGATTTTTCGCGTCGAAAAAGGGATTCTCTGGATCGACGACATTGGTCCGCGTGGTTCGATTTATTAAGGGATAGGGCAATGACAGTTCAGATTGTCGAAATTGCCGGCCAGAAAATGGTCATGCTTCCCATTGCCGATTACGAACGATTGCTCGATCTTGCCGAGGATCGCGTTGATGCGCAGGCGGCTTCGCGGGCTCAGCAGCGTCGTGAAGCCGGGGAGGAATATCTGTCGGCCGAGATTCTGGATCAGATCATGGCGGGTGAAAATCCGCTATATGTCTGGAGAAAGTTTCGAGGCTTTACACAAAGCGAACTTGGAGCAAAGGCAGGAATCAGCGCGGTTCAGGTATCGCATATCGAAACTGGAAAGCGCGATACGACCAGAAAGAGGTGGCAACTTCTTGCCGATGCCCTTTCGGTTGATGTCGATGATATCATACCGCTGGACTAACATGCGCCACAACGATCAAAACCAGGGCCCCTCGGTCCGCGTCCTGCGCGTCGGCGAGCAGGTGCGCCATGTGCTCAGCGAAATCCTCCAGCGCGGCGACGTCCACGACGATGTGCTTGTGACGCACCCGGTCAGCGTGACCGAGGTTCGCATGTCGCCCGACCTGCGGCACGCGACCGTCTTCGTGAAGTCGCTGCTCGGCCGCGACGAGGAGGCGGTTCTGAAGGCGCTCCGCACCAACACCGCCTATCTCCAGCGCGAGGTCGCGCGCCGCATCCGCATGAAATATGCGGCGAAGCTGAAATTCCTGTCCGACGAAAGCTTCGACGAGGCGAGCCATATCGACAAATTGCTACGCGACCCGAAGGTGGCGCGCGATCTGGGTCCGGCGGAGGATTGATCAGGCCGGCACCAGCCGGGTGTTGATGATGATCCGTACCTTGCGGCCGACGATGAATGAATAGGCGGTCATGCCGAAGTCGCGGCGGTTGATCGTTGTCGTTCCGGTCAGGGCGATGGCTTCGCGCCCCGTCGCGTGCGCCGGCGGGATGGAAAAGGTTACGGCGAGCACCACCGGTTTCGTCACGCCGCGCGCGGTAAGTTCACCTGTTACATTGCCTGTCGTCGCGCCGGTCATCGCCAGCGCATGGCCGGCGAAGCGGACGATCGGATGATGGTCGACATCGAAGAAATGCCTGCCCTTCAGTCGCCTGGTGGTGAGCGTGTCGCTCGCGGTGAGTTGGCGCGCGTCGATCGCGACGTTCAGGTCGATCCGGTCCATCGCGGCGGGCGATAGAGTCACGCTGCCCGATACCGACGGAAAGTGGGCGGTGCGGCTGCCGATACCGAGAAAACCGACCCGTGCATCGACGCCGCTCGCCGCGCTGTCGAGTCGGTAGGCGAGGATTGCGGGGGTGCTGCCGGCCGGCGCCGCGAGCAGGATGGCGGCGACCGCGAGTCCGGTTTGCGCAATGACCCCGATCGGCATGGCATCCGCCTCCCGGCTCGCCGTTCCCGATGCATTATCGCGCGTTTCGCTGGGCAGCGAAAGCGGATTCGCTATTTTCTCTTGATCCCCGCGGCCGCCTCCAGTTCGACCAGTGCGTCTTCCAGATAGTCGATCATCCGCTGCGCGTGCGGCACGCTGCGGCGACAGGCGGTGATGCCGAAGTCGATATTCCTGAAATTCGACACCTGGGTGATGTTCATCGCCATGCCGTCGACGGGGATGCTCGCGGGATACATGCCGTCGAGCCGTGCGCCGTTCCAGTACATCTGCTCGCGCGGTCCGGGGACGTTCGAGATGGTCGCCGAATAGGCGGGGAACTTGTCGGCCGTGCGCGTCAGCGCGGTCAGCATCTGCGGGAAGCTGGTGATCGCGGTATAGAGTTGAATCTGCTGGGCGGTCATCGCGCGGAGCTGCACCTTGGCCGCGTTCATCGACGCCTGGATCGCCGCCATCCGCGCCGCGGGATCGTCGATGTCGGTCGCGAGATTGGCGGTGACCGAGGCGACCGAATTGCCCGAATCGACGTCGCCCTTGGGGCGGATCGACACCGGTGCCATGGCCTTCAAGGGCTTGTCGGGCAGTTCGTTCAGCGATTGCAGATATTTGCGCATCGCCCCCGCGCACATGCCGAGTACCGCGTCGTTGATCGTCCCGTCATAGGCCTTGCCCATCGCGCGGACGCGGTCGAGCGACCAGCTTTGCGCGACGAAGCGGCGGGCGCCGGTGATGTTGCGGTTGAAGCTGGTGCGCGGCACGCCCGCGAACGGCGTGACGAGCCCGTCGCCGCCGATGCCGACCATTGCCGCGACATATTGATTGAGCGCCTTGGTCACCCCGACGCTGTTCCCCCATTGCTCCTTCAGGAAATCGCCGATCGCCGCGATGTCGGTCAGATTGGGGCGCGGCGGCTTCTTCGGTGGCGGGAACTGGCGCTTATAGGCTTCATAGGCCTCGACAGACAGCGGCGAGGCGGCGCGCCGCTCCCTGGGGTCGGCGGACAGCATCGAATTATAGAAATGGATGCTCGCCGCGCCGTCCATCAGCGCATGATGGACCTTCTTGAAGGTCGCGATCTGCCGGTCGGGCAGCCCCGATATCAGCGTGATCTCCCACAGCGGTCGGGTGCGATCGAGCAGCCCGGAATGGAACCGCGAGGCCAGCTCGAACATCTCGCGATAGCGCCCCGGCTTGGGCAGAGCCGCGGCGCGGACGTGGTAATGCATGTCGATGTCGCGGTCGGGCTCGAGCCGGATCGGACCATATTGGCCGAGCGGGGTCAGCTTCAGCACCTCGCTGAACGGGCGCCGCAGCCCTTCCGACTGGCGGAGGAGCGCAAGCTGCTCGTTCAGCCATTCGGTCTCGTCGACATCGTCGGGGAGGGTGTAGAGGTTGATGCCACCGATGTGCATCGGCATCTCGCGGCTTTCCCCCCACAGGAACATCGCGTCGGTCACCGGCATCAGGCGCATCGGCGGTTCTCTCCCCAGCAGGCGGCATCTTTTGTGCGCAGCATGACAGCGGGCGGCGGCGAGTCAAGCGGGGCGGGGAGCGAGCGCAGCTTGAAAAGCGGCGCGTGATTTTCCTCTCTTCGTCACCCCGGATCAAGTCCGGGGTGACGATGAAGATATAGGTAAGCTTTCCGAAGGCCGGATCGCGTCGGCCGCCTCAGGGGGCGCAGAAGGCGATCTCGATCGTTACCGACCCCTGCCGCTCCAGATGATGCGGAACACAGGGCGGGATCAGCATCGTGTCGCCGGTCTTCAACAGGCGCTCGCCCCCGCGTTCGTCGTCCCAGTGGAAGCGGATCGACCCGGCGAGGACCGACAGCAGCCCCCAAGCGCCGTCCTTGAGGTCGTGCCGGCGCAGCAGGCCGGCGGGAATCGTGTCGGCGCCGAACGGACCGATCTGCCGGTAGGCGCGGGCGCCGGAGGGAAGCGGCGGCCCGCGCTCGGCGATCGGCGCCACAGTCAGAAGCCGCCTGTGGCGCGGGCGACGAGGACGGTGATGCCGAGGAAGACCATGCCGATCGGCACCGCGAGAATCTGGGCCCCGACGGCGCGAAGGTTCATCGGCCCCGTTCGGGTTTCGAGGACGCCGCCCACGCGGTCGAGCGGCGAATCATATTCGGGACCCTTCTGGGCGTTGAGGATGCCGGTCGTCCCAAAGACCATCACGACATAGAAGACCGAGATGACGATCATCATGAGGGCCGCGGTATCGCGCCCGGTCGCTACGGCGATGATGAGGAAGAAGAGCGCATAGCAGCCGAACATCACTCGCCATATCCAGCGCGGCAACTGGAATCCGGCCTGGATGCCGCTGGTTTCATAGGGGTCGTTCGGGCGATAGGCAGGGCGGTCGCGCAGCGGATCAGACATCGGGAAGCTCCACTTTCCTGGCTAGAGGATCGCCCTTGTCGCGGTGAACCCAGATGCCGGTGAGCAGGCTTTCCGCGATCATCCGCGCCTTGGCGCCGACATGGGCGACGGCTTCCGGGCTCGGCGCGATGGCGTGCAGCGTCTGGTAGAAAAGCCGCAGCCACTGCTGGAAATGCTCCTGGCCGATCGTCGGGATCGCCAGATGCTTCATCATCGGATTGCCGGTGAAATTGCCGGCGCTGAGCAGGATCGACTGCCAGAAGCGGTTCATCTGGCCAAGGTGCTTCGGCCAGTCGTCGACCCGCGCATCGAAGACCGGGCCGAGCATCGCATCCTCGCGCACCGAGGCATAGAAACGATCGACCAGTTCGGCGATGAAGGGCTCGTCGATGCCCATGGCCAGCGCCTCGGCGCGCCGCTCCTCGCGAGCGGCGATCGCGTGGGGGTGGGCCTGGACCGTTTTCGTCGTCATGTGTTTTCGACTCTATATTGAGTATCTAAAATACCTCTTTAAGCGGGTTGCCGCAAAAAGCAATATCTAATATACCACTTTTATGCGGTTGAGCCTGCACAGCGATTATGCCCTGCGCATCCTGATGGCGCTATCCGCGACCGGCCGGCAGATGTCGGTCGACGAGATCGCGGGCCAGTACGGCATTTCGCGCAACCATCTTGCCAAGGTCGCGCAGCGGCTTCAGGCGCTCGGCTATGTCAGCGCGCAGCGCGGACGCGGCGGCGGGCTGACGCTGGCGCGCGAACCCGACGCGGTGGTCGTCGGCACGGTGGTGCGCGAGTTCGAGAATCTGGAGGGGCTGGTCGAGTGCATGGACCCCGCGACCTCGACCTGCCCGGTGTGCGGCGGCTGCGGCCTGCAGGGCGCGCTCGGCGGGGCGCTCGCGGCCTTCCTGACCCATCTCGACGGCTATCGGCTGACCGATCTGGTGCCCCAGCCGGGGCGCTTCCGCGACCTGCTCGGCGTCGCCTGATTTTGCCCGATTTCCGATTGCGCGGAGTGTTTCGCTCGTAACGAGCGTCGGCCGCTCAATGAGTTTCCCACGAAAGAAGAAGCTTTGACGCTCTTTCTCGCATTGCTGCGATATCGGGCAGTTCATATTCCTCAAACCCGAGGGAAAGTATTAGCCCATCAACGTTCCATACGGTTGTGCAGATTGCCGTCCCTTTGGGACGAGCGGGGTTTGGCGAGATCGGACTGCAATCGGCCACTTGCAGGCGCTGGGGCTGCTCACCCTCCGCACTGGAAGGGATCGTGGCATAATAATCCCAAGCGTAAGGATAGTCGGCAATAGGGAAAGTTTTTGTAAAAGGAGCTTCAAGCGGCTGGTGAGCGGTTTCCCGTCCGCAAGCAATGCGCAGCATCTGTGCTTGGCCATCACCGCAGACATCGTTTGGCGCCTGCACAAGCACCCTATGCGGGGGGATCAATTGCGGATATTGAGCGAAGTCGAGAATGAACGTGAATGAAGAGGTTTTCGACGGCGGTAGCCATGGAATACGTGCGTCGAAAAGCCTTTCTTCAGGTATAACAAATATATGCCCGGCTACTTCATGTGACACCGATGCTCCCGGCGCATATAGAACAGCGCCCGCGAGAGACGTGGCGCAAATCAGTAATGCGGTGAGCTTCCATTTCATTGGGAAGACATGCACCCGTCCGAAGAGGGGCGCAATGGCTGTTTCAAGCGCCCCCAAGCACTACGCCCTTGTCGCAGGAGCTCATCGCAGGCAAAGCGCGAGATATGGCCAAGCTCTATTTCTATTATGCCAGCATGAACGCGGGCAAGTCGACGACGCTGCTGCAGGCGGATTTCAACTATCGCGAGCGCGGCATGGAAACGATGCTGTGGACCGCGGCGCTCGACGACCGCTATGGCGCGGGACAGATCACCAGCCGCATCGGCCTGCTGGCGGAGGCGCATAAATTCGACCCCGACAGCGATCTGTGGGCGGCGGTGCAGGCCGAGCATCGCCAGCGCCCGCTCGCCTGCGTGCTCGTCGACGAGGCGCAATTCCTGTCGCGCGCGCAGGTGCTCGACCTCGCGCGGCTGGCCGACGAGACGAATATGCCGGTGCTCTGCTATGGCCTGCGCACCGATTTCGCGGCGAATCTCTTTCCCGGCTCGGCGACGCTGCTCGGCCTCGCCGATGCGCTCGTCGAGCTGAAGGCGGTGTGCGAGTGCGGGCGCAAGGCGACGATGAACCTGCGCGTCGACGAACAGGGCCGCGCGGTGGTTGAGGGCGCGCAGACCGAGATCGGCGGCAACGACCGCTATGTCGCGATGTGCCGGCGGCATTTCATGGAAAAGCGGCGCGCAGCGGCGGCGGTGCTCGCCGATGCTTGACCGCCTTTACGCCGAGCTCGCCGACGGCGACCTCCGGCTCGTCAAGCTGGCCGAGGCGCACCGCGAGCCGCTGCGCGCCGCCTGCGCCGCCGATGCCGAGGTCTGGCCGATCTATGCGACCAGCTTCGATCCCGATCATTTCGACGCCAGCTTCGCCGCGCTGCTCGCGAATGCGGCGCGCATGCCCTATGCGGTGTTCGCCGGCGATCGGCTGGTCGGCATGACCGCATGGCTGCGTCCCGATGTGTCGGCGCAGACGATCGAGATCGGCAGCAGCTACATCCACCCCGACGTGCGCGGCACCGGGCTCAACGGGCGCCTGAAGCGGCTGATGCTCGATCACGCCTTCGCGGTCGGCATCCGCCGCGTCGAATTCCGCATCGACGAGCGCAACGCGCGCAGCCAGGCGGCGGTCGCCAAGCTCGGCGCCACCAGGGAAGGCGTGCTGCGCGCCGAACGCGTCACCTGGACCGGGCATGTGCGCGATACCGGCCTGTGGTCGCTGCTGGCGGACGAGTGGGACGGATAGGACGGTCGTCATTGCGAGGCGCCGAAGGCGACGCGGCAATCCCCAGCCACGCCATGCCGAATGCCGATGGCTGGAGATTGCTTCGCTGCGCTCGCAATGACGGACTATGGGTCAGCGCAGGTTCAGCCGCCCCGTGCTAACCCTCGCACCATGCTCCGAACCCTCGCCCTCTCCCTGGCCGCCGCGCTGTTGCCCCTTTCGGGCGCGGCGGCCAACGAGCCCGCCAAGGCGCCGCGCCAGATCGGCGCCGAAGCGAGCATCGTTTTCCCGAGCGACACGACGATCCGCAACTGGCGCGCCGATCGCGAGCGCGGCATCTGGGTGCAGGACCGGCGCGGCGACTGGTACTACGGGCTGTTCGCGGGCCTCTGCCGCGACGTCGATTTCGCACAGGCGATCGGCGTCGACACGCGCGGCGCGGCGCGGCTCGACCGCTTCGCGACGCTGATCGTCCGTGGCGAGCGCTGCCCGCTCGTTTCCTTCGTCCATTCGGCCCCGCCGCCGTCGAAGCGCGACAAGGCGAAGGATGTCGCGGCCGACAAGGCCGACAACGCGAAGCCGAATTGACAGGGAACCCCGCGTGGCCCTAGCCGCGGCGGATGAACGGCTGGATCATCCTCGACAAACCCGTGGGGCTAGGCTCGACCCAGGCGGTCGCCGCGGTCAAGCGCGTGTGCCGCGAAGCCGGGCTTGGCAAGGTCAAGACGGGCCACGGCGGGACGCTCGACCCGCTCGCATCGGGCGTGCTGCCGATCGCGCTTGGCGAGGCGACCAAGCTGACCGGCCGTATGCTCGACGCGAGCAAGGTCTATGACTTCACTTGTCGCTTCGGGACCGAGACCGCCGGCCTCGACGCCGAGGGCGAGGTGGTCGCGACCAGCGACGCGCGGCCGACGCTGGCCGAGGTGGAGGCGGTGCTGCCGCGCTTCACCGGCGCGATCGAACAGGTGCCGCCCGCTTTCTCCGCGATCAAGATCGACGGGCAGCGCGCCTACGCCCTGGCCCGCAAGGGCGAAACGGTCGAGATGAAGGCGCGGGCGGTGACGATCTATGCCCTTCGCCACGCCGGACTTGATGAGGAGACGGGGGCAGGGACGCGGCTTGATCGAATCACCTTCACCGCCCATGTCTCGAAGGGCACCTATATCCGCAGCCTTGCGCGCGACATCGCCCATGCACTCGGCACGGTCGGGCATGTCGCCATGTTGCGGCGGACGAAGGCGGGCCCCTTCACCCTGTCGCAAGCGATTTCGCTGGACAAATTGAACGCTTTCGGTCAAGGCGCCGCGCAATCAGATGTGATTCTGCCGCTTGAGGCGGGGCTGGTCGACATCCCGGCTCTGGACCTCTCCCCGGAAGCGGCAGGGGCGATCCGTCAGGGTCGCGTCTGGACCGGGGAAAGCGCGCACGACGGGCTTTATTGGGGACGGGACCGCGACCGGCGACCCGTCGCGCTGATAGAGGCTTCGGCCGGAAGGCTGAAGGTCGTGCGGGGCTTCAATCCATAACAAGATGTTCGAAGGAAAGAGTCCATGTCGATTACCGCCGAGCGCAAGGCCGAACTCATCAAGGAACATGCCCGCGAAAAGGGCGACACCGGTTCGCCGGAAGTGCAGGTCGCGATCCTGACCGACCGCATCAACACGCTGACCGGGCATTTCAAGACCCACGCGAAGGATAATCACAGCCGTCGCGGCCTGTTGATGATGGTCAATAAGCGCCGCAGCCTGCTCGACTATCTGCGGGGAAAGGATGAGGGCCGCTATCAGGCGCTGATCGCGAAGCTGGGTCTTCGCAAGTAAGAATTCGAGGGCGGCTCCGGGTTCGGGGCCGCTTTCATTTTATCCGTTCGGGCTGAGCTTGTCGAAGCCCCGTCCTTTTCCTCGAGAAGGAAGAACGGCCCCCTTCGACGCCGCCTGCGGCGTCGCTCAGGATAGGCTTTCACAAGCTCAGGGCGAACGGAATTGTAGGAACTGTCGCAATCCGGCGACGGTTTCGCAAGCAAGGGGTTAAGAAACGCCCCGACCCGCCCGGGCCGGACTGCCCGGAACTGAAGGCCCCGCCCGGCATAGGGCCCGGCGGGCGAAGGAAACCAGATGTTTGATGTGAAAAAAGTATCGATCGAGTGGGGCGGTGAAACGCTGACGCTCGAAACGGGCAAGGTTGCCCGTCAGGCCGATGGCGCGGTCATCGCGAGCCTGGGCGAGACGGTTGTGCTCTGCGCCGTCACTGCCGCCAAGTCGGTGAAGGACGGGCAGGATTTCTTCCCGCTCACCGTCCACTATCAGGAAAAATATTCGTCGGCCGGCCGTATCCCCGGCGGCTTCTTCAAGCGCGAACGCGGCGCGACCGAAAAGGAAACTTTGGTCAGCCGCCTGATCGACCGTCCGATCCGCCCGCTGTTCCCCGAAGGTTTCTATAACGAGATCAACGCCATCGCTCAGGTGCTGAGCTATGACGGCCATAATGAGCCCGACATCCTCGCGATGGTCGCGGCGTCGGCTGCGCTCACCATTTCGGGCGTGCCCTTCATGGGCCCGATCGGCGCCGCTCGCGTCGGCTATCTCAACGGCGAATATATCCTCAACCCGACCGACGAGCAGGTGGCCGAGGGTGACCTCGACCTCGTCGTCGCCGCGACGCACGACGCGGTGATGATGGTCGAATCCGAAGCGAACGAGCTGTCGGAAGAGGTCATGCTGGGCGCCGTGATGTTCGCGCACGATGCGTGCCGCGAGGTCGTCAGGGCGATCATCAAGCTCGCCGAACAGGCGGCGAAGGAGCCGTGGGAACTGGCGTCGTCGGACGACAATGCCGCGCTCAAGGACAAGCTCAAGAAGCTGATCGGCAAGGATGTTGCCGCCGCCTACAAGCTGACCGACAAGTCGGCGCGCTCGAACGCGCTGAACGCGGCGCGCGCGAAGGCCAAGGAACAGTTCGTCGCCGACGGTCTGGAGCCGCAGGCGGTGATGGCCGGCATCAAGCTGGTCAAGAAGCTGGAGGCCGAGATCGTCCGCACCGCCATCCTCAAGGACGGCAAGCGCATCGACGGCCGCACGACGACGCAGATTCGTCCGATCGAGGCCGAAACCCACTTCCTGCCGCGCGCGCATGGCTCGGCGCTGTTCACCCGCGGCGAGACGCAGACCATCGCGACCTGCACGCTGGGCACCAAGGAAGCCGAGCAGATGATCGACGGGCTCAATGGCCTGTCGTATCAGAATTTCATGCTCCATTATAACTTCCCGCCCTATTCGGTCGGCGAAGTCGGCCGCTTCGGTCCTCCGGGACGCCGCGAGGTCGGTCACGGCAAGCTCGCGTGGCGCGCGCTGCATCCGGTGCTGCCGTCGAAGGAGGATTTCCCCTACACGATCCGCCTGACCAGCGACATCACCGAATCGAACGGCTCGTCGTCGATGGCGACGGTATGCGGCGGTTCGCTGTCGCTGATGGACGCCGGCGTGCCGATCAAGCGCCCGGTTTCGGGCATCGCGATGGGCCTGATCCTCGAAGGCAAGGATTTCGCGATCCTCAGCGACATCCTGGGCGACGAGGACCACCTCGGCGACATGGATTTCAAGGTCGCGGGCACGTCCGAAGGCATCACCACGATGCAGATGGACATCAAGATCGCCGGCATCACGCAGGAAATCTTCGAAAAGGCTCTGGCGCAGGCCAAGGACGGCCGCGCGCACATCCTGGGCGAGATGAACAAGGCGCTCGGCGAGGTTCGCAGCGAATTGTCGGCGCACGCGCCGCGCATCGAGACGATCACGATCGACAAGTCGAAGATCCGCGACGTCATCGGCACCGGCGGCAAGGTGATCCGCGAGATCGTCGCGACCACCGGCGCCAAGGTCGACATCGACGACGAGGGCATCATCAAGATCGCCTCGTCCGACCCGGCGCAGATCGAGGCCGCCAAGGCGTGGATTCTCGGCATCGTCGAGGAGCCCGAGGTCGGCAAGGTCTATAACGGCAAGGTCGTGAACCTCGTCGATTTCGGCGCCTTCGTGAACTTCATGGGCGGCAAGGACGGCCTCGTCCACGTCTCGGAGATCCGGAACGAGCGCGTCGAAAAGGTCGCCGACGTCCTCGCCGAAGGGCAGGAGGTCAAGGTCAAGGTGCTCGAGATCGACCCGCGTGGCAAGGTCCGCCTGTCGATGCGCGTCGTCGATCAGGAAACCGGCGAAGAGCTCGAAGACACCCGCCCGCCGCGCGAACCCCGCGGTGATCGCGGTCCGCGCCGTGAAGGCGGCGACCGTGGCCGCGGCGGTCGCGACCGCGGTCCGCGTCGTGACGGCGAAGGCCGGGGCGACCGTGGTCCCAGGGGCGAAGGGCGCCGCGAACGCAGCGACGACGGTCCGGAAGACCAGGGCCATGTGCCCGACTTCCTGAAGGACTGATCCTTCGAGAAACGAACGGGAAAGGGGCCGCGAAAGCGGCCCCTTTTTTGACGAATGGCAGCTTTTGGGATGGGGGGCGGCCATCCATTCGCCTTCGTCATCCCGGATCAAGTCCGGAATGACGATGTATATGGCGTCTGCACCGCTTGCCAACGGCTGCAAGCAGGGGGTCGCCACGCCTGTCCCATTTGGGGTATGCGACGACCATGATCCCGATGCTCCTGCCGCTCCTCGCCCTCGCCGCGCAGCCCCCCGCCGCCGAACAGCCCGCGACCCCGGCCGCGCCCGATCCGCGGCCCTATGTCGCGCTGGTGACCGATCTCGGCACGATCACCGTGCGGATCGAGGACAGGCGAGCGCCGGTCACCGCGAAGAATTTCCTCCGTTATGTCGACACGAAGCGGATGGACGGGTTCAAATTCTATCGCTCCACCCGGACGTGGGGGCCGGCGAGCCGGCTGATCCAGGCGGGCAACCGCGGCAATGCGGCCCTGAACTTCCCGGCCATCGCGCATGAGCCGACCACGCAGACCGGGCTCACCAATTGCGACGGCGCGCTGTCGATGGCCCGGCTCAATCCGGGCGACGCGACGACCGATTTCTTCCTGCTATTGTCCGACATCAAGGGATTCGACGCCGACGCGCAGGGCGGCGACGGCGCCGGCTTCGCAGTGTTCGGCGAGATCGTCGACGGACGCGATGTGGCGGAGAAAATCTATGCTGCGCCGGTATCGCCGACCGCCGGCGACGGGCCGATGCAGGGCCAGATCCTCGACCCGATGGTGACGATCAGGTCGGCGCGCCGCGTCGCCTCGCCGCCGCTGGCCGAGGCGCCGAAGGGCTGTGTCGTCAACGCCGAATCGGCCGCGCCCGGCGACGCGCCGCAGCCGCAAGGCGACATGCCCTGAACCTCCATCATTTATTTTGCGTTCATCGGCGCTGTGGCTATACCGCCCGCATGACTCATCGCACCTCTCCGCGCGCCGCCCTGCGCATGTTCGCCGCCGCTCTCGTGATGACGCCCATGCTTGCGGCCTGCGCCGGGGGCGGTGGGGTCAAGAAGGACACGCGCTATGTCGCGCGCGACGTCAGCACCCTGTATCGTGCGGCGCAGGACCGGCTCGATCGCGGCCAGTACAAGCTCGCCGCGGCGCTGTTCGACGAGGTCGAGCGCCAGCATCCCTATTCGCCCTGGGCGCGCCGCGCCCAGTTGATGAGCGCTTTTTCCTATTATATGGACCGCGAATATACGCCGGCGACCGCGGCGGCGCAGCGTTTCCTGTCGATCCATCCGGGCAACAAGGACGCCCCCTACGCCTATTATCTGATCGCGCTCTGCTATTATGAGCAGATCAGCGACGTCACCCGCGACCAGAAGATCACCGAGCAGGCCAATGCCGCGCTCGGCGAGGTGATACGCCGCTATCCGGGCAGCCGCTACGCGGCCGACGCGCGGCTCAAGATGGACCTGGTGCAGGACCATCTGGCGGGCAAGGAGATGGAGATCGGCCGCTATTACGAGCGCTCGTCGAGCTGGCTCGCGGCGTCGCTCCGCTTCCGCGAAGTGGTCGACAAGTTCCAGACCACCAGCCACACGCCCGAGGCGCTCTATCGTCTCGTCGAATGCTATCTGGCGCTTGGCGTGCCGGAAGAGGCAAAGAAATCGGCCGCGGTGCTCGGCGCCAACTATCCGGGCAGCAAATGGTACAAGCGCGCCTTCGACCTGATGCAGAAGAACGCGCCGCAGGCCTGACGCATCGCGCGATAGATTCGCATTTTGTTCTGCGATAAGAGCGGGACATGCTGACCGCGCTGTCGATCGCCAATATCGTGCTCATCGAGCGGCTCGACCTCGATTTCGAGGGCGGGCTCGGCGTGCTCACGGGCGAGACGGGGGCGGGCAAGTCGATCCTGCTCGATGCGCTGGGCCTCGCGCTCGGGATGCGCGCCGATAGCGGATTGGTACGGCAGGGCGCCGACAAGGCGCAGGTCACGGCGAGTTTTGTGGCGCCCGCGCCGGGCGCGCCGCTCGCCGGCCTGCTCGCCGACAATGACATCGCGCTCGAACCCGGTGAGCCGCTGTTGATCCGCCGCACGCTGAAAGCCGACGGCGGCAGCCGCGCCTTCCTGAACGACCAGCCCTGCTCGGCGGCGCTGCTGCGCGAGGTCGGCGGGCATCTGGTCGAGATTCACGGCCAGCACGACGACCGCGGCCTGCTCGCGCCCGCCGGGCACCGCGCGCTGCTCGACATCTATGCGCGCGCCGACGCCGGTGCGGTGGCCGAGGCGCACGCCGCGTGGCGCGCCGCCGAGGCAAAGCTTGCGGCGGCGAAGACGGCGGTGAGCGAGGCGGAACGCGACCGCGAATGGCTCGAGCATTGCGTCGCCGAACTGCAGGTGCTCGCCCCGCAGCCGGGCGAGGAAGCCGAACTCGCCGAGGCGCGCGCCGCGATGCAGAAGGGGGAGAAGATCGCTGGCGATCTCGCGACGATCCTCGATGCGTTCGACGGCAGCGCGGGCGGCCCGGCGCTGCTGCGCGGCGCGGCGCGGCGGCTCGACCGGCTCGCGGGCGATCATGTGCTGCTTGCCGAGGCGCTCGCCAGCCTCGATCGCGCGATCATCGACGCCGACGAGGCCGAGTCGAAGCTGCAAGACGCGGCGCGCGCGATGGAATATGACCCCGAACGGCTCGAGGCGGCCGAAACGCGGCTGTTCGAACTGCGCGCGATGGCGCGCAAGCATGGGGTGCAGCCCGACGAGCTGCCGCCGCTCGCGGGCGACCTCGCGGTGCGGCTCGACGCGATCGAGGGTGGCAGTGCGGGGCTTGCGAAGCTCGAGGCGGCGGTCGCCGAAACCGCGGCCACCTATACCCACGCCGCAACCGCGCTCTCCGATCAGCGCGCCAGGGCAGCGGCGCGGCTCGACGCGGCGGTCGCCGGGGAACTCGCCCCGCTGAGACTCGACGCCGCGCGCTTCCAGACGCTCGTCGAGCGCCTTCCCGCCGAGCGCTGGGGTCCCGAAGGGATCGACCGCGTCGAATTTCTCATCTCGACCAACCCCGGCGCGCCCTTCGCGCCGCTGGCGAAGATCGCAAGCGGCGGCGAACTCTCGCGCTTCATCCTCGCGCTCAAGGTCGCGCTCGCCGAGGAGGGCGGCGCCGACACGATCATCTTCGATGAAATCGACCGCGGCGTCGGCGGTGCGGTCGCGAGCGCGATCGGCGAACGGCTCGCGCGGCTGGCGGGCGCGGGCAAGCAATTGCTCGCGGTGACCCACAGCCCGCAGGTCGCCGCCAAGGGCGCGGCGCATTTCGTCATCGCCAAATCGAGCGAGGGAACGGTGACACGAACGGGCGTCCGCGCCCTCGACCCCGCCGGCCGCCGCGAGGAAATCGCCCGCATGCTCTCCGGTGCCGAAGTGACGGCGGAAGCGCGCGCGCAGGCGGAGCGATTGCTGGAGGTGGTGTGATGGCCGAACCGACGATCACCCTTTGGCGCCCGGTAGGGCTCGCAGAACTGGCGTTGATCCGCGAAAGCGGCATGCGCGCATTTCCGCCGCGTCTGCCTGAGCAACCGATCTTCTATCCGGTGACAACCGAGGATTATGCGATCAAGATCGCGCGCGACTGGAATGTGCGTGCGAGCGGCAGCGGCTATGTGACGCGTTTCGAGGTGCTGAAATCCTATCTCGACGGCTATCGGATCGAGACGGCGGGCGGCCGCGCGCATCAGGAATATTGGATTCCCGCCGAGGACCTCGACAATTTCAACGCCGCGATCGTCGGCGAAATCGCCGTGACGCGCGAATATCATCTCGAAGGCGAGGAATGACCGCGCTCCACCCCCTCGACCGCCCAGTCTGGAGCATGCTTACCGGGCGGCAGGCGTATCTGGCCGAGGGGGACCGCCGGGCGGCGGTGCGGATCGATCGGGGCTATGGACCGTTCGGGGCCGCCGCGGATCGGAGCGCCGAGGCGCAGACGGCGCTGGCTGCGCTCGTGCCCGACGATGGCGAGCTATGGATTGTCGAGGGCGATCCGTGGCCGGTGCCGCCCCGCACGCGCGAGGTGAAGCGCGCCGTGCTCGCGCAGATGGTCGCCGAGGATGCGCCGCCGGCGGCGCGGGATAGCGAGCCGCCGATGCTATCGCTGTCCGATGCCGATGCGGTCTGGATGGCGGCGCTTGCGGAGCATGCGCAGCCGGGACCATGGGCCCCGACGACGCATCGCTACGGTCCCTTCTTCGGGATTCGCGAGAATGGGCGGCTGCTCGCGATGGCGGGGCAACGCATGTTGATGCCCGGCATGGCCGAGGTCAGCGGGGTTGCCACATGGGATGACTGTCGCGGTCGCGGCTATGCCCGCGCGCTGATCGGCCATGTCATGCGCGCGATGGTCGCGCGCGGCGAACAGCCGTTCCTGCACAGCTATGCCGACAATGCGGGCGCGATCGCGCTCTACGAATCGCTGGGCTTCCGCATCCGGCGGCAGGTGCATGTGCTGGTGATCGCGCGGTGATCGACCGGCGCACCCATCTGGCCGCGCTGGTGGCCTTCGCGGCGGCGGTGCTGCCCGCGCGCGCGCTGCGGGCTTTGGAGACGATCATGGAAGAAGACCATCCGCAATATGGCCTGATCGGCCAGATGATCGCGCAGCCGGGGCAGCGCGGCGCGCTCGCCGCGATCCTGACCGAAGGCACCGATGCGATGCCGGGCAATTTCGCCTATATCGTCGGCGAGGACGCCGAAAACCCCGACGCGCTGTGGATCGTCGAGCTGTGGGCCGACAAGGCGGCGCATGCCGCATCGCTGCAATTGCCCGCGGTCCAGGCGGCGATCGCGAAGGGGCGGTCGCTGATTGCGGGATTTGGGTCTCGCGCCGAGTTCAAGCCGGTGGCAAAAGCCGGCGCATGAAAGATGTCGAATCGCTGACCGAAGCCGAGGCCGCCAACGAGTTGATGCGGCTCGCCAAGCAGATCGCGCACCACAACAAGCTCTATCATGCCGAGGATTCGCCGGAGATCAGCGACGCCGATTACGACGCGCTCGTCCGGCGCAACAATGTACTGGAAGAGGCCTTTCCGCACCTGATCCGCGCCGACAGCCCGAACCGGCTCGTCGGCGCCGCGGTCGAGGCGTCGCCGCTGGCCAAGGTCGCGCACGCGGTGCGGATGATGAGCCTCGACAATGCCTTCGCGGCCGAGGATGTCGCGGAGTTCGCGGCGCGCGTGCGGCGTTTCCTGAGGCTCGGCGAGGAGGATGTGCTGGCGCTGACCGCCGAGGACAAGATCGACGGCCTGTCCTGCTCGCTGCGCTACGAGAAGGGCGAACTCGTCCAGGCCGCGACGCGCGGCGACGGGACGGTGGGCGAGGATGTCACGCCGAACGTACGCACGATCGTCGACATTCCGCAGAGGCTGAACGGCGACGCCCCCGACGTCTTCGAGATTCGCGGCGAGGTCTATATGGCCAAGGCCGATTTCGCCGCGCTCAACGAACGGCTGCTCGCCGAGGCCGAAGACCCCGAAAAGGCGCGCCAGTTCGCCAATCCGCGCAACGCCGCCGCGGGCTCGCTGCGCCAGAAGGATGCGAGCATCACCGCGTCGCGCCCGCTGCGCTTCCTTGCGCACGGCTGGGGCGAGGTCAGCGCCGTGCCCGAGGCGACGCAGTTTGCGATGATGAAGCGCATCGAAAGCTGGGGCGTGTCCGTGTCGCCGCTGCTGGGGCGCTTCGAGAGCGTCGAGGCGGTGCTCGACCATTATCGCACGATCGAGGCCGAGCGTGCGGACATGCCTTATGACATCGACGGCGTCGTCTATAAGGTCGACCGGCTCGACTGGCAGGCGCGGCTCGGCTTCGTCGCCAAGGCGCCGCGCTGGGCCATCGCGCATAAATTCCCCGCCGAACGCGCGCAGACGACGCTGGAGGCCATCGACATCCAGGTCGGCCGCACCGGCAAGCTGACCCCGGTGGGACGGCTCACCCCCGTCACCGTCGGCGGGGTGGTGGTGTCGAACGTCACGCTGCACAACCGCGACGAGATCGGCCGCCTCGGCGTGCGGCCGGGCGACCGCGTCGTCGTCCAGCGCGCCGGCGACGTCATCCCGCAGGTGGTCGAGAATCTGACCCGCGACGAGCCGCGCGTCGCCTATGCCTTTCCCGACCATTGCCCGGTTTGCGGCAGCGAGGCGGTCGCCGAGGAAGGCGAGGTCGACGTGCGCTGCACCGGCGGCCTCATCTGCAATGCCCAGAAGTTCGAGCGGCTCCGGCATTTCGTCAGCCGCGGCGCGCTCGACATCGAGGGGCTGGGCGAGAAGAGCATCGCCGAGTTTCTGGAATTGGGCTGGCTGGACAAGGGGCCGGCCGACATCTTCCGGCTGAAGCATCATCGCGACGACCTGCTCGGCCGCGAGGGGTGGAAGGACAAGTCGGTGGACAATCTGTTCGCCGCGATCGAGGCGAAGCGCCAGCCCGACGCGGCGCGGCTGCTGTTCGGGCTCGGCATCCGCCATGTCGGCGCGGTCACCGCGCGCGACCTGATGAAGGGGCTGGGTGACCTCGCGCTGCTCCCCGAAAAGGCCGCCGAGATTCATGCCTATCTCGACGCCAACCCGCAGGCCGAGGGCGAATCCGACGGCAAATATCTCGCGCGCAAGGTCGAGGCGATCAAGTCGATCCTCGAAGTCCGCGCCGACGGCATCGGCGTCGCGGTGGGCGAGGCGCTCGGCGATTTCTTCCACGAACCGCTCAATCGCGCGCTGTGGGACGACCTCCTCTCCGAAGTCGTGCCGCCGCCCTATGTGGTCGAGACGCGCGACAGCGAGGTGTCGGGCCAGACCGTCGTCTTCACCGGCAAGCTCGAGACGATGAGCCGCGATGAGGCGAAGGCGCAGGCCGAAAAGCTCGGCGCCAAGGCCGCGGGCAGCGTGAGTGCGAAGACCGACCTCGTCGTCGCGGGGCCGGGCGCGGGGTCGAAGCTCAAGCAGGCGGCGGCGCTGGGAATCAAGGTGATCGACGAGACGGAGTGGGCGAAGATCGTGGAGGCGGCGGGTTAGAAACCGGCTATTTTCTTCGTCACTCCGGACCTGATCCGGGGCCCATGAAATCCGGGCCGGCAATGGATGCCGGATCAAGTCCGGCATGACGAGAGCGAGAAGCGGCGAGCATGACAAAGCGCGATTATCTCCAGACCCTTATGCGCGATCTCGAATCGCATACCGAAGTCCGGCGCTTCGGCAGCGGCTGGCTGTCGGGCTTCTTCGGGCTGCTCTTCGCGATCACCGGCTTCTTTCTGGTCGTCGCGCTGCGCTTTCCCGACTGGTTCGCGACCCCCGAGCTCGAAATCGTCAAGAACTGGACCGGCTTTCGCGGCTTCGTCCACCTGACCCTGCTCGTCAGCTATGGCCTTGCGCTGCTCAGCCTGTTGCTGCGGCCCCGAAAAGTGCTCGGGCTGACCGCGCTGATGATCGGGCTCGCCGCGGCGCTGCTCGGCGGCGCCAATGTCCAGCCCGCCGAAACGCGCGACTGGGGCATTTTCTTCGGGCTCGATTTCTTCATCGCCAACCTGCTCGTCACCGGCTTCATGTTCGCACCGCTCGAGCGCGCCTTCCCGCACCGCCGCACTCAAAGATTGTTCCGCACCGAATGGCGCGAGGATCTCTTCTATTATCTGGTCAGCACGATGTTCGTGCAGGTGCTGAGCTTCCTCGCGCTCGCGCCGCAGGCGTTCGTCAACGACCATACGAACAATTGGGATGCCTTCCGCGCCGCGGTCGCGTCGCTGCCGTGGCTCGTCCAGTTCGCCATCGTCCTCGTCGCGTCCGATTTCGTGCAATATTGGTTCCACCGCAGCTTTCACCGCTTCCCCTTCCTCTGGGGCTTTCACGCGATCCACCACAGCGCGAAATCAATGGACTGGCTCGCGGGGTCGCGGATGCACTTCGTCGAGATCATCCTGCTGCGCTCGATCACCTCGCTGCCGCTCTTCACGCTCGGTTTCGCACCCTCGGTGATGCAGGCCTATATCGGCTTCGTCTATGTCTGGTCGTCGCTGCTCCACGCCAATGTCGGGGGCAGTTTCAACCGGCTCGGCCACTGGCTCGCGACCCCACGCTTCCACCACTGGCACCACGGGCTCGAACGCGAGGCTTTCGACGTCAATTTCGCGATCCACTTCCCCTTCCTCGACAAGGTCTTCGGCACCTTCCACCTGCCGAAGGACCGCTGGCCCGAACATTACGGCATCCCCGAGGATGTGCCCAAGGCCTATTGGGGCCAGTTCCTCTATCCGTGGACACGCACGGGGAAAAAGACCGACGAGGCGCCGGCGGAATAGGCCTTCGTCATTGCGAGGAGCCGAAGGCGACACGGCAATCCAGAGTGTGCGTAAACCGCTCTGGATTGCTTCGCTGCGCTCGCAATGACGAATCCCATAGGACATTCTGTCCGCTTGCCCCGCCGCGCGCCGCCGCATAAGGCCTCGGACCGTGGGCATCCTTGCCGCCTTTCGCCGTCCCGGCATCCTGCTGTTGCTGCCCGTGCTGCTGGCGCTGGCGGCGCGCGTCTTCGTCGCGCCGGGCTGGATGATCGAGACCGACGGCGGCGGTTCGATCACGGTTCGCGTCTGTTCGGACCCGGCGAACCCCGGCGCCACGCTGACCATCCCGGTCGAGAGCGCTGGCGACCATGACGCGGCGCAGGACCAGCATTGCCCGTGGGGCGCGCTCGCGGTCGCGCCGATCGTTCCCGACACTCCCGCGCTGCCCGAAACGCTGGCGCGGGCCGAGCCGGTCCCCGCCGCGGCCCCCTTGCTCGGCTATGCGCCGGGCATCGCCTCGCCGCTCCCGCCGAGCACCGGACCACCTGCCTTCGCCTGAATCAGCCTGACCGGCCGGCCGCGCGTCTGCGCGCCGGTTCACGCCTGTATTCAAGCGAAGGATTATCGATGCAAAGCCCCGTTACCCGCGCGGCGCCCCTGCTGGCGCTCGCCATCACTCTCGCCCCAACTCTTGCCCCAACTCTTGCCCATGCCGAAACGGCCGAGGGCGACCGGACCATCATCGTCACCGCCCCCGCCGACACCGATGCTGCCGAGACCCGCGCGGCGAAGACGCCGGGCGGCGCCGACATCGTCCCGCACGAGGATTATGCCGACAAGTCGATCGTCAGCCTGCGCGACACGCTCGCCTTCTCCCCCGGCGTCTATCTCCAGCCGCGCTTCGGGCAGGAAGTGCGGATATCGATCCGCGGCTCGGGCCTGTCGCGCGGCTATCACATGCGCGGGCTGACGCTGCTCCAGGACGGGGTGCCGATCAACCTCGCCGACGACAATGGCGATTTCCAGGAACTGGAGCCGATCTTCTTCGATCATCTCGAGGTTTACCGCGGCGCCAATGCGCTGCGCTTCGGCTCGGGAACGCTCGGCGGCGCGATCAACGGGGTGACGCCGACCGGGCGCACCGCGCGCGGCGTCTATCTGCGCGCCGACGGCGGCAGCTTCGAAAGCCTGCGGGGGCTGGTGTCGGCGGGCGTCGCGAGCGACCGCGCCGATGCGTGGGGCGCGGTCAGCGCCGACACGTCGGACGGCGACCGCGACCATGCGCGGCGGCGCAGCCTGCGCTTCCACGGCAATGTGGGGCTGAGGCTCACCGACCGGATCGCGACGCGCCTTTACGCAAGCTACAACAGCATCGATCAGGACCTGCCCGGCGCGCTGACCCACGCAGAGGCGCTGACCGCGCCGCACCGGGCCAATGCCGCCAGCATCGCGGGCGACCAGGCGCGCGACATCGACTCGCTGCGGCTCCAGAACCGCACCCGCTTCGATCTCGGCGCCGCGCAGCTCGACGTCGGCGTCTTCGTCAACGCCAAGACGCTGCATCATCCCATCTATCAGCTCATCGACCAGAAGAGCGTGGATCGCGGCGGCTATTTCCGTTTCGACTATGCGGCCGGGCCGGTCGAGGCGACGCTGGGCGGCGAATTGCGCGTCGGTGACGTCCATTCGCGGCGTTTCGTCAACGATGCCGGACGGCGCGGGGCGAAGACCTTCGACGCGCAGCAGGATGCGCGCACCGCGACCCTCTATGGCGAGGTGCGGCTGAAACTGGTCGAAAGCCTGTCGCTGATCGCGGGCGGCATCTACGCCGACGGCATGCGGCGGCAGCGCGAGGCCTTCAACAACGGGCCGGTCGACACATATGGCCGCGCCGATTTCGACGCCTTCTCGCCCAAGCTCGGCCTGCTGTTCGAGCCGGCGCCCGGCGTGCAATTCTATGGCAACTACAGCCGCTCGGTCGAATTCCCCGGCTTCATCGAGCTGGCGCAGCTCTCGGCGTTCGTCCCGCTCGACCCGCAGCGCGCATGGACCGCGGAAATCGGCACGCGCGGGCGGGCGGGGGTGCTGCGCTGGGACCTCTCGCTCTACCGCGCCGATATCGAGGGCGAATTGCTGCAATATACGGTGAGTGCGGACATTCCCGCGTCGACCTTCAACGCCGGCCGGACGCGGCATCAGGGGATCGAGGCGGCGCTGGAAATCGCGCCGACCGACTGGCTGCGGCTGCGGCAGGTCTACACCTACAGCGACTTCCGCTTCCGCGGCGACGTCGAGTTCGGCGACAACCGCCTGCCGGTCGTCCCGCGCCACGTCTACCGCGCGGAACTGCGTCTCGGCACCGATGCGCTGCATGTCGCGCCCAGCGTCGAGTGGGTGCCGCAGGGGCCGTTCGCCGATTATCGGAACCGCGTCCGCACCCCCGGCTATGCGCTGCTCGGCTTCACCGCCGGCGCGCGCGTGGCAGAGGGCATCGACGCCTTCCTCGACGTCCGCAATATCACGGACAAGAGGGCGATCGGCGATATCAGCGCCGCGATCGACGTCACCGACGCTTCGGCGATCTATTATCCGGTCGAGCGCCGCGCGGTCTCCGCCGGCCTGCGCGCGCGCTTCTAGGGAGGAAAGGGGATGGCGAAGACCGACCAGCTCCCGCTCTATCGCACCATCTGGCGCTGGCATTTCTATGCCGGGCTGTTCGTCATCCCCTTCATCCTGCTGTTGTCGGTGACCGGCGCCCTCTATCTGTTCAAGCCGCAGACCGACCGCTGGGAAGAGCGCGCGTGGCGCGACCTGCCCGCCGCCCGGGCCGTCGATGCCGATGCGCAGGTGGCGGCGGCACTCGCGGCGTTTCCGGGCGCGCGCTTCCAACATTATCGCATTCCCGGGGCACCGGGCGATGCGGCGGTCGTCCACCTCGGGCTCGCCGACGGGACGATGCGCGACGTCGGCGTGTCGCCGCGGGGTCGGGTGCTTGGCGCGATCGACCCCGATCGGCGGCTGTCGGCGGTGGTGCAACGCATCCACGGCAGCCTGCTGATGGGTGTCGGCGGCGGCATCCTCGTCGAACTCGCCGCGAGCTGGGCGATGGTGCTGATCCTCACCGGCCTCTACCTTTGGTGGCCGCGCGGGCGCGGACTGGCGGGCGTCGTTTGGCCGCGCCTGTCGCTCGGCGGGCGGGCGGCATTGCGCGATCTGCATGCGGTGACCGGCTTCTGGGTCTCGGGCTTGGCGCTGATCCTGCTGACCACCGCGCTGCCGTGGACCGACGTCTGGGCGACGGGGTTCAACGCGCTGCGCGCCGAAATGGGGTGGACCTCCGGGCCGCAGGACTGGAAGGGCGGGTTCGGTGATCATGCCGCGCACGATCATGGCGCGATGGGCAGGACGATGCGGCCGGTCGCACCGCCCCGCATCCCGCTCGACCGCATCCTGCTGCGCGCGGCGGGCGAGACGATGCCCGCGCCCGCGATTGTCCAGCCGCCGGGCGCGCCCAACATGTTCGGCCCGCCCAACGGCAACGTCTGGACGCTGACCACGCTGACGCAGAATCGGCCGCTTGTCCGGTCGGTCAGCTATGATCCCGAAACGGGGATCGAGGTGGCGCGCAGCGGTTTCGCTGACAAGCATGTCGTCGATCGCGTCGTCGGCTATGGCATCGCCTGGCACGAGGGCGCGCTGTTCGGCCTCGCCAGCCAGCTCATCGGGGTCCTCACCGCGCTTGCCATGGTCACCCTCGCCGTCTCCGCTTTCCTGATGTGGCGGCGGCGCAGACCGGAGGGCGCACTCGGCGCCCCGGCGCTGCCGCGCGATCCGGCGAAAACGAGGGGCGTCGCCGCGATCGTCCTGCTCCTCGCCGCGCTGCTGCCTTTGCTCGGGGCCTCGCTGATCCTGCTCTGGTTCGCCGACCGGCTGATCCTCCCGCGCCTGCCGCGCGCGGCGCGTTGGCTCGGGCTTGCACAGACGGTGCGTTAGGCGCGCTTGCTCTGTCGCTCGCCCTGCCGCAAGAAGCGAGGCGAAATGCAAAGCAGCCATCATTTCGCGCTGGCCAAATGCACGCGGCTGTCGCCCGCCGAGCGGGCGCGGCTCGCGGCGATGGCGCCGGTACGGCGCTTCGCCGACGGCCAGTTCGTCCAGCAGCAGGGCGACCCCGGCACTGCTTTCTGGGCGGTGATCGAGGGACGGGTGACGGTCGGCCGTTACGCCGCCGACGGCGGCTTCACCGTTTTCGGTACCCTTGGCCCCGGCGACATGTTCGGCGAACTCGCCTTCTTCACCGGCGTCCCGCGACAGGCCGACGCGCAGGCGCAGGGCGCCGCGGCGCTGGTCGCGATCGACCGGCCGCTGCTGCGTCGGCTGATGCAGGGCGATGTCGGCTGGGCCGAGCTGCTGCTGCGCAGCCTCGGCCGCCAGCTCGCCGCCGCGCTCGACATCATCGACGCCGAGCGGCGCCTGCCGACCGTCGAGCGGCTCGCGCGCCAGCTCGCGATCCTCGCCGCCGATGCGGACGACGGCGCCAGCGTCCGCGCGACGCAGCAGCAGCTCGCCGACCGCCTCGGCGTGTCGCGGGTCACGCTGGGCGCCGCGCTGCGCGAACTGGTGCGGCACGGGCTGGTCGAAAGCGGCTATGGGCGCATCCGCCTCCTTGCGCCGCTTTCGCCGACGGGCTGACGCGGTTATAGCCGGCCGCGATGACCTGGCTCCGCCGTCTCTTCCTGCTCCTCGCCCTGTCGCTGCTGGCCCCGCTCGCGAGCGCCGTCGAGCGGGGCCCGCTGGTGCT
Organism: Sphingopyxis panaciterrulae; assembly: GCF_014199295.1. Lineage (GTDB taxonomy): Bacteria > Pseudomonadota > Alphaproteobacteria > Sphingomonadales > Sphingomonadaceae > Sphingopyxis > Sphingopyxis panaciterrulae. The sequence continues at coordinate 68,468 of NZ_JACIJH010000011.1, forward strand.
CGCGGCGGCAAGCCTCCAGGAATCGCTGACCGCCGCCGCCGACGCCTGGGCGGCGCAGGGACATGCGCGCCCGGTCCTGTCCTTTGCCGGCTCCTCGGCGCTCGCGCGGCAGATCATGGCGGGGGCGCCCGCCGACCTCTTCCTCTCCGCCGACGAGCCGTGGATGGACGCGGTGGAAAAGGCGGGGCGGGTCCGCAAGGGTACGCGCACGACGCTGCTCGGCAACCGGCTGGTGCTGATCGCCCCGGCGGGAAGCAGGCTGCGGCTGACCCCGGCGCGCGGCTTTCCGCTCGCGCGCGCGCTCGGCGGCGGGCGGCTCGCGGTGGCGGACACCGACGCGGTGCCGGCGGGCAAATATGCGAAGGCGGCGCTGACGTCGCTCGGCGTGTGGCGCGGCGTTTCCGGATATCTCGCCCCGGCCGAGAATGTCCGCGCCGCGATGGCGCTGGTCGAGCGCGGCGCGGCGCCGCTCGGCATCGTCTACGCGACCGACGCGCGCGCCTCGACGCGGGTGCGCGTCGTCGGCACCTTTCCCGCGGCAAGCCATCCACCGATCCGTTACCCGATCGCGGTGCTGAAGGCTTCGCGGCACAAGGATGCCGCGGCCTTCCGCGCCTTCCTGCAGTCGCGGCAGGCGCGCGCGATCTTCGCGCGGCACGGCTTCTCGGCGCCTTGAAGCGCGCGATCTCTCTCCGCCCTCTCCCCTTCAGGGGAGAGGATATGAAGGCTTGGCGCGAAGCGCCTAGCCGAAGTTGGAGAGGGGGATATTGCGCCGCGCGATTTCCCCCTCTCCAAGCTCCGCTAGCTCCTTTCGGAGCAAGCTGCGCTATCCTCTCCCCTGAAGGGGAGAGGGCAGGGATGGGCTGATGCTTTCCCCCCAGGAATGGAGCATCGTCGCGCTGTCGCTCAAGGTCGGCGCCGCCGCGGTGCTCGCGACGCTGCCGCTCGCCTTCGCGCTCGCCTGGGCGCTGGCGCGCTATCGCTTTCCCGGCCGGGTGCTGCTCGACGGACTCGTCCACCTGCCGCTGGTGTTGCCGCCGGTGGTCACCGGCTGGCTGCTGCTGCTCGCCTTCGGGCCGCTTGGACCGATCGGGCGCTGGCTCGAAAGCTGGTTCGGGGTGAGCGTGATGTTCCGCTGGACCGGCGCCGCGCTCGCCGCCGCGATCATGGCGCTGCCGCTGATGGTGCGCGCGATACGGCTGTCGATCGAGGGCATCGACCGGCGGCTGGAGGGTGCCGCGCGCACGCTGGGCGCCGGGCGCTGGCACGCCTTCCGCACCGTCAGCCTGCCGCTCGCGCTGCCCGGCGTGCTCGCTGCGCTCGTCCTCGGCTTCGCGCGCTCGATCGGCGAGTTCGGCGCGACGATCACCTTCGTCTCGAATATCCCTGGCGAGACGCGCACCCTGCCGCTCGCCATCTATTCGGCGTTGCAGGTGCCGGGGGCGGAGGCGATGGCGACGCGGCTCGCCCTGCTGTCGGTCGCGCTGTCGCTCGCGGCGCTGATCCTGTCGGAGGCGCTGGTGCGCCGCACCCATGGCGAACGGGCGCGCCATGGCGATTGAGATCGACGTCGAAAAGCGACGCGGCGACCGCCTTGTCGCCGCGCGCTTCGCGGCCGGCCCCGGCCTCACCGCGCTGTTCGGCCCGTCGGGGGCGGGCAAGACGAGTATCCTGAACATGGTCGCTGGGCTGCTGCGTCCCGACCGCGGCCATATCCGTATCGGCGATCGCACCCTGTTCGGCGAGGGCGTCGACCTGCCGCCCGAGGCGCGGCGCATCGGCTATGTCTTTCAGGATGGGCGGCTGTTCCCGCACCGGCGGGTTCGCGCGAACCTGATCTACGGCCATGCGCTCGCCGACCCCGCCGACCGCTGGATGAGCCTCGACGAGGCGACCGCCTTCCTCGGCATCGGCCCGCTGCTCGACCGCTGGCCGCGCAGCCTGTCGGGCGGCGAGGCGCAGCGGGTCGCGATCGGCCGCGCGCTGCTCGCGGCCCCCGAAATCCTGCTGATGGACGAACCGCTCTCGTCGCTCGACGCGGCGCGGCGCGGCGACATCATGACGGTGATCGAACGCATCCGCGACGAGCTGAAGCTCCCGATCCTCTACGTCAGCCACGACCGCGCCGAGGTCGACCGGCTGGCGACCGCGGTGGTGCCGATCGGCGAATAAGGTTTCACTGGAAACCAGTTCCATGCTAGAAAGCTGCGCATGGAGAGCCAGTTTACCCATGTCCACGAAAGCCCGCCGCCGGGCGCCGCGCCCGACTGGACTTGTCCGCAGGACTGGGACGCCTTCACCGCCGACGAACATGCGATGTGGGACCGGCTCTTCGTGCGCCAGTCGGCGATGCTGCCCGGCCGCGCGTCGGAGGCCTTCCTGCGCGGCATCGACGTGCTGCGGCTCGAAAAGCCGGGCATTCCCGACTATCGCGACCTCAACGCGCGGCTGATGGCGGCGACCGGGTGGCGGGTCGTCGCGGTGCCGGGGCTGGTACCCGACGCCACCTTCTTCGACCATCTCGCCAACCGGCGCTTTCCCGCGGGCAATTTCATCCGCACCCCGCAGCAGCTCGACTATCTGCAGGAACCCGACGTCTTCCACGACGTCTTCGGCCATGTCCCGATGCTCGCCGACCCGGTGTTCGCCGACTATATGCAGGCCTATGGCGAGGGCGGCCTGCGCAGCCTGAAGTTCGACGCGCTGAAACAGCTCGCGCGTCTCTATTGGTATACCGTCGAATTCGGGCTGATCCGCGAAGGCGGGGGCCTGCGCATCTATGGTGCCGGCATCGTTTCCTCCTATGCCGAAAGCGTCTTCGCGCTCGAATCGGACAGCCCGAACCGCATCGGCTTCGATCTCGCCCGCGTGATGCGGACCGACTATCGGATCGACGATTTCCAGCAGAATTATTTCGTCATCGACGGCCTCGACCAGTTACTCGACGTGACCGTGAACACCGATTTCGCGCCGCTCTACGCCGCCAACGCCGCGCTGCCTCCGATCCCGGTCGCCGATATCCTGCCCGGCGACGAGGTGATCACGCGCGGCACGCAGGATTATGCGCTAGGTAAAGTCTAGGCGCTTCCTTCCTTTCCGTTCGTCCTGAGCTTGTCGAAGGACCGTCCTTTTCTTCGACGCCAAAAGAAAGAACAGCCCTTCGACAAGCTCAGGGCGAACGGAGAATAGCTAGGCTGCTCACCAGCTCCCGAACGTCGCGTCCGATGCGCTCGCCCGGTGCAGCGCGCGTTCCCTCCTCCGCCACCCGTGCCGCCGCCGCTTGACCAGCAGCAGGCACGGCCATTCGGCGCTCCCGCCGCGCGCCGCCAGCCGGAATCCCCGCGCGCGATAGGCGGCGAGCACCGGCTCCATCTGGCGCGCGATCAGGCCCGCCAGGATGGCGCGGCCGCCCGGCGCGGTCGCGGCGGCGATGTCGGGCGCGAGGGTGATCAGCGGTCCCGCCAGGATATTGGCGACGACCAGATCATAGGGCGCGCGGCGCCGGATCGCCGGATGATCGGTCCCCGGCGCCACCGCGAGCGCAAGCTGCCCGGCCGCTTGCCCCAGCGCGACGCCGTTGATCGCCGCATTGGTCCGCGTTACCTCGATGCTCGCGGGGTCGATGTCCGACGCGATCGCCCGCGCGCGCGGCCACAATGCCAGCGCCGCGAAGGCGAGCAGCCCGGTGCCGGTGCCGATATCGGCGATGGCGCGCGGACTCGCCCCGCGGGCCGCCAGCCGGTCGAGCATCGCCAGACACCCCGCGGTCGTGTCGTGTCCGCCGGTGCCGAACGCCTGGCCTGCATCGATCAGAAAGGGCGTCGCGCCCGCCGGAACGGCGTCGGCGTGGTAGCTGGTATGGACGAAGAAGCGCCCCGCCCGCACCGGCTCCAGCCCCTGCTGGCTCAGCGTCAGCCAGTCTTTGTCGGGCAATTGCTCGACGCTCGGCTTCACCCCTTTCGCGCTCGGTACCAGCGCCTGCAGCAAGGTTAGCAGGTCCGCGCCCGGCCGCGTCTCGACATAGGCGTCGAGCTGCCATCGCCCCGCCGCCTCGTCGATTTCGCGCGTCACCACGACGGGCGCATCGGCCAGCGCGTCGAGCGCGGGCACTTCGCCCGACAGCGCCTCCGCCTCGTCCCGCGTGCAGGGAAGGGAGATCAGCCAGCTCATCGTTCAGCGCACATAGGACGCGCCATTGGCGTCGAGCACCGCGCCGGTCATCGAGGGCGGCGCGTCGAGCGCGCACCAGCGCGCCATCTCGCCGATCTCCCCGGGGTCGGCGACGCGGCCGAGCGGAATGTCGGCGAGCAACTGCTCGCCGCCGCGGCTCGCCAGATACGCCTCGGCCATGCCGGTCATGGTGAAGCCGGGACAGATGGCGAAGGCGAGGATGCCCTCGCGGCCGCAGCCGCGCGCGATCGTCTTGGTCATCGCGACCATCCCGGCCTTCGACGCTGCATAATGCCAGTGTTCCGGGCTGTCGCCGCGATAGGCGGCGCGGCTCGCGATATTGACGATGCGGCCGCCGCGCCCGCCCTCCCGCCAATGCAGCACCGCGCGCCGGCACAGCAGCGCCGCAGCGGTCAGGTTGATGTCGAGCGTGCGCTCCCAGCCCGAAAGCCAGTCGGCGTCGGCCGTCTCGATCGGGTTTGCCTCGAACACCCCGGCATTGTTGATCAGCACGTCGATGCGCCCATCCAGCCGGTCGAGGCTTTCGGCCCACAGCCGGTCGGGAACCGCGGGGTCGCCAAGATCGCCGTCGGCGCTGGACAGCGCGACGGTGCGGCAGTCGGGTCGGGCGAGGGCATCGGCGATCGCGGCGCCGATGCCGCGGCTCGCGCCGGTGATCAGGATATGCGTGGTCATGCCGCGGCTTTAGCGGCAGCACTGGTCAAGAGCAAAGGCTCGTGAAAACAATCCGTTTGCCCGAGCTTGTCGAAGGGCCGTTCTTTCTGCATCGTGTGAGAAGAAAAGGACGGTGCTTCGACAAGCTCAGCACGAACGGCGTTTGGAGGACGTAAGGCTGGTCAGGCCACCCGCCGGCTGAACTCGCTCGCGGCTTTCTCGAGCGACTGGAGCCGTTCGCCCATCTTGGCGAATTTCTCGCTCAGCACGCTGATCTCGCCCGCGACCATGCCCGAATCGTTGCGGATGCTGGCGATGGTCGACGACATCGAATCGGCGGCGAGCGCGGTTTCGTCGACCGCGGCGGTGATCGAGGTCACCGTCTGCGCCTGCGCGTCCATCGCATCGCGGATGCGCTGCGCCGATTCCTGCACGTCGACGATCGTCGCCTGGATCGACTGGTTGGCGTTCACCGCCCCCCTCGTCGCCTGCTGGATCGCGGTGATCTTGCCCGCGATGTCGTCGGTCGCGCGCGCGGTCTCGTTGGCCAGGCTCTTCACCTCCTGCGCGACGACCGCGAAGCCGCGGCCCGATTCGCCGGCGCGCGCCGCCTCAATGGTGGCGTTGAGCGCGAGCAAATTGGTCTGCCCCGCGATCTCGCGGATCAGGCCCAGGATCGATTCGATCGATTCGGCGTGGCGCGACAGCGCTTCCGACATGGCGACCGCTTCGCCCGCCTGTTCCGACGCGCGGGTCGCGACGCTGGCGGAGGCTTCGACCTCGCTGCGGGCATCCTCGATCGCGCGGATCAGGCCGGCGGCGGTCGAGGCCGCCTCGCGCATCGCCATCGCCGATTGCTCGGATGCCGCGGCGACCTCGCTCGTCTTGGCGATCATGCCCTTGGCGGCGACGTCGGCCGCCTCGGCCTGGCTAGCAAGCTGCTGGCGAACCCCGTCGGTGTCCTGCACCAGCGTCGCGATCGAGCGGTCGAAGTCGCCCGCCAGCGCCTGCCGCTCGCTGGAGATCGCGGCGCGCTCCAGCTTTTCGGCATAGGTCTGCATGATGTCCATCTCAAGCAGCGCGAGGCGGTTGATCGCGCTGGTCAGCCGGACGATCCGCTCGGCGTCGCCGGCACAGGCGCGCACGACATGCTCGATGGTCAGCCGCTGGCTTTCGCCGAGGCACGACAGCACAGAGGCGAGCGGCACGCCGACGCGGAGCGCCATATGCGTGTTCTGGCAGGCGATGGTCGCCGATTCCTGGCCCGCGGGGTCCGAATATTTGACCAGCATGTGCCGGGTGCTGCCGCGGACATAGGCTTCGAGCAGCTCGCCCTCGGCCTTGCGGACATGGGGCAGGGCGTTGAACGCGGTCCAATAGGCGCGCCCGATCGGTTCTTCGTGCCCGGCCGCGAGTTCGGCGATCTCGTGCGCGTCGGCGACCAGCCGGCCATCGAGGTCGTAATAGGGAAAGCGATCGGCCATCAGCACCGGATCGATCTGCTGCTTATGAATGGGATTGTCCTTCACCATGATCCTGTCCCTCGCGGCGCTTGTCCGGAACGCGGCGCGCGCGTCCGGCGAAACGGATGAACGGGATATGCTGCGGAACTGGTAAATTCGTCGTTAACCCGGGTCGGCGGAATTTCGTCGGCGGGGCGGCGATCGACCCTATACTCCGGGGGGCGGTCGCGGCTATCGGTTGCGGGCGAAACGGGTTGGGAGAGCGAAGCATGATCGTCGGCACTCCGAAGGAAATCAAGAATCACGAATATCGCGTCGGCCTGACGCCCGAGAGCGCGCGCGAGCTCGTCGCGCACGGCCACCGCGTGCTGGTCGAGACCGGCGCGGGCGAGGGCATCGGCGCCCACGACCGCTTCTACGAGGAGGCGGGGGCCGAAATCGTCGCGACCGCGACAGAGATTTTCGCGGCCGCCGAAATGATCGTGAAGGTCAAGGAACCGCAGCCCGCCGAACGCGCGATGCTGCGCGAAGGGCAGATCCTCTACACCTATCTCCACCTCGCCCCCGACCCTGAGCAGACCCGCGACCTGATGGCGTCGGGCGCAGTGTGCATCGCCTATGAAACCGTGACCAGCCCGCACGGCGGCCTGCCGCTGCTGAAGCCGATGAGCCAGGTCGCGGGGCGCATGGCGATCCAGGCCGGCGCCACCGCGCTCGAAAAGGCGCATGGCGGCCGCGGCGTGCTGCTGGGCGGCGTCCCCGGCGTCGCGCCCGGCAAGGTGTGCATCATCGGCGGCGGCGTCGTCGGTTTCAACGCGGCGCAGATGGCGACGGGGCTCGGCGCCGATGTCACCATCCTCGACCGCGACCCCGAGGTGCTCGAACGCGTCGGCACCTTCTTCGAATCGCGGGCGAAAACCCGCTTCTCGAACCGCGCCAACCTTGCCGAATGCGTTGCCGAGGCCGATCTGGTCATCGGCGCGGTGCTGATCCCGGGCGCCGAGGCGCCCAAGCTTGTGACCCGCGACATGCTGAAGACGATGCGCCCCGGCGCGGTGCTCGTCGACGTCGCGATCGACCAGGGCGGATGCTTCGAGACGAGCCACGCGACGACGCACGCCGATCCGACCTACATCGTCGAGGGCATCGTTCATTATGCGGTCGCCAACATGCCGGGCGCGGTCGCGCGCACCAGCACCTATGCGCTCAACAACGTCACCCTGCCGCACGCGCTGCGCATTGCCGAACTGGGCTGGAAGGAGGCGCTGCGCCGCGACGTGCATCTTGCGCAGGGTTTGAACGTTTGGAATGGCAAGGTGACGTTCGAGGCGGTAGCCGAAGCGATCGGAACCGACTATGTGCCCGTCGATCAGGCACTAAGTTGAGCAAGAAAGTAGAGAAGACGATGACGGACCAAGGCGAGCCGACTCCTCCCCCGAACGAAGACGAAGAAAATGAGGTGCTGCGCGCCGCGCGCGAGCGGCACGAACAGCAGGAAGCCGTTGAGGCGGCAGAGGCCGAGGCAAAGGGCGGCAAGCGCGGCCGCGGCTGGAAAGCTGCCGCCGGCCTCGGCATCGGATCGGCGGCGGTGATCGCGGCGCTGCTCTATGCGAACCGCGACAAGATCAAGTGATGCGGCGGCGCGGCTGAACCGGGTCAGGCGATCCGTATCTCCGCGCCGGTCTTCACCCGATTGAGCGCGATCAGGCTGCGAAAGCTCGCCACCGCGTCATTGTCGGCGAACAGGCGCCGGCTGATCGCTTCATATTCGATCATGTCCCCGGCCACGATCACCAGCACGAAGCTGATTCCGCCCGTCACATAATAGCATTGCTGCACTTCCGGGGCCGCCAGGAACAGCGCCTTCGCGCCGTCGACGGTGGGCGGGCGTTCGTCGGTCAGATGCACCTCGACGATCGCGGTGATCGTCATGCCCAGGGCTCTCGTATCGACGATCGCGATGTTGCGCTCGATGATCCCCGCTGCCTCCATCGCGGCGATGCGCCGTTGTACCGCGGCCGCCGACAGGTTCACCGCTCCGGCGATTTCGCGCTGCGGCGTCTTGTTGTCGCGCTGGAGGATGCGCAGGATCGCGCGATCGAAGCTGTCGAGCCTGCGCTCGCCGGATGCTCTGGGTCGGCTCATAAGCGAGTATTTGTTGCATTTTGGGCCCGAAGCAAGCGTCCTTTGCTCGCTTTCCCGGTGCTATTCCCCGCCCATCGAAAGCGAGGATGAACCATGAGCATCGCCGTCGCCGGCCCGGCCGGCCCATATCGAATCACAGCCGGCCTTGCTTGCGGCATGGGGGCGGGCGCCTTGTGGGGACTGGTTTTCCTCGCCCCCGAACTGGTGCGCGGCTTCACTCCGCTTCAGCTCGCGATCGGGCGCTATCTTGCCTTCGGCGCCATCGCGGCGATGCTGATCGCCCCGCGCTGGCGCGGGCTCGTCCGCAAGCTCGCCGCGCGCGACTGGGTGGCGCTGGGCTGGCTCGCGCTCGCCGGCAACACGTTTTATTACGTCCTGCTCTCGGCCGCGGTGCAGACGGGCGGGATCGCGATGACCTCGCTCGTCATCGGCTTCCTGCCCGTCGCCGTCACCCTGATCGGAAGCCGCGACCGCGGCGCCGTCCCGCTGGCGCGGCTCGTGCCGTCGCTGCTCTTCTGCGCGGCGGGGGCGGTCTGCATCGGTTGGCAGGCCATCGGCGCGCCGGCATCGGGCGACGGCAGCGCGGGGATGATCGGTCTGCTGTGCGCGGTGGGGGCGCTCTTGTCGTGGACCGGCTTTGCGGTTGGCAACAGCCGGTGTCTCGCTCGCCTCGATCATATTTCCGCGCACGACTGGAACCTGCTGATCGGCGTCGTGACCGGGGCGCAGGCGCTGGCGCTGATCCCGGTCAGCCTGCTCACCGAACCGATCCACCACGATGCCGATGCCTGGCTCCGGTTTGCGGGCGTATCGCTTGGGGTGGCGGTTCTGGTGTCGATCGCCGGCAATGCGCTGTGGAACCGGATGAGCCGCCTGCTTCCCCTGACGATGGTCGGACAGATGATCCTGTTCGAAACGCTCTTCGCGCTGCTCTATGGCTTCCTTTGGGAGCGGCGTTTCCCGGCGCCGCTCGAGCTGGCGGCCTTCGCGCTGGTCGCCGCCGGCGTCCTGTCCTGCATCGCCGCGCACTGTCGGCACCCGTCCGCCGCGCTCGCGACCTGAGCGACGGCTCCGCGGGCAAATTCTTTCCCATTCGCTCCCTAAGCAATTGCATATCGCGGCAGGAAGGCTTAACCGGCCCGCATCGACCGGATAGAGTCAGAAGATACGGGGCTGATATGGCTGGCAAGCAACCGGGCGGGCGACCGCTCTCGCCGCACCTCGGGGTGTATAAGTGGGCGCCGTCGATGGCGGTCTCCATCTTCCATCGGATCACCGGAGACGGGCTGGCGATCGTCGGCGCGCTGATGTTCCTCTGGTGGCTCGGCGCGCTCGCGGCCGGTCCCGACGCCTATGCCGCCTTCCTTGCCTGTGTCTGGCACGATCCTGATGCCGGCTCCGTTCATCAGGTCACCAACATCCTCGGCAAGGTCGTGCTGGTCGGCCTGACCTGGGCCTTCTTCCAACATCTCTTCTCGGGCCTGCGCCACCTCGTGCTCGACACCGGCGCGGGGTATGAACTCAGGATCAACCGGCTCTGGTCGATCCTCGTCTTCGTCGGCGCGATCCTCGCGACCGCCGCGGTCTGGCTCTATATCGCGCAGGAGGCGCTCCATGGGTAACGGAACCTCCCTCGGCCGCGTGCGCGGGCTCGGCGCGTCGCATCACGGCACTGGCCACTGGCTCCAGCAGCGCCTGACCGCGCTCGGCAACCTGCTGCTCGTCGGCTGGTTCGTCGTCTCGCTCCTCCGCCTGCCGCTCGGCGACCATGGCGCGGTATTGCGCTGGGCGTCGAACCCGATGGTCGCGCTCGGCCTGATCCTGATGGTCGTCAGCGTCTTCTGGCACCTGCGCCTCGGGCTTCAGGTGATGATCGAGGATTATGTGCATGGAGAGGCGGCGCGACTGCTCGCGATCGTCCTTCTCAACTTCTACGCGATCGGCGGCGCCGCCTACGGCATCTTCGCCATCGCCCGTATCGCCTTTTCCGGGGGTGCCGCGGCATGACCGACGCCTACAAGATCATCGACCACACATATGATACCGTCGTCGTCGGCGCCGGCGGCTCGGGCCTGCGCGCCACCATGGGCAGCGCCGAGGCCGGCCTCAGGACCGCCTGCATCACCAAGGTGTTCCCGACCCGCAGCCACACCGTTGCGGCGCAGGGCGGCATCGCCGCCAGCCTGTGCAACAATACGCCCGACCATTGGCAATGGCATATGTACGACACCGTCAAGGGGTCGGACTGGCTCGGTGACCAGGACGCGATCGAATATATGGTGCGCGAAGCGCCGCAGGCGGTCTATGAGCTCGAACATGCCGGCGTGCCGTTCAGCCGCAATGCCGACGGCACCATCTACCAGCGTCCGTTCGGCGGCCATATGCAGAATATGGGCGAAGGCCCGCCGGTGCAGCGCACCTGCGCCGCGGCCGACCGCACCGGCCACGCGATGCTCCACGCGCTCTATCAGCAGTCGCTGAAATATGACGCGGACTTCTTCATCGAATATTTCGCGCTCGACCTGATCATGGAGGACGGCGCCAATGGCCCCGAATGCCGGGGCGTCGTCGCGCTGTGCCTCGAGGATGGCAGTATCCACCGCTTCCGTTCGCAGGCCGTGGTGCTGGCGACCGGCGGCTACGGCCGCACCTATTTCACCGCCACCTCGGCGCACACCTGCACCGGCGACGGCGGCGGCATGGCGCTGCGCGCCGGCATCGCGCTCCAGGACATGGAATTCGTGCAGTTCCACCCGACCGGCATCTACGGCGCTGGCGTGCTCATTACAGAGGGCGCGCGGGGCGAGGGCGGCTATCTGACCAACAGCGAGGGCGAGCGCTTCATGGAACGCTATGCCCCGTCGGCCAAGGATCTCGCGTCGCGCGATGTCGTGTCGCGTTCGATGGCGCTCGAAATCCGCGAAGGCCGCGGCGTCGGCCCGCACAAGGACCATATCTGGCTGCACCTCGATCATATCGACCCGAAGGTGCTGCACGAACGCCTGCCCGGCATCACCGAAAGCGGCAAGATCTTCGCCGGCGTCGACCTAACCCGCGGCCCGCTGCCGGTCGTGCCGACGGTCCACTATAATATGGGCGGCATCCCGACCAACTATCATGGCGAGGTGGTGACGCTGAAGGACGGCGATCCCGAACATGTCGTGCCCGGCCTGTTCGCGGTGGGCGAGGCGGCGTGCGTGTCGGTCCACGGCGCGAACCGCCTCGGCTCGAACAGCCTGATCGACCTCGTCGTCTTCGGCCGCGCGACCGGCCATCGGCTGAAGGAACTGGTCAAGCCCGGCGCGGCGCAGGCCCCACTGCCGAAGGACGGCGCCGACCTCGCGCTCGGCCGCCTCGACCATTTCCGCAATGCCAACGGCGGCTCGCCGACCGCGGAGATCCGCACCGAGATGCAGCGCACCATGTCGCAGCACGCGGCGGTCTTCCGCACCGACGAACTGATGGCGGAGGGCAAGGAAAAGCTCACCAAGACCTATGCGCGGATGCAGGACGTCCACGTTACCGACCGCAGCCTGATCTGGAACACCGACCTCGTCGAGACGCTCGAGCTCGACAATCTGATCGCGCAGGCGACGGTGACGATGCACTCGGCCTTCAACCGCAAGGAAAGCCGCGGCGCCCACGCGCACGAGGATTTCCCGAACCGCGACGACGCGAACTGGATGAAGCACACGGTGAGCTGGTTCGACGGCTGGGGCGGCAAGGGCGGCGCGGTCCGCCTCGACTACCGCCCGGTCCACGAATATACGCTGTCGGACGACGTGGAATATATCAAGCCGAAGGCGCGGGTTTATTGATCTGGGTCTTCACATCCATCCGCTCATGCAGGATTCGGATGACCCAGATCACATCGTCGGCTTCCTTGGCAAACAGGCACAGATGATGGCCCGAACGGATTTTCCATAATTCGTCGATCGGCTGAGCGATGCGCAGCCCCGCCGCCGCTTTGCGAAGATTGTCTTCGATCTGTCCGACATAATCATCGGCTTGGTCGACGCCCCAGCGATCGGCTGTGTAGAGCCAGATGTCGGTGATGTCGCGACGCGCGGCCGGCGACAAGGCGTAACGCGTCACGCGGCGCCCTTGTAATTCGCGCGCATCTCCTCGCGGAACTCGTCGAAATCGAAGGGTTCGGGCGGGCCGCTCTCCAAGCCTTCGCGAATGGCGTCGCGCAGAGCCTGAAGCTGGATATCCTCAGCGACGTAGCGCCGCATCGCTTCACGCACGACTTCGCTCGTCGTCGCGAACTCGCCCGATTCGACCTTGCGGCGGGCAAATTCGATGAAGGGTTCGCCCAGCGCGACCGAGGTGTTCTTCGCTGCCATGAGCCGTATGTTACCAAATTTTGGTAACGGCGTCCACGCCGCACTATCCGCCGCTATTCCCCGAACAGGCTCCGCATCGGGTCGAGGTCGGAAAAGGGCTTGTCGACGAGCTGGCCCATCAGCCACAGCTTGTAGCAGGCGATGGTGAAGAACATGATCGCGATCGTCCAGACGATGATCGTCTTGATGATCACCCAGCGTCTTTCCTCATAGGCGCGACGGGCGCGTTCCTTGTGGTCGATGCCCAGCTCGCCCTCGAACTCGGCGACGAGCTGCGCGCGGCGGGTACGCGAAATATTCGCGAGGCTCGCGGCTTGTCCTTCACTGGTCGGGCGGCGAGTCGCCATCGCGTGCGGTCCCTATAATCCGGCCTTGCACCATAGGGCGCGTGCCCTGATAAAGGGTTAACCGGGGGGGAAGCGGGTTTGATTTTCACCTGTACAGGGTTGGCGCACCTCTCTGTTCGCGTCACCCTGAACTTGTTTGGCAATTATACCCTTGGCATCCGTAAGCCTCCTTACTTCGTCATTGCGAGCGGAGCGAAGCAATCCAGAGCGGTTTGCGCGCACTCTGGATTGCTTCGCTCCGCTCGCAATGACGGGATGACGGATGCGAAAGCGATAAGCGCCAACTTGTTTCAGCATCATGGCCCGCGCTTTCGACGAATGCCGCGCCGGACGAGAGAGCAGGCCATGGATGCCGAAACAAGTTCGGCATGATGAAGGAAGAACGAGATCGGCTCTTTATCCGGGCGGAAATTCAAACCGACCCGCTACTGACCGGGCGCGACCGCGACCAGCTTGATGCGCGCGGTGCCGCCGCGCAGCAGGCTCAGGTCGCGGCGCGGGCGGCCTAGCGCGGCGGCGAGGAGCCGCAGCACCGCCTCGTTCGCGGCGCCGTCGGCCGGCGGGGCGGTGACGCGGACCTGCACCACCTCATCCGCGATCGCCACCGCATCGCGGCTCGCGCCCGGCGTGACGCGCAGTTCGAGTCGTCCCGTCGGCGCCGCGAGCGCGCGCAGCGCTTCGGTCAGCGCCGGGTCGGGCCGGTATTTCAGAGCGTGACGACCAGCTTGCCGACCGCGCTGCGGTCGCCCAGCTTGGCGATCGCCTTGCCGCCGTCCGCGAGCGCGAAGGTTTCGGTGACCCGCGGCTTGATCTTGCCCTGCTCCCAAAGCTGGAACAGCCGCGCGATATTGGCGCGGTTGCGGTCCGGTTCGCGCGCGACGAACGCGCCCCAGAAGACGCCCGCCACGTCGCAGCTCTTGAGCAGGGTCAGGTTGAGCGGCAGGCGCGGGATACCCGCGGGGAAGCCGACGACGAGGTAGCGGCCCTCCCACGCGATCGAGCGCAGTGCCGGCTCGGCATAATCGCCGCCGACCGCGTCATAGATGACGTTGGCGCCGTCCGGCCCCACCGCATCCTTGAACCTGTTGGCAAGCGCCTTCGACGCATCCTTGTCGAACGGCTGATAGCCATAGACGACGACCTCGTCGGCCCCCGCCGCGCGCGCGATCTCCGCCTTGGCCTCGCTCGACACGCCCGCGACGACGCGCGCGCCGAACGCCTTGCCCAGCTCGACCGCGGCGATTCCGACGCCGCCCGACGCGCCGAGGACCAGCAGGGTGTCGCCCTCCGCGATATGCCCCCGGTCGACGAGCGCGTGGATGCTGGTGCCATAGGTCATCAGCAGCGACGCGCCCGCTGCGAAATCATGCCCCTCGGGCAGGTGATAGACATTGTGGACGCCGACCGTGACCGCTTCGGACATGCCGCCGTTGCCGCAGCCCGCGATCACGCGGTCGCCGACCTTGAACCCGGTCACCCCCTCGCCGATCTCGGCGACCAGCCCGGCGACCTCGCCGCCCGGCGCGAAGGGGCGTTCGGGGCGGAACTGATATTTATCCTCGATGATCAGCACGTCGGGAAAATTGACCGCGCACGCCTTCACGTCGATCACGATCTGCCCCTTGCCCGCGGTGGGGCGCGGCAGCTCGCCGAGCGTCAGCGTTTCGGGGCCGCCGGTTGCGGTCGACAAGAGAGCCTTCATCATCTTCTCCTTTTACGTTGTGGCGGCACCGGCCCACTCCCCCACCCGGCCTCCCATAGGCTACTATCGTCGGGGAGGCCGCGTGGGGGAGCGGGCCGGTGCCGCCTTATAAGCCTGCCGCGGCCGGGCGCATCCACGGCCGCTCGGCATCGAGCTTTTGCTCATAGGCACCAATCGCCGCGTCGCTCTTCTCGGTCAGCGAAATCTCGTCGAGCCCTTCGAGCAGGCACATCTTGCGAAACGGGTCGATCTCGAAGGCGAAGCGATCCTGGAACGGCGTCGTCACCGTCTGCGTGTCGAGGTCGACATGCACCGGATCGGTTTCGGCAACCTCCATCAGCCGGTCGATCGCCGCCTGCGGCAGCACCACGGGCAATATGCCGTTCTTGACCGCATTGCCCGAGAAAATGTCCGAATAGCTGGGCGCGATGACGACCCGGATGCCAAGGTCGCCGAGCGCCCAGGCGGCATGCTCGCGGCTCGACCCGCAGCCGAAATTGTCGCCCGCGATCAGGATCGGCGCGTCCTTATACTGGGGGCGGTCGAACAGATTGTCCGGGTCGGCGCGCAGGCTTTCGAACGCCCCGCGTCCCATGCCTTCGCGCGTCGTGGTCTTCAGCCAGTGCGCGGGAATGATGACGTCGGTATCGACATTCTTCAGCCCCAGCGGAATCGCGCGGCCCTCGACTTTTTCCAGCGGGGTCATGCATGGCCTCCAATAATGGCGTCCTTTTGGTTCACGCGGAGACGCGGGGGCGACGATCGACACTCTCCGCGCCTCCGCGTCTCCGCGTGAATCCTCCAAAGGCCGCCCTCTCATCCCATCAGCTCCCGCACGTCGGTCAGGTGGCCGGTTACCGCCGCCGCCGCCGCCATCGCGGGGCTGACGAGGTGGGTGCGCGCGCCCGGCCCCTGGCGGCCGACGAAGTTGCGGTTGCTGGTCGATGCGCAGCGTTCGCCCGCGGGCACCTTGTCGGGGTTCATCGCGAGACACGCCGAACAGCCCGGCTCGCGCCACTCGAGTCCCGCGTCGATGAAGATGCGGTCGAGTCCCTCGGCCTCGGCCTGGCGCTTGACCAGCCCCGATCCGGGGACGACGATGGCCCATTTGACGCCCGGCGCCTTTTTGCGGCCCTTGATGACCGCGGCTGCGGCGCGCATGTCCTCGATGCGGCTGTTGGTGCAACTGCCGATGAAGATATTCTCGATCGGCACATCCTGCATCCGCGTGCCGGGTTCGAGCCCCATATAGGCGAGGCTCTTGGCCGCGGCCGCCTGCTTCGACGGGTCGGCGAAGCTGGCGGGGTCGGGGACGCTGCCGGTGATCGGCACGACATCCTCGGGGCTGGTGCCCCAGGTCACGCTCGGCGCGATGTCGGCGGCGTCGATGACCACGACCTTGTCGTAAGTCGCGCCCGGATCGGTCGCCAAGCTCTTCCAATATTCGACCGCGGCGTCCCAATCGGCGCCCTTCGGCGCATAGGGACGGCCCTTCAGATATTCGAACGTCACCTCGTCGGGCGCAATCAGCCCGGCGCGTGCGCCGCCCTCGATCGCCATGTTGCTGACGGTCAGCCGGCCCTCGATCGACAGCGCGCGGATCGCGCTGCCCGTATATTCGATGACATGGCCGGTGCCGCCCGCGGCGCCGATGGTGCCGGTGATGTGGAGGATGATATCCTTCGCGCTGACGCCGGGGCCGACCTCGCCCTCGACGCGCACTTCCATGGTCTTCGCGGGTTGGAGCAGCAGCGTCTGTGTCGCCAGCACATGCTCGACCTCGCTGGTGCCGATCCCGAAGGCCAGCGCGCCGATACCGCCGTGGCAGGCGGTGTGGCTGTCGCCGCAGACGATCGTCGTGCCGGGCAGCGAAAAGCCCTGCTCGGGCCCGACGACATGGACGATGCCCTGCTCGGGCGCGACCGCGTCGATATAGCGGATACCGAAATCGGGCGCGTTCTTCTCGAGCGCCGCGAGCTGCGCCGCGCTTTCAGGGTCGGCGATCGGCAATTTATTCCCTGCCGCGTCGAGCCGCGCCGTCGTCGGCACATTATGGTCGGGCACCGCGAGCGTCAGGTCGGGACGCCGCACCGTGCGGCCGCTCGCGCGAAGCCCGGCGAACGCCTGCGGGCTGGTGACTTCATGGACGAGGTGGCGGTCGATGAAGATCAGGCAGGTTCCGTCGGGGCGCCGTTCGACGACGTGCGCGTCCCAGATTTTCTCATAGAGGGTGCGGGGCCGAGTCATGCGGTCCACTTAAGCCGCCTGCATAACAATGCAAGCGAGTGGCGATCAAAAACGCAATTTTCGGTCGCGATACACCGTCGCCCCCGCGAGGGCGGGGGCCGCCGTCGGCCTTGGCCGGCATGTCGGCGTAAAACGATAGCGGCCCCCGCCTTCGCGGGGGCGACGAGTTGGTCTATAACGGCATCATGTCCACCTTCGCCATCCTCGCCCTCGTCCTCGCCACGGTGGCGGCGATGGAGGGCGTCGCCTGGGCAAGCCACAAATATATCATGCACGGCTTCGGCTGGGCGTGGCACCGCGACCATCACGAACCGCACGGGCATCGGCTGGAAAAGAACGACCGCTTCGCGCTGGTCGGCGCGGCGATGAGCACCTCGATGTTCGCGTTCGGCAGCCCGATGATCCTGGGCGCGAAGGCATGGGAGCCCGGAACGTGGATCGGGCTCGGCATCCTCTTCTACGGCATCCTCTACACGCTGGCGCACGACGGCCTCGTCCACCAGCGCTGGTTCCGCTGGGTGCCGCGGCGCGGCTATGCCAGGCGGCTGGTGCAGGCGCATCGGCTCCACCACGCGACGACCGGCAAGAAGGGTGGGGTCAGCTTCGGCTTCCTGCTCGCCCGCGACCCGGCGAAGCTGAAGGCCGAACTCAAGGCGCAGCGCGAGGCGGGGATCGCGGTGGTCAGAGAGGCGCTGGCCGACTGACCCGCTCAGGCCGTCCGGTAATCCGCCGTCACCACCCCCGCCGCCGCCAGTTCGCCCTCGCCTTGCCTTTAGCCGACGTGAGAGGTGTCCGCCGATTTTCCGGCGATTTCGCCTTTGACCGGGGGCAGCGTGCGAAGGTCGAGCCAGCGCGCGTCTTCGCGCTTGTGATAGCTGTCGAACACGGCGAACGGGATGCGATAGGGCCATCCCCAATCGCTGTTCCACAGCGCGACGATGCCGGTCCGCGTCGCCGGTTCGAACATCAGCGTGGAACGATAGCCCGAAACCGCGCCCGAATGGCCTTCGAGCCTGAGGCCGTCATAGGTAAAGCTCCGCCAGCCGAGGCCATAGCCCGCATCGCTGGTGGCCTGACGCAGGGCGCCGCCATAGGGACGCGCCGTGCTCACGCGGGAATGGTGGGCGATCTGCAAGACCGCCTTCGGCAGCACCTCCGGGCGCTCTCCCATCATGGCCTGCATCCATCGCGCGAAATCGACGACATCGCTTTCGACGCCCGCGGCCGCGGGAATGCGCCAATAGGATTCGACGAGCGGAAGGAGCGCGCGACCCCGGTACGGCCTGGCCCAATCCCTTGCACCCGTCAGCCGGTCCATCCCATAGCCCGCGCTGACCATGCCGAGCGGAAGGAAAAGGCGATCGCGCACCGCATCGGCAAAGGATTTGCGTGCGGCCTGTCCCAAGATCTCGCTCGCGGCATCGAAGGCGATATTCTGATAGGTGTGGCAGGTGCCGGGTTCGCATTGCAGGGGCGCGTCGGCAAGGCTCGCGCGCAACAGCGCCGGGCTCTGTCCGGCCTCCAGCCGGTCGTCATAGGCGTTTTTGGTCAGGCCCGTGCGCTGGGACAGCAGATCACCGAGCGTGACGCGCGCCTCGGCGCCGCCGGGCAGATGCAGCGACGTTCGCCAGGCGGCGACCGGGCGATCGAGGTCGATCGTGCCGTCCTTCGCCATCGCGGCGGCCAGGACACCCGTTGCGGTCTTGGACACCGAGGCCCAGCGGAACAGGGTGTGCGGCGTGACCGGCGCCCCGGTCGAGCGGTCGGCGACGCCATAGGCGCGGACGAAGCGCAATTCGCCGTCCTCCACCACCGCGACCGCCAGCCCCGCCATTTCGGGACGCCGCGACAGGTCGGACAATTGCCGGTCGAGCGCGCGATAGTCGATCCGGCCGCGCCATTCGGCGGGCGTGTCGGGCAGGTTTTCGGGCGCGTTGATCGGGATCGGAACGCTTGCGAGGGGTTCGCCGCCGCCGGAGGCGTGAAGGCCGAACCAGCCCAGCCCCAGCGCGGCAACCGCGAAGAGCGCGAGAAGAGACCGCAGCGCGGACTTGTTGGGGGATGGCGACCTCATATTATGCCGCCCTCTTAGCCGCGACTTTCCCGGTCGTCACCCCCAACGAGCCGGTAGGAAGCATGGACGGGGCGAGCGGGCGGTCAGCGGTTTTCGGGCAGCGTCGCGATCCATTCGGCGAGCGCGCCGGTGTCGCGCAGATCGCCCGGATAGGGATGCACGGGGTGCAGCGGCTCGTTCGATCCGCGCTCCCGGCCGCGATAGACCTTCATCGGCACCGCGATGCGGGCAAGGCCGCTCGGCAGTTTGTCCTGCCGCACATCCATGTAAAGGGTGTCGGCACTGGTTTCCTGCCCGACCTGGATCGCGCCGAGCCCCTTCCACAGATCGGCGGCGTCGAGGCAGGCCGAGGCGCAGCCGCTGTCGGTGATGAAATAGACCGGGCCGGCGGGCGGCGCGGGCGGTTTGCCGGGCGTCTTCGCTGGCTCCGGGTCGGTGAAGCGCCACAGCGGTTCGCCACGATCATGGGCCGCCGTGACGCCGTTCACCGTGGCGTCGATCCAGCGCTTCATCGCGTCCGACGTGCCCGGCGCATCGCGGACATGGTCGCGAAAATCGCTGAGCGTCTTCACATTGCCCGCCGACGCGCGCCAGTCGACGCCGGTCGCACCCGGCAGCGCCTCGATGCGCTGTTGTCCCCACAGGATGGCGGCGATCTGCGCCGACCAGTCGGACGATCCGCCATTGTTGCCGCGCAGGTCGAGGACGATGCGCGGCGCGGCGGCGAGCGCGGCGCGGTCGGCGCGCATCGCGTCGATCAGCGGGCCGAGCGCCTTGGCGTCGGCCGAATCGGGGTCGCCATCGAACCCCGACAGCGTGAACCAGCGCGTCCCGTCGGCCAGCGTCCGCGCTCCGATCGGCTCGCGCGCCATCTGGTCGGTGTCGTGCAGCCGCGCGGCCAGCGCCTCGGGCGCGATCGGGCGCCAGGCCAGCGCGACCTCGCGCGGCGTTCCGTTCACCAGAAAGCGGCAGCGCGCGGGCCGCGCGACGAAGGGATTGCCCCTGTCGACGAACAATTGCCCGCCGAGCCGGAAGCGGCGCGAGGCGAGGAACCAGCGCCCCTCGAACGCCCCGACATTTTCCGCCGCAAGCCGGTCGGCGGGCTTGCCGTCGCAGCCTTCGAGCACCGCGCCCATCGGCACCGGCGCGTCGTCGGCGCGCGTCTTCACCACCTGTTTCTCGCCGTCGAAGCCGGTCAGGAAGCCGGGCCAGCGCGCCTGCAGCGCCGGGGCATCGTCGCCGGCGCGAATGTTCAGATGCCCGTCATCGAACGCGGCGGCATAGGCCTTGAGCGCGTAATAATAGCCGGCGAAACCCTTCACCTTGTCCGCGCGCGTCAGGGCCAGTGCCAGCCCCGCGTCGTTGCGCTTCGAAAAATCGGGATCGAGCGCGTTGACCGGGCCCGGGTGATTTGCCGCGATATCGTCGTGCATCGCCTGCGCGTCGGTCCGCAGCGCCGCGGCCCAGTCGCGGGGCGGGGCGGGATCGACGGGCACGGCGTCTGGCGCCAGGACGAGCAGCGGCAGCAGGAGAAGCGACATGCGTCTCTTCTATCGATGCTGTATTATATTTGCAATACAGCCGGGTCTGATCGCCACCCTGAACTTGTTTGCTTTGCCATATTCTGACTGGGAAGTGCGTGATCCCCGGCGAAAGCCGGAGTCCAGATGGCGCACGCCTGCATCGCATGGACCCCGGCTTTCGCCGGGGGTCACGCACCTGACGAGCCGGTATGGCGGTCGATCCGGACCGAGCCTGCTCAGTCCGCCTTCAGCGCCACCTCATATTTCGCCGTCGTCTTCGCCGCAACCTCGTCCGCCGTCACGCCCGGCGCCAGCTCGATCAGCCTGAACGGGCTCGCATGGTCCTCGCGCTTGAACACCGCGAGGTCGGTGACGATCATGTCGACGACATTCTTGCCGGTCAGCGGCAGCGTGCAGGCGGGGATGAACTTCGGCGATCCGTCCTTCGCCACATGCTCCATCACGACGATGATCTTCTTGACCCCGGCGACCAGGTCCATCGCGCCGCCCATGCCCTTGATCATCTTGCCGGGCACCATCCAGTTGGCGAGATCGCCGGTCTCGGCGACCTCCATGCCGCCCAGCACGGCGAGGTCGATATGGCCGCCGCGGATCATCGCGAAGCTCTGCTCCGACCCGAAATAGGCGGTCTGCGGCAGCTCGCTGATCGTTTGCTTGCCGGCGTTGATCAGGTCGGGGTCCTCGTCGCCCTCAAGGGGGAAGGGGCCGATGCCCAGCATGCCGTTCTCGCTCTGCAGCGTCACCGTCATGCCTGCGGGCACATGGTTGGCGACCAAAGTCGGGATACCGATGCCCAGGTTGACATAATAGCCGTCCTCCAGCTCGCTCGCGGCGCGCGCCGCCATGTCGTCGCGGGTCCAGCCCTTTGTTTCGTCGGCCATTATTTCGGCTCCCATTGAATGTCGGAGGGGAAGATGTCGGCAAAGCCGCCGCGGATCGACGGGCCATAGACGGGGTTGGAGAGCAGGAACCAGCCGTGCCCCCACAGCGCCGCGATCGGTCCGCCGGTCGCCAGCGCCTTGCGGTCCGCGACCGACAGCTCGCGCGCGTTGAACGCCTGCGCGAAATCGCCGAGCTGGTCGCCGCCCATCGCGATCACGCACCAGCGCGCGGCGATCCGCGCGCGGCGGCCGTCCTTGCTCGCGCCGTCGGGCGCGTCGCCCATCAGGAACAAGGTCTCGCCATGCCTGAACTCGCCGAGTCCCGCGGCGCGCAGCGTGTCCTCGGTGCCCTTGGCATTGGCGGCGGTGCGGTTGGTGTTGACGATGACCGTCACCCCCGCGGCGCGCATCGCGGCGATCGCATCGACGACGCCGGGCATCGCGACCGCCTGACCCGCGCCGGTCTTTTCCCACCGGTCCCAGACGGCGGGGTCGAAATCCATGTGCCGCTCGGCCATATAGCGCATCGCGCCGAGGTTCCAGATCAGCGTTTCGTCGGCGTCGAACACCGCCGCGAGCGGCTTGTCGCCGCAATCGTCGAAGCGCGGCGCGGCGGGCGTCGATCCCTCGGCGAGCACGACCTGCTTGTGCGGCGCGGCCGAGATGGCGACGGCGCGCACATAGGATGCGAGCGCGCGATAGGCCTGCGCCGATGCGACCGCGCCTTCGGCCGATCCGTACAGCCATTGCTGGCCGGTGGGCGGCGAGGCCGGGGTCGGCTTTTCCCCCACCTGCGAGGCGAGGACGTCGGCGCTCAGCGGCTCCTGCGCCGTTTTGGGCGCGGTCTGCGTCGCGGCGCAGCCGGCGAGCAGCAGGCCGGCCGACAGGGTGAGCGCGCGCCTCACGCAGCTTCCCGCGGGCGTACCGTCCGGAACTCGATTTTCTTGTCATAGGGCGCGCCGAGGACGAGGCGCTTCACATAGATGCCCGGCAGGTGGATGCCATCGGGGTCGAGGCTGCCGACGGGCACGATCTCCTCGACCTCGGCGACGCAGATCTTCGCGGCGGTCGCCATCGGCTGGTTGAAATTGCGTGCGGTCTTGCGGAAAATCAAATTACCGCTCTCGTCGGCCTTCCATCCCTTGATGATCGCCAGGTCGGCAAAGATGCCGCGCTCCAGGATATAATCCTGTCCATCGAAATTCTTGACTTCCTTGCCTTCGGCGATCGCGGTGCCGACCCCGGTCTTGGTATAGAATCCGGGAATGCCCGCGCCCCCTGCGCGGCAGCGCTCGGCGAGCGTGCCCTGCGGACAGAATTCGACCTCCAGTTCGCCGGCCAGATATTGCCGCTCGAACTCCTTGTTCTCGCCGACATAGGAGGAGATCATCTTCCCGATCTGCCGGGTGCGGAGCAGCTTGCCCAGCCCCTCGCCGTCGATGCCGGCGTTGTTGCTCGCGATGGTGAGGTTTTTGACCCCCGAATCGCGGATCGCGTCGATCAGCCGCTCGGGAATGCCGCACAGGCCGAAACCGCCCGCGCAGATCTGCATCCCGTCGAAGAGGAGGCCGTCGAGGGCTGCGGCTGCGTCGGGGTATCGCTTGTTCGCCATGAATCGGCCTCCTGCTGCTGGCGGCGCGACATTGGCGCATCCGACATATCAATTCTAATCATAGTGTTTTTAGATTATCCATAAGCAATGTCGATCAATCGAATCGCGCTCTATCATCTCGAAACCCTGCTGTGGATCGACCGGCTCGGCACCTTCTCGGCCGCTGCCGAGCGGCTCAACACGACCCAGCCCGCGGTGTCGGCGCGGATGCGCGAGCTTGAGCAGCGGCTGGGTTCGGCGCTCTTCCGCCGCGACGGGCGCGCCATGTCGCTGACCCCCGCCGGCCGCAAGCTGGTGCGCGACTGCGCCCCGCTGCTTCGCGACATGGAGCGCGCGCTGCTCGGCAGCGGCGGCTTTGCCGAGGCGAGCGGGGTGGTGCGGATCGGCGCGGGCGAGATCGCGGCGGCAAGCTGCCTGCCGCCTTTCGTCGCGGCGCTGAAGGACGAGATGCCGGGGGTGGGGCTGGAGATAGAGATCGACCTGACCGCGAACCTGATCCAGCAATTGCTCACCGGCCGCACCGACATGGCCTTCGCGGCGGGGCCGGTCGCGCATCCGGCGCTGACCTCGCGCCCGATCGGCCGGGTCGCGCTGGTCTGGCTCGCGAGCCCCGCGGTCGCCGCGGCCTTCGATGCGGGCGGGGAGGCGGCGCCGGCGTCGGTCTGGTCGCTCGCCAGCCATTCGCCGATCCACGGCCGGATGCGCGACGCGATCGACGCCTCGCGCATCGCGCCGCGCTCCTTGAACCTGTGCAACAATGCCCGGATGATGATCGACATCGCGCTCGCGGGCGGCGGGGTCGGCATCTTCCCCGAACCGATGGTGCGCGGCGAGGTCGCGCGCGGCGCGCTTGTCGAACTGGCCGGCATGCCGCCGCCGGCGCCGGTCGAATTCCACGTCGCGATGCGCGTCGCCGATACCGAACCGGTGCTGGTCCGCATCTTCGAGCAGGCCGCCAGCCTGCGCATCGCCCCGGTTCTTGACGCCGGTCAATGAACCGCGGCGGCTTGCGGCGCATTATCGTCGTATCGGACGGCTAAAAGGAGGCTCCCATGCGCTCGATACTCGTTCATGCCGACAATGATTCCGCTTTCGAAGGCCGGCTGCAGGTCGCGCTCGACCTCGCGCGCCGCTTCGAAGGCCATGCGACGCTGCTGATCGCGACGCCGCTGCAGCAGTTCGTCAGCTTCGACCCCTTCGGCGGCACCTATTTCGCCGCCGAGGCGCTCGCCGCGGCGCAGGCCGACGACCTCGCGCTCGAAAGCCGGCTGGCCGAGCGGCTCGCGGGCGAGGATGTGCCGTGGGACATCGCGATGGCCGACGGCGACATCGCCGGCGCGCTCGCCGGCGCGGCGACCTTCGCCGATCTCGCGGTGGTCAGCCTGCCGGCCGCGAAGGACGAAAGGCACGGCGGCCCGCCGGCGATGCTCGCGGGCGATCTCGCCGTCAGCGCGGCGGCGCCGGTGCTCGCGCTGCCGCGCGGCGCAAGCGCGCTCGCCGGCGAGGCGCCCGCGATGGTCGCGTGGAACGGCAGCGCCCAGGCGGCGCACGCGCTGCGGGCGGCGATCCCGCTGCTCGGCGGGCGGCCGGTCGTCCTCGTCACCGTCGGCGACGACGATGGCGATTTCCCCGCGACCGACGCGCTGCGCTATCTGTCGCGCCACGACATTCATGCCGAGCTGCGGACGGTCGATCGCGGCGACAAGACGGTTGAGGAACGGCTGGAGCAGGAGGCGCTCGCGATGGGCGCGGGGCTGATCGTGATGGGCGCCTTCGGCCGCAGCCGGTTGCGCGAGACGATCTTCGGCGGCGTCACCCACTATCTGCTGACCAGCAGCCGGATACCGCTGTTCCTGGCCCATTAGGGTGGCGTGCGTTAAATCTGCGCCACCCTATCCCGTTCGCCCTGAGCTTGTCGAAGGGCTGTTCTTTCTTTCAAGCGTAGCAAGAAAAAGGACGGTGCTTCGACAAGCTCAGCACGAACGGAAAAAAGTGATGCAGATTTATGGATCGCCCATTAGGGCAGCGGCATCTCCAGCGCCGCCGACAGGTCGGCGAGCGCCTGCTCGCCGCTCGTCACCTTGATCGCGTGCATGCCCAGCATCGCCGCCGGCTTGCAGTTGATGCCCAGGTCGTCGAGATAGACGCAGTCGGACGCCGCGACGTCCAGCGCCGCGCACATCATGCGGTAGATCGCGGGGTCTGGCTTGCGCACTCCGACCTTGCTCGATTCGACGACATGGTCGAATCGCGCCATGATCGCCGCGATCTCGGCCGCCGCGCTGTCGCTGCGCGCCATGCCGGCGCCTTTGCCGCTCGGCACATTGTTGGTGATGCAGCCGATCGTGAAGCCCTTCGCCTTCAGCGTGTCGAGCGCCGCGACCATCGCCGGACGCACCGCGCCGGCGAGCACCGCGAGCACCGCCTCGCCCTCCAGCTCGTGTCCCAGGGCGCGCGCCTCGTCGGCGAAGGCGCGGTCGAAGGTTGCCGCGTCGATCTCGGCGCGTTCGAACTTCGCCCACGCATTGCCGTCGGGGTCCCGCGCGTTGACGCGGCGCACGAAGTCGCGCGGCAGCCCGCGCTCCTCTTCCAGCCGGTTGAACGCCTCGAACGGCGAGGCGGTGATGACGCCGCCGAAGTCGAAGATGACGGTGGTAAAGCTCATGGGTGTCGCCTGTCCTTTCCTGTCCCGGCCGGTCGCCGGGCTTGCGCGCCCGCGCGGAATCGCCGATACCCATAGAGATGCCCGGCGCCCATGCAATCGCGGTCAAGCGCATATACGACCCCGTCGACGCGGGCGACGGCGCGCGTTTCCTCGTCGACCGCCTCTGGCCGCGCGGCGTGTCGAAGGAGAAGGCGGACCTCGCCGCCTGGCTGAAACCGCTTTCGCCCAGCGACGCGATGCGCGAGCAGTTCCACCACGCGACCGCGGGCAGCGATGCGGCGTGGCGCGCCTTCCGCAATGAATATTTCGCCGCGCTCGATGCCGGCGGCGAGGATGTCGCGGCCGCGCTGGCCGAACTGGACGCGGCGATGGAGGCCGGCCCGGTGACCCTCCTCTATGCCGCGAAGGACGAGGAACGGAACAACGCCGTCGCGCTGCGCGAATGGCTGGAACGGCGCGAGGCTTGATCGTCATCCCGGCTTTCGCCGGGATAACAACATATGGGCGTCAGCCCGCGGCCCCGAACAATGACCCGATCGCGATCGTCGCCGCCATCGCGAACGCTCCCCAGAAGCTGACGCGCAGCACCGCGCGCGCGATCGGCGCGTTGCCGGCCCAGGCGCCGAGCGCACCGAGCAGCGCGAGGAAGACCAGCGACGCCGCCGACACCGTCCAGGGCAGCGAGGTGCCGGTGTCGAGCAGCACGACGAGCAGCGGCAGCGCCGCGCCGACCGAGAAGCTCGCCGCGGATGCGGCGGCCGCCTGCACCGGCCGCGCGCGCATCGCGCGGTTCAGCCCCAGTTCGTCGCGCAAATGGCTGTCGAGCGCATTGTGCGCGGTGAGCGCCCGCGCGACCTCTGCGGCGAGGCCGCGCTCCAGCCCGCGCCCTTCATAGATCTGCGTCAGCTCCTCCAGCTCATGGTCGGGCTGGGTTTTCAGCTCGTGCCGTTCGCGCGCGATGTCGGCCTTTTCGGCATCGCCCTGCGAGCTCACCGATACATATTCGCCCGCCGCCATCGACATCGCGCCCGCAACCAGCCCCGCGACCCCGGTGACGAGGATCGACTCCTGCGCCGCGCCCGCCGCCGCGACCCCGGCGATCAGGCTCGCGGTCGACACGATGCCGTCGTTGGCGCCAAGGATCGCGGCGCGCAGCCAGCCGATGCGCTCGACGGCGTGGGTTTCGCGGTGCATGCCCGTGGTTCCTTCTCAATATTGCAGCGTCAGCCCCGGTCGCGCCCAGCGCGTCTTCACCAGCCGTCCGCTGCCCGACAGGGTCAGATAGGCATCGCGCATGTCGGCGCCACCGAAGGCGATGTTGGTGGTGAAGATATCGTCGGTCGCGACGAACTCGACCAGCTCGCCGTCGGGCGAGATGACGCTGATTCCGCATTCGCCGATCGTCGCGACGCAGATATTGCCGTTCGCCTCCATCGCCAGGCTGTCGAAGAATTTATAGCCCGCGGGGCGATAGAGCGGAATGCCGGGTCCGCCGGGTCCCGCGGCATCGTCGACCTTGCCGGGGGCGACGATGTTGAACTGGGTCAGCCGGCAGGTATAGGTTTCGGCCGCGTAGAGCTTCGTCCCGTCGGGTGACAGGCCGACGCCATTGGGGTTGTAGCTCGGAAAGATCACTTCCTCGATGAAGCTGCCGTCGGCCTTGGCATAGAAAATGCCGACGACGTCGTGGCAGCGCTTTTCATAATCGACCTTGCCATGGTCGGTGAACCAGAAGCCGCCGTGCGCGTCGAACATGATGTCGTTGGGGCCGCGCAGGACCACGCCGTTGTCGCCCGACTTGTAGAGGATTTCGACCGCGCCCGTCGCGATGTCGATCCGCTCGATCCGCCCGCCCGAATAGTCGCTCGCGATCCCATGCGGCGCCAGATAGCCGTTCGCCTCGACATAATGGAACCCGCCGTTGTTGCAGCAATAGAGCTTGCCGTCGGGGCCGATCGCGAGGCCATTGGGGCCGCCGCCGGGGGTCGCGACGACCTCCTTGCGGCCGCCGGGCCAGCAGCGGGTGATGCGTCCCTGCTCGATCTCGACGACGATAATGCTGCCGTCGTCCATCACGACCGGCGCCTCGGGAAAGCGCAATCCGTCGGCGATCAGTTCGAACTCCATCCTCGTCTCCCTTGCTCTTGTTCGTGCGCTGTGCTTTCCCGCCCATCATGCCCGTTCGCACGCTCTTCGCCACCCATTTTTACGAAGCCGACATCGGCGACCCCGACCTGCTCGACGACCTCGAGCAAAGCTGCCACCTGCTCGCGGAAGAGGACGGGGCGGGCCGCGGCTGGAGCCGTGCGCACGGCTATCGCGGCTACACCAGCTATGCGAGCCTCGACGACCTGCCGCGGCGCGACCCGGCCTTCGCGGACCTGAAGCGCCTGCTCGACCGACAGGTGAAGGCGTTCGCCAAAGCCTGCCATTTCGACCTCGCCAAACCGCTCAAACTCGACAACCTGTGGGTCAACCTGCTCAAGCCCGGCGGCACGCACAGCGGGCATATCCATCCGCACAGCGTCGTTTCGGGAACCTTCTACGTCACCGTCCCGCCCGGCTCGGGCGCGCTCAAGCTCGAGGACCCGCGGCTGCCGATGCTGATGGCGGCGCCGGGCCGCACCGACGACGCGCCCGAACATCTGCACCCCTTCATCTACGCTGACCCCGCGCCGGGCCGCGTTTTCCTCTGGGAAAGCTGGCTGCGGCACGAGGTCATGGTCCATGCCGGCAAGGGCGAACGGATCAGCATCAGCTTTAACTACGCCTGAGCCGATCCTATATCGCACCCGTCATTGCGAGCGAAGCGAAGCAATCCAGAGCCTGCGTAAACCACTCTGGATTGCTTCGCTCCGCTCGCAATGACGAGATTGAAAGGAAACCCAATGACCGCGACCGCCGACTACACCGCCGACCTGCAACTCTTCATCGCGGGTGCCTGGCGGAGCGGCGAGGGGCGCGATGTCGCGCCGGTCTATAATCCCGCGACCGGCGCGCCGATCGCCGAGCTGCCCGTCGCGACCGCCGCCGACCTCGACGAGGCGCTCGCCGCGGCGGACAAGGCGTGGCCGCTGTGGCGGGCCAGGACCCCCGACGAACGCGCGGCGCTGATGCACAAGGCGGCGGACATCATCCGTGCACGGATCGAGCCGATCGCGACGCTGCTGACGCTCGAACAGGGCAAGCCGATCGCGCAGGCGCGCGGCGAGGTTGCCTCGGCGGCGGGGCTGCTCGCCTATTTCGCCGAGGAAGGAAAGCGTGTCACCGGCCGCGTGCTCCCGCGTCCCACGGGGCAGCGCGCGATGGTCCTGAAGCAGCCGGTCGGCCCCGTCGCGGGCTTCAGCCCGTGGAACTTCCCCGTCAATCTGATGGTCAAGAAAATCGCCCCCGCGCTCGCCGCAGGCTGTGTCGCGATCGCCAAGGCGCCCGAGGAAACGCCCGGCTGCACCAGTGCGATCATGCGCTGCCTCGACGATGCGGGCATCCCCGCGGGCGTCGCGCAGCTCGTCTATGGCGTCCCCGACATGATCAGCCGCCACCTGCTCGCCAGTCCCATCATCCGCAAGGTCAGCTTCACCGGCTCGACCGCGGTCGGCAAGCATCTGATGCGTCTCGCCGCCGACGGGGTGAAGCGGATCACGATGGAACTGGGCGGCCATGCGCCGGTGCTGGTCTTCGACGACTGCGACCTTCAGGCGACGCTCGACCGCGTCGTCGCGCAGAAATTCCGCAACGCGGGCCAGGTCTGCGTCTCGCCGACGCGCTTCTATGTCCAGCAGGGCATCTACGACGCCTTCGTGAAAGGTTTCGCCGAACGCACGGCGAAGGTGAAGATCGGCAGCGGGCTCGATCCCGACACGCAGATGGGGCCGCTCGCCAACGCTCGCCGCGCGCCTGCACTCGAAGCGATGATCGCCGATGCAAAGGCAAAGGGCGCGCGCGTCGTCGCGGGCGGCGAGGCGACCGGGCAGGGCAATTTCTTCCTGCCCACCGCGCTCGCCGACGTGCCGCTCGACGCCGATGCGATGAACCACGAACCCTTCGGCCCGATGGCGCTGATTCGGCCGTTCGCGACCGAGGAAGAGGCGCTCGAACAGGCGAACCGGCTTCCCTACGGTCTCGCCGCCTTCGCCTTCACCGAGAACGGCCGCCGCATCAACCGCATCGCCGACGGCATCGAAAGCGGCATGGTCGGGATCAACAGCTTTGTCATCTCGGCGAACGACGCGCCCTTCGGCGGTATCAAGGAATCGGGCTTCGGCAGCGAAAGCGGACCCGAAGGGCTCGACTCCTATCTGGTGACCAAGGCGGTTCATATTTACTGAGCGCCGGTCGCGGGCGGCCCGGCGTGGTCTCGGGTGGGAAGCGCCATTCCCCCCTTTGTCATTCCCGCGAAAGCGGGAATCCAGAGCGTGCGTCGGCTGACCTCCCACTGGATTCCCGCTTTCGCGGGAATGACAAAATAGGGGGATGCCCAGCGTCGCTCACCGCTCGCTTCCTGCCACCGCTCGCGGCAGTCAATCCCGCTCCAGGTGCACGAAATCGCGCTCCATCGGCGCCAGATGCGCGCCGCCGTCGACGAAGATTGTCTGCCCCGTCACCGCCTCGGCGCGCGCGAGATACAGCACCGCCTCGGCGACCTGGTCGGGGGTCGGCAGCGCGCCCAGCGGCATGCGCGCCGCGAGCCGCTCGATCTGGCCCCCGCTGTAATCCTCGGTCGCCAGCGTCAGCCCCGGCGCCACCGCATTGACCCGCGCGCGGTTTCCAAACGCGACCGCCAGCGTCGCCGTCGCCTGCCACAGCGCCGCCTTCGACAGGCTGTACGCGACCTGGTCGGGGACCGGATGCGCGACGCGCTGGTCGACGATGTTGACGATCGCGGGGCGCTGTCCGGATTCTGCATTGGAAACCAATGACTTGGATAGCATGACCGGGGCGTGGTGGTTGACCTGCATCATCGCGGCCAGCGCCTCCGGCTCCAGCGCGGTCCAGTCGCCCTCGGCGAACAGCGCGGCATTGTTGACGAGCAGGTCGGGGGCGCGGCCGAAGCGGGCGGCAACTTCCGGCACCAGTGCGGCAACTTCGGCGGGGTTCGCCAGGTCGGCGGTGAAGTGTCGGCATTCCGCGCCCGTCTCGGCAAGCGCGTCGGCCAGCAAGGCGTCGGGATCGGCGGCGCTCCGCTTGTGCAGCGCCAGCGCATAGCCCGCGCGCGCCAGCCGCGCCGCCACCGCCGCCCCCACCCGGTGGAGCCCGCCCGTCACCAGCGCCAGGGGCACGCTGCGCGGCACTTTCGTCAACTTCGGGCCCGCCGCATCGTGATGCCGATCTGCTCGCCCTCCTCGGCGATCGCCAGCTTGACGATCTTGACCTCGACCGCCTCGATCCGGTCGTCCTGCAGAAAGAGGGTGTCGATGATATGCTCGGCGACGCTTTCGATCAGCACGAAATGCACATCCTTGGGAATCCCCTCGGTCGCCGCGAATTTCAGGTGCATATAATCCTTCGATCCGCTCAGCGGCGTCGCCGGATCATAATGGTCCGCCATCGCCAGCCGCGCGCGCACAGAGATGCGTAGCGGCTGCGGCAGATGCGTCTCCGCCGAATAGATGCCGGTCAGAACCTCGACGGTCAGCCCGTCCACTTCGAGCCACAGTTGATCGGTCACAAGAAAATCCTGTCGAACGGGCACGATATTCGGCTTTTCAACGCCGACCCCGGACCCTAAAGCGCCGCCGCATTAGCGAAAGGGTGCGCGTTGGTCGAGTTCCTTCCATTGTCCGATATCGAACCATCGGCGGTCGAGCCTCTGCTCGACGCCGCCTTCGGGCCCGACCGCTTCGCACGAACCGCCTATCGCATCCGCGAGGGGACGGCGGCGATTCCGGCGCTCAGCTTCGCGCTGGTCGAGGATGCAGCGCTCGTCGGCACGATCCAGTGCTGGCCGGTCGCGCACCGCACGGCGGACGGCACGGTCAGCCCGCTCGTCATGGTCGGCCCGGTCGCGGTGCGCCCCGATGTCCAGCGCGGCGGCCACGGCCGCGCGCTGATGGCGCATATGCTCGCCGCGGCCGAGGCGCGGGCCGACGCCGCGCTGATGATGATCGGCGACCCCGAATATTATGGCCGCTTCTTCGGCTTCACCGCCGACGCGACCGGCGCGTGGGACCTCCCCGGCCCCTTCGAGAAACGCCGCCTCCTCGCCCGCGCGGCGAACGGCCACGCTCTGCCCATGGGCGCGGGCATGATCGGACCGCGCTAAAGGATATTCACGCAGGCAGAGGGCGCGGAGATTTTGTTCGCGCGGAGGCGCGGAGACGCGGAGAGGTTGCATCTGCCGCGAAGCGGTCTTCCATTTGCAGCCTCGCGAAATAACGCATTGCCCCGAAAATGAGGAGCCTGTCGGCTCGACCCTCTCTCCGCGTCTCCGCGTGAATCTCTTCTTCTTCTCTGCGCCCTCCGCGCGAATCCATTTCGCAAAGCCGCCTTGCGCCCTTCGCCAGCACCCCTATGTCGGACCCATGGTCACCCCCGCGCCGTCGCTTCCCAAACCCTTTTCGCAGCTTTCGCTGACCGAGGCGGCCGAGCTGCTCGCGGCGCGCGAGCTCCCGCCGGTCGAGACATGGAACCCCGCCCGTACCGGCGACAGCGCGATGGAGATCCGCGCCGACGGCAGTTGGTATCATGAGGGCGGTCGCATCAATCGCCCGGCGATGATCCGGCTCTTCTCGACCATCCTGCGCCGCGAGACCGACGGCAGCCACGTCCTCGTCACCCCGGCCGAAAAGCTTGCCATCGCGGTCGAGGACATGCCCTTCCGTGCCGTCGAGATGAAGAGCGAGGGGAAGGGGCGGGCGCGCAAGCTGGTCTTCCGCCTCGACACCGACGATCTTGTCATGGCGGGTCCGGACCATCCGCTCTCCTTCGGCCGCGACCCCGACCGCCCCGACCCGCGCCTCCACGTCCGCGGCGTGATCGGCAACGGACTCGACGCGCGTATCGACCGCGCGCTTTATTACGAGATCGTCGAAATGGCTCTGGCGGATGGGGGCGATCCGCCCGCCATCTGGTCCGACGGCGCCCGCTTTCCGCTGGTGGATTGCTGATGCTGTCGGACAAGCTGCGCGTCGCGCTCGACAATCTGCTCCCCGATCCGGGCGAGGATGAATCCTATCTGCTGGACCGCGCCGACCGGTTGCGCGCGGCGGCGGTGCTGATCGCCTTCACCGACCGGCCCGACCCCGGCGTGATCCTGACCCAGCGCCCGCAATGGCTGCGCGCCCATGCCGGGCAGGTCGCCTTTCCCGGCGGCAAGGTCGACCCCGGCGACCGCGACGTCGTCGACGCCGCGCTGCGCGAGGCGGAGGAGGAGATCGGGCTGCACCGCCGCGACGTGACCATCGCCGGCACCACCGATCCCTATCGCTCGGGCAGCGGCTATCACATCACCCCGGTGCTCGGCGTCATCCCGCCCGACCTGCCGCTCGATCCCAATCCCGACGAGGTCGAGGAATGGTTCGAGGTGCCGCTCGACCATCTCTTCAACCCCGACAATTACACGCCGCAACAGGCGCATTGGCAGGGCCGGCTGCGCCGCTATTATGACATGCACTGGCAGGGACGGCGGATCTGGGGCGTGACGGCGGATATCATCATCAACCTTGCGCGCCGTATGCCGGCGGACTGGCACCGATGACCCGGCTGCCCGATGCCGAGTGGCGGACGCGGCCGGGGCTGCGGCGGATCGTCGCGGCGCTCGGCGCCGACGCGGCGAAGATCGTCGGCGGCGCGGTGCGCGACACCCTGCTCGGAACCCCCGTCACCGACGTCGATCTCGCGACCCCGCTGCGCCCCGACGAGGTGACCCGGCGGCTCGAAGCGGCCGACGTCAAGGTCGTGCCGACCGGCATCGCCCACGGCACCGTCACTGCCATCGCGAGCGGCGACCGGCACGAGATCACGACGCTGCGCCGCGACGTCGCGACCGACGGGCGCCGCGCGACGATCGCCTTCGCCGACGACTGGCGCGACGATGCCGCGCGGCGCGACTTCACGATCAACGCGCTCTACGCCGATCCCGCGACGGGAGCGGTCGACGACTGGTTCGGCGGCCTCGCCGATCTGGAGGCGGGATGCGTGCGCTTCATCGGCGACGCGGCGACGCGGATCGCGGAGGACCATCTGCGCATCCTGCGCTTCTACCGCTTCGCGGCGCGCTTCGGGCACGGCAGCCTCGACCCCGTCAGCCACGCCGCGGCGGTCGCGGCGCGCCATTCGCTCAAGAGCCTGTCGCGCGAGCGCATCGCCGACGAACTGCTCAAGATCTTGGCGCTGCCCGACCCGCGCGCGATCGTCGGCCAGATGGCGGCCGACGGCATCTTCGCGGAGATCGTGCCCGAACTCGACCCCGCTTTCGCCGCGGCGCTCGACCGGCTGCGCGATGCCGAGGCAGTGACGGACGCCGCGCCCGCGCCGCTGCGCCGGCTGGCGGCCCTGCTGCCCGCCGACGCCGCGATTGCCGACCAGGTGGCGAGCCGGCTGCGCCTGTCGAAGCGGCAGCGCGGGCATCTCGCCGCGCTCGCCGCGCACCGCGGCGACACCGCGCGGCCGGCGCGCCAGCTTGCCCATGCCGTGGGGGTCGACGCGGCGCGCGATATCCATCTGCTCGCCGGCGTCGATCCGGCCGCGGCGCTGCGCAGCCTCGTCGGCTGGACGGTGCCCGCCCTGCCGCTCAAGGGCGGCGATGTCGTCGCGCGCGGCATTGCGGCGGGGCCGGAAGTCGCGCGGCTGTTGCGCGCGGTCGAGGCGGCGTGGGTGGCGGAGGATTTTCCCGATGCGGCGCGCGTGCGCGACCTGCTCGATCAGAAGATCGGCTCGTCGAGCGACCGGCGCCAGTAATCGAAGGCCGCGGGGCCCTCCATCGGCCGCGCCAACAGGAATCCCTGCCCGAAATCGCAGCCGAGCGCCGACAGCAGCCGCGCTTGGTCGGCGGTCTCGACGCCCTCGGCCGTGGTCCGCATCCCCAGCACCTCGGCCAGGCTCTGGATCGTGCGGACGATCGCCGCCTTGTCGCGATCCTCGACCATATGGTCGACGAAGCTGCGGTCGATCTTGAGCACGTCGATCGGCAGCCGCTGCAGATAGGCGAGGTTCGAATAGCCGGTGCCGAAATCGTCCATCGCGATGCGTGCATCGAGCGCCTTCAGTTCGCTCAGCACCGACAGCGCGAGGTCGGGGTCGCCGATGATCGCGCTTTCGGTCAGCTCGATCATCAGCCGCTCGCCGCCGATGCGGTTCGCGGCCAGCGCGTCGCGTACCACCGCCGCGACATCGTCGCGCACCAACTGGATCGCCGAGACATTGACCGAGAAATAGCAGTCGACCGGCGCGCCGCCGTTGAGCGCGTCCCATTCGGCGAGCACCTGCGCCGCCTTGCCGATCGCCCATTGGCCGAGCGGGACGATCAGCCCCGAATCCTCGGCGACGGGGATGAACTCGGTCGGCGGCACCGGCTGGCCTTCGCCATTGTCCCAGCGCGCCAGCGCCTCGAAGCCCGCGACCTTGCCGGTCGCCAGCTCGACCAGCGGCTGAAAGGCGAGGCGCAGCCGATCCTCCTCGATCGCGCTCCGCAGCGCGGTCTCCAGCCCGAAGCGGTTGTCGGACACGATCGCTGCCTCGGGCTCGTAGATTTCGATGCGGTCGGTCTGCTTCGCGCGCTTGAGCGCGATCTGCGCGTGGCGAATCTGGTCGGCGATATCGCTCTCGCCCGGTCCCTGGATCGCGCAGCCCAGCGCGCAGTCGACGCTGACCTTCAGGTCGCCGATGCGAAAGGGGTGGTCGAAACAGCCGCGGATGCGCCGCGCCATTTCGCGGACGTCGGCCTTGCCGCCGGCGATGCGCGAATAGATGGCGAACTCGTCGCCGCCGCTGCGCGCCAATATGTCGCCGCCGCGCAGGCTCGATTTCAGCCGCCGCGCGACGGTGATGATCAGCTCGTCGCCGGCCAGCGGCCCGATATGCTCGTTGATCCGGCTGAACCGCGCGAGGTCGAGCAGCAATATCGCATGTTCGGCGGGCTCCTCGCCCTCGACGCTCATCTCGACCAGCTCCTCGAACCCGGCGCGGTTGGGCAGGCCGGTCAGGCTGTCCGACACCAGTTCGCGGCGCAGGTTGCGCTCGATCATCATCTCCTGCGTGCGATCGATCAGGGTCAGCAGGAATAGCGAGGTGTCGCCATTCTCGTCCGTCAGGGGGCCGATCGAACCGCGCAGGTCGCGGGCCGCCGGTCCTTCGCCCAGCCGGCATGAAAATTCCTGCGCCTCGCCCTGCCGCTGTGCCGCCCGCTCGATCGCGCGCCGCATCTCGATCGGCGACCGCGCGCCGCCCGGTGTCAATTCCAGCCGGTCGAAGGCGCCGTTGCTGGCATGGAGGCTGAAATTGCCGCGCGCCAGCGGCCGGATCAGCGCCGCCGGCACCGGAAGAGCGTCGATCCAGCCGACGAACAGCGAGGGCCGGTCTTCGCCGGTTCGATCGATAGGCATAACTAAGGGTTTTGTGCGACCTTTCCCCATTGATCCATGGCTAGGGGATCGGGGGTAAAAAAGCTATTTACGGCTACAAGAAAAATAGGATCAGCCGAACCGGTTGCTGCGGGGGAAACCGGTGGGCGGCATCCGGCCCGCGGCGCCGCGCGCGACCCGCCACGGCGCCAGATCGGTTTCGGTCCGCGTGCGGCCGCTATCGCCGCCCATCGTCCAGCTCAGCCCCTCGGCGAGGACGAAGCTGATCGCGTCGGACAGGCCGCCGTCGCGATAGCGCTGCAGCATCACCCCCTGTCCGCGCGCCATCACCGGCACCTCGGCAAGCGGAAAGACGACCAGCTTGCGATTCTCGCCGACCGCCGCGACGCTGTCGTCGCCCGGCGCGATCGGCCGCACCACGGCGAGCCCGGCCTTGGGCTTCAGATTGACGACGCCCCGGCCCTTGCGCGTCTCGGCGACCACCTCGCCCATCTGCGCGACGAAGCCATGCCCGCTGGTCGAGGCGAGCAACAGCCGTCCCTCGGCCTGCGCCGGGATCAACGCGACGATCCGCGCCTCGGGGTCGATGTCGACCATCAGCCGCAGCGGCTCGCCGAAACCGCGCCCGCCCGGCAGCTTGTCGGCGCCGACGGTGAAGAAACGTCCGTCGCTTGCCGCGACCAGCAGCTTGTCGGTGGTCTGCGCGTGCGCCGCGAAGGCCAGCTCGTCGCCTTCCTTGAACTTGAACTCGCCCCATTGGTCCGCCGCGACATGGCCGCGCTGGGCGCGGATCCAGCCGCGCTTCGACAGGATGACCGTCACCGGCTCCTTCTCGATCATCGCGTCCAGGGGAATGTCGCGCGCCGGGGCGGCTTCGGCCAGCGTCGTCCGCCGCGCGCCAAGCGCGGTGTCGGGGCCATAGACGGCGCGCAGCGCGGTCAGGTCGCGCTTCAGCCGGGTGCGCTGGCGCGCCGGGCTCTCGACCAGCTTCGCCAGCTCGGCGCGCTCGGCGATGAGGTCGGCCTGCTCGCGCTTCAGCTCCATCTCCTCCAGCTTGCGCAAGCTCCTGAGGCGCATGTTCAGGATCGCCTCGGCCTGCCGGTCGGTCAGCGCGAACTCGGCGATCATCACCGCCTTGGGCTCGTCTTCGGTGCGGATGATCTCGATGATCCGGTCCAGGTTCAGGAAGGCGATCAGATAGCCGCCGACCAGCTCCAGCCGGTCGTCGATCTTGCCGATCCGGTGCTCGGCGCGGCGGACGAGCACGACGATCTGGTGTTGCAGCCATTCGGTGAGGAGCTGGTGCAGCCCCATCACTTTCGGCGTCCGCGTCGCGTCGAGGACGTTCAGGTTGAGCGCGAAGCGGCTTTCCAGCTCGGTCAGCCGGAACAGGCTTTCCTTCAAGATGTCGGGGTCGACGTTGCGGCTCTTGGGAACCAGCACGATGCGGATGTCCTCGGCGCTCTCGTCGCGCACATCCTCCAGGATCGGCAATTTCTTGTCGGCGATCAACTGCGCGATCGCCTCGATCAGCTTGCCCTTGGCGACCCCATAGGGGATTTCGCTGATGACAAGCCGCCAGGTGCCGCCGGCCAGTTTTTCGATCCCGCTGTCTTCCCAGCCGCCGTCCCTATCCTTGCCGGTCGAAAAGCGCGCGCGGACGCGAAAGCCGCCGCGTCCGGTCTCATAAGCGTGGGCGATCGTCTCCGCGCTGTCGACGATGATCCCGCCGGTCGGGAAATCGGGACCCTTCACATGCTCGAGCAGTTGCGCGAGTTCGGCCCTGGGGTTGTCGATCAGCAGCAGCGCGGCATCGATCACCTCGGCGGCATTGTGCGGCGGGATGTTGGTCGCCATGCCGACCGCGATCCCGCTCGCGCCATTGGCGAGCAGGTTGGGGAACAGCCCCGGCATGATCTCCGGCTCTTCATCCTCGCCATTATAGGTGGGACGAAAATCGACCGTGCCCTCGTCCAGCCCCTGCATCAGGTCGACCGCGACCCGCGTCAGCCGCGCCTCGGTATAGCGATAGGCAGCGGCGTTATCGCCGTCGATGTTGCCGAAATTGCCCTGACCGTCGACGAGGGGGTAACGCAGCGAGAAATCCTGCGCGAGGCGGACCATCGCGTCGTATACGGCGGTATCGCCGTGCGGGTGGAACTTGCCGATCACGTCGCCGACGACGCGTGCCGATTTCTTGTAGCCCTGATTGGGATCGAGCCGCATCGCGCGCATGGCCCATAGGAGGCGGCGGTGGACCGGCTTCAACCCGTCGCGCAGATCGGGCAGCGAGCGCGCGGTGATCGTCGATAGCGCATAGACGAGATAGCGTTCGGACAGCGCGCTGTCGAACGGGGTATCTGTGCTGTCGGCCGGGGCGGATGAGGAAAGATCGTCGGGGGTGTTCGCCATTACCCGCCGCCGATAGCAAGGCGCGCGCCGCATGGCAAAGGGGGCGTTGCACCTGTCGCCGCCGCCTCCGTCTCCCCTCCCGCTTGCAGGAGGGGTAGCGAGGCTTGGCAGCTTGCTGGCTAGCCGCAGCGGGGTGGGCCATGGCGACGTCGCTGCCCACCCCCGATCCCTCCCGCAAGCGGGAGGGGAGGGCAAAGACATCGACTGCCCTCCGCTCCGACAAACCGCTGTTCTACAATATCTCGGCGCGATATGCGGGCCCGATGGTGTCCGCTCCTTTCCCTGCTGACATGCGATTTGCGTGTGCAGTTGCGCGGGGTTTCGCCCATTTTTACCGCGATCCTCTCCGCGCGTGCTTTGCGCGGTCGGCCGGCCGCGCGCCGGCGCGCTGCGGCGGCGGCTTGTCGCGCCAGCATGGCGTTTCGTCCGATTTGCGAATATAGTTGCGCGGAATTCCGGCCTTTTTCGCGGGCGCTCTCGTCGCCCGGTTGCGCGCCTTGGGGCTTTCCCGCACAGGAAGCCTCGACAGGGAAGGAGCGACGCCATGACGGGCATCGGGCAGGTGCTCATCGTCAATTTCATCGGGCTGATCGTCGCGATCCTCGGCCTGTGGGCCGGTGCGCGCGCGATCCGCGACGTGTCCTTCGTCGACGCCTTCTGGCCCCTCGGCATGGTGCTGCTCGCGTGGGGCAGCGCGCTGCAGGCGGGATTCGGCGGACAACGGACCCAGCTCATTCTCGCGCTCGTCACCCTCTGGGGGTTGCGGCTTGCCGCCCACCTTTTCCTGCGCTGGCGCGCGCAGGGGGAGGACCCGCGCTATCGCCGGATATTGGAGGCGACCATCGAGGGTCGCGGCTGGAGTTGGGGGAAGGCGGCGCTGCTGTCGGTCTTCCTGACCCAGACGCCCTTGCTCTTCCTGACCTGTCTGCCGGCGCAGATCGGCGTCTTTGCGAGTGCGACGAGCCTGTCGGCCGAAATGGGCTGGCTGGCCCGCGCCGGCGTGCTCATCGCGGTCGCCGGCATCGTCATCGAAAGCGTCGCTGACGCCCAGCTTCACGCCTTCCGTCGCCATCCCGCCAGCCGGGGGCGGGTGCTCGACACCGGCTTGTGGCGCTATACGCGCCATCCCAATTATTTCGGCGACGCGCTCGTCTGGTGGGGTCTCTGGCTGCTTGCCGCCGATGCCGGCCTGTGGGTTGCCGCCGCCAGCCTGATCGGCCCCGTCTTCCTGACCTTCACCCTGACGCGCTGGTCGGGCGTGCCGGCGCTCGAACAGGGGCTGCGTCGGACGCGGCCCGGCTATGCCGACTATGCCGCGCGCACCTCCGGATTCCTGCCATGGCCGCCAAAGGCGCGTTAGATCGGGGGCTGGGCGGCGAGGCGACCGCCGCCGATGCCAGCGCGCTCGGCGACGCGCCGCGTATCCGCGCGATCCTGACCGACGCGGCGCGCGAGGGACGCAGCGTCAGCTATTCGGAACTGCTCGGCGACCTCGGCTTCCGCTTCACCCGGCCCAAGATGCGCGCGGTGTGCCGGACGCTGGCCGAGGTCGACCGCCTGTGCGCGCTCGACGGCGAACCCGACCTCGCGGTGCTGGTCGTGCGCGAAAGCGACCGCCTGCCGGGACAAGGCTGGTGGGTCGGCGGCACCGCGCTGCTGCTCGGTTACGACGGCCCATGGGAGGGCGCGGCGGCGGCGCGCTTCATCCGCGAGCAGCAGCAGGCGGTATTCGATTATTGGGAGGGACGATGGGATGCCGGAGGCGACCAAGAGCCGCCATCGCCTTCCTCGTCACCCCGGACTTGATCCGGGGTCCCGCTTTCTGCCCACTACGCCTTCAACCCGATCTCGCGCAGCCGCTCCTGCAGATATTCGTCGGCGGTGATCGGCTCGGGATAAAGGTCCGGATGCGCGGCATCGATGCAGCTTTCCAGCGTCCGAATCACATAATCCGACCGGAAATGCAGGAAAAAGGGCATCGAATAGCGCGCGACGCCCGCGCGGCCCGCATCGGGGTTGCGGACGCGGTGGGTGGTGGAGGGCAGGCGGCCGTTGGTCAGCCGCTGCAGCATGTCGCCGACATTGACCGCCATCGCGCCCGGCGGCGGCGACACCGGCAGCCAGCTTCCGTCCTTGTCGAGGATCTCCAGCCCCGCCTCCTCGGCGCCGAGCAGCAGGGTGATGGTGTTGATGTCCTCATGCGCCTCGGCACGGATGCCCTTGGCGGGCGCCGCGACCGGCGGATAGTGGAGCAGGCGCATCACGCTGTTGCCGTCCGCGACCGTGTCGTCGAAGAAATCGGAGGCCAGGCCCAGATAGCGGGCGATGCCCGACAGCAGCCGGCCGCCGACGCGGTCGAACGCGGCGAACAAGGTCTCGAAGGTGGCGCGAAAGCTCTCGACCTCGTCGGGCCAGACATTGTTCGGCTGCTGCGCGGCGAGCCTGTGGCCTGCGGGCAGGTTGCGGCCGACGTGCCAGAATTCCTTGAGATCGACCTCCTTCGCGCCCTTGGCGATCTCGGTCCCGAACGGCGTATAGCCGCGCGCGCCGCCGCCGCCAGGGATGTGATAGGCGCGCTTCGCCGCCTCGGGCAGCGCAAAGAATTGCTTCGCCTTGTCCCAGGCGCGCTCGATCAGCGCCGGGTCGATGCCATGATCCGTGATCATCGCGAAGCCGAAGCGCTCGAAGGAGGCGCCGAAATCCTGCGCGAACCGGTCGGCTGGCAGGGACATGGAAATGACGGGAACGGCGGCGGTCATGCGATCAGAATCCATTCTGAAAAGGGGCGGCGCCCGCACGGGGCGCATCATGACTCGCGATCTAGGCGCTGCGGCGCGCCGGTAAAAGGGGAAAAAGGCGGTTTCCCCTTCGCTGCGGCTCGGCTAGGTGCGGGCCATGGCAAAGCAATATTGGCTGATGAAATCCGAACCCGACGTTTATGGCTGGGACAATCTGGTCCAGGACGGCAGCGGCATCTGGGACGGCGTGCGCAATCACAGCGCAAAGCTCAACATGCAGGCGATGCAGGTCGGCGACGAGGCGCTTTTCTATCACAGCAATATCGGCAAGGAATGCGTCGGGATCATGAAGATCACCGAAGCCGCCTTCCCCGATCCGACCGCGGAAGAGGGTTCGCCCTGGGTCGTGGTGCGGGTCGAGCCGGGGCGCGCGCTCGCGCATCCGGTCACGCTCAAGGCGATCAAGGCCGACCCCAAGCTTGCCGACATGGACCTCGTCCGGCTGTCGCGCCTGTCGGTCGGGCGCGTCACCCCCGACGAGTGGAAGCATATCCTGAAGAGGTCGGAACAGCCCGAGGGCTGATTATCGGCCCAGCGTCGCCTGCAAGTGGCTCGCGACCGAAGGATGCAGCGGCTCGACGAATTCGCAGCCGTAATTGTCGCCCTCGGCGCGCCGCACGATCGCCTCGCGGGGCTGCAGGCCGGGCAGGCTGACCCAGATGCGCTTGCCGACCGCTTGCCGCGAAAAGGTGAACATTCGAAAGCCGCTCGACGACAGGTCGAACAACTCGGCGTCGAACGGATTCTGCCCCGCCTCGCGAAAGCGCG
The DNA here is from genome assembly GCF_014199295.1 of Sphingopyxis panaciterrulae. Classification (GTDB taxonomy): domain Bacteria; phylum Pseudomonadota; class Alphaproteobacteria; order Sphingomonadales; family Sphingomonadaceae; genus Sphingopyxis; species Sphingopyxis panaciterrulae. The sequence continues at coordinate 110,837 of NZ_JACIJH010000011.1, forward strand.
CGCGGCCATCGACCGACGCGCGCTGCGCCCGGCGGGCGTTGGCGCCCGCGGAGGGGATGGTGAAGGCGTTGCTACCCGGCACGACTCGTCATTCCTCGATCTGAACCCGCTGTCCTGCCGACCGGTCTACCCGCCGATGGTTACCGCAATGTCAAAGCCGATGGTGAAAGGAGGGGGTTAAGGCGGCGTTGGCCCCAATTCCATCAGATGGCCGGGATAGGCGGCCACCAGCCGGGCGGCGTCGCGCCACTCGGCAGTCAGCCAGCGATCCTGGTCCTCGGGATGCAGGATGACCGGCATCGTCGCGGCCCCATGGCGTTCGAGCAGCCCGTTCGGCTCGGTCGTGAGCAGCGCGAAGCTCGGCCACTCCTCACCCTGACGGTGAATTCCGACGAAGGCGAAGATCGGCTGGCCGGGCAGCGATGCCCAATATTGCCGCCTTGCCCCCGCCGCCCCCGACCAGAGCGCGAAGCTGGTTGCGGGAACCAGGCAGCGCAGTTCGGCATGGCGCAGCGTGCCGATCCAAAAGGGGCTGGCGAGGTTGCGGACGGTGGTGATGGGCTGCGTGCCGCGCGGCGGCGGCGGCACGCCCCACAGCTTCGGGCGCAGATAACGCCGCGTTCCGCCGCGCCCGTCGCCGACGATCACGGGCGCCGGACGCCCCGGTGCGACATAATCGCCCCGCCACGGGTCGTCGCCGGCCTCCGCCCCCAGCGCCGCCGCGACGGCGGCGGCTGGCGCGTCGAGGCGATAGAGGTTCAAGGCGTCAGTCCGTCGGGCGGACGCGGCCGCGCGTCGCCTTGATCGCGCTGCGCGCCTTCTTGCCCTCGACGCGGCGCGCCTTGGCCGCCTTGCTCGGCCTGGTCTTGATCCGCCGCTCGGGACGCTTCAGCGCCTCGTCGATCAGGTCCGACAGGCGCGCCCGCGCGTCGGCGCGGTTCGCTTCCTGGGTGCGGAAACGGCGCGCGAGGATGACCAGTTCGCCGTCGGCGGTCATGCGGCTGCCGGCGAGCGCCTTCAGCCGCCGCCAGGCGTCGGGCGGCAGGCCGAGCGCGAAGGCATCGACGCGAAGCTGACAGGCGGTGGCGACCTTGTTGACATTCTGGCCGCCCGGCCCCGAGCCGGCGAGGAAGCGTTCCGAAATCGCGCTTTCGGGAATCTCAGCCACGGGTCGGCTCCGCACCCTCCGGCGCCGCGAACCCCAGCGCGGCGAAGCGGTCGGGGAAGGGCGCCTCGGCGACGACCGGCGGCTTGACGTCACGCGCCACGACCAGCCGTTCGGCGTGGAGCAGGGTACGATCCTTCGCGCCACCGCGGCCGTAAACCGGATCGCCGGCGATCGGAAAGCCAAGTCCCTCGAGCGCGTGGACGCGGAGCTGATGCGTGCGGCCGGTCTCGGGCCGGAAACGCAGCAGGCTGCGGCTTCCGATCACCGCGAGCTTTTCCCAGTGCGACACCGACGGCTTGCCTTTCGGGTCGCCGATCATGCGCCAGCCGGTCTCGGCGGTCGACACCTTGGCGAGCGGCAGGTCGATCGTGCCCGCGTCGCCATCGGGAATGCCGTCGAGGATCGCGAGATAGCGCTTCTCGATCTCGCGCCCCTCGAACGCCCGGGTGAAGCGGCCGTGCGCCTTCGGATTGCGCGCGAGCAGCAGACAGCCCGAGGTGTCACGGTCGAGCCGATGCACGGGAAGCGGCCAGCGCTTGAAACCGAAACGCAGGCTGTCGAGATGATTCTCGAGGCTCAGGCTGCCGTCGCGCGGCGGATCGACCGGCAGGCCATCGGGCTTGTCGATGACGAGGGCCTCGCCATCGAGGAACAGGACACGGTCGGACAGAAGCATCGCCGCGCTATAGGCGGCCCGCTTCCTCGCCGAAAGCGTAAACGTCCATTGCGAGCACGGCATAGGTGCTGCTGGCGTGCAGCCGCGCGGCGCGGAGCGGATCGCCGCCCGCGCCCATCGCGACGAACAGCGGCAGGATATGGTCGGGCGTCGGGTGATTGTCGCGCCCGTGCGGCGCGCGCTCGATGGCGTGAAGAATATCGTCGACCGCGCCCGCGGCCATGCGATCGGCGATCCAGTCGGTGAAGTCGCTCACCCACGCGGGCGCGGGGGCGTCGATCGCCGGGCGGGTCGTGAAATAGGCGCGCAGATTATGGGTGATGCTGCCCGACCCGACGATCAGCACGCCGTCGTCGCGCAGCGGCGCGAGCGCTTGTCCGAGCGCATGATGCCATTCGGGCGAGGCGCCCGAGGCAATCGAAAGCTGGACGACCGGAATATCGGCCTCGGGATAGATCAGCGACAGTGGCACCCAGGCGCCATGATCGAGCCCGCGTTCCGGATCGGCGATGACGGAAAGTCCGTGCTGCGCGAGCAGGTCGACGACGCGCTGTGCCAGCGCCGGATCGCCCGGTGCGGGATAGCGCATCGCGAAGAGTTCGTCGGGGAAGCCACCGAAATCATGGATCGTCGGAGGATGGGGCGACGCGGTAACCGTCGCGCGGCCGCCTCCATGCGCGGCGTCGTGATGCGCCGACACGACCAGGATGGCGCGCGGGCGCGGCAGGCGGGTGCCCAGCCCGGCGAAGAAATTCCGCGCCGGACTGGGTTCGAGCGCCATCATCGGCGAGCCATGCGAAAGGAACAAGCTCGGAAGACGGCGCATCGGATCAGGCCGTCAGCTTCGCCGCGGTCCGCGCGACGCGTTCGCCCAGATAACGCGCGCCGCCCAGATCGGCTTCGCTCGGCTGGCGCGAGCCGTCGCCGTTCGCGATCGTCGTCGCGCCATAGGGCGCGCCGCCCTTCACTTCGTCGACGCCCATCTGGCCGGCATAGCCATAATCGAGGCCGACGATCGTCAGGCCGAAATGAAGCAGGTTGGTCAGGATGCTGAACAGCGTCGTTTCCTGCCCGCCGTGCTGGGTGGCGGAGGAAGTGAAGGCCGCGCCGACCTTGCCGGTCAGCTTGCCTTGTGCCCAGACGCCGCCCGCGGTGTCCCAGAAGCTCGCCATCTGGCTCGCCATGCGGCCGAAGCGCGTCGGGGTGCCGACGACGATGGCGTCGTAAGCGGCCATTTCATTGGGGTCGCTCAGCAGCGGATGCGCTGTATCAGTCTTGAAGCCGGCGGCCCGGACCACCGTCTCGGGCGCGGTTTCGGCGACGCGGCGGATGTCGACCTCGGCGCCCGCGGCGCGCGCGCCTTCGGCCACCGCATCGGCCATCTGCTCGATATGGCCATAGCTCGAATAATAGAGAACCAGCACTTTCGTCATTATCATCGTCCTTTCGTCGTCGAAAACGGGGTGGGCCGCCGCCGCAAGGGAGGGGGAAGGCGGCGGCCCGGGGATGCCCCTCCCCCTGGCGGGGGAGGGAGGGGGTCAGAGGCTGTCGACCAGCACCAGTTCGGCGTCGTCGAGTGCTTCGACCTCGATGCGGTCGACGTCGCGGATCGCGATGCCGTCGCGCGGGTCGGCGTCTTCGCCGTTGACGCGGATGCGGCCCCTGGCGGCGACCAGATAGGCGTGCCGTCCGGCGTCCAGGTCATAGGCGACGCGGTCGCCGGCCTGCACCGTCCCTGCCGCGACCCGGGCGTCGGCGCGGATCGGCAGCGCTTCATCGCCCGCGATGCCGCTGGCCAGCGTCACGAATCGGCCCGACCGGTCGGCCTTCGGAAATTCGCGCTGGCCCCAGCCGGGGTTGCCGCCGGCGCGATCGGGCAGAATCCAGATCTGGAACAGCGTCGTCTCCTCGTCCTCGAGGTTGAACTCGCTGTGCGTCACGCCGGTGCCCGCGCTCATCACCTGGACGTCGCCCGCCGCGGTGCGGCCGCTGTTGCCCATCGAGTCGCGATGGCTGATCGCGCCGGTGCGGACATAGGTGATGATTTCCATGTCGCGGTGCGGATGCGGCGGAAAGCCGGACTGCGCCGCGATGACGTCGTCGTTCCAGACGCGCAGCGCGCCCCAGCCCATGCGATCGGGGTCGTGATAGTTGGCGAAGGAGAAATGGTGGCGGGCGTCGAGCCAACCATGGTCGGCGTGGCCCAGGCTGTCGAATTTGCGGATGTCGATCATGGCCTTTTCCTTTCATCGCCGCGGCGCCGAACATCGGGCTGCGGCCTTTGGTTGCAGCCAAGATAGCGATGGAGATTGTTTCTGAAATAGCATAGATCGAAACCTATCGTTTCCATTTACGAGGTTTCATGGCGCTTCCCGATTATGAAGGCTGGGCTTGTTTCGTGGCCGTCGCCGACGGCGGCAGCTTCACCGCCGCCGCCCGGTCGCTTGGAATTTCAAAGGCAAGCGTTTCAAAGGCGGTGACGCGGCTCGAGGCGTCGCTCGGCATCACCTTGCTCCATCGCAGTTCGCGCGTCGTCACCGTGTCGACCGCGGGGGAAGGTCTGCTCGGCGAGGCGCGTGCAATGGTCGCCGCCGCCACCGCGGCGACCGAGGCAGCGCGCGGCGACCGGCTCGACCTTGCCGGCCCGATCCGGCTCGCGGCGCCGATGAGCTTCGGGATCAAGGTGCTCGGCGTCCCGCTCGCGGCGTTCATGGACCGGCATCCGGCGGTCGAGATCGAGCTGACGCTCAGCGACGCGCGGCACGATCTGATCGCGGAAGGTTTCGACCTTGCGCTCCGTATCGCCAGCCTCGACGACAGCAGCCTGCTCGCGCGCACCATCGCGCCGGTCGCTTCGTCGGTCATCGCCAGCCCCGCCTATCTGGAGCGGCACGGCACGCCCCGCCATCCGCTCGATCTCGCGGGCCACCGGCTCGTCGGCTATGGCCATCGCGAGCGCGCCATGCCGCTACGCTTCCATCGCGAAGGCGAGGAGGCGACGATCGTTCCTGCCGGCCCGCTGTTCACCAACAATGGCGATGTGGTGATCCCGATGCTCGCCGCGGGCGGCGGCATCGCAGTGCTGCCCGACTTCATCGCCGAGGCGGAACTGGCCTCGGGCGCGCTCGTCCGCATCCTGATCGACTGGTCGCTGCCACAGGCCTTCTTCCACCTGCTTTCGCCGCCCTCGCGGCTCCGCCCGGCACGGGTGCGCGCGCTTTCGGACCATCTGGCGCAGGTGCTGAAGGTGAGCTGCATGGGACGCGACTCGGGGATTCCCGCGGGTTAAATCAAAATTAACCTTTTCCCTTCATTGCTTTCATGGTTAATGTTCCGACAGTCCTGCAACAGGGGCCGTTCGGCGACATCCAGCGGAGGTCATGCGGACGGGTCGCGGGACCATCGTGGGAACAATCAAGGGGTGCCCAATGCGCGTACTGCTGATCGAGGACGAGCCGACGACCGCGAAGGCGATCGACACGATGCTCACCACCGAGGGCTTCAACGTCTATACGACCGATCTGGGCGAGGAAGGCCTCGATCTGGGCAAGCTCTATGATTACGACATCATCCTGCTCGACCTGAACCTGCCCGACATGCATGGTTACGATGTGCTGAAAAAGCTGCGCACCGCAAAGGTGCAGACGCCGGTGCTGATCCTGTCGGGCATTTCGGAAATGGATTCGAAGGTGCGTTCGTTCGGCTTCGGCGCCGACGATTATGTCACCAAGCCGTTCCACCGCGACGAACTGGTCGCCCGCATCCATGCGGTCGTCCGCCGTTCGAAGGGCCACAGCCAGAGCGTCATCAAGACCGGCAAGCTTGCGGTCAATCTCGATACCAAGACGGTCGAGGTCGACGGCGTGCGCGTGCATCTGACCGGCAAGGAATATCAGATGCTCGAGCTGCTGAGCCTGCGCAAGGGCACGACGCTGACCAAGGAAATGTTCCTCAACCACCTTTACGGCGGGATGGACGAGCCCGAGCTGAAGATCATCGACGTCTTCATCTGCAAACTGCGCAAGAAGCTGGCGCTGGCCTGCGGCGGCGACAATTATATCGAGACGGTCTGGGGTCGCGGCTATGTGCTGCGCGATATCGACGAGGAAGGAAACGAGGTGCGCCGCGTCGCCTGACGCCGCGCGCACTTCTCTTTCTAAGGGGGACCGGCGCGGAGCGATCCGCGCCGGTTTTCCATGGGTCAGCCGCCGCCCCGGCGGCTGCCGTAGGAGCCGGGCAGGTTGGGGTTCAATCCCAGGCCGGGGCGCCAGGTCGACAGCCTCGGCGCGGGCACGATCTGGAAATCGGCCTTGCTGTCGGCGGTGACGAGCTGGTCGGCGTGCGCGGCGCGCAGCCGCGCGGTCTCGATCGGTTCGTCGGTCTCGATGCCGAAGCGCGTGTCCGCGACCCAGCGGACGGTCGCCATCATCGGCGGATGCGCAGGCATGAAGAGCGTCACGCGCTCGCCGACGTGGAGCCCATGCGGTCCCTTGCCGCCGACGCCGGTTTTCGAAACATTGCGGATTGTCACGTCGAAGCGACCCAGCCGCTCGCAGCCGAGCGACGCCTTCACCAGACGCGACTGTCGCGGCTGGCGGTTCTCGCTTGCGGTCGGCGAGGCGGTAGGAGCCTCGAAATTGGACATGGGCGACCCGTCCTTTTGCCGCCCGTTCCCTCACGCCGGGCGGTCCTTATGATCCCATCCCCACCCTTAACGCGGGAAGGTAAATTTTCGTATAGCATGTGTGATGATTTTGCGCCGGGACGACGAAGACCCGCCGGCGTGAAACGCCGACGGGCCGGGGTATAGGGAGGATTCAGCGGCTCATCGCAGACCCGAAAAGTCCAGGTCGTGGATGCGTCCGTAACGGATTTCGCAGCTGAACTTGCCCTTGTCGTAATAGCCGCCGCGGCCCCAGCGGCCGCCATAGCCGTCGCGCACGACAAGCCGGCCCTTGACCTTGTATCCGTCGCGCTTGCGGTCGATGCTCGTCACCTGGGTGACGTCGGCGCGGCCGTAGCGGCTCGCGCTGCGTTCGGCAGCGGCGACGCACCGGTTCACCGCGCTGCGGCCGTTGCCATAGCGGCCATAATCATAGCCATAGCCGTAACGCGGGTCGCGATAGCGGTCGCGATACCGATAATCGTCGCGGTCGCCCGTCGACGCCAGGATGGCGGCGAGGCCGCCGAGCACGACCGCGCCCGCGATGATCTCGCCCGCGCCGATGCCGTCGTCGTCATAGCGATCGCGCGCCATCGCGGGGGTGCTGCCGATCAGCATAGCGCCGGCGGTGGCCGCGCCGACCGCGGCCTTCGTCCAGGATTTTTTTGTGGTCCGAGCCATGATTCGGTCTCCTTCACTTGCGGCAACGCGGAATCGCGGCCTGTTGCAAAGGATCGTAGAGGCGCGCGGGTGACATGGCGCTGAACCCGCCGCTTATCTGGCGTTCAGACAGAAAAGGGCTCTTCGCCATCAGGCGAAGAGCCCTCGCGCAAGCACTCGCTAAGCGGCGCCTAGTTGAAACGCACGTCGGTGGCGCGGCCGTTCCGATAGGTGCAGCCGAAGCTGCGGAGCGGCTCGCCCGGCCGCGCCACGGTGCCCGCGACGTACCAGCCATAGCCCTGATCGGGCCGGGTGCCGGTGATGCTCTCGACCCGCGCGCCGTCGCCGAGCTCGCCTTCGGCCGCCCAGCTGCACGCGTCGGCGGCGCGCTGCTCGGTCTCGCCGCCGCCATAGGCGCCGTCATAGGGACGCGCGTCCCGCGGCGGATCGACATAATAGCCATCGTCGCGCGGCTCGTCGGGATAGGGCGGCTCATAGCGATAATCGCCGTCGCGCCTGTTCTTGCTCGCCGCGCCAGCGATGGCGGCGATCGCGCCGATGACGAACAGACCGCCGATCACGTCGCCGGCGTCGATCCCGTCATGGTGGCGATGACCCCAGCCGCCGTGATGGCGGCCGCGCGCCTCGGCCGGCGTGGCGCTGAGGCCGACGCTGGTCAGGATCACCGCCGCGGCGGTCGTCAGGCTGGTCCATTTGCGCATGGGCTTCACTCCGAAAAGCGCGCGGGAAAGCGGCGCGCCCGATCGACTCGGCGATAGGCCGGCGATGCTTTCGCGCCGCTGAACCGTGGCTGGCGAGCGACGGACCGTCCGGATATCCGCCTGTCCTACGCCTCGCCGCGCGTTTCGATGAGCGAGGCCGCAAGCGCCTCGGCGGGTGACTTGCCGCCCCACAGCACGAACTGGAAGACGGGATAGAAACGCTCGCATTCGTCGATCGCGCTTTCGACCAATGTTTCGGTGAGCTCGAGCGGCAGCGACGCGTTGCTGCCGACCAGCATGCCGTGGCGGAACAATATGGTGCCGCTGTTCGACCACAGCTCGAAATGGCCGAGCCAGAGCTGCTCGTTGATCAGTGCCAGCGCCTCGTGCGCGACCGCGCGCTTGTCTTCGACGACGCGGATGTCGGGAAAGGCGAGCAACTGGATGACGCCGTCGTCCGCGCGCCACACTGCGCGCAGCTCATAGGTCGTCCAGCTCCCCTGCGCGGTCGCGACGATCTCGTCGTCGCCGACCATCTCGTGCGGCCAGTCGTGCGCAGCGAAATATGACGCCAGCATGTCCATCGGCGCGGCTTCCTGGCCGTCGTCATCGTCATAGATATCGTCGCTCATCGGGGCGCTTTAGCGGCTGTTCGACCGGGTGGCGAGTCGCGCAGGCAAAATCGTCGGCGAACCTATCGTTCGCAAATACAAAGCTGACCGCCAGCAGTCCTTCCTCCCTGCCTTCGTCATGCTGAACTTGTTTCAGCATCCATAGCCAGGCCCCTCCTGCCGCGCCGCGCCGCGCCCAATTCAAGGGCAGGCCATGAACCCTGAAACAAGTTCAGGGTGGCAAGTTGTAACAGGCGGACCTTGTCCAACGCAGACGTTTGCAAACGATAGGTTCGCCAAATCGTCGCCCTCGCTTCCGCGGGGGCGACGCTTATTTCTTGGGCGCGGCCTTGGGGGTGCGCGCCGCGGGCTTTGCTGCCGCTGGCTTCGCAGCCGCCTTCGCTGCGGCCGCCGGCTTCGCCGTGCCTTCCAGCTTGTCGAGCCGCGCCTTCAGCGTCTCGGCCTCGGCGCGCGCGCGCGCGGCCATTTCCTTCACCGCCTCGAACTCCTCGCGGCTGACGAAGTCCATGCGGCCGACCCATTCCTTCGCGCGCTCGCGCATCGCCGCCTCGGCCTCGCGCCCGGCGCCGGCGACGGTGCCGGCGATGCCGTTGATCATCTTGGCGAAATCGTCGAAAATCCGGTTCTCGCTCTGCATTGTCCTGTTCCTTCGTCGGGGGATACCCCTTGCCGTCAGCCTATCTGGGTGCTCGCGGCATGGGGGACAAGGGTTTCGGCGTCCGGATTGCGCTGGTCGATCTGGAAGGTCAGGACCGTGGCGAAGCCGAGCCACGCCATATAGGGGACGAGCAGCCACGCCGCCGCCTTGCGGATCGGCGCAAAGGCAAAGGCGGTCGCGACCGTCACCATCAGCATGAAGATGATCAGGTAGAGCGCGCTCGTCACCTGATGCCGGCCGAAGAAGAGCGGCGACCAGGCGAAATTCGCGGCGAGCTGGACGAAGAAGAGCAGCAGCGCGAACCCGCGCCCCTTGGCACCGCGCGCATGCAGGATCATCGCGAGCGCGAGGCCCAGACAGGCATAGAGGATGGTCCAGGCGAGCGCGAAGACCCAGCCGGGCGGCACGAGCGGCGGCAGGTCGAGCGCGGCGAACCAGCGGTTGTCATAGCCGCTGTTCGCCAGCAGCCCCGTCAGGCTGCCGATCAGCACGATCGCCGGCACCGTCACCATCGCCCAGCGCCAATAGGACAGGCGAAGCTGCCCCGGAGTGGCCAATTCGGTCATGCACATGCCCCCTTGCGCAAAATATGGTCGCGCAAGGGTTTTGCGGCCCGCGTCGCCCGCGTCAACGCTTTTGGGCGGCGATCAGGAATTCGACATTGCCTTCGGGACCGGTGATCGGGCTTTCGATCAGGTCAAGGACGGTCCAGCCTTCCGCTTCCAGCCACAGCCGTACGTCACCGCACACGCGGTCGTGCACTGCCGTATCGCGCACCACGCCCTTCTTGCCGACCTCGTGCCGCTCGGCCTCGAACTGCGGCTTGATCAGAGCGACGAGGCGGGCGCCGGGCTTCGCAAAAGCCAGTGGTACCGGCAACACCTTGGAAAGCGCGATGAAGCTCGCGTCGCAGACGACCAGGTCGACCGGCCCGGGGATGTGATCGGCGGTCAGGACGCGCGCGCTCGTCTGCTCGTGAACGACGACGCGCGCGTCCTGCCGCAGCTTCCAGGCGAGCTGGTTGGTCCCCGAATCGACGGCATAGACGCGCGCCGCGCCCCGGCTCAGCAGCACGTCGGTGAAGCCGCCGGTCGACGATCCGACGTCGATCGCGACGGCGCCCGTCACGTCCCAGCCGAGATGCGTGAGCGCATGGTCGAGCTTGATCCCGCCCCGCGACACCCAGGGATGGTCGCGGCCCTTGACGCTCACGTCTGCATCGGCGGCGATCTGCTGCCCCGCCTTGTCGATCTTGCAGTCACCCACAAAGGCGAGGCCGGCGAGGATCAGCGCCTGCGCGCGCGTCCGGCTTTCGACGAGGCCGCGATCGACGAGCAACTGGTCGGCGCGCAGCTTCGCCATCAGCCGCCTGCCTTTTCGACCAGCAGCCCCGGCGTCAGGATCTGCGGCAGGATTTCGGGCCGTTCGGCGCCCGGCGCATACCAGAGGTAGAGCGGCACGCTGTTGCGTCCGTGCTCGGCCAGGGCGCGGGTGATGACGGGATCGCCGCCCGTCCAGTCGCCGACCAGCGTGACGACGCCCGCCTTGTCGAACGCCGTCTGCACTGCTGCACGCTCGATCGCGCCCGCCTCGTTCGCCTTGCACGAAAGGCACCAGTCGGCCGTGAAATAGACGAAGACCGGCTTGCCGGTCGCGCGCGCCTCCGCGAGCGCGGCGGGGGAGAAGGTCGTGCCGTCGGATGCGGCGGATTCGGGCGATGTGGGGGCGATCGCATAGAGAGCGAGCGCCAGGCCCAGAAGCGTGGCGCAGGCCACGGTCGGCCAGCCCCTTCGGTTCGATCTTTGCCAGCGCCCGAAGTTGTAGAAAGTGCCGCACATCGTGAGGAGGACGGCGATGGCGAGGACGGCGCCGAGGAGCGTATCGGCGCCGCCCTGCCGCCAGAACAGCCATGCGAGCGCCAGCGCGGTCAGGCCCATCGGCACCGCCATGGCCTTGCGGAAGTTGCCCATCCACGGTCCCGGCCGCGGCAGGCGGTTGCGGATCGCCGGGACGAAGCCGATGGCGAGGAAGGGAAGCGCGAGGCCCAGCCCGAGTCCGCCGAAGATCGGCAGCGCGGCCCAGGCGGGCAGCACCAGCGTCGCGCCGAGCGCCGCGCCGAGCAGCGGGCCGCTGCACGGCGTTGCGACGAAGGCGGCGAGCGCGCCGGTCCAGAAGCCGCCCGCCGCGCCGCCCTTCGCGGCCAGGCCTGACCCGCCGCCGAAGGACGGCAATTCATAAGCTCCAGCGAGGTTGAGGGTGATGGCGAGCGCGAGGACGAGCAGGATCAGCACGCTGGCCGGATGCTGGAGCTGGAACGCCCAGCCGACCTGCTCGCCCGCCGCGCGCAGCGCCAGCAGCGCGCCGCCGAGCAGCAGGGCGGTGACGATCGCGCCCGCCGTATAAGCGAGGGCCTCGACCTTTGCCGCGCGCGGTTCGCCGCCGGCGCGCGCGAGGCTGAGCGCCTTGAGGCTGAGGATCGGAAAAACGCAGGGCATCAGGTTCAGGATCAGCCCGCCGAGGATCGCGCCGCCGAGCGCGGTCCAGAAGAGGGCAAGGTCGATACCGCGGCCGCCCGCGCTTCCGACCGGATCCCCCGCGCGCGGCACGGCGCCGGGTTCGAACCGCACCGACAAGCCGCGTCCGTCGGAAAGCTTGAGCAGGGCATCGACCGGCCCGGCCGCGTCGCCCTTGGCGCGCGTTTCGACGACCAATTCGTTTCCATTCCGGCTGATCTGCTGCGGTGCGGCATAGTCGATGAGGTCGCGCGTCTCGACGAACAGATGCGGATCGGCGAGCGCGGTGCTGTCGGGAAGGGGCACCGCAAAGCGCAGCGTCGCACCCCTGCGTTCCCATGTCCCTGCACGGTCAAGCGGCTGCGGCAGCCGGGCGCGCCAGGCGTCGAAGCGTTCGCGCGATGCGGGCGCGATCGTCCCGTCGCCGGCCTTCAGCGCGACCGCGATCACCGCCTTTTCGGGCACGCATATCTTGTCGGTGCAGGCGAGCCAGTTGGCGACGCCCGACAGCGTCAGGTCGGTTCCAGGCGCGACGCTTTGGTCGACGCGCACATCGGCGAGCAGCGCATAGGGATGCTCATAGACATGGTTCATCATGCCGAAGAGGATGAGCGCTTCGGGAACCGGATAGCGGAAGGGCGCGACGGTCACACCTTCGGGCGCGTTCCATTCGACCTGCAGGCCGAATCCGGCATCGCCGCCATTGGTCCAATAGCCGTGCCAACCCTTTTCGGGAGTCATCGCCAGCGCGATCGTCGTCGTTTCGCCCGGCGCCGGCGCGGCCGATTCGGCGATCAGCTTCGGCGCGATGTGCGTCGGCTGGGCCATCGCCCAGGCGGGCGCCAACAGGAAGAGCGCCAGCAGCACGAGCGCCGTGCGCCGCATCACCGTCATAAAGTCGTCCCGCATCCGTCCCATGTCCGCCTTTGCAATGCCCGATGATCCTCCCCGTCACCCCGGACTTGATCCGGGGCCCCGCTTTTCGGACGTAGCCGAGCGGGACCCCGGATCAAGTCCGGGGTGACGGGAGGACGAAAATCCTGCTCCGTGTCCAAGCCGCGTCGCCGCTGCCCTCGTTCAAGGCTTGCCATATAGGCGGCTTTGGCCGAGAGGACAGCCCGCGCCGAACCCTCGCGTGATGGAGAGTGATCCCGTGAAGCTCAAATATCCGATCGCCGCCCTTGCCGCCGCGCTTTCGCTATCCGGCCCCGCGGCCGGCCTCGCGCAGGATAGGGCGGCACCGGCGCCGAAGGTGACCGCCGCGACCCCTGCGCCAAAGCTGCTCGTCGTCATTGCGGTCGACCAGTTTTCCGCCGACCTGTTCGCCGAATATCGCGGCCATTTCACCGGCGGGCTGGCGCGGCTCGCCTCGGGCGTCGTCTTTCCGTCGGGCTATCAGGCGCATGGCGCGACCGAAACCTGCCCAGGCCATTCGACGATCCTGACCGGCAATCACCCCGCGCATACGGGAATCGTCGCCAATAATTATTTCGATCTCGACGCCGCCCGCGCCGACAAGCGCCTCTATTGCGCCGAAGACGAGACGGTTCCGGGAACCTCGTCGAAGGGCGACCAATATGCGCCGTCGGCAAAGCATCTGCTCGTGCCGACCCTCGGCGATCTGATGAAGGATCGCGATCCGCGCGCGCAGGTCGTGTCGGTATCGGGCAAGGACCGGTCCGCGATCATGATGGGCGGGCACAAGGCGGACGAGCTGATGTGGCTCACACCCACCGGCCTCACCAGCTATCGCGGGCGGGCCTTGTCACCGGTCGCGCAGCAGGCGAGCGCGGCGATCGCCGCCGCCATCGCCGCGCCGCAGCCGGGACTGACGCTGCCCGCCGATTGCGCGGCGCACGACATCGCGATCCCGCTCGACGGCGGCAAGGGCGGCAGCGTCGGAACCGGGCGCTTCGCGCGCGAGGGCGGCGATTTCCGCGCCTTCCGCGCGTCGCCCCAGGCCGACGGTGCAGTGCTCGCAGCCGCTGCGGCGCTGCGCCAGACGCGCAGGATGGGCGAGGGGGATGGCACCGACCTGTTGATCGTCGGGCTGTCGGCCACCGATTATGTCGGCCACGGAACCGGGACCGAAGGCAGCGAGATGTGCCTGCAGATGCTGGCGCTCGACCGCGAGCTCGGTGATTTCTTCGCGCGCCTCGACGCGACCGGCATCGACTATCTGGTCACGCTGACCGCCGATCATGGCGGGCACGACCTGCCCGAACGCAACCGGCAGAATGCCTGGCCCGCCGCGCAGCGCGTGGACCGCGCGCTCGACCCGGACAAGATCGGCAAGGCGGTTGCCGAAAAGCTCGGCCTGCCGCAGCCCCTCCTCTATGGCGACGGCGGCGACTATTATCTGTCGAAGGCGCTGACGCCGGCGCAGCGCAAGGCGGCGTTGGACGAAATCCTGCCGCGGCTGCGCGCGCATCCGCAGGTCGAGGCGGTGGTGACGGCGGAGGAACTGGCCGCCCATTCGATCTCGAAGCGGCCGGCGGATGTCTGGACGCTGATGGACAAGCTGCGCGCCTCCTACAATCCGCAGCGTTCGGGCGATTTCATCATCGCGCTCAAGCCGCGGGTCACCCCGATTCCCGAACCGGGCATCGGCTATGTCGCGACGCACGGGTCGGTGTGGGATTATGACCGCCGTGTGCCGATTCTCTTCTGGCGCCGCGGGATCGCGAGCTTCGAGCAGCCGAATGCGGTGATGACGGTGGACATATTGCCCACCCTTGCGGCGCAGATCGACCTGCCCGTCGACGGCGCGAAGATCGACGGCCGCTGCCTCGACCTGCTGTCGGGGCCGGAAGACAGTTGTAGCTCGTGAGGAGGAAAGGAAGTTCGCGACATTGGAAATCGTCACCCTGAACTTGTTTCAGGGTCCATGGCCTGTCCTCGAATAAAGCGCAGCGCTGAACGCGAGACCTAGCCATGGATGCTGAAACAAGTTCAGCATGACGATCTTTACGGGTGCGCTTCCGTCCAGGTGGCTGGACGAAGCAGACGTTAGACGAAACAGACAAGAAGAAGACCAGGGACCATGACGACGACATTGGGGACTTTTGCCGGCCGGCTGCTGCTGGTCGGATGTGGGAATATGGCGGGGGCCATGCTCGATCGCTGGCTGGCGGCGGGGCTCGACCCGGCGCGGGTCGCGGTCGTCGATCCGGCGGCGACGCCGCGTGACGGGGTGGCGCTTCACGCCTCGCTTGCCGACTGGGCGGCGGCGGGCGGCACGGCCGACTGGGTGATGCTGGGAATGAAGCCGCAGCAATTGGGCGAGGTGGCAAGCGACCTCGCGCCGCTCGCGACGGATGGCGTCCATCTGCTCTCGATCCTTGCGGGCGTCTCGCTTGCCGATCTGGCCGAGCGCTTTCCGCAGGCGCGCGCGCAGGTGCGTATCCTGCCCAATCTGGCGGTGCGGATCGGCGCCGGGGTGTCCGCGGTCGCGCGGCTCGGCGATGCCGATGGGGACGCCGTCGCGGCGCTGCTCGCCCCCCTTGGGCAGACGGTCGAACTGGCCGACGATGCGGCGATGGATCTCGTCACCGCCTTCACCGGCAGCGGCCCCGCCTTCGTCTTCCGCCTGATCGAGGCCTATGCCGCAGCGGGCGAGCGCCTCGGCCTGTCGCCCGACGAGGCGCTCCGTCTCGCCGCCGCCACCTTCGGCGGCGCGACCGCGTTGCTCGCCGATAGCGGCGAAAAGCCCGGCGCGCTGGCCGCGAAGGTGGCGAGCAAGGGCGGCATGACGCAGGTCGGGCTCGATATCCTCGATACCGACGGGCAGCTCGTCGCGCTGATGACCAATGTGCTGCGCGCCGCGCGCGACCGCGGCCGCGAACTGGCGGACATCGCGCGCGGGCAGGGTTAGAGCCTGTCCTGTCAGGTGGAATCAGTCATTACCCTAGCCCTGCGCCTGCCGAAGGGCCCCTGTCGACGAACAGCGCCCTTCGACAGGCGCAGGGCCACGGTTCAATCTCATCAAGCTTCCAGGGCCGGCGGCGGCCTAGGGCTGACCCGGCTCGCTGCCCAGCTTTGCCACCCGGGCGCGTTCGCGCGGCGACAGCAGCGCCTCGTTGACCTGCCAGAAGCCGGTGACCGCCGCCTGGCCGGCATGGGTATAGGCGCGGCTCATCGCATCGCGCAGCGCGGTGAAGATCGCGTTTTCGAGCTGGCGGCCCTCCGCCGTCAGCCGCAGCTCCTTCTGCCGCCGGTCGCGGCCCCCCGGCCGCGTCGTCAGCAGCGCGCGCGCCTCCAGTTCCTTGAGGACGCGGCCGAGCGATTGTTTGGTGATGCCGAGCAGCGCCAGCAGGTCCGAAATGGCGAGGCCGGGTTGGCGGGCGATGAAATAGAGCGCGCGGTAATGGGCGCGGCCCAGCTCTTTTTCGGCAAGGCGGGCGTCGATCGTCCGCCACAGCGCGGCGTGGCCGAAAAACAGATATTCGATGCCCCGGCGCACCTCGGCCTCGCGCAAGAAAAGGGCAGAAGCGGCGGGCACTTGTGAAAGAAAATTTTCCTCGTTCATAACGACTACCGTTGCGCCGGACGTCCGGCTTTGGCAAGAGGCGCGCACGACTCCCCCTCTGGAAGCAAGGATTTCCCATGTCCGCACCCGCCTTCACCCGCCTGCCGCACCCGAACCCGACGGCGGACGATGTACGCGCGGCGGCAATCGCGGACCCGGTCTTCGGGCGCGTCTTCACCGACCATATGGTGTCGATCCGCTACACCGAGGGGAAGGGCTGGCACGACGCGCAGGTGATGCCGCGCGGCCCGCTGTCGCTCGATCCCGCCACCGCGGTGCTCCATTATGCGCAGGAAATCTTCGAGGGGCTGAAGGCCTATCGCCTCGACGACGGGTCGATGGCGTTGTTCCGGGTCGAGGCCAATGCGGCGCGTTTCAACGCCAGCGCGCGCCGCATGGCGATGGCCGAACTGCCCGAGGAACTGTTCATCGCGGCCGTCAAGGAGATCGTTGCGACCGACGCCGGCTGGTTCCCGCAGGTCGAGGGCGGCGCGCTCTATCTGCGCCCCTTCATGTATGCGAGCGAGGTGTTCCTGGGGGTGAAGCCGGCGGCCGAATATCATTTCCTCGTCATCGCCTCGCCGGTCGGCAATTATTTCAAGTCGGGCGCGCCCGCGGTGTCGCTCTGGGTGTCGGAAGATTATACCCGTGCCGCGCCGGGCGGCACCGGCGCCGCCAAATGTGGCGGCAACTATGCCGCGAGCCTCGTCGCGCAGAGCGAAGCGATCGCCAAGGGGCACGACCAGGTCGTCTTCCTCGACGCCGCCGAGCATCGCTGGATCGAGGAACTGGGCGGCATGAACATGTTCTTCGTCATGGACGACGGCAGCATCGTCACGCCGCCGCTGACCGGCACGATCCTGCCCGGCATCACCCGCGACGCGCTGATCACGCTGGCGACGGATGCGGGGCTGACGGTGCGCGAGGAACGCTATGCGATCGACCAGTGGCAGGCCGACGCGGAAAGCGGCCGGCTGACCGAGAGCTTCGCCTGCGGCACCGCCGCTGTCGTGACTCCGGTGGGCAAGGTGACGCGCGGAAACGCGAGCTTCACGATCGGCGCCGGCGGGCCGGGCCAGGTCACCGAAATGCTCAAGGGCAAGCTCGTCGACATCCAGCGCGGCCGCGCCGCCGACCCCCACGGCTGGGTAGCGCGTCTTTGATCGCGCCCGCCTTGCAATGGGCGTCGCTGCACTATAGAGCGCCCGTCGCACCGGCTGTTGGGGCGTAGCCAAGCGGTAAGGCACCGGTTTTTGGTACCGGCATGCGCAGGTTCGAATCCTGCCGCCCCAGCCAGCCGGTATCGCACCTTGTCCCAGGAAGGGCCAAGATGTCCCGCGCGAGCTAGTGGTACCAGCATTTTGAGCGGAATTATCTGTCTTATCTCCTCGAATTTCTGACCGAAGTTCTTGTAATCAAATCCGCGACTGGCCAAGGGGCCGCTGTAAAATCCGGTCGGTATGTTGACCGACTATATGATTGCCACTTTCAGGCCCAGGGCGAAGCCATATACATATACTGACGGGCGCGGCCTGTTCCTGCTCATGACGCCGATCGGCTCGAAGCTCTGGCGCTTTTCCTACCGTTTCGACGGAAAGCAGCACACTATTGCCGGCGGATCCTATCCGGAGGTCTCGATTGTCCTTGCTCGCGTTTGGCGTGATGCGATGAGGCAGCAGCTCGCCTCTGGAATCAATCCGGCCGAGGAGAGGTGGAAGCAGAAGCGCATGGGAAGCTTCAGTCGCCGAGCGATTGTCCTGCGTAGCTTTGAACAGGCGGCGCGGGCCTGGATAGAGACGCGAAGACCCGGCTGGAGCAAGCGCTACGAGGCCTTCATCACCGGACGGCTGGAAGTTGATATATTTCTGATTGTCGGCAAGCAGGAAATCAGCAGGATCACGCTGGAGGACATTCGCAAAGCCTTGCGCAATATCGAAGCGTGAGGAGCCTTGGAAACGGCACATCGCATGCGAGCCCATTGCAGCGAAATCTTTCGCTTTTCCATTGCAGAGGGATATTGCGAAACGGATCCGTGCAGAGACATTTTCCTGCCTAAAACCGGACCGGTAGAACACCGCGCCAGAGTTGCGATTGGGGAGTTGCCCGCTTTCTTCACCATGCTCAACGCCGATCAAAGCGCGCGCATGAGTCAGCTTGCGCTGCGCTGGACCATGCTCACCATGGTACGCAGCAAGGAAACCTGCTTTGCGGAGTGGTCGGAGTTGGAAAATATTGGCGGCGCGAATCCGCTCTGGCGCATTCCCTATCAGCGGATGAAGCCACGCTACGAACGTCTTGTCCCTTTGTCGCGGCAGGCTTTGCGATTGTTGGAGGAACTCAGTTCGTTGAACGGTGCCCTTACCAACAGGAAAATCGGGCGCTATTTGTGCCCCGTGGAGGCGTCCAAGACGGGAGCTGTCACCGGAAACCATATGCTCGACGTCCTCTATCGCATGGGGTTGCGGGGGAAGGCGACGGTCCATGGCTTTCGCGGTCTCGCAAGCACGGTGTTGAACGAGAGCGGCTTGTTCGACGGCAATTGGATAGAATATCAGCTTGCTCATCACCCTGGAGGGATGGATCGTCGCCACAATCCTGCGCAATTTCTTCGTCCACGGCGGTTCATGATGCAAGGGTGGGCGGACTATCTGGAGACCGCTGAAACCGGAAAGAAGATTGGCACGCGAATAAGCCGCACGGGCCCCTTCTCTCTGTCCGAAATGCAGCGAGCAGACTTGGCCGCGTAGCGCACAGACCCATGAAAGCTGGATCGGATTTGCGTTTCCTGTTCACCGGGACTCTCGGGCGTCGGGATCTGGCGCGGTCTCTCGTCATCACGCGTAATCCGTGCAAGCTGCCCGACGTGCTCAGTGTCGATGAAGCGGCGAAGCTTCTCGAAGCAGCGCCGGGGATCAAGTACAAGGCCGCCCTTGGTGTCGCCTATGGCGCGGGGCTGCGCGTGTCGGAGGTCGCACACCTCAAGATCGATGATATCGACAGCACCCGCATGGGGATCCGTTCGGAACGGCGGCTGTGTGAAGAGGTGCATCTGAACCTGGCCTATCGCTGGTTCTGCCGGCTCGGGCTCGACGGCGCGGTTCCCGATCACTCGACCTTCTCGAAGAACCGGCACGGCCGCTTCCGGGACAGCGATCTCTTGCGCAAGCTGTTCGAGATGACGGTGTCGCGCTGCATGGCCGAGGGGCTGGTCGGCGACACCGGTTATGGCTCAGCCGACATGCTTGAGGATCAGCGTGCAATAGGCACCCCCTTCGTGGGGTGATCGGCGTGCAAAAAGGACCCCTTCATCCCGGGGATTTAGTCGGCCGACTGGTTTT
>NZ_JACIJH010000012.1 GCF_014199295.1 Sphingopyxis panaciterrulae
GCGCAAGGCCATCTTCAACAAACCAACATCATATCCAAAAAGGGGGTCCCTCTTCGACGCCGATCGGGGGTCCCTTTTGAACGCCGTTTGACAATGAAGTTCGTCGCCACCGCGTGAAAGGTGTTGGCCGCCCCAATTTTAGCAGCCCGCTTGTCGCGCTGTTTCTTTTCGGCCGGATCGATACCGCTGGCGAGTTGCTGGCGCGCCGCGTCGCGCCGCTCGCGCGCCGCCTGTAAACCGACGTCGGGATAAGCGCCCAGCGCCAGCATCTTTTCGATCCGCTTGGGCTGGCCATCTGCGCCGATGCCATCGACGCGATATTTCCAGCGCCACAACATGCCCCCGGATGGCGACACGATAAGGGACAGCCCCTTTTCGTCGGCCAATTTATACGGTTTCGCCTTGGGTTTTGCTGCTTTTATCGCGGTTACCGTCAACGCCATTGGGGGTATCTCCCAATCCGTCACCGGCAATTTGGGGGTATTTTAAACGGCCCTTTTGCCAAATACCCCCACACATACCCCCTGCGGCATGCGATTGTCGGCGACCAGTCGCGCACATTGGCGACCGTTCCGACCTAGTTTTTGGCAGATTTCCGGGGTTTTTGCAACCATTCCCGGTCATTGGCGAACAGGGGAATGGTGCCGCTTACAGGACTCGAACCTGTGGCCCCATCATTACGAATGATGTGCTCTACCAACTGAGCTAAAGCGGCAACGCGGGCGCCTCTAACAGCGCCGCCGGATGATGACAAGCGCCCTCTGGCATTTGTTTTCGGCCCCGGTCTCGATCGTCGCGGGGACGAGTTTCTCGCCGAATGCCAGCTTCACCGACGTCGCCTTCGAGACCATCGAGCCGGTCGCGGGCATTCGTACTCGCCGCGACCGGCGCGACAAGCGGGACGAGTGCGGTCGCTACATCTCCAATCATGGGTCTGCCCGCCAATACGCTGGCCGGCGGATTTACCTCATCGCGTCGTTTGAGGGATGATTGCCGCAGCCGCGTATGCTGATATGAAAAAGACCTCCGGCAGGACGGGCCATGGACGACGAACTTCGTATCTTGAGCAGGGTCGATATACCGACGGCGCTGAGCGCGCTCGACGACCGGATCATCCATGCTCTCGGCGTCCGCCGTCGCGAAGCGGCGGCCATGCGCCGGGTGATGGCGCTCTCCGCATTCATATCGCTGGGTGGCGGCTTCATTGCGGGAAGCGCTGTTTCACAGCCGGCGGTTGCGGCCGGCCCGCTCAGCCCGCTTGGTGCGGCAAGCGTGCTCGCTCCGTCGACCCTGCTGGATGCGCAATAGATGCCGTCGCGCCGCATGCTCCTCGTTGGGCTCATCGCCTTCGCGGCCGCCATCGCCGGCGTGTTCGTCGGGCGTATGGTCACGCAGACGCCAAGGGCGAGCGAGACCGAACTGCATGCGCTGCTTCACAGCCAGCTCGACCTGACGGCGCAGCAGGAAGCGCGCATCGAGAGGATCGAAGCCGATTTCACCGGCCGTCGTCATGCGTTGGAGAAGGAGATGCGCGCCGCCAATATGCGGCTTGCGCAGGCGATCGAGGCCGAACATGGCTATGGCCCGCGCGTGACCGAGGCGATCGACCACAGCCATCAGGTCATGGGGACGCTGCAAAAGGAAACGCTGGAACATCTCTTCGCGATGCGCGCCGTTCTCGACCGCGACCAGGCGCGTATGTTCGACAAGAGCGTGGTCAAGGCGCTGACCGCCGATGCGCGGTGAGTTCCGGCCCGGGGCAATGCTCCGACAAGGAGCTGGCGGCGCAGGCGCGCGCGGGGCGCGAGGGTGCCTATCGTGAGCTGCTGAATCGCTACAAGGCACCGATTTTCGGGCTGATCGTCAAGCAGGTCGGCGATGCCGACGAGGCGATGGACCTGACCCAGGAAGCCTTTGTCGCGGCCTTCGCGGCGATCGACCGCTACGACAGCGAACGGCCGTTCCGCATCTGGATCAGCCGCATCGCGATCAACAAGTGCCGCGACTGGGCGCGGCGGCGTAAGGTGCGGGCATTCTTTGCGCGCGCACTTCCCATCGAGACCGCGCGCGCCGTTGCCAGCGACACGCCGCTTCCGGACAGGGAGGTTGACGGCCGGTCCGAACTCGCCCGCGTCCAGGCGGCGATAGCGCGGCTGCCCCAGAGTCTGCGCGAGGTTCTGGTCCTGCGAGGCGTGGAGGAGGTCAGCCAGGCCGAGGCAGCGGCAATGCTGAACGTCAGCGAGAAGGCTGTCGAAACGCGCCTGTATCGCGCGCGGATGCGGTTGAAAGCCCTGCTGGCCGAAGTGTGATCCGGCGATACGCCAACGGAGGCGTTTTGGGTGAGGGTCGCCGACGGCACCTGCGTATGGTTCTGAAGAGCAGCAGAAACGGTCGGAAAGAAAATGCAGATAGACAGGCGTGGGTTCGTCAGTGCGGCTTTGGGCGGCGGGGCGGCAGCCGCCGCGATGGCGGGCTGGTTCCCCGTCTGGGCGCAACCGGTGTCGTCCGGAATCATCGCTCCCCTCCCGGCCGTGTCGGGGAACGACATCATGCTGCGCATCGCACGCCAGACAATGCGGATCGACGGCAAGGTCAGCCGCGCGATCGGAATCAACGGCACCGTTCCCGCACCGCTGATCCGGTTGAAGCAGGGTCAGACCGCACGCCTGACCGTCGTCAACGACCTCGACGAGGACAGTTCGATCCACTGGCACGGGCTGATCCTGCCCTTCGAGATGGACGGGGTTCCGGGCGTCAGCTTTCCGGGGATCAGGCCCAGATCGACCTTCGTCTACGAATTTCCGGTCGTCCAGTCGGGGACCTATTGGTATCACAGCCACTCGGGCCTTCAGGAACAACTCGGCCATTATGGGCCGATCGTCATCGACCCCGCGGACACCGACCCGATCGCCTATGACCGTGAGCATGTCGTCGTGCTGTCGGATCACAGCCGGATTTCGCCCGAGGCGATTTTTCGCAAACTCAAGGTCAATCCCGGCCATTTCAACCGGCAGCGCCAGACGCTCGCCGGGCTGCTCGCCGGCAAGGATCAGCCGCTGAAGGACCGTCTTGCGTGGGGCGCGATGCGGATGGACCCGACCGACGTCGCCGATGTCAACGGCTCGACCTACAGCTTCCTCGTCAATGGCCACGGTCCGCGCGACAATTGGACCGCGCTCTTCGATCCGGGCGAGCGGGTGCGGCTGCGGATCATCAATGCGTCGGCGATGTCGATCTTCAATGTCCGCATACCGGGTCTTCGAATGACCGTCGTGCAGGCCGACGGCCTGAACATCGTGCCGGTCGAGACCGACGAGTTCCAGATCGCGGTCGCCGAGACCTATGACGTCATCGTGACCCCTGCGGAGGATCGCGCCTTTACGCTCATCGCCGAAGCCAGCGACCGGTCGGGGATGGGGCGGGCGACGCTGGCGCCGCGCGCCGGAATGGTGGCCGAGGTCCCGCCGCTGCGTCCGCGGCCGCTCGCGACCATGAAAGACATGGGGATGGGCGACATGGGCGCGATGGCAGGAGATGACGCGTCCTGTCCCCCCGAACATGCCGCGATGGGCCATTGCACGCCCGCAGGCGGCGGCGCGATGGCGGGCATGGACCATGGGTCGGGCGGCGGCGCGATGGAGCACAGCATGCGCGATTTCGACGTCGCGCCGCAGGTCAAGCGCGACCCGAGCGTCCAGACGATCTCACCGATGCCCGTCGACCGGATGGGCGAGCCCGGCCAGGGTCTCGAGGATGTCGGACACGACGTCCTGACCTATAAGGATCTCGTCGCGCTCGACCGCAATCCCGACGTTCGCGCGCCCGAGCGTTCGCTCGCCATCCATCTGACCGGGAACATGGAACGCTTCATGTGGTCGTTCGATGGCGTGAAGATGTCGGATCATCACGAACCGATCCCGTTTCTGGAGGGCGAACGGGTGCGGGTGAACCTCATCAACGATTCGATGATGAGCCACCCGATCCACCTGCACGGTCATTTCTTCGAACTGGTCACCGGCAAGGGCGACCGGGCGCCACGCAAGCACACCGTGCTCGTCCAGCCGGGTGGGACTGCGACCTTCGATTTCACCGCCGATGCGCTCGGCGACTGGGCGTTCCACTGTCACCTCCTTTACCACATGCATGCCGGCATGATGCGCGTCGTCAGCGTCCGCCCGCGGGGAGAGGCAGCATGATCCGGCTCGCGCTGACTTTCGCCAGCACCGGCGCCTTGATCTTCTCTGTGCCGGCGGTGGCGCAGGACCATTCGATGCACGAAATGCCGCCCGCTGAGCCGGCAGAGGCCCGGCCCGCACCGGTCGCCGCCGACCCTGAGTGCTCGCCGGTCCATGCCGCGATGGGCCACTGCACGCCCAAGGCGATGCCCGATCGCCCGACCGGTGCAGTCGGCACCGACCTGCCCGCCGGCGATGCGCCGGCGCCGGCTCCGCCGGACGACTGGTATGCCGATCGAATCTACCCAAAGGCGGAGATGGATCGGTCGCGTCATGCGATGATGGAAGAAAATGGCGGGCAGACGATCGCCTTCCTGAACTTCGATCTCGCCGAATATCAGGCACGCAAGGGCCGCGACGGATTCCGCTGGGGCGTCGAGGGCTGGTATGGCGGCGACATCGACCGCCTGACGCTGAAGAGCGAGGGGGAGGGCGCCTGGGGCGAAGGCGTCGAGGCGGCCGAACTCCAATTGCTCTACAGTCGGGCGGTCGGCCCCTATTTCAACCTTCAGGCCGGCGTGCGGCAGGATCTGGGCGAAGGGCCAGACCGCAGCTATGCGACGGTCGGCTTCGAAGGACTCGCGCCTTACTGGTTCGAAACCGCAGGTGCGCTGTTCCTGTCGAACAAGGGCGATGTGCTCGGGCGGCTCGAAGGCTATTATGACCAGCGCATCACCCAGCGGCTGATCCTGCAGCCGCGGGCAGAGGTCAATTTCGCGGCTCAGGATGTTCCCGAAACGGGCATCGGATCGGGGCTTTCCGACTTCGAGTTGGGACTCCGGCTTCGCTACGAGATCGTCCAGGAATTCGCCCCCTATGTCGGGGGCGTATGGACGCGCAAGTTCGGCGATACCGCACGCTTCGCGCGCACGGCAGGCGAGGATGTCAACGGCGTCGGCCTCGTCATGGGGGTGCGTGCCTGGTTCTAGGTTCGCGAGGGCGCGGCCGCAATGCGGACGTGCGCTATCAGGAATGATGTGCTCTACCGACTGAGCTGCCGGAGCCTCCATCGGCGGGCTTGGCGATGACAAGCGCTGTTGCACGTTTCGGCCGATGGCTGGGGAATGAGCCGCCCGCCGTCGCAGAAATGCGCCCCAGTCGACCCAGACGATTATTGCGGTCAGGCGCCCGCCAGTTGCCGGTCCGTTTCGTCCTCTTCGGCGGTGTGGCTGGCATAATGACGGGCCAATATGGCGCAGGCGAAGAGCTGGATTTGGTGAAACAACATCAGCGGCAGCACCGCGAGACCGACCTGCGACACCGGAAAGAGAATGCCCGCCAGCGGTACGCCGGAGACGAGACTCTTTTTCGATCCGCAGAATTGCAGCACGATGGCATCGGTGCGATCGAGCTTCAGCAACCGGCCGAGCAGCCAAGTCGCGGTCAGGATCGCCGCGAGCAGCCCGATGCAGCAGACTGTCAGCACCAGCAACTCGGCAGGGGCGACGCGATGCCACAGCCCTTCGACCACCGCGGCGCTGAAAGCGGTATAGACGACGAGCAGGATCGACCCGCGATCCGAGACACTCACCAGGCGTTTATGCGCCGTCACCCAGTCACCGATCAGCGGACGCAGCAGATGCCCGGCGGCAAAGGGCAAAAGAAGCTGGAACAGGATGGTGCGCGCGCTTCCCCACGACAGGATGACGCCGCTCGCGCTCATCAGCAGGCTGGCGAGCAGCGGTGTGAGTGCGATGCCGAGCAGGTTCGAAAAGGACGCGCTGCACACCGCCGCGGCGATATTGCCGCGCGCGATCGAGGTGAAGGCGATCGACGATTGCACCGTCGACGGCAGCAGGGTGAGGAACAGGAATCCGGCCGCCATCGTTGGATCGAGCAGATGGAGCCGGCCGATCCCGAGCCCGAGCAGCGGAAAGATAAGGAAGGTCGACGTCAGGACGGCCCCATGCAATTTCCACGCCCCGGCGCCCGAGAGCAGCGCCTGGCGCGAGAGCTTCGCCCCCTGCAGAAAGAAGAGCAGGGTGATCGCGGCGTCGGTAAGGATATCGAACAGCCTGACGCCGGTGCCATGGGCGGGCAGCAGGGTCGCGAGGACGACGGTCGCGATCAACGCGAAGAGAAAGGGATCAACGGCGGCTTTCAGGAGACGGGACATGGCGTCCCTCTACACGCCCGGCCGGCTAATGTCCGGGGCAATCCTCGCCTTAGAGCAATCTGCATCACCCTTTCTTCCGTTCGTGCTGAGCTTGTCGAAGCACCGTCCTTTCTTTTCGGCGTCGCAAAGAAAGAATGGCCCTTCGGCAAGCTCGGGGCGAAGGGTTCAGATTTAACGCACGATGCTGTAGCGGCCGGCGGCGCAAAGCGGAACGCCGTCGACCTTCCAGGAGAGAGCAAGAGACGGGTGCCGGCATATCATCCGTACTTGTCGCGAACGTCTGATTGCGCCCTCAGCCCGTCACCGCGGCCCGGACCCAGTCGACCGAACCGACGTTTGCCGCGAGCCGTTCCGTCCCCAGCCGCGCTTCCCACCAGCCTTCCGATCCATGTTCCATCCGCCAGGCGAGCAGGCGCCGCGTGTAAAGGTGGAGGTCGTGCTCGGCGCTGATGCCGATGGCGCCGTGGACGGCATGGGCGGTCGCGGCGATCGATGGCGCGGCGGTCGAGGTGACGATCTTGGCCGTGGCGGCGGGCGCGAGGGACAGCGGCAGACCGGCGGCGCAGGCGATCTCGACCGCGATGCGCGCGGCGACAGTCTGTTCGGCCATCACCGCGAGCTGCTGCTGGAGCGCCTGCTGGCGCCCGATCGGCTTGCCGAACTGGACGCGCTCATTGGCATAGGCGAGCGACGCATCGAGCAGCCGTTGCGCGCCGCCGGCGATCGCGGCGGCGCGCACGAGCGCGGCGAGATGGAGGCTTGGCGTATCGCCATCGACGCGGATTTCCTGTGCGCGGGCGGCGGGCAGTGCGCCGACTGCCGCCGCTTCGGCGTGACCGCCGGTCAGGCGGATCGGGCCGGGCGGCGGCGTTTCGCCGCGCAGCGCCAACAGGTGGCGCGCGGCGATGGTGTCGCCGACCGGCAGCGGCACCGCGAAGCGGCCGCACGCGATCAGGATCGGCGCCATATCGGCGAGCGCCAGCCCGGCGCCGCCCTGCGCTTCGGGCACCAATGCGTCGAGAAATCCCGAGGCTTCGATCGCGTCCCACAGCGTCGCCGCGTCGCCGCCCGCTTCGATGGCGCGCACGACCGCCGGAGTGCAGGCGCTCTCGAGCAGTCGCTCGAACGGTGCGAGAAGTTCGGTTCGGTCCATCAGCGTAGTCCCAGTCCGCGGGCGATGATGCCGCGCAAAATCTCTCGCGTTCCGCCGCGCAGCGAAAAGCTGGGCGCGATATGCGCGACATAGAAGAGCGCGCGGCGCAGCTCGGCATCGACCGGCACATCGGGCCGCGCGGCGAGGTCGTTCGCGATCGCGGCCGGCAGTTCCTGTTCGAAACTGGTGCCCAGATCCTTGACCAGCGAAGCTTCGACGACGGGGCTTTCTCCCTGCGCGAGCAGCGCGGTGCAGGCGATCGACATCGCGCGCAGCGTGGCGAGCCGCGCCGTGAAATTGCCGGCGAGCCGCAGCGAGGCCTCGCCGACGCTGCCCTGCTTCTGCAAATGGGCGATCCAGGCGTCGAGCAGGATGATGCTCGAATAGATGCGCTCGGGACCGCTGCGCTCGAACGCCAGCTCGGCGGTGACCTGCTTCCAGCCTTCATCTTCGGTGCCGATCAGCGCGTCGTCGGGCAGGGCGGCGTCCTCGAAGAAGACTTCGGCGAAATGCGCGTCGCCGGCCAGATCCTCGATCGGGCGGACGGTCACCCCGGGCGCCTTCAGGTCGACGATCAATTGCGACAGGCCACCATGGCGATCGGCTGCCGTACCCGACGTCCGCACCAGCGCGATCATGTAGTCGGCGCGATGCGCGTTGGTTGTCCAGATTTTCTGGCCGTTGAGGCGCCAGCCCGATGCGGTGCGCTCGGCGCGGGTGCGGACGCTTGCGAGGTCCGATCCCGATCCGGGCTCGCTCATCCCGATACAGAAGAAGATTTCGCCGCGACAGATGCGCGGCAGATAGTGCCGACGCTGTTCCTCGCTGCCGAAATTCAGGATCAGCGGCGCGCTCTGCCGGTCGGCGATCCAGTGCGCCGCGACCGGGGCGCCGAGCGTCAGCAGTTCCTCGACGACGACGAAACGCGCGAAGGGGCCGCGCTCGCCACCGCCATAGTCGCGCGGCAGCGTCAGGCCGAGAAAACCCGCCTCGCCGAGCTTGCGGCTGAAGGCGGCATCGAAACCCTGCCACGACCGCGCGCGCTGGTCGGCGCCGAGCGACGCGGCCGCCTCTTCGGCGAGTACCCGGATCGCGGGACGAAGCGCCTCGTCTTCGGGCGGGAGCGAATGAAAAGTGAAGGTCTCGAACAAGGGGCGACCGTCCTACTGGCTGCGTCGCCCCGCGATGCGCGAAGATGCGCTGGGAATCAAATGTCTATTGTGCGGGCGCGGGGCCGGTTCAGGCGTGCAGGATGTGATAGACGCCGGGCGCGGCGCGCACGAAGCCCCGGCCTTGGGTGGCCAGCCGACCGGCGTCGACCGAAGCTTCATCGGCCAGATCGACACGGTAGCGGCCGTGAAGCGCCTGCACCGTGCGGATATTTTTTTCGCCGCCGAGCGCCTCGACAAGGGAAGCGGGCAGGGTGGCGTCGGTGTCGGCGGTCCGCGATGCGGGCGCCGCAACCGGCACCGCGGCGTCGCTTGCAAGCACGCCGCGCATCTCTTCGGCGACCAGGTCGGCGACCGGACCGAGCACGACCTGCACCGCGTTCGCCGATGGCCGGATGATGCCGCGCGCGCCGAGCGCCGTCAGCGCGGCTTCGTCGATCGCCTGGCTGTCGGCGACGATCAGGCGCAGACGCGTCGTGCAGGCGTCGACGCTCGACAGATTCTTCGCGCCGCCGAGCGCCGCGACGAAGGCCGCGCCGCGCGCGCTGCCGGGTGTGGCGGCCGCCGCCTCGGCGACTTCGCCCGCCTCGCGCCCCGGCGTCGTCAAGTTGAAGCGCCGGATGAAGAAGCGGAACAGCCCGTAATAGACAAGCGCATAGGCGGCGCCGACGGGGAGCAGCATCCACGGCCGGGTCGCGAGGCTGAAGTTCAGCACATAATCGAACAGCCCCGCCGAAAAGCCGAAGCCGAGCTTGACGTCGAGCGCGTTCATCAGCGCCATCGCCGCTCCGGTGAGCAGCGCATGGATCGCGTAGAGCAGCGGCGCGACGAACATGAAGCTGAACTCGATCGGCTCGGTCACTCCGGTCAGGAAGCTGGTGAAAGCCAAGCTGAACAGCATGCCGCCGACCGCCTTGCGCCGCTCGGGCCGCGCTTCGTGATACATGGCGAGGCAGGCGGCGGGCAGGCCGAACATCATGACCGGGAAAAACCCACTCATGAAGGCGCCCGCGGCGGGATCGCCGGCGAAGAAGCGGCGCAGGTCGCCAGTCGCGCCGGCATAGTCGCCGACCACGAACCAGGCGACATTGTTGATGATGTGATGGAGCCCGGTGACGATCAGCAGCCGGTTGAGCGCGCCATAGAGGAAGAGGCCGAACCCGCCGCTTTCGACGACGACGCGGCCCGCGCTGTCGATTGCGCCGCTGATATGGGCATAGCCATAGCCCACGACCACAGCGAGCAGCAATCCGGCGACTCCGCTGGCGATCGGTACGAAGCGCCGTCCGCCGAAGAAAGCCAGATATTCAGGCAGCGCGATGGTCGCGAAGCGGTTGTAGAAGTGGCCGCCGATCAGGCCCGAGAGGATGCCGACCGGAACCTCCAGCCGGTCGATCAGGCCGACCGCCCAATTCTTCATCGCCAGCGCCGCGACCGGTTCGGGCAGGCCCGCGCCGACGTCGGGCGGCACGGTCAGGAAGGTCTGCGCGCCGTTGGTGGTGACCAGATAGCAGGTCACGCCGGCGAGCGCCGCGGCGCCATTGCCGTCGCGGGCGAAGCCGACCGCGACGCCGATCGCGAAGAGCAGGCCAAGATTGTCGAAGATCGCGGCGCCCGCTGCCGAGACGAAAGCGATGTCGAGCAGGTCGGGCTGGCCGATACGGAGCAGCAGGCCGGCGATGGGCAGCACCGCGATCGGCAACATCAGCGCGCGGCCAAGCGGCTGGAGCGTTTCGAGTATCTTCCTCATGTCGCCGTCTCCCCGAATGCGTGCGCCAGCGCCCGCACCTCCGCCGCCGATGTGCATTGCAGCGCGCGGGCCGCGTGGCCGCGCGCCGCCTCGACCGTCAGGCTGCGAACGATCGCCTTCGCCTCGGCGACGAAGCCGGGCACCGCCGACAATTCGGTGACGCCGAGGCCGACGAGGATCGGCAGCGCCGCGGGGTCGGAGGCGAGTCCGCCGCACACGCCGACCCAGCGCCCGCGCGCCGCGGCGAGGCGGCAAGTGTCGGCGATCATCCGCAGCACCGCGGGATGCATCGCGTCGACTCCGGCGGCGACCGCCGGGTTGCCGCGGTCCATCGCGAGGACATATTGGGTCAGGTCGTTGGTGCCGATCGACAGGAAATCGGCCTCGGCGGCGAGCAGATCGGCGGTCGCGGCGGCGGCGGGCGTTTCGATCATCACTCCGACCTCTACCGGCCCGGCGATGCCCATCTCGCCGCGCAGCCGGTCGACCAGCGCGCGGACCTGCCGCAGTTCGGAAAGTCCGGTGACCATCGGGATCATGATCCGGCATTGGCCGACGGGCCGGACGCGCAGGATCGCGCGGAGCTGGGTTTCGAGAAGCGCCGGATGGGCGAGCGCGACGCGGATGCCGCGCTGGCCGAGCGCCGGATTCTCCTCCGCCGGCATTGCGATATAGGGCGTGGGCTTGTCGCCGCCGATGTCGAGCAAACGGACAATCACCGGCTTGCCTGCCAGCGCGTCGGCGATGGCCTGGTAGGCGGCGTGCTGCTCGTCCTCGGACGGCGCGCGGTCGCGGCCGAGGAACAGGAATTCGCTGCGCACCAACCCCGAGCCTTCGGCGCCGCTCGCGGCGGCGAGCGCGGCGTCCTCGACCGTGCCGATATTGGCGAATATCTCGATGCGCGTGCCATCGGCGCTGTGGCAGGCTTCGGCCGCCGCCGCCTGGGCCGCCGCGCGTCGTTCGCCGCGCCGGGCGAGCCGCGCGGCGAAGGCGTCGCGCGCGGCGGGGGAAGGCGCAGCCGTGACATGCCCGGCCTCGGCATCGAGAAGCAGGTCGTCGCCGTCGGCAACCGCATCGAGCGCGGTACCCATCGCGACCAGCGCCGGGATTCCCATTCCCGCGCAGAGAATAGCGACGTGTGAGGTCGGGCCACCATGCGCGAGGCACACGCCCGCGGGCCGGCTCGCCGCGAGCGTCACGAGCTGCGAGGGTAGCAGGTCGTCGGCGACGAGGATCGCCCCCGGCGCGATCGCGTCGGCTTCCACCGGCGCGCCGGTCAGCACGCCCAGTACTTGCCGCTCCAGATCGATCAGATCGTCGACCCGCTCGATCAGGTGCGCATTGCCTGTTCCGCGCAGCGCCGCGATCTGGTCGTGCACGATGCCGCGCCAGGCGAAGCCCGCGCTCGCACCCTCGGCGATACGGCGCCCGGCGCCCGCGAGCAGTTCGGGGTCGTCGAGCAGGGCCAGATGCGCCCGCATCACCGACGCGGCGCTGCCGCTCGCCGCCTCTGCGCGCGCGGCGATGCGGTCGCGCACGGCATCGCGCGCGGACAGCAGCGCGGCGCGCTCGACCTCCGCGCCTCGCCCCTCGCGCGCGACGGCGATGTCGGTTTGCCGCAGCCGCGCCGCCGGCCCCATGGCAAGGCCCGGCGAGGCGATCACGCCGCCGATCTGGCCGGGCGCGAGGGCCGGGGTTTCGACCGCCGGGGCGGGGGCGGGCGCCTTGCTTTCGTTCATGTCGCTGCGTAGCAGGGCGACGATGGCCGACAGCGCCGCTTCGGCGTCGTCGCCGCACGCCTGTACCGTCACCTCGTCGCCGAAGCGGGTGCCGAGCGCGAGCAACGCGACCGTGCTGCGCGCGTCGCCGCGCTTGCCGCCGTGGACGAGCTGGATGTCGGCCTGAAATCCGCGCGCGCATTCGCCGATGCGTGCCGCGGGGCGCGCGTGAATGCCGTGGGGCAGCGACAACGTCACCGCCTGCTCGACCAGCGTCCCGTCGTCGGAGCGCCGCACGGCTTCGCCCGCCACCGGCGCCAGCGTCATCAGCGCCTCGCATGTGCCGACCGCGCAGTCGACCGCGCGGCGGGTGATGGTGAAGGCTTCGGCGTTTGTGACGATGACCGGGGTAATCAGGCTCGCCGCCGCCAGGGCGACCGTGTCCATGTCGAAACGGATCAGCGGGTCGCCGCGCGCCACGCTCTGGCCGGGCGCGACCAGCGGCGTGAAGCCTCGACCCTTCAGAGCGACCGTGTCGAGGCCGATATGGATCAGCAGCTCGACGCCCTCGGTGCTGCGCAGCGCGATGGCGTGTGCGGAATCGTGCAGTGTCGTGACTTCGCCATCGAAGGGCGCGACGATGGTGTCGTCGAGCGGCTGGATCGCGACCCCGTCGCCCATCATTCGCTGGGCGAAGACGGGATCGGGAACGCTGTCGATCGCCGAGGCCCAACCCCTGAGCGGCGAGGTGACGATCAGGCTCATCGGCGCTTCCCCTATTGCGCGGTGGTCAGGCGCTGGCCGCCGATCCAGGTTTCGCGCGGGGCGAGCGCGCTGTCTAGCCATACCCAGTCGGCGCGGCGCCCCGGCGCGAGCGCGCCATGGCTGTCCGACAGCGACAGGAAGGCGGCGGGCGTCGCACTCGCCATCCGCGCCGCTTCGGCGACGTCGAGCCCGGTGACCTTCACCGTCTCGCGCAGCGCCGTCGCCATGTCGAGATGCGTCCCCGCGAGCGTTCCGTCCTCGAAGATGCAGACGCCGTCCTTCACCGCGATGCGCTTGCCTTGCAGCGTGAATTCGCTGGCGTCGGTGCCGACGCTCGGCATCGCGTCGGTCACCAGCATGATCCGGTTCGTGCCCTTCACCGCCACCGCGAGGCGGACGATGGCGGGGTGGAGGTGAACGTCGTCGACGATCAGTCCGCAATAGCAATCCGAATCGAAAGCCGCGCCGACCGCGCCCGGCGCGCGGTGGTGCAGCGGCGACATCGCGTTGAACAAATGGGTGAAACCGGTCAGCCCCGCCGCGATCGCGCGCTTCGCCTCGTCATAGGTCGCGTCGCTGTGCCCGGCGCTCAGAATCACGCCATGCGCGACCAGCGTGCGCAGATCTTCTTCATCGCACAGTTCGGGCGCCAGCGTCAGCATCACCTTGCCGCGCCGCGGCGCGGTGAGCAGCGCGAGGGTTTCGGCGTCGAGGCGGCGGATACGATGCACCTCGTGGATGCCGCGCTTCACCTCGTTGATGAACGGCCCCTCGATATGGATGCCGACGGCGCCCGGCACGCCGGCCTCGATCGCGTCGTCGACAGCGGTCAGCGCCGCCGCGATCTGTTCGGGCGTGTCGCTGATCAGCGTCGGCAGGAAGGCGGTGGTGCCGAAACGCGCGTGCGCGGCGCCGATCGCCGCGATGGCGTCCACGTCGGCCTGGTCGTTGAACAGCACGCCGCCGCCGCCGTTGACCTGCGTATCGACGAAGCCGGGGAGCAGCCAGCCGCCGCTCAGGTCGATCGCATCGCCGGCGGCGAGGGCCGTGGGCGCGTCGATCGCGGTGATCCGTCCATCCGTGACCCTGATGTCCGCCGCTTCGACGATCCCGTCGGGCAGGGCGATCCGCCCGTTGTGGAAGCGCAGCGTCATAGCGTCTCGGTAACCTTGTTCAGATGCGGTGGCGAGTCGGGGTCGCACCCGCGCGCGAGCGCCAGCGCATTGACCATGCGATAGAAGCTCTGGATCAGCAGTATCGGCTCGATCGCCGGATGGCCGGCGATCGCGGGCAGGTCGCCGCCGCCGCCGGGGTCGGCGAGCAGCACCGCCGCGCCGCGCGCGCGGAATTCTTGTGCCGCGTCGCATACGCTGACCCCGGCGCGGTCGGTACCGCCGAGCGCGAGGATGGGGAAGCGCTCGCCGATGATGGCCATCGGTCCGTGGCGCACCTCGGCGGCGCTGAAGGCCTCGGCGTGGAGCGCACAGGTCTCCTTGAACTTGAGCGCCGCTTCCTGCGCCGCGGCGAGGCCGTAGCCGCGCCCGAGCACGAACAGGTCCGTCGCCCCGGCGAAGGCGGCGACCGCGGGCGACCAGTCGAGCGCATCGGCGGCGGCCAGCCGTTCGGGCAACTCGTCGAGTGTGCCCGACAGCCCCGTATCTTCGGTCCAGGCGGCGACCAGTGCGGCGATGGCCGCGAGCGAGGCGATCCAGGATTTGGTTGCCGCGACCGACCGCTCCGGCCCCGCGCCGAGCGCGATCACGGCGTCGGCGAGGTCGGCGAGCGGCGATCCCCCGGCGTTGACCAGCGCGACGACGAAGGCGCCGGCGGCACGCTGCTGCGCGACGGTGGCGAGCAGGTCGGGGCTGCGGCCCGACTGCGAGATGGCGAGGCAGAGCCGCGCGCCGGGCGCGGCCGCCGGTGCGTCATAGAGCGACGCGACCGACAGCGCGGCCGAGGCGGTGGGGGTGCCGGTCATCGTCTCGATCAGATATTTGGCGTAGGTCGCGGCATGGTCCGACGAACCGCGGCCGCAGGTCACGACCACCGCCGGCGGCGCGGCGCGGAGGCGGGCGCCGATGTTGGCGAAAGTGCCGCGCATCGTGACCAGCAGGCGCCGCACGACCGCCGGAGCTTCGGCCGCTTCGGTTTCCATCAGCGTCGGTCCGTCTTTCATGCTGCGCGAATCCCCGGTCGGCGTTCAACTTAATTGGTACTATATAGGTTATAGATTTCCTATCAAGAGGTATGTTGCGCCGATTCCGGTTTTCACGATCCATCCCTTGCGCCGCAGCCCCTATCGCGCCTCAGACCGGCAGCATGGAGAGGAGGATCGACACAGCGAGGCGATGGGGCCGTCCAGCGAAGGGCGCGGGCAACAGGTCCCGGCGCCCGGCCTGGGCGGTGAGCGACCGGGCGGGGGCGCCTCTGCTATCGCCGCCGCCGCGCGCGGGCGCTGCGCGGACTGTCCGGCTGATCGGGGATATTATCCGTTCAGTTCCGCCACCACGTCATAGGCATCGCCGCGATAATAGCTTTGCGTATATTCGGCCGTGCGCCCGTCGGGCAGGAAGCCGCGACGCTCGATGAACAGTCCCGGCGATCCGGGCTCGATTCCGAGCACTTCGGCCTGTTCGGGGGTGAAGGCAATCGCGCGCAGGCGCTGGAGTGCGCGCACCGGCAGACGCCCCGCCGCCTCGAGCGCTTCGTAGAGCGACGCGCCGACCGCATCGACCGAGGGCAGGCAATAGGCGGGAATCGTCGCATATTCGAGCGCCATGGTCAGATCGTCGGCGTAGCGGATGCGGTGAAAGCGATAGACGCGCGAGCCTGGCGACAGGCCGAGCGACAGCGCCTCCTCCGGTGTCACCGCGCCTGCGGTCTTGCTGACCCAGCGGCTGTGTGGCTTGCGCCCGCGCGATACCATGTCCTGCGAAAAGGACGTCAGCTTGGAAAAGCTCTTTTCGACGCGCGGTCGGGTGACGAAAGTCCCCGCGCCGCGACGGCGCGCGACCAGCCCGTCGCCGACCAACCCGTCGATCGCCTTGCGCACCGTGATCCGCGACACGTCGAACTCCTCGGCCAGGTCGCGCTCGGTCGGGATCGCTTCGTCGGCCTTGACGATCT
Source organism: Sphingopyxis panaciterrulae (assembly GCF_014199295.1). Classification (GTDB taxonomy): domain Bacteria; phylum Pseudomonadota; class Alphaproteobacteria; order Sphingomonadales; family Sphingomonadaceae; genus Sphingopyxis; species Sphingopyxis panaciterrulae. The sequence continues at coordinate 16,033 of NZ_JACIJH010000012.1, forward strand.
GGCCTTCGATCGCGTCGCGCAGGATCTTCTGCAATTGCAGGTAAAGCGGTGTCGGATCGTCCTTCTGGAGTGGACCCACATGATCGATCAGCGACAAGGACGATGCTCCACCCGATTGCGAGATGCCGCCGGCAAAAACGGCCAGCGCCCTTCCCATGTGTTGCATTGGTATCGTTGCGTCAATCCTTGCCGCGATTCGGCCCCGCCGTCGAACCTGACGACTTTCCCGATCGGGGGTCTCTGAATCCGCCTGAACGGGGATTTCAAGGAGGGCGGCCTGCCGGCGAGCCCGCCCCGACGGGAAGATCGGCAATATCAATGTAAAACCAATTGAAAATGAGGCGACCCTCCCGATAGGGGATACCGCAGTTTTCCCGAGGAAGTGCTGTATCCGAAAGCCGTTGACCGGATGATTTTGACATGACAAATTAAATACAACTTGTCGACGAAAGGATGGTGACGCCGCTTGGCCCCGGGGTGACGATGAGCAAAAGCATGCGCCCCTTTTCAAGCCGCATCATCGCCAATGGGAGGATGATATGCGGCGGATGATGGGGGCGATGCTGGCGATGGTTCTGGCGGCACCGGCTGCCCGGGCCGACGAGGCGCCTGCGCAGGCGGCGCTCGACCGTTTTGCCGACACGCTTGGCTATCGCTTCGCGATCGTCGACAATCACCCGACCTGTCCGGCCGGTATCGACGGCTGTTTCCTGTCGACGATCACGCTGACGATGCCGGAGTCGATTCCCGCGGCGCTGCCGACGCAGGATCTGTCGCTCACGTTCGGCTTCGTGAACCGGTTGCCGCGGGTCGAGAGCGACATCTTCGACCATCGCCTCGTCAACGGCGACCTGCAGCAATTGACGCTGAAGCCCGGCGCAGTGCTGAAGCCCGGCGCGTCCTATACGATCAGGCTGTGGGGCGTGGGGGCGTATTTCTCGAAGGCGTTCGCGATGCCCAACGCCTATCTGGCCGCCCGGGGACTCGACGCGCGGACGATCGCAGCGACCCGCCCCGTCGTCGATTCCGACACGGGTCTTGAAACCTTGCCCTTCGTCGCCCCGATGACCGACGAGGCGAAGCTCGCCACCAAGGGGCCGCCCGACCGGACGCGCTGGCTGACGCCCGAGCGCGCATTTGTCGTGCAGGCCGAGCGCCGGGCGCCCGTCGCGAGCGGTGTCGTGATCCTGCCGAAGCCGGTCGAGGCGGTGCAGCGGCCGGGCGCGCCGGCCGATCTGACGGGCGGCGTGGTCCTCGCGCTGACGGGTGTCGATCGTGCCGCCGTCGCGCCCGCGCTTGCCGCACTGGCGCGCACGGGCGTCGCCGAGGGCGGCCGCCTGCCGCTGGCGATCGCCGTCGATCCGGCCGCGCCGACCGCGGCGGAGGGCTATGTGCTCGACGTCGCGCCGCAGGGCATCGCCATCCGCGCACGCGATGCGGCGGGGGCGAGCCACGCGCTGCGTTCGCTTGCACAGCAGGCGGCGTTCGAGCGGGGCCGGGTGAAGCCGCTGCATGTCGCCGACGCGCCCGAATATGGCTTTCGCGGCCTCCACATCGACCTGGGTCGCAACTTCCACGGCCGCGCCGAAATATTGAAGCTGGTCGAGGCGATGGCGGCCTACAAGCTCAACAAGCTCCATCTCCATCTCGCCGACGACGAGGGATGGCGGATCGAGATTCCGGCGCTGCCCGAACTGGCGGTGATCGGATCGAAACGCTGTCACGACCCGTCGGAGCGAACCTGCCTGCTGCCGCAACTCGGCGCGGGACCTGACGGCACCGGGGCGGTCAACGGCTATCTGACCGTTGCCGACTATGAGGCGATCGTGCGGGCGGCGGCGGCACGGCAGATCGAGATCATTCCGTCGATCGACATGCCCGGCCACAGCCGCGCCGCGATCTGCGCGATGGAAGCGCGATATGCGCGACTGATGGATGAAGGAAAAAGGGATGAGGCGGAGCGCTATCGACTGGTCGACCCCGCCGACACGACCGAATATCGCAGCATCCAGAATTATGACGATAATACGCTGAACGTCTGTCTGCCCGCGACCTATCGCTTCGTCGACACGGTGGTCGACGCGCTTGCGGCGATGCACCGCGCCGCGGGGGTGCCGCTGAGCAGCTTTCATCTCGGTGCCGACGAGACGGCGGGGGCGTGGGTGAATTCGCCGGCGTGCGCGGCGATGATCGCACAGAATGATGGCGACGCGCGCCAGCTCACCCCGCGCTTCATCGAGCGGGTCAGCAAAAGCCTCGCGGCCAAGGGGCTGCGCGTCGCGGGCTGGAGCGACGGGATGGGGCACACCGACCCTGCCACCATGCCGAGGGACGTGCAGACGAATATCTGGACCGTCGTTCACGGCGGCGCGATCCGCGAGGCGCACGACCAGATGAACCGCGGTTGGGATGTCGTGCTGTCGATCCCCGACCTCGGCTATTTCGACATGCCCTATGCGCCGCACCCCGACGAAAGAGGCTATAATTGGGCGTCGCGCGGTGTCGATACGCATCAGGTGTTCGGCTTCATGCCCGGCAATATTCCCGCCAATGCGGCGATGATTCGCGACATACGCGCGATCGCGCAGCCGGTCCCCGACGAGCCGGTGCGCGGCGAAGGGCGCCGCATCGCCGGCGTCCAGGCGCAGCTCTGGAGCGAGACGCTGCGCACCGACGCCGGGGTTGAATATATGCTGTTCCCGCGCCTGCTCGCGCTGGCCGAACGCGGCTGGAGCGCGGCGCCCTGGACGCCGCCATACCGGCCGGGAGCGAGCTATGATTGGGGCGACAAGCGGGTCGACGCTGCGGCGCTGGCCGCCGGCTGGCGCGATTTCGCCGGCCGGGTCGCGGCGCAATTCCCACGGCTTGACGCGATGGGGATCGCCTATCGCGTCGCGCCGCCGGGCGCGCGGATCGCGGACGGGATGCTGGAGGCGAACAGCGTCTTTCCGGGTACCGCGATCGAATATCGGCAGGGGGGCAGCGTGTGGACCCGCTATGCGGGACCGGTGACGGTGACGGGCACGGTGGAACTGCGCAGCCGTTCGGCCGACGGCCGGCGTGCGAGCCGGATCGTCCGCGTCACGCCCGTTCGAACCGATTGAACCCTGGCGGTCCCCGAATCTGTCCTATCCAGGTAAAATCATTCCTCACCGTAGCCTGCGAGCCTGTCGAAGGGCGCTTCTCGGCGAGAAGCGCCCTTCGACAGGCTCGCAGGCTACAGTTCAATCCAATCGGGGCAACTCTAGGTCACATACCCATTGCCCTGAACAAAATCGCTTCAAACCTCGATCGCGCCGGTAGCGGGTATGTGACCTAGCCCGACAGGATCGTCTCGCGGTCGGGTTCGTCGGGCGACGGCCCGCTGCCGTCGCGGTGGCGCTGTAGCGCGACCTGGTCGCGGCCGGCGTGCTTCGCTTCATAAAGCGCGTCGTCGGCGATGCGGTAGAGGCGCTGGAAATCGCACGCCGGGCGCACCTCGGCGACGCCGACGCTGGCGGTGACGCGCCGCTCGCCGAGCAGGTCGGCGTGATCGCAGGCCGCGATCTCACGCCGGATGCTTTCGGCGAAGCGGTCGAGGACGATGCCCTCCATGCCGACCGTCAGCAAGCCGAACTCCTCGCCGCCCAGCCGCGCGACGCTGCACAGCGGGCCTTCCCAGCGGGCGATGCGGCGGGCGATGCGGCAGAGCACGGCATCGCCGACCTCGTGCCCATAGCGGTCGTTGACCGATTTGAAGCGGTCGATGTCGACCAGCAACAGCGCCGCGGGCAGATCGTCGTTGCGCGCGCGTTCGAGCAGGGGGGTCACGCTTTCGATGAAGCCGCGGCGATTGGGCAGGTCGGTCAGCGGATCGCGGCGCGCGAGCTCGCGCTCCTGCGCCTCGGCGGCGCGGGCGTGATCGCGCTCGACGCGCAATCGCGCCAGCCGCCGCGTCGCCGCCGCCGACAGCCAGAGCGCCTGCCAGGTCGCGGCGAGCAGCACGAGCAGCTTCGACCCGCCGCCCCAGAAACCGTCCTCGACATCGACGATGTTGATGAAGGCGAGGACCGCCATCGGCAGGCACCAGGCGGCGGCGAAGTCGCGCGCCTCGGTCGCGCCGCGCCGCCAGCCCCAGGCCAGACACAGCGCGACGGCGGCGAGGTCGGCGAGGATCGCGAAGCTGAGAACGGCGGCCCACAGGTCGATGGGGCCGCTGCGCATCAGCGCGAGCGGAATGCCGGCGAGGCCGACGCCGACCCCCAGCGCCAGCGTTGCTCCGCGCAGTGCGGCGGGGACCCCGCTGCGGTCGAGCGCGGTCACCGAGCTGGCGGTGGCGAAGGCGATCGCGAGGCAGGCGAGGAAGGTGCAGATCTGCGCCGAGACCGTGCCCGCCATGAAGGGCAGGACGGCAAGATGAATCTGCGACCACAGCCCGCCCCATAGCAGCATGGTCGCGGCCCAGCCGGCCTGCCAGGCAAGATATTGGCGGCGCACCGCGACCGCGAGCGACAGGCTGTAGATGGTGCTGACGAGGAGCAGCGTCAGCGCGGCGCCGACCGCCGCCGCCATGCCCGCGGCCTGCATTCCGGCGTCGCTTTTCGGCAGGATGCGGGCGCGCACCAGCTCGTGGCTCGCAAGCCGGTCGAAACGCATGGTCACCGCGCTTAGCGGCGCGGCGCGATCGGGCGCCTCGAACACGATCTGCCCGCCTGCGCGCCAGTGCGAGCCGTAATCGCCCTGGCGCACCCGCTGCCAGCGCACCTGCCCGTCGGCATAGGAAAAGGCGACCGCCAGCCGGTCGAAGCGCGAATGATGGATCATAAGCGCCGCGCCGCGCTGGGCGCCCGGCGAGCGGCTGAGGTCGGCGCGCAGCCACAGGCTGCCATGCTGATAGCCGGTCGGCTCGCCGGTGCAGGAAAAATGTCGGTCCGCAAGGCTGGCGTCGCTTGCCCCTATCCCGCTTGCCGCATGGCACAGCGACCGGTCGATGTGGAGCGTCGCCGCCGACGCCGACGCGCCGCCGCCCAGCGCGGCAAGCCCCATCAAGGCAAGCAGCAGCCGGCCGAAAAAGCGAATCGGATGGATCGCCGCTCCCGTCATCCGGCGAGCTATGGCAGCCAAATATTGGGAAAGCTTTACCAAAAGCGGACGTCATTTCGGTCGTCCCGCCCTTCTCGGCCTTTCGTCGTCAGGCGAGCACCGCCGCCAGATTCTCGGCGAGCGGCGCGTGGTCGAGATAGTCCTCGGCCAGGTGATAGGGGAAGGGCATGCCGCGGCGTCGGTGGTTATGCGTATAGGTCAGCCCGTCGAGCGGAAGCCCCTGGCCGCCCGCGACCAGATCGGTTGCGGCATAATAGTTGCGCCATTCGGCGACGAAGGCCGGTCGCCGGAACGGTTGCGGCGCCCGCTTGCGGATCGTGCGCAGCGCGAGGGGCGAGCCCATGGTGACGAACTGGCGAACCTGCCCGGCGCGCCCCGCTGCCTCCCATTGCGCGAGCAGCTTCCAGGCGATCACGCTGCCGAGCGAATGGCCGACGACGACCGGCCGGTCGCCCGCCGCCAGGGCGGGGCCGAGCGTATGGAGCACGCGGGTGTCGATCTCCGCGGCCGCGGCGGGGGTGGTGAAATAAATGTCGGCTTCGAGGAGGAAGCGGCGCAGCAGCGCGATCAGGTCGGCGGGCAGCAGCGACAGATAGGCGCTGATCGGCCCCAGGAAATCGCGCGTATCGGCGATTACAAGCATGGACGGCGGCGGCGCGGGAAGGCCGAGCAGGCGGAAATCGACCGACTGGACGATCTCGATCAGCAGGTCGAGCATCAGTCCGCCGTCGGCGCCGGTCATCAGCGAAACGGGATCGGCCCAGTGCGGCAGGCGGCGCTGACGGCTGTAGCGATGCAATATGTCGCCATAATAGCAGAGCAGGCGCGGCTGCGCGTCGATGCGCCCGTCGCCGTCATGCTTCGCGAGCGCTCCGCGCCAGCTTTCGGTGATGGCGCCGGCATGGCCCGGATCGGGGTCTTGCGCGATGCCGTGGATGAAGACGAGGGTCATGCAGGTCTCCGCCCGCCGAACTGGCGGATGATCGCCCGCACGCTGCCAGAAAGGATCGGCGCCGCGCCACGTGATTTTTCGCACAGGGATGGGCGCGCGTCATTGTCGACGCGCGCCCATCGTGCCAGTTTCGACGATGCGAAGGCCAGCAAAGGGGTGGGGCGAATGGCGCGCGAAGTCGCAAGCAAGATATTGGACGGCATCAACGACCTGGTCATCATGGCGCCGATCCGGGACGGTTTCATTCCCGCTTATGAGCCGGTGACCTATGCGACGCGGCTGCGCGTCATCTGCGAGGCGCTGAACGACGTGCGCGCGACCGCGCGCGAATATGAGAAGGTCACGCCCTTCGCCGATGCCTCCGAGCGCATCCTGTCGCTGCTCGATTTCAAGGCGGGGATCATCGACAACGGGTCGCTTCAGCTCGACCCGCGCCTCGGCCTGACCGCGCGGCGCTATTTCTATCTGATCGCGACCTTCGACGGGGTATGGGAACCTTATATGCGGCTGATCTGGCGGCCGCTCGGTTCGCTGCTCGACCTGCTCTTTTCCAATTGCGACGGCTATGTCTTTGCCGAGGACAACAGCTTCGCTGACTATATCGAATGGGTGCGCAGCGCGCAGGTCGACAGCGCGGTCTTCTTCACCACCACCGGTGTGACGGTGCAGGACCAGATCTACCTGCGCAACCTGGAAAAGCTGCACCGCGAGCAGGAGGCGAGTGCGGGCGACCTCGCGACGCTGCGCATGGCGGTGGTCAATCCCGGCGACGAAGCGGCGGCGGTGCGCGCCGCCAACCCAGCCGAGGCGAACCGGCTGGCGCTGGAGGCGCTGGGGGTCTTTCACCGGCTGGCCGACTATTATCCGCCGCTCGACGCACGCTATCGCGGCGGGTGGCCGGGCGAGGGGCATCTGCTCCAGCGCGCGGTGCACCGCATCCTCGAAGGCTGGGATTATCGGCCGCTGCTCGCGCTGTTCGACCTACCCCATCCGTCCGACTTGCCGCCGGACGACCCGCGGCGGCCCTATGCGATGCAGAAGCTGGCGCTCGAACGCTTCCGCATCCTGATCCAATGGTATGCGGACGGCGACGGCGCCTTTCCGCCCGCCGTCCAGCCGGTGCCCGATCCGGTGCTCGACCGCGCCGAGGTGCAGCGGGGCATACTCTCTCCCTTCGCCGGCGCCGGGACGAAGCTGCGACGCGGCGCGCTACTGCTGATGACGGTCGGCGACGCGGCGAGCGGTGCCGCTTTCGTCGGGCGGCTGCTGGCCGATAAAGCACTGAGTTTCGAGGATGAGGCGGATACGCCGTGCGACGGCGTCTTTCGCTCGCTGGGCTTCACCCGGTCTGGGCTGGAGCGACTGGCGATCGCGCGGACAACGGTCGACGCCTTTCCGAAGGAATTTCGCGAGGGGCTGCATGTTCGCGCGCCGCAGCTCGGCGATGTGTGGGACAATCATCCGCGCAACTGGCGCCTGCCCGAACGCAACTGGCCGCCGGCGCCCGCCGATGGCCTGCCGCGGCCCCCGGTGGAAATGGAGGAAGTCGATATCGCGCTGGTGCTGCGCCATGCCGCTGCCGCGGACGATGGCGGCGCCCGCATTGCCGCCGAGGTCGCGCGGCTCGCGGCGCTGGCCGCCGAGCATGACGTGGCGCTGATCGCGTGGGAACCGCTCGCCAATCACTATGACGCCGAGGGCTATTTCCGCGATCATTTCGACCTGCGCGACAATTTCAGCCAGCCGGTGCCGCGAGTGGAGGCCGGATCGGATTTCGCGCAGCGCCGGCGCTCGCGGCGCGACGAGGTGCGGATCGGCGAATTGCTGTGCGGCTATGCCACCGATCGCGGCGATTTCGCGCCGCCGGAGATCGAAGACCCGCTCGCGACCTCGCCGAACGCCAGGCTCGAAGCGGGGCGCGAGGATCGTCGCAAGGCGCGGGACCTGCAGCGGGACGGAAGCTATCTCGTCATCCGCAAAATGAGCGAGGACGTCACGGCGTTCGAAGATTTCCTGCGCGCCAATCGTCACCATGCCGGTGGCGACGCGAAGGCGCTGGCGGCGAAGCTGCTCGGCCGCCATCCCGACGGGCCGTCGCTGATCGATCCCACGGCGAGCGATTATAATGATTTCGATTTTGCGCAGGACGACGAAGGGCAGCGCTGCCCCTTCGCATCGCACGTCCGGCGCACCAACCCGCGGCGGGTCGAGCATGGCCGGCCGTCGCCGCGGCTGCTGCGCCGCGGCATGACCTATGGCCCGCGCCTCGACCCCGCCGATCCGGCGAGCGCGGCCGCGCCGCGCGGGCTGATGTTCATGGCCTATAATGCCAGCATCGCCGAGCAATATGAGACGATCCAGCGCTGGGTGAACGGCGGCAACATCAGCGGCGTCGCCTCGGGCAACAACGACCCGCTCGTCGGCACCGCGCCGCGGCCGGACGGCCGGCGCGTCTATCGTTTCGAACTGGACGGGCAGGTGATCCGCACCGAAATCGCGCGGCCCTTCGTCCGGCTCGAATGGGGGCTCTATCTGTTCACGCCCTCGCGCAGCGCGCTGACCGAGATCGCGAAGCCCGGCCGGACCTATGTCGAGATCGACGCACCGCGGGAGAAGGGCGGTCGGGCCTTCCTCGACCGCGTGGCTGGCCTGCCCCCGGCGCTGGCGGCGGCGGAATGGAAGCGCGTGCTTGAGGATTTCGACAGCAAGGACCCCGGCGAGCACAGCCTGACCCCCGATGTCTATGCCGCGATCCGTCGCGAGTGCGGCGGGGTGGCGGCGGTGCCGGGCGGGATCGGCGACGAGGCGGGGCGGACGCCCGCTGTCGTCGCCGCCTCGCGCGAGACGATCCTGACCGTGCTCAAGGATTATAAGCATTTCACGGTCGAGACACAGCTCGACCGGCTGTGGGACACGAGCGGGCCGATCTATGTCGCCGAGCAGCCCGACGATTGCTACGACGATCCCCGGCTCCAGTCGGACTATCGGGGCGAGTCCGCCGGGACCAACGCGATCATCGACGCTTATGGTCATGAAGACGGCTATGCCCATGGCTATGAGGCCGGGCGTGCGGTGCTCGACTGGCTGATCTGCGACGCCGAGCAGCGCCATGCGATCATGCAGGCGCCCGGCAAGCCCGAGTTCAAGATGGAATTGCGCCGCGAATATCTGTCGCCCGCGCTCGCGCGGCTCAACGCCAAATGGTTCGGCATTCCCGACGGCGGCTTCGTCGAAGACGGCAAGGACGGCCGGCCCGCGCGCTTCATGGCGCCGGGCGACTGGGACTGGGTGCCGGCGACTGAGCGGATGCCGCTCTGCCCCGGCGACTGCCTGTCGCCTTCGCGCCACGCCTTCTATCCGCAGTCGAACGACGTGTCGGCGGCACTCGCCCGCGATCATGGGCAGGCGATCCGCGAGGCCGGGCGGCGCTTCGCCACCGCCTATTTCGACGAGATCGGTATCGACAAGGTCCCCGGGCTTATCAGTCGGGCGCTGTTCGCATTGCCTGGCATGACCAAGGAACTGGCGGCGCGCAACGTCATCGGCATCATGCTAGGCGCGACGCCGCCGACGCTCGGCAACCTTCAGGGCATCGTCTATGACTGGCTTCACGAGCGGACGCTGTGGCGCCACCAGGCGGCGCTGCGCCGCGCGGCGGGGGACCGGCCCGCCGACTATGCCGCCGCGAAGGCGGCGCTGCTGCAACCGCTGTCGGCGTCGATGTGCAAGCGCCCGTCGCCCGAGCTGCTGTTCCGCACCTGCAAGGGCGCTGCGGACGGCGGGCCGGTGACCCTGCCGCGCGCGGGGGACGAGGGCGATATCGCGGTCGAGCGGGGTGCGACCGTCTATCTGCCGCTCGCCAGCGCGACGCAGAGCGCGATCATGGAAGGCGCCGGCTGTCCCGGCAGCCTGGCCGACGGGACGGCGGTGGTTTTCGGCGGCGAGCGCGGCCGCGAAGGCGCACCCGACCACGCCTGTCCGGGGCGCAAGCTGGCGATGGGGGCGATGCTGGGCGTCGTCGCGGCGCTGCTCGACGCCGGGCGCATCCAGGCGCAGCCGGCGGGTCTGATCGTGCGGGTCAGCGACTGGTAGCGAGCAGCGCCTCCGCGCGCGCCGCGTGGGATTCCATGTCCATCGCGCGGAACAGCGCGAGGGCGTCTTCCGCGTGGGCGGCCGCCCGCTCCGTTTCACCACGTGCCGCCGCGATCCCGGCTTCGCACAGCAGGGTTGCGGCGCGCGCGCGGGGTGACTGACGCCGCTCCGCCGAGCGATGGGCGATGGCGAGATAATGGGCGGCGCCCGGTCGCCCCGGCGTACTCGGCGCGAGGCGGGCGAGCGCACGTGCGGCCGATCCCTCGCCGAAGCCGTCGCCGACGCGCGCCCGTGCAAAGGCGCGCGCCGCCAGCGCCCGCGCCCGCGCGACGTCGCCCAGCGCCGCCATCGCTTCCGCCGCCCAGCCGAAGAAGAGCGAGATGCGATGGCCGTGCGACGCCGCCTCGAGCCAGCGGGCCGCGTCGACGAGGCGCTCGGCCGCTTCGCGGCTGCCGCTTTGGCAAAATTCGGCATAGCCGGCGAGCGCCTGCGCGATCATCACATTGATCCGCGAATGATTTTTCAGCCCCAGTTCTTCCGCCGCGCGCGCGAAGTCGATTGCGCCGGCATAGTCGCCGAGCCAGATGCACGCGCCTGACCGCTTGGTCAGCAGCGAGCACATCACCGCGGGGCGCTCGCCGCCGATCACGTCGACGACATGGGCGAAATCCCGCTCGGCGCGCGCGAACTCGCCGCGCTCGGCGTAAATCTGCGCGCGGTCGGCGACGGCGTAAACATAGGCGGCGACGCTGTGCGGCCCGCGCTGGCCCTGCATCGCGGCGATCGCTTCGTTCAGCAGCGCCTCAGCGCGGTCGCAGCGGCCGGCGTCGAACCAGCCCTGGCCGAGGGCGGCGACGATCTGCGTCGCCAGCCCCTGCCGGCGCAGGCGCCGCGCGATCGGCAGCGCCTGGTCGAGCAGCGCGATCGAGGCCCGCGCCTCGCCGAGCCCGTAATGGATCGAGCCGAGCCAGTAGAGCGCCAGGGCGACCGCGGCGTCGTCGCGGTCCTCGCGCGCCATCGCGACCATTTCCTGCAGCGGGGGAATCTGGTCGCGCGAGGGATCGACGACGCAGGCCCGGCCATAGCTGGAGATAAGCTCGGCGAGCGGCACCGGCGACTGGGCCGAGGTCGCGAGCGCCTTGTAGGCGGTGAAGGCGCGCAGATATTGAGTCTGCGCGCGGTCGAGCGCGGAAGCCGCCATCGCGCGCTGCCCCGCCGCCATCGCATAGCCGAGCCCGCCCTGCACGTCGCCGCTGGCGGCGCAGTGATAGGCGAGCAGTTCGAGGTCGCCGAAGCCCTCGTTGGTCGTGCCGCCAGCCGCCAGCCATTCGGCGATCCGGGCGTGAAGCGCGCGGCGGCGTTCGAGCCCGACGATGCGATAGACGGCGTCGCGGGTCAGGCTGTGCTTGAAGCGCCATGTCGCGGCATCGTCGCCGGGGTAGATGAAGTCGGCCTCGCTCAGCGCCCGCAGCACCGCCTCATCGAGCGGCGCATCGCTGACGGCCTCGAACAATCGTATCGGCACGACGGGCCCGATCACCGACGCGACGACGACCCGTTCGGCGAGCGCGGGGGGCAGGGCGGCGAAGCGCGCCTGGATCAGCGCTTCGAGCCAGGACGGACCGTCGGCCTCTCCCCGTGCGGCGCCGGGAACGCTTGCCGAATGGCACAGCTCCTCGACGAACAGTGGGCAGCCGCCGGCGCGCGCGACGATCCGGTCGACGAGGAAGGGCGGTGGCGCGGGGGCGTCGCGGGCCGCGAAGATCGAGCCGATCGCGTGCCGCACCTCATCCTCGTCCAGCGGTGGCAGGCGGATGATCTGGGCACCCGATAGCGTGTCGAGCCGCCGGTCGTCGCGCGCGGCCAGTGTCAGGAAAAGCGGCCGACGCACGTCGCGCAACAGACCCTCGAGCAGGCCCGCGCTGGCGTCGTCGGTCCATTGCCAATCGTCGATGCACAGCCCGATCGGGCCCTCATCGCGGTCGACCAGCGCGACGATCGCCGCGGCGAGGTCGGCGAAGGGAACTGGCGGCGCATCCGGTCCGGCCGCACCGAACCAGCGTGTCAGCGTCGCTCCATGCCCCGGCACCAGCCGTTCGAGGGCATCGGCGAGGGTCGCGCCGCCGGCGGCCGGGTCGACATGGTGATCGTGCAGCAGGATCGAGCGGACGATCTGGTGGAAGGGCTGGAGCGCGCTTCCCCCCAGATAGGTTTCGCAATAGCCGCGATGCACCGGCGTCCCGTGCTGCATGAGCCGCGCAGTCAGCTCGTCGACCAGTCGTGTCTTGCCCATGCCCGACGGCGCGAGCAGTGCGCAGAGCCTTGGCGTGCCGGGTTCCAGCGCGTCATGCGCGTCGAGCAGCCGGGCGAGTTCCTCCTCACGCCCGGCGAGCGGGGCGATGGCGCGCCGCGACCAGGCTTCGCGCCGGCTCGGCGCGGCGGCGCGCCCGGTGATGCTGTGGACGCCGAACGGCCGCCGCGCGCCGCGCGGGGTGACGAGCCGGCGCGGCGAGGCGTCGAAGAAGCCGAGGTCGAGCCCCAGCGCCGTCTCGCTCGCGACGATCTCGTCGGGCGCGGCGAGGTCGCACAGGTGCGCGGCGATGTTGGTCGCGTCGCCCAATATCTCGTAGCGACCGCGCACCAGGTCGCCCGCGCTGACCAGTACCACGCCCGAATGGATGCCGCTGTGCAGGCGGACGCGGCAGCCGGTCCCGGCGACCGTCGCGTCGAGCTCGGCGGCGGCGCGGTGCAGATCGAGCGCGGTCTCGACAGCGCGGCGCCCGCCATCCTCGATCGGAAGCGGAAAACCGAAGATGCAGATGACGCCGTCGCCGTCGATGCGGATGATCTCGCCGCCGTGGCGTGCGACGATCTCCGCCGTCCGCTCGCGCAGTCGTTCGAGCAGCGCGCTGAAGATTTCGGGCTCCATCGCCGCCGCGAGCCCGGTCGAATCGCTGAGGTCGGAAAAGAGCAGGGTCAGATAGTGGCGCGCCGGCCGCGGCGCGACCGGCGATGGTGTCGCAGCGCCGCGCATCATTGCGCGTGCCGGCGCAGCGCCGCGCGCAGCCGTTCGAGCGAGCGGATTTCGAGCGTGCGGCCCTGTTGCCCGACGATCCCTTCCTGATGGAGCAGTCGCAGTTCGCGCGTCACCGCTTCGCGGTGCGTGCCGATCCGCGCCGCGAGTTCCATATGGGTGGGCAGCGGTGCGATCACGCAGCGATCGCCGTCGACAGGCCGTTCGAGCGCGAGGCGCAGAAGCTCGCTCTGCAGCCGCGCGCTGACCGGCAGCGTCGCGAGGTCGCGCGCCTTTTCGGTGAGGTTGCGCACCCGCGCGGCAAGCTGCACCGCCATCCAATAGCCCGCGCCGGGCTCTTCCTGCATGAACGCCCGGAATCCGGCGCCGGAGAGCATGCCGAGGCTGCTGTCCTCGACCGCGGTGACGCTGGCCGAGCGCGGCATGGCGCTGATCGCCGACATTTCGCCGACCAGCCGCCCCGGCCCCATGTCGCGCAAGATCGTCTCGCGCCCGTTCGCCGCGAACATGGAAATCTGAAGCCGGCCGCCGACGATCAGATAGACGTCGTCGGCCGTGCTTCCTTCGGCGATCAGCAACTGGCCCTTGCGTGCGCGAACGGTCGCGGCGCGCGCAAGGAAGGCGGCGGCAAGCGTCTCCGGCAATATTTCTTCGCGGTCGATCCCCCCGACCAGCACATCCGGCTCCGCACCCATCCCGCGACCCCTTTGCCGCCCCGAACCATGCCCAATTGTGCGGATAGGCACAAGGCGGATGTCATCGGGCGTCAGTTGCGCCCGCTCGTCAGCCCGCGCGCGATCACCTGTGCCTGAATCTCCGCCGCACCCTCGAAGATGTTGAGGATGCGCGCGTCGCACAGGATGCGGCTGATTTCATATTCGAGCGCATAGCCGTTGCCGCCGTGGATCTGCAGCGCGGCGTCGGCATTCGACCAGGCGGCGCGCGCGGCGAGCAGCTTGGCCATGCCTGCCTCGATATCGCAGCGCTTGCCGCTGTCCTTGGCGCGGGCTGCGGCATAGCTCAGTTCGCGCGCGGTGACGAAATCGACGAGGCTCATCGCCAGCTTGTCGGCGACGCGCGGGAAATGGACGATCGCCTTGCCGAACTGCCTGCGGTTCATCGCATAGTCCAGCCCGAGTTCGAGCGCGCGGCGCGCGACACCCACGGCGCGCGCGGCGGTCTGGATGCGGGCGCCCTCGAAGGTGCGCATGAGCTGCTTGAAGCCTTGCCCCTCCTCGCCGCCGAGCAGCGCGTCGACGGGTGCGGTCATCGCGTCGAACTGCAACGCATATTCGCGCATTCCGCGATAGCCGAGCACCTCGATCTCGCTGCCGGTCATGCCGTCGGCGGGGAAGGGCTTGGCCTCCGTGCCGCGCGGCTTGGGGACGAGCAGCATCGACAGGCCCGCATAGCCCGTGGCGTCGGGGACGGTGCGGGCGAGCAGCGTCATCAGGTCGGAGCGGCTGGCGTGGGTGATCCAGGTCTTTGCGCCGTCGATGACCCAATGATCGCCTTCGCGCCGGGCGCGGGTCTGGAGCGACCCGAGGTCGGAGCCGACATCGGGTTCGGTGAACACCGCGGTCGGCAATATTGCGCCGCTGGCGATCTTCGGCAGCCATTCGGCCTTTTGCGTATCGGTGCCGCCCATCGCGATCAGCTCGCCCGCGATCTCCGACCGCGTGCCGAGCGAGCCCGCGCCGATCCAGCCGCGTGACAGCTCCTCGGTGACGATGCACATCACCAGCTTGCCGAGGCCGAGGCCGCCAAACGCCTCTGGAATGCAAACGCCAAAGGTGCCGAGTTCAGCCATCGCCTGAACCGTGGCGTCGGGGATCAGGTCGTTCGCGAGATGCCAGCCGTGCGCATGCGGGAGGATCGCGGCGTCGGTGAAGCGGCGATATTGCTCGCGAATTGCGTCGAGGTCGGGGTCGTGCAGCGTCTCGCTCGGCCAACGGCCTTCGGCGAGCGCGGCGGCGACTTCTGCGCGGGTCGCGGCATGGTCGGCGTCGAGCAGGCCGGCGCAGGCGGCGGCGAGGGTTCGCGCCGCGGCGCCGAGGCCGAGGTCGGCGGGCCGGAATATCTCGTTCTGCCCCATCGGCAGGCCGCCGACGAGCTGACCGATGCCTTCGGCGAAGGCGAGGGTTGCGATCCTGGCGTCGAGTGGATTCGAGTCCTGGCCGGACTCAAACCACGCGAGCGTCGCTTCCAGCGCGGCGACGGTCGTTGCGATCCATGCGAAACCGTGCGCTGCGCGCTGCTCGGCGTCGATGGCGCGCGTCGCCAGACGTTCGGCTAGCGCCGTGCGGGCGGCGGCGCGATAGGTCTGGGCGGCGGTGAGAGTGCTGTTCAGATCGGCGCACATCGTCACAGCCTGCCCTCTTTTTCATCGTCACCCCGGACTTGATCCGGGGTCCCGCTTGTCACCGACGCGGAGCGGGACCCCGGATCAAGTCCGGGGTGACGATAAAGGGAAGATGTTTGTTTCATACCAACCGCCTGTCGCCCGTCGATCCGAGCTCCCTCAAACCGCGCGCTCGAAGATCGCGGCAATGCCCTGGCCGCCGCCGATGCACATGGTTTCAAGGCCGTACCGGCCGTTCCTGCGAACCAGTTCACGTGTCAGGTTGGCGAGGATGCGCCCGCCGGTCGCGCCGATCGGGTGGCCGAGCGAGATGCCTGAGCCGTTGACGTTCAGAATCGCGTTACGGCTGTCGTCGTCGGACCAGCCCCAGCCCTTGAGCACCGCGAGCACCTGCGGCGCGAAGGCCTCGTTGAGTTCGACGAGGTCGATGTCGCCCCAGCCGAGCCCGCTGCGCGCGAACAGCCGTTCGACCGCGGGCACCGGGCCGATGCCCATGCGGCTCGGGTCGCAGCCCGCCGCTGCCCAGCTATGGAACCAAGCGATGGGTTCGAGGCCGAGTTCGTCCAGCTTGTCCTCGGCGACCACCAGGCACGCCGCGGCGGCGTCGTTCTGCTGGCTCGCATTGCCCGCGGTGACGACGCCGCCTTCGAGCGGGCGCAGCTTGCCCAGCGTTTCCATGCTCGCGTCGGCGCGATAGCCTTCGTCGTGCGCGAAGACGATCGGATCGCCCTTCTTTTGCGGCACGCTGACCGGCACGAGTTCGTCGTCGAACAGCCCCTTGTCCCACGCCGCCGCGGCGCGCTGGTGGCTGCGCACGGCATAGGCGTCGGCCTGCTCGCGGGTGATGTCATAGTCCTTCGCCAGATTCTCGGCGGTTTCGATCATGCCGGTGATGACGCCGAAGCGCTCGACCGGCTGCGACATCACGCGGCCGCGGGTCAGCCGGTCGTGCAGCGTCAAATTGCCGGCGCGCACGCCCTTGCGAAGCTGGGTCGTGTAATGCTCGACGTTCGACATCGATTCGACGCCGCCCGCGACGACGATATCGGACATGCCCGTCTGGACCATCATCGCGGCGTTGACGACCGCCTGCAGTCCCGAGCCGCAGCGGCGATCGAGCTGATAGCCCGGCACCTCGAGCGGCAGACCCGCGGCGAGCCACGACCAGTGCCCGATGCTCGGCGCTTCGCCATTGCCATAGCCTTGCGAGAAGACGACGTCGTCGACGCGTGCCGGATCGATCTTCGTGCGCTCGATCAGCGCCTTCAGGATGACGGCGCCGAGTTCGCCGGCGCCCATCGACGACAGGCTGCCGCCGAACTTGCCGACGGGGGTGCGGATCGGGGCGACGATGGCGGCGCGGCGCAGGGTCATTTCGGGTCTCCGGTTACTATCGGTAATGGGCTGAATCGTCACCCCGGACTTGATCCGGGGTCCCGCTCGGCAACGGTGAAAAGCGGGACCCCGGATCAAGTCCGGGGTGACGGGAAGAGGAGGGCATCTTATCCAACACCGACGATGCCCGCGTCGATCAGGCGGGCGATCTCGCCCGAGGACAGCGAAAGGCGTTCCGCCAGAACCTCTTCCGAATGCTGGCCGTTGCGCGGAGCGGGGCGGGGCGGTTGACGGTCCATCTGGGGCACTGTCGCAAAGGCGCCGGCGGCGGGATAGGCAAAGCCGCTGGGGTTGTCGGCGGCGCCGAAAATCGGGTTGTTCGCGACCAGCGCCGGGTCGTTCGCGGCGTCGAGCATCGTGCGATAGGGCGAATGGACGATCCCGCCCGCGTCGAAGGCGGTGGCAAGATCGGCGTGATCGCGGCTCGCGATGGCGCGCTCGAACAGCGGATAGAGCGCGTCGCGGTGGGTGAAACGCAGTCCGTCGTCCTTTGCGAAGGACACGTCGCGCGCCGCCTCGACCGCCGCGACCGCTTCGCCGAGGTTCAGCGCGGCGATCAGGTTCGCCCATTGGCGTGGGGTGACGACGACGATCATCGTGCGCTGGCCGTCGCGGGTCGTGAAATCGCGGCCGAACAGGCCATAGACGGCGTTGCCGAGCCGCGGGCGGTTCTCGCCGGTATAGAGCATTTCGGCGATGCCGCCCATGTTGGCGACCGAGCCGATCGCGATGTCGGAGAGGGGCAGGCGGATCTCGCCACCTTCGCCGGTCGCGCCGCGTCGCTGGATCGCTGCGAGAAGCGCAAAGGCCGCATAGGCGCCGGTCAGCAAATCCCAGGCGGGGAGAACGTGATTGACCGGCTCTGGCCCCGCGCCGGTGAGCATCGGAAAGCCGACGCTGTTGTTCACCGTATAGTCGAGCGCGGGCGTGCCGTCGGCCCAGCCCATCACGCGCACGGTGATGAGGTCGGGGCGGTCCTCGGCGAGCGTGTCATGGGCCAAAAAGCCGCCGGCGGGGAAATTGGTGACGAACTGGCCCGTCGCGCGGACCAGCGCCTGAAGCAATTCGCGTCCTTCGGGCCGGGTAAGGTCGAGGGCGAGCGATTTCTTCGCGCGGTTGAGATTTTCCCAATAAAGCGAATTATTCTCAGCCGTTACCGGCCAGCGCCGGAAATCGGGGCCGCCGCCAATCTGGTCGACGCGGATCACCTCGGCCCCGAACTGTGCGAGATAAAGCCCGGCGGTGGGGGAGGCGACGAAGGATGACGCTTCGATGACCGGGAGGTTGGTGAGGAGGTTATACATGGGCAGCCTTCTTGAGCCCCTCCCCTTCAGGGGAGGGGTTGGGGTGGGGGCTCGAAGCCTTGCGCAAGACCGATGGACCCCACCCCCGACCCCTCCCCTGAAGGGGAGGGGCTTTAAAGGCGTTTTCCTCAGCCACCCGTGTTAAATTCGCGCAGCATATGCTTGGCGATCTGGAGCTGGAGGATCTGCGTCGTGCCCTCGTAGATGCGATAGATGCGGGCATCGCGGAAGAAGCGTTCGGCGTCATATTCGGCGAGATAGCCGGCGCCGCCAAAGACCTGAACGCAGGCATCGACGACGCGGCCGCACATTTCGGACGCGAACACCTTGAACGCCGCGGCCTTGCGCAGGACATTCTCGCCCGCGTCGGCGCGGCGGGTGACGTCCTCCATCATGCATTCGGCGGCATAGATGTCGATCTCGCTTTGTGCGAGCATCTGCTGGATGAGCTGGAAGTTCGCGATCGGCTCGCCGAAGGCCTTGCGCTCGGTCGCATAGCGCACCGCGCTGTCGAGCGCGCGGCGGGCGTAGGCGGTGGCGGCGGCCCCGACCGACATGCGGCCGTTGTCGAGGCTCATCATCGCATAGACGAAACCCTTGCCGAGTTCGCCGCCGAGCAAGGCCTCGCCGCCGACGCGCACCTCGTCCATCACGATATCGGCGATATGGCTGCCCGACTGGCCCATCTTCTTGTCCGACTTGCCGATCGACACGCCGGGCGCGTCCATCGGCACGATGAACGCCGAGACATGGGCGTTCTTCGGCAGATTCTCCTTCGAGGTGCGCGCCATGATGAGGCCGACCTTCGCGAAGGGCGAATTGGTGATGTAGCGCTTGGTGCCGGTCAGCACCCAGCCGTTGTCGGTCTGGGTCGCGGTCGTCTGCAGCCCCGCCGAGTCCGATCCCGACCCCGGCTCGGTCAGGCCGAAGCAGGCGATTTCGCCCGAAGCGACGCGCGGCAGCCACTCGGCCTTCTGCGCCTCGGTCCCGCCATTCTTGAGCGCCGAGGCGAACATGCCGATGTTGATCGAGATGATCGAACGGAAGGCCGGCATGGCATAGCTGATCGTGTGGATCGTCTTGACATATTGGCTGACGTTCATTCCCGCGCCGCCGAACTCTTCGGGAATGGTCAGGCCGAAGAGGCCCATATCGCGCATCTCGGCCAGGATGTCGTCGGGGATGCGGTCGGTCTCGACGATCTCCTTCTCGGCGGGGAGAAGGCGCTCGCGGACATAGCGCTGAAGCTGTTCGATGAACTGCGCGAAGACGTCGGCGTCCATGCCGGGGTTGCTCATGGGCTGTTCCTCAGATCGGGTCGTAGGGGAAGACATGCGCGGACACTTCGTCGGCGCGCGCGAAGCTCGGGCGGAAGGCCGGGATCAGTTCGTCGGCGATCGCCTCCGCGGTCCAGCCTTCGAGCTTGGTCATCGAACGCACCGGGCGCGGTTTTGAGAACAGGACGATCTCGTTCTTGCGCACCGAGAAAATCTGGTTGGTCACATCCCTCGACAGATCCGACGCGAGATAGGCGACGAGCGGCGCGATCTTGTCCGCCGACATTTCCTGGATGCGCTTGACGCGCTCCTGTTCGGCGGGCGTCGTCGCGGGGATCGAGGCGGTCATGCGGCTCCACGCGAAGGGCGCGATGCAGTTCGAGCGCACCCCGACGCGCGCCATGTCGAGCGCGATCGACTGCGACAGCGCGACGACGCCGAGCTTCGCGGCCGAATAATTGGCCTGGCCGATATTGCCGATCAGCCCGCTGGTCGAGGTGAAGTGGATGAAGCTGCCCGACTGCTGTTCGCGAAACCAGGGCGTCGCGGCCTTGGAGACATTGAACACGCCGGTCAGATTGACCTCGATGACGCTCTTCCAATCCTCGTAGCTCATCTTGTGCCAGATGGTGTCGCGCAGGATGCCGGCATTGTTGACGACCGCGTCGATGCGGCCGAATTTGGCGACCGCATCCTCGACGATGCTCGCGGCATCCTTCGGATCGGCGACGTTGCCGAAGTTGGCGATGGCCTTGCCGCCCGCAGCGATGATGTCGGCCGCGGTCGTTTCGGCCGGAGCGGCGTCGCCGCCGTCGCCCGCCTGCGCGACGCCGGGGTCGTTGACCACGACGGCGGCCCCCTGCGCCGCGCAGTGCAGCGCCAGTTCGCGGCCGATCCCGCGCCCCGCGCCGGTAATCGCCACCACCTTGCCGTCCAGACAGCCGCTCATGCCGATCTCCCTGCCGATTCGCGTCGATAGCGCGATAGGACTCTCGCCGCATTATTTCAACATTGAGAATTGCTTTTTCATCATGTTGAAAATATCAGGAGGTCATGACAGGCCCGGTCCGTTCCGTTTCGCAATCCTTCGCCATTCTGCGCCTGCTTGCCGAAGCGGGGACGCTGACACTGTCCGACATCGGGCGGACCGTGGGGCTCAGCCCGTCGAGTTGTCTCAATCTTCTCAAGACACTGGTCGGCGAAGGCGCGGTCGAGCGCGACGCGCGCACCAAATATTACCGGCTGGCGCCCGCCTGGCAGGCGGTGGAGGTGTTGCGCACCGATGCCGCAGCGCGCTTCATCGAGCGCGCGCAGCCGCACATGGCGCGGTTTGCGCAGCAAAGCGAGGCCGCAATGGGTCTCTGGAAGATCGTGTCGCGCGACCGTATCCAGCTCACGGCGCGCGCCGAAAGCGATGCCGCGACCCGGCTGAGTCTCGCGGACGATCAGCGGCAACCGCTGGGCGGCGGCGCCGCGGGCCGCGCCATCGCCGCGGCGCAGGGGGCCGGCGAAGCCGAGCTCGCGCGTCGCTTCGCGCTTGTGCGGTGGCTGACCGATTTGCCTTTCGACACCTATGCCCGGCAGGTGAGCGATGCGGCCGCAAAGGGCTTCGCGGTCGACCGGGGCGACACGCATCGCGGGGTCTGTACCGTCGCGGTCGGCATCGCCGATATCGCTCCCGGCTTCGCCCTGTCGGCCTCGATCGTCATGGGGTCGCGCAGCGAAGCCGAAATCGATGCGCTGGGGGCCGGGATGATTGCGCTTCGGGACGAGTTGAAGCTGTAACACGCCAAGCCAATGTTTCTTGTTTCGCCCGACCAGTCATGTCAGGGCGCAGCCGCAAGGCGAACGGTCGTTCGGGAGACGGGATGATGCAATTCGACGTGGTAATCGTGGGTGGGGGCCATGGCGGCGCGCAGGTTGCGGTGATGCTGCGCACGCAGAAGTTCGAGGGCAGCATCGCGATCGTCGGCGACGAGCCCGAACTGCCCTATGAGCGCCCGCCCTTGTCGAAGGAATATTTCGCGGGCGAGAAGGAGTTCGAGCGCATCCAGCTTCGTCCCGCCAGATATTGGGACGAGCGCGAGGTGACGATGCTGCTCGGCAAGCGCGTCGTCTCGGTCGATCCGGCCGCGCACAGCGTCACGACCGGCGACGGCGAGACGATCGGTTACGGCAAGCTCGTCTGGGCGACCGGCGGAACCCCCCGGATGCTGCCGATCCCCGGCGGCGACCTGCCCGGCGTGCAGGGGGTGCGCACGCGTGCCGACGCCGATGCGATGAAGGCCGCCTCTGAAACCGCGAAGCAGATCGTGGTGATCGGCGGCGGCTATATCGGGCTCGAGGCGGCGGCCGTGCTGACCAAGGCGGGCAAGAAGGTCGTGCTCTTGGAAGCGCTCGACCGCGTGCTCGCGCGCGTCGCGGGCGAGGATCTGTCGCGCTTCTATGAGAAGGAGCACCGCGAGCATGGCGTCGACCTGCGGCTCGGCGTTTCGGTCGCGGCGATCGAGGGCGCGGATCGGGTGACGGGCGTGCGGCTGGCGGACGGCGAGGTCATTTCCGCCGATCTGGTCATCGTGGGCATCGGTATCGTCCCCGCGGTCGAACCGCTGATCGCAGCGGGCGCCGAGGGCGGCAACGGCGTGCTGGTCGACCGGCACTGCAAGACGAGCCTGCCCGACGTCTATGCAATCGGAGACTGCGCCGCGCACGAGAATGCCTTTGCCGAGGGCGCGTGCATCCGGCTCGAATCGGTACAGAACGCCAACGATCAGGCCAATGTCGTCGCGAAGGGCATCGTCGGGGACGAAGCGCCCTACCATGCCATCCCCTGGTTCTGGTCGAACCAGTATGACCTCAAGCTCCAGACCGCCGGCCTGTCGACCGGGCACGATCAGACCGTGGTGCGCGGCGACATCGCCAGCCGCAGCTTCTCCATCGTCTATCTGAAGGCGGGACGAGTGATCGCGCTCGACTGCGTCAATGCGACCAAGGATTATGTCCAGGGCCGCATGATCGTCACCGCCGGGTTGATCGCGACAGCGGAACAGCTCGCCGACACCGAGACGCCGCTGAAAACGCTGTTGCCGGCCTAGGTCGGCGGCAGAGCCGGATCGGCAGGCGCGTCGCCGAGCGCCTTTTTCAGCGTCGCCTTGATATTGCGCAGCAGCCGGCGCAGCGCGACGATCACGATCACCGCGGCGATCGCCAGCAGGATCGCAATCGCGATCGCCAGCGGCGGAAAAGCGATGGCCAGCGCGAGCAGGCCGCCGGTCGCGACATCCTCGCCGGTCGAGACCACCGCATTGCTGTAGGGCTCTGGGCTGACGTTGACGACCGCGCGCGTCGTCGCCTTGGCGCCGTGGCTGAGCAAGGCGCCGCCGCCGCCGAGCAGGAAGGCGGTGACCTGCCAGGCCGGGTCGGAACTGTCGACGAGCGCGAGCGCGAGCAGCGCGCCGCCGAGCGGGCGGACGATGCTGTGGATGCCGTCCCAGATCGAATCGACCCAGGCGACCTTGTCGGCGAAGAATTCGGCGAGCGTGCCGAGCGCGGCGACGCCGAGGATCCAGGGGCTCGCCAGTATCTGCAGCGCCTGCAGATGCTCGGGCAGCGGCAGCCAGCCGAATCGCATCGCGACGCCCGTCGCCAAAATGGTGAGGTAGAGCCGCCACCCCGCGAGCAGGCTCAGGCTGCCCGCAACCCCCAAAATCTCGACGATACCCATGGGTTGCTCCCGGCCGTTTTCGGTCGGCGCATCTTGCCCCGCGCGTGCGCCGTCCGCAATGGCCGGATGACAAGCCGCCGCCGGCTGGGTATCGCGGGGGCATGACCGACCCCAATGCATCGTCGTCCGCGCCCGCGGCGGCCCCCGAAGGCGCCATTCCCGCCGCGACGCTGGTGATCATGCGGCCCGCGCCGGGTGGCGGTCCCGACGAGATATTGATGGTCAAGCGTTCGGCGGCCATGGTCTTCGCGGCGGGCGCGGTGGTGTTTCCCGGCGGCCGGATCGATCCGGACGATCATGTCGTCGCGGCGCGGCACGGCTTTGCGGAGGACGATATCGATGGCGCGGCGCGCGTCGCGGCGCTGCGCGAGACGCTCGAGGAGACGGGGTTGGCGGTCGGCTGGCCGACGCTGGCCGAAACCGACGCCGAAACGGTGCGCCGCGCGCTTCTGGAAGGGCAGTTGCTGTCGGAGATTCTGAGCGGGCGAGGCGAACGGCTGGAACTCGATGCGCTGCTTCCCTTTGCGCGCTGGTGCCCGAACTTCAAGGAAACCCGCACCTTCGATACGCGATTCTATGCGGCTTCGGCGCCGACGCATCGCCACGAACTCACGGTCGAGGCCGCCGAGCACAGCCATATTTTCTGGGCGAGCGCGCAAGCGACCCTCGCCATGGCCGATCGCGGCGAGGTGTCGATCATCTTTCCGACCCGCCGAAATCTCGAACGTCTGGCGCAGGCCGATGATTTCGCCGCATTTTCGGCGCATGCTGCCGCCTATCCTGTCGATCTGGTGACACCGTGGATCGAAACGCGGGAGGGGGCATCGCATCTCTGCATTCCCGGACATCTGGGCTATCCGGTTACATCCGAGCCGTTCGAGCATGTTCGCCGCGGGTAAACCAATGCCAAAATGGCGCTTTTTGTCGGTTAAGCAAATCGATAGGAATCGCCGTTAGCGGACAAAAGGCATTGCAATTACCGGCGCCTGTGCCTAAAGACGTCAATGCCGAAGACGGTCGGGGCAACATTCTCCGGGCGATTCGAAAATATCTAAAGTACCAGTGGATGGAGAAAATGATGAATCTGCTCACCAAAGCTGCGGTCTCTCTCGCCGCGACCTCGATGATTGCGGCGCCGGTTGCGGCCTCTGCCGCGACCGCGTTCGACGGTGCGCGCTCGACCTCGGCCGTTTCGAAGAAGAATGGCCTCGAAGGCGGTTCGAGCTGGATCATCGCTGTTCTCGCCGTTGCGGCGATCATCGGCGGTATCATCATCGCGGCCGACAACGACAGCGACACGCCGACCAGCCCGGCCTAAGCCCCGCTTCGGTTCAAGTTAGTGCAAAGGGTTCCGGACATTGTCCGGGACCCTTTGTGCATTTCGGGCTCCGTGAATTGCGAATGGCGTTCGCAGGATTGGAAGCCCGCCCGTTGATCGGGGAAAGTCGGCCGTCGAAACCGATGGCGTGCCGGGGCGCTGCCGAATTACAACGCGATGTTGCGGATCGACCGTGACGTTGCGAGCGGTATCGCCTGTCGGGCGTGCTCGACGGCGCTGATATCCACCGGCGCCAGGGCAATGCGATAGAGGGCATCGCGCGGTTCGTCCGCGATTTCGGCGATGGGCGCGCCCCATGGATCGACCGCAAGGCTGTGGCCATAGGTTGCGCGCCCGTCGGCATGGGTGCCGGCCTGCGCGGCTGCAAGGACGAAGCAGCCGGTCTCGACCGCCCGCGCGCGCAACAGGAGGTGCCAATGCGCCGCGCCGGTGGAGACCGTGAACGCGGCGGGAATCGCGAGCAGGGTCGCGCCGCGATCGACCAGCGCCCGATAGAGTTCGGGAAAGCGCAGGTCGTAGCAAATGCTGAGCCCCAGGCGGCCGAGCGGCGTATCGACCACTGACAGCGCGTCGCCGCCTGCGAAGGCCGCCGATTCGCGCCAGTTTTCGCCCGAGGGCAGCGTGACGTCGAACATGTGAATCTTGTCGTAGCGGGCGCGGATGCTGCCGTCGGCGGCGACGACATGGCTGCGGTTGACCCGCCGCGCGCCATCCTCGGCGAGCAGCGGCATCGAGCCCGAATGAATCCACAGGCCGTGGCGCCGCGCCATTTCCTGCAGCCGCGCCGGCCAGGGGCTGTCGGCCTCACGCACGATATGGGCGGCCGACCGGCCCCGGTCGCGATCGAGAAGCAGCGACATTTCGGGAAAGAAGGCCATGACCGCGCCGCCCGCCGCGGCTTCGGCGAGCGCGGTATCCATCGTCGCCAGATTGACCTCGGGATCGATGCCGCTGGTCATCTGGACCAGCGCGGCGCGGGTTGGGGAAGTATCCATGATTTTTGGTTAGGACGAGCGGAGAGCGGGGGCAAGCGGAGCGACGGTTCAGTGGCCAGCAAGCTTGGAAGGCGATAAGGAGACGCGATGCGTCCTTTCCCCCCGCCAAATGCGCGCCGCGCCGGCTTCTCGATCCTGTCCATGCTGGCCGCCGCGATGCTGCTGGCCCTGCCCACCGCCGCGCCGGCCCAACCGCAAATAGCTCCCCCAGCCGCGCCACCGAGCGCGGCCGAGGACAATTGGCTCTATGCCGGCAGCGACATTCCGCGCGACCTCGCCTGGCAGTTCGGCGAGCTGCCGAATGGGCTGCGCTATGCGGTGCGCAACAATGGCGTGCCGCCGGGGCAGGTGTCGATCCGGGTGCGGATGGACGTCGGCTCGATGTTCGAAACCGAAAAGGAGCGCGGCTTTGCCCACCTGCTCGAGCACCTGACCTTTCGCGGTTCCGAACATATTCCGGATGGCGAGGCGAAGCGCATCTGGCAGCGTTTCGGCGTGACTTTCGGCAGCGATTCGAACGCGCAGACGACACCGACCCAGACCGTCTATCAGCTCGACCTGCCGAGCGTGACGCCGGCCAATCTCGACGAAAGCATGAAATTGCTGGCGGGCATGATGCGCGAACCGCGCATTTCGGACGCCGCGGTCGATGCCGAACGCGGCGTCGTTCTCGCCGAATTGCGCGAATCCAACGGCCCCCAAAAACGGATCGCCGACGCGACGACCGAGCATTTGTTCGCCGGCCAGTTGCTCGGCGACCGCTCGCCGATTGGAACGATCGCGTCGCTGAATGCGGCGCGTGCGTCGGCGGTGCAGGCGTTTCACAATCGTTGGTATCGGCCCGACCGCGCGGTGGTGGTCATCGTCGGCGACGGTGATCCCGCGGAATTCGTACGGCTGATCCGCACCTATTTCGGCGATTGGAAAGCGACGGGCGCCAATCCCGCGGAGCCCGATTTCGGCAAGCCCGATCCCAAGGCACCCGTAACGCGGGTGATCGTCGAGCCGAACCAGCCGCTGTCGCTGACGCTGGCGACGATCCGGCCGTGGATCAAGCGCCTGGACACGGTCGAGAACACGCGGCGGCTCTATCTCGAGTTCCTCGCCATCGCGCTCGTCAACCGGCGGCTCGAATATCGCGCCCGTGCCGGCGGCTCCTATCTGGTCGCGACGGTGCAGCAGGATTATCTGAGCCGCAGCGTCGACATGACGACGACGCAGATCGTGCCGCTCTCCGACTGGAAGACGGCGTTGGCCGATGTCCGCGGCGTGATCGCCGACGCGATCCAGACGCCGCCATCGCAGGCCGATATCGACCGCGAAGCCAACGAGATACAGACCTTCCTTCAAAAGGAGCTGGAGAATGCGCGCAACGAGCCGGGCGCGCGGCTGGCCGACGATCTGGTGCGCGCGGTCGACATCCACGAAACGGTGACGAGCCCGCAGGGCCAGGTTGACATGTTCAAGGCGATCCGCGCCTCGGCGACGCCCGAGGTGATGCTGAAGATCAGCCGCGCGATCTTCAGCGGCCCGGTCACCCGTCTCGTCCTCACCACGCCGAAGCCGATCCCGGGCGGCGACGGTGCGCTGCTCGCCGCGCTCGCGCGGCCAGCAACGATTCAGGACGACCGGCTGGCCGCGGTCGATGCCGATTTCAGCCAGCTACCGAAGTTCGGCGCGCCGGGGACGATCGTGTCGCAGACGGCGTTGCCCGGACTGCGCGCCGAGCGGATCGAATTCGCCAATGGCGTAACCGCGCTCGTATCGAACAACACGGTCGAGCCGGGCAAGGTGCGGGTCAATGTCCGCTTCGGGACCGGCAACCGCAGCGTCGGCGCCGACGAGTCCAATCTGCTGTGGACGGGCGACTATGCACTGGTGGCGAGCGGCATCGGTCCCTGGGGTCAGTCGGGGATCGACCAGATCACCAATGGCCGGCAGATCGAGCTGAATTTCGCCATCGACGACGATGCGTTCGAGCTGGCGGCGGAGAGCCGTCCCGCCGATCTGGCCGATCAACTCAAGCTGATCGCGGGCAAGCTGGCCTTTCCGCGCTGGGACGCGGCGCCGGTCGAGCGATTGCGCGTCGGCCTGCTCACCGGTTACGACCTCAATGACGCGACCCCCAATGCGGTCCTCGAGCGCAATCTGGAGGGCTGGCTGACGGGCGGCGATACGCGCTGGGCGCCCCCCGACCGGTCGGCGATCGAGGCGCTGACCCCGGCGGCCTTCAAGGCCTTCTGGGCGCCGCGCCTTGCCAGCGGCCCGATCGAGGTGGAGATTTTCGGCGATCTGTCGACTGTCGACTATCGCACGATCCTGACCAATACTTTTGGCGCGTTGGCGCCTCGCAAGCCGATATCGCCGCCGGACGGGCAGCGCGTCGGCTTTGCGAAGCATCGGGCAACGCCAGAGGTTGCCTTTCATAGCGGGGAAAAAGGGCAGGCCGCGGCGATGATGGCCTGGCCGACGAGCGGCGGGCGCGCCGCGTCGCGCGATCAGCGCGCGCTCGACGTGCTCGCGGCGATCTTCAATGACCGGTTGTTCGATCGCCTGCGCGCGGCCGACGGCGCAAGCTATGGCCCGATGGTCGAGAGTCACTGGCCGACCGGCTTCGAGGGCAGTGGCGGCTATCTGCTCGCGGGCAGCCTGCTCGCGCCGAAGGATGTCGATCGTTTCTATGCGATCGCGCGCGATATCGCCGCCGACCTGGTCGCGCATCCGGTGACCGCCGACGAACTGGCGCGCAACGCGGGGCCGATCCGCGAGCAGGTGGCGCGCGCGTCGACCGGCAATGTCTATTGGATGTTCCTGCTCGAAGGTGCGACGCAGGACCCGCGGGTCACGGCGGCGGCGCTGTCGATCCAGAGCGATATTTCGGCGGTCACCGCCGCCGATATCCAGCGGCTCGCGGCGCAATATCTGAAGCCCGAGCGGCAATGGTCGCTGGCGGTCCTGCCGAAGGGGATGACGCTGGCGGAGGCTTCGGCGCTGGGCAAGGCGTCGGCCTCCGCCGTTGGTGGGCGGTAGGGGTCAGAGCCGCAGGCCCGTGGTTTCGGGAAGGCCGGCCATGATGTTGAGGTTCTGGACGCAGGCGCCGCTCGCGCCCTTGCCGAGATTGTCGAGCCGGGCGACGAGGCGGGCCTGGCTGGCGTCGGCATTGGCGAAGACGAACAGTTCCAGCCGGTCGCTGCCGGCGTCCGAGCCGCGCAGCAGCATTTCCCCGTCGGCGGGCGGCTCGCCCATCGCAACGACGGCGCTGCCGGCATAGTGATCGGCGAGCGCGGCGCGCATCGCCTCGGGCGTTCCGGTGCCGGGTATCGCCGCGAGCGGCAGCGGCACTTCGACCACCATGCCGCGATGCGCCGGGATCACCGCGGGCGAGAAGAGCGGGGCGGTGGTCAGGCCGCAGCGCGCCTGCATTTCGGGCACATGCTTGTGGCCGAGCGTCAGGGCATAGCCGCGCCATGCGATATCGCGGTCGGCCTCAAACCGCTCGATCAGCGCCTTGCCGCCGCCCGAATAGCCGCTGACCGCATGGCAGACATAGGCCCAGTCGGCGGGGAGCAGTCCGGCGCGGACGAGCGGTGCGACGAGCGCGATGAAACCGGTCGAATAGCAGCCGGGGTTGGAGACGCGCGCCGCCCCGGCGACTGCGTCATGCCCGCTGACCTCGGGAAAGCCGTAGACCCAGCCCGGCGCGACGCGATGCGCGGTCGAGGCGTCGATCACGCGCGTCCGGTCGTTGTCGATCATCGCCACCGCCTCGCGCGCTGCCTCGTCGGGCAGGCAGAGGATGACGAAATCGGCGTCGTTGAGCGCTTCGGCGCGCCGCGCGGCGCTCTTGCGCTCGGCGTCGGGAAGGGTGACGAGCGCGAACTCGCTGCGCCCGGCGAGCCGTTCGGCGATTTCGAGGCCCGTGGTTCCGGCCGCTCCGTCGATGAAAACCTTGTGTGTCATAGCTTTAGCGCGGCCGCTTGCAGCCGCGAACCGGCGGTTCGTGACTTTCGGCCGCGAAGCGCGCGACCACGTCGGCGAGTGGCTCGGCTTTCGTGGCCATCCAATGCTGGCTCGCGTGAATCAGCGTGCGCGCGTCGGCCATGATGCCGACATGGCCGGGGAAGAAGACCAGGTCGCCCCGTTGGAGCTGGTCGCGAGCTACGTCGGTTTCGGGACCGAACGCCGCGAGCTGGAGGTCGCTGTCGCGCGGCAATTGCACGCCGGCGGCGCGCCACGCAAGCTGGACCAGCCCCGAACAGTCGATGCCCTTGCCCGTACGCCCGCCCCAGACATAGGGGGCGCCGATCAGCGTCTCGGCCACCGCCGCGGGATCGGTTTCGACGGCGTCGATCTCGACGAGCGCCGCCATCGGCAGATAGCCATGCGCGGTCGCGAGCCATTCGCCCTGGCATTCGCCCATCACCAACGCCCCGCGCGGCAGAATCGCCGACCCGCCGCTTGCCGCATCGGGCGCGCTGTGGAGGACCGCTTCGGCGGCGTGGACACGATGGGTCGGGGCGATCGGCGCTCCGAGCGCATTGGCGGCGAGATAGCCGACATAATGATCGGCGAGCGAATAGCCCCACGCCCAGCCGCCGGTCAGGTCGAGCAGCGCGAAGCCTTCGCCGAACAGCAGCTCGCTCGTCTGTTCGGCGTCGAGCGACGGTGCCGCGCGCATCGCGGCGGCCGGCAGCACGCTACTGGTCATCTTGGGCGCGACATAATGCGGCGCGAAATGCATCCCGGCGACCGCGATGTCAGCGAGGTCGGGCCGGATCGCGACCATGCGCGGGTCGAAGGCCTGCGACGCGCCGCTCAGCCCGAAGCGATCGCGCCCCGCGCCGACGGCGCCGGGCCGGCCCATGCGCACGCGATGGATCGCCGAATTGAGGCCAGTTTCTGCTGTCACATGCCGTCCTGTTTGTGCCTTTGCTCCGCCCCGGCGGGCAATCGCGCGCCATTAGACCAGCGCCCGGCGCTTGATCAAGAAAGTTCAGCTACGCCCGCGGCGGTCGTAGCGCGCCTGCAGCATTGCCCAGGCGGCGCGCAGCCCGAGCGCCGCGCCGCCCTTCGGCCGGCCGGGCTTCGCGGCGGGGCGCCAGGCGAAGGTGTCGAAATGCGCCCAGGGCGTGTCGTCGGGCACGAAGCGCTTGAGGAACAGCGCCGCGGTGATCGACCCGGCAAAGGCCGAACTGCCCGCATTGCCGAGATCGGCGATGTCGGTTTCGAGCAGGTCGGCATAACCGTCCCACAGCGGCATCCGCCACAACGGGTCGTCGCGGTCGGTGCCGCCGGCGAGCAGGTCGGCGGCGAGCGTATCGTCATTGGCGTAGAGCGCGGGCAGGTCGGGACCGAGCGCGACGCGCGCGGCGCCGGTCAGCGTCGCGAAATCGACGATCAGCCCCGGTTCGTCCTCGCCCGCCTTTGCGAGCGCGTCGCCCAGCACGAGGCGCCCTTCGGCGTCGGTATTGCCGATCTCGACCGTCAGGCCCTTGCGGCTTCTGAGCACGTCGCCGGGCCGGAAGGCATCGCCGGAAATGGCATTTTCCGCCGCCGCGACGAGGCAGTGGAGCCGCACCGGCAGGCCGGTCGCCATGACCAATTCGGCGAGCGCGAGGACGTGCGCGGCGCCGCCCATGTCCTTCTTCATCAGCCGCATCCCGGCCGCTGGCTTGATATCGAGCCCGCCGCTGTCGAAGGCGATGCCCTTTCCGACCAGTGCGACGCGCGGATGCTCTTCCTTGCCCCAGACGATTTCGATCAGCCGGGGGGCGTGATGCCTGGCGGCGGCACGGCCGACCGCGTGGATCATCGGATAGCCATGTTCGAGCGTCTCGCCCTTGGTCACCGTCAGCGTGCCGCCATGCGCCCCGGCGATCCGCTCGGCCTCCTTTTCCAGCATTGCCGGTCCCATGTCGGCGGCCGGGGTGTTGACGAGATCGCGGACGAGCGCGACCGCGCGCATCTCCGCCACCATCGGCGCGATCGCCGCGACGTCGGCGGTGAGCAGCACGCGCGCCCCGCGCGCCTCGCGCTTCGAGCGATAGGTGTCGAAGCGATATTGTCCGCTCATCCAGCCGAACAGCGCCTTGCCCGGGTGCCCGTCGGCAAGGCGGTAGCGGCCTTCGGGCAATATTTGCCCCAGCTTTGCGAGGCACCAGGCCGACAGGCTGCCGGCGTCGGCGACCGCGCTGACCACCGACCAGTCGTCGGCATCGTCGCCGGGCAGGATCGCGTGGGCGAAGCCGTCGGGCTTGTAATCGGCGGCGGCGAGGGTGGCGCGTTCGCGCGCGCTGCGACCCTTCAGCCAGTCGTCATAGCCCTTCTTGTCGACGAGATGGATGGTGCGGGCGTCCTGTCCCTTGTCGGGTTGGACGAGGTCGGAATAGTCGGTCATGCCTGCCTGCTAGGCTTCCATGGAAACTTTGTCGATTCCTGGCGTTATTGGGCCATGACGACGATGTCCCGCTATCGCTGTGCGGCGCTCCTCCTTTCGGGCGCGCTGCTTGTTGCCGGCTGTTCCGAGAAGGCCGAAACCCTTGCCGAGAAGAAGGCGGCCGCGTCGGTTCCCGGCGCACCGCCGGGCGGAGCGGCGGATATCGCAGCGAAGGCGGCGACGGCCTCCAAGGTCGAGGAAAAGACCGATCTCATCGAGTTTTCCTATAGTTATCCGGTCGAGGCGGCGCGCATTCCGGGGCTCGCCGCCTGGCTCGATTCCGACCGCGCGGCGCAGCGCGGCGCGCTGGTCGATGCGGCGGAGCGCGACAAGGCCGCGGCCGAGAAGAACGACTTTCCCTATCACGCACACAGCCATCTGGAGACGTGGCAGCGCATCACCGACACGCCGCGCTTCCTGAGTCTGTCGAGCGAGATCGCGACCTATATGGGCGGCGCGCACGGGATGCAGAGCTTCGACACGCTGATCTGGGACCGCAAGGAGGCGAAGCGGCTGAAGCCGCTCGATATGTTCGAAAGCGCCGCCGCGTTCGACAACGCCGCGAAGGACGATTTGTGCGCCGCCATCGAGCGGGCCAAGGCGGCGCGCGGCGTCGCCTGGTCGCGCGACCCCGACAGCCCTTTCGGGCAATGCCCGGTACCCTCGGCGCAGACCATCTGGCTGGGATCGTCGGACGGAAAATATCTCGATCGTCTGACCATCGCGATCGCGCCCTATGAGATCGGGCCCTATGTCGAGGGCAGCTACAAGATCAACCTGCCGATGTCGGCGGCGATCGTGCATGCCGCGAAGCCCGATTACAAACGCGATTTCCTGCCGCTGAACTGAGGAAAGGGCGATCGATGGCGAAGAAGCCGAAGGCCGGCAAGATCGGCGAAACCCCGACCGAAAAGAAGGGCAAGAAGCGTGCGGCGGCGAAGCTGGAGAAGACGGTCGGCAAGGCAAAGTCGATTCCCCGGCCGCCGCGGGATCGGGAAGCCGACCTCGACCGCGCGCCGCGGTGGGAGCCGCGCTATCCGGGATCGGGGCGGCTTGCGGGCAAGGTCGCGATCGTCACCGGCGGCGACAGCGGCATCGGCCGCGCGATCTGTGCCTTATTCGCGCGCGAGGGTGCCGATATCGCGATCGTCTATCTGGAGAACAAGGTCGATGCCGCGGACACGGTCGCGATCGTCGAGGCCGAAGGACGGCGCGCGATCGCGATCAAGGCCGACGTCGGCAAGCCCGCGGCGGGCGAAGCGATCGTGAAGCGGGCGGTCGAGCGTCTCGGCCGCCTCGATATCCTGGTCAACAATGCCGGCGAGCAGCATCCGGCGGCGGATATCCGCGACATCGCTCCCGATCAGCTTCAGCGCACCTTCGCGACCAATATCTTCGGCATGTTCTACCTCGTCCAGGCGGCGCTGCCGCACCTGGGGAAGGGGGCGGCGATCGTCAACTGTACCAGCGTGACCATGTATCAGGGGTCGAAGGGGCTGTTGGATTATAGCGCCACCAAGGGAGCGATCACCGCCTTCACCCGCTCGCTGAGCGAGAATCTGGTGGAGAAGGGCATTCGCGTCAACGCGGTCGCGCCGGGGCCGATCTGGACCCCGCTCAACCCGCGCGGCGGCGCGCCGGTCGAGAAGGTCGCGCATTTCGGGGAGGGCACGCCGATGAAGCGGCCGGGCGAACCCAATGAGGTCGCGCCCTGCTTCCTGTTCCTTGCCTGCGACGACAGCAGCTATATGTCGGGCCAGGTGCTGCATCCCAATGGCGGCACGATCGTTAATGGATAGCGGGGGCTGACAGGAGAGATGTCATGCCAGCCAAATCCAAGGCCCAGCAGAAAGCCGCCGGCGCCGCGCTGAGCGCCAAGCGCGGCGACACGCCCAAGTCCGAACTCAAGGGCGCCTCGCGCGAAATGGTCGACAGCATGAGCGAAAAGGAATTGGAGGATTTCGCCAAGGGCTCGCGCAAGGGCAAGCCCGAGCATGTCGACTGATTATTCGGCCGCTTCCAGCGCCGCCGTCGACACCGCGGCGGGATGCGCATGGCCGAAGGCGAGGATGCCGTCGTCGATCGCGCCGGTGCGCATGTCGATGCGGTCCTGCACATAATTCTGGCTGAGCCGCCAAGGCATTCTGTCGGCGTTCTTCGGCATGATGTGCAGCGCGCGCTGGATATAGCCCGACGAGAAATCGAAGATATTCTCCTCGGTCAGGCTTGCCGGGTCCGCGAGGACCGGCGTCGCTACTTCGGCGTTCGAGTCCCGCATATGATTGAGGACACGGCAGACATATTCGGCGACGATATCGGCGCGCAGCGTCCAACTCGCGTTCAGATAGCCGAATACCACCGCGAAGTTCGGCACGTTCGAGAACATGCACGCCTTGTAATAGAAATGCTGGCTCCAATCGACGGGATCGCCGTCGACGCGTACCGGAATCTTGCCGGCGACCGCGAGCTTGAGGCCGGTCGCGGTGATGATGATGTCGGCGTCGAGATGCTGGCCGGACTTCAACTGGATGCCGCCCTTGTCGAAACGCTCGATATGATCGGTGACGACCGACGCCTTGCCCGCCTTCATCGCCTCGAAGAAATCGGCGTCGGGGACGAGGCACAGCCGCTGATCCCACGGGTTGTAGGGCGGGGTGAAGGCGACGGGATCATAGCGGTCGCCGAGCGCGGCCTTCAGCCGCTTGGTCAGGAATTCCTTGACCTTTTCGGGCTTTTCGCGCGCGCGGCGGAAGCCGATGTCCTGCAGTCGGACATTCTTGAAGCGCGTGATCTTGTACGCCAGCTTTTCGGGCAGGATCTTGCGCAGGAAATTGGCGAAACCATCCTTGGCCGGGCGGATGAAATACCAGGTCGGCGTGCGCTGGAGCATGGTGACGTGCGACGCTCCCTTGCCGTCGCCCTTTTCGGTCATCGACGGCACGATGGTGACCGCGGTCGCGCCCGACCCGATCACGACGACCTTCTTGCCCGCATAGTCGAAATCCTTCGGCCAGAATTGCGGGTGGACGATCTGCCCCTCGAAATCCTCGCGTCCGGGGAAATGGGCGTCATAGGGCTCGTCATAATCATAATAGCCCGAACCGAGGTAGAGCCAGCGCGCGGTCGTCGTCGAGGTCGCGCCGCTCTCGTCCTCCATCGTCACCGTCCAGCGCGCCTCGGCGCTGCTCCAGTCGGCACCGACCACCTTGCGGCCCAGGCGAATACGCTCGCGGATGCCGCGTTCGTCGACGATGCGGTTCAGATAGTCGAGGATCGAGGGGCCGTCGGCGATCGACTTTTCATGCTTCCACGGCTCGAAGACGAAGCCCAGCGTGTGCATGTCGCTGTCCGAGCGGATGCCGGGATAGCGGAACAGGTCCCAGGTGCCGCCCAGATTGGCGCGGCGCTCGACGAGCGCAAAGCTGCGGTCGGGGCAGTTCATCTGCAGATGCACCGCCATGCCGATGCCCGAAATGCCCGCGCCGACGATCAGCACGTCCTGATCGACGGGGGCGGCATCCGCCTGCACGCTGCGGTCGAGGGTCGCCGTGCCTGCCATCATATCGTCTCCCAACTCTATTTAGCGTCAGCTTACGCATAGCGTTGCATTTTGCAATCGAATTGACGTTAACGGAAACTGCCGCTGCGGCACAGCGGCATTGCCGCTGTCACAATATTGTCATAGGGGCGTCACCCTGTTGTCATCGTCGAGCGTCCGCCGGGAAAGGGAGGGCTTCTTATGCGTCAGATCGCCGTCCTTCCCTATCGATTCGGCGGCCCCGGCATGGACGGGCCGACGGAAATCCTGCTGATTACCTCGCGCGGCACCGGCCGCTGGGTGATCCCGAAGGGCAATCCGCTCACCGGCATGCCCCTCCACGCCTCGGCCGCGGTCGAGGCCGAGGAGGAGGCGGGGGTGATCGGGGCGGTCTGTCCGACGCCGATCGGCAGCTATCAATATCGCAAGCGGCGCGCCAATGGCGCGTCGGTGATGCTCGACGTCGAGGTGTTTCCGCTCGCGGTGACCCGCGAACTCGGGGAGTGGAAGGAACAGGACGAGCGCGAACGGCGCTGGTTCCCCTTTTCCGAAGCCGCCGGTGCGGTCGACGAGGCCGATCTTCAGGCGCTGATCCGCTCGTTCGGCGACCAGGGCTTTCGCGCCGTCGCGCGTTCGACCAGCGTCGTTGACAATATAGCCCAAAAAACGGGGGTAAGCCGTATGTTCGCCTGGTTCCAGCGCCTGCTTCCCCGGCAGGGCAACTTCTTCGAGCTGTTTGAAAGCCATGCCGCCACGCTCGCGGCGGGGGCCGAGGCGCTCGCGCGGCTGATGCAGGGCGGTGAAGGGATCGCCGACCATATCCAGGAGATCGTCGAGCGCGAGCATGACGCCGACGCGATCACGCGCGAGGTGCTGCAAACAGTGCGCCGCACCTTCCTGACCCCGTTCGATCGCAGCGCGATCACCGACCTGATCGCCGCGATGGACGATGCAATCGACGAGATGCAGAAGACCGCAGGCGCGGTCGACCTCTATGACGTCACCGAGTTCGAACCCGAGATGCGCGATATCGCCGGCCTGATCGTCGATGCGGCGCGGCTGACCGTCGAGGCGCTGCCGCTGCTCCGCAATATCTCTGCCAACGGCCCGCGTCTTCACGAATTGACCGAGCGGCTCGTGCGGATGGAGGGGCATGCCGACGAGATCCACGCCGCGGGCCTCAAGCGCCTGTTCAAGGAACATGGGTCCTCGAACACGATGCGCTTTCTGATCGCGCGCGAACTTTTCCGCCATCTCGAACGCGTGACCGACAGTTTCGAGGACGTCGCGAACGAAATCGACGGCCTGGTCATCGACCACGCATGAGCCTTCACATCGCATGCGACAAAACCATGATCCGTTCGCATCGAGCGAAGTCGAGATGCCCATCGACCTTGCGCCCCGCAGAGGGGTGTCTCGACTTCGCTCGACACGAACGGGTCGAGGTGGGTGTGTAAGGGGATAGCCGATGCATGAACTGGCCTTTCCCCTTCTCGCCGGGCTGATCGTCCTCGCGCTGGCGTTCGATTTTCTGAACGGGCTGCACGATGCGGCGAACAGCATCGCCACCGTCGTCGCGACGCGGCTGCTGCGGCCGGTGCAGGCGGTGATGTTCGCCGCCTTCTTCAATTTCGCCGCCTATTTCTTGAGCCTTGCCTTTCCGGCGCTGCACAAGGTGGCCGAAACCATCGGCGCCGGGCTGATCGACAAGGATCTGGTGACGCCCGCCGTCGTGTTCGGCGCGCTGGTCGGT
The DNA here is from genome assembly GCF_014199295.1 of Sphingopyxis panaciterrulae. Classification (GTDB taxonomy): domain Bacteria; phylum Pseudomonadota; class Alphaproteobacteria; order Sphingomonadales; family Sphingomonadaceae; genus Sphingopyxis; species Sphingopyxis panaciterrulae. The sequence continues at coordinate 53,316 of NZ_JACIJH010000012.1, forward strand.
GCGATGTTCTGGAACATCGTGACCTGGCTCAAGGGCATTCCGTCCTCGTCGAGCCATGCGCTGGTCGGCGGCATCGTCGGCGCGGGCGTCGCCCACGCGGGGTTCGAGGGCATCCAGTGGGCGGGGCTGAACAAGACGGTCATCGCCATCTTCCTGTCGCCGCTGCTGGGCATGCTATTGTCGATGCTGGTCATGCTGGCGAGCAGTTGGGCGCTGCGCGGCGCGACCGCGAAATTCGCCGAGCGGAGCTTTCGCACGCTGCACCTTTTTTCCTCGGCCGCCTATTCGCTCAGCCACGGGCTCAACGACGCGCAGAAGACGATGGGGATCATCGCGGTTCTGCTCTATTCGACCGGCTATATGACCGGCGATTTCCACGTTCCGCACTGGGTCGCCTTCTGCTGCTATATCGCCATCGCCTTCGGCACGCTGTCGGGCGGGTGGAAGATCATCGAGACGATGGGCGGGCGCATCACCAAGCTGTCGCACCACCAGGGCTTCGCCGCATCGACCGGCGGCTCGATCATGGTCTTCACCGCCAGCCTGCTCGGCATCCCGGTGTCGACGACGCACACGATCACCGGCAGCATCATCGGCGCCGGCGTCGCCCGCCGCGCGAGCGCGGTGCGCTGGGGCGTCGCGGGCAATGTGGTCGTCGCCTGGTTCATCACCATCCCGGCGAGCGCGGTGGTCGCCGCGCTCTTCTATTCGCTGACGCGGCTGTTCTGAGCGGCGCGGGCGAAACGGGAAAGCGGCGGAAAACGGGGTAACTTCACTCGCGATTCGCATTTTGCGCGCGCGATCGGCCGCGATCCCGCCGCCGTCCCGGACCCGATCGGGGAGCCTGCCTTTTCCCATCGCCGAACCGGGCGCCGAATCGAGTCCGGAATAGCGGCAAGGGCGGTCGGCGCGTTGGAGTGCAGGCGGCGCCGGTGGCGGAAATCCGCGCAACTTCACTCGCAAACGGGGATGCGGCGGGCGGGCGCGATCCTCGCGTATCGAAGGGCAGGGGATGGGCAGGCCGGGCGTCATGGCGGGGAGGCTATGACAGTCCGATATTGTAGGACAGGGGGCTTTCGGTCCGATTGATCCTATTTTGCCGGGCGCCAGGCGATGCTGGCGGAACCGGTCATCCGCACCGGCAGATAGAGGCCGTTGCCATAGGCCCTGATCTCGCCCGTCTCGAAATTTTCGATACGGGTGCGGATCAGGAAATCGCCCTCGCGCCGCTCGTCGACCGCGCGGCGGATCTTGGCTTCCAGTTCCGCGACGTCGCGGGTGAAATTCTGGGTCAGCGCGGCGGCGATCAATTGGGTGAAGCCGGGGCTCTGGCCGAGCCGGAGGAGCAGATCGCCGCCGATCCCGTCGGTGTCGCCGGCGATGCGGACATCGGTAAAGCGCACCTCGGCCGAGCCCGGTTCGTTGACCGGCACCGCCGTTGCCCAGATGCGGCCATGGGTCGGTGCCTGCCGGATCGCTTGCGGCTGAGCCGTGACCGAAATGCCGACCGCGATGCGGCCGCCGGGCGCGCCATAGGTGGTGACCTTCGAGAAGCTGGCCGTCACCGGGCCGATGCGGGGAATGGCGAACGGCCGCGCCGAGCGCTCGGCCAGCGCGCGCAGGATCACCGGTTCGAGCTGGCGATAATCGGCGACCACCGGCACGAAGACGTCGAGGTGCGGGCGCGGTGTCCCGCGCTCCAGCGGCGGCAGCGGGGTCGCGGCCGGATCGGTCGGGCGAGCGCCGACGAAGCTTTCGGTCACCGCCTCGAGCGCGAGGTTCAGCCGGATGCGGGCGCCGTCGAGGCTGTAGCCGCCATAGAGGATGCGCTGCGGCGTGATGCGCATCCACACCGGCGGGTTTTCGCGGTTGAGGTTCAGCGTGGTGAAGCTTTGCCGCCAGATGTCGGCGGCCTGCCGTTCGATGCGGATTTTCGCGATCTCGCGGTTCACTTCGCGCTCGACGTCGCGAACCACCGGCTTCAGCTTGGCGTCGGCCTCGTCGGCGAAGGTGATGCGGCGGCCGAGGAAGTCGATGCCCGGCGCTTTGGTCCAGCCATAGGCGATGCGCGCCTTGCCGCGCAGCCGCCAGTCGGGGCCGAGCTCGACGCGGATGCGGGCGTGTGCCATCGCCGATCCGGTCGCGGTCTCGCCCTTCAGCACCCCGCCGACGTCGCGCGCGCCGACCGCCGCGTGCAGCGGCACGTCGACGACGATCTCCTGCCCCTCGCCGCGCAGGCGGAGCGCACCGCGGGTCACCTTGCCAACGATGGTGCAGGCGATCGGCGGCGTGACCTTCACCCGCTTGCCGAAGACCTTGACCCGCTGCGGCGGCACGCACGCCTTTTCGCGGCGGTCGATGGTCCACAAGGTCCGCGGTACCGCGCGTTCGAGGGCGCTCCTCAGCATCGCGGCGTTGGCGTCGATCGGCACCGCGATCAGCGAGGTCTGTTTCGGGGTGGGCGCGACGTCGGTGGCCTGCGGCGGCGCGACGTCGGCGACGGTCTGGCGCTTGCAGCCGGCCAGCGTCGCCGCGATCAGCACTATGGCAGCCAAGACGTTGAAAGCGCGCATGAGTCGGCCCCCTGGTTGGGTCTTCTCATACCACCGAGCCGGTCGAAGCGTTCCATGGAAACATCGCCACAGCCCGGCCGTTTGATCCGGGGTTGTCGAAGCCCTGTCCTTCCTCTTGCGGCGCCAAAAGAAAGGACGGCCCTTCGACAAGCTCAGGGCGAACGGTTCATATGTGGGGCTTGTTGTTCAACCGGCGACCACGCCGAACAGGTCGTGCTCGTCGGCGTCCTCGACCAGCACGTCGACGATGTCGCCGGCCTTCAGCGTCGCGGCGACGTCGCGGAGGTAGACGTGGCCGTCGATCTCGGGCGCGTCGGCCTGGCTGCGGCCGGTGGCGCCGATGCTGCCCTCGTCATCGGCCTCGCCGACCTCGTCGATGATGACGGGCAGGGTGCGGCCGACCTTGGCGGCGAGCTTCGCGGCGCTGATCGCGGCGGTCTTTTCCATGATGCGCTGGAACCGCTCTTCCTTGACCTCCTCGGGCACCGGGTCGGGCAGCGCGTTGGCCTGCGCGCCCGCGACGGGTTCGAAGCGGAAGGCGCCGACGCGGTCGAGTTGGGCTTCGTCGAGCCAGTCGAGAAGATACTGAAAATCCTCTTCGGTCTCGCCGGGGAAGCCGACGACGAAGCTCGAACGGATCGCGATGTCGGGGGCGATGGCGCGCCAGCTTTTCAGCCGGTCGAGGACCTTTGCCTCGTTCGCCGGGCGCTTCATCGCCTTGAGCACCCTGGGGCTCGCATGCTGGAAGGGGATGTCGAGATAGGGGGTAAGCAGCCCCTCGGCCATCAGCGGGATCACCGCGTCGACATGGGGGTAGGGATAGACATAATGGAGGCGGACCCACGGCGCGCGGCCTTCGCCGGTTCGAAGTTGGCCAAGTTGCCGCGCAACGTCGGTCATGTGCGCGCGCACGTCCATGCCCCGCCATTGGCGAGTTTCGTGTTTTATATCAACGCCATAGGCCGATGTGTCCTGGCTGATGACGAGCAATTCCTTCGTCCCGGCCGCGACGAGCTTTTCGGCCTCGCGCAGCACCGCGTCGACGCGGCGGCTGACCAGCTTTCCGCGCAGGTCGGGGATGATGCAGAAAGCGCAGCTATGGTTGCAGCCCTCGCTGATCTTGAGATAGCTATAGTGCCGGGGAGTGAGTTTCAGACCGCCCTCGGGGACGAGGTCGACGAAGGGGCCCTGCGTCGGCGGCGCGGCGTCGTGGACGGCGTCGACGACCTGCTCATACTGATGCGCGCCGGTGACGGCGAGCACCTTGGGGAAGCGGGCGCGGATGACGTCGGCTTCGCTGCCCATGCAGCCGGTGACGATGACGCGGCCGTTCTCTGCCATCGCCTCGCCGATCGCCTCGAGGCTTTCCTCCTTCGCCGAATCGAGGAAGCCGCAGGTGTTGACGAGCACGACGTCGGCGCCGGCATAGTCGGGCGAAAGGCCATAGCCGTCGGCGCGCAATTTGGTCAGGATGCGTTCGCTGTCGACCAGTGCCTTCGGGCAGCCGAGCGACACCATGCCGACCTTCGGCTGGGCGGGGAGGGTCTTGATTGTCATGATCGGGCGCGCCCATAGGGCATTTTCGCGAGTTTGTCACGCGCGGAGCGCGGGTGATGGAGGCTTCCCCTGCATCGTCACCCCGGACTTGATCCGGGGTTCCGCGAAGCAACCGTGGAAAAGCGGGACCCCGGATCAAGTCCGGGGTGACGATAGAGGGAATCTGACCTTTCAAAGGCAGATCGCGCCATGACCGCCTGTTGCAAGATCGGACCATGGATGCTGAAACGCGTTCGGCATGACGCGTTGGTTGTGAAAGGCAGGATGGACGATGATCGGACTATGGGCCGCGCTATCGGCGGCGGTGGCGGTCGCGGCGGGGGCGTTCGGGGCGCATGGCGCGGCGGGGCCGCAGGAGGCCGAGTGGCTGCGCACCGGCGGGCTGTATCAGTTGATCCACGCCGTCGCGGCGCTGGCGATCATGGGATTCGCGCGCGGGCCGGCGGCGCTGCTGCTGATCGGTGGGGCGCTGTTCGCGCTGACCCTCTATGCGATGGCGCTGGGCGGGCCGCGCTGGCTGGGCGCGGTGACGCCGATCGGCGGGACGCTGATGATCGCCGGCTGGCTGTGGGCCGCGTGGCTGTTCTGGCGGGGGTAGGGCTGGGGTCAGGACCCATTAATTCCGCGCTCGAGGTTTGAAGCGATTTTGCACAGGGCGAGGAGGAAAGGCGTAGGAATATGAATATATTTCAAGACTTTTCGACGAAGCCATGGGCAAAATCGGTCAAATCGCGAAGCGACGCCGAAATGGCTTCGATCTCGGGCCCGTGCGACCTTGCGGGTAGCGATGCTACCCGCTGCGTCCGCCCGAACCCGATATCTTCGCCATTTCGACGCCTCGAACATGGAATTAATGGGTCCTGACCCTAGCGTTTCTGCGGCGTCAGAAGAAAGGACGGCCCTTCGACAAGCTCAGGGCAAACGGAGTTTTGGGGGTTCGGCGTTGCCGGTCCAATGGGCGCTGCATCAGCTCTTCTCCGCCTCGCTATCTTCGCAGCGGACGACCTCGACCACATGGTCGCCGGGTTGCAGCCGCTGCGCCTCTTCTTCCCAGAAGCCATAGGGCTTGCCGCCGCGATAGATGCGCAGGCCGCGGCCGCCGGAGGCGAGGCGGTCGATGCTGCCGCCGACCTCTTCGCCGCTGATCGGCCGTTCGATGAGCTGGACGCGCCCGGCGATGCCGGCGAGGTCGGCCATATAGTCGGCGACATGCGCGCCCTCGGCCGATCCGGCGAGGAGCAGGCCGGTGAAGCTGACCGGGTTGATGACGTTGTTGGCGCCCGCCTGGCGCGCGAGCAGTTCATTGTCCTGCGCGCGGATGACGACGCTGATCGGCACATGCGGCGACAGGTGGCGCACGGTGAGGACGATCAGGATCGAGGTGTCGTCGCGTCCCGCCGACACCAGCACCGAGCGCGCCTGTGCAATGCGGATGTGGAGCAGCGTGTCGTCGTTCGACGCATCGCCCTCCAGCACGTTGCAGCCGAGACGCTCGGCGGCGTTGATGCGGCCGCGGGCCTGGTCGATGACGACGATCTGCGCGGGCTCGGTGCCGCGCGCGATGAGTTCCCTGACCGCTTCGCTACCGCTGATGCCGAAGCCGAGGACGACGATATGGTCGGTGAGCTTTGCCTGGATACGGGCCATGCGCCATTTTTCCCATGAGCGTTTGAGGACGAATTGATAGGCGGTGCCGATGAAGATGAAGAGGACGGCGATGCGGATCGGGGTCACGATCACCGCCTCGATCAGCCGCGAGCGGTCGGACACCGGGGTGATGTCGCCGAAGCCGGTCGTGGTGACCGAGATCATCGTGAAATAGACGACGTCGAGGAAGCTGACATGGCCGTCGTAGCTGTCCTGAAGCCCGGCACGGTCGCTCCAGTGGACGAACACGACGATGCCGATCAGCAGGAAGGCGACGCCCAGCCGCGTCGCCAGATCGGCCCAGACGGGCCAGCGCGTCGCGCGGCGCAGCACGTCGAACTGCCGCTGGACGCTTTTCGAGAATCGCCGTGGCATCGCCGGCTATCGTGGGGGCAGTTGCTTCATCGGATCGACGGGTAGCCTATTCTTGCGCAACTGAAAATGGAGTTGCGGCGTCTGCACCTGTCCGGTTGCGCCCGACAGGCCGACGACGTCGCCCGCCTTCACCGCCTGGCCGCGCCGGACGTCGATGCGCCCGGCGTGACCATAGGCACTCATCCAGCCGCCGCCATGGTCGATCAGGATCAGTCCGCCATAGACGGCGATCTGATCGCCGGCATAGGCGACGACGCCGTCAGCCGCGGCATGGATCGGCGTGCCGGTCGCGGCGGCGATATTGATCCCGTCGTTGATCTTGCCCGGCGCGAGCGGGCCGAAACGCGCGATCACCCGGCCCGGCAGCGGCCAGCGAAAGCGGCCGGAAAAGGCGGCGGGCGGCGCGATGGCGCTCGTCACCTGTGGCGTCGCGCTTGCCGGCCGGTCGTGCGCCGCCAGTGCGGGCTGGCTGCCGGTCACGATATCGTCGATGTCGAGGGTGAAGGCGGCGGCGCGCGCCGCGACGTCGACCTCCGCCGGCGATTGCGGCGCCGCATCGGCGGGCAGGCGCAGCCGCTGCCCGACGCGGAGGATGTAAGGGGCGGAGAGGGCGTTGATCGTGATGACCTCGCCCCAGTCGACGCCATAGGCCTGCGCGATGCCGATCCCGGTCTCGCCCGCCGCGACGCGGTGATAGAGGCCGGCGGGAATGCGGAGTTGCTGCCCGGGATAGAGGGCGTAGGGGGCGGCGAGATCATTCTCCATCGCAATCGCCTCCGACCCCGCGCCGGTCATCGCGCCGACCGCGCGCAGCGTATCGCCGCGACGGACGGTGTAGACGCTCGCCGCGACGCGGCGGGCATCGGCGAGGACGGGCTTCAGCGCCCAGGTGGGGCGCGGGTCGCCGCCGGACACCGCGCCGAGCGAATGGCGTTCGAAGCCGTCGGGGACGGATGTCGCGACGGGTGCGGGTCGGGAGGCGGCGGGTCGTGACGGGGGTGAGGCCGCGGGAATACATCCCGCGAGCGCGAGCGTGCCCAGAAACGCTGCGATACGATGGTTAACGGCCCCCACGCGCCCTTCTTGCCAGAGCGCGGGGCGGATGGCTAGGGCTGATCCCTCTCCCCTTTGGGGGAGAGGATATGGAGGCTTGGCAGCTTGCTGCCTAGCCGGAGTTGGAGAGGGGGGTGTGCCGCGGCTTCCCCTCGCCAAGCTCCGCTAGCTCCTGGCGGAGCAAGCTGCGCTATCCTCTCCCTTGAAGGGGAGAGGGCATTTGTCAGCCCTCGTAGGCGCTGCGCAGGGCCGCGAGCGAGGCGTCGTGGGTCAGGTCGAGTTGCAGCGGCGTCACCGCGATATAGCCGTCGTCGATCGCCTCGAGGTCGCTGTCGTGGGCGAGCGACTGCTCGATGCCGTGGAGGCCGAACCAGTAATAGGTGTAGCCGCGCGGGTCGACGCCCTCGACGATCGAGCCGCGGCTGTAGTCGTGGAAGCCCTGCCGCACGACGCGAACACCCTTGATCTGCTCCGCGGGCAAGGCGGGAAAATTGACGTTGATGAGGGTGCGCGGTGCCATCTCCATCGCCAGCAGCGGCGCCAGCACCTTCGCGCCCCACGCCTCGGCCGCCTCGAAGGGAACGGTGTCGCCCATGCCCTCGCGGGCATAGACCTGGCTCAGCGCGATGGCGGGGATGCCGGCGAGCGCGCCTTCGATCGCCGCCGAGACGGTGCCCGAATAGGTGACGTCGTCGCCCAGATTGGCGCCGCGGTTGACCCCCGACAGGATCAGGTCGGGCTTTTCGGGCATCAGCTTGCCGATCGCCACCATCACCGAATCGGTCGGGGTGCCGGTGCAGGACCAGCGCCGCTCGCCGTGCTGGCGGACGCGCACGGGGCGCGACAGGGTGAGCGAATGGCCGGCGCCAGACTGTTCCTCTGACGGGGCGCAGACCCAGATGTCGTCGCTGAGCTGGCGCGCGATCGCTTCGAGCACGGCGAAGCCGGGGGCGTAATAGCCGTCGTCATTGGTGAGGAGGATGCGCATTCGTCTCTCTTTCTTCGTCACCCCGGACCTGATCCGGGGTCCCGCTTTTCCGGCGTTGCTGAGCGGGACCCCGGATCAAGTCCGGGGTGACGATGGTTCAGTTCGTCAAGGGTGTCAGCCGGGTGATGCCGCCCATATAGGGGTGCAGCGCCTCGGGGATGGTGACGCTGCCGTCGGCCTGCTGATAATTTTCGAGGATCGCCACCAGCGTCCGGCCGACCGCGAGGCCCGAGCCGTTGAGCGTGTGGACGAATTCGGTGCCTTTTGCGCCTTCGCGGCGGAAGCGGGCGTTCATGCGCCGCGCCTGGAAATCGCCGCAGTTGGAGCAGCTCGAAATCTCGCGATAGGCGCCCTGGCCGGGCAGCCACACCTCGAGGTCATAGGTCTTGCGCGCCGCGAAGCCCATGTCGCCCGCGCAGAGCAGCATCCGGCGATAGGGCAGGCCGAGCGCTTCGAGGATCGCCTCGGCGGCGCGGGTCTTGCGTTCGAGTTCGGCGTCGGCGTCCTCGGGGCGGACGATCGAGACGAGCTCGACCTTCCAGAACTGGTGCTGGCGGATATAGCCGCGCGTGTCGCGTCCCGCGGCGCCTGCCTCCGAGCGGAAGCAGGGGGTGAGCGCGGTCATGCGGATCGGCAGCCCGGCCTCGGTCAGGATCTGCTCGCGCACCGCATTGGTCAGGCTCATCTCCGACGTCGAGATCAGCCACATTCCGTCGGTGGTCTGGAACAGGTCCTCGCGGAATTTCGGAAGCTGGGTGGTGCCGAATGCCGCCTCGTCGCGGACGAGCAGCGGGGTCGCGCATTCGCTGTAGCCCGCCTCGATCGTCTGCCGGTCGAGCATATATTGGCCGAGCGCGCGTTCGAGGCGCGCCATCGGACCTTTCAGAAAGGCGAAGCGGGCACCCGACATTTTGGCGGCGGTCTCGAAATCGAGGCCGAGCGCGGGGGCGAAGTCGGCATGTTCCTGCGGCGGGAAGTCGAAGGCGCGCGGGGTACCCCAGCGGGCGATCTCGACATTGCCCGCCTCGTCCTCGCCATCGGGCACGTCGGCGGCGGGGAGGTTGGGGAGGGCGGCGAGCGTGTCGTTCAGCGCCGCGAGCTGCTCGCGCTCGGCGGCTTCCTGGTCGGGCAGCTTCTGCTTGAGCGCCGCGACCTCGGCCTTCAGGGCTTCGGCGCTCTCCGTGTCGCCCTTGGCCATCGCCTGGCCGATGGCCTTCGATGCCTCGTTGCGGCGCGCCTGCGCGGCCTGCATCTCGGTCTGCAAGGCGCGCAGATCGGCGTCGGCGGCGAGGATGGCCGCGGATTGCGGTGCGACGCCCCGGCGCGCGAGGCCGACGTCGAAGGCGGCGGGATCGTCCCGGATCAGGCGGATATCGTGCATGGCCGCGCTATGGCGTCGCGGCCCGCGCCGCGCAACCCCGCGCGTCGCCTATCGCCCGTTGCGGGAGGGCTGCGGTTCGGGTCGAGCAGGGCCAAATCCTATCGCCGCGGGCGCGTCCATCCCTTGCTCGTCATGCAGGTGTCGATGGCGAAGCGGCGTTCGGTCTTGCCGCCCATCGCGCTGGTCCGCGCCTTGCAGTCCGCGAGCGCCTCGGCGAAGGGCTGCGTATCGGGGCCTGTCCAGCCGCCATGGGCGGCGCAGCCGGCCAAAAGCGCCAGCGCGGCGGCGGATAGTGCGGCATGGCGAAGCATCGGCCCCCTCCTTCGGGGGGCATGGCTAGAGGGTCAGGGCGCTTTGCGCAACAATGGCGCGATTATCGCCCGTCTTCGAGCAGGGCGGCGAGCTGGCCGAGGACGGTGCCCCAGCCGTCGTGGAAGCCCATCTCCTCATGCTTGCGGCTGTCCTCGGGGCTGCGATGGAGGACGCGCGCCGAATAGAGGGTGCCGTCGTCCCGCGCCTCGAAGGTCAGGATCGCGGTCAGTGCGAGCCACGGGTCGACCGGCTGCCAGCCGGCGCGCAGCGCGGTGGTGAAGACGAGGCGCCGCTCGGGTTCGACGTCGAGGAAGCAGCCGTCGATATGCGGCTGGAAATCGCCGCTCCCCTCGCGCATCTGCGTTTCGAACCCGCCGCCGGAGCGCAGGTCGAGCGTGATGACCCGGCACGCGATGGGCGCCGGAATCCACCATTTTTCGAGCTTGGCCGGGTCGCTCCATGCGTCCCACACCGCGGACGGCGGCGCGGCGATGAGGCGGTCGATGATGAGGGTGGATTCGCTGCTGGTCATGACGGGCTCCCGATAGTCTGCGATTCGACGAAGGCGGCGAGCCGGTCGGTGCGGCCCTGCCAGACGGCGCGCTGTTCGGCGAGCCAGTCTTCGGCGGCGGCAAGTCGCTCGGCGTCGATCCGGCAGGTCCGCACGCGGCCCCGCTTTTCGGACCGGATCAGGCCCGCGCCCTCGAGCACCGCGAGATGCTTCAGAAAGGCGGGGAGGCCGATCGCGAAGGGCTGGGCAAGCTGCTTCACCGGCGCTTCGCCCTGAAGCAGGCGGGTCACGACCGCGCGCCGGGTGGGATCGGCGAGCGAGTGGAAGACGGCGTCGAGCGGAGCTGGTTGGTTCGCCATATGGTGAACTATATTGCATGGTTTGCCGTTTGGCAAAGTTTTTGTGCGTTGGGCAAAAAAAGGGCCGCCCGAGGGCAGCCCTTCAATCGGTGGCGAGATGCACCCGCCGCCAGTGGATAGCTTAAGCCGCCTCCGCCTGGTCGTCCTGACGATTCGCGGCGCGGCGGCGCGCGACGAGCGCGGCGGCCGCGGCGCCGAACAGCAGCAGCATCGGCGGCGCCGGCACCGGGGTCGGATCGCCCGACGAGCCGCCGCTGCTGCCGCCCGAGCTGGACGAGGACGACGAAGAGGAGGACGATGAGCTGCTGCTCGACGACGAGGACGAGGAACTGCTGCTGCTCGACGCGCCGAAGCTGCTGCTGCCGCCGGTCGCGCCCGACGAGGTCGCGCCGCTCGATGAACTGCTGCTCGACGAGGACGACGACGAGCTGCTGCTCGACGACGAGGCCGAGCTGCCGCCCGACGAACTGCTGCTTCCCGAGCCGCCGGAGCCGCCGCTCGATCCGCCCCAGCTCGAGCTGCCGTGCCCATGCGACGAACCGCCGTGCGAGCTGCTGCCGTGGCCGTGCGAGGAGCCGCCCTTCGACGAACTGCCGCCGCCCGACGAGGAGGAGCTCGACGAGGATGAGGAGGAAGACGAGGAGGAACTGGACGAGGAACTGCTGCTCGACGAGGACGAGCTGACGTTGCCCGACGAGGTCGAGACACCGCCGGTCGAGGTGCTGACCCCGCCCGTCGACGTCGAGACCCCCCCGGTCGACGTGCTGACACCCCCGGTCGAGGTCGAGACGCCGCCCGTCGACGTGCTCACGCCTCCGGTCGAGGTCGAGGTGCTGACGCCGCCGGTCGAGGTCGACACGCCGCCCGACGTGCTGCTCGTCGTCGAGCTGAGGCCGCCGGTGGTGGTCGAGGTGACGACGATGCTGCCGCTGCTGCCCCCGCCGCTCGATCCGCCGAAAAAGCCCCCGAAGAAGCCGCCGCCGAAACCGCCCCCGAAGCCGCCGCCGATCACGGTGACCCCGCTGCCGCCGCCCCCGCCGCCTTCGAAGCCGCCGCGCTGCGGAAAGGGCGCATAGGGAATGGGAGGCAGGGGGATGGTCTGCGTCACCACCTGCGTCTGCGGGGTCGCGGTGCGGACGACGCGCTTTGTCGTCACGACGCGGCGTACCCGCTTGACCGGGCGTTTCGCCGCGTGGCGCTTGCGGACCACCTTTTTCTTGCAGCAGTTCTGCACCTGTGCCGTTGCCGGGACGTCGGCGATCTGCATCGCGCCGCTGCCGATGATCGCGCCGCCGCAGGTGCAGGCGCAAAGCTTGGCGAGGGCCATTCGGACAGACATAGGTTTCTCTCTCTTTTCCCGTTGCGCGGCGCACCGAACCCCCGGCGCCCCCGATCGCTCTTCTGCTTAGCTGCAAAAGGCCAAAGCTTCGTGAACGCGTCCATGGCGTTAACCGCCTTTGCCTGTCCGAGAGTGGGAAAGGACACGCGAATTCAACCTTGACAGCCCATCCTGTCCCAAAACGGGACGGAAAAGGCGGAAAATCTGCACTTCCGGTTAACGTTTACGGAAAGCGGGATGGCGCTGCGGTTCAGCCGGCCTTCACTCGCCGGTCGCTACCCGCCGCTTCCGCGCTTGTGTCGCAACCGGCGGCTGGTTATAGGCGCGGCGCAATCCATGGCCGCCGAACGTGGCGGCCAGGCGAGAGGAAAGGACGCGAAAAGCCCCCTATGCCGACCCAGATTGCCGATGTTGGCGCCGACGCGCTCCTGGAAGCCAAATCCACCCTCGATTCGGATTATGTCCCCAGCGACGACGAGCCGTTCATGAACGAGCGGCAGCAGGATTATTTTCGCGGCCTGCTGCTCGCATGGAAGAAATCGATCCTGACCGAGGCCGAATCGACCCTCGCCCAGCTTCAGGACGGCCCGCTGCGCGAACCCGACCTGGCCGACCGCGCGTCGAGCGAGACCGACTGGGCGATCGAGCTGAGAACCCGCGATCGTCAACGCAAGCTGATCGCCAAGATCGATTCGGCGATCCGCCGCATCGACGAGGGCGAATATGGCTATTGCGCGGTCACCGGCGAGCCGATCTCGCTCGCGCGGCTGCAGGCGCGACCGATCGCGACGATGACGCTGGAGGCGCAGGAGCGCCACGAGCGCAACGAGCGCATCTCGCGCGAGGACTGACCCCCTCCCGCCATTTACAATATCGCAAGGGCTGACCCCTAGACTGCCCGACCCGGGAACAGGTCAGGGGATGGGTCGCGATGGATTTGCAGGGTCCGGTATCGGTAGACGAGGAAGTGGCCGCGCTGTCGCGCAGCGCCGATCGCGACAGCCTGTTCATGCGGGCGGCGCTGACGCTGTCCGGGCGCGCCGATCCGCTGATCGTGCGTGTGCGCAACCTGTCGGCGGGCGGGATGCTTGCCGAGACCACCGAAACGAAAGCGAATGTCGAATCGGGCGCGGCGGTCGAGGTCGAGTTGCGCAACGTCGGTCCGGTTGCCGGGCGCGTCGTGTGGGTCGGTGAGGGGAAGTTCGGGATCGCCTTCGATCGCCAGATCAATCCGCAGGTCGTTCGCCGTCAGGTGGTGACCCAGTCGGATCTGCCGCCGCATCTGCGGCGGACGGGTCGGGAGCCCAACCCCGTCTACCGCCGACGCTGATGCGCAGTCTCCCCTGACCGGATTGAACCGTAGCCCTGAGCTTGTCGAAGGGCGCTTATCGCCGTGAAGCGCCCTTCGACAAGCTCAGGGCTACGGTGACATGCAGCGGGACAGGCCAGGCATCAGCGGGCGGTAGGGCCTGTGCCTTGGGTCAGCCGACCGAAAGCACCATTTCTTCCTTGAGTTTCAGCTTCTGCTTTTTCCATTGCGCCAGCAGGGCCGTGTCGGGGGCCGGGCGCCGCTCTTCATTCGCAATTTTCGCGTCGAGGTCCGCATGGCGGGACTTCAGGGCGGAAAGGTGCGATATGCTCATGGACCATTCTCCTTTTCGACTCGCGATTGGACCTTCGAGTAGATCACGAATCGCCCCCGATGTCGTCCCGATTCGCCCAGCCGGTCCCCGTTGCGGACGGGGCGTGATCGTGGCAGGAGGTTCCCCCGTGAACCCCGAAGAAATCGCCCAACGCCTCGAACTGCTCCGCATCGAGCATCGCGACCTCGACGCCGCGATCATCGCGCTCGCCGCGGCGACGGTTCCCGACCAGCTCCAGCTCGCCCGGCTCAAGAAGAAGAAGCTGAAGCTGCGCGACGAGATCAGTTGGTGCGAGGACCAGTTGCTCCCCGATATCATCGCCTGACTCGAAACGGCCTGAATCAAAACGGCCTGAATCAAAACGGGACGCCCGCGGCACCCGAAAAATGGTTAGCGGCGTTGCTCCCGTCCGCCGCCTCATGGCATGCCGCGGCGATGGACAGGGGGACATCATCGTCGAACGCGGACGGCCAGCCGATCCGGCGCGCGCAGGTCGAGAGTCTCTATGTCGAGGCGATGCTGCTCGCCGACGAGGCGCACGCGGCCTTCGCCGTCGCGCGCGAGCTGGGTCGGGAGGGCCGCGACAGCCTGCTCCAGATCAGCCTGGCCTGCGAATCGCTGAAGACGACGACGCGGCTGATGCACATCATCGCCTGGCTGCTCCACCACCGGGCGATGTTCGCGGGCGACGCGGGCGCCGGCCCCGACGACAGCGCCGCGCGCATCGGCGCGCCCGTCGCCGCCGACTGGGCGGTCTGCGCCCGCTTCGATTCGCCGCTGCGCCGCATCGTCGCGGCGAGCGAACGCCTGTTCGAACGCATCGCCGCGATCGAGGCAGGATGGCGCGCCCCGCAGGCGGTGCGGCCGGTGCAGGCGCTGTTGGCGAGGTTGGAGGCGCGGCTTTAACCCTGCCCCCTTCGAGAGAGGGGGCTTGAAGGCATCCCTGTTCCGCTTGCATAAAAAGAGGTATGTGAAATATCTCTTTATGGGAAGGGAGAGCCGGATGGAGCGTGCGGAGAAGATGGCGTTGCTCGACCGCGGGCTGACCCGCGCGGCGGAAGCGATCGGGGACGTCACGCCGGCGGTCATGGCGCTCTATTATGCGCGCTATCCCGAGGCGGCGGCGAGTTTCGAGCATCATGGGCTGGGCAAGACCGCGGCGCTGGAAGGCGAGATGGTCGAGAATTGCCTTTACTGCCTGATGCACTGCATCGACCGACGCGGCGAGATCGACATATTGCTCGAAACCTCGGTGCCGCACCATCATTTCACGCTCGACGTGTCGCTGGGCTGGTATCGGGGCATGGTCGATGCGACGATCGACGTGATCGCGGAAACGGTGCCCGCCGAAGCGAGCGACGAGCTGGCGCTATGGACGGAGATCAGGGGCATCATGGATGCCATATTCGCCGAGTGCCGGACGCTGCTGCCCGAGGAAGGGGTGGAAGCGGGGTGAGGCGGTGCTTTAAGCCCCTCCTCTGAAGGGGAGGGGAGGGTCGTCACTCGCCCGCCCATTGAACCCAAGCGCCATGCGGATGCGCGCGGGCGAGCAGGCGCGGCGCTTCGCCGTCGGGCCAATGGCGGACGACCAGTTCGTGATGATGCACGGTGCGGTTGGCCTCCAGCGCGATCCACGCGAGCGGTCGGTCGGGGGTGGCCCGCGCGCCCGCGGCCTCCATGGCGGCCGTGACCCGCATCTGCTGATCCTCGGGCACATATTGCCAGACGATCGAGTGCATCAGCACGCGCGTCGTCCCCGCAGTCTGCGGCTTCGCCAGTTCGGCCTCGACGAAATCGGCGGCATTCATCCGAATGAGATCGGGCCGATCGGCCTTTGCGGCGGCGATTGCGGCTTCGAGGCGGTCGAAGCGGACGGTGTGTTCGGGCCAGATATAGGCCTTGAGCCGCAAGGCCTGCGCGGGATCGGTCAGGTCGACCGGTGCGACGTCGCAGCCTTTCAGGCTCGCGATCGCGATCGGGTGCTGCGGCGGGTGATTCCCCTGCCATTCGGGCGTGAAGGCGATGATGCCGGGCTGCGGCCCGACCTGCACCCCGCCCAGATCGTAATGATAGCGGTCGATCATCAGGTTGATCCCCGCGCTCGACCCGATTTCGAGGCATTGAAAGCGCGGCGGCAGCCCCCGGTCGGCGAGCCACAGCATCGCGGCGATGAAGGCCGAGGAGCGCCCCGCCTCGTTGGTCTGCGGCGGGCCGTCGAGCCATGGCAGCAGCGCCGTTTCGTGCCGCGCCACGACTCCGGCGACGATCGCGGCATCGTTGATATCCTCGGCATCGGCGTAGATGGGCGCCAGCTCGGGCGCGGTGCCCGACAGGTGCAGCGCGTGCAGTCCGCCCGCGGCGCGCAGCGGCAAGGCGTCGGCGAGCGGCGCGCCGGGCCATGCCGCGATGCGGCGTGCGAAGCCGGTCGCGGGCGCGTCGAGCAAGGTGGCGAGCGCAGCGGCGATCCGCGCCGTGACCGGCGCGCCGGCGGCGCGGCAATAGGCGACCTGATTGGCGAAAGCGGTGCGCACGGCGTCGGCTCCGGTCGCGTTGATGTCGACAAACTGATAGCGCTCGCTCATTGCCCTTTCTCCCGCTGCCGCTTAAAGGCACGGCGCTTATGCCCGAACCGATCATCTTTGCCATCCCCAAGGGACGCATCCTCGACGAAGCGCTGCCGCTGCTCGCGCGCG
Organism: Sphingopyxis panaciterrulae; assembly: GCF_014199295.1. Taxonomy (GTDB): domain Bacteria; phylum Pseudomonadota; class Alphaproteobacteria; order Sphingomonadales; family Sphingomonadaceae; genus Sphingopyxis; species Sphingopyxis panaciterrulae. Next base: position 69,747 of record NZ_JACIJH010000012.1, read on the forward strand.
TCGGCATCGAGCCCGCGGCCGATTTCTTCGATCCCAAGAGCCGCGCGCTGGTGTTCGCGACCAACCAGCCGCATATCTCGCTGATCCGCGTGCGCGCCTTCGACGTCGCGACCTTCGTCGCGCATGGCGCGGCACAGCTCGGCATCGTCGGGTCGGACGTGATCGACGAGTTCGACTATTCGGAGCTTTACGCGCCGGTCGATCTGGGCGTCGGCCATTGCCGCCTGTCGCTTGCCGGCCCCGCGGACAGCGCGCCGCCGGGCGCCACCGGTTTCGGGGGCGCCAGCCATATCCGCGTCGCGACGAAATATCCCGCGACTACGCGCCGCTGGTTCGAGGGGCAGGGGATTCAGGCCGAGTGCATCAAGCTCAACGGTGCGATGGAGATTGCGCCGAAGCTGGGGCTCGCCTCGCATATCGTCGACCTCGTCTCGACGGGGCGCACGCTGGTCGAGAATGCGCTCGCCGAGCAGACGGTGATCAGCGAGGTGTCGGCGCGGCTGATCGTCAATCGCGCCGCGTTCAAGCTGCGCTCGGCCGAGGTGCCGGCGCTGGTCGAACGCTTTCGGCAGGCGGTGGGCGATGCGGCGGCTTGATGCCTCCGACCCCGGCTTCGCGGCCGCGTTCGACGCGCTGGTGAACGACCGGCGCGAGAGCGCGTCCGACGTTTCGGCCGACGTCGCCGCGATCGTCGCGCGGGTGAAAGCCGAGGGCGACCCGGCGCTGGCCGACTATACCGCCAGGTTCGACCGCTTCGACCTCGACGCGAGCGGGTGGAGCATATCGAAAGCGGACTGCGCCGCCGCCTATGCGGCGCTGGCGCCCGAGCTTCGCGGCGCGCTCGACCTCGCGGCGGAGCGCATCCGCGCCTATCATGCCGCGCAGCGGCCCGAGGATCGCGACTATCGCGACGCGGCGGGCGCGCGGCTCGGCGCACGCTGGCGCGCAGTCGACGCGGCGGGGGTCTATGTTCCCGGCGGGCGCGCCGCCTATCCCTCGTCGGTGCTGATGAACATCCTCCCCGCGAAGGTCGCGGGGGTCGAGCGGATCGTCATGGTCACGCCGACGCCCGATGGCACGGTCAATCCGGTCGTGATGGCGGCAGCGCATATCGGGGGCGTCGATGAAATCTGGCGCGTCGGCGGCGCGCAGGCGATCGCGGCGCTCGCTTATGGTACCGATCGGATCGCGCCGGTCGATGTCGTGACCGGCCCCGGCAACGCCTGGGTCGCCGAAGCGAAGCGCCAGCTTTACGGCGTCGTCGGGATCGACATGGTCGCGGGACCGAGCGAGATCGTCGTCGTCGCCGACGCGAAGAACGAGCCGCACGTCATCGCCGCCGACCTGCTCAGCCAGGCCGAGCATGACCCGACCAGCCAGTCGATCCTGTTCACCGACGACGGCGATTTCGCCGATGCGGTCGCGGCGGCGGTCGCGCATGTCATCCCGACGCTCGGCACCGCGCCGACGATGCAGGCGAGCTGGGCCGAATATGGCGCGGTGATCGTCGTGCCGAACCTCGCCGACGCGATCCCCCTGTGCGACCGGCTCGCGCCCGAACATCTGCAACTCGCGGTCGATGCCGCCGAGGCCGACGCGCTGTTCGGGCAGGTGCGCCATGCCGGGTCGGTCTTCCTCGGTCGCCAGACGCCCGAGGCCATCGGCGATTATGTCGCCGGGCCCAACCATGTCCTGCCCACCGGCCGCCGCGCGCGCTTTTCGAGCGGGCTGTCGGTCACCGACTTCATGAAGCGCACCAGCTTCCTCGCGCTTGACGCGGACGCTCTGGCGGCCATCGGTCCTGCTGCGGTCGCGCTCGCGACGGCCGAGGGGCTTCCCGCCCACGCGCTCAGCGTTCAGAACAGATTGAAGCCGAACAGCCCCTGATCCCTCCCTGTTCGTCATTCCGGCGAAAGCCGGAATCTCGCCGTGGCGGCCCTGAGGCACCGTCGAGATCCCGGCTTTCGCCGGGATGACGATTTAAGGTAAAGCAGACAGTATGACCAAACGCGCCCAATCCCGCTCCGCCGCCCGCCTCGCCGCCGTGCAGGCGCTCTATCAGCACGAGATGGAGGGCACGCCGGTCGCGCCGCTCATCCACGAATTCCACCAGCACCGCATCGGCGCGATCATCGAGGACGCCGAATATGCCGATGCGGATGTGCCTTTCTTCGACGATATCGTGAAAGGCGCACTGGCGCGGGCCGACGAGATCGACGCCGCGATCAGCGCTCGGCTCGCCAGTGGCTGGACGATGGAGCGGCTCGACCGCACGATGAAGGCGATCCTGCGCGCCGGCGCCTATGAGCTGATCGCGCGCGGCGACGTGCCGGTCGGGGCGGTGGTCAGCGAATATGTCGACGTGGCGAAAGCCTTCTTCGACGGACGCGAGGCGGGTTTCGCCAATGGCCTGCTCGATGCGATCGGCAAGGATGTACGGGCGAAGGGGTGAAGCGTTCTCTCGGCCGTTCGGGCTGAGCTTGTCGAAGCCCCGTCCTTCTTTTAGCGACGTCAAGAGAAAGGACGGCCCTTCGACAAGCTCAGGGCGAACGGGGTTTGTGAGATGAGCGAAGCCGATTTCATCGCCCGCCTGCGCGGCATCGCGACAGATCCCGCCGCGCGCGGGCTCGCCGACGATGTGGCGGTGTGGGAGGGGCTGGTGCTGACCCACGACATGATCGTCGAGGGCATTCACTTCCTGCCCGACGAGGCGCCGCAGGACGTCGCGTGGAAGCTGGTCGCGGTCAACCTGTCCGACCTCGCGGCAAAGGGCGCCGCGCCGCTCGGCGTGCTGGTCGGCTACAGCCTTGGCGATGCGGCGTGGGACAAGGCGTTCGCCGACGGGCTCGACACCGCGTTACGCCGTTTCGGTTTGCTGCTGCTCGGCGGCGATACGGTGCGCGTTCCGGCGGGCGCGCCGCGCAGCTTCGGGCTGACCGCGATCGGACGCGCGCCCGAGGGCGGCGCGCCGGCGCGCAGTGGCGCGCGGCCGGGCGACCAGATCTGGGTCACCGGCACGATCGGCAATGCCGGCGTCGGCCTCGCGATGCGGCTCGGCGAGATCGAGCCGAACGAGACCTGCCTCGCCGCCTATCGCCGCCCGCAGCCGCAGCTCACCTTCGGCCAGGCGGTCGTGCCGCATGTCCATGCGATGATGGACGTCTCCGACGGGCTGCTGATCGACGCGCAGCGCATGGCGGAGGCGAGCGGCTGCCGCTTCGGCCTGATGCTGGAGGCGGTGCCGCTGTCGGCGGCGCTGCTCGCGGTGCGGCCCGACGTGGTCGACACGCGGCTCGCCGCCGCGACCGCGGGCGACGATTATCAACTTCTTTTCGCCGCCGATCCCGCCAAGGCGCCGATGATCCGGGAGATCGCCGACGGGCTCGACGTGCCGGTGACGGTCGTCGGCCACGCGGGGGTGGGCGAGGGGGTCGTCCTGACCCACAAGGCACAGCGCGTTCCGCTGCCCGAGCGACTGGGGTTCATGCATTGACGCCACCCCGGTTGTTGCCGGGCGGTGGCGCCGTTTGACCATGCCTCTCGATATCCAGCCTTCGTCATCCTGAACTTGTTTCAGCATCCATGGCCGGACCTTGCGGCAAACGCCGCGCAAAGCGGGAGGGCAGACCATGGATGCTGAAACAAGTTCAGCATGACGGACTGAGAGCAAAGGACCGATTCCCGCAAACCATGTCACCGCCATTGCGGGCTTGTGCTTAGCATTCTTTCTTCCCATAACCCGGCCGTCCAAATTTGGGGCGGTCGCATCAGGGGAGAGAGCGAGCCGGCATCAACAAGTCGGACGTTCGACTGCTGTCCTTGCGTTCGCCCTTCTCTATGGGGAAGGAACAGACACGCATGAATCCGGTTCTGATCGCGATAGCGTGCGGCCTTTTGGCCGTGCTCTATGGATTCATTACCTCCCGTCAGGTGCTCGGCGCCTCGGCCGGTAATGAAAAAATGCAGGAAATCGCCGCGGCGATCCAGGAAGGCGCGCAAGCCTATCTGAAACGCCAGTACAGCACCATCGCGGTCGTTGGCGTCGTCGTCGCGATCATCGTCGCCTGGGCGCTCGGCCCGGTATCGGCGGCCGGGTTCGTCATCGGCTCGATCCTGTCGGGGGTCGCCGGATTCATCGGCATGAACATTTCCGTGCGCTCGAACGTCCGCACCGCGGCGGCGGCGCAGAATGGGCTGCAGTCGGGCCTGACGCTGGCGTTCCGCGCTGGCGCGATCACCGGGCTGCTGGTCGCCGGTCTCGCGCTGCTCGCGATCTCGGTCTTCTATTGGGTGCTGACCACGCAGATGGGCAAGACGGTGGGCGGCGACGACCGCACGGTCGTCGACGGGCTGGTCGCGCTGGCCTTCGGCGCCTCGCTGATCTCGATCTTCGCGCGTCTCGGCGGCGGCATCTTCACCAAGGCCGCCGACGTCGGCGCCGATCTGGTTGGCAAGGTCGAGGCGGGCATTCCCGAGGACGACCCGCGCAACCCTGCGGTGATCGCCGATAATGTCGGCGACAATGTCGGCGACTGCGCCGGCATGGCGGCCGACCTGTTCGAGACCTATGTCGTCACCGTCGGCGCCACCATGGTGCTGACCGCGCTGCTGCTCAAGAGCGCGGGCGACCTGCTGCCGGGCCTGATGGCCTTGCCGCTGCTGATCGGCGGCGTGTGCATCATCACCTCGATCATCGGCACCTATTTTGTCCGCCTCGGCGGGTCGAACAACGTCATGGGCGCGATGTACAAGGGCTTCCTGGTCTCCGCCGTGCTGGCGGTTCCCGCGATCTGGTTCGCGACGAGCCACGCGCTCGGCGGCATGGCAGCGCCGATCGCCGGCACCGATTTCACCGGCCGCGACCTTTTCTATTGCTCGCTGCTCGGGCTCGTCATCACGGGCCTCATCATCTGGATCACCGAATATTACACCGGCACCAATTTTCGCCCGGTCCGCAGCATCGCCAAGGCATCGGAAACGGGCCACGGCACCAATGTGATCCAGGGCCTTGCGATCAGCCTCGAAGCCACCGCGCTGCCGACGATCGTCATCGTCGCCGGCATCATCATCGCCTATCAGCTCGCGGGGCTGATCGGCATCGCCTATGGCGCGACCGCGATGCTCGCGCTCGCCGGCATGGTCGTCGCGCTCGACGCCTATGGCCCGGTGACCGACAATGCGGGCGGTATCGCCGAAATGGCCGGGCTGGACGACAGCGTCCGTGAAAAGACCGACCTGCTCGACGCCGTCGGCAACACGACCAAGGCGGTGACCAAGGGCTATGCCATCGGTTCGGCGGGCCTCGCCGCGCTGGTGCTGTTCGCGGCCTATACGACCGACCTTCGGGAATTCTTCCCCGATCTGACGGTCAATTTCAGCCTCGAGAACCCCTATGTCATCGTCGGTCTGCTGCTCGGCGCGCTGCTGCCCTATCTGTTCGGCGCGATGGGCATGACCGCGGTCGGCCGCGCCGCGGGCGACGTGGTCAAGGACGTGCGCGAGCAGTTCGCGGGCGACCCCGGCATCATGGCGGGCACCTCGAAGCCCGACTATGCGCGCACGGTCGACCTCGTCACCAAGGCGGCGATCAAGGAGATGATCATCCCCTCGCTGCTGCCGGTGCTGGCGCCGATCGTCGTCTATTATGTGATCAGTTGGGTCGCGGGCGACCAGGCGGCGGGCTTTGCCGCGCTGGGTGCCCTGCTCCTCGGCGTGATCGTCAGCGGGCTGTTCGTCGCGCTGTCGATGACCTCGGGCGGCGGCGCGTGGGACAATGCCAAGAAATATATCGAGGACGGCAACCACGGCGGCAAGGGCAGCGAAGCCCACAAGGCCGCGGTGACGGGCGACACCGTCGGCGATCCCTACAAGGATACCGCGGGTCCGGCCGTGAACCCGATGATCAAGATCACGAACATCGTCGCGCTGCTCCTGCTCGCGGCGCTGGCGGGGCACGCCGCCGGCTGACGTTTGCCGTTGGGTGAAGACGAAGCCCCGCCGGAGCGATCCGGCGGGGCTTTTTCTTTGGAGGTTCTGAGGTGGAGAGCGACCATTCCTCCACCCTTGTCCTTCCCGCGAAAGCGGGAATCCAGTGTGGGCAGCCGACGCACGCTCTGGATTCCCGCTTTCACGGGAAGGACAATATTATGAAATGCTGATCCTTGCCTGCCGGCCGGCATCCGCCCCTCAGGACGCCGACGTCGCTCCCATCTGCTTCGCATAGCCGGCTTGCACCATCGCGCTCATCCGGTCGAACAGCGCGTCGGGGTCGCTGCGGCGCAGGGCCGGGATTTCGGCCTCGGCGCCCTCGGCGACGACGATCTCGCGCTTGCCCGACGCGACCGCATCCAGAATCTGCGTCGCCGCGTCGTCGGGGGACAGGCCGTTGTCGATCGCCTTGTCGCTCGCTCCGCGGACGCTGCCGTCGGCATTCAGCGCGTTGCGGCTGACGTTGGTACGCACCGATCCCGGCGCGACGACCAGGACCTTCAGGCCCAGATGCTCATTTTCGGCGCGCACACTGTCGTGATAGCCGATCAGCCCGTGCTTGGCGGCGCAATAGGCGCTGCGTACCGGGATGCCGGCCATGCCCGCGACGCTCGAAATCGCGACGATCTGTCCGCCGCCCGCGCCGACCATGCGCGGCAGAAGCTGCTGGGTCAGCGCGATCGGCGCGAGCAGATCGACGCCGATGATCTTTTGATAGACCGAAAAATCGGTCTCGACCGCAAGGCTGCGCTGCGAGATTCCGGCGTTGTTGACCAGACCGTCGATCCGTCCGCACCAGTTCCAGGCTTCCTCCACCATGCGGGGCAGCGCGTCATAATCGGTCGCCTCGAAGGGCAGGATCATCGTGCCGGCGCCGATATCCTTCGCAACCGCTTCGAGCGCCGCGACGTTGCGGCCCGACAGGATCAGCTTCGCGCCGCGCGCCGCCAGACCGCGCGCCAGCGCCGCGCCGATCCCCGACGAAGCGCCCGTAACCCACCAGACTTGATCCTGCATAGCGGCATCCCCATTGTTGATTTGCGTATCAAGGTGAAACGGGTTCAAATCGCCGTCAAGCCGCTGATTTCGCGGATTTCCGCGCGGGGGTGGCAATTTTGTTGCGACTCTGCTATAATAAATGTCAACACGCCGGACTTTTCCCCGCTTGCCAGCGGCGATGGGCATCGCCCGGCGTTCCTATGGAGCCACATCCCTTGTCACTTTAACGGGCTAGCGCCGACCGAATCGCTCATCCCCCTCCCGACCGAGGGCCGGATGCACCGGAGTCTTGACGCTGATCCCCCGGCAGGGACCAAAGAAAGGAAACTGCATGTCCGCCAATACGCTCGTCTTTGAAGTCGGTGACTATGTCGTTTATCCGAAGCATGGCGTGGGGCGCGTCATCGAGCTGCAGAAGTCCGAAATCGCGGGCATGCAGCTGGAACTCTATGTCCTGCGCTTTGAAAAGGAAAAAATGACCCTGCGTGTCCCGACCAACAAGGCCGAGGGCGTGGGGATGCGCAAGCTGTCGTCGGACAAGACGCTGAAGGAAGCGTTGCAGGTGCTGACGACCAAGCCGAAGGTCAAGCGCACCATGTGGTCGCGCCGCGCGCAGGAATATGAAGCGAAGATCAACTCGGGCGACCTGGTGTCGATCGCCGAAGTGACCCGCGACCTGTTCCGCGCCGACGACCAGCCCGAGCAGAGCTATTCGGAGCGCCAGATCTTCGAAGCGGCGTCGAGCCGCCTCGCGCGCGAACTCGCCGCGATGGAGGAAAGCGACGAAAAGACCGCGCAGGCGAAGATTCTCCAGATCCTGAACGAACATGCGCCGCTCTATTATGCCGAGAAGGTGTAAGCGCGTCGCACGGCGATAAAGGGGGAAGGGGCGGTCCGCAGGGGCCGCCCTTTTTCGTTTCCAGCCCTACGTCCACCATTCGTCATGCCGGACTTGATCCGGCATCCCGCTTTTTGAAGCGGCGAAGAAGCGGGACCCCGGATCAAGTCCGGGGTGACGAGAGCTAAGATGAAGTTTCAGGGATACCGAGCCTCGACGAAATACAGCCCGTCGGGCGGCGCGTTGAGCCCCAGCGCGGCGCGATCCGCGGCGTCGAGCGCGGCCTTCAGGTCGCGCGCCGACCATTTGCCCGTCCCGACCAGCACGAGGCAGCCGACCATCGAGCGCACCTGATGGTGCAGGAAGCTGCGTGCTGCCGCCTCGATGACGATCTCCTCGCCGTGGCGGCTGACCGACAGCCGGTCGAGCGTCTTGACCGCGCTTTCCGCCTGGCAATGCACCGAGCGGAAGGTGGTGAAATCGTGCCGCCCGACCAACGCCTGCGCCGCGCCGTGCATCGCCCCGGCATCGAGCGGCCGAGCGAATTGCCATGCGAGCCCCTTGTCCCAGGTCAGCGGCGCGCGGCGGTTGACGATGCGATATTCATAGGCGCGTCCGAGGCAGGAGAAGCGCGCGTGCCAGTCCTCGGCGACCGTTTCGCACGCGAGCACCGCGACGGGGGCGGGACGAAGCTGCGCGTTGAGCGCTTCCATCAGCCGAAAGGGCGCGATGCTCTTCGCGATGTCGACATGCGCGCGCATCGCGAGCGCGTGGACGCCGGCGTCGGTGCGCCCGGCGCCGTGCACCGCGGCCTCCTCGCCGGTGATGCGCGTGACGGCCTCCTCCAGCGCTTGCTGGACGCTGGGGCCGTGAGACTGGCGCTGCCAGCCCATATAGGGGCGGCCATCATATTCGATGGTGAGGGCGAAGCGGGTCATGGTTCTGAACCGATATTTCTACGAAGCAGGGGAAGGGAGAGCATCATGCCAGCCGCGTCCCTTTGGAAATCGCGCGCCCGCGTAGCAGGTCCGCCGCATCCATCGCCGGCTTTCCTGCGCGCTGTACCCGCGTCGCGCGGATCGCGCCGGGGTTGCAGGCGATGGTCAGCGCGTCGTCGAGCGTGACGCCCGGCGCGGCGCCCGCGACCGTTTCGGCCGGATGCACGACCTCGGCGGCGAGCAGCTTGCAGCGTTCGCCCTCCAGTTCGAAAAAGGCGCCGGGCATCGGATTGAACGCACGAATCTGGCGTTCGACCTGCACCGCGCTGGTCAGGAAATCGAGCCGCGCCTCGCTCTTGTCGATCTTCGCCGCATAGGTGGCGCCGGTGCCGGGCTGCGGCTCGGGCGCGAAGGCGTGAAGGTCGCCCAGCACCTTCACCATCAGCGCGGCGCCCATGTCCGCGAGTTCGTCGGTCAATTCGCCCGCGGTCTTGCCATCGACCGGCGTGCGCCCGATCAGTCGCATCGCGCCGGTGTCGAGTCCGGCGTCCATCTGCATGATCGTCGCGCCCGTCTCGGTATCGCCCGCGAGGATTGCGCGCTGCACCGGTGCCGCGCCGCGCCAGCGCGGCAGGATCGAGCCGTGGACGTTCAGGCACCCGTCGCGCGGCGCGTCGAGCACCGCCTGCGGCAGGATCAGGCCATAGGCGGCGACCACCGCCACATCGAGATCGAGCGCCGCGAATTCGGCCTGGTCCTCGGCGCCCTTCAGGCTCTTTGGGGTGCGGACGGGCAGGCCGTTTTCCTCGGCCCACAGATGCACCGCGCTCTGTTGCAGCTTCTTGCCGCGCTGCGCCGGGCGCGGCGGCTGGGTGTAAACGGCCGCGATCTCGTGCCCCGCCGCGTGGAGAGCGGCGAGCGTCGGCACCGCAAAGGGCGGCGTTCCCATGAAAGCGATGCGCAAGAGCGTGCCCGTCCTTTTCCGTTCGCCCTGAGCTTGTCGAAGCCTGTCCTGAGCTTCGCCGAAGGGGGCCGTTCTTCCCTTTGCCGTCGTCCGAAGAAAGGACGGGGCTTCGACAAGCGCAGCCCGAACGGATGGGGGAGGTGATTGTTATTTCCAGCGCGCCGCTTAAGACCATCCGTCATGGCATCGCAAGAGATTGAAGCCCTCGTCCAGCAACTCGCCCGGCTGCCCGGCCTTGGGCCGCGGTCGGCGCGGCGCGCGGTGCTGCACCTGATGAAGAAACGCGAGAGCGCCTTCGCGCCGCTGCTCGCCGCGTTGCAGACGGTGTCCGAACGGCTCGTCACCTGCGGGATTTGCGGCAATGTCGACACGCAGGACCCCTGCGCGATCTGCGCCGACCCGCGCCGCGACGCGCGCAGCCTGTGCGTCGTCGAGGAGGTGTCGGACCTGTGGGCGCTCGACAAGTCGCGGCTCTTCCCTGGAAAATATCATGTCCTCGGCGGGCGGCTGTCGGCGCTGGAGGGGGTGCGGCCGCAGGACCTGAGCATCGACGCGCTGGTGAACCGCGTCGCCGCGGGCGGCGTCGACGAGGTGGTGTTGGCGATGAACGCGACGCTGGAGGGGCAGACGACCGCGCATTATCTCGCCGAGCGGCTCGAAGGCTATCCGGTGCGGCTGACCCAGCTCGCGCACGGCCTGCCGGTGGGGGGGGAGCTCGACTATCTCGACGAAGGGACGCTGGCGCAGGCGCTCAGGGCGCGAAGGCCGGTGGGTTGACGGCGGCCCTGCGAGTTCATACCTGCACGCCATGGCCCTGCTACCCATCATAGAGACCCCGGACCCCCGGCTGCGCGTCATTTCCAAGCCCGTCGAGACGTTCGACGCCGAGCTGAAGACGCTGGTCGCCGACATGTTCGAGACGATGTACGACGCGCCCGGCATCGGGCTGGCGGCGATTCAGGTCGGGGTGGCGAAGCGCATCCTGGTCATCGACCTGCAGGAGGCCGATCCCGAGGACGAAGAGGGCAAGCGCATGATCCGCGATCCCCGCGTGTTCATCAACCCGGTCTTCTCCGACTTTTCGGAGGAGCATAGCGTCTATCAGGAAGGCTGCCTGTCGGTCCCCGAGCAATATGCCGAGGTGACGCGCCCCGCCGAGGTCACGGTCGACTGGCAGGACGAGGACGGCCAGCACCACCGGGAACGCATGACCGGCCTGATGGCGACGTGCATCCAGCACGAGCACGACCATCTGGAGGGCATCCTGTTCATCGACCATCTGTCGCGGCTGAAGCGCGACATGGTGCTGAAGAAGCTGGCGAAGCTGCGCAAGGCGGCCTGACCATAAACATTCGTCACCCCGGACTTGATCCGGGGTGACGATGCTTTGGATATTAATCCGCCTTTTTGGCCACCCCGACCATCGCGGGGCGCAGCAGGCGGTCCTTCATCATGTATCCCGCCTGCATTTCCTGCACGATCGTGCCGGCGTCCTTGTCGCTCGGGATTTCGAGCATCGCCTGATGCTGGTTGGGGTCGAGCGGCAGGCCGATCGCGGCGATGCGGGTGATGCCGTGGCGTTCGAACACGCTCATCAGCTCGCGCTCGGTCGCCTCGAGGCCCGCGACGAAGGGCTTGAATTTCTCGTCCTCGCGCTGCTCCTCGCCGATCGCGGCGAGCGCGCGGCCCAGATTGTCGGCGACCGACAATATGTCGCGCGCGAATTTGGTCGCGGCATAGGCGTGCGCGTCGGCGATCTCCTTGTCCTTGCGGCGCGTGACATTCTGCGTCTCGGCACGCGCATAGAGCAGGTCCTGCTGAAGCGACGCGACCTGCTCGGCGAGCTTTGCCGCCTCGTCCTGCGGCTGCGCGGCGGCGGTGTCCGCCTCGGGGGTTTCGGCTTCGGTGCCGTCTTCGACGGGCGTTTCGTTTTCGATGTTCGTCATAAACCTATCGTATCAGTCTGGAGAGCGATTGGGCGGTGAAGTCCACCATGGGAACGATGCGCGCATAGTTCAAGCGTGTCGGGCCGATGACCCCGACCACGCCGACGACGCGCCCGTCCGATCCGCGATAGGGCGCGGCGATAACCGACGAGCCCGAAAGCGAAAAGAGCTTATTCTCCGACCCGATGAAAATGCGGGTCGCGCTGCCCTCGCGCGCGCTGTCGAGCAAGTGCGCGATGTCCTGCTTGGCCTCCAGCTCGTCGAGAAGCTGGCGCACGCGGTCGAGGTCGCCCGCCGCGCTGTCGTCGAGCAGATTCGCCTGGCCGCGCACGATCAGCACCGGGCGGTCGGACCCGTCCGACGACCAGATGGCGAGCCCGCGCGACACGAGGTCGGCGGCGGCGCGGTCGATCGCGATCCGCTCGGCCTCGATCTCGCGCCGCACCCGCGATTGCGCCTCGGCCAGCGTCAGCCCCCCGAGCATGGCGGAGATGTAATTGCCCGCCTCGACCAGCGCCGAGGGGGGCAGGCCGGCGGGAATGTCGATGACCCGATTCTCGACCACGCCATCGCCCGCGACGAGCACGACGAGCGCCTGCGCGGCCGACAGCGGCACGAAGGCAACCTGTTTCAGCACCGGCTCATGCTTGGGGACGAGGACGAGGCCGGCGCAGGCCGACAGGCCGGACAGCGCCGCGGTCGCCTGCGCGAGCGCGCTTTCGATCGGCCCTCCCTCGGACAGGCTCGCCTCGATCTGCGCGCGGTCCTCCGCGCTCGGCTCGGCAACCTGCATCATGCCGTCGACGAACAGGCGCAGCCCCTGCTCGGTCGGCATCCGCCCCGCGCTGGTGTGCGGGCTGGACAAGAGGCCGAGTTCCTCGAGATCCTGCATCACGTTGCGGATCGACGCGGGCGACAGGTTGAGCGCCGCGAGCTTCGACAGCGTCCGTGACCCCACCGGCTGTCCGGTATCGAGATAGGCGTCGACGACCAGCCGGAACACGTCGCGCGCGCGCGTGGTGAGTTCGATGATCGGCGGCGTGGTCATGCGGAGGATGTAGGCATGGGGAGGGATGGGGGCAAGCGTGCGAGCGGATGGGGTCTGGACGGGGCGGGGTATTCGCCGCTAAGCGCCCCGCACAGCTTCACGAGGAGACACGAGACATGCGCCCTTCCGGCCGCGCGCCCGACCAGATGCGCCCCATCGCCATCGAAACCGCCTTCACCATTCATGCCGAGGGCAGCGTTCTCGTCGCCTTCGGCAATACGAAGGTGCTGGTGACGGCCAGTGTCGAGGAAAAGGTGCCGCCCTTCCTGCGCGGCAAGGGGCAGGGCTGGGTGACGGCCGAATATGGCATGCTCCCGCGCGCGACCCACACGCGCGGCAGCCGCGAGGCGGCGAAGGGCAAGCAGTCGGGACGAACGCAGGAAATCCAGCGGCTTATCGGCCGTAGCTTGCGTGCCGTCGTCGACATGAAGAAGCTGGGCGAACGGCAGATCGTCATCGACTGCGACGTGATCCAGGCCGACGGCGGCACCCGCACCGCCTCGATCTCCGGCGCGTGGGTCGCGCTGCGCCTCGCGGTCGACAAGCTGCTGGAAGCGAAGGCGATCGCCGAGGACCCGATCGAGGATCGGGTCGCGGCGATCAGTTGCGGCATGTATCAGGGCACGCCGGTGCTCGACCTCGATTATGACGAGGATTCGAACGCCGAAGCCGACGGAAATTTCGTCCTCACCGGCAAGGGGCAGATCGTCGAGGTGCAGGCGAGCGCCGAGGGCGCGACCTATGACGAGGAAGGCCTGCTCCGCCTGCTCCGCCTTGCGCGCATCGGCTGCGGCGAGATTTTCGCGGCGCAGGCGAAGGCGGTGGGGCGATAGGGTTGAATCTATTAGTAGATTCACGCAACGGCACAAAGAGGTTGCGTTTGCCGCGAAGCGGCTTTTTTCATCTTCGCGGCGTCGTGACGCGACGTCGATATGATAAAGGGCCTTTCGGCCCAGACGTTCTTCTTCGCGCCTTTGCGCCTTTGCGTGAGTCCATTTAGCCGACAGAGGATGGATCATACCATGACCCACCGCAAACTCGCCCCCGGCAGGCTCGTCATCGCCAGCCACAATGCGGGCAAGGTGCGCGAGATTCGGGCGCTGCTCGCATCCTTCGGCATCGACCCGGTATCGGCGGGCGACCTTGGCCTGCCCGAACCCGAGGAAACGGGGACGACGTTTCGCGACAATGCGCTGGTCAAGGCGCACGCCAGCACCGCCGCCTCGGGCCTGCCCGCACTCGCCGACGACAGCGGGCTGGAGGTCGCGGCGCTCGGCGGGCGGCCCGGCGTCTACACCGCCGACTGGGCCGAGCGGCAGTGGTTCGAGGGCGAGAAGGGGCGCGACTGGTATATGGCGATGGGCAAGGTCGAAGGCCTGCTCGCCGAACAGGGGCCGGACGTCGACCGCAGCGCCGCCTTCGTCTGCACCCTCGCGCTCGCCTGGCCCGACGGCCATGCCGAGGTTTTCGAGGGCCGGGCGGCGGGCAGCCTGACCTGGCCGCCGCGCGGCACGCTGGGTTTCGGCTATGATCCGGTCTTCATTCCTGCGGGCAAGTCGCTGACTTATGCGGAAATCGACCCGGCCGAAAAACATGCGATCAGCCACCGCGCCGATGCGTTCGCGAAGCTGGTGGCGGGCGTTTTTTAAGGCGGTCATGGCATATTTCCGCATCCTGCTTCGTGGTATTTGGAGCCCGCCCCCCGGCGATTATGCCGGCTTCTTCGCTACGCGGACCGTAAAGTCGGCACGTATCGAGGATGCAAAGGCCGCTGGTCTTTCGGCATTGGCGCATGAGTGGGCGGAAACGCCGTTCTTCGAGCATGGCGGTGCGGGGCTGTCGCTGACGGTCATCGACGCATGGCGCGTGGGTTGGCTGCGCGCCTGGCGGTCGGCGAATGGCGGGCACTGCTTTTTCTCCGGCGATGCAGAGAGCGATGCTGCGGGTGTTGAAGCGAAAGCGGCGGTTGCGCCGCCCGGCTCGAACATCTGGCGATTGGCGGCGCATGCCTCAACGGACGCGCGGTTTTTCGTTTTTGAACCAGATGCCTGATTTTCCTGGCCAAGCGCCTATATCGCCCGCATGACCGAGCCGCTCGCCCTTTATGTCCATTGGCCCTTCTGCGTCAGCAAATGCCCCTATTGCGACTTCAACAGTCATGTGCGCGCGGGGGTCGATCAGGCGGCGTGGCGCGCGGCGCTGCTCGCCGATCTGCGGCACGAGGCGGCTTTGCTGCCGGGGCGCGCGGTTTCGTCGATCTTCTTCGGCGGCGGCACGCCCAGCCTGATGCCGCCGGAGACGGTCGCGGCGGTGATCGCGGCGGCGGATGCGGCGTGGGGGCTGACCGCCGATTGCGAGATCACGCTGGAAGCGAACCCCAATTCGGTCGAGGTCGCCAATTTCGCGGCGCTGGCGAACGCGGGCGTCAATCGCGTGTCGATCGGCGTTCAGAGCTTCGATCCGCAAGTGCTTGAATTTCTGGGCCGCGCGCACAGCGGGGATGAGGCGCGGGCGGCGATTGCGGCGGCGCAGGCGCATTTCGCGCGGGTCAGCTTCGACCTGATCTATGCGCGGCCCGGCCAGTCGCCGGCGGCGTGGGAGGCCGAGCTGGGCGCGGCGCTGGCCTTCGGCACCGGCCATCTGTCGCTCTATCAGCTCACCATCGAGCTGGGCACGCGCTTCGCGACGCTGGCGGCGAAGGGCGAACTCGTCATCCCCGACGGCGACGCCGCCGCCGACCTGTTCGACGCGACGCAGGCGATGACGCGCGCCGCCGGCCTGCCGCGCTACGAGGTATCGAACCATGCGCGGCCGGGGGAGGAGAGCCGGCACAACCTGACGTATTGGCGCTATGGCGACTATGCCGGCATCGGTCCCGGTGCGCACGGGCGGCGACTGGCGCAGGCGACCGAGCGGCACAGGAAACCCGAGAATTTCCTTGCGGCGGTGGAACGCAATAGTCACGGACTGAAGGTGGAGAGCGACCTGCCGGGCCGCGAGCGCGCGACCGAGGCGATGCTGATGGGGCTGCGGCTGACTGAAGGCGTCGACCTGACGCGGATCGAGGCGCGCAGCGGGCTGGCGCGCGCGGCGTTTCTGGATTCGGAGGCGGCGGCGCGGCTGGCGGGGCAGGGACTGGTCACATTGGACGGCGACCGTCTGGCGGTGACGGACAACGGGATATTGCTGCTCGACTCCATTCTTTCCGAGGTGGTGCGGACCGGCTAAGCTGTCCAAGGTCCGTTCGCCCTGAGCCTGTCGAAGGGCCGTTCTTCTTTTCGAGGCTGGAAGAAAGGACGGGGCTTCGACAAGCTCAGCCCGAACGGAATAGGGGATGGCTGACCGATTGATCCGCGAATGGGACGCCCATCTGGCGCATGAGAAGCGCCGGTCGGACCATACGCGCCGCGCCTATGTCGCGACGGCGGAGCGGTTCTGCGCCTTTCTGTCGGAGCATCGCGGCGGCGCGGTCGGTGCGTCGATGCTGGCGACGCTCGGCGCGAACGACCTACGCGCCTATCTCGCGACCCGCCGGGACGACGGGCTCGGCAATGCCTCGGCGGCGCGCGAATTGTCGGCGCTGCGGGGTTTCCTGCGCTTCGTCGGCGGATCGAATGCCAGCGTGCCGCAGCTTCGCGGCCCGCGCGTCAGGAAAGGCCTGCCGCGCCCGGTGGCGCCCGACGAAGCGCTCGCCCTCGCGCGCGATGTCGAGGAAAAGGCGCGGGCCGGCTGGATCGGCGCGCGCGATTTCGCACTGCTGCTGCTGCTCTATGGTGCGGGGCTGCGCATCGGTGAGGCGCTGTCGCTGACCGGCGCCGCGCTGCCGCTCGGCGATACGCTGCGCGTCACCGGCAAGCGGGGCAAGACGCGCGTCGTGCCGATCCTGCCGGCGGTCGCCGACGCGGTGGCACGCTATGCCGAGGCTTACCCTCGGCCGATCACGAAGGATATGCCGCTGTTCCTCGGCGCGCGAGGTGGGGCGCTCGACCCCGGCGTGGTGCGCGCCGCGGTGCGTTCGGCGCGCCGGGCGCTTGGCCTGCCCGAACGGACGACGCCGCACGCGCTGCGCCACAGCTTCGCGACGCACCTGCTTGCGGGCGGCGCCGACCTGCGCAGCCTTCAGGAACTGCTCGGCCATGCCAGTCTCGCCTCGACGCAGGTCTATACCGCGGTCGACGCCGCCCACCTGCTCGACATCTATCGTACCGCGCATCCGCGGGCGGACTGAGTCAATCGCCGCGCGGCTTCGCCTTCCAGGTGACGACGCGCCAGATATAGATCAGCACCAGCGATCCGATCGCGATCAGCGCGATCGGGCCGACGAACTGGTCGAGGTCGGCGAAGCGCCGTCCGAACCAGCTTCCGGCGCCCGCCAGCGCGCTGACCCAGATCGTCGAGCCGGCGGCGGTCCAGATCAGGAATTTCACCTGGTTCATCCGCACCATGCCCGCGGGCAGCGACACCATGGTGCGCGCGACGGGCAGGAAGCGCGCGACGAAGACGATGCCAGGGCCATATTTCAGAAAGCCCGCGTGCAGACGCTCGACCTCGCGCCAGTCGAGGGTCAGCCAGCGCCCGTGCCGGTCGACGAAGGGTTTGAGCCGTTCATAGCCGATCCAGCGCCCGATGCCGTACCAGACCCAGTTTCCGGCGGTGGTTCCGGCGACCGCGACCGCGATCAGGGTCCAGAAATCCAAGCGCCCCTGCGCCGCGGCGATACCGCCGAGCGCCATGATGACCTCCGACGGGATGGGTGGAAAGACATTTTCCAGCACCATCAGCACGAAGATGCCGAAATAGCCCCAGCTCTGGATCAGGTCGAGGATGAAGCCGGTCATGCGAGGGGTAACGCGGAGATCTTTGTCCGGTTTCCCTTCCGCCTCGATGGGGGAAGGATATGGAGCCTTACCGCGAAGCGGTTAGGCGGAGTTGGATGGGGGTGATGGTGCGTCATGGCACCGTCGCCAAAGGCCGCCACCGCACCCCCTCCGCTGCGACTAGGCGATTGCATCGCCAAGTCTCGCTGCCTCCCCCATCAAGGGGGAGGGTGTGGGGACTGCTGCGGCGGGTCACTTGCCGATCCGCCGCGCGATCGCGTCCCAGATCATCGCCACGGTGTCGGTGCCGTTGAAGCGGTCGATGGCGACGATGCCGGTGGGGGAGGTTACGTTGATCTCGGTCAGCCACTCGCCGCCGATCACGTCGATGCCGACGAAGATCAGCCCGCGTTCGCGCAGTTTGGGGCCGAGCGCGGCGCAGATTTCCTGCTCGCGCGGGGTCAGCGCGGCCGCTTCGGCATAGCCGCCGACCGCGAGATTGGAACGGAACTCGCCCTCGCCGGGCTTGCGGTTGATCGCGCCCGCGACCTCGCCGTCGATCAGCACGATGCGCTTGTCGCCCTCGCGCACGCTGGGCAGGAACTGCTGGACCATGAAGGGTTCGGGCCACACCTGTCCGAACAGCTCGACGAGCGCGCCGAGGTTGGTGCCGGCCTCGTCGATGCGGAACACCGCCTTGCCGCCGTTGCCGTGCAGCGGCTTGATGACCAGCGCGCCGTGGCGCCGGTGGAAATCCTTCACCGCGTCGAGATCGCGGGTGACCATCGTCGGCGGCATATATTCGGGGAAATCGAGCACGAACACTTTCTCGGGCGCGTTGCGGACCGAGACCGGGTCGTTGACCACCAGCGTCTCGCCCGCGATGCGTTCGAGCAGCCAGGTGCCGGTCAGATAGCCGAGGTCGAAGGGCGGGTCCTGCCGCATCAGCACGACGTCGACGTCGCGGCCGAGGTCCAGCGTCACCGCCTCGCCGAAGCGATAATGCGCGCCCGCCTCGCGCCGGACGTCCAGCACCCGGTGTGCGGGGGTCGTCAGCCGCCCCGCCTCCCAAGTCAGGCCGCGCACGTCATAATGATAGACGGTGTAACCGCGCTCCTGCGCCGTCAGCATCAGGGCAAAGCTGCTGTCGCCGGCGATGTTGATAGTGTCCATCGGGTCCATTTGCACCGCGGCGCGCAGGGTCATCATTCACTCCAAAGGCTGCCAGACGTGGACCAGATGGCGCGGCAGACGCCTCGGCGCAAGGAGCATCACGTCGATTCGGATCGCATCGTCCGCACGCGCGAAGCGCGGGGCGAGTATTTCCGCCGCCGCCGCGACCCGGCGCAGGCGCCAGGCGTCGATGGCGAAATCCAGATCTTCGACGCGGTCGCGCCATTTGACCTCGACGAAGGCGAGGGTGCGGCCGCGCCGCGCGATCAGGTCGACCTCGCCCGTCGGTACCCGCAGCCGCTCGCCCAATATCCGCCAGCCGTGGAGGCGCAGCCACCAGGCGGCGCGGCGTTCGGCCCGCCGCCCGCGCGCCTCGGCGGCGGCGCGGGTCAAGCGCCGCCCTTGAGCGCGAGCGCGCGGGCGTAGAGTTCGTGCCGGTCGCGGCCGAAGCGTTTGGCGACCGCCTTCGCGGCCCTGGCGACCGGCTGCCCGGCGAGCGCGTCGCGCAATGCGGCGTCGACGGTCGCATCGTCGGCCGCCTCGGCGCCGGCCTCGGCGGGCGGCGCGACGACGATCACGATCTCGCCCTTCGGCGCCGCCTCGGCATAGCGCGCGGCAAGCTCGGCGAGCGAACCGGTCACGCATTCCTCGTAGAGCTTGGTGATCTCGCGCGCGACCGCCGTCTCGCGGGCGCCGAGCCCTTCGGCGAGCGCGGCCAGCGTCGCGGCAAGCCGCGGCCCGCTTTCATAGAAGATCAGCGTCGCGCGCAGTCCCGCGACCTCGGCGATCGCATCGGCGCGCGCCTTTGCCTTGGACGGCAGGAACCCCGCGAACAGGAAGCGGTCGCTCGGCAGCCCCGACAGGGTGATAGCCGCGATGGCCGCGCACGGCCCCGGCACGGTCGTCACGTGCCGCCCCGCCGCGCGCGCGTCGCGCACCAGCTTGTAGCCGGGGTCGGAGATCAGCGGCGTCCCCGCATCCGACACCAGGACGACAACTTCATCGACCATGCGCGCAACCAGATCGGCGCGCGTGCGTTCGTCGCTATGATCGTGATAGGGGGTCATCTTTATCCGCAAACCCAGATGCGACAGAAGTTTCGCGGTAACCCGCGTGTCTTCGGCCGCGATCAGGTCGGCGCGGGCGAGCACCGCTGCGGCGCGCGCACCGATGTCGCCGAGGTTGCCGATGGGCGTCGCCACGATATAGAGACCGGGCAAGGGAGATTTGGACATGGTCGAATCCGGCATGATGCCGAAAATGGCAGAAACTGTCGCCGAGCGCCAAGGATATGCGTCGTCGCGGCGCCGGATGCTGCGCGGACTGGGCACGCTGGCGCTGGGCGGGCTGCTCGCCGCCTGCCAGGTCGTGCCCAAGACGCAGGGGCCGCCGCCCCCGCCGCCCGAGAATCCCGACGCGATCGAGCCCGGCCTGCCGACCGACACCGACCGCCACCGGGTCGCGCTGCTAGTACCCGAAACGGGCACCAACGCCGACGTCGGCACCGCGATCGCCAATGCGACGACGCTGGCTCTGCTCGACACCAAGGCCGACAAGCTGCGCATCACCACCTATGACACCGCGCTCGGCGCCGCCGAGGCGGCGCGCCAAGCGGTGGCAGACGGCAACAAGCTGATCCTCGGCCCGCTGCTCAGCGAGGATGTGAAGGCGGTCGCGCCGATCGCGCGCGCCGCGAAGGTGCCGATCCTCAGCTTCTCGAACGATACCGGCGTCGCGGGCAACGGCGTCTTCATCATGGGCTTCGTCCCCGGTCAGTCGATCGAGCGCGTCGTCGCCTATGCGCGCAGCAAGGGGCAGCAGCGTTTCGGCGCGCTGATCCCGAAGAATCTCTATGGCACCCGCGCGACGGGCGCGTTCCGCGATGCGGTGTCGAAGGCGGGCGGCACGCTGGTCGCGATCGAGACCTATGACCGCAGCGCGACCGCGCTGTCGGGCGCCGCGCGCCGCCTCGCCAATGCCGGCGACATGGATGCGGTGCTGATCGCCGACGTCGGCGGCAACGCGATCCGTGCCGTGCCGGTGATCCGCAGCACCGGCGACAAGCAGATTCTCGGCACCGAACTGTGGAACACCGACGCCTCGCTGGGCGGCAGCGCGGCGATGCGCGGGGCCTGGTTCGCCAGCGTGTCCGACGGTCTTTATGGCCAGCTCGCGACCAAATATCGCAGCCGCTATGGCAAGGCGCCCTATCGGCTCGCCAGCCTCGGCTATGATTCGGTGCTGCTGACCGTCCGCATCGCCCGCGACTGGAAACCGGGGACGCGCTTTCCGGTCAACCGGTTGATGGCGGCCGACGGCTTCGGCGGCATCGACGGCATCTTCCGCTTCGACAACCGCGGCATCGCGCAGCGCGCGCTCGAGGTCAGTCAAGTGGGTGCCGGCGGCTTCCGCGTCGTCGATCCGGCACCGACCAAATGGTGAGGGTCGGCGTGGCATAGCCGCCACAGTCGGGTGAAAAGCGTCGCCGCATGGCCACAGGCAGCCTTTACGCGGCGGCTGCGTTCACTATATGACCGCTAGGCGCGTTTGCGCGAGGATGCCGCGCGCCCATCGAAACGAGTTCAGGAGATACAGCTATACGCCCGCCCATGACCCGCCGCCCGCTTGGACAGATTCCGCCCAAGAACGGCCCGCGATATAATGAATTCATCGCCTCTCCCAAGGTCCGCGTGATCGACGAGGAAGGCGAAAATCTGGGCGTGATGCTGACTGCCGAAGCCATCGAAGCGGCCGCCGAGGTCGGACTCGACCTAGTCGAGGTTTCCCCCAATGCCGACCCGCCGGTGTGCAAGTTCCTCGACGTCGGCAAATATAAGTATGAAGCGCAGAAGAAGGCGAACGCCGCGCGCAAGACGCAGAAGACGCAGGAGATCAAGGAGATCAAGATGCGTCCGAACATCGACGATCACGACTTCGACGTGAAGATGAAGAAGGTGTTCGACTTTCTGGAGGAAGGCGACAAGGTCAAGATGACCATGCGCTTCCGCGGCCGCGAGATGAGCCATACCCAGCTTGGCCTCAACGTGCTCCAGCGCGTCGCCGAAATGACCGCCGAGGTCGCGAAGGTCGAGGCGCACCCGCGCACCGAAGGCCGCCAGATGCTGATGGTGCTGGCGCCGAAGTGATCTGACGTTCGTCCTCCTCTATGGAGGAGGGGGATTTTGCCAACCGGTCGTTTGGAGCCGCAACCAGCCACTCCTTCGTCATCCCGGACTTGATCCGGGATCCCGCTTTTTCAAGGCATCACTGGTTTCGGCATCCAGCGGGACCCCGGATCAAGTCCGGGGTGGCGGGAGCGATAGGGCGGCCTACGCAAGGCCGCCCGCCATCGTCACCCGATCCGGAAATCCTGCATCGTCGTTCCGTCGGGGCGGCCGCCTTTCGCGTAACGGCGCTCGACCATATGCGCGGCGCCCTGCCCGTCGACCGCGATCAGCGTCGAGGCGCGCGTGCCATAGACGTCGCCGTGCAGGAACAGCGCGGGGTCGCTCGTCGCGGTCAGCGTGTCGAGCAATCCTATGGGGTCGCTGGTGCTGTCGACGACCGCCGCCAGCGCCGCGCGCAGCCGCTCGGCGCGGAGGCAGGGGCGGTCGACCGGCTCGTTGGCCAGCGCATGCACGCCCGGCGTCAGCGCCAGGATGCGCGGCCCCGGCCGGTTGGTGAACAGACGCGCCGTCCCGTCGACCGCGAACAGGTTGAAGGCGTTGAAACGGTCGAGCTCGGCCTCGTCCGGATCGGCGAAGCGTCCGGTGCCGCGCAGCAGATCGACGACCAGCGCTCCGCGCGATTCCCTGGCGGGATCGGGCATCTCGCTGCGAACATTGGTGACGACGACGACGCGCCCGCTCGGCGCGTGTAGCCCCATCCAGGTCCCGCCCGCCTGCAGGTCGCGCCCGGCTACGATGCCGCTGCCGTCGTCCCACGGGCCGAGCGGCGCGCTCGGCCGGTCGTGGAACTCGTCGCGATTGCCGATCAGGATCAGCGGCCAGTCGGGATGGACCTGCCAGGCGAGGGCGACGACACACATGCGCGCCCTATCGCCGCTCGGCGCCCGCTTGCCAAGCGCGGTGTGACCGCCGCGGCGAAATGACAGGATTTCCTGTAACCCCGAAAGATGGTAGAAGGCGCGCGTTCCATGGGGAGGGGATCGCCATGAATACCACCGTCAAGACGCCGTGGCACCTGTGGGTCGTCGGCGTGCTTTCGCTGCTGTGGAATGCGGTCGGCGCATTCGACTATACGATGACCAAACTGAACGACGCCGACTATCTGTCGGCTTTCACGCCGGAGCAGATCGCCTATTTCCAGAGCTTTCCGCTCTGGGCCAATGCGGGCTGGGCGCTGGGGGTATGGGGTTCGGTCGTCGGCTCGCTGCTGCTGCTTGCGCGCAGCCGTCACGCGGTGACCGCCTTCATCGTGTCGCTCGTCGGACTCGCGATCAGCAGCCTCTATCAGTTCGGGATGCACTGGGGCGATCTGCAGCGGATGTTCGGCAATTTTCCAGCGATCTTCACTGCGATCATCTGGGTGATCGCGATCGCGCTGCTGCTCTATTCCCGGCGGCAAGCGGCGGACGGGGTCCTGCGCTGAGTTGACGTCGATGGGGGCTTATCGCCCCCACTTCGTCTTGCTCTGCTTGCCGAAACGCCCCTTGCGCGTGCCGGGTTTGCCCTCGTTGCTGCGCCCGACGCGCGGGGCGACCTGTTCGTCGGCGGGCAGGCCGAGCTCGTCGGCTTCCAGCCGGCGGATTTCGTCGCGCAGGCGGCCGGCTTCCTCGAATTCCAGGTCGGCGGCGGCGTCGCGCATCTTCTTTTCGAGGTCGGCGATATAGGCGCGCAGATTGTGGCCGACCATATGGTCGGGCCTGTCGTCGCCAAGGTCGACCGTGATCTGATCCTTCGACGCGACATGGGCGATGATGTCGCCGATCTGCTTCTTCACGCTTTCGGGCGTGATGCCATGCTCTTCATTATAGGCGAGCTGCTTTTCGCGGCGGCGGTCGGTCTCGCGCATCGCGCGCTCCATGCTGCCGGTGATACGGTCGGCATAGAGGATCACGCGCCCGTCGACGTTGCGCGCGGCGCGGCCGATCGTCTGGACGAGGCTGGTCTCGCTGCGCAGGAACCCCTCCTTGTCGGCGTCGAGAATCGCGACCAGCCCGCATTCGGGAATGTCGAGCCCCTCGCGCAGCAGGTTGATCCCGACGAGCACGTCGAACACGCCAAGCCGCAGGTCGCGGATGATCTCGATGCGCTCCAGCGTCTCCACGTCGCTGTGCATATATCGGACCTTCAGCCCCGCTTCGTGGAGGAATTCGGTCAGATCCTCCGCCATGCGCTTGGTCAGCGTGGTGACGAGGGTGCGATAGCCCGCCGCCGCGGTCTTCTTCGCCTCGGCAATCAAATCGTCGACCTGCTCCTCGACCGGTTTGATCTCGACCGGCGGGTCGATCAGCCCGGTGGGGCGGATCACCTGTTCGGCGAAGACGCCCTGGGTGCGCTCCATCTCCCACGGCCCCGGCGTCGCCGAGACGCTGACCGTCTGCGGCCGCATCATATCCCATTCGGCGAAACGCAGCGGGCGATTGTCGATGCACGAGGGCAGGCGAAAGCCATATTCGGCGAGCGTGATCTTGCGGCGATGGTCGCCCTTCGACATCGCGCCGATCTGCGGGATCGTCTGGTGGCTTTCGTCGACGAAGAGCAGGGCGTTGTCGGGCAGATATTCGAACAGCGTCGGCGGCGGCTCGCCGGGCAGGCGGCCGGTGAGGAAACGGCTGTAATTCTCGATCCCCGCGCAGCTTCCGGTCGCGGCGATCATCTCGAGGTCGAAATGGGTGCGCTGCTCCAGTCGCTGCGCCTCGAGCAGCCGGCCCTCGGCCTCCAGTTCCTTGAGTCGCTCGGCGAGTTCGTGCCTTATCGCTTCGCTCGCCTGTTTCAGCGTCGGACCCGGCGTCACATAGTGGCTGTTCGCAAAGACGCGGACATAGTTGAGGTTGGCGATCTTCTTGCCGGTCAGCGGGTCGAATTCGGTGATCTCCTCGATCTCGTCGCCGAAGAAGCTGACGCGCCACGCCATATCTTCATAGTGCGACGGGAAGATCTCCAGAGAGTCTCCACGCACGCGGAAATTGCCGCGGGCGAAGGCCTGGTCGTTGCGCTTGTACTGGAGCGCGACGAGCTTCCTGATGATCTCGCGGCTGTCGGCGACCTGTCCCTTCTTCAGATCGAAGATCATCGCCGAATAGGTTTCGACCGACCCGATGCCATAGAGGCACGACACCGACGCCACGATGATCACGTCGTCGCGTTCGAGCAAGGCGCGCGTCGCCGAATGGCGCATCCGGTCGATCGCCTCGTTCACGCTCGACTCCTTCTCGATATAGGTGTCGGAGCGGGGAACATAGGCCTCGGGCTGGTAATAGTCGTAATAGCTGACGAAATATTCGACGGCGTTGTTCGGAAAGAAGCTCTTGAACTCGCCATAAAGCTGCGCGGCGAGGATCTTGTTCGGGGCGAGAATCAGCGCCGGGCGCTGCAATTCCTCGATCACCTTCGCCATGGTGAAGGTCTTGCCCGATCCGGTCACGCCGAGCAGCACCTGATCGCGCTCGCCCTCCTTTGCGGTGCCGACCAGTTCGCGGATCGCGGTCGGCTGGTCGCCGGCGGGCTGATAATCGCTGACCAGTTCGAAGCGCTTGCCGCCCTCGACTTTGTCGGGGCGCGCGGGGCGGTGCGGGACATAGGCGTCCGCGGTGTCGATCTCGTCGAGCGAGGTGCGAATCTGGATGGCCATCGCGCGCCAATATGGGATCGCCCGCGCGCGGCTGCAATCGGCTTGCAACCATCCGCTCCTATTGGGGTTTCAGCTTGACCGACAACAGGAGGATGGAAGTTTATGAAAAGATTCGCGACGGTTGCGGCGCTCGGCGTCGCCCTGGCACTGGCCGGCTGCGGCAAATCGGACGACGCCGGCAAGGCCGACGGCACGGCGACCGCCGATGCGGGCGCGACCGCGGGCCCGGCGACGGGGCCGATCAAGCGCGAAGCCGGCAACTGGAAGACCGAGGTGAAGCTGGTCAAGTTCGACATGCCCGGCGCTCCCGCGGCCATGAAGGATCAGATGGCCAAGCAGTTCGCGTCGGCCGGCGCGACCGAAACCTGCCTGACCCAGGAACAGGCCGACCAGGAAGACATCGCCAATGCCATGGCGAAGGGCTATGGCGACGCCTGCACCTGGACGAAGAATGCGATCGGCGGCGGCAAGATCGACGTCGCGGGCACCTGCACCGCCAACGGCCAGAAGGTCGATCTCGCCATGGCGGGAACGATGGAGCCGAAGAAGACCGACATGACGATCACGACCAAGACGGCTGCTCCGACCGGCGGCCAGATGGAAATGCAGATGCAGGTCACCGGGACCAACATCGGCCCCTGCAAGGCCTGATCGGCGGTTTTCCTATCGAGGGCGCGTGGCCGAAGCTGCGCGCCCTTTTCCTTGCGCGCGTGTCGTGCGTGGCTGTCGTGATAAGAAAGAAGGGGGGGCGGACTTGCCGATCGGGATGTAGGTGGGGCTACGATCCCGATCGGCGAAGTCTCAGTGCATGAAGCCGGAAAGTCGTTAGCGAAAGATGCCAGGGACCAGCTCGCATCCTTCGACCCACCGGCCTCACTATGTCCAACTGAGAAATGATCTCAGGCCAGACCGCGACGTTGTGGGGAACGCCGCGTCGAGAGCAAATGTGACAGGACGGGCGTCGCGGCGGCAGTTACTTGGGGTCACGTATCGGCGTGTAGCTAAATGATAAGCTTGCCTTAACCTTGTTTGGTGGAAATCTGGCAAATATTGCCGGAACAAACAGCGCGACCGCGCGTTCGGCACGGGTTGTTACCGTAACATGGATGTAACCATAGCTGGTCGCCGGGGAAGATTTTCGTATCACCCTCGGCTCGGGGGGACTAGAGAATAGCAATGGATCGCACCAAGGCCGAGGCCTCCGATTCCGGCGACAGCGACCGGATCGTCGCGGAAGAGCTGGAGAGGCTGCTCGCCTCGCCGCTGTTCGTCCGTTCGCCCGTGCTGTCGCGCCTGCTCCAGTTTCTGGTCGATCATCGCCTGCGCGGCGGTCGTAGCGCCCCCAAGGCCTATGCGATCGCGACCGAGGCGCTGGGACGCAGCGCCGATTTCGATCCGGCGATCGACAGCTATCCGCGCGTCATGGTCGGCCGCCTGCGCGGCCTGCTCGATCGCTATTATGCCGACATCCCGTGGACGCACCGGTTGCGCGTGCCGCAAGGCAGCTATGAGATCGTCGTCCAGAATCGCACGCCGCCGCCGGCGCGGACCGCGGACGCGCCGGCACAAGAGGGAGGCGGCGCATCGGCCGAACCGCCGACGCGTCCCGGCCCACCGGCCCGCAGCGGCGGCGGTCGCCGGTGGCCGTGGGCGCTCGCCCTGCTGCTCGTGGCGGCGATTGCCGCCGTCTGGTGGATCGTCGATGGCCGCGACCGGCTGCTTGGCCGGACTCCGGTGGCGATGCCGCTGCTCCAGGTGAGCGCGCCGTCGGCGGGCGAGACGCCGCAGTCGCGCGCGATCGCCCGCGCGATCGACGGAACGCTGCGCGACGGGTTGCGCCGCTTCGACCTCGTCGACCTGCTCAGCGCCCGCGCGCCCGGAGAGGCCGATCCGGCGCGCCCCGCCGACTACCGCCTCGACACCTCGATCGTGCGCCGGATCGATGGTCCGGTCGACGTCACGCTCGTCCTGAATCGGGTATCGGACCAGCGCGCGATCTGGTCGACCCAGATCAGGGTCGCGAGCGAACAGCTTCCCGAATTCGACGCCCTGGCACCGGCCATTGCGCAGATCGCGGGCGATTATGGCGTCATCGTTCGCGATCAGGTGCAGCGCGAGCCCGACAGTTACGCGCCGGGCTATCCCTGCCTCGCCCAGTTCAACCGGATGCGCCAGATGCGCAGCACCGGCCGGGTTCAGCCGATCGACGCCTGCCTGCGCGATACGCTGCGGACCCAGCCTGCCGATCCCGTCGTCCTCGGCGCCCTGTCCTGGCTGCGCTTCGGCGACTGGCAGCCGCTGCGCGGGACGAAAGGCGGAAAAAAGGCGTTCGCCGAGGCGCGGGCGCTGGCGATGCGCGCCTATGAAAGCGGGCCGAACAGCTCGGCCGGGCTGTTCGCGATGGCGCGCGCGCATTTCTATGCCGGCGATTGCGCCGGGGGCGAATCGATGGGCAATGCGGCGTTGCAGTTGAACGTCTATGATCCCGACATCACGGGTTTCCTGGGTCTGTTCACCGCGGCGTGCGGCCAGGGCGCGACGGCGCTGCCGCTGCTTCAGCGCTCGGTCGATCTCGACGCCAGCTATGCCGGTGTTCCGGCGGTGACATTGGCTTTCATGCTGGCGCAGAATGGCGAAGTCGAACGGGCGCTGGCGATTCTCGACCACATGCCGTCGCCCAGCAATCTCGAGCCGCAATATCTGATGGTGCGCGCGGTCGTGCTGGCGCGCGGCGGCGACATGGCCGGCGCCCGCGCGCTGTGGCGGCGGCTGCTCGATTACACGCATCAGCCGGCGACCGCGCCCGCCGAACAGGTGCTCCGCCAGTTCATGATTACCCCCGCCGTGATCGGGCGGGCGTCGCAGGTGCTGCGCGAAACCGGCATCGCGCCCGCCAAGCCCGCCGCCTGACCTGCAGCCGGGCGGGGCAGCGGATGCGACGAACCCGATATGGCTTTTATCGCACACGCGCGCCCTCTTGCCAGCCTCGCCGCTGCGCTCTAGGGCAAAACTCAACATTCACGCCATAGTCAGAAAAAGGAACTGTGCATGAGCGATTCGGCCGAAAAGGTGAAAAAGATCGTCGTCGAACATCTCGGCGTCGAAGCCGAGAAGGTGACCGAGGAAGCGAGCTTCATCGACGATCTGGGTGCCGACAGCCTCGATATCGTCGAACTGGTGATGGCGTTCGAAGAGGAATTCGGCGTCGAGATCCCTGACGATGCGGCGGAAAAGATCGCCACCGTCAAGGACGCGATCGACTATATCGAAGCGAACAAGGGCTAAAGCGGTCCCGTCCGGCTTGGCCGGACGCGGCGGCGGCGCCGCCCACGCGTTTCCGGCTTCCCGGTCCCGAGCGCTCGCGCGCAGCGACCGGGAAGCCTTTTTTATGGATATGCGTCCACCTATCTGATGCGGATCCTTGCGGGGGCAGGGGCCGACGAAAGGAAAGACTATGCGCCGGATTGTGGTGACGGGACTGGGTTTGGTGACGCCGCTGGGCGGAGACGTCGAAACCAGTTGGGCCAATCTGCTCGCCGGAAAGTCGGGGGCGGGACAGATCACGCGCTTCGACGCGTCGGATCAGAAATGCACGATCGCGTGCGAGGTGAAGCCCGCCGATCACGAATATGGCTTCGATCCCGGCAAGCGCGTCGATCACAAGGTCCAGCGCCAGGTCGACCCGTTCATCGTCTATGGCATCGACGCCGCGGGCCAGGCGCTCGAGGACGCGGGGCTGATCGACATGACCGAGGAACAGCGGCTGCGCGCCGGCTGCTCGATCGGTTCGGGCATCGGCGGCCTGCCGGGGATCGAGAGCGAAAGCCTGCTGCTCGCCGAAAAGGGGCCGAGCCGCGTCTCGCCGCACTTCGTTCACGGCCGCCTCATCAATCTGATCTCGGGCCAGGTCAGCATCAAATACGGGCTGATGGGGCCGAATCACGCCGTCGTCACCGCTTGCTCGACCGGTGCCCATTCGATCGGCGACGCGGCGCGGATGATCCGGGACGGCGACGCCGACATCATGCTTGCGGGCGGCGCCGAATCGACGATCTGCCCGATCGGCATCGCGGGCTTCGCGCAGGCGCGCGCGCTGAACATGAGCAGCAACGACGCGCCCGAAAAGGCGAGCCGCCCCTATGACAAGGGCCGCGACGGCTTCGTGATGGGCGAGGGCGCGGGCGTCGTCGTGCTCGAGGAATATGAGCATGCCAAGGCGCGAGGCGCGAAAATCTATGCCGAGGTCGTCGGTTACGGCCTGTCGGGCGACGCCTATCATGTCACCGCGCCGCACCCCGATGGCTTCGGCGCCTATCGCTCGATGGAGATGGCGCTGAAAAAGGCGGGCATGACCCCCGCCGACATCGACTATATCAACGCCCACGGCACCTCGACCATGGCCGACACGATCGAACTCGGCGCGGTCAAGCGCCTGTTCGGCGACGCGATCGGTGGCGTGTCGATGAGTTCGACCAAATCGGCGATCGGCCACCTGCTCGGCGGCGCCGGCGCGGTCGAGACGATTTTCTGCATCCTCGCGATTCGCGACCAGATCGTCCCGCCGACGCTCAACCTCGACAATCCCGACGAGGGCACCGAGGGCGTTGACCTCGTCCCGCACAAGGCAAAGGCGCGCCCGGTCAAGGCGGCGCTCAACAACAGCTTCGGTTTCGGCGGCACCAACGCCAGCCTGGTGGTGAAGGCCGTCGACTAGGACGCAATAGCCCTCTCCCCTGAAGGGAAGAGGGTTGGGAGAGGGGGAGGCAGCGCGCTTCCTGCCCCTCTCGACTTCGGCCAGCGAGCAAGCTCGCAAGCCTGCGTATCTCTCCCTTGAAGGGGAGAGAGCGTGGGCGCCCGCAAAACCCCTTTCCTACTTGCGCCGCCATGCCTTATGCCTGCGGCGCCGCAATCCGGTGACCGGGCTTAAAGCGACCGAGGAGACACTCCGGCCCCGCACGGCCGTATCTTTTGTCGCTTTAAGGGCAGCATAGGGAGATTATCGTGCGTCCGTTCCGCTGGCTGACGATGGCGATCCTGGCCCTGCTCCTCGCCGCCTGTTCGGGCGGCGCGCCGCGCGATACTGTCGTGGTCATCCCGCCGGGCGCGAGTATCGCCAAGGCGGGCGATATCCTCGAACAGGCGGGTGCGACCTCGGCCTCGGCCTTCGTCAACCATGCGCGCCTGTTTGGCGGCGACGACCCGATCAAGCCCGGCGAATATGAGGTGAAGAAGGGGATGAGTCCCGGCGACATCCTCTCCTTGATGCAGGCCGGCAAGACCATCCAGCGCTTCGTCACCGTGCCCGAAGGCATGCCGTCGATCCTGGTGTGGGAACGGCTGATGGCCGAAAAGCGGCTGAAGGGAAAGGTCGCGGTGCCCGCCGAGGGCAGCGTGCTGCCCGACACCTATGCCTATACCACCGGTGAAACGCGCGCCGCGGTGCTGAAGCGGATGCAGGCGGCGATGGACAAGGCCTTCGCCGAACTATGGGCGAAGCGCAGCCCCCGCACCGCGGCGAAGGACCGCAACCAGGCGCTGACCCTCGCCTCGATCGTCGAAAAGGAAACCGGGGTTCCCGCCGAACGCCGCACTGTCGCGGGCGTCTACACCAACCGCCTTGCGGTCGGCATGAAGCTTCAGGCCGATCCGACGATCATCTATCCGATCACCAGGGGCAAACCGCTCGGCCGCCGCATCAAGCGGTCGGAGATCCAGGCCGTGAACGATTACAACACCTATGCGATGACCGGCCTGCCCAAGGGGCCGATCGCCAACCCCGGCAAGGCGTCGATCGCCGCGGTGCTCGATCCCGAACCCAACGACTATCTCTATTTCGTCGCCAAGGGCGACGGCGGCCACATCTTCGCCCGTACCCTCGCCGAGCACAGCGCGAACGTCCAGAAATGGTATGAGATCCGGCGCGCACGAGGAGAGATGTAGGTAAAATCGTCGCCCCAGCTTTCGCTGGGCGACGGAAGATGGGAGGGACCATGACCGCCGCAAAACTCTTCCTCCACGGCGTCCCCGACAGCCCGACGATCTGGCGTCCGCTGCTCGCTGCGCTCGATCTCGGCGAAAGCCCCGTCGCGGTTCCCGCGCTGCCCGGCTTCACCGGGCAGCTCCCTGCCGGCTTCCCCGCGACCAAGGAGGCTTATGCCGACTGGGCGGTGGGCGAGGCGGAGGCGCTCGCGGGGCAGCATGGCCCGATCGACATCGTCGGCCACGACTGGGGCGCGCTGATCGCGCAGCGCGTCGCGATGCTGCGCCCCGACCTGATCCGAAGCTGGGCGGTCTCCAACGCGGTGATCGACCCCGACTATCGCGGCCACCGCATCGCGCGCATCTGGAACACGCCGATCCTCGGCGAGCTCTTCATGGCGCTGAGCCAGCCCGCTGCGCTCGCGAAGGGATTGGTGCGACAGGGGATGCCCGCCGCCATCGCGGACGAAGAGGCGGCGCAATGGGCGAACAAGGACAAGCGCCGGGCGATCCTGCGCCTCTATCGCTCGGCCAAGGGGCTGAGCTTCCGTCACGACTGGGCGCGCGACATCGGCCGTCTGCCCGCGAATGGCACGCTGATCTGGGGCGCGAACGACCCCTATGTCGACCTTACGGTGGCGCAGCGTTTCGCCGCCGCCACCGGGACGCCGCTGACCATCATCGAGGATGCGGGCCATTGGGCGATCGCCGAGCGTCCGGGCGAGGTGGCCGCTGCCCTCCGCGCCTTCTGGAATGCTTGAACGATACAACCGATCATAGTGAGCCAATTTATCGATTGGATTTGCCAAGGCGAAACGACCATTTCGCGAGCGGTCGCCCAGCCGAACCGCAATCGGCTCTTTCAAGGCGGCCCGACATAGCCGGCGCGGGCTTCCCCCCTCCCGACCGCGCCGCTGGCGCCGCGCCCATCGAGATCACTGGACCGATGGGTGCGGCGGACCGGCCGATTTCGATGATCTGAAGTGGTAGCGGAGGAGGGACTTGAACCCCCGACACGCGGATTATGATTCCGCTGCTCTAACCAGCTGAGCTACTCCGCCCCGAAAGGCCGCCCGTGGGGCGAGCCGCGCCTATAAGCAGATGGTTCCGTCGGGTCAATATCGTGTCTTGCCGACACCGGCATTCTCCAAAATCGACGATAATGCCGCTCGCATCGGCCCTCACAGCCGCTTCAGCAGGCGCTCCACGGTGCGATGGCCGTCGCTGCTTTCGCCCTTGGCGAGGTCGGCTTCCAATGCGTCGCGAATCTCGCCGATCTCGACATCGGTCAGATGCTCGATGCCGACGAATTCGATCCGCGCCTTCTCGACCGCGCGCAGAATCTCGTCGAGCTTGGCCTGCATCGCCGCGCCGTCGCGGTTCTGACTGTTCTGGATCAGGAACACGGCCAGAAAGGTGAGGACGGTCGTCGCCGTGTTGACGATCAACCGCCAGGTGTCGGAAAAATGCAGCAGCGGGCCGCTCACCGCCCAGACGAAGATGAAGGTCACAGCGGTGATGAAGGTCGCGGGCTGGCCCATGATATGGGCGCATCGGGATGCGATGCGGGTGAAGAGATGGTCCATGGCTACCTCCGATGGAATGAAGGATTGTCCGTCTATTCGTGGCCCAGGTCGCTGTGGGCGTGCGGCTTGGCGCGGCCGGCCTTGCGAAGGTAGCGGCGGTCGATCTCCTCGATCAGGGAATCCGCCTTGTCGGCGCCGGCGAGGCGGATCAGCTCGTCGATCTTCGCTCGACGCGAACGGAAATCTAAGGCGGTTCTTCTCCTCAACAGAGGTAATCAGGGCAGGGCGTAGGCCACCACCTCGTCGCCGATCGGCGTTTCCATGAAATGATGGCCCCCGGCATAGAGGACGACATATTGCCTGCCGTTGGCCTCATAGGTCATCGGGGTCGCCTGTCCGCCCGCGGGCAGGACGTCGGACCAGACGGTCTTTCCGGTCGCAAGGTCGATGGCGCGGATCAGATTGTCGGTCGCTGCGGCGATGAAGATCAGCCCGCTCGCGGTGACGACCGCGCCGCCGTTGTTGGGCGTGCCGATCGTCACCGGCAGCATCGACGGGATGCCGAACGGCCCATTGGTGCGCGCGGTGCCCAGCGGGCGGTCCCAGATCGTCTTGCCGGTCGCGATGTCGATGGCGCGGATGCCGCCATAGGGCGGCTGCTTGCACAGCATCCCGGTGAAGGGCAGGCGCCAGCCGGCGTTGACGTCGATCGCATAGGGCGTGCCCGCCTGCGGGTCGCCGGCGCCCTCGGCGCCGCCGATCTCGCCGCGCGCCTGATCGCGCGGCGCCCAGCCCTTCCTGTCGGCCTCGGCGCGGGGGACAAGGCGGACATAGTTGGGCATGTCGTTGTAATTGGCGACGATTACCCCGCGCACCGGATCGACCGCGACGCCGCCCCAGTCGGTGCCGCCATTATAGCCCGGATATTCGATCGAGCGGCCGTCGCTGGTCGGCGGTGTGTAGAAGCCCTTGTAGCTCGCCCTGCGGAACTGGATGCGACAGATCATCTGGTCGATCGGCGACATGCCCCACATGTCGCGCTCGGTCAGTTCCGGCTTGCGAAGCGTATGCCACAGCGAGACGATCTGCGTCGGCGAGCGTTCGGCGGGCTCGACACCGCCGCCGGGAACCTCGATCGTGCCGACCGGAGTCAGCGGCCGGCCGGTGCGCCGGTCGAGGATATAGACGTCGCCCTGCTTCGACGGCAGGACCAGCGCGGGAACCGTGCCGCCCACGCCCGGATAGTCGATCAGCGTCGCCTGTGCGCCGAAATCATAATCCCACACATCCTTCTTCACCGCCTGAAAGTGCCAGCGCGGCTTGCCCGTGGTCACGTCGAGCGCGACGAGCGAGGTGGCATAGGCGTTCTCGGGCGGGCGGCGCAGGCTGGAATAATAATCGGCCGCGGCATTGCCCATCGGCAGATAGACAAGGCCGAGCTGCTCGTCGCCCGATGCGATCGTCCACATGTTCGGCGTGCCGCGCGCCCAGGTCTGGCCGGCGGGCGGATAGCCGTTCCAGTCGGGGTGCATCATGTCCCACGCCCATTTCAGCTTGCCGGTGACCGCGTCGAAACCGCGAATCACCCCCGAGGGGGCCCAGCGATCCTGTCCGTCGAGCACCTGATGCCCGGTGACGACCACGCCGCGCACGATGGTCGGCGGCGAGTTGATCGAGACATAGCCCGGCGGCGTGTCGCCCATGCCGATCCTGGTATCGACCTGGCCGTTGGCGCCGAAATCCTGGCACGGCCGGCCCGTCGCGGCGTCGAGCGCGAACAGGCGCGCGTCGAGCGTGCCGAAGATGATCCGCCGCGCGCACGCCTGGTCGGCGGCGGCGTCGGGCACGGCATAATAGGCGACGCCGCGGCAGGCGGCGGTATAGGGGATCGCATCGTCGGATATCCTGGGGTCGAAGCGCCAGCGCTGCTTGCCGGTGGCGGGATCGAGCGACAGCACCATATTCTTCGGCGTGCAGACATAAAGGCTGTCGCCGACCTTCAGCGGCGTGTTCTCCGCGCCATAGGTGCCGTGCGCCGCCTCCGACGGAAGGTCGCCGGTGTGGATCGTCCAGGCGCGTTCCAGCTTGCCGACATTGGCGGGCGTGATCTGGGTCAGCGGCGAATAGCGCCGCGCGCTGTAGGTGCCGCCATAGGCGGGCCAGTCGGCGCCGGCCTGCATCGCCGCGGGGTCGGCCATCGCCCAGCGCGGGCCGGGCAGCGGCTGCAACGGACGCACGGCGTTGAGCGTCCCGAGCGTCGCGCCGCCCGCCGCGACGAGCAGGACGACGACGGCGCTGCTCGCCAGCGCGAGGCGCCAGCGGCGCGGGCGCGCCGACAGCGCCGCCATCGCGAACAGGACCAGGATCAGCAGCACCGCCGGCGCGACGATCCGCGGCACCAGCGCCCAGCCGTTGCCGCCCACCTCCCAAAAGGCCCAGAGCAGGGTGAAGAAGACGACGGCGATATAAATCCAGCCGCCGAGCATCCGCCCGCGCATTAGCAGCAGGCCCGCCGCGAGCATCGCGATGCCGGTCACCAGATAATAGGCCGATCCGCCGAGCGCGGCGAGCCAGACGCCGCCGATCAGCAGGATCAGCGCGATGGCCGCGACAATCAGCCCGGCGATCAGGGCCAGGAGCGGAGCGGGAAATATCTGGCGTAACCGGTTCATCGCCATGTCCTTCTGTGTCGGGCGGACGGGGCCGCGCAGGATAGGGTCAGGGGGAAGGGAGCGGATGCTCCCCGGGGGTCCGGAAGGGCGGCATGCGCCCAGCGGCGCGGTGGCGCTGAATCTGATGCTTGAGCGCGGCGGCGACATGCAGCACCAGGATGGCGAGGGTGATGAAGACCAGCAATTCGTGGGCGCCGCCCAGCCGTTCGCCGGCGTCTTCCGAAATTCCGGGGATCAGCGGCAGCGGAATGCCGCCGAGCAGCGGCGTGCTTGTCCTGCCGTCGGCTTCCGCGCCGCCCGATACCGCCATCAGACCGGTCAGCGGCAGCAGGATCAGCAGCAGATAGAAGGCGCGGTGCGCCCAGACGCTCGCTACTCGTTCCCAGCGCGGCAATTCGGTCGGGAAGGGCGGCGGCGGATGGAGGAGGCGCCAAGCGAGGCGGACCAGCGCCAGGATCAGGATCGTGGCGCCAATGCTTTTGTGCACGGTGAACAGATCGCCGCGTGCCGGGCCGCGCTCCATGCCCGCGAAGGTGAAACCGACGGTAACCTGGGCAACGACGAGCAGCGCGGTCAGCCAGTGCAACGCCACCGCGCCATCATTATAGCGCAACAGCCGCTCCTGCGGCGTGGCTTCGGGCACGCTCGCCATGGCTCCCCAACGCGCGCGCCGGCTTTCCGTTCCGGACGCACCTGATATCTTCGTCAGCTAGGAAAGGCGCCGGCCGCCGGTCAGGGTGACGTCGAGGAGAAGCATCGTGGCAGAAGACGATATGACCCGCCGGCCGCGGCAGCGCTGAGATGGCGCTCGACCTTTCGCTCGAACCCGGTCAGCAGATGCTGCGCGACGGTCTCCGGCGCTTCCTTGCCGACAATGCGTGGCCGGGCTGGCGCAGCTTGTCCGATGCGTTGGGTCTCGGCGGCGTCGCGGTGCCTGAAGGGGCGGGCGGTTTCGGTGGCGGGATGCGCGACATCGCATTGGTCATGGGCGAGCTGGCGCCGGCGCATGCGGGTGCCGACTGGCTTTCGCATGCGGTGGCGAGCTGGCTGCTCGGCCGTGCGGCGCCGGCGCATCCGGCGCTTCCCGGCCTCGCAACGGGTAGTCGCCGGGCCGCGATTCTTTGTCCGGCGTCGAGCGCCGCCTTGCCCGCCATCGACGAGCGTGGGGTGCCGCGCGGCACCGCGACGCTGGTGGCGGGCGGGGCCGGGGCCGACCTGCTCCTGTTCGCCGCCGACGAGGCGATCCTGCTGATTGCCGCGCGCCGCGACAAGGTCGAGCAGCGGCACCGCATCATGCTCGACGGCAGCGTCACTGCCGATCTTTGCTTCGCGCTCGAACCCGGCGATGCCGAGCCGCTCGCCTCGGGCGCCGCGGCGCGCGCGCTAGGCGACCTCGCCAACGACATGATGCTGGCGGCGCGCTGTGCCGAGGCGGTCGGCCTGATGCGGCGGATGCTCGACGATACGACCGCCCATCTTGGGCAGCGGCGGCAATTCGGGGTCGCGATCGGGTCCTTTCAGGCGCTGCGGCACCGCGTGGCCGACATGCAGCTTGCGCTGATGAGGGCGGGGGCGCTGACCGAGGCCGCGGTCGGTGCGGTCGAGGCCGATGACGCGGGGCGCGGCCGCGCGGTCGCCGCCGCCTGCGTCGAGGTGGCCGATGCGGTGCGCGTCGTCGGCGAAGGGGCGGTGCAGATGCACGGCGCGATGGGGCTGACCGAGGAACTGGCGCTCGGCGCGCATTTCAAGCCCGCGCTGGCGATCGGCGCGGCGCTGGGGCCGCAGGCGGGCCATCTCGCCCGGTTCGTCGAAACGACAGCCTAACCGAGGACCAGCCGTGCGATCAGGTCGCGCTGGATCTCGTTCGAGCCGGCATAGATGCTTGCCGCCCGGTCGTTGAGGTAGCGCGGCACCGCGACGGCCAGTTCGGCCGGCGTCTGCCCGTCGGCATCGGCCCAGGCGGCGAAGCCCGCCATCTCGCACGCCAGCGCATCGATCCGCTGCGCCGCCTCGGTGCCGAGGATCTTGAGCGCCGAGGCATAGAGGGCGGGGCTGCCGCCGGTGCCGCGCATCGCCTTGAGCTCGAGCGCCTGCAAGGCTTCCAGTCCGACCGCCTCGCGCTCGAGCCGGGCGCGCAGCACCGTGTCGCGGCAGGGCTGCGCGCGCAGCCGCGCGACGCGCCCGATCAGCGCCGGGGCATATTTGCCGCCGCGCTCAAAGGTCAGCAGATGCTTGGCCACCGACCAGCCCTCATTCTCGGCGCCGAGCCGGTTCGCCTGCGGGACGCGGACGTCGTCGAAGAAGACCTGGTTCAGCTCATGGTCGCCGGCGAGGGTGCGGATCGGCTCGACGCCGATGCCCGGCGAGCCCATGTCGAGCAGCAGGAAACTGATCCCCGCCTGTGGCTTGCCCTCGGCCGAGGTACGGACGAGGCAGAACATGCGGTTGGCGAAATGGGCGTGGGTGGTCCAGATCTTCGAGCCGTTGAGGACATAATCCCCGCCATCGCGGTCGGCGCGAAGCTGGAGCGCGGCGAGATCCGACCCAGCGCCCGGTTCCGAAAAGCCCTGGCACCAATAATCCTCGCCCGACAGGATGCGCGGCAGATAATGCGCGCGCTGTTCCGCCGTCCCGTAATGCATGATGACCGGCGCGACCATTTTCAGCCCCATTGGGGCGAGGTTGGGGGCGCTGGCGCGCGCGCATTCGGCGGCGAAGATGTAGCGCTGCATCTCGCTCCACCCTGGTCCGCCATGCTCGGCGGGCCAGTCGGGCGCCGCCCAGCCGCGCGCGTGCAGGATGCGCTGCCACGGCAGCGAGATCGCGGGATCGACGAACACGCTGGTCGCGCGCTCGGCGCCGCGGCGCAATTCGTCGGGCAGACGCGTTTCGAGAAAGGCGCGGACTTCGCTGCGGAAGGCGGCGAGCGCGGGATCGGTCATCGGGTCCATCATCGCTCCTGTCTAGGCCGCGGCGGGACGGCGCCAAGCTGGCGGATGCGTCAGGCCCGCGCACCGACGAAGCCCAGTCCTGCCGCAAGCTGGATCGACTGCGCCCGTCCGGTCGCGCCCAGCTTCGCGGCGGCGTTGCGCAGGTGAAAGCGCACGGTCGACACCGACAGCGACAGGATGATGCCGATCTCTCCGTCGGTCTTGCCCGCGGCCGCCCAGCGCAGGCATTGCACCTCGCGCCGGGTCAGCGTCTGGGGCACCGTGGCGTTGCGCGGCCGTCCGCGCGCTTCGTTGTGCGTCGCAACGAGGCGCAGCGCGAGATCGTGGAGACGCCCGGCATGGCGTGCGAACAGCGCCTCGACCCCGACCGGCTCGCGCGAGCACCAGAAGACCGCGCCGACCAGCCCGCGCGGCAGATGCACCGGGGCGATGATCGCCTCGCCGAAATTGGGCGTATCCTTCGTCTGTTGGCAATCGACCGCGTCGAGCAGGCCGGTCGCGCGCCAGCTTCCCAGCCGCCCGTCGCTGTAGAAGAAGGGCTCGGCCACCAGCCGCGCCGCGGTCAGGAAGGCGACGTGCAACGCCAGCTTGCGGTCGCGCCAATAGGCATAATCGGGATCGATCCAGCGAAAGCTGGTTTCGGCATAGGGGCTGCCGTCCCGGTCGGCCATCGGTTCGGGATCGCCGAGATCGGCCTG
This sequence comes from Sphingopyxis panaciterrulae, assembly GCF_014199295.1. GTDB lineage: Bacteria > Pseudomonadota > Alphaproteobacteria > Sphingomonadales > Sphingomonadaceae > Sphingopyxis > Sphingopyxis panaciterrulae. The sequence goes on from NZ_JACIJH010000012.1 coordinate 109,100, forward strand.
CGCCGCGACGAAGGGCAGGCCGATTTCGTCGCCGATCGCCTGCACCCCGGCGATCAGTGCGGGCATGTCCGCCCAGCAGCGCGCCTGGCTGTCCGTCACCTCATCCGTCCCCATCTGTCCTCTGACCCCCATCCTGACACAGGTGCCAGCTTGTCCGCGCGGCCGATATCCGGTCCTCTGCCACGGTCCGGCCTCCGCGACGTTCGCACGAAGACGAACGCAGCGGCAAGCCGTTTGAGGGAGGATCGACGATGAAGGCAATCCAAATTTTCCTGCTCGCGGGAACCAGTCTCGCGGCTGCGACCCCGGCGCTGGCGCAGGACGCCGCGGCGGACGGCGTGGTCGCCGACGGCGATATCATCGTCACGGCGCAGCGCCGCGCCGAATCGATCAACGATGTCGGCATGGCGATCCAGGCGGTCGATGCCGAAACGCTCGAAAATCTGCGCGTCACCGATGTGCGCGATCTGACCGCCGTCGTGCCCAGCTTCACCGTATCGCAAAGCTATCAGGGCGTGCCGACCTACACGTTGCGCGGGATCGGCTTCAACACGATCAACCTGTCGGCCACCTCGACCGTCGGTACCTATGTCGACGAGGTCGCCTATGCCTATCCGATCATGAACACCGGTCCGGTCATGGACCTCGAACGGGTCGAGGTGCTGAAGGGGCCGCAGGGCACGCTCTATGGCCGGAACACGACCGCCGGGTTGATTAACTTCATCACCGCCAAGCCGACAGACCATTTCGACGCAGGCGTCACCGCGGAACTTGGCAATTACCAGACCTATAATTTCGCGGGCCATATTTCCGGCCCGCTCGGCGAAGGGGGCGCCGCGCGCCTCGCGATCCGCAGCGAGAACAGCGACAAGGGATGGCAGATCAGCAATTCGCGTCCCGACGAACGCCTCGGCAAGGTCGACAAGCTGGGCATCCGAGGGTCGCTGGCGATCGACCCGGGTCCCGGCACCAGCATCGATCTGTCGGTCACCTGGTGGCAGAACAAGTCGGACACGGTGGCCGGACAGGGCATCGGCTTCACCCCGGCGACCGATCCGGTGACGGGGACCAGCGCGTCGCACTTGTTCAATGTCCCGGGGATCGCCGACTATATTGCGGATAATTTCCCGACCGGCGCAAGCCAGGCCGACTGGGCGCCCGAGGCCGGCCGCTCGGCCGATATCGGGCGGGGGGCCGGATTGCCCGGCGATCTGGCGGAAGACAATCGCTTCTGGGGCCTGAAGCTGCGGGTCGATCAGGACCTCGGCGATGCGGTGAAGCTTGTCAGCCTGACCAGCTACAACGACTTCCGGCGCAAGGCGCTGTCCGACTGGAGCGGCGCGCCCTATGAGATTCTGCTGCAAAAGGCCGACGGCCGCATCAAGAGCTTTGCCCAGGAAATCCATTTCGAGGGCGAGGCCGGCCGGGTGAACTGGCTGGTCGGCGGCTATTATGGCCACGACAAGATCGTCGACAGCAACCGGACGCTGCTCGGCGAAAACGCGAATGCGCGCTTCATCCGCGCGGCGCCCTATCTCGTCGTGCCCGGCGTCAACCTGCTCGAAACGCCGTTCAACTCAGGTGGCTATACCGCCGCCGACATGGCGACGGCGTTCCGCACCTATGAAGACATCGGCACGATGAACACGAAGACATGGAGCCTCTTCGGCAATGCTGACGCAGAGTTGACCGAGCAGCTCAAGCTGACCGTCGGCCTCCGCTATACCGAGGACAAGCAGGATTATGTCGGCTGCTCGCGCGATTATAAGGGCAGCATGCTGCCCAACGTCAACGTCGTGAACCGCTTCCTCTTCTCGGCGGGGGGCACGCTGCCGATCCCGGCGCCGATCGTGGAGGGGCAGTGCAATACCTTTGACGATGTAACGAACAGCTTCGGCCCGGTGGTCTCGACGCTCGACGAGAACAACCTTGCCTGGCGCGTCGTGCTCGACTGGTCGCCGAACGAGAACACGCTCGTCTATGCGTCGGTTTCGCGCGGATACAAATCGGGCACCTCGCCGGTCAACGCGGCGAGCAAGGCCCGCCAGAATGCGCCGGTCGTGCAGGAAAGGCTGACCGCCTACGAACTGGGTCTGAAAGCGACGCTGGCGGACCGGCTGCTCCAGGCGAACTTCGCCGCCTTCTATTATGATTACAAGGACAAGCAGATCAGCACCTATTTCGCCGATCCGATCTATACGGCGTTGGCGAGGCTCGACAATGTGCCGAAGTCGAAGGCTTATGGCTTCGAGGGCGAGCTGATGCTGCGTCCGGCGCAGGGCGTGACGATCGCCGCCAACGGCCTGTGGCTGAAGACCCGCGTGATCGATTATGTCGGCACCAATGCCGCCGGACAGCCAGAGAATTTCGATGGAGCTGAATTCATCTACAGCCCGCGGTTCCAGGGCAGCATCGTCGCGGCCTACGATACGCCGGTGAGCGACACGCTGAACGTCAACGGCGCGGTCAGCCTGCGCTATCAGGGTAAATCGAACACGATTTTCGAAGACGACCCGCTCTACAAGATCGATTCCTACGCCGTCGTGAACGCCAGTCTTGGCCTGAAGTCGCAGGCCGGCTGGTCGCTGTCGCTGTGGGCGAAGAATCTGTTCGACAAATATTATTGGTCGGCGGTCGCCAGCAACGCCAATGTCGTCGTTCGCTTCGCCAACCAGCCGCGGACATACGGCCTGACCCTGGGATTCGATTTCTAGGGCCGGGTCGCCCGGCCCATCCGATCAGCCTGCCGGGGCGGGCGCGCCGGCGGCAAGCGCCCGGTTCATCATCAGGCGGGCATGGGTCGCGCCGGCGTCGATGTTCAGCGCGCGCAGCTTGGCGTCGGGGTGGGCGTCGACATAGCGCTGCTGCGCCTCGAGCACGTCGATATCCTGCTGGACCAGCGCCCGCATCGTCGCGTTGAAGCGCGCCTGCGTGGCCGCGTCGGCGTCGCGCGCGAAATCGCGGGCCTGAACCAGGAAATAATAGCAGCTCCGCTCGGTCGCGGGGGTGATGAGGTTGATGACATAGCCGGTAACGCCTTCCGCCCGGTCGCCCGCGAAGCCGCCCGTGCCGACGAGCGCGACGCCCGAATCGATCAGCACCGTCGATGGGAGGATGAAGCGGCAGACCTGCCAGCGGTCGACGCGACCCGGCTTGCCGAGCATCTGCGCCCAATAGGGGGGCGGGTCGATATCGGGCATGAAGCGTTCGAGGATCGCGGCATCGGCCTCGCGCCGCGCCGCGACGGGCGCCTCCATCAGTTCGTTCTGCCCGATCGTTTCGGGATGGACATAGGTTTCGTGGGTCAGGTCCATCAGATTGTCGATGACGAAGCGATGATCGCAGGCGAGCGTGAAATGCTCGCGCGTCTGCGCCCACTCGGTGCTTGCGAGCCACGGCAGGTCGGGAAGCTTCGCGGGGTCCGCCGCCTCTTCGCCGATCCAGACCCAGATCATGCCATAGCGTTCGACCGTCTCGTACACCTTGCTGACGCGCAGCCCCAGGCTGGCATCCTTGCCGGGGGCCTGCAGGCAGCGGCCTTCGCCGTCGAAGAGCATGCCGTGATATTTGCAGCGGATGTTGTCGCCCTCGATCATTCCCATCGACAGCGGCACCAGGCGATGCGGGCAGCCGTCGTGCATCGCGACGACCTGGCCGTCCGTTTTGCGATAGAGAACGACCTCTTCGCCGCATATCGTGCGCGCGACGGGCGCGCCGCCGAACTCGTCGTCGAACGCCGCCACATACCAGTTGTTCCGGATGAACATCATACCTGCTCCCTGAATTCTGCTATTGAACCTACAAAACCCCTGTGGGGCCATAGTCTGTTCAGATTTGCCGATTAGTCAACTATTATCGGGGTTGTGTCACGGTATCGAAAGAGATACGGGTAACGAAGTTGTAGGGGAGGATCGGGACGAATGCGGCCGCCGCAAACGCAAATTGACCATTATCACGGGGCCGGGCTCTGGGGGGCGGAAACGATCGATTCGCGCTTTCGCGCCAATGTCGCGCGGGCACCCGACCGGCTCGCGCTGGCCGATGCGCCGAACCGGGCCGACTTCACCGATGGCGCGCCGTACCGGCTGACCTATGCCGAGCTCGACCGCGCGGTGGACCGGGTCGCGGCGTTGATCCGCGCGCGCGGTGCGGGCCCCGGCGACATCGTGGTCTATCAGCTTCCGAACATCGTCGAATCGGTGATCCTGTTCCTCGCCTGCGCCCGCGCCGGCGCGATCGCGAGTCCGCTGCTCGTCCAGTTCGACGGCAACGAGATCGACTATGTGGTCGGCAAGCTCCAGCCCCGCCTCTTCATCGCCGGACGGTTCAAGACGCGCGACCTGGCGGCCAATGCCGCGTCGATATGCGAGAGCGCGGGCTGCACGCTGATCCGCGTCGAGGACCTGCTCGCGGGCGCCGGCGCGCCGGCGCCGATCCCGCCTAGCGGCCGCGACGCCGACGATGTCGTCACCATCTGCTGGACCTCGGGCACCGAGGGTCGGCCGAAGGGCGTGATGCGCACCGCGAACAACTGGTTCGTCACGGGACGCAACATGGTGCACGGCGCGGCGCTGCGCGACGGCGAGGTGATCCTCAACATCCGTCCGCTCGTCAACATGGCGGCGATCGGCGGCAGCTTCATGTCGTGGCTCGCGACCGCGTCGACGCTGGTGCTGCACCATCCGCTCGACATCGGCCTCGTCATCCAGCAGATTCGCGACGAGCGCGTGTCGGTGACTTTCATGCCGCCCGCCTTCTTCGTGTCGCTGCTCAAGGACGAAAGGGTGCGCGCCGCCGCTGACCTGTCGAGCCTGCGGCTGATGGGGACCGGCTCGGCCGCGATCCCGGCGTGGGCGATCGACGGCATCGAACGCGAGTTCGGGATCGAGATCATCAATTTCTTCGGCTCGAACGAAGGCACCAGCCTGCTCAGCACGCCGCGCGAGGTCCCCGATCCCGCGATGCGTGCGACGCTGTTCCCGCGCTTCGGCCGCCCCGAATTCGACTGGCCGACCTTTCCGCCGACGCGCGACTTCACCACCCATCTCGTCGATCCGGACAGCGGTGAGGAGATCGAGGAGCCGAAGCGGCCGGGCGAGATGCGTATCGCGGGGCCCGGCATCTTCCTCGGCTATTATGGCGAGCCCGAGATGACGAAAGCGGCGTTCGACGAGCGGGGGCGCTACCGGACCGGCGACCTGTTCGAGATCGCCGGCGATGGCGATCTGGCGCGCTTCTATCGCTTCGTCGGGCGCTGCAAGGACATCATCGTGCGCGGCGGCATCAAGATCGCGCCCGCCGAACTCGACGATCTGATCGCCGGGTTCGACGAGGTGGTCGAGGCCGCCTTCTTCGGCTGCGACGACGACCGTCTCGGCGAGATCGTCGGCGTGGCGGTGGTACCGAAGCCGGGACGCACAGTCGCCCTCGACGATGTGATCGCCTATCTGAAGAGCCGGCGGGTCGCGGTGTTCAAGCTGCCCCAGTTGCTGCTCACCCTCGACGCCTTGCCGCGCAACGGGCTGATGAAGGTTCAGCGCGACAGGCTGCGCGACCTTGCGCGCGCGCAGGAGGCTGCCTGATGTTTGTCGCGCTCTGCATCTGGATCGCCCTGGCCCTTTCGTGGCGGCTCGCCATGCCGGCCGATGCACGCGGGCGGCGCTGGAATATCGTCCATATGCTGCTGCCCGGCGTCGTCATCGCGGCGTGGGCGCTGGCGCCGGCCGACCTCGAGCCGTCGCTGGCTTCGTTCGTGATCGGCGGCGGGGCGATGATCCTGTTCGGTGCCCTCGGCTGGGCGATCGGGGAGGGGCGGCGGAACCACAGCATCATGGACATCGTCTATCCGATGATCAGCTTCGGCACCGCGGCGGCCATCGTGGCGAGCGCGGTTTCGCAGCCGACGCCGCGGATAGGGGTGCTGATGGGCCTGATGCTGCTGTGGATGCTGCGCCTTGCGCGCCACGCGACCGGCACCAACCTGAAGATCGAGCAGGACCCTTACGCAAGCCTGCGCCGCCGTTTCGGTGCGCGCTGGCCGCTGTGGAGCTTCTTTTCGGTCTATATGCTGCAGGGAACGATCCTGTGGACCTGGTGCCTGCCCTTCGCCTTCGCCGGCCAGACGGCAGCGCGCACGATGCAGCCGCTCGACTGGGCCGGTGTCGCGCTGTGGGCGGTCGGTTTCGCCTTCCAGGCGATCGGCGATCACCAGATGAACGCCTTCAAGGCCGACCCCGCCAATCGCGGCGGGATCATGGACCGAGGCCTCTGGGCCTATACCCGCCACCCCAATTATTTCGGCGAGGCACTGATGTGGTGGGGCTATTTCTTCTTTGCGCTCGTCCATCCCTGGGGATGGCTCGCCGCGATCGGCCCCGCCTATGTCACCTGGTTCATGGGCTGGGGGTCGGCGACGCCCGGCAACGAGCGCCACATGCGCAAGTCGCGCGGGCAGGCGTTCGACGATTATGCGCGGCGCGTGCCGATGTTCTTCCCGCGCTTGCGGCCGCGCCGATGAGCGCCACCGATCTGTCGAACCGCGTCGCGATCGTCACCGGTGCGGGCAAGGGGCTGGGCCGCGCCTATGCGATCGAACTCGCCCGCGCCGGCGCGGCGGTGGTCGTCAACAACCGCCGCCACCCCGGTGAGGCCGACGCCGACACCTCGGCGGCGCGCGTGGTTGCGGAGATCGTCGCGACGGGCGGCCGCGCCGTTGCGGACCATAGTTCGGTCGAAAAGGACGACAGCGGCGAAGCGATGGTCGCGGCGGCGATCGCGGCTTTCGGGCGGCTCGATATCGTCGTCGCCAATGCCGCCTCGCCGCAGGCGGCGAGCTTTCACAAGCTGTCGCTCGCCGACTTCCGGGCGGTGTTCGACGTCGGTTTCTTCGGCACGCTGCACCTCGTCCATGCGGCCTGGCCGCGCCTGCGCGACCAGGGCTATGGCCGCGTGGTCATGACGAGCTCGAGCGCGGGACGTTATGGCCAGCACGGGCTCAGCGCCTATGGTGCGTCGAAGAGCGCGGTCGACAGCCTCGTCCGCACGCTGGCGAGCGAAGGCGCCGGGCGCGGTATCGCGGTCAATGCGGTGTCGCCCTATGCGCTGTCGCAGATGACCGCCGCGCACATAAGGGGCGAGATGGCGGAGGTCTTCACGCCCGATCGCGTGGCGCCGCTGATCGCCTGGCTGGCGAGCGAGGATTGCGACGTGACCGGCGAAGTGATCGTCGCGGGCGGCGGCCGCTTTCGCCTGACCGAAACGGTCGAGACCGACAGCCTGTCCCCCGACGCCGGCTTCGGCGATCTGATGGCCCGGCTGGCGGCGCAGCCGCGCCGTACCCACCCCAATTCCAACCATGCGTTCGACACGCTGCTGGTCGAATGCGGGCTCGCGCCCCGCGCGCCCCTCTAGACGAAAGATCCGATCCTTGACCGATACCGACAAGCGACCGTCCCGCCGCGGGCTTCTGCACGACCGTCTGCGCCTTCCGGTGATCGCCGCGCCGATGTTCCTCGTGTCGGGGCCGGAGATGGTGATCGGCGCGAGCCGCGCCGGCGTCGCGGGCAGTTTCCCGGCCGCCAATTGCCGCACCAGCGAGGAACTCGACGCATGGCTCGCGGCGATCACTGCGGCGATCGGCAACAGCGACGGCGCGGTGGACGGTGCCGCGCCGTGGGGGATCAACCTCGTCGCGCATCGGCTGAACAAGCGTTTGGGCGCCGACCTGGAACTCGCGGTGCGCTACAAGGCGCCGCTGGTCATCACCTCGCTCGGCGGGCCGCGCGAAGTGGTCGAGGCGGTGCACGGCTATGGCGGCCTCGTCTTTGCCGACGTCGTCTCGGTCGAGCATGCCCGCAAGGCGGCGGCGCTCGGCGTCGACGGGCTGGTGCTCGTGTCGGCGGGCGCGGGCGGACATACGGGCCTGCTGTCGCCTTTCGCTTTCGTGCCCGCGGTTCGTGCCTTCTGGGACGGAGAGATCGTCGTCGGCGGCGGCATCCACACCGGCGCGGCGGTGCGCGCGGCGCTCGCGCTCGGGGCGGACTATGCCTATGTCGGCACCCATTTCATCGCGTCCGAGGAAAGCCTGGCCAAGCCTGGCTATAAGCAGATGCTCGTCGATGCGGAGGCGGCGGACATCATCGTCACCGACGCCTTCACCGGCATCCGCAACAGCATGCTGCGCCCCAGCATCGTTGCGGCGGGGCTCGACCCCGACAATATCCCGCCCTCGGCGCGCGGCAAGATCGACTTCGACGATCCGCACAACGGCGCCAAGGCATGGCGCGACATCTGGTCGGCGGGGCAGGGCGTCGGCGCGATCGGGCGGATCGAACCGATCGCCCTACAGGTCGCCCGGATGGAAGCCGAATACCGCGCCGGCAAGGCCGGCGCATGAGCCAGGCGGTGGGGCGGACGGCGCCGCTCCTCCGTTAGGGTCAGCCGGCGCCGGCCGTCAACGCAGCCCCGTCCGGTTCGGCGGCCGATGCCGCGCCCTCGTCGCGCCGCGCGAACAGCGCACTGCCGCGCAGGAGCAGCAGCGATGCGGCCGGCAGTACGGCGAGGCCGACGATCAGCAGCGACGTGCCCACTGCCTCCGGGTGCCCGAACACGCGGTCGGTGAGCAGCGCGACGACGAGCGGCCCGAGGCCGAGACCGAGCAGGTTGCCGATCAGGATGAAGAAGCCGCCCGCCTGGCCGCGCAGCGTGGGCGGCGTGATGAGCTGAAGCGAAGCGGAATTGAGGCCGGCGGGAAAGCCGACCAGCCCGATCGCGATCGCGCCGAAGGCGAAGGCCAGCCACGGCTGGGCGATCATCGTCGCGCCGGCGATGGCCGCGAGCTGGATCCCGCAGGCGCAGGCGGTGGCCGAAAGCTGGCTTTCGCGCACGCCGCGCCGATCCAGCCGTTCGGCGATCACCCCGCCCAGCCACGCGCCGAGCGGCCCCATCGTCATGATCGCGAGACCGAAGGCGAGTCCGGCGGTGGCGGGCGGCATGTGATGGACGCGCATGAAGGTGACCGGCAGCCAGGCGGTGATCGCATAGCCGAAACAGATGTGCAGGCCGAACCCCAGATGATGGGTGAGGTAAAGCGGCCAGCGCGATCGATAATGGGCAAGAAAGGCGCCGAAGCTCGCGCGCGGAGACCCCGCGAGCGTCGCGTCGCCCGCCATCGTGCCGCGCGCCGGTTCGGGGCAGAAGAGCAGGGCGAGCGCGACGATCAGGCCGGGCAGGCCGGCGATGAAAAAGGCGATCTGCCAGCTCTTGATGGTGATGCCGGCGAACGACAGCGTGTCCACATGCGCGAACATCTGGACGAGCGAGCCGCCGAGCGCGAAGGCGAGCCCGGCGCCCAGATACATGCCCATCGTATAGACGGCGAAGGCGCGGCCGCGGCGATTGGCGGGATAGACGTCGGCGATCAGCGAATAGGCCGCAGGCGCGAGCGCGGCCTCGCCGACGCCGACGAGCATGCGAGCGATGAACAGTTGCGGGAAATTGGTCGCGAGGCCGCAGAAGATCGTCGCGAGGCTCCACAAAGCGACGCAGACGGCGATGACGCGCGTGCGGTTGGCCGAGTCGATCAGCCGTCCGAACACCAGCCCGAGCACGGTGTAGAAGGTCGCGAAGGCGAAGCCGTAAAGCAGGCTGAAATCGGTATCGGTAAGCGCGAAGTCGCGTTTGATCGGGTCGATCATCATGACGAGGATCTGCCGGTCGAGGAAGGACAGCAGATAGCCCGTCATCAGCAGGAACAGCAGATAGCCCGGACGCGTCGCGAGCGACCCCTTCATTTCGTTATTCGATGCGCCCGTCATATCCGTCTCCCGATCGCTTTCGGAAACTATCGTTGACGAAGCTTCATTATGCAAGAGGGATAATGAAAGCGGCGATAAACCGGGATATATGCTGACATCCTGAATGGTATTGACAGGGTATTCGAAAGCGATCTAGAAGATATCGATAATGAAGTAGCTTGCTCAAGGAGTCGGGAATGGTCAAGGTTGTGGTCGAGAATGCCTATGCGGCGGATATCGCCGAGGAGGGCAATGATTATCTCGACGGCATTTTCCGCCCGGTTTTCGAGGAAGTCACCGCGACCGACCTCGACAGCGACCGGCCGATCCCGGCCGACATCGACGGCATCTATGTCCGCAATGGCCACAACCCCATCTATCGGCCGCAGAGCGGGCGCTATCACTGGTTCGACGGCGATTCGATGGTGCATGGCGTCGCGTTCGAGAACGGCCGCGCCACCTATCGCAACCGCATGGTGCTGACCGCCGGGCTGCTCGCCGAGATGGAAGAGGGCAAGGGGCTGTTCCTCGGTCTGCGCGACGGTTTCGCGGCCGAGGAAGGGCTGAAGAATAATTCGGGAACCGACATCGTTCTCCACAATGGCGAGATTAAGACGATGTTCGCGCGCTGCGGGCAGCCTTATCGGCTCGACCCCTACAGCCTGCAGACGCTCGGCCCCGACAGCTTCGGCGGGGCGTGGACCAAGGGCGTTTCGGCGCATTCGAAGACCGACGAGCGCACGGGGGAATTCGTCTTCTTCAACTACAGCTTCAACACCGCGCCCTATATGGAATATGGCGTCGTCAGCGCCGACAACCGGCTGCTCCACGTCACCGAGATCGAACTGCCGGGCGCCCGCCTGCCGCACGATAGCTGGATCACCGAACATTATACGATCCTGCACGACCTGCCGCTGTTCTGGGATCCCGAACTGATCGCGCGCGGCAAGAAGAAGCTGACCTTCGACCGGTCGCTGAAATCGCGCTTCGGCGTTATTCCGCGCCACGGCAAGGGCGACGAAATCCGCTGGTTCGAGTTCGAGCCGACCTATATGCTCCACACCGTCAATGCGTGGGAGGAGGGCGACGAGATCGTCGCCTATGGCTTCAGCCTCGAGATTCCGGTGCCCGAGGTGCCGGCGGGAACCCCGAGCGCGAAGGTGCAGAATTATTTCCTCTCCTTCGCCTATCAGAAGCCGCGATTGATCGAATATCGGATGAACCTGAAGACGGGGGAGACAGCCGAGCGCTTCCTGGACGACCAGCTTGTCGAGATGCCGTGCATCAACAACCGCTTCATGGGTCTCAAGACGCGCTACGCCTATAATACGCTGGTGTCGGAAACGCCGCTGTTCCTGATGAGTGGCATCCAGAAATGGGATTTCGAGGCGATGGCCGAGGTCGATCGCTACGAACTGCCCGAGGGCAAATATATGGGGCAGCCGGTGTTCGCGCCAAAGGGCGAGGCGACGGGCGAGGAGGACGGCTATCTGATCGCCTTCGTCACCGATGCCGACCGAACCGACGTCTATATCTGGGATGCGCGGTCGATCGGCGCGGGGCCGGTCTCGATCGTCGCGCTGCCGCAACGGGTGCCGAGCGGCTCGCACGCCTATTTCGCGCGCGGCGGCGATATCCGGGCGGCGCAGGCGCGCCGCGGGCAGCGGGAGGCGGCATGATGACGGACGCCTTCGTCTTCGACGCGATCCGCGTCCCGCGCGGCAAGGGCCGCGATACCGGCGCGCTGCACGGCGTCGCACCGGTCCATCTGCTCGGCGGGCTGTTCCGCGAGATGGCGAAACGGCACCCCGAAGCGCCCGAAGCGGTCGACGAGGCCGTGATCGGCTGCGTCACCCAGACCGGCGACCAGGGCGGCAATGTCGGGCAGGCGGCGATGCTCTCCGCCGGCTGGGACCGGTCGGGAACCGCCACCATGGTGAACAGCTTCTGCACCTCGGGCCTCACCGCGACGGCGATGGGCGCGGCGCGCGCGCGGCTCGGCGATGCCGGCCTCGTCGCGGTCGGCGGGGTCGAGTGCATGTCGCGCGTCCCGATGATGTCGGACAAGGGGCCGCTCGCCGGCGACCCGAAGGTAGCGCGCGGCATCCCCTTCATCCCGAACCCGATCATCGCCGATTATGTCGCGAGCGTCGAGGGCTTCACGCGCGACGACATCAGCGATTATGCGGCGCGTTCGCACCGCAAGGCCGACGCGGCGACGCGCGGCGGGCATTTCGCGAAATCGCTGATCCCCGTCGTCGACGCCGAGGGCCATCTTCTCCTCGACCGCGACGAGGCGGTACGCGGCGACAGCAGCCCAGACGGCATGGCGCGGCTCGACCCGCTGTTCGACGACGCGCGGGCGGCGTGGGGCGACGCCGAACTGATCCGCCGCTTCGGGGGCGTCGAGAGCGTGGCGCACATCCATCATGCCGCCGCGGCGCCGGCGATGGTCGATGGCGCCTCGCTCGCGCTGATCGGTCATCGCGAGGGCGGCGCGCGGGCCGGGCTGGCACCGCGCGCGCGCATCCGTGCCTATTCGAACGCCAACAGTCCGGCGGCGATGGGCCTCGGCGGCGGCACCGCGGCGGCGCAGGACGCGCTGGCAAGGGCCGGGATGACCGCGGGCGATATCGACCTGTGGGAATTCAACGAAGGCTTCGCGGCGATCGCCATGGCGTTCGCGCGGCGGCTGAACCTGCCCGAGGACCGGATGAACGTGAACGGAGGAGGGATTGCGATGGGGCATGCGATGGGCGCGACCGGCGTCAACCTGATCGGTACCCTGCTCGACGAGCTCGAACGCCGCGACCTCGCCACCGGACTGATCGCGGTGTCGGGCGCGACCGGCATCGGCGGGGCGCTGATCGTGGAGCGCGCGGCATGACGCGGCTCCCCGATTACAGCGTGACCGGCACGGGCCGGGTCACCGTCTTCCTGCTTCACGGCGCGTTCGGCGCGAAGGAATATTGGCGCAGCCAGATCGGTGCGCTGTCGGGCGCCGGCTATCGCGTCGTCGCGTGGGACTGCCCGGGCTATGGCTTCAGCCCGCTTCCCGACGATTTCGGGGTCGAGGCGTGTGCCGAGGCCTGCGCGACGCTGATCGATCGCGAGGGCGGCGAGGCGAATATCCTGCTCGGCCACAGCATGGGCGGCATGATCGCGCAGCGCGCCTTCGATTATCGGACCGACCGCGTGGCGGGACTGGTGCTGTCGGCGACTAGCGCTGCTTTCGGCAAGCCCGACGGCGAGTGGCAGCAGGCGTTCGTGCGCGACCGCGTCGCGCCGCTCGATGCGGGACAGACGCTGGCGCAATATGCGCCGGGGATGCTGCGCGCGATGATGGCGCCGGGCGCGAATTCGCCCGAGACGCAGCTTGTGATCGACGTGGTGTCGCAGATGCGCGAGGAAACCTTCCGCGCGGCGATTGCGGCGATCACCCGGTTCGACGGGCGCGACATCCTGCCCAAGATGGCCGACGTGCCGGTGATCTGCATCGCCGGCGAGCACGACCTGACCGCGGCGCCGCCGCCGGTGATGGAGAAGCTGGCGGGCAAGATCGGCGGCGAGTTCGTCTGCATGAAGGGTGCCGGCCACTTCGCCTGGGCCGAAAATCCCGCGGAGTTCAACGCGGTGCTGCTCGATTTCCTTGCCCGCCGCTTCGCAAGCAGCGCGTGACATTCGCCGAAACAGGATGTTAGATGGCGCTTTCACGAGGGGCACACTGACATCATGGAAGTATCCGCCGGCGTGCCGGCCCGCCGCAGTTCGGTCCTTGCGACCTTCGACATCGTCGGGGATCACTGGATGCTGCTTTTGCTGGAGCAGCTCTTTCTCGGACGGACGAGCTGGTCGGCACTGCTCCAGGAGCTGGAGGTTTCGCCGTCGACGCTCAGCAAGCGGCTTAGTCAGCTCATCGACGCCGAATGCCTGGAAAAGATCCATTCGGGTGGGCGCGCGGTCGACTATCGGCTGACGCCGCGCGGCGAGGATCTCTTTTCGACGCTGCTCGCGGGTGAGGAGTGGCAGCGCCGCTGGGGCGGGCTCGATACGCCGCCGCTGTGGCGCCACAATTGCGGCGCGTCGCTGTCGGTGCGCTCGGCGTGCCGGTCGTGCGACCGCGACGTCTATATCACCGATGCCTCGTTTCAGCCCGGTCCTGGCGCGGGCGATGCGACCGCGGCGATGCCGGGACGGCGGTTCCGCAACAACAAGGCGGGCGTATCGGACTGGGCGGATTCGGATCATCCGCTCGGCCTGCTGCTCCAGGTTCTCGGCGACCGGCGCGCCATGCCGCTGCTCGCGGCGCTCTACCTCGGCCTCCATCGCTTCGACGAGATCGAGCGCTGGACCGGGGTGCACCCGGCGATCGTGTCGGATCGGCTGCGCAAGCTCCAGATTCTCGGTCTCATCAAGATGCGGCTCTATCAGGAGCGGCCCGACCGCTATCTCTACAGCCTCGCGGCGCCGGGGCGCGAGATGTTTGCGGTGACGCTGCAGATGCTCAAATGGGGCGACAAATGGAGCTATGGCGAGGGCGACGAGCCGTTGATCCTTACCCATGAGCCGTGCGGGCAGCGTCTCCATTCGGACCTTCGCTGCCGTGGCTGCGGGCAGACGGTTCATTATCGCGATTGCGAGCCGCTGGCGCCCCGCTGACCTTCCTCGACTGCTGACGATCGATGCGACGCCGGAAGGTTGCGACCTTTCGTCGCCGTTGAGCGACCCGTGGAAATCTGACCCTTTTTGCTGGGCAACCTGCGATCGGCCGCGGCCGTGCAGCTCTCATGTCGCACCTAAGGTTCATTAGCGAGACTTTCCTATGCGGGAAGCTGGCTTCCTTCCTTGTACGATTATTACCCGGAAAAGTCGGATTATCGACGGTGATCCTACGATAGGCGCTTGACACTTCCCGCGATGATGGCAAAGTTTCTTCTATAACGATAGTTGGAGGATATATGTCAGGATTCGCTTTGATGCCGCCGCCCGGAACGCGGGTTGCCGTTGCCGGGGGATGCGGGGGGATGGGGCGCATCTTCACCCGGACCGCGCGCGAAGCCGGCATCGAAGTCGTGGTGCTCGACCTCGCCCGGTCGATCGAGGCCTTTCCGCCGCCCGAGGGGGTAGAGGCGATTGCGTGCGACGCGTCGGACGAGGCGCAGGTCGCGGCTGCCTTCGACGCGATCGCGGCGGGCGGTGCGCGTCTCGACGCGCTGGTCAACTTCGTCGGCTTCACCAACGAGCCAAAGCCGATCGAGGCGATGGCGCTGGCCGAATGGAACGAGATCATCGCCGGGTCGCTGACCAGCGCCTTCCTGCTCAGCCGCGCGGCGATCCCACTGCTGCGGGCGTCTGGAAAGGGCGCGATGATCCATGTCTCGTCGACCTTCGGCGTCTGGGTGCCGCAGAGCGGTTTCGGCCCCTATGCGGTTGCCAAGGCGGGAATCATCAACCTCGTGCGGGTGCTCGCGACCGAGTGTGGGCCCGATATCCGCGTCAACGGTCTCGCGCCTGGAATCACCCAGACCGCCTTCCTCGATGGCGGCACCGGCCGCCCGGCAAAGCAGACAAAGACCAATACGGACATGGTCGCCACCATGACCGCCGCGAAGCGCATCGCCCAACCGGAGGATATGCTCGGCGCTCTGTTCTTCCTGATCGGGCCCGGCTCCGAATATGTCACGTCGCAGACGCTGCACGTCAATGGAGGGCTGTGGTCGTGACGCTCGCCCATCAAACCGTCACCAGTTTCATCGACGGCGCCTTCATCCCGGCGCGCGGGCCGGCGCTCGACGTCGTCAATCCCGCCGACGAGAGCCTCGCCGGCACGCTGCACGAAGCCGATGCCGCCGAGGTGGCGGCCGCCGTCGACAGCGCGGAAAAGGCCTTTCGTACCGGGTCCTGGCCGGGGCTGAGCGTCGCCGAGCGCAAGCAGGTCTTCCGCCGGATCGCAGATGTCGTCCGCGACAATCTCGACGAACTGGCGGCGCTCGAAACCGCCGCGACGGGGCAGCCGATCCGCTATTCGCGTTTCATCCAGCTTCCCCGCATCCTCGCCAATTTCGAATTTTACGCCGAATGGCCGAGCTATGCGCTCGAGACCGCGGCGAGCGAACGCGGGCGCGGCCTGCGCTATGTGCTGCGCGAACCGCTCGGTCCGGTCGCGCTGATCTCGCCGTCCAATGCGCCGACGGCGCTCGCCTCGACCAAGATCGCGGCGGCGCTCGCCTTCGGCAATACGTGCGTCGTCAAGACGTCGGAGAATACGCCGCTGGCGCTCGCCCGCTTCGTCGAATTGCTGCACATGGCGGGGGTGCCCGACGGCGTCGTCAACATGGTCAACGGCCGCGGGGACGTCACGGGCGATGCGATGGTGCGGCACCCGGCGATCCGGGCGGTGTCCTTCACCGGCGGCACGGCGACCGCGCGCCATATCGCCGCGGCGGCCGGCGCCGGGCTGAAGCGCATCGATCTGGAACTGGGCGGCAAATCGGCGAATATCGTGATGCCGTCGGCCGATCTCGACCGCGCGCTCGACGCCGCGCTGATCGCGGTGTTCACCAACAGCGGCCAGCAATGCTTCGCCGGATCGCGCCTCGTCCTGCACCGCGCGATCGCCGAGGATTTTCTCGGCCGCTTCGCCGAGCGGGCCGAGGCGATCCGGGTCGGCCATCCCTATGACGAGGCCGCCGAAAACGGCCCGCTCGCCCACGCGAACAGCTATGCTCGGGTCGAGCGGATGGTCGCCGAGGCGCGCGAGGATGGCTGCGCGATCCTGGCGGGCGGCGCGCGCGCCGACGGTTTCGACAAGGGCTATTATTTCCGGCCGACGGTGGTGCGGGCGCCCTCGAACGATGTGCGCATCTGTCAGGAAGAGGTGTTCGGACCGGTGGCCGCCGCGATCGTCGTCGATTCGATGGAGGAAGCGATCGCGGTCGCCAATCGCTCGCGCTACGGCCTCGTGTCCTATGTCTGGACCAACGATCTGGCGGAGGCGATGCGCGCCACCGAATCGATCGAGGCGGGCTGGATTCATGTGAACACGCCGATGCTGGCGCTCGATCCTCGCTTCCCCTTCGGCGGATACAAGGAATCGGGCGTCGGGCGCGATGGAGCGCCGGCGGCGCGCCAGTTCTTCACCGAGGAGAAGACGATCAACTACGCGCTCGGAGGAGTAGATTTGCCGAAAGTCGGAATCCAAGGGAATCAATAAGCGTATCAATTGGAAGCCGCAGGAAGCGCGACGGTTTTCGGAATTATTTTCCCTATAATCCTGATTTTTCACGTCGCTTCAGGCTTGCGAAGCCAAAGGCTTCAATATATGTATTCAATAAAGATATCCCGCAGTGACAGGCTGGCGGGTCAGGGAGGAGATACGAAAATGCGCAAGTCGGTCAGCGTGGCGATGGTTTCGGTGTGGGCCCTTGCGGCCGGCACGGGCGTATATGCGCAGGAGGCGCCGGAACCCCGGGCCTCATCGGGCGATAGCGGCGAGATCGTCGTGACCGCGCAGCGCCGCGAAGAGCGGCTGCAGGATGTGCCGCTGTCGATCTCGGCGGTCAGCGGCGACGCGCTCGAAAAGGCGGGCACGTCGAACATCGAGGGGCTGGCAACCTTCACCCCCAGCCTGACCTATGCCGAATTCAACGCATCCGACCCCAATATCTATATCCGCGGCATCGGCTCGCATTTCGACGGCGGCAGCCTCGAACGGTCGGTCGCGGTGTTCGTCGACGACGTCTATCTGGGGCGGGCCGCGGGCGGCACCGCCGATATCTTCGATCTGGAACGCGTCGAGGTGTTGCGCGGTCCGCAGGGCACCTTGTTCGGCAAGAATACCGTGGGCGGCGCGATCAACCTGATCAGCTCCCGCCCGACCGACACTGCTTATTTCAAGGTCAATGCGGATGTCGGCACCTATGGCACGATCAATGTGCGCGGGGTCGCCAACGGGGCGTTGACCGACGACATCAACGGCCGCTTCTCCTTCGTCTCGCGCCGCCACGACGGCTATGCGAAGAGCGCGCTGACCGGCAGCGAACTGGAGGATCTGCAGAGCACCGCGGTGCGCGGCGCGGTTTCGTCGAACCTGGGCGAGCGGCTCGAAGTCACCGTGTCGGCGGATTATTACAAGCGTACGGGCAACGGCCTCAACAAATGGGCGGTCAGCAAGACGACCGATGCCTACACCATCGGCAATGGTCCCGACCGTCGCACCAGTTTCGTGCCCGATGGCCGTCAGGACAATGAAGCCTGGGGCACGTCGGTCAGGATCAAATATGACGCCGGCATCGGCGACATCACCTCGATCACCGCCGTGCGCGGATCGCAGTCGAACATCGACGTCGCGCTGGCAGGCATTCGTGTGGACAAGACGCGGCCCGACATTTCGGCCCCCTTCAACCTGACCCACAATATCATCGACGAACGCGCCGCCCAATATTCGCAGGAATTGCGTTTCGCCTCGAACTTCTCGGGACCGTTCAACTTCCTCGCCGGCGCCTTCCTCTACCGCGAGGTGGTCGACCGCGACGAGCATAGCACGATCGTGTTCCGCGCCCCGATCCCCGACCAGTTCGACGACTTCCAGACCAGGAGCAAGGCGAACAGCATCGCCGTCTTCGTCGACGGCACGCTCAACGTGACCGACGCCTTCTCGCTGACCGCGGGTGTGCGCTATACCCACGACAAGAAGACGTTCCGCAACATTGCCGACAGCAACCGCTTTCCGACCGGCGGCTTTCCGTTCGACGTGACCGGAAAATATTCCTCGAACGCGACGACGCCGCGCTTCACCGCCAAATATCAGCTCAGCCCGAACTCGATGGCCTATGCGACGATTTCGCGCGGTTTCAAGGCCGGCGGCTTCGACGGCCAGCCGACCAGCGCGCTCGCCGCCGGGCTGCCGGTGGCACCCGAATATGTCACCAATTACGAGGTCGGGACCAAGAACAGCTTCTTCAACCGCAAGCTGACGCTCGACCTGTCGGCCTTCCACATGCGCTACACCGATCTTCAGGTGCAGAGCCTGGTCGACGTCCCCGGCTCGACGGTGCCGATCACGGCGCTGTTCAACGCCGGCAAGTCGGACATCAACGGCGTTGAGGTCTCGGGATCGCTCGCGCTGGCGCGGCAGACGCGGATTGGCTTCAACTATGGCTATCTCGATGCCAAGTTCAAAAGCGACCTCGTGATCAGCGGCGTCAATGTGAACGGCAAATATCTGGAACGCGCGCCGAAGCACACGTTCGGCGTCACGCTCAATCACACCAGCGAACTCAGCGACCGCTTCGCGCTCGACGTCAATTCGGGGCTGACCTACTCCGGCAAATATTATTCGGAGATCACGAACAACGAAAATGCCGCAGTGGACCCCTATGCGGTGTGGGACGGAGAGATCCGGCTGCGCTCGCTCGACCGGGGCTGGTATGTCGGGGTGTGGGCAAAGAACATCACCAACAAATATTATCCGACCTATGTGCTGCTGACCGCGAACACGGGCTTCGTCAACTATGCGGCGCCGCGCACCATCGGCGCGACCTTCGGCATCGAATTCCAATAGGGCAGGGGGAGCCCAAAAAAAGGCCGGGCTCCCGATGGGGGGTCCGGCCCTTTTCTTTGCCCGCGGGCGTGCGGGATCAGGCTGGCCGAACGCCGAGCGCCGCGATCACCATGTCGGCCGGCATCACGTCGCCGAAGATCGAATAGAAGGTGGCGAGCGCCGACCGGTGCGCGACAGGATCGTTGGCAGCGGTCGCGTCGCTGACCATGATCGTGCGGAAATTCATCTGCGCGGCGTCGCGCGCCGATGATTCGCAGCAGACGTTCGTGGTGACGCCGGTAATGAGCACCGTGTCGCACCCGCGCCCGCGCAGCCGCTGCGCGAGGTCGGAGCCTTCGGGCATGAAGGCGCTGAACCGGTGTTTCTCGATCCGCTCGTCGCCGGGCTGCACATCCATCGCTTCGTGGAGCGCGTGGCCGAAGGAGCCGCGCGCCTGCGCCGCGAGTGCGCCTTCGTTGAACGCTGCGCTGTTCATCGCGAACCAGTTCGACCAGCCGGCGACGGTGTCGGGATCATGGGTGTTCTGAACCCAGACGACATGGCCCCCGGCCTCGCGCAGGGCGGCGGCGAGCCGGTTGATGACGGGGGCGATGGTGAGCGATGCCTCGATGAAGGAGGCCGCGCCCTCGCGCACCATGAAACCATTCTGCATGTCGATGACGACGAGCGCGGTCCGGGCGGGATCGAGCGCCCCGAACGGATGCTCGCAGCCGTGCCGCGCCAGCGCCGCGCGCCGCGCCCATTCGGGCATGTCGAAACCGGTCATCTTTTTCTCCTTAGGGTCAGGACCCCTTAATTCCACGTTCGAGGTTTGAAGCGATTTTGCTCAGGGCGAGGAGAAATGGCGTAGGAATATGAGGATATTTCAAGGCTTTTCGACGAAGCCCTGGGCAAAATCGGTCAAATCGCGAAGCGACGCCGAAATGGCTTCGATCTCGGGCCCGTGCGGCCTTGCGGGTAGCGATGCTACCCGCTGCGTCCGCCCGAACCCGATATCTTCGCCATTTCGACGCCTCGAACGTGGAATTCATGGGTCCTGACCCTAATCCGCGGTCCATCCTGCATCGATTATGATGCTGGTACCGGTCATCATTTGAGCGGCGTTTGATGCGAGGAGCGTGATGGCGCCCATGAGGT
>NZ_JACIJH010000013.1 GCF_014199295.1 Sphingopyxis panaciterrulae
GGGCCGGTATGGTCCAGGGACTCATCCACGATATCCCAACATGCCAGCAACTCATCGAGCGCATCATCCACGACGCTCAAACCATCATCAATCAAAGACTCGCAGGCTTCCAACGCTGAGATTTCTTGAAGGCCTCTCTTCCATGGAGGAGAGGCCTTATTCGCGCCAGTGCCTCGACGAACGATGTCGCGCGCTTTAGGGAGCGCGCATGAGCATCGTCCAATATCGCGGCTTTGCCGGCGTACGCCTGGAGGCGGAGGTGGGCGGCACCGACGACGACCCCGCGGTGCTTTTGATCCACGGAGCCGGACAGACGCGCGCTGTGTGGGCCGGCGTGGCCGATGCGCTGGTGCAGGCCGGGCGGCGCGTCATCAGCCTCGACATGCGCGGGCATGGCGGGAGTGAATGGCCCGCGGACGGGCGCTATGACGTCGAAGCGCTGGTGGAGGATTTGCGCGCGGTGCTCGCGCAGCTCGGCAGCCGGCCCATGGTAGTGGCGGCGACACTCGGCGGCTGGATCGCGGGTGCGGCGCTCGCACGCGATGCCGCGCTGCTCGCGTCGGGTCTCGTGCTGATTGACCTGCCCCTGCGTGTCGATGCCGCCGCGGCGGCGCATGTCGACGAACGGCTGCATGAGGCGGGGCTGCTGGCACCGGGGCAGGCGCAATGGGATGCACGATTGCGCGACGCGTTCGATCCGGGCGAAATGGCGGCACGCTTCGCGGATGTCGCCGCGAACATCATGCTGCCGACGCTCTATGTCCGCGGGGCGATGAGCGAACTCGTGTCGCCGGATGACGCGGCGGCATTCGTCGGCAGCCTGCCCGACGGCGAACTTGTCGAAGTGGAGGATCTGGCGCTCGTCGTGACCGACGACTGCAACGATGCGCTCGGCGCCCATCTGATTGATTTCCTCGAGCGCCGCGCGCCACGCGGCATGCCCGAGTATCGCGCCGGTTCCGACGCGCGGACCTTTCGCGACGCGCTCGGCTGCTTCGCGACAGGTGTGACGGTCGTGACGGCGGTGTGCCCTGACGGAACACCAGTGGGCCTCACCGCGAACAGCTTCACTTCAGTCTCGCTCGACCCGCCGCTGTTGCTCGTCTGCGTCGCGAATAGCGCTGGCACCGGGGCCGTCCTGTGCGAAGCGGAGCGATTTGCCGTCAATGTCCTCCAGATCGGCCAGCAGCCGGCATCGAACCGCTTTGCCGGAAGGGGAGAGGACCGTTTTGCCACGACCCCCTGGGAGATCGGGGAATTCGGCACGCCGGTCCTGCACGGCTCGCTGAGCAGCTTTGAGTGCGCGCGCGAGGCGGTGCATCCGGGCGGGGATCATTTCATCCTCGTCGGGCGCGTCCTGAAGGCGATCTTCGAACCGCGCCGCGACCCCTTGCTTTACTTCCGCGGCAAGTATCGCAAGCTCCATTTCGCCTGAGAGTCCAGGGTCGACGGACCTTTCCTTCCGAGCCGTGCGGATCCAGCGGCGAAAAGATGCCGGCACGCCGGAACAAGTGGCTCCGATATCCGTTGCTGCCCTTGCAAGCGTTTGTTCAACCGATGGAGACTTAAATGGGCCTGTTCAAGAAGACCGCCTTTGCCCTGACGGCAGCGACGATCGTGATGACCCCGATTGCAGCCTCCGCGGCGCAGTCCCTGAGTGGGGCGCGGGCGACCTCTGCCTCCAGAGGCGCCAATGGGCTTGAGGGCAATTCGAGCTGGCTCATCGGGCTGGCAGGTCTGCTCGCCGGCGTTGCTGCGATCATCATCATCGATTCCGACGATGACGAACCGGTGAGCCCCTAAAAAGGGGCGCAACCGGTCAATGATTTCAAGAGCCCCGGCGTTGCCGGGGCTCTTTTCGTTTCGCTGCCTATGCCGCAGCGGGGTAAAGGTTTCAAACCGCTACTTGTCGCTTGTCGAAGCCGGACCTCGATCCTAACGTTGCGGTCGATAACTGCAGCATTGGGAGAATATGGTCCGTGACGAATGAGTCCAGCAGCGAATCCGTGGTGTCCCTCGATCCCGCCTGGCCGAAGATGTCGATTGCCGAGGCGAACACCGCGCTGACCGCGCCCGGAGCCCGGTTCGAGATGGAGACGGTGCTGGTCGGCGGCATAGCGACCCGCGTCTGGAAAAATGCGCCGCACGACCTCGGCGCGCTGCTCGATTTGTCACGGACGCATGGCGAGCGGCTGTTCACGATCCTCGATGACGAGCGGATAACCTACGAAGCCAATTATCGCGCTACCGTCGCTTTCGCGCGGGCGCTTCGGGGCATGGGCGTCGGGAAGGGCGACCGTGTCGCCTTCGCAATGCGCAATCTGCCCGAATGGCCGATGATCTTTTTCGCGATCACGACGATCGGGGCGATCGCGGTGCCGCTCAACGCCTGGTGGACCGGCGCCGAACTGGCCTATGGCATTCGCGATTCGGGAGCGAAGCTTCTGATCGTCGATTCCGAACGCCACGATCGGCTGCGCGAACATCGCGACGCGATGCCCGGTGTCGAGCAGTGGATCGTCGCGCGGGCGGGAACGGCGATCGACGGGACGACCGCGCTCGAGGATATCGTCGGGGACCCCAAAAGCTGGGCGGGCCTGCCTGCGGGCGACCGGCCGCGCATCGACCTCGACAGCGACGACGAGGCGACGATCTTCTACACCAGCGGAACGACGGGCAGCCCGAAGGGGGCGCTCGGGACGCACCGCAACCTCGTCACCAACATATTGTCGGGCGGCTTTTCGGCGGCGCGCAGCTTCCTGCGCCGCGGCGAGCCGGTACCCGAGCCGCAGCCGCGCACCAGCCTGACCGTCATTCCCATGTTCCATGTTACCGCCTGCTCGGCCGGGCTGATGGGGACGATGGCGGGCGGCAGCACGACGATCTTCATGCGCAGATGGGACCCGGTGCAGGCGATGGAGATCATCGAGCGCGAGAAGGTCGCGATGACGGGCGGCGTGCCGACCATCGCCTGGCAGCTTATAGAGCATCCCGATCGCGCGAAATACGACCTCTCCACGCTGGAGGCCATCGCCTATGGCGGCGCGCCGTCGGCGCCCGAGCTGGTCAAGCGCATCTATGAGGAGTTCGGAGCGCTGCCCGGCAACGGCTGGGGGATGACCGAGACGATGGCGACGGTCACCTCGCACGGCGCGGAGGATTATCTGAACCGTCCGACCAGCGCCGGGCCGCCGGTGGCGGTCGCCGATCTGGAGATTCGCGCCGACGACGGCGTCACCGTGCTGCCCATTGGCGCGGTCGGCGAGCTGTGGGCGCGCGGGCCGATGATCGTGAAGGGCTATTGGAACAAGCCCGAGGCGACGGCGGAGACCTTCGTCGACGGCTGGGTCCGCACCGGCGACCTCGCGCGGATCGACACGGAGGGTTTCCTCTTCATCGTTGACCGCGCGAAGGACATGGTGTTGCGCGGCGGCGAGAATATCTATTCGTCGGAGGTCGAGAATGTCCTCTACGAGCATCCTGCGATCACCGACTGCGCGGTCATCGGTATCCCGCACCGCACGCTGGGCGAGGAACCGGCAGCGGTCGTCCATCTCGCACCGGGGCAGTCGGCGACCGAGGCCGAACTGCAGGCCTGGGTGCGCGAGCGGCTCGCCGCCTTCAAGGTGCCGGTCGCTATCCGCTTCGTCGCCGATACGCTGCCGCGCAACGCCAATGGCAAGATATTGAAGAAGGATATGAAGGCGCTGTTCGCCGATCGCGACGCCGCGGCTGCCTGACGCGGATCCCGGAAAAAGGGGCTGCGGGCCCGATTCATTATTGTAATTGCGAATCGTTCTCGATAATGGCGACGGACTTCTCTTTCAGACTGTCCCGATGCACGCACCGACCTCTCCCGGACCGGCTACAAAAAAGAGCCGCAGAGCCTTCTGGCTGAAACAGCTCCATATGTGGCACTGGATGAGCTCGGCGATCAGCCTGATCGGGCTGCTGCTGTTCGCGATCACCGGCTTCACGCTCAATCACGCCGCCGACATCGAGGCATCGCCGGTCGTCGCCGAAACGGTGGCCCATATGCCGCCGGCGCTGCTCGCCAGGCTCGGTTCCGACCCGGCGAGCGGCAAGGGTGCGCTGCCGCGGCCGGTCGCCGCATGGGTCGAGGATCATTTCCCGATCAAGGCGTCGGGCGAGGCCGAATGGTCGGCGGACGAGATTTATCTGCCCGCTCCGCGCCCCGGCGGCGATGCCTGGGTGGCGATCGACCGTGCGACCGGCGCGGTGACGAGCGAGGTCACCGACCGCGGCTGGATCTCCTATCTCAACGACCTTCACAAGGGCCGCAACTCGGGCACCGCGTGGAGCTGGTTCATCGACATCTTCGCCTTCGCCTGCCTCGTCTTCGCGCTGACCGGTCTCGTGCTGCTCCAGCTTCATGCGGCGAAGCGCAGGAGCACCTGGCCGCTCGTCGGCGCCGGGCTGATCCTGCCCGCGGCCATCGCGATCATCTTCATCCACTAGGAGGGACTTTCATGCAGCTTCGCCCGCACACCCTGTTGATCGGCGGCTCGCTGAGCGCGGCGCTCGTCGTGCCCGTGCTCGCCGCCGCGCCGGCAACGATGGACGTCACCGTCACCATTCCGCGCCTGAAGGTCGCCGAATATCATCGCCCCTATGTCGCGATCTGGGTCGAAAAGGCGGGTGCGCCCGCGAAGACGGTCGCGGTCTGGTACGACCACGACATGAAGAACAACGAGGGCACCAAATGGCTGCGCGACGTGCGGCAATGGTGGCGTGCCTCGGGCCGGTCGATGAGCTTCCCGGCAAACGGAGTGACCGGTGCGACGCGCGCGCCCGGCACGCACAAGATTTCGTTCAGTCGCGTGCAGCTCGGCGCGACGGCGCCCGGCGCCTATGTGCTGGTGATCGAGGCGGCGCGCGAGGTGGGTGGCCGCGAACTGCTCCGCATTCCCTTCACCTGGCCGGCCAAGGCCGGCGCCGGCGGACGCGCCGCCGGCAAGACCGAACTCGGCGCCGTTTCGGTCGCCTTCCGCTGATTTTTCGAAAGGACAGGGCCATGAAGAAGATTATCCTGGGTTTGACCGCCACGATCGCCGCCGCGACGCTGGCCGCGGTTCCGGCGAGCGCACACCGGCAATGGATGCTGCCTTCGGCGACCGTGCTGTCGGGCGACGATGTGTGGGTGACCGTCGACGCCGCGATCTCGAACGACCTCTTCTATTTCGAGCATCATCCGATGCGGCTCGATTCGGTGAAGGCATGGGCGCCCGACGGCAGCGAGGCGCCGATCGAGAATCAGGCGACCGGCCGCTATCGCAGCACCTTCGACGTGCATCTGACGCAGAAGGGCACCTGGCGCATCGCGTCGCTGTCCGACGGGCTGATGGGCAGTTATGACCTGAACGGCAAGACAGAGCGGCTGCCGCGCGGCACCACCACGGCCAATCTGGCCGAGCGTCTGCCCGCGGGGGCGAGCAACGTCCGGACCGCCGAATCGAACAATCGCAACGAAATCTTCGTCACCGTCGGCGAGCCGACGACGACGCTGTTCAAGCCGACCGGCAAGGGCATCGAACTCGTGCCCGTGACGCACCCCAACGACCTGTTCGCGGGTGAGGCGGCGACCTTCCAGTTCCTGCTCGACGGCAAGCCGGCGGCGGGCCTGCCGGTCACGGTCATCCCCGGCGGCATTCGCTATCGCGACCAGTTGGGCCAGATCGACCTGACGACGGGCGCCGACGGCAAGGTGGAGATCACCTGGCCCGAACCGGGCATGTACTGGCTGAACGTCACGACCCCGCGCGCACCTCGCGAGGAAGGCGCTGCCGCGCCGCAACGCCGCGCGAGCTATGTGACGACGCTCGAGGTGCTGGCGCCCTGAGCGACCGCATCCTGATCCCCCGCGCGCTGACGCCCGCCGCCTTTGCGGCGCGCGTCGTGGGCGGCGCCGTCGAGCGCTTCGGGGGCGAGACGATGGGAACGAACTGGTCGCTGCAGGCCGTGGCGCCGCCCACGGACGTCGCGTGCGGCGTGGAAGCAGCGTTCGGCCGGGTGATTGCCCAGATGAGCCAGTGGGAACCCGAGTCCGATCTGTCGCGCATCAATCGCGCGCCGGCGGGCGAATGGCGCGCAGTGTCGCCCGAATGCGCGCGCGTCCTCACCGCAGCGATGGAAATTGCCGAAGCGAGCGGCGGGGCCTTCGATCCGGGTCTGGGGTTGCTGACCGAAGGCTGGGGCTTCGGCAGCGCCGGCCCGGTTGCCGGCGTACCGGACGACAGGTCGTCGTCCGACCGATCTATCGCCTTTGACCCGTCAGCCGCACGCGTTCGGTGCGGCGCCGACGCGGCGCTCGACCTGTCGGGGATAGCCAAGGGCTTCGGGGTCGACCTCGCCGCCGAATGGCTGCTGGCGCGGGGCGTGCGCCATTTCCTGATCGAGGTTGGCGGCGAACTGCGCGGCGAAGGAGTGCAACCCGACGGTCAGCCCTGGTGGGTCGATGTCGAGATGCCGCCTTCCTGTGCCGCGCCCGCCTGGCGCATCGCGCTCCACGATCTGTCTGTGGCGACGTCGGGCAACTATCGGCGCGGGTTTACGGCGGATGGACGGCATTATTCGCACAGCTTCGACCCGCGCAGCGGACGTCCGATCATCAACGGCGTGTCCTCCACGACCGTGCTTCATCGGTCCTGCATGATGGCCGACGGCTGGGCGACGGCGCTGACCGTTCTGGGGCCGGAACGGGGGATTGCCCTCGCCGATGCGCACGAGCTAGCGGCGTGCGTGATCGTCGCCGATCGCGAACATATCTCGCGCGGCTGGCGCGCGATGCTGGGCTAATCCGCGCTCTTGCCGCGCAGGACGAACGGGATTTCTACCAGCCCCTTGACCTTCACCGCCTGTCCGCTGCGCATCGTGGGTGCCCAGCGCCATTTCCGCACCGCGCGCAGCGCCGCTTCGTCGAGGCGCTGGAAGCCGCTGCTCTGCGCGACGGAAATGGAGGCGACCGAGCCGTCGACGTCGAGCGTCAGCGCAAGCACTACCGTGCCCTCTTCGCGATGGCGCCGGCTCTCGCGCGGATAGCGCGGCGGCGCGCCCGACAGCATTCGCGTGCCCAGATCGTCGGCCCGAACCGTCGCCGGCGGGGCGGGTGGCGCTGGCGGAGCAGGTGGGACCGCGATCGGCATTGGCGGCGCGGGGGTCGGGTCGGGGGAGACCAGCATCGCAGGCCGGTCGTTTGGCACGACCACCAGCGGGCGGGGCGCTACGACAGGCGCCTCCTGCTGCGGCGGCACTTCCTTCGGCGGCGCAGGCGGGGTCGGAGGGGGGGCGATCGACAGGTTGACCACCGCCAGTTTCGCTGCCTCGATCTCGACGCCCTGATATCCTCTGTGGACCAGTGCGGCTAGCAGCGCCGCCGAGAGGAGCAACGTCAGCGCCGCTGCCGGCAGGTTGAACTTGCGCTTCTCGCCGTAACGGCTCGGTGTTGCGCCCACGTCGGTCGGCACGCGCCGGATCGGCACGGCCACGGCGCGCGTCCTGTCATCGCTCTTGTCAGGTTTCGGACCAGCGCCGGAGGAGGTTGTGATAGACGCAAGTGAGTTGGAGGACAGCATTGTCGTCGGCTCCGTCGAGCGTGAGTTTCTGGATGGCGGTGTCCATTTCGAACAGCATCTGGCGCTGGCCGTTGTCGCGCACCAGGCTCTGGATCCAGAAGAAGGAGGCGAGCCGGGCGCCGCGGGTCACCGGCTCGACGCGGTGAAGGCTGCTCGAGGGATAGAGGATGGCATCGCCCGCAGGCAGCGCGATGTCGTGCTCGCCAAAGGTGTCGCTGACGATCAACCGCCCTCCCTCATAATCCCCGGGATCGTTGAGGAAGAGAGTGCAGGACAGGTCGGAGCGCAACTGCTCTCCTTCCGCCAGTTGCATCACCGCGCCATCGACGTGAAAGCCATATTCGCCGCCGCCCGCATAGCGATTGAAACGCGGCGGCAAGATCCTTCGCGGCAGAGCGGCGGCGAAGAACAGCGGGCTGCGCTTCAGCGCCGCGAGCACCGCGGCGCCGAGTTCGGCCTTCAGCGTCGAGCCGTCCGGCAATTGCTCGTTGCGCTTGACCCTGGCGCCCTGCGCGCCGACCGTCTCGCGTCCATCGGTCCAGTCGGCCGCATCGAGGCGGCGGCGAAACTCGACCGCCTCCTCCGGCATCAGGACGTTCGGAATATGCAGCAACATGCCGGTTCAAATCCTTTTCAAACGGCGAAGGCGGGGGCACGCCCCCCGCCCAGGCCTTTGCCTTGTTCCTGCCTAGAAACGGAAGTCGGCGCTGAACAGGAAGGTTTGCGGCTGGCCCGGAACATAGCGGTATCCGCTCTTGTTGATCGCCGCGACATAATCTTTGTCGAACAGATTGTAGGCGTTCGCGCGCAGCTTGAAATTGTCGTTCACGGCATAGCCGAGCAGCGCGTCGACGACCGTATAGCCCTCGGTGCGCGGGGGCGTGCCCGCGGCGCCATCGGTCCCGCGCCGCATTCCGCTGGTGTAGCGGACGCCGCCCGCGACCTCGAGACCGAAGGGTGTGCGATAGCTGGTCCAGGACGAGAAGCTGTCGTCCGGGGCGTAGGTCAGCCCGCTGCTGCCATCGACGGCGACGGCGTTGCCGTTGGTAACCTTGGTCTTCTGATGCCCGTATCCGGCGGAGATCGACCAGGCGTCGGTGATGTTGCCGACGACCGACAGTTCGAAACCGCGCACGCGCTTCGAGCCGCTCTGAATGTCGGAGGGATCGGCGGCGTTGACTTCGTTCAGCACCTTGGTCTGGAATACCGCCGCATTGAAGGCGAGCGCGCCGTCGAGCGCATCCCACTTCACGCCGGCCTCGATCGTCTTGGCCTTTTGCGGAGCGAAGTCCGGATTGTTGGCGCTGTTGCCTGCGGCCAGGGTGAAGTTCTCGCCGCCCGGGGGCTGCTGCGACAGCGCGTAATTCACATAAAGGCTCACCGGCTCGCTCGGCTTGAGCACCGCGCCCAGCTTCCAGTTGAACAACGTGTCCTTGGCCTTCAGGTCGGCGGTGGTGACGATCGAGCCGACGGGGGCGGTGCCGCAAGGCACGGCGCCGCGACCGGTGCCGTTGTTGCAAACGGCCGTGTTGAAATAGGTCGTCTTGTAATGATCGACGCGTACGCCGCCGGTCACCAGCAACAGTCCGTCGAAGAATTTCGCGGTATCGAAGGCATAGAAGGCCAGGGTATTCGTCTTGCCCCGTGCCGCGGTGCCGTTGCGCGAATAGGTGAAGTCGCTCGTGTCGTTCCAATCGGGATTGTAGAGATTCGCGACCGGCAGGGTGCCCGTGGAACTGTGGCCGTAGATGATCTGCTTTTCACCGGTGATCTCGGCGCCGATGCTCAGATTATGCTCGATTGCCCCGGTCGCGAAATCAGCTCGCAGGTTGAGCTGGTTCGTCAGGATGCGGTTCGTCGCCTCCCGGATCGTGGGGTTGCCGCGGGTCATCGTGTAGGCGGACAGGTCGTCGGGGTTGGCGGGATCGCCCGAGATGTTGGACCCCGTCGACATGAAGGCGGTCAGAAGATAATCCTGCTTCGTCTCCCCCACGCGCGCGATGTTGGACAGTCGCACGCTGTCCGAAAAATCATGTTCGATGATGAGCGTCGCCATCTGCGCCTTCACATCGTCATGATCCTTGCGCGTGCCGTAGAAATTCTCCGAATCGACCGGATGGCCGACCAGCGCCTCTTGCCCGGCCTGCGGTTCCCAGCCGGGAAGGGCGATCGTCGGGACATAGCCGTCGGGAATATTGTCCTGATCGACATAGAGGAGGTTGAGGTAGGCGCGGGTCGCGGTTTCGAGCCCGAGGCCGAGTGAGGCGGCGAGGCCGAGCCGCTGATTCGCGACATGATCGCGCCCCGGAACGTCGCTATCCTGCCACAGCATGTTGAGCCGCAGCGCGCTGTTGCTGAGGCCACCGAGCGTCTGGTTGACGTCGGCCGTCACGCGCCTTTGCCCATCGACCCCGACCGACAGCGTACCCGACAGCGCGCTTTCGAGGGTGGCTCGCTTGCTGACCAGATTGATCGCACCGGTCGGTGCGGTGCGGCCGTTGTCGGTGCCCGCAGGCCCCTTCTGGACCTCGACCGCTTCGGTATTGAAGATATCGCGCGAGACCGAGCCGAGGTCGCGGATGCCGTCGACGAAGATGCTGTTCGACGTATCGAAGCCGCGCATACGGATCGCATCGCCGCTCGTCGTATTCCCGTTCTCACCCGCATAGAAGGTGCCGACGCCGGGGCTGTTGCGCAGCACCTCGGTCAGCGTCGTCGCGCCCTGTTCGTTGAACAATTCCTTGCTGATGACCTGAATGGTTTGCGGCGTGTCGCGCAGCGGCTGGGTGAATTTGGGAGAGGACGGTTTGTCGATCTTGTAGCCGTCGTCCTCGATCGCCGTGTCGGTGACAGTGACGCCGCCGAGCACCGGCCGCTTCGCCTCCTGTCCACCATCCTGCGCGGCTGCGGGAGATGCGGCGAGACCGAAGCAACTGAGCGCCAGATAGGCCGGAGCCGCTGCCGACATGGTTTCGCGCAAACGCAAGAATGACATGATTTCCCCTTTTCGACTGGAACGCGTGACCGGCACGCCGCTATTGAGAGTCGTTCGCAGAGTCAATCAATATTGATAATCGTTCGCGATAATGTCGCGAATTTGTCGCGTATGATCGCTAGCGCCGCCGTTCCAGCCACCAGTTCTGGCGCCAGCCATAGGCGCTGGCGACGGCTTCGTCCGCCGCATTGGTCGCGGGGCGGAACCGGAAGCGATCCTCGATCAGCCGGCAGGTCGTCGCATCGAGCACGGCGTCGCCGCTCGATCGGGTGACACGGCAGCCGGTGACGCGCCCGGTCGGCTGGATCGTGAAGCGCACCTCGACTTCGCCGCCGCTCTTCGCGCGCGCCGCCTGCCTCGGATAATCGCGATCCTCGATGCGCCCGCTGACCAGCACAGGCCGGGTCCCGCCGCCCGTGCCGCTGCCCGCGCCGCCCGATCCAGTGCCATCGCCGCGTCCGCCGGCGCCCGATCCCCGGCCGGGCGTCGGGGTTGCCCCCGCTGAGGCTTCGCGGCCCGTGCCGGGATGCGGTGCAGCGGGAAGGGCGGGGTCGGGCACGGGCAGTTTCGGTTTCGGCGCGACCGCCGGGACCGCCTTGGTGCGCTCGTTCGGAGGCGCGGCCTTGCCGGCTTTGGAGTCAGGGGTGCGTTCGACCGGCCGCGGCGATTCGGGGGGAGGCGGGGCCGGGATGGCGAAGGCACTGATCGATTCGGCGGCCGTGCGCACGACATTGAGGTCGAGCCCGCTCGCGAGCCCGATGCCGACCAGAAGCGCGGCGATCAATGCGCCGCCACCGGCGATCATCCGCTGCCGCCGCGGAAGCTGCCCCGTATAGGCCATGCCATCTTTCCCCGGCGCGCGACCATCGCGCGCCGCCGGCACCCAATTTAGAGAAATTCGTCTAGCGTGGACATGAACCGCGCGAACTGGTCATGATGCAGCCAGTGGCCGGCATTCTCGAACTCGATGACCCTGGCATGGTTGAAATGTTCGATCCGCCCGTCCTTTTCGGGGTTCGAAGCCCAGCTATCGGCGCCATAGAGCAACAGGGTGGGGCAGGCGATCGCCGACCATAGCGCCTCGATGTCGGCCTGCGGCAGGTCGAACACCGGCCAGACGTTCAGATAATTGTCGAATTTCCAGCTCCAGCTACCGTCCTCATTGCGATTGATGCCCTGGACGGTCAGGTGGCGCGCCTGTTCGGGAGTCAGATAGCTGTTCTCGGCCATCATCCGGGCGAGCGCGTCGTCGAGCGTCGCATAGCGCTTCGGGATGCGCCCCGCCGCCTGGCGCTTGTCCTCGATCCATTTGCGGAAGCGATCGCCCACCGACACCGCGGCGCGCTCCGCCAGCACCGTGGGCGAAGGCCCGAGCCCCTCGATCGCGACGAGCTTGCGGACCTTGTCGGGATAGAGGCCGGTATAGCGTAGCGCGACATTGCCGCCCATCGAATGGGCGACGATCGTCACCGGTGCGAGGTCGAGTTGATGGATCAACTGCGCAAGATCATAGACGAAGCTGTCCATGTCGTACTGTCCGTCGGGCGACCAGGCGCTGTCGCCGTGGCCGCGTAGGTCGGGCGCGATGATATGATAGCGGTCGGCCAGCTTTTCGGCGACCCAGTCCCAACTCCGACAATGGTCGCGGCCGCCGTGGACCAGCAGCAGCGGCGGCGCCGATTCATTCCCCCAATCGACATAATGCAGCTTCAGTCGCTGAGAAATGAAGCTATTCGAAGTCGGGCCGCTTGCCATCTGGTCGTCCTTGTGTCTGTTTGGGTTTCAAAAGGCGACCGAATCCGATCCGTCAAGCCCGGATCGCTGCCATGGGAGAGACGACGCATGACGACATTCCGGGACAATCTGCTCGCGGGCAAGACCGCCTTCGTTGCCGGCGGGACGAGCGGGATCAATCTGGGTATCGCGAAACGCTTCGCCGAACTGGGCGCAAAGGTCGCGGTGGCCGGGCGCGATCCCGACAAGGCGGCGCGCGCCGCGGCGGAGATCGGTGCAGGGGCGATCGGCCTGTCGGGGGACGTACGCGACTATGCGGCGATTCGCGGCGTGATGGAGACGGTGGCCGAAAAGCTCGGGTCGATGGATATCGTGATCTCGGGCGCGGCAGGCAATTTTCTCGCGCCCGTCCTGGGCATGTCGGCGAATGCCTTTCGCACTGTCGTCGATATCGACCTCAACGGCACCTTCAACGTCTTTCGCGGCTGTCACGACCTGCTGAACCGACCGGGCGCGTCGCTGATTGCGATCACGGCGGGGCAGGCCATCAACGCCTCGGCGCTGCAGGCGCACGCTTGCGCGGCCAAGGCCGGGATCAACCAGCTCATCCGCGTCCTCGCGCTCGAATGGGGACCGGACGTGCGCGTCAACGGCATCTCGCCGGGGCCGATCGCCGATACCGAAGGCATGAAGCGCCTCGCCCCCGACGCCGCATCGCGCGAGGCGCATTATGCGCGCATCGCGATGAAACGCTGGGGCAGGGTCGAGGAGGTCGCCGAATCGGCGGTGTTCCTCTGCTCCCCGGCGGCGGGCTATATCACCGGGACGATCCTCGACTGCGACGGCGGCAGCCAGGTCGGCGATGCATCGCGCGGCGATCTGGCGAAGGGAATGGCCTGAATGCAAAAACGCCGCCGACCCGAGAGGGCGGCGGCGTTTTGAATGGTGGGCGTGGCAAGGATTGAACTTGCGACCCCTGCGATGTCAACACAGTGCTCTACCACTGAGCTACACGCCCATCCCTTGGGGTGACGCGCCCCCTAATCGCCTCGGCGCGGCTTGGCAAGCCCCTCGCGCGCGGCGGGGGCGTTATTGTTGGTTCGAACGGTCGGCGCGCCCGAACAGAGCGTCGACCTCGCGCACCAGATCCTTGAGGTGGAAGGGTTTCGAGAGCAGCTTGGCCTGGGGTACATTCTCCTCGGCGCGCAGCGACACCGCGGCGAAGCCGGTGATGAACATCACCTGCGTCTGCGGCGCCGCTTTCGCGGTGTGCTGGGCCAGTTCGATCCCGTCCATTTCCGGCATCACGATGTCGGACAGCAGCAGGTCGAAGGTCCCCGAATCGATATAGGGAACGGCCGCCGTGCCGCGATCGACCGCAGTCACATCATAGCCCGCGCTGGTCAGCGCACGCGCCAGATATTCGCGCATCACATCGTCGTCTTCGGCCAGCAAAATGCGAATCATGGAAAAGTCGAGCCCCTGGTCCCTTTGGTGCCGCCATGGTGTGATGGCGCACGATTGTCTTGAACGTGCCTTGTAACGCGAGAGATTTAACAAATTGACGCGGCGGCTGGATTCATGCGCGGTTTTTTGCCACCCATGGCCAATGCAGCGCCGTACCCTTCCGTCCGCCGCCATCGCTGTCAACCGACCCGCGACGAGCGGCCCGGTGGTCGTGTCCATTCCCCATGCGGGTCGGCTCTATCCTCCGGAGATACTGGCCGCGGCGCGCGTGGCCCGTGCCCAACTCGAGCGGCTGGAGGATAGCTGGTGCGACCTCATCGCCGCGGGTGCCACCGAGGCGGGCGCGACGGTAGTGCAGGCGCTCTGGGCGCGTGCGGTCGCCGATTGCAACCGCGGCGAAGGGCAGATGGCGCCCGGCGAGGTGGCGATGGCGCTACGCGCGCAATTCTCCGCCCCGGGACGCAAGGAGCGCGCGGGGCTCGGGGTTGTGCCGACGCGGCTCGCGGATTGCGGACCCTTGTGGAAGCGCCCGCTCGACCGCGCCGATTTCCACTGGCGCCTCGAATCGCTGCATCGACCCTATCACGCCGCGCTTGCCGGCGAACTGGCCGCGGCGCGGGCGCGGTTCGGCCGCGCGGTGCTGATCGACCTGCACAGCATGCCCGCCATTCCCCAGGGTCAGCCGGGGCATGGTGCGCGAATCGTCGTCGGCGATCGCTTCGGCGACAGCGCGGGCGAAGGACTCGTCGAGCAGGTCATGACCCTGGCCGACCGGCTTGGCGTGGCCGTCGCGCGCAATCAGCCCTATGCCGGCGGGCATGTCGTCCGGACGCACGGCCGGCCCGACCAAGGAGTCGAGGCGGTACAGATCGAAATCGACCGTGATCTCTATCTCGCGCCAGACCGCATGCCGGATGCTGTGAAGGTCGATCGGCTTTCGCGCTGGTTTTCGGGCCTGGTGGCGGATGTCGCACGCGCCGAGCCTCTGCCGGTCGCCGCCGAATAAAGCCGAATAAAAAACCACCTCGTACCGGAGTACGAGGTGGCCAGGGTCCAGGGAGGACGCACCCGCGTCATGCGACGGGGGCACTCGCCACGATGGTAAGGGGGAAACCATGGTGGCGTACCGACAATCTAGGCATTGTCGCGCCAGGTTACAAGGCCCGATGATTGCAAAAGATACTGGTCGGGGAGAGAGGATTCGAACCTCCGGCCCCTGCCTCCCGAAGACAGTGCTCTACCAGGCTGAGCTACTCCCCGACCGATCCGGCGCCGGCGGACCGGCGCGAGGGCAGGGCGGTCCTCTAGACGCGCGATTGGCGAACTTCAAGCATCAATCCGCACGACCGGCAGAATTGCAGATTCTACAGCAATCCGGCGCGACGAAAGCTGAAATGCCCCGCCTCGACGAAAATCAGATGATCGATCAGGTCGACCCCCAGCACGGCAAGGAAGGCGGCGGCGTCGCGGGTGCAGGCGATGTCGGCGCGGCTCGGCCGCGCTACGGCGGACGGATGGTTGTGCGCCATCAGCACGAAGCGGACGCCGCCGCCGAGCAGACTGCGCCAGCGCCGCGGCGCGACGGTGCAGCGCGCGGCGGTGCCCTCGTCGACCGACTCGAAGGCAACGAGCCGCTCGAACGCGTCGAAACCGGCGAGCAGCAGCAATTCGCGATCGGAGGGAAAGCAGGGACGCAGCAAGCGGCGCGCGACCTCATCCTCTTCGCTCGCCGGTGCGAAGCCGGCGTCGGGCTCCGGAACCGTGTCGATGGCGGCATATTTTGTCATCGCCGCCATGATGCGCCCGCGCGTCGCGGCGTCCAAGCCGCGACTGACCCGGAACGGAGAGATGTCGACACGCGCTTGTCACGCGGCGACGCGGCTCGGAATTTTCCATCTTCGTCACCCCGGGCTTGATCCGGGGTGACGAGGCGGGCGACGCTTGCCGCGACGCCCCGTGCAGCCTAGCAAAGGGCATAAAGCGGGAGCATCTCTTGTCCGATTCCATCCATTATGAACTGCAATATCTCGATCTGATGCGGCGCATCTGGGTCGAAGGCGACGAACGGGTCGACCGTACCGGCGTCGGCACCCGCTCGCTGTTCGGCGAGACGATGCGATTCTCGCTGCAGGACGATGCGATCCCGCTGCTGACCACCAAGCGCGTTTATTGGAAGACGGCGCTGCGCGAACTGTTGTGGTTCCTGACCGGCGACACCAACATCCGTCCGCTGATCGCGCAGGGGGTGCGTATCTGGACCGACTGGCCGCTCGATCGTTATCGCCGCGAGACCGGGGACGAAATCGGCGCGGAGGCTTTCGAGGCGCGAATCCTGGACGACGCCGATTTCGGCGCGCAATGGGGCGACCTCGGCCCCGTCTATGGCCATCAATGGGTGAACTGGCCGCGCTACGAACCGGCGGGCGACGGATTGTTCCGCCGCGCCGCGCAGGGGCACAACCAGATCGCGGCGCTGATCGACTCGCTGCGCGATAATCCCGGATCGCGGCGTCATATCTTCACCGGCTGGAACGTGGCCGACCTCGACCGGATGGCGCTGCCGCCGTGCCACATGACCTATCAGTTCCATGTCCGCAGCGACGGCGGCCTGTCGTGCCTGCTCTTTCAGCGTTCGTGCGACCTCGGCCTCGGCTTCGCCTTCAACGTGTTCGAAGCGGCGCTGCTCACGCGAATGATCGCGCAGCAGTGCGATCTGCACGCGCATGAACTGATATGGACCGGCGGCGATGTCCACCTCTATCTCAACCATGCGGAACTCGTCGAAGCGCAATTGGCGCGCGTGCCAGCAGGGAGTCCGAAGCTGCGTATCCTCCGCCGCCCAGCCAGCATTTTCGACTATCGCTTCGAGGATTTCGCAGTCGAGAATTATGCGCCGCAGGCTCATATCGCGGCGCCCGTCGCGGTCTGAGCGCCTCCATTGCATTGCCATGCGGAAAGTAATAATATGTCGCCTGATTGAAATATAACGGCGCGGCGATTCGCGCCTCGAAGGGACGATGGATATGCCCGAAACGCCCCCCAAACGGCCAATGGGGCGCCCGGCGAGCAACCTGCCGCCGTTGTCGCTCCACATTCCCGAACCGCGCTATCGCCCCGGCGACACGCCCGACTTCAGCGACGTCGAAATTCCCGCGGTCGATGCAACGCCGCGCCCCGGCGAGGCGACCAAAGCCGACGCGATGCGCGAGCTTTGCTATGGTCTCGTCCGCGTCCTCGATTTCGACGGGCAGGCGAAGGGACCGTGGAATCCCAATCTCGCCCCCGACCGGCTGCGGACGATGCTGCGGTATATGATGCTGCTCCGCGCGTTCGACGACCGCATGTTCCGCGCCCAGCGGCAGGGCAAGACCAGCTTCTACATGAAGTCGACGGGCGAGGAGGCGACGTCGGTCGCTTCGACGATGGCGATCGACCGGTCGGACATGTGTTTCCCCAGCTATCGCCAGCAGGGCATATTGATCGCGCGCGACTATCCGCTGATCCAGATGATGAACCAGATCTATTCGAATCGCGGCGACCATCTGCTCGGGCGACAGTTGCCGATCATGTATTCTGCGCCCGAACATGGATTCTTCAGCGTATCGGGCAATCTGGCAACGCAATATCCGCAGGCGGTAGGCTGGGCGATGGCCTCGGCCTCGAAGGGCGACAGCCGAATCGCGACCGTCTGGTGCGGCGAAGGCTCTTCGGCCGAGGGCGATTTCCACTCGGCGCTGACCTTCGCGACCGTCTATAATGCGCCGGTCATCTTCAACGTCGTCAACAACCAGTGGGCGATCTCCAGCTTCTCGGGCTTTGCCGGCGGCGAGCGGACGACTTTCGCGGCGCGCGCGGTCGGCTATGGCATCGCGGGGCTGCGCGTCGATGGCAATGATGCGCTCGCTGTCTATGCCGCGACCCAGTGGGCGGCCGATCGGGCGCGGACAAACAACGGCCCGACGCTGATCGAGCATTTCACCTATCGCGCCGAAGGGCACAGTACCTCGGACGATCCGAGCGCCTATCGCGCCGCGCAGGAAGCGAGCGCCTGGCCGTTCGGCGATCCGGTCGCGCGGCTGCGCCAGCATCTCGAAGCGCTTGGCGAATGGGATGCGGAGCGCCACGAGGCGCAGCGCACGGAGTTGGAAGAGCTGGTCAAGACGACCCAGAAACAGTCGGAAAAGCTGGGCGTTTTGGGACATGGCATGCACCAGCCCTTCGAAACCATGTTTCAGGACGTGTTCGAGGACATGCCCTGGCATCTTCAGGAACAATGCGATCAGATGCTTGCCGAACAGAAGACGAAGTTCGGTGCGGACTGGAAGCCTGAATGATGAGCGCGGACAGCAAGACCATGAACATGATCGAGGCGATCAACAGCGCCATGGACGTCATGCTGGGCCGCGACGACACGGTCGTGGTGATGGGCGAGGACGTCGGCTATTTCGGCGGTGTGTTCCGCGCGACCGCCGGTTTACAGAAGAAGCACGGCAAGACCCGCGTGTTCGACACGCCGATCAACGAATGCGGCATCATCGGCGTCGCGGTCGGGATGGGCGCTTACGGCCTGCGCCCGGTCCCCGAGATTCAGTTCGCCGACTATATCTATCCTGGCCTCGATCAGCTCGTCAGCGAGGCGGCTCGGCTGCGCTACCGCTCGGCGAACGACTTCATCTGCCCGATGACAGTGCGCACCCCGTTCGGCGGCGGCATCTTCGGCGGCCAGACGCACAGCCAGTCGCCCGAAAGCATCATGACGCATATCTGCGGCGTGAAGACGGTGATCCCGTCGAACCCCTATGACGCCAAGGGGCTGCTGATCGCGGCGATCGAGGATAACGACCCCGTCGTCTTTCTCGAGCCCAAGCGCATCTACAACGGCCCGTTCAGCGGCTATTACGACCGCCCGGTCGAGCCCTGGTCGAAGCATGTGGCGAGCGCGGTGCCCGAAGGCTATTACCGCATCGACCTCGGCAAGGCGGCGACGGTGCGCGAGGGCGAGGCGGTGACGGTGCTCGCCTATGGCACGATGGTGCATGTCGCGAAGACGATCATCGAGGAACGCGGTATCGACGCCGAAATCCTCGATCTGCGCACCTTGCTGCCGCTCGACATCGAGGCGATCGAGGCGTCGGTCCGGAAGACCGGCCGCTGCCTGATCATTCACGAAGCGACGCGCACGTCGGGCTTTGGCGCCGAACTCGCCGCGCTGGTGCAGGAGCGCTGCTTCTATCACCTCGAGGCGCCGGTCGAGCGCGTCACCGGCTTCGACACGCCCTATCCGCACAGCCTTGAATGGGCCTATTTCCCTGGCCCGGTGCGCATCGCGACCGCACTCGATAAAATTCTGAAGGACTGACCGCCATGGCCCGCTACTCATTCCGTCTGCCCGACATCGGCGAAGGCATCGCCGAGGCCGAGATCGTCGCCTGGCATATCAAGATCGGCGACCGCATCGAGGAAGATGCGCAGCTTGCCGACATGATGACCGACAAGGCGACCGTCGAAATGGAATCGCCGGTGTCGGGAACGGTGGTCGAACTGGCGGGCGAGGTCGGCGATCTGATCCCCATCGGCTCGACGCTGGCAGTGATCGAGACCGATGGTGAGGTTGTGGAAGCACCGACCGAGGAAACAGGTGAAGAAGAGGTCGTCGCGGAAACGCCCGGGGCGGAAGAGATTTCGGTGGCTGAGGAAGCCGAAAAACCCTCTTCCCTGAAGGGGAGAGGGTTGGGAGAGGGGGCCGAAGCCGCTCCCGCTTCTGCTGCTATTCCCCTCTCCCCGACCCTCTCCCCTGAAGGGGAGAGGGGGAAGAAATCCGTTCTCGCATCCCCCGCCGTCCGCACCCGTGCGCGCGATCTCGGCGTCGATCTGTTGCAGGTCCAGGCCGAGGGCGACCGCATTCGCCATTCCGATCTCGACGCCTTCCTCCGTTACAGTGCGGGACAGGGCTATCATGCGCCCGGCGCCTCGCGCGCGCGCGCCGACGAGCCGGTCAAGGTCATCGGGATGCGCCGCAAGATCGCCGAGAATATGGCGGCGTCGAAGCGCGCGATCCCGCATTTCACCTATGTAGAGGAAATGGACGTCACCGCGCTCGAGGCGATGCGCGCCGACCTCAACGCCAACCGTGGCCAGCGACCCAAGCTGACGATGCTGCCCTTCCTGATCGTCGCGATCTGCCGCACTATCCCGCAGTTTCCGATGATCAACGCGCGCTACGACGACGAAGGCGGCGTGGTGACGCGCCACGGCGCGGTGCACCTCGGCATGGCGACGCAGACCGATGCGGGGCTGATGGTCCCGGTCATCCGCGACGCGCAGGACAAGAATGTGTGGCAGCTTGCGAGCGAGATCACGCGCCTTGCCGAAGCCGCGCGCACCGGCAAGGCGAAGGTCGAGGAACTCAGCGGAGGCACATTGACGGTCACCTCGCTCGGCCCGCTTGGCGGCATCGCGACGACGCCGGTCATCAACCGGCCCGAGGTCGCGATCATCGGCCCGAACAAGATCGTCGAGCGTCCGGTCTTCGCCAAAAATCCTCAGGGGGGCGACGATATTCGCCGCGCCAAGCTGATGAACCTGTCGATCAGTTGCGATCACCGCGTCGTCGACGGCTGGGACGCCGCGAGCTATGTCCAGGCGCTCAAGAAGCTGCTCGAGACGCCGGTCCTGCTGTTCGCGGATTGAGCAAAGCGTCGCTTATCGGACGACACCCCGGAACAGCAGCTTGCCGGACGCCCCGGCGGGAACGGGCCGTTGAAAGGCCCAGCGGACATGCGTGACGTCGCTCGGCTGCGCGGGGCGGCGCGATCCGTCCGGCTGGCGGATCGTCAGCTCGGCCAGCGGACCCCAGGCATGGCCGCCATCGACCGACACGAGCGGCGCATGGTCGCCCGCACCGGTGAAACGCACCGCGGCAGGGAGCGGGTTGGTGATGACCAGCCGGTCGGCTGGCTGGTTCCCGGCGTTGCGATAGGCGAGAACGAAGACGAGTCGATCCCCCGACGTCACCGCCCTGGGTTCTTCTAGCAGCACGCGCTGCTTGCCGCTGGCATCGGTCGTCACCCGTTCGACGAACACGCTGTTGTCGAGCGCGACCGCATCCGCAGCGAAGGCGTGACCCGGCGCAAGCAGGGCGAGCGGCAGAAGACAGGCGGTTCGCATAAGCATCCCTATGGCTGAATATGGCCGCAAGCATCTGGCACCCAAAAGGAAAATTCTGGTTAACACGCCAGTTACCAACAGGATTTCTGCGCGTTGTCGCATGGGGGAGGGGCGGGGAAGTGCATCTTCGACCCGACTGGCGTGCGGACCCAAGCTCGCCTAAGGTGCGGCGACCAGATGGGAGATCGTGGACGTGGCCGAGGACAGGGGAAGGGGGAGCACGCGCCCGCCGGGCGCCGGTCCCCTGCACCAGATCGAGATCGACGATTTCCGCCGCGATCGCCTGCTTGCGGCGCTGACGTTGATTCTGGGTGCGGCCTTCTGTCTGGGCCTGCCTTTTGCCCTTCAGGCGGGGGCCGAATTCTTCCTGCCGCTGACCGCAGCCATCGTCATCGCCATCGCGCTGGTGCCGGTACTCGAATGGCTCGAACGGCGCGGCGTGCCGTCGGGTCTCGCCGCCTTCCTGTCGCTCGCGGCCTTTCTGGCGCTGATCAATGCTGCGCTCGCGATCATCGTCGTGCCGGCGACCGGATGGTTCACGCGGCTCCCCGAATCGATCCCGCGCATTCAGAGCAATCTGGCGCCGCTCATCGATTTCTATTCGACGCTGCAACGCTTCGTCGACCGCACCCTCGCCTCGGTTGCCAGCGGCAGTGAGGCGACGGCGCAGGCACTGTCGGCGACGGCGCCGACCTCGGTCGTCGACTATTTCATCTCGGCGGCGCCGTCGGCGGCGATTCAGCTCTTTTTCGCCGTTCTCGTCGTCTTCTTCTTCCTCGCCGGCTGGACCCGCCTGCGCAAGGGCACGATCCGCCGCCGCGGCAGCTTCGACGGGGCGATGCAGACCGCGCGGGTGATCCAGAATGTCGTCGATGCGACCGCCGATTATCTGGCGACGATCACCGCGATCAACGCGATCCTTGGGCTAATCGTGTCGCTGCTGCTCTGGGCGCTGGGCATGCCGTCGCCCTTCATGTGGGGCGGCATCGTCGCGATCTGCAATTTCGTGCCCTATCTGGGGCCGATCGTCGCCGCGATCCTGCTCGCGCTCGGCGGGCTGATGACCTTCGACGCGGTGGGGTTCGCGCTGCTGCCGGCGCTGATCTTCATCGGCGTCCATCTGGTCGAGGCGAATCTAATCACCCCGCTGGTGCTCGGACGCCGGCTGACCATCAATCCGCTGCTGATCCTCGTGTCGCTGAGTTTCTGGGGCTGGGTGTGGGGAACGCCCGGCGCACTGCTCGCGGTGCCGTTGCTGCTGATCCTGCAGACGATCCTGCAGTCGACCGGAACCCCCGATCTCGCCGGTTTTCTGTTCGAGCGCGGCACGCTGACCACGGTCGAGGAGATGCGCGCGCGCTTAAATCGCGGCCATGGCGAAAGCGACGGTTGACAGGCCGGGATGGGACGCATATTGGCGCGGCTCCCAAGCACACGCGGGTGTAGCTCAGTTGGTTAGAGTGCCGGCCTGTCACGCCGGAGGTCGCGGGTTCGAGCCCCGTCACTCGCGCCATTCCCTGTCGGTTCAGACGGAATGGCGGCCGCGGCTTGGGATCGCTTCACAATCGGAAATCCTTATGATCGGCGCGGCGCCTCAGCCGCGCCAGCGCCCCAGTTCCATCCAGCGCAGCAGCGGCTTCAGCGGCAGGATCCAGACGATCCCCGCGGCAAGATAGAAGATCGCCTGCACTAGAATCGGCCAACGCCCCACCCAGGGCGACAGGCTGACGATGATCGCGGCCCAGACGGCGATCAGCAACAGGATCAGGAAGATGCCGGCGGGCTTGCGCCAGCTCGGTTCGGGCTGCATCGGGCCTTCGGTCACAATCGGTCTCCGCAAAGAAGGAATTCCTGTTCGGTGAGCACCGCATCGAGCGGCGCATCGGTCGATTCGGTGGGCACGGCGTCAACCTCCTGCACCGACCAGCCGACGCCGATGCGCGGAATGTCGGACTGCGCGGCGAAATAGCGATCGTAATGGCCGCCGCCCTGACCGAGCCGTCCGCCGCGACGATCGAAACCGACGAGCGGGCAGAATATCAACGCCGGGCGGACCGATTCGGCATCACCGCCGGGTTGCTGCGGTCCCCATGGCCCCTTTGCCAGCGTGCCGTCGGCCGCCCAGTGCCGGAACGTCATCGCCGGATCGCGTCCGGCGTGATGGGGAAGGGCGAGAGGAAGGCCGGCCAGCATCGGCAGGATGTCAGGTTCGTCGCCCCAGGCGATATAAGCGGCGATGGGATCGCGATCCGCGATCAGGTCGGCCAGCGGCTGCGGCAGCGCACGAAAGGCCGCCAGGCGCGCGATGGCGTCCAGATTGGCGACAAAATGC
Organism: Sphingopyxis panaciterrulae; assembly: GCF_014199295.1. Taxonomy (GTDB): domain Bacteria; phylum Pseudomonadota; class Alphaproteobacteria; order Sphingomonadales; family Sphingomonadaceae; genus Sphingopyxis; species Sphingopyxis panaciterrulae. Next base: position 23,288 of record NZ_JACIJH010000013.1, read on the forward strand.
TTGCGGCGGAACCGCAGCCGTTCGCGCAATCGCTGCTTCTGCTGGGCCGGATCGGCGGACGGATCGTTCATCGCCGGTTTCGGCCTTCGTTCGGGGCGGGTTGGCGGGACCGCCGTGGTCGTTTGCCGGAAGATCCTCTGACGCCAGTAACGTCAGGTGGGGGCCATGTACGTCGGACCAGGGTCCGGGCAGGGACAGCTCCCTTGGATGATGTATCGCCTCAGGGATATTCGCAGCGGCTCGTGCCGGGCAGTGCCCGCCGCCTTCTATTTAGGGACGCGGGCGTCCGGTCTCAAGCCATTTGCTCGGCAGTCACTGCCAGCGCCTCGATCCGGTCGGCGATTTGCATCAGGGCGCGGTCGTGCCGTCCGGCGGGCGAAGCCGACGTGGCGGGTGCGCCTTGACGCAGCTTCTCGAGTTCAGCACGCGCCGCGGCCTCGCGTTCGGCGGCCGCGCGCGCTTCGCCGAGCGCCTGTTGTTCGCGCGCTTGCGCGGCGTGCAGTTCGTCGCGCGCCGCGGCTTCGCGGCTTTCGGCGAGCGCCACGGCGGCGCGCAGCGAATCGGACTGGGGTTCGGCCTTTTGAACCTTGCCGCGCGCTTCGCTCGCTTCGTCGGCGAGCATCAGCGCCGCGAACAAAAGCTGGCGCACCTCGGTGCCGCCCTGGATTCCGCGGGCCTTTTCGTCGACAAGCGCCGCGAGTTGGCGAAGCTGCTCCTCCTGCCCGTCGGCGCAGTGGACGTCATAGGGCCGCCCGGCGATATTCAGGTGGACGTCAGCCATTTTTCGCCTCCGCGATCAGCCGGTCGAGCTCCCCGATCACCGCCGCGACCTCGGCCTTGAGGGCGGACGCGTCGGCGGCGGGCGCCGCCGTGGCGGGGGCCGGGCGATTCGCGCGATCGGCGAGCGCCTTCTCGATCCGGCTCAGCGCCCGCTCGATGCGACCGATGGCAAGGCTGGATTCGTCGAGGTCGAGTTCCATGAGCGAAGACGTAGCAGCGGCGCCGGATGGGCGCAATTGCCGAGCACCGGGCTGACGGGTGAACCCGGCTTTTTGCGCGATTTCTTGCCGCGAGCGGTTGACTTCGGACCGCCGCCCCGCAAAGGGCAGTCGCGCATGATAGCCCAGCCATTTCCGGGGGACGAATGACACTGCCCGAACGCCAACTCGCCAACGCCATCCGCGCGCTTGCGATGGATGCCGTCCAGGCCGCGAACAGCGGCCATCCGGGGATGCCGATGGGCATGGCCGACGTCGCGACGGTGCTTTATTCGGATTATCTGAAATTCGATCCCGCCGATCCGGCGTGGCCCGACCGCGACCGATTCGTGCTGTCGGCGGGGCATGGTTCGATGCTCGTCTATGCGACGCTGCATCTCGCGGGCTATGCGCATCCGACGATCGATGAAATCCGCGGCTTCCGGCAACTCGGCAGTCCGTGTGCCGGGCATCCGGAGAATTTCGAACTGGCGGGGGTGGAAACCACCACCGGGCCGCTGGGGCAGGGGCTGGCGACCGCGGTGGGCATGGCGCTTGCCGAGCGGCATCTGAACGCGATCTATGGCGACGAACTTGTCGATCATCGCACATATGTCATCGCCGGGGACGGCTGCCTGATGGAGGGCATCAACCACGAAGCCATTGGTTTGGCTGGACATTTGAAGCTGGGGCGGCTGATCGTGCTGTGGGACGACAATCGCATCACCATCGACGGGTCGACCGACCTGTCGACGAGCGAGGATGTGCGGGCGCGCTATGCCGCGACCGGCTGGCACGTCGAAAGCTGCGACGGGCACGACCCCGCCGATATCCGCCGTGCGATCGACGCCGCGCTGGCCGACGAGCGGCCCTCGCTGATCGCGTGCCGCACGATCATCGGCTTCGGCGCGCCGAACAAGCAGGGCACGTCGGCCACCCACGGCGCGGCGCTCGGCGTCGACGAGGTGGCGGCGGCGCGCGAAACGCTCGGCTGGACCGCCGAACCCTTCGTCATCCCCGTCGATATCGCGGCCGCCTGGGCGGCCTTCGGAGAGACGGGCAAGGCGCTTCACGCCGAATGGAATGGACGGCTTGCAACCAGCGAAAAGAAAACGGATTTCGAAGCACGCATTGCCGGCAAGGCGACTCCCGGCGCCGCGTTCCAATCCTATCTCGAGGGACTCGTCGCCGAGCCGCCGAAGGTCGCGACGCGCAAGGCGTTGGAAAACACGCTGACCGCGCTGACCGCCGACATTGCGGCGCTGGTCGGGGGCAGCGCCGATCTGACCGGTTCGAACAACACGAAGACAGCGTCGACCAAGCCCCTGACGCGGGACGATTATTCGGGCCGTTACATTTATTACGGTATCCGCGAGTTCGGCATGGCGGCGGCGATGAACGGCATGGCGCTGCACGGCGGGGTCATTCCCTATGGCGGCACCTTTTTGGTGTTCTCCGACTATTGTCGCGGTGCGATCCGCCTGTCGGCGCTCCAGCGTCAGCGCGTGGTCTATGTGATGACGCACGACAGCATCGGCCTGGGCGAGGATGGGCCGACGCACCAGCCGATCGAGCATCTCCAGTCGCTGCGCGCGATGCCGAACCTGCTCGTCATGCGCCCCGCCGACGCGGTCGAGACCGCCGAATGCTGGGCGCTCGCGCTCGCGCAGACGGATCGGCCGACGCTGCTCGCGCTCACGCGCCAGAACCTGCCGCCGCTGCGTCATGACGTCACCGAAAATCTTTGCGCGAAAGGCGGTTATCGCCTGCGCGGCGCCGCGGCCCCCCGCAAGGTCGTGCTCGTCGCGACGGGCTCCGAAGTGTCGCTCGCGATGGAGGTCGCCGACCGGCTGGAGGCCGCGGGGCAGGGCGCCGACGTCGTCTCGATGGTGTCGACCGAGCTCTTCGACGAGCAGGATGCGGCGTATCAAGTCGATATCCTGCCGGAGGATGCGCTGATCGTGTCGATCGAGGCGGGCACCACCTTTGGCTGGGAACGCTATACGGGGCGCGACGGCTTGCGCTTCGGAATCGACAGCTTCGGCGCTTCGGCGCCGATCGAAGACCTATTCCAGCATTTCGGCCTTACCGCCGATGCTATCGCTCCCCAAATCCTGACCCGGCTGGGACAGTAAGGACCCGGCCGCTCCCACGCAGAAAGGACGTTTCGTCATGGCAGTGAAAGTCGCAATCAACGGTTTCGGACGCATCGGCCGCCTCGTCGCGCGCGCCATCCTGGAACGCCCCGATTGCGGGCTGGAACTGGTCGCGATCAACGACCTCGCCGATGCCAAGTCGAACGCGTTGCTGTTCAAGCGCGACAGCGTCCACGGCCCTTTCCCGGGTGAAGTGAAGGCCGATGGCGACTCGATGGTCGTCGATGGCAAGCGCATTCGCGTCACCGCCGAACGCGACCCCGCCAACCTGCCGCACGCCGAGCTGGGCGTCGACATCGCGCTCGAATGCACGGGATTCTTCGCCGATCGCGACAGCGCGTCGAAGCATCTGGCCGCCGGCGCCAAGCGCGTGCTGATCTCCGCCCCTGCGAAGGGCGTCGACCTGACCGTCGTGTACGGCGTCAACCACGACAAGCTGACCGCCGAGCATGTCGTCGTCTCGAACGCGAGCTGCACCACCAACTGCCTCGCGCCGGTCGCCAAGGTCCTCAACGACACGCTGGGTATCGAGCGCGGGCTGATGACCACCATCCACGCCTATACCAACGACCAGAAAATCCTCGACCAGATCCACCCCGACAAGCGTCGCGCCCGCGCCGCCGCGATGTCGATCATCCCGACGACCACGGGTGCCGCGCGCGCGGTCGGTGAGGTGCTTCCCGAACTCAAGGGCAAGCTGGACGGCTCGTCGGTTCGTATTCCGACCCCGAACGTCAGCCTGATCGACCTGACCTTCACGCCGAAGCGCGACACGAGCGTCGAGGAGGTGAACAAGATTCTGAAGGACGCATCGGAAGGCGCGCTGAAAGGGGTTCTCGATTATTCGGACGAGCCGCTGGTTTCGATCGATTACAACCACTGCCCGGCCAGCTCGACCATCGACAGCCTCGAAACCGCGGTGCTCGAAGGCAAGCTGGTTCGCGTCGTGAGCTGGTACGACAATGAATGGGGCTTCTCGAACCGCATGGTCGATACCGCCGGCGTGATCGCGGGGCTGCTGTAATCTGAAACCCCGTTTGGGCTGACCCCGGACCAAGTCCGGGGGAAGCCCTGTCTTTCTTGAAGAGAAGAACGGCCCTTCGACAGGCTCAGGGCGAACGGAGTTGGACATGACTGGCTTTCGAACCCTCGACGACATTGGCGACGTCACCGGCAAGCGCGTCCTCGTCCGCGTCGACCTCAACGTCCCGATGTCCGACGGCGCGGTCGCCGACGACACGCGGATTCGCGCGGCGATGCCGACGATCCGCGAACTGTCCGACAAGGGCGCGATCGTGCTGCTGCTTGCCCATTTCGGGCGGCCGAAGGGCGCGAAGAACCCGACCCAGTCCCTGAGCCTCGTCATCGACGGGGTCGCCGATGTCCTCGGTCATTCGGTGATGTTCATCCCCGACTGTATCGGGGAAGGGGCGAAGGCAGGCGTCGCCGTGCTCGCCGCCGGCGACGTCGCGGTGCTCGAGAATACCCGCTTTCACCCGGGCGAGGAAAAGAACGATCCGGCCTTTGCCGACGCGCTTGCCGAGGTCGGTGACCTTTACGTCGACGATGCCTTTTCGGCCGCGCATCGCGCGCATGGATCGACCGAGGGCATCGCGCACCGGCTGCCCGCCTATGCCGGACGCGCGATGGAAGCCGAACTCAAGGCGCTCGACGCGGCGCTCGGCAATCCGGCGCATCCGGTCGCGGCGGTCGTGGGCGGCGCCAAGGTGTCGACCAAGATCGATGTGCTGAAAAATCTGGTCGGCCAGGTCGATCATCTGATTATCGGCGGCGGCATGGCGAACACGTTCCTCGCCGCGCGCGGGGTCGATGTCGGCAAGTCGTTGTGCGAGCATGATCTGGTCGATACCGCGAACATGATCTTCGACGCCGCCGACAAGGCCGGGTGCACCATCCATCTGCCCTATGATGTGGTGATCGCGAAGGAATTCGCGCCCAACCCTCCGACGCGCACCGTCAACGTCCACGAGGTCGCTGCCAACGAGATGATCCTCGACGTCGGCCCGGCGGCGGTCGAGGCGCTGGCAGACGTGCTCAAGACCTGTCGTACCCTCGTCTGGAACGGCCCGCTCGGCGCGTTCGAGACGCCGCCGTTCGATATGGCAACCGTTGCGCTGGCGAGGACGGCAGCGGCGCTGACGCGCGAAGGATCGCTGATCTCGGTCGCGGGCGGCGGCGATACCGTCGCGGCGCTCAACCATGCCGGCGTGGCGGACGATTTCACTTTCGTCTCGACCGCTGGCGGCGCTTTCCTCGAATGGATGGAAGGCAAGCCGTTGCCCGGCGTCGACGCGCTGAAAGCCTAGAATTTTCGCCTCCATTGCATCCTGCGCGCGGGGTAGCTATGCGCGCTGTCACATACGTATGCAAACAACCGGAGATCCTATGACGACCGCCAACGCCGCCATGCTCGACAAGATCAAATCGGGGCAGGGGTTCATCGCCGCACTCGACCAGAGCGGCGGCTCGACGCCCAAGGCTTTGCGCGGTTACGGCATCGGAGAGGATGCCTATGCGAGTGACGAGGAGATGTTCGGCCTGATCCACGCGATGCGCAGCCGCATCGTCACCGCGCCCTGCTTCGACGGCAGCAAGGTGATCGGTGCGATTCTGTTCGAGCGCACGATGGACGGCGAAGCGGGCGGCAAGCCGGTGCCGGCGCTGCTGTGGGAGCGCGGCGTGGTGCCGTTCCTGAAGGTCGACAAGGGACTGGAGGTCGAGGTCGACGGCGTCCAGTTGATGAAGCCGATGCCCGACCTCGACGCGCTGTGCGATCGTGCGGTCGCGAAGGGCGTGTTCGGGACCAAGATGCGCAGCGTCGTCAACCTCGGCAACCCGGCGGGGATCAAGGCGATCGTCCAGCAGCAGTTCGCCGAAGCGAAGCGCATCGCGGCGCACGGCCTGGTTCCGATCATCGAGCCCGAGGTCAATATCAAGAGCCCCGAGCGCGACGCGGCCGACCGCCTGCTGCTGAAGGAATGCCTCGCGGCGCTCGACGCGTGGGACGGCGCGCCGGTCATGCTGAAGCTGTCGCTGCCGACCGAGGCCGGGCTGTTCCAGCCGCTGGTCGATCATCCGAAGGTGCTGCGTGTCGTCGCGCTGTCGGGTGGCTTTTCGCGCCCCGAAGCCTGCGCCCATCTGGCGAAGAATCCCGGCATCATCGCGAGCTTCAGCCGCGCGCTGCTCGAAGATTTGCGCGCGCCGATGAGCGACGCGGAGTTCGACGCCTCGCTCGGCGGTGCGATCGACGAAATCCACGCGGCCTCGGTAGCCTGATGGGCGCCTGGGGATGAGCGAGGGCTGGAAAGCCGTCGACGATTATATCGCCGGGAAACTGCTCGGCGACGACGCGGCGCTCGCCGCCGCGCTCGCGAACAACAAGGTGCAGAGCCTGCCGCCGATCGACGTGTCGGCGACACAGGGCAAGATGCTGTCGCTGCTCGCGCAGGTTGCGGGGGCGCGGCGCATTCTGGAAGTCGGGACGCTCGGCGGCTATTCGACCATCTGGCTGGCCCGGGCGCTGCCCGAGGACGGGGCGCTGGTGACGCTGGAGATCGAAAGCGAGCACGCCCGCGTCGCGCGCGAGAATCTGGAGCGGGCCGGCGTGTCGGCCAAGGTCGACATCCGCGTCGGCCCGGCGAGGGACAGTCTTGCCGCAATGACCGACGCGGCGCCCTTCGACTTCGTCTTCATCGATGCCGACAAACAGAACAACGCCCATTATGTCGCCGAGGCGATCCGGCTCGGTCGGAGCGGCACGGTCGTCGTCGTCGACAATGTCGTGCGCGAGGGCGGGGTGCTCGACGCGGATAGCGGCGATCCGCGGATCGACGGCACGCGCGCGCTGTTCGACATGCTGAGCGCCGAACCGCGGCTCGACGCGACCGCGGTGCAGACCGTGGGCGCGAAGAAATGGGACGGGTTCGTGCTGGCGCGGGTGCGCTGAGAGACGGCCCGTCTTTTGCGGTTCGGCTCCAGAGCGGCGTGCGTTAAATCTGACCCATCATCCCGTTCGTGTCGAGCGAAGTCGAGACACCCATCGGTATGGCGCAAGGCCGATGGGTGCCTCGACTTCGCTCGACATGAACAGAAGAGAGATGATGCTGATCTAATGCAGGATGCCTTACAGCCCGCCGTCGAAGCGGAATGCGAAGCGGTAATCCTCGGGCTTGATCGGCCGTCCGGCGTGCCTGGCGGGCGTGACGCTTTCGAGCAGGATCGTGCCGTCGGCGAGCGGGATGCGCTTGCCGAGAATCGCCTCGAACGCCTGGGTGCGGCCGCCGGGGCGAATCCACAGCATCCTGAGCCGCACCTGCCCGGCCCACACGCACATGACATTTTCCGGGCAGCGGCTGTCTTCGAGGACCTGCACCGGCTGGATCACCGGGCCGTCGGCATAGGCGCGCTGGCCGAGCGCGACGCTGGAGGCGTCGGGAAGCGGCGCGGGCTCGGGCGGCGCCGACCGGCTCGCCGCGCAGGCGGAGAGGGCGAGCGGGACGATCAGCGACAGGACGGCGAAGTGCGGCATTTTCTGCATTTGCCCGAGCATGGCGGCGTGGCTATGAACCCGCCATGACCACACGGACCTGCCAGCTCTATCTGATCTCCCCGCTCGACGTCGGGGGCGATTTTCCCGCCCGGCTCGAGGAGGCGCTATCCGCCGCGCCGGTCGCGGCCTTCCAGTTTCGCGTCAAGGACGTCGATCAGCACGCGGCGGCGCGGCTCGCCGAGCCGCTGCAGGCGATCTGCGCCGCGCACGACACCGCCTTCATCGTCAACGACGATATGGCGCTGGCGAAGCGGATCGGCGCCGACGGCGTCCATCTGGGGCAGGGCGACGGCGATCCGAAGGAGGCGCGGCGTCTGCTCGGCCCCGATGCGCAGATCGGCATAACCTGCCACGCCAGCCGCCACCTCGCGATGGAGGCGGGCGAGGCGGGGGCCGATTATGTCGCGTTCGGCGCCTTCTTTCCGACCACGACCAAGGTGGTCGAGCATCACGCCGACCCCGAAATCCTGAACTGGTGGCAGGGACTGTTCGAACTGCCCTGCGTCGCGATCGGCGGAATCACGCCGGCGAACGCGGACACGCTGATCGCCGCGGGAGCGGATTTCCTCGCGGTGTCGGCCGCCGTCTGGCAACATCCCGACGGGCCCGCCGCGGCGGTGCGCCTGTTCGCCGAAACCCTGGGCCCTCAGCGCGCGCGCTGATGGACCGGGGCGGTTTTGGCGGGCCCGGCGTCGTGCCCGCCGCGATCCTTCGGTGCGCGCCAGCCGAACAGGCCGGCGCAGGGCGTCGTGCGATGGAGCGCTGCCGGGACCCGGCCGATGGGGGCTGGCCTGGAAGGGAGCTTGGGCGTCATGGGCGCCGATATGACAGGCGATAGGGGGCGGTTATTGGACGGGCGCGCCAAATCGTCTTCGGTTCGTCGCCTTTTCGCTTGCGGTTGCCGCAGCGCCGCGCAAGAGAATGCCGCCGGGGAGACATTTTATGACACGCACCGACCAGCAGCCCGCGGGCCTGCGCGAACTGACGCTCCGCGGGATCCTTCTCGGCGGCCTGATCACGCTGCTGTTCACCGCGGCGAACGTCTATCTGGGGCTGAAGGTCGGGCTGACCTTCGCGACCTCGATCCCCGCCGCGGTGATCTCGATGGCGCTGCTGCGCTTGCTGTCGGGCGCGACGATCCTCGAGAATAATATCGTCCAGACCATCGCCAGTGCCGCGGGAACGCTGGCGGCGATCATCTTCGTGCTGCCCGGTCTCGTCATCGTCGGCTGGTGGCAGGGGTTCCCCTATTGGATTACCGCCGCGGTCTGCTTCATCGGCGGCACGCTCGGGGTCATGTTCTCGGTGCCGCTGCGCCGCGCGCTGGTCGCGGGATCGGACCTGCCCTATCCCGAGGGCGTCGCCGCCGCCGAGGTGTTGAAAGTCGGCTCGCGCGCGGGCGACGGGGCCGAGGAGAATCAGCGCGGGCTGCGCACCATCCTGCTCGGCTCGCTGGTCAGCGCGGGCTTTGCGCTGCTCGATGCGATGAAGCTGACCGCGACTGAGGTCGGCAAGACTTTCAAGCTCGGCGCGGGCGCCAGCGGGGTCAGCGCCAGCCTGTCGCTCGCGCTGATCGGGGTCGGCCATCTGGTCGGCCTGTCGGTCGGCCTCGCGATGCTGGTCGGCATGCTGATCGCCTGGGGCGGGCTGATGCCCGTGCTCACCGCGGCACAGGGGGCCGTGGGTTCGGTCGACGCGGTCGTCGGCGCGGTCTTTTCGCAGCAGGTCCGCTTCATCGGCGCCGGCACCATCGGCGTCGCGGCGCTGTGGACGCTGCTCAAGATCATCGGGCCGATCGTCAAGGGCATTCAGGGCTCGATCGCCTCGTCGCGGGCGCGCGGTCACGGCGAGATCGTCGAACTCGGCGAGCGCGACCTGTCCTTCAATGTCGTGGTCGGCACGATCCTCGGCTCGCTGATCCCGATCGCGGGACTGCTCTGGTTTTTCGCGCAGGGCGGGCCGATCGGCGAAAATCCGGTGGCCGTCATTTTCGCCACCCTGCTGTTCGTCCTTTTCATTGGCGCGATCATCGCGGCGGTCACGGGTTATATGGCCGGGCTGATCGGCGCGTCGAACAGCCCGGTGTCGGGCGTCGGCATCCTCGCGGTCATCGCGGCGTCGCTGATGCTGCTGCTCTTCTTCGGCCGCAACCACAGCGAGGCCGACACGGCGGCGCTCGTCGCCTATGCGCTGTTCACCACCGCGATCGTCTTTTCGGTCGCGACCATCTCGAACGACAATCTTCAGGACCTGAAGACCGGCCAACTCGTCGGGGCGACGCCGTGGAAACAGCAGCTCGCGCTCGTCATCGGCGTCGCCTTCGGTTCGCTGATCATTCCGCCGGTGCTCGACCTGCTGAACCAGGCCTTCGGCTTCGCGGGCGCCGCGGGAGCCGGGGCGAACGCCCTGCCGGCGCCGCAGGCGGCGCTGATCAGCGCGCTCGCCAAGGGCGTGCTCGGCGGCGACCTGCGCTGGGATCTGATCGGCTATGGCGCGCTGATCGGCGTCGCGGTGATCGCGCTCGACGAAATCCTCGGCCGCCTCGGCAAGATGCGCCTGCCGCCGCTCGGCGTCGGCATGGGCATCTATCTGCCGATGTCGCTGACCATCCTGATCCCCATCGGCGCCTTAGTCGGCCATCTGTGGGAAAAGCACGCGGCGCGGAGCGCCAAGCCGGAATTCACCAGCCGCATGGGCGTGTTGCTGGCCACCGGCTTCATCGTCGGCGAAAGCCTGTTCGGGGTGCTGTTCGCGGGGATCGTCGCCGGTTCGGGCAGCGACGCCCCGCTCGCGGTGGTCGGCGAGAATTTCGCGACCGCCGCGATCCTGATCGGCCTTCTGCTGTTCGTCGGTACGATCACCTATAGCTATCGCCGGACACGCGCCGCAGCGGACAGCGCGCCCTAAGCGGCTTGCTCTCGGGCGCGTCCCTCGCTAAGGGCGCGCTCCTGTGACCGGTGCGCGCTCGCGGGCCGGCGGCTCTTTCCATCCTTGTTGAAGCGAGTGTGCGCGATGAAAATCACCGGCGTTGAAATCCGTCCCGGCAATATTATCGAATATGAAGGCGGTATCTGGAAGGTTACCAAGATCCAGCACACTCAGCCGGGCAAGGGCGGCGCCTATATGCAGGTGGAGGCCAAGAATCTGATCGACGGGCGCAAGCTGAACAACCGTTTCCGCAGCGCCGACACGGTCGAGAAGGTCCGCCTCGACACCAAGGATTTCCAGTATCTTTATGCCGAGGGCGACGATCTCGTCTTCATGGACAAGGATACGTACGAGCAGATCACCATTTCGAAGGACGTCATCGGCGACGCCCACGAATTCCTGCAGGACGGCATGGAAGTCGTGCTCGAACTGTGGGAAGAGCGCCCGATCTCGGTCGAACTGCCCGAACAGATCGAAGCGACGATCGTCGAGGCCGACGCGGTGGTGAAGGGACAGACGGCATCTTCGTCCTACAAGCCCGCGATCCTCGACAATGGCGTGCGCGTCATGGTGCCGCCGCACATCACCAGCGGCACCCGCATCGTGGTCAATGTCTATGACCGCGAATATGTGCGGCGCGCGGACTGATTAGTTTCCCCTCCCGCTCGCGGGAGGGGTTAGGGGTGGGCGACAGGTCCGCCTCCTCCTCGTGCCCACCCCCCGGCCCCTCCCGCAAGCGGGAGGGGGGAGAATGAACATGGCCCTATCCGGCATCATCACCGTCATGGAACGCGCCGCGCGCAAGGCGGGCACGAAACTGCGCCGCGACTTTGGCGAGATCGAGCATTTGCAGGTGTCGCAGAAGGGGCCCGCCGATTTCGTGTCGAAGGCCGATCAGGCCGCCGAGCGCACCCTGTACGACGAACTCGGCCATGCGCGCCCCGGCTGGGGTTTCCTGATGGAGGAAGCGGGCGAGATCAAGGGCGACGAGGGCAAGCCGCGCTTCATCATCGACCCGCTCGACGGCACCTCGAATTTCCTGCATGCCATCCCGCAGTTCGCCATCTCGATCGCGGTGCAGGAGCCGAAGCTCGGCGGCGGCTGGGGCGACGTCACCGCGGCGCTGATCTATCAGCCCGTTACCGACGAAAGCTATTGGGCCGAGCGCGGCCGCGGTGCGTGGCTGCACGACCGCCGCCTGCGCGTTGCGTCGCGCCGCAGCCTCAACGAATGCCTGATCGCGACCGGCATTCCCTTCATGGGCCATGGCGACATGGCGCAGTGGAGCCGCATCTTCGCCGCCGTCGGCCCCGAAGTCGCCGGCATTCGCCGCTTCGGCGCGGCGAGCCTCGATCTCGCCTGGGTTGCGGCGGGCCGCTTCGATGGTTTCTGGGAGGCCGACCTGAATATCTGGGACGTCGCCGCCGGTATGCTGCTGGTGCGCGAGGCGGGCGGTTTCGTCAGCGATTTCCGCGGCGGCGAGCGCGCGATCGAGCGCAGCGAGTTCGTTGCCGGCAGCGCCGCCGTCCATTCCAAGCTGCAAAAGCTGGTCGCGGGCGCCCTACGAGGCGTCTGATCGCCTTTCGGCGAAGATGAATTCGCGATAGGCGCGCATCAGCGAGGCCCAGGTATTCAACGTCTCGCGGATATTCTCGCGCGGCAGGCCGCTGAAATCGACGTCGACGTCCATTTCCAGCACCGGATCGCCCGATTCGTCGCGATAGGCGCGGGCGAAGCGCTTTTCGCGGTTCCATTCGTTGAACCGCTCGAGCGGCACCTGCCTGGCATCGCTGAAACCCATGTAATATTGCAGCGTCCGGCAGTCGTGCCCGCCGGTGCAGTTCATGAAGATGACAAGGAAGGGCATGCCGTCGAGATTGCTCTCGATATAGGGATCGGCGTTCGGTTCCGCGCGCAATGTGGCGGGGGACCCCAGCGACTCGACTATGGTCCGGATCTTTTCCGGGTCGGCGGCGTTGATCAGTTCGGCGCGGGCCGGGGCCGCGGCCAACGCCGCAGCGCCCGCGAGGGCAAGGGTGGCCCGCCATGCGAAGTTCCTCATATCTCTCCCCATCTCGATCGCGGGCGCCGGCTGCCCGGAAACTGGTCCTTTTCTAAAGGCCTAGCATGGCCTGGACCCATTTTGCCACCCGCCCCAGCGCTTTTGCCGACACGGGGCGAATTTCCTGCCCGCAGCGCTTGCGACGCGCGGCAGGCTGGCCTAAAGCGCCCCGCAGAAAAGGGCCGGAGAGCCCATAGCGAACAACAGGACTGCAACGTTCCATGGTCGACCTGACGCAATATCTGCCGATCCTGATCTTTCTGGTCATCGCACTCGGCCTGTCTGCTGCCTTCGTCTTTCTGCCGATGGGCGTCGCGCGGCTGACCGGGGCGCACAAACCCGACCCGGCGAAGCTCAGCGAGTATGAATGCGGTTTCCCCGCTTTCGAAGATGCGCGCAGCCAGTTCGACGTGCGATTCTACCTGGTCGCCATTTTGTTCATCATCTTCGACCTCGAAGCGGCCTTCCTCTTTCCCTGGGCGGTCAGCCTGAAGGAGATCGGCTGGGCCGGCTGGGCGACGATGATGGTTTTCCTGGCCGAGCTTGCGATCGGCCTGATCTATGCGTGGAAGAAAGGGGCGTTGGATTGGGAATGAGCCAGCCGACCATCCTGACGCCCGGCGCCATGCCGGTGGCCCCGGGGACAAGCCCCGATGCGGGCTTTTTCGACGATCTCAACGCCGAGGTCGGCGACAAGGGTTTCCTCGTCACCTCGACCGAAGAGTTGTTCCAATGGGCGCGCACCGGTTCGCTCTGGTGGATGACCTTCGGGCTCGCCTGCTGCGCGGTCGAGATGATCCACGTCAACATGCCGCGCTATGACATGGAGCGGTTCGGCGCCGCGCCGCGCGCATCCCCGCGTCAGTCGGACGTGATGATCGTCGCCGGCACGCTGTGCAACAAGATGGCGCCGGCGCTGCGCCGGGTCTACGACCAGATGTCGAACCCCAAATATGTCATCTCGATGGGAAGCTGCGCCAATGGCGGCGGCTATTATCATTACAGCTATTCGGTGGTGCGCGGCTGCGACCGCATCGTGCCGGTGGACATCTATGTTCCCGGCTGCCCGCCGACCGCCGAGGCCCTGCTGTATGGCGTGATGCAATTGCAGCGGAAGATCCGCCGCGTCGGAACGATCGAACGCTGATGGCCAGCCCCGCTCCCCTCATCGCCCCGCGCGAAGGCCTGGCCGAGGCGCTGAAAAAGGCGCTCGGTCAGGACATGATCGCGCATGTCTTCGCGGTCGGCGAGGACAGCATCACGGTGCGCCGCGACGCCATCGCGGGCGTGATGGTGCAGCTTCGCGACGTCCTCGAATATCAGCAGCTCATGGAGATCGCCGGGGTCGACTATCCCGACCGGCCCGAGCGCTTCGAGGTCGTCTATCACCTGCTCAGCGTCACGAAGAACCACCGCCTGCGCGTCCGCGTCTCGACCGACGAGGCGACGCCGGTGCCGACGATCGTGCCCGTCTGGCCGGTCGCCGGCTGGCTCGAGCGCGAGGTGTTCGACATGTACGGGGTGCTGTTCAGCGGCAATCCCGACCTGCGCCGTATCCTGACCGACTATGGTTTTCAGGGGCATCCGCAGCGCAAGGATTTCCCGCTCACCGGCTATATCGAACTGCGCTATTCCGAAGAGGACAAGCGCGTCGTCTATGAACCGGTGCGGCTGGCGCAGGATTTCCGCAATTTCGACTTCATGTCGCCGTGGGAAGGCGCCGACTATATCCTTCCCGGCGACGAAAAGGCCGGCGGGACCGGCGAGGCGCCCGGCAAGGGCGCGCCGAGCCCGATGACGGCGGAAGCGGTCAAGAAGGCCGACGAGGCGAAGGCCTCGCCGCCGCCGACCCCGAAGACCACCGACAAGGCGGCGCAGACGGGCGCAGGCACCAAGGCGAACGCCAAGGCGGCGAAGGCGAGCCCCGACGGCGCCAAGGCCACCGCGGCGTCGAAGGCGAAGACGCCCGCGACCGCCAAGGCCGAAAAGACGCCCGCCAAGCCAAAGGCGCCTGCGAAACCGCGCAAGCCTAAAGGAGGCGACGCATGACCGACTCTCCTCAGGTCAAGCACCACGGCAGCGACATGTTCGAAGGCTATCCGGTCGACACCGCCGATACGGCGGGTGACCAGGCGGTCACCAACTATACGATCAACTTCGGCCCGCAGCACCCCGCGGCGCACGGCGTTCTGCGCCTCGTGCTCGAACTCGACGGCGAGATCATCGAGCGCGTCGACCCGCACGTCGGGCTGCTCCATCGCGGCACCGAGAAACTGATCGAATATAAGACCTATCTGCAGGCGCTGCCCTATTTCGACCGGCTCGACTATTGCTCGCCGCTCGGGATGGAGCACAGCTATGTCCTCGCGATCGAGAAATTGCTCGACCTCGAGGTGCCGGCGCGCGCGCAATATCTGCGCACCCTGTTCGCGGAGCTGACGCGCATCTGCAACCATATGCTCAACATCGGCAGCCACGTCATGGACGTCGGCGCGATGACCCCGAACCTGTGGGTGTTCGAGCTGCGCGAGGATTGCCTCAACTTCTTCGAGCGCATGTCGGGCGCGCGGATGCATCATGCCTGGTTCCGCCCCGGCGGCGTGCACCAGGACGTGCCCGAAAAACTGCTCGTCGATATCGGCGAATGGTGCGAAACGCGGCTGCCGAAGCTGTTCGGCGACGCGATGAGCCTGGTCATCGACAACCGCATCTTCAAGCAGCGCAACGTGGACATCGCGACGGTCAGCAAGGAAGACGCGCTGGCGTGGGGCTTCTCGGGCCCGATGATCCGCGGCAGCGGCATCCCGTGGGATATCCGCAAGTCGCAGCCCTATGACGCCTATGCCGCGATGGAATTCGACATTCCCGTCGGCACGCGCGGCGACTGCTACGACCGCTTCATGGTCCGCGTGCAGGAAGTCTATCAGTCGGCGCGCATCATCAAGCAGTGCCTACGCGACATGCCTTCGGGTCCGGTCGCCAGCCTCGACCGCAAGGTCGTCCCGCCCAAGCGCGGCGAGATGAAGCAGTCGATGGAATCGCTGATCCATCACTTCAAGCTCTATACCGAGGGCTTCCACGTCCCCGCGGGCGAGGTTTACGTGGCGACCGAAAGCCCGAAGGGCGAATTCGGCGTCTATCTGGTCAGCGACGGCACCAACAAGCCGTACCGCTGCAAGATCCGCCCGACCGCGTTCAGCCACCTGCAGGCGATGGACATGATGGCGAAGGGCCACATGCTCGCCGACACCACTGCAATCATCGGCGCCATCGACGTCGTTTTCGGAGAGTGTGACCGCTAATGGCCGACGCACCCAACATCCCCGACGAGGCCGAAGTCCGCGCGCGCTGGGGCGCTTTTGCGTGGACGCCGGAAAATGCCGAAAAGGCGAAGCAGGTGATCGCGCGCTATCCCGCCGGGCGGCAGCGGTCCGCGGTGATGCCCTTGCTCGACCTCGCGCAGCGGCAGGTCGGGGCGGAGACGAACACGCAGGGCTGGCTGCCGGTGCCGGTGATCGAGTATGTCGCGGCCGCGCTCGATATGCCGTTCATCCGCGCCTATGAGGTCGCGACCTTCTATACCATGTACAATCTCGCGCCGGTCGGCCGCTATCATGTGCAGTTGTGCGGCACGACGCCGTGCTTGCTGCGCGGATCGGACGACGTCATGGCCGCGTGCAAGAACCGCGGCATGGTCAAGGGCAGGACCACCCCCGACGGACTGTTCACGCTGACCGAGGTCGAATGCATCGGCAATTGCACCAACGCGCCGGTGGTCCAGATCAACGACGATAATTACGAGGATCTCGACTACGACAGCATGACGCGCATCCTCGATGCACTGGCGGCGGGCGAGCAGCCGAAGACCGGCACCCAGAATCCGCAGCGTCGCACGAGCGAGCCCGAAGGCGGCCCGACGACGCTGAAGGAAATGGTCGACGCCAACCACGACTATCGGAAGGACTGGTGATGACCCAGAAGGACGTCATCACGATCCTCGCGATCATCGGCGCGCTGGTCGTGCTCGGCTTCGTGCTGCGCGTGACCTTCGCGCTGCTCGGGCCGCTGCTGATCGTCGCGCTCGGCTATATCGCCTACACGATGCTCAGGAAGGATGGGGGGCGCTGATGCTCGCCGACAAGGACCGTATTTTCACCAATCTCTACGGCTTCCAGCCGTGGAACCTCAAGGCCGCGCAGGCGCGCGGCGATTGGGACAAGACCAAGGACCTGATGAGCCGCGGCCAGGACGCGATCATCGAGGAGGTCAAGGCATCGGGCCTGCGCGGCCGCGGCGGCGCGGGCTTTCCGACCGGCCTGAAATGGTCCTTCATGCCGAAGGAGCCGCGCGCCGACCGTCCGAGCTTCCTCGTCATCAACGCCGACGAATCCGAGCCCGGTTCGTGCAAGGACCGCGAGATCATCCGCCACGATCCGCACAAGCTGATCGAGGGCGCGCTGATCGCGGGCTATGCGATGCGCGCGCGCGCCGCCTATATCTATATCCGCGGCGAATTCATCCGCGAGGCCGAGACGTTGTTCGCCGCGGTGCAGGAAGCCTATGACGCGGGCCTGCTCGGCAAGAACGCCGCGAAGTCGGGTTATGATTTCGACGTCTTCGTCCACCGCGGCGCCGGCGCCTATATCTGCGGCGAAGAAACCGCGATGATCGAAAGCCTCGAGGGCAAGAAGGGCCAGCCGCGCCTGAAGCCGCCATTTCCGGCGGGCGCGGGCCTCTATGGCTGCCCGACGACGGTCAACAATGTCGAGAGCATCGCGGTCGTCCCGACGATCCTGCGGCGCGGCGCGGCGTGGTTCTCGAGCTTCGGGCGCGAGAACAACAAGGGCACCAAGCTGTTCCAGATCAGCGGCCATGTGAACAAGCCCTGTGTCGTCGAAGAGGAAATGGGCATCAGCTTCCGCGAGCTGATCGACACCCATTGCGGCGGCATCCGCGGCGGCTGGGACAATCTGCTCGCGGTGATCCCCGGCGGATCGTCGGTGCCGCTGGTTCCCGCGGCGCAGATCATGGACGCGCCGATGGATTTCGACGGGCTCAAGGAACTCGGCTCCGGCCTCGGCACCGCCGCCGCGATCGTGATGGACAAGTCGACCGACGTCGTCCAGGCGATCAGCCGCATCAGCTATTTCTACAAGCATGAAAGCTGCGGCCAGTGCACCCCGTGCCGCGAAGGCACCGGCTGGATGTGGCGCGTGATGGAGCGGCTGCGCACCGGCGACGCCGACATCGGCGAGATCGACACGCTGTTCGACGTGACCAAGCAGGTCGAGGGCCACACCATCTGCGCGCTCGGCGACGCCGCCGCGTGGCCGATCCAGGGCCTAATCCGCCATTTCCGCCCCGAACTCGAACGCCGCATCCGCGAGAACGGCGGCGCGCTGGAGGCGGCAGAGTGAGAGCCTTGATTCTTTCGGTAGCCGCTGCATTGCTGGCGGTTTCGCCGGCGATGGCGCAAGACGGGACGGACGAAGCCGCTTTGCCCGCGGCGACCGACACCAAGCCTGCGATCACCCCCCTCGCTGCACAGGCGATGTATAATTTCACACGCTGCGTCGTCGAATTCAGCCGCCTCGGTGCCGAAAAGCTGCTCGCGCGGGATTTCCGTTCGGACGAATACCGCCAAGCCATGCGCCGCTATGTGAAAGGCCATGGCCGCTGTGCGCCCCGAAGCGAGCTTGGGTCGTCCCAGCTCGTCTTTGCGGGTAATCTTGCCGAGCATTTGCTGATCGACAAATTCAGCGAGACGGCACTGGCGGCTGACCTCGCCCGCGACCGTTCGGCCATGCCGATCGAGGCGCGGAGCGTGGCCGAGGGCATCGCCCTGTGCATCGTGATGCAGGCACCGCAAGACAGCGCCGCGCTGTTCCGGACCGAGGTGATGAGCGACGCCGAGAAAGCCGTGCTCGCGAATATCGCGCCCAAGCTGTCGGGTTGCGTCAGACAAGGCGCCGAATTCCGTACCAATCGCACCGGCCTGCGCGCGCTGCTTGCGCTGGCCGCTTACCGCATCGCGGTCACCGATACGGTGGAGTCGGCAACATGAAGCGCGGGGCGTCCATCCTGCTCTGCTTGATGCTGACCGTATCACCGGTGGCGGCGCAGGACACCGATGCGCTGATGATGCGCAACATCATCGACGGGGTGGCACCGGAGGATGCGGCGGCCGGGCGTTTCCTCGCCGATTTCGCTGATTGTGCGGCTGCCGATCAGCAGTCGCGCGCCCGCGACGCGATGCGGCGGATGCCGGCGTCGGATCGCAGCGATGCCGATCTCTACTGGATTGCGATGCTGTCGAACAGTTGCGTCAAGTCGGAGGACCAGCTGCGCTATTCGGTGCGCTATCTGCGCGGGCCGGTCGCCGAATTTCTGCTGAAGCGGGATTTCGACCTTGCGACATGGGCGCCGAAAGGACGGCCCGCGAAAATCTATGACGCACCGTCGAACGACGGATTGGATCGGCTGAGTCCCGAGACGCGCAGTGCCGTGATCTTCAACGAGGTCGGCGCCTGCGTCGTGACCGCGACGCCGGGCGAAACTGCGGCGCTGTTCCAGACCGAGCGCGGCAGCGAGGCGGAAAAAGCCGCTTTTGCAGCGTTGACGCCGACGTTGGCGGGATGCCTCCCGCCCAAGATCGAGTTGCGGATAAGCAAGTTCGAACTCCGCGGATATCTTGCGGAAGCGGCGTATCGCTATGCCGTGACCGCCCAGACCAACAAGGCAGCAGGATAATGCCGAAAGTAACCGTAGACGGCCTGGAGCTTGACGTCCCGCAGGGCGCGACCGTGCTGCAGGCGTGCGAGATGGCGGGGAAGGAAATTCCGCGCTTCTGCTATCATGAGCGGCTGTCGATCGCCGGCAATTGTCGTATGTGCCTGGTCGAGGTGTCGCCCGGCCCGCCGAAGCCGCAGGCGTCGTGCGCGCTGCCCGCGGCCGAAGGGCAGATCATCAAGACCGACAGCCCGATGGTCAAGAAGGCACGCGAAGGGGTGATGGAGTTCCTGCTCATCAATCATCCGCTCGATTGCCCGATCTGCGACCAGGGCGGCGAGTGCGACCTGCAGGACCAGTCGGTCGCCTATGGCCGCGGCGCGACGCGTTATGAGGAAAACAAGCGCGCCGTCACCGAGAAATATATGGGGCCGATCGTCAAAACGGTGATGACGCGCTGCATCCAGTGCACGCGCTGCGTCCGTTTCGCCGAGGAAGTCGCCGGGGTCGAGGATATCGGCGCGATCTATCGCGGCGAAAATATGCAGATCACCTCCTATCTCGAGCGGGCGGTCGCGAGCGAATTGTCGGGTAACGTCGTCGACCTCTGCCCGGTCGGCGCGCTGACCAGCAAGCCCTATGCGTTCGAGGCGCGGCCGTGGGAGCTGACCAAGACATTGGGCATCGACATGACGGATGCGGTCGGCACCAATGTCCGTATCGACAGCCGCGGGCGGCAGGTGCTGCGCGTGCTGCCACGCGTCAATGACGATGTGAACGAGGAATGGGCGAGCGACAAGACGCGCCACCATGTCGACGGCCTGATCCGCCGCCGCCTCGACCGTCCTTTCGTTCGCAAGGACGGCCATCTCGTCGAGGCGACGTGGGCCGAGGCGTTCGAGGCGATCAGGGCGGCTAATGCCGGCGCATCGATCGCCGCGATTGCGGGCGACATGGTCGATTGCGAGACGATGTTCGCCGCGAAGGCGCTGGTCACCGCGCTCGGCGGCACCCTGTTCGAGGGACGCCAGACCGGGCTCGATTATGACGTCACCAGCCTGTCGGCGGTCAATTTCAACACGGGCATCGCCGAGGCCGAGAATGCCGACGTGATCCTGCTCGTCGGCACGAACCTGCGCTGGGAAGCGCCACTCATCAACACGCGCGTCCGCAAGGCGGTGTGGAAGAAGGGCGCCAAGGTGTTCGGCATCGGTCCCGAGATCGACCTGACCTACAAGGTCGAATGGCTCGGCGACGATGCCTCGCTGGTCGCGAAGCTGCCGCAGGCGGTGCTCGACGCGCTCAAGGGCGCCGAACGGCCGATGCTGATCTTCGGCGGCGGCGCGCTCTCGGTGCCGGGTGTCCACGGCGCGGCGCTGGCGCTCGCCAAATCGGTGAATGCGGTCAAGGACGGATGGAACGGCTTCAACGTCGTCCATTTCTCGGCCGCGCGCATGGGCGCGCTGATGCTCGGCTATTCGCAGCCGGGCGGGATCGGGGATATCGTGGCGGCGAAGCCGAAGCTCGCCTTCTTCCTCGGCGCCGACGAGGTCGATTTCTCGGCCTTCGCGGACACGTTCAAGGTCTATGTCGGCCATCATGGCGACAAGGGCGCGCACGCGGCCGACGTCATCCTGCCCGCCGCGGCGTGGACCGAGAAGGATTTCACCACGGTCAACACCGAGGGCCGCGTCCAGCGCAGCGACAAGGCCGTGTTCGCGCCGGGCGACGCGCGCGAGGACTGGAGCATCTTCCGCGCCCTCGCCGATGCGCTGGGCGTGAGCGTGGGCTTCGACAGCTTTGCCGAGTGCCGCGCCGCGATGGTCGCGGCGGTGCCGGCGCTGGGTGCGGAAGGGCTGGCCGATTATGGCTGGTCGGTTCCGAAGCTGCCCGCCAAGCCCGAAGCGCGCGCAATCCCGTCGCCGATCAAGGATTTCTACCTGACCAACGCCATCTGCCGCGCCTCGCCGACGATGCAGCGCTGCTCCGACGAACTGCTCCACGGCGCCGATTATGCGGAGGCGGCGGAATGAACTTCTATGCCAAGTGTATGCGCAACGGGTCGCTGATCCTGTTCTGGATGGCGATTATCATTGCGGTGATGACGCTCGCCAGCGTCGCGACGAGCTACTGGAACATGATGTCGTCGGTCGAGACGCTGCCCTATCGCGATCATAGCGCCAGCAACGCGTTCAACCTGTTGCTGGCGTTCGGATCGGCGCTTTCGGCGGCGGTCTGGCCGTTCTTTGGCGCCGCACTGTTATGGCGGCTCGACACGCGATATCCGACTTCGGGGAAGGCCGAATGATGCGCATGCCCATCATCCAAAAGCCGTTTGCCCTGAGCTTGTCGAAGGGCTGTCCTTCCTTGCCGGTCGAAGAAAAGAGCGGGGCTTCGACAGGCTCAGCCCGAACGGAACAGGGGTGGTCGCTGTGACCGAATTCTTCCAAAACCTTGGCATGTCCTACGAATGGGCGTGGGGCGTCGCGACCGTCTGCGGCATCCTGCTGATCGCATTGCCGCTGATGCTCGCGGTGGCGATGATCATCTATGCCGACCGCAAGATCTGGGCGGCGATGGCGCTGCGGCGCGGGCCGAACGTCGTCGGCCCCTTCGGGCTGCTGCAGAGCTTCGCCGACGGCCTGAAGGTGTTCCTGCAGGAAACCATCATCCCCAGCTCGGCGAACCGCGGGCTGTTCCTGATCGCGCCGATCATCACCTTCACGGTCGCGCTGATGGCGTGGGCGGTGATCCCGTTCAACTCGGGCGCGGTACTCGCCGACATCAATGTCGGGCTGCTCTATATCCTCGCGGTCAGTTCGCTCGGCGTATACGGCGTCATCCTGTCGGGCTGGTCGTCGAACTCCAAATATCCCTTCTTTTCCGCGATGCGCGCCTCGGCGCAGATGATCAGCTATGAAGTCTCGATCGGCTTCATCCTGATCGGCGTCGTGCTGTTCGCCGACAGCTTCAACCTGAACGAGATCGTCCGGGTGCAGCAGGGCCACGGGCTCGGCATCGTCAATGCCTTCGGCTTCAACCTGCTGCTCTTTCCGCTCGCGGTGCTGTTCTTCATATCGTCGCTGGCCGAGACCGCGCGTACCCCGTTCGATCTGACCGAGGCCGAAAGCGAGCTCGTCGCGGGCTATCAGACCGAATATTCGTCGATGAGCTTCGCGCTCTTCTGGCTCGGCGAATATGCGAACGTGCTGCTGATGTGCACGCTCAACGCGGTGCTTTTCTGGGGCGGATGGCTGCCGCCGATCGACTGGGCGCCGCTCTATGCCGTCCCCGGCATTATCTGGCTGTTCGCGAAGATCCTGTTCTTCTTCTTCGCCTTCTCGTGGGTGAAGGCCACCGTCCCGCGCTACCGCTACGACCAGCTCATGAGGCTGGGCTGGAAGGTTTTTCTGCCGATCTCGCTGATCTGGGTGTTCCTGGTGTCCGGCTATCTGATGCTGACGAGGTATTCATGAGTAACATCGCCCATCTCGTCAGAACCTTCACCCTGTGGGAGTTCGTGCAGGCGCACTGGTTGACGCTGAAATATTTCTTCAAGCCGAAGGCGACGATCAACTATCCGTTCGAGAAGAACCCGCTGTCGCCGCGTTTCCGTGGCGAACATGCGCTGCGCCGCTATCCGAACGGCGAGGAGCGCTGCATCGCGTGCAAGCTGTGCGAGGCGGTCTGCCCGGCGCAGGCGATCACGATCGAGGCGGAACCGCGCGACGACGGGTCGCGTCGCACGACGCGCTACGACATCGACATGACCAAGTGCATCTATTGCGGCTTCTGTCAGGAAGCGTGCCCGGTCGACGCGATCGTCGAGGGGCCGAATTTCGAATTCGCGACCGAAACGCGCGAGGAACTGCTCTATGACAAGGCGAAACTGCTTGCCAACGGCGACAAATGGGAGCGCGCGATCGCGGCCAACCTTGCCGCCGACGCGCCCTATCGGTAAGGGCGCGCGCACATGATTCAGCTCATTGCCTTCTATCTCTTCGCGACCATCACCATCGCCTCGGCCGCGATGGTCATCTTCGCGCGCAATCCGGTCCACAGCGTCATGTGGCTGATCCTTGCCTTCTTCAACGCGGCGGGGCTGATGCTGCTCGCAGGGGCGGAGTTCATCGCGATGCTGCTCGTCATCGTCTATGTCGGCGCGGTCGCGGTGCTGTTCCTGTTCGTCGTGATGATGCTCGACATCGACTTCGCCGAGCTGCGCGCCGGTTTCGTGCGCTATCTGCCGCTGGGCGCGCTCGTCGCGATCATCCTGGCGGCGGAACTGGTCTTCGCGGTCGGCGCGTGGAACGCCGGCGGGGTCGATCTGGCCGCGCGCGTGGCGCCGGTGGCCGAGGATGCCAGCAATATCCAGCAGATCGGCGAACTGCTCTATACGCGCTACATCTTCCTGTTCGAGGCGGCGGGCATCGTCCTGCTCGTCGCGATGATCGGGGCGATCGCGCTGACGCATCGCCAGCGGGGCGGGACGCGCGGCCAGAATATCGCCGCGCAGAACCGCCGCCGCCCGCACGAAGCGACGCGGCTGGTCGATCCGGGCGTCGGGCAGGGGATGGAATTGTGATTTCGATCGGCCATTATCTCGCCGTCTCGGCGGTGCTGTTCACGCTCGGCGTGCTCGGCATCTTCATCAACCGCAAGAATATCATCGTCATCCTGATGGCGATCGAGCTGATCCTGCTCGCGGTGAACATCAATCTCGTCGCGTTCAGCGCCGCGCTCGGCGATCTTGTCGGGCAGGTGTTCGCGATGTTCGTACTGACCGTCGCCGCCGGCGAGGCGGCGATCGGGCTCGCGATTCTGGTCATCTATTTCCGCGGACGCGGCACCATCGCCGTCGACGATGCCAACCGGATGAAGGGGTAAGCCGGTGATCCAGGCTATCGTTTTCCTGCCGCTGCTCGCGGCCCTTGTCGCAGGCCTCGGCCAGCGCGTCATCGGCACCTTCGCGTCGAAGATCGTGACGACGGGCGCGCTGTTCGCAAGCTGCGCGCTGAGCTGGCCGATCTTCCTGTCCTTCCTCGGCGGACACGCCGAGCCGAGCGTGACGCCGGTGCTGCACTGGGTCTCTTCGGGCGCGATGCAGTTCAACTGGGAATTGCGCGTCGACACGCTGACCGCGGTGATGCTGGTCGTGGTCACGACGGTCTCGGCGCTCGTCCATCTTTATAGCTGGGGCTATATGGAGGAGGACCCGGATCAGCCGCGCTTCTTCGCCTATCTGTCGCTCTTCACCTTCGCGATGCTGATGCTGGTGACCGCGAACAACCTCGTCCAGATGTTCTTCGGCTGGGAAGGCGTCGGTCTCGCCTCCTATCTGCTGATCGGTTTCTGGTACAAGAAACCGAGCGCCAATGCCGCGGCGATCAAGGCGTTCGTCGTCAACCGCGTCGGCGACCTGGGCTTCATGCTCGGCATCTTCGGCACCTTCCTGGTGTTCAATACCGTCTCGATCCCCGAAATCCTGGCCGCCGCGCCGGGCATGGCGGGCTCGACGATCGGCTTCCTCGGCATGCGGCTCGACACGATGACCGTGCTCTGCCTGCTGCTGTTCGTCGGCGCGATGGGCAAGTCGGCGCAGCTCGGGCTGCACACATGGCTTCCCGACGCGATGGAGGGCCCGACCCCGGTCAGCGCGCTGATCCACGCCGCGACGATGGTGACCGCGGGCGTGTTCATGGTCTGCCGCCTGTCGCCGATGTTCGAGGCCGCGCCGATCGCGCTCGGCGTCGTCACCTTCGTCGGCGCCGCGACCTGCTTCTTCGCCGCGACGGTCGGCACGACGCAGTGGGACATCAAGCGCGTCATCGCCTATTCGACCTGTTCGCAGCTCGGCTACATGTTCTTCGCGGCGGGCGTCGGCGCCTATGGCGCGGCGATGTTCCACCTGTTCACGCACGCCTTCTTCAAGGCGCTGCTGTTCCTCGGCGCCGGCTCGGTCATCCACGCGATGCACCACGAGCAGGACATGCGCTATTATGGCGCGCTCAGGAAGCATATCCCGCTGACCTATTGGGCGATGATGGCGGGGACGCTGGCGATCACCGGCGTCGGCATCGCGGGCGTGTTCGGCTTCGCCGGCTTCTATTCGAAGGACGGCATCCTCGAGGCGGCCTATGCCGCGGGCGGCGGCGGTCGGATCGCCTTCTGGGTCGGCACCTTCGCGGCGCTGCTGACGAGCTTCTATTCATGGCGTCTCGTCTTCCTGACCTTCTTCGGCAAGCCGCGCTGGGCCGCGAGCGAGCATATCCAGCATGCCGTGCACGGCGATCATCACGATCATCCGGCCGATGAGCATTCGGGCGACGATGTCCATCACGCACACGCAGCCGACGCGCATGAAGGTACGGCGGGCTATCACCCGCACGAAAGCCCGATCTCGATGCTGATCCCGCTCGGCGTGCTGTCGCTCGGTGCGGTATTGGCGGGCTTCCTTTTCAACCACCCGTTCATCTATCCCGAAGAAGGTGCGGCGTTCTGGAAGGGCAGCATCTTCTTCAACGAACATCTGATGCACGCCGCGCACGAGGTGCCGACGCTCATCAAATGGATGCCCTTCACCGCCATGGCGATCGGGCTTGTGATCGCGTGGAACAGCTATATCCGCAACACGGCGCTGCCGGCGCGCTTCGTCGCGCAGTTCGGGCTGCTGTATAAATTCCTGTTCAATAAATGGTATTTCGACGAGCTCTTTAACATCCTGTTCGTGAAGCCCGCCTTCGCGATCGGCCGCTTCTTCTGGAAGCGCGGGGATGAGGGGACCATCGACCGCTTCGGCCCCGATGGCGCCGCAGCGCTCGTCCAGGGGGGGACCCGGCTCGCGGTCCGGCTGCAATCGGGTTATGTTTATGGATATGCGTTTGTGATGCTGCTCGGTCTCGTCGGCCTTGCAAGCTGGGCGATGGTGAGGTTCCTGTGAGCGAGCTTCCCATCCTTTCGCTGATGCTGGCGATCCCCACGGTCGCCGCCATCCTGTGCCTGTTGCTCGAGGCGAAGCCCGCGCGGCAGGTAGCGCTCGCGGCGACGCTGGCCGATCTCGCGCTCGGCATCGCGCTGTGGGCGAATTTCGACATCGGCGGCGCGCAATGGCAGTTCGTCGAGCGCGCCGACCTGTTCGGCCGTTTCCAGTGGGCGCTCGGCGTCGATGGCGTCGCGATGATGCTGATCGTGCTCAGCACCTTCCTGATGCCGCTGTGCATCCTCGCGAGCTGGGAATCGATCAAGCAGCGCGTCGGCCTCTACATGGCGATGTTCCTGATCATGGAAGTCATCATGATCGGCGTTTTCGCGGCGCAGGATCTGCTGCTGTTCTATATCTTCTTCGAAGGCGTGCTGATCCCGATGTATCTGATCATCGGCATCTGGGGCGGGCAAAACCGCATCTATGCCGCGTTCAAATTCTTCCTCTACACGCTGCTCGGCTCGGTGCTGATGCTCGTCGCGATGATCGCGATGATCCGCGAGGCGGGGACGACCGAGATTCCGGTCCTGTTGAACTATGATTTCCCGCCCGAGATGCAGACCTGGCTGTGGCTCGCCTTCTTCGCGAGCATGGCGGTCAAGATGCCGATGTGGCCGGTCCACACCTGGCTGCCCGACGCGCACGTTCAGGCGCCCACCGCGGGCTCGATGATCCTGGCGGGCGTGCTGCTGAAGATGGGGTCTTACGGCTTCCTGCGCTTCATGATGCCGATGTTCCCCGACGCCTCGGCGCAGTTCATGTGGCTCGTCTTCGCGTTGTCGATGATCGCGGTCGTCTACACCAGCCTCGTCGCGCTGGTGCAGAGCGACATGAAGAAGCTGATCGCCTATTCGTCGGTCGCGCACATGGCGATCGTCACCGCGGGCCTCTATGCCTTCAACCAGCGGGGAATCGAGGGCGCGCTGATCATCATGCTGAGCCACGGCGTCGTCTCGGCCGCGCTCTTCTTCTGCGTCGGCGTGATCTACGACCGGCTGCACACGCGCGAGATCAGCCGCTATGGCGGGCTTGCGGTCAACATGCCGGCCTATTCGCTGTTCTTCATGCTGTTCACCATGGCGTCGATCGGGCTGCCGGGGACGAGCGGCTTCGTCGGCGAGTTCCTGAGCCTCGCCGGCATCTATGAAGCGTCGAGTTGGGCTGCCCTTGCCTGCACCACCGGTATCATCCTGGGCGCCGCCTACATGCTCTATCTCTATCGCCGCATCGTGTTCGGCGAACTGACCAAGGACGATGTGAAGGCCATGCCCGACATCAAGCCCCGCGAATGGGCGATCTTCGTGCCGCTCGCCGCGGTCGCGCTGTGGATGGGCATCTATCCCGAAAGCTTCCTTGCGCCGATGCGCGGCGACGTGACGACGGTCGTCGCGCGGCTCGCGCCCGCCAAGCCTGCGGGCGACGCGCAGCTTGCCGCCGGCAAGCCCAAGGCCGCGAACGCTGCCCACGGCGACGCGCATCATGCGGGAGGCGTGCAATGACCGCCGATCTCGCGCTCATCTGGCCCGAACTGATCCTGACGATCGGCGGGCTGATCACCCTGATGATCGGCGCCTTCGCGGGCGACCGCCGGGTCGGGCTTTATCAGGCCGTCGCCCTGCTGGTGCTCGCGGGCGCGGCCGTCGCGGTCGTCGCGCTGTTCGGGACCGAGGCATCGGTCTTTTCGGGCACGCTCGCGGTCGATGGCTTCGGCGGCTTCGCGAAGCTGATCATCTATGCCGCGAGCTTCGTCTGCATCGCGATTGCGCCGCGCTATTTTGGCGACACGATGCGCGCCGAATATTCGGCGCTGATCGTTTTCGCGGCGCTCGGCATGGGCATCATGGCCTCGTCGCGCGACCTGATGACGCTCTATGTCGGGCTCGAGCTCAACAGCCTCGCGTCCTACGTCCTCGCCAGCTTCATGCGGGGCGACGACCGGTCGAGCGAAGCGGGACTCAAATATTTCGTCCTCGGGGCGCTCGCCTCGGGCATCCTGCTCTTCGGCATCTCGCTGCTCTATGGTTTCTCGGGCACCACCGATTTCGCGGGCGTCGCCGCGGCGATGACGGGCGAGGTCGATATCGGCCTGCTGTTCGGCATCGTCTTCGTGATCGCGGGCCTGGCGTTCAAGATCAGTGCCGTGCCATTCCACATGTGGACCCCGGACGTCTATGAAGGCGCGCCAACGCCGGTGACGACCTTCTTCGCCAGCGCACCGAAGGTCGCGGCGATGGCATTGCTCGTGCGCGTCCTGATCGATGCGATGGGCGCCGAGGGTCCGGCGCTCGCGGCGTGGCAGCAGATCATCATCTTCCTGTCGCTCGCCTCGATCATTCTCGGCGCGGTCGGAGCGATCGGGCAGAAGAACATCAAGCGCCTGCTCGCTTATTCGTCGATCAACAATGTCGGCTTCATGCTGATCGGTCTCGCCGCCGGAACGCAGCAGGGGGTCGAAGCGGTGCTGACCTATCTGCTCGTCTATGTCGTCACGACGATCGGCGCCTTCCTGTTCGTCATGCAGCTTCGCGACGCCGACGGGCGGATGGTCGAAAGCATTCCGGCCTATGCCGGCCTGTCGAAGCGCCAGCCCGGGCTCGCCGCAGCGATGGCGGTGTTCCTGTTCAGCCTCGCCGCGATTCCGCCGCTGTTCGGCTTCTGGCCCAAGTATCTGGTATTCGAGGCCGCGGTGAACGCGGGGCTCGTGCCGCTGGCGTTCGCCGGGGTCGTCGTGTCGGTGATCGGCGCCTTTTACTATATCGCGATCGTCAAGACGATGTACTTCGACGACGAGGCCGAGGCGGCCATCCGCAATGATGGGTCGCGGGTCGAGGGCGCGGTGATCGCCGTCAGCGCGCTGTGGCTGTCGGTGATCGGCTATCTGTTCATCCCGATGCTGGCGGTGGCCGCGGCGAGCGCCGCTTCGGTGCTGTTCTGATCCCGCCGATCGAGCGGACCCAGCAGACCGGTTCGACCAATGCCGACCTGCTGGCGCGGCTGGCGCGCGGCGAACATGTCGGCGAGGGGCATTGGCTGATCGCCGACCGCCAGACCGCGGGGCGCGGGCGGCTCGGTCGTCCGTGGGGCGACGGGCAGGGCAATTTCATGGGATCGACCGTCGTGCAGCTCGCCGCCGGCGATCCGTCGCCTGCGACGCTGGCGCTGGTCGTCGGAGTCGCGCTGGCCAAGGTGGTGAAGGCCTTTGCCCCGTCGGTGCCGTTGCAGCTCAAATGGCCGAACGATCTGCTCGTCGACGGGGCGAAATGCTCGGGCATATTGCTCGAACGCAGCGGCGATGCCGTGGTGATCGGCATCGGGGTCAATCTGGTCTCGGCACCCGATCTGCCCGATCGTCCGACCTTCACCTTCGCGAGCCGGGGCGTGGCGATCGACCGCGACCGCTTTGCCAAGGCGCTGGCGGTCGCGCTGGTCGAGGCGCTCCGCACCTGGCGGCGGGAGGGCGTGACGCGCATCGTCGACGCCTGGCTGCCGCTCGGCCATCCGGTCGGTACGCCGCTGCATGTGTCGGAGCAGGGGGTCGACGGCACGTTCGACGGTCTCGCGCCCGACGGCGCGCTCCGCTTGCGCCGCGAGGGCGGTGAGGTCATGCTGATCCATGCGGGCGACATCGAACTGCGCCGCCCGCTCCAGGAAGGGAATTAGCCCGTGCTGCTTGCCATCGATGTCGGCAACACCAACGCCAAGTTCGCCGTCTTCTGCGACGCCGAGCCGCTCGCGCGGTGGCGGATCGCGACCGACGACCGGCGCACGGCCGACGAATATATGGTCTGGCTCGACCAACTCCTGCGCCTCGAGGGACTCGATCGCGGCGAGATCGACGCGGTTATCATCTCGACCGTCGTGCCGCGCGCGCTCCACAATCTGCAATTGCTCGCCGACAAATATTTCGGCGTCGAGGCGCTGGTCGCCGGGCGCGAGCCGGCGAGTTGGGGCATCGCGCTCAAGGTCGACGAGCCGCAGGCGGTCGGCGCCGACCGCGCGTGCAACGCCATTTCGTCGCAAGCGATCGAGCCGGGCAAGGACAAGCTCGTCATCAGCTTCGGCACCGCGACGACTTTCGACCATATCGGCCCCGACGGCGCCTATCTGGGCGGGATCATCGCGCCGGGGGTCAATTTGTCGCTCGAAGCGCTGGTCAACGCCGCCGCGAAGCTGCCGCGTATCGCGATCGAGGCGCCCGCGTCGAGCAGCGTGATCGGGCGCACGACCGAAAGCCAGATGCTGATCGGCGTCTATTGGGGCTATGTCGCGATGATCGAGGGGCTGATCGCGCGGATGCGGGCCGAGATCGACAAGCCGCTCACCATCATCGCGACCGGCGGCCTCGCGATCCTGTTTCAGGAACAGGCCCACCTGTTCGACCGCGTCGAGCCCGACCTGACATTGAACGGGCTGATGCATCTTTATAACCAGCGGAGCCCGACATCATGACCGTTCCCGGCAAGGAACTGCTTTTCCTCGCGCTCGGCGGGTCGGGCGAGATCGGCATGAACGCCAATCTCTATGGCTGCGACGGCAAGTGGATCATGCTCGACCTGGGCGTCAGCTTCGGCACGCCCGACTATCCGGGCATCGACATCGTGATGCCCGACCTCGAGTTCATCGAGGATCGGCGCAAGGATCTGCTCGGCATCGTGCTGACCCATGGGCACGAGGATCATATCGGTGCCATCCCCTATCTCGCCGCCGAGCTTGGCGTGCCGCTCTATGCCAATCGCTTCACCGCGGGGCTGATCGCGCACAAGCTCGCCGAAGAGGGGATGGAGAAGGAGGTCGAGGTCCATATCGTCGATTTCGACGCCAGCTTCCGTCTCGGCCCGTTCGGGCTGCGCATGGTGCCGCTCGCGCACTCGATCCTCGAAATGAGCGCCGTGGTCATCGACACCCCCTATGGCCGCATCTTCCACACCGGCGACTGGAAGCTCGACGAGGAACCGATCCTCGGCAAGCCGGCGACCGCGGCGGCGCTGACCGCGATCGGCGACGAGGGCGTCGATGTGCTCGTCTGCGATTCGACCAATGTCTTCAACGCCGAAGCATCGGGGAGCGAGGGCGACCTGCGCGCCGGTCTCGTCGCGGCGGTCGGCGAGGCCAAGGGGCGGGTGGTCGTCACCACCTTCGCCTCGAACGCGGCGCGGCTCCACACATTGGGCGAGGTCGCGCGCGCCACCGGACGCAGCCTTTGCGTCGCCGGGCGCTCGCTCGACCGCATCCTCGGCGTCGCGCGCTCGGTCGGCTATCTCAAGGACTTTCCGCCGACGGTCGATTACGACGAGGCGATGCGGCTGCCGCGCGACCAGGTCATGGTGATCGCGACCGGCGGGCAGGGCGAGCCGCGCGCCGCGCTCGCGCGCATGGCGGGCGACGTTCACCAGATCAAGCTGGAGGCGGGCGACACGGTCGTCTTTTCATCGAAGCAGATTCCGGGGAACGAGATCGCGATCGGGCGGATCATGAATCAGCTCGCCGCGAAGGACGTGCTCACCGTCACCGAGAAGCAGGCGCATATCCACGTCAGCGGCCATCCGGGCAAGCCCGAACTCGCCGCGCTTTACGGCTGGCTGCGGCCGAAGCTGATCGTGCCGGTGCATGGCGAAATCCGCCATATGCACGAGCAGGCGCGCTTCGCGGTCGAACGCGGCGTGCGAACGGCGCTGGTGCAGGAGAATGGCGACCTCTGCCGCCTCGCGCCGGGACCGGCGAAGATCGTCGAGCGCGTCCGCTCGGGGCGCCTCGTCCTCGACGGCGACGTAATCCTTCCCGCCGATGGCGAGACGCTGAACGAGCGGCGCAAGCTGTCGCTCAACGGTCAGATGTCGGTCGCCGTCGTCTTGCGCGACGGGCGCTTCGAGGACAGCGAAATCCGCTATCGCGGCGTGCCGGTCGAGGATGACCGCGAGACCTTTCTCGAGGAGCTGAACGAGGCGGCGGAGCAGGCCGCGACGGGCAAGGCGCGCGACCGCGACGCGCTGAGTGAGGCGATCCGCCTTGGCGTGCGGCGCGTCGCAACCGAATGGACCGGCAAGAAGCCGATCGTCGACGTGCTGATCGTCGATATCTGATGCGGAGGATCGGGCGATGAAATGGACGTCGGCACTCGCCATCTATTTCCTGCTGTGGGTGTTCAGCGCCTTCTTCGTGCTGCCTTTCCACGGCCGCCGATCCGAGGACGACGCGGTGCCACAGGTCAGGGGGCAGGAGCCGGGCGCGCCGGCGCGCATCCGGCCATTGCGCATTCTGCTCCAGATGACGATCGTCAGCGCGATCGTCTTCCTCGCCTTCTATCTTGCCTATCATCTGGGCTGGGTCGACCCCGACGTCATCGCCGGGCGGGCGTGATACGGGCAGCCTCCGTCAGAAGTACCGCCGGCACCCTTGTCATTCCCGCGAAAGCGGGAATCCAGAGCGAGCCTCGGCTGATCCCACGCTGGATTCCCGCTTTCGCGGGAATGAAAAAGGGGAGGGAACAGCCGTCATCGCAGAAACCCGATCAGCCCCGCAGCCGGTCTATCGCCTGGGCGAGCGCGACATAGAGCTTGCCGATGTCGGACGAGAGCAGGGTCACGCTGATCGCGGAACCGTCGCGCGCGCCGATCAGCAGGCGGAGCATCGCCTCGAAATCGTGGATGAACTGATTGACCGCGGCGTGGAAGCCGTCGTCGCTCTGATAGAGGCGCAGGATTTCCTTTGCCTCGCCGCTCTCGACCAGCTTGACCGCGCGCCGCGCAAAGACGCCGCGGTCGCCCTTCAGATAGGCGTCCCATGCGGTATCGCTGACCTCTTGCGACAGGATCTTGGTCACGTCGATCGCGGTCGATTTGAGCGCCTCGGTCAGGAGGCCGACCTGCTTGGCGAGCGAATCGCGGTCGGAGGCGGCGATCGCCTGTTCGGCCTCGATCGCGCGCTGCTCGACGCTCGCGCTCGTGTCCATGATCGTGATCATCTGGCGCATCAGCCGGTCGGCGGCGCCGTTCGCGGCCTCGACCGCGCGCTGCGACGCCGCCTCGATCGCGGCGAGCTGCGTCGTCACCTCGGTCTTGAAGGCGGCGTCGATCGCTTCGGTCGCGGTTGCCTCCATCGCTTCGCGGGCGCCGGCGACCAGCGCATCGAGCGTCTTGCGCGCATCGGCGGCGGCGGCTTCGGCGGTGCCGCGCACCTCGCCCAGCGTCGCGGCCATCTTCGCGCCGCCCTGTTCGGCGAATTCGTCGGCCCCGGCGCGCAGCCTGGCGAGCGCGGCGTCAGCCTCGCCGAGCGCGCCGTTGATCCGCTCCACCAATGCCTGCTGCGTTTCGGCGTGACCCGTCATCTGCGCTTCGTTGGTCTGCAGCGTCGCCTTTACCGCATTGACGTGCGACAGGGTCGACTGGGCAACCATCTCCGACGCTTCGAGCATCGGCTTCATCTGGGCGAGGGCGGACCGCGTCGTCTTGCCGTGCGCGTCCATGCGATCGAGCGCGCGCGGCAGCGTCTCGTCGAGTTCGCGTGTGACCGCGTCGAGCGCCAGCAGCAGCGATTCGGCGTGCGTGATGAGCTGATGCGCCGAACTGTTACCCTTGGTCGTTTCGACCATGAAGGCCTCGAGCTGTCCCTTGGTGTCCTCGATCGCCTTGCCGATGACGCCGCTCGACGCCGAGACGCTGACGTCAAGCAGTTCGAGCTGTTCCTGGACGGCAGCGACATCGCCCTTGATCCGCTGCGCCAGCGCCTCGCTCGCCTCGCCATGCGCCGAGATCCCGGCCCCGATTGCATCGCCGGCCTCGCGCGCCGCAGCGAGCCGCGCATCGAGCTGCGATGCAGCGCCGTCGACGCCCTCGCGGAACAGCCGCAGGCTCTCGTCCATGCGGTCGGACAGTGCCGCGACCGTCGCGGTCATGTCGTCGCGCGCGGTCGCCGCCGCGCTGCTGATCTGGGCCAGGGTCTTGCCGTGCGCGCCCGTGACCTGTGCCGAGGCGGCGAGCAGTTCAGCCTCGGTCGTTTTGGTTCGAGCCTGCAACGCCGCGATCGCCTCATCGAGGCTGGTGGCCGATGCCTGCCCGGTTTCGGCCGCCCTGGTCGCTTCCTCGGCGAGCGCGGCAAGCCTGGCCTCGAGGTTGGCGCCCTGTTGATGCGCAACCAGTCCGGCCTCGCGAAAATTGACGGCAAGGCGCTGCGCGACATCGTCGATCCGGGGCAGGCCGGCGAGCAGCCCGTCCATGCGCTGCATCGCGACGTCGCCCGAGCGCGCGAGCTGGTCGTTCGCATTGGCGATCACTGATGCGTTGCTGGCAAGCCGGTCGCTGCTTTCGTGGAGCCGGGCCGCGGCGTCGAGGCCGAGTTGCTGGACGATCCTGGCCTGATCCGAAAGCTGCTGTTGCGCATCGGCGAGATGCTGGCCGAGCGAGCGCAACGATTCCCCGAGCGTCGCATTTTCGGAGCGCAGCGCCGCCGCGACCCTCGCGAAGCGGGCCTGCTCCGACCGTCCCGACCGCAGCCAGGCCATCCACAAAACCGCGAGCAACGTCAACGGCATGGCGATAGTCGCGATCAGCGCGGGCCAGTCGGCCAGCGCAGGGATGTGCGCGAAGCCGTCGGTCGCGGCCAATGCCGCGAAAAGGGTCCAGCCAGTCGCGAGAAGACCCAGCAGCGTGGGGCCCGTGCGGTCGCGCCATGGCGTGTCGGCGGGGGCC
Organism: Sphingopyxis panaciterrulae; assembly: GCF_014199295.1. GTDB lineage: Bacteria > Pseudomonadota > Alphaproteobacteria > Sphingomonadales > Sphingomonadaceae > Sphingopyxis > Sphingopyxis panaciterrulae. Next base: position 58,376 of record NZ_JACIJH010000013.1, read on the forward strand.
TCGTCGGCCTCGTCGCTTTCGGCAAGTGCTGACATGTCGAGCCATTCGCGCTCGGTTGACGGTTCGGCGCGGCTTTCGCCCGCTTCGTCCGCGCCCATAGGTTCGGCCGTCGCGGCCTCGGCCGCCGGCGTTTCGGTCGCATCCGAGCTCGTCGCGGAATCCCGCCACAAACCGACGATTTTCTTATGCCCCGTCATGCCCCCATCTTACCAGCAAATGACGGTCGCGAAACCCAAACTTAACCATGGCCTGCCAAGGCAGCGGGATGTCCTTCGACAGCGGCCCCATCGATCGCTATCTGAGCGCCGCCTTCGGCGACGATGCCGCCATGGCAGAAGATTTGCGTCGCGCCTTTGTTGGCAGCGCGCGCGATCTGGCCGACCTGATGCGCCGCGCGCGCTGCGATGCGAACTGGGCTGTCGCCGCAGAGCGCCTGAAGGGCCTGGCGGCGACCTTCGGTATCGTGCCGCTGATCCAACTCGCCGAAGAAGCCATCGCGGGTGCCCCCGGCGATCCGGCGGTGCTGCGCCGTATTACGGCCGCGCTCGACGCCATCTCCTGACCCCGTCTTCGACGAACCGGGTTCAATCCCCGTTCAGCCGTTCGGCGCCAGTGCGAATCGATCCTGGCTGTCTTGCCTTGGCAACGCGAGCGGTCTAGCCGCGTTACCGAATTGCGGTCGCCCCGACAGCGACCGCTTCAGAGGAGAGATTTTGATGTTTCACCGTTTCCGCTCGATGCCCGCGACGGCGATGGCGGCCGTGCTGGGCTGTGCGCTGATGGCGACCGCCGCGACCCCTGCCGTGGCCCGTGAAAAGCAGAAGAAGGAAGACACTGCCCAAGGGCCAAAGCTTTCGCCGAGCAAAGGCTTCATGCCCATCGCCCAGAAGATGGACGAGACGCTGAAGAAGAAGGATGCGGCGGGCCTGCAAGCGGCCGTCACCGAAGGTCAGAGCGCCGCGACGTCGAACGACGATAAATATTTCCTGGGTTTCTATACGTTGCAGCTCGGCGTTCTGACGAAGGATCAGGCGCTGCAGGCGCAGGGGCTCGACACCGCGCTCGAATCGGGGGTGGTGCCGGCGACCGACGCGGCGGTCTATAATTTCTTCTCCGGCCAGTTCGCCTATCAGGCGAAGGATTATGCCAAAGCGGCCCAGCGGCTCGAAGCGGCGCACGCCGCCGGGTCCACCGAAGCGGCGCTGCCCGACGTGCTGCTCGACAGCTATGTGAAATCGGGTCAGGTCGACAAGGGCGTCGCCTTCGCCAAGGACACGATCACCAAGGCGCTCGCCGCCGGCCAGCGGCCGTCTGAGCAAATGTTCGTCATCCCCGCGCGCGCGCTGCAGGAAGCGAACCGCAACGACGAGATGTTCGATATGCTGGCGCTGCGCGTCCAGGCCTATCCGAACCCGCAGACCTGGAACCAGACGCTGCGGTTGCTGCTCGGCACCACCAGCGGCAACAAAGCCATGTCGCTCGACGTCTTCCGCCTGATGCGCGCAACCGGTTCGCTGCTCAACCGGAATGAAGTCGCCGAATATGCAGCGCTCGCGACCGAGGGGGCGCTGCCCGGCGAAGCCGTCTCCGTTATCCGCGACAGCAAGCAGAGCGGAATCGTGAAAGCCAGCGATTCGCAGCTCAACGACATGTTGAAAACACAGACCGAGCGCGCCGGCGACGAGGAGTCGACGCTCGACGCCTATGCGAAGAAGCCGTCCACGCTTTCGAACCCCAAGGTTGCGGGTGCTACCGGGGATGCGCTCATCGGCTACGGCCATTATGCTCAGGCGATTCCGCTCTATCAGGCTGCCGCGTCGGCGGGCGGTGCGGACAAGGAGACGTGGACCTATCGTCTTGCGGTGGCTCAGGCGTTGTCCGGCGACACCGCCGCCGCCAAGGCGGGTTTCGGGCAGATTACCGGAGCCTACAAGCTGCTCAGCCGTTTCTGGGTCGCCAAGCTCGATGCGGTTCCCGCCGCCCCCGCGGCTGCGGCACCCGCCGCTCCGGCACAGCCCACCACCGGGGGCTGAGGTCGCGACCGACCAAAAGGGAAGGGGGCGCCACTCGAAAGGATGGCGCCCCCTTTTCGATTCGGCGGATAGAGCGCGTCAGAGTTCGACGGGAATCCCGGCCAGTTGCTTGGCGGTGCGAATCGTCAACGACGTCTTGACGCTGGTGACATTGGGCGCCGACGTCAGATGCGCGGTCAGGAAGGATTGAAAGCTCTGCAGATCGCGCGCGACCACCTTGAGCAGAAAGTCGATCTCGCCGTTCAGCATATAGCATTCGCGCACTTCGGCGAGGCTTCCGACATAATCCTCGAACGCCTTGAGGTCGGCTTCGGCCTGACTGCGCAGGCTGACCATCGCGAACACGGTGATGCCGTAGCCGAGCTTCGAGGCGTCGAGGTCGGCATGATAGGACCGGATGACCCCCGATTCTTCGAGGGCGCGGACCCGGCGCAGGCAGGGCGGGGCGGTCAGCCCGACCATCTGCGCCAGTTCGACATTGGTGATCCGGCCGTTTTTCTGGAGTTCGCCGAGAATCTGCAAGTCGATCTGATCGAATTTTTGGCTCGCCATTTTGTAACTTCCGCTTTCCAAGCTTGCGGCGACCATAATATTATTTCAGCCGATTGCAATTGTCCCACAATGCGACGCGATGGTTAAGACACTTTCATGACCGGCGGATTCACGCTAGCCGACAAGGATACGCTAACCAATGAACCGGGTGTGGGGCCGCTCCGCGTGACTGTTGACACGATGATCGCGACGATCTTGCGCCAGGCGCCAACGGACGCGCGCGCCAGCGTCGCGGCGTGGCGGCAAATCTCCGATATTCTCGCGCAGCGCGGCAATCAACTGGCGGATGACGATATTCGCCGGTCGCTGCACGCGCTCGCGGTGCTGCGCCGCGACGTCCCGGAAAAGGTCCGCCGCGACTGCGCCCAAGCCGTCGCCCGACACGGCCGTTTCGCACCGCTCGTGGCCTTCTATGCCAACGACGTTCCCGCTGTCTCGGCGACGATGCTGCGCAAGGCCCGGCTTTCGGAGGCCGACTGGCTGGCGATGCTGCCCGCGACCGGACCGATGGCGCGTTCGGTCCTGGCCGGGCGCGAGGATCTGCCGACCGCCGTGCGCCGCGCGCTCGCCGCGATGGGCAGCGGATCGGTCGCACTGCCGCAACCCGACGGTCTTGCCGAGTCCGACCAGCCTGCCGCGGACGTCGATACGATACCGAGCCAGATCAGCGAGCTTGTCCGGCGCATCGACAAATTCCAGTCGAGTCGCAGCCAGCAGCCGGCCATCCGCAGCGCGCCGCGCGATTCCTTCCTGTTCGAGACCGGGCCCGACGGCGTCATATGCTGGGTCGAAGGCGTCGCGCGCGGTGCGATCGTCGGGCTGTCGATCGCCGAAGCCGCGTTCGGCGGCGAACCGGGCGTCGACGGCATCGCCGCCGGCGGCTTTCGCCAGCGCGCCGAGATCGTCAACGCGCGCATGATCCTGGAGGGCACGCCCGCCGATGCCGGCGAATGGCGCTTTTCGGCCTTGCCCTGGTTCGAGCCCGCGACGGGGCAGTTCCGCGGCTATCGCGGCAGCGCCCGGCGCCCGCAGCGCAACGAGACGCCTTATGGGCGGCGCGCCGAGGACTTCGGCGGCGGCGCCGGCGATTCGATCCGTCAGCTCATCCATGAACTGCGCAGCCCGCTCAACGCGATCTCGGGTTTCGCGCAGATCATCTCGGGCCAAATGTTCGGGCCCGTGAACCAGGGGTATCGAGGAATGGCCCAGGCCATCGTCGCCGACGCCACTGCGGTCCAGGCGATCATCGACGACCTCGAAACGGCCGCGAAGGCGGGCGCCAAGACGACCGCCGAGCCTGTATCCTCCGGCGACATCACCGATATCGGCGCCATATTGGTGCAGGTCGAAGCCGACCTCGCCGGCCTGTCGAACGACCATTATGTCGGCCTCAGCATCTCGCGGATCGGCGGCCCCTTTCTGGCGCAGACGGGTGAGGCGAACGCACGGCGCATGATCGGTCGCCTGTTGACCGCGCTGGTCGACGTATCCGAGCCGGGCAGTGTGCTCGTCGGCCAACTGGTCACCGAACGGGCACATGACGACATGCTGCAACTGCGCTTGGTCCGCCCCGCCGCCATCCGTTTCGCCAGCGCGGCCGAGCTGCTCGACCCCGGCTACAGCCCCGAAGGCGAGGCGCCGGGCGCTGCGATCCTCAGCCTGGGCTTTTCGCTGCGGCTTGTCGACAGCCTGGCGCGAGCGGCCGGGGGACGTCTCGATATCGGGCATAACGCCTTGACCTTGCACCTGCCCTCGGCCAACCCCAGCGCCGGGGCCGACCGGGGAGCCCGGCAGGGCGACTGACGACGAGACCCGCAGCGAAGGGAAATGGCGTGCAGCCTGGGGGCAATCTGTTCGATCGACCGGCTGCGGCGGACCTCATCGGTCTTCCGGCGGGCGAACGGCCCCGCTTCTGGGTCACGATCGATACCGAGGAGGATTTCGACTGGTCGGCGCCCTTCGCGCGGACCGGCTATCGGCTCGACTCGGTTCCGGCACTCGCCGATTGTCAGACCTATTTCGAGCAGGCGGGGGTGCGTCCCATCTATCTGGTCGACTGGCCGATCGTCGCCGACGACCGCGCGCTCGCCATCCTCGGCGCGGCGCAGGCGGCGGGGCGCTGCGATATCGGCGCCCAGCTCCACCCCTGGGTTACCCCGCCGCACGAGGAGGCGGTGAACGCGCGCAACAGCTATACCGGCAATCTCCCGTCCGACCTGCAGCGCGCGAAGATGACCGCGCTGCGTGATGCGATCCGCGACCGGTTCGGCGTTGCCCCGACGGTCTATCGCGCCGGGCGCTATGGCCTCGGTCCCGACAGCGCGTCGATGCTGGCCGAACTCGGCTTTCGCTGCGACACGTCGGTGCGCAGCGGTTTCGACTATCGTGCCGGTCACGGCCCCGATTATCGCGACGCGCCGCTTCATCCCTGGCGCGTGCGGACGCCGGCGGGCCCGCTGCTCGAAATGCCCGTGACCACGGTGTTCGGCGGACTGCTTGGCCGGGTCGGGCAGCGCTTCTATCACCGCATCGCCCGCGAAGGGACTTTGACGCGGGCGCTGATCGCGCGGCTCGGCCTGGTCGAGCGCATCGCGCTGACACCCGAGGGCATCCCCGCCGAGCGCGCGTGTCGCGCCGTCGACATCGCTATCGACCTCGGCCTGCCGGTGCTCAATTTCTCCTTTCACTCGCCGTCGTTGCAACCGGGCAATACGCCCTATGTGCGCAGCGCCGCCGATCTCGACCATCTGTATCGCTGGTGGGACGTGCTGCTCGACCATCTCGCACGGCGCGGCGTCGAGCCGACCGATGCCGACGCGATCGCGGCGATGGCGGAACCTGCGTCCGCCTGAGCGAAGCGGCTTGCCAACGTCGCGCGCGCTCCGCTATCGCCCGCACATCCCCTCGGGGGCCTGTAGCTCAATGGTTAGAGCTGGCCGCTCATAACGGCTAGGTTGCGGGTTCGAGTCCTGCCGGGCCCACCATCCCTTCTTTTCATGATGTCGATATGGTATCAATAATGCCTTGTTTAACAAGATCTTGTTGTGCATCCCTCGTCCATATCGTCTCAAGAGAGACCACGACGTCTCGTCGAATCGTGGGGGTATTTTGGGGTATCGGACTCCGCTTTTCGGGGTATCGATGACTCTGACCACTTTGCAGGTGAAGAAGGCCAAAGCTGGCGATCGAAACTACAAGCTTCCAGATTCGAGAGGGCTGTACGCGAATGATTGATACGCGAGCCACGCTGGCCCGTTCCGATGTTGCCCGCCAAAAACCCTTGGGACTTTTTCAACAGCATCGGCCGCTCGCGTCTCCAGCTTCAGCCGGTATCAATAGCAGCCGGTCAGCACGATCGTTTCGGTCGAATGGGCGCAATAATCTGCCACTCCGGCGACCGAGATATGGCTCAGCTATAATGGACCTTCGGCAACGCTGCCAGGATTAGTATGCGGCCTCATCCCCTCACATGACGGGCTATTTCAGGCGCTGCGGAAGGCCGGCGAATATCATCTGCACCTCTTGCGCCGCTGCGGCGACGGCCTGGTTCGCCCGGCCAGCCTCGTCGCGGAAGCGTCGCGCCAGTGCGTTGTCCGGCACGATCCCGAGGCCGACCTCGTTGGCGACGAGGATGAGTTGACCCTCGAACCGCTGAATCGCCTCACAAAGATCGCGCGTCGCGGCGTCGATATCGGCCTCCGCCAGCATGAGGTTGGAAATCCAGATGGTCAGGCAATCGACCAGGGCGACGGCGTCTGCACCGTTGGCAGCGTCGATTGCGGCGGCAAGATCGCGCGGTGCCTCGACCGTTCGCCATCTCTGGTCCCTGTCTGCCCGGTGGCGTGCGATGCGGTCGCGCATCTCCGCATCACGGGCTTCGGCGGTGGCGACGAGGGTGTGCCGCCCCGCGATCGCCTCGGCGCGTGCCTGCGCATATCGGCTCTTTCCCGATCGCGCGCCGCCCAGCACGAAAAGACTCTGTCCGGTCATGCGCTCCGCCCTTTCCCTGGCCTCGCCAGCGCGAGCAGGCCGTCGACATCGACATGCCGGGCCAGTTCGGCCGCCATCTCGTCGAGCGCCGCATCGACGTCGGCATGATAGCCGCGCCCGCCCGCCGCGACGCCGATACGGTCCAGTAGCGCGCGGCGCAGATCGGCGGACGCGAAGAGCCCATGCAGATAGGACCCCATCACCGTGCCGGACGCGCTGATGGCGCCATCGGTCGTTCCATCCTCCAGCGTCGCGAAGGGCCGCGCGAGCCGCGAGCCGCGGCTTTCCCCCATGTGCATTTCATAGCCGTCGATCGCCGCGCCCAGCGCCGCGCCGCGCACGGCGCGGAGCCGCTTGCCGGGTGACAGCAAGGTTTCCACGTCGAGCAGGCCGAGTCCGGCCACGTCCGATGGCTCGCCTTCGAGGCCGAGCGGGTCGGAGATGCTGCGGCCGAGCATTTGGTATCCGCCGCACAGTCCGACGATCAGGCCGCCGCGCCGATGATGGGCGAAAATGTCGATGTCCCAGCCCTCGCCGCGCAGCGCGGCGAGATCCGCGATGGTTGCCTTGGACCCCGGCAGGACGATGATCGCCGCCTCGGCCGGGATGGGACGGCCCGGCGGAATCATCGCCAGCTCGACGCCGGGTTCGAGCTTGAAGGGATCGAGGTCGTCGAAGTTGGCGATGCGGGGCAGGATCGGGCAGGCGATGACCCGCCGCCCCTCGCGTCCGCCGACGCTGCGGTCCAGCACCACCGCATCCTCGCTGGGCAGCCGGGCAGCGGCTGCGAGCCAGGGGACGACGCCGAAGCCCTTCCATCCGGTGCGTGCCTCGATCGCCCGATACCCGTCTTCGAACAGCGCCGGGTCGCCGCGGAACTTGTTGATGAGGAAACCGCGGATCATCGCGGCGTCGGCGGGGTCGATCACCGCCCGCGTCCCGACGAGCGAGGCGATCACGCCGCCCCGGTCGATGTCGCCGATCAACACCACGGGCACATCGGCGGCGCGCGCGAAGCCCATGTTGGCGATGTCGCCACTCCGCAGGTTGACCTCGGCAGGCGAGCCAGCCCCTTCGACCAGCACCAGGTCGCAGCGCGCCCGCAGGCGCACGAAGCTCTGCGTCACTTCGGCCAGCAGGGCGCCCCGCGCCGCGCGGAAATCGCTGCTGCCCAGCGTGCCGCGCACCTGGCCATGAACGACGAGCTGCGACGTTCGGTCCGCCTGCGGCTTCAGCAGGACGGGGTTCATGTCGGTGTGCGGCTCCGCGCGGCAGGCCAGTGCCTGCAATGCCTGCGCCCGGCCGATCTCGCCGCCGTCGGCGGTGACCGCGGCGTTGTTCGACATATTCTGCGGCTTGAAGGGCAGGACAGTCAGCCCGCGATGGACGAGCAGGCGGCACAGGGCGGCGACCAGCACCGATTTGCCGACGTCCGACCCGGTCCCTTGCAGCATCAGAGCGCCCATTCGGCGCCCCCCGCGAAAAGCCAGAGCAGCGCGCAAGCGCCGAGATAGAGACGCAGCGCCCGGCGGATGTCGTCGCTCGACGGCGCCCGCGCTCCGTCGCCGATCCAGGGCTTGTCGTGCATGACGCCGTCATAGGCGATCGGGCCGGCGAGGCGAAGGTCGAGCGCGCCCGCCATGGCGGCCTCCGGCCATCCGGCGTTGGGCGAGGCGTGCTTGCCGGCGTCGCGCCGCAGGATGCGCCAGCCGCCGCCCGCGAGGCAGATCAGCAGAGCGGACAGGCGCGCGGGGACGAGGTTCAGCAGATCGTCGGCGCGCGCCGCCGCCCAGCCGAAGGCGCGCCAGCGTTCCTCGCGGTGGCCGATCAGGCTGTCGGCGGTGTTGATCGCCTTGTAGGTCCAGACCCCCGGCAGCCCCAGGAGCAGCAGCCAGAAGACGGGCGCGGCCACGCCGTCGCAAAAACTTTCCGCGAGGCTTTCGATGGCGGCGCGCGCAACGCCCCTCTCGTCGAGCGCGGCGGTGTCACGGCCGACGATCGCGCCCACGGCGGCGCGCGCGGCGGGCAGGTCGTCGCCGTCGAGCGCGTCGGCGACGGCGCGGACGTGGTCGAACAGGCTGCGCTGCGCGATCGCCGGCCAGGCGAGCAGTGCCGCGACCGCCCAGCCGAACGCGCCGCATGCCCTGAGCAGCAGTGACTGGACGACCCAGGCCGTTCCCCCGGCCAACCCGACTAGCAACAGGACGGTCAGCAGGCCCAGCAGGCGGCGCGTGCCGAAGCGCCGTTCCGGCCCGTTCCAATGCCGCTCGGCGGCGTCGATCAGCCATGCAAACCATCCGACCGGATGCCCTGCCAGCCGATAGAGGGCGCACGGCCAGCCCAGCGCAGCGTCCAGCCCCAGCGCCGCCAATATGATCGGCTCAGCCATCGGAAAGCGCCGCCTTCAGCCGCGGGAGCGCCGCCTCGTCAGTGGGCAGGCCGAAACGCAGCCATTGCGGCTCGTCCGTAAAGGGGCGCGTCAGAATGGCGTGGCGCGCAAGCCGCTCGAACAGCGCCCGCGCATCGGTGGTCTCGACGAGCCGGAACAGCGGACAGGCACCGACCGGTGCATATCCGGCCTCCCGCAACAGCGCGTCGAGCGCGGCGGCTTGCCCTGGCAGACGGCGGCGCGTAGCGGCGATCCAGTCCGCATCCGCATAGGCGGCGGTGCCGATGGCCACGGCGGCGGTGGACACCGGCCAGGCTCCGAGCAGGGCGCGCAGATCGTGCAGCACCGGCCCCGGGCCGAGCACGAAGCCGAGCCGGACCCCGGCGAGTCCGAAGAATTTCCCGAAAGAACGGAAGAGGATCAGGCGCGCGTCGTCGTTCACCGCCGGCGCAATGCTCAACGCGGGATCGAAATCGGCGAAGGCTTCGTCGACCAGCAGCCAGCCGGTTCCGCCCCGGCTCGCGAGCAGTTCACGGAGCATCGCGGGCGGGACGATCCGGCCGTCGGGATTGTTGGGATTGGCGAGGATGATGCTGCCGCCGTGCCGTTCGATTCCGTCGGGATCGGTGGCCATGGCACCCGAAATCATCTCGCCGTGCGTGCGATAGCCGGGTGCGGCATATCGGGCCTCGCCGCCGAGCAGCGCGCCGACCAGGCGGAGGCCGATCTCGGTTCCGGGAACCACGCAGACCTGGTGCGCGGCGACACCGAAATAGGCGGCCGCCACGGCCTCCAGTCCGGCGATGGCGTCATGTTCGGGAAGCCGCCCCCAGTCGATCTCGACGCCGTCCGCATCCGGCCAGGGATTGGGATTGATCCCCGTGGACAGGTCGATCCAGGATTCGCTACCCGTACCGAACCGGTGCTTCGCGGCCGACAGGCCGCCGCCGTGCCATGTCCAAGGCTCGCTCATGCGGCCCGCAGCCACAGCAGCGCGGCGAACAGCGACAGGCTTTCGGTCACTTCGATCCCGGCGCCATGGCCGTCACCCGACACGCCGCCGATTGCGCGGCGCAGCCACCATCCCCAGCCGAGCAGGAAAAGAGGCGTAGCCAGAAGCGCGGGCGACCAGACGGAGGCCGCCGCGAGAAGCCCGCCCCACAGGACGAGGTCGGCGCCGCGGACGAGGCCGCGAAAACGCGACCCCAGCCCCGCGTGAAGATCGGGCAGCCACCGCGACCACGGAAGCGGCCCCATTCGCGCCGCGAAGGGCGCGAGCGCGATGGCGAGGAAGGCCTGCGCGTCGATCAGCGCATGGAGCAGCACCAGCTTGGCGATCAACTGCAAGGCGATCGCGACGACCGCGAAGCTGCCGACATGGGGATCGGACAGGGCGGCGATCATGCGGTCGTGGTCCTTGTGGGCCGCGCCGCGCGCATCGGCGATGTCGCCCAGCCCGTCGAGGTGAAGCGCCCCGGTGACACCCACCCACAGGAGCAGCGCGAGCAGGGCTCCCGACCAGCCGTCCAGCCTTGCGCCGCCCCATGCCCCCGCCGCGACGATAGCGCCGACGAGCAGTCCGACCGCCGGAAACCAGCGCATCGAGGCCGCGAATTCCGGGTTGGAAACGGTGGCCAGACGCGGCGTCGGCAGCCGCGTCAGGAACTGAACGGCGATCAGCAACCCTTTCATGGCCGCAAGCCCGTGATCTGCGCGGCTGGTGTATCGCCCGGCCGCAGGTGCAGCGAGACGAGGACGCCATAGGGCAGATCGAACGACCACAAACGGCGCCGCTCGAAACCGCAGAGACAGTGCAGCGCCGCGCGGATCGTGCCGCCGTGCGTGACGACGAGGGTGGGGACCGGCTCCAGTTCGGCAAGGGCGCGCGATACGCGTGCAACGAGCGCCGACCAGCGTTCGCCGCCCGGCGGCGGGTTGGCGTCGGGGTCGCCCCGGAAACGGGCCATGGCCTCGCGGTCGATCGCGTCCGCCGCTCTGCCGTCCCACGCGCCGAAATCGATTTCGCGCCAGCGGGGGTCGACGGCGAGCGGCCGGGCGAGGACTGCTCCGATCGCTTCGCCCGCGAGGCGGCAGCGTCGCAGGTCCGATGCGATCAGCCGCTCGGCGCCGACGGTGCGGGCCTGCGCAACGCAGGCGGCGATTCCTGCGGCGGTCGGCGCGCCGTCGGTCCGGCCCATCAGCAACCCCGGTCGCTCGGGCGCGCCGTGGCGCAGCAGGTGGAGCGCGAAGCCGCTCATGGCGACGCCGATACGGCTGCTTGGGCAAAGGTCGCCATCCGGTCGTGCGCAGCCAGTGCCGCGCGGACGACACCGGCCGCCACCGCAGCGCCGCTCCCTTCGCCGAGCCGCATCCCGAGCGACAGCAGAGGATCGAGGCCCAATTTGTCGAGCAGCAACGCGTGGCCGCGTTCGGCCGAACAATGGCCCGCGATGCAATGGTCGGCGATGGCCGGATTGTCCGCCGCCATCGGCGCGATCGCCGCACAGCAGATGAAACCGTCGAGAAGCACGGGAACCCCCAGTTGCCGCGCCCGCATTGCCGCACCCGCGATCGCCGCCGTCTCGCGGCCGCCGACGCGGCGCAGCGTCTCGAATGCCGAACGTCCGGCATAGGCATGGACGGCGAGTGCGCGCTCGACCACCTCGACCTTGCGCGTCACGCCCTCTGCTCCGACGCCTGTGCCGGGCCCGACCCAGTCGGCCGCCGTTCCGCCGAGGCTGCGCGCGCATAGCGCCGCGGCGGCGGTCGAATTGGCAATTCCCATCTCGCCGAGTACGATCAGGTCGAGGTCGGGCTCGACCGCCTCCGCCCCGGCGTTGAGTGCGTCGAGGCATTCGGCCTGGGTCATCGCCGGCACCGAGGTAAAGTCGGCGGTCGGCCGGTCGAGGTCGAGCGCGACGATCTCGAGCTCCAGTCCGGCGGTCGCCGACAACGCGTTGATCGCCGCGCCGCCGGTCTCGAAATTGGCGACCATCTGGGCCGTGACGGCGGAGGGAAAGGCGCTGACGCCGTGCGCGGCGACGCCGTGATTGCCGGCGAAGATCGCGGCGCGCGCGCGGTCGAGGCGCGGGCGCTCGCGCGATTGCCAGCCGGCGAAGAAGATAGCGATCTCCTCCAGCCGCCCTAGCGATCCGGCAGGCTTGGTCAGCGACATCTGTCGCGCGCTGGCGGCCTCTTGCGCCTTGCCGTCGGCCTTGCGCGGGCGCGCGAGAGCGGCCTCGAAATCCGCGATCGATGCAAAGGCGGTCATGCGGCGACGAATCCCGGGGGCGGGACGCGGACGAGGAAATGCCCCTTCACGCCGTCCGGCCAATCGGCATAGGCGACGCGGCCTTCGGCGCTGGCGGTGTGGTGCACGGCATAATCGAGGATGGCGCGCGCTGCCGCTTCGTCCGGCGCGAAGCGGCCAAGCACATAGCCCAGCTTCCCCGGCGCGCGGATATGGACGGTGCAGAAGTCCTTGCAGGCGAACAGGCAGGGCATCTCTTCCACCGCGATCCGCGCATAGACGGGCTCGCTGTCGGCAAGGTCGCGCAGCAGCCCGGCGAGCCGCGCCCCGCCGCGCACGCCCTCTCCATCCTCGCGCGCGTCTCCGCTGTGGCGGCAGCTATTGCACGCGATGACCGAAGGGCCGTCGGCGGCGGGACGAAGCATCGTCATGCGGCCTGCGGCTTCGGTTCGTTCGCGGGCATTCCGAGGCCGAAGCCCGCGCGCGCCAGCAGGACCTGCACCGCGAGCAGACCGGCGAAGATCGCGCCATAGCGGACGAACTGGCGCAGCAGCACCTCGCCCGAAAAGGCCGACCAGCCATGGTCGAGCAGTGCCACCCAGGCGAGAATGCCGAGCTTGAAGCCGATGAAGGCGGCGGCATAGCTGGCGCTCATCCGCGCGGCCGGGGACTGGCTGCGCATCGAGCGCGCGACGGCGTCGGCCGACAGCAGCGAGGCGACGGCGGCCGTCGCGAGTGCGAAGGGCCATGCCATGCTGCCCATGCCGTGCGTGATGAGGATCACGGCCTGCGCGGCGAACCAGGCGACAAACATCAGGATCAGCCCGTCGCGCCGCGACACGTGCGTCGCGGCGAGGGCGGCAAGCGACGGAAAGGGCGTTGCGCAGGCCAACAGCAGCGAGGCGATCGTGCTGACCCCGGCCATGGTGCCGACCCACATGTTCCGCGCGAGCGCGGTCGAAGGCGTCTTCATATTCTTCTCCTCTGGCTGAAAATCGCGGCGCATCAGAAACGCCCCCGGAAACCGGCATAGATGCTGCGGCCCAGCGTGCCGTAACGGTAGGCCGTCCTATAATGCTCGTCGAAGATGTTCTCTGCCCGCGCGAAGAAGCGGATATTTTCCGACAATCTCAACTCGGCGCGCAGGTCGATAAGCGTGTAATCGCCCAGCACGAGGCTGTTCGACGCATTGTCGAAGCTCTTGCCCGACCAGCGCAGCGCCGCTCCGACATCGAAACCGAAGGGAAGGGCGTAGCGGACCGATGCATTCGCCGCGTGGCGCGGACGGCGCGGCAGGTCCCTGCCGAAATTGGTCGCGCCCGGCGAACGGTCCTCGGCCACGATCCAGCCATAATTGCCGTCGAGCGTCAGCGCGCCCAGCGTCAGCGCCGCCGCCGCCTCGATCCCATGCGCCTCGCCGCGCGCGACGTTGGAATAATAACCCGAACGGCGCGCCGAATCGCCGGGGACGAAGCAGAGCGGATTGGGGGTGGTGGGCGAGCAGGCATTGAAGATGATCTGCCCGGTCGTGATGCGATCGAACCAGGTGGCGCCGACGGTCAGCGCGCGGCCGAGAAATTGCTGCTCGACCCCGGCTTCCCAGCCATGCGCTTCCTCCGGGTCGAGCGCGACATTCCCATACTCGCTGAACATCTGATACAGCGTCGGCGCCTTGAAGCCTTCGCCGTAACTCGCGCGCAGGACGGTGCCGATCGGCAGCCGCCAGACCCCGCCCGCCGCGAACAGCGTCCGCCCGCCGAAACGGTCGTGATCGTCCTGGCGGATGCCGCCGTTGATCGTCAGCCCGTCCAGGGGCTCGATGCTGAGCTGGCCATAGAGGCTCGTCACGTCCGCCTTGCCGATCGTGAAGTCGGGAAGGGGCGTTGCCAGCGAACCCGAAGGCGAACGGCTCCGGAACCTCGACCGTTCATTCTCGAAGCCGAAGACAGCGCTGACGCCGCGCGTGATGTCGATATTGCCCTGATATTCCCAACGGCGATTTTCCCCCATGGCCTGAAGGCTGACGGGACGGGCGCGTAGCGGCCCGTAGTTGGTGCGGTCGGTGTTGGTGTAGGAATAGGAGATCCGATTGCGGAAACGCCCGTCCAGCAGGTCCAAGTTGGCGCTCGCATAGCTCACGAATTCCTCGTTGAGCGCGTAATCGGGGGTGTCGCCGCCCGTCGAATCGAGATCGACGCGCGCGGTGGAATAATAGCCGCGCACCTCGACGCTGAGGTTCGGGGCAAGCGCCAGTTCGGCGCGGCCCGTCACGCTGCGGTTGCGATAGCCATCGCGCTCGCCGCCGCCGAAGGCCGGGGCGATCGCCGAAATGCCGTCGGTGGTGAAGCTTTGACCGCCGAGGCGCCAGCTCAGCAGTCCCGTGCGGCCGCCGACCGCGGCGCGCGCGCTGACCGTGTTGCGCGAACCGGCCTCGATGTCGAAGCTGCCTTCCAGCGGCTTTTCGGGAATAGCAGTGACGATATTGACGACGCCGCCGATCGCTTGGCTGCCCCACAGAGTCGATTGTGGGCCACGCAGGATTTCGATCCGCTCTATGTCGCCCACCAGCAGATGCGCGAAATTATAACCGCCACCGGCCGCAGATGGATCGTTGAGCTTCACGCCATCGATCACGACGACGGCATGATCGGGCTCGGCCCCGCGGATGCGGAGCGACGTCGCAGTGCCGTAGCCGCCGTTGCGCGACACAGTGATCCCCGGCGTGCGGAGCAGGATTTCGGTCACGCCGATATCCTGCGACCGGTCGATCGCCGCCTTGTCGAGAACGGTGATGCTCGAGGGCACTTCGTCGAGCGCGACGGCGGAGCGTGTCGCGGTGACGACAATCCCGCTGTCATCGTCGGCGATGGCGTGGACCATATCGGGCGCCTCGGCCCAGGCCGGAAAAGCCGCCGCGAGCGCGACAAGCGAAAGCGAACTTCGGAAACAATGTTCGAACATGATGACCCCATAGACAAGGCCGCTGCCCGCGGGATCGATGCGGTTCGTCCAGGGACGCACGACATCGGCCCGCGCAGGCGCACGGCCACCATTGTCGTCGTTCGGGTTCACCCCCGTCCGCTCGGAACACCCTGTCCGCGCGAAAGACGACGGCGACGGGCAGGTCTCCTGGCTCGCGGGTCAAGGCCGGTCCGGGCCGCCTTCTCAGGACCGGCTGGTCCCAATGGCATATGGCCCGATGGCTCTCCGCTTACAGTTGCAGGGGCAGCCGGGGTTTTGCACCCCATTCCCTTTCAATCCCCTCTCGGGGAACCTGTCGCGGCCCGCTCGTTAGGCAAATCGCGTCAGGCGATCAAGTGAAAGAAGCTGCCGGTGACATGGCCGGCGCGATGTCCGGCGGGACCGAGGTCGCGGCCGGCCGCATCGGCGAGGAGGGCGAAGGGGGCGCCTTCGTCGGCCGATACGACGGTCGCATAATGATATTCATGGCCCCACAGCGGCGTCGCGGCATCGGCGAAGCGCGCCGGCTCGGTCAGCCGCGCTTGTCGATAGCCGAGCGACATCTTCCTTTTGGCGAAGCTGGTATCGACCGGCAGCAGCCCGGCCATCGGATGCACGATGCCGTCTGCGTCCTCGATGCTGCGGCCGAGCAGCATATAACCGCCGCACTCGCCATGCACCGGCGCGCACGCCGCGAAGTCGCGCAGCCCCGCCATGAAGCGCGCATTGCTCGCGAGCCTGCCCGCGTGCAGTTCGGGATAGCCGCCCGGGAGCCAGCAGGCATCGCAGTCCGCCGGTGGCGGTTCATCGGCCAGCGGCGCGAAGGTGCGGATTTCCGCGCCCGCCGCGTGCCACCATGAAGCGAGATGCGGATAGAAGAAGGCGAAGGCATCGTCGGCGGCGAGGGCAATGCGCTGCCCCGGTGGACGCAGGCGCGGCTGGGCAGGGGCGGCGGGAAAGGTCGCATGCGCCGCCGCGCGGATCGCGTCGAGGTCACAATCGCGCGCGAGGATCGCCGCGACGGCATCGATGCGATCGTCCAGCGCGCCATCCTCACGCGCCTGCACCAGCCCAAGGTGGCGCGAGGCGACCGCCAGCGCCGGATCGCGACGGATCATGCCACACAGCGGCAGGTCGAGGACGCCGAATCCTTCGGCGATCATCGCGGCATGGCGGTCGCTCGCGACGCGGTTGACAATCACTCCGGCCACCGGCGGCGCGCCGGGAAAGGTCGCAAGGCCATGCGCGACCGCCGCGACGCTCTGGCCCGCGCCCTCTGCGTCGACGACGAGCAGCACCGGCCAGCCCGTCAGCCGCGCGACCTCGGCCGCCGTGCTGCCCCGGCCCGCGCCGTCGAACAATCCCATCGCGGCCTCGGCGACGACCAGGTCGACGCCGCCGGCCGCCTGTGCCGCCAGCCCCCGCAGCATCGCCGGTGTCATCGCGAAGCCGTCGAGATTGATCGACGCCCTTCCGGTCGCGGCGGCGTGAAAGCCGGGATCGATATAATCGGGTCCGCATTTCGCCGCCGCTACGCGCAGCCCGGCGTGCCGAAAGGCGCGCTGGAGCCCGATGGCGACGAGCGTCTTGCCGGCCCCGGAGCGCGGCGCTGCGACCAGCAGCCCCGGCGCCGGCTGGCCGGTCAAAACTCGATGCCCCGCTGTGCCTTCACGCCCGACCGGAACGGGTGCTTCACCTGCACCATCTCGGTGACGAGGTCGGCGGCTTCGGTCAGCGCCTCGGGCGCGTTGCGGCCGGTGACGATGACATGCTTCATCGCGCTTCGGTTCCGCAGGCCCGCGACGACCTCCTCGACGGGCAGATACTCGTAGCGCAACGCGATGTTGAGTTCGTCGGCGACCACCATCGCGATGTCGGGATCGGCGATCATTCGCTTCACCTCGTCCCATCCGGCACGCGCCCAGGCGATGTCGCGCGCGCGGTCCTGCGTGTCCCAGGTGAAGCCTTCGCCCATGACCTTGTGTTCGATCTGTCCGGGAAAGGCCGAATAGACCGCCTTCTCGCCGGTCGCCCAGCCGCCCTTGATGAACTGGACGATGCCGACCTTCATCCCGTGGCCCAGCGCGCGGCACACCATGCCGAAGGCCGCGGTCGACTTCCCTTTGCCCTTGCCGGTGTGGACGATCAGCAGGCCCTTCTCCTGCGTCTTGTCGGCCATGATCCTGGCCTTGGCGGCCTGCCGCTTGCGCGCCTTTTCATTATGGCGTTCGTTGATTTCGTCTTCGGCCATCTTTCCCTCCGGGTACGACGTCGCTCTGGCGCGGCGCCGACCGGCACCGCACCGCTGATTTTCGTCGCCGGAACGGGTGATCCGTGCCTTGGCCTATCCCTGGACCTAAGGCATTGAGCGACCCGCGCCGGCAGGTCTCCTGGCTCACGGGTCTTCGCTCGATGCACGCCTTCCCGGTTTCACCCAGTGGTCGCCTTGGACTGTCGCCCAGGCCTGTGCATCGCGCTCGCCGCTTACAGTTGCAGGGACAGCCATGGATTCGGCCGCGAACGAACACGGCTCCACCATATTCCCTATTATGCCCTCGCGGGCACCGGTGCGGTTGCGCAAAGGCAATTGCCTTCACTCGCCCGAAATTAGCGCATGGTTCGTCTTAATCAACATATACGACGATTCCGTCTATAATGGCGGCTGGCTCGTTTCGCGGCTCGATCGGCTGTCAAACGTCCGCTTCCAACGCTTCGCACCTCAAAAGCGGACGCGCCTGAGAGCGGATCGTCTGGATTTGGGTCGCGAAAGCGGACATGCATAAGCAGATGGTCCGATTTTGATATAGTTTCGTCCGCTTATCCGCAGGGCGTGCGCACGCGGGTCCGCCCTGGATGGTGTTGGCGATAGGCCGTGCCGGATCACGACGCTTGGCTCCCGGATGGTGGCGGCGGGAACGGCGGCGCACGGGCGAGGAGCCCAGGCGCCTTCTTCTGCGCCATCGCTCTTGCCGCAACCGGCATCGTCTGGCTCTGATCAATGAGTCCTAAACTCTAAGTTAGCTGCCGGGTCCACCATTTTCCTTGCCAACATGCATGTAAGTTGGTCCATTGGCTCCTCACGAACAGGGGAGGGCGCGATGGCCAAGACACGGATGATATTGATGGGAGGCCTGGCGATTGTCGCTGTCGCCGTGGGAGCTGTGGCCGTGCGCACCGCGAACTTCGCGCCCGCGAACCTTGCCGATGGCAGCGACGTGACGCTGGCGGCCGCACCGGCCTATGATCTCGACGCCGCGGTCCGGCATCTGAGCGCCGCCGCGCAGATCCGCACCATCTCGCATCAGAACCCCACCGACAACGAAAGCGCCGAATGGGACCGGCTGCACGCCTGGCTCGCCAGCACCTATCCCGCCGCCCATGCCGCGATGACGCGCACGATCCTGCCCAACCGCACGCTCGTCTATCATTGGCCGGGCAGCGATGCCGCGCTCGCCCCGATCATCGTCATGGCGCATCAGGACGTCGTGCCGGTGACCGAGGGGACCGAGGGCGACTGGAAATATCCGCCCTTCTCGGGCCAGATCGCCGAAAAGGCGGTGTGGGGCCGCGGCACCGTCGACGACAAGGGCTCATTGGTCGGGCTGTTCGAAGCCCTCGAGGCGCTCGCCACGGCCGGTTTCCAGCCGAAGCGCGGCATCTATCTCGTCTCGGGCCATGACGAGGAGGCCGGCGGCTCGGGCGCCATCGCCGCGGCCGCGAAGCTGAAGGCCGAGGGCGTGAAGGCGATCTTCACCATCGACGAGGGAAGCCTTGTCCTCACCGACACTCCGGTGATCGACGGTCCCGCGATCATGATCGGCATCGGCGAAAAAGGCTATGCCACGCTGAGGGTCACGGCAAACGCCCCCGGCGGTCACAGCTCGATGCCGCCCGCCGAAACGGGCGTGACGGTGCTAGCGAAGGCGGTGCTCGCGATCGCCGACGATCCGTTCCCGCTTGAACTGCGCGGCCCGGGGCTGTCGATGATCGAGGCGCTCGCGGCCGAGAAGGGCGGAACGACCAAGATGGCGGTCGCCAACCGCTGGCTGTTCGCGCCGCTGCTGAAGCGCCAGCTTGCCGACTCGCCCTCGACCGCCGCGGCCTTCCACACGACGATCGCGCCGACGATGCTGGAGGGAAGCCCGAAGGAGAATGTGCTGCCCCAGTCGGCCAATGCGCTGATCAACTATCGCATCGCGCCGTGGAACAGTTCGAAGGACGTGATGGCGCGCGCTAAGGCTGCGGTCGGCGACGCGAAGGTCGACCTGGGCTGGGTCAAACCGCCGCGCGAGCCCTCGCGCATCTCCTCGACCAGTTCGCAGGGGTGGAAATGGATCGCCGCCGCCGCGCGCGCCGACGCGCCCGAGGGCGTGCTGACCCCGACGCTCGTCGTCGCGGGAACCGACAGCCGCAGCATGGAGCCGGTATCCGAAGACGTCTATCGCTTCATGCCGATGCACTTCACGCTCAAGGAGGCCGGGATGATCCACGGCACCAACGAGCATATAGCCATCGACAGCTTCAAGCGGATGATCGATTTCTATGCGCGGCTCATCGCGACCTCGACCGGCTGACATATCCACGCGGCGAGACGTGCGATATCGTCGCCGGGCCGCAATCCTGAACCGGCGGGAAACCCTGCATTCAGCACAGCGCCATCTTCGATCCCCTAGTTTTGCATCGGGGACCTCGATTGGAAGGTGGAACGATGTTCTTGAAGAAACTGGCTCTGGCAGCATTGCTCGGTGCGAGCGCCATGGCCGCCGTGCCGGGAGAGGCGGAGGCGCGCGATCGCCATCACCGTCACTCCTATCATCATCGCGATTATGACCGCTGGGACGACCGCCGCGATTATCGGCGCTCCTATTACCGCGACAACCGCCGCGATTATCGGTCCCGTCATCGGTATCGGTGCCGGTCGAGCGGGACGACCGGGCTGATCGTCGGTGGCGCCGCGGGCGCGCTCCTTGGCCGCGAGGTCGACCGCTACGGCGATCGCACCCCCGGCACGATCATCGGCGCTGCAGCGGGCGCGCTGCTTGGTCGCGAGGTCGATCGCGGCGGGCGCTGCTGATCGCAGCGATCGAAAGCTCCGGGACGCGGCGCTCGCCGCGTCCCGGCAGTTCTTTCCGCTTGCCCTCCGCCCGCTCGAAACCTAAGGGCATCGGCGGTTCGGGGAGTAGCGCAGCCCGGTAGCGCGCCTGCTTTGGGAGCAGGATGTCGCAGGTTCGAATCCTGTCTCCCCGACCATTTTCGCGACGAACCGCCACGGCGGCTTCCGGCCGATCATTTCTCGTCGGTCTGGGAGCGCGAAGCGGTCCAGTCGATCGGCCCCTCAGCGAAACGCCTGTGAAGCTGCCGGAGCGACACGCGATTTCCCTCGCGGAAGAAGGCGATCAGCGCATCGCCCGCCGGCCCCGCAGGATAGCCGTTTCCCGTCAGGCGCACGCGGGTCGCCGCGGCACCGACCGACGTGAGAAGAAAGCTGCTAGTTACCCGGACATAGGCATCGGCATGGGGAAAACCCTCGGGCGTCCGCGTCGTTCGAAAGACGACACGATAGGGTTTCGTCCGCTCGAGCCACTGTTGTTCGATCGTGGACGCCGCACCGGGTTCCGCCCCGGCGTCGTAACCGGTCTCGAAATGATCCGGGAACCCCGGAACCTCCCGTGCCAGCGGCACGGCCCAGGTCCGCCAGCCGTCTACGGTGGCCAACGCCGTCCAGACCTCTTCCAGCGACGCCGGCACCGTAATTTCGTGGACAAGCGTGCGCGTGCCGTCGGTCTCGCTCGCCAGGTTCACATCGATCTGCTGCGCGGCGGCCGGCGATGCCGCCAGCAGCAGAAGCGCGGCATTCACGCCGCGCATTACCCTGCTCGTCATGGGTCGCTGCGCCTGCATGGCGTCAATTGATGGAAGGACCCGTTCCGAGTCAAGTGTCTCGACGGCTGGACGGGCGGCGCAATTGCCCTGACTGCAGCGGCCGGGCGAGCCCGTGGCCGACATGCGACGGATCGAGGAACATCGACCGCCCGTATCCGTTGCTCGGAAAGGTGGCGGTGCCACCAGCCATGTGTCGCCGCCCTCATCCCAGCAAGGAGAAGAAGCCATGACCGACACAATCGAACGCACCGAAACCCATCGCCTGATCGCCTCGAACAAGGTCGAGGGCACCGCGGTCTATAATCTGGAAGATGAAAAGCTCGGCACGATCGTCAATGTGATGATCGACAAGCGCTCGGGCCAGAGCGACTATGCCGTGCTCGAATTCGGCGGGCTCTTCGGCATCGGCAGCGATCATTATCCCATTCCGTGGGAGATGCTGACCTATGACACCGACAAGGGCGGCTATGTCGTGAACCTGACCAAGGATCAGGTTTCTGGCGCGCCGCGCTATTCGCGCGACGAGGCTCCCGAATATAGCGACGAATATGGCCGCACCATCTATGGCTATTACGGCCTCAGCTATCCGATGCTCTGAGGATGGCCCGCCGAACCGATCATCGCACGCAAAAGCCGGACTATCCGGCCGAAGCGGCGCGGGGTGGGGAGATCATCCTCACCACGCGGCGACGGCGGCTCGTCTTCCTGGGCGGGCTCGTCGCCTTCGTCCTGTTCGCGCTGATTGCGGCGATCCTGGCCCCCCACTGATCGCCTGCGATACGCGCCTAACGAAAAAGGCGGCCTTCCCGTCGGGAAGACCGCCCTTTTCGTTTCGGTCAAAGCCCCGGAGGGCTGCGACTTACTTCGCTTCTTCAGCCGGAGCGGCAGCGGCGTCAGCCGGAGCAGCGGCGGCGTCAGCGGCCGGAGCAGCAGCGGCGTCGGTCGCAGCTTCGGCGCCCGTGGCAGCAGCTTCGGCGCCAGCAGCAGCGGCATCGGCGCCGGCGGCGGCAGCGTCGGCACCGGCTTCGGCGGTCGCGTCGGCGGCCGGAGCTTCGGTGGTGGCGGCGTCGTCAGCAGCCTTTTCACCGCAAGCGGCGAGGGCGAACATGCTGGCAGCAACGGCGATAGCAGCAAACTTCTTCATGATGTGTGGGCTCCCTAAAATGCCTTTCCGCGCTGAGGAAAGTTTCCTGCGGCGCGAGCGGCGGGATTTAGTCTTTCCGCGGGAATCGTCAACAAAAATAATTGAGATGGTGCGGTGCGGCAGAAATCCGTCATTTCGACCGCACCCGGAAAATTCCTACGGCAGTTCGCTATCGCTGCTATTCGCAAGCAGCCCCAGAGTCGCGGTCCAGGCCACGACATTTTGACGCAATTGCGCGGGATCGACCTTGTCGAGCGTATCGTCCGGCGTGTGATGCAGGTCGAAATAGCGGGTGCCATCCTGTTGCAGATCGACCGCCGGCACGCCGGCCTGAATCAGCGCGCCGACATCGGCGCCACCATGCGCTTCGCCATGCCCCGTCACGACTCCGAAGGGCGCGAGCGCGACTCCGATCCGCTTCGCGAGATCGTCCGCGCTGTCGGGCAGCGAAAAATCGACTCGCCAGACGCGATCGGCGCCGAAATCGGATTCGAGCGCGACGGCATGCTTTTCCTTGCCGTGCTTATCGAAATAGGCTTGGCCGCCGAACACGCCGACTTCCTCGGCGCCGGCCCACAGCAGGCGGATCGTGCGGCGGGGCTGGCCCGCAGTCATGACGTGCTTTGCCGCGGCGGTGATGATGCCGCATCCCGCCGCGTCGTCGATCGCACCCGTCGCGAGATCCCAGCTATCGAGATGGCAGGCGATGATGACCGGGCTCGCGGCCGGGTCGCTGCCCGGAACCTCGGCGATGACATTGCCGGATGTCTGGTCGCCGATCGTCTTCGGGGTGAGCAGCAGTTTCATCTTGAGCGGACCGGTCGCGCGCTGGCGCTGGCGGACGAGCTGATCGGCATCGGGGTTGGATATCGCTCCGGCAGGGATCGGCGTCACGCCATCGGCGAAATTGGTCACGCCCGCGTGGGGATTGCGATGATTGTCGGTACCGATCGAGCGGATGACGATGCCGATCGCGCCTTTTTTGGCTGCGACGCTCGGCCCCATGAAGCGGCCGCGGCCATAGAGGCCATAGCCGCTACCGTCCTGAGTCGGCTCCATCTGGTTGTCGATGAAGACGATCTTGCCTTTGACCGCGCTGTCGGCCGCGGCCACGAGCGCGTCGAAGCTTGCGAAATAGGCGATCTCGCCCTCGATGCCCTTGGGCCCGGTCGAGCCGCTGTTGCCGAGGGCTGTGATCGCGAGCGATTGTGGCAGGAAGGGCCCGGTCAACCATGCCTTCTCCTCACCGCGTTGCCAGACCGGCATTTGATAGGGTTCCTCGCGCACGTTGGCGAAGCCCATCTTCTGAAGCGTTGCGACCGCCCATTTACGCGCCTCGGCCTCGCGATCGCTGCCGGCGGGGCGCGGCCCGATCTCGGTGGTCAGCCCCTCGGTGATCGCCCAGGCGGGGTCGTCGCCCTGCTGCGCAAGGTCGACGGCGCTCATCTGCTGAAAGGCGAAGGTGCTGGTGGCGGCGAGCGCGGCGAAGCCGACGGCGGCAAGCCCGGCGAGGCGGGCAGGGGTGCGGTGCTGTGTCATGGGCGCCGTCCTAGCCAGCAAGCGCCGCGCGGGGCAAGCGCCGATTGCCAAGCGAGCGCCCATTCGCTAACCGGCCCTCGATTCCCCATTCTCTTTCGGCCGCCGCGACCCGCGCGGCCCGCCAGTCTTTCGGAGCATTTCGATGGCCGCCCAATATAGTTTCGTGATGAAGGGTCTTTCGAAGACCTATCCCGGCGCGCAGAAGCCGACGCTCAACAACATCAACCTGCAATTCTATCCCGATGCGAAGATCGGCATCGTCGGTCCCAACGGCACCGGCAAATCGACGCTGATGAAGGTCATGGCGGGCATCGACAAGGATTTCACCGGCGAAGCCTGGCCGGGCGAGGGGATCACCGTCGGCTATCTGGCGCAGGAGCCGCAGCTCGACCCGACCAAGACGGTCAAGGAAAATGTCATGGACGGGGTGCGCCCGGTCGCCGACATGATGGATCGCTTCAACGAGATCAGCGCGCTGATGGCCGACCCGCCCGAGGACGCCGATTTCGACGCGCTGATGGCCGAGATGGGCGAATTGCAGGAAAAGATCGACGCCGTCGACGGCTGGACGCTCGACAACCAGCTCGAAATCGCGATGGAAGCGCTGCGCTGCCCGCCGGGCGACTGGAGCGTCGAGAATCTGTCGGGCGGCGAAAAGCGCCGCATCGCGCTGACCCGGCTGCTGCTCGAAAAGCCGTCGATCCTGCTGCTCGACGAACCGACCAACCATCTCGACGCCGAAAGCGTCGCCTGGCTCGAAAAGCATCTCGTCGACTATCCGGGCAACGTCATCCTCGTCACCCACGACCGCTATTTCCTCGACAATGTCGTGAATTGGATTCTCGAACTCGATCGCAGCCGCTATTTCGTCTACGAGGGCAATTATTCGACCTATCTGGAAAAGAAGGGCAAGCGCCTCGAACAGGAAGCGCGCGAGGACGCCGGACGCCAGAAGGCGATCAAGGACGAACTCGAATGGATCCGGCAATCTCCGAAAGCGCGTCAGGCCAAATCGAAGGCGCGTATCAAGAGCTTCGACCAGCTCGTCGAGGCACAGGAAAACCGCACCCCCGGCAAGGCGCAGATCGTCATCCAGGTTCCCGAGCGCCTCGGGGGCAAGGTGATCGAGGTGGCAAATCTGTCGAAAGCCTATGACGACAAGCTGCTGTTCGAGGATCTGTCCTTCACCCTGCCGCCCGGCGGCATCGTCGGCGTCATCGGCCCGAACGGCGCCGGCAAGTCGACCTTGTTCCGCCTGATCACGGGCCAGGAACAGCCCGACGGCGGCTCGATCGCGATCGGCGACACGGTGCGGCTCGGCTATGTCGACCAGAGTCGCGACGCGCTCGACCCGAACAAGAATGTCTGGGAGGAAATCTCGGGCGGCCACGACATGATGAGCGTCGGCAAGCACGAGATGCAGACGCGCGCCTATGTCGGCGCCTTCAACTTCAAGGGCACCGACCAGCAGAAGAAGGTCGGCATGCTTTCGGGCGGCGAACGGAACCGCGTGCATATGGCGAAGATGCTCAAGGCCGGCGGCAACGTCCTGCTGCTCGACGAGCCGACCAACGACCTCGACACTGAAACGCTCGCGGCGCTCGAGGAAGCGCTGGAGAATTTCGCGGGCTGCGCGGTGGTCATCAGCCACGACCGCTTCTTCCTCGACCGTCTCGCGACCCACATCCTCGCCTTCGAGGGCGACAGTCATGTCGAATGGTTCGAGGGCAATTTCGAAGCCTATGAGGAGGACAAGATCCGCCGCCTCGGCGACGAGGCGACGCGCCCGCATCGCACCTCCTACAAGAAGCTGACGCGGTAAGCGCCGTGGCCGAAGGGGAGGGGACACCGGCGCCGGTCTCGTCGAGCGCGATTCGCATGGAAGCGGACGCGCTCAACGCCTTTCTGGCGGAGGCTTTCCCCAATTCGGCGTCGGGCACGCGCGGCCGCGTCGTGTCGGCCGAACCGGGGCGCATCGTCGCGCGGCAGGAGCCGATCGAGACCATGCTGCGCCCAGGCGGGCTGATTTCCGGCCCAACCCAGATGGGGCTCGCCGACATGGCCGCCTATGCGCTCGTCCTCGCGCATATCGGGCCGGTTGCGATGGCGGTGACGAGCGCGCTTAACTATCAGTTCCTGCGCCCCTGCCTGCCCAAGCCGCTGACCGCCGAAGCCACCCTGCTGCGCCTCGGCAAGCGGCTCGCGGTCATGGACGTGCGGCTCTACACCGACGACGCGAGCCGTCCGGTCGGGCAGGCCAACGTGACCTATGCGATTCCCTGAACGGTCGGCGCATCGGCGCGCTCGGCCGGGGTCTTGGTCAGCAGGCTGACGACGACGATCGCGGCCATCGCCGCGGCAAAGCCCGGCACCAACTCATAGAGCGTGGCGCTCCACCCCGCCTGAATCCACACTATCACCACCACCGCGCCGGTCACCATCCCGGCAAGTGCGCCGCCGCGCGTCATGCGCGGCCACATCAGCGCGAGCAGGATGACCGGGCCGAATGCGGCGCCGAACCCGGCCCAGGCGTTGGCTACCAGCTTGAGCACGCTGCCGTTGGGGTTCTGCGCCAGCAGCATCGCGACCGCCGCGACCGCGACGATCGACAGGCGGCCGACGGTGACGATCTCGGTCTCGCCGGCTTGGCGCCGCACGAACAGGCGATAGAAATCCTCGGTCAGCGACGATCCGGTGACGAGAAGCTGTGCCGAAATGGTGCTCATGATCGCGGCAAGGATCGCCGAGAGCAGGAAGCCGAGCGCCAGCGGGTGGAGCAGCACCTGCCCGAGGACGATGAACACCGTCTCGGGATCGGTCAGCGGCGTCGCATGAACGCTGAACCAGGCGCGCCCGATCAGCCCGACCGCGATCGCGCCGACGAGCGAAATGCCCATCCAGGCGAGGCCGATGAAACGCGCGGTCGGGATATCCTTGACCGATCGGATCGCCATGAAGCGCACGATGATATGCGGCTGCCCGAAATAGCCGAGCCCCCAGGCCGCGGCCGAGATAATGGCGAGTGCGCTGGTGCCTCCGAACAGGCTGAGCATGTTCGGATCGATGTCGCGAAGAATGTCGCTGACGCTCGCGCCCTCGCCGAAATCGGCGAGCGCGACGATGGGCAAGGCGACGAGCGCTATCATCATGATTGTGCCCTGGACGAAATCGGTCAGGCTGACGGCAAGGAAGCCGCCGAGCACGACATAGGCGACGACGACCGAGGCCGTGACCCACAGCCCGGTCTGATAGGAAAAGCCGAACGCGGTCTCGAACAGCTTGCCGCCTGCGACGAGCCCCGAGGCGCTGTAGACGGCGAAGAATACGACGATCACCAGGCTCGCGACGATGCGCAATATATGGCTGTCGTCGGCGAAGCGATTGCCCAGGAATTCGGGGATGGTCAGCGAATCATCATATTGCTCGGTCTGCGCGCGCAGGCGGGGCGCGACGAGCACCCAGTTCGCCCAGGCACCGAGAAACAGCCCGATCGCGATCCAGCTTTCCGCAAGCCCGGATACATAGAGCGCGCCGGGCAGCCCGAGCATCAGCCAGCCCGACATGTCGGACGCCCCCGCCGCGAGCGCGGTGACCGCGGGGCCGAGACTGCGGCCGCTGAGAAGATATTCGCTGCTGTCGGCGGTCGACTTGCGCCAGGCGTAGATGCCGATGCCGAGCATCATCGCGAAATAAACGGAAATCGCGAGCAGGGTCAGATTGTTCATGAACGGTGGGTGTAACGCCTTTCAGCGCGAGCGCCAGCCTATCGTCTCAGGCCGGGGCGAACTCTCCGCTTTCCTCGTCCAGAACGTAAAGAATCCCCTCGTTGATCGCGAAAAAGGCGCCGCGAAGCCTCAGCCTGCCGCGCTGCTCTAGTTCCTGGATGCAGGGAAAGGTCCGCAGATTGGCAAGGCTGACCTTGACGCCGGCCAGTTCCATCGCGCGTCCGGCCTCGCGATTGGCATAGTCGGGGAATTCGGCCCGCACCCCGGCGCTCGCCTCGTCCAGCACCGCGATCCAGTCGGCGATGAAACCGCCGCGGCCCGGCTCGGCCCCGTCCATCGTGCGGTGGAGCGCCGCGTGGCAGCCGCCGCACATGCCATGCCCCATGACGACGATTTCCTCGACCTTCAGAAACTGCACCGCGAATTCGAGCGCTGCCGACACGCCGTGGCGGCCGGGGGTGGTCTCGAACGGCGGCACCAGCGCGGCGACGTTGCGGACGACAAAGATTTCGCCGGGATGGGTGTCGAAAATATCGGCCGGTTCCGACCGGCTGTCCGAACAGGCGATAATCATGACCTTGGGCGACTGGCCCACGGCCAGTTCCTCCCATCGCGTGCGCTGCTCCTGCCAGCCGTGGGTGCGGAAACGGGCATAGCCGGCGAGCAGGTCATCGAAGTGAGTCATAGCGGCGACCTACGCCGATCCGATCCCATGCACAACAAGTACGGTTGAGAAGAGTGACGCGCGCGCCTATGTGGGCGCGATGAACGCTCCCGTCCAACCCGTGTCCGACCGCGCCCCGCGCGCCCGCAAGCCCGACTGGATTCGCGTCAAGGCGCCGACTAGCCCCGGTTATGCCGAAACGCGCAAGCTGATGCGCGAGCTCAATCTGCATACGGTTTGCGAGGAAGCGGCCTGCCCGAACATCGGCGAATGCTGGACGAAAAAGCATGCGACGGTGATGATCCTCGGTGACACCTGCACGCGCGCCTGCGCCTTCTGCAACGTCAAGACGGGGATGCCGCGTCCTGTCGACCTGCTCGAACCCGAACATACCGCGATCGCCGCGGCGAAGATGGGGCTGACGCATATCGTCATCACCTCGGTCGACCGCGACGACCTGCCCGACGGCGGCGCGAGCCAGTTCGTCAAGGTCATCCAGGCGCTCCGCCGCGAGACCCCGACGACGACGATCGAAATCCTGACCCCCGATTTCCGCAACAAGCCCGAAAGCGCGGTTGCGGCGATCGTCGACGCGCGCCCCGACGTCTACAACCATAATCTCGAAACCGTGCCGCGGCTCTATCCGACGATCCGGCCCGGCGCGCGCTATTACGCTTCGCTGCGCCTGCTCGAACAGGTCAAGCGCCGCGATCCGTCGATCTTTACCAAGTCGGGGATCATGCTCGGCCTCGGCGAGGAGCGGATGGAGGTTCATCAGGTGATGGACGACATGCGCAGCGCCGACATCGACTTCATGACGATGGGCCAATATCTCCAGCCGACGCCGAAGCACGCCAAGGTGATCGATTTCGTGACCCCGCAGGCCTTCGACGCCTATGCGCAGATCGCGCGCGCCAAGGGTTTCCTGCAGGTCGCTTCGTCGCCGCTGACCCGGTCGAGCTATCACGCCGGCGACGATTTCGAGCGGATGCGCGCCGCGCGTGAAGCGCAACTCGCCCGCGTCGCGGACTGACCTTGCCGCGTCATCACGAAACGCGCGAGCTACCTTATAGCGCCGAACAGATGTTCGCGCTGGTGACGGATATCGCGCGCTATCCCGATTTCCTGCCCTGGGTGGTCGCATTGCGGGTCCGCAGCGACACCGAAAGCGAAGCGGTCGCCGACATGATCGTCGGCTTCAAGGGCCTGCGCGAAAGCTTCTCTTGCCGCGTCGAAAAGCAGCGGCCGGACCATGTCGCGGTGCATTATATCGACGGGCCGATGCGCCACCTCGACAATGAATGGCATTTCACGCCGATTGACGGCGGCGGCTGCCGCGTCGACTTCCTGGTCGATTTCTCGTTCCGCAACCGCCTGTTCGAGACGCTGGCGGGACAGATGTTCGACAAGGGGCTGCGCCGCATGATCGCGGCGTTCGAGGAACGCGCCGCGGTGCTTTATGGCGCGGGAAGCTCGATATCCTCGGACGGGCGCAGCGAATCCCTGTCGGGGTGAAGCAGGTCGAGCGCGAAGAGCGTCGCCGCGTGGCGGATCGCGGCGCGGTCGGTCGAATCGAACTGGATGCGCTGGGTGAAATAATCGTCGGGGTCCTGCCCGCGCAGGGCCCGCGCGAAGACGACCTGGCCGACCGGCTTCTTTTCCGACCCGCCGCCGGGGCCCGCGATGCCGGTGATCGCGACCGCGACGTCGGCATCGCTGTTCGCCAGCGCGCCCGCGGCCATCGCCCAAGCGGTGGCGAGCGATACCTCGCCGAAGGTTTCGAGGATTTCGCCGCTCACTTCGAGTTGGGTCTTCTTGGCGTCGGCCGAATAGGTGATAAAGCCACCCGAGAACACGTCGCTGCTTCCCGCAATGTCGGTGAGCGCGGCGCAGACCATGCCGCCAGTGCAGCTTTCGGCGACGGCGACGCGGCGCTCGGCGGCGCGGTTCGCGTCGAGGACGGCCGTGGCGGCGGCTTCGCGCGCAGCAAGGCGCGTTTCGGCATCGGGCAGCAACTCAAATCTCCGGAAGCTGTAACGTGGCGATGGCCTGTGCGGCGATCCCTTCCCGGCGGCCGGTGAACCCCAGCCGCTCCGTCGTGGTCGCCTTCACACTAATACGCGCGGGCGAAAGCGCAAGGATTTCGGCGATGTGTGCGCGCATGGCGTCCCGATACGGGCCGATCTTCGGCGCCTCGGCGATGATCGTCAGGTCGAGATGGGCGATCCGCCCGCCGGCCTGTGCGACACGCCGGCCGGCGAATTCCAGGAACCGCCATGACGCCGCGCCGCGCCATTCCGGGTCGCTCGGCTGGAAATGAGTGCCGATATCGCCGTCGGCAAGTGCGCCGAGAATCGCGTCGGTCAGCGCGTGAAGCGCGACATCGGCATCGCTATGCCCTTCAAGTCCATGACTATGCGCGATTTCCAGCCCGCCGATCCACAGCGGCTTGCCCGCAACCAGGCGGTGGACGTCATATCCCATGCCGACCGCGGTTCGCATGGACTTCTCCGTTCCCAGCAGCCCCGACAGGATACCGCTATCCTCGGCATATGTCAGCTTATGAAGCCGCGCGTCGCCCGCGACCGTCGCCACCGGCACGCCGATCCGCCGCACGAGTTGCGCGTCGTCGGTCGCCGTCTCGCCGGCCGCCGCGGCATGGGCGCGGCGCAGCGTGCCGAGTCCGAACGCCTGCGGCGTCTGGACGCGGGCGAGCGCAGCCCGATCGACGATGTCGCCGGCTTTGCCCTCGATTTCCCGGACCAGCGTGTCGGGAACGGGCAGGGTGGGAATCGCCGCCTCTGCCGCGTCGAGCGCCGCCAGCAGCCGGTCGATCACCGCGGCGGTCACGCCGGGCCGGGCGCTGTCGTGCACCAGCACGATGTTCGCGTCGTCCCACGACGCCAGCGCGGCAAGGCCGCTCGCCACCGACTGTTGCCGCTCGGCGCCGGGTGCGGCCGCAAGCCAGCCTGCCGGCAAGCCGCCGGTCGCGGCCACGACGTCATCCCCGGCCACCAGCACGCCCGCTGAAATCGCCGGATGGGCCGCGAAGGCGTCGAGGCACCAGCGCAGCACTGGCTTGCCGCCGAGCGGTTCGAGTTGCTTGGGCTGCGTGAAACCGGCGCGCCTTCCGCGTCCGCCGGCGAGCAGGATCACGGCGACGCGCGGGGTAGGGGAAGGCGCGGAGTCGGACATAAGCCGCGCCGGTTAGCGCAGCATCGGCTTGCGGGAAAGCGCCTTAACGTGTAGGGGCGTGCTCAAATTTTAGGCAATTTCGACGAAAGCTCCCCGCCATGGCGCCGCTGCGGCCCATCCAGATCGGCAACATCACCATCGCGGATCCCGTGATCCTCGCGCCGATGACGGGCGTCACCGACCTGCCGTTCCGCAAGATGGTGCGCCGTTACGGCTCGGGACTCAACGTCACCGAGATGATCGCGAGCCAGGCGGCGATCCGCGAGACGCGCCAGTCGATCCAGAAAGCGGCCTGGGACCCGATCGAGGAGCCGGTGTCGATGCAACTCGTCGGCTGCACCCCCTATGAAATGGGCGAGGCGGCGAAGCTGAACGAAGATCGCGGCGCCGCGATCATCGACATCAACATGGGCTGCCCGGTGCGCAAAGTCACCAACGGCGACGCCGGATCAGCACTGATGCGCGAGCCGAAGCTCGCCGCGGCGCTGATCGAAGCCTGTGTCAAGGCAGTGGAAGTGCCGGTGACCGTCAAGATGCGGATGGGCTGGGACCATGACAGCCTGAACGCCCCCGAACTCGCGCATATCGCCGAGGATCTGGGCGCGAAACTGGTGACGGTGCACGGCCGGACCCGCAACCAGATGTATCGCGATACCGCAGACTGGGGCTTCGTTCGTCGGGTCAAGGACGCGGTGTCGGTTCCGGTCATCGTCAACGGCGACATCTGCTCGGTCGATGATGCGCGCACCGCGCTGGCACAGAGCGGCGCCGACGGGGTGATGATCGGCCGCGGCGCCTATGGCCGGCCGTGGCTGCTCGGCCAGGTCATGGCGGCACTGCGCGGCGAGGGCGAGCGCCCCGATCCGGGCATTGACGAGCAATATGCCATTATTACAACGCATTATCGCGCGATAATCGATCATTATGGCGAAATGACCGGGGTCAATATGGCGCGCAAGCATCTCGGCTGGTACGTCAAGGGTCTGCCGGGCTCGGCCGAGTTCCGCAACAAGGTCAACCAGATTCCGGGCAGCAGGGATGTGCTCGACGCGCTCGCCCGCTTCTACGGCCCCTTCCTCAGCAAGGCTGCTGCGTGACCGCGCTCACGTCGAGCATTCCGGCCTTCGATCATGAGGAACTCATCCAGTCGCACCCGGTCGCCACGCTGCTGATCGACCGGGGCGGAGTGGTGCTGTTCGTCAACGCCGCCGCCGAGCAGCTCTGCAACCTCAGCCGCTCGGCCATGGTCGGGCGCGTCGTCTATGACGTCATCCGCATGGATCGCGGCTACCGCCAGCGGATGAGCAATCCCGCGACCTCGGCCCTGTTCGCGCACCGTACCGAAATCTCGGTTGGCGCCCGCAAGGCGATCTTCGTCGACCTGCAGATGGTGCCCTATGGCCAGAGCGGCCACCGCATCCTCGCGCTGATCCCGTCGCAGAGCGAGGCCGAGCTGATGGGTGGCGTGACCGGCCGTCCGGGCCGCGCCGCGGGCGCCGCTGCCTCGATGCTCGCGCACGAGATCAAGAATCCGCTCGCCGGCATCAAGGGGGCGGCGCAGCTCCTCGCGCGCAAGACCGACGCCGGCGGCGAACGCTTCACGACGCTCATCTGCGCCGAGGTCGACCGGATCGCGACACTGATCGACCAGATGGAGCATTTTTCGCGCGGCCAGCCGGTCGCCTGCTCGGCGATCAACCTCTATCCGCCGATCCACCAGGCGATGGAGGCGGCGCGCGCGCGGCAGGTGCCGAGCGTCCGCTTCATCGAGGATTTCGATCCGTCGCTGCCGCTCGTGCTCGGTAACCATGACGCCATGGTGCAGATATTGCTCAATCTCGTCACCAACGCCTGCGAGGCGTTGGGCGGACGCGACGACGCCGTCGTCCGCATCGCCACCGCCTATCGCCACGGCCTGTCGATCGACAATGACGACGGGCGCGGCCGCATCGCACTGCCGATCGAACTCAGCGTCAGCGACAACGGTCCCGGCGTTCCCGCCGATATTCGCGGCGACCTGTTCGATCCCTTCGTGACCACCAAGCGCGAGGGACGGGGACTCGGCCTCGCGCTGGTCGCGAAGCTCGCGCGCGACATGGGCGGCACCGTCCAGCATGTCCGGGACGGCGACTGGACGCGCTTTCGCGTGCATCTGCCCACCCCCGGCCGGCGGGAGGCGGCGGCGTGACCGACGCCAAAACCATCCTGCTCGTCGAGGATGATCCGGCGATCGCGCTGATCATCCGCGAGACGCTGGCGACGGAATGCGGCCGACTCGCGTCGGTCGCCAGCATCGCCGAGCGCAACGCCTGGCTTGCCGACAATCGCCCCGATCTCATCATCACCGACGTCGTGCTGCCCGATGGCGACGGCATCGACTCGCTGCCCGGCGTGGGCGTCGATCCGCTGACGCCGGTGATCGTGCTGTCGGCGCAGAATACGCTCGACACTGCGGTGCGTGCGACCGGCATCGGCAGTTACGACTATCTGCCCAAGCCTTTCGATCTCGACGAACTGACAGCCAGCGTGCGCGCCGCGCTCCAGCGCCGCACGCTGCCGAGCGCGCACGCCGCCCCGGCCCCGGCCGACAGCCACGGCCTCGTCGGCCGTGCACCAGCGATGCAGGCGGTCTATCGCACCATCGCGCGGCTCGCGACCAACGATCTCGCGGTGCTGATCCTCGGCGAATCGGGCACCGGCAAGGAGGTGGTCGCGCGTGCGATCCACGCGACCGGGCTGCGGCGCGGCGGCCCCTTCGTCGCGATCAACATGGCGGCCATTCCGCGCGAGTTGATCGAGGCCGAGCTTTTCGGCCACGAGAAGGGCGCCTTCACCGGCGCGACCAGCCGCAATGCGGGCCGTTTCGAGCAGGCAGCGGGCGGCACGCTCTTCCTCGACGAGATCGGCGACATGCCGCTTGAGGCGCAGACCCGGTTGCTGCGCGTCCTCCAGACCAGCGAATATTCGACCGTGGGCGGCAGTCAGGCGCTCCGGGCCGACGTGCGGGTCATCGCCGCGACCCACCGCGACATGCGCAATCTCGTCGCCGATGGCCGCTTCCGCGAGGATCTTTTCTACCGCCTCAACGTCATCCCGGTGATGTTGCCGCCGCTGCGCGACCGGCGCAGCGATATCGCCGCGCTCGCCGGCCATTTCGTCGAGGCGGGACGCCATGCGGGGCTGCCCGACCGCCAGTTCGCCCCCGCCGCGATGCAGCGGCTGGAACGCCACGACTGGCCCGGCAATGTCCGCGAGCTTGGTAATGTCGTGCAACGGCTCGCGGTGCTTTCGCGCGATACGGTGGTGACGGCGCGCGATGTCGAGGCCGTGCTCGGGGACGGGGGCGAGGGAGTCAGCCTTGCCGAGCCCGCCGACCTGATCGCGCGCGCCATCGACGATTGGGCGCGCGAGCAGTTGCTGCGAAACGAGGGCGACGGCGATATCCACGCCCGGCTCCAGGCGATCGTCGAGGCAGCGCTGCTCCGCCGCACGCTACGCGAGGTGCGCGGCAACCAGCTCGAGGCGGCACGGCGTCTCGGCATCAATCGCAACACGTTGCGCAAGCGGCTCGGGCAGCTCGCGATCGATCCCGCGCAGCCCTGACGGCGTCGCACCCGGCCCGGCAAGGGCCGGCATCGGCACGAAATCCGCCCATTTGCAAAGTTAACGCATATTGTGTGTTCTCTATGCAACAGCTTTGTCGTATCGCAGCAACAATGGCGCAAACCGTACCCTTGACCTTTGATGGGGATTCCGACGAACAGACCGCTCGCTCGGGCCTTTGGCGCTTTGCGGCCCCCGAATATTATGCGCTCGCCCTCGCGATCAGCATCGGCATCGCCACCTATATCTTCGTGACCGGCGATGCGCAGAGCGAACGACTGCTGACGCCAGCTCTGGTCGCAGCGATCATGGTCGCGAACCTGGTTCCGGCGATGGCGCTGATCGTGCTGACCGGCAGCCGCATCGCGCGCGCGCGCGCCGTACGATCGATGGCGGGAGGAAGTGGTCGCCTCCACGTCCGGCTGGTTGCGCTCTTCTCGTTGCTTGCAGCGGCACCGACGCTGCTTGTGGTGATCTTCGCGTCGCTGCTATTCCAATATGGCGTTGATTTTTGGTACTCGGATCGCTCGCGCGGGATGTTCGAAAATGCCGCGGGTCTTGCCGAAGGCTATTATCAGGAGAATCAACGCGAGGTCGGCGACAACACGGCCGTCATGGCTGGCGACATCAGTAAAAAGCTGATGCAAGTCCCTATCGAAAGCCGCGAGTTCCAAGACTATTATTATCTTCAGGTCTTGTCCAGAAACCTGAATGAGTCAGCGATAATCGAAATCGGGGCGGACAATATCGCGCGCACCGCAGCGATGATTAACCCAGACAATCGCGATGTCGAAACGAGACTTCCCCGAGGAATCATTGCGCGGTTGAATGCGGGTGAAGACGTGGTGGTCGTACGCGAGGCCAACCGGATCGAGGCGGCCACGCGTATGCCTGGCAGCAGGAGCGCCTACCTCTACGCCTCGCGCGACTTTAACGTACCAGGCTTCCAGCAATCAATCCGCGCCGGCAACGTGCTGGCCGATTATAACGCGCTATTCGATCGTTCACAGAAGCTGCAGCTTCAGTTCAACGGTGCGCTCTATCTGGGCTCGCTGCTCCTGCTTGCGCTCGCGGTGGTCGCGGCGATCGTCGTCGCCGACCGGATCGTACGGCCGCTCGGCACGCTGATCGGCGCGACGCGGACCGCCGCGGGCGGTGATCTTTCGGTGCGCGTCGAACCCTCGGAACGGGACGATGAAATCGCCGTGCTGACGCGCGCCTTCAACCGCATGACCGAACAGTTGCAGGGTCAGACGGGCGCACTCGTCAATGCCAATGAGCAGTTGGAGGCACGCCGCAGCTTCATCGAGGCGGTGCTCAGCGGCATCACCTCCGCCGTCGTCTCGGTCGGCGCGGATCATCGCATCCTCCTCGCCAATGCCGCCGCCGAACGGCTGGTCGGCACCGCGGGAGAGACTCTCACCGGCAAGCCGCTCGCCGAGGTCGCGCCGGAACTCGTCCATCTTCTCGAAGGCGAGGAGCATGAGGCGATCGTCCAGCTCGCGCGCAAGGACGCCGAACCCGCGACCTTCGCCGCCAAGGCGGTCGCGCAGGGCGACGGTTTTGTGCTCAGTTTCGAGGATATCACCCAGCAATTGCTCGATCAGCGCCGCGCCGCCTGGTCTGACGTCGCGCGGCGCATCGCGCACGAGATCAAGAATCCGCTCACTCCGATCCAGCTCGCCGCCGAACGGCTCCAACGGCGTTTCGGGGACAAGGTCGAGGGCGATACCGCGACCTTCAAGCGGCTGACCGATACGGTGATCCGCCAGGTTCACGACATGCGGCGCATGGTCGACGAATTTTCGAGCTTCGCGCGCATGCCCAAGCCGACCTTCGGGGTCGAGGACGTGCGCGACATCCTGAAGCAGGCCGTGTTCCTCTTCGAAGTCGCCAAGCCCGACATCCGATTCCACGTCCGCACGCCGGATGCGATCGAACCGCTGGTCTGCGACCGCCGCCTCCTGTCCCAGGCGCTGACGAACATTATCAAGAATGCCGTCGAGGCTATCGAAGAAAAGTCGAAAAAATCCGATCATGACGGTTCGGGCGCGATCGACGCGCAACTCGATGTAGGCCCCGGCGATGTCATCCGCATCATCGTCACCGACGACGGAATCGGGCTGCCGCAGGCGCGCGACGCGATCGCCGAACCCTATATGACGACGCGGCAGGGCGGCACCGGGCTGGGCCTCGCGATCGTCAAGAAGATCGTCGAACAGCATTATGGCGAGATGGAATTCACGGATAATCCGGCGGGGCAGGGGACGCGCGTGACGCTGACCCTGCATCCCGACCGGCTTCGGCCGCTGGCCGGCAAGGGCGGGGAAGGGGGAGAAAGTAGTAATCGGGGTCAGGCCGAATCGGTGCCTGGCCGCATCAGAATTCGACAGGACAGAGAAGATCATGGCGCTTGATATTTTGATCGTCGACGACGAGCGGGACATTTGCGAACTGGTCGCCGGCGTCATGGAGGATGAAGGCTATGAGGCGCGCACCGCCGGCGACAGCGACGCCGCGCTGGAGGCGATCCGTCAGCGCCGCCCCTCGCTCGCACTGATCGACGTCTGGCTCCAGGGATCGCGGCTCGACGGCCTCGGCCTCGTCGAAGCAATCAAGGCGTTCGACCCGACCCTGCCGATCATCGTGATTTCGGGCCACGGCGGACTGGACACTGCGGTCGCCGCGATCCGCCGCGGTGCCTTCGACTTCATCGAAAAGCCGTTCGAGGCCGAACGGCTCCTTCACCTCGTCGCCCGCGCGACCGAAAGCGAGCGGCTGAAATTCGAATATGAGCGGCTGCGCGAAAAGGCGGGCCCCGCCGACGAACTGACCGGCACCAGCGCCGCCATCAACAATGTCCGCGCGACGCTGAAGCGCGTCGCCGGTACCGGCAGCCGCGTCCTCATCACCGGCGCGCCGGGGGTGGGCAAGGAGGTCGCCGCGCGCGTGCTCCACGGCTGGAGCGGCCGCCAGAGCGCGCCCTTCCGCGTCATCTCCTCGGCGCGCATGGACCCGGAAACGGTCGAGGCCGAACTGTTCGGCACCGAATCCGACGACGGGTCGATTCGCGTCGGCCTGCTCGAACAGGCGCATGGCGGCACGCTCTTCCTCGACGAGGTCGCCGACATGCCGTTGACCACGCAGGGCAAAATCCTGCGCGTCCTGACCGAGCAGAGCTTCACCCGTGTCGGGGGACGTACGATGATCCGCGTCGACGTCCGCATCATCTCGGGCTCGGCGCGCGACCTGACCGCCGAAATTGCCGAGAAGCGCTTTCGCGAGGATCTTTATTACCGGCTCAACGTCGTGCCGGTGCATATCCCGCCGCTACGCGAGCGGCGCGACGACATCGCGGCGCTGTGCGACCATTTCGTCAGCCGCTACGCCGCCGAGCGCCGCGTGCCGCCGCCCGAGATCAGCGCCGAGGCGATGGCGGCGCTTCAGGCGCACGACTGGCCCGGCAACGTCCGCGAATTGCGCAACGTCGTCGAGCGGGTCATGATCCTCGCGCCGAGCGACCGGCTCGCGCGGATCGACGCCGACATGCTGCCCGCCGAGCTGGTGCGCGGCGGCACCGACATCTTGCCACACGCCGAATCGATCACCGCAATCCCGCTCAAGGAGGCGCGCGAGAATTTCGAGCGCGAGTATCTGCGCATCCAGATCAACCGTTTTTCGGGCAATATCTCACGCACCGCGAGCTTCATCGGCATGGAACGCTCGGCCCTGCACCGCAAGCTGAAGCTGCTGGGATTGACCGACAATCCGGACGGGGAGGGGTGAGGAGGCACGGCTTTGGCCTAGACGGCGCACGCGCTTTGCCGCATAATGCCCGCGCCACAATGACGGAGCGGTCCGACGAACGGAGCGCCCAAGCGGGATCGCCGCCAAGAACAGGAGGCCAATGTGTCCGATAAAAGCCAGAATCTTCAGGATCTTTTTCTCAACGCTCTGCGTCGCAACAAGACCCCGGTGACGATGTTCCTCGTCAAGGGGGTCAAGCTCCAGGGAATCATCACCTGGTTCGACAATTTCTCGCTGTTGCTGCGCCGCGACGGCCAGTCGCAGCTCGTCTACAAGCACGCGATCTCGACGGTGATGCCGTCGCATGATTTCGATCTGTCGTTGCTCGGCGACGACGTCCGCGACGCCCCGCCCAGCAAGGGCAAGGCGCTTCAGGACGTCTTCCTCAACGCCGTGCGCCGCTCGGACGAATCGGTGACGATGTTCCTCGTCAACGGCGTCATGCTGCAGGGCGATATCGTCGCTTTCGACCTTTTCTGCATGCTGCTCGAGCGTGAGCGGCAGGTGCAGCTCGTCTACAAGCACGCGATCTCGACGGTGCAGCCGAACGGCCCGATCAACCTCACCGACAATGGCGATGGTGGGGGCGACGCGGACGCCGACGACGCCTGACCGGCCCCATGGACGATAATTCGGACGACGTGACGCGCGGCGCGCGCGCGATGCTGATCGTGCCCGAGTGGCGCGGGCAGGGGCTGTCGCGCGACCTCGATGCGCGCGCGGCCGAGGCGAAGGGGTTGGCGCTCGCGATCGGGCTCGACGTCGTGGCGGTGCATCCGCTGCGGCTGCGCCAGACGCGCGCGGCGACGCTGATCGGGGTTGGCCAGATCGAGGCGATCAAGCCGGAAGTTGGCGAAAGTGCCGCGCAGCTCGTCATCGTCGATGCGGCACTGACCGCGATCCAGCAGCGCAATCTGGAAACCGAGCTTGGCACCAAAGTCATTGATAGGACAGGATTAATTCTGGAAATCTTCGGCGAGCGCGCCGCGACGGCGGAGGGCCGGCTGCAGGTCGAGCTCGCGCATCTCGACTATCAGGCGGGCCGGTTAGTGCGGAGCTGGACCCACCTGGAGCGGCAGCGCGGCGGTTTCGGCTTCCTCGGCGGCCCCGGCGAGACGCAGATCGAGGCCGACCGGCGGATGATCCGCGACCGCATGGCGCGCATCCGCCGCAGCCTCGACGATGCGCGCCGGACGCGCCAGCTTCAGCGATCGAAGCGCCAGCGGGCACCATGGCCGGTCATTGCGCTCGTCGGCTATACCAACGCCGGGAAATCGACCTTTTTCAACTGCCTGACCGGAAGCGACGTCATGGCGGAAGACATGCTGTTCGCGACACTGGACCCCACAATGCGCGAAATCCGCCTGCCCGGAATCGACAAGGCGATCCTGTCCGACACCGTCGGTTTCGTGTCCGACCTGCCGACCGAACTGGTCGCCGCCTTTCGCGCGACGCTGGAGGAAGTCACGACCGCAGACCTGATCGTCCACGTCCGCGACATCGTCCATCCCGACACCGAGGCGCAATATGACGACGTCCGCGCGATCCTGACCTCGCTCGGCGTCGTCGAGGGGGAAGGGGAGGACGGCGAACCCGCCCGCGTCGTCCCGCAGATCGAGATATGGAACAAGATCGATACCGCGGATAGCGAACGCCGCGCCGCGATCGAGGCGATGGCAGCGCGGCGGCCCGACGTCGCGGTCATCTCGGCCGAAAGCGGCGAAGGCGTCGACGCGGCGCGCGCACTGATGGCGGCCGAACTGACCGCGCGGCACGAGATCGCGAACATTTTCCTGCGCTTCGATCAGGGCGAGGCGATGGCATGGCTGCACGCGCGCGGCGAGGTGCTGGCGGACCGGGCGGAGGAAGGCGGCCATCGGCTGACGGTGCGCCTCGACCCCGCCGACCGCGCGCGGTTCGACAGGCTGTGGCCGGATGCGGGGTGATCGGAGCCGGAAAAAGGCAGAGATGCAGCGTGTCGCATAATAATCGGCGTCACGCCCCAGCCTGTTCGTGCTGAACGTCAAGCTCAGGGCAAACGGGTTGGAATGAAGGCGGTCGCGCCTATTCCCGCTCCGCCGCCTTGACCGCTTGCCAATGTACTTCGAGCGCGCCGAGCGGCAATTCCGCAATACGGCCTTCGCAGCGCTCCTCAACCGACTGAAAGCGGCGCGTGAATTTGGCGTTGGCGGCGCGCAATGCATCCTCGGCATCGACGCCGAGATGGCGCGCGTAATTGACCACCGCGAACAGCAGATCGCCGACCTCTTCGGTGCGGGCATCGGCATCGGGCGCGGTCGCCACCTCGTCCAGTTCCTCGGCGATCTTGGCGCGCGGGCCTTCGGCGTCGGGCCAGTCGAACCCGACCCGCGCGGCGCGGGCCTGCAATTTCTGCGCGCGCAACAGCGCCGGCAGCGACAGCGCGACACCGGCGAGCGCGCCCTGCGGGCCGTCGGCGGCGCGCTCGGCCGCCTTGATCTGCTCCCATTGCCGGCGCACGTCGCCGGTATTTTCGCCGCCGAAGATGTGCGGGTGGCGCCGCTCCATCTTGTCCGAAATCGCCATCGCGACGTCGTCGAAGCCGAACAGCCCGTGGTCTGCGGCAATCTGGGCGTGAAAGACGACCTGGAGCAGCAGGTCGCCAAGCTCGTCGCAGATCGCCGCGGGATCGCCGCCGGCGATCGCGTCCGCGACCTCATAGGCTTCCTCGATCGTATAGGGCGCGATCGTCGCGAAATCCTGCGCCAGATCCCATTCGCAGCCGCCGTCGGGATTGCGCAACTGTCGCATGATCGCGAGCAAACGGTCGATGGGGGATGCGGGGGAATTGGCCGCGTCTGAGGGCATGTTTTTATCCGATAATATATATTATGTTAAATTTAGATAAAATGTCGGGGCCAAGCCCCCTCTTATCCCGCGACGAGCTGATAGCCCCGGATCGCCAGAAACAGCAGCGCGAAGATTGCGGCCCATGCGAGCGCCATCTTCAGCCAGTCGCGCATCGGCAGTCGCCGCGCGACCAGCGCGCTCAGCACCAGCGTGAACGCCATGGCGAACCACAATATCTCCGCACCGACGCCCATGCTCATAGCTGCACCTCCAGCCCGTCATAGCCCGGCTCGACGCCTGGCGGCAATTCGGCCGCCAGCTCGTCATAATCCATCGTATTGTCCATATGCGTGAGGATCGCGCGCGGCTGGCCGACCCTGGCGAGCCCTTCGAGCGTCATCGCGACATGCGGATGGGTCGGATGCGGATAGCGGCGCAGCGCGTCGATCACGAACAGGTCGACGCCCTGGAAGAAGTCGACCATGCCATCGGTAAACTTCGAAAAATCCGTAGCATAGGCGATCTTGTGGGCACCATCGCTGAAGATCAGGCCCGAGGCCTTGATCGGCCCGTGTGGCATGTCGATCGCCGACACTTCGATCGGGCCGATGGCCTGATGATCGCGCAGCTCGATCGGATCGACCGATGCCGGATAGCCGGCATTGCCGGCAAAGGCATAGGTGAAGCGCCATTTCAGCGTTTCGAGCACATGATCGCGCGCATAGGCCGGCACCGGCGCGCCGCGGCGCAGGTGCATGATCTGGCGCAGGTCGTCGAGGCCATGGGTATGGTCGGCATGCTCGTGCGTCCAGATGACCGCATCGACCTCGCCCACGCCGGCATCGAGAAGCTGGAGCCGCATGTCGGGGCTGGTGTCGACCAACAGCCGGAAGCCGCCGAGCGAAACGAGGATCGAGGCGCGGCTGCGCAGGTTGCGGGGATTGTCGGGATCGCACGCGCCCCAGTCATTGCCGATCCGCGGCACCCCCGACGAGGTGCCGCATCCGAGGATGCGGACCTTCATGTCGGACGTGACGTCATGGCGCCGCCTTACTGAAAAGGCGGTAGAAATTGGCGCTCGTCGCCGCGGCGAGCGCGTCCGGCCCCTCGCCGCGCAGCGTGGCGAGAAAGGCAAGCGTATCGGCGACGAAGGCGGGTTCGCCGGTCTTGCCGCGATGCGGGACGGGGGCGAGGAAGGGGGAGTCGGTTTCGACGAGCAACCGGTCCTGCGGCAGCCATTTGGCGGTCGCCTGCAGGTCGGCGGCATTCCTGAACGTCACGATCCCCGAGATCGAGATATAGAGGCCGAGATCGAGCGCCCCCCGCGCGAAATCGTCGCTTGCGGTGAAGCAATGGATGACGCCGGGATAGGACGCCTTCCCCATCTCCTCGCCGAGCAG
The DNA here is from genome assembly GCF_014199295.1 of Sphingopyxis panaciterrulae. Lineage (GTDB taxonomy): Bacteria > Pseudomonadota > Alphaproteobacteria > Sphingomonadales > Sphingomonadaceae > Sphingopyxis > Sphingopyxis panaciterrulae. The sequence goes on from NZ_JACIJH010000013.1 coordinate 101,340, forward strand.
CGCGAGCGTGTCCGCCTCCGCCTCGCGGGTGTGGACGATGATCGGCAGCCCCGTCGCCTGCGCCGCGTGGATATGGCGACGAAAACTGTCCTGCTGTCGCGCCCGGTCGCTCTTGTCGTAGTAATAGTCGAGCCCGGTCTCGCCGATGCCGATGACGCGCGGATGCGCGGCGCGTTCCACCAGCTTGCCGGTGTCGACGTCGGGGTGCTGATCGGCGTCGTGCGGGTGGATGCCGACGCTGGCCCAGACATCGGCGTTCGCCTGCGCCGCCGCCAGCACATCGTCCCATTCGCTCTCTCGCGTCGCGATGTTGAGCATCGCCGTCACGCCGCGCGCGCGCGCGCGGGCCAGCACCGCGTCCTGCTGTTCGGCGAGCCCCTTGTAATTGAGGTGGCAGTGCGAATCGACGAGCATCAGCGGCTCTTCATAAGCGCGTCATTGCGAGCGCAGCGAAGCAATCCAGAGTGAGCGTAAACCGCTCTGGATTGCTTCGCTGCGCTCGCAATGACGGAGTGGGTGAGCATCATGCGTCTGATTCCCCTTCCCCCTCCGGCAGTTCGAGACGAGGAAAAATGGGGACAGGCTGTCCGAGTTTGAAGCCGCTCGATACGAGATTGAGGAACCAGTCGGTGTCGGCGAGCGCTGCGAAATCGCGGGCGTCAGAGGCAATGCCCATCTGGTCGAGCAATTTGTCGGCCGCCGCCGGCACGACCGGGCGGATCGCGATCGCGAGGGTGCGGACCGCCCGGAACAGCGTCATCAGCACCGCGCGCATCCGCTCGGGGTCGGTCTTGCGCAACGCCCAGGGCGCCATGGCATCGACATATTGGTTGCAGGCGAAGACGGCGCGTATCCACTCCTCGATCCCGATCGAGAAAGCGAGCTGATCGAATTCGCGCGGCAGCCGCGCCTGCGCCATAGCGAGCAGGTCGGCGAGCAAAGCCTCATCCTCGGGCGCCGACTGATAGTCTATCGATAGTTCACCGCCCAAATTCTTGAAAATCATCGACAAGCTGCGCTGGGCCAGATTGCCGAAGCTGTTGGCGAGATCGGCGTTGGCGGTGCGCACGATCGCTTCGGCCGAATAGCTGCCATCCTGGCCGAAGCTGACCTCGCGCAGCAGATAATAGCGCAGCGCGTCGACCCCGAAGCGCTCGGCCAGTTCCATCGGGTCGACGACATTGCCGAGCGATTTCGACATCTTCTCGCCGCGGTTGAGCAGGAAGCCGTGGCCGAACACCTGTTTGGGCAGCGGCAGGCCGGCGCTCATCAGGAAGGCCGGCCAGTAAACCGTATGAAACCGCACGATATCCTTGCCGATCATATGGATGTCGGCGGGCCAGAAGCGCGCGAAATCACCGTCGGCATCGGGATAGCCGAGCCCCGAGAGATAGGTGGTGAGCGCATCGACCCACACATACATGACATGCCCCGGCGACTCGGGCACCGGCACGCCCCAGTCGAAGCTGGTGCGCGAGACCGACAAATCCTTGAGCCCGCCCTCGACGAAGCGCAGCACCTCGTTGCGGCGGCTTTCGGGGCGGATGAAATCGGGATTGTCGCGATAGAGCGCGAGCAGCCGGTCCTGATAGGCGGAGAGGCGGAAGAACCAGCTTTCCTCGACCGTCCATTCGACCGGCGTGCCCTGCGGCGAGAGCCGGGCGCCGCCCTCCCCCTCGCTCAGTTCGCTTTCGTCGTAGAACGCCTCGTCGCGGACCGAATACCAGCCCTCATAGCGGTCGAGATAGAGGTCGCCATTCGCCGCCATCGCGCGCCAGATCGCCTGCGACGCCGCATGGTGCGCGGGGTCGGAGGTACGCATGAACACATCGTAGCTGATATTCAGCCTGGCATACATGTCACGGAAATATCCCGACATCTCGTCGGCAAGGTCGATCGTCGCGCGGCCCTGATCGCGCGCGGTCTGATACATTTTCAGGCCATGTTCGTCGGTGCCTGTGACCATCCGCACGTCGCGGCCGCGCATCCGCTGGAACCGCGCCATCGCGTCGGTGGCGATCGCCTCATAGGCATGGCCGATATGCGGGCGACCATTGGGATAGCTGATCGCGGTGGTGATGTAGAAGGGGGTCTTATCCGTGGACATGCGCGCGCCTTAGCGGCTGCGGGGCGGGAGGGGAAGTATTGCGTCAGCGCGAGGGGCGCGCAGTCTGGCTTTGGAAGGGGTCATTTCCCTGTCTCGTCACCCCGGATCAAGTCGGCGCTTATCGCTTTCGCATCCGTCATCCCGTCATTGCGAGCGGAGCGAAGCAATCCAGAGCGGTTTGCGCGCACTCTGGATTGCTTCGCTCCGCTCGCAATGACGAAGTAAGGAGGCTTACGGATGCCAAGGGTATGATCGCCGATCAAGTCCGGGGTGAGGAGGGAAAGCGAGATCGGGCTCCTGCCTTCAAACTGAGCCACGGTCCCGGCGCGGCGCCAGTTCGGCGAGGCAGTTGCCGATCTCGAACCCGACCATCGTGCCGTCGTAGGAGCCGCGGATTGCATCGCGCACGGTGCGCTGGACGCGGTCCCACCCCGCGAGCACCGGCGCGATCTCACCGATCGGGCGCTCGCGCGCGAGTTGCGACAGCAGCGCCGGGACGATGTCGATCACCAGTTCGAGCCGCGCGCGGTTGCTCGTTCCGCCGACCTCGCGCGCGAGCGCCTCGCGCAGCCGGTTGTCGGGATCGCCCGACGCGGCGATCGCCAGCAGCTTTTTCTCCATCGCCGCGACGTCGCTGTCGATCAGCGCCAGCGCCTTGCCCGGCACGCCGCCCGACGCCGCAACGATCGCGCGCACCTCGCCATGGTCGAGCATCGGCCGCAGATCGTGCAGCCATGCCGTCATGGCGTCACGCTCAGCGGGTTGAAAACGCAGGGTCCGGCACCGCGAGCGGATCGTCGGCAGCAGGCGGCCCGGCGAATGGCTGACCAGCAGAAACAGCGTCTGCGCCGGCGGTTCCTCGAGCGTCTTGAGCAGCGCGTTGGCGCCGTCGGTCTCCAGATCGTCGACCGCATCGACGAGGATCACGCGCCAGTCGCCGAGCGACAGCGACAGATGCAATCGCCGGATCATCCCGCGCACCTGGTCGATGGTGATGTTGCGCGCGAGATCCTTGCCCTTGTCCTTCACCAGGCGCTCGAGGGTCAGGATTTCGGGGTGGTTGCCCGCCGCGACGAGGCGTTCCGCCGCAGCGTCGCCGGAGTCGTCGAGGGGCACCGTCTGCCCTTCCCCGCCGCGCCCGTGGGTGACGAGGAAGCGCGCGGCGCGGGCCGCAAAGGCCGCTTTTCCCATGCCCTGCGGCCCCGCGAGCAGCCAGGCGTGGTGCAGCCGCCCTCCGGCCCAGGCTTCGACGAACGCCTGCTCCGCGGCGTCATGGCCGATCATCGCAGCCATGGGTCGAGCTCCGCGAGAATGGCGGCGGTCACCGTCTCGGCATCGGCGTCGGCGTCGATCACCCGCCAGCGCGCGGGTTCGGCCGCCGCCAGTTCGGCGAAGCGCGCGGCGAGGCGCATCTGATAGTCGCCGGGCTTGCTGCCCATGCGGTCCGTCCCCGCGGTGTCGCGGCGTGCCAATCGCCGCGCCGCCGCCTCCGCGCTCAAGGTGAGCAGGAAGCTGCGGTCGGGCAGCAACCCTTCCGACCCGAAAGCGTGCAGCGCCATGATGTCGGCGTCGGTGATGCCGCCGCCGCCGCCCTGATAGGCGCGGCTCGAATCGACGAAGCGGTCGCACAGCACCCACGCGCCGCGCGCGAGCGCCGGGCGGATCGTGCGCGCGACATGGTCGGCGCGTGCCGCCGCGAACAGCAGCGCCTCGCTGCGCGCGTCCCAGCGGTCGTCGGCGCCCTCCATCAGCAGCGCGCGGATCGCCTCGGCACCCGCGCTGCCGCCGGGCTCGCGCGTCGCCACCACCTCGGCCCCGCGCGCGGTCAGCGCGGCGGCGAGCGCGCGAAGCTGGGTCGATTTGCCGACCCCCTCCCCGCCTTCGAGCGTGATGAAGCGCCCGCTCACCAGCCGGTCAGCCGATAGAAGCCGGTGCGCGCGCGGTCGAGCCAGCCGCCCTTCGCGACATCCTGCGCGGCGAGCAGCGGCGTGACCTGCGGCGGCAGGCCGTCGGGGGTCACGACCAGTTCGGCGATCCGCGCGCCGCGCGCCACCGGCGCCGCCAGCGGCGCGCGGGCGCGCATCGTCGCGCGGAAACCGCCCTGAAAGCCCTTCGGCACCGTCATCCGCACCGGGCGCGCGGCCTCGGCGGCCACCACGGAGGCATCGCCCTGCCCGACGTCGAGGCGACCGACTTTCGTGCCGGAGGGAACGATCTCGCGTCCCTCCCACGCCTCGAAGCCCCAGCGCATCAGCCGCTCGGCCTCGTCGCGCCGCGCCTTTTCGCTGGGCAGGCCCGCGATGACCAGGATCAGTCGCCGTCCGCCGCGCTTCGCCGAACCGAGATAGCAATAGCCCGCCTCGTTGGTGTGCCCGGTCTTGAGCCCGTCGACGCCCTCGACGCGGCCGAGGATCGGGTCGCGATTGGGCTGTACGATCGGCTTGCCGTCGGGCGCCGTGCCGTGCTGAAGCTTCGCGAGCGAGAAATAGCGGGCATAGCCGCCCGGATGGTCGCGGATCAGCCGGTCGGCCAGAAGGATCAGGTCCGCGGCGCTGACCTTGGTCACCCCGCCGTCGGGCCAGCCGTTCGGGGTTCCGAACCGGCTCGACGTCATACCAATCTGTACGGCTACAGCATTCATTCGCTTGACGAAAGCGGCCTCGCTTCCGTCGATGCCGACCGCCAGCACCGCTGCCGCGTCATTGCCCGAAACGGTGATGAGTCCTTTCAGCAACGCATCGACTGAAACCTTCTCCCCCGGGCGCAGGAACATGGTCGAGCCGCCGTTGCTGCCGTTCCATTTTTTCCAGGTGTCGCGGTCGACGGTGAAGACGGCGTCGCGCGACAATTTGCCGCTGTCGATCAGATCGAGCACGACATAGGCGGTCATCACCTTGGCCATCGAGGCGGGGGCAAAGCGCTTGTCGGTGCCGCGCTCGAACAGGATCGCGCCCGAATCCATGTCCTTGAGCATCGCGATGGGCGCCTGCGTCGTATAGAGCGGGCGGCTCGCGGGGGCGTGCGTCGTCGCCCTTTCCGCCGGCGCCGCCGACACCGTCACGGCGAGCATCGCCGCCGCGAGGACCACCGATCCACCCCTTGCCAAGCCGTTCCACCGCATGGCCCGGCTTTAGGGTGCGATCGCCACGATGAAAAGCCGTTCGTTGGCCGGGCCGCGCCTCAGCGCCCGCGTTCGACCCGCGCGTCGCGGAAACCCCTGGCCTTTGCCTTGGCGAGCGCGGCCTGCGCTTCGGCTTCGCTGGCGAACGGTCCCGTGCGGACGCGCCAGAAGCGGCCCGCCGCACTCACCGTCCCGCCGAGCGTCTTGGCGGTCGCCTCGGCGTTGGCCTTGGCCGAGAAGGTCGCGACCTGCACGAAATGGCTGGCGGTCGCGGCGGGTTTTGCCGCCGTGGGCTTGGGCGGAGCCGAAGCCGTCGGCGGCGCCTTTTCGCCCTCGACGATGAAGCGGTCGTCGCCCGGTCTGGTCCGCGGCGGGCTGGCGACCGGTGTCGCCGGCTTGGCAGCAGGGATGGAAGCGGCCGGCGCAGCTTTGGGCGCGGCCACGGCGGGCCTGGGCATCTCGCTGAGCTTGCGGCGCAGGATGGCGAGCAGCGAATCGGGCGTCGCCAGCCGGTCGGGCACGGCCTGGCCCGCGCGCAGTTGCAGCCGTTCGGCCCTGGGCGGATGGACGCGCCGCACGCGCACGCCGGTAACGCCGTCCTTGAGCCCGAGCTGATCGGCGGCGGCAGGCGACAGGTCGATCAGCCGATCGTTCGCCATCGGCCCGCGGTCGTTGACGCGCACCAGGATCGTGCGCCCGGTATCGAGCGCGGTCACCTCGACATAGCTGGGCAGCGACAGCGTCTTGTGCGCGGCCGATATGGCTGCGGGATCGAAATCCTCGCCGTTGGCGGTCGGCTTGCCCGCATGGTCGTCGCCATAGCGGCTTGCATAGCCGACCGCGTCATAATCGGCGACATCGGCGGGCGTGTAGCTGGTATCGCCGACCTTGTAGGGCACGCCCAGCATAACCGGGCGGTCGTCGACCAGCGGAGCGGGCGCCGGCGCGGGGCCGGCCACCGGGCCGCTGTCGCGATTGCCACCGACCATCCCGCATCCCGAAATCAGCAATGCGACGCTGCCAAGCAGCGCCGCCGAAACCCCGTTTCTACCGATCGATCTCATCCGCCAACACCCCCACCGACAATGCGTAAAAATTGGAACAATTATAGTCCAATATCGCACGATAGTTACCGGTGAGCAAATAAGCGGTCTTTCCGGGACCGTCGGGTTCGAGCAGGGTCGCCTGGATTTCGCCGTCGGGCCAGCGCCCGTTCAGCGGCTGAAGCCCCGCAGCGCGCCACTCGGCCATCGAGCGCCAGCGGCTGTGACGTTCGAACACGCGGGGGCAGCGCGTCGGGACGAGCCGATTGGCCAGCCGGCTGCGGTCGAGCCCGTCGGGAACCCGAACCGGGATGCCCCATGGCTGCCCCGGCCGCCAGCCGGCGCGGCGCAGATAGGCGCCGATCGATTCGACCGCATCGGCCTCGCTCGACCAGATGCGCGCGATCCCGTCGCCGTCGCCGTCCTCGGCAACCTGCAGGTAAACGGAAGGCAGGAACTGGGGATAGCCGAACGCACCGGCCCAGCTTCCTTTCAGCACGCTGCGCGGCACGCCCTGTTCGACCATCTGGAGCGTCGCGAGAAATTCGGGCTCGAACAGGCTGCGCCGCCGCCCTTCATAGGCCAGCGTGGCGAGCGCCTCGGGCAGGTCGAAATTGCCGGTCACCGCGCCATAAGCGGTTTCGTGCCCGAAGATCGCGATCATGATGCTGGTCGGGACGCCGGTGTGCGCCTCGATCCGCGACAGCAGCGGCAGCAGCCGGTCGTGAACCCGCCGCCCGCCGTTGATCCGCGCCGCGTCGACATGCTTGATGCGATAGGGGGCAAAGGCGGGGATCGGCGCATTGGGGTTGGACGGCGCGCCCAGATTGTCGCGATCGAGCGCGACGACGCGGGCGTTATACTGCAACCCCGCCGTCACCCGGTCGAAGGTCGCGCGCGACACGCCCTTCGCCTGTGCCTTGGGCCACAGCGACTGGACATAGGCGTCGAAACCCGCATTGCCGCTCGCCTGCGCATGAACCGGCGCCGACGCGCTGAGCAGCCACGCCGACAGCATCACGCCCGAAAAGCGGAAAAGACGCCCGAATCCGAATTGCTTGCTGCCTGTCATCGCTTACCCATAGGCAAGGAATGCCACGGATGCACCAGCCTTGAACAGGCGATGCTGCGACGATCCGAGTCAAAGCCGCGCCGGGCCGAAGGTCGCACAGGTTTCGCTTGCCGAGCGCCGCACCCGCGCTATGGCGGCGCGGACAAGGACAGGTGGCCGAGTGGTTTAAGGCAGCGGTCTTGAAAACCGCCGTGGGTGCAAGCTCACCGTGGGTTCGAATCCCACCCTGTCCGCCATTTTGTCGAACCCTGCTTCTCTCTGCATGACGCGAGTTGGCGATGGAGAGAAAGGCCCGCCAAATATTTTCCAAGGCCGCGTGCGCGCCGTTCCGTCTTGCGATTGTCCCGGGAGGACGTTCCCGAACGATCACAAGAGGAATTTCATGCGCAAGACCCTGCTGGCTTCGACCTGCCTCGCCGCGATGGCGGCCCTGCCCCTTCATGCCGAAACGACGATCAGCACCGCCACCACGACGCCGGTCAAGACATCGACCGTGAAATCGGGCACGCGCGACGACATCAAGATCAGCAAGGACGGCTCGATCAAGCCGACCGGCGGCACCGCGGTCACCATCGACAGCGACAACAAGGTGGTGAACGACGGCACGATCCAGATCGGCAACGCCAATGGCGCCACCGGCATCTTCGCCGAGGCCGGCGTTACCGGTTCGATCACCAACAGTGCGACGGGCAAGATCGTCATCGACGAAAGCTACGAAGGCGAGGATATCGACAAGGACGGCGACAAGGACGGACCCTATGCGGTCGGCAACGGGCGTGCGGGCATCAAGACCGGCGGCGCCTTCACCGGCAACATCGTCAATGCCGGCACGATCACGGTCGAGGGCAATGATTCGGCGGGTATCCGCCTCGGCGGACCGCTGACCGGTCAATTCACCAACGACGGCACGGTTTCGGTGCTCGGCGACAATGCGCTCGGCATCGGACTGCAGGACGTGACCGGCGACGTTCGCCTCGCCGGCAAGGTCACCGCGGTCGGCGAAAATGCCATGGCAGCGCGGCTTGCCGGCGACATCCACGGCGCGCTGGAGGTGCAAGGCGAATATACGGCGACCGGCTATCGTTATGCCAGCGCGCCCGACGATCCGTCGAAGCTCGACGCCGACGACCTGCTCGCGGGCGGTCCGGCGCTGTCGATCGAGGGCGACGTCGACGGCGGCATCATTCTGGCCGTGGCGCCGAAGGACGCCGACAAGGACGACAAGGACGAGGACGACGACGGCATCGAGGATGCCAATGAAGGCTCGGCGGTCGTGCGCTCGCTGGGCGAAGCGCCCGCGATGCGGATCGGCGCCGCCGACCGCGATATCGCCATCGGCGCCGTCGCCGGGACGGGCACCGATTTCGGGCTGATCATCGACGGCACCGTCGTCGGCAGCGGCGTCTATGCCGGCAAGGATGCGACGGGGCTCCAGATCGGGGGCCTCGGCGGCGCGGTCGACATCTCGGGCGGCGTCCGCGTCGGCGGCGCGGTCAACGCGATGTCGAAGGACGCCTCCGCAACCGCGATGCGGATCGGCGCGGGCGCAACCGTCCCTGAAATCCGCGTCTCTGGCAAGGTCGAGGCGACCACCGGCGGCAAGGCGGCGGACGACGTCGCGACCGCGATCCTGATCGAGACCGGCAGCGATGTCGCGATGATCCGCAACAGCGGCGCGATCAACGCCAAGGTCGGCGGCGACGATGCGGTGGCGCGCGCGATCGTGGACCTTTCGGGCCATGTCGACATGGTCGAGAACAGCGGCGCGATCAGCGCGACGGGCGCCAAGGACGCCGCCGACAATATCGCCATCGACCTCAGCGCCAATAATGGCGGCGCGACGGTGAAGCAGATCGCGGTGGCTTCGGGCGCGACCGCGCCGAGCATCACCGGCAACGTCCGCTTCGGCGGCGGCAACGATGTCTTCGACATCGCCGACGGCAAGATGACCGGCAACACGAGCTTCGGCGGCGGCGACAACCAGCTCAAACTGTCGGGCGACGCCGCCTATGCCGGCAACGCCAGCTTCGGCGCGGGCGATGACAGCTTCGCGATGGCGGGCAGTTCGACTTTCAACGGCGTCGCCGATTTCGGCGGCGGCAGCGACACGCTGACCATCGGCGGCACCGCGCGCTTCACCGGCACGCTCGCCAATTCGGCGGGGCTGGCGGTCGGCGTGAACGGCGGCACTTTCGACGTCGGCGGCGCGGCGACCATCGCCTCGCTCGACGTCACCGACAAGGGCGTGCTTGCCGTGACGCTCGATGGCGGCGCGGCGGGCACCGCGCTGACCGTGACGGGCCATGCGAGCTTCGACGAGGATTCGAAGCTCCAGCTCAAATTATCGAGCATCGAAGAGGCCGAGGGCGAGCATATCGTCGTCACCGCGGGCTCGCTTTCGGGCGCCGACAATCTGACGACCGAGACGACCCTCCTCCCCTTCCTCTACAAGGGCGAGTTGTCGTCGACGGCAACACAGCTCATCGTCGACGTGTCGCGCAAGGATGTGGACGAGCTGGGCCTCAACCGGTCCGAGGCGAGCGCTTTCAACGCGGTGATCGACGCGGCGGCCGCCGACGAGCTGGTCGAGGGCGTCTTCCTGGGCATCACCGACGGCGACCAGTTCCGCGGCCAGATGCAGCAGATGCTGCCCGAGCATGAGGGCGGAGTGTTCGAAACCGTCACCACCGGCTCGCGCGCGCTGGCGCGCTATCTTCAGGACCCCAACGCGCCGTTCCAGGACGAGGGCAAGTGGGGCTATTGGGTCAACCAGGCGGTCTGGGGCACGTCGAAGAGCCTCGGCGACACGGCGAGCTATGACGTGTCGGGCTGGGGCATTTCGCTGGGCGCCGAGATCAAGAGCGACGTCGGCAATTTCGGCGGTTCGGTCGCCTTTCTGAAGGGCAAGGACGGCAACGGGCTCAACGATAACGAGGTGAGCACGAGCCAGTTCGAGGGCGCACTGCATTGGCGCCTGCGCTCGGATGGCTGGATGGCCAATGCCCGCATCTCGGGCGCGCCGATCAAGATGAAGGGCACTCGTGTCTTCCGCGCCGACACCGGCGCCGATACGATCGAAAAGACGATGCGCGGCAAATGGGACGGCACGCTCTGGTCGGCGTCGGGCTCGGTCGCGCACGACGGACGGATCGGCGGCATCAGCTTCCGCCCGATGGTTGCGGTCGATTATTACAAGCTGAAGGAAGACGGCTATGCCGAGACCGGCGGCGGCGACGCGCTCGACCTGACGGTCGCGGGCCGCGACAGCGACGAGCTTGCGGTCAGCGGCACCGTCGCGCTCGGCCTCGATTTCGGGGGCGCCGACGAATATGACGGCTGGACGCGCTTCGAGATCGAGGCCGGGCGGCGCGAGATCGTCGCCGGGTCGCTTGGCGCCACCATCGCCTCGTTCAAGGACGGCGATCCCTTCACCCTCGTCCCGGCGGAACGCAAGAGCGGCTGGATCGGCCGCCTGCGCGGCATCGCCGGCAACTCGGCCTTCCAGGTCGGCGGCGAACTCTCCGCGGAGGAACAGCAGAATCATATCGGCTGGGCCTTCCGCGCGAGCCTGAAGGTCGGTCTTTAACCCCTCCCCCGGGTGACCGACCGTCCCGCAAGGGGGAAGCGCCCCTCACCCTGCTTCCCCCTTGCCTTGGGAATATAGTGAAGAATGATGACCGCTCTCGCCTCTCCCCTCCGCCCCTCCGCCCGCGTGGCGGAGGGGTTCGTTCCCGCGCCGCGGTTGCGCCCATCGCCCTTCGCGCTATATGACGGCAGCTTCAGGGGAGCGGTTTTGGCCGGGCGTGCGGGCCCCGACAGGCAAATGGCGGCGTTCCATAGCAATCGATCCATGACCCAGGCGACCGACCGAAACGACGCCGCATCCGGCATCGAAGGCGTATTGCTCGCCAACCGCGACCGCATCCTGCGGTTCCTGAGGCTGCGCGGCGCGGGCGATGCCGCCGAGGATCTGTTCCAGGACCTGTGGATGCGGCTGACCGAAAAGCGCACCGGCCCGATCGCCGACCCGATCGCCTATGCGATGCGCGCCGCGAACAATCTGATGCTCGATCGCTATCGCGCGGGCCGCCAGCGCGAGCTGCGCGACAAGGCATGGGGCGAGGCGGCGGCGGTTCAGAAGCCGTCGGCCGAGGCCGTGCTGATCTCGCGCGAGCAACTCGCGCTCGTCGAGCAGGCGATTGCGGCGACCGGCGAACGGCCCGCGCGCATCTTTCGCCGTTTCCGCGTCGACGGCATCCTCCAGCGCGATATAGCCGCCGAGATGGGAATCAGCCTGAGCACCGTCGAAGCCGACCTGCGCAAGGTCTATGCCGCGCTCGCCGCGGTGAGGAGGCAGTTCGATGCCGGCTGACCGCACGACCGCGATCGACGCGCAGGCGTCCGACTGGCTGATCCGCCAGCGCGATCCGGTTTTCGCCGACTGGGACGCTTTCGCCGACTGGCTCGCCGCAGACCCCGCGCATGGCGACGCCTATGATGCGATCGCCAGCCTCGACGCCGATCTGGATGCCCTGCCCCCGACCGAGCAGCCGGGAATCGCCTGGGATAGCGAGCCCGTCCGCCGTCGCCCCTCGCGCCGTGCCTGGTTCGGCGGCGCCGTCGCCGCGGCGCTCGTTGGCACGATCAGCCTGTCGGGCCTCGGCCTGTTCGGGGGCCCGAACGCGGTCGAGACCGCCCCCGGCGAACATCGCACCATCGCGCTCGCCGACGGCTCGAAGATAGAGGTCAACGGCGCCTCGCGCCTCCTGCTCGACGACGACCGCCCGCGCTTCGCCCGGCTCGAACGCGGCGAGGCGATGTTCCATGTCGTCCACAAGGATAGCGATCCCTTCGTCGTCGAGGCGGGCAGCGCCCAGCTCGTCGACCTCGGCACCGCCTTCAACGTCGTGCGCGGCGCGGGGCGCACCGCGGTCGCCGTGTCGGAGGGGATCGTCGCCTATAATCCGAAGGGCGCCAACATCCGCATGACCGCGGGCCAGGGCCTCGAAGCGCGCGACGGTGACCGCGAGGCGCCGAAGGTGCAGGCGATCGACCCCGCCTCGATCGGCGGCTGGCGCAGCGGGCTGCTCGTCTATAATGGCGCGCCGCTGGCGCTGGTCGCGGAGGATCTGAAGCGCACCGCCGGCATCGACGTGCAGGTGGCGCCGACGGCCAGCGATATCGCCTTCCGCGGCGCGCTGATCGTCGATCCCGACCGCGCCCGCACCGTCGCCGACCTCGCCGCGCTGTCGGGCACGCGGGCCGAGCGACAGGGCGAAGCCTGGGTGCTGACGCGCTGAGATGAGCATTCGCCTCTCTCCCCTCCTCGTCGCGGCGCTGTTCTGTGCGCCGGTCCATGCGCAGGCGGCGGAAGAGCAGCGGTTCGACGTTCGGTTCGACGTTTCCGGGGGCCGCCTGTCGGTCGCGCTGCCGCAGCTCAGCCGCCAGGCCGGCGTCAGCATCAGCGTCGCCGACGCCGAATTGTGGAAGAGCCGCGTCCGTTCGGTGCGCGGTCGCATGTCGGTCGAAGAGGCCATCGCCCACATGCTCGCGGGAACCGATGCCCGCGCGGTGCGCGTCAGCGGGACGAGCTGGCGTATCGAGCGGCGTCCGGTCCGCCGCGTCGCGCAGCGCTCGACCTCGCCGCCGCGCCGCGCCGCCAGGCCCCAGGCGCCGGTGCATGTCGTCGCACCGCCCGAGGACGAAATCATCGTCACCGCGTCGAAGGCCGATACACCCTATTCCCACTTCGCCGGCGTCGCCACCAGCCTGGATGGCGACGATCTGGCATTCGGCGGCGAGCGCGGGACCGATTCGATCCTCGCGCGCATGGCCAGCCTGTCCTCGACCCACCTGGGCGCTGGGCGCAACAAGCTGTTCATCCGCGGCATCGCCGATTCGAGCTTCACCGGCCCGACGCAGGCGACGGTCGGGCAGTATCTGGGCGACATCCGCCTCAGCTACAACGCGCCCGATCCCGACCTGCGCCTGTATGACATCGCCAATGTCGAAGTGCTGGAAGGACCGCAGGGCACACTGTACGGTGCCGGGTCGCTCGGCGGCATCATCCGCGTCGTGCCGAAGGCCCCGAACCCCGGCGCGATGGAATTGCAGGCGATTGCCGGGGCCTCGGTCACCCAGCACGGCGACCCCGGCGGCGACCTGGGCATCATCGCCAATCTGCCGGTAGGGGAAAGGGGCCACGCGCTGCGCCTGGTCGGTTACATGCTCAGCGACGGCGGCTATATCGACAATCCGCTGCGCGGGCAGAACGACGTCAACCGCGTCGACACGCGCGGCGGGCGCGGCACCTTTCGCTTCGACGCCGGCGACGGCTGGACCGTCGATCTCGGCGGTGTCTATCAGGCGATCACCTCGCATGACGCGCAATATGCCGACAAGGACGCGCCGCCGCTGACCCGCCGGTCGATGGTCGAACAGAATGCGCGCTCGCGCTATGCGATGGGCACGCTCGTCGTCGCAAAGGACTGGGGCGAGCTGTTCCTGCAATCGTCTAACGCGATCATCGGCCATCGGCTGTTCGAACGTTTCGACGCGAGCCGGCCCGGCGACCCGCCGCGGCTGCTCGACCAATATAACCGCACCCGGATGCTCGCCAGCGAGACGCGCCTGTCGCGCCCGTTCCACGACGGCTTCGGCTGGGTCGTCGGCGCGAGCATCGTCGACAACCGGACGCGCCAGCAGCGCGAATATGGCGAGGCGCTGTTCCAGTCGCCGCTTACGGGGGTCACCAACCGCATCACCGAACTGACCGGCTATGGCGAAGCGACGGTGGAGATCATGCCCGGACTCGTCGCGGCCGGGGGCCTGCGCCTCTCGCACGCGCGGCTCGGCGGCAGCGGCGAGGACGTGCCTTTCGCGATCGCGCTGGCGGGCCGCGCGGTCACCGCGCAGCGCAGCGAGACCGACCTCCTCCCCTCCGCCTCGCTGCTCGCGACGCCGCTGCCCGACGTCACCCTCTATGCCCGCTATCAGGAAGGGTTTCGTCCCGGCGGGCTGGCGATCGACAGCAATTTCGTCCGCCGCTTCCGCAACGATCGGGTGCACACATGGGAGGGCGGCATCCGCCTCGGCCAGCGCGGCCGGTCGCCGTTCGACGCCTATCTCTCGCTCTCCTATACCCGCTGGCGCGACATCCAGGCAGATTTCATCGATTCGAGCGGGTTTCCCAGCACCGCCAATATCGGCGACGGCCGGATCACCAGCCTATCGGGCGCCGTGGCGATGCGCCCGGTTCCCGGCCTGTCGTTCGAACTGGGGGCGGTCTATAATCACAGTCGCGTCGACGAACTGTTCGCCGGCGAGCTTCGCACCATCGCCGCCGCGACGAGCGCCGACGGCATGGCGCCCGAATTTCCGACCCTGCTCGCCCGCCTCGGCCAGATTCCCAATGTCGCCCATTATGCGGTGCGCGGTTCGGTCGATTATGTCGCGCCGGTCGGCGATGAGGGTTTCCGCCTCAACGGCTGGGCGCATTATGTCGGGCCGTCGCGGCTCGGCATCGGGCCGATCCTCGGCGAGGGTCAGGGCGACTATCTCGACACCGGGCTCGCGATGCGGATCGGCAATGCGCGCCGCGGCCTGACGCTGACGCTGACGAACCTGCTCGATTCGCGCGGCAACCGCTTCGCGCTCGGCACGCCTTTCGTCGAGGGCAGCGCCGGCTTCCTGACCCCGCTGCGGCCGCGCACGCTGCGCGTGGCGATCGACGTGGCCTACTAGGGCGGCGTGCGTTAAATCTGCACCACCCTATCCCGTTCGCCCTGAGCTTGTCGAAGGGCTGTTCTTTCTTTCGGGCGCCGCAAGAAGAAGGACGGTGCTTCGACAAGCTCAGCACGAACGGAAGAAAAGGTGATGCAGACCCAAGAGGCCAGGCGGGCTTCAGTCCCCCAGTGCCAGCCTTTCATAGCGCGCCATGTGATGGTCGGCGCTGCCGAACTGGCTCTCGATCATCGTCGCGCGCTTGAAATAATGGCCGATGGCCAGTTCCTGCGTGATGCCGATGCCGCCATGGGTCTGGATCGCATTCTGGCCGACGAATTTCGCGCCGCGCGCGACCTTGTTCTTGGCCGCCGACACCGCAATCATGCGCTCCTTCGCGGGCAGGTCGAGCTTCAGCGCGCCCATGATCGTCATCGAGCGCGCCTGCTCGACCTCCATGAACATGTCGACCATGCGATGCTGGAGCACCTGGAATTTCGCGATCGGGATGCCGAACTGCTTGCGCTGCTGCGTATAGTCCAGCGTGCCTTCGTGCAGCTTCTGCATCACGCCGGTCGCCTCGGCGCAGACCGCAACCGTCGCCTCGTCGACGATCTGCTCGATCAGGTCGAGGCCGACCCCCTCGCCGCCGAGCAGCGCGTCGCCGGGGATCGCGACATTCTCGAAATAGATTTCCGACGCGCGGTTGCCGTCGACGGTCGGATAGTCGCGGCGGACGATGCCGGGCAGTTTCGCGTCGATCAGGAACAGCGACACGCCGTCGCGGTCGCGCTGCCCGCCGCCGGTGCGCGCGGTGACGAGCAGATGCGTCGCCCACGGCGCGGCATAAACGACGCCCTTGTGGCCGTTCAGCACCCAGCCCGCGCCGTCCTTCTTCGCGCTTGTCGTCAGATTGGCGAGGTCGTAGCGGCCCTGCGGCTCGGCATAGGCGAAGGCGATGATCGCGTTGCCGGCGATGATTTCGGGGATCATCGCGTCGGCCTGCGCGCCGCCGACCGCCTTCAGCGCGCCGCCCGCGATCACGACCGTCGGCAGATAGGGCTCGACCGCGAGGACCTTGCCCAGTTCCTCCATGACGATCGCATTTTCCAGCGCGCCGCCGCCAAGCCCGCCATGGTCTTCGGCAAAGGACGCGCCGAGCATCCCGAGGTCCCGCGCCAGCGCAGTCCAGATCGCCGGGTCGCGGCCTTCGTCGCCGGCGATGAACGCCTGCCGCGTCTCGAAGCCATAGGTATCGGCCAGGAAGCGCGCCAGCGTGTCGCGGATCATGTCCTGCGTGTCGGTGTAGGTGAAATCCATCTCTTTATCCTCGTCGCCCTCGCGAAAGCGGGGCCGCTGTAGCTTTTATGTTGCGGTGCTGCGTACGGCCGATTGCGGTCCCCACCTTCGCGGGGACGACGCGCCATCAGAGGCCGAGCACCATCTTCGCGATGATGTTGCGCTGGATCTCGTTCGACCCGCCATAGATGGTCGTCTTGCGCATGTTGAAATAGGTCGGCGCGGCGCGATGGGCATAGTCGGGACCGATCGGATGCTCGTTGTCGCCCTCTCCGAAGCCGCGGAAATAGGGAGCGCCATAATGGCCGACCGCCTCCAGCGTCAATTCGGTCAGTCGCTGCTGGATCTCGCTGCCCTTGATCTTGAGCAGGCTCGATTCGGGTCCCGGCCCCTTGCCGGCGTTCGGACCGGCGAGCCCGCGCAACTCGGTGAATTCAAGCGCGGTCAGATCGATCTCCAGCTCGGCGATCTTGCGCTTGAAGAAGGGGTTGTCGATCAGCGGCCCGTCGCCGTCGAGTTCGGTGCGCGCGATCGCCTTGACGCGCTCGACGCCGCGCTTCGAAGAGGCGACCCCGGCGATGCCGGTGCGCTCGTGCGCGAGCAGGAACTTGGCGCAGGTCCAGCCCTTGTTCTCCTCATAGACACGCTGCTCGACCGGCACGCGGACATCCTCGAGGAACACCTCGTTCACCTCATGCTCGCCGCCGAGCGTGATGATCGGCCGTACCGTGATGCCGGGCGACTTCATATCGATCAGCAGGAAGGAGATGCCCTCCTGCGGCTTCGCTTCCTTGTCGGTGCGGACGAGGAAGAAACCCCAGTCGGCGTGCTGCGCCATCGTCGTCCACGTCTTTTGCCCGTTGACGACATAATGATCGCCATCGCGCACCGCGGCGGTGCGCAGGCTTGCAAGGTCCGACCCCGCGCCCGGCTCCGAATAGCCCTGGCACCACCAATCCTCGCCCGACAGGATGCGCGGCAGGAAGCGGGCCTTCTGCTCCGGCGTGCCGAAGGTGTAGATCACCGGCCCGACCATCGACAGGCCGAAGGGCAGCAGGCGGATGCAGTCGGCGCGCGCGATTTCTTCTGAAAAGATGAAGCGCTGCGTCGGGGTCCAGCCGGTGCCGCCATATTCGACCGGCCACGCCGGCGCGACCCAGCCCTTCTTGTAGAGAATCTTGTGCCAGGCGAGGAAATCCTCCTTGCCGAGTTCGTCGCCCTCGTCCTGCTTGCCGCGCAGCTCGGCGGGGTAGTTTTCGGCGATGAAGTCGCGCACCTCCGTCTGGAAGGCGAGGTCTTCGGGGCTGAACTCCATGTCCATTGACGATTCTCCCTTGGGCAAGGCCGCCCATATATCGGTCACTCACGTTTACGTAAACGGTAAGTTGCCGCTCGCAACCTTCATCGATGTGAACAGAAACAGGTTGCGCCGAACATCCCGGCTTGTCCAGCGCCCTTCCCCGTCGCATGATGGAAAAAACGGGTGGGGGATGACGAATGACCAAAGGCAGGCGCCTGGCGCTTTTCGCGCTGCTGATCGTGGCGGTCGCCGCGGCGGCGGCTTTTCTGTTCCAGCGGCCGATCGGCCTGTGGCTGTTCGAGCGCGCGGCCGAGCGCAATGTCGCGCGCGACCGTCTTGCCGGCCTGCCCGACGGGTTGCATGTCGCGCTTTGCGGCACCGGATCGCCGCTGCCGAGCCGCGACCGTGCCGGGGCCTGCACCGTCGTCATCGCCGGCAAGGCGATGTTCGTCGTCGATGCGGGCGAAGGCGGCGCGCGCAACATCTCGCTGATGGGACTTCCCAATCCCCGCATTCGCGGCCTGTTCCTGACCCATTATCATTCGGACCACATCGACGGCATGGGGCCGATGATGCTGATGCGCTGGGTCGCGAGCGGCAACAATCGTCCCCTGCCCGTCCATGGCCCCGAAGGGGTCGAGGCGGTGATCGCGGGGTTCAACGCCGCCTATGCCGCCGACAATGGCTATCGCACCGCGCATCACGGCCCGACCGTCGCGCCGCCGCAGGCCGCGGGCGCGGTCGCCCTGCCCTTTGCGGTGCCGACCGGGCCGACGACCGTCTATCGGGCGGACGGGCTGACGGTCACCGCCTTTCCGGTCGATCACCGCCCGGTCAATCCGGCGGTCGGCTATCGCTTCGATTACAAGGGGCGCAGCGTCGTGCTCAGCGGCGACACCGGCCCCTCGGTCATGGTCGAACGCGCAGCGAAGGGCGCCGACCTGCTGATTCACGAGGCATTGCAGCCCGACATGGTGCAGACGCTGTCGGACGATCTGAAAGCCGCGGGCCGGACCGGGACCGGGAAGATCATGCACGACATCATCGACTATCACGCCAGCCCGGCGCAGGCGGCCGACAGTGCCCGGCGCGCGGGGGTGAAGATGCTGGTGCTCAGCCATGTCGTCCCGCCGCTGCCCTCGCGCTATTTCGACGCCGCCTTTCTGGACGGCGCGAAGGGGCATTTCGACGGCCCGCTGATCATCGGGGAGGACGGGCAGGTCTATTCGCTGCCCGCAGGCAGCACGGCGATCGAGCGGGATAACTGGTTCTAATACCAAGGTGCGGTGATCTTGACCGATGAGGATTGCCAGTCCCGCTTGCTGGCGAGGAGGAGCGGAAGCGGCGATGTGGTTCATCGCTGCGACGCGCCGACGCGGTCCAGCGGGCGGGACTGGCAACCCGGCGGGCGGTTTCTGGCGGCTCTCGGACAGCGTCGCCTGCTTGGGACGATGAACCACATCGTCCCGGTGCAGCCTCCTCGCCGAAAACCGCCAGAAACCGTCCTCATCGGTCAAGATCACCGCACCTTGGTATGACGCCGCGTCACGACGACCACCGCCCCCTCGCTCGCATAGGCGGAACGCCGTTCGGCGAGTGCCAGGGTGACCGGCAGGACATCGCCTTCGCGCGTCACCAGTTCGGATGCGATCCGCGCCGGAGCGCCGGTACGGAACAGCGTCTCGAGCGCCTCGGCAAAGGCGGCGCGGCTGCCGACCGCGAGCAGCGCCGAAAAGCGCACCCGGCGCATCGCGGCCTGATCGGCGCCGGTCATTGCCGCAAGCGCCGGGTTCGCATAGTCCACGGCCTCGCGCACCGACAGATGGGCGACGCCGACGGTCGCGTCGGCCTCTATCGCATCGGCGAGTGCGCGCTGCGCATCCTGCTCGGCCAGCGTGCCCCATAATTCGCTGACGTCGCGCAGCACCATCGCGCCGCCGACCGGCAGCGGGATCAGGTCGACGCGCAGCCATTGCCGCGGAGCGACCAGCCCCGGCACCTCGCCCGAAAAGCGCTCGCGATGGTCGAGCATCCGGTGCAGATGCGCGTGCAGGACCGATCCCGCCAGCCCCGGCACCGCCTCGGCCAGCGGCCGGCGCAGCAGGTCGGATGCGGCGGTTTCGAGCAGGTCCGACGCCGCCGGATTGACCGCGGCGACACAGGCATGCCGGTCGATCAGGATCGCCGCGTCGCGGATCGATTCGACCAACGCGGCCTGCGACGCGGCGAGCAGGTCGCCCTCACCCGGGCCGCCGTCGAGGCGTCGATAGTCGGCGAGCGAGATCAGCACATGCGCATCCTTTCCGTGATGCGTCACGACCACCGGCGCGCGCGCGGTGCGCAGCCGCCAGCCGGCAAAGCCGCGAATGAAGTCCGCCGCCGAAACGCGCTGGGGGTCGTGCCGTGACGCCATGCCATCCTCCGTCGTCCACTTCCTTCTCTTATAGGAAGGCCGCGCGGCGACCGGCGGCCGCGATCATCCGTTCCCGCGCCGTTACGGAGATATCAGACCAGCCGCGCCTGACCGCAGCGCAGCGCGTTGACGCGCGTGTCGGCTTCGCCGAGGTGCAGGCCGAGGGCGCCGGTCACCCCTTCCAATATGCCGTCGAGCACTGGCGCGGCGGCGCCGACGGTCTCGCCGACGAGCGACTTGAGCGCGCCGCTGCCCAGCCCGAGACCGAGGCCGAGGATGTTGACCTGGACGTCCAGGTCCTCGGCGAGCGACTTCGCGGCTCCGGCGACCAGACCGCCGCTCTCGACCGTCTTGACCGTGCCGTCGGCGATCTCGTCGCGCGAGAAGTCGACGGGTTTTTCGGCAAGGTCGGAGAGGGTCAATTCGGCCCTCGCATCGACGCTCGCCAGCGGCAGTTGCACGAGCCGCGCCGCCTGCGGATCGAGCGGGCGCTGCATGTCGGTGAAATCGCCGTCGGGAACCGACCCGATCGCGACCATCGCGGGCGAGGTCGTGACCGCGAGCGAGACCGCGTCATGCGCGCCCGGCGCGCAGTCGATCGAGGCGATCCGCGCCGCCGCCGACCCCAGTTCCGCGACCACCGGCAATTCGACCTGCGCGAGCGGCGTCACGATCTTCGCGCCGAGCCTTAGCCGCACCTGCGCGGTGCGCACGATGACGTCCTGATCGTCGGTCACCGCGATCAGCGGCGACTGCGCCGGCGGCTCGCCGATGATCAGAGCGAGGTCGATCCCCGATCCGCCCGGCAGGTCGCTCGCCAGCGACAGGTCGAGCTGGCGGTTGGCGTTGGCGAGCGCGAGCATCGCCTGCATCAGGCTCATCGCATTGACATTGACCGGATTCGCTCCGCCGGCACGGATGGCCGACGAACGCGGGCCGAGGTCGATGGCGCGCGACGGGATCAGCGTGCGCGGCAGCGCGCCGTCGGCGATGCGTTCCAGCACATCCACCGCCTGCCCGTTGCTTGCGCTCGCCAGCGCCGACAGCGCCTGCGGCAGTGTGACCTGACTGTCGAGCGTCTGGCCGAAGGTCAGCACGTCGGCGTCGAGTTCGGTGCGCAACGCCTCCGAAAAGGCGAGCAGGTCGACGTCGGCACCCGCCAGCGCGTCATAATCCATCACCGACAGGTCGACGCTGCTGCCGGTCAGCGCCGACAGCAGCGCATTGGCGACACCGCCATGCACCGCCGCGACGCGCGAGCCGAGCGAGAAAGCGGCATAGCCGCGCCGCGCGCCGGTCGCGCTCGCGCGGATGGTGCTGTCCTTGCGCCCGGTCAGGAAGCGGCCGAAGAACAGCGGCCGGTCGCGCGTCAGCACGATATGTATCGCATTGGGGGCCGTTCCGCCCGCCGCGAAGCGCTGTTCGGCAGGAATCGCGATGTTGGGCGTATAGGTGCCGCCCGTCAGCTCGGCGATGCGGATGCCGCAGTCGCAGTTCGCCGCGATGATCCGTTCGGCGGCCGCCTGCTCCTCGCCAGGCCGCCCCGCCGCGGCAAGCGCCGCCGCATCGGCGATGCCCTGCAGCTTGCGCCGGTCGAGATAGAGCGAGCCGATATCGACCGCGAGCGCCGCCGATCCGATCAGCATCGTCAGGGCGAAGGCGGTCAGCATGCTGATGCCGCCGCGCGTGTCCCGGCAAAGCGAAGGCAGCCGCATCGCCCTATTCCTCCGGAAGCTCGAAGGTTGCGCGCGCACGGATGATGTTGCTCGGCGAAGGAACGAAGGCCGAGCGCAGGAAATCGCCCGCGGGCACGGTGAAGGCCACTGCGACGGTGATCGCCTCGCTCGTCTCCGACACCGCGACGCTGCGCGTATCGGGCGAAACACCCGCGACCCCGGCCAGGCTGCGGTCGACCGCGCGGATCGCGATGCCGCGCCGGTCGTCCGCGTCGAGGCCGGTGATCGCGGCGCGCGCGCCGTCGTTCGCCGCCTGCTGGACGCTGTGCGCGAGCATGAAATAGCGGCCATAGACAAGGATGCCCATGGCGAGCGCGAGGAACAGCGGCAGCACGAGCGCCATCTCGACGACCGCGGCCGCCCGTTCGCAGCGCACGTGCTGCAAGGCTGCGGCGAGCGAGCGGGCGATACGCGGAAGAAGGACCGGACTTGTCATTCCGCCAACATACCCGCGCCGGATGAAGGCAGGGTCGCGGCGGTGGCTCTGGGATTTTGCGTATTTTACGAGAAGTCGTGCTGGCAGAACGCGCGGAAATGCGTGCGCCTTGCCGAAATATTACCCAAGTGCCTCATCAAAATAGCATCATCTGCGGACACATCCGCTTTCGACCTGGCCGCCCCCTCGCTTCCTCGTCACCCTGAACTTGTTTCAGGGTCCATGGTCTGCCCTCGAATGGAATGCAGCGCGGAAGGACGGGGCCGGCCATGGATGCTGAAACAAGTTCAGCATGACGGAAGGTGAGAAGGGCGGGAGAGCTATTCCGCCGCCCCCGCCGCCTCCAGCTTGTCCTGCGTTCGCAGGTCGAAGTCCGACGCGTCGTGGCGTTCGTGGAGCTGGCTTGCCGGGTCGCCCATCACGCGGTTGACCATCCGCCCGCGCTTCACCGCGGGGCGCGCCGCGACCTGGTCGGTCCAGCGCTGGACATGCTTGTAGTCCTGTACCTGCAGGAACTCGCCGGCGTCATAGGCAAGCCCCTTGGCGAGCAACCCGTACCACGGCCAGATCGCCATGTCGGCGACCGTGTAGTCGGCGCCGGCGACATATTCATTGTCGGCGAGCCGGCGGTCGAGCACGTCGAGCTGCCGCTTCACCTCCATCGCATAGCGGTTGATCGGATATTCCTGCTTGAAGGGCGCATAGGCATAGAAATGGCCGAAGCCGCCGCCCAGAAAGGGCGCGCTGCCCATCTGCCACATCAGCCACGACAGGGTCTCGGCACGCCGCGCGGGATCGGTAGGCAGGAAGGCACCGAATTTCTCCGCCAGATAGATCAGGATCGCGCCCGATTCGAAGACGCGGATCGGCTCGGCGCCGCTGCGGTCGACCAGCGCGGGGATCTTGCTGTTCGGATTGGCAGCGACGAAGCCGCTCGAAAATTGATCGCCCTCGTTGATGCGGATCAGCCAGGCGTCATATTCGGCACCGCCGTGCCCCGCCGCCAGCAGTTCCTCGAGCATTACCGTGACCTTGACCCCGTTCGGCGTGCCGAGCGAATAGAGCTGGAGCGGGTGGCGGCCGACCGGCAGGTCCCGGTCGTGCGTCGGGCCGGCGATGGGGCGGTTGATATTGGCGAAGCGTCCGCCGCTTTCCTTGTCCCAGGTCCAGATTTTCGGGGGCTCATAGTCGGTCGGCTCGGCCATCGGGCGCTCCTTTCGCTTGGTTTCGCCCTGCAACTTAGGAAGGCGAGGGAGCATCGTCCACCGCGACGCGCCTCAAATGATTCT
This sequence comes from Sphingopyxis panaciterrulae, assembly GCF_014199295.1. Lineage (GTDB taxonomy): Bacteria > Pseudomonadota > Alphaproteobacteria > Sphingomonadales > Sphingomonadaceae > Sphingopyxis > Sphingopyxis panaciterrulae. The sequence goes on from NZ_JACIJH010000013.1 coordinate 124,878, forward strand.
TTGGGCGCGCAAAGTCGAAATCGCTTCGTCGTCGTAACCGATCTCACGCAGGATCGCGTCGCTATGTTCGCCGAGCGTCGGTGCGCGCGCCGCGGGCGCCTTGGCATTGGCGGACAGCGCGACGGGCGCCCGGATCACCGGCGCCTCGGCGGCCGCCCCCGGATAGGCGACCGGCTCGACGAGCCCCATCGCCGCGACCTGCGGCTCCGCCAGCGCCTCGGCCGCGCGCACCACCGGCGCCGCCGGCACGCGCGCGGCGGCGAGTTCCCCGATCGCCTCCTCGCTCGTGCGCGCCGCACACCATGTCTGCATGATTGCGCTCAGCTCCGCACCATTGTCGCCGCGCGCGATGTCGCTGGCAAAGCGCGGGTCGTCCGCCAGCTCGGACCGCCCGACCAGGTCCGCCCAGCGGCGAAAGATCGGCGCACCGACGACCTGGGTGATGATCCAGCCGTCGCGGGTGCGAAACAGGTCGGTCGGTCCCGAGCTATAGGCCCGATTGCCGATCGGCTGGCGCTCGATGCCGTTGAGCGCATGGTCGATGGTCAGCGCGTTGGACATGGCGAGCGCGGTGCCGAGCAGCGACCCCGACACGCACTGTCCCCTCCCCGTCTTCTCCCGCTCACGCAGCGCCAGCATCACGCCGAAGGCGCAATGGAGCGCCGTGCCGAAATCGACATAATTGACCTGTGCGCGATAGGGCTGGTCGGCGGTCCCGGTCAGATGCACCGTCCCCGACATCGCCTGCCCGATGCCGTCGAAACCGACCCGCGCCGCGAGCGGCCCTTCGGACCCGAAGGCCGAGGCGGTCGCCAGGATCACGCGTGGATTGACCGCGGCCAGGCTGTCATAGTCGAGCCCGAGCCGGACCAGCGCCGCATGCGGCAGGTTGGCGACCACGACATCGGCCTGCGCGACCAGCCGCCGCACGATCTCGCGTCCCTCGGGCGTCGATGGTTTCAGCGTCAGACAGCGCTTCGCCCGGTTCATCTGCAGGAACATCGCCCCCGAACCATCGTTGGCGACGGGAACGGTATAGCGGTCGTCGTTCCCGTCCGGCGCCTCGATCCGGATCACGTCGGCACCATAGTCGGCGAGCAGCGCCGCACAATAAGGCCCCGCGATATAGCGCCCGAAATCGAGCACGCGCACACCGCTCAATGGCACGGCAACCCCCTCCTCTTTGCCGCTCCCGCGAATCGGGCGGCAATTTTGCCAAGAGAGGCTTGCATGATCGGCGGACCGCCGCTAGGGGCGTCTGCCTCAGCGAGGAGAGTTGGCTGAGTGGTCGAAAGCGTCGCACTCGAAATGCGAAGTGCCGGCAACGGTACCGAGGGTTCGAATCCCTCACTCTCCTCCAATTCCCTATCCCCACACATCCCCGACCACGCACGGAAAGCCTAGAAAAACCTTGGCTTTTTCCGTGATTCGGATCCCCACGTATCCCCAGCTGTCCAGACCCGTCTGTTTGCTTGTGTGGTAAGAAACGTGGGAAAAAAGTCAGCATGAAAAGGCTCTCGGTCAGCGCCGTCAAATCGGCCACCCGCCCCGGTCGATTCTCCGACGGAGAAGGCCTCTATCTCGTCGTGCAGCCGGGAGGCAGCAAAAGCTGGATATGCAGGGTACAGAAGTCGGGCAACCGTGAGGATCAGCGTGCAATAGGCACCCCCTTCGTGGGGTGATCGGCGTGCAAAAAGGACCCCTTCATCCCGGGGATTTAGTCGGCCGACTGGTTTT
>NZ_JACIJH010000014.1 GCF_014199295.1 Sphingopyxis panaciterrulae
TCGCTCCTCGGGGCTTCGCCCCTCGTCCCGACAGACACACCGCCGCCATTCTCATCCTGATTGTCGGCAATTCTCACCCTGATTGTCGCGCAGCAATCGAGCAGATAATTAGCCCAGCCGGTATCATTGGTCATAAGCAGCAGCCCTTCGCTTGCCTTGTCGAGACGCCCGACGGGCGAAAGGAACGGCAGGTCCGGGGGGAGGCAGTCATAAACCGTTCCCCGCTCCTGCGGGTCGCGACGGGTCGTGACCAGCCCGCGCGGCTTGTTGAGCATGAGATATAGGGGACGTTCGGCGATGACGCTCCGCCCGTCGACCGCGATCCGCGCCCGCCGCAGGTCGACGCGCTGCGACGGAGAATGGACCGGGCGATCATCGACCATGACCCGTCCTTGATCGATCAGGGCAGTGGCCTCGGTGCGGGAACAAAAGCCGAGCTTCGACAGCGCGCGCGGCAGGCTGACCACGCTGTCATGATACCGGGTTTTAGCAGGTCCGGCCCGGTTGGGCCGCGCACTGGACGGGAAGCGCCGCGACATGCACAATCTCGCGACCGGCGCGCCGCATCTTGCCGGATAGGATAGGGAATAAAGCAGTTTGGTGCGGCTGCCGCCAAGGAAATCCGATCCCGGACATCGCGCAAAGCGGCGATGCCCGGGCTAGAGGCCGGCGATCTGTCTGCCGGCGCGCAAGGCGCGAAGGAGGCGGCGGCGTTCCACCGCGCGCTTCTACCGCCCCCGGCGCGCAACGGCAATGCCGACACGCTCAGGGCGGACGGGGATAGGCGATGCCGATTCAACGCACGCCGGTCCAACGACAAGCTTCAGGCACGATCCAACCAAAAGGGGGAACGACTGACGTCGGACGGGAAGCCAGCTCTTCATTAGCCGAAGACGGTGTCTGTATCCGGAGCGCGGCGCGATTCACCCGCGCCATGCGAACTCATATGCTCAGCCTGACACATCGTAACCGTATCGATGCCCCAATCCAGCCGCGCGGAGGATGGCGAGGCCCTTTCCGATTTCATCTTCCGGCAATTCGCGAAGAGGCTTGCGCAGACCACCGACCGGAAGGCCGCAGGCCCGCATCAGAGACTTGATGGCGACCGGGTTGATCGCCGAATAGTTGAAATGGAGCAGCGGCAACAGCGCCAGATACTGGGCGCGGAACGCCTCGGCATCGCCATCATCCGCCCAGGGCTTCGAGATTGCGGCCATTTCGGCAGGCGCGATGTTGCCGCCCATATTGGCGGTGCCATGACCGCCGAGCGCCATCGTCGGGACGACCAGCCCCAGATTGGGGGAATCGCAGCACATCACCGAAACATCGGGCGCTGCGGCCAGAATCTGTGCGATCTGGCCGACGCGCGCGGTCGATTCCTTGTGAATCACGATGTTGGGATGCTGAAAGAGCCGGAGCAACTGATCCCAATGAAGATCGGTCTTCACCCGCGGCGGATTGTTGTAGATGCCGAGCGGCAGGTCGGACGCATCGGCGACGTCGAGGTAGAATTGCTCGATGTCGGCCTCGGAAGCGCAGATATAAGGGGGTGCCGCGATCACCGCGCCATCGGCGCCATTGGCCGCGGCGAAGCGCACATTCTCGATCACTTGCTCGGTCGAAGCGCCGGTGCAGCCGTAATAGAAAGCCATATCCGGCGGGCGCATTTTCGCGGTCTCGACGACCACCCGCTTCTTTTCTTCAGGCGAGAGCAGCGACGGCTCGCCCGTCGAACCCATGAACAGCATCGCGGCGGTTCCGTGGCGATGCTGATGCTCGATCAGCATCCGCCACGCACCGAAATCGATTTCGCCCCTTGCATCGAAAGGCGTGACGGTCGCGACGAAGGATCCTTCGACCCGGCTCCTGGACATGAAACGGCTCCCCTTCTCGCCTGTACGCTCGGGATATGATGGGCGGCGCGGCAAAATCCGCTATCGCGGCTGGCGGATTTTGAGCGCTCGGCCCTCTTACTCCATAGGACGGTGCGTCATCGCGAGAGGATCAGGGGGAGAATGCCATGCTGAAAGGCATCCAGCGGATCGCGTGCACGCTATTGGGGACGGGCCTGCTCCTCTGCATGGGATCCAGCGGCGCGGCGGAAGACGGCACCCGGACGATCGCCCTTCGCGCCGCCCATCTTTTCGACGCGACGAGCGAAGGGCTGCGCGACGATGCGGTCGTTATCGTGCACGGCGGAAAAATCGTCGCGGTCGGCGGCGAAGCAGCTATTCCGGAAGGCGCCGAAATCATCGACCTTGGCGATGCGACACTGATGCCGGGCTTCATCGACGTCCACTCGCACCTGACGCTCGAGCCCGATGAAAATTATTATCGCAAGACGCTCAACGAGTTGATGCGCAACCCGACCGAAATGGCCTTTTATGCCGCCGCGAATGCGCGCCGGACACTCGAAGCGGGTTTCACGACGGTTCGCCATGTCGGCGGGCGCGAATTCATCGACGTGGGCTTGCGCAATGCCATCGCCGCAAATCTGACCGACGGTCCGCGGATCTTGGCCGCCGGCAATGCGATTACCGCAACCGGCGGCAGTTGCGACCGGCCGCCTTTTCCCGCCCAGCGCGTCGCGCCGCTCACCCCGCGCGAGGGCGTCTGCACGGGGGCCAATCAATGCCGCGAGGCGGTGCGCGACCAGATCAAATGGGGCGCCGACGTCATCAAGGTCTGCGCCTCGGGCGGAGTTCTCTCCTATGATCCCGTCGACGTTCCCCAACTGACCCGCGCGGAACTCGATGCCGCGATCGGCGAAGCGCATCGGTGGGGGCGCAAGGTCGCCGCGCACGCGCACGGCGACACAGCCGCGCGCCTGTCGGTCGAGGCTGGAATCGACTCGATCGAGCACGGCAGCTTTCTGTCCGAAGATACGCTGAAGCTGATGAAGACGAAGGGAGTCTTCCTCGTTCCCACTTTCATGGCGCTCGACTGGGTGGCGACCAACGCCGACGGTTATCCACCCAATATCGCCGAAAAGGCACGCGTCGCGGCGGCATCGCACGGCGACATGTTCCGCGCCGCATTGCGGATCGGCGTGCCGGTTGCGCTGGGCACAGATGCGACCGTTCGCCCCGACGGCCATGGCCGCAACGCGATGGAGTTCGCGCTGATGGTCGATGCCGGCATGCGCCCCGGCGCAGCCCTCCTCGCCGGTACCAGCAATGCGGCGCGGCTCCTCGGCCTCGACGCCGAGATCGGAACGCTCACGCCAGGAAAATGGGCCGATATCGTCGCGGTGCCGGGCAACCCCGTTACCGACATCCGCGCGACCGAACATCCGTCGTTCGTCATGCAGCGCGGCCGCATCGTCCGCCGGAACGGTGTTTCGCTGCTACGCTGACCGCTGCCCATTCGCCGAATTTCGGGAGATATCGATGCGTCGCCTCATCCCCTTGCTGCTTCTTGCCGTCAGCCCCCTGCCGCTCGCGTCGGCCGTAGCCCAAACCGAAGCGGCGGCGCCCGCTCTGCTCGATGTCCCGAAGCTTCAATTCACGAAGCGCGTTCTCGCCAATGGAGCTACTCTCTACGCCATTCGCGATACCGCCACGGCCACGGTATCCATCAACATCTGGTACGATGTCGGCCAGCGCGACGACCCGCCCGGACGCGGTGGCTTTGCGCATCTGTTCGAGCATCTGATGTTCAAGACCACGCGCAACCTGCCCGGCGGCGTGCTCGACGCGGTCAATGCGATAGGCGGCAGCACCAACGCCTCGACGCTGTTCGACTATACCGACTATTATATCACCGCACCCGCGAACCAGCTCGAGGCCATGTTGTGGATCGAGGGCGAACGGCTGCGCAATCTGGTGATCGACGAGGCGAGCTTCCACTCCGAGCGCGACGTGGTGAAGGAGGAACTGCGCCAGCGGATATTGGCGCAGCCCTATGGCCGCATCCTCTATACGCTGATTCCCGCCTTCACTTTTGATGACCACCCCTATGCGCGCCCGATAGGGGGGACGATTTCCGACCTCGACCAGGCCGAACTGACCGACGTACGCGCGTTTCACGAGGCCTATTACCGCCCCGACAATGCCATCTTCGTCGTGTCGGGCAATTTCGACCCCGCCAGGCTCGACGCCTGGGCTGATCGCTATATCGGCGTGATCCCGCGGCCGACGCGCGCGATCCCGCGCGATCCCGCGAAGGGACGGCCGATCGCGGCACGGACGATCGATGCCTATGCGCCGAACGTACCGCTGCCGGCGCTCGTCTTCGCCTGGCGCGCGCCCTTCGCGGCCGATCGCGACGCCGCCGGCATCGACCTGATGGACGCGATATTGACGCGCGGCGCCGCATCGCGGCTGCGCCGCACCCTTATCGACGAGAAAGGCATCGCATCGGCGATCAGCAGCTACAATCTACCGGCACGCGACGGCCATGCCTTCGCGCTCGTCGTCACATTGGCGAAAGGCCATGACATCGACGAAGCGGAAGCGGCGCTTTCCGCGGAGATCGCGCGGCTCCGCAACGAACGCATCGGTGCGGACGAACTGGCCGCAGCAAAGAACGGCCTGTTCGGCGATGCGCTCTCCGCCCGCGAAACCGCGCGCGGCAGAGCCTGGGAGCTTGGCGGCGGCGCAGCATTGACCGGCGACGCCCATCTCGCCGACGAACGGCTGGCGGCCGTCCGCGCGATGACGCCTGCCGACGTCCAGCGCCTCGCGCAACGCTGGCTGGGCGATGGGACGCGCGTGACCCTTCGCTATCGCGACGAAAGCCTGCGCCCGGCCGGGTATCGGGGCGACAGTCCGCCCGACCTGTCGGCGATGGGACCGAAGGTGCCCCCTGCGTCCGCCGCTCCGGTCACGATCGCGAGCGACGCCGACCGCGAGACACGGCCGCAGCCCGGCCCGACGGTACCCTCACAGCCGCCACAGCTTGCCGACCAGCGCCTCGAAAACGGGCTTCGCGTCATCGTCGCCAAATCGTCGGAGGTTCCCCTTGTGTCGATGAAGCTCGTGCTTGATGGCGGCGATGCGGCCGACCCGAAGGCGCTGGCCGGGCGGGGCGATATGGCCGCAGCGCTGGCACTCAAGGGCGCGGACGGCCGCAGCGCCGAGGCGATCGCGAGCGACATCGCCGCGCTCGGCGGCACGATTTCCGCAAGCTCGGAGCCCGACGCAACCCTGTTTTCGGTCAATGTGCCCGCCGCCAATGCCGAAGCAGCAGCGCGCGTCCTGGCCGATGTCGCGATGCGGCCGACCTTCCCCGACGCCGCGCTGCCGGCCATCCGCAGCCAGCAACTCGCCGCGATCACCGTCGCATCCAAACAGCCGATCCAGGCCGCGCTGCGCGTCCTGCCTTCCGCGATGTTCGGCGCGAGCGCCTATGGGCTGGTACCGACCAAAACATCGATCGAGGCAATCACGCGCGACGATCTGGCGGCAGCGCAGCGTGGGTGGATGCCGCAAACCGCGACCCTGATCATCGTCGGCGCGCTTTCGCCAGACGAGGGTTTCGCGCTGGCAAAGCGACTGTTCGCGAACTGGACCGGGAAAGCTTCTGCGGCTGAAACACCGCGCACCGCTGCACCGTCCGGCCCGCGGATCATCGCGGTCGATATGCCCGGCGCCGGCCAGACCGCGGTCATCGCGGCGATGCCGACCGTCGGGCGCGACGATGCCGACTGGGCTGCCTTGCGGATCGCAAATGCGGGGCTGGGCGGCGGCTTTCAGGGCTGGTTGACGCAGGAAATCCGAGTCAAGCGCGGGCTGAGCTACAGCGCCGGCAGCCTGCTCGACACGCGCCGCGACGCCGCGCTCCTGCTCGCGGCCACGCAGACGAAGAATGAGTCCGCGATCGAAGTCGCGGGGCTGGTATTGAATCAGATTGCGCGACTTCGCAGCGAACCGATGAGCGCGGAGCGCATCGCCGACCGCGCGACCTATCTCGCCAACGGGCTTTCTAACCAGACCGAACGCGCCGCCGGCCTCGCCGATTATCTTGCTTCGCTGGTCGCGAGCGATACCGGAATCGAGGTGCTGAAGACCGAGATTTCGGCGGCATCGCCACCGTCGGCCGCAGACGTCGCCGCGGCAGTAGCCGACCATATCGCACCCCAACAGGTGACGCTGATCCTCGCGGGCGATTCGAAGCAATGGATCGCGGCGCTACGCGAGCGTCATCCCGACGTGAAGCTGATCGACACCGAAGGCCGACCGCTGCCCTGACCGCCCGGTCAGGGTGCGTAACGATCGCGCAGATCGAGCGGCCGCGCGGTGAGCGGCGTCTCGATGCCTTCGACGAAGATCAGGCGCGGCTGCGACAGGGGTTCGAGCGGGTCGCCGCTCCATAGCACGAGATCGGCCGCCCCGCCTTCTGCCAGCGACCCAGCATGGTCGGCGACGCCGAACACGCGCGCGGGGTTGATCGTGATCGCGGCGACGGCGGCTGCGTGCGGCAGCCCCCACGCCACCGCATTGCCCGCACCGTAGCGCAGTTCGCGCGCGCGGTGAGCGACGCCGCTGCCAGTCTTCAGGATGACGGTAACCCCGGCGGCATGCAGCCGCGCCGCATTGTCCATCGAGGCGCCGATCTGTGAAAAGCTGCGCGGCAAATCGGCGAGCGGATCGACGATCACAGGCACCTTCGCGGCCGCAATCGCCGCAGCCACGCGCCATCCTTCTTCCGCGCCGTCGAGAATGATCCGCAGGCCTTCGTCGTGGGCGAAGGCGATCATATCGACGATATCCGAAGCACGATCGACCTTGACGATCAGGGGCATCCGTCCCTCGGCCACCGGTACCAGCGCTTCCAGATCGATCCGCGACAGCCTCTGCGGGCGCCCCTCGCCCCGATCATAGGCGGCGCGATGACGCGCGAAGTGGCGAACATCGTCCAGCGTCGCGCGCAGGGCGACGATCGCCGCGCCCCGCGCCCCGCCGGCACGTTCGGCCCCACCCTCGCCCATTTCGAGCACCATCGCGACGCGCGGACGGGTGACCATATCGGATCGCTGCGCCAGATCGATCACCGCCGCCTGCCCCGAAAACTGCAGATCGCGCCCCGGACGATCATCATAGAGCGGCGTCGTGACCGCGTGCGTGATCCCCGCCAGCCGCGACACGGGAAGCAGGATCGAATCAGGGTTGAGCCCCAGCGAAATATCGAAACCGGCGCTGATCGAGCGGCTGTGCGTCGCGCGGTCCGCGCTCGCCGGGACCTGACTGACCTCGACCGCGCCGAGCGTGCTGTCAGCCTGGATAAAGCCAGGGGTGACGACGCCTCCCCGCCCGTCGACGACCCGCGCGCCCGCGGGCACTGTCACGTCGGGGCCAATAGCCATAATCCTGCCATCGCGGATCACGATCGTGCCCTGCGCGATCTCGCCAGCGTCGGTCATCGTCATTAGGGTCGCGTCGACGATCGCCACCGTCTCAGCGGCGGCGGGCGCCGCGAGGGCGAGCGCGGCGCAGGTTGCAAGCAGGCGGATCATCGGCGCTCTCCCGCCTGGCCGATCAGAAAGTCGGAATGACGGCGATAGGCGGGATCAGCCCGGTCAAAGACGATGGCGCCGTCGATCCAGACTTTCTCGGCGCGGGCATAGATGCTGAACGGATCAGCGCTCCACAGCACGACGTCGGCATTCTTCCCGGGCTCGAGCGTGCCCACCTTGTCGGCGATGCCGAGAGCTTTCGCCGGATTGGCGGTGAACCAGCGCACCGCCTGCGCCTTGCTGATCTCGATCCCCGCGCGCCACGCGGCGGAAAGCGCGGCGGCGGCTTCCTGATTCAGCCGCTGGATCAGGATCGGATCGTCCGAATGGATGATCGCGCAGCCGCCCGCCGCGTCGATCAGCGCGGCATTTTCCTCGATCGCGTCGAACACCTCCATCTTGTAGCCCCACCAATTGGCCCAGGTGGCGACACAGATGTCCTCGCGCACGAGCAGCGGGGCAATCTTATAAGCCTCGCTCGCATGGTGAAAGGTGCGGATGCGAAAGCCGAATTCGTGCGCGATGTCGATCATGTTCGCCATCTCGTCGGCGCGATAGCAATGATTCTGGACCAGAATCTCGCCCCTCAGCACCCCAGCGAGCGTTTCGAGTTGCAGGTCGCGCTTCGGCGGGTCGCCCGCGCGGTCGCCCTGCTCCCAAGCGTCCCATTTGCGCGCATAATCGGCCGCGTCGATCCACGCCTTGCGATAGCCCGCGACATTGCCCATGCGCGTCGACGGCGAACGGCCGCGCCCGCCATAGACGCGCTTCGGATTCTCACCGCACGCGATCTTCAACCCATAGGGCGCCCCAGGGAATTTCATCCCCTGCACGGTGACCGACCGAACATTTTTGAGCGTGACGCTACGCCCTCCGAACAAATTGCCCGATCCCGGCAGGATCATCAGCGTCGTCACCCCCGCCTCGCGCGCGGTGTCGAAGCCGGGGTCCTGAGGCCAGACCGAATGTTCGACCCAAACCTGCGCGGTATTGGGATCGGTGAGTTCGTTGACGTCGTTATGCGCATCGACGGTCTCGGGTTGCGACCAGGCGCCGAGATGCGAATGGGCGTCGATCACGCCGGGCGTGATCCATTTGCCGCGCGCATCGATCGTCCGATAGCCTGGAGGCACCGGCAAGGCGGCACCGACGGCAGCGATCCTGCCTCCCTCCATCAGCAGTGTGCCGTTCGCAATCTCCTCGCCCGTCGCGGTGAGCACGGTAGCGCCGACCAGCGCCACGGGCCGCGCGGCAGGTGGGCGATAGCTGCTGGGGAAGGGGTCGTGATCGACGGTCGGAGCGCTCGATGCCGGCGACGGCGGCGGCGCGGATGCCGTGCAACCGGCAAGCGCCGCGGCGGCGGCGATCATGAGCGCGCGCGCCCTCATTTCGCGTCGGGGGTCACCGAGCGGAGTATGCCGCCCTTGTCGTCCAGGAAATCGATCGACGCCTTGCCGTCCGGCGTCACCTTCATCAGAATGCGCGGCCGCCCCATCGCGTCGCTGAGCATCACCGCCGAATCGCGATCGCGCGTCTTTCCGACATATAGGCGCTGGCGGCCAAAGCTGCCGTCGGCCTCCACCTTCCGCAGCGCCGCCGTCTTCTCCGGCCCGTCGGGCATTTTCGAGAGGCGTTCGGCGAGGTCGAAGTCGAGCGGCGTCTCGGGCCGGTCGTTGACGATCATCCCCGCCCAGCGGCGCCCGTCATATTCGCTCTGGGTAAGCTGGATCACCTGGTCCTGCTCATATTGATCGAAGCTCAGATGCCCGCCGCCCGATACCTTGCCGTCGGGGCCGGTGCGGCCGCTGAAGGTCAGGCCGCCGTTTTCGGACCCTTCATTGTTGTAGAAGATGATCCCGGCGCCCCGGTTGCCGCTCGGGTGCGGGCGCTCCTTGCCGTGCATGATGATCCCCGGCGCCCGGCTCGTGTTCGAAACGATCATCCGGATCGTTCCATCGTCTTCGCGCACATTGATCCGCTTGACGTCGATCTCGTCGAACACGGCCTTGCCCGGCCTCGTATCGGCGCCCGCGCTCGTGGCGACGGCGAGAGCGAAAGCGGCGGTCAGCACGCCCGAATAGAGCATCAGCAGTCGGTTGGCATTCACGGCGTTTCTCCTTCAATAGGGGCCAGGATTGCGGGAAGATAGCGGTCGCGCAGTTCGGTGGCGCGCGAGGTCATCGGCTGGCGCTCGCCGCGGATCAGCACTGCAACCGGGCGCGTCAGCGTGTCGAGAGGATCGCCGTCCCAGACGACCACATCGCCGTCCTTTCCGGCTTCGAGCGAGCCGACCCGATCGGCAAGGCCGAAGATGCGCGCGGGATTGATCGTGATCGCGGCAAGACCGGCGCGCCAATCGAGGCCGTTCGCCACGGCATTGCCCGCATTGTACCGCATCTCGCGCTCGCGGTGATTGCCGTTGCCCTCGATCGCGACCAGCACCCCCGCGTCGGCGAGTCGGCGCGCATTGGCGAGCGTCGCTCCCAGCGCCTCGAACGAGGCTGGCGTATTTTCGATCGGCGTGACGAGCACCGGGACATTCGCGGCGGCGATCTCGCCCGCGATGCGCCAGCCCTCGGCGACGCCTTCGAGGATCAGTTTCACGCCCTCGCCGCGCGCCATCGCCAGCGCATCGCGAATGTCGGAGGCGCGGTTGACGGTGACGAGCAGCGGCATCCGGCCTTCGATCACCGGGATCAGCGCCTCCATGTCGGCGCGCGAGAGCGTATAGTCCCGCGTCTCGCCGCGATCATAGGCCGTGCGGCGCATCTTGTAGTCGCGCACCTCCGCAAAGAGCGCGCGCAGCATCACAAGCTCGGCGCCGCGCGCACCCCCGGCCCGCTCCGCGCCACCTTCTCCCATTTCCAGCACCATCGCGACACCGCGCCGCATCAGCATCGGCCGGCCAGCCAGCGCGACCGCCGCCGCCTGTCCGGCAAAGAGAAGCTCGCGACCGGGCGCGTCGTCATAGGCGGGGGTCGCGATCGCGCGGGTGATCCCGCCCAACCGCGCGACCGGCACGAGCAGCGAGTCCGGATTGAGCCCATAGCCGGCGTCGAACGCGGCGCTGAGGTCGCGCTTGTGCGTGCCGCGATCGTCGGTCGCCGCCACCATGCGTACCTCGATCAATCCGAGCGCAGTGCCCGCGGCGACAAGACCGGGTGTCACCACCTTCCCGCTCGCGTCGATACGTGTCGCGTCGGGCGGCACCGCCACATCGGCCCCGACCGCGGCGATGCGGCCATCCCGAATCAGCAGCGTCCCGCTCGCGATTTCACCCGCCGGCCCCATGGTGACGATACGCCCGCCGGTAATGGCGATCGTTTCCGCAGCCGCGGGCGCAGTGGCCGCAAGCGCGAGCAGGAGCACACCGAGCCGGATCACCGGGGAAACTCCTGTCCGGGCTGACCGAGAAGGAAGTCGGAAGGGGCGCGATAGCGCGGGTCACCGCGGTCCCACATCGACACCCCGTCGATCCAGACGCGTTCCGCGAGAGCATAGACGCTGAACGGATCGGCGCTCCACAAGACGACATCGGCCATCTTGCCCGGTTCGAGCGTGCCGACCCGGTCGGCGATGCCCAGCGCCTTCGCCGGATTGGCGGTGATCCATCGGATCGCCCGCCCCCGGCTGACCGACAAGCCCGCGTGATTCGCCGCGGCCATCGCGATCCCCGCTTCCTGATTGAGCCGCTGGATCAGCAGTCCGTCGTCCGAATGAATGATCGCGCAGCCACCGGCGGCATCGATCATCGGCGCATTCTCCTCGATCCCGTCGAGCGATTCCATCTTGGCGCCCCAACTGTTCGCCCAGGTCGCGACGCAGATATTCTCGCGCGCGAGCAGCGGCGCGATCTTGTAGGCTTCGTTGGCGTGGTGAAAGGCGCTGATCCTGAAACCGAACTCGCGCGCAATGTCGATCATCACCGCCATTTCATCGGCGCGATAGCAGTGATTTTGGACGAGAATCTCGCCCTTCAGCACCCCTGCGAGCGTTTCGAACTGCAGATCGCGCTTCGGGGGATTCCCGTTCCCGCCGTCATTCTCCCACTTGTCCCACTTGCGCGCATAGTCGGCGGCGTCGATCCACGCCTTGCGATAGCCCGCGACGTTACCCATCCGCGTCGACGGTGCGCGGCCCTTGCCACCATAGACCCGCTTCGGATTCTCGCCGCACGCGATCTTGAGGCCATAGGGCGCGCCCGGGAACTTCATGCCCTGCGTCGTCACCGACGGAACATTCTTCAGCGTCACCGATCGCCCGCCAAACAGATTGGCCGAGCCGGGAAGGACCAGCAGCGTCGTGACGCCGCCGGCGCGCGCGAGGCGGAATTTGGGATCCTGCGGCCATACCGAATGTTCGGCCCAGACTTCGGCGGTGTTCGGCGCAACAGCCTCGTTGCCGTCCTGATGCGACGGCGTGCCCGGCGAAGGGTAGACGCCGAGATGCGAATGGGCGTCGATGATGCCGGGGGTCACCCATTTCCCGCGGCCATCGACGCGAGTGTAGCCATCGGGCACCGCCACGCCCCTGCCTACCGCCTCGACCCGCCCGTCGCGGATCAATAAGGTCGCGTTCGCGATCTCTGCCCCCGTGCCCGTCAATATGGTCGCCCCGACGATAGCCACCGGCGCGGCGGGCGCGGGGCGATAGGTGCTGGGAAACGGCCCCTCGGCGGCACCGGCCGGACCGGATGCCATGCCCATCGCTGCGGCCAGCAACGCCCATCGCACACACTCCCCCAGATGCTTCAGGCGCAATCCCATTTTTCGGTCTCCCCATCACCACGAGCGACGGGAGATCCAAATCCGCCATCGCAATTTTTGCGCGCGATCCGGTGGCGGATTCGGCGATGCGGACCATCGTTTCGGGCAGGGTGCATGGTTTCGCAAAAAGCGAAGCGAAGGAGGGGCTTCCAACTTGTTGAGTGACGATCGTCTGGCACGCCGGGCAAGACCGCTGTCGACGCGACTGCCCTCCCCCCATTTTCCTTCCGAGTTCGGCGAGGAGGTCATTCTCTTCGATTCAGGCTTCGCCGCGCCGCAATTGCTGCCCGATCTTGCTCCTTATGCCGCAGTCGCGCTGACCGAGCATCGCGATGAGACATTGCAATATGCGTCGGGTCGCGGGCAGCCGTATCTGCGCGCATGGCTGGCCGAGTGGATGAACGCCGATGGCTGCGATGTCACCGCCGATCATATCCTCGTCACCAACGGGGCCAAACAGGGGATCGACCTGGTCTGCCGCCTGCTGCTCGACGAAGGCGATGCGATCGTCGTCACCGCACCGACCTATTTCACCGCCATTCCGATCTTTCGCAATTTCGGGGTCGAATTCATTGAGGTGGGACAGGACGCCGCCGGTCTCGATGTCGCCGCGCTGGACGCGCTGCTCGCCCGTCGCGATGCCGAAGGCAAGCCGCCACCCAAGTTCATTTATAACATACCCGAATTCCACAATCCGACCGGCGCCACGATGACCGGCGCCCGGCGCACGGCGCTGGTCGCGCTCGCCGAAGCCCGCGAAATTCCGATTCTCGAGGACAGTCCCTATCGACGCGTCCGCTTCGACGGCGAGGACCAGCCGCTCCTGAAGGCGCTCGATCGCTCGGGCATCGTCTTTCACCTCGGCACCTTTTCCAAGCTGGTGGCGCCGGGACTCCGCATCGGCTGGATCGTCGCGGAGCCTGCCCTGATCGCGCGGCTGATCCAGCTCAAATCCGAAGGCGGCTCGTCGCCGCTGATCCAGCGGATCATCCATGATTTCGCAAATTCGTCGGCCTTTCCGGACCATATTGCGAAGGTGCAACGAGAGTATCGCGTGCGCCGCGATTGCATCCTGGCTGCGGTCGGACGCGACCTTCCCGAAGCCCGGATAGCGATTCCCGGGGGAGGCTATTATGTCTGGCTGACGCTGCCCGATCGCGTCGACGGCGATCTGCTCGCCGCGCGCGCTGCTGACGCCGGGGTGCATCTGATCGCGGGCAGCCGTTTCTTCGCGGGGTCGTCCGACGACGCACCGCGCCACCATGTGCGCCTGTCGTTCAGCTATGCGACACCGCATCAGATCGAAGATGGCATTCGCCGGCTCGGCGCCGTGTATCGGACCATCGCATGTTGATGGCGGGCACCCGATTGCCGCTTGTCGAATTTCGCGGCGTAGAGAAACGCTATGCCGGAGGAAGCGCCGCGGCCGTCGCGGCGCTCGATCTCGCGATCGGGCGGGGCGAATTCCTGACCCTCCTCGGCCCCTCGGGTTCGGGCAAGACGACGACGTTGATGATGCTCGCGGGTTTCGAAACACCCACCGCCGGTGACATTCGTCTCGGCGGCCGATCGCTTGCCGATCGCCCCCCGCACAAGCGCAACATGGGGGTCGTGTTCCAGAATTACGCCCTCTTTCCGCACATGAGCGTCGCGCAGAATCTGGCTTTCCCCTTGCGGGTTCGCGGGGTGAAAGGCCGCAAGGCAGCGGACAAGGTCGTCGCCGCGCTCACCCTCGTCAAGCTCGACGGCCTCGGCGACCGCCGGCCCCACGCGCTTTCCGGCGGGCAGCGGCAGCGCGTCGCGCTGGCGCGCGCGCTGATTTTCGAGCCCGACATCGTGCTGATGGATGAGCCGCTGGGCGCGCTCGACCGGCAGCTTCGCGAACACCTCCAGATCGAAATCAAGCGGATTCAACGCGCGCTGGACCTGACGATCCTCTATGTGACCCACGACCAGGGCGAGGCGCTCGCGCTGTCGGACCGGGTCGCTGTGTTCGCGGGAGGGCGGATGCAGCAGGTCGGCACCCCCGGCGCCATCTACGAGCATCCGGCCAATGCCTTTGTTGCGGGCTTCGTCGGAGAAAATAATCGCCTTGCCGGCACGCTCGTTGCCCGGCAGGGCGACCGCTGCGCGATCCAGCTTGCGGGAGGGCAGATCATTCGCGCGACGGCCGCCGATCCGCTGCTGCCCGGGGACAAGGTGGTCGCGATGATCCGTCCCGAGCATGTCCAGCCGGGCGCGGTGCCGCCAGCCTGTTGCAGCACGCTCGAAATCGACGTCGACGAGTTCGCCTATCATGGCGACCATCGCCGCATCGCCGCCAACGTGCCGGGCGCCGGATCGCTGATCATCCGCGTGCCCGTCGATATGGCGGCGCAGCGCGGAGACCGGATGACGATCGGCTGGTGCATCGATCATTGTCTCGCCTTTTCCGCGAGCGAGATCGAGCCAGGAAAAACTTCGTGATGACCAGGCGCGCCCTACTCGCCTTGCTCGCTCCCCTGCTTCTCGCTTCGTGCGGATCGGGGTCGGACCTGCGCCCGCTGACCGTCGTCGGGTGGGGCGGGTCGTCGCAGGATGCGCATCGCCAGGCTTATTGGTCAGCCTTTTCACGCACGACTGGTATTCCGCTGCGCGAGGATAGCTGGCGCGGCGGGGTCGGGGTCATCCGTACCAAGGTCATGGGCGGCGACACGAGCTGGGATATTGTTCAGGTCGAGACCGAGGATCTGATCCTCGGCTGCGAGGAAGGGCTGTTCGAGCGGCTCGACTGGTCCGCGCTCGGGGGGCGCGAGGCCTTTATTCCGACAGCCGTCCATGATTGCGGGGTCGGTGCTATGCTCTGGTCCTATGTGATCGGCTACGATGGCGACCGGATCAAGGGAGCAGGCCCCAGAAACTGGGCCGATTTCTGGGACGTCAAACGTTTCCCCGGCAAGCGCGGGATGCGCAAGACTCCCAAATATTCGCTCGAATTCGCCCTGCTGGCCGACGGTGTGCCGCCCGACCAGGTCTATCCGACGCTGCGGACGCCGGCGGGAATCGACCGGGCCTTTCGCAAGCTCGACGAGATCAAGCCGAACGTCGTCTGGTGGTCGTCGATCTCGCAGGTGCCCGACCTGCTCGGGTCGGGAGAAGTGGTGATGTCGGTGACCAGCCCCGGCCGGCTCGTCGTTGCCAATCGTACCGAAGGCCGCCATTTCAAGCTCAGATGGGACGGCAACATCTATGCGGTCGATTATTGGGTGATCCTCGCCAACAGCCCGCGAAAGCAGGAGGCCGAGCAACTGCTCCGCTTCATGACACGTCCCGAAAACCAGATGCGCCTCGCACGCTTCATCCCCACTGGCCTCACGAACATCGAAGCGAACCGCCGTGTCGATCCCAAGCTCAAGCGCGACACGCCGAGCGACCCCGCCAACATGACCAACGCGCTCGAACTCGATGCCGATTTCTGGGTCGAATATGGCGATCAGCTCACCCAGCGGTTCAACGCCTGGGTTGCGCGCTGAGGCGCCGATGACGCGGCGATGGGTTTCTTTCGCGCTGATCGCGCCATTGCTGGCCTTCCTGATCGTCAGCTTCATCGTCCCCGTTCTGCTCATGCTTGCGCGCGCGGTGACCGATCGCGATCTCGATCGGACGTGGCCCGCGAGTGCGGCGGCACTGCGCACCTGGGATGGCGAGGGGTTGCCGCCCGACGCGCTCGCTCGCACGGTCGCGCGCGAAATGCTCGCCGCACATCGCGCCGGAACCCTCAATCGCGTCGCCAATCGCCTCAACTATGATCTCGTCGGCTCACGCAGCCTGCTTTACACGACCGCCGACCGCCTTGCCGCGGGCGCGCCCGGCGAGACACTCGCCGACCTTGCGCGGATCGACCGGCGCTGGGCGCGCGCCGATATCTGGACGGTGATGCGCCATGCCGACGGGCCGCTGACCAGCTATTATCTGCTTGCCGCGCTCGACCGGCGGATCGACACGGGAGGCCACATTCTTCGCGTGCCGCGCGAACAGGCGGTCTTCGTCGATATCTTCCTGCGGACATTCAAGATCGCCTCGCTCGTCGCGCTCTTCTGCGCCCTGCTCGGCTATCCGGTGGCCTATCTGCTCGCATCGCTGCCCCGGCGGATCGCCAATCCGTTGCTGATCCTCGTCTTGCTCCCGTTCTGGACGTCGGCGCTGGTGCGAACGGCGGCATGGGCGGTACTCCTCCAGACCAACGGCGTCGTGAACGATCTCCTGCAATATATGGGGCTCGTCGACGCTCCGGTGCAGCTCATTTACAACCGGCTCGGGGTCTATGTCGCGATGACGCATGTGCTGCTGCCCTTCTTCATCCTGCCGCTCTATGGGGTGATGAAGGGCATCGACCCGACGGCGATGCGCGCCGCGAGCTCGCTCGGCGCGCCGCCTTTGCTTGCCTTTCTGAAAGTCTATCTGCCGCAAAGCCTGCCCGGCGTCGCGGCAGGCGCCGTCCTCGTCTTCACCCTCGCGGTCGGCTATTATGTCACTCCGGCACTGGTGGGCGGCGGGGCCGACCAGATGATCAGCGCGTCGATCGCCTTTTACACCAGCCAGTCGCTCAACTGGGGAATGGCCGCGGCGCTCAGCCTGCTGCTCCTGCTGCCTTTGCTGCTCATGCTGTTCGCTGGGCGGACGATGGTCCGCACGGTGCCGGCATGAAGCCGCCTCGCATGTCCTTTTCACGGTTCGGGCGCCTGGCGCTGCCCGGTTTCTGCGCGCTGGTCTTCGCCTTCCTCATGCTGCCGATCCTTGCGGTCATCCCGCTGTCGCTCAACCCGGGAAGCTTTCTGGTATTTCCCGAAGAGGCCTTGTCGCTGCGCTGGTACCGGACGCTCGGTGAATCGCCGCAATGGACGCGCGCTTTCGCGAACAGCTTCAAGATCGCGACCGCCACGACGCTGATCGCAACGCCGCTCGGCACGCTCGCCGCGATCGGCCTCGCGACCATGCGTTCGCGCGCGAAGCCGATCATCGTGGCGCTGATCAGCGCCCCGCTGGTCGTGCCGGTCGTCGTCGTCGCGGTCGCCTTCTATTTCCTTTTCGCACCGCTGGGACTCGTCAACAGCCCGGTAGGACTCGTGGTCGCGCACACGGCGCTCGCGCTGCCGTTTGTCGTGATCGTCGTCCACGCTGCCTTGACCGGCCTCGACTTCGGCCTGCTGCGCGCTGCCGCCAGCCTCGGCGCGCCGCCGCTCACCATGATCGTCCGCATCCTCGTGCCGCTCATTGGTCCGGGCATCGCCGCGGGGGCGGTTTTCGCTTTCATGACCTCGTTCGACGAGACCACGATCGCACTGTTCATCGCTGGCCCCGAGCAGCGCACGCTGCCGATTCAGATGTTCGAGGGCGTCCGCGAAGAGATCAGCCCCGCCATTGCGGCGGCGGCGACGCTGCTGGTCGTCGCCTCGACGCTGCTGCTCGGCACCGCCGAACTGCTGCGCCGCCGCGGCGAGCGCATGCGCTCCGGCGCCAGCGCCCCACACGTCCGCGTATAACCAGAGGTTGCCAGAGTCAGGCGTGAAGCGCCGCGTCGAAATCGCGTGCTGCGTCGGCGCCGGCGATTTCGGTCAGGTGACGCAGGAAGATCGCGGTCGTGTGCGCGGGCTCCTTCGCCATCGCGATCATCAACCGGTCCATCGCAGGACGCCCGATGCGGTTCTCAAGCTCGACGAGCAGCAGCGGCCCCTTGCCATAGAGCTGGAGCCGATTGGGTCGGCCGTGTCCCATGACCGGGCCGACGTCTACGGTCGCCTTGCGCTTTTCGGCGATATTCTTCGCCAGTTCCTCCGGCCCGAACGCATGCTCGACATAGCGCATCGACATATATTCGGCCGCCGATTCGACGAGCCAGAAATCGTCGGTCAGCGGGCTTGCGAGCATCCACCAGGCATGCGCGATCTCATGCGCCACATGGCGCGCGGGACCGACTTCGGAATCACCGGGATTCCCTGCCCGCCCTTCGGTGACAACGGTATAGGCCGTACGCGCATAGCCCATCGAGCGCTCGCGCCAGACCTGCGCCATCCGCACCTTGCGCGGCAAGGGGCCGAACATCGCCTCGAAATAGCGCGCGGCGGCCTCGCTATGCTTGATATATTGCTGCGATCGCCACGCCGACAGGTCGCGCGAGTAGAATTCGACACCGTGCGCCTCGGCGCGTTCGAGACCGCGCATCGCCACCAACGGCAAGTCGATGTCCAGAAAATCGCGCTCGATATGCACGCCGCCCGCCGTCCGTGTCACATCGCCCTGCGCGACGACCACCAGATCGGGCGCGAGCCCATCGATCGTCGCATCGACGGTGAAGCGCGTCTGGATGTCGGCCCCGACCGGATACCACATATGATCGAGGAACAGTTCATAGCCCTCGGGCCGCAGCGGCTTGTTGCCGCTGTCATGTTCGGTGTTGATCGGTCCGGCGTAGCGGAAGCGGAGCGCGACGGGTTCGGTGGCCGGGTCGGCGAAATGAAAGACATATTTGTTGAGCGCGGGCATCGGCTCCTCGGCGGGCCCGACCGTCACGGTCACCCCCGGCGGCAGCGCCATCGGTTCCACCGCGAAGCGCCGCGAAAGCAGAAAGGCCTTTTCCGTCTCGCCTTCGCTGAGCGTGATCGTGACGTCGGCGTCGACTTCTCCCTGCGGATCGAAGTGCGCCGCGACCTTATAATGCGGCGGCGCGGCGAAGGCGGGACCCACCGCGATCGCCGCGGCCGCCAAGGCGAAAGCGATCCTCATGCCGCCTGCCCTCCCTTGACGATCCACGCATCAATCCGCTCCTCGAGCAACGGCAGCGGCATCGGCCCGGCGCCAAGCGCAACATCGTGGAAGGCGCGCAGATCGAACTTGTCTTCGAGCGCTTCGCGCGCACGCGTGCGAAGCTCGACGATCTTCTGCATACCGATATAATAAGAGGTGGCTTGCCCCGGGAGGACGATATAGCGCTCGACCTCCCGCTGATTGTCATAATGGCTCGACGGCATGTTGGCGTCGAAATAGGCGATCCCCTGCTCGCGGCTCCACTTGAGCGAATGGATGCCGGTATCGACAACCAGCCGGCAAGCGCGCATCAGCGACAGCGACAGGCGGCCGAAGTCCGAATAGGGATCAGCATAGAGCCCCATTTCCTTGGGTAGCAGTTCCGAATAGAGCCCCCAGCCCTCGCTGAAGGCTGCATAGCTTGCGAAGCGCCGGAATTTCGGAATCCCTTCCATCTCGTGCGCGATACAGGTCTCGATATGATGCCCTGGAATCGCCTCGTGATAGAGCGTCGCGGCGAGCTGGTAACGCGGCTGTGCCTTCATGTCGGCGAGATTGATATAGAAGATACCTGGTGCCGAGCCGTCCTGCGGCGGGTTGCGATAATGCGCCTTGGGCGCCGATTTCTCGCGCCAGGCTTCGATAGGGCGCACCTCGACCGGGGCCTTCGGAAGATGGCCGAACAGCTCTCCCTGCCGCGCGCGGATCTCGTCGAGCAGCGCATTGGCCTCGGCCACATAGGCGGCGCGTCCCGCGTCGCTGTCCGGATAGTAGAAGCGCGGGTCGGTGCGCATGAATGCGAAAAAATCCTGGAGCCCCCCTTCGAAGCCTGTCCGTTTCATGATCGCGCGCATATCATCGTGAATCGCCGCGACTTCGCGCAAGCCGAGCGCATGGACGTCGGCCGCCTTCAGCGGCAGGGTCGTATAGGCCTCGAGCTGCGCCTCATAATAGGTCTGACCGTCGGGGAGCTTCCACACACCATCGACGG
Source organism: Sphingopyxis panaciterrulae (assembly GCF_014199295.1). Taxonomy (GTDB): domain Bacteria; phylum Pseudomonadota; class Alphaproteobacteria; order Sphingomonadales; family Sphingomonadaceae; genus Sphingopyxis; species Sphingopyxis panaciterrulae. The sequence goes on from NZ_JACIJH010000014.1 coordinate 19,997, forward strand.
CATCGGCCTTGGCCTCGGCGGCGCGCAAATGGGCGATCAGCGCGCGATATCCTCTCGCGAAGCCACCGGCGAGCGCCGCAGTGCCGCGCGCGAGCAATTCTGCGCGCTCGGTTTCGGAGAAACCGGCCTTCGCGAGCTTGGCCTGAAAGTCCGCGAAGATGGGGCTATCGCCCTCGCCGCCGAACGGAGCGCCCTTGAGCAGGTTGAGGCAGGGTTCGAGCACCAGGGCATAGACGAAGCGCGGCGGCTGTATCCCCGATGCCTCCTGCGCAGCCAGCCGGTCGACCGCCTGCTTCATCAGCGTCTCGACGCGCTCGAGCCGCTTGATATAGGCTTCGGCATCGGCGCGGCTGGTGATCGGGTGGCTGTTGGTGAGCGTGCTCGGCACGCGCGTGTGCACGCCGCCCATCTGCGTCATCGCATAGTCATGGTGCCGCCATTTGAAGTTGCGCAGCGCCCGTTCCGACTGGAGCGCGAACATCCGGTGGCTGAGCCGTGCCTGCGGCGACAGCTTCGCGACGTCGAACGTCTTGAGCTCGGCATAATCCGACTCGCGCAGGCGATGATCCTCGCGTTCGCGCGCCTCGCTGATATCGTCCCATTTGTCCTGGTCGCGGCGGATACCGAGCGAGGATTGACGCGTCGGGCTGCGGTCGAGCGCGCGCTGGAAAATGCGTTCGAAAAAGGCATCGAGCCGGGCATCCTCGTCGTTCCCGATCGCGAAGACCGGCGGCGTGACCAGGATCGCCCCCGCGAACGCCGCCGATCCGATGAAGTGCCGCCGTCCGATCATGCCTGTCCTCCCTTGCCGATCCATTCGTCGATGCGCGCTTCGAGCAGCGGCAGCGGCAGCGGGCCACCGCCGAGCACGCGGTCGTTGAAGCGAGCGAGGTCGTAGCCATCGCCAAGCACGGCCTTCGCACGGTCGCGCAGTTCGACGAGTTTGAGCTTGCCCATCTCATAGGCGCAGGCTTGCCCCGGCGTGACGATATAGCGCTGGATTGCGGTAATATTGTCGGCGTGGCTGGCGGGGCTATTCTCGTCGAGCCACGCGATCGCACGCGCACGGCTCCAGCGCAGCGCATGAACGCCGGTGTCGGTGACCAGTCGCCCGGCGCGCATCAGTTCCATCGACAGGCGGCCGAACTCCTGCCATGGATCGTCATAGAGACCCATGTCCAACGGAAGCTGCTCGGCGTAGAGCGCCCAGCCTTCGCTGAACGCGGTATAGCCGCCGAAAGCACGGAATTTGGGCAGCCCCGTCAGCGCGCGCGTTACCGCCTTTTCGAGATGATGGCCCGGAACCCCTTCATGATAGGACAGCGCCGACAACTCGTAGATCGGCAGATTGCGCATGTCGCGCGTGTTGACATAGAGAATGCCGGGCCGCGATCCGTCGGCCGAAGGGGCGAAATAGCCGGCCGTCCCCGCGGACGCCTCGAGCCAGGGTTCGACCGGCTTTACCACGACCTCAGCGCCGGGAACATGGTTGGTAAGCTCGCCGAGCCGCGCCGTCACCGCCGCGATCTTCGCGCGCATCGTGTCAAGATAGGCGCTCTTTCCTTCGGCGGTGTTCGGATAATAAAAGCGATCCGCCGTGCGGACATGGGCGAACAGGTCGGCGAGCGTTCCGCTGAAGCCAGCACGTTTCGCCACGGCCCGCATTTCGCCGCGCAGCCGCTCGGTCTCGGCAAGGCCGATCCGATGCACTTCCTGCGGCGAGACGGCGAGCGTCGTGTTCCAGCGCAACTGCGTGGCATAATAGGCGTCGCCGTCGGGGAGATGCCAGACGCCGGCATTGCAGTTCGCCCCGCACGGAACGGCGCGCAGATGATCGATCAGATGGCGAAAACCGGGTCCGAAACCGTCGAGCAGGCCCCGCTCCGCCTCGCCGACCCAGCGCGCCTTTTCTCGATCCGAAATAGCCAGAGCTGCGATCTTGGCGCGAAAATCGGCAAGGATCGGGCTGTCGCCCCTGCCCGGCTCGAACGGCGCACCGACGAGTAGCTTCTCGCAATTGCCGACGACGAGCGGAATCGAGAAGGCCGGCGGGACGACCCCGAGCGCCGCCTGGCGCTCAAGCCCTTCGACCACCGAAGCAAGATAGGACCGCACGGCGTGAAGGCGCGCGACATAGGCCTCGGCATCGGCGACGCTCGCAATCGGATGATTGTTGATCAGCGTCTGCGGAATGTCGCGCTGCGGGCCGCGCATCTGGCAGACGGGGTAGTGATTGCCGCGCCAGCGATGTCGCTCGATCGCCTCTTCGGCATCATGGGCGAAGAGGTCGTAGCTGAGCTGCGCATCGGCGCCAAGCGCGCCGCGGTCGAAACCGCGTAGCTCGGCGAGGTCGCGCCGCACGAGCGCGACATTTTCATCGGCGCGGGTCTGGCTGACGTCGGGCCAGCCGCGCTGGGCGCCCTTGCCGCCGAACGCCGACCGCGCCGCGGGATTGCGCGCGAGGTCGCGCTGAAAGACACGCTCGAAAAAGGCGCTCAGTCGCTCGGTCTCGTCCGCGGTCGATGCCCATGCGGGCGCTACGGCGACGAGCGCACCCGCGGCGACCAGTTCGCGCCGACTGAACAAAACGCTGCTCACTGGCCGTTCGGAAAGTCGCCGAGCGGCGAGACCTTTGGGGTCCCGGTCGCGCCCTTCACATGGGTGTCGAGGAATTGCAGGATCGCGCGATAGGCGGCGATCTGGTTCGCCTTCTTGCGGAAGCCATGCCCTTCATCGGGGAAGACGATATAGTCGACCGGCACGCCATTCGCCTTGACCTTGGCGACGATATCCTCCGATTCGACCGGCAGCACCCGCGGATCGTTCGCGCCCTGCAGCACGAGCAGCGGCTTTTTGATGTTCTGCGCGTGAAAGACCGGCGATATCTTGTGCAGATAATCGGCGTCCTTTTCGGGGTCGCCGACTTCGGTGAACAGCAGCCGCCGCAGATCCTCCCACCAGCTCGGCGTGTTGGCGAGCAGGCGCGGCCAGTTCGACACACCATAGATGTCGATCCCCGCGGCGAACGCATCGGGGCGGAAGGCGAGCCCCGCAAGCGTCATATATCCGCCGTAGCTCTGGCCCTGGATCGCAATCTTCGTCGGATCGACGAAGCCGGTATCGACGAGCATCCGCTTGGCCGCAACGACGTCGTCGAGATCGGCATCGCCATGCTTGTGATCGTCGAGATGATAGAAGGTCCGCCCCGACCCCTTGCTGCCGCGATTGTTGATCTCGAACACCACATAGCCGTGATTGGCGAGATATTGCGGCAGCGGGCGATAGCCGATGGTGCTTTCGTCGCCCGGGCCGCCGTGGACGTGGATCACCGCGGGTCGCCGGTCGCCTTTCCGCGCGTCCTTCGGCACATAGAGGATGCCCGGCACCATCAGCCCGTCATAGGATTTGAAGCGCACGACTTCGCCCGGAACCAGATCGTCGGGTGCGACGCCGGGGGCCCGCGCGTCGAGCAACGGCGTGCGCTTTCCGCTGGCGAGATCGAGGAGCAAAATCTCGCCCGGCGTCGCCCCGTTCGAAGCGCTGAGCAGCGCCTTGCGGGCATGATTGGCAAGAAGAAGCCCGGCGCTCGCAGCAGGCATCGGATTGTCGAAGGCGATCGGCCGAAAACTGTTGGCATCGAAAAGATAAGGGCGCGATCGCGCATCCTCGTTGACCGAGACGACCAGCGTACGGCCATCGCGCGACAGGTTCGCGCCCTCGACATCCCACTCGGGCTTGAACACGGTCACGCGTTCGCCGGTCGCCAGATCGCGCCGGACGAGGAAAGCGAACTCGCCGCCGTCGTCGGTGGTGTAGTAGAGCTTCGCCCCTTCGTCGGCAAAGGCCTGCGGCTCGCAGGCGACGGGCTTTCCCTCTTCGGTAAGCTGGATCAGCTTGGCCTCGGTGCGGTCATAGACATAGCAATGCCGGGTCGCATTATCGACGATCCGGCTGAGCGCGACATAGCGGCGATCGGGGCTGACCGCGCGCACCTGATACGCCTTGTCGTTCTCGAACAGCAGCGTCTTCGCATATGTGTCGGTCCTGATCTCATAGAGATCGAAGAAACGCGGATCGCGCTCGTTGGTCTGGACGAAGAAGGACTGGCCATCGTGCGCCCAGTCGACGAAGCGCGCGACATGGCGATCGCCGGGAGTGACATCGCGGGTCGTCCCGTCGCGCTCGCGGACATAGATATGCGCAAGCTCGTTGCCGCCCTGATCGCTCGAGAAGAGAATGCGCTCGTCCTCCGGGAAATAGCCGATCGCGCGGACGGTCTCCTTCGTCGAATGCGTCAACGGCACCGCATCGCCACCGCCCGAGGGCATGACGTAGATATTGGCGATACCGGTGCGGTTGCTGGTGAAGATCAGCTTGCGGTCATCGGGCGACCAGGACAGGCCGCCGATCGAGTCCGAGTCCATCAATTGCTCGATCGTGTAGCGTTTCGGCGCCATGTCTTCGCCGAAGACTGGCGAAGCCAGGCCGAGAAGCCCGATGGCAAACAGCAGGGTTTTACGCATCCTTGTCTCCCCCGGAGCGCGTCGGGGCGCCGCCGCACGCCACGCCCCGCATATCGTCAGAAGCTGGCGCTGGCAGTGACCAGATAGCTGCGGCCGAGAATATCGAACGCCCCGAAGCTGCGGCGGACGATCGCGGGATAGGGCATCTCGCGATCGAAGAGATTGTTGACGATGAACTGAAGCCGGAACCGGTCCGCGACGTTGAAGCCTATCGTTCCGTTGACCAGCGTATAGGCACCCACCTCGTTGATCGGCGTATCCTCGATCGTCTGGATCAGGCTGAATTTCGTCTTGTCGCGCCAGAGCAATTGGACATCGAGGTCGATGTCGCCAAGCGTCGCGCCGACATTGGTCTGGACCCGCCATCTGGGCAGGCTGACCGTGCCTGCCGCCTCCGTTACCGGCTCCCCGGCGAAACGCTGCTGATCGTAACGGTCGGTATAGAAGACCTTCGTGCCGAAGCGCATCATGTTCCGCCCGTCCGAGCTGGGCGCGATACCACCGATGTCCAGACTATAGTCGGCGGCGATGATCAGCCCCGCGAAATGAAGCGTCGATGTGTTGACGAAACCTGTCGCGAAGCCGTTCGCGATGTCGCCGACTTCGCGCGCCGCGCCCCCGGTGCCATTGCCCGATGCGATATCGGCGGCGGTCAGACGCCGGAAGGCACCGCAGGCGGCGTTGTTCGGAAAATCGGCACTGTCGTAACAGGATGCGAGGGTCGCATCGATGTCGAGATTCTCGATCCCGCCGGTCAGCCTTATATCGGTCCAGTCGGCGGCCAGACGGAAGCCGGGGATCGCGGGCGGCTGATAGACCAAGCCCAGCGACCAGCTTTTCGCCTTTTCATTATCAAGATTGGGGTTGCCCGACACCGTGCCCGATACCGAGCGCCCCGCGGTGGTCGGAATGAAATCGCCGGGCGCGTCCGCGCCCACGGCCGCAAGCGCCGCCGCGCAATTGGCGGTTCGCACGCTGGGATTATTGCCGCGATCATAACTGCCGTCACCGCAGGGGTCGCTGATGCCGTCGGTGACGGGCGACCGGGCGGCGAACAATTCGCTGACCGCCGGCGAGCGGATTGCGCGCGTATAGACGCCGCGGAAGGTCAACCCTTCACCGATTCCGCCGAGCTTCGGCGAAATGCGGCCGCCTGCTGACCAGGTCAGCGCTCCGCCGGCGAGCGAATGGTCGACGTAGCGGATCGAGCCGTCGAGTTCGGCGTCGCGGATCAGCGGGGCATCCTGATCGGCGGAAATCAAGGGAATGACAAGCTCGCCATAGACTTCCTTCGTGCCGAACTTGCCCGTCACGGGCGAATAAGCGCCGATTCCGTCGCCGAGCAGCGTGTCGCCTGCCTGGAGGACGGCGTCGGGCGCGAAAACCGCCTTTTCCACGCGGCGCTCTACCCCGACGTTGAAGGCGACCCGTTCGCTCGCGATGCCGAAGGGCAGCTTGCCACCGACATTGGCGGTGAGCACCGTCTGCGTATTGGTGCTCCGCGACCGGCCCGTGTTGGTCACATAAGCGATCGCGTCCGCGCTCGGCGAACCGAAACCGAAGAGGTTGATCGGGACGCAGCCCGCCGGAGCCGCACCGCCACACACGATTGACCCGCCCGACCCCTCCACCGCATTGACGGCCGCGAGGAAGCGGTCGGGATCGACATAGGTCACGCGCGAATTGTTGCGAACGCGCCCGTAATTATAGGAAATGTCCCAGTTCCAACGCTCGCCCGCGACGTCGAAATGCCCGTCGACCCCGCCGACGAAGCGATAGAGATTCTGAACCGTGCGCTGCGGCTCGCGCTGGACGATGTCGTTGAGATTCCGGTTGAGGTTGAAACTGGTCAGCCCATTGGCCTGCAGGATAGAACGCGCCTGATCCGACAGGAAGGGATTGTCGATGGAAAAAGTCAGCTTCGGGCCGCCGATCAGCCCTGGCGCCGACAGCGAAGTGAGATCGGACAGGCGGACGACCTTGCTATGCGCATAAGCGCCTTCGAAAAAGACGCGCAGGTCGGGCGTGATGTCGTAATGGGCAAGCAGATTGCCGAGCACCCGATAGGTCGGCGTCAGCAGCGAGCTGTTCTCTGCAAGGCTGAAGCCGTCACCGCCCGAGCTCGATTGCGGGAAAGTTCCGAGACCGCTTCCTCCCAGAATATCCTCGACCACCGTGCCGACGTTGAAGGGGACAAGCGTCCCGTTCGGACCGAATTGCAGCGGCCGCCCCTGCGCGTCGAAGATATAATTGCCGTTCGGCGCGATCCCGAAGCCGGGAAGCGATACGCCGGGTCCATCCACGCCTAGCAGAGCTTCGGCGCCTGAATCGAAATAAGGCAGCCCGCCTTCGTTGAAAAAGGCATAGCGATAATCGTCGATGACCTGGAGCGCGGGAATGCCGTCGGTGGAACTGCCATTGTCGGGATTGCGGATCGTCGTCTTGAAACCGCCGAAGCGGTCGCTGTAGAGCAGCCCGCTCTGCCGCGTATATTCGATCCCCGCGACCAGATTTCCGCGCCCCTCGGCGAAATTGGTGCCAGCAAGGCCGCGCACGCTATACTGGGTCGCATCGCCCTTTTCGTTGATGCCGGCGAGGCCCGACAACTGCACGCCGTCGAAATCGTCCTTGAGGATGATATTGACGGTGCCCGCGATCGCATCCGAGCCATATATGGGTGCGCCGCCGATCGCGATGGTTTCGACCCGATCCACCAGGCCGGCCGGAATCAGGTTGAGATCCACCTGCGAACCCGCCGAAGCGTTGCCGCTCGCCGCGGCCGAATTGGCCGACACGAAGCGGCGCCCGTTGACCAGCGTCAATGTCCGCTGCGAGCCGAGACTGAACATGTTGACGAAACGCTGCCCGGTGCCGTTGATCGCCTGATTGGTTCCGACCGCACTGCTGTCCGACGTCCCGAACAGGGGATTGGCCTCGAGCGCCTCTGCGACGTTGACATAGCCGCGCTTTTCGATCTGCGCGGCATCGTCGACGGTCGCCGGCTGGAGCGTATCGAAGCCCGCTCGCTCGATGCGCGAGCCCGTGACGACAATCTCTTCGCGCGGCTCCCCACCAGTCGGCTGGACAATCGACCGGTCGGCGCGACGAATCACCACCACTCCGTCGCGGTTCTCGACGACCTCCAAGCCCTTGCCCGCAAGCATATGACGCAGCGCCTCGACGGGCGTATAGCTGCCATTGATGTCGTTGGTCGTGATCCCTTTCAGATCGGATTGGGGGACCATGACCTGCACCCCCGACTGGACGGCAAGTCGCTGCACGGCGGCGACCGCGTCGCCGGACGGGATCGCATAGCGCTGGCGTTCCTGTGCGACAGCCGGCGCCGTCCAGCACATCGCCGCGGCCACACCCGCCATCAGCAGCGCACGCAAATGCTTCCGGTCTGTCCCCCTGCTCATCGTCCTGCCCTCCCTAATGCCCCGAAGCAAAGTGGTGCTTCCACAAGCGAACGAGGGACGACCGGCGGAAATCCGCTATCAGTGCGACGGAGAATTCTGCTGACGCACCAGCACCAGTTCATTGCCGCGGCGATGCACTTCGCCATTGAAGGCGCTGGCCGCTGCATTGGCGAAGGCGCGCGCGTCGCCTAGCTTGAAAACACCCATGAATTCGGCACGCGCAAGTGTCGGATCGTCGATCGTGACGCGCAGATCGGAGTAACGATTGACCTCGGCCGCCGCATCGCCGAGACGCTGGCCGTTGAAGACCAGCAGTCCCTTGCGCCAGGCGATCCGGCGCTCAACGTCGACGGAATCGAGCATCGCCTTTCGCGGACCCGTGGCGGCGGCGACGAATTGTTCGTTACGCCGGATATAGCGCGGCGCGGCCAATCCACTCGCCCGACCGGCGATCGCGACAACCCCTTCCTCGACCGTCACCTCGACGCCGTCATCCTCGATCCCGACGACGAATTCGGTCCCGACCGCGCGCACCTTCACCCCGTCGGCGCTGACGACAAAAGGGCGCTCACTGTTGTGCGCGACCTCGAACGATGCCTCGCCGCGTCTCAGGACCACGCGCCGGATATCGTCCTCATAGCGTATCTGCACCGCAGAATTGCCGTTCAACGTGACGATCGAGCCGTCCTCGAGCGCGATACGCCTGACCTCGCTTCGCCCGGTCGCAACGCGGCCCGCCAACTGATCGTATGCGACCGCACCGCCCGCGACAACGACCGCGAGCGACGCCGCCATGGCGTAGCGACGCCAGACGCGCTTGCGGGCGGGAGGCGATGGATTGCGCCGGGCACCGCCGTCGAGCGCCGCGACCCGATCGAGATCGAGCCACAAGGCCTGCGCACGGACATAGGCACCCAAATGGCGGCTGTCGGCGGCAAGCCAGGAATCGAGTTCCTTCTGCTCTTGCTCCCCGAGCGCGCGTTCGGCCGACCGGATCGCCCAGGCGGACGCCCGGGCGTCGATGTCAGCCCCATTTCCAGAACTTGCGCTCACGCCTTTTTCCATTCTCTGCGCCCGCCGGCGCCTGCTTCATTGCCTCGGAAACCAGCCGCAGTGCCTTGGCGAGATGCTTCTCGACCGTACTTTCAGCGATCCCCATATGCTCGGCGATACGGCGCTGCGAGAAGTCCTGGAACTTTTTCAACTCGAACGCCTCGCGGCATTTCGGGGGCAGCGTCTGCAATATTTCGTGCAAACGCGCCAGTTCTTCCTGTCCGCTCAGGCGTCGATGGACGTTCATCTCTTCATCGACGATGTTCAGCGCATCCAAATCCGCCACCAGGTCGATCGCGACGATCCGTGACCGCCGGACCTGCTCGCCGACGATATGGCGCGCGGTCACATAAAGATAGGCGCGCGTATTGCGGATGGCTTCGGCATCGGCGGTCCACAGCCGCGCATAAGCCTCCTGCACCACTTCGTCCACGTCGCAGGAATCGAGCCCGCGCAAGCGGCCCGCAAGCCATTTGCGCAGATCGGGTTCGTGCGGCAACACGTCCCGGGCAAACCAGCGAAGTCGCGCCCCATGATCCATCCCGCAATCGCATCAGCAATAGCGTCTGCGGTCAAGAAAAATCGCGATTTTGGATAAATTTTTATTTATATACAAATAGTTATAACGCACATCAAGGCACCCGGAAAAGTCCCGGCCGCCTTGTCCGAAAGGTTGGGCGCCTCGCGGCTATTGCGTGATCCGTTTCACCACCTTCCCGGCCGCGTCGAGAAATTCGATACTCGGCTCGCCAGTCGCTCCGACCTTCAGCAACATGCGGGTCCTGCCGTCCTTGTCGGCGAGCTTGACAACCGCCTCTTCCGACGCCTTGCCGACAAACAGCCGCTCGGCCCCGGCGCCGCCATTCGCCTTCGCATAGGCGCGCATTTCTTCGCGAATGCGATCGCGCCCCGCTTCATCGGGCGCTTTTGCGGCGCGTTCGCTCATTTCCATCAACGGTTTGATCGACCAGTCGGGCCGGTCCCAGACGCGCAACCCTGCCATGCGCTCGCCATTGGCTTCGGCATATTGGATGCCGACCGTCTGATCCTGCTTATACTGGTCGAACATCAGCGACGCACTCGCCCGCCGGGCGTCGCCGACGCTCTTGCTGTCGAAGGTCAGACCACCGACTTCGTCGCCCTCGTCGTTGAAGAAGAGCATGCCGCCGGTGTCGCGGCTATGGTGCTTATATTCCTTGCCCCCCATGAACAGGCCCGGAAAGCGTTCCGAATTGGCGAGCACCAGGCGATATTTGCCGTCAGACTCGACGATGTTCAGGCGCTTGACGCTGATCTCGTCGAACACGCCTACCTGCGCCCCCGCGTCGGCCATGACCATCGCCGCGGGGGTCGCCGCGCCCGCCGCGAAGCCCGCTGCGACGAGCATCATCTGTCCCATTCGCTTGCCGTTCATCGCCTTCTCCTCAATAATTCCAGCTTGCGACCGGCGCGCCTTCGGGCGCCGTCTTGCGGACGTGATCGGCTACCTCGCGAACGACGCCCGCCCAGTCGGTATGATGCCAGTTATGCCCCTTTTTCGGCCGGCCATATTCGAAGCGGATCGGGTAATCCGGGCCCGCCACCTCGGCGATCATGTCCTGGTAGCGATACACCGCGAGGTTGAGGTAGAAATCGTCCATCTCGCCGGCGAAAAAATGGAGCTTGCCGCGCAGCTTCGGCCCCAGGGTCGCCCAATTGTCGCGGGCATAGCCCGACAGGTCGAAACCATGCTCGCGCATATAGCGGACGACCTCCTTGTTGATGGCTCCGGTCTTCTTGTCATAGAGCAGCACGGGATAGCCGTCGGGGCCGACCGGACCGTGCGTCGTCTGCCAGATATCGAGCTGATAATAGGACCGGCCCTTCGATCCCAACATCCCCTCGAACGCGGCGAGCGTGCGAAGGTCGATCAGCGGCTGCCCTTCGCGGCTGCGCCGGAACGGCTTTTCCTGCGTGATCCAGTCGTTGATCTTCAAGGTGAACATATTGTCCTCCTTGTAGATATCGGTGAGCTGGTAGCGGGTGAAGTCGATCGGGTCCGGGTTGAATACCCACGCACCGCCGAACAGGTCGGGATAATGGAGCTGCATCGCCAACGCCTCCCAGCCTCCCGTCGAGGCACCCTCGACGATCCGGCCATAGGGTTGGTCGATCAGTCGGAAGGTCTTTTCGAGATAAGGCATCAGCTCCTTTGTGATGGCATCGCCCCAAGGGCCGTTATTGGCCGAGTTGAGCGCATAGGATTCAAAGAAATAGGGGCCGGGTGTCTCAAGCGTGATCGCAACCATGCGCGGAAAATTCTCGCCCGACCATTCTTTCGCGAACTGATAGCCGGTCTTCACATTGGCATCGGCCGCGCTACGTCGCGCCGCCTCGGTATCGCTGGCGGGATCGGTGTCGAAGTTGAACGAGCCTCCGAAGTGTCCATTCGTATAGATCGCCGGATAACGAACATCGGGATGTTCGTCGAAATCCCGAGGAAGCAGGACCTCCGCCCCAATCGACATCGGAAGGCCCCAGAAATCCGACAATATCTTGCTCTTGATGCGAACGCGCTTGATCCATGGCGTATCGGGTTCGCGCGCGACGGGCGCGATCTTTTCGGTGAGCGTCAGGGCCACCGGCGCCCCTGCAGCCGGATCGAGCCGGACATTCACGGGCTTGCTATAGGGATTGCCCGGAAACATCGGAGCGATGACACGCTGATCGCTGGTCGGAACCCAGATGATGTGGCCGTCGGCGCGCTTCGCTCTGGTATAGGGGATGAGAACCGCCTGAACCGTGTAGTCACCCGCGGGAAGCCGGTCGAGGCCGAACGGAAAGCCGTCGGCCTTCGCATCGACGGTCACGGTGCCGCCGGGCGCCAGATGTTCCACGTCGACACCGAAAGCGGGTGGACCGTTCATTCCGATCATCTGACGGGGTTCGACCTTTGCCTCGGCATCTTTCGACTGCGCGGTCGCGACGACGATAAGGCGCCCCGTGACGGGCGCGTCGACCAAGGTCTGCGGAAGCGAAACCGTGAAGCTGATCTGCGCAAGCGCTGACCCAGATGACACAAGCCCGACAAAGGCGATTAAAATTGCAACGAAGCGCTTTCCACAGCGGTCTATCATCGCCGTTCCCCCTCTGATATCTTTCCAATGGCTACGATGAACCGGAAGGCGATTTCCTCCATTCCGAAGACCCGAATGCCTCGCCCGCCGCTATCGCGCTGCAGATCGATGGCCGACGCCGGCGACATTTGCTCCCGTCACGCTGGCATCCGGGCTAACGAATGGCTGCTTCCAGGCGTCCACCCAGCAACACCGGATAGCTTCAGTCGGACGCTCACCACCGCTCGGATGAAGGTACGCAGTTCCGTCCCGTGCACAGGCATCGGTGGCTCGGCCCGATCAGAGAATGCTTGCGCCCACGCTCGACCTGAGCCCGCCGCGCCGCGCCGTCAGCGCTGCGGCGGAGCGCGGTAGATTCCTTCGTCGAGTTCGCCCTCCCAGCGTGCAACCGTCGTCGCGACCGCCAGATTGGCGCAGGCGCTCGGCACGGTGCGAGTCATGTCGAGCAGGCGGTCGAAGGGCAGTACGAAACCGACGATCAGCGCGGTCTGTTCGGGTGCGATGCCGACCGCCGACAGCACGGCCGCGAGCATGAACAGCGAGGCCGAGGGCACCGGCGCGGTCCCGAAGGCGGCGAGCGCGCCGGTCAGAAGGACGATTAGCACCACGCCCGCGTCGAGCGGCACCCCGAAGGCCTGGAGGCTGAAGATGCTGAGCAGGCCGACATACATGGCCGTGCCGTCCTTGCCGATGCTCGCGCCGAGGGGCAGCACGGTCGAATAGACCGTCGACGAAACGCCGAGATTGCGCCCCGCGACAGTCATCGCGACGGGCAGCGTCGCCGAGGAAGAAGCGGTCGAGAAGGCGACCGCCAGCGCATCGACGATGCCGCGGAAAAAAGGGGCCACCGGCAGGCGCGCCAGCAGCCGCAGCAGCAGGCTGTGCACCAGCAGGATCTGTATCAGAGACCCCAGCACCACAGCGAGCGCCAGCCAGCCAATATTGACGAACACCGCGGCGCCATTGTCGGCGACGGCATTGGCGATCAGCGCGAAGACGCCGATCGGGGTCGCCTCCATCACCAGCCCTACGATACGCAGCAACACCGACGACAGCGATTGCAGCAACGCCGCGAACGGCTTGCCCGCCTCGCCCGAGAACACGGTACCGACGCCGGTCAGGATGGCGACGAAGATCAGCGCCAGCATGTCGCCCTTTGCCAGCGCCTCGACGATATTGGTCGGCACGATCCCGACGAGCTGGTCATAGAGCGGCACCGGATCGCCGAGCGCCTGGGGCGCCGCCTGACCGATGGGAACGCCGACGCCGGGTTGCAGGACCACCGCGACGAGCATGCCGATCGACACCGCGATGGCGGTGGTCAGCGCGAACAGCCCGACCGTCCGCCCGCCGAGCGGTCCGAGCCGCTTCGGGTCGGCAAGCGAGGTGATGCCGGCGGCGATGGTCACGAGGACGATCGGCGCGACCAGCATGCGGATCGCGCGAACGAAAAGATCGCCGAACACCGCAACGCTCGGTGCGGCCTGGGGCCAGACGATGGCGAGGAGCAGGCCAAGGAAAAGCCCGCCGAGCACACGTTTCCACAGCGGAATCGCGAACCAGCCGCGCATCAGCGAATATCCGTGGGACGAAGGGCTGGGCGCATGGAGTCGATCATCCGGCCCATCCTAGGCGCGCGCATCCATGCCCACCGCATATCATATGTGCTCGCCCCCATAACCCCCCGCTATATGCTGTCGATCACCGCCGAGACGACCTTCAGGAAATCGGTCGCGACCGCCGTGGGCGGCCGGTTCAGCAGGTGCATCGCGTAAAGATCGAAGGTCAGCGGCGGCTTCAGCGGCCGGACGGCCAGTCCCGGGGCGAGCGCGGCCTGCGCGGTGAAGCTGTCGACCACGGTGAGCCCGACACCGGCCCGGACCAGCGCTGTGGCGATGAAGAAGGTGCGGGTCGATATGGCGTTGTCGAGCGCGAGGCCGAGCCGCTGCTGCTCGCACACGAAAATCTCCCCGATCGGGCCGCTCGAGGCGACGCTGATGAAGCGATGGCCTTTCAGGTCGGCGAGTTCGAGGCGCGACGGCGCGGCAGGCATATCCTCTTCGCGGTAGAGCACCACCAGTTCACCCTCGCCGAGCCAGCGGCTTCCGACCGGAGCGTTCCGCGGCACCTCGACCGCGATCGCGATGTCGGTCTCGCGCTCGTGCAGCTTGCGCACCAGATCGTCGTGGTGGACCGTCTGGAGGTCGAACTGAACGTTGGGATGGCTCGGCAGGAAACGCGCCACCGCCTCCGGCAGCACGCCGAGCGCGAGCGACGGCAGCGCCGAGACGCGCAGCATCATCCCCGCGCCGCGGCGCAGGTTACGCGCGCCCTCGCGTAGCGCCAGGACGCGCTCCTGGATCTCGCGGACCTCGGCGAACAGGGCGTGGGCATCGTCGGTGGCGACGAGCCGGCCGCGGGTCCGTTCGAACAGGCGAAAACCGAGCGTCGATTCCGCGTGGCGCAACGTCTTCGAGACCGAGGGCTGCGACACGTTCAGCGCCCGCGCTGCAGCGCTGACCGAGCCATTGGTATAGACGGCGTGAAATATCTCGATCTGTCGCAAGTTCATCGCGACCATCGTTGCCGCCTATCCGCGCCGCGGCAAGTCATTTCCGCGGCATATCCAGATCCCCCACCGGGTTCAGGGCGTGCGCAGGAGAACACGACCGAAGCGTTCGGGCGCGGGCTTTCCGTCAGCGATCGCGGCCTTTCCGTTCACGAAGACATAATCCATCCCGACAGAATAGGCGTGCGGCTGTTCATAGGTGGCGACGTCGCGAACCGTTTTTGGATCGAAGACGATGACGTCGGCGAACGCCCCTTCGCGCAGCATCCCGCGATCGGGAATCGCGAATATCTGCGCGGTCAGGCCCGTGCCGGCGTGGATTGCGTGCTGCATGTCGATGACCTTGTTGTCGAGGACATAGTGGCGCAGCTTGCGCGGGAAGGCGCCGTAGGCGCGCGGATGTTCCGAACTCTTGCCGAATTCGGGGAGGCCGCCGTCGGTCGAGGTCATCGTCCACGGCTGGCGCATGAAGGCGGCGACATCGTCGTCGCTCATGTTGAACGACACGGTCGGCGCGCCGCCCTGGATCAGCATGTCGATCGCGACGTCGAGCGGGTCCTTGCCCTGCATCGTCCCGATCTCGTCGAGCCTTTTGCCCTCGAGCGACGGGTCGGGCGCGAAGCGGCGGATCATCAGCGCGTGCGGCCCGGCGCGCCGTGCGAGGTTCGGCACCATCTCGGCGCGGATCTTCGCGCGCATCGCCGGGTCCTGTAGCCGCTTCGCGAGCGCCTCGGCGCCGCCCTCCTGCGCCCAGCCCGGAACCAGCGAGGCCATCAGGCTTGAGCCCGAGGCGGTGTAGGGATATTGGTCGGCCCAGATCTCGACGCCCGAGGCGCGCGCCTTTTCGATATGCGCGATGACGTCGGCCGACTTGCCCCAGACTTGTGGCCCCAGCACCTTGATGTGCGTCACCACGCCGGGAATCTTCGCCTCGCGCGCGACGGTGATGACCTCCTCGACCGCTTCGACGACGCCGATATTGTAATTGCCCTCGTCGCGGACGTGGCTGGTGTAGATCGCGTGCGGAAATGGCGCCGCGGCCCTGGCGAGGCCGACGATCTCCGCCGTGTTCGAATATTTGGCGGGAATGTAGAACGGTCCGTCGGACAGGCCATAGGCGCCCGCCTTCATCGCCGCGGTGACCAGCCCCTCCATCTTCGCCTGTTCCTCGGACGTCGGCAGCCGGTCGACGTCGCCCATCACCGCGCGGCGCACGGCGTTGTGGCCGATCAGCGGGACGACGTTGACGCCGGGGATGTTGGTTTCGATCTCTGCGATCTGAGGGCCGAGGTCGGCCGGGCCACCGCCATCGGGGTTGATCATCAGCGTCGTGATGCCTTGGTGCAGCATCGGCAGCGCCGCCGCCAGTTTCGCCGTCTGAATGTTCGGCGCGGCGTGTGAATGCGGGTCGATGAAGCCCGGCGCGACGATCTTGCCGCTCGCGTCGATCAGCGTCGTCGCGGTCGCGGCGGCCGGGATCGTCCCAACCGCCGCGATGCGATCGCTGGCGATCGCGACATCGGCGGTGCGGCCCGGCGTATCACTGCCGTCGTAGACCGTGCCCCCGCGGATCAGCACGTCATAATGCTGGGCGAGGGCGGGCGAGCCTGCGGTCAGCAGGGCGGTGAGCGATAATGCCAGGCGTTTCATCTCCGGTCTCCCTTACATTTCGAAGCGGACGCCGACCCGGAAGGTCCGGCCGAGCAGGTCGTAGAGCGACTGGTTGGTCGCCGGCGTCGCATAGGCGCTGCCCGCAGGCCCCGGCGCGACGACCGGCGGATTCTTGTCGAGCAGATTGTTGGCGGCGAGATAGAATTGCATCTCCCTGCCCCCGGCCTCGATATTGAAGGTCAGGGAGGCGTCCAGATAGAAGGCCCCGGCGATGCGATTGTCGTTGATCGTCCGGTTCGTCACGGTCGAGACCGGGCAGGATGCCGTGCATTCGATGAAGCTGGTGTCGTAAACCCCGCTGCTCACCCCGCGTCCGGTCAGATTGAAGGTGAAGTCGTCGTTCGAATAGGTCCCCTGGACGCGATAGAGCCATTTCGGCGTCCCGCCGGGGGCGTTCTGGCCCACCGTGTCGGTCGGCACCTCGATGCCATTGTCGAAATAATTCTTGATGTAGCGCGTCGCCATCGCGCGCAGCGTCAGGTTGCCCGAGGCGACCGGCACGCGATAGCTGCTTTCGAAATCGATCCCCTTCGCGCGCTGGACGGCGAAGTTGAACGGGCTTTCGAAGACCTGCAGATTATTGCCGAAATCATTGGGTCCGCGGACGACCGCGCTGCAGAATTCCTGGACGCCCTCGGCGCAGCGATCGACGATCGTCTGGGCGTCGACCGAACCGATCGCGCCCTTGATCTTGATGTCGTAATAGTCGACCGACAATGCAAAGCCGCGTAGGAATTGCGGTTGCAGCACTACACCGACACCCCATTGATCGGCTGTTTCGGGCTTGAGGGCCGGGTTGCCGCGGGTCGTACCCGCGAACTGCACCGAGGCATTATTCTGCGTCGGGTCGATCAGCACATTGATGCGCGTCGAGCCGGCGGTGAACAATTCGCCAAGATTGGGTGCGCGGATATCGCGCGAGCGCGTCGCGCGGATGCGGATGTCGGGAATGGGTTCGAAGGTCAGCCCAGCCTTCCACGTCGTGACATAGCCCGACGTCGAATAGTCGGTCCCGCGCACCGCGCCGTTGAGGTCCAGCCCTTCGATCACCGGCACCAGCAGTTCGAGATAGGCTTCGGTCACATGATAGGAACCGAAGCTGGGCAGGAAATTGCCGACGAACCAGCCCGACTGATATTCGGGCAGCACCTCGCCCGACACCTTCTCGCGCCGGTGCTCGCCGCCGATCGCGACCGAGACCGGGCCCGCCGGCAGATCGAAGGGGTCGAAGGACAGGTTGGCGGCAAAGACATCCTGCTGGAATTTCTGGTTGCGGAAGGGATTGCCGAGCACCCAATCACGCGCCTCCTGGCTCGCTGTGCCGATGCCGAGACGATTGAACGGGATGCAGCCATTGTCGGTATCGGTCAGCGACGAGCGGCAGACGATCGTCCCCTCGGGCACGCCGAGCGCGTTGCCGGCGGGCGCGAACACCGCATCCTGCGCGAGCGCGAGGCGGGCGTTGTTCGAGATGTCGCGCGCCATCTCGCGCGTGCGGCTGATGCCCTTTTGATAATAGGCGTCCCAGCGCGCTTCGGACCCGAACAGGTCGAAGCTGCCGTTCGCGCCGACGACGTAGCGCTGCAACTCGCGCCGCGTGTCGTTCTTGCGCACCGGCAGATTGGCGTTGGTCGTGCCGAGCTTGAATTCGGCGATGCCAAGGTCGTCGAGCCGGGTACGCACCTCTTCGGGGATGAAGGCGTTGTCCGACCGGATCGTAACATTGCCCTGGTTGAGCTGAATGCCGAGGTGGCCGATATTCTTCGACTTGGCATAGGAGGCCTGGACGAAGAGATTGAGCCAGTCGGCGACCTCGTAGCTGAGGCGACCGAACAGGCTCTTCCTGTTCTCCGACGGGTCGAGCGACTGATAGCTGTTGACCTGCGTCGATTGCCAGTCGCCGCCGATCATCCACGGGTTGCGCACCGTGCCATAGTCGAATTGGCCGACCGCCCCGCCGAGACCGAAGGTCGTGCCGCGCAGTTCGGTATCGGTGATGATGCCACCCGGCGTCGCAAGGCTGAGGCCCGCACCGCGGACGACAAGGCGCTCAGGCTCACCATTGCCTGCGACATAAGCGGGGTTGTTGATCATGTACCAACCCTGCTGGTTCCAGTCGCGCGGCACCCGGTGCAGTCCCTGCTTCACCGCGATTTCGCCGTTGAGCAGGATATGGCCGCGGCCGGCGGCGAAGGCCTTGCCCGCCGTCAGCGTCGCGCGGTAGCTGGGGGCGTCGCCATAGGCGGTGAGCCCATATTCGGCCGATGCCTTGAGCCCGGTATATTCCTTGTCGAGGATGAAGTTGACCACGCCCGACACCGCGTCGGAGCCATAGGCAGCCGAGGCGCCGCCAGTAACGATCTCGACACTCTTGATCAGTCCCTGCGGGAAGGTGTTGACGTCGACGAGCCCGCCGAGCGTCGAGCCGACCGAGCGCTGGCCGTCGAGAAGCACCAGCGTCCGCGCCGTCCCGAGCGCGCGAAGGTTGAGTGCATTGACCCCGGCGGTACCGGCGCTGATGTTGAGGTTCGAGCTGGCCGGCGTCACGCTGCCGACGAGCGAGGGGATGTCGTTGACATAGTCGGCGATGTTGGCAGGCGCGCTCGCCTCGATATCCTCGGCACCGAGGACGGTCAGCGGCGTCGGCGCCTGATAGCCGTCGCGCTGGATGCGCGTGCCGGTAACGGTGATTTCGGCATCGGGCGGCGCGACGGTCCCGGCGGGCGCCGGGGAGGCGTCCTGCGCCTGTGCGGGCAGGTTCCACAGCAGTGCGACGGTGAGCGCGGTGGCCGATACGATCGACGTGGATCTGGACATGTATTTTCCCCTTTTTTCTATCTCTGTGCGTGGAGGGCGCCTCCCGGAACCGCCGGAGCCCCACCGACGGATCATCCCCTCTTATGACGATGGACAGGTGCCCGGTGCCGGGCGATGCGGCAACGGGCGACCGCTCGCGATTCCGGTGGGTTCGCCATTCTCGATCGCCAACTGGCCGTTGACGACGACGAAGCGCATGCCGGTCGAGAACAGTGTCGGATGGGTGAAATCGGCGCGTGGCGCGAAGGTCGCCGGGTCGAAGGCGACGATGTCGGCGAAGGCACCGGCCTTCAGCGTTCCGCGCCCGTCGAGTCCGAACAATTGCGCGGTCACCGACGTGCTGCGGTCGATGAAATCCTGCAGGTTTATGACCTGCTTGTCCTTGACATAGGTCGCATATTTGCGCGCGAAGGACGCATAATAGCGTGGGTGTCCACGCGACGCGTCCGAACTCGTCACCACCCAGGGCTGTTTCATGAAGGCGGCGATGTCGGGCTCGGTCTGATTGAACGATGCAACCCCCGTCTCGCGCTGGGTCAGGATGGCGATCGCCGCGTCGACGGGATCGACCTTGCGCTCCTTGGCCACCTCTTCGAGCGTCTTGCCCTCGACGTCGGGCGCGCCCGAGGTGATAAGCAGCGACGCCGGGCCGCCGCGGCGGCGGAGATTGTCGGCAATCTCCGGCCGCATCTTCGCCATCGTCGCCGCGTCGGCGAAGCGCTTCAGCATTTCCGGACGGCCGCCATCCTGCGCCCAGCGCGGCAGCAGCGCCGCGGACAGGCCAGTCCCCGACGCCGACCAGGGATATTGATCGGCGTGAACCACCTGCCCGGCCTTTTGCGCCGCCTCAATCTCGGCGATGATCTGCGGCGCCTCGCCGTGCACGTCGACGCCGAGCGCTTTGATATGCGCGATATGCACCGGAATCTTCGCATCGCGGCCAACCGCCAGCGCTTCGTCAATCGCGCCCTTCAAGCCGATGGTATAGCTCGATTCGTCGCGGATATGGCTGTCGTAGACGCCGCCCTTCACCGCCGCCGCCCGGGCGAGCGCGACCACCTCGTCGCGTTTGGCGAAGCTTTGCGGCGCATAGAAGAGACCGGTCGAGAAGCCGAGCGCGCCGTCGCACATCGCCTGGTCGACGAGGCCGACCATCTTGTCCAGTTCGGCCGGCGTCGGCGCGCGGTCGTCGGGACCGATCACCTTCATCCGCACCGTGCCGAGGCCGACATAGGTCGCGAAATTGATGCCGTAATCGCGCGACGACTGGCCGAACCCTTCGAGTTCGCCCTTGCCCGCCTCCAGCTTCGTCAGGCCGAAGATATGCGCGACATCGGGGTCGCCGCCCCCGTCGACGCCGATGAAGGCGGTGGTGACGCCCTGCGTCAGGAAGGGCAGAACCAGCCGCGAGGCTGGATCGGTCGACGTCAGCGCATCGTTTACATGGGTGTGCGGATCGATGAAGCCGGGCGCGACGATCAGTCCCGTGGCGTCGATGATCCTGGCCGCGCCGCCTGGGGCCTTCGGGCCGACATAGGTGATGCGATCGCCGCGAATCGCGACGTCGCCGGTGAAGGGCGCCGCGCCGCCCGGATAGACGGTGCCGCCGCGAAGGATGAGATCGGCCTGGGCGGCCTGCTGCGCGGTGCCGGGGGATGCCGGAATCGCCGCCGCGGACAGAAGCGCAAGCGTTGCGGCGGCATATCGGATGGAATATTTCATTGGCGACACCCCTATTTATTTTGCGATCGGAACGACCTAGCTCGTTCCCCAAAAGCCCGGCGCCGGTGGCGTCAAGACACCCCCCGCGCCGTTCACCCCGCCGGGCCGGTCGGCGGAAAGCCAGAGCGGCCCGTCGAGATCGACGAACGCCGAGCGCGCCGCAATCACCAGCGCCGGCGCAATCGACAGCGACGAGGAAATCATGCTGCCGGTCATCACGCCGAGCCCCGCGGCTGCGGCCGCATCGGCGAGCGCCAGGGCGCCCGTCAACCCGCCGGTCTTGTCGAGCTTGATATTGATGACCTGATATTTGCCCGCGAGCGCATCGACATCGCCCGCGACATGCGCCGATTCGTCGGCGGCGATCGGGACGAGCGGCGCGAGACCTTCGAGCGCATCGTCGTCGTTCGCTGGAAGGGGCTGTTCGAGGAGGTCGATCCGCAGTTCGGCGAGCAGCGGCTGCAGGCGCTCGACCTCGGCGATAGTCCAGCTTTCATTGGGGTCGACGATCACGCGCGGCCTGGGCGCCGCCGCGCGCACGGCGCGAATCTGGGCTTCGGGGTCTGAGCGGTCGACCTTGATCTTGACCAGCGGCGCGTCGGCGAGCGCCGCGGCGGCTTCGGCCATGGCGCCGGGCCGGTCGAGGCTGACGGTAATCGCGGTCGGCGTCGGCGCGATTGCCGGCCGGCCAAGCCGTTCGGTCACGCTGCGTCCAGACAATTTGGCCTGAAGGTCCCAGAGCGCGCAGTCGACCGCGTTGCGCGCCGCCCCCGCCGCCATCGCGCCCTGCAACTCCTCTCGGGTCGCGCCGCCTTCGATCGCGCCGCGCGCCGCCTCGATCGCAGCCAGCGCGCCCTCGACCGACTCGCCGTAGTGCGGATAGGGCACCCCCTCCCCGCGTCCGGTCGCACCGTCGGCCGAAATCTCTACCGTCACCACGTCGGCGACGGTCTTGACTCCGCGCGAGATGCGGAACGGGGTCCTCAGAGGGAAGGCATCGCGGCGCGCGACGAGGGTTCGAAGCATTGGTTGATCCAGTCGATAATGGGGTCCACTCCCATCGAAAAGGGGTCGACGCACGGCAGGCCGAGCGCATCGGACGTTTCGCCGCACATACGATGCGCCTCGGCGGACGAAAGCTTGGAGGTGTTGAGCGCGATCCCGACGGCGCGAACACCGGGGTTGGTCAGGCGTGCGACGCGCAGATTGGCCTCGAGCGTCTCTTCGAGGCCCGGCATCGCATAATGCGGAAGGCCGCGCATATGCGGCCGCACCGGATCGTGGCACAGCAGGATCGCATCGGGCTGCGCGCCATGGAGCAGACCGGTCGAGACTCCCGCAAAGGACGGATGGAAGAGTGAGCCCTGCCCTTCGATCAGGTCCCAGCCGTCCGCGTCGCGCGCCGGCGACAATTGCTCGATCGCGCCCGAG
The DNA here is from genome assembly GCF_014199295.1 of Sphingopyxis panaciterrulae. Classification (GTDB taxonomy): domain Bacteria; phylum Pseudomonadota; class Alphaproteobacteria; order Sphingomonadales; family Sphingomonadaceae; genus Sphingopyxis; species Sphingopyxis panaciterrulae. The sequence goes on from NZ_JACIJH010000014.1 coordinate 42,318, forward strand.
ATGAAGTCGGCGATCACCGCGTCGAGCGGCACCCCGCCGCCCGCGATCAGGATGCCGGTCTGGCCGGTGGCGCGGAAATCGGCTTTCATACCACGCGCGCGCATGCCCTTTTCAAGGCAGAGCGTCGCATACATCTTGCCGACCGAGCAATCGGTTCCGACGGTCAGCAGGCGCCGCCCGGCGCGGGGCTTGCCGTTGCCGACGGAAATGTCGGGCCGCGGATCGCGCACGTCATGAAGCTGCCGTCCGTGGCGCGCTGCCGCCTCGACCAGCGCCGGTTCGTCGCGCAGGCGGTGATGCAGCCCAGAGGCGACGTCGAGCCCCGCCTCGATTGCCGTCTGCGCATCGGCGACCAGTTCGGCCCCGAGCTTGCCGCCGGCGTTGGCGATGCCGAGGACGAGCGTCCGGGCACCCGCAGCAACGGCCTCGGCGAAGCCCATGCGCGGCAAGCCGAGGGTCAGCTCGCAGCCGTCGTGCCGAAACTCGCCGACGCACTCGTCGGGCCTAAAGACGGCGAGACCACGCGACGTCTTGATTCCGACCTCGTCGTTCACATTGCCGAGGTAAAGCAGATAGGGAGCGGCGATCATCAACAGCCTCTTCGGGTTTGGATACGGCCATCATGGCCGAAGGGCGGCGCCCGCGCGTCTTCGAAGACGACACCTTCCTATAACCCCAGGCTATATATCCGGCTCCGTGGCCGGAACCTCTGCTTTCAGACTTCGACCCGCGCCAGTTTGGGCGACAGCATATGCACCGCGAGCAGCGCGACAAAATAGGCGCTGGCGCAAATAGCAAATAATATCTGATAGTTATTGCTCGTCTTTTCGAGGATGTAGCCGGTAAACAGTGCCATGCTCATGCCGCCGACCGCGCCCAGCATCCCGCCGATGCCGACGACCGATCCGACCGCGCCGCGCGGAAAGATGTCCGACGGCAGCGTATAGAGATTGGCCGAAAAGGCCTGATGCGCCGCGGTCGCGAGGCCGATAATCAGCACCGCGGTCCAGACATTGTCGATATCCTGCGCGAAATAGACCGGCACGACGCAGCAGGCGCAAAGGAACATCGTGACCTTGCGCGCGAAATTGGGCGTGTGGCCGGCCTTGATGAGTCGCGACGACAGCCAGCCGCCGGCGATGCTGCCGAGGTCGGATATCAGATAGATGGCGGCGAGCGGCAGGCCGAAGCTCTTGAGGTCCATGTCGTAGCGCTCGAACAAATAGCCGGGCAGCCAGAAGAGGAAGAACCACCAGATCGGGTCGATGAAGAATTTGCCGAGCGCGTAGGACCAGGTCTCCTTGACCCCGAGCAGGCGGCGCCAGCCGATCGGCGTCACCGGATCGGCGGGATCCTGCTGAATCCACGCCTTCTCGTCCGCTGACAGCTTCGGGTGCTCATCGGGATGGCGATAGAGCGCCCACCAGGCGATTAGCCAGACTATACCCAGCAACCCCGTGATATAGAAGGCGACGCGCCAGTCGAACATCAGCACCAGGAAGGGCACGAGCAGCGGCGTCACAATCGCACCGACATTGGCGCCGGCGTTGAACAGGCCGATCGCGAAGGCGCGTTCCTTTTGCGGGAACCAGTCGGTCACCGCGCGGATGCCCGCCGGGAAATTGCCCGATTCCCCGATACCGAGGCCGAAGCGCGCGAGCGCGAACTGGGTAACGCCATTCGCCAGCCCGTGCGCCATGTGGCTGACCGTCCAGATGACGATCGCAACCGCATAGCCGAGCCGCGCGCCGATCAGATCGACGATGCGGCCGAAACCGATATAGCCGATGGCATAGGCGACCTGGAACCAGAAGACGATCGTCGCGAAATCGCCCTCGGTCCAGCCCATCTCCTGCTGCAGCGTCGGCTTGAGGACGCCGATCATCTGGCGGTCGACATAGTTGATCGCGGTGGCGAGGAAGAGCAGGCCGACGATCAGCCAGCGATAGCGTCCGACATTGGGCGCCGGCGGCGCCCCTCCCGACTCGATTGCCTGCGCCAATGTCCCTCTCCCTTTGTTATGTCGTCAAAGATGCGCCACCGTGCAGGCGACCGAAATCGTGCCGCCGAAGCGCGCGTCGGCGCGCTGCCCCGCCGCAATTTCGTGAACGCCGGTGATCGCGCCGGCCGACAGCCAGGTTCCCGGCGGGATCGCGATGCCGCGCTCCCGCAGCGTGCGGATCAGGAAGAGCGCCGAGCCGAACGGGCCATCGAGCATCGTCGCCATGGTCGCTGCGCCGACGCATACGCCGTCGATCAGGAATTCGACCGGCATGCCGATCAGGTCGATGGTGCGCCAGTCAGTGATCGGCGGGCCGAGCACGAGCCCCTTGTTGTTGCCATAGTCGGACGCGGTCACCGCGGGACCGTGCGCGTTGATCCCTGCGAAGGGCGAACTCGCGATCTCGATACCCGTGCGGATTTCGGTGATACAGGTCCTGACGCTGTCGATGTCGTAATCCTGTTCCGCGACCTCGCCGAAACAAAGCAGCACCTCGGCCTCGGCGGCGACGAAACCGCCAGCGTAGACGCCCATCGCGGGAACATGGCCGTCGCCAGCATCAATAATCTCGTCGGCGAAGATCGGGCCGGTCAAGCGGTTGCCGCCGTACCGATCGACGAGGTCGGGCGCGATCCGGCCCACCTTCCAGCCACCGATCGGCCGCCCGTCGAGCGCAATCGCCGCGTCCTGGATCGCATAGGCGTCGGCCATCGTCCGCGGCACAACACCGGGATAGACGGTAAGCGGTGTCTTTTCCGCGCGCGCCGCAACGAAAGCGCGGGCCACATTTTTCTGTTCGTCGGTCGCCCGCATCGTCGTCATTTCCCTCTCGTGCCGGATGCTGTAAAAGACACCGGTGTCAAAAGCAAGCACTCCATCGCCGATGCGGTTGATTTTGCCCCTGCGAACGCCCATCAATGGCCCAAGGGCGGAAAACGCGCGGCGGCGACGCCCGGCGCGGGCGATCCCCCGGCAAAGGAAAGCAGACCCTATGGCGGCACGCGCAACCGGAAAGAGCGGAAAGCAACCGACAATCAACGATGTGGCAGCGCTCGCCGGGGTTTCGAAGAAGACGGTCAGCCGCGTCATCAACCGATCTGAATTCATCACCGAAAAGACACGACTGGCGGTGCAGCAGGCGATCGAGACGCTGGGCTTCGTCCCCAATCCACAGGCGCGCGCGCTCGCCTTTCGCCGCAATTTCCTGATCGCGCTACTCCACGACAATCCGAACGCGCAGACAGTGCTCAATTTCCAGCAGGGCGTGCTCGACGCGATCAAGGACAGCGACCTTGCGCTGCTCGTCCGCCCGGTCGACCGCGGGTCGGGCGCGATGCTGGAGGATGTCCGCATCTTCCTCGAAAAGCAGCGGCCGATCGGCGCGATGCTGCTGCCGCCGATTTCGGAGAATGACGAACTCGCGGCGCTCTGCGAGAGCCTGGGCGTGCGCTATGTCCGCGTCGGCTCGGCGTTGCTCGACGATGCGCGGCATTGCGTGTCGTCGAACGACCGCGAGGTGGTGGCGGAAGCGGTGCGCAAGCTGATCGCGCTCGGTCATCGCCGCATCGGCTTCGTGCGCGGCCCCGCCGGCTTCCGTTCGGCCGCCGAACGCGAAAAGGGCTTTCACGAGGCGCTCGAAGAGGCGGGCCTGTCGCTCGCCGACGACCATTATGCGCCGGGCAATTACCGCTACACCGCGGGGGTCGAGGCAGGCGAGAAAATTCTGTCGCTGGCCGAGCCGCCGACGGCGATCTTCTGCTCGAACGACGAGATGGCGGCGGGGGTGATGAGCGTCGCGCACGGCAAGGGCATGGCGGTGCCGGGCGAGCTGTCGATCATCGGCTTCGACGATTCGCCGACCGCGACGCATATCTGGCCAACGCTGAGCACGGTGCGCTGGCCGATCCGCGAGATGGGGGTGCGCGCCGCGCGCACGCTGGTCGCCGATTTCCTGGGCAAGGAGGCGAAGCTTGCCGAGGACGAAAGCCCGGTGCTGCCCTCGACCTTCATCGAGCGCCAGTCGGTCGCGCCGCCGCCGCCTCGCTGATCCTCAATCGCGCGCGCGGTAGGTGAAGTTCGAGAAGCGCGCCTCCCCTTCCCCCGCCGAATAGAGGCCGGGACGCAGCATCAGGAAACCGCCGCGCACATTGTGGTGATAGCCTGATACCTCCATGCCGCGGTCGAAGCGCGTCCACGTCTTTCCGCCGTCGCCGCTGGTGTCGTAAGTGATGATATGGCGGTCGTTGGTGACGCGCATCCGCATTCGGCGCCCGTGCGGATTGGCTGGCCGCGCGCGCTCGATGCCATATTGATGAGTGACGAAACGCTCCGCATCGAAGCCGAGGCCGCAATAGAGCCTGTCGTCGTAAAAGAGGATCAGTCCCGCGGTGCCGCCCGGCGCGATCTCGATATCGCATTCGAAGCGATAGGCCTGGTCACCCGCGATCGTCAGCAGCGGCGATGAATCGACCGGCGCGGTGCCGCGCGCGGTCAGGATCAGCGCGCCGTCCGCGACGCGGGCGCGGCTGCGCTCGTCGGCCGCGGGGCGGAAGAAATTCCATTTGGCGCCGAGCGCGAGGGTGCCGAAATCGTCCGACAGCGCCATGCCGTGCGGCCCCGCCGCGCCGCCCGCGGGCTTGGCGAGCGGTTGCGACAGGTCGCCGCCGCGCATCCGGAACCAGCCGTCGTCGGTCCATTCGACCGGGTCGAGCAAGGTCTGGCGCCCGAGCGTCCAATAGCCCGCCTCATAGCCGTGATAGACGCTCCACCAGTCACCCGCCGGCCCTTCGACCAGCGTCGCATGGCCGCGCGACCACCAGGTCTCGGCGCTCGACTTCGTGTGGACGAGCGGATTGTGCGGGCAGTTCTCCCACGGGCCGTGGATCGAGCGCGAGCGCGCCGCGATCACCATATGGCCGGTCGGCGGTCCCGCAGTGCCGCCGACCGCGGTGACCAGGTAATAATAGTCACCGTGGCGCGCGATCTTCGGCCCCTCGGGCGCAAAACCCTCGACCACCCAGTCGGCGGGATAGCGCCACGGATCATAGACATGCTCCGGCTCGCCGATGCGGCTGAGGCCATCGTCCGACAAGCGCACCCGGTCGCCGCCCGACAGGAACAGCCAGCGCGACCCGTCTTCGCCGACCGCGTGGCCGGGGTCGATATGATCGGGCAGATGCAAGTCGACGGGGTCGCTCCACGGCCCCTCGATCCGATCAGCCCAGATCACCCAGCTCGTGTTCGGCCCCTTGGTCGGGATGTAGAGATAATAGCGCCCATCATGCTTGCAGAGCTCGGGCGCCCAGACCGACCCGATGTTCCTGGTCAGCGCCGGCCCGACCGGCCGCCAGTTCACCAGGTCGCGCGAATGCCAGATGACGAGCCCCGGATAGGAATCGAAGGTCGAGAAGGTCATGTAATAATCGCGCCCGTCCTTCAGGATCGACGGGTCGGGATGGTCGCCGGCCATGATCGGGTTGAGGAAGCGCCCGTCGCCGAGATCGGCCTTGCGCTGTCCATCGAGCCCGCGCGCCCAGCGCGGCGCGGCGAGCGGCGCGCAGGCCGCGGCCGGCTGCACGGCGGCGGCGGCCGCAGGACCGGTGAAGCCCGACGCGAAGACGCCAGCCCCCGCCAGCTTGAGCAGGTCGCGGCGGTCGGTCATCGGCTTTTTTCCTTCCTAGACGAAAAAATACCCGGTCCTCGATAGCGAGGACCGGGTCATGGGGATGTACCAGGGACTATGTCTGCACAATCAGATCTTGAACCGCGCCCCGAACAGGAAGGTGCGGCCGTAATGATTATTCTCGTAATTGCGGTTCGCCTCGAGGTCGACGAAGCGATAGCGGTAATCGTCGGTCAGGTTGGTGCCCTCGATCGACAGTTCGATATGGTCGGTCAGCGCATAGCGGATCGAGGCATCGAGGTTGAACGAGCTGCCATAACCTTCGAACACATTGTTGTTGCCGCTGGTGCTGTCGTTGTAGCCCGAGCGCCACGCGGCCGAGGTGCGGACCGACAGCTTGCCGTCGTCATAATAGACTGTGGCGTTCCACGCCCGTTTGGCGAGGCCGAGCAGCGGCTGGGTGTAGGTGCCCGCCGGGGGCGCCACCAGATCATTCTCGGCCGGGTCATATTCCAGCGCGCCGCGGATCGCATAGTCGACGTCGCTCTTCACGAAGGTCGCGTTGCCGAGCACGCCGAAATGGCGCAGCGAGTCGGAGAAAACCGAGAAGGGAAGCTGGAGCGACAGCTCGACGCCCTTCAGATTCGCGCCGGGGCCGTTGATCGTCGTGCGATATTCGAATTCGCGATTGGGATCGTCGCCCCGCACCACCGCATTGTAGGCTGGCGTGTTCACGGTCAGCAGCGACGTCGGCAGGCCGCTGTCCGCATAGGTGCCCTGGAACGAATCGGACAGCGGGAAGCTGACGATATCCTTGACGAACAGCGCGACCGACGCGATCGCGCCCGGCGCGAAATACCATTCGGCCGCAAGGTCATAGGTCGTCGCCCGATAGGGGTCGAGGAAGGGGTTGCCAGAGGTGATGCGGAAGTTGAACTGGTCGACCGAACCGCCCGGCGTCAGACTGCCCAGCGTCGGACGGGTGATGACCTTCGCGATCGCGCCGCGCAGGATGATATTGTCGGTCGGGTGCAGGTTCAGGTTGAACGAGGGCAGCCAGTCGTCATAGCTGCGCTCGACCGTGACGAAGGTGCCGCTGTTGAATCCCGACGAGCTCTGGTCGGTCTTCGCATAGCGGACCCCGGCGTTGCCGGTGACGCGCATCCCGAGCACATCGGTCTCGAACTCGGTCATGAACCAGCCGCCATAGGTCTTTTCGGTGACCGAGCGCTGCTCGCCCTGCTGGAGCACCGCGGGACGGCCATAGAGGTCGACCAGCGCGGTGCCGGCGTCGAGGTCGGGCACGACCCAGGCATTGGTGTTGCCTGACGGCTGGCCCGCCTTGCCGAGTTCGAAAATCTCCGCGATGTCGCCGGTGACCGGCAGGCCGTTCGTCCCCGGCGCGCAGGTGAAGGCCGCGCAATAGCTGCTGTCGCGGCGATAGCCGATGGTGTCGAAATCGAACTGGCGGAAGAAGCCGCCGCCGAGCAGGCTGAAGCGGTCCGCGACGTCCCAGTCGAAATCGGCGGCAAAGGTCTTGAACTTGTTGGTCAGGAAAGACGGGCGGTCGCGGAACTCGGCCAGCTCGAACGCGGTCGGATCGTCGATCCCCGCGCCGAAGCTGAGCAGCGGGTATTTCATGTTCGAATAGTCGTAATGATAGCCGGTCGCGTCGGTGTCGTCGAACGCGAGCGTCGTTTCGACCGGGATATCGGCCTTCGACTTCGAAAAGCCGCCGAGCAGGTTGAGCTTGAAACTGTCGGTCAGCCGCTGTTCGAGCCGCCCCGAAAGCTGATAGAATTTGGTCTTGCTCTGGCGCGAATAGCGTTCGGTGCGGACATAGACATTGTCGAGATCGGCCGAGATCAGATTATTATCCGCGTCGATCGTGTAGTTGGACACGTCGATGCCGGCCTCTTCGCTGCGCAGCAACACCTCGCCCCAATATTCGTCGCGGGTTTCTTTGAAGGTCGAATAGAGGCCGTCGATCGAGATCTTGGTATTCTCGGTCGGCTCGAACTGGATCGACGCGGTGGCGCCGAGCCGCTCGCGCGCGTGGCTGACAAGGCCGTAGCGCGGAATGCGCGGGTGGAAGGCCTCGGCGACTTCGATGCAGCCGGCCGACGGGTCGGCGACGAAATCGCTGCCGGCAAGACAGGTCTCGCCATCGACGCTGCGGAACGGCGCCTGCGCCCAGCGGACGCTGTTGTTGCCCAGTTCGTGCGTCGTATAGTCGGCCCAGGCAACCGAGGCCGAAACGCCGAAAGTGCGGTCGGCATTGGCCCAGGCGACAAGACCCGCGAGGCGTGGATCGACATCCTTGGTCAGATCATTGTAGCGCCCCTGCACCGAGACCACGGCCGTCAGCCCTTCCTTGCCGGCCAGCGGATTTCCGGTGTTGAGATCGACCACCGCCCCCAATGACCCTTCGTCGAGCGACGCCGACGCCGTCTTGTGGACGACGAGCGAGGTGAACAGTTCCGACGCGAAGACGTTGAAGTCGAACGCGCGGTCGCGGTTCGCCGACGCGCCGTCGGTCGAGGTCGCGATCGTTTCCATGCCGTTCAGGCGGACGCGGGTGAATTGCGCGCCCAGGCCGCGCACCGTGATCGCGCGGCCCTCGCCGGCGTCGCGCTGGATCGAGATGCCGGGAATGCGTTGCAGCGATTCGGCGAGATTCTGGTCGGGGAATTTGGCGATATCCTCGGCGACGATCACGTCCACCGCGCCGGTCGCATTGCGTTTCTGGTCGAGCGCCTTGTCGAGCGAGGCGCGGAAGCCGGTGACGACGATCTCGTCGCCGCTCGCGGCCGTCGCGCCCGCCTCCTGCGCATGGCCCGGCGAGACCGCCAGCGCCGCGAGCGACGCGCCGCACGCCAGCCGGGTCCAACTGCGAATGCCCCATTTATTCTGCATAGCCATCATCATCCTCCCTTTTCGCAGCGCATCCCTGCCTTTGGCAAGGAATGACACCGGTTACTTTCATGAACCAAACGAATCGAACCGATCGTTCGTCCCATCATCTGTCAGGAGTGTGCGTGGGCCCGTGCCGAATGCGGCCGGTCGGGACGCCCTCTCCCCCATTATCTCTTTGCCGGTCTAGGTAACCGGTGTCAAAAATGATTGAAGGATTGTCGCGCCTATGTCAAGACCCCAATCGCGATGAGAGATACGGGAGAGAATGGATGCTGAAAAAGCTGTTGGTCGCCGCGCTTCTGATGGCCCCCGCCCTGCCCGCGAACCCCGCTTTCGCGGCCGATTCGGCGGCGCTCGCCTTCCCCGGCGCGGTCGGTCCGGCGGCGGCGACTCCGGGCGGGCGCGGCGGCAAGATCATCCGCGTGACGACGCTGGCGCCCGACGGTCCGGGCTCGTTCAAGGCGGCGGCCGAGGCGAAGGGGCCGCGCATTATCGTGTTCGAAGTCGGTGGCGTGATCGACATGGGACGCAAGACGCTGACGATCACCGAGCCCTTTCTGACCATAGCCGGCCAGACCGCGCCGGGACCGGGGATCACGCTGATCCGCACCGGCATCGACGTGAAGACCCACGACGTCGTGATGCGCCACCTCCGCGTCTATACCGGGGTCGATGGTCAGCCGAAACGCAGCGGATGGGAGGCCGACGCGCTGTCGACCGTGGGCGCACACAATGTCGTGATCGACCATTGCACTTTCCTGTGGGCGCTCGATGAGAATATGTCGGCGTCGGGCCCGCGCTTCGACGGCAAGACCGTCGCCGAATGGCGCGAGGGCACCAGCCACGATGTCACCTTTTCAAACAATCTCGCCGCCGAGGGGCTTGCCGACGCAAGCCATCCGAAGGGAGAGCACAGCAAGGGCTCGCTCGTCCACGACAACACCACCGGCATCGTCTTCTATCGCAACATCTGGGCGCATAATGTCGAGCGCGCGCCGCTGGTGAAGGGCGGGGCACAGGTGCTGATGATCAACAATCTGATCTACAATCCCGGGCACCGCGCGGTGCACTACAACCTGATGAACCTCGAATGGGTCGGGCACGACTATGTCACGGGCCAGATCACAGCGATCGGCAATGTGATGCGCGGCGGCAACGACACCGACGAGGGCCTGCCCTTCCTGATGCTCGGCGGCGACGGCGACCTGCAATATTATGGCAAGGACAATATCGCGGTCGACCGCCACGGCAATCCGCTCCCCGAATTCGGCCGCTATGGCGAGACGCGCGCCGAGTTGATCCGCGCCAAGGCGCCCCTGGCGCCAGTCGCGGATTATGACATCCTGCCGACGCGCGATGTCGAAACCTCGGTCCTCGCGACCGCAGGCGCGCGGCCCTGGGCACGCGACGACGAGGAAATTCGCATCCTCTTCTACATCGCCGAAGGGCGCGGCGAGATCATCGACGACGAGAAGCAGGTCAGCGCCTATCCCAAGGTCGAGGAACCCGTGCGCGCACCGTTCGTCGAGGCCGAATGGAACCTCGCGACGATGGAGCCGAAATCGGGCCGCTACCCCGCGCAGACCACGCCGGTGCCGCAGGAGCATCTGTCGGCGCGCGACCTCGATTCGCGTGGGGATTCGCGCGGGGGCGTGAAATGAGCGCGTTGCTCGCGCTGCTGCTCGGCGGTGCCGCGGCGCCCGCGCCCGCGATGATCGTGATCGACGAGGCGGCGACGGTGCGCGAGGAAGCGCCGCCGCACGGCGCCATCGGCCTATCGACCGCGTGGCGGATCAGCGACGCCGTCCCCGCCCCGCGCAGCTTCGAGTTCAGGAAGCGCGCGCTGCACATCGGCGCCGCGATCGGCGTGCACCGAATCGCCCACGACGAAATCTATTATGTCGTCTCGGGCACCGGCATCGTCCATTCGGACGGCGAGGAGAAAGCGTTGAAGCCCGGCATGGCGGCCTGGCTCTACACGGGCGCGCAGGTCGGCATCCGCCAGACGGGAAACGAGCCGCTGGTGCTGATCGTCGCCTACCCCAATCCGCCGAAGGCCGGACAGTGACGCTCGGCCGCCGCGGCCTGCTCGCCGCGGGCCTCGTACTGCCCTTCGCGACCGCCGCCGCGACCGGAGCGAAGGAGGCGTGGACGCGGCCCGCGGGCCTCGCGCCCGACGCGAGCGTCGCGCTCTGGCCCGACCGCTATCTCACCGCGCCTGAAGGCCTCACCGAGCGCGTCGTCCAGCGCAGCGACGACCCGCAGGCCAGCGACCGGATGCTCGAACATATCGTCCGGCCACGGCTCGACATCTTCCGTCCAGCCAACCCCAATGGGGCCGCCATGATCCTCGCGCCCGGCGGCGGCTATCGCTATGTCGTGATCGACAAGGAGGGCTATGAACTGGCGCGCTGGCTCGCGGCTCGCGGCGTCACCGTCTATGTCCTCTTCTATCGCCTGCCGGGCGACGGCTGGACGAACGGCGCGGACGTGCCGCTCGCCGACGCGCAGCGCGCGGTGCGGCTGGTGCGCAGCCGCGCCAGGCAGGACGGCATCGACCCGGCGCGCGTCGCCTTTGGCGGCTTTTCGGCCGGGGGTCATGTCGCGACCAGCCTGCTGACGCGCTTCAACGCCGGCGTCTATGATCCGGTCGATGGCGCCGACGTCCTCCCGGCGCGGCCCGATGCGCTCGCCGGCCTCTATCCGGTGGTGTCGATGGACCCGGCGATCGCCCATGCCGGGAGCCGCGCAAAGTTGCTCGGGGCGGCTTCCGAAGCGGCGCGCGAGGCGCTCTACTCACCCGAACGCAATGCCCGCCCCGACCAGCCGCCGCTGTTCCTGCTCCACGCCGAGGACGATAATGTCGTCAAGGTCGAAAACAGCTTTTGCTTGCGTGCGGCGACGCGCGCGGTCGGCACGCCATGCGAGAGTCATTTCTTCGAGCGCGGAGGGCATGGCTTCGGACTGATGAAGACTGCGGGATTGCCGGTCGCCGCGTGGCCCGAACTGCTGTGGGCCTGGCTCGGCAGTCATGGGATCGTTTGAGATTCACACCCCCTTCCCCCTCGATGGGGGAAGGATATGGAGCCTTATCGCGAAGCGATTAGGCGAAGTTGGATGGGGGTGAGAGTGCGTCATCGCACCGTCGCCAAAGGCCGACACCGCACCCCCACCGCTGCGACTAGCGAACAAGTTCGCAAGTCTCGCTGCCTCCCCCATCAAGGGGGAGGAGAGGTACGGACGCAGATTCGTCTACGTCCCCGGCTGAATATAGGGCACCCGCGCGAACAGCTCACGCTCCCAGCGACGCGGATCATTCTCGGCGCGACTCTCGGCATCGAAAATCATCGTTTGCCGCTTCGCGAGATCATAGGCCGCCCAGCCTGGATCGCCGGTGCGCGCGAAGCGGACGAAAGCGTCCATCATGACATCGCTCATCGCTTGCTGCGCGGGCGTCGGGTCGGGGATGGTGCCGAAGCTGAGGCCGATATCGTCGGTGTGCTTCGCAGCCTCGAAATCGAGCTGATAGACGAAGGCGGGCGCCCCCGCCTTCGCCCGCGCCTCGGCCTCCTCGACCTGCCCGCGCCAGCTTCGCGCCGCGGTGACGATGCGGTGGAAGAGTTCGAGCGGCGCGGCGTCGGGATAGCGCGCGCGGAACTGCGCCACGACCCATTCGGAATGGATGTCGATCCGCATCTCGGGCGCGATCCGTGCGGCGAGATTGCCGAAGTCCAGCCCGGCAAGCTGCCGGCTGTCGGACGCGTAGAAGGCGCGCGTTTCCATCACCGCATTGCCGAGCATCATCGGGATGCCGAGCGACTGCGGCGCGGCGTCGGGCCAGAAGGGGTGACGCATCAGATGCGCCATGTCGAGCACCGGCCCCATATAGACGCCGCCGCCGAGGATCGGGTCGGTCGCGGAGAGCGCCGCGATCAACGGCTCGACCGGCGCGGTCGCGGGATCGACGCCCGGGCCGAGCTGCGCGAGAAACGCCTCGGCACGTTTGGTGGCGTTGAGCGGACCCGAGGCGGTGACCTGCTGCCCGCTCATCGTGATCGCCTTGTGGAACAGGCCCTTCGCCTCGGGCATTGCCATCAGCGTCGCGATCTTCGCGCCGCCGCCCGACTGCCCGAAGAGGGTGACATTGCCCGGATCGCCCCCGAAGGCCGCGATGTTGCGCTGGATCCATTGGAGCGCGACGATCAGGTCGAGCTGCCCCGCATTGCCGCTATCGGGGAAGCGCGGATCGAGCCGCGCGAGATAGAGATAGCCAAGCGCGCCCAGCCGGTGGTTGACGGTGACCACGACGACATCGCCGCGCGTCGCGAGGCGGGAGCCATCGTTGATGGGGTCGGTGACGCTGCCGGTCGAATAGGCGCCGCCGTGGAAATAGACCATGACCGGCTTCTTGTCCGCCACCTCTGGGTCGGGCGTCCAGACATTGAGGAACAGGCAATCCTCGGATTGCGGCCGGTAGCGGTCGCCGCGCTGCGGACAGGCAGGACCGAAACCGCCGGCCTGCTGCTCGGCCCTGCGGACCGGAACCGGCGCCCGGAAGCGGTCGGCCCGGCCATAGCGGATTCCCGGAAAGGAGCGCAGCGGATGGGCGACCAGCACATTTTCCCGGCTCCGGTAGAAACCGTCGGGCGTTGTAACGCCGTCGGCCGCATCGCCCGCGCCGAAAGTGAAGCCGCCGAGGCCGATCCAGGCACCCGCGCCCAGAACGGCCCGGCGGCCGATCCCGTCAGCGGCGGACATCGAGCCCGCCGCCGTGGAAGGCGTCGATGTCGGCCTGTCCGAAGCGGCTGGCATCGCCCGGCAGCGAATGCTTGAGACAGGTGAGCGCGAGGCCGGTCTCGGCCAGCGCGCGCGCGTCACCGCCCGACAGATGCGCGTGGAGCACCCCCGCGGCGAAGGCGTCGCCAGCGCCGATGCGGTCGACGATGCCGGTCACGTCGACCTCGTCGGTCTGGTGCGATCCATCCCGCAGGTCGACGCGCGCCGCGATGCGGTGGTGGTCGGCGGTGACCGTGTGCCGCGCCGTCGAGGCGATGAGCCTCAGATCAGGGAAGGCCGCGAAACCCGCCTCCGCCGCCTCGCGCCGCCGACCGGCGCCGTCGCCCGAAAAGTCGCGGCCAAGCACCAGCGACAGGTCGCGGTGGTTGCCGAAGAGGATATCGGCGGTCCCGATCAGCTCGGAAAGGATCGCGCGCGGGTCGCTGTCCCACGCCTCCCACAGCATCGCGCGGTAATTGCCGTCGAAGCTGATCGGCACCCCGAGTCGCTTCGCCGCGCGCGCTGCGGCAAGCGTCGCGTCGGCCGAGCGCGGCCCGAGCGCCGGCGTGATGCCCGACAGGTGGAGCAGGCGCGCACCGGTCAGCAGCGCGTCCCAGTCATAATCCCCCGACCCAGTCGCCGCGAAGCTCGACCCCGCGCGGTCGTAGACGATCTCCGACGCGCGCAGTCCGGCACCGACGCTGAGGAAATAGAGGCCCATGCGACCCGGTCCGGTCGAGACTGCGGCGCAGTCGACGCCGGCGCCGCGCACCGCCGCCACCGCGCCGCGACCCAGCGCATTGCCCGGAACCCGGCTGGCCATCGCGCAATCATGGCCGAGATGCGCAAGCCCCACCGCGACATTGGCCTCTGCCCCGCCGACATGCAGCGCCAGCGATGGCGACTGCATCAGCAGTTCATTGCCCGGCGCGGTCAGGCGGATCAGCAATTCGCCGAAAAAGACGAGACGGCCGGTCATCGCAGCGTCCCTCCCCAAATCCGTTCGTGCTGAGCTGGTCGAAGCACCGTTCTTTCTTCCTTCCGGCCATTCAAGATAAGGACAGCCCTTCGACAAGCTCAGGGCGAACGGAAATTTTGAGGCACCTCTTCGTTAGCGCGCGAGCCAGCCGCCGTCGACCGCGAGGATATGACCCTGAACATAATCCGAAGCCTTTGAGGCGAGGAAGACCGCCGCGCCGCCGATATCGGCGGGATCGCCCCAGCGCCCCGCCGGGATGCGCTCGACGATCTGGCGATTGCGCGTCGCGTCCGCCTGCAGCGCGGCGGTGTTGTTCGTCGCGATATAGCCCGGCGCGATCGCATTGACCTGCACCCCCTTCGCCGCCCATTCGTTGGCGAGCAGCTTGGTCAGGCCGCCCACCCCCGATTTCGACGCGGTATAGCTCGGCACGCGGATACCGCCCTGAAAGGTCAGCATCGAGGCGATGTTGATGATCTTGCCCGAACCGCGCGCGATCATATGCTTGCCGACCGCCTGGCAGAGGAAGAAGAGCGTCTTCAAATTGGTGTCCATCACCGCGTCCCAATCGGCCTCGGTGAAGTCGACCGCATCGGCGCGGCGGATGATGCCGGCATTGTTGACGAGGATGTCGATGCGGCCGAATTGGCCAAGCACCGCATCGACGAGCGGCTGCACCGCCGCGACGTTCGACAGGTCGGCGCCGAAATTCTCCGCCTTGCGGCCGAGCGCGCGTGCCTTCTCGACCGTCTCGGTCGCAGGCGAGCGACCCGCGGCGGCGATATCGGCTCCGGCTTCGGCGAGCGCGAGCGCGATCCCCTGCCCAATGCCCGTATTGGCGCCGGTGACCAGCGCGACCTTGCCCGAAAGATCGAACATGCCGACCATCACTTGAGCTGGCAGATGTCGAGAACGTTCATGTCGGTATAGTCGAGATTCTCTCCGCCCATCGCCCAGATGAAGGCATATTTCTTCGTTCCCGATCCCATGTGGATCGACCAGGGCGGGCTGATCACCGCCTCCTCGTTCGCGATCACGATGTGCCGCATCGAATCCGGCTCGCCCATATAATGGAAGATGCGGTCATTCTCTTCGGGCAGGTCGAAATAGAGATAGATCTCGCTGCGCCGGTCGTGGAGGTGCGGGGGCATGGTGTTCCACACGCTGCCTTCCTCGAGCACCGTCAGCCCGAGCAGGAGCTGCGCGCTCTCGCACACGCCGGGGATGACAAGCTGATAGATGGTGCGCTGGTTCGAATTGGCGAGGTCGCCGCGCGCGAGCGGGTTCGCCTGGTCGAGGGTGACATGCTTGATCGGGCAAACCTTGTGCGCCGGCAGTGAGGCGAGATAGAAGCGCGCGCCGTCGCCCTCGAAGGTCACCGTCTTCGACCCCATCGGGATATAGAGGCATTCCTTGTTCTTCATCGCGAAGCGCTGGCCGTCGACGGTGATCGCGCCGTCGGTGCCGATGTTGACCGCCGCCATCTCACGCCGTTCGAGGAAGGGATGCCCCGCAGCCGACGCGGGCTCGCTCTGCTCGGGAAGCGTCAGCATCCCGCCCTTCGGCACCGCGCCGCCGATCACGAAGCGCTCGTTGTGCGAATAGTTGAGGTTGATCCGCCCGTCCTCGAACATTCCCGACACCAGATAGCGCGCGCGCAGATCATCGTTCGATACATCCTCCATCATGTCGGGATGGGTGGCGTGAAAAGTCTTGGCGAACATCGTCATCCTCGCTTCGTTTCTGGGATAATGACTTTGGGCTAGCCCTTATGGTAACCGGTGTCAACGGGTGGGCCGGGATATTCCGCGCCTCCCCTGCCCGGCGACCGCTGTTCGTCACAGCATTGCGCGTTAGGAGCCGGCGGAGATTCATCTTGAGGAATCCCGACCGGTGTTGAAAAGCCGTGTGTCCCCGCCCTTCGACTGCCCGCAGGGCGGGCGCTCAGGATAAACTTCAGCCAAAGGCTGAAGACGGGGACCCAGGGCGGGTTGGCGCAAGGCCGCTCTGGTCCCCGCCTTCGCGGGGACACTCGCTTTTACCGTTTATAGGGTCCCCGAAACCTGAATCCCTACAATCCCTAAAACATATCCGCCCAATTCCGTTCGTGTCGAGCGAAGTCGAGACACCTATCGGTGGCGCGCGACCTCACGGCGTCTCGACTTCGCTCGACACGAACGGAAAGAGGGATCAGGTTAGAGGCGCGCCTCCCCCGGTTCCTTGTCATAAACCAGCCGGAAGCCGACGTTGCTCGTCCCCATGCCGGGATCGCGGCCTTGCCGCGATGCAGGGCGGTAACGCTGGCAATAATTGGGCGCGCATAAATAGCTGCCCCCCTTCACGGTGCGCGAGGGCATGCCGGGGTTGAAGGGATCATAGGCGTGATTTTCGTCAGGGCCCGCGGGGTTGTCGGTGTCGGCAGGATCGTGGCCGGGGCGGAAGTAATCGGACGTCACCTCCCACACATTGCCGACCATGTCATAGAGGCCGTTGGCATTGGGCTTGTAGCAGCCGACCGGCGCGACGCCCTTGAAGCCGTCGGTCTCGGCATTGTAGTTGGGAAAGGCGCCCTGCCAGCTATTCGCCTCGGCGGGCTGGACGTTGCGCGACGGCTGGCCGGCGCTCGCCGCATATTCCCATTCGGCCTCGGTCGGCAGCCGCCCGCCGCGCCATTCGGCGTAGGCGACCATATCGTCCCAGGCGAGATGGACGACCGGTTCGTCGGGCACCGGTCCGGGGCCGGAGGGACCATAAGGCTTCTTCCAGTTCGCGCCGGGGACATATTTCCACCAGTCGCTATAACTGTTCGACGGGAAATCGGGCGGAGTGAACACCGCCGATCCGGGTTTCAGCATGTCGGGCGGAATCTGGTCGGCGGGAACCTGGAACTGTTTGGGGTCGACCGGCTTTTCGGCAACCGTGACATAGCCCGTCGCCTGGGCGAAGGCCGCGAACTGGCGGTTGGTCACTTCATGCGGGTCGATCCAGAAGCCGCGCACGCGCGTCTCGCGCACCGGGCCTTCCTCGGCATAGACGTCGTCCTCGCCCATCAGGAAGGTGCCGCCGGCGAGCCGGACCGGCGTGTCGGCGATCCGCGCGCACTGGCGCTTGCCGTTCGTCGCCGCCACCTTCGCGCCATCGTCGGGGTCGCCACACGCCGCGACGCTTCCGAGGATGACGAGCGCGGCAAAAAACGGCATGATCGGGCGATGGGCCAAGCGGGTTCCTCCTCCTGCGTCGCCGCCTTACCGCCTTTTCGGCGCGCGGCGCAACGCCGGTGGGGAACCGGCGCAGGGCCGCGTCGTTGAAGCCTCGAGAGGAACGATCATGCCGCAACGTCCCCGCCCCTTTCCGATCCTTCCGGCGCTTGCCGCGACGCTGACCGCGGGCGCGGGCCTGTTCGCGCTATGGCGCCGGCGCCGCAACGGCAGGCGGTCGGCAGGCCACGCCGCCGCCTTTGCCGAGCGCGAGACCGATCCCGAGAATTTCGACCAGACCCGCTCGGCCGGGCCCCATGGCATGCGCGATCCGGCACGGCGGCGCTGGGACGAGGTCGACCAGGCAAGCGACGAATCCTTCCCCGCGAGCGACCCGCCCGCCTATTAGGGGAAGTCCCCGACTCCGACAGGAAAACGGCCGCCGCAAGGGACTGCGGCGGCCGTCGTTAGCGCACTCGGGAGGGGAGCGATCAGAATTTCACGCGCGCGCCGAACTTCATCGTCCAATTATACTCCTCGAACTGAAGGAGATTCTGACGGGCTCCGACATTGTTGTAGGCGAAATATTTGGCGTTGTTGATGTTAATCCACTCGTAGAAAAGCTGGACCTGCTTCGTAACGTCATATTTCGCAGAGAGGTCGAGCTGGAAGTGGTTGTCGATCATCCGGTCTTCGGGCGCCTCATCGCCGAGTTCGTCGAGATATTTCGAGCGATAGGTGCCGGCGAGGCGCAGCGAGACCGGACCTTTTTCATATCCGAGCACCGCGTTGAAAGTATGTTTCGAGGCGGCCGGTAAGTTGATCTTGCGCAGATTGGTGATGTCGCCGTCGATCGGCACGTCGCCGGTCGCGTCGGTATAGGTATAGTTGGTCTGGACGAGCAAACCGTCGAGCGGCGACGGCAGGAAGCGCAGCGCCTGGGTATAGCTCAGTTCGAGGCCCCAGATCCTGGCGCTGTCGCCGTTGATCGGAACGGTCGCCTCGTCATAGGCGATGCCCAGATATTCGCCCGGATCTTCGCGGTTGGTGTCGACGATGAAATTCTTCACGTCCTTGTAGAACAGACCCGCCGACAGCGCGCCGTTGTTCGGCAGATAATATTCGACCCCCGCGTCGAAATTCCACGCCTCATAGGGCTTGAGGTCGGGGTTGCCGAATTCGCCCTCGCGTTCGCCGTCTTCATTCTGTTCGATGCTGAACCGGGGCGCGAGCTTCGACAGCTTGGGGCGGACCAGGCTCTTGTAGCCCGCGGCGCGCAGCACGAGATTCTGCTGCGGTTCCCAGCGGAGCGTCAGGCTCGGCAGCCAGTCGCCGTAGCTGCGCTTGAACTGGTTGGCCACGGGGGGCAGCAGCGTGTCGTCCTCGGCCTCGGTTCCGTCGGGCAATTCGCCGCCCTCGGTCACGACGGTGACGGTGTTGGCGCGGATGTCGTTCTTCGTATGCTCATAGCGCACGCCGCCGATCACGCGCAGCGTGTCGCTGTCCCAGCGGCCGAGCAGATAGCCCGCGGCGACATCCTCGCTCACCGCATAATCCTCGACCGCCGAATCGAACAGCGTGTCGAACGCGTTGAGTTCGAAGGCATCGCGATTGGCGTCGAAGAAATCGCGCACCCTCTTCTTGCCCAGCACCGGCGACATGTCGGTGATACGATAGGTCTGGTTGCCGGCCAGATCGGCCATCGTCAGGCCGTCCATCTCCCAATATCGGGTTTCGAGGTCGTAGCTCTTGTCGCGCCAGCGCCCCTTCGCGCCCGCCTGGACGGTGAAGGTGCCGCCGGTCATCGCGAATTCGCGGGCGAGGTCGAACTTCGCGGACCATTCCTTGTCGCGCGAGTCCGACAGCGCGGTCACCTGAACGCTGTCGAGTTCATATTCGGACGGATCGAAGAAGGCTTCGACCGCATCGGCGTCGCCGTCCACCGTATAGAGCGGCCGCCGCATGTCGGCGAAGTTCAGGCCGAGCAGCAGCCCTTCGTCCTCGAACTTCCGTTCGAAGTTCGCGGGGTCGATCGAGCCGCTCTCGCGCTCCGTCGACTTGGCGAAGCTGACCGAATATTGCGCGTGCCAGCCGTCCGTTTCGGTCTCGCCGCCGAGCACGATGCTACGGATGCGCTGCCGTTCGAAGCGGTCCTTGAGCGAACGCTGGGCCTGCAGTTCGCCATCGGCATCGCTGAAGACGATATCGGTTCCGTTTCCTGTAATCTCGCCCGCATCTTCCAGCTTGAAGCTGGTCTCGCGGCGATATTCATGGTCGTCGAACTGGCTGTATATACCGCGCGCGTAGAGCTTGGTCGTATCGCCGACACGGAAATCGAAGTTGAGATTGGCCGAGAAGCGCTTCCGCTCGACGTCATAGTCGCGATAGTTGACCTCTTCGGGGAAGATCAGGCCGTCGTCGCTCCATCCGTCCGACTCGATATTATCGGTCTCGAACTTGCGCTGATAATAGGAGATGCCGCCCGACACGCCGAAGCCGTCCGACAGGCGCTGCGAGAAGTCGATGCTGCCCTTGGGGGTCAGCTTTTCCGAATAGTCGTTGTAGCTGCCCTCGATCTTCGCGGTCAGCAGATTCTTGCGGCGCTCGAAGGCGCTGGTCGTGTTGATCTCGATCGACGCGCCGATCGTGTCGGCGTCCATGTCGGGGGTCAGCGATTTCTTGACCTCGATCGATTCGATGCTGTCGCTCGAAATCACGTCGAGCGCGACAGAACGGACATCGCTTTCGGGCGCCGGCAGGCGCACGCCGTTGACTGACGTGGCGTTGAGTTCGGGGTCGAGCCCGCGCACCGACACGAAGCGGCCTTCGCCCTGGTCGTTGAGGATGTTGACGCCCGGCAGGCGGCGCAGCGATTCGGCGACATTCTGGTCGGGGAACTGACCGATCGCGTCGCGCGTCAGCACCGACGAGACGCCGTCCGCGGCGCGCTGGCGCGACAGGGCGCTCGACTGGTTGGCGGCCTGACCGATGACGAGGATGTCGCCGCCGTCGGCGCCCGACAGCGCAACATTCACCGTGATGCGCCCAGTCTCGGGCACCTCGACGCTCTGGCGCACGGGATCGGCGCCGACATAGCGGGTCTCGAGCGTATAGGTGCCCGCCGGCACGTTGCCGAAGCTGAAGCTGCCGTCGCGGCCGGTCGTGGCGACGCGGCCCAGTTCGATCAGGCGGACGCTCGCCGCCTGCAGCGCGCGCGTGCCCGACGCGTCGGCGACGCTGCCGGCGACCTCGCCCGCCTGGGCGATCGACACGAAAGATGTGCCGGCCAGCAGCAATGCCAGCCCGCGTGCGACGCCGAATCCTTTGGTCATGAAAAGCCCCCTTGAGAGTGTCGATGGCGGGCTCGCTAGGGGGAGTCGGTGACAGGGTGGCGTCGCGCGGATGACCGATGCGTGACGCGTTCGCGGCATTTCCATGACAGGATGTGGAAGCCTTTGCCGCAACGCAGCAAATCCGCCCCTCGCACATGACGCGACGTCAGAAAGCCGGGAAAGAAATCAGGAAAGGTGGGACGATTCTGTTGCCCGGCTCGTCCCCAGCCGCTGGTATCCGATTCTGTTGCCCGGTTCGGTCCGAACCGCGTTCTATTTGTCTAACCTTAGGCCGTGAGGCTTATCGGTTAGGCAGCCAGAGCGAGTGCTTCGTTATCGTTAGCACCTATTGGTTTTGAGCCTTTAACGGGTTACTCAGCCCGGAAGAAAATATCGTCTTTGAACACACGTCGATCCTGGTTCGGCCCCGTCAGAAACCCGCGCACCCCTTCAAAAGCGCGCGGGTTTGTGGTGGAGCCGCCGGGTACTGCCCCCGGGTCCGCTGTGTCTATTCCACGACACCATTTATCCTCATAGCCGGCCGAAACCGGCACCCCCGATATAGGAAACCCGCCCGCGCTTGGAAAGGGCGCAGGCGGGCATTTCGTCCCGAAAAGGGTTCAAGCCCCTTATTTCTTTCGCAATTCGTCGCGGATTTCGGTGAGCAGATCGACCTCGGTCGGGCCAGCAGGCGCGTCGGGGCCACGGCGCATGACCTTGTTCACCCATTTGACCAGCAGAAAGATGATGAAAGCGAGGATCAGGAAATTGATCACCGCGGTAATGAAGGCGCCATAGCCGATCATCGCGACGCCCGCTTCCTTCAGCTTCGCATAATCGGTCGCGGCGATGCCGTCGGGCACGCTGCCGAGCAGGATGAACTTGCTGGAGAAATCGACCCCGCCGAACAGCCAGCCGACGAAGGGCATGATCAGATCCTCGGTCAGCGACCCGGTGATGGTCGCGAAGGCGCCGCCGATGATGACGCCGACCGCCAGATCCATGACATTGCCCTTGGCGATAAATTCCCTGAATTCGCTCAACATGTTGCTGCTCCCCGGAAAAAGCTTCTGCGCGGCGAAACTGCCGCGACGATTGCGCAAAGGCAAGCGGCTTCCTATTATGTGTATTGTTGCGGCAAAACGCCGCCGGAGGGAGATTGACCCATGAGCTTTCGTTCCGCCCGCTGGATGATCGTGCCGGTCGCCGCGATGAGCCTGTCCGCCTGCGGCATCAACAGCGTCCCGACCAAGGAGGAAGCCGCCAAGGCGAAATGGGCCAATGTCGAGGCCGCCTATCAGCGGCGCGCCGACCTGATCCCCAATCTGGTCGAGACCGCGAAGGGCGCCGCCCAGATCGAGCAGTCGACGCTGGAAGGCGTGATCCAGGCCCGTGCCTCGGCAACGCAGGTCAAGCTGTCGACCGACGATCTCGAAGACCCCGCGAAGGTCCAGGCGTTCCAGCAGGCGCAGGGCAATGTCTCGAGCGCGCTCGGCCGCCTGCTCGTCACCGTCGAACGCTATCCCGACCTCAAGAGCCAGGGACGCTTCGCCGACCTGATGACCCAGCTCGAAGGGACCGAGAACCGGATCAACGTGTCGATCCAGGATTACAATACCGCGGTGCAGGATTATAACACGACGATCCGCACCTTCCCCGACATCATCGGCGCCAAGATCGTCCACGGCGCGAAGCCGATGACGCCCTATCGCGCGGTGAGCCCCAACGCCAATGAGGCGCCGAAAGTCGACTTCGGGCAATAGGGTGCGCCGCGCCCTTCTTGCGGCGCCGCTCGCGATCCTGCTGGCCGCGGGCGGCTGCAAGGCCGAGGCCGCGCGCGAGAGCGCGGCCTGCGACGGCGTTCCGCCGCTGGCGCTGGCGGGCCGGGTCACCGACGCCGCCGATGTGCTCGATCCGGCTGCGGAAGCCCGCTTGTCCGACCGCCTCGCCCGCTATGAACAGGCGACGCGGCACCAGATGGTCGTGGCGACGACGCCGGGCCTGAACGGCGTCCGGGTCGACAATTTCGGCACCTGCCTCGGCAACCGGTGGGGCATCGGGGACAAGGATCGGGACGATGGCGTCCTGATCCTGATCGCGCCCAAGGAGCGGCAGATGGGGATCGCAACGGGAAGCGGCATGGAAAACATACTGCCCGACGACAAGACGCTGGAGATCGTTCAGCAGATGACACCCCATTTCGCGAAAGGCGATTATGCCGGCGGCCTCTCCGAGGGGATCGAGGCCATTGCGGCGCAGACGGGAGAAACACCATGAAGTCGCTGCTGCTCGGCTGGGCGCTCGGAATGGCGCTTGTCGCCTCCCCCGCCGCCGCGCAGAGCTTTCCCGAGCTGACCGGACGCGTCGTCGATCAGGCGGATATCATCCCGCCGGCCGAGGAAGCGAGCCTGACCGCCCAGCTCGAACAGCTCGAAAAGGCGAGCGGACACCAGCTCGTCGTCGCGACCGTCGCCAGCCTCGAAGGCCATGATGTCGGCGATTACGGCTACCGGCTCGGCCGCGCCTGGGGGATTGGCGGGAAAGAGGCAAACGACGGCGTCGTCTTCCTGATCGCACCCAATGATCGGCGGATGAACATCTCGGTCGGCTATGGGCTCGAACCGATCCTGACCGACGCGCTGTCGGGCCGGATCATCCGCGATGTGGTCACGCCGAAATTCAAGGCCGACGATTATCCGGGCGGCATCCAGGCCGGCGTCGACGCGATCGCCGAGCAGATCCAGCTTCCGCCCGAGGAGGCTGCCGCGCGCGTCCAGGCGGCGGCTGCCGAAGCGCGCGACCGCGCCGACGACGGCGATATCGGCGGGCTTTTCTTCGTCGGCTTCATCGTCTTTTTCTTCTTCATCCTGCCGATGCTCTCCGGCCTCGGCCGCCGCGGCAAGCGGCATCGCCGGCATCGGCCGTGGGGCGCGCCCCCGATCATCATCTGGGGCGACAACGACTGGGGCGGTGGCGGCGGCTCGTCATGGGGCGGCGGAAGCTGGGGCGGCGGCGGTGGCGGCGGCTTCGGTGGCTTTTCGGGCGGCGGCGGCAGCTTCGGCGGCGGCGGCGCGTCGGGCGGCTGGTAGGGAGACGACAGCATGGCCCTCACCAAGATCAACCATGTCAGCGAAGCCGATCACGACCTCGTGACCGCGGCGGTCGCCGCGGCCGAGCGCGACACCGACGGCGAGATCGTCACCGTCATCGCCGCGCAATCGAACGATTATGACGATGTCGCGCTCGTCTGGGCCAGCGTCGTCGCCTTTGTCGCCATGTCGGTGATCGCGCTTTTTCCCGATTTCTATCAGGGGCTCTACGACCGGCTGACCGGCGGCTGGGGGCACGATCTGACCGCCAATCAATGGCTGGGGACGGTGATCGCGGTCGGCGTCCTCAAATGGATCGGCATATGGCTGATCCTGCTGTGGCGGCCGCTGCGGCTCGCGCTGACGCCGCGGGCGATCAAGGCGCAGCGGGTGCGCGCCCGCGCGATCGGCCTGTTCAAGGTCGGCACCGAGGCGAAGACTGTCGGGCGCACCGGCGTCCTCCTCTATGTCAGCCTGCGCGAGCACCGCGCCGACATCGTCGCCGACGAGGCGATCGCCGCGAAGGTCGCGCCCGCGGTGTGGGGCGAGGCGATGGCGGCGCTGATCGAACGCATCCGCGCCGGCGAGCCCGGCGCCGGCATGGCCGAGGCGGTCAAGCGCATGGGCGTCGTGCTGGCCGAGCATGTCCCGAAACGCGATGAGAATCCGAACGAATTGCCCGACCGGCTGATCGAGATCTGACCATGACCCGCCCTGCCCCCGACGCCCCCATCGAAACGCGGTGGGAAGGCCGTTACATCACCGTACAGCAGCAGGGGACGTGGGAATATGTGTCGCGCGCGCGCGGCATCCATGCCGCGGTGATCCTCGCGATCGAGGAGGCGGCGGATGGGCGCCATGTGATCCTGGTCGAGCAATATCGCGTGCCGCTGAAGCGCCATTGCCTGGAGCTGCCGGCGGGGCTGGTCGGGGACGAAGGAGTCGCGGAAGTTGCCGAAAGTGCCGCGCAACGTGAGCTGGAAGAGGAGACCGGGTATCAGGCTACCCACTGGCGCACGGTCGGCGAATTCTTCTCTTCGCCGGGAATGGTCAGCGAAAGCTTCACTTTGCTCGTGGCGACGGGCCTGACCAAGGTCGGCCCCGGCGGCGGGGTCGGGGGCGAGGACATCATCGTCCACCGCGTGCCGATCGCCGAAGTTGCCGACTTCGTCGCCGCGAAGCGCGCCGAAGGCTGCGGCATCGACGTGCGCGTCACCATGCTGCTGGCGGGCGGGTTGCTGGGCGACCTCTAACGGGGGCTCAGCGCCCCCCGAAACGCCAGCGCAACAGGGGGCGGGCGAGGATCAGGCCGGCGACGAAGCCGCCGACATGCGCCCATATGGCGATGGCGCCGAAGCCGGCGCCGCCCGCGAAGCCGATCAGCAACTGGATGCCGATCCACGCCGCCGCGAGCCATAGCGCGCGCACCCAATGACTGGGGATCGGGCCGATGGCGGGAGCCTGCGACCGGCTGAAGATCAGCGCGAACACCGCGAGCAGCGCCGAGATCGCGCCGCTGGCACCGATCATCGGCACATGGGATTGCGGGTCGGCGAGCCAGTGCGCGAGCGCGCCCGCATAGGCGCCGACAAGCAGCAGCACGGCCATCGCCCGGCTGCCCAGCGGGCCTTCGAGCTGGCGCCCGATATAGAGGAGGATGACCAGGTTGAAGACCAGATGGAGCACTCCGCCGTGCAGGAAAGCCGCGGTCAGCGGGGTCAGCGCGAAGGGCACGAACGTCCCCGGCGGCAGGATCAGTTCGGTGCCCGAACGCGCCGGGATGAAGCCCGCGCGGACGATCGCGTCGAGCTGAAGCCCGGCGATCGCCAGCAGCACGAAGACGAGCACGCAGGCGACCGCATAGCCGGTGACCAGCGGCGCGGCCTGGGGTTTCATCGCGCGCGCGCCGTCCGTCAGACGAATTCGATCTTGGTCACCAGATAATATTTGTCGCCGGCGGGCACGGTCACCTCGATCTCGTCGTCGACCTTGCGGCCGATCAGCGCGCGGCCCAGCGGCGAATTGTAGCTGATCTTGCCGATCTTGGCGTCGGCCTCGGCCTGGCCGACGATCTGATATTTGACCGGCTTGTCGTCCTCGTCGGCGAGGGTGACGGTCGCGCCGAACACGATGCGGTCGCCCGACAGCGTCGTCGGGTCGATGACCTGCGCGCGCGACAGGCGATCCTCGAGGTCGCCGATGGACGCCTCGACCTGACCCTGACGTTCCTTGGCGGCGTGATATTCGGCATTTTCCGAGAGGTCGCCGTGGGCGCGCGCTTCCTCGATCGCGTCGACGATCTGCGGCCGCTCGGCCTTGAGCGCGGCGAGCTGCGTGCTCAGCTTTTCATAGCCTTCTGCCAGCATCGGCACCTTTTCAACGCTTGCCATTATCCTGTCGTCCTTCGTAAAAAATTCCGCCTCGGCGGGTGAGCGCCGGGCGGCCGAGCCGCTGTTTCCGTCGATGTGGGGAGATGGAGCGGTCCCTCAATAATAGTCCTGAAGCGGCTTCACTTCAAGACTGCGCGCGCGCAACGCACCGATGGCATGGGTCGCGGCATCGCTCCCCGCCGCGGTGGTGTAATAGGCGATGTCGCCCGCGAGCGCCGAGGCGCGGATCGACTGCGAATCCTGCAGGCTCTGCCACCCTTCGGTGGTGTTGAAGATGAGCTGGACGTCGCCGTCCTTGATCCGGTCGACGATATGGGGGCGCCCCTCGGCGACCTTGTTGACGCGCTCGACCGCGATGCCCTCGCCCGCCAGATAGTCGGCGGTACCGCCGGTCGCGATCACCTGCCACCCCCAGTCGGCAAGCTGGCGCACCGCGCCCAGGATGCGCGGCTTGTCGCTGTCCTTGACCGACACGAACAGCCGCCCGTCGGTCGGCAACCGGTCGCCCGCGCCGAGCTGCGCCTTGGCGAAAGCCAGGTTGAAATCGCCATCGATTCCCATGACTTCGCCGGTGGACTTCATCTCGGGGCTGAGCACCGGATCGGTGCCGGGGAAGCGCGCGAAGGGGAAGACCGCCTCCTTGACCGCGACATGGTCGATATCGCGATTGATTTTCGGCAGGTCGGCGAGGCGCTCGCCGGCCATCACCCGCGCCGCGATCTTGGCGATCGGCGAGCCGACCGCTTTCGCGACGAAGGGCACGGTGCGGCTGGCGCGCGGGTTGACCTCGATCAGATAGACCTCGTCGCCCTGCACCGCGAACTGGATGTTCATGAGGCCCCGCACGTCGAGCGCGCGCGCCAGCGCGGCGGCCTGGCGCTCGATCTCGGCGACGATGGCAGCCGACAGGCTGTAGGGCGGGATCGAGCAGGCGCTGTCGCCCGAATGGACCCCGGCTTCCTCGATATGCTGAAGCACGCCGGCAACGACCACGTCGCTTCCGTCGCACAAGGCATCGACATCGACCTCGATCGCGTCGCGCAGATAGCGGTCGATCAGCACCGGCGAGTCGCCCGACACCTGCACCGCGGTCTCGATGTAATTTTCGAGCTGCGCCTGGTCGTCGACGATCTCCATCGCCCTGCCGCCGAGGACATAGGAGGGGCGCGTCAGTACCGGGTAACCGATGCGCGCCGCGACCGCGACCGCTTCCTCGCGGCTGCGCGCGATGCCGTTCTCGGGCTGCTTGAGGCCGAGTCTGTTGACGAGCGCCGCGAAGCGTTCGCGATCCTCGGCGAGGTCGATCGCGTCGGGCGAGGTGCCGAGGATCGGGATTCCCGCCTCTTCCAGCGCCTGCGCAAGCTTGAGCGGGGTCTGGCCGCCGAACTGGACGATCACCCCGACGAGGGTGCCCTTCGACTGCTCGACGTGGAGGATTTCGAGCACGTCCTCGGCCGTGAGCGGTTCGAAATAGAGGCGATCCGAGGTGTCGTAGTCGGTCGACACCGTTTCGGGATTGCAGTTGACCATGATCGTTTCATAGCCCGCGTCGGCGAGCGCGAAGCAGGCGTGGCAGCAGCAATAGTCGAACTCGATCCCCTGCCCGATCCGGTTCGGCCCGCCGCCGAGGATGACGATCTTCTTGCGGTCGGACGGGTTCGCCTCATCCTCGGGCGCGCCGAAGGTCGGCGCTTCGTAGGTCGAATAGAGATAGGGGGTCTGCGCCTGGAATTCGGCGGCGCAGGTGTCGATGGTCTTGAACACCGGCCGCACGCCGAGCCGATGGCGAAGCTTGCGCACCTCGGCCTCGGTGACGCCGCCGGTCATGGCGTTGATGGTGTCGTGGATCAGGCCGCTGCCACGCGCGGTCGCGCGCTGGGCGCCGGGCTGGAGGTTCGCCGATTGCAGCGCCAGATAGGCGAGCCGCTTGTCCGAAAAGCCCATCGCCTTCAGCCGGCGCAATCCTTCGGCATCGCGCGGCAGGCCGTTGCGGCACACATCCTCCTCGGCCGCGACGATCTCCGCGATGCGGTCGAGGAACCACAGGTCATAGCCCGCGATGCGGTTGATCTCGGCAAGCTCCAGCCCCTCGCGGATCGCCTGCGCCGCGACGAGCAGCCGGTCGGGGGTCGGCTTCGCCAGTTCGCTCTTCAGCACCTCATGGCTCGCGCCGACCAGCCGGTCGACCATGTTGAAGCCGCTGAGCCCCGTTTCGAGGCCGCGCAGCGCCTTTTGCAGGCTTTCGTGGATGGTGCGGCCGATCGCCATCACCTCGCCAACCGATTTCATCGCGGTCGACAGCGTCGCCTCGGCGCCCTTGAACTTTTCGAAGGCGAAGCGCGGGATCTTGGTCACCACATAGTCGATGGTCGGCTCGAACGACGCCGGGGTCACGCCGGTGATGTCGTTCATGATTTCATCGAGCGTATAGCCGACCGCGAGCTTGGCCGCGACCTTGGCGATCGGGAAGCCCGTCGCCTTCGACGCGAGCGCCGACGAGCGCGACACGCGCGGGTTCATCTCGATCACGATCAGGCGGCCGTCCTTCGGATTGACCGCGAACTGCACGTTGGAACCGCCTGTTTCGACGCCGATTTCGCGCAGCACCGCAATGCTGGCGTTGCGCATGATCTGATATTCCTTGTCGGTCAGCGTCAGCGCGGGGGCGACGGTGATGCTGTCGCCGGTATGCACGCCCATCGGATCGACATTCTCGATCGAACAGATGATGATGCAATTGTCCTTGCGGTCGCGCACCACCTCCATCTCGAACTCCTTCCAGCCGAGGAGAGATTCCTCGATCAGGACTTCGGTGGTGGGCGAGGCGATCAGGCCGCCGCGGACGATATGCTCGAACTCCTCGCGGTTATAGGCGATGCCGCCGCCGGTGCCGCCGAGCGTGAAGCTGGGACGGATGATCGCGGGCAGGCCGGTGCGGTCGAGCACCGCCATCGCCTCGTCGAGCGTGTGCGCGACGCCCGAGCGCGCGCTTTCGAGCCCGATCTTGTCCATCGCGTCGCGGAATTTCTGCCGGTCCTCGGCCTTGTCGATCGCCTCGGCATCGGCGCCGATCATCTCGACGCCATATTTGGTCAGCGTGCCGTCGTTGAACAGGGCGAGCGCGGTGTTGAGCGCGGTCTGCCCGCCCATCGTCGGCAGCACCGCGTCGGGGCGCTCCCTCTCGATGATCTTCGCGACGATCTCTGGGGTGATCGGCTCGACATAGGTGGCGTCGGCGAGGTCGGGATCGGTCATGATCGTCGCCGGGTTGGAGTTGACGAGGACGATGCGATAGCCCTCTTCCTTCAACGCCTTGATCGCCTGCGTTCCCGAATAGTCGAACTCGCACGCCTGACCGATGACGATCGGGCCGGCGCCGATGACGAGGATGGATTTTAGGTCGGTTCTTTTGGGCATATTATTTTTCTTCTGTTTTAGCCGCTTCGCTGTCGATCTCAGCGGTCGGCGCGCCTTTTTTGTTGGCCTGAATTTGTTCCCAGGTTTCGCCAGCTAGGAGCCGCGTTTGGAGCCAAAGAATGTTTGCAATGTCCCTCATCGCTTGCTGCGAGTCTTGAGCGAGGTTGTCACGTATGCGCCACCCGTCTGACGCATACGCAGAGGTTTGTATGTCTGTTTCCCGAAGCTTAAATCGGAGCGAGCGAGCAACTTCGAAAACAAGACGAGTTAGCTTGGTTGAAGAATTGAGCTGAATCACATCATCGTTGACGCCATCAGCGCGCTGTCTTGTTGCCTCAATAAACTCATTGTAGGCCTGCATCACGTCTCGTCGTGCATTGAACTCGACAGGAATCAGATTAATCGCAGTCAAGAAACTGGGGTCCGCGGGAATATGGCGAGTAGCGAGAAGCAATCTTAACACAATTATCTTCTGCTCTCGGTCCCTACGCCGACCGTCCACCCAGAGAGTGATCACCACGGCCACAATCGGACCGACGATCACCGCTATCAGGGTCAAGATTTCGCTCGTGGTCACTTCAACCCACCCACAAACTTCTCGAACAGATAGAAGCTGTCCTGCGGCCCCGGGCTTGCCTCGGGGTGGTATTGCACGCTGAACGCCTGCTTGCCCGTGACGCTGATGCCGCAATTCGATCCGTCGAACAGGCTCTTGTGCGTTTCGACCACGCCCGCGGGGAGCGTCGCGGCGTCGACCGCGAAGCCGTGGTTCATGCTGGTGATCTCGACCACGCCGTCTTCGGCCCGCTGCACCGGGTGGTTGGCGCCGCGATGGCCCTGGTGCATCTTGATCGTCTTCGCGCCGACGGCGATGCCCAGCATCTGGTGGCCGAGGCAGATGCCGAACAGCGGAACGTCGCGGTCGAGCAGGCCCTTGATGACCGGCACGGCGTAAGCGCCGGTCGCGGCGGGGTCGCCGGGGCCGTTCGATAGGAACACGCCGTCGGGCTGGTGCCCCAGCACCTCGTCGAGGCTCGCGGTCGCGGGCACCACGGTGACGCGCGCGCCGGCCTTCACGAGGTTGCGGAAGATATTGTCCTTCGCGCCATAGTCGATCGCGACGACATGGGGGCGATCATCTCCCCTCCCGCTTGCGGGAGGGGTCGAGGGAGGGCTTGTTTCGGTCGAGGTGGAGGTTGACATGCCCTCCCCTAGCCCCTCCCGCAAGCGGGAGGGGGACTGGTAGCCCTCGCCCAGCATCCACGTCCCCGCGTCCCAATCGCCCGTGTCCGTCCGGCTGACCTCCTTCGCGAGATCCAGCCCCTCCAGCCCCGGCCAGCCCCGCGCCATGGCGAGCAGTTCGTCGATGTCGAACCGCCCGTCCGGGTCGTGCGCGATCACCCCGTTCGGCGCGCCAGCGTCGCGGATGCGGCGGGTCAGCGCGCGGGTGTCGATCCCCGCCAGCCCGATCACGCCCTGCCCGGCCATCCATTCGGGCAGCGTCTGGACGCTGCGGAAGTTGCTGGGCCGCGTCGGCAATTCGCGCGTGATACAGCCGAGCGCGCCGTGGACGCCGCGCTCCATATCCTCCGGGTTCGCGCCGACATTGCCGATATGGGGAAAGGTGAAGGTGACGATCTGCCCCGCATAGCTGGGGTCGGTCAGGATTTCCTGATAGCCGGTCATCGCGGTGTTGAAGCAGATCTCGCCGACCCCCGAGCCGGTCGCGCCATAGCCCTGTCCCCAGATCACCGTCCCGTCGGCGAGGACAAGGACGCCGGTGGCGCCCGCGGGCACCGGGGCGGATGGGGTTTCAGGCGTGGCTTTGGGTGTGGCGGGGGCCATCGAGCATGCTCCGGTCGGAAGGCTAAACGGCCGACCAACTAGGGAGCAAAAAAGTGATTCACAAGCTATCGGATTATGAATCTTCCCGCTAAAGGTGCTCCTTTCCGAAATGGCAGCGCATGGGGACACGCATGATTCGCGATGACATCAAGGCTGCGCAGGTTGCCGCGATGAAAGCGGGCGACAAGGCGCGTTTGGGCACGATCCGGCTGATGCTGGCCAAGATCAAGGACCGCGACATCGAACTGAGGACCGGCACCGCGCCGGCCGACGACGATGGGCTCGTCGTCGACGTTCTGCAAAAGATGGTCAAGCAGCGGCGCGAATCGATCACGATGTACGAACAGGGCGGCCGTCAGGAACTCGCCGATATCGAAGCCGCCGAGGTCGCGGTGATCGAGGATTTCCTGCCCGCGCAATTGAGCGAGGACGAAGCGAAGGCCGCGATCGCGGCGATCGTCGCGGAACTGGGCGCGAGCAGCCTCAAGGACATGGGCCGCGTGATGGCGGCGGTGAAGGAGCGGCACGGGTCCGAGCTCGACATGAGCAAGGCGAGCGGGTGGGTGAAGGCGGCGCTCTCCTGAAACAGGCCCTCCCCTAACCCCTCCCGTAAGCGGGAGGGGAACCGGTTGGGTGATTGGGCGCACATCTCCCCTCCCGCTTGCGGGAGGGGTCGGGGGAGGGCCTGTTGGACAAGGGCTACAAACGACCGACCGCGCGCTCTCGCGAACTCCGACTGAATGCAACCGACGCCGAACGAAAGCTTTGGCAGCAGATCAGCGCCCGAAAGGTTGCAGGCGTCCGCTTCAATCGCCAATTCCCTATCGGCTCCTTCATTTGCGACTTCGTTTCGCGCAGCGCTAGGCTCGTCATCGAAGTCGATGGCGGGCAGCACGCCGTTGATGTAGCGAAGGACGAAGCGCGCACGGCCTATCTGGAAGCACGAGGGTATCGGGTGATCCGGTTCTGGAACAATGATGTGTTGGAACGGATCGAGGGAGTCGTGAGCGAGATCGAGCGCGTGCTCGCGGACATGCCCTCCCCTAACCCCTCCCGCAAGCGGGAGGGGAACTGATGGCCCTCTCCCCCCAATGGCTGGACGAACTGCGATCGCGCGTCACGCTGTCGACCCTGATCGGGCGGACGGTGAAGATCACCCGCGCCGGGCGCGAGTATAAGGCGTGCTGTCCGTTCCATAACGAGAAGACGCCCAGCTTCACGATCAACGACGAAAAGGGCTTCTATCACTGTTTCGGCTGTTCGGCGCATGGCGATGCGATCCGCTGGATGACCGACCAGCGCGGCCTGTCGTTCATGGACGCGGTCAAGGAGCTTGCCGCCGAGGCGGGGATGGAGGTTCCTGCCCTCGACCCGCGCGCCGCCAAGAAGGCCGAGGCGCAGGCGAGCCTGCGCGACGTGACGCAGGCGGCCGCCGACTGGTTCGCGCAGCAGCTCGACAGTTCGAACGGCGCCCCGGCGCGCGATTATCTGACGAAGCGCGGGATTTCGGAGGCGACGCGGCGCGCCTTCGGCTTCGGCCTCGCGCCCGACAGCCGCAGCGCGCTGAAAGAGGCTCTCAAGACATTCCCGACCGCGATGCTCGTCGAATCGGGGATGCTGATTTCGGTCGAGGACAAGGAGCCTTACGACCGCTTCCGCGGCCGGTTGATGATCCCGATCCGCGATGCGCGCGGGCGGATCATCGCCTTCGGGGGGCGCATCCTCGGTGACGGCGAGCCCAAATATCTGAACTCGCCCGACACGCCGTTGTTCGACAAGGGGCGCACCCTCTTCAACCTCGACAAGGCGAGCCCCGCGTCGAGGCAGACGGGCCGGATCGTCGTCGTCGAGGGCTATATGGACGCAATCGCGCTCGCCGAGGCGGGGATCGCCGATGCGGTGGCGCCGCTCGGCACCGCGCTGACCGAGAACCAGCTCGGCATGCTCTGGCGGATGGTGCCGGTGCCCATCCTCTGCTTCGACGGCGACGCGGCGGGTCAGAAGGCGGCGATGCGCGCCGCGGCGCGCGCGCTGCCGCTGCTCCGCCCCGGCTTCAGCCTTGCCTTTGCGACGCTGCCCGCGGGGCAGGACCCCGACGATCTGGTCCGCGCGAAGGGCGCCGACGGCTTCACGGCGATCCTGGACGATGCGCAGCCGCTGGTCGAGCGGCTGTGGGCGCACGAGGTCGCGGCCGGGCCGCTGGCGACGCCCGAGGAGCGCGCGGCGCTCAAGACGCGGCTGCTGACCCACGCCGACGCGATCGAGGATGCCGACGTCCGCCACCATTATCGCGAAGCGTTCCGCGAGCGGCTCGACGCGCTCTTCACGCGGGCGCGGCCCGAGCGCGGCCCGCGCGTCCCCTGGGCGCCGCAGCAGCGGGGCGGCCGACGCTTCGGTCCCGACCCGCGATTGCAACCTCCGGGCGAGGAAACGCGTTCCATCGGCCAGGCCGGAATCGCGGCCCCGCTTGCCGCCGCGCTGATCGGCGGATTGCTGCGCCACCCGCAGGCGATCCGCCGCAACGAGGAGGCGCTGGCGCGGCTCGCGATTCCCGATTCCGGCGACGCCGAGCTGCTGGGCGCGATGCTTGACATCGCAAATGGTCAGGAAGGGCTTGATACCGAGGGGTTGCTTGCCATATTGGAGCCGATGAAAGTGTATAATAGGGCGACGACGCTGCTCAGAGCCGACGGAATGCACTTCTCGTTCAATCGACGGCTGGAAGACGGCGAAGGGGCCGCCGCGGCGCGGGAAACCGCGCTTCGCGACCTCGACGAATATATCGGCGTGCTGGTCACCCAGCCCGAAATCCGTGCCCGGCTGGCCGAGGCGACCGCGGATTTCCAGCGCACGATGGACGAAGAAGGCCTGGCGCGACAGCAAAAGCTGCGCGCGATGGACGAGGATCTGACCCGCCGCCTGGCTGCGCTCAGCGACAGCAGCCAGGGATGACGACCCAGTTGATGCCCCTTTAGGCAGGAAGAAAAGATGGCCACCAAGACTACCGCAGAGACCGACGCTCCGCTGATCGACCTCAACGAAGCCGACGTCAAAAAGCTGATCGCGCGCGGCAAGAAGCGCGGCTATCTGACCTATGACGAGCTGAACGAGGCGCTGCCGCAGGACCAGATGTCGTCCGAGCAGATCGAGGACATCATGTCCGCGATTTCCGACATGGGCATCAACATCGTCGAGAGCGACGAGGATGTGCAGGAGGAAGCCGAGCAGGAGGCCGAGGACGAGGTCGACGTCAGCGCCGGCACCGGATCGGTCTCCAACCCCGCGATCGAGAAGAAGAAGGAAACGGTCGACCGCACCGACGACCCGGTGCGCATGTATCTGCGCGAGATGGGCGCGGTCGAGCTGCTGAGCCGCGAGGGCGAGATCGCGATCGCCAAGCGCATCGAGGCGGGGCGCGACACGATGATCCTGGGCCTGTGCGAGAGCCCGCTGACCTTCAACGCGATCATCGAATGGTCGAACGCGCTCAACAACGGCGACATGCAGCTTCGCGAGATCCTGGATCTCGAGGCGATGCTGACCAAGGACCCGGCGCCCGAAAGCCTGGAGGACGAGGAAGAGGACGACGGCGAGATCAGCGAGAAGAATGCCGGCGTTTCGTTCAAGGACGAGGACGAGGTCGAGGAAGAACCCGAGGCCGACTCCGACGACGAAGAAGGCGGTTCGGCCAAGAAGCGCGAAAGCTTCGAGGAGGACGAGGAAGACAATACGCTGAGCCTCGCGGCGATGGAGGAGTTGCTGAAGCCCGACGCGCTCGAGAAATTCGCGGCGATCACCAAGAGCTTCAAGGCGTTCCAGAAGCTGCAGGACGCGCGGCTCGAGGCGCTGTCGACTGCCGGCGAGGAATTCCCCGCGGGGTCGGAAAGGAAATATCACAAGCTGCGCGAGGAACTGACCGCGCTGGTCGAGAGCGTGCAGTTCCACGGCACCAAGATCGAATATCTGGTCGACCAGCTCTATAGCTACAATCGGCGCCTGACCGCGCTGGGCGGCCAGATGCTGCGCCTCGCCGAGCGCCACAAGGTTCCGCGCAAGTCGTTCCTCGACCATTATGTCGGCCGCGAACTCGAAGAGAACTGGCTCGACGAGGTCGGCAAGATCGACAAGAAATGGGCCGCCTTCGCCGAGAATGA
The DNA here is from genome assembly GCF_014199295.1 of Sphingopyxis panaciterrulae. GTDB lineage: Bacteria > Pseudomonadota > Alphaproteobacteria > Sphingomonadales > Sphingomonadaceae > Sphingopyxis > Sphingopyxis panaciterrulae. Next base: position 78,037 of record NZ_JACIJH010000014.1, read on the forward strand.
GGCGACGCCGGTCGACCGCATCCGCGTCGAGATCAGCGAGATCGCGCAGGCCGCGGGCATGAGCCTGATCGAATTCCGCCGCGTCGTGAACATGGTCCAGAAGGGCGAACGCGAGGCGCGCATCGCCAAGAAGGAAATGGTCGAGGCGAATCTGCGCCTCGTCATCTCGATCGCCAAGAAATACACCAACCGCGGGCTGCAGTTCCTCGACCTGATCCAGGAAGGCAACATCGGCCTGATGAAGGCGGTCGACAAGTTCGAATATCGCCGCGGCTACAAGTTCAGCACCTATGCGACCTGGTGGATTCGCCAGGCGATCACCCGCTCGATCGCCGATCAGGCGCGCACGATCCGCATCCCGGTTCACATGATCGAGACGATCAACAAGCTGGTGCGGTGCAGCCGTCAATTCCTGCACGAGAGCGGCCGCGAGCCGACGCCGGAGGAAATGGCCGAGCGCCTGTCGATGCCGCTGGAAAAGGTCCGCAAGGTGATGAAGATCGCCAAGGAGCCGATCAGCCTGGAAACGCCGATCGGCGACGAGGAGGATAGCCACCTCGGCGATTTCATCGAGGATAAGAATGCCGTGATCCCGGTCGATGCCGCGGTGCAGTCGAACCTCAAGGAAACGGTGACGCGCGTTCTGGCGTCGCTCACGCCGCGCGAAGAGCGGGTTCTGCGCATGCGCTTCGGCATCGGCATGAACACCGACCATACGCTGGAGGAGGTCGGCCAGCAGTTCAGCGTGACGCGCGAACGCATCCGCCAGATCGAGGCGAAGGCGCTGCGCAAGCTGAAGCACCCGTCGCGGTCGCGGAAGATGCGCTCTTTCTTGGATCAGTAGGCGGACAAAAGACTTTTCCTCCGTTCGTGCGGACCCCGGATCAAGTCGGCGATCATACCCTTGGCATCCGTAAGCCTCCTTACTTCGTCATTGCGAGCGGAGCGAAGCAATCCAGAGTGCGCGCAAACCGCTCTGGATTGCTTCGCTTCGCTCGCAATGACGGGATGACGGATGCGAAAGCGATAAGCGCCGATCAAGTCCGGGGAAGCATCGTCCTTTCCCTTGCGGTTCGGCAGGAAAGGAACGGCCCCCTTCGACAGGCTCAGAGCCTGCCCCCGCGAAGGCGGGGGGCGAACGGAGGTGGATGATAGTCGGCCCTTCGTCCATTCATCGAAAATCAAGGGGGACCGGTCTAACCGGCCACCGCTTTGTCATGCGGCGCCGGTAGGAGAGTCGCGTTCGCCCCATGGGGCGGCGTCCACTCTCCCGCTCCCGAGGCTCTGGCCATGACAAAATATCTGATCTGATGGTGTAGTTTCCCGCCCGATGGGGAAAATTCCCAGCACGACCTTGCCCAACGTCGGCGAGTCCACGAAAAATCGGGCGGGAAATCGGACATCAGCGAATTTGGCACGCCCCTTGCGAGGCTGGGGGCACGAGCAAGGGGCGATGCCCGCAGCCAAGAGGAAAGACAAAAATGGACAGCGAAACCACCAATCTCTTCCGCCGCCGCGATACCTTCTTCGGCATCTGCGAGGCCGTGGGCCAGGACTTCGGCTTCAACCCGCTGTGGCTGCGCCTTGCCTTCATCGCGCCGCTCTTTTTCTTCCCGGTCGAGAGCATCGCCGCCTATTTCGGCCTCGGCATCGTCGTGCTCGGCTCGCGCCTGCTCTTCCCGGCCCGCCGCACCGATGCGGCCGCGGCGCTGACGACGGTCGCGGGCGACGTTCCCGCCGCCGCCCGCGACGATATGGCGCTCGCCGCCTGACCCCATCGGCCGGGGCCGGACGGGCCTCCCTCTCCCCGTCCGGCCGGCCCCGACCCGCGGCCCGACCATCCACCGGGCCGCCCGTGCGACCGGCAAGCCTTTCCCGGCTTGCCGGTCGTTTCGCACCCCTCGTCCCTTTCCGGAACGGCTCGTCGTATTTCGCGGACTCGCATAAACGCGGCGTTTACGACGTTGCGCTATGGCTGATCGACCGACCCCTGTTGTCCGCGGCCCACCGGCCGCCCGCAAGCGAGGATGATGCGTTGAGCCGTTCGCCCCAGCCCAGACCGCAGATACGCGGCGTCGCCGACCTGCTCGATTCGCTGATCGCCAGCGAGGGCACCGGCGCGCATGCGCATGTCCGGTCGGGCGCGCTGTCGAGCGGCGTCCACGCGATGCGCAACCTGGCCGATGCAGTCCATTTCCTTTGCCTGCTCCACGGCCGCCATCCCGGCGTGATCGACGCCGCGGCGCGCAAGGCGGTCGACCCCGCCTCGCGCCAGTGGATGGACGAGGCGGCGGAGGCCTTCGCGCAGGAGCGCGCCTTCCTGTCCCGAATCACCGCCGCCGCCGGCCCGGTTCCGAGCACCCAGGGGCAGGACCAGTGCGAGGCCGCGGTCGCGGCGCAGTGCAAGGCGCTCGACATGCTCGCCGAATCCGACCGCCATGGCTGCGCGGTCGGCGCCGCGATCGCGCTGACCCTCGACTGGCGCACGATCCGCGTCCTGCTCGACATCAGCGCCCAGCGGCTCGACCTCGCGCCATCCCGCTGCACCTTGCCCGACCTGCCGGGCACCGCGCGGCTCGCCGGCACGATCGGCGACAGCCCGGCGGTCGAACGCGCGATGGTCTTTGGCGCGCAGCAGCTCATCGCCCAGCACAGCGGCCTGTGGGACCTGCTCGAAGCCCGCGCCGCCAGCCGGGCCGACGGCTGATCGTTCCCCCTCCCGCAAGCGGGACGGGAGATTGGGTTGCACCCTCCCCCGCCCATCGCTATGCCCGACCCAAAGTTGACGTTCACGTTAAGGGAAAGGCAGCGAGCCGATGCGTTTCGAGGGAACCAGCGCCTATATCGCGACCGACGATCTGAAGGTCGCGGTCAATGCCGCGACGATGCTGCGCCGCCCGTTGCTGGTGAAGGGCGAACCCGGCACCGGCAAGACGGTGCTGGCCGAGGAGATCGCCAAGGCCTTCGACGCCCCCCTCATCACCTGGAACATCAAGTCGACGACCAAGGCGCAGCAGGGCCTGTACGAATATGACGCGGTCGCGCGCCTGCGCGACGGCCAGCTCGGCGAAGAGCGCGTCCACGACATCCGCAACTATATCCGCCAGGGCAAATTGTGGGAGGCCTTCACCTCGCCCAAGCTGCCCGTGCTGCTGATCGACGAGATCGACAAGGCCGACATCGAATTTCCGAACGACCTGCTCCAGGAACTCGATCGCATGGCGTTCCACGTCTATGAGACCGACGAGACGATCACCGCGAAGGAGCGCCCGATCGTCGTCATCACCTCGAACAACGAAAAGGAACTGCCCGACGCCTTCCTGCGCCGCTGCTTCTTCCACTATATCAAATTCCCCGACCGCGATACGATGGCCGAGATCGTCGACGTCCATTTTCCCGGCATCCAGAAGACGCTGGTCAGCCGCGCCATGGATATCTTCTACGACGTGCGCGACGTGCCGGGGCTCAAGAAGAAGCCGTCGACCAGCGAGCTGATCGACTGGCTGAAGCTGCTGCTCGCCGAGGACATGCCGCTGGAGGTGCTCCAGAACCGCGACGTCGGCAAGGCGATCCCGCCGCTGCACGGCGCCTTGCTCAAGAATGAGCAGGACGTGATGCTGTTCGAAAAGCTCGCCTTCATGGCACGGCGGCAGGGGAGCTGAAACAACGCGTCATGGCGAGGAGCGTAGCGACGAAGCAATCTCCAGCTATCGGCCTTGCTCTAGCCCAGTAGCTGGAGATTGCGTCGCTTCGCTCGCAAGGACATCCATCAAAGCTGGTACGCCACCTCAACGTCGCCCCAGCGGCGGCCGCCGATCACCGCAGGCATATATACGTTGCGCACGGTGACATAGTTGATGCCGTCGCCCTCCTGACGATAGACGGTCATGAAGAAGGGCGCGGTGCTGCGCTTCGCCGCGGCGTCGGTTTCGTCGAACAGGATTCGCCCGTTGCGGCAGTGTGCGGTGTCGTGCTCGATATCGCCGGTGGGCGCGCGCGAGCAGTCGCTGATGTGGGTCGGCAGAAAACCGTTCATGTCGCCCGCGGACGACATCCTGATCTCGGGATGCCCGGCGACGATGCGGTCGAACAGCGGGCGCCAGTTGGCGTCGGCCCAGTCGCACAGGCTGGTGCGGAAGCGTTCGGGGTTCGACCCCGGCACGCGGACGTAATCCGTGTCGAAAAGCTGCTCCGCCGTCAGCTCGCCCTTGGCCAGCGCGGCTTCGGCGAGGCCGACGAATTCGTCGCGCACCTTCGCGGCCAGTTCGACGATGGCGGAATCGCGCGGAGACACGCCCGCCGAGATCACGGCGTTGAACATGCGGTTCGACACATGCTCCATCGTCAGGATCGAATCGCGGGTGTCGCCCAGCGTCGTGCCGTTCTCGCGCACCGAGGCGACGACGCGGTCGACCGCCTCGCGCACGCGGGCGCCGTTCGCGTGGACCATCGCGCTCGACTGCGCGATGCGGTCGCTCTGGTCGTCGAGCAGCGCGACGAGGTGGGTCGCGTCGTGCAGCGCGTCGGTGATCGTCTCGAACTGCGCCTCGGCGCGGCTCGACTGTTCGACCCCCGACTGGATTTCGGTGACCAGCCCGCTCGCCTCGGTCGCGAGGCTGCCGATCGAGCGGCGGATCTCGTCGGTCGCGCCGCGCGTGTTCTGCGCCAGCTTCTTCACCTCGGCGGCGACGACCGCGAAAGTGCGTCCGGCATCGCCGGCGCGTTCGGCCTCGATCGCGGCGTTCAGGGCGAGCATGTTGGTGGTCTTGGCGATCGATTCGATCGACTGGCTGACCTGCTGCACCTGCTCCATCACCGCGGCGAAATTGGTGACATGCTGGCCGAGCCGCGCGACGAGGTCGATGACCGACCGGAATTCGGCGACCGCGCTGTTCACGCGCTCGGCCCCGACGTCGAGCTGTTCGCAGGCGCGCGCCGACAGCAGCTTCGCCTCGTCGGTCGAATCGGCGATCTGACGCTGATCGGCCTCCAGCCCCGCGACATAATCCTCGAGCCGGCCGAGTTCGGCGATCTGGCGGTCCATCTGGTCTGTCGCCCGCTTGATCCGCCCCGCCGCCTCGCTGCACCCGACGGCCAGCTCGCCGCAATCGCTCGCGACCGACTGGTCGAGGATCGGCTGGGCCGAGGTGATCGGATCATATTTCATTGCGGCACCCATGGATGACAATCGAGCGGTCATGCCGGACAATGGTTAACGCGGGGTCAATGGATGGAGCGGGCGATGCTTTCCGTTTACGTAAAGTGATTGCGCCCGCCGCGCCGACGGGTTACGCCTACCCGATGTTTTTCGGCTTCCTCGACGAGCTGCGCGCCGCGGGCATTCCCGCCAGCCTGAAAGAGCATCTGATGCTGCTGGAGGCGCTCGACCGCGAGGTGATCGACCGCAGTCCCGAGCAATTCTATTACCTCTCGCGCGCCATCTATGTGAAGGACGAGGGGCTGCTCGACCGCTTCGACCAGGTGTTCAACAAGGTCTTCAAGGGGCTGCTCGCCGATTACGGCCAGGCGCCGGTCGACATTCCCGAGGAATGGCTGAAGGCGGTGGCCGAGAAATATCTGACCCCCGAGGAGATGGAGGCGATCAAGTCGCTCGGCTCGTGGGACGAGATCATGGAGACGCTGAAGAAGCGACTCGAGGAGCAGCAGAAACGCCACCAGGGCGGCAACAAATGGATCGGCACCGGCGGCACCTCGCCCTTCGGCAACTCCGGCTACAACCCGGAAGGCGTGCGGATCGGCGGCGAGAGCAAGCACAAGCGTGCGCTGAAAGTCTGGGAAAAGCGCGAGTTCCAGAATCTCGACAACACCAAGGAACTCGGCACCCGCAACATCAAGATCGCGCTGCGCCGTCTGCGCAAGTTCGCGCGCGAAGGCGCGGCCGACGAGCTCGACATCCCCGGTACGATCGACGGCACCGCGCGGCAGGGCTGGCTCGACATCCGCATGCGCCCGGAGCGGCGCAACGCGGTCAAGCTGCTGCTGTTCCTCGACGTCGGCGGGTCGATGGACCCGTTCATCAAGCTGTGCGAGGAGTTGTTCAGCGCCGCGACGAGCGAGTTCAAGAATCTGGAATTCTTTTATTTCCACAACTGCCCCTATGAAGGGGTGTGGAAGGACAACAAGCGCCGCTGGTCCGAACGCACGCCGATGTGGGATATCCTCCACAAATATGGCCATGATTATAAGCTGGTGTTCGTCGGCGACGCGTCGATGAGCGCCTATGAGATCAGCCATCCGGGCGGCAGCGTCGAACATTTCAACGAAGAATCGGGCGCGGTCTGGGTCCAGCGGATGACCAACGTCTATCCCGCCGCGGTGTGGCTGAACCCGGTGCCCGAGGCGCATTGGGGCTACACCCAGTCGGTCAAGATGATCAAACAGTTGATGAACGACCGCATGTATCCGCTGACGCTGGCGGGGCTGGACGACGCGATGCGTGAGTTGACGCGCAAGCATTGATCCGGGCGTCGAATGAATCGTCATTGCGAGCGGCGAAGCCGCGTGGCAATCCAGAGGCCCCGTAAACCGTCCTGGATTGCTTCGCTTCGCTCGCAATGACGCGGAATCCGGGTTCCTCACAATAGGCCCGGACGATGTTCGACCTCCCCCTCGTCACCATCCTTCTTCTCACCGGCTTCATCAACCTGATCGGCGCCCTCGCCTACGCCGCGCGGATCGCGGGGGTGCGGACGCGGCGGATCGCCATGTCGTTCGCGCTGTTCAACATCCTCGTCCTCTTCTCGCGCACCTCGAACAGCTTTCTTGGCCCCTTCCTCGCCAAAAGGATCGAGACGCGGATTCACGACGGCAGCGGCGCATCGCTGTTCGTCGACATGCAGTTCGTCCTCGCCGCGGCGAGCGTCGCGACGCTGGTCGGCATCCTGCTCGTCCCGACCGGGCAGCGCATGTTCGCGGCGGCGATCGGCTGGTATCAGGACAATCGCTCGACGACGAAGCTCGCGCTGAAGGCCGCCAGCCCGAGCGGGCTGCGCACGCTGCGCCGGTCGCTGCGCCTGCCCAGCCTCGGGCATTTGCGCGGCTGGCACATGCCGCAAGGGATCGGCTGGGGGGTGCTGATCGCCAATTGCCTGGCGCAATCGCTGCTCGCCGTCGGGGTCGTCGCGTCGCTCTATGCCGGCTATCTCGCCCCCGAATATCGCGTCACCGCCTCGCAATTGTCCGCCCTCATCAATGGCTTCGCGACCATCCTGCTCTTCGCCTTCATCGACCCGCAGCTTTCGGTGATGACCGACGACGCGGTCGAGGGGCAGGTCGGCGAGGCCGATTTCCGCCGCGCGATCGCCCTTATCTCGCTGAGCCGCCTCGCAGGAACCATCCTGGCGCAGGCGCTGCTGCTTCCCGCCGCGTCGCTGATCGCGCTGGTCGCCGTCCATGTCTGAGCCGCGCCGCGCCCATTCGCGCTTCTACCGGGTCCGCACGCGGCTCGAGGCGATGGCGGTCGAGCCGGGACCGCGCGGCTGGTTCCTCGAATTCCTCGTTTTCGGCTTCAAGCAGGGCTGGGCCTGCCTGTTCGGCGCGCTGATGCTGGCGCTGCTGCTCGCGACACATTTCCTGTGGCCCGAGGACGCGCCAATTCACCGCTATGACGCGCTGACCATGGGTGCGGTGCTGATCCAGCTTTCGATGCTCCTCTTCCGGCTGGAAACGCCGAAAGAGGCCGTCGTCATCCTGATCTTCCACATCGTCGGCACGGTGATGGAACTGTTCAAGACCGCCGCAGGATCGTGGCAATATCCCGAGGCGAGCCTGCTGCATATCGGCGCGGTGCCGCTCTTTTCGGGCTTCATGTATGCCGCGGTCGGCAGCTATATCGCGCGCGTCTGGCGCATCTTCGATTTCCGCTACACCCGTTATCCGCCCGCCTGGGCGACCTGGGCGCTCGCGACGGCGATCTATGTCAATTTCTTTGCGCACCACTGGCTGCCCGACATTCGCTGGCTGCTCTTCGCGGCAACCGCGCTACTGTTCTGGCGCTGTCAGGTATGGTTTCGCCCGCTGCATGTCCACCGCCGCATGCCGCTGCTCGTCGGCTGGGGCCTCGTCGCGCTGTTCATCTGGTTCGCCGAGAATATCGGCACCTTCGCCCGCGCGTGGCGCTATCCGAACCAGGAAGCCGGCTGGCAGATGGTCGGAATCGAAAAGCTGGGAAGCTGGTATCTGCTGATGATCATCAGCTTCGTGCTGGTCAGCCTGGTGCAGCGGCCGCGGGGGCTGGATACACCCCCATGATCCGTTCGGGGTCGGGTTCAACCTATCCTATGGGATCGTCGAGCGACAGCGGCGGCTTGCTGAACCACAGCGGGCCGCTTTCGGTCATGTGGAAGCAATCCTCTATGCGGATGCCGAATTCGCCGGGGATGTAGATGCCGGGTTCGTTCGAGAAGCACATGCCGGGGGCGAGCCGCGTCGCCTCTCCGCGCACCAGGTTGACCGGCTCGTGCCCGTCAAGCCCGATGCCGTGGCCGGTGCGGTGCGAGGTGCCGGGAAGCTTGTAGCCGGGGCCATAGCCGAGCCCTTCGTAATAGGCGCGCACCGCGTCGTCGACCTGCCCCGCGGGGGTGCCGACCTTCGCCGCCTCGAAAGCGACGAGCTGACCCTGCCGCATCTGTTCCCACACCTGCCGCTGGCGCGCGGTCGCGGTACCGTGGACCCAGCTTCGCGACACGTCGGACTGATAGCCATGGACGTTACAGCCGCAATCCATCAGCACCACCTCGCCCGGCCGCACGATCTGCGGCTGACCGCTGCCGTGCGGATAGGCGCTCGCCTCGCCGAGCAGGACCAGCGCGAATTCGGGCGACCCGCCGAGCGCCTTCGTCGCGCCGTTCATGAGCGCCCCGACATCGGCACGCGTCATCCCCGCCTCGACCCGCGGCGCGGTGTAGCGATAGGCGGCCATGGTGATGTCGGTGGCCAACTGCATCAGCGCGATCTCGGCCGCCGATTTCACCATCCGGCATCCGCGCACGACCGGCGCGCCATTGACTATGGTGACGCCCGGCATCGCCTTTTCGAGTCCATCGACCGCAAAGTATCGCACCGTTTCCTCGACGCCGACGCGTCCCCTGGCCAGCCCGCGTTTGCCAAGCCACGCCGCGACCGCCGCGAGCGGATTCTCATCCTCGTTCCAGGTCAGCACCTCTGCCTCCACGCCCAGGCTTTCACGCACCGACGGTTCCTCGAAAAAGGGGGTGACGATCGCCACCTCGCCCTCGCGCGTGAGCACCGCGGCGGTCAGCCGCTCGCTCCGTCCCCAGCGGACGCCGGTGAAATAGATGAGGCTGGCACCGGGCTCGATCAGCAGCGCGTCCATGTCGTTGGCACGCAGTAATTCGGTCGCCTTGGCCAGCCGCGCCTGGCGTTCCGCGGCGCCGATCGGCTGTGCATCCTTCGCCATGTTGGCGAGACCCGCAAAATCCTCCGCCGCCCAGCTTGCCGCGGGCAGGCCGACCGCCAGCCCGCCGAGCGCCGCCGCGCCCATGAATTGCCGTCGATGCATGGTCTCAACCACCCCTTTTTCCCATTTGCCCTGAGCTTGTCGAAGGGCCGTTTTTCCTGCTCCGTCCGAAGAAAAGGACAGCCCATCGACAAGCTCGGGGCAAATGGAGGAGGAAGATAATGTTCAATATAATAGCAATTCTGCAATCTCTTCGCGCCAGCCCGCCTCGTCGGGCACCGCGAGCGCATCGAGATCGCCCGGCTTTGCGCCCGCATCGTCGACCCATTCGCGCAGCAGCGGCGAGCCGTTGATCACGTCGATCGCGAGCACATCGTCGGTGTATTCATATTTGAAGTCGGTGCCACGCCAGATCGGATAGTCGGGATAAAGGCTGCGGATCGCCTTGAAGCCCAGCGCCTGCACGCGCCACGGGCGAAAGGCGGCGGGGTCGTACCATGGTCCTTCGGCATGAATATGGACGCCGCTGTTGAGCGCGCCGACATGCTTGTGGAAGGTCGGCTGAAACCAGATGTCGCGCAGCTTGCAGCCGCCGAGCCATTCGGGCGCGAGGCGGTGCATTTCGGCAATGACCGCGCGCGCGTCGATGTCGGGCGCGCCGAACAGTTCGAGCGGGCGCGTCGTTCCCCTGCCCTCGCTCAGCGTCGCGCCCTCGACCATCACCGTCCCGGCATAGGCGCGCGCCATATTGACGTTGGCGGCGTTGGGGCTGGGGTTGATCCATAGGCGTTCGGGCGGCCAGCCGAAGCCCGGCGCGGCGTCGGGCTCCCACCCCGCCATTTCGATCACGCGATACTCGACGTTCAGCCCGAAATGGCGGATGAACCAATGTCCCATCTCGCCCATCGTCAGCCCGTGGCGCATCATCATCGGCCCGGCGCCCACGAAGCTCTCCCAGCCCGCGCGTAGCCGCGTGCCCTCGACCGGGCGGCCGGCGGGGTTGGGCCGGTCGAGCACCCACACCGCCTTGCCGTGCTGCGCCGCGGCCTCGAGCATGTAGAGCAGGGTCGTGACATAAGTGTAGATGCGGCAGCCGAGGTCCTGAAGGTCGACCAGCATCACGTCGAACATGTGCATCGATTGACCGGTCGGCCGGCGGACCTCGCCATAGAGGCTGAACACCGGCATGCCATAAGTCGGATCGGTGAAGTCGGGCGACTCCATCATATTGTCCTGAAGGTCGCCGCGCACGCCGTGCTGCGGCCCGAAGACCGCGGTGACGTTCACCCCCGCCGCGACCAGCGCGTCGAGGCTGTGGGTCAGGTCCGCGGTGACCGACGCCGGGTGCGCGAGCAATGCAACGCGCCGCCCCTCCAGCGGCTTGCGCAGATCGGGCTCGGCGAGCAGGCGGTCGATGCCGAAGGACAGGGTCATGCGCCGTCCGGTGCCCCAAGCGCCAGCGCAAAGCAATCGGGATGATGGAAATCGGGCTTGCCGGGCGGGTGGCGGAGTGCCCAATAGGATTTGGTGCCGTCGGTTTCTTCGATGACGGCGGAGAGGGCGACTCGGACAGGGCCAGCCGCTTCGAGATAGATCGTCGGCGCGATCACAAATCCCCCATTTCGTTCGGGCATCCCGATGCGGGGGGCCGGTATCACCGTCAGGGCGGCCGCCCGTCGATATTGATCGAATGCGTAGGTCGCCCACCGTCGAGCGGGGTCGAAATTGAACTCTATATAGGCGCTGCCGCCTTCGGGTTTTACGAAAGCCTCGAAACATGTCCGCTCCCAAAGCCGGTCCGCCTGGGCGGGCGGGAGGGGCGCCGGGAGATGGAGCCTTCCGAGATCGCCGGTCAGCTTATAGCTGAGCGCGAGGGCACGGCCTTCCCTGCGGATATCGATGCTTATGCCCTGAACCGCGGACGAAGGCGTTTGGGGATGGCAGGACAAGGGCAGCCCTTCGACAAGCTCAGGGCGAACGGGTGTGGGGGGGACCGGCATTTCTCTCTCCGTTCGTCCTGAGCTTGTCGAAGGACCGTTCTTGCCTTTTGCCAAGACCGAAATCCTATTCCAGTCGCCGCGGATCAGCGCCATTTTCTTCGCCCGGCTCCAGCCCTTGATGCGGCGTTCGGCTTCCAGCGCTTCGATGCGGGTCGGGAATTCCTGACTCCAGACGAGGGCTACAGGCAGTCTGTCCGCGGTGAATCCCGGAAATTCCCCCGATTCATGCTGCGCCATACGATGCGTCAGATTGTCGGTGTGCCCGGTATAATAGGCCCCGCCCCTACAGTGCAGCATATAGGCCCAGAAGCTCATGCAAGAGGTTTAGAAGGAAGCACGGCCCTTCGACAAGCTCGGAGCCTGCCCCGCGAAAGCAGGGGGCGAACGGTGTTGGGTTTGCGCCCTTCGCGTGCTAAGCGCCCGCGCGCCATGACCCATTACAAATCCGACCTGCTGCGCCTGCTCGACGAGCGGGGCTATATCCACCAGACGACCGACGCGGAAGGGCTCGATGCGCTCGCGGCGAAGCAGGTCGTGCCCGGCTATATCGGCTTCGACGCGACCGCGCCCAGCCTGCATGTCGGCAGCCTGGTCCAGATCATGCTGCTCCGCCGGCTCCAGCAGGCGGGGCACAAGCCGGTCGTGCTGATGGGCGGCGGGACGACGCGGATCGGCGACCCGACGGGGCGCGACGAGAGCCGCAGGATGCTGGACGACGCGACGATCGAGGCGAATATCGCGTCGATCCGCACCATCTTCGAACCCTTCCTGACCTTTGGCGACGGGCCGGCCGACGCGGTGATGGTCAACAATCACGACTGGCTCGGCCAGCTCGGCTACATCGAATTGCTGCAGGAAGTGGGCACGCATTTCACGATCAACCGGATGCTGACCTTCGATTCGGTCAAGCTGCGGCTCGACCGCGAACAGCCGATGACCTTCCTCGAATTCAACTACATGATCCTTCAGGGTTATGATTTCCGCCATCTGTCGAAGGCGATGGGGGTGCGGTTGCAGATGGGCGGGTCGGACCAGTGGGGCAATATCGTCAACGGCGTCGAGCTGGGGCGCCGGATGGACGGCGCCGAGCTTTACGGCGTCACGACGCCGCTGCTGACCACCGCGGCGGGCGCCAAGATGGGCAAGACCGCCGCCGGCGCGGTGTGGCTGAACGCCGATCAACTGTCCCATTTTGACTATTGGCAATATTGGCGCAACAGCGACGACCGCGACGTCGGGCGGTTCCTGCGGCTGTTCACCGACCTGCCTCTCGACGAGATCGCGCGGCTGGAAACGCTCGAAGGCGCGGAGATCAACGAGGCGAAGAAGATCCTCGCGAACGAGGCGACGGCGATGTGCCGCGGCGCCGAAGCGGCGCGCACGGCCGCCGAGACCGCCGCGCAAACCTTTGAAAAAGGGCATATCGGCGGCGACCTGCCGCAGATCGCGGCGCCGGCGGAGGGGCTTCGCATCCTCGACGCGCTGCGCGAACTCGGCTTCGCGGGCTCGAACAAGGAGGCGCGGCGCAAGCTCGACGAGGGCGCGGTGAAGGTCGACGGCGTCGTGATCCGCGACCCGCACCACCTGATCCAGCCCGCCGCCGAGCCGGTTCCGGTGAGCCTGGGCGCCAAGCGCCACGGCCTCGTCATCCGATGAGCGTTTACCGATAATTGAGGAATCGAGTCGATTCTGACCGGCCAGACCAGCAAGGCCAGGACAATGCGCAAGATCGATACGAACAAGGCCAATTATGTCGGCCTCGACCAGCGGCTCTCGCCTCGCAGCGACGTATATTGCCGCCTTCCCTTCGTGCTGCCCGACGGGCGGCAGGAAATGTGCACCTGCGTCAACATCAGCGCCGACGGCCTGCTGATGCGCTACGAGCGCGGGCTCGAACCCGGCGATCTCGTCATCTTTCGCATGCCGATCGTCGGCCGGATCACCGCCAAGGTCATCTGGTCGCTGGGCGGCAAGACCGGCGTCCAGTTCGACCGGATGATCGGGGTCGAGGATTATCTGCCGATGATCCGCGCCATGGGCGCGCGCGGCGACCTCAACTAGGACCGAAGCACGGCGCACGCCTGCGCCGTCACGCCGCCATCCGCAATATCGCCAGCACGTCGCCTTCGTCGCGGATCGGCCGCGGGTTGGTGCGCAGCCAGAGGTCGTGCATCGCATAGGTCGCCACCTGCCCGAACTGCGCCTCGTCCACCCCGACTTCCGCGAGCGTGCGCGGCATGCCGAGACCGCGCACGAAAGCGTCGAGCGCCGCCGCGGCCGTCGCCTGCCCGTTCCCCAGACATTGCAGTATCCGCCCCTGCCGGCGCGCGTCATGCTCCGCGTTCCAGGCGAGCACCGTGGGTGAGAGGATGCACGAGGTATAGCCGTGCGGGACGCCGCAGGTGCCGCCGAGCACATGGCCGATCGCGTGGCTTGCCCCCATCGGCACCCCGGCGAGCACCGGCATCATCGCCTGCCACGCGCCGATCTGGCATTTGAGGCGCCCTTCGAGGTCGCGCGGATCGGCCTTGACCCGCGCCAGCCCCTCGACAAGCAGTCGCAGCGCGCTGTCGGCGAGGCCGTCGGCATAATCGTTCGAGCGGTACGACGCGAGCGTCTCCACGCAATGATCGACCGCGCGCACGCCGGTCGAGAGCCACACCCATTCGGGAGTGTGGACAGCGAGCGCCGGATCGAGGACGATCGCGACCGGAACCATCGCCGGATGGCCATAGCCCTGCTTGTGTTGCGCCCGCTCGTCGGTGGCGCCCGAGCGCGGGTTGAACTCGCCGCCCGACAGCGTCGTCGGCACGCAGACGACGCGGATATCGGGGCCTTCGGTCAGCGGATTGACCGCCTGCCCGTCGGCATCGACGCGCGTGCGCAGCGGCTCGAAATCCTCGACGCGGCGTATGTCGTGCTTGAGCGCGAGCGCGGCGATCTTGGTCGCGTCGATGACCGATCCGCCGCCGATCGAGACGATCAGGTCCGCGTCGACCGCCCGCGCCGCCTCGACCGCGCGGAGCACGTCCGAGCGGGGGGCGTGCGGCGCGATGCCGTGAAAGGTGCCGGCATGACGGCCGCCGAGCGCAGCCTCTATCCCCACGATCGCGTCGGTGCGCGTGCACAGCGAGGTCGAGGCGATCAGCAGCACCCGCCGCGCGCCCATCGCCTCCGCCTGCTCGCGAAGCACCTCCCCCGCCGGCCGGCCGAAGACGACGCGCCTGGTTTCGGTGAAGGTCACTTCGCCCGATGACAGGTCCTGCATGGTGGCTTCTCCATCTTCCCAAAAAGGTTAGAATACAAAGTATTCTCGGGATGGGAAGCCACCCCCTCCCGCAAGCGAGCGGGGAGTCCTTCACCCGCTCCGCAAGAGCGGCACCGCGGCGTCGCGTTCGAAGAGGTAGAGGCAGAGGCGCACCGCCTCGCCGCGCGGGCCGTCCATGCCGCCGTCGCGCTCGACGAACAGGCGCGCGTCGTCGTGGGCGACGGGAAGCAGGCGCACGAGCTGTTCGGGGGTCGCGAGGCGATAGTCGGCGTCGCCCGACTGCTTGAGCCCCAGCAGCTCGCCACCGCCGCGCAGTTCGAGATCCTTTTCGGCGATCACGAAACCGTCGTTCGTCTCGCGCATCAGCGCCAGCCGCTCGCGCGCGGTTTCGGAGAGAGTCTGCGAACGCAGCAGCAGGCACACCGATTTCGCCGTGCCGCGCCCGACGCGGCCGCGAAGCTGGTGGAGCTGGGCGAGGCCGAAATTTTCGGCATGTTCGACGATCATCAGGCTGGCGGCGGGGACGTCGACCCCGACCTCGATCACCGTCGTCGCGACGAGGACGCCGATCTCGCCCGCCTGAAAGCGCGCCATCACCGCATCCTTGTCCGGCCCCTTCATCCGGCCGTGGACGAGCCCGACGCGGGTATCGCCGAAGCGTTCGCGCAGCAGCGCCGCACGGTCCTCGGCCGCCGCGAGTTCGCTCGTCTCGCTCTCCGCGACCAACGGACAGACCCAATAGGCCTGCGCGCCGCCCGCGAGATGGCGTTCGAGCCCGCTCACCACCTCATCGAGCCGGTCGACCGAGACGACGCGCGTATCGACCGGCGTGCGCCCCGGCGGCATCTCGTCGATCCGCGACACGTCCATCTCGCCGTGGTTGGCGAGTTGCAGGGTGCGCGGGATCGGGGTCGCGGTCATCACGAGGAGGTGCGGCGGGCGCGCGCCCTTGCCGGTCAGCATCAGCCGCTGCGCGACGCCGAAGCGGTGCTGCTCGTCGACGACGACGAGCGACAGGTCGCGATACTGCACCGCCTCCTGAAAGATCGCGTGGGTGCCGACGAGGATGTCGATGCTGCCGTCGGCCAGCCCCATCAGCGTCGATTCGCGGACCTTCCCCTTGTCGCGGCCGGTGAGGATCGCGAGGTTGACCGGCAGCCCCGCGAGCATCGCCTGCAAGGTCGCATGATGCTGACGCGCGAGGATTTCGGTCGGGGCGAGCAACGCCGCCTGCGTTCCCGCTTCGACCGCCGCCAGCATCGCACGGAGCGCGACGAGCGTCTTGCCCGAACCGACGTCGCCCTGGAGCATCCGCAGCATCGGCACGTCCTGCGCCATATCGCCCGCGATCTCGCGCCCGACGCGCTCCTGCGCACCGGTCAGGCCGAAGGGCAGTTTCAGCGCATCGGTCAGCCGGCCGTCACCGCGAATCCCCCTCCCCTTGCGGGTGCGCAACCCCTGCCGGATCAGCATCAGCGCGACCTGGCTCGCGAAAATCTCGTCATAGGCGAGGCGGTCGCGCGCCGCCTCGTCGCGCGGGCTGGCGTGCGCGCGTTCCATCGCCTCGCGCCACGCGGGCCAGTTTCGCGAGGCGAGCAGCGGCGCGTCGATCCATTCGGCAAGCTCGGGTCGCCGGTCGAGCGCCACCGCGGCGAGCTGCGACAGTCGCGCGTTGGTCAGCCCCTCGGTCAGCGGATAGACGGGTTCGTGGATCGCGATGGCGCCCTCGTCGCCGGGTTCGGCGACATGATCGGGATGCACGATCTGGCGCATGTCGCCATAAAGGTCGAGCCGCCCCGAGACGCGGCGCGCCTCCCCGAGCGGAAACAGCTTGCGCGCGAGGCCGGAGGTGCGGCCGAAATAGACGAGCCGGACATGATCGCCCGCGCGGTCGACCGCCTCGACCCCGAAGGGCGCGCGCGGAGATCGGCCAGAGCGATAGTCCTGCGCGGTCACGTCGACGATGATCGTCTGGCCCGCCTGCGCCTGATCGAGCCGGTCGACCGGAACGCGCGAGATGAGGCCGGTCGGCAGGTGGAACAGCACGTCGATCACGCGTTCGAGCCCCAGCCGGGTCAGCGGCTTGGCGAGTTGCGGCCCGACGCCCTTGAGGTCGGTCAGCGCGGCAAAGAGCGGGTTGAGGATTTCGGGTCGCATGGCTAGGGCGTGTCTAGCCTCGTCTTTCCGTTCGTGTCGAGCGAAGGAAACCCGGCCCCTCTTCCGTTTGTGCTGAGCTTGTCGAAGCACCGTCCTTATTTTCCGGCGGCGCAAAGACAGAACAGCCCTTCGACAAGCTCAGGGCGAACGGTGAGTGGACGCGATACCCGTTTCCGCTTCATCGCTCCCGCGATTAAAAGGCCCGCCATGCAAGACCGCCTGAAACGCCTGAAATTCCGCGCCTGGCATCGCGGCACGCGCGAGGCCGACTATATGATCGGCGGCTTTTTCGACCGCTATGCGCCCGGATGGGGCGCGGAGGAGGTCGCGTGGTTCGAAGCCGTGTGCGAGGAAGATGACGTCGATATCATGGCGTGGGCGCTCGGCACCGGGCATCCGCCCGCACACCTCGACAAGCCCGAACTGATCGCCGCGATGCGCCGGCTGGACTATATTCCGCTGCCATGACCCGGACCGCCGCCGACATTTTCGCCGCGATCGGATCGGCGGCAGCGCCGCTGACGCTGGCGCGCGCGGCGGACGGGTTCCTGCCGCTGCTGCTCGCCGATCTGGCGCGGACGAGCGACAGGAGGCTGGTTTACGTCGCGACCGACGATGCCGCGATGCAGGCGGTCGCCGACGCGGCGCCCTTTTTCGCGCCCGACCTGATCGTCCATCGCTTTCCGGCGTGGGATTGCCTGCCCTATGACCGCGCCGGGCCGTCGATGCGGATCAGCGCCGACCGGCTGGCGACGCTGTCGGCCTTGCAGGCGCCCGCGAAGCGCGGCGAGCTGATCCTGACCACCGTCGCCGCGATCACCCAGCGCACGCTGACGCCGTTCCGTATCCGCCAACTCGCGACGACGCTGGCGGCGGGGCAGCGGATCGACCGCGACGCGCTGGCCGAGCTGCTGGTCGCCAGCGGCTTCAACCGCGTCGACACCGTCGCCGATCAGGGCGAGTTCGCGGTGCGCGGCGGCATCGTCGACCTGTTCCCCGCCGGCGAGGAGACGGGCCTGCGCGTCGATTTCTTCGGCGACGAGATCGAAAGCATCCGCCGTTTCGACCCCGCCGACCAGCGCAGCCTGGGGCCCGCCAAGGCGCTGTCCCTGCTCCCCGCGGCCGAAACCCTGCTCGACGAGGCGACGATCAAGCGCTTTCGTACCCGCTATCGCGAGATGTTCGGGGCGCAGGCGACCGGCGACCCGCTGTATCAGGCGGTGAGCGAGGGGCGCCGGCAGGCGGGCATGGACCATTGGCTGCCTTTGTTCGAGGAACGGCTGGCGACGCTGTTCGACCATATCGACGCGGCGACCCCGGTGCTGCGCGGCCACCGCACCGACGCGACCGCCGAAACGCGCTTCGACGCGATCCGCGACTATCATGCAAACCGGGTCGCGGCCGAGCAGGAGCAGGCGGGCAGTTACCGCCCGCTGGCGCCCGAAGCGCTGTATCTGACCGAGGCGGAATGGACCGAGGCCGAGGCGGCGCGGCCGATGCATGTCGTGACCCCGTTCGATGTTCCCGAGGCGGCGGCGGTGCTCGACCTCGAGACGTTCGCGGCGCGCGACTTCACGCCCGAGCGCACCGCCGATCTCAACGTCTACGACAAGGTCGCCGACCATCTCTCGGACGAGCGGCGCAAGGGGCGGCGGACGATCATCGCCAGCTACTCGGCGGGCGCGCGCGAGCGGCTGGCGGGGTTGCTGAAAGAGCATGGCGTCGACGGGCTGGCGCAGGTCGAGACGTGGCAGGAGGCGCTGGGCTCATCTTCTCCCCTCCCGCTTGCGGGAGGGGTCGGGGGAGGGCCTGTTGACAAGCCCACCACCGAAACACGCCCTCCCCTAGCCCCTCCCGCAAGCGGGAGGGGAACCGGCGTCGCCCTGATCGTCCTGCCGCTCGATCATGGCTTCGCGTCCGACGCGATCAGCCTGCTCACCGAGCAGGACATTCTCGGCGAACGGCTCGTGCGGCGGCAGAAGCGGCGTAAGAGCGCCGATGCCTTCCTCGCCGAGCTGGCGACGCTCAGCGTCGGCGATCTCGTCGTCCATCTCGACCACGGCATCGGCCGTTATGAGGGGCTGACCTCGATCCCGGTCGGCAGCAGCCCGCACGACTGCGTCGCGCTCACTTATGCCGGCGGCGACAAGCTCTACGTCCCGGTCGAAAATCTCGACGTTCTCTCACGCTATGGCGGCGAGAGCGAGGGGGTCGCGCTCGACAGGCTGGGCGGCGAGGCGTGGCAGCGGCGCAAGGCGCGGATGAAGGAGCGCATCCGCGAGATCGCGGGCGAACTGCTGTCCACCGCGGCGCAGCGCGCGCT
Organism: Sphingopyxis panaciterrulae; assembly: GCF_014199295.1. Classification (GTDB taxonomy): domain Bacteria; phylum Pseudomonadota; class Alphaproteobacteria; order Sphingomonadales; family Sphingomonadaceae; genus Sphingopyxis; species Sphingopyxis panaciterrulae. Next base: position 97,224 of record NZ_JACIJH010000014.1, read on the forward strand.
ACGGCCCGGCGAAATGCTGGCGCAGGACGCCGCCTATCCCGCCTTCGCCGACCGCTTCCCCTATCAGGAAACCGACGACCAGGACCGCGCGATCGGCGACGTACTCGCCGACATGGCGTCGGGGCGGCCGATGGACCGGCTGGTGTGCGGCGACGTCGGTTTCGGCAAGACCGAGGTCGCGCTGCGCGCCGCCTTCGTCGCGGCGATGGCGGGGGTGCAGGTCGCGGTCGTCTGTCCGACCACCCTGCTCGCGCGCCAGCACTACACGAATTTCGTCGAGCGCTTCAAAGGCTTTCCGATCAACATCGGGCGGCTGTCGCGGCTGGTCCCGACGGCGGAAGCCACCCGGACGCGCGACGGGCTGGCGAGCGGGCAGATCGATATCGTGGTCGGCACGCACGCGGTCTTTGCGAAAGCGGTCGAATTCCAGCGCCTCGGCCTCGTCGTCGTCGACGAGGAACAGCGCTTCGGGGTCGTCCACAAGGAGCGGCTGAAGCAATTGAAGGCCGACGTCCATGTGCTGACGCTGACCGCGACGCCGATCCCGCGCACGCTGCAGATGGCGATGTCGGGGCTGCGCGAATTGTCGGTCATTCAGACGCCGCCGGTCGACCGGCTGGCGGTGCGGACCTATGTGGCGCCGTGGGACCCGGTGGTCATCCGCGAGGCGCTGCTGCGCGAGCATGATCGCGGCGGGCAGAGCTTCTTCGTCACGCCGCGGATCAAGGATCTGCCCGATATCGAGGAATTTCTCCGCACTCGCGTGCCCGAGGTCAAATATGTCGTCGCGCACGGCCAGATGGCGCCGGGCGAGGTCGAGGAACGGATGAGCGCCTTCTACGACCGCAAATATGACGTGCTGGTTTCGACGACGATCGTCGAAAGCGGGCTCGACATTCCGAGCGCCAACACGCTGGTCGTCCACCGCGCCGACCGTTTCGGCCTCGCGCAGCTCTACCAGCTTCGCGGCCGCGTCGGGCGGTCGAAGACGCGCGCCTATGCCTATCTCACGACGCCCGATCATGGCGGCATCACCGACACCGCCGAAAAACGGTTGAAGCTGCTCGGCGATCTCGACACGCTGGGCGCGGGATTCCAGCTCGCGAGCCACGACCTCGACATTCGCGGCGCCGGCAATCTGGTCGGCGACGAGCAGTCGGGACATATCCGCGAGGTCGGATTCGAACTGTATCAGTCGATGCTGGAGGAAGCGATCCTCGTCGCCAAGGCGGAGGGCGCCGGCGTGGCGCCGCCGCGCGAGGCGCTGTCACCGGTCATCACCGTCGACGCGCCGATCCTGATCCCCGAGGATTATGTGCCCGACCTGCCGCTGCGCATGGCGCTCTATCGCCGGCTCAACGAGGCCGAGGACCGCGCCGGGCTCGACGGCTTCGCGGCCGAGATGATCGACCGCTTCGGCCCGCTGCCGCCCGAAACGGCAAACCTGATCCAGCTCATGGAGATCAAGGCCAATGCCAAGGCGGCGGGCATCGCCAAGCTGGACGTCGGCACCAAGGGCGCGCTGGTCAGCTTCCACGGCGACGAATTCGCCAACGTCCCCGGCCTGATCGCCTATGTCGAGCGGCTGAAGGGCCGCGCGCGCATCCGTCCCGACAACCGGCTGTCGGTAAGCGGCGACTGGGCGAGCGCGGGGGCGCGGCTCAACGGCGCGCTGCAATTGTCGAAGGGGCTGGGAAAGCTGGCGCGGCAGAAGGGTTGACCGCACGGCGATAGGCGTCACGGGCAAGCATCAGCCCGGCAAAGGCGAGCCGGCGAGCGGGCGATCCGATGGCGACGACGCAATCGACGATCGTCCGGCTGTCGCCCCACAGCGACCGGCATCCTCCGGCGCCCGCCGCGGTGCAGGTGTCGAAATGGATCGGCGGGTGCAGCCCGGCCACATGATCCGCGACATGGCGCATCAGCAACTGCCCCGGCGCATAGCTTCGGAAGGCTTCGTCGAAGGCCATCTTGAACCCGAAGCCCCGGTCGCCGGTCACGAACCAGGAGGACATGGCGAGCGGCCGTCCCGCGGCCGTCAGCGTCGCGCGGCCGAGCCTGCCCCGCTCCCACCCCGCGCGCATGACGTCGCGGAACAGGTTCTCGGTCTCGGCATGGCAGGCGAGCGCGCTGCCCGCCCGGCCTTTCCAGCCCGCGCGTTCCATCGCCAGGAAGGTCTCGACCCAGCGGTTGCAATCGCCCTCCCCCGCGTGCCGGTCGACCGCGACGGGGCCGTGGTCGCGCGCGAGGCGCCGTTCGAGGCTGCGCAGGCGCGCGCGCGCCTTGGCGCCCGACCGGCCACCGTCCGCATCGCTGTCCGGCGCGCTGGCCGGCCGGTCGAAGCGGTCGACGATGCGAAAGCCGCGCCCCTCGCGCTCGCAATGCGCGATCAGCGCGGCGCAGGCAGGGTCGTCCCACGCGAGTTGGCGGCATTGGAGGCCGATTTCGCGGCCTGCAAAGGCATCGAGGAACGGCAGCAGCAGCGCCCAGAAGCGATCTTCGGTGCCCGGCCGCACCAGCGGCGAACCCAGGAACTGGTTCGTCGCCAGCCAGCTTTGCCAATGCGGCACCGGCCACCGCCCGAAACGCGCGCTCTGCACCAGAGGCAGGACGCCGATCCATTCGCCCCCGTCCCGCTCGGCGATCGCCAGCCAGATCGGCTGGTCGGCGCCGGCGTGGCGCAGCGCCGGGTCCATGAACCAATGCTGCGCAAAGACGTTCGCCGTGCCGGCGCGGTCGGACAGGTCCGCCCAGCGCGCGCGATCAGCGGCGCCGAGGTCAGCCGGCCGTTGCAGGCGAACGGCGTGATCGCCCTTCAGGCCGAAAGAGCCGCCGGGACGAACGCCATCGCCGCTGTCGATACCAAACGCCTGATGCTTCATAGCAGCCCCACGCGCCGCGCCGCGCGGCCGGCAAGCGCCTGCAACGCGGGCCGCCGCGGCCACACCGGCGGGCGCGACAGACCGAGGCCGACGGCGCGCAGCAGCGGATTGACCGCCAGCGCCTCGCCGGTCGCCAGGCTCCAGTCGCTCTGCCAGGTCAGCGACAGCGACACCGAGGGCCGCGACCCCGCGCGCACCCAATGCGGCGCGGCGTGGGGGACATAGAGCGCATCGCCGGGCATCAGCGGATGAACCGTCGCCAGCGCCTGATATTCGGGGTGCCACGGCAGCATATTGTCGCCGTCGCGATGATGAGCCTCGCGCCGGTCGAATGGCAGGAAGGGCGGCTCGGGCGGATAGGTCGCGAAATCCTTGTCGCCCGCAATCTGGAACAGGATGTTATATTCGGCGTCGAAATGAAAGGGCGTCAGCGTTCCCGGCGCGGAGATGAAGACGAAGGCCTTGAGCGTCCGCCACGGGCCGGTCTTGGCCCCGGTCACGCCCTCGATCTCGGCCATCAACGCGTGCAGCAACGCGCGATAGCGAGGCAGTTGCTGGACGAAGCGCAGCATGACCCAGTTGCCGCTGGTGCCGATCGCGCGGATCGTGTCGGCGATCGGCGTCCCGGCCGCTGCGTCCATCGCGAATTCACCGCCGTTGACGGCATCGGCGATCCGCCTTTCGACATGCTCGGCGGGCAGTTCGTCCGCCGCCTCGGCCAGCGCCGACAGGGTCAGCAGCGGATGATCGACGAGCCCGTGCCGCAGCACCGCGGGCGCGAGCGGATAGGCGCCGGACAACCTGTCCAGTTCCGATGCCTCGAAAAACGCCCTGCCGGGCTTGCCAACGCACATTTCAACCCCCGGCCCAGCCCTTATACCAAGGTTCGGTGATCCTGACCGATGAGAATTGCCAGTCCCGCTTGCTGGCGAGGAGGAGCGGAAGCGGCGATGTGGTTCATCGCTGCGACGCGCCGACGCTGTCCAGCGGGCGGGATTGGCAACCCGAAGGGCGATTTCTGGCGGCTCTCGGACAGCGTCGCCTGCTCGTGACGATGAACCACATCGCCACGTCGCAGCCTCCTTGCCGAGAACCGCCAGAAATCGTCCTCATCGGTCAGGATCACCGAACCTTGGTATAAGCGAGCGAGTTTGAAAGGCGGGTTAATGGGCGATAGCGGGATTCCCGAGGCACGGGCGGCCGGGGCCACAGGCACCTTCTGGGATTGAACCGAAGCCCGGAGCCTGTCGAAGGGCGCCTATCGCCGAGAAGCGCCCTTCGACAGGCTCAGGGCGAACGGGATGGGTGATGCAGATTTATAGCTCGTCGCTCTAGCCCAGCAACGCCGGCAGTTCGTCCCCCGGCACCGGTCCCGATTTCAGAAAGCCCTGCCACGTCGCGACGCCCAGTTCCTTCAGTCGCGCGAGCTGCGTTTCATGCTCGATGCCCTCGGCCACAACGAGCAGCCCGAGCGCGCGGGCGAGGTCGACGATCGCGCGCACGACGATGCGGTCGCGGTCGCTGCCGTCGATGGTGCGGGTGAAGCCGCTGTCGATCTTCAGATAATCGATCGGCAGCCGCGCGAGCAGCGACAGGCTGGAATAACCGGTGCCGAAATCGTCGATCGCGATCGCGCAGCCGAGCGAGCGGATCTGCGCCAGTTGCGCCGCCGCGCTCGCCGGGTCGCTGAGCATCGCCTGTTCGGTGAGTTCGAGCGTCAGCCGGTCGGGGTCGACCCCCGCCGCCCGGACCATCGCGGCGAGCCGGTCGGCGAAACCGGGGTCGCCGAGGTCGGCGGCGGTGATGTTGAGCGACACGCGCAGCCCCGCAAGCGGCTTCGCCCAGCCGGCCATCTCGGCCAGCGCGATGCGGTGCGCATGTTCGGTCAGCTCGCGCTCCATCCGCGCCGCCCGCGCCGCGGTGACCAGCGGCCCGGCACCGAGCAGGCCAAGCTCGGGATGCCGCCAGCGCAGCAGCGCCTCGACCCCCGTCATCGCGCCCGACGCAACGTCATATTGCGGCTGATAGAAGATCGCGACCTCGCCGTGCGACAGCGCCGATTTGACCATCGCGCCGTCGCGCGCCGAGGCGGGACGCGCGAGCTGCTCGCTCGCGATGTGAAGCTGTTCGGCGACCGGCTCGTCGCGGGTGATGAGCGCGGTCGCGATGCGGATCGCGAGCCGGCCGCTGGGGTCGCCGACCATCGGTTCGGCGAGCGCGACGTGCAGCGCGCGTTCCTGCGCCTGCAGCGTCGCCAGCGACAGCGGCCGCGCCGGCACGATCAGGAAACGCGGCCCGCCGAGCCGCTCGACGAGAGCGCCATGGCCGAATTCGTCGCCGGCGAAATTCTCGAGCCGCCGTGCGACCTCCTCGAGCAGCGCATCGCCCGCCTCGGTCCCCGCGCTGTGGTTGATCCGCGCAAGCTGGTCGACCTGGACGAGGATCACCCCGACGTCGGCGTCATGCGCGGCATGCAGGTCGGCAAGGTGGCGGACGCTCGCGGCGTTGGTGTCGACAATGCGATTCATCGGCGCGCCATAACAGGCTTTGCTTGCCAAGCGCTTGCCTTTTGCATCACAATTGGCGCGATGCGCGAAAATTCTTCCGATCCTGCGACGCTGATCGACGGCCACGGCCGCCGGATCAGCTATCTGCGCCTGTCGGTGACCGACCGCTGCGACCTGCGCTGCCGCTATTGCATGGCCGAGGATATGACGTTCCTGCCCAAATCGGCGGTGCTGAGCATCGAGGAAATGGCCGAGTTGGCCGAACGCTTCGTCGCGCGCGGCATCCGCCGCGTCCGCCTGACCGGCGGCGAGCCGCTGGTGCGGCGCGGCATCGACACGCTGGCGATGCGACTGGGGGCGCTGATCGGCCATGGCCTCGACGAACTGACGCTGACCACCAACGCGATGCGGCTCGCCGAGCAGGCGCCGATGCTCGCGGCCGCCGGGGTGCGGCGGATCAATGTCAGCCTCGACACGCTCGACGGCGACGCCTTTCGCCACATCACCCGCGTCGGCGACCTCTCCGTCGCGCTGCGCGGTATCGACGCCGCGCGCGCCGCGGGGCTGGCGGTCAAGATCAACATGGTCGCGCTCGCCGGCCTCAACGAAGACCAGCTTCTGCCGATGCTCGACTGGTGCGCGGCGCGGGGCTGCGACCTGACCCTGATCGAGACGATGCCGCTGGGCGAGGTCGCCGACGACCGCAGCGACCATTATATCCCGCTCCACCATTTCATCGCGCCGCTGCGCGGCGAGCGGGCGATCTGGCCGATCGACAAGCGCACCGGCGGCCCTGCGCGCTATTTCGCGGTCGAGGGCAGCCCGGTGACGCTCGGCCTGATCACGCCGCTGTCCGACAATTTCTGCGCCACGTGCAACCGCATCCGCCTGACCGTCGAGGGGCGCATCTATATGTGCCTGGGCCAGGACGACCATATCGACCTGCGCGCCGCGCTGCGCGAAAGCGGGCCGGAAGCGGTCGACGGCTTGATCGATATCGCTTTGGCTGGCAAACCCCGCGCGCACGACTTTCACATCGAACGAAAGTCCAGACCGGCGGTCGCGCGTCACATGAGTGCAACGGGCGGCTGAAACGCCGTCTTCAGGGGACCGGACCACATGCAACGCAAGATCGCGCTCGTCGCATCGAACACCCCCGCGGGCGAGGAGGCGGAAGCCGAACTGCGCCCGCTTTACGACTTCGTCGACCTGGCCGAGGCCGACCTGCTGATCGCGCTCGGCGGCGACGGTTTCCTGCTCCACATGCTGCACCAGTTGCTCGACCAGCGGCGGAGCCTGCCGGTCTTTGGCATGAACCGCGGCACCATCGGCTTTCTGATGAACGAGTTTCGGGTCGAGGGGCTGCTCGACCGCATCGCCTCCGCGCGCCCCTTCCTGATCCATCCGCTGTCGGGCGACATCACGACGATCAGCGGCGAACGCCACATCCTGCCCGCGATCAATGAAATCTCGCTGCTGCGCGAAACACGCCAGGCGGCGAAGCTCGAGGTGATGATCAACGAAAAGACGATGCTGGAGGAACTGGCCTGCGACGGGGTGCTCGTCGCGACGCCCGCGGGATCGACCGCCTATAATCTGTCCGCCAACGGGCCGATCCTGCCGCTCGAATCGGAAATGCTCGCACTGACGCCGATCAGCCCCTTTCGCCCGCGGCGCTGGCGCGGCGCGCTCGTCCCCGAATCGACCAGCATCCGCTTCAACGTCCGCGAGGCCGCGAAACGCCCGGTCAGCGCGGTCGCCGACCAGCGCGAAATCCGCGACGTGAAGACGGTCCTCGTCACCACCGACCGCAGCCGCCCGCTGACTTTGCTGTTCGATCCCGACCAGGGCCTCGACGAACGCATCGCGATGGAACAGTTCGTGGTTTGACCTGCGGAAAAGCGGCACTGGCCCGCTTGGGCGAAATATGCAAATCCCCCTTGCAAAATTGTGCGAGCGGCGGCAAAGGGGCCGCCTTGTCTGCCCAAGCGGACTGTTCCTCGGTAGCTCAGCGGTAGAGCAATCGACTGTTAATCGATTGGTCGCAGGTTCGAATCCTGCCCGGGGAGCCATATTCTTCCGCAAAAGTCGATCCGGCTTCTTTCCGGTGCTGATCCCACCCCATATTCATATGGCGGCGCTCCTTATTGACCGACCGCGGGCAGACGGCGTTCAGGTGAAGAAATTCATGATGCCGACAGCGGGCGCGGCGGTCTGAAGCGGACCAATGGTGCCGGGCCCGCCAACTCGCGCTTCGACCTATCCTCGCCCTTGTCATCGGTCCGGCAGCCCCCTATCCCGCGCGGATGACGCCGCCGGGCCCCTCGATCAGCGGTCGCCGCCACCGATGGTTTCAACTGATCCCCGTTCCAGCCACTCCTTATGCCGAACTCCTCGGCATCGGCGCCGGGCGACGCACGCTTGCCATAAGCCTGGCCCTGCTCATCACCGGCGGCCTGCTGCTCCTGCTCCTCACCTTTGGCTTGGGAAAACCGGCGGACAATCGGGATGAACGCATCACGGTCGTGAGCCTGGAGCCGGCCGGAGATTCGGAGACATCGCCCGAGCCAAGCCGCCCGAAACGCGAGCGGGCCAAGGAAGAGCCTGCCCCGCCGAAGCCGGCGGTCGAAGAGCCGCCGCCGGAGACCCCGGAACCGCCGCCGGCCATCGAACCGAAAGCTGCGCCGACACAGCCGACCCCGAGCGAGCAGCCACCCTCACCGCCAACGCCCCGAGCCGTCCTTCGCCCATCCAACGGCCAGGTTTATGGCCCCTCCGACAGCGGCCGTCCCGCTTCCCGCGATACGGAGCAAGTGGGGACGGCCCCCAACGGCGAGCCGCTCTATGCAGCCGCCTGGTACCGCGAACCGAGCGACGACGAGCTGCGTGGCTATCTGTCCACCGCCAGCGGCCCCGGCTGGGGTCTGATCGCCTGCCGCACCGCGCCGGATTACCGCGTCGAGGATTGCGTCGGGCTCGACGAATATCCCTATGGATCGCAGATCAATCGCGCGGTGCTGGCGGCGGCGTGGCAATTCAGGGTGCGGCCTCCGCGGCGCGGGGGACGGCAATTGGTCGGCGCTTGGGTGCGGATCAGGATCGATTACGGCACGGGGCGGCGTTAGCTCCCCGCGGCGGCGGGGCGAGCCCGCACGCTGCCACATCGCAGGGGAATTTTGCCCGGGCCGAATAGCCGTTACAGGTAGAGAGCCCGCACGGCCGCCTGGACGTGCGGAACCAGGTTCGCTTCGAACCAGGGATTCTTCACCAGCCAAGGTTGATTGCGCGGCGACGGGTGCGGCATGGGGAGGAAGCCGGACGGCAGATAGTCGCGCCAGGCCCGGACGGTTTCGGCCAGCGTCGCCTTGCGGCCGCGGCCGAGATACCAGGCCTGCGCATAATGGCCGACCAGGACGGTCAGCCCGATATCGGGAAGAAGCGCCATCAGCCCGCCATGCCACAAGGGCGCGCATTCGGGCCGCGGCGGATTGTCGCCCGACCCCGCCTTGCCGGGATAGCAGAAGCCCATCGGGATGATCGCGACCTTCGCCGGATCATAGAAGGCCGCCGGCGTCAGGCCGAGCCAGTCGCGCAGCCGCCGGCCCGAGGCATCGTCCCAGGGAATGCCGGTTTCATGCACTTTTCGTCCCGGAGCCTGGCCGACGATGCACAGCCGCGCCGACGCCGCCGCCTGCACGACCGGGCGCGGACCGCAGGGCAGATCGTCGGCGCAGCGGCGGCACGCGCGGATATCGCCCAGCATCCGCGCCAACGGGTCCGGCGTGGTCGGAGGCCCTTCCGCCATCAGAACAAGGTGGCCTGATCGGGCGGATAGATGATCGACGTGCCGTCGATCCGGGCGAAGGGCGTGAGGGCGTGCATCCGCCAGCTCGTTTCCGAGAGAATTTCGACGACCTCTATCCCCCGGACCACCAGCGCGTCGGCGATCAGCGACCGATGGCAGCGCCACGGAACCGCCTCTGCGCACATGATCGCGGTCCGCGCCTCCATCCCGGTGCGGACGAGCGCCGCAATTGCATCGCGGAATGCCGCGCTCTGCATATGGTCGGCATAGCCCCGGAAACTCTTGTTCCGCCAACCACCGTTGGGCGAATCGGCGCGCGCGTGGCGGAGGCCGCCGAGCGCTGGCATCGCGGCATAGACGATAGCGGCATCGGCCAGGCTGGCCGCGAGGGCATCGGCGTTGAACTGCGGATTATGCCGCGACCGCGGTACGGTCCGCACATCGACGAGCCGCTCGATCGCATAGGCCGCGAGCAGCGCCGTGAAACGCTCGATCGGCAAGGTCGAATGGCCGACGGTGAAGATCGTGCCCCGGGGCCAGTTCCTGTCATTCGGTGGGGCGGCAACGCGCACGGATCGCCTCGATATCGCGGGGCCCGAAATGGCCCTTGTCGGCTTTATATGGGGATTGCGGCCCGATTTCGAAAGAGCATCCGGTCGCGCGTCTAGGGTCAGGACCCTAGAAAGGAAAGAAGATCCTTATCGCGATGATGGCGACGACGAAGGTGATGAAATTGAGCGGCAGACCGATGCGGACGAAGTCGAGATAGCGATAGCCGCCCATCTGATAGACGATGACGTTGGTCTGGTACCCGAAGGGTGTGGAAAAGGCCGCGCTGGCCGCCATCATCACCGCGACGAGGAAGGGGCGCGGGCTGACGCCGAGACTGTCGGCGAGCGCGACCGCAACCGGGGTGACCAGCACCGCGACCGTCGCGTTGGACAGAAGTTCGGTGAGCACCATCGTCAGCAGATAGAGAATGATGAGCGCGATCAGCGGGCTGAGGCCGTGGACGCTGGCGATGAGCAGTTCGGACGCTTCGGCGGCGAGCCCGCTCTGCTCCATCGCGATGCCGATCACCACCATGCCGGCGATCAGGATCAGGATTTCGGGCCTGAGGCCGCTATAGGCCTCGTCCGCGCTGATGACGCGCAGCAGGATCAGCAGCACCGCACCCGCGAAGGCGGTCGCCGCGATCGGCGCGACGCCGGCGGTCGCGAGCGCCACCGCGGCGACGAACACTGCAAGCGCGATCGCGGCCTTCAATGGCTGGAGCGGCCGCTGCACCTCGAACAGCCGGGCGTCGCCGACCTGCGCATTGCCGATATGCGCCGGGTCGATCTCCACCGGGCCCCCCTCGCGTTCCTCGGCTTCGTGGCGTCCGCCGAGCAGCCGGCCGCTCACCAGGAACAGATAGAGCCCGCCGGCCAGCGCCATCGGCAGCCCGACGGGGGTGATTTCGAAGATGCCGAAGCGCGGCTGCCCCGCGACGCTCGCCATGTCGTCGACGAGCAGATTGGTCGACGTCCCGATCAGGGTGCAGCAGCCGGTGAGGATGGTGACATAGGACAGCGGGATCAGGAAGCGCTTGGGCGACAGGCCCAGCGAGGTCGCGACGTCGCGGATCACCGGCGCGCCGAGCACGACGATCGGGGTCGAGTTGAGGAAACAGGAAACCGATCCGATCATCGACAGCAGCAGCCAGATGCCGCCCGAACCCAACCGCCGGCACATCGCGACCGCCGACGCGATGGCGCGGTCGAGCAGGCCCGCGAGTTCGAGCGCATAGGCGATGACGAACAGCGAGGCGAGCGCGATGATCGCCGGACTGGCGAAGGCGCCCTGTACCTCGACCGGCCGCACGACGCCGGTCATCAGCAACACCGCCGCGCCGGTCAGCGCGACGACATCTGCCCGCATCTTGTCCCAGATAAGTGCCGCGACCACGGCGGCGAGGACGAGCAAGGTCAGGATCTGATCGACCGACATCGCCCTTGCGTCATCCGGAATCCGTTTCGGGTCAATGTCCCGGGTCAAAAAAATTCATCGGGGGTCTGGAGGATGCGTCGGGATTTGCTATCGAGGGGAGATGCAGGAACCCAGCGTCAGAACCAGCCGGCTTGCGATCGCCGGCGGATTCGCCGCAATCCTCGTGGTCGGCGGCGGCGGCTTCTTTCTGGGCCGCGCGACGGCGCCGGCGCGTCCGGCGCCGCCACCCGTCGTGGTCCCCGCCCCCGCTCCGGCGCCGGTTCCCGAAACGCCCAAGGACCTGGAACGCGGCGACCTCATCGCGCTGGCGCAGCGGGCCGCGGATGCCTTCGCATCGGGCGAGGCGGTGCCCAAGGCGGTCGCCGAGGCAACCGGACGGCGTTTCGAACTGCTGCTGCCGTTCGGATGCGGAGGGCCGAGCGAGGCCGAAAGCAGCCTGCCGATGCAGTGGCGCTATGACGAGGCAGGGGGAACGCTGCGCGTCTCGGTCAAGCCGATGATGTGGAGCAAGACCGACTGGAACCTTGGCGACCGGGCGGACATCGACGCGGCCGAAGGTTTCTGGATCACGCGGCCCTGGTCGAGCAGCGGCGCCTGCCCGCTGCGCGCGGGACAGGCCTTTCCCCGCGGCGTCGAGCCGCTCACCCTGCCCGGCCAGACGCTTGCCATCGCGCAATTCTTTCGCAGCGAGGCCGATCGCGACGGCCGCCGCAACGGGCGGCCGTTCGAAACCGTGCAGCGGGTCGCTGCCGATAAATTCGACGGTTCGCGCGGCTTTCGCCTCCGCATTTCCGGCCGGATCGAGGCGGTCGCGGACGGCGGGCCGATCCGCTGCGTCCAGCCCGCGGGCGCCGAGCAGCGGCCGATCTGCGTCATCGGCACCCGGATCGACACCGTCCGGCTGGAGAATCCGACGAGCGAGGATGTGCTGGCCACCTGGATGATCGGGCGCTCCGCGAAATAGCCGAACGGCACGCGGTCGGGCCGATTCCCCTAGGTTTCGTTTACATTCAGGATTCCCATTGGCGTAGGATTGTGATTCAAGCTGCTGGCTGTTTGGAGGTCGGCATGGATGGAGCGACAGGA
>NZ_JACIJH010000015.1 GCF_014199295.1 Sphingopyxis panaciterrulae
CGACAAGCAAACACACCAAAACGGAACCGTCGCGGTCAGACCTTCTCATCCTGATCGTCGCAACTTCTCATCCAGTTTGTCGCGCTACAGCTCGATCCTGCATCTGCCGTACCGAAGACCTATCATGTGAAGATCGACCGGATCGCCGACCCCGACTGGCTCGCCGCGTTTGCCGAGCCGGTGATCGACGAAGGGGAGCGGCTGATGGCGGCCGCCGTCCGCTTGCTGCGCGCCGGTCCGCGGTCGAGCTGGATCGAGGTGGTGTTGACCGAAGGGCGCAATCGGCAGGTGCGCCGGATGATGAAGGCACGCGGCGCCCATGTCCTGCGTCTGGTCCGGGTCGCGATCGGCAGCATGACGCTCGGCGATCTCGACAAGGGAGGGACCCGCCGACTCTCGGCGGGGGAAGCCGCCAGCGTCCACAAAATCCCACATGCCGACCGCGGCGAGGTGGAGGCGTTGACATAAACCGGGCCTGGGCTACCCTACCGTCCATGTCTTTCTTCTCATCGCTTGCGTGCGATACGCCGAGGCGTGCTCCAGGCCGATTCTGAGCGAACGTCACCTGCCTGACGTTCGCTTCGCTTCCTTTGTCCCAGTCATTGTCAAGGCGGCGCGTGCTCAACGCAGCCGCGAGGTTTTTTCGGTTTGTCGGCACAGATGCCATCGCCCCCCAACCCGTCCGGTCTGCGAGAACGCGTGCAATATGGCGCGTTGCCATTCCGCCGCGACATGTCGGGCGACCTCGAATATCTGCTGATTTCTTCCCGCGAGACGGGGCGTTGGGTCATTCCGAAGGGCTGGCCCAAGAAAGGCAGGCCCGGATGGCGCACGGCCGAGGAAGAGGCCTATGAAGAGGCCGGGATATTGGGTCGGATCAGCCAGGCGTCGATCGGCCGCTATCGGTACATCAAATGGATGCCGGACCGGCTCGTGCTATGTTCGGTCACGCTGTTCCCGCTGCGCGTCGACACCGAACTCGATAATTGGCCCGAGCAGGGCGAGCGCAACTGCATGTGGGCATCGCGCGGCGCCGCTGCGGTATTGGTCGACGAACCGGACCTGGCGGAGATCATGCGGCAAACGAACCTCTCGCGCGAGGGTTCGCCGCTTTGACTTTCTCCGCACGCTCACCGATGGAAATCCCGTCATGATGTCTTTTTCGATGCCCGTCGGCGTCTTTCAGACGGCCTTTCAGCTCTCACGCTAAATACCCTGGCTGGGGCGCCCTCCGCCTGACGCGGAGCGGTTCCGGCCAGGGATCTCCTATCCGGGATGTCGAGTTGTTCCGTCACCTCGTTTGCGAGCGCCCGCATCCCGATCATTGTTTGGCGCTCGGCCGGATGCTTGGTGGCGTTTCTCCACGAGGCGACCTGCGGCTGGCGCATGCAGAGAGTGAATGTGATGAGCAAGAAACTTCGCAGGGGAAATCGCGAGGCGCGAAAACCGAAGCAGGTCAAACCCGCTGTCTCCGCGACTCCCGATTTCGTGTCGCAGATGAACAAGAAGGGCAGCGACAAAAGGAAATAGCTTCGGATCAACGGGGTCGGCGACCAGCATTACAACGGCCTGCCGACCCCATCCCACGCGATCGCGCACGCGCCCAGTGCGCTCGTCTATCGGCGGACCCAGACGAAGTCCTCGTTCGGACCCTCGACTAAGCGAGCATCGACCGCTCGGATGAAAGCTTTCGGCGCGCTCGGCGACCGATCGGGGCTCAGTGTGTCGAGGAGCTGGTAATTTTCCCAATGATTCCAAGGGAAAATGGTGGACGCACTAGGGCTCGAACCTAGGACCCGCTGATTAAGAGGCCGTTATTTTAGTGCAATAATTCAGGTACTTAGCTGCATTCGTGTGCCGTTTGGATGACAATGAGTAGCAACGATTAACATTAGGAGACAACTAACAACGACACAAATTCCCCTACAGTCCATCCCGGTTCCATTGGCGGCTTTGCGCCCTAAACGGACGCTTCGAACTCTTGACCGAATGTAACGGACATCATCTCTTGGAGCGAACACGTCTGTGTAACTCGATAGATGTCCGCTCTGGATGCTGCTCCGCGAATAGCTGACGATCCGGGCCCGGCCACAATCCAGGACGCGACCGCAGGTTCCAACACATTTAATCCGACAGCAGCGCCTTCAATGGCGTTTCGGTATCGGCGAGCTTTTCGGCGGTCACGCGGAGCCCCGCGGTCACGATCATCCGGCCCTGGACATAGTCCTTCGTCGCGTTGACGCAGTCGATCGCGATCACCCGCGCGTCCTTCAGATAGACGATCGAGAAGCTGCGGCTCGCGATGTCGCCGCGCACGACCGTCTGATCGTGCCCGGTCGACAGGCCAGCGGTCTGGAGCTTCAGATCATACTGGTTCGACCAGAACCACGGGATCGCATGATAGGGCGCCTCGTCCCCGACAATGCCCTTGGCCACGGTATTCGCCTGGTCGTTGGCATTCTGCACCGATTCCAGTCGGATCACGATGCCGTCGGCGAAATGATTCTCGTGCGCCGCACAGTCGCCGATCGCATAGATGTCGGGCAGGCTCGTCTTGCAGAGCGCATCGACGAGTACGCCGTTCTCCCCCTCGGCCCCCGCGGCGATCAGTGGTTCGACCGCGGGAACAATACCGATTCCGACGATGACGAGATCGGCGGGAATCACTTCGCGGTCGGCGAGCCGGACGCCGGTGACATAGCTCTCCCCTTCGATCGCCTCGACCGACACCCCGAGCCGCAAGTCGACGCCATGCTCGCGATGCTCCCGTTCATAGAAGCGCGACAGTTCGGTGCCTGCAACGCGCGCGAGGACACGGTCGAGCGCTTCCAGGAGGACAACCTTCTTGCCCGCCTTGCGCAGCACCGCCGCGGCCTCGAGCCCGATATAGCCGCCGCCGATCACGACGATCTGATCCGCCGTTTCGGACGCCGCCTTCATCGCGTCGGCGTCGGCGCGGGTGCGCACACCCTGCACGCCGGGCAGGTCGCAGCCGGGGACCGGCAGCATGCGCGGAGCGCCGCCCGTCGCCCAGACGAGCTTGCCGTAACCGATCGTCTCGCCACCGTCGGTGGTCACGCTATGCGCCGCCGGATCGACCGCGACGACGCGCTTGCCGAGCAGCATGGTGACTTCACGCTCGTTCCAATATTTGGCGGGACGCAGCTGGATACGTTCGAATTCCTTCTCGCCCGCGAAATATTCCTTCGACAGCGGCGGGCGTTCATAGGGCAGTTCGGGCTCGTCGCCGATGATCGCGATGCTGCCTTCAAACTTCTGCGTCCGCAGCATGATCGCCACCTGCGCCCCGCCATGGCCAGCGCCCACAATCACCACGTCGAACTGCATCGCTTCCAACCTCTCGATTATATGTCCGCATACAGAATGCTGCTCGCTTCGGTCGCTCGCGCAAAACCTTGCTGCCCAATCATGCCCCGGTGAAGTTCGCGTTCCGTTTGGCGAGAAGCGCCGCCGCGCCCTCCCGGAAGTCGGCAGTCTGATGCGCGATGACCTGGGCATTCGCAGCGGCCTCCAGTGCTGCGGAATAGTCGCTGTCGCGTCCCTGCCGCAGGAGCGCCTTGGTGAGACGCAAGGCGTGCGGACCCTGTGCCGATATACGCATCGCGAGAGCTAGCGCCTTCTCCATCAGCTTTTCGGCGGGGGCAACCTCGCTCACCAACCCCCATTTTTCGGCGGTGGGTGCATCGATGACGTCGCCCGTGAAGAAGAGTTCGGCGGCACGGCTCATGCCGATCGCACGCGGCAGGACCCAGGCGCCGCCATCGCCAGGGACCAGACCGAGCTTCAGGAAGGTCACCCCGAATCTGGCGCTCGGAGAGGCCAGCCGAATGTCGGCGAGGCACGCCACATCGCAGCCGAGGCCGATGGCAGGCCCGTTGACCGCGGCGATCAACGGCACGTCAAGGCCGTACAGCGCCCGGAGCATGCGATGGATATTGTCGCGATACTGGCTGCGCGCGCCCATCACCGACCCATTATAGACCGCCTCGGGGTCGGCCATCGCCTTAACATTACCGCCAGCCGAAAAGGCCTTGCCGGCGCCGGTCAGGATCGCGCAGCGGATATCGGGATCGCCGTTGATCGCGGCGCAGGCCGCACTTACGGCGTCTCCGTCACCGGGCTCGCCCAGCGCATTCATCATCTCGGGGCGATCGAGGGTCAGGATCGCGACCGGCCCTTCCTTCCGCAGGCTTATGATGGTCATCGATACTTCTCCTCTTCTTCAGGCTGACGGGCCTTCCCGGCCTAGCGGAGCCCCAGGCCGCGGGCGATGATGCCGCGCAGTATCTCGCGGGTTCCGCCGCGCAGAGACCAGCTTGGCGCGTTCCACATCGTTCGCTGCAAGACGGCGGCGAAATCGCGTGTCGAACTGGCATCGGGAACCGCATCGACCAGCGTCCGGGCGATTTCGGGGATGGACTGTTCGAACAAGGCGCCCAGATCCTTGACGATGGCGGCCTGCAGGCCCGGGTTTTCGCCGGCCTCGAGCAAGGCGGCGACCCCGCGTGAAAGACGCCGGAGGACGATGAGATGCGACGTGAGCCGGCCGACGGCAAGCAGGCTCGCGTCATCGTCGGCATGTTGCAGCGCGCCGATGAGCTCGATCAACAGCTGCATCGACGAGAGGAAACGTTCAGGTCCCGAGCGTTCGAAGGCGAGTTCGCTCATCACCTGGCTCCAGCCCTGGCCCTCGGTTCCGATCAATGCGTTGGCGGGGATGGCGACATCCTCGAAATGGACCTCGTTGAAATGATGCTTGCCGTCGAGATCGATAATGGGTCGAATGGTGATACCGTGGGTCTTCCCGAGATCGACCAGCAGCTGGCTCATGCCTGCCTGTCGATCCGCCGGCGTTCCGCTCGTGCGGCAGAACAGGACCATATAGTCGGCGCGATGTGCGTTGGTCGTCCACAATTTCGTGCCGGTGACGCGCCACATGTCGCCATCGCGCACGGCGCGGGTGCGGGCAGCCGCAAGGTCGGAGCCCGATCCAGGCTCGCTCATGCCGATGCAGACCACGGCTTCGCCGCGCGCGATTCGTGGCAAGACCTCGCACTTTTGGGCTTCGGTGCCATATTTGAGCAGCATCGGCCCGCTCTGCCGGTCGGCAAACCAATGCGCCGCGACCGGAGCGCCCGCGGCGAGGGTTTCCTCGACCACGACATAGCGTTCGAACGCGCTGCGTTCGTGGCCGCCATAGCGTTTGGGCCAGGTCATGCCGAGCCAGCCGCGCTGACCCATGGCCCGGGTGAAGTCGCGGTCGAACCCGTTCCAGCTTTCGGCGCGCTGGAGCGGCGAGCGATCGGCAAGCTGGTCTGCAAGAAAGTTTCGGACTTCGGCGCGGAGTGATCTGGTGGCGTCGGTCTCGACCGGCGCGGGGAAGTCGAGAAGGCTCATGCTGCCGTCACCATCGGCCAAAAAGCGCCTGGTCCGGCCGCGATCGCCGCGGCGCCCACCTTGCGTGCCCAATAGGGGTGCCCGCCATATTCGTCGCGCCATCGCCACAGCGCGGTGGAGTAGCGATGCAGGGCATGTTCTTGAGTGAAGCCGATGGCGCCGTGCATTTGATGTGCGAGGCTTGCGGCGATGCCGACCGCTTCGCCGATCCGCACGCGCGCGGCACCGACCGCGACTTCTGCTTCCTCGGGAGCGCGCGTGAAGGCGGCGGCGGCATGGTCGGCGGCCGCGCCTGCGGCCGCGACTTCGCTGGCGAGCTGCGCGAGGCCATGCTGCACGGCCTGGAACCGCGCTAAGGGTCGGCCGAACTGCTCGCGCGTGTTGACATGGTCGATCGTCATATCGAGCACGCGCGCCAGCGCGCCGGCGCATTGCAGCGATCGCACGATAGCTCCGCCGAGCAGAGGCACATCACTCGCATTCGCGGGACCGTCTAGCAACGCGTCGCCCGCCGCCGCCCGCGCCGCATTGGCCACCATCGTTTCCCCTATCGGGAGGGGCACCAAAGCCTCGCCTGCCAACCGAACGATGGCCAACGCATCGACAGGATCGATACCGAATCCGCCACGGTCCTCACTGACGAGCGCCAGCGGCAAGCCCATGGCTTCGACTGCTGGCCAGTCGCAGTTCGCAGCAAAAAGCCGCATCGCGGCGTCGCGGAGCATTGTGGCTTCGTCCATCTCTCTCTCCTGCCGTTCTGGTCCCGGCGCGTGCCGGCTTTTTCGCCTGAAGCCCATTCTATACATTGTATACACGTGTCAAGTTAGCTACCGAGAAATTTCATGATGCAATGGGAATCGGGTAATGACGATCAGTCATATCAACTTTACACGAGTATATATTTCTGGGGCCTCCAGCTGGGAATCCCTTGCATGACGATCGGGATTCTTGCCTGTGGCGCCTATATTCCCCGCCGCCGTCTCCAGCGCGCGGCGATCCATGCCGCGAACGGCTGGTTTGCGGGCGGGCTCAAGGGGCTGGCCCGCGGCGAGCGCGCGATCGCGGGCTGGGACGAGGACAGCATCACGATGGCGGTCGAGGCCGCGCGGGCGTCGCTGCGCGATTTCGACCGCGCCGCGATCGGTTCGGTCGCGCTGGCATCGACGACTTTGCCTTTCGCGGATCGCAGCAATGCAGGTGTCGTGAAGGAGGCCTTGAACCTGGCCGATGCGACCGGCGCCTTCGATCTCGCGGGCAGCCGGCGCGCGGCGACGACTGGTTTGAACCAGGCGTTGGCGGCCGCCGCCGGCGGCGCGAGCGCGCAACTGCTTGTTGCCGCCGACATGCGCAAGTCGCGTCCCGGTTCGGAAGCGGAAATGACCTCCGGCGATGCCGCTGCCGCACTCATCGTGGGCGACGGCGAAGCGATCGCGACGCTGGTCGGCGCGCATAGCGTGACCATCGATTTTGTCGATCATGTGCGCGAGAGCGGCGCCGATTTCGATTATGGCTGGGAGGGGCGCTGGATCCGTGACGAGGGCTATGGCGCCATGGTCGCTACGGCTCTCGCGGACGGGTTGGCGAAGATCGGCGTCGACGCCGCGGCGATTGATCGCTTCATCGTGCCGATTACGGCGAAGGGTGTTGCGGAAGGGCTCGCCCGGCGGCTGGGCATTTCCGCCGAAGCGGTCGCCGACCGGCTTGCGGATAGCGTCGGCGATAGCGGCGCTGCGCACCCCATCCTGCTGCTGGCGTCCGCACTCGAGGCGGCCGGGCCGGGCGAGCGCATCCTGCTCGTCGGTTTCGGCCAAGGCGTCGATATCCTGATTTTCGAAACCACCGATGCGATTGCCGATGGCCAGCGTCGCCGCAGCGTCGCCGCGACGCTGGCCGACCGGGTCGAGGATATGAATTATCTGCGCTGGCTCTTTCATCGCGGCCTGTACGACCTTGAGCGCGGGATGCGCGCCGAGCTCGACCAGAAGCAGCCCGGTACGACCCTGTGGCGCAATCGGAAGGCCGTGCTTGGGCTCGTTGGCGGGCGCTGCACGCAGACCGGTACGGTCCAGTTCCCCAAGAGCGAGATCTCGGTCAATCCCAATAATCCTGCGGCACACACGCAGGAGGATTATCCGCTGGCCGACCGGCGCGCGCGCGTGGTCACCTATACGGCCGACGCCCTCGCTTATTCGCCCGATCCGCCCGGCTATTACGGCGTGATCGACTTTGACGGCGGAGGACGGATGACCGTCGAGTTCGCCGACGTGGTCGCCGACGATGTCGAAGTCGGGCGCGAAATGCGGATGGTGTTCCGTATCAAGGCGTTCGACGCGCAGCGTGGGTTCGTCAAATATTTCTGGAAAGCGGTCCCCGTGCGGACCGGGGAGGCGGGCTGATGGCGCGTGGTATCAAGGATAAGGTCGCCATATTGGGCATGGGATGCGCACGCTTTGGCGAACGCTGGGCCGACGATGCCGAGACGCTGATGGTCGAGGCTTATGAAGAGGCGATCGCCGATGCGGGAATCGAGACGAGCGAGATCGACGCGGCGTGGCTGTCGGTCGCGTTCGACGCGATCAATATCGGGCCGTCGGGAATTCCGCTGGCGACCGCGTTGCGGCTACGCAACATCGGAGTGACGAAGGTTGAAAACTATTGCGCGAGCGGAACCGAGGCCTTTCGCGGCGCAGTCTACGCCGTCGCGTCGGGCGCCGCCGATATCGCGCTGGCCCTCGGCGTCGAGAAGCTGAAAGACACAGGCTATGGCGGCTTGCCGGTACGCTCGCGCGGCACGACGTTCGACATGGTCGGCGTGACCGGTTCGGCACCGGGCAATTTTGCCCAGCTCGCCAGCGCCTATCGCGCGGCGCACGGGGTCGGGAAGGCCGATCTCAAGCGCGCCATGGCGCATGTGTCGGTCAAGAGCCACGCCAATGGCGCGAAGAACCCCAAGGCGCATCTGCGCAAGCCCATCGATATGGATACGGTGCTGAACGCGCCGATGATCGCCGAACCCTTGGGCCTGTACGACTGCTGCGGCGTGTCCGACGGGGCCGCCTGCGCGATTGTCACGACCCCGGAGATCGCGCGGGCTTTCGGGAAGCGCGATCCGGTGACCGTCAAGGCGCTGCAGATCTCGGCCTCGAACGGATGGGAGGCCCAGCAAGGCGGTGGCTGGAACGGGAGCTATTTCCATACGACCCGAATTGCCGCCGCGAAGGCCTATGAAGAAGCCGGGATCACGCGGCCGCGCGAGCAGATCAGCCTGATGGAAGTGCACGACTGCTTTTCGGTGACCGAACTGGTTACGATGGAAGATCTTCATATCTCGAGGGAAGGGCAAGGGTGGAAGGACGTGCTTGACGGCCTCTTCGACGCCGATGGGGCGATACCGTGCCAGATCGATGGCGGGCTTAAATGCTTCGGTCATCCCATCGGCGCGTCAGGCCTGCGCATGATCTACGAAAATTACCTGCAGCTGCTCGGGAGAGCGGGGCCTCGCCAGCGGACATCGCTGCCGAGCCTCGCGCTGAGTCATAATCTGGGAGGCATGCCGAGCCAGAATGTTTCGGCGGTTGCGATCATCGGGACGCACGATGCCTGAGGCGCCGCACGGAGCTGGCGACGGCGTGGACGCCAGCGCCCATCGTGCGACGCTGGCGACGCTACGCGAATTCGCAGGCCAGGCGCGGGCCGCGGCGCGGGCGCGTCTCGACGCTGGCGGTCATGACGACGAGCAGCGCATGCTGCACGGACTTGCCTGGATCGAAACGACCATCCAGGCGCTCGCGGCGCTGCTCGACTGGGCCGATCGACTCGAAAATCCGGGTGAGCCCGAACGCCTTCTCCTCGATATCGCCTTTGGCGAATATGCCGCCCAGATTGCGGGCGGCTTGCCGATGAGCGGAAACGAGTTTGTGCGGCCGAGCGATTTCGGTCTCCTTCCCGGGGTGGTGTTTCGCCGGCCGGAGATCGCCAGTGCCATGGCCGCCAACAGCGCCGCGGCGCGCCGCGATCTCGCGCTTCATATCGCATCGGGCGGTCAGATCGAGGAAAGTCTGGGCGATGCCGAGCTTGACGCGATCCGCCGCGAGTTTCGCCGCTTCACCGCAGAACGCGTAACCCCTCATGCCCATCGCTGGCATCTCGACAACGCGCTGGTCCCCGATGGCCTGATCGCCGAACTCGGGGCGATGGGCGCCTTCGGCATTTGTGTCGCGCCCGAATATGGCGGTATCGGCCTCGGCAAGCTGGCGATGTGCGTGGTGACCGAAGAGCTGTCGCGCGGATGGATCGGCATCGGCTCGCTCGGCACGCGCAGCGAAATCGCGGGCGAACTGATCGGGTTGGCCGGTACACCCGAGCAGCGGGCACGCTGGCTGCCCGCGATCGCCGATGGATCGGTGCTGCCGACTGCGGTGTTTACCGAGCCCGGCGCCGGCTCGGATCTCGCCGGACTCGCCACCCAGGCGAAGCAAAAGGGCCGGCATTGGTCGATTTCCGGCGCGAAAACCTGGATCACGCACGCGTCACGCAGCGACCTGATGACCTTGCTTGCGCGCACCGGTGGTCCCGGCAACGCGGGCCTCAGCATGTTCCTTGCCGAGAAGCCGCGCGGGACCGATGCGGAGCCGTTTCCCGCTGACGGCATGTCGGGCAGCGAGATTGCGGTCCTCGGCTATCGGGGGATGCGCGAGTATGAACTGGCATTCGACGATTTTTCCGTTTCATCCGACGCGTTGCTCGGCGACGTGGAAGGGCAGGGTTTTCGCCAGCTGATGAAAACTTTCGAGGGCGCGCGCATTCAGACCGCGGCGCGCGCTATCGGTGTCGCCTGGCGCGCGTATGAGCTCGGACTTGGATATGCGCTCGAACGACGCCAGTTCGGCAAGCGGCTTATCGACTTCGCCCGCATTTCCGACAAGCTGGTGATGATGCTGGTCGAGATCGTGGCGGCGCGTGAGCTCGCGCACCATGCCGCGCGCGAGAAGGACAAGGGGCTGCGCTGCGATGTCGAGGCCGGAATGGCCAAGCTGCTCGCCGCGCGTGTCGCGTGGACCGCAGCCGACAATTCGCTGCAGATCCATGGTGGCAACGGTTATGCGATCGAGAGCGAAATCAGCCGGATCCTGTGCGACGCCCGTATCCTGAATATCTTCGAAGGCGCTGCGGAAATACAGGCGATGATCATCGCCCGTCACCTTGTCGCCGCATAAGACTGACGCCTAGCGGCCCGTCTTGTCCGAGCCCGCCGCATCGTCCTTCGGCAATGTGTTCGGGCTGGTGAGCGCCGCCACCGCAACGGCACTCAATGTCTCGATATAATGATCGGTCGACCAGCCGCCGACCTGGGTCAGATCGTCCCAATTGCGTAGCGCGAACAGCGTGACGAGGAAGGTCGCCGCATCGCGCATGATCCAGCTCGGATGTAACAGGCCTTCGGTATGCAGCTGCCTGACGATCACCCGTTCGACCCAGGCGATATTCCACCAATGGCGGCGGAACCAAGCAGAACTTGCGGCCTGATTACGGAACCGGCCGCTTTCGACGGAACGCACCAGGGTCACGAGACCGACGCTGCGCTGGCAGCGAGTTACCGCGAGCATCCGGAGCATCGCAATGCCGCTGTCGAGCGCCTCGATCTGCTCCATCCAGTCGCCGATGCCGAGTTTCTCGTCGATATAATCCGACAGCGCAGACAGCAGTTGCGACCGGTCGGAGAAATGGAGATAGACGGCCTGCCGCGAAACGCCGGCGCCCTTGGCGACAGCTTTCATCGTCGCCGCTGCTTCGCCTTTCTCATCGACGATACTCCGTGCGACCGCCAGAATGCGATCGCGCGTGTTCAACTGAGCCAGATCCTCTGATTTTGCCGCTTCGGTCTTTCGCCCCGTCATGTATCCCAAACCTCTATCCTGCAGGACGCTCCTAACAGGCGGGCGGTCAGCCGCCAAGCGCGGAGAGCGAGGATCCCGCCCGCTCACCGGCCGGCGCACGGTACACCGGCGGCGGGCAGAGGTGTTTTGCCCGCATAGGCGGGCTCGAGGCTCAGCTCGAACGCCGATGCCATGTGGCTGACGCAGACATAGAAGGATATGGTGAGGGCAAGGTGGATCATCTGTGCCGGCGCGAAATGCGCCGACAACGCCGCATAAATATCGGGCGGCACCTCGCCGCCTTCGATGAGCGCATCGGCGAAGGCGAGGGCATGCCGTTCGGTTTCGTCGAAGAGATGGGATCCGCGCCACGCTGCCAGGGCATGAAGCTTTTGCTCGTCGACGCCGGCAGCGACGGCGAGCCCCCAATGATGCGCCCATTCATATTCGGCGCGCGTCAATATGGCGACGCGCATGATCAGCAGTTCGCGGAGCCCTCGTTCGGTGTGCTCTGCGCTCCGAAGCGGCCAAGCGAGGCGGGTCCAGGCCTCGAACAAGTCGGGTGCGTGGGCGAGCAGGCGGTACAGGTCCGGAATCTTGGCGCCGCGGCCTGTCATCTCATCGAAAATCGCGCGCGCGGCCGGTGCCGCCTCCTCGTCAGTCAGCAGGGCAATGCGGGTCATGGGCGGGTTTCCCTTCGTTCGGACTGGTGCAAGATCCAGGCCTCGAACTTGGCTGCAAAACCGGCGAGCACCTGGTCCGTGCCGGGCGATTCCAGCGCGGCGAGATTGTCGGGCGTGTAGTGGATATAAAGTTCGGGCTGGCCAAGGAGCCGGCATTCCAGCGAAACCAACATGCTGCGCAAATGCGCCTGCGCGATGGCGGCGCCGCGCAGACCGATCGAACCGCCGACGATCGCAGCGGGTTTTCCGGCCCAGCAGCTTTGCCCGCGTGGCCGCGATCCCCAGTCGATCGTGTTTTTGAGTGCCGCGGGGATCGAACGATTATGTTCGGGGGTCACGAACAGGATGGCGTCGGCGGCGCTGACGCACGCCTTCATCGCCGCGACGCTCTCTGGCGGGGCGTCGCGGAATTCGTCGTCGTCGTAGAGCGGCAACCGCAGGTCGGGCATGCGAAAGGTAAGCCGCGGGCCCGAAACCCGGGCGATCGCATCGGCAAGCCGCCGGCTGAACGAGTTTTGGCGCAGGCTGCCGATCAGGACGGCGACATCAGGCAACCGGTGCGCCTTCTTTCGCGGTGCGGCGGAGCGCCGCGACTTCCGGCCGGTTCGCAAAATCGGCGTACCAGTCGAGGACGCCGGGATCGGCCATCGCGTCGCGGCTCGCCACTTTGCTTGCGGGTTGGCCCATCAGCAGCTTGCGCACCGGAACCTCCATCTTCTTGCCGGTGAGGGTGAAGGGGATCGACGGCGCGGCGACGATTTCGTCGGGGACGTGCCGCGGGCTCGCCTGTTCGCGCAACTGGCGGTTGATCCGCTTGACCAGGTCGGCGTCGAGGCTGTGCCCAGGCGCGAGCTTGACGAACAGCGGCATGTAAAAGCCGCCGTCCGGCATTTCGCAACATACGATCAGGCTGTCGGAAACTTCCGCCACGCCTTCGAGCACGCGATAGATTTCGGCGGTGCCGATGCGGACGCCGAAGCGGTTGAGCGTCGAATCCGAGCGGCCATAGATATAGCAGCCGCCGTCGTCGGTGAATTTGATCAGGTCGCCGTGACGCCACACATCGGGGAAGGTCTCGAAATAGCTTGCGTGGTAGCGTTTCTGCCCTTCGTCGCCCCAGAAATAGATGGGCTGCGAGGGGAAGGGGCTGGTGACGACGAGTTCGCCGATCTCGCCGGTCAGCTCGTCGCCGTCGTCGCTCCAGCTATGGACGTCCATCCCCAGTTGCCGCCCCTGGATTTCGCCCGCGCGCACTGGCTTGCCCGGCACACCGCCGACCAGCGCGCTGCACAATTCGGTGCCGCCGGACGATGAGACGACCCACGCATCGTCGCGGACATTCTCGTAGAACCAGGCGAAGATATCGGGCGTTGCGGGCGCGCCGCCGACGAAGATCGTGTCAATCGACGACACGTCGAACCGCTCGGAGGGCTTGACCCCGGCGGCGCGCATGCTTTGCACCAGCGTCGGGCTGGCGCCGAAAACCGTCGCGCGCGCGTCGCACGCGATACGCCACAGAGCGTCGATCCCGCCGAACACCGGGCTGCCGTCGTAAAGAACAGCCGAACTGCCTGCGAGCATCGACGAGAGGACCGAATTCCACATCATCCAGCCGGTCGTCGTGTAGAAGAAATTCCGCTTGGCGGGGCTGAGGTTCATGTGAAGATTCTTGACCTTCAGATGCTCGGCGACGATCCCGACGTGGCTATGCGTGATCGCCTTGGGAAGGCCGGTGGTTCCCGACGAGAAAAGGATCCACAGGGGGTGATCATGCGGGACGCGTTCGTAGCGAAAATCTTCGCGCGGAATCGGCGGCCCCGCCAGCAGGTCGGCAAAGCTGTGCGACGCGATAGGGGAGGGCGGCGCCGCGTCGAAGCCTGCATAATCGAGCCAGACGATCGTCTCGAGGCTGGGCAGGGCGTCGGTAATCGCCGCGATTTCGCTGCGCCGGTCGAACGCCTTACCGCCAAAGCTGTAGCCATCGGCAAAGAAGGCCAGTTTGGGCTCGATCTGGCCGAAGCGTTCGATGACGGTAGGCGCGCCGAATTCGGGCGCCGCCGCCGACCAGACAGCGCCGATCGCGGTCGTCGCCAGCATCGCGATCGCGGTTTCGGGGATATTGGGCATGTAGCTGACGATGCGGTCGCCCGGGGCGATGCCCATGGCGCGCAGGCGCGTCGCCATGCGCCGCACCGCACCGCCGAGTTCGCCCCAGCTCATCTGCGCAAGCGGACGGATCTCGCTTGAATGGCAAAAGACGACGCTGTCGGGGTCGACGCTTTCGTGCCGCAGCGCATGTTCGGCAAAATTGACGCGGGATCCGACGAACCATTGGGTGTCGAGCATTCCGGTGCCGGTGCGAACCCGGTCGTAGGGTGTGTCCGAAAGAATGTCGAAATAGCGCCAGATGCCACCCCAGAACGTGTCGGGATGGGCCGTCGACCAGCGCCACAATTCCTCATAATCGCCGAACAACAGGCCCTGCTCGGCATGCAGCCACATGCGGTAGCGCTCGAGATTGGACTGGGCAAAGCGCTCGGGCGGTGGTGTCCAGAGCAAAGTCCCTTCCTTCATGGCTGTCTCCCAATTTCGCCGCCGGCCGCGCCGCCGTACGATCTTTACATGTGTAAAGTCTGGCTAGCGAATGCTGGCCACCCCTGTCAAGCGCGCGGCGCGAACACGGTGCCGTTCCATATCCGATCGCCGAAGGACGGCCCGGCTCCGCAACGCCTCCGCGGCATGCAATTGACACGTGACAAGTGTCGCTATAGATTGACCGGCAAAATTGGACAGGAGAGATGTTTATGCCCCGGCCGGCCCGCTTCGCCCATGTGGTGCTCCAGACCTTTGACCTGAAGCGTCTCGTCGACTGGTACACCTATGTCTTCGATCTCGAGGTCTATGCCGAGAGCCCGCGCGCGGTGATCGGTTCGTACGATGAGGAACACCACCGCTTCGCCTTCACCCAGTTTCCGGGCGAGAAGGTCGAATCCTTTTTCAACCCGCTCAAACATGTCGCCTATGCCTATGACACGCTCGGCGACCTGATGGCACAGTACAAGCATATGAAGGCACGCGGGTATCACCCCGTCGAAAGTGTCAACCACGGCCCGACGCTGTCGCTCTATTATGCCGATCCCGACGGCAATGGGGTCGAATTTTTCGTCGACCGCTTCGCGACGATGGAGGAATCGAAAGCCTTCATGGCGTCGCCGGCGTTCCAGAAGAACCTCTTCGGCTATTATTTCGATCCCGAAAAAGCGCTAGCGGATTTCGAGCAGGGCGTGCCCGCAGAAAAAGTGTGGGAATATGATCAGGAGGCGGCTGACCGGCATCTCGAAGCGCAAAAGGCCAAGGCGGCCGCTGCCGCACCCACTTCTTGACGGCCCTCGACATGGACATGATCCAGCCTGAAGCGCCGCCGGACGGCGCTGCGCCCTCGCATGCGTCTCGCCGCCGGCTCGGGGCGACCGACGTGCAGACCATACCGTTCGTGCTCGGCGGCAATGTGTTCGGATGGACCGCAGACAGGTCGGCGAGCTTTGCGATTTTGGACGCCTTTGCAGCCAATGGCGGTACCCTCATCGATACTGCTGATTCCTATTCGCGCTGGGCGCCGGGTCATCACGGAGGCGAGTCTGAAGAGATGCTCGGCGCATGGCTCGCCGCATCGGGCGCGCGCGCGAAGATTCAGATCGCAACCAAGGTCGGGGCGATGCCGGGTGAAGGAGGAAAGGGTCTTGCGCCATCGCGGATCGCCGCGGGATGCGACGCGTCGTTGCGCCGCTTGGGCATCGATTGCATTGACCTTTATTACGCGCATTGCGACGATCTCGACACACCGCAGGAAGCCGTACTTGAAGCTTTTGGAAAGCTCATCGACGCAGGCAAGGTCCGCGCGATTGGTGCGTCGAACTTTTCGGTAGCACGCCTGGAGTCAGCTCGCGCGCTGGCAGCGGACGGAGCGGGCCCGCGGTTCGATGTCGTGCAGCCTGGCTATAATCTGATCCGTCGTGACGAATATGAAGGCGCTCTCCAGGATTTCTGTGTCGCCAACCATATCGGCGTCGTTCCGCATTCGGGGCTCGCGTCGGGATTCCTGACCGGCAAATATCAGTCGCTGGCCGATACCGAAGCCCGGGCGCGGGGCGCCCGGCTGGGGTCGCTCTTCGACGCACGCGGGTTGGCTGTCCTCGCCGCGCTGAAGCGCATATCGAACGAGACGGGCGCTTCGCCCGCGCAGATTTCGCTTGCCTGGCTCACCGCGAAGCCGGCCGTCGTGGGCCCGATCGCCAGCGCGACAAGTGTTGCGCAGCTCGAGGAGCTCATGCAGTCGGTCGAGCTTGTGCTCGACGGCGAGCATATCGCGCTGCTCGACGCGGCGGGCCGCGATCCCGCCTGACGGTCAACGCGCCGGCGCGGCTGCTTCGACCAGCGGCGACGTGCCCGCCGGGTCGCTGTCCAATATCGCCTCGTCGGCCTGCGATGCGCCGAAGAGCGACTCGTTGGTGGCGACGAACGGCGCGAAGGCGCGCCACGAGCAGAAAAGAAAGAGCAGCCCCGACGGCATCGAAACGCAGAGAATAGCATAACGCAAAGCCGCATCGTCCCGAAAGACATAGTCGGTGATGAACGCCGTCGCGCTGGGCCCGAGCGTCCAGCCGATCAAGCCGCTGGCGAGCAGCGACAGGGTGACCACCCGGCCGCGCATGCGGTTCGGCGTCACCGCCTGGTACATTGAAGGCGTTGCAGCAAGCGTGACGCTGGTGCCGAGGAACAGCAGGCCGATCGCGGCGTAGCTTAGCGTGAGGCTAGGGATGAGCGGGAAGACGATCAGCGCCGGAATCTGGATTGCCGCAGCGACGAACATCGGCCGCAGTCGCGCGCCTTTGGCGCCCGTGTTTGCCCAATGGTCGCTGAGCCAGCCGCCGATGAGCAGCCCCACCGTGCCAGCGCCGATCATCAACGATCCGAGGACCAGCCCCGCACTATGCGGCTCGACGCCATGCGAACGTTCGAAAAAGCTCGGCATCCATGGGAAGATCGAATTGTTGATGAGGCCGAGCGCAACCTGGCCGGCGATAAGGAAGCCGAAGGTCGCGCGATTGGCAGAGAGGTAGCGGCGGAATTCCTCCGGGTCCGCAACCGCGGCTGAATGCCCCTGTTCCTGACGCGGTACCTCGCGGACGAAGAGGAGGAGCAGGGCGGCGATCGGACCGGGAAGCGCGACGGTGAGAAAAACGATGCGCCAAGGCTCCATCCCGCCGAACAGCGCCGACGCGCCGCTCAGCGCTTCGATCAGCGCCCCGCCCAGGATCAGCGATGCGCCGCCGCCGGCCATGATCGCGATGACATAGATGGCGAGAGCGCGGCCGCGCCTTCTGGGTTCGACATAGTCGGCGATCAGCGAATAGCAGGCAGGGGCAAGCACCGCCTCGCCGATGCCGACCCCGGCGCGGCAAATCAGGATCTGCCAATAGCTGGTGGTGAAGGCGGTCAGGCCGGTCATCAGCGACCAGCCGAGCACCCCGCCGATCAGGAGCATCGGCCGGTGCTTGCGGTCGACAAGCCCGCCGAACACCGGTCCGAGAAGGGCATAGAAGAGCGAAAAAGACGCGCCGCCGAACAGGCTGAACTGCGTGTCGGTGATATCGAACGCCTCGCGCATCGGCGCCACGAGCAGCGAGGGCAGGTTGCGGTCGAGCTGCCCGAGCATCGTGACCACCATCAGGATTGCGATGACCAGGACGGCGTAACGAAACGGCGGATAGGGCGACGCTATCGGCTGGAGGCTATCTTGCGCATCCTGCATGTCCAATCTCCCGGAATATCGCTGCGGTCCTATTGAACCTTGGTCGTCACGCTAGTTGGATATTGACATGTGTCAAGCGCGAGGGCAGGCCGCTTGATAATGAGAGGGAGAGGCTGATGACGCTGTTGGATATCGATCCCAGCACCACCGCACTGGTTGTTGTCGATCTGCAAAACGGCATCGTAGCGATGGACACGAAGCCGCATCCGTCGGGTGCGATCGTCGACAACAGCGTCCGGATCGCGCGAGCGCTGCGGCGGGCGGGCGGCACCGTGATCCTTGTCCGTGCGACGATCAGCGCCGACGGCGGCGATATGCTCGCGCCGCCGTGCGATCAACCTAGGCCGCCGATGCCGGCTTCGATCCCCGCGGACTATTTCGATCTTGTCCCGGCCCTGGCGCCGGAGGCCGGCGACCTTGTCGTCACAAAACGTCAATGGGGTGCCTTCTACGGCACCGATCTCGAACTGCAACTGCGCCGCCGCGGTCTCAAGACGCTGATCCTGACCGGCATCGCGACCAACTTCGGTGTGGAATCGACCGCGCGCTTCGCTTTCGAACTGGGGTTCGAGCAGATTTTTGTCAGCGACGCGATATCGGCCGCGAGCGAGGCGGCGCATGATGCCTCGCTGGCGGTCTTTGCGCGGATGGGCCACGTCCGGCCGGCCGATGTGGTCGTCCAATCGATCGAGACCGCACGCACATAGGTCTATCGCGGCCGGCGTTGCTATTGTTCCCACTTCCGCGCGATCGCTTCCGCACCCCATTGCTGCAGCACGGGATCCTCGGCCGCCTGTTCGGGGGTGATGGCGCCTGAATTGAGCGCCGCCATCAGTTTCGCAAGTGCGATCGTCGTCGGATTCTCGTCGCTGTTTTCCGGCGTCATCGCCGACTGCTTCGAGAAAATCTCGATCGAGAAGGACCCGCCCTTGCCGATGAGGAACGGACCATATTCCTCGCCGGGGAGCGAGGTGGAGACAT
The DNA here is from genome assembly GCF_014199295.1 of Sphingopyxis panaciterrulae. Classification (GTDB taxonomy): domain Bacteria; phylum Pseudomonadota; class Alphaproteobacteria; order Sphingomonadales; family Sphingomonadaceae; genus Sphingopyxis; species Sphingopyxis panaciterrulae. Next base: position 18,771 of record NZ_JACIJH010000015.1, read on the forward strand.
CGCCTGGGCCGAGAATGGTGCCATCTTCGCGGATATGCGTTCCCTCAAGCACCATTTCCAGGCGATGGCAGGGATGGCTGTGGCGCGGTGCGACGAAGCCTTCCGGCATGCGCAGGACGAGCGCCAGCGGCGCGTCGAGATTGTCTTCCTCGCCGAGGACGAACAGCGCCGCCCGATGGTGCTGGGCTTTGGCGAGCGTCGTTGCGTAGCGCAACCGGCGTGGGGCTATGGCCCAGAAATCGGCGTCGTCCTGGAAATGATATGGCATGTCTATGTCCTCGATCTCGATCTCGATCGCATCATTCGGCGGGCAGCACGGCGCCGATGCGTTCGAGCTCGCCCTTCCAGTCGCGCGCCAGCTCTTCCTTCCCCCAGCGCGCGAGCTCAGGGCTGCTACGAAATTCGTCGGCGGTCATCGTGCCATCGTTGACCGCTTCGACCAGCTTGGCGACGGCCGCGGCGGCCTCGCTTTTTTCCGCATTGGTATGGACCATTGCGGCGCCGCGCGAAAACAGCTCGAGCGAATAGGAACCGCCTTTGCCGACAACGAACGGTCCATATTCCTCGCCGGGCTTGTTGGTCGAAATGTCCCCGGGCTTGAGCACCGTCCCATCGGCGCGCGTGTGCGTGCCCTCGATCATCAACTCCATGCGGTAACAGTCGTGGCTATGGCGCTGCGATACATAACCCTCGGGCATGCGCACGAAGAGCGCGAGCGGGGCGTCCAGATCGTCGGGCTCGCCGAGCACGAACATCGCCGCCTTCATGTCGCGGATCTCGGCCAGTCCGCGGGCGTGCTTCAGGCTGGGCGGCGCGACATGCCAGAACTCGGGATCGTCGTGAAAGAAATAAGGCATCGCTCTACTCCTCGTTGTTCGACGCGGGACGCCGGTCGACCCGCGGCCCGAACCGGTTTATCTTAACATATGACAAGCTCATAATTTGAAGTCGAGGGACACGCCGAAGGTGACCGGCCGCGCGTAGGATCCGTTGATTCCGCTCGCGCTCGGCGACGCGTGCATCAGATAGACCTCGTTGAGCAGATTTTCGCCCCACAGCGAGATGCTGTAGCGATCGTCGTCGGGGCGCCAGGTGATGCGGCCGTTGACGAGCGTATGCGCCGGCTGCCGGATCCGTTCGCCCGGGTCCCAGTAAAAGCCACCATTGTGCGAGACGAGCGGCGAAATCTCGATCGCGCCCCCTCCGACCGGGATCGTCAGTGTGCCGCCAAGGTTGAAGGTAAAGTCGGGCGACCGGATCAGATGGTTGCCGCTGGCGTCCTCGGCGACCTGCACATTGCCGCGCGGCTCGCCGTTGATGATGATGGGATTGAACACCGATGCGTCGGTGAAATCGACATAACGGGCGTGGTTGTAGGCGAGGCCGCCGAACAGCGTCAGATTGTCGTTGACCTGATATGACGTATCGAAGTCGAAGCCGTAGATTTCGGCCGATGCGGCGTTCTGCAGCACGGTGACGGCGACATTGCCGACCTGGTTCGCAATCTGCACCTGGATGTTTTTATAGTCGTAATAATAGGCGCCGATGTTGAAGGTGAAGCCGCCGCCGCTCCGCTTGAGGCCGACTTCATAGGCGGTCACTTCTTCGGGATCGACGGGGACCGGGGTCAGCGACGGCAGGTTGAAGTTGCCGGTCTTGAACCCGCGGCTGAACGACGCATAGATGTTGGTGCTATTCGACAGATCGTAGCGAAGCGAAACGCGCGGCGTGAACGCATCCCATTTTTCGGTCGTGTCGACCAGCGGCGGCCCGCCGGTTCCCCCCACTGCATGCTTGCGTTCGTCGCTGTAGCGCAGCCCGGCGATCAGATGGACGCGATCGGTGAAGTCGACATTGGCTTCGCCATAAACCGCGACCGCGCGCGTCTTGACATAACCCGAGACGACGACCGGGCCGCTCTTGAGGAACAGCTCCGATTTATCGTCATAGAAGAAAGCCCCCATCGTCCAGTTGAACGGGCCGTCGAGATCGCTCGTGTAGTTCAGATCCTCGGCAAAGGTCTTGTTGTTGATGTTGTAATCGCGTCCAGGCGGACCCGCGGGCGAGCCATCGGTGTCCGAATAGACGCTCGGCTGGGCCTTTTGGATGCTGGTGATCGAGCTGATCGTGCCGCCGCCCACATCCCAGCTGATGCGCAGATTGGCGTCTTTGACGGTGGCGCCCGACACAGGATCATCGTTGAGAACGACCTCATAGCGGCTGGCCGGCACCACGAAGTTCGGACCGATGAAGGCGTTGTTGCCGCCAAGCGGACGATAGCTGTAACCGGTGTTGTCGCGGGTGTAGGCATAGTTGGCGCCGAGCACGATCTCGAGATTGTCGGTCGGCTGCCATAGGATTTTCCCCCGGACAGCGCGGGTACTCACCGTGCTCAGCTTATGCCCGTTGAACAGGTTGGTCACGAAGCCGTCGTCGTGGCGATAGAGTCCCGAGACATTCACCGCGAGCGTGTCCGACAGCGGTAGGCTGGCATAGACGGTCGCCTTGACCGCGTTGAACCGGCCATAGCTCAGCCCGCCCTTCAGGCTGGCATCGACCAGATCGGGATCGGACGTGATGATACGGATCGCGCCGCCGGTCGAATTGCGGCCGAACAACGTGCCCTGCGGACCCTTAAGTACCTCGATGCGCTCGACATTGTTGAATTCGAGCGCGTTGCCCACCTGGTTGGGCTGGTAGACGCCGTCGATGTAAAGCGAGACGTTGGCGTCGGCGCCCGGCGTGGTCACCAGGGTGCCGATACCGCGGATCGTCGGCTGCGCGTAGATGCCCTGGACCGAATAGTTGAGGCCGGGCGTGACCAGCGACAGGTCGCGCGCCGAATCGATATTATTGGTTTCGAGCGCTTCGCTGGACAGGGCCGTGATCGAAATCGGAACGTCGCGCAGGCGTTCCTCGCGGCGCTGTGCCGTAACTACGATATCACCGCTATCGCTGGCCGTCTGCGGCGCGGGTGACGGCCTTCCCGGCGTTTCCTGCGCCGACGCCGATACGGGTGCCAGGGCGATGACCGCCGCACCCAATAATAGATAAGACTTGCCCATGTTTTTCCTCCCACCTGGTCAATCTAAGTCGACTTTGGATGGGAGCTTATATTGAAGTTGACACCTGTCAAGTTTTTTGTTGGAGATCTGGCCTTTCCTATCCGGCTGCGTCGGGGTGGTCCGCACCGCTGACGGGTGTGCCGACATCGAACCGGTACGCTCGACGCCGCGCTTGAAGCATGTCGGCGCCCGCCCCGCCCCAGCGCCACCCGGCTATCGCGTCGAGTCTTTGGGAGCCGATTGCAGAAGGCCGATCCACTCGTCCGCCGCCCAGGCCCGCAGGTCGACGATGGTAATGCCCAGCTCGCCGATCATATCCGAAAATGCCTTCTGGCGTGGACTTTTCCCATTTGCTAGAAATGCTTCGGGCGTATCCCAACGTTCGGTCAGATGAAGACGATGCGGGTCGGTGCAATCGACCGCTATGCTGCAATGCGCGCAACCGGGCTGTGCGGCGACGCTCGCCATATGCTCTGCGGCGACGGCCCCGGCGGCGTCGAGGTTGCAGTGACGAAGGTCGAGGATGCCGATGACAATGATCATGGGATTTTCAGATTGTCTGGAAGTTGACATATGTCAATGAAAACTCCAATATTTTGGCGTTGGAATAGGGAAAGGCGGAACGACAAGTGACGGAACTTTGGTTGATAACCGGCGTCAGCTCGGGCCTTGGCCGATCGATGGCGATCGCGGCGCTGGAAGCGGGATTTGCCGTCGTGGGAACCGTGCGCAACGAGGTGGACGCTCGGTCGTTCGAGAATCTGCCGGGGTGCGCGCACGCGCGCATATTGGATGTCGGCGATCATGGCGCGATCCCGGATGCGATCGAGGAAATCGAGCGCACACTTGGGCCGGTTTCGGTCCTCGTCAACAATGCCGGCTATGGGCGGGAAGGGCCGCTCGAGGCGATCGCCGTTTCCGATTTGCAGCGCCTGTACGACGTCAACCTGTTTGGCGCCTTGAGGCTGTGCCAGGCGGTCATCCCGTCGATGCGGGCGCGCGGAGCCGGCCGGATCATCAATATTTCGTCGGCCACCACCCTCGGCGCGGCACCCGCCATCGGCGCCTATTCGAGCAGCAAGGCGGCGCTCAACTGTCTCTCGGAAGTTCTCGCAAAAGAAGTGGGCGCGTTCGGCATCAAGGTGACCGCGGTGCTACCGGCATCGTTCCGGACCGATTGGGCAGGCCGCTCGCTGACCCGGACCGAGGAGGGCGACAGCCATTACGGCCATCTTGCGGAAACCCGCGCTGCGCGTGCGGCGCGGGACGGACGGCAGGCAGGGGATCCTGCCCGGTTCGCAGCCGCCATCCTGGCCCTTGCCGCCGATGAAAACCCGCCGCTCAACCTGCTCCTTGGCGCGAGTGCGCTACGCGGAGCGCGGGCCCGGATCGCGCAAATGGAAGCCGAGGTCATCACCAGTGAACCCGCCGCGCTCGCCACCGACTTCGATTCTCCGGTCGACTTGTCCGCCGCCTGAGCCGGCGCGCGGCGTCCTTCAGATCCGCCGCGGCGAGAGGTCCTCATCGGGCGGTAGCAACGCGCCGTCGTCCGCGGGCAGCGGTGCGCCGCGTTCAGCCAGGATTCTGAGATTATTCTCGTGCCGCTCACGTGTGATCGGGAAGAAGGAGACCACGACGATCGATCCGCCGATAAAGAGGGTGATCGAACCCATCCACATCAGAACGAGATGATTGAGGACGTCACCGTCGACTTGGCCAGGATGGGCGCGGACCGGAAAGGCGACGAAGGTCAGAATTAGCCCGGCGATGAAGACGCCGAAGCTTGAAACGAACTTGCGCGCCATATTGTCGGCGGAAAAGACAAGCCCTTCAGACCGGCGGCCGGTCCTCACCTCGCTCTCCTCGACGACATCGGCCACCATCGAGGGCACCGTCGCGACACCGATCACGAACATCACCTGCGAGATGACAGCTTCGGTCGCAAGATAGGCGAAGAGCGCTGATCCCTCTGGAAGCAGGCCTAGGAGTTGCAGCGTTGGTGAGGCCAGCGTCGTGGTCAGGGCGAGCGCGGGAAATAATATCGCGGTGAATTTCTTGCCGTAGCGGCGAACGAGCACAGGGGCGAGCGCGACGCCAAGCAGGCTGGCGGGTATCTGGATCGTGGCCAGGAGTGCAACCTGGCCTTGGCTGAGCCCCCAGAAATAGAGGTTGAGATATACTTGCAGCGACTGGGTGACCCCGACTCCGGTCGCATAGATCGCTCCCGCAGCCGCGATGATGATGAACGCCTTGTTGTCGAGCGTCTGCTTCATTTCGCGGAGGAAGTCCCGGAAAGCCAGTTTGCGCTGCGGCGGGCTGCTCAGAAACGGGATGAAGCGATGGGTCGAATAGGTCGATACAAGAATCGTGGAGAAGATCATCAGCCCGCCGACGAGCCCCAGCATATGGTAGCCCTCTGGGCTCGAAACGCCGCCGCCGCCGTTCGCGGTCTCGCGCATGAACCATTCATAGCCGGCGAGCACCATCAGATAGCCACCCCCCATTTCGAAGGCGCGGCGAACCGCGATGAGACCCGTACGGCCGGCATAATCCGACGTCAGCTCCGGGGCGAGCGAAACGGCGGGGAGCTCGAACAGCGTATCGCAGAATCTTAGGACGAGCAGGCAGCCGAGCAGATAGAGCGGCAGTGCGGACGGTGACAGGAAATCCGGCGGCGACCAGATCAGGAAATAGGCGAGCGCGGTCGGCAGCGCCGCGGCATACATCAGCGGATGGCGACGGCCCCAACGCGTTCGCAAATTGTCTGATACTTGTCCGACGAACGGATCGACGAGCGCATCGAAGATTGCAGCGATCATCATCACAGTGGCGACTGCGGCAGCGGGGACTCCTATGGCCTGGCTATAGAAGATCATCAGAAAAGCGTTCGATGTCCGCAAATTGATGCCGGTTCCCGTCGAGCCCAGCCCATAGAGAATCTTCGTTTTGGCCGTAAGCGCCGGCCTTGGCTTGTCATCCACCATCAGGTGAGGCCGTTCGCAAGCCGTACTGGCGCGGGAAGGCTTTTTTCGTTCCCGCGCATTCCTTCGGTGATTCTAGTGATTGTCGCTCTCCCTTTTCGCCACACAGTTTGCAGCTGCGTACTCATTGAAAATTCATTGACACATGTAAATTTAGAAAGACATATCGACTGGAGCATTTGCATGCAACAGCAGAAACACAGCGAAAATTATGTTCCGAGCATCCATAAAAATAAGTAGACAGATGTAAATTTCTGGATCGCGGAGCGAGAGGGGCGATGTGAACGAAAGCCAAAGTCACCGCACGTGGGCACCGCTACGCTTCGGCAGTTTCCGAGCCATCTGGCTCGCGAGCCTTGTTTCCAACTTCGGGTCGGTCATCCAGACCGTTGGCGCGTCATGGTTGATGACAACCCTCGATCCGAGGGCCACCATGGTCGCGCTCGTCCTGTCAGCGACAACGCTGCCGATCCTCATGCTCGCCGTTATGGCCGGCGCGATCGCCGACATCGGCGACCGGCGCATTATCATGCTGACGGCGCAATATGCCATGCTAGGGGCCGCGATTGCCTTGGCGACACTGACTCTGCTCGGCTTTATCACACCATGGTCGTTGCTGGTGCTGACCTTCGTCATCGGCTGCGGCACGGCAATATATGCTCCCTCTTGGCAGGCCTCCGTCGGCGACCATGTTCCCAGACCTTACATCGCCGGGGCGGTCGCGCTCAACAGCATGAATACGAACCTCGCGCGGACAGCCGCGCCAGCTATTGGTGGTATGATCGTTGCTCTGGTCGGCTCTCAAGGCGCGTTTGTTCTCAACGCATTCACCTATGTCGGTCTGATTATCGTGTTGACCCGATGGCGTTCTCCTCCCCGCGAAGCGCAATTCCCCCCCGAACCTCTCGGAACCGCGGTCGCTGCGGGGCTGCGCTATGTTCGCGAAACGCCTTCGCTGATGGCAGCGATGCTCCGCGGCCTCCTGCTCGGCGCCGGAGGCAGCGCGATCTGGGGTTTGATGCCCCTCATCGCGCGCGATTTGATCGGAGGTGATGCCACCGTCTACGGTTTCGTTCTGGGCGCCTTCGGTTCCGGCGCGGTCGTTGGAGCGTTGGCCGGCACGCGCATCCGCCGATCGCTGTCGCACGAGCATACAGTCGGCAGTGCGATGATGGTTTATGCTTTGGCATCGGCGATGATCGCATTTGGCTGGCCGTTGCTTCCGTCGCTGACGATACTGGCGTTCGCCGGTTTCGGCTGGGTGGTCGCGGTGTCGACGATGATGATAGGCGTGCAAATGGCATCCCCTCGCTGGGTCGTAGGCCGGACGATGTCGCTTTTTCAGATGGCATTGTTGGGCGGCGTGGCTGCGGGCGCGTGGGGATGGGGGCAGGTGGCACAAGCGATCGACTTGCAATCGGCTTTTCTCGCTTCCGCCGCAGTGATGATTCTCGCTGCATTCACGGGCTTCATACTGCCGCTGCCTCAGCCGCTGATGCCCGAACTCTCGCCGCTGCGTATATTCGATCTCGCATCGGAAGCAGGGGCGCCGCTGCCATTTCGCGGACCCGTGATCATCAGCGTCTCCTACCGGATCCCGTCTACAAGCGCGCACGCCTTTGCGGCTGCGATGGCCGAGCGCGGACGCATAAGGCGCCGCGATGGGGCTCAGCGATGGGCGTTGTTTCGCGATCCCGCCGATCCCGAATCCTGGGTTGAGCGGTTCGAATTTCGTACCTGGGGCGACTACATGCGGCAACGCCATCGATTGACCGTCGCCGATCGTGAAACGCTGGAGGCTGTACGCGGTTTTCACGATTTCGGGCAGGGCGATCCCCTTGTCCGACGTCTTGTGGCGTGGACTGCCGTGTCAGACAGCAAAGCGGAAGCGGTCGCCCCGACCGACCCCTATCTCGACGATGGCAATATAGTTTCTGATGGTCTGGATGGGCGATAAACCATCCGGTCATCCGTCCGCGGGCGCCGAGAGGAGGATGCGCATGCCGTCTGGGTCGGTGCAATAGACATATACCATGCCGTTGGCGGCAACTCGCGCCTCGTCCCGCACCTCGCCACCGCAGGCCTGAATCAGCGCTTCGACCCGGGGAAGCGAGTCCACACATAATCGGATGTGCGTGAGGCCCAGTTGAGCTGCGAAGCTTCCGCTGGGCGGGGCAGGCGAGGCCGACCCGGTTTCGACCAATTCGAGCGCGACGCCGTCGCGCTTTACATAGACCGCGCGTGCCATGCTGCCGTCGTGCATTCCCAATATCGGCCGATAGGCGGGCAAAATATCGAACGGCGTTCCGACCGCAAAACCGAGCGCGCGATAGAAGCCGATCGACCGGTCGAGGTCGGATACCGAGGTCGACAGGCCGCCAACGACGATGCCGTCGACGGCAAGTTCGCGGTTCGGGCCGATCCGGACCGGGGCAGGCTCGCTCATGCCGAGGTCGCGATCGCTGCGCGCTTGCGGGCCCGGCCGACGACGTGCCGCGCGCGCGCGATCGCCATGTTGAAGCGGGTGGCTTGCCGCGCTGCGGGGTCGCCTTCGCTCGCGGCCGGCGCGTGTCGCAGCAAATGCATGGATGCGTCGACGTAGATCGCGTCCCACACCGGAAAGCTGCGATCGAGAATATCGTGATCGCTGGATTCCAGGATCAGGTTGCCCTCGCCGACGGCCAGCAGGCCGACTGCGATCAGCGCGCAGCGATCATCCGGTGAGGGCATGACACCCTGCATGACATAGGCGACGCCGGCGGCGACGATCTTCTCCATCTCACGCAGCGCGGGGTCTGAAACCCCATATTTGCGCAGCAGCTTGCTGAATGTCGTTCCGTCGGCATCATGGCGTCCGATATCGCCGCCCGCGAGGCTGAAGGTGGTCGCCCCTTCCGGAAATTTGTCGGCTGGATCGATGAATTCGAAGCGGGCTTCGGGATCGATAAAGCGGCTGATCAGCCAGGCCGACGCGACACGATCGAAGTGAACCAACCGGCTCGTCACCCAGAACATATGCCTAATCTCCCGAATTCGCGGCCATCGGCTCGGCCGTTTTGGTCGCCGCGCGCGAGCCGCTCAATATTTGCTCGAAAGCATTGCGCAATGTGCCGGCGGGATCGTCGACGCGGCCCAGCGCGCGAAAGGCGACATGCGCATCGGGTCGCACCAGGATCGCGCCATCGTCCCCGATTTCACGCTCGGAGAGCCACTGACCTGACGGATCGGCGACATCTCCGCCCGGTCCAACGCTCCACGCATGAATCGTGATGCCCGATTCCGCCGCAATCTGGGCCGCGGCGTCGTGCCAGCGGCCTCCATTCGCGCCGCTGATCAGCGCAAAGCCACCCATGGGTATAAGGTCGTGCGTGGATAGCCGCCGGTCGCCCTGCGTGAGCCATGCGTGTGGCAATCGCGAACCGGGCCTCGTAGTGGGATAATAGATGTGGCCCATCGGATCGCGTTTGGCCGGCGGCGAGCCATCGTCGACCACCGCGCCGTCTGGGTACACGAAACCGAGTTCGCGGTCGTGCGCGGCATATTCGACGCGCTGGATATTGAGAATCTCGTTGAGCTGGGCGCGCCGTGTTTCGCCCTCGAAACTGTCCTCGACAAGCACCTTGAAGCGCTCGCAGGTTTTCTCCGGACTTTCGCCGGGAACAACGCCGATGCCCGACATGATGAGATAGGCGTTGGTCGACGCGTTGATCGACCAGCGCACATTGCTCGCGGTAACCGGGCGGCGCTCGAGCTCATAGGCGTCGATCAGGCTCGCGGGGGCTAGTCCCTTGGTCACGAGCGCCAGTTTCCACGCAATATTGTGCGCATCCTGAAACCCGGAATTGAGGCCGAGACCGGCGGCGGGCGGATGCTTGTGCGCCGCATCGCCGATGATCACGATCCGGCCGACCTGCATCTTGTCGGCGATCACCGTTTCTAGCGACCAGCGGCTCACTCGCCGTACCGTGAGGGGAACGTCGACTTTCAGAAAGCCGCGAACATCTTCGATCAGTTCTTCGTCGGTTACGGTCTCGCGTTCACCCGGTACGCTCGCAAAGCGTGGCCCGCGCGTGAAGTTCGAAGCCCATTCCTCGCTCCGCCCGTCCCAATGATCGGGACCAAAAGTCAGCAGCGAATTGACGCGATAGGGCTTTTCGGGGTGGAAGATGCGGCGCATGACCGCGTCGTCATCCTTGATATAGCCGCTGAGATCGGCGGCGAACCAGACAGTATAAAAGTCACCCAAATCCTTGTCGCCTATCATTTCGATCCCGAGTGCCGGATTGATCGTCTTGCCGCCGTCGGCTGCGATCATATAGGCGCAGCGGACCGTCATCCGTTCGCCCGACTGGCGATCGAGAACGATCGCGGTGACGCCATTCGCATCCTGCGCAAAGCTCTCGAGTTCGTGATTGAAGAGAATGCGTCCTGGATACCGCGCTTCGCATTGCTCGAGCAGGATTGGCTCGAGCCGAATCTGCGGAATATTGGTCGGATGCGTCGTGCCCTTCTGGTCGTACATTGCCGCATGGTCGCCGCCGCCGAGAATCGAAGGCGCGGCGAATTGCAATCCATCGAGCGGGCCGTCGCCGCCGAGCGATGTCATCCACCGGATGCGGCCGAGGTTTTCGCGTGGAGCCGAGCGTGCATAGATCGCGTCGGCGACACCGTGCTGGCGAAATATCTCCATCGACCTTTGGTTGATATAATGAGCCTTGGGCAGGTGAGATGTCCCCGGGTGACGCTCGATCGTCAGCGCATCGACGCCGAGATCACCGAGGAAGATCGATAGCGCGAGACCGGCTCCGCCGGCACCCACGACCAGAACCTGAGTGTTGAGCTCACGCATTTGCGGTCACCACGCGCGACGCGCCGCGCACCGTGTTGCGCAGCAATCCGATCCGCTCGATCTCACACTCGACGACATCGCCGTCGACCAGGAATCGCCCGTCTTCGAGCGCCACACCGGCGGGCGTCCCGGTGAAGACAAGGTCACCCGGTTCGAGCCGGGTACGCGCATTGATATAAGTCAGCACTTCGTCGACATTCCATTCCATCGTATTGGTGCGGTCGTGCTGGCGCACCTCGCCATTGACGCGCAATTCCATGAGCAGGTCGGGCTCCTTTCCGATCTCGTCGATCGTAACGACCCAAGGCCCGATACCGGTGCAGTCGTCCTGCGATTTCGCCGAATAGAGATCGGCGCCGCGGGGGCCCTTGGCCAGGTCGCGCGCCGATGCGTCGTTGCCGATCGTATAGCCGATGGCGGCATCCATCGGGCGCATGCCCTCGGTCAGCGGCCGGCCGATCATGATCACCAACTCGATTTCATAATCGAGCTTCTGTGTGAGCGGCGGGTAGCGCATCGGATCATCATGTCCGATGATCGCCGTGGGCGCCTTGATGAAGGCCACCGGAACGTCGGGCATCGGATTGCCAAAGGCTTCGACATGCTTCCGGTAGTTGAGGCCCATGCAGATCGTTTTCGAGCAACGATCGACAGGAGCGAGAAGCCGTGTCGATGAAAGGGGCTGTGCAGCCGCAGGATCGGTCAGCGAATTCAGATCGATACCGTCGAACCAGGCAGCCGTCCATTCGGCGAGAGAAATAGTAAAGGGCCGGATAGCGTCGTGCTCGACATCGACGATCCCCCAACAACTATCTTCTCCCATCTCAAAGCGCGCTAGTTTCACTTTTCCCTCTCCATGCCTGCGAATTATGTCAGGACTTGTCACGTGTCAATCAAACTTCTGTCCGCTGGCTATCCCTCGGCGCGTCCCAGAATGGCGCGGGCGGCCTGATAGGCTTCGCCCTTGGGGGCGACGGGCAAGCCGAGCTGCCGAGCCAGCATCCTTGCGCTGGGGCTCTCGGTCATCTGTTGGCTCGGCGTCCGGCCCATCCCTCCGGCGCGGCGGTCGCCCGCGCGGACGCTGACGACCATCATCCGGAATGCGGACAGGATCGAATAATAATCCATATCGACGGTTTTGCGGCCGCTGGCGGCCTCGTAGACCGCGATCGTTTCATCGCGATCGGGCAGGCCGGGCAGGCGATCGACCTCGATGGCCTCCGACATGAGCTCGTCGAAGAAGAGCCACCAGGCGAGATCGGCTTCGCCGGGACCAAGGCGAGCGGTCTCCCAGTCGAGCAGCGCGCTCACGGTCAGATCGTCGTTGAACAACAGGTTGTGCGGTGCTGCATCCCCCCACAAGACATCGATGCGCGGCGACTGCGGCCGGTTCGCCTTGAGATAGTCGAGGGCCGCATTGCCGAGCGGCAACGAACGTCCGGCCAGCGCCCAGTCGTACCAGCGCTCGAGCCAGTCGAGATATTGGCCGAGACCTGTCTCGCCCCGCGCCGGATCGTCGAGAAATTCGAAACCTTCGGACCAAGGCAGCCTGTGGACCTCGGCAATCGCCGCAATTCCGTTGCGCCATAATTTGCCCCGCTCGGCAGGCGCCAGCGCGTGGATCCAGCCGCCGAGATTATAATTGGGAACCTGAGGGGCAATTCGGCCGGCGCACCGTTTCATGACCAGGAACGGCGTGGTCAGCACCGAACGGTCCATCTCGAGACCGATGCATTCGGGAACCGGGATGTTAGAGCGTTCGCCGATCGCAACCATCATGCGGTAGGGCAGGGTGATGTCGGCATCGAGAAAAATATCGTCATCGAACGCGCGCCGGATAACCAACTGCTCCGAACAGCGCCGCCCGCCCTGGTCATAGCTGATGTCGATGAACGAGCTTTCGGCCGAGCGGCCGCCCGCGGTTGGAAAATGAACCGGCGCGACGATCAGATTCGCTGCCTGGGGCATCTGCCGGGAAAGCCACGAAGCGATCCCTTGCCTGATTGTTTCTGGGTCTAGCCGTTGCACTTTTTTTCCTCTCCGCCGCCTCCCCTAAGCGAAGTACTTGTCATGTGTAAAGTGAAACGTTAGGCAGGGGTATAGCAATAAAGGAGAGGAACGCGATGAACCCCAATATCCTGAGTGCCTATGCGCTTCCGGGCCGCGATGCCGATTCGCGGCAGGCGATCCGGCACGCCATCGAGGCGGAGCGCATCGGGCTGGGATCGATCTGGGCGTCGGAGCGCTGGGAAGGCAAGGAAACGGGCGCAATCTGCGGCGCCATATCCTATGCCACAGAACGCGTCGGGATCGTCGCGGGGTTGACTCATTTCACCGGGCGGCACCCGATGGTCACAGCCGGTTTGGGCGCTACGATACAGCGATTGAGCGGGAATCGCTTTACCATGGGAGTAGGTACCTCGTCGCCCGAACGCTTGGCGCGCCAGGGATTTCCTGTGTTCAAAATGGCGCACATGCGTGATTACGCGGACCTGCTGCGCCGACTATGGCGCGGCGAGAAAGTCTCCTACGACGGCATTCTCGGCCGCTTCGACGAGATGGAGTTGCTACAACCGCCCGAGGTGGCGCCGCCAGTCATTCTCGGCGCCACCGGGCCGAAGGCGCTGGCACTCGGCGGCGAAGCCTTCGACGGGGTCGTCCTTCATCCTTTCCTGACCGTCGAGGGCGCGCGGCGCTCGATTGCTATCGTCCGCGGCGCTGCCGAGAAAGCGGGGCGCGATCCCGCCTCGGTAAAGATCACCGCCTGCGTCGTAACCGCACCCGACACGATATCGGATGCCGAAAAGCGCCGCATCGTCGATGCACGCGCGATGACCTATTTTCGGGGACCTCGGCTGGCAACGGCGCTGGTCAATGCCAATGGCTGGGATCCTGCGCCGCTCGAAGCGCTATTGGGTGCGGGCTTGCACGGATCCGAACCGACGGGTGTCGATGCCGAAGCGGTCAAGCGTTTTGCCGAGGCCGCACAAATGATCCCGGCTGAATGGCTGACCGAAGGCGCCGCAGTCGGCAGTGCCGAATATATCGCCGAGCGCTATGCCGCCTACCTTGGGGCGGGCGCAGACGAACTCCTCATTCACGGCAGCACCCCTGACGGCCTCGAAGCCGTCGTCAAGGCCTATGCAGCGCATGGCTAAGCATTTAATCCAAAGGAGAATTCCATGACGGAAGCGGTGGCCGCCGAAAAGATCGATGCATCGACGCTCGATCAATCGAAAATCGTCGATATCGATCTCGGAAGCCCCGAGACGAAGAAAAAAATGCGCGAATTGTCAGCTGCATGGGCGACGGGCGACCCCTTTTATGTTCTGCGGGACGGCTTCGTCTTCGTGCTCTGCTGCCGCCATCGCGATGCGCTCGAAGTCTATCAGGATCCCGAGCGCTTCTCGACCGCGGTACCGCGGCGTCCTGGTTTTGAAATGTTCGACAAGTTCATGGGCGTCCGGGTGCTTACCCAGATGGAGGGCGAGGCGCACGCCCGCGTTCGCCGGTTGATGAACAATGCTCTGGCACCGCGCTCGGTCGCACGCATTGAGCAGGCGATGATCGCGCGGTTCGATGCCTTGATCGACCGCATCGAGGAGCGCGGGCCCGGTGGGCGCTTCGACGCCATGGGCGACTATGGCGAACATCTGGTCAGCGAGGCGTTGCTCACCGTCATGCTGCGCCTGTCGCCGACGCAGAAAGAGATATTCCTCGACATGCACCGCGTGATCCCGCTCATCACCTATACTGGTTCGGGGCATAGCTATCCACAGCAATGTATCGATGCTTTCGCGGCCGCGCGCGTCGCCATCAATGAACTGATCGAGGAACGGCGCGCCAATCCGGGCGACGATTTGATCAGCGACCTTATCGCGGCGCGCGACAACGACGACCGGCTCAATGACGAGGAATTGTTCGACCAGATTTTCACGCTTACCGCTGGAGCCTTGTCGGGCACGACGTTGGGTGCCGGCAATGTCATGTATGCACTTTACAGGCATCAAGATGCGATCGCGGAAATACAAGCGCAACCGGAGCTGTTGCCTGCGGCGATTTCGGAATGTCAGCGCTGGCACAGCGGCGGCTATATGACCTTTCCGCGCTTCGCGACGCGCGACACAGAAGTGGGCGGAACGAAGATTCTGAAAGGCATGGTCGTTCGCGTCTCGCCGCAGGCGGCGCATTATGACCCGGTCGCTTTCCCCGATCCGCTGCGCTTCGACATCCACCGTCGGCCGCGCGATATCGCCTTTGGTTACGGGCCGCACGCCTGTCTCGGGCATTTCCTGGCCAAGTCGATATTGCGCAACGCGGTGTCGCGCCTGTTGACCCGCTTGCCCGGCGCCCGGCTCGAAAATCCGGATATCGCGCTCGATTATGGCGGGTCGGTCGGCGAACTCAAGATCAAGTCGCTGCCTATGCTTGCGAGTTGACTCGTCGCCGGTCGTGGCTTACGTGACTTTACACATGTAAAGACGAATATGGGAGAAGACAGAGTGGTACTCACGAGCGAAGCGCCGCCGATTGACGTCGACGCGCTGGATCAATCGAAAGTCGTGCGCATCGATTTGGGCAGCCAGGAAACGAAACAGCGCATGCGTGAATTGTCGGCGGACTGGGCGAAGCGCGAGCCGATCTACATCCCGCGCGATGGTTTCGTATTCGTTCTGTGTACGCGCCAGGCAGATGCGCTTGAAGTCTATAAAGATGTCGAGCGATTCCCGACTGCGGTACCCAAGAAGCCTGGTTACGAGATGTTCGACAAGTTCATGGGCATCAAGATTCTGGCGCAGATGGACGGTGAGCCGCACAGCCGTGTTCGTCGGCTGATGAACAATGCGCTCGCGCCCAAGGCGGTCACACGGTTGGAAGACCGCATGCGGGCGGCCATCGACCGATTGCTCGACCGGATCGAGGAAAAGGGCGGAAAGTTCGACGCGATGGCCGATTATGGCAACCATCTGATCGTCGAAGGGCTGCTGACGGTGATGTTGAAGCTCAACCCCGAACAAAAGAAGATCTTTACCGAAATGCACCGGGTGATCCCGCTGGTGACCTATACCGAGGCGGGTCACAATTATCCCGACGAATGCGTCAAGGCGTTCGCCGACGCGCGCGAGGCGATCCAGAAACTGATCGACGAACGCCGGGCAGATCCCGGCGACGATCTGATCAGCGACCTGATCGCGGCGCGCGACAATGACGACAAGCTGTCGGACGAGGAGATGTTCGACCAGATTTTCACGCTGACCGCGGGCGCGCTTGGCGGAACCACCAATGCCATCGGCGGAGTCTTCTATTCGCTCTATCAGCATCCCGACGCCATCCGCGTGCTGCAGAAGGAGCCCGAGCTGATTACCGGCGCGGTCGCCGAAGCGCAGCGCTGGCATTCGGGCAGCTACATGACCTTTCCCCGGTTCGCGCAGCGCGACACTGAAGTCGGCGGCACCAAGATCCTGAAGGGCATGGTCGTGCGCATTTCGTCGCAAGCGGCGCACTATGACCCGACGGTCTATGACAATCCGCTGGAATTCGACGTGCGGCGCAACCCGCGCATCGTCGCTTTCGGATCGGGGCCACATGCCTGTCTCGGTTTCTTTCTCGCCCGCTCGCTGATGCGAATTGCGGTCGAGCAGCTGATCACCCGCTTTCCCGACGCGCGGCTCGAAAACCCCGACATGCCGGTGACCTACAGCGGATCGGTCGGCGAGCTCCGGGTCAAATCGCTGCCCATGCTGACGCAATAAAGCGCAGCCCAAGCGACCAACTTCAAGAGAAAGGTACCGGAGATCGTGGCTACCGAACAAGCGCCGACACTCGACGCCGATGTCATCATTTTAGGCGGCGGTCCCGTCGGCCTCGCCGTCGCCGTCGACCTCGCCTGGCGTGGACAGCGCCCGATATTGATCGAGCGGGGGGATGGCGAAGTCGTTCATCCGCGCGCCGGGGGCTTCACCGCGCGCACCATGGAACATTTGCGCCGCTGGGGCATCGCCGACGAGGTGCGCAAATATTTCAACCCTGACTTCCCGCTCAACCAGCGCTTTTGTCTCAGCGTGTCGGGGCATGAGCTGGCGACGGCCCGGCTTGGGACGCTGCGCGAGACTCCGACGCCGCCCGAAACGCCGGAGAAGCACCAGCGGTGCCGGCAGATGTATTATGACCCGATCATCCGCAAGCGCGCGATCGAGCTGGGCGCAGACCTTCGCATGCGGCATTCGGTCGAAGCGTTCGCCGACAAGGGTGATCACGTCGAATTGCAGGTGCGCAACCTTGAAACCGACGAGGTTCTGACCTTGCGCACGGCGTGGCTGGTCGCCTGCGACGGCGGTCGTAGCTGGGTGCGCGACGAACTCGGCATCGGCGTGCAGGGCAATCGCCTGAACCATTCGCTCAGCGTCCTGCTCGAAGGAGACATCGTCGGTCACGGCGGCGAAGAGGCGGCCGAGCGCTATATCATTCTCGGACCCAAGGGACCGTGGGCCAACATCACGACCATGGAGGGCGAAAACCGCCAGTGGCGCATGAACTTGCGGTTCGACGAAGAGCCCGATCTGGCGACTTTCGATCCGCAGGAGGCTATTCGCCGCGCGGTATCGCCCGATGCCGATCTGAAAGTGCTTTCGATCCTTCCCTGGCGCAGGTCGAATATCATCGCCGACCATTTTCAGTCTGGGCGGATCCTGCTTGCGGGCGACGCCGTCCATGTGATGACACCGACTGGCGGCTTCGGGGCCAACACCGGTATCGGCGATGCCGTCGATCTTGGGTGGAAGCTGCAGGCGGTTATCGAGGGCTGGGGCGGCGACGCGCTGATCGACAGCTATGAGGTCGAGCGGCGGCCGATCGCCTTTCGCAACGTCTTCGAAGCCGAGCGCAACCACAAGGCGTGGAGTCCCGCCGAGGATATCTCGCGCATCGCCGAGGAGTCGCCGGAGGGCGAACGCATCCGGCGGCGCATCGGCGAGGGACTGGTCGAGGCTAGCTATCCCGAGTGGAATTCGATCGGGGTGGCGCTCGGCTATGCCTATCTGAACTCGCCCTTGTGCGTTCCTGACGGAACACCGCCGCCTGCCGACGAGCCGTCGGTCTATCGACCGACCGCGCGTCCGGGACACCGCGCGCCGCACGCATGGCTGTCCGATGGCCGTTCGATGCTTGATCTGTTCGGCAACGGCTTTGTGCTTCTGAGCTTTGCGGACAAGGAAGCGGAGGGTGTCGATGCGCTTCTCGCCGCGGCAGCGGAGCGAAAGGTTCCAATCCGCGTCGAGTGCATCGCGGACGGCAATATTGCGGCGCTGTACGAACAACCGCTCGTGCTCGTCCGTCCCGACGGTCACGTCGCCTGGCGCGGTTCGCAGCTGCCCGATGCCGGCGGTCTCATCGACATCGTTCGGGGTAAGACCGTCACACCGCAAGTGCGGACGCAGGTCGAACGGCAGACCTATTATGCCCAGGCGCGCCGCGAACCTGCCAGCGAACTTGCTGCCTAAAGATATCGGATCGCGGCGCTCCGCGGCGCTCCGCGGCGTGCGCGCGATGCGCCGACTGGCGCCGTAGCGGTGCCTGGCTCGTTCCCTGGGGTGGCGATGCCTGCAAATGCGTCGCCCCCGGGGGCGTTTCCCCAACGGGTTGCGCCGCCAGGACCGGGACATGCAAGCGGCGGTAAAAAGCCGTACTTTTGGGATGAGGAGCCGACAGGATGAAATGGGCACGATTTCAGCATAATGGCCAGCCAACCTATGGGCTCGTCGAAGGCGACGCGGTAAAGATCGTCAGCGGCGATCCGTTCGGCGGCTATGCACTGAGCGGCGAAGAGTTGCGCTGGGACGATCTGGAATTGCTGGTTCCGGTCGTTCCGGGCACCTTCTATGCCGCCGGGGCGAATTACACCGATCATATCGTCGGCATGCGAAAGCAGACCGGCGCCGATCCAACGCCGCCCTCGCGGGCGCATATCGGCTATCGCGCGAACAGCGCGCTCATCCCGCACGGCGCCGCCATCGTCAAACCCGCCGACGCCGGCGAGCAGTTCCAGTATGAAGGGGAACTGGTCGCGGTGATCGGCAAGCGTGCGCGCCATGTCTCGAAGGCGGATGCGCTGGGCCATGTGCTCGGCTGGACGATCGGCAACGACATCAGCGAGCGGACATGGCAGCGTGCCGACAGCACATTGTGGCGCGCCAAGAACAGCGATACCTTCAAGCCCATGGGTCCCTATATCGACACCGATCCGGACTTTACCGACATGCAGACGATCGTCCGGATCGATGGGCAGGAGGTCGATCGCTTCGCGACGCTCAACATGCTCTTCGACGCCGCGACCTTCATTTCCGACATGTCGCAATATATCACGCTGCATCCCGGCGACGTCATCTGGCTCGGAACCGACGGCGTGCCGAGCAACATGCGTCCGGGCAATCGGGTCGAGGTCGAAATCACGGGACTGGGCGTGCTGAGCAATCCGGTTGTCGCCGAGGATCGCGCTTCGTCATGAAGCTCGTCCGCTATGGGGCCAAGGGCAAGGAGCGTCCCGGCGCACTGGATGCCGACGGGACCATACGCGATCTGAGCGGCATGATCGACGACATCGGTCCTGCAGCTCTGTCGCCCGAATCGCTTGCACGGCTGCGCGAAACCGATCTTCAGTCGCTGCCATCCGTGGCGCCCCAGCGGCTCGGCACACCGGTGGCGCGTTCGCGTAAGTTTCTTGCGATCGGGACGAACTACCGACGTCACGCCGACGAGGCCGGGATGCCGCATCCCGCCGAGCCCATCCTGTTCACCAAGGCGATTTCCTGCCTCTCGGGCCCCGATGACGATATCTTGCTCCCCCCGGGCGCAACCCAACTCGACTGGGAGGTGGAACTTGGCGTGATTATCGGATCGGTGGCGCGGCACGTCGCTCGGGCCGATGCGCTCGCCCATGTTGCTGGCTATTGCGTCGTGAACGACGTATCCGAACGCGCGTATCAGCTGGCGCGCGGCGGCAGCTGGGACAAGGGGAAGGGGTATGACAGCTTCGGCCCCGTCGGGCCGTGGCTCGTTACCGCCGACGAAATTCCCGATCCGCAGGCGCTGGAACTGTTCCTCGAAGTCAACGGAACGATGATGCAAGGCGGCAGCACGGCCGATATGATCTTCGGTGTCGCGGACATCATCTCCTATGTGAGCGGTTTCATCACATTGGAGCCAGGCGATATTATTGCGACCGGGACGCCCCATGGCGTCGGCATGGGCATGACACCGCCCCGCTTCCTCGCGGCAGGCGACAAGCTGCGGCTCGGGATCGGTGGACTTGGCGAACAAAATCAGACCGTCGTTCCCGACGCGCGATAATTGGACAGGAAATGATGGACATCGGCACGGCTAAAATCGCTATTCTCGGGGGCACCGGCAAGGAAGGCGGCGGCCTCGCGCTGCGCTGGGCCAGCAAGGGACATCGCGTCATCATTGGCAGCCGCTCGATCGAACGCGCCCAAGCGGCGGCAGCGGCGATCAATGAAAGGCTCGGCGTTTCGCTGGCGACCGGAAACGGTCT
Organism: Sphingopyxis panaciterrulae; assembly: GCF_014199295.1. Lineage (GTDB taxonomy): Bacteria > Pseudomonadota > Alphaproteobacteria > Sphingomonadales > Sphingomonadaceae > Sphingopyxis > Sphingopyxis panaciterrulae. Next base: position 39,213 of record NZ_JACIJH010000015.1, read on the forward strand.
CGCCGCCGCCACTGCGGAAGCCGAGATCGTCACGCTCGCGGTTCCCTATGCCGCGCAGCAGGAAACGGCGAAGGAGGTCGCATCGGTCCTTGCCGGCAAGATATTGATCGATGTGACCGTTCCGCTTGTGCCGCCGCAGGTCAGCCGTGTCCAGCTTCCCGCGGGCCGCTCTGCCGTCGAAGCGCTGCAGGAACGACTCGGTCCTGAGGTCAGGGTGGTGTCGGCCTTCCAGAATATCTCGGCGCATCATCTCGATGATCTCGACGCGGAAGTCGAATGCGACGTACTGGTGTGCGCCGACGACAATTCTGCGGCAGAGGCCGTGATTGCGCTTTCGACGCAAATCGGGTTGCGCGCCTGGTATGCGGGGCCACTATGCAATTCCGTCGTCAGCGAAGGGTTGACGTCGGTTCTCATCGCCCTCAACCGGCGGTACAAGGTACCGGGCTCGGGGATTCGGATTACCGGGATCGACGGTTTGGAGATTGCGTGACACCTATTGCCCCTCGGCTGTCGATCATGGCTCTGCCGGGACTGCCCTCTATTGCAAGCGGCGATAATTTGGCGATCCTGATCGCGGCGGCCTGCGAACGGGCGGCATTGCCTCTCGCCGACGGCGATATCGTCGTCGTCGCGCAGAAAATCGTCTCCAAAGCCGAAGGCCGCGCGATACCCCTCGGCGAGGTGACGCCGTCGCAGGCGGCGCAGGACCTCGCGATCCGCGTCGAAAAGGACCCGCGTCTCGTCGAGCTCATTCTCTCGGAATCGACAGCGGTGATCCGCGCCGTTCCCGGGGTTCTCATCGTCGAGCACCGGCTGGGCTTCATCCTTGCCAACGCCGGAATCGACGCTTCCAATATCGACCATGGAAAGGATGAAATGGCGCTTCTCCTTCCCGTCGATCCCGATGCATCGGCGCGGCTGCTGCGCGCCGATCTGTCAGCGCAAGTCGGGGCGGCCGTCGCCGTGCTGATCATCGACAGTATCGGCCGCGCATGGCGTCTGGGGACGGTGGGAACCGCAATCGGCGCGAGCGGGCTGCCCACGCTGCTCGATCTGCGCGGCAAGCCCGACATGTTCGGTCGCCCGCTCCAGACATCCGAGCTCGGTTTTGCGGATGAAATTGCCGCTGCCGCTTCGCTGGCGATGGGGCAGGCCGACGAGGCAACGCCCGTGACCATCGTTCGCGGCCTGGCCTATGGCGGTGACGATCCAGCCGCGGCGCTGCTACGCGACCGCGACCGGGATTTGTTTCGGTGATCGTCGCATTGGCCGGCGGCGTCGGCGGCGCGAAACTGGCGGCGGGCCTGGCTGCCATCCTGCCTCCCGGCAATCTTACTGTTGTCGTCAACACAGGCGACGACTTTGTCCATCTGGGTCTGGCGATCTCGCCCGATATCGACACGGTCACCTATACGCTCGCAGGCCTCAACGATCGCACCCAAGGCTGGGGCTTGGCCGACGAAAGCTGGCATTTCATGAGCGCGCTCGAGCGGCTCGGCGGTGCGCAATGGTTCAGGCTGGGCGACAATGATCTCGCGACGCATGTCGAGCGCACCCGCCGCCTGCGGCGCGAAACCCTCTCTGCGATCACTGCCGATTTTGCGAAGCGGCTGGGCATCCGCCAGCATATCATCCCGATGTCCGACGACCGCGTCAGCACGATGGTCGACACCGATGAGGGCGAGCTTGCCTTTCAGGATTATTTCGTCCGCCGTCGCTGCGAACCGCGCTTTCGCGGGATTCGATTCGACGGGTTGGGAGACGCGCTTCCATCGACGGGCCTGATTGCCGCGCTGGAAGATCCGGCGCTGGAGGCAATCGTCATTTGCCCGTCGAATCCGCTCCTCAGTATTGAACCGATCCTGGCGCTCGCCGGGGTCGACAAGGCGCTGCGCCATCGTTCGGTACCCCTCATCGCCGTTTCGCCTTTCATCGGCGGTGAAGCGGTGAAGGGGCCGGCAGCAAAGATCATGCGCGAACTGGGTCTGGTTCCTACACCGGCGGCCGTCGCGGCACGCTATGACGGGTTGCTCGATGGTTTGGTCATCGACCATGCCGATGCCGCTGCATCGGCACCCGAAGGCCTCCGGCTGCTGGTCACCGACAGCCTGATGCGCGACGCGCCGGATCAGGCACGCCTGGCGCAAGAGGTGATCCAGTTCGCGCGCCGTTGCGGTTGAGCGATGGCGGCCGAGACGACCATCATTCTGCCCGTGCGGGGATTTGAGAGTGGCAAGAGCCGGCTTGCCAAGATCCTGTCGGTGCAGGAGCGAACGGCGCTCAATGCGCGAATGTTTGCGCATGTGTTCGCGGTGGCGCGCGAGGTGGTCGGCAGCGACGCCTGCCTGATTGTCAGTCCCTCGCAAGAAATATGCGATCTCGCGGAGAGCGTGGGCGCGCAAGGTCTGATCGAAGGGGGATATGGCTTGAACGCAGCGCTCGAAGAGGCGCGCCGCGCCGTAAGGGCGCGTGGAAGCGATGGAATTCTTGCGCTCAGCTGCGATCTCCCGCTGCTCGTTCCTGCCGATATCGAGGCGCTGCTTGGAGCGGCGCACGACGTCGTCCTTGCGCCCGATGTCGAAGGGGGTGGCACCAACGCTTTGCTGGCGCGCGGCTCGGCGCAAATTGCCTATCGGTTCGGACCCGGCAGCTACAGGGCCCATGTGCACGAAGCCGAATCGCTCGGAGCAGGGGTGGCTGTCGTGAACCGTCCGGGACTGGCAAATGATCTCGACCTGCCCGGGCAACTATCGCTACTCAACAACCTTGGGGGCGGCTGGCAGCCCGCGGCTTAGCTGGGATTTCATGACATTACATGTGTCAAGGCAAGGTGTAATTCTCACCGAAAAATCGTGTGAAAAGTCTACTTTACACTAGTCAAGTTATACCTTAGCTTCCTCTCCATCGCGGCACCCAGCGATACGCCGAGCCATCAGCAAAAAGCTGCGCGGCGGGAGGAGAGGGAGAAAATCATGACCAGATTACGTCGCCGCATGGCGCCCGTTTTTATAGCAGGCACGGCCATGGGGTTGGTGGCGGGAACCCCCGCATGGGCACAGACGCCGCCCGCGGCCGAGCCCGTTGCCGTTGATCCTGCGGCGCCCGCATCGGCTGCCGCCCCGACCGATGCGATCGATCCGAACGCCATTGTCGTGACCGCACGCCGCCGCGCCGAAAACCTGCTTTCGGTGCCGGTCGCGATCTCCGCGGTCAACGCCGATGGTCTGGAGCGTGCGAACATCCTGACGCCGCAGGATCTTGCGCGCGTCGTGCCAGGGCTCACCACCGGCTCGGGAAGTACGCGCGGTTTCAGCCAACTGATCTTTACCATCCGCGGTCAGCGGAACGGCGAACCGGCGATCGCCGCCGATCAGTCGATCGGCGTCTATTTTGCCGAAGTGCCGCAGAACGCGTCGCAGGGCCTCAATTCGGGCTTCTTCGATATCGAATCGGTGCAGGTGCTCAAGGGGCCGCAGGGAACGCTTTTCGGCCGCAACGCGACAGGCGGCGCGGTTCTGATCCAGCCGAACATGCCCACCGCCGACTTTGGTGGCTATGTGAAGGGCACCGCCGGAAGTTATGAGCTTCGCGACATCGAAGGCGCGATCAACCTGCCGATCACCGACACGCTGGGCCTGCGCGTAGCCGGCAAATACACGCATCGCGACGGGTATCTGACGAACATTCTGAACGGGCGAAAGTTCAACAATATCGAACGCGGCGGTGCCCGTGCCATCCTGCAATGGGAACCGAGCGACGGGTTCAGAACGACGACGATCGGCACCTATAGTCGCGGCCGGTCGCGCGGCGAGGGCTGGAAACTCAACAAGCTTGGGCCCCCCGCGGGCCAGGCCATTATCGATGCCTTCGAGGAAATTCAGTCGCTCGGCAAATATGAGATCATCAACAACGCGGAGACGCCTGGTTTTCCCGTTCAGGATCACAATGGCCTGACCCGGACCTGGAGTATCCAGAACACGACCGAGATCGGGCTTGGCGGGGATATGACGCTCAAGAACATTATCGGGTATCGCGGCGTTTTCGATCGGGCGATCTCGCTCGCCAGCGGCAGCCGGATTCCGCTCCAGGATTCGATCATCGAGGATGATCTCAACGAGTTCAGCGAAGAGCTGCAGATTCTCGGGGAGACTGGTCCGCTCAAATATGTCGCCGGCCTCTATTATTTCCAGACGCGCGGCTCGGAAGCGATCGGCGCCTACAACAACGGTCTCAACCGGCTTCGTCAAAGCGATTATGATGCGCGCAACACGAGCTATTCGGCCTTTGCGCATATCGACTATGAGCTGAATGGCATTGTCGAGGGACTCTCGCTGTCCCTCGGAGGTCGCATCACGCACGACAAGCGGATTCTGATCCGCCGTGGACGCGACCAGATCGCGGTGGGCAGCCCGACCTTTGTGTGCCAGTTGGAGCCGACCGTCACCGGGCCCAACGATCGCGACATGTGCAACCTGCGCTTCGATGTCAGCTTCACCCGGCCGACCTGGGAATCGAGCCTTAATTGGCAGATCGATGCTGATAATCTGATCTATGCCTCCTATCGCCGAGGCTATCGTACCGGCGGCTTCTCGTCGTCCGCTACCAACCTGACGATTGCATCCAGCCCCTATGGTCCGGAGTCGGTCGACGCGTTCGAGCTGGGTTCGAAACACGGGTTCCATAGCGACAATGTCGATGCGTCCCTGACACTTGCGGGCTTCATCAACAAATACCGCGATATCCAGCGCCGGACGAACGTTCTTTCGGGGAGCAACCAGACCTTCAACTACACCACCAACGCCGCTTCGGCGCAGATCTATGGTGGAGAGGCCGAATTGCATATTGGCCTGTTCGATGCCTTCTATATCGACGCATCCTACGCCTATCTGAAACCGAAATATGATCGCTGGATCGACCCCGTGAATGTCGGGGGCATCATCTATAATAATGACATTTCGGGCAGCCGATTCAACGACGTGTCGCGGCACCAGATCACGCTTGCCGCGCGCTACGAAGTACCGGTCGGCGAGAATTTGGGCAAGGTGGCGATCGGCGCCAACTATTCCTATCGGTCATCCTTCACCACCCAAAATGAAATCAACACCCCGAAATGTACGGTCGACGGGGCTCCGGCCAACGTCATCTATACGAACTGCTACAACGCGGCGGGGGTCGTCCCGGGATATGGCATCGTGAATGCGCGGGTCAGCTGGGAAAATGTCGCAAACCAGGGTTTCGATCTCTCGCTGTTCGTCAACAATGTCACCGACAAATATTATTCGCGCGCAGCGATTACCGCCCTGTCGACCCTGGGCATCTTCGCGACCGCCATCGGTGAGCCCCGGATGTGGGGGGTGGAACTGCGCGTACCGTTCGGCGGCGAACGTTGACAGCGTTCTCGCACCAATAACTCAAACGGGAAAGGGCATGAACACCGCAAGGCGCTCATGCCCTTTGCTATTCGGTCGAGAGTCGCTTGCCGTTCGCGGGGCACGCGGGCTGCTCTTCAGGAAATGGTAGGCGCGCGGCTTAACCGGTGGGATCGATTGCCCGAACATAGGAGTCGTGGTCGCCGATGCCCTTCGCAGGATCGGAACCTGGCCTGTCCGATGGTACGGGGAATTTCAGGGCCAGCACGACGGCACCGTCGCCGCCGGCGGTGATCGTCGCCTTGTCATCGCCTTCGTCGGGCAGGAGCACCGACAGTTCAGGCAGATGCGCTCCGTCATGCTGGAGACTGCCGCTACAGATCATCAAATGGAGGTCTCCTGCCGCCCCGACCGGAATGGCGGCAGTTGCATCGGGGGGCAATCGGAACAGCTCGATCGCGAGACCATCCGCCGCTGGACCCCAGAGATGTTCCTTGCAGATGCCGCCCTCTTGGGGAGGCGTCTGCCAGTCATTGACATTGACGAAAAACCGGCGCCCCATGGGCCTGGGGATCAGGCGTGCATTCCCGGGCATCTTCCAGCCGCCTGTGGCGGCCCGGCGGCGAAAGACGAAAAAGCCAAGCCCGTCTTGTGCGGCAACGATCGGTCCATATGGCGCAAAAGCGTCGGCATATTGGATCGTGATCGGCTGGACCGGCACGCGCCCGAAACGGCCGCTGCCGAGAACGATAACCTGAAACTGGTCGACGTCATGGAAATGGGCGTAGATCGTCGACCCTTCGTCGAGTTGCTGGCCAAGATAGACTTGCGGCCCCGCGTCGAGCTGGTGCCCGCGGCCGAAGAAGTCGTGCACGAGAGCGCGGCCGATGGCATCGCCATTGTCGCGCTCGACTGTCGGCGCCGCCTGAAGCGTGTTTGCGCGCATCATCCTCTCCTATGAACTTTACTCATGTAAAGCAAGATCCGCGTTCGGGTCGGGAGCAGCGGTCCGCAGCTTTCGTGGCGGAGTCTGGATGGGAGCGGTCAGCGGAATAGCAGTGCGTCCGCGAGCCTGTACATCGGATGCGACATCTCCATAGGTCGTCGATCGCTGGCGTGGAATGCGCCCGATATCGTGGATCAGCCTATCCATCGCCGCCGGCGACATCTCCTGGCCGTGCTGCGTTCCCGCAGCGCGCGAGATGCTCTCGTTCATCAGCGTGCCCCCCAGATCATTGACCCCCGCAGCGAGGCATGCGGCGACGCCGCCCGATCCCAGCTTGACCCAGCTCGCCTGGATCGAGGTCAGGTGGGGGTGAAGGGCGAGGCGGGCGATCGCATGCATCAGCAGAACCTCGCGAAACGTCGGCCCCAGCCGCGCGCGGCCGCGCATCGCGATCGGCGCCTCCATATGGACGAAGGGCAGAGGGACAAATTCGGTGAAGCCGCCCGAACGTTGCTGCTGGTCGCGAATGCGGAGCAGGTGACGGGCCCAGTGCCGCGGGTTGTCGACATGGCCGAACATGATCGTTGCGGTGCTTTGGAGGCCGATGCGGTGCGCTGCCGCCATCACCTCAAGCCATTGCGCGCTGTCGAGCTTGTCCGGACAGATGATCCGGCGCACCTCATCGTCGAGGATTTCGGCCGCAGTGCCGGGAAGCGTGTTCAGGCCCGCGTCGCGCAGCCGCGCAAGATAGTCGTCCAGCGATAGCCCGAGCGTATTCGCGCCGTGCATGATTTCGAGTGGCGAGAAAGCGTGGATGTGAATGTCCGGTACGGCTTCGCGCACGGTGTGAAGCAGCGCCAGGTAAGTCTCGCCGGTGTAGGAGGGATGGATTCCGCCCTGGAGACAAACCTCGGTCGCGCCGCGCTCCCACGCCTCGCGCGCGCGCCGCGCGACTTCGGACAGATCGAGATCATAGGGTCGATCGTTGGCGGCCGCTCGCGCCCCTTTGGAAAAGGCGCAGAAGCCGCATTTGTAAGTACAGATATTGGTATAGTTGATATTGCGGTTGACCACATAGGTCACCGTTTCGCCCTGGATCCGCGTCCGCAGCGCATCGGCTGCGGCGCAGACCCGGTCGATCTCGGCGCCGCGGGCGGCGAAGAGCCGGACGATCTCTTCTTCGTCGGGCGACGTACCGGCCAGCGCGCGCTCGACGATCATCGCTATGTCGTGCGAAATCGGCGCCCCCTGGGTGCGGATGGCGGGCGGTGCGATCATTGTCCCCGGTGCCCAGCGATCGTCGCGTGCATAGCCTTCGCCGTCCATCGCGCGAAGCGTCGCGGATATCATCGCCGGATCGAGCCAACGATCCATATTCTGAGCGAACGCGGGATAGATGGGCAGTCGGCGTACGAGTGTCAGGCCCGCGGCTTCGGTCGCGCGCGTCAGAACGGGCAGCTCCGGCCATGCACGTTCGGGATTGACGTGGTCGGGCGTTACCGGCGAAATTCCACCCCAATCATTGATCCCGGCATCGAGCAGCCGGCCGAAATCGTCCGACGAAAGATTCGGCGGTGCCTGGATATTCGCTTTCGGACCCAAAATCCGCCGGGCGGTCGCGATGGTCCACAGCAGATCGTCGAGATCGGGTTCGGGCGCTCCGGCCATCGGCGTGCGCGGTTTGGCGCGGAAGTTCTGGACGATGACTTCCTGGATGTGCCCATAGCGCGTGTGCAATTCGTTGATCGCGTCGAGCGTATCGATGCGTTCCTGCCGCGTCTCGCCGATGCCGATCAATATTCCCGTCGTGAACGGGATCGACAGTTCGCCCGCCCAGCGCAGCGTCTCGAGTCGCCGGGCTGGAAGCTTGTCGGGCGAGCGATAGTGCGGACCGCCCTTCGCGCACAGGCGCTCAGACACCGACTCCAGCATCAGCCCCATCGATGCGGCGACGGGGCGCAGCGTGGCGAGTTCATCGCTCGACATGACCCCGGCGTTGATGTGCGGCAGCAATCCCGTCTCGTCGCGCACCGCCGCGCACATGTCGCGGAGATAGGACAGGGTCGATGGATGTCCGAGCGCCTCGAGTTCGGCGCGCGCCGATGGAAAGCGATCCTCGGGCCTGTCGCCCAGCGTAAAGAGGGCTTCGGTGCAGCCCGCGTCGCGTCCGGCGATGGCGATGGCGATGACCTCGGCCCGGGTCAGATAGGCGGCCTGCCCTTTGCGCGGATGCTGGGCAAAAGTGCAATAATGGCAGCGATCGCGGCAAAGCTGCGTGAGCGGAATGAAGACCTTCGGCGACCAGGTCTGGATCGATCCGTGACCGCTGGTGCGGAGCTGCCTGGCATGCTGCAGCAGAGTTTCAACTGAATTCGTCATCATTCCCTATCCGTTTGGGTGCCGCAGACTATCACCGATTTGTTTACATGCGTAAAGTCATGATGCTGCACGGGTCGTCCATTATCGCAGATGGATCTATTTTTCAGCCAAAATCCATACCTTCAAGGAAGCGCGAGTCGGTATGTGATGTCAAAGCCACTCGCGATTGTGGCGGCCTTTTGCTTGACACATGACAATTGAATGGTCACATCGGCAAGCGGGACGAAACGGCATCTGGGAGAAGTTGTCAAAATGGGTGCCAGGGCAAAAGTTGCGATATTGGGTTCGGGCAATATCGGTACCGACCTGATGGTCAAGATCATGCGCTTGTCCGAGCGTCTGGAGATGGCCGCCATGGTCGGCGTCGATCCGGCTTCCGAGGGGCTGGCGCGCGCCGAACGGCTGGGGATTTTTACCACATCGAAGGGCCTGGACGGGCTTTTGGCGTCCGACCTGTTTTCAGCGATCGATATCGTGTTCGACGCGACGACCGCGTCGGCGCACGCGGCCCACGACCGCGTTTTGCAACAGCATGGGAAGCGGGTCATCGATCTGACGCCCGCCGCGCTTGGCCCCTTCAACGTCCCGTCGGTGAATGGCGCGGCCAGTCTCGATCGGCCCAACGTCAACATGGTCACATGCGGTGGGCAGGCGACCATTCCGATCGTGGTGGCCGTAAACCGCATATCTCCGGTTCTATATGGCGAAATCGTTGCGTCGATCGCGTCCCGATCGGCCGGCCCCGGAACACGTGCGAACATCGACGAGTTCACCGAAACGACTGCGCGTGGGATAATCGAAATCGGCGGAGCGAAGCACGCGAAGGCGATCATCATCCTGAATCCCGCCGAACCGCCGCTTGTCATGCGGGATACGGTCTATTGTCTTTGCGCAGAGGCCGACGAGCGGGCCATTGAAGCGTCGGTCCATGCAATGGTCGATGAGGTGCAGAGCTTCGTGCCAGGATACAGGCTCAAACAGGCGGTGCAGTTCGAGCGGATCGGGCACAACAGCCCGATCAGGATACCGGATCTGGACGCCGAGTTTTCCGGGCTGAAGGTTACCGTGTTCCTCGAGGTCGAGGGCGCGGCTCATTACCTTCCGGCCTATGCGGGCAATCTCGACATCATGACGTCGGCGGCATTGAGGACGGCGGAGCTGATCGCCAACCGGATGAAGGAAGCCGCGTCATGAATGCCGTAACCTCCAAGCTCTATATTCAGGACGTCACCCTCCGCGATGGCATGCACGCCATTCGGCACCGTTACAGCCTCGATCAAGTCCAGGCGATTGCGAAAGCGCTGGACACGGCGAAGGTCGACGCGATCGAGATTGCACATGGCGATGGGCTTGGAGGATCGTCGCTGAATTACGGCTTCGGTGCTCACACGGACTGGGACTGGATCGCGGCGGTCGCCGATGTCCTCGACCATAGTATTTTGACGACATTGCTCCTCCCGGGCATTGGTACGGTCGAGGACCTCAAACACGCCTTCGACCTTGGCGTAGGTTCGGTTCGCGTCGCCACGCATTGCACCGAAGCCGATGTCTCCAAACAGCATATCGAGGCTGCGCGCAAACTCGGGATGGATGTGTCGGGCTTTTTGATGATGAGCCACATGTCGCCGCCGGACAAGCTGGCCGAGCAAGCCAAGCTAATGGAAGCCTATGGTGCGCACTGCGTCTATGTGACCGACAGCGGTGGTGCGCTGACCACTGACATGGTGGCCGAACGCTTCGCCGCGTACGACCGGGCGCTGAAACCGGAAACCCAGCGCGGCATCCACGCCCATCACAACCTCAGCCTGGGCGTCGCCAATTCGGTGGTCGCGGTGCAGAATGGTGCGATCCGTGTGGATGCATCGCTTGCCGGCATGGGGGCGGGAGCGGGCAATGCGCCGCTCGAAGTCTTCATAGCCGTCGCAGACATATATGGATGGTCGCATGGCACCGATCTTTTTACATTGATGGATGCCGCCGACGAATTGGTCCGGCCGCTTCAGGATCGACCCGTACGCGTCGATCGCGAAACCTTGAGTCTCGGCTATGCGGGGGTTTATTCGAGCTTCCTGCGCCACGCCGAGACGGCTGCCGTGGCCCATGACCTCGACGTCAGGGAAATTCTGATTGAACTGGGACGCCGGCGCATGGTCGGCGGCCAGGAGGATATGATATTCGACGTGGCGCTCGACCTGGTCCAGCAACGCGAGCGATCGGCCTGACGAGTTCTTGGGGCTAGGGGACTGTAACCGAACCAACAAATCCGTTCGCATCAAGCGAAGTCGAGATGCCCATCGTCAGCGCGCGCCTTCGGAATGTCTCGGCTTCGCTCGACACGAACGGGTTGGATTGATCAATCCGCGAACAGCAAAACCGGCGTTTCGATCAGCTTCTTGAGCGCCTGCACATAGCTCGCCGCGTCCCAGCCATCGACCACACGGTGGTCGCAGCTGATCGACAGGTTCATGAACTTCGCGCGGCGGATCTCGTCGCCCCCCTGAGGATTTTTGGCGAAGACGGGGCGCTCGACGATCTTGTTCGGGCCGATGATCGCCACTTCGGGCCGGTTGATCACCGGGGTGGTCGCGATCCCGCCGAGTGGGCCGAGCGAGGTGATGGTCAGCGTACCGCCGGTCAGCTCCTCGACCTTCGCCTTGCCGGTGCGCGCGGCTTCGGCAAGGCGCGTGATCTCGCTCGCGAGCTGCCACACATTCTTGTCCTGCGCGTCGCGGATGACCGGAACCATCAGGCCCGCGTCGGTCTGCGTCGCCATGCCCAGATGCACCGCACCGTACCGCGTCACGACGCCACCTTCGTCGTCGTAACGCGCGTTGATCATCGGAAACTGCGGAATGGTACGGCAGATCGCGACGATCAGGAAGGGCAGCATCGTCAGCTTCGGCCGCCCGCCGCGGTTGGCGTTGAGGTCGGCGCGCATCTCTTCGAGCGCGGTGACGTCCATTTCCTCGACATAGGTGAAGTGCGGGATCGCACGCTTCGACGCCGCCATATTCTCGGCGATCTTGCGGCGCATGCCGATGACCTTGACCGGTTCGTCGGCGCGCGCGCGGCTGGCGCCGGGCGCATGATAGCCCTGCCCACCGCCGTAGCGCAGGAAGGCATCGAGATCGGCGTGGCGGATGCGGTCGCCTTCGGCCTGAACCTGCGAAAGGTCGACACCGAGGTCCTTGGCGCGGGCGCGGACGGCCGGCGATGCGAGCACGGCGCGGCTGTGCTCGGCGGCGGCGGGCACCGGGGCCGGTGCCGGAGCGGGCGCCGGCGCCGGCGCCGGCGCGGGAGCGGCCACCGTGGCAGCGACCTCGGCCACCGAAATCTCCTCAGCACCCGGCGTTTCCGCAACGACCTCCTGTTCCGCCCGCGTATCAGCCGGCGGCGCTTCGGCATCGCCGTCGGTCTCGATCACGGCGAGCGTCGAACCAATCGGGATCAGGTCGCCGACCTCGCCCGCCAGTTCGACGACGATCCCCGAAACCGGCGATTCCATTTCGACGGTCGCCTTGTCGGTCATCATGTCGGCAAGCTGCGCATCTTCCTCGACGCGCTCGCCTACACGCACGTGCCAGGCGACGATCTCGGCTTCGGCAATGCCTTCGCCGATATCGGGCAGACGGAATGAATAACGGGCCATTTCAGTCATTCCTCATGACGCGGCGAAGGGCTTTGATGAGCCGGTCAGGACCCGGAAAATAATCCCATTCGAATGCATGGGGGTAAGGTGTGTCCCATCCGCAGACGCGCTCGATCGGGGCTTCGAGATGATAAAAGCAGCGTTCCTGGACGAGCGCCGACAACTCACCGCCGAAACCGCCGAAACGCGATGCCTCGTGCAGGATGACGCAGCGTCCGGTCTTCTTCACCGATGCGACGATCGTATCGATATCGAGCGGGACGATCGAGCGCAGGTCGATGAGTTCGGCATCGATGCCGCTTTCCTCAATAGCCGCGCGTGCGACATGCACCATCGTGCCATAGGCGAGGACGGTTGCGGCCTCGCCTTCGCGAACGCGCGCCGCCGTGCCTAGCGGGATTCGATACAATCCTTCCGGGACCTCGGCCGCCGGGTTGCCCTGCCAGGTCGGAACGGGACGGTCGTGGCGCCCGTCGAAGGGACCATTGTAGAGCCGCTTGGGCTCCAGGAAGATCACGGGATCGTCGTCCTCGATCGCCGAAATCAGCAGCCCCTTCGCATCAAAGGGCGTCGAGGGGATCACCGTCTTTAGGCCGGTAATATGGGCGAAGATCGCTTCGGGTGACTGGCTGTGCGTCTGCCCCCCAAATATGCCGCCGCCGTAGGGAGACCGTACCGTGAGCGGCGCCCAGAACTCTCCAGCCGAGCGGTAGCGCAGGCGAGCCGCCTCGGAAACGAGCTGGTCGAAGGCGGGAAGTATGTAATCGGCAAACTGAATTTCGGGAACGGGTCGCAATCCATATGCGGCCATTCCGATCGCCGCGGCGACAATGCCGCCTTCCGAAATGGGAGCGTCGAAGCAGCGTTCGAGACCGAAGCGCGACTGGAGTCCGTCGGTTACCCGAAACACGCCGCCGAAATAGCCGACATCCTGGCCGAAAATGAGGACATCGGGATCGTTGGCGAGCTTCTCGGCGAGCGCGCTGTTCAGCGCCTGTAACATTGTCATCGTCGGCATGGTTAGATCCCAAGCTCGCGCCGCTGTTCGATCACACGCCAGTCGGGCTCCTTGAAAACGCCCTCGAACATCTCCGAAACGGGGGGCTTCGATACGCCGAGCGTCCCGACCGCTTCGCCTGTCTTGATTGCGGCGCGCACCTCGACCTCGATCGCATCGGACAGTGCGTCGTGTTTTTCGGCATCCCAGGCGCCCGTGGCATAGAGATGCTGCGTCAATCGATCCACCGGGTCGCCGAGTGGCCAGAGGGAAGCTTCCTCGACGGGCCGGTAGCGTGTCGGATCGTCGCTCGTCGAATGCCCGTCGGCCCGATAGGTGAAAAGCTCGATCAGCGTCGGCCCGCAATTGTGGCGCGCGCGTTCGGCGGCCCACGCCGTCGCCGCCCAGACGGCGAGAAAGTCATTGCCATCGACCCGCAGTCCCGGAATGCCGTAGGCCAGTGCCTTGGCGGCGAAGGTCGTCGTTTCAGCGCCCGCTATCCCCGAAAAGCTGGAAATCGCCCACTGATTGTTGGTGACGCAAAGGATGACAGGGGCGCGATAGACCGCCGCAAAGGTCAACGCTTCATGGAAGTCGCCCTCGGCGGTCGTTCCTTCGCCGATCATCCCGAGCGCGATCGCTTTTCCGCGGCGATAGGCCGAGGCCATGGCCCAGCCAACGGCATGGCCGAAGCGGCTTCCGACATTCCCTGACAGCGAGTAGAATCCATAGTCGCGCGCCGAATAAAGGATCGGCAGCTGACGGCCCCGCAACGGATCGGCCGCATTCGAGAATATCTGGTTGATCAGCTTATCCAATGGATAGCCTCGCGCCATCAGCCAGCCGAGCATGCGATAGGTGGGAAAGCACATGTCGTCGGCGCCGAGCACCATGCTTTGGGCGACGGCGATGGCCTCCTCGCCGGTGCATTTCATATAGAAGCTCGTCTTGCCTTGGCGGTGCGCACGAAACAGGCGATCGTCGAAGGCGCGCGTCCGCATCATTGCCGTCAGTCCGGCGATGAGCGCTTCGCTGTCCAGATACGGATTCCACGGCCCCACGGCCGCATTCTGGTCGTCCAGGATGCGAATAAGGCCATAGGGGAGGTGGCGAAGGCCGGACTCGTCGGCGTCGATGGACGGCTTCGCAATCTCACCCGCATCGCTGAACCGCAAGTGCGAAAAGCTGGGAATCTCGCCAGGGCGCGCAACAGGGTTCGGGATGTGGAGGCGCAGGGCCTCGCTGTTTGATAAGATCGACACGCGATGTGATATATATTGCGCAGAGTGCAATCGCTTTGCAAGATTGCCTCGATATGGGCGAAGTATTAAAATTTCATCCTAATAATTATTCCATTTCGAGTTTATAGTTCCAACAGATGCAAGGGGCGGCGATGACGGCAAAAATTGACGCGTTCGATCGAAAGATCCTGAAGTGCCTGCAGACCGAACCCCAACTGTCGATGGTCGACCTCGCCGAACGGGTCGGCCTTTCGCACACTCCTTGCTGGCGGCGATTGCGGCGTATGGAGAATGCCGGCCTGATCATGGGGCGGCCGGTAATCCTTAATCCCGTCGCGCTCGGTTATCCGGTCAATGTTTTTGCGAACATCAAGATACGCAATCATGATGAGGCGATCCTCGAACAGTTCGAGGATGTGGTCCGTGGCCACGCCGAAATCGTTGAATGTTTCTCGATGAGCGGCGACAGCGACTATGTTCTCCGCATCGTCGCGCGAAGCATTGAAGATTACGAGCGCTTCCTGAAAAAGGTCCTTCTGCACCTCCCCGGCGTGGGCTCGATCAACTCGAGCTTTTCGCTGAAGCAGGTGAAGATGACGACGGCGATCCCGATCTGATTCCCGCAGGGTCAAGCTCGGGGTGGAGCAGGGGCGATCGGATTGCCTGCCGGCTGCGCGTGCAGGCGTTGCTGTGCAGCGATATAGGAATCGCGCCCCCACCAGGCAACGGCAATCGCCAGCAGCGCGACCGGCACCGTCGTGCAGATGATCGAATATGGCAGCGCGTTGTCGTCGTGGAACACATAATCGGTAAACAGCGCGACCGCCGTGGGCCCGACCGCCCAGCCGAGAAGGGTGGTGACGAGCAGGATCATCGTCACCGCTTGCCCGCGCATGCGGTTGGGAACGACGTCCTGCGTCACCAGCGGCAGCGTGCCGATCGCGGTGACATGGGCGATCATCTGCAGGCCGAGGAAGAAGAACGCCAAGTAGACGTTCGTCATCAGCGGCCAAAGAATGACGCAGGGGATGAATAGCGCCTCGCCAACGAATAGTGGCGCGAGCCGCGCGTCAGGGCGTCCTTGCTTGTGCCAGCGGTCCCCCAGATAACCGCACAGGAGAAAGCCGATCGTCGATGCAACAATCAATTGTATTCCGACGATCAGCCCGATGGTCTCCATCGGCAAGCCGTGCATGCGCTGGAACACCGAGGGAATCCAGGGAACGAGAGCATTGCCAACAAAGGCGATCGCGACTTGAGAGATCAGCACGCAGGTGAAGGCGCGTCGTTCCGATAGGATATGCTTCCAGAAGTCGGCGGACGTGCGCTTGGAATCAACGGCAGCGGAAACGTCGGGCTGGTCGTCGCGGCGGACCGGTTCACTCACGCCGAACATCAAAAGCGCGGTGATCAATCCCGGCGCACCGACGAATATAAATGCCGCCTGCCACGGAACGAAACTGCCCAGTAAGGGTAGGACGACGCTGGATTGCCCGCTCATCGATCCGACGACCGCTCCGCCGATCATCAGCGACAGGCCTGTTCCAAGCGCATGCGACGTCATGTAAATGGCGATCGCCCGGCCGCGGATTGCGGGTTCGACATAATCGGCAATCATCGAATAGGCAGCTGGCGCGAGGATGGCTTCGCCGACTCCGACGCCCATCCGCGCGATCACCAACTGGGCATAGGTGGTCGTATAGCCCGACCAGATCGTCATGACCGACCAGAAGAGGATCCCGACGATGATCAGATTTCGGCGATTGCTGCGGTCCACCAGCCGCCCGAACAGCGGGCCGGCAATCGCATAGATCACGGCAAAAGCAGCCCCTTGAAACAGGCTGACCTGAGTATCGCTGATCTGGAACGCGTCGCGGATCGGCTTGACCAGCAGGGCAGGGAACTGCTGGTCGAGGCGCGAATGGAGCGTCACGATCATCAGGATGGCGATGACCACCATCGCGTGCGACCGTCGGGGATAGGATTGCTCGGAAAGCGTCTCGGTCGTCATTCAGGGCTGCTCCCACTCATTGCTGACGACCCGGTTCGCGCTATCACGCTGCGGCCTCTTTCTCGGTGCCATCGACGTTGCATTGCGAGTTCAACTTGACATATGTCAAGTGAATAGCGGCGATGGTTGGGCCTGCGCGCGAGATTGCGGCTCGTGACGAGATTTCAAAAGTTGCGGCAAGGCATAGTTGCACCTTCGCCGAATTCCTGCGGTCGCTCGACGAGGCAAGCCGGTCCCGGCCGCCCAAGGGGCCGGCCGATATAGAGCAGACATACCGGGTTGCCGCCAAGCGTCTCCGGAACGCCGGAGCCAACATAACCGTTCGCGAAATGCGGCGGCTGGTTCAGCATCTTCGGGACTTTATGTCCGAGGAGCTTCCGGATCTCCTCAAGGCGGAAGGTGCGGCTCCTCCGGACTGACCCGACATCCACTGGCGCTGATGGTCGGAACCGCGTATCGCCGAGGGATGGGACGATTTGCGGGCCGGTCGGCGGAAAAGAGGTTCAGCACGCTCTGTTCGGATCAGGGGGTTACCTGCAACGAACCGGGCGAAGACGATCATGGGTGGGACCATATCGTCGAATTCCCCCCACCGGCCGGTCGCGGGCATCTCGGCGGACATGCAGCGGCCGCTCCCGGCGATCTTCGTACAGACCAAGAGTCACAAGGTGGAGGGGCTGCGCGTCACCATGAAATTGAGCAATGCGCTCAAGCTCGCGCGCTCGCCTTCGCCTTGCTTCGCATTGCTCCTGACGAAAGGGAGCGATGGCTGCGACGCCTGGTACGGGGTCCATTTCTGGGATGAGCTCATGGCGCGCGTGCTCAAGCGTGCTCGCGAGGCAACGCGCAACGGGACGCCCGAGGGGCGTTTCAACAAGCTCAGCTTCAGCTTCACGATGTCCGAAGCGGACCGTCATGACGCGGATGGATTGCTGGACTGGATGGCGGACCAGGTCAGGTCGGCCGGCCCCCACTATGCGACCGCGAAACAGGAGCTGCACGGTGGCCCGGATATCGTCGGAACCCTGAGCATCGGCCCCTCGGTGTCGATCGAGCAATTGATCGACCACCAGCTCGGATTGACCCCCTCGATACCGCTCGCCTCGATCAGGCTCAGCTTGCGTCGTTTCGGTATCGATCTCCCGTTCCCGTTTCCTGTCCCTGAAGGTCCCGCGAATTTCGCCAGCATGCAGGCCCTGCCTTCGGCGGTGTGCGACATCAGGTTGCGCGGTCCCGATGGCATCTGGATCGACCTGGCTGGCGAGGTCATCGCCCCGGGCCTTCCGAATATTCCCGAGGACAAGCAGAAGATCCGCATTCGCGCACCCTTCTTCGACATCATCTGGCCGCTGAGCGGCGAGCCGCAGTTCAAGGCGCATTTCGATACTGCGGCGCGCCATTCGCCGATCGACCTCGAGAGGATGCTGCGCTTCCTGAGCTGGACCGGGCAGGGCGAGATCGATCTCAGGGTTTCGATCGGCGATCGGCCGATCCTCGGCGCGATTTCCCATCTCGATGCGCTTGAAGGCCAGCCAATGTATGCCGCACTAGCGGAACATGCGACGGCACTCGCGACCTTGTCGGCGCATCACAAGACCAATGTGCCCCGGATATCCATGGAAGATGTGATGGACAGCGAGGAGGCCGACCAGCTCCTGGCGTTTCTGTCCATGTCCGACCTCGGGATGAAGGTCGAGCCCGCCGGCGATGGGCAATGGCACGATATCGATCATGCCATTGCCTCGGGAGCGGGCCTCTACGGCGAATGGACATTCGCGGCGATCCAGCGCCTTCCCGTGACCAGCCAGAAGCGCGAGGGAGCGGAAGTCCACATCCGATTCGGAAAACCGGTCCTCCTGGAGCGTTACGCCTTCCCCCAGGACGACGAGGCTGCGCTCGAACGTTTGCAGGCGGATTTTCGCCGTCACATAGCGAAGCGCGGGATTTTGGGTCTGGAGTATCTTAGCTCTCAGCTCGTTATGCCCTGAGCGAGATTCTCCTAGATTTATCGGCGGTCACGTGCGCTTTCGGCTCGATGCCCGCCAAGCATCGCCGGGCCGAATCGAAAGACAAGAGTCCGATCTCAAGATAGCCTGATTTTGGGATATATCTTCTGAATTCCAGGGCCTTTCCCTGGGGCTCCCGCGCGGTGCTGCGGCCGGACCATCTTGCAATGGTGCTGGATATGTCCCATATAATGCCCCTGAATTGGACGGAGAATGGGACATGGTCGCACAGGCAATCGGAGGTGGGAAAGCAGCCGCGGCACCGGCGCGGCGCGCGGGGGTGCGTCGTTCGGCCAAGTCGGGCGCCTTTCAGACGACCGGCTTCATGACCCATTTCATCGATCCCAAGGGCAATGTCGACTTCGATCAGGTCGTGGACGCCTATCGGCTGACCAAGGGTCAGCTTGCCGACACCGTCGGGCTCGCCGCTGCGACGATCAGCAAGGCCGGGCGCCGCGACGGGCCGCGCGCGCAGACGCGGGTGCGTGAGATGCTCGAGATCCTCGAGCGCGTCCGCGAATGGGCCGGGAGTGATACGCAGGCGCTGGCCTGGTATCGCGCTGAGCCGATCCCGGCGCTCGACGGCCGTACCGCCGAGGCGCTTGTGAAATCGGGGGAGGCGGGCGCCGTGCGCGACTATCTCGATCATCTGGCGCTCGGCGGCTTTGCTTGAGATTTACCGGCCGCTGCTTTCGCGGGCATGACCCGCGCTGGTCCTTCTCGCCCTTGTCGGGCGAGGGGGCGGCGAAAACCGGCGGGCGCTTCAACCGCAAGGGGGAAGCCGCGCTCTATATGTCGCTCGACGTGATGACCGCGATCGGAGAATGCACGCAGGGGTTTGCCAATCGGCTGAGCCCGCTCACCATGGTCGAATATGATGTCGACTGCGAGCCGGTGGCGGATTTGCGGACCGAGGAGGCGCGGGCGGTGCTCGGCGTCTCGCTCGACGAGATGGCGTGCGGCTGGCTGGTCTACCTGCGGGCGGGGACCGAGGCGCCTTCCTGGCTGCTTGCTGATCGGCTGCGCGGCGAGGGTTTTGTCGGAATGCTCGCGCCGAGCTTCGCTCATAGTGCGGGCGCAGGGAACGATAATCTCATCCTGTGGCAGTGGGGAGCCCGCTTGCCGGCGCGAGTGGCGGTCCATGATCCTGAGGGACGGTTGCCGAAAAATCAGCGTAGTTGGGAATAGCGAAGAGTGGGCTTGCGGTCATCCAGTCCTCGGTGTGCCAGGTGCGCACGACCTGTCCGCCCTCGAACTCGTGGATATCGACCGCCTGGATACGCATCGTACGTCCGGTTGCTGGCGGGCCGAGCCAGGCGGCCTTTTGCGTGCCGGTGATCGTCGAGCGGACGACAACCTTGTTGCTGTCGCGGATCACATCCTCGACCCGGATGTCGAAGTCGGGAAAGGCCGTACGCAGTTTGACGAGCGTCTGCTTCGCCGCCTCGGGTCCCGGCGGAGCCGTGGGCGGCGAGGGGATATCGACCCAAGTCGGCGCAAGCAGCCGGTCGAGCAGCTCGGGGTGGCCCTGCGCGAACGCATCTACCAGAGCAGCACGGCGCGTGCCGGGGCGGCGGGCACCGCCGGGGGCGTTTCGACCTGCGCGTGCGCGGGGAGAGGAGCAGCCGTCAGCAGCGCCGCGGCGATCAGGAGGGGCAGGGTTTTCATGACCATACCCCCTCAGCTCTGCGGCAGCGCGCGATGACGCCGATCTGCTGCAGGACCGAATAGAGGTTGGCGACGCCCTAATGCTCGCGGATCGTCCCATCGACGACACGCATTGCGTCGACCGTCTCGAAGCTCACCTTGGTGCCGGTCCCGGCGATGCCGAGGAAGTCGCCCTGGTGCG
This sequence comes from Sphingopyxis panaciterrulae, assembly GCF_014199295.1. Lineage (GTDB taxonomy): Bacteria > Pseudomonadota > Alphaproteobacteria > Sphingomonadales > Sphingomonadaceae > Sphingopyxis > Sphingopyxis panaciterrulae. Next base: position 59,663 of record NZ_JACIJH010000015.1, read on the forward strand.
TGCCGCAATAAGTCTTGTACGTCGTCACGACGTCACCATCGACGCGCTGCCAGTGGATATCGGGGGTGAAATCGTCAATAGCTTTCTCGGCCGTGAGTGGACGCTTGACGCTATTCGCGAGCAACTGATGCAGGATTGAAGCCTGCAGCTCAACGGAAATCGGCGGAGATGGCAGGAAAGGTTTCACTTTTCTTCCTTCCGTCTGCGAAAGCTACCTGTCCGCTAACGGGCCCGCCCGGCGGAGCAAGGCCGTTGTTTTTTGCAGCTTGCGCAGCTTGTGCTAGGCTTCGTCAAACATAATCGGAGTCGCAAGGATGGGAGCAAAGGCCGACCACGATCTTTTGGGTCAGGCGATGGCAGCGGAACGTCAATATGGTGATCGCGCGCCCGAGTTCATTACGAAGAAGGCGCAGGCGCTTCGCAAAGACGGCGAATATTCCGAGGCCGACTTCTGGACGCAAGTCGCTGGCTGTTTGACGGACTTGCACGCGATCAAATTCGCGGGCGGAGGCAAGGCGGCCGCTGAGGCAGCAGAACATCGCGACCTGCAAAACCGCCGGCCGGTGCTCCGGACGACCAACAGCCCGGCGTCAAACCCGGACCGCTGACAGCAGGGATCGGTTGATCACGCGGCGACGATATCATGATCTTCAATGCCAATGGCGCGCGGGAAGTCAGGCCCGATCCGATCGCTGCGCGGCTCGATTTCGTCAACGTCTCGCGGCGGAACGGCCCGCCGCGGCGCGTCAGTCGCGAGCATTGAAGAGGGGCATTCGATCCTGACGGCTGCCGGACAAGATGCGCACTGCGTCGCAGCCAGGATCCGCCGGGTGCGGGCCGGGACGTCGACTGCTCACGTTAGGCGGCGGCGCGCTTGCGCGATGCGAAAGCGGCGATGAGCAAGCGCACCCAGCGCCGCCGGTCGCCGGGCCGGCTGTAGACCACCGTATCGATCACCGGTGCCTCGCCCATCAGCGGATAGACGTCTTCGTCGTCGGCGTTGTGGCCCGGTCTTTCCTGCGTCTCCCATATGAGGTGCGGCAGCCCGCGCGAGTGAGCGAAGCGCGCGATGGCGCGGCGATCGGCTTCGGGCGCCAGAACCAGCTGGACGCCGTGCGCGCGCAGACCGGCATAGACCTGCGACACCACCGGCGAATCCTGGTTGCCGGGCGAGATGGCAAGGCTCTCGCCGGCGAGATCGTCGATCGAAAGGCGCTCGCGCCCGGCAAGGCGATGCCCCGCCGGAACCGCGACATGGCAGTAACGGCGAACGACATGCGTCATGTCGAGATCGGCTTCGACGACGCCCGGCGCCGACAGCGAGAAGAAGACGTCGAGCTCGCCCTCCCTGAGCTTGGCCATCAGCTCGGTCCGCGTGCCGTAGACGATTTCGAGCTGCGGCTCGGGATAGCGCTTCTGGAAGGCGTCGATCGCGTCCATCCGCTGCTCGGCAGCGAAGCTGTAGGCACCGATCCGGACCACGGCTTCGGACTTGGCCTGGATGGCGCGCGCCGCCGCCATCATCGCCTTCTCGCTTGCGAGCAGCGCGTGGGCATGGGGCAACATGGCTTCCCCGGCGGGAGAAAGGGCAACCGAGCGCGAATTGCGGTCGAGCAGGGTCAGCCCGAGCTGGTCCTCGAGCCGCTTCAGATGCTGCGAGACCGCCGACTGGGCCATGCCCAACGCCTCGGCGGTGCGCGTGAACGACCGCTTGTCGGCGATCGTCATGAAAATGAGCATCTGTCGCAAATCGAGCATGGCGAAGATCACCTATCACGTTTTGTGATAGATAGCTCCCGATATCGCAGATGATCAATCCCTCATCGGCTGGCAGTTTGACGCTCGATGTCCGTCACCAAGAACGGACGCCATGAGGGAGAGGTCCGTGAAGATTTCGAATATTTCCGTGCATGCATTTGTCTGGGCTGCCGCGTTCGGCACCACCGCCGCGCACGCGCAGAGCGCGCCGGCCGCGGAAGTGCCTCCGGCGGAGGCTGTTCAGGATGCCGGCGATGGGGACATCATCGTCAGCGCGCAGCGCCGCGAGGAACGGTTGCAGGATGTCCCTATCGCTATCTCGGCTTTTTCGGGCGACGCGCTGCAAAGCGCAGGGATCAGCTCGACCAACGATCTGACGCAGATCACGCCGAGCCTCAACTTCACCCAATCTTCCTTCTCGCCGCAGCCGACGATCCGCGGACTGGGAACGCGCGGCGTCTCGGCGGGCGATGAGTCGCTGGTTCCGGTCTATATCGACGGCGTCTATCAGCCCTTTCTCGGCAGCGTCGCCACCGAGCTCAACAATATCGCGCGCGTTGAGGTGCTCAAGGGCCCCCAGAGCGCGCTGTTCGGGCTCGACTATGACAGTCTCAAGGCGTTCAATCCGGGGATCATCGTCGTCGACAGTTCGGCGTTCGGCCCGACCGGGCCGTGGAGCCGGCGCATGGGATATGGGCCGCTCGTCCGGGCCTCGTCGGGGCTCACCATGCAATGGCGTTATCCCGGCGAGGCCGACAGCTTCTCCGATGCGATCACCGTCTATCCCGATCATGTCGCGGCCCGCATCGGGGCGATCGCCACGCTCGCGCTGCTCGTGCGGCGGCTGCGCACAGGCATCGGCGGGTCGATCGCGATAAGCCAGTCGGAAGTCATGCTCAGCCATATGGCGGCGAAGATCGCGCGCCGCGTGCTCGAACGGGCAGGCGTCGCGGTGACGGGCGAGGAAGCCGAAGGGGCGTCCGCTCTCTATCGCTGCGCGGGCGACGATGAATGGTGCGTCGTTTCGCTGCGCGGCGAGGCCGACCGGCAGGCGATGCTGTCGGTGACCGGCGGCGAGGAAATCGGGGCGTGGCTCGCGGAACAGGACCCGCGCGCGGCAATGGAAGCGCTCCAGGCGGCGGGGGTCCCGGCGGGCGCGATGCTGCGCGTGTCCGAGCTTCCCGAATTCGATTATTATGTCGAACGCGGTTCCTTCCGCAGCGTGACCCATCCGCATCGCGGCGAGCCGCATTTCGCGGAGACGGCGCCGGTGCGGTCGCTGCGCATGCCCGCGCCGCCCGAGGTTCCGGCGCCCTTGCCCGGCGAGCATACGGCGGAAATCGTTCGCGACATTCTCGGGCTCGACGATGCACGCATCGACCAGCTGATCGCACAGGGCGCGCTCGAACAGTTCATCATGCCGGAGGATGCCGCGTGACGGTGCGCCCGGATGCCGGCCTCGCTGGCAAGCCCGCAAAATTCCCGAAAGGTTAAGCACATGATCGATCCCGAACGCATCCCCGTCATTGTCGGCGTCGGCCAGATCAACGACCGGCCGGCCGACCCCGGGGAAGGCCTCGACCCCCTCGGACTGATGGCTGCAGCGCTTCGTCTGGCCGATGCCGATGCCGGCGGGGGATGGCTTGCCGACCTCGATTCGCTTGCGATCGTCGACCAGATTTCGTTCCGGGAACTCGGCGATCTGTCCGCGCCTCTCGCCGACAGTCTCGGGGCGCGTCCGCGGATTTGCGAAAAGACCCGGATCGCCAGCGGCGACAGTCCGATCCTGCTTCTGAACGAAGCGGCCAATCGCATCGGTGCCGGGGAGATCAGGATCGCGGCGATCGCGGGCGGCGAAGCCCTGCGCACCGCCGCGCAGCGCGCCGCAGCCGCGCGCGGGACCGACGTCTCGGCGCAGAATGCCTCGCGCGCCGCCTCGACGCGTCGGACACCGAGCTATCGGCAGCGATACGGGCTCACCGCGCCGGTCGATGTCTACCCGCTTTACGAAAATGCCGGGCGTGCGGCTTATGGACAATCGCTGGACGAAGCGCAGGCCGAAAGCGCGGAGATCTGGTCGCGCTTTTCCGAAGTCGCCGCCGCCAACCCGGGCGCATGGCTTCGCAAGCCGGTCTCGCCCGAAACGGTGCGGACGCCGACCGCCGAAAATCGTCCGATCGCGCACCCCTATACCAAGCTGATGGTTGCCAACTCGTCGGTCAACCAGGGGGCGGGATTCCTGGTAACCAGTCTCGGCGAAGCCCGGCGGCGCGGCGTTGCCGAGGAGAAACTCGTCTATGTGGGGCAGGGCGCCGCGGCCCACGAAGCCGACGATCCGCTGGGCCGCGATCGCTATGACCGCAGTCCCGGCATGATCGTATCGCTTCGGCGCGCACTGGCGGTCAACCGGCTGACGAGCGCAGATCTCGATTTCGTCGAACTCTACAGCTGCTTTCCCTGCGTGCCGAAGATGGCGCGCCGCGTCATCGACTGGCCTGTCGACAGGCCGGCAACGGTTTTCGGCGGCCTTACTTTCGGGGGCGGGCCGATCGGCAATTATATGAGCCACGCGGTTGTCGGCATGGTCGAAGCGCTCCGCGCCGAAGGACGCTTCGGCCTGCTCTTCGCGAACGGTGGCTTTGCGACGCACAACCACAGCATCATCCTCGGTCGCGAACCGGTCCCTGGCGCTGCCCATCCCGGCGAATTTGACTTCCAGGACGAGGCGGACGCCCTGCGGGGAGCCGTGCCCCGGACCGTCGAGGACTATGAAGGGCCGGCCACGATTGAAACCTATTCCGTGCTCTACGAGCGTGACGGTGCGCCGAAGCAGGGTGTGATCGTCGCGCGCACGCCCAATGGCGATCGCACGCTGGCGATGATATCGGGGAAGGATGCTGCGGCGATGGCATTTCTGACCGACGGTATTGCCGAGCCGGTCGGCAGTGCGGGCGATATCACGATCGATAGCGATGGGTGGCAGGTCTGGCAGACAAGTCCTGCCTGATATGCTTGTAGTGCCGCCGGGGCGTCGCTGTGAGCGATTGGCTGTCCAAAGCGGACAAGGGCGGGCTTGAGGTCGACGTGCCGCCACCGGTCAACGGCATTTAGCAGGACATCAGCCATGTATGTAATAGTCACGGGCAGCGCCGGAAAACTCGGACGGGCTGCCGTTGCCGCCTTGCGCAAGGCAGGGCACCGTGTCGTGGGTCTCGATGTCCAGGGACCGGTCGCTGCCGCGCAGTCGCTTCGCGCCGACTGTACCGACTTCGGTCAGGTGATGGGCGCGTTCTCCGGGATCGACATCACGGGCGGAGTTCCCGACGCCGTCGTGCATCTCGCCGGCATACCGATGCCGGGGCTCGCAACCGACCAGCGAAGCTTCGAGGTCAATACGATCTCCACCTACAATGTTTTTTCCGCCTGTGCCCGGCTTGGGATTTCGCGGATCGTGTGGGCATCGAGCGAAACCATCTTCGGACTGCCGTTCGACGAACCTCCGGCGTCGGTCCCGCTCGACGAAAGCCATCCCGACCGCCCCAACTGGTCCTATGCCTTGTCGAAGCAACTTGGCGAAACGATGGCCGGGAATTTCTGCCGTTGGGCGCCGGGGCTTTCGATAGCGTCGCTCCGTTTCTCGAACGTCTATTCCCTCGAGGATTATGAACAGCTTCCTGCCATTCAGGCGAAACCCGCCTGGCGAAAGATGAACCTCTGGGCCTATGTGGATGCCGAAGACGCAGGCGAGGCCTGCCGTCTTGCGGTCGAGGCGGCTTTCGAAGGGCATCAGCGTCTGGTGATCGCTGCCGACGACAGCCTGATGGCGGTCGAAACGTCTCGTCTTCTCGACGATCATTTTCCCGGCATCGAGGCGACCCGCGCGATCGAGGGTCATGCCTCGCTCCTTTCGTCGGACCGGGCTAAAGCGGTTCTCGGGTATCGGCCGCGCTTCAGCTGGCGCGATCGGGTTTCGGCGAAAGCGTAAAGCCGCTGGCGCGCTGTGCCGCCGACGTCGGCGATACCTGGCCATGGGCGAGCGGCGAGCCGGCACGGCAGAGTCCGGGCACATTCAAAGCCCCCTGATCACGTCGCCGGACAGCACCGTGATGACCCAAGCCGCGACCGGACGTCGGGCGCGTTGACGAGCAGGCCTTCCAGCCGCCTTAGTCGAACCATGGTCCCGCGAGCGGTTCCGCCAGATATCGCTGTGCGGTCTTGACGAGCCGCTGAACCCGCAGGCGGTAGGACGCGCTTGCCACGCGCCAGCGCGATGGCGCGATCGCGTCGCCCCAGAGCTGGCGCGCGATGGCCTGCTGGTTTGCGCCCGCCAGCAAGGCGTCGCCAACGCGTAGCTCCATGATCCACTGCGCCGCCCTGCGTTCCTTGGGCATCATCGACCCGGGAAGATGGCCTTTCTCGGCAAGAACGACGAATTGCTTCAGGGATTCTAGCTTCGGCCTGGCTGACTGCAGACCCGTTATGCGGTGCTCGACAAGAACCGGGCCGCCGAGGAGCGTGCCGTCGTGCAAGTCGAGGCGGACGGCCCAATGGCCGTCGCTGAGCAACCAGTGCTCGTTGCCGGACGCGTCTATTTCGACCGACACGAAGGCAGCGACTTCGCGCACATCGAACAGGTCATCGGCGGGGCTGTCATTCGCGGCCGGCCTCCCGCGCAGCACGCGCGGGTCCCGTTCGATGCTCCAGATTGGCCGCGCGGCAGGCGTCGCAAGGGCTGGATCGATCCAGCCCAGCAGCCCGATATCGGCCAGGAAGCCGCTCGGAGCGAAGGCGCGGGCCTCCCATTGCCTTCGATAGCGGCTGTTGCGGCGAAGCCATTCCCACGCAAAGGCCCGCCGATCCGAAATCAGTAACTCGGCATAGGACTGGGGCGAGCGCCAGTCGGCCGCTGGCCCGCGTATCATCGCATATACCCGGAATATTTTCGCAATATTTTCATGCGGCGGCAAGGCGACGACAAAGAGCCGACGTCAGCGGCTGCCGGGGAGCGGAGTTGATCGGGGCGTCAAGGGGGGCGGCGCGGGAAGGGAAGCCGGGCGATACCCACGGGCGCGGATGCCCGTATCGGGCAAGGACCGCACGATGCGCGCGTTATTCGGCTCCTTCGGCAAAATAGGCGCGCAGGCGATGGGCGATGGTTGGTGTGAGGTTCACGAGGCTGCGCCGGCCGTCATGGGCGTCCAGCGACCGCTCGAGGATGCCGGCGTCGCACAGACGCTGGATGAGCTTCATCGCGCTGCTCGTCGGGATCGCCGCGGTGATGCAGAGCGCGGACATGGACAGCGGCTGCCCTCGCGACTGATGGATGAACAGGTCGACGAGCATGTCCCAGGCCGGTTCGCCGAACAGCTCGGGGTTCCCGAGGAGCTGCCTGCGCAATATTCTCCGCCGCATGGCGGTTTCGGCGTTTCGCTGCGCGAGCGCATCCGTCTCGTCGGCGGGATCCGGATGGCTCCGCAGGAAGAAGGGCAGGAATTTTCCGCGCGGTCGCACCTGGGCCGACCCCTCGATCAGATTATAGGTTCGCGTTCCCGTCACGATGATGTGTTCTAGAATTTCGACGTCGAGCGCTCGGCCGACCTCTTCCAGACGCCGTGTCGCGCTCAGGTCTTCCGCGCTCGGTGCCGGGTCGCCGCTCGGGTGGTTGTGGACGAGAATGATCGACGCGGCGTTGTGTTCGAGCGCGCGCCTGAAGATGGTCCGCGGATAGATCGCCAGTTGCGCGAGCGAACCGCGCTGAACTTCCTCGTCGGCGATCAGGCTGCGCGCTGGATCGAGAAAAAGGACGCGCAGCCGTTCCTCGGGCAGGCTGCCCATCGACGCGATGAGATACCGGCAGAGGTGCGGGTTGCGCGGATCAATCCGGACCGTTCTGAGATCGGAGCGCATTCCTTCGAGCATCGCGTCGCGAACATTGGTGAGGAACGAGGCCAAGCCTGGATAGCCCGCTAGAAAGTGGGTCAGCCTTTCGGGAGATTGCGACCAGATCCGGCCCAGGCTTGTGAACTCTTCGAGAAGTCTGTTCGCTATCGTGTCGCAGTCGTCGGGCGCGATCGCCGCGACCAGCCTCGCCAGGATCGATCGTTCCCGTTCGCGCGCAGCCGCCTGAGATGCCGCCAGGTTGCGAGGGCGAGAAGGGGAGGCAGAAGCCAGGATGCAGCGACCTGCATCGTCTGGTACGCCACCGGGTGAACCGAAATCTCCATCGCCTTGCCGACATGGGCCATGAGAGGAAAGATCTGAAGAACGGCCGCCGGCATCGGCCAGAAGCGATGGGCCGTCAGTGCCAGCACCAGCGTCGCGATTGCCGCAGCGATATCGATTGCCAGATGGCCCGCGTCGATCGAGGAGAAGCGCGGCGGGACAAACAGATGCAGGATCTGGTCTGCGAGCGCCATTGCAATCAATATCAACGCCATGGCCCGCTCGGGACCGCCGCCTCTCCTGAGGGCATAGACGAGGACCACCAGCAAGATCGTTACGAAGATTGCGATCCGAACCATCGCGATCAGAAACCATGCGAGCGGTCCCCGGTCAATGTTCAGGACGTGGCCGCAACGGCATGCCGTCCGGCAGCGGCAAGCGACGGACATTCGTGAAGGTCGAGGCCAGCGCTCTCGCGTGCGATGCCGACGAGGTCGCCGTGAACGCGCAAGACGTCCCCGCTCGCGCCGACAAGTGCGGTCTGGACCTTTGCCAGGCGCTGGATCGTCGCATGCCCCTGGACGGCGTCGACGCCGGGTGTGTCCCGGCGCGCGGCGACGACGCTCGTCATCAGGGACGCGACGGCAATCAGCGCATCGTCGATACGTGTTTCCGCGGCAGGGACTTGCTGCTGAAGCCTCGCAACGGTGAAATCGATATTCTCGGACATGACGTCTCCTCTGCCGGAAGCGCATGCTCCGGCTGTTACTCGGCAGGATTGAGAAGGCTCAGCCGGAGATGAGGCGCGACAGCGACTCTGCGATGCCCAGGCTGCCGAGGAGGAAGACGATCAGGGCGACGAGTAATGTCGCGATGATCGTCAGCCTTGTGCCCGGCAGGTGGTCATGCCTCCAGATCTTCCCGGACGGCGGGTGCGTTCCCGAAAGGCGATCCCGGAGCGAACTGCTGTCATCGAGCCCGTCGAAGCCGGAATAGCCACCGTCTGGAAAGTCGGATGCAACGAGGGTCGGCCGATCGACAACCTCTACCGGATCGTATGCGATCCGATGGTATATCTTTCGCAGCCGCGCGTAGCGCAGCGCCACCTCGTCCCGATCGGCCGCGCCGAGCGCGGCCCGGGCATTTGTGATCCGCTGATCGACCGTATATTTCGAAATGCCGAGCTCGCGTGCAATTTGCTTCGACGTCTTGCGTTCCAGCACCAGGTCGAGACAAGCCCGCTGCTTGTCGGTCAATCGGTTCCAACGCAGTCGATCGTCATTGGGGGAAGGTTGCGACCCGTCCATCGTAGAAGCTTTGTCACGTCCCTTTCAGCGAGGCTGTTTCCTGGTCCAGAGCAGTTTGACATTGAAGTCCTTGTTAAATCAACTTTCCTTCGGTCCAGCCGGCGAGGCTCTTCCGGACTTCCATCGCGCGGACATCGGGCCGCGCTCTTCGCGCCGGGCAATTGCGCCATCGCCACGCAGGGTAGCGTTTCCGGCAAAGGCCGGTTCCGGATGCGCTTCGGTCGGCAACAACAACTCTCAAATTGAGACTAACTACCGAATAAGTTTGAAATATTTCTGTCACATTATAGCTTGTATCTGCTCCGCATCGTTTTCGACCAGCATCGATGCGCCACCGCGGTGACCCTGCCGTTTGAGAAGGCGAGGGGATCGGCACCGGACAGGGAGCAATGCCGGAGAGGCTGGTTCGAGAACGCCGCCGGCATTGCCAAGGGTCGAAATGCCTACGCTCGATGCCGCGCAGCGACTCGCGGCCGAAGTCTTGAAGGTCGCGAGCGAAGACGCATTGATCGATATTCTCGACGAGGCCTGCTCGCGGCTCGGATGCTCGTGGTTCGCGCTCAGCCATCACGTCGACTTCCTGGCCGCCCCCGATAAGGGGCTGCGCATCCACAATTATCCGCAGGATTGGGCGCGCTGGTTCGACGAACAGCGCCTTGGCATCCGTGATCCCGTCCATCGCGCAAGTCGTCGCCGCGCCGCGGGGTTCCTCTGGCACGACATGCAGACCTTCTCGCGGCCGCGGCGCGGCGACGAAGCGATATTGGCGCGGGCGCGTCGGCACGACATCCACGATGGTCTCACCATCCCCACGCATGTCCCGGGCGACGCGCACGGATCGGTATCCTTCGCCTGGCAAAAGGGCACATATGCCACGCCGGAGGCGTTGATGTTCGCGCAGACGATCGGCGCTTTTGTCTTCGAGGCGGCGCGTCAGCTCTCGGGCCTCGTCCCGGCCAATGATCAGCCGCGCCTCACGGACCGACAGATCGAATGCCTCCTCTGGGTGGCGCGCGGCAAGTCCGATTCCGTGATCGCGCAGATCATGGACCTGCGCACTGATACGGTGAGCGAGCATCTGCGCAATGCGCGGGCGCGATATTCGGCCCGGAGCCGCGTCAGCCTTGCAATCCGGGCATTGTTCGACGGGACGATCTGCTTCAGCGACGTCGCCGGCGGCTGAAACACCCCCCTTTCTTGGTATGGCGGAATCGATTTTTCCGGTTCAATTGGTCTGTCTCTTTTCATCAGGGAGACACGCCGATGTTCCTCACGATCAACCAGGACAACCGGGCGCGCGAACATGTCGCGCTCCGTTCGATGTTCGAAGCGCGCAAGCGCGTTTTTGTCGATTTGCTCAAATGGGATCTGCCGGTGCTGGCGGACCGGTTCGAAGTCGACCATTTCGACGATCCTTTTGCGACCTATCTTATCGTCAGCGATGCACGGGGCGAACATCTCGCCTCGGCGCGCCTCCTGCCCACAACGAGACCGGCCCTTCTCGACGGCCTCTTTCCGCATCTCGTCTCCGGCCCGGTTCCGAACGGCGCGGCGATATTCGAGATCACGCGCTTCTGCCTTTCGCCGGGCGTGGGCGCGCGGCAACGCCGCGTTGCGCGCGATACGCTGCTCGTGGGACTCGTCGACCACGCGCTGGCCCATGGCATCACGACCTACACGGGCGTCGCCGAGCTTTCCTGGTTCCGGCAGGTTCAGGACTTCGGATGGCGATGCCGCTTGCTCGGCGAAAGGGCTATCCATGATGGCCGCGCGCTGGTCGCGCTGGCGATCTCGATCGAGGCGGACACGCTCGCCAGGCTTGCCGAGGCGGGCATCGGGGCGCCCGGCACCGGCGTGCCCGCCAAAGCCGCATGAGGAGGGCGAGATGTCGATTCATCCCTTCCCGAACTGCGGCCATGCTGCCGCGGCCGCGCAGCAGCTGGCATCCGAAGGCTATGTCCGGCTTCACGGTGCCGTCCCGGCTTCCCGGATCGCGGCGATCGCGGCGGATCTCGCGCTCCGCTTCGACGCGACGCCCTTTTGCTCGGGCGGATTCTATGGCGAACGGACCAAGCGGTTCGGGCGTCTCCTGATCCGCTCGCCGCATATCGCGGACCTCGTGCTGCATCCCGGCATATTGGCGCTTGCCGAATCCGCGCTCGGTTCGTGGTGCGACCGCATCCAGCTCAACCTCACGCAGGCCATCGAGCTCCATCCCGGCGCCCTCGCGCAATTTCCGCATCGCGATCAGGATATGTGGCAGGGTTCGCTTGGTGAGGTCGAATATCTGCTCAACGTCATGTGGCCCCTTACCCCGTTTACCGAGGAGAATGGCGCAACGCTCATCTGGCCCGCGAGCCACGGCGTGGAAGCGCTTGTCGAGGTGCCACGCGAGCAGCCCATCGTGGCCGCCGCCGAGCCGGGCGACGCGATCGTCTTCCTCGGTTCGACGCTGCACGGCGCAGGCGCCAATCGAAGCGCCGGGCTGCGCCGCGGCATCATCGTCAGCTACTGTCTCGGCTGGCTCAAGCCCTACGAGAATCAGTGGCTCGCCTATCCGCCCGACGTGGCGCGGCATTTCCCGCCCGAGTTGGCGGCACTGGCCGGTTATGCGCAGCACCGGCCCAATCTCGGCAATTTCGAAGGACAATGTCCCTCGGTGCTATTCGGTGGATATCCCGACGAGCCGCTTGCCGCGACCGATGCGCTGCGGCCCGATCAAGACGTCTTGCTCGGTGAGTTTGTCTCCGGCCAGCGCGCGGCGGGAGACGGAGCAACCCGATCATGAACGCCGGATCTACAATGGAGCGCGTCTATCTCGACCTCAAGATGCGCGTACTCGATGGGCGCTATCCGCCGGGCACGCGCCTCGATCCGGTCAACCTCGCAAAGACGCTCCGCGCGAGTGCGACGCCGGTCCGCGAGGCGCTGCATCGTCTTGCTGGCGAGCGAATCATCGACAGCTGGCACCAGGAAGGCTTTCGTCCTCCCATCCTCGCGGAGGCCGATCTCCATGACCTTTACAGCTGGGCATCCTGGCTGCTCGGCCTTGCGCTTCAGGGCAACGTGCCGGATCCCGACCATCCGGCGGGCCTGGTCGGGCTCGAGCTGCGCAAGGACTATGCCGAAGCGCTCGACTCGCTTTTCCGGGCGATTGCGATGTGGAGCGCCAATCGCGAAATTCGCTTCGCGATTCTCAACCTGATCGAGCGATGTCACGTCTTTCGGAAGGCGGAGGCCAGCGTCGATACCGCGGCTCGCGACATGCTGGCGGCGATGGAAGATGATTACCGCTTTGGTCGCTGGAGTGCGCTTCGCGCCAAAATCACGCGGTTTCACCGGCGCCGCATGGCGTTCGCGGGCCGCGTCGTCGCCGAGATCAGACCCCGCGACGAACCGCTCCGATGATATTCGAAAGATATTCAAACTATAAAAATTCTATTCTCTCCGACCGGCGTAGCTTTCTGGATGCCGCAATCCCGCGGCTAACCAGAGGAGGTTCTCATGAACCAGTATGACATCGTCGAGGACGGCATCGAAGAACTCGGCGTCGCCAGCGTCGAAACGCTCGGCCAGATTCCGAACCGGCCGGAACCCGATGGCGTCCAGCCCTTCCTGGGCGGCGGCATTTCCGCCGAGTGACGGATCGGGGGGCGCGACGCGCAAGCGCCGCGCCCTCAATCGGCCATGGCCTATCATCTTCCGCCGCATGTGAGTTTCGGGTTTCTGGGCGATCGCGCTGTCGCGCTCGATCTCAGCGCCGATCGCTATTTCCTGATAGCGCCGCGCGAGGCCGCAGCGCTCGCGGCCGCCGGCACAGCGGCGGGCGAGACAGCGCCTTGCGCAGCGCTCGACGCGCTCGTCCGGCGGCGCTTGCTCGCGCCGGGAGCGGGGTCGCCGATCGCACCGATCGCCGCCGTCGACCTTCGCCTCTCCGCAGTCGAGGCGCCACCCGCCGACGGCCATATCACCTTCCTGGAAGTCGGCCTCCTGCGCGCGAGCGCCGGCCTCCATCTCCGTCTGCTGGGGTTGAACGGGACGCTCGTCCGTTGGCGTGCTCTTGCCCGCCGGTACGAGGCGCGTCCGCGGCTGACAGCCGCAGATGCGGACGCAATCCGCGTTGCGCAAGGCTTCGCCGACGCGCGCGTCCTCTTGCCCGCAAGACAGCTTTGTGTTCCCGACAGCCTGGCGCTGGCCCGTGTCCTTTGGCGCCGCGGGATCGATGCGGACGTGTACTTCGGTGCCCGGCTGGCGCCCTTCATGGCGCATGCCTGGGTCCAGCGTGGCGACATTTTGCTCTCGGATACGCTGAATACCGTGGGCGAATATACGCCGGTCTTTCGGCTGTGACGATCTGCATCGCTCTTATTCAGGCCGAAGGCCCCGTACCCGCGTTGCCCGGCGGCTATTCGGAACTTGGGACTATCGGAACAGCGCGGCTCGTCGGCAAGCCCGGCACGATCGTCGCCGTGTCGGGTGAGGCGGCGCTCGTCGGCTACGCCTTTCATCGCGACAGCTTCGCCTCTTGTCCGGCGCTAGATCCCGGCGCGGTCGAGCACATCGTGCGGACCGAAGGCGCGTGGGCGATCAGGAAGCTCTGGGGGACTTTCATCCTGATATGGGCCGACGCGAGCGGGCAGGTCTTTGTCCTTCGTTCACCGTTGACCGGGCCGGCGCTGTTCCAGACCCGCCGCCAGGACGACGGCGGCGCGGCGGCGAACGCATGCTGCGCCTTCACCGACCTCGGCCTCGCGCGCGCGCTGGGGTTTCGGCTCGATCGGCCCGATCCCGGCGCGATCGACGCCTATCTTCGCTATCCCCTGTTGCGAACGCCGCGCAGCACTATAACCGGGGCGACCGAGGTCCTGCCCGGCGAGGTAACGCGCTTGGGGCACCGCGAGCGAAGACCGGCAAGCTGGCTTCCGTGGGATTATGCGTCGTCGCCGCCGATACGCGCCGAGGCGAACGATCTTGGCTCGCTCGTGCGCGCGACCGTCGGCGCATGGAGCGGGCGCTTCGCCCGCGTCCAGCTCGAGCTTTCGGGCGGGATTGACAGCAGCATCGTCGCCGCTTGCCTGTCTGTCCGTTCCGACCCGTGGCGCGCGATCACGATGGTCACGCCGGAGCCCGACGGCGACGAGCGTCTCTATGCGCGTGCGATGGCCGAGCGCGCGAACGCCCCGCTCGCCGAACTCATGCTGCCCGCCGAACCCGCGGACCCGATCTCAACGCCGACGATGTTGCGTGTCCGTCCCGGTGGCTTCGGGCTGATCGGTCCGACCGACGCGGCCTTCCTCGCATCGGCGCGGGCCTATGGTGCCGACGCAATTTTCTCGGGGACCGCCGGCGATGGAGCGTTCGGTTATCAAACGTCGATCGCCCCGGCGCTCGATGCCTTGCGATATCGGGGTATGCGCGCCGCGCTCAGCGCGGCGCGCGACCAGGCCCGCATCACCGACGACAATATCTGGAGCGCGCTGCGTCACGGCGTGCGCGGCTATTTTCGGGGGATCAGACTCTGGCCGGTCGACGATCTATTGCTGTCGGTGCGCCATGCATCGCCAAGGCCCGAGCACCCTTGGATGACCGACGCGGGGCGCATCCCGCCCGGCCAGCGGCGCTACGGTCTCGGCCTGCTGTCGATCCAGCCCTTCCTCGACGGCTATGACCGGTCGCTCGCGCTGCCGAAGATCGCGCCTTTGCTGTCGCAACCGCTGATCGAATATGGTCTCGGCGTGCCGAGCTGGCAGTGGGGCGAGGGCGGGGTCAATCGCGCTCTCGCCCGCGAAGCCTTTCGCGGCGACCTGCCTGACGTCATCCTCGCGCGCCGCAGCAAGGGACGTATCCTGTCGATGTTCCTGCCGGCGTTCGAACGCAATCGGGAGCGGCTTGCCGCCTATCTCCTCGATGGCTGGCTCGCGGGCGCCGGCCTGCTCGATCTCGATACGATCGCCGACATGCTGACGGGGCGAAAGGAGGCCGATACGCTCGCCACGCTCCGTATCCTCCAGTTCGCGGATATCGAAGCCTGGGCGCGCTCGGTGGTAGGGTCCGAGGCGCCATCGCGATGAAGGGGTTGGCAGCCATCCGGGCGCGATGGCCGCAGTGGGCAAAGGCCTTGCCGGGCGCGCCGGGGAGCGGCGCCCGGCACGCACCTAGGGCGCGGTGGCTTGGAAGGACTCCTGCGGAGCCCCCGCGCGGAGCGCGCGCCAACGGACGTACTGGCCAGATTTCGCGGGGGCCGGATCTTCCTCGCCCTTGAGCCAGAAGCGATACCAGTCGAGATTGCGCTCGTAGACCGCACGCTTGTGCACCGGCTGATATTTGATGTGGATTTCGTCCGCGAAGGCGAACAGTTCGGCAGGCTTCCCGGCCAGCTTCAGTTTTGTGTGAAACTCGACGAGGTTGCGCACTTCGGACTCGGGCAACTGCATCAACAGAGGCGTATCGATCGCTACGACATCCGATGCGGGCGAGATTGTCCGCCAGCGTTCGGGGTCGCTGTCGGGATCGCCCGCCTGCCAAAATTCGCGAAATGTCCTGGCGAAGCCGCGATCGGGAAGCGCATTCGACCAGTAATAGTGCGGCGTCGCCTGTCCCGACGAGATGGTGGCGGCCGCAAAGCGCTTCGACTTGCGGATGGCCCAGACGGCAACGGTCGAGCCAAAGCTAAGCCCGCCGATGCCGACGCTTCGGGGATCGATACGTTTTCGTGCGGCCAGGTCGTCGATTGCGTCGCCGATCGCAGCGAGCGCGGTCTCATAGCTTCGCTCCATCGGCTGGCCGGGTGGTGGCGACTGGCCGTTGATGCAGAGCACTGCGATGCCATGTTCGACAAGTGGGAGCATCGGAATCTCGTCGCCGACGCCGCCCTTGAGAAACCCTGCGCAGCGATAATATTGAACGACCAATGGGAGTGGACCAGCGCTACTCGACGGGGTGAGCAGAATACCGTCATGGCCATTTTCCCAACGCAGCGGCGTGGCAACGGCGCCGATCCGGCGGCGCAGGTCCGCATTGGGGTCGGCGATGACCGAGCGGGCTCCATCCACATAGGCGATGCGGACAAGGCGTGGCGGCTCGGTCGCGCTGCTCTCGGCGCAGATGAGCGCCTTCGGCGCGGCGCCGCAGCGCGGTTGCCAGATCGGTGTCCGCTCGGCGCCATCGGTCGCAGTGAGATAGCGCGCCTTGCGGTCCCCGATACGCCAGAGCCAGATATTCTCGCGCGCGCCGGCATCGCGCTCGAACAGGATCAACATGCCGCTGCCGGGCCGCTCGGTAATTGCGGCGAGCTTTCCCGACCGGCAGGGCGCGGCGCTGCAAGGGATGCGCTCACCGTTGGCGCGGACGACCGTCAGTCGGACTTCGCCCGCCGAGCCCTCTATCTCCGCAACGCCGCCTGTCTTCAGGACAATCCGGCGATCCTGCTGGGACCGCGTAGCGGGCAGGGAAGGCGCGATATTCTCGCTGCCGAGCTCAACCGCCGTCTCCTTTTTCGGCGCGTCCCACAACAGGCCCGCGCGATCGAACCAGTTGCGGTTCCACCTTTGCACGACGCGGTGACCGCCCTCGATCTTGCCGCCGGCGATGGCCTGCCCGAGGTCGACACTGTCGTCGACCAGTACGCCTTCGTCATAGGCCCGTTGTTCCGCCGCGGCGACTTCGGCGCGGGTCGCCCCGGTCGTGTAGCGCAGCGATCGACCATCGGCGGAGACATCGAAATCGAGAATGTCTGCAGCATCGACGATCTCGCGCCGCTGGCCTTGGTGCTCGCGCCAGTGCCAGATCGCGGAGACGCCATCGACGAGCGCGAGGGAACGAAAGCCTTTCGAGTCCGCATCCCACACTGCCTTTTGTTCGGCGACCGAACCCGCGCCATCGTGGCGTACCGTCCCCGCGCTTCCCGCATGCACCGGGGGGGCGCCGTCGATATCGGCGACATACCAATCGAGCTTGGTGTCGTTGGCGCTCACCGATGGACGCGACACGCGGAAGAGAATCTTCTCGCCGTCAGGAGAGAGCGTCGGCCCCATGATGTCAGCGACCTCGACGAGGTCGCGCGTCGTCAAGGGAGCGCCGCCGTCGTTTGGCGCTACCGGGACTTGTACGACCGACGCAAGCAAGGCTGCCGCAATCACCATCCGACGATAGCCTGCAGCGCGAAGGTTCGGCCGATCGCGCTCGCCTGTTCGGGATCGTAGCCGATGTTGACGCCGGTCGAGCGGAACAGCGCATAGGGCGGATCCTTGTCGAACAGATTGTTGACGCTGAACGCGAGCCGGAGCTTGCGCTTGTCCGGATCGCCGATCCGCATGCCAAGCTGGAGGTCGACCGTCGTCCAGCTCTTCACGCGTTCGGCCGGCGTCACCGTGAGGTTGCGATAGCTTGCGACATGATTGACCCCGATCCCGCCATCGAAGGCGCCGGCCTCGAAGCCGGCGCGGCCGCGCAGCCGGAGCTTGACCGGCGCACCGAGCGTGCCGACGACATTGTTGGGCGGCGCCGTGTTGGTTATCCGGTGGTCGATCGTGAACAGCCGCGATCCGCCCAGCGACAGGTTGACGCTGCCGTCGGCGAGCGGCCTGCTGTATCCCAGGTCGAAATCGAGGCCGCGCACCGTCGAGCGCGACAGGTTGCGCGTCCGCGCATCGACGATCGCCATCACCTCATCCTGACCGATCCCGATCGCATTCGAGAAGCTCGGGTCGGCGAAATAGGCCGCGACCTCAGCCGGATCGGGCGTATCGTCGATCAAAGCGCCATAGACATCGCGCCGCGTGAAGAACTGCTGGAGAAAGCTGTTCGCCGACGCGATGCGATCCCTGTAGCTGATATCGAACCAGGTGAGGCTGAGCTTCGCGCCGGGAAGGAAGCGTGGCTCGAAATCGACCCCTGCGGTCCAGCTCGTCGCCTTTTCGGGGCCGAGGTCGGGCCGATAGCCGAGCAGGAGCAGCACCGCGGTCTGGCCGGTTTGTGAGGCCGGATCGGTGATCCGGAACGTCTGGTAGAGCGCGTTAGCCGTTCCGACGAGTTCGTCGAAGAAGGGCGCGCGGAACGACCGACCGTAGGAGGCGCGGAGCGCCAGGCCGGGCAGGGGCTCCCAGCGCGCGCCAAACTTCGGATTGGCCGTATCGCCGACGTCCGAATAATCTTCATAGCGTCCCGCCGCCGAAACATTGAGCGTTCCGGGAAAATTCTCCCCTGCGTCGAAGACGGGGATTGCGAGCTCGGCATAAAGGGCTTTGACGATACGTTTGTCGGGCAAGCCGGCGAGACCGCTCGTCTGCGGGGCGTCGGCGACGATGTCGAAGACCTGCGTGAAGTCGAGATTGTCGCGCCGGTATTCGGCGCCGAGGGCGAGCTTTGCGTCGCCGGCAGGAAGCGCCAGCATCGTCCCGTCGGCGCGCAGCGCAGCGGTCCAGCTCTTGTAACGCGAGCGCTGCGAAAATCCGCCGCGCAAGCTGTCGATCAGCGCCGGGTCGTTGACCGCCCCGTCACCGAACAGGTTGATCGCCCGCGCTGGATCGGTCGCCGCGACGGCGCGGGCGAGTCTGACGAGGTGGACGATATTGACCCCGTCATAGCCATCGCGCTGCATCCCGTAGCCGCCCGACAGCTCGATATTCCAGCTGTCGATATCGGCACGCGCTCCGAATGCGGTGTTGAGCGCCGTGACCGTGCCGCGCACTCCTTCGGGCCCGAAGTCGGCGATCGGGTCGTAGTAGACGGTGATTTTCTGGCCGGTGCCGATGGGATCGACATAATAGGGATTGGCGGGGGTCACGACCTGCTGCGAGACGCCTATAATCCGGCGCCGGGCCTCGAAGTCGCGTTCCGCATAAAGCCCTCGCGCGAAGAGGCTGAGATGATCGCCGATCTGCTGTTCTCCCGCCGCGTAGACGGTGAAGCTCTTCTGGCGCGGGAGGATATCGACCTTCCGGCGGGCGTCGCCGCGGGCGAAGCCGGCACTCGGGATGAGTTCAGCGGCTGTCAGCGCGGTCCCGTCCTGCCCGCGCGGGATGAGGAAACGCTGGCCGCCTGCGGCGACGATTGTTCCCGGGTTGGCGAAGTTCGACCGCAGGTCGGGACCGCCGAAGCGCCGAAGGTCTTCGGACGCGGAGGCGCGCTCTTCCGAGCCGAGGCTGCCGCGCCGGTAATATTCGCCGGCAACAACGAGATGGCCCGTTGCCCAGCCGGTGCCGACGATGTGCCCGACCTGGACTTCGCCATAGTCGCCATCGGCGGTTCCGGCGCGCAGCCGCGTCTCGGCCCCGTCGAAGCGACCGCGGAAGCGCAGATTCACCACCCCCGCGACCGCATCGGACCCATAGATCGCCGAAGCGCCATCGGTGAGGATTTCAAGGCGCTCGACCGCGATCGACGGTATCATTGAAATATCGGCGAAGGCGCCCGAGCTGCCGCCGAGCGCGGGGCGCGTCCCGTCGAGGAGGGTGAGCGTCGAGCCTGGCCCGAGGCCGCGGAGGTTGATGCCCGTGCCATAACCGATATTGCTCGCCGCATTGCCGCGCGCCGAGGTGCCGACATTGGCCTCGGCGGGTCCGCCCGAGAAGTTCTGCGGGATCGTCTGGATAAAGTCGGCGAGCGTCGCGCGTCCGCTGCGGTCGAGCGTGTCGCGGTCGATCGTGGCGACGGGCGAGCCGACCGGGCCGGCGCCGCGGATGCGCGATCCGGTCACTATAATGTCCTCGGGCACGGGGACGTCAGTCGAAGCGTCGCCAGCCGCATCGCCGTTTCCCGCGCGGATCACGAAGGCACCCTCGACGACCTCGGCGACGAGACCGGTGCCCGCGAGCAGCCGGGCCAGCGCGACATCGGGCGCGAGGCGGCCCCGCACGCGGCCGCTACGCTTGTCGTCGAGCAGCGCCGAGGAGGCGACCACTTCGCGGCCCGAAACCTGCGAATAGAGACGCAGCGCTTCGCCGAGGCGCCGCGGCGCGATGTCGTAATCCGTTTTCGCCGGCTGGGTCTGGGCGTGCGCCTGCGGTGCCTGAATCGCCATTGCGGCCGTACCCGCTAGCAGCGCCGCCAAAATTCTTATCGTCATTGTTGCCTCCCAAGCGGCCGCTCATGGCCGTCTGGGGGTGCAAAACCCCGAGGTTGGAGAAACTCCCCCCTCGGACCCGATTATTTTTTTCGCAGGATTATTTCTCCGACGCGCTCGTCGATTCCAAGGTCGAGCGCCGCGGCGAGCTTGCGCGCGAGCGCTGGTCCCGCCGACACATCGAAACTACCGGTCACCGGAAGCGATGCGAGCGCCGGGTCGGCGAGGCGGATCGGTTTGCTATCGCTCTGGTTGGCGCGATCGAGCACCGCACCGAGCGGAAGATTGTCGGCGGCGAGCAGGATGGTGGGAGCGGCGGATGGGACCGGGCTCGCCATGGCAGGAAGCCGGTACGGGCCTGTCTCGGGCACCTCGGCACTTTCGCCGGGTGCGAGCCGCAGCGCGCCGCCGCCCGCGCTCGAGCGGATTTCGATCGATCCCCTGATCAGCGTCACGCGCGGGGTGGCTTTGCGGGCATCGACCTCGAAGATCGTGCCGAGCGCGGTCGTCTCCGACCGGCCCGCGACGACGGTGAAGGGACGTGCGGCGTCATGCGCGACGTCGAAGCGCGCGCGCCCGCCGACAAGGATCACGCGGCGCCCACCGGTACTGAATTGCGTCTCGATGCGGGCGCCGTCCATCAAGGTAACGCGGGTGCCGTCGCCAAGTGTCTGCTCGCCGGGGGCGGTCTCGCTCTGCGCGAGCTGCGTTTCGCCGCTTCCGCGCTGGATATACCAGGCTCCGCCGAGCGCCAGCACGATGGCGGCGGCGGTCGCGACGGCCCAGCGGAAGCCGCCGGGTGCATCGGCTTCGCTGCGGAAATGGCGTGCGTCGGCCTTGATGCGGACCGGCGACATGTCCTCGGCAAAGACCCAGTCATTCTCGGCTTTCGCATAGGCCTCGGCGTTGCCCGGCTTCGCGTGCCAGGCCTCGAACGCTTTCTTTTCGGAATCGGTCGGGTTGCCGGACATCGTCGTGGCCCAATCGATCGCCTCGCGTTCCCGCCGCGTCACGCGTCCGTATCTCGCGCTTTGCGGATGGCGACGCGCGCCTTGCTGATATGCTTTTCCACGCGCTTGATGCTCATGCCCTTGATTCGTGCGATCTCTTCATAACTGAGGTTCTCGAACCTGTGCATCAGGAATACATCCTGTGTGGTTGTACCGAGGCGGGCGATCGCCTGCTCGGCGCGGCGGATCATGTCGCGCGCCTCCAGCGCGACATGGGGATCAGGGCCGGCGATCTCTTGCTCCTCGAAGCTGTGATGGGCGGAAATCCGGCTGCGCACCCCTGAGCGCGCGCGGTTCCTGAGGACCGACCGCGCCGCGGCGGCGAGATAGGCGGCGGGGGCGTCGAGCAGGCCCGCGCGATGGCCCTTCGCCGAGAAGACGCGGCGAAAGGTCTCCTGGACCAGGTCGCCTACTTCTTGCGGCGGCACGCTGCGGCGGAAGATTCCGGCAACGAGCGGGCGCTGCGCCGCGTAGAGCGCCTCGGCGCGCGCGCTGCTGCCGAAACCGGCCCAGTCGTCGGGCGGCAGCGGATCGGCGGCATCGAGGCCGCGCCGTCCGTCCTTCTCGCTGTCGTCATAGTCCATCGCGTCCGCCTTCGAGAAGGCAGCGACCGCGCCGACGAGCCGGGCGTTGAGAACAGGTACGAGAAACCCGCGCCGCCGCCTTTGGCCCGAGGGCTTGGACATGCGCAGACGGCCACCCGGCGGGATGGCATTCAGGGACATTGACTCTCGAACGGAGTTCTCACGCTCCGGCATCCGGCGCTTCGCTGCCCGATGCCGGACCAGCATAACCGGCTGTGCCGTAAGGGCAAGAGTCTGCCGGGAGACCGCTCGACTACGGACCGGATTCGAAGGGGTACGGGAGACGAGTCTGGTTTCGGCCGTGCTCGACGAGACCGGTCGGAGGCCGGGATCCACAAAGTCTCGGTTGATGCGCGCGGCCCGAAAGGAGCGCGCACTGGCGGCGGCGGGCGCCGCCAGAGGTCGCGCGTCGCACGGTTGGCCGCGCTGCGCGCTTGGGCTCGCTGGTCTTGGCGCGGCGGCGGCTAAGCACAGCTGCGCACGCACGCCGCCGCGCCTGCGGCTCGCCAAGGGCGCGAGTTTTCAGGCCCTTCGGGCCGCGGTCGAGGCCGATCGCATCGACATTGTTGGGCGGTGCCGTTCGGGGCGCCGGGGCGATGCGGTGAATATGTCGACGAAGCCGGGCTGAGGACGCCGCGCGGAGCGCGGCGGCGCTTTGGTGGGCCGGCACCTCGGACATCGGCGCGGGCGGCGCACGGCCTGTGGGACCGCCCGGCGCCCGCGCAAGCCCGCCTCCGGCGGGCTCCTCCGCTTCGCTGCGGCCCTGCGGGTGCGCGGCCGCCTCGCTGGGCGGTCCCTTGCCCCGTGCGTTCGCCGCCCGCCCCGCTGTCCGGGGCCGGCCGCGGCGGATTTTGGTCCGGAGGAGAGGCACCGTGAACGCATTCCCGCAAGCCTTGGGCAAGGCCGCACCCTCGCGAAGCTCCGCGCGACGGGGCGACAGAGGCGCTGACAGCGCGGGCGGCGCCGCGACGCGCGGCCGAACGCGCGACAAGGGCCGCACCGGCGACGGGGTGCGCGGCGGCGCGCCGGGCGTGTCGCTCTATGACGAGGTGACCGCGCGGATCGTGGGCGAACTCGAGGAAGGGCGTATTCCGTGGGTGCGGCCTTGGGACGCCGCCGCCTTCGCGCCGGGCCTGCCGCGCAACGCCGAAACGCGGCGCAGCTATTCGGGCATCAATATCCTCATCCTCTGGAGCGAGGCGGTGCAGCGCGGTTTCGCCGCGCAAGGCTGGCTGACCTTCAACCAAGCGCGGCAGGCGGGCGGACAGGTCCGCAAGGGCGAAAAGGGCACGACCATCTTCTACGCCGCGCGCTTCACGCCCCAAGAAAAGGGCGGGCGCGGCGCGGGCGGCGCAGCGGTGGCGCCCGCTTCCGTCCCCGACGGGCGCAGCGGCGCGGGAGGGGCGAGCGGAGAGGGGGGCGACCGCTCGATTCCGTTCCTCAAGCGCTTCACCGTGTTCAACGTCGCGCAGGTCGAGGGCCTCCCCGAGCGGTGCACCGCGCCCGACCCCTTGCGCCTGCCGCGCGAGACAATCCCGGTCGCCGAGGCGCTGCTCGCGGCGAGCGGCGCCGATATCCGCATCGGCGGCAACGAGGCCTATTATTCGCCATCGGGCGATTTCGTCGCGCTGCCGCACCAGCAGGCGTTCCGCGCGCAGATCGACTTTTACCGCACCGCGCTGCACGAACTCGGCCACTGGACCGGTCATAGGTCGCGGCTCGATCGCGACCAGACGGGCGGCTTCGGCAGCGCCGCCTATGGCCGCGAGGAGCTTTGCGCCGAACTCGCGAGCGCCTTCCTCTGTGCGTCGCTCGGCATCGCGCCGACCGTTCGCCACGCCGACTATATCGGCGCGTGGCTCGCGATCATGCGCGCCGATACGCGCGCAATCTTCAAGGCGGCGAGCCTCGCGTCGAAAGCGGCGGACTATCTGCTCGCCTTCGCTCCCGCGCCAGCGGGCGGCGACATCGAAGGCGCTCCCGCCGCCGCGCGCGGCATGGGCGCGGCGCGCCACGAAGCGACAGGCGGAGAGGCGGGGCAATGATCCTGCTTCCCGCGCATCTGCGCTTCGCGCTCAACGCCAATGGCCTGACGGGCCGCATCCACGCCGCGCGCGACGAGCGGTTCGACCCGCGCCCGGTCGTCAAATTTTTCAATCCGGTCGGCGCGGCGACGTGGCTTGCGACCGAAATCGACGAAGATGGCGACACGCTGTTCGGGCTGGCCGACCTTGGTTTCGGCTGCCCCGAACTCGGCTGCTTCTCGCTCCGCGAAATCGAGGACGTGCGCTTGCCCTTCGGCCTCGCCATCGAGCGCGACGAGCATTTCTCGGGGCTGGCGCCGCTGTCGGTCTGGGCCGACATGGCGCGGCGCTTGGGGACGATCATTCAGGCCGAGGCCGCGCTCCGCCGCAAGGCGCGCGATGCACGCACCCACCATCCATCGGCGTCGCCGCGCCCCGACAAAGGCGACCTCCAGCCGACCGAAGACGGGGGGCAGCGCGAGCGTCCGGCGCCGCCGTCGGCGGCGAACGACGAGCTTCCGCCACGCTAGGCGGCAAGGCGAGGCGGCGCGCCTTCGCCGTCAGGCCGGTTTCCGGGGGCAAACCCCGCCCACGGAAGTCCCGGGCGCGGAGACCGGAAACCGGCCACCCCAAGATATGGAGTGACGACATGAAACTCGATTTTATCCCGCTCGACAAGCTCTCGGTCGATCCGGCCAATATGCGCGCCAAGGGGCGCGACCCCGACGTCAGCGACATATTGCCGAGCGTCCGCAAGCGCGGCGTTCTCGTTTCGCTGCTGGTTCGCCCCGCCGCCGAGGACGGTCATTTCCGGATTTCGGCGGGGCGGCGGCGCTTCACCGCCGCCAATATCGTCGTGCGCGAGGGCGGACCCGCGCGCCCCTTGCCGTGCGGCATCTTGGACGAGGACGACGACGCCGACGCCATCGAGGCGTCGATGCTCGAAAATCTCGCGCGCGTCGCGCCCGACGAGGTCAGCCAGTGGGAGGCGTTCGTCAAGCTGGTCAAGGCGGGTCGCAAGGTCGAGGAGATCGCCGCCGACTTCGCGTTCGAGGTGCCGACGGTGAAGCGCATCCTCGCGCTCGGCAATCTCCTGCCGCGCATCCGCACCCTCTATCGGGGCGGCGAGATCGACCAGACGACGGTCAAACAGCTGACGCTCGCGAGCAAGAGCCAGCAGACGGCCTGGCTGGCCTTGTTCGACGACAAGGACGCCTATTGCCCGACCGGCTTCCGCCTCAAGGACTGGCTGTTCGGCGGCAATACGATCAAGGCCGACCATGCCCTGTTCGACGTCGAGGAGGCGAAGCTTGCGGTCATCGCCGACCTGTTCGGCGACGAAAGGCTGGTCACCGATACCGACGCTTTCTGGACCCGCCAGATGGCCGAGGTCGAGGCCCGCCGCGCCGGCTATATCGAAGACGGCTGGAGCGACGTCGTCGTCCTCGACTGCGGCCAGCGTTTCGACCGCTACGACCATCGCCACACGTCGAAACGGCAGGGCGGGCGCGTCTATGTCGAGGTCCGCAAGTCGGGCGAAGTGACCTTCCACGAAGGCTTTCTGACCGAGAAGGAAGCCGCGAAGCGCGCCCGAAATGAGGGATTGGGCAGCGACGGCGGCGCGGCGCCCGACAAGGTTCAGCGGCCCGAGGTCACCTCTGCAATGGGCACCTATATCGACCTCCACCGCCATGCGGTGGTGCGCGCCGAGCTCGCGAAGCATGGCGGGGTCGCGCTCCGCGCGATGGCGGCGCATGTCATCGCGAACGCCGACCATTATCGCGTCGAAACCCAGTCCTATGTCTGCGCAAAGGACGAGGTGCAGGAGAGCGTCGAGACGTGCGGCGCCGAAGTGATGTTCGACGAGCGCCGCCGCGCGGTGCTCGGCGTTCTCGGCTTCGACGGCGAGGATCTCACCGTCACCGCGCGCCGTGCCGGTCACCGCCAGTTCGCGCCGATCTTCGCGCGGCTGCTCGAACTGCCCGATCCGGTCGTCCTCGAAATCCTCGCCATCGTCATGGGCGAAACGCTCGCGGCGGGCAGCGAGGCGGTCGAGATGATCGGCCAGTATCTGGACGTCGATATGGCGAAAGTCTGGACCCCCGATGCCGCCTTCTGGAACCAGATTCGCGACAAGGAGGTGCTCGGCAGGATCGTCGCCGAGGTCGCGGGCGATGACGTCGCCGCCGCTAATGCGGGCCAGCAGGCGAAGGTCCTCAAGACCATCGTGACCGATCATCTGGACGGCGCCAACGGCCGTCCGAAGGTCGAGGGATGGGTGCCGCGCTGGATGCGTTTCGCGCCGAGCGCCTATACTTCGCGCGGCGGGGTCGGGAGCGTCGCGGCGCACGACCGGTTGCTCCACATCATCGCGCGCGCCGCCGAGGCCGACGCCGCGCGCGAAGCCGAAGCGGCGGCCGTGGGCGAGGGCGAGACGGATGCGGATGCCGGGAGCCGCACCGCGACCGAGGACGATACTGGGAAAGATTCCGATGCCGATACCGGAGATGCCGGTGACGGTGCGGCGGCGGACGGCGACACCGCGCTCGCGGCCTGACTTGAGGGGAAGGGCGGCGGCGCGCCGCCCTTCCTCTCGCTTGGTCATGTTGCTGCCCCGAAGGCCCGGCGCGCCGCCCCTGACGGGGCGGCGCGGGGAGGGTGGAAAAGTCACGCGCCGGGGCGCGCCGCGAACGATCGCAGCGCGCCCCGGCGCGTGTCTTTGCGTTGGTTTTGCTGCTGCCGCGCGGCAGGCCTGCGGCGCCGCGCGATGTCTTTTGTCAGGATTGGGGCACCCTCGCGGCCCGGTCAGGCGAGCAGGCGGCGGAGGAAATAGACGCGGAAAAGATCGAGCAGCGCCTCGGCGGCTTCATTGTCGTTCGCGTGCGCGACCACCTGCAATCCGCCGTCGGGTCCCGGTTCATATTCGAACGGGTGGAGCCCCGTCAGGCGCAGCGCGGCGGGATCGAGGCCATCGCGGCGGAGGCTCGCGAGCGCCTCGTCGTCGAGTGACAGCCCGATCCAGATGCCCGCGCTACGCGCGGCAATCATGCCCGGATCGCGGCCTTCGGCTGCGATACTGAGGCTTGCCCGTCCGTCCATTTCGGTCCCCTGTGCGGCCATCGCCGGCCCCTGTCGATCGTCTGAAAAGCGGTCAGCCGTCCCCCACGAATCCGGCGCCCGAAGCCGAAGTCCTTGCATCGAAATCCCCGTCTTGGCCATCGGGATTCGTCCGTTGTCGTCACCGTTCGCCGCATCGCAGCCTTGGCGCTCCTGTCTCTTCCGGCACCCGTCCGGGGCTCGGGAAGGCGGTCTGGTACGGGGCGGCGGCGGCGCAACGGGCGCGTTCGCGCTATTTTCCCCGCCGGCTGCGCCGGCTCCTCGCGGCGGTGCCCAAGGGCACCCAAAATCGCGCGCGCGCCCGTCCTCCGCTGCGCTTCGGCCCTCCGGGTGCGCCGCCGCCTGATGCCCCGTCCTCGTCGTCCGCCACGCCCCGGGATGGTCCCGGCGGTGCATTTGAAGGAGACGAACCATGGCAGCAATCGGCTTTGTGAGCGGCAACATGTCCGACGGATATCGCGGCCAGCTCAAGACGCTTTCGATCCGCGCCGAGATCGAAATCCGGGTCAACCGGACCAAGAATGGCGACGCCCAGCCCGACTTCCGGGTCTTCTCGGACAATGTCGAGATCGGCGCCGCGTGGGTCCGCACCGGGCAGGTGTCGGGCGAACCCTATGTCTCGCTCAGCCTCGCCGCGCCCGAATTCGGGCCGCGCCGGCTCTATGCGAACCTCGGGCGCGCCGCCGGGCAGGACGACGAGGACACCTACGCCCTGATCTGGAACCCCGCCGACTGAGCGCTCCCACCCTCGCCCCCGCGCCGTTTCCGGCGCGGGGGCTCGTTTTTTGCCGGGTCATTCTTCGAGCCTCTCCGCCCGGCGCACCGAGATGCATCTCCGGCGCACCACGCGGCACCGAACGGCACCGCGCACCACATGGCCGGAGACCGGGAAAGATGAGCGAACAGGATGACGAGATTATCAGGGCGCGGACGGCCAAACATGGCAGTCCGTTCCTGAACACCGAGCAGGCGGCGGCCTATCTCGGCCTTTGTCCGCGCAAACTTCAATATATGCGCAGCCGCTGCGTCGGACCCCGATACCGGCTCCACAGCCGCTTCATTCGCTATCATATCGACGATCTGATCATCTGGTCGCGCTCGACGGCGCCCGCCGACGATGCGCCGAAGCCGCGCGGAAACCGGAAGGGGAAAGGCGATGCGTGAGCGCCCCGACCTCCCGCTGATCGCATGGGGCGAAGCGCTCCGAGCTACGCGTCTCGCGCGCCAGCGGCGCCAGCTTCGCTTCGCCTTCGCGGCGTTCGGCATCGGCGCGCTTGGCCTTACCATCGCCGTGCCGCCGACTCCGCGTCTCGTCTGGAATGTGAGCGCCAGCGCGCCGCGCGGCCTCTATGTCGTGAGCCCCGGCGTCCCCGTCACAGCTGGCGACATGGTGGTTGCGCGGACCCCGGACCCGTGGCGGATGCTCGCCGCAAGGCGCCGTTATCTGCCCGCCAATGTGCCGCTGGTGAAACGCGTCGTCGCAGCGCGCCGCGAGATCGTCTGCGCGCGCGGTCCCGACATTTCGATCAACGGCGTCCCCGCCGTGACCCGCCGCGCGCGCGACGCCAAGGGACGCATCCTGCCATGGTGGGAGGGCTGCGTCCGGCTCGGCGGCGGCGATGCTTTCCTGCTCATGGCGAACGAGGACGCATCGTTCGACGGGCGCTATTTCGGGGTCACGCGCGCGCGCGACATCCTTGGGCGGGCGCATCTTTTATGGGCGCGCTGAAACACCGCGCGGCGCTGCTCACCGCCCTCCTGACGCTTGCCGCCGGACCCTGCTTTGCGCGCGAAGCGGCGCCCTGGCGTGTCCATGTCAGCGACGCGGCGGCGCGCTTCGGGCTTCCCGAAGAGTGGGTGCTCCGCGTCATCGCCGCCGAGAGCGGCGGGCGGACCGAGCTCGGGGGCAAGCCGATCACCAGCCATGCGGGGGCGATGGGATTGATGCAGGTGATGCCCGCGACCTGGGCGAGTCTGCGCGCGCGCTACCGCCTCGGGCCCGACCCGTACGACCCGCGCGACAATATCGTCGCGGGCACCGCCTATCTGCGCGATATGTACGACCGCTTCGGTTATCCGGGATTGTTCGCGGCCTATAATGCGGGGCCCGGACGCTACGGCGAGCATCTCGCGCGCGGCCGTCCGCTGCCGCGCGAGACGCGCGACTATGTCGCGAAAATCACCGGGCAGGCGGCATTGCCGACCGCGACGGCATTGCCTTCGCGCGGCGATGAAGCGGAGGTGCCGCAGGCCGATGTCGACCCGATCTTCTTCGCGCGAAGCGAACGTGCAGGCCCCGCAGTGCTCGTGACAACGCCGCAGGCGGAGGCACGGTCAGCCATCAATCATGTGGTGCCCGAACAGGGTGCGCGGCGCCCGGACCCGCTCTTCCTGCTGCGCGGCGGCGGCGATGACAGGCGCTAGGACATCGGCCGAGCGCCGGGGCGAGAGGGTAGGGCTCGTCTCGGCAAGGCCGAGTTTGACGGGCGGCGGCGCGGCTGTGCAAGGCCGGCGGGTGCCCCCCAATTTGCTGTGCAAATCGGTTCCCCCCACCGCCGCTTCGCGGCGCCTGCGCTGCGCTCCGGCGGCCCTGACAGCCGCGCCGTCGCCCGTCCCTGAAACATCGTTCCCGACTTGGGGAACGGTCGATTTCAGGAGGATATCATGGTCGATGTTGCAATCTCCGGTGCCGCGGATCGCGTGTTCGAACGGCTGGTTTCGGGGCTCGAAACCGAGTTCGGGAGCGCCGCGGCTGAAGGGCTGGCGCGGGTCTTTGTCGAAGCCGAAGGCGGCGATTTCTACTGGGAGGCGCGCGAGAAAATGCGCTGGCTCGGGCTCTGGGAAGGTCTCGACGAGGAGCAGGCGGAGGCCCTCGACCGGGTGGCGGTTGCAGGCGTTTTCGACGGGCGCTGCTATGTCGCGGTGCTGCTCGTGGACGGCTGGGACGCGGTGCAGGCTTTGCTCGGGGTGCGGCATTTCGAGGAGCGGGCGGCGGCGGACGACGCCTTTGCCAAAGCGCATTGATCGCTATCGGCGGTCGGACGGGAGCGGCGCCGGTGCGGCGCTGCTCCCTTGTTTTTTCCTCGTCGCGGGGTGGGGTCGCGGATGGAGCGGCGGAGCGGTTTCGAGGAGGAAGCGGAGATTGCCGCCGTATTTGGCGAGGACTTGGCGTTGCTTCCGACCAGCGCGGATGCTGCACCCGATGAGAAATCTTGCGCTGCGGACGTCAGCGGCGCGACCCTCGCTCCGGTCAAACGGAAGCGAAGGAGTCGTGTGATGGAATACTTTACCGGCCTCGATGTCTCGGTCGACGAAACCGCGATCTGTGTCGTTGGCGATGACGGCAAAGTGGCGTTCGAAACCGCCGTCGAAACCGATCCGGCTGCAATCGCGGAAGCGCTGCGGCCGTACGCGGATCGCATGCGCCGCGTCGGCCACGAGGCCGGATCGCTGTCGCCGTGGCTGCACACCGAGCTGCTGGCCGAAGGTGTTCCAGCGGTCTGCCTCGAAACCCGTCATGTGCGCGCGGCCCTGTCGGCGCAGCGCAACAAGACGGACGCCAATGATGCACTCGGCATCGCACATATCATGCGCACCGGCTGGTTCCGCCAGGCGCACATCAAGACGGATGGCTGCTATCGGATCAGGCTGCTGCTCGTTCAGCGCCGCAATCTGAAGCGCAAGTTCCTCGACCTTGAAAATGCGATCCGCCACTCGCTGAAGGTGTTCGGGATCCGGCTTGGCAAGGTCGGCCGCGGCGCCATGGAGAAGTCCGTGCGCGAGGCCGTCGCGGGCGCTGGTCTGATGGACTGCATGCTTCGCGCACGCGCCGCGCTGTGGGCTGAGTATCTGACGCTGCACAAGCTCGTCGTGCAGCTCGCCATGCGCGACGAACTCTGCCGGCGCTTCATGGCGATCCCGGGCGTCGGTCCGGTGACGGCGCTGAGCTTCAGCAGTGCGATCGACGACCCGCAGCGCTTCCGTCGATCGCGCAACGTGGCGGCCTACTTCGGGTTGACGGCGAAGCGGTGGCAGTCGGGCACGTCGATCGATGTGCAGGGACGGATCAGCAAGGCTGGCGATCCCGATGTGCGTCGCGCGCTCTACGAGGCGGCGTCGGCGATGCTCAAGAGCCCACGTCGAATAGTGCCCGATTACTTGCTATGAAGGAGAGATGGAGATGGCGAAATCTTGCAGAAAACGGGAGCCAAATAGGACGGCAAGATAAAAGGAGAGTCTCGCAAGGCGAGCCATCTTCCTGTCTGCACATCCCTTTTTACGAGACGCGGCATGCTGCCGCGAGACTCATGCGCCGAGATCGGCGGGTTTCCGCCACCGGGCGCGAGATTCCGGCGGGCGCGGCGAGATGAGCGGCGGCGAGGAGGATTTCGAGCCGAAGCTCGGCAAGATGCGGAGCGTGCGCGGCAAGAAGGCGCGCA
Organism: Sphingopyxis panaciterrulae; assembly: GCF_014199295.1. Classification (GTDB taxonomy): domain Bacteria; phylum Pseudomonadota; class Alphaproteobacteria; order Sphingomonadales; family Sphingomonadaceae; genus Sphingopyxis; species Sphingopyxis panaciterrulae. The sequence continues at coordinate 91,126 of NZ_JACIJH010000015.1, forward strand.
AATATCTCGGCCGCCTGCTCGCTGCGGGCATCGCTGCGGCGGGCGGGGCACGAGCGGGGCGCAAAGGCTTCGACGGCAGCCGGATCGGGCGCGGCAGCGCGGCGGGGCGGCTCCTCGCGTCGCGCGGGGCAACCGACCGGTTCACGTCGCGGCGCGTGATCGTGAAGACGCGGCTGGTGCGGCTCGGCGGCAAGGGGCTCGACGCGGCGCGCGCGCATCTCAAATATATCCAGCGCGACGGCGTCACCCGCGAGGGCGCGCCCGGGCAATTATATGGGCCGCAGGGCGATGTCGCCGACGGCAGGGACTTCCTCGATCGCGCGACCGGCGATCGCCACCAGTTCCGCTTCATCGTGTCGGCCGAGGAGGGCGATCTCTACGCCGATCTCAAGCCCTTCGTGCGGCGGCTGATGGCGCAGATGGAGGAGGATCTCGGAACGCGTCTCGATTGGGTCGCGGTCGACCATTTCAATACCGGCCACCCGCACAGCCATATCATGCTCCGCGGACGCGACGAGCGCGGCAAGGATCTGATCATCGCCCGCGACTATATCGCGCACGGGCTGCGGACGCGCGCCAGCGAGATCGCCACGCTCGATCTCGGCCCGAAGACGCAGCTCGAAGTCGAGACACGGATGCGGCGCGACGTCGACGCCGAACGGCTCACCGACATCGATCGCGACCTGCTGCGCGAAGCCGGGCGCCATCCGCTCGTCATGGCGAAGGACCGCGACCCGGTCATCCAGTCGCTCCGTGCCGGTCGGCTGCAGAAGCTCGGCGCGATGGGGCTCGCCGACGAGATTGCGCCGGGGCAGTGGCGGCTCGCGGGCGCGATGCGCGAGACGCTCACCGGGCTCGGCGAGCGCGGCGATATCATTCGCACGATGCAGCGCGAGCTGACCGCGCGGTCGCGCGCGGCGGCGCCGGCGGATCGCGTCATCCACGACCGTCATGCGCCGCTTGTCGAAGCGCTCGTCGGGCGCGTCGTCGCGCGCGGCCTCGACGACGAACTCGCCGACCGCCATTATCTGATCGTCGATGGTATCGACGGGGCCAGCCACTATGTCGCGATCGGCAAGGGCGACGCTGTCGAGACGTTGCCCGAGGGTGCGATCGTCCGGATCGTGCCGACGGCAAGTGCGATGAGCGAGGCCGACCGTACGATCGTCGCGGTCGCCGCGGCAAATGAGGGACGGTACGACGCCACGGCGCACCGGCGGTTCGACAGCCATGCGAGCCCGGCGTTTATCGAGGCGCATATCCGCCGCCTCGAAGCCATGCGGCGCCAGGGTCTGACAGAACGCGCGGCCGACGGCAGCTGGACGATCGCGGCCGACCATACCGAGCGCGCCCGCGCCTATGCTACAGCCTCGGCGCGCGAGCGCCCGGTGACCGTCGAGCTCTTGTCGCCGGTGCCTGTCGAGCGGCTCGCGCGCGCCGAAGCCCGGACCTGGCTCGACCGCGAGGCAGCGAGCGGCGGCACCTTGCCGGCGCGCGACAAGGGGTTCGGGCGCGAGGTGCGGACCGCGATGGCGCTGCGCCAGCAATGGCTGATCGACGAAGAGCTCGCCGATGCCGCGGGCGAGGGAATAGCCTATCGCCGCGGCGCATTGGCGGCGCTGCAGCGGCGCGAATTGTTACGACTGGCGCGGAGCCTCTCGGCCGAACTCGGCAAGGACTTCGTCGAGGCCCACGAAGGCGAGCGGGTCGATGGCCGGCTCGCGAAACGGATCGATGCCGCCGGCGGGCGCTACGCGCTCGTCGAGAAGGCCAAGCAATTTTCGCTGGTTCCGTGGAAGCCGGTGCTCGACCGTCATGTCGGCAAGGAGGTCGGCGGCATGGTCCGCGAAAGCGGGATCAGCTGGACGATCGGACGCGACCGTGGCGGGCCCACGATTAGCTGATCGCGAGCGTCCACAATCCGTTGCGGAACGCCACGAAAGTTGAGCTTGGCGGCAGCGTCAAATCTCTTGGTTCCGTGACCGAAGTGTCATGCCTATCGGCTGCGCGTCGACTGCGCTCATCCGTCGACAAGGAGGGGGCTCCTCTTCGTTGAAATGAGCCGGCTGAACATGCGACCCGTTCGGCCGTCACTCGGCGGCACCGTGCTCGGCTTTTCCCGGGACGTTCGCGCGGTGCCGCCGCTTTTCTCGATGGCGCCCGTGCGGGTCACCTGTTGCCGTGTACTCGCCTATGTCGCGCCCTGAGCGGGCAGATGCCGCCGGACGACATCGAGCGCGGACTCAAGCGCTTCGGAGCGGTAGCCGCCCCCGTCGGCTTGGCGATCGAAAATCCCGTCGGCATCGTCAATCTGGACGAGCACCTCGAGCGCTGCCTGTAATTCTTCGTCCATCAATTATCTCCAGCGCGTTCCATCAGCGCGTCAGTGCGACCGACACGGGGCAGTGGTCGGAGTAATGCTTCTCATTCGGCGCGTAGCGCGTTTCCGCGAAATCCTTCAGGTCGCCGCCCGCGCGCTTGTCGAGGACGATATGGTCGATGAAACTGTCGTAGCGCGGATCGCAGCGCGGCGGCGTTCCTTCGTCGGCGAGGCGAAGGTCGGCATTCGCCGGCTCGCCATCGTCGATCTCCTTCCAGACCGCATCGCCCGGCAGCGCGAGACGGCGGTTCCAGTCGCCGAGCACGGCAAAACGATCGGGTCCGTTCGCGGCCGCGTCGATCCAGCTTTCGAGTGCCGGGATTTGCTGCAGCAGCACCGGGCAGGCCTTCGCCTCGGCGCCCGAAAAGCATCCCGATTTCAGATGGACCGACAGGAGCCGTATCGGCGCTCGCCCGCCTGGCCGCAGCGTGATGTCGACGCCCGACCGGAGCTGCGGATTGCCGAGCATCAGCGAGGTCACGTCGGCGTGGTGGTCGAACGCGATGTCCTTGCGGATTGCAAAGCCCACCGCCTGCCGGATGACCTGCTGCTCGGGATGGTCGCCGCCGCAGGTTCCGCTTGGGCTCCCGGGCCGCGCTTCCATGACGATTGTGAAGCGCGCGGGATCGAAGATGCGCGCCGCGGCCTTGGCATTCTCGGCCTCCTGGAATGCGATGACGTCGGCGTCGAGTCCGTCGACGATCCGGCGCATCGCGGCATAATCTTCGGGCGCCCGCGGCGCGCAGCCGACGCCATCCTTCTCGGCCAGAAATTCGAGGTTCCAGCTCGCGAGCTTGAGCGGCGCCGCGTGCACCATCCCGATTGCGGCGGGCGGAGCCGGTTGCGGTGCGCATGCGGCAAGCGCGAGGAGGACAGCGAGCGGAGCGGTGAAGCGATGCGACATGCGCGGCTTGTGCCGTCGTTGTGCGCCGACATCAATCGCGGCGGACGCAGCTTGTCGCATTATCGGAGACTTCGGAAGGTGACCGACCAGCGCGGCGCGTCCATCGCGGCGATGCTATGCTCCCAATCGTCGCGAACCTCGCCTTGCATATGGTAGATCGAGCGCGGCGCGAGATCGGCGGTCGCACGGTCGAACCCGGCTTCGCGGCGCCGCCGGAAGCGCATCGTCGCCGGTGCGCCCAGCGAAACGCCGATCACATGTTCGAAGACCGGGCGGTCCTTGTGCCAGCCGATGCCGGCGCCGGCCCCATATTCGATGACGAGGGCCTGTTCGAGGGCTTCGGCTTCGATGCCGGCGAAAGCGGCGGCGCGGTCGCGAAGCGGGTCGAGCCAGCCCGGTATCGGCTCGCCCGGTGCGAAGCGCCCGGTCTGGAAATCATAGGTCCAGCCGAACGAACGCGTCAGCCTTTTGCCTTCCCATTGCTGGAACTGGAACGGGGTGAGGCCCGCGGTCTCGATCTGCGCGATCAGCGCATGCTCTTCGCGGGCGTCGATCAGCGCGTCGCGATAAGCGAGGCCGGGCAGGAGCGGGGCGCCGAACAGATCGGCCTGGCGCGCGCACGCCGCTGCGCGAGCGGTCACAGCGGCAGCGCGGCCTGCGCGCGAAGCGGCTCGACGAACAGGCTGTGTTTCGGGGGCGGCGCGAACAATGTCTCATTCGGGAGCGTCCCATCGAGCCAGTGCATGACATCGCGTCGCTCGACGATGACCCCGTGGCGCGACTGATACGGGCTGACGTCGGGACCCGCGTCGATCGTGAGAATACGGTAGGAGAGCGGCCAGTCGGCGAGCGGCGGATCCCAGATCGCCGCGAGATAGAAGAAGTTGCCGCTGTCGAGCGTCACCCGGTATCTTTTGTCGTCGGTGCCCATGCGGAATTCCGATGCGGGGATCAGGCAGCGGCGATTGGGGCAGGCGCGGCCTTCGGACCGGACGAAGCGATAGTTGATCCCGTCGCTGAAACGCGGGTCGGAACCCCAGACGGCGTTGACCATTTCGATCTCGGTCATATCGTCGGGATTGCGCCGGACGAGCGCGCGCGCCGCGTCGCTCGCGGCGTCGGGATCGAAAGGGGTTGGCGCCGTACCCATGGATAGAACATAATGGGAACGAAGATGAGTCGCAAGAGCCAGGAGAGTGCGGCCGATGTGCAATGATTACCGGCTCGAGGTCGATATCGCGTCGATCGCCGAGGACTTCGACGATCTCCAGATCAAGATCGACATGCCCGAGGGCGCACCGAACGTTGCGGCGCGCGAGGACATCAAGATCACCGACATGGCGCCGATCGTGCGGAGTAGCGAGGGCGCCGCGCTCGGCGAGCTGGTCAACCGGCGCTGGAGTTGGCCGGGGCCGACCGGCAAACCCGTCTATAATTTCCGCTCCGAGGGGCGCGATTTCTCGTCGCATCGCTGCCTGATACTATGCGACGGCTTCTATGAGTTCACCGATCCGGCGGACAAGGCGCAGAAACGCCTCGATAAATGGCTCTTCACGATGAAGGATCATCGCTGGTTCTGCATGGCGGGCATCTGGCGCGAATATGACGGCGGTGAGGCGTTCACGCTGCTGACGATGGACGCCGGACCCGATATCGCGCCCTATCATCACCGGCAGATCATCCCGCTTGCGCGCGACCGCTGGGCCGACTGGCTCGATCCGCGCGTCCCGGCGGCTGAGGTGCTCGGTTGGTTGCCAGAGGGCAGCCTCGAGGTCACGCAGGTTTTCGGTCAGCCGCCGGCGCAAGGTGCGCTGGCGCTATGAGCAGTGGGCCGGAGCTCGAACGCTTCGTCGCGGCGCAGGATCGGGTCTATTCGCGCGCGCTCGATGAAATACGACGCGGGGCCAAGCGGTCGCACTGGATGTGGTTCATCTTCCCGCAGCTCGCGGGCCTCGGTCGAAGCGCGATGGCGCAGCATTACGCGATCGCCGATCTAGGCGAGGCGCAGGCCTATCTCGCGCATCCATTGCTCGGAGCGCGTTATCTCGAATGTGTTGAAGCCCTGCAGGACCTCGAACGGAGCGATCCGGTCGCGGTGTTTGGTGCGGTTGACGCGGTGAAGCTTCGCTCTTCGCTGACTTTGTTCGAGTTGGCTGGCGGTTCGCCGTTGTTCGGAGCGGCTCTTGCGCGCTGGTTTGACGGAGAGCGCGACGAGCAGACGCTCGAGCTATCGAGTTGTAGGGGCAGGGAAGACGTACTGGACGAAGGGCCGTTCTTTCACGGCACAATCGCGGAGTTGCGCGTGGGCGATTTCCTGAGCGCGGGATATCGGTCGAACTATCGCCCCGAAGTGGTGATGAACCACATCTACTTCACTGCTCTCGTTGACGGTGCGGGTCTCGCTGCTGAAATTGCGGCGGAACTCGCCAAAAGCAGCGCAGTCCCGCGTGTTTATTCGGTAGAACCGACCGGGCCGTTCGAGAACGATCCAAACGTGACCGACAAGAAATTTCCCGGCAATCCCACCCGGTCGTATCGCAGCAGCGCACCGCTCAAAGTTACTGGCGAAATCACGGATTGGGCCAGGTTGACGCCCGAAGCGCTACAGATGTGGAGAGAGAGACTGACCGTGCTGCGGTCAGATAAAGGTGGCGAAATTATCAATTGATGCGCGGCGACACCCATGTTGTGTTCAAGGCACACCCGGGTCGCTTGAAAGGGACAGACAGCCCGGCAGACCCGCCAAGTCGGCGGGCGTGACAACCGGCTCGTTCCGATCCTTGCGTTCCGAATAGCGGTCGACGAGCTGGCCGGCATGACCGCGCGTAAGGACAGTGAAGCGCACCAGTTCTTCGGCGACATCGACGATCCGGTCATAGTAGCTCGATGGCAGCATGCGGCCGGCCTCATCGAACTCCGCATAAGCCTTGGCGACGCTTGATTGGTTGGGGATGGTGATCATTCGCATCCAGCGGCCGAGAATACGCAGCGTGTTGACGCTGTTGAACGACTGCGATCCCGCCGAGACTTGCATGACCGCGAGCGTGCGGCCTTGGGTCGGACGGAGTCCCTTATAGGCGAGCGGCAGATGATCGACCTGCGCCTTCATGATGCCTGTGATCTGTCCATGCCGCTCGGGGCTGCACCAGACCTGGCCTTCGGACCAGATGGAATGCTGTCTCAGTTCCTCGACCGCCGGATGATCATCGTCGGCGATCTGGTCGGGAAGGGGAAGGTCGGATGGATCGAAGATCCGCGTCTCGCAGCCGAAGAGCTGGAGCAAGCGCGCCGTCTCCTCGACGACGAGCCGCGAATAGGAGCGTTCGCGCAAGCTGCCGTAGAGCAAGAGTATGCGCGGCGCCGGATCGAGCGGACCGAGGCCCAGCGCCGGCTGCGATCGGATATATTCGGGGCTCAGCGCCGGAAGGTGCTCGGGATCGGCCAGCGTGCGCAAACGGGAAAAGATCGGAGTGGTCATCAAAATCAGTCTTTCGCGGGCGTGGACGCCGGAAACCAGCGGCGTCCGAACCAGAAGGCAACGCTCACCAACAGGATGAGCACGGGGACTTCGACGAGCGGGCCGATGACCGCTGCGAACGCGACCGGCGAGGCGAGCCCGAAGGCAGCGATGGCGACCGCGATCGCGAGTTCGAAATTATTGCCCGCCGCGGTGAAAGCGACTGCTGTTGTGCGAGGATAGTCGGCTTCGATCAGTTTACCCATCCAGAAGCTGATGATGAACTGGACGATGAAATAGATGGTGAGCGGGATCGCGATCAGGATGACGTCGCCGGGAATGCTGACGATCTCGCCGCCCTTGAGGCTGAACATCGCAACGATCGTGAAGAGCAATGCGATGAGCGTGATCGGCGCGATCTTCGGCAGGAAGCGTGTCTCGTACCAGTCGTTGCCCTTGGCGCTGGCGAGCCATTTGCGGGTGAGATATCCGGCTACGAACGGTATTCCGAGATAGATGAGCACCGCCTCGGCAACGGTCCAGAAGCTCACGTCGATGATGCTGCCTTCGAGCCCGAAGAGCGGCGGGAGCACAGTCAGGAAGAACCAAGCATAGACGCTGAAGAACAGGATCTGGAAGATCGAGTTGAAGGCAACGAGCGCGGCGACATATTGATTGTCGCCCTTTGCGAGCTGGTTCCAGACGATCACCATCGCGATGCAGCGCGCGAGGCCGATCAGGATCAGGCCCGTCATATATTCGGGCCGGTCCGACAGGAAGGTCACCGCGAGCGCGAACATCAGCACCGGACCGATGATCCAGTTCTGGATCAGCGAGATGGCGAGAACCCTTTTGTCCTCGAACACCCGCGGCAATTCCTCGTAGCGAACACGCGCGAGCGGCGGATACATCATCAGGATGAGGCCGATCGCGATCGGGATGTTGGTCGATCCCCAGGAGAGGCGGTCGATCGCGTCCGGCAGGCCCGTGAACACCGAGCCCAGCAGGACGCCGAGCGCCATCGCGAGAAAGATCCACAGGGTGAGATAGCGATCGAGGAACGACAGGCGTTCGCGCTTTGGGTGCGTCATCGACTATCTCGTCAGGCGCCGACGCGGTTGCCGGCGTCGTCGACGACCTCTTCGCCGTCCTCTTTCGCGAAAGCGCCGCGCTGGCGCGCCGGGATCAGGTCGAGCACGACTTCGGACGGGCGACAGAGCTTCACACCCAGCGGCGACACGACCAGCGGGCGGTTTATGAGGATCGGATGCGCCATCATCGCGTCGATCAGTTGATCGTCGGTGAGCTCCGGGCGCTCCAGTCCGAGTTTGGCATATGGCGTGCCCTTTTCGCGCAGCAGATCGCGCGGCGTGATTCCGGCTCGCTCGATCAGCTGCACGAGCAATCCCCGCGTCGGCGGGGTCTTCAGATACTCGACGATATGGGGTTCAACTCCCGCATTGCGGATCATCGCGAGCGCATTGCGCGACGTCCCGCATTCGGGATTGTGATAGATGATGATGTCGGTCATTCGTTGATTTCCGTCAGCAGCAGGCAAGTTCTGCGAGCAGCGGCTCGCACAGCTCGGCGCGGCCCTGGCAGCAGTCCTTCGCGAGAAAGAGCATCAGACCCTTCAACGCGTCGATCTCCGCGCGTTGAATGAACTGCCGCCCGCGCTTCTCCGATTTGACCAACCCCGCCTTTGCCAAGACCGCGAGATGTGTGGAAAACGTGCTTTGCGTCAGTCCCGAAGCATCGACGAGCTGCCCGGTCGATAGCCCTTCGGGCTCGTGCTGGACCAGCAAGCGGAAAGCTTCGAGCCGGGTCGGGTGTGCCAGTGCGGCGAGCGCTGTAAGGGCGGTGTCGGTATTCATGCATCGGAATTATCCGATGGGTGTGCGTGCGTCAAGACCTATCGGAAAAATACGATGCATTTAGTCGGCTGTATGTTCTTGTCGCGCATCGTACGCGTCAGTGGACCTACGCTCTTGATCGCACGGACGCGTCGGGCCAATTTGACGAAATTCTGCTTCTGAGGTGGTGCAACATGCATGTCCGTCAAATAACCATGGGGGACGCACAAGCGGTTCAGGCCATTTACGCACACTATGTAACGTCGACCACGATCTCCTTCGAGGACGTGCCGCCAGACGTCATGGAAATCGAAAGGCGGATTGCGGCTATTCTGCCCCGCTATCCTTATCTGGTGGCCGAAGAGGATGGACGCATCGTTGGCTATGCATATGCCTCTGAGCATAGGACTCGTGTGGCTTATCGGACGTCGGTCGATGTAACCGTTTATGTGGCGCCGGGCGCACAACGGAGTGGCGTCGCGCGTTGTTTATACTCCCGTCTGCTGCCTGCCGCAGCGAGCCTGGGCTATCATGCTGCGTTTGCCGGTATCGCGCTGCCAAACGACGCCAGCGTCGGGCTGCACGAAGTCATGGGGTTCGAGTTGGTGGGCGTCTATCGCGAGGTCGGACGAAAATTTGATGCTTGGCACGATGTCGGTTGGTGGCAACGGCTGTTGTGAGCGATGCGAAGGGGCCGGAGTAGCTGAGAAGCGCCCCTTACTCGGTTAGTCCGTACCTATCGAAAGTCGCGCGGCTTGATCTTGATGCCCTCGGTCGGCTGGCCGGGGATGATTCCCGAGCCGAGCCGGAGATCGGGAATATAGATGTCGCGCGGATTGCGGCCGAGAGGTTGAGTCGTGGGGTCGCGCGGGTCGCGGCCGACCGGGCTTTTGACGACATCGGCGCGGCTCACGCGATAGACATCGGCGACGTCGGCGCGGTTGCCTACGCTCGCGAGGAGCGGCGACAGATCGTCGAGGCGCTGCGCGATGACATGGATGACCTCGCCCTCGCGCTGGACCTGACCGCGCACTCCCATCATCGATGCGCCGAGCACCGTGCGGCGATTGGCCTCGAAGACCTTGGTCCAGACGACGAGATTGGCGACATTGGTCTCGTCCTCGAGCGTGATGAACATGACGCCTTTCGCCGATCCCGGCTTCTGGCGGACGAGCACGACCCCGGCGAGTTCGATCCAGCGCCCGTCCTTGACGCCTTGCAGCTCTTGGCAGCTGATCATCTTGCGCGCACGTAGCTCATCGCGGAGGAAGGCGAGCGGATGTGCACGGAGCGACAGGCCCGAGGCGCGGTAATCTTCGACCACTTCGGCGCCTTCACCCATCGGCGCGAGCGGGACGGCGGGCTCGACCGCTTCGCGCTGCAGCATGCCGGCGCGCTCGTCGGCCGCCGCGAAGAGCGGGAGGGCGGCGTGGCCGAGGCCTTTCACTTCCCACAGGCCTTCGCGGCGCGAAGAGCCCAATGAGGCGAAGCCGTCGGCGTCGCCGATGCGGTCGAGCGCACCGCGACCGACGCCAGCGCGGCGCTGGATTTCTTCGGCGCTCGTGAACGCCGTGTCGGCACGCGCAGTGACGATCGCCGCGCCGTCCTCGTTGGCGAGCCCTCGCACCATGCGCAGGCCGAGGCGCACCGCGAGATATTTGCCCGCACCGCCGCCGGGATCGCTCGCTTCGAGCGTGCAGTCCCAGCGGCTGTGGTTGACGTCGACGGGACGCACCTCGACGCCGTGCTGGCGCGCATCGCGTACGATCTGTGCCGGCGCGTAGAAGCCCATCGGCTGCGCGTTGAGCAGCGCGGCGCAGAAAACATCGGGATGATGGCATTTCATCCACGACGAGGCATAGGCGATCAGCGCGAAGCTCGCGGCATGGCTTTCGGGAAAGCCGTAGGAGCCGAAGCCCTCGATCTGCTTGAAGGTCCTTTCGGCGAAGTCCTGGTCGTAACCGCGCGAGACCATGCCGTTGATGAGCTTGTCGCGAAAATGCGAGACGCCGCCGGTCAGCTTGAAGGTCGCCATCGCGCGGCGGAGGAGATCGGCCTCGCTCGGCGTGAACCCCGCGCATTCGATCGCGACACGCATCGCCTGTTCCTGGAAGAGCGGGACGCCCAATGTCTTTTCGAGCACGCGGCGCAGCTCGGAGGTGGGGTAGGTGACCTCTTCCTGCCCGTTGCGGCGGCGGCGATAGGGATGGACCATGTCGCCTTGGATCGGGCCAGGACGGACGATCGCGACCTGGATCACGAGATCGTAGAAGGTGCGCGGCGCCATCAGCGGGATCGAAGCCATCTGTGCACGGCTTTCGATCTGGAAGACGCCGAGCGTGTCGGCCTTGCGGATCATCGCGTAGGTCGCAGGGTCTTCCGCAGGGATCGTCGAAAGATCGTGATGGATGTCTTTGGCTTCGCGCAGGAATTCGAAAGCGCGGCGCATGCAGGAGAGCATACCGAGCGCGAGGATATCGACCTTCATGAAGCCAAGCGCGTCGATATCGTCCTTGTCCCATTCGATGACCTGGCGGTCGTCCATCGCCGCGGGTTCGATCGGCACGAGCTCGTCGAGCCGGTCGCGCGTCAGCACGAACCCGCCCGGATGCTGCGAGAGGTGGCGCGGGGTATTGATCAGCGTGCGCGCGAGCTCGAGCGTCAGCATCAGCCGCTTGTCGGCCATGTCGAGATTCAGCGCCGCGGCATGGCTTTCGTCGACGCCTTCGCGGCTATAACCCCAGACCGCACCTGCGAGCCCCGCGGTCATGTCTTCGCTGAGGCCGAGCGCCTTGCCGACCTCGCGCACTGCGCCGCGCGAGCGGTAGCGGGTGACCACTGCGGTGAGCGCGCTTCGCGTGCGGCCATAGGTTTCGTAGATCCACTGGATGATTTCCTCGCGCCGCTCATGCTCGAAATCGACGTCGATATCGGGGGGCTCGCGCCGTTCGGCCGAGATGAAGCGTTCGAAGAGCAATTCGGAGCGCACCGGGTCGATCGAGGTGATGCCGAGCACGTAGCAGACCGCACTGTTCGCCGCCGAACCGCGGCCCTGGCAGAGGATTTCGCGGCGGCGCGCTTCGGCGACGATCGAGTGGACCGTCAGAAAATAGGGCGCGTAATCGAGTTCTCCGATCAATCGCAGCTCATGCTCGAGCTGCGTCCGGACCTTGCCGTCGAGGCCTTCGGGATAGCGCGCGGGGGCTTTCTCCCAAGTCAGAAGCTCGAGCTCCTGTTGCGGCGTGCGCCCGGGGACGCGGATTTCCTCGGGATATTGGTAGCGCAGCTCCTCGAGGCTGAAGGTGCAGCGCTCCGCAAATTCGACCGTCCGCGCGACGGGTGAGGCGTCCTTGAGGTAACGGCGGAACAAGCGCTCCATCTCGGCGGCGGATTTCAAATGCCGGTCGGCGAAGCGCTCGCGGCGATCGCCGAGATCGTCGATCGTGCATTTCTCGCGGATGCAGGTGACGACGTCCTGCAGCAGGCGGCGTTCGGGAATGTGATAAAGCACGTCGCCGGTCGCCACGGTCGGCACCCGCGCGGCGGCGGCTTGCGCCGCGAGGTCGCGCAGCCGGATCGCATCGCGCGGGCGGCGGCGGATCGTCAGCGCCATATAGGCGCGGTCGCCGAAGATCCGTTTCGTTCGTTCGAGCGCGCCTTCGGTTGCCGCGTCGGCGCGGTCGGGAACGAGGCAGGCGATCAGCCCTTCGTTCCATTCCTCGACATCGGGCCAGTCGAGATGACACGCGCCTTTGCCGGCGCGGCCCTTGCCGACGCTGAGCAGCCGGCACATGCGGCCGTAAGCCGCCTTGTCGGTCGGATAGACGAGAAGCGCGGTGCCGTCGGTGAGGTCGAGCCGCGAACCGACGATCGCGCGCACGCCGGTTGCCTTCTCGGCATCCCAGGCGCGGACGATCCCCGCGACCGAATGGCGGTCGACGATACCGAGCGCGGGCAGGCCGAGCAGCGCCGCGGCGGCGAACAGCTCATCGGGCGACGAGGCGCCGCGCAGGAAGCTGAAATGCGTGGTGACCTGCAGTTCGACATAAGCGGGCGTGTCGCCGCTCAAGCGAAGGCGCTCCGGTTCGGCCGCCTTCTCAAGCGAATGCCGGTTGCTATCGGTCGCCTTCTCAAGCGAAGGCTCCGTGGATAAACCAGCGCATCGATCCGGTCGCGGCGTGGACGCCATCGCCGAGGCGGAACAGCCAGTAACGGCCGCCCGCTTCGGTCTCGACCTGGTAATAGTCGCGCACGCTCAGCGGCGTCTCGCCTTCGATCCCGCCATCGCGCCACCATTCGCCCTGCAGTCGCTCGGGCCCGTCGCCCTGCGTCACGCGGTAGCGCTTGCCGCGCCAGACGAAGAGGCGCGGCGCGTCGTCGGGGAGCAGGGCGATGACATCGACCGGCTCGGGCCGTGCGAGCATCCGTGACGGGCGCGGGAGCTCGTCGGACCATGCCGCGCCATCGGCTTGGCGGAGCGCCGGCGTGATTGCGACCGATCGCTCGGGCATCGCGCCGGGGCGGGGTACTGTCCGGTGCAGGCTGCGCTGGCCGAAACGGTTGGCGAGGGTGTCGACGAGCGCGGGCAGGTCGGGCCCGCGCCGTGTCAGGCTTTCGAGGCTCTCGCCCTGCCGCAGCGCCTGCACCTCGATAAGCGGCGCGACGAGCGTCATCGCCTCGATCCCGAGCCCGGGGTCGATGGTCTCGATCTTCGCGGTGAGGAGTTTCGCGAGATGCTTTGGATCGCGCGATGGCGCCGCGGTGCCGACGCGGATCGCCTGCACCTGCCCGTCGACGCGGTGGAAATAGCAGTCGAGCCGGCGCGCGCCCTTGCCGAGGCGGCCCAGCTGGCCCGCGATATCGTGCGCAAGGTCGCCGATGACCTGCGCAAAGGCCTCGGCGGTCGCGATCGGCTCCATGAAACCGCGCCGCGCGCGCGGGAGCTGCTCGGGGAAGATCGGCTCGATCGGCTCGGGCAATGTGCCGAGCGCCTGGTCGAGGCGGCGGTGCAGCTCGCGCCCGAACCTCTTGGCGAGTGGGCCGCGCGGGGCGCCGGTTAACTGCTCGACCCGCTCGAAGCCGAGCTTGCGTAGCGCCTCGACGTCGGCGGGCGGCAGGCGGAGCGCCCGGATCGGCAGCAGCGCAATGGCCTTGCGGTGCGCGCCGGGTTCGATCGTCACCGGCCGACCGGCGGGGACATAGCGCGCGACCGCGTGCGCGCAGCCCGCGGTGTCGGCGACCGCGATCTGCAGCGAAAGGCCGAAAGCGCCGGTGCGGCGGTGCAGATCCTTGAGCAGAGCGCGCTCGCTCGAGAAGAGCGCGGCGCAGCCGGTCACGTCGAGCCAGAGTCCGTCGGGCGGGTCGGGCGCGACCACCGGCGAATAGCGCGCACCCACCCAGAGCGCGAGGCGGCGCAGCCCCTCGAAATCGACTTCGGGCTCGGCGTCGACGACATCGAGTTCGGGCGCGAAGGCGCGCGCCTTGGTGATCGTCATGCCGGGGCGGATGCCGAGCGCGCGGGCGTCCGCGTCGACCGCGGCGACGATCCGCCGGCCATGGTCGGGGATCGCGGTCACGAGCGGTGGGGCAGGGACGCCGCCGTCAGGCCGCGGCTTGCCGGTCTTCCTGCGCAGCCGGTCGGTCGACCAGTGCGGCAGGAAGAGCGATACGACCCGTCGCATCGCAGCCCTCCAATATCCAGAAATGCGGATTGCCGCCGCGCACCCGCTCGAGCGCGACGCGCCAGCGCGGGCGGCCGAGGCTCGGAATGCCGAGGTCCTCGCTCGGGCTTGCGGTGATCCGCCAGCGCGTCACCGCGGCGGTGCCTTCGGCCGCCTGATCGGCTTTGCTGGTGCGGCGGAACACGAAGGCCGGCACGCCCGAGGTTTCGGCGGCGAGCTGGAGGCGCTTCGACGCAACGCAAGAATATTTGCTCACCTCGCCGACGACGCCCGCGAGGCCGGGGTGCCGCAGGCATTCCTCCATCGCGAGCAGGACATTGGTGTCGCTGCCCGCCTCGACATGGATCACGCGGTCGGGGTGCAATCCCGCGAGGTGAAGGGCAGGGGCGAACAGGTCGTGCCAGCGCAGGCACCAGAATACGGGGCCCTCGGTCCGCGCGAGGATGCCGGCGAGGAAGATCGTCGCGCTCGCATCGTCGGCGAGCTCGGGGCTTCCGGCTATCTCGTGGAGCGCGCCGGTCGCGATTCCGCCGCCCGGGAGCCGCGAATCGACCGCGTCGACTCCGAAGGGAAGCACCTCGTGCCGCGCGCACACGCCATCGATCCGCGCAATTTTGGCGCGAAGATCGGCGAGGACGGCAGGGTGGCGCATGATGTCATAGGACTCGGCAGATAGTGGATTCGTTCCCTCTTTGTTCCTTCTCGACTTGCCGAGTCAAGCGCGACGCCGCAAAGGGCAGGCCGATCATGGTGCGATCAGGTCCGGAATGAATCGAGTTTGGCTTGCCAGAGTCTTGATTGTCGGCCAGATTCAGGGGCTGACATGAAAATGGACATCGATCATCTTCCCGCGCGGCAGCAGGGCGAACTCCAGCGCATCAAGGATGTGCTGATGGAGGAATTCGCGCGTTCGATCGAGCGCGCGACCAAGGCCGAGAAGCGTAACGGCAAGATTCTGAAGATCATCCTGTTCGGCAGCTACGCGCGGGAGGATTGGGTCGACGAGCCCGAGAACGGCTATCAGTCGGATTTCGACCTGCTCGTCATCGTCAGCCACGAGGACCTGACCGATATCTCGGATCACTGGTATATCGCAGAGGACAAGATTCTTCGCGATCCTGAGGTCGGCCGGACGCTCAACATCATCGTCCACACGCTGTCCGACGTGAACAAGGCGCTGACCCGCGGCGAATATTTCTGGGTCGACATCCTGCGCGACGGAATTCTGCTCTACGATTTGCCGAACCACGCTCTTGCTCAACCGAAACCCCTTACGCCGGCCGACGCCTACGAGATGGCGGCGGAATATTTTGATGAGGGTTCCTCTGAGGCGGGACGCCGATTAGAGGCCTTCGCGTTTGAATTCGACAAAGCGAGCCAGGACAAAGGGTGGCTTAAAGGAGCTGCATTCGCCCTGCATCAGGCGGTTGAACGCCTCTACGGATGCTATCTGCTAACGAACACCTTCTACTTTCCGCGCTCGCACAACATCAAATTCCTCCGCTCGCTCGCCGAGGACCGCGAACCACAGCTCATCGAAGCCTGGCCGCGCGACAGCAAATTGGATCGGCGCCGCTTCGAGCTGTTGAAGCGGGCGTATGTCGAGGCGCGATATTCGCCGAGCTACGCGATCACCGCCGAGGATCTACAAGCACTTGCCGCCGCGGCCCGCAACCTGCGCGAGATTGTCGAGAGGCTTTGCCGGGAACAGTTGGAACAGCTCCGGGTAGCCGCCGGGCTTTAATGCCCGGCACGGAGATCAACGGGGTGTGTAAGCCTTCCCGTCACCGATAAACCGCTTGCTCCGCGCTTTCGCATCGGCGCGCTTCACAGCCATCTCGGCATTGTCGCATTCACCGCCGCGGACCGAGCCATCCTGGCATCCCGCATATACCTCGCGCGCCTCGTCAACATGCGCCTCGAAATACTGCCGGCTGCGCGGTTCCTCCTTCCCGCAGCCCGTAAGCGCGGTTCCGAGAAGAACAATTCCAATAACTTGCGTCTTCATCAGGCTCTCCTTTGCGAGCCGGCAAATTATCGCGGTGCGTCACGACCGAGCAACAAAAGACCGCAGAAACTCTCAAATCGAGAGCGATTGTTTGCGCACACCGTCGCCAGCCCGCCGGGCATTTGTTACAGACAGGCCGCCGGGCGGCCGCCGCATATGTGCAAGCCTCGGCTAAAAGCGGCGGCGCAAGTTCTCGAACTTGTTCTCAACGTAAGCGTGTCCTGAAGGCCGCCTTGCAGGAAGCTGCTGCGCGGTGCTGATAGCCGCTCTTTGCGAGGAGCGGTGATGAACGAGGATATCGCGGCGACGGGAGCGAGTGCTCTTACGACCGGTCATATGAGTGATCATATGAGCAGTCGGATCGCGGTCGTGGGCGGGCGTCGTCGCTGGTCGGTGGATCAGAAGCTGTCGATCCTGCGCGAGGCGTTCGGCCCTGACGGCTCGGTCTCGGCGACGTGCCAGCGACACGCGGTCGGCAGCGGGATGCTCTATACGTGGCGCCGGCAAGCACTGGCGGGTGATTTGACGGGAGCGAAGCGCACGCCGGTGCCATCGTTCGCCGAGGTCGAGGTGTCGGTGCCGGCCACCGCGACGGCAGGCAGCGGCCAGATCGGGATCGAGCTGCCGTCAGGCGTGCGGCTCACCGTCGACGCGGCGGTTGATGCCGATGCGCTGGCACGGGTGTTGTCCGTCCTTGCCCGATGATCCCGTTACCACCGACAACGCGCATTTATCTGGCCTGCGGCGCCACCGACATGCGCAAGGGGTTCGATGGTCTCGCGGTGCTGGTGCAGCAGGTGCTGGAGAAGAGTCCGCACTCGGGCGCGCTGTTCGCGTTCCGCGGCAAGCGCGGCGATCTGGTCAAGCTGCTCTGGTATGACGGCCAGGGCCTGTGCCTGTTCTCGAAGCGCATGGACCGGGGCCGGTTCATCTGGCCGATCACCAAGGCGGGCAAAGTCAGCCTCACCGCGGCGCAGCTTTCGATGCTGCTTGAGGGCATCGACTGGCGGCGTCCCGAACGCACCGCGGCGCCCCTGCTTGCAGGGTAAAAAGTGGCGGATTAGTGAGGGTTCTACTGGCATCGCGGCGCCGCTTTTGCTAGGCGTCCGGGGTGTCGGAACCAGCCTCTTCCAGCATCGACAAGGACGCCCGGATCGCCGAGCTCGAAGCCGCTCTCGCGGCCCGCGATACGCTGATCGATACCCTGCGGCACCAGCTTGCCCAGCTCCGACGCATGACCTTCGGCCAGTCGTCGGAGAAGCTCGCGCTGCAGATCGAACAGCTCGAGCTCGCTCTCGAAGAACTCGAAGGCGAAGCCGAGGTCGCGGATAGCCGAACGACCGACAGGGTGCCCGCCGAGCGGGTATCGCCGGTGCGCGCCTTGCCCGATCATCTGCTGCGCGCTGAACGGCGGATCGAGCCCGAGGCCGGCAGTTGCACCTGTCCCGATTGCGGCGGCGCGCTGCGTCCGTTGGGCGATGACCGCGACGAGCAACTCGACGTCGCCCCGATCCAGTGGCGCGTCATCCGCACCGTGCGGCCCAAGTATAGCTGCCGCGCCTGCGACAGGATTGTCCAGGCACCGGCGCCGGTGAAGGCCATAGCACGCGGCAAGGCGCGCTTCGCGACGCTCGCCCATGTCGTCGTGAACAAGTTCGATCACCATCTGCCCCTCTATCGCCAGGCAGAGATGATGGCGGCGCAGGGCATCGACATCGACCGCTCGACTGCTGCGCGACAATCAGGGTGAGAATTGCCGACAATCAGGATGAGAATGGCGGCGGTGTGTCTGTCGGGACGAGGGGCGAAGCCCCGAGGAGCG
>NZ_JACIJH010000016.1 GCF_014199295.1 Sphingopyxis panaciterrulae
AGCGGAATCACATGATCGCCCGGCTTCACCGACATCACGCCCGCGCCGACCTCGCGCACGATCCCTGCGCCCTCATGCCCCAGCACGCTCGGGAAGATGCCCTCGCTGTCGAAACCGTCGAGCGTGTAAGCGTCGGTGTGGCAGATGCCCGTCGCCATGATCTCCACCAGAACCTCGCCCGCCTTCGGGCCTTCGAGGTCCAGCTCGACAATCTCCAGCGGCTGCTTCGCTTCGAACGCAACGGCAGCGCGGGTCTTCATGGCTTCATCTTTTCTGTCAGGGCTAAGATCCAGGACGGGTTCATGCGGCACCAAGCGCGGATCCATCTCCCGCAGGCGATTCTCCGCTGCGACGAGACAGTACGAGACGCACGCCCAGGAGCGCCGCACCAGTGATCATGCCCAGCACGGCAGCCCAAAGGAAGATGAGCGCCGAGCTCCATCCCCAACCGAGGAAAACGCCAGCCACAACCGGGGCGCCGGCCGCACCAATGCGGCCGATGCCGAATGCCCAGCCAAAGGCCGTGCTTCTGATCGCCTCCGGAAAGGATTCGAGAATGAGATTGATCAAGCCCGCATGATAGGCGCAGATGGTAGCGGCGATGACGAAAACCAGCGCGGAGGCCATTTCCGGGTCACCAAGCATGGTCGGCAACGACATCATCGCAGCAATGTAGACAAATATTTCGGCAATCATCACCTTGTAGATGCCGAAGCGTGTCGTCAGCCAACCCTGCGCAATTGTTCCCGCCGCGCCTCCTAGTCCGAACATGGCCGCTGCGTTGATCCCCGCCGTCGACGACATTCCTGCCTTGAGCAGCAAGGCGGGGGTCCAGTTCATGACGAAATACAGGATGGCCTGATCCATAAAGAACGCGATCCAGAACAGGATGGTCAATTTCCTCAGATTTGCATCGAATAGCCTTGCAACGGGCAGCTTCCTGCTATTCGCCTCGGCTTCCCGATCTTCGTCGACGACGACCGAAGCAATACCGACAACACCGAATAATTTCCGTACCGCCACGACCGCCGCAGGCTGATCACGCTTACGATGCACGAGAAAGGCGATCGATTCCGGTACGATCAGGGCCGTTAGCACGGTCAGCGCCACCGTTCCGCAACCGGCCGCGTATAACAGCGCATGCCAACCCGAATGCGGCAAGATCGCTCGCGCCATCACACTGCCCAGCAATGATCCTAAAGGAACGAAGGCGATCATCAGCGACACGACCAAGCGCGAGTGGCGTTGTGGCGCGAATTCGGACGCAAGCGAAATCAGAATGGGCAAGGCCGCGCCCAGACCGATGCCCGTAAGAAAGCGCACACCGATGAGTTCAACGAGCGTTTCGGCATGCGCCGTCAACAATGTGCCCGTACCCGCAAGGCTCATCCCAAGAATGACAACACGCTTTCGGCCTAGCCACTGATCGGCGGCCGCACTCAAGAGCAGGGCGCCCGCGATGGCTCCAATCAACGCCGAGGAGAATACAAGGCCAAAAGCGGAAATCGGTACGCCAAGATCCTGGCTCATGTCATGAGCGATGAGACCGAGAAGCTGGTTATCCATTCCGTCGAACAGGACGAGCAGCCCAAGCATAAGGAGCACCAGCCCCTGTCGGGCGCTCAGGCCACCTTCACGTATTTGGCGAGAATAATCGAAGGCAGAGCGGGAGGCACCGATTATGCCATTCATTCATCGAACTCCTTTGGCCGCATAAGCGCCGGGCGACACGCAGCCCGCAGAGGCGCATGTCAAAAACGGGTCGATAGCTGGAACGCAATCGATCGTGACCGGTCGACCCGGACCGCGACCGCATTCGAGCCCGTCATCGCGGCGCGATAATTACCCGTCGCCTTGTCGGTGACATTCTTGGCCACGATCCCAAATTCCCAGCGGTCGTCGATCGAACCGATGGACGCCCGCAGATCCAGCTTGGCATAGCCGGGCTGCGACGTCAGCAGATCGACATTGGCCTGCTGGAAATAGCGTGACGAGAAATAGAGCCAGCTGCCCAGCTTGAGTTTGAGGTCCGACGACAGATCGGTTGAATAATTGGCGCTGACGCTACCGCTCCATTTGGGTGCATAGGCTTTCCGTCCCCCGCCGAGGTTCGGTACCGGACAGATCGGCGCAATTCGTGCGACCAGCGCAGGATCCGTGGGCAGGATTGGGCACGGCGCATTCGCATAATCAAGATATTTGGCGTCGAGGTACCCAATATTGGCAGACAGGCTGAAGTCGGTGAATGGCCGAACGCCAATTTCCAGGTCAACACCGCGCGCCCGCGCCTTGCCGACGTTGGCGATCACCGACTGATTGATGCCGTTTGCATCGATGATCGTCGTCGATTCCTGCAGATCGTCATAATCGCTGTTGAATATCGTGATGTTGGTCGTCAGTCGCCGATCCAGCCAGGAAGCCTTGATGCCGGCCTCATAGGATTTGACGGTTTCCGGATCGAACTCGTCGAGATTCTGGCCGATCGACCAGCCGCCAGCCTTGAAACCCGTCGCAAAGGAAGCATAGAGCATGACATCGGGCGTCACATCATATTGGATGTTGACCGAAGGCATGAACTTCTCGTCTGTGCGTTTCGTGTTCCGGTAATCGCCCGCGACGCGTCCAACCGTGGTCGCCCAGGTGTTGAACTGCTCCGGCGAGAACTCGTCGGCGACTTGCCCGATTGCGTCGCCGCGGCCCGCCCGGGTCGTCCGGTGTGCCTCTTTCCGGATCGAGCTGTATCGCGCGCCAAGGTTGACGCGGAAAGCATCCGACAAATTGACAGTCGCCGCGGCGAATATCGACCTATTCGACTGATCCTGATCGCCATAGACTTCCTGCGCGACCGGTGTCGCAGTGGGAATGACAGCCGCCCCCGTGGCCATGGCCCGCGCGTTGGCGAGGGCGCCGAAATCGGAGAAATAAAAGCCGGTGTTGATCGCGCCCTTCATGTTGGAATTGTCGTAATACAGCCCCAGCATATATTCGACGAGGCCGCCCTTGTCGGATTCGAAGCGCAGTTCCTGGCTGAACGAACGAAATTTTTCCGGCTGCGAGAGGGGCAGACCGACAGGGAGGTTGAAAGCCGGCAGCGCGAAAGAGGCACCGCTTACGGTCGTCCGGAATAGGTCATGATAATAATATCCGGTCGTCGACGTCAGCGTATGCCCCCCGATCGGCACGGCAATGTCGAGCGCGCCGTTGATCGCTTCCAATTCGAAACTGGCATCGCCCGACGCAGTGACGTAATTGAGCTTATTGTCCTGATCCCCGGGCACGAGAATCCCGGCGCAGGTACCGGCAGGCTGATCGAAATTGGGACCCGCGCCATATCCCGGCGCCGGCGGACAATTCACGATTTCCTGAAGCTCGGTGTGCTTATCGTCATATTTCGCATAATCGATCCGAAGGTTCACATCGAGGGCGCCTGGCGTCTCGTAGCGCAATGCCAGGCGAGCCTGTATGTCGGAGTTGTTCGGCCCTCGATTATCGAGCCGGAGATTCTTGATATAACCGCCCATTCCAAACAAGCGGAACGCACCGCGCATCGACAACCCGTCGGCCAGGGGGCCGCCGACCGCCGCCTGCACATCATATTCGTCATCGGAAGGAGAATAGAGGGCCGAGACATAGCCCTCGAAATTCTGGCTCGGCTTTTTGGTGACGATGCTCAGCGCGCCCGCAATGGTATTGCTGCCGAAATAGGTCGATTGCGGCCCCTTGAGCACCTCGATCCGTTCCAGATCGAGAAATCCGCCACGAATGACCTGCGACCGCGCGACATAAACGCCGTCCACGAAGATGCCCACGGCCTGTTCGAAGCCCATGTTGAAGCCTGAACCGATGCCGCGAATATTGAGCGAATCGGAGGCCCCTGCCGAGTTAATCTTGACCCCGCTGATGCGGTTGCCAAGATCGCTTAGATCGGAGACTTGGGATTCGCGCAGCGTCTCGCCGCTCGCGACGGCGATGGAAATCGGCACGTCCTGCAGGCTTTGCTCGCGCCGCTGCGCGGTGACGATGATCTCGGCATTTTCCGTGCCAGCACCGGGCTGATCGCTCGCTTGGGCAAAGGCCGTCGATGGCATCGCCACACTTGCGGCGGCGAGCGCCGCAAAGGCGGACGCACTTAGATAACATCTTTTCTTGGACATGTGCTGTCTCCCTCTCCCGGCCCGTATGCAGGCTCGATTCGCCTTGGTCTCATCGCCACCATAGCGATCCACTTTTGTCATGCAATGATAAGTTATGCCATAATATTATTTTTATCCTGCGAACAGGGGCTCTATTCCGTTGTTGCAGATGGCTTGTCCGCTTGGTCCCACAGCACCCAACCACAGCCGGCGGTCGCGATATGGGCGGGGAAATAATCGACCACTTCGCAACGATAGATGGCTTGCGCCGCATGCATCGCACCTGCGGCTACGAGCCAAGTCCTAAGTTCACCGGTTCCCGAATCGGTCGCGGCGGACTGAAAGGAGAAGAGCGCCTTCAAGGCTTCGACATCGCCGCGTTCGAGGCAGTCGAGCACCCAACGGTCGAGCGGTTCGTCGACCCAGCCCGACAAGGGACCGGAGGGGTCATGGGACATGCCCCCGCTACCATAAATGGCAATCGGTTCAGGCAGATCGGCACAAATGTCTGCGATCGCTCGGCCCAGCGCCAGACATCGCTCACCGCTGAGCACCGCCTTCGATCGCTCGATCGTTTTGACGATCACCGGGATCACCGGGATATCGAGGGCTGGCATGATCAGCGGTAACGGCCGTGTGAGCGCGTGCGGCGCCTTGCGCTCGGGACGACCTTGCGGATTGATCTTGCGGCTGATCGCAATATCGAAATCGCGCCGCACCAGCTCCGTCTGGAGGTGGGCGGCGAGCCTGGACGCCGACCGTACAGTCACACCGAAACGATCCGGATTCTCCCAGAAGCGCAGCGGAGGATCAGCGTCAAAATCGCCGTAATTGTGGAATCCCTCGATATCCTTCTCGCCCGAATAGATCATCACATTGGGTAGATTGGCGGCAGAAAACCATTCGTCCTGATCGCCCGCGACAACAATCAGCGCCGCAGGTTTCGCGGTGGCGAGAGCGCCCGCGAGTCGGGCGAAAGCCCGTTCCCGTCGGCCAACCCAGTCGGCGACGCATAGCGCGTCCTGTTGCTCGGCCTCCGGCGGCTGCGGCACACCGTCGCTGATCAGCTTCCAATAGCGCTGCCAGCCGGCATGGGTGTCTTGGAACAGACTCGGAAAGTGGGACGAGGCCATCCCAAGATTTATCGGCATGACGGTGTCTCCCAAGCCATGAATCCCATGCCGGTCGCACCATGGTGCACCGGCATGTAGTCGATCAGGCGTGCCCGGCAGCCGGATTCCTCCAGCGCCGCTCCGGCAACAGTCCAAAGCCGGATTTCGGCTGAGTTTCCCTGCAATGTCCGCGATCGCGCATCCCAGATGCCCGCGATATCGCGCGACTGGCCGCGCACAAGGCGCGTCAGAACCCACCGATCGAGGACGTCGTCGATCCAGCCTCCCATCGCTCCGCCCGGGTCACCCGACAGCCCCCCGCTAACAACCAGCCCAAATCGCTTCCCGGTCAGCGCGGCAGCCTGCGCGAGGTTCCGACCGAAATCGTGAAGGCGCAGACCGGGCAAAGTCGGCTCGACATGGCAATTGACGTGGAGAGGAATGAGGGGAAGGTCGCCCGCCAACCGCCTTCCCGCCTCCCCCGCTGCCGGCGACACGCCTCGTCCAGCGCCCCCCAGCGGCAAGAACAAGGCGCGCCCCTCCGAAATATCGAACCCCCGCCGTACCAATTCCTCGGCCAGCAACTCTGCGGGCGCCTCGTCGCAAGTGAAGCGCGCCTCAGACGCTTCCTCACCAAGCCGGGACAAAGCGAGATCGCTCCAGATCTCGCCACCGACCTGAAGGTGCAATTGGGGGGTGTTTGACAGGTCGAACACATCGCCGCGATCGGCGTGCAGCAGAATCAGCGCGTCGAGATTCCCCGCGCCGATCATCCCGGCAAGTTCATCGAAGGCGGACGCGATCCGCCTTTCATAATCCGCCAAAAGAGCGCTTGTCTCGCTTTCGCGAGCGGCGGGCTGGACGACGTCGCCAACCAGATAGTCCGAAATGGCCGACCAGCAGCTTTGCGGTCGATACATCAACGGCGAATAGCTTAGGCCGACGCCCAGCACGATTGACATTCTGCTCTCCCTCGGTCGCTGACCGAATTTCCTACCGTCCTGCGCTCGATGCCTCGATCGGGCTTGACAGCATTTTGCTTTGCTAGCATAACTTATGTGGTAGTTGCAATAGGCCGGCGGACAGAGCACCGGCCGACCCAAATTGGTGAGAGGGGCAGGTAATGGACGGCGATACGATTGACGGTCGGCTGGTGGACGCCGGGTCGGGCCTGATCGACCGACGGATCTTTTCCGATAAGGATATTTTCGAGCAGGAAATGAAGCAGGTGTTCGGCAAATCCTGGCTGTTCGTCGGCCATGAAAGCCAGATACCGAACAAGGGCGATTATTTTACGTCGCAAGCTGGCCGCGACGCGGTTGTCGTCACCCGCGATTCGGACGGCGAGGTGCGGGTCATGCTGAACGTATGCACCCATCGCGGCATGCCAGTGTGTCGTTATGACAAAGGTAATGCCAAGCGATTCACCTGTCCCTATCACGGCTGGACCTTTTCCAACAACGGCGACCTCAGCGGGCTGCCGCTCTCGACCGAAGGATACGGCGGGCAGCTCGACCGCAAGAAATGGGGCCTGATCCAGGCTCGCGTGACGCTTTATTACGGATCGATCTGGGCGACATTCGACGAGACCGTGCCGCCGTTTGAGGATACGCTCGGCGACATGGCGGTGATGCTGCGTGACTTCATGCAGGGACCGGATGGCGAGGACGACGGGCTGGAGGTCATCGACGGCATCCTGAAGTTCGAAATTCACAGTAACTGGAAATTTGGCGCCGAGAACAACGCCGGCGACCTGTATCATGATGTGAGCCACAATTCGGTACAGCGCGTCGGACTTGCGCTGTCAGGTCTGCGTGGACGCCACGTCTGGAATGCTGACAAGCATTTATTCAAGACATTGAACGTTGCCTACCCCGCAGGAGGACACGCAGCGCGCGTCAATCTTTATGACGACGAACAGCGTGAATATCATCCGCAATGGGCGGTTATTCCCGAAGTCGATGAATATTTCCGCGCGGCGCACTACGCGCGTCAGGAGCGGCTGGGCGAGAAAGCCCGCCTACTCAATCGCGGTGGCATCGTCTTTCCCAACATCGCCTATAATTCGGCGGGACGCTGGCAAATCACCATGTGGGTCCCCCGCGCGCCCAACCGTACCGAAGTGTGGAAATGGTACTTCGTCCCAAAAAACGCACCGCAGAAGGTCAAGGACACGTTGCGCCACTATCTGCTCCGATACGGCGGCCCGTCTGGCATGGTCGAGCAAGACGACATAGAAAATTGGGCCTCGGCACAGGTAGGCGCGGAATCGGCAGCCGCCAACCGGCTGCCTATGAACTACACGCTCCACATGGGGCAAGCGCGTTGGGCCTGGCCCGTGCCGTGGTTTGGCGAGGGAGCCTATGTTGACGAAGGCGTGTCTGAGCATGCCCAGCGCATTTTTTATGCCCATTGGGCGGAGATGATGGGCGGTCCGGTAAGCGGACAGGAGACCGGCCGGTGAAGGACGAGAGCATGATGGCAACAATTGGCGACCCCAGCCGGCAGGGCGCTGCCCCTGCCCCGACGCTCAAGGAACGGGTCGAGGACTTTCTTTCTTATGAAGGCGAACTGCTGGACGAACGGCGCTTCGACGAATGGCTTGAGCTTTTCGCCGAGGATGCTCGTTACTGGATGCCGCTCGCGCGGAACGTTGAGCATAATAATCTGGAAGAGGAATATAGCCGCGAACAGCAGGACGCGGCCTGGTTCGACGAGGACAAGAAAACCCTGCTACAACGCGTGATGCAATTAAAGGGCGGCGATCATTGGGCCGAAGAACCTTTTTCGCGCACCACGCACATTACGGCGAACACCCGCATTGAAAACGCCGCGGAAACGGAATTGACCGTGAAAAGCCGGTTCATTGTCTATGTGAATCGGCGCGAGGGCGAGGTTCGACTTTTTGTCGGAAAGCGGATCGACGTGCTGCGTCCGGTCGGCGCAGGTTTCCTGATCGCCAAACGGTCCATTTTTCTTGATCAAAGCAAACTGCTTTTCAAGAATCTGACGACATTTTTTTGAACGGGAATCGAATAGCGCCGGCAGCATCGCTATGCTGCCGGCGCGAAACAAACTCCGCATTATGCTGCCTACCGCAGGCCGGCGAAGTTATTACTAGCCCTGCTCGTCGATAAAATTATCGATATTGACATAGCACCGCTCAAGGAAGGCGGTAAACTGGCCCACTTCCTGCTCCGAAAAGCCATTAACAAGGGCATCCAGAAATTTTTGCCTTCTCGTCGCGACTTTCTTCGCCAGCAGTTTTCCCGACTTGGTCAGATAGACCAGCGCCTTACGCCGATCCTGACTGTCCGCGCGCCGCTCCAGGACGCCCGCTCTTTCCATCGCATCGATTGCCTTGCCGATCGCCGCATCCTTCAAATCCAGCCGGTTGCCGAGTTCGCGCTGCGACATACCGTCCTGTGCACGAAGGACGGCAAGGGGGTACCATGCACTAACCGCCAGACCGAGTTGAGCAAGCATGATCTCAATGGCCCGGACCTCGCGAATTCGGATGGTTCGAACAAGATAATCGATATCGCCCTTGAACAGTGGCTCCAAAGCAGGATGCGTGGCCTGGAATTTGTGCGGCCCTGAAACCGATGTACCTATATTGGTATTTTTCTGCATGATTTTCTGTTTCATGACTTTCCGATACTACGCAATGATTAATCTTGAAGAAGAAATTTGGGTCCGTAACCAGAGAAATGAATCTGCAATATTCCTGCCACTCGTCGCCATAGGTCGTCGGCATAATCGCAAAACAAACCCAAAGCAGAAGCTGTTGTGCTATCATAATTTATGTGGTGGGCGCAATATCTCGATCCCCTGGCGGCGAGGCCCCGACACGCCTTGGTGGTCAATGCCAGCCTGGCGCGCGCCGCAAGCTTCTCAGGAGTCGCCATCGCGCGTCCCGCCGAAGACCAGGTGCCCAATGACCCGCTCGGACAGCAGCCCGGACCATGCTACGAGAGCGCTTCGCCGCGCCTCATAGTGCTCGGACTTGTTATAAACCCTCATGATCTTGGAGGTGGTAGTGGTCGCGACGTGATTGAGAATGCGGTCCGCGACATGTGGTCGTGATCTGCCTCCTTCTGAGTGGTCCAAAATTGATGATATTTTTGGATTACGAAGGAGACAAGGAATGCCGAGCAAGAAGCATCGCGCCGAAGAGATTATCGGCAAGCTGCGTGAAGCGGAGGTTTTGCTGGCGCAGGGGGCGACAGCGGCGGAAGCCTGCCGTCGGATCGCGGTCAGCGAGCAAACCTACTATTGGTGGCGCAAGGAATATGGCGGTCTGAAGACCGATCAGGCACGTCGGATGAAGAATCTGGAGAAGGAGAATGCGCGGCTTCGTCGTGCGATCTCGGACCTGACGCTGGACAAGCCGATCCTGCAGGAGGCTGCCCAGGGAAACTTCTGAGCCCCGCGCGCCGACGGCGCTGTATCGATCACATCAGAATGATGATGCCGGTGTCCGAGCGGCGGCTGTGCCGTGTGCTCGGGCAGCACCGATCGACGCAGCGCAAGGCGCCCCGCGGGGCGGATGACGAAGCGGCTCTCACCGAGGATATCATCGCGCTGGCGCGGCAATATGGTTGCTATGGCTATCGCCGGGTGACGGCGTTGCTGCGTGATGCGGGGTGGCATGTGAACCGCAAGCGGGTCGAGCGCATCTGGCGCCGCGAGGGGCTGAAGGTGCCGCAAAGACAGCCGAATGCACTAACAGTCCGCACGGACCACTCGGTGGGGGCCGGTCACGAGCGCCCTGTCCTCGGCGCTATATTCGATTTGTCGATGCCGTCTCACCATGTCCCTCACCCTCGCGCGCGAGGATGATTCACAATTTGGACAGGCGCAAGATGGGTCGTGGCGGGCCTGTTCGGGTGCCGTTTCTGCTGTCGGCCGCGCCGTTCAGCCTTGCAGCACGGCGGCTTTTTACCACTTTTCAGCAGCGCGATCAGACCGCCTGCGCAAGCTCGTCGTGCCGGTAGGACGAGGTAATCGCACCGCCAAAGGAAGAGGCGAGCGCTAATCTGCCTCGCCCCCCGCCAATGACGTGACATTGCCTGTGCCAGCGATCCCACCCGAGCAAAAGCGTCCCCATGCAGTCATCAACTTCACGCGCGCGCCTGGCTTATCGGGGGTGCCAAGATAGGTGGTGCGGCGATAGGCGGCCTGCACCGCGTCCGGCGTCTTGTGGGCCAATGCGGCCTCGACCACCACGTCGGCAAAGCCCTCGTTCGCCGCCCAATCGGTGAAGGCGGAACGGAAACCGTGGACGTGATATGGCTCGCTCATGTCGCGCAGCACTTTCAATAGCGTCATGTCCGACATCGGCTTGCCAGCCATACCGGGGAACACGACATCGCTCTCCGCCATCCTGAACGCCGCCACCTTCGCCAGTACCACCAGAGCGGCGTCGGAGAGCGGCACCATGTGCGCCTTATTCCGCTTCATGTGATCGGCGGGGATCGTCCATAGGCGCGCTTCAAGGTCAAATTCGGCCCATGTGGCAAGCCGGACCTCTTGCGAACGAACAGCGGTCAGAATGAGCAGTTCCAGCGCCAGTCGCCCAAACGACGGCTTACACTGCAACGCCACCATGAAGGCAGGCACGGCGACATAGGGCATGGCCTTGCGATTCGCGCGTTCCTTCACCTGCCGGGGCAGGCCGCGCCCGGCTTTCAGGCTGCCGTTGCCCGATGGGGCTTCGCTGGAACGCCAGCCCTTCGCGTGAGCGTAGTCAAGCACCGCGCATATCCGATTGCGGACCTGGCGCGCAGTTTCGGGAATCTCCTGCCAGATCGGCGTCAGCACCGCGATAATGTCGGGCGAGCCGATTCCGCCCGTCGGAACGTCACCTAGTTTCGCGAAGGCGTGGTTTTCCAGACTGGCGAGCCACTGGCGGGCATAGATGGGGCTTTTCCAGCCCGCCTTATTCTCGGCATGATATTGGCGCGCGGCCTCACGAAACGTCACCTTCGCGGCGGCCTCGTCCTTCTTTTCAGCCAGAACGTCACGCCGTTCCACCTTTACCGCCTTACGCAACTCTCTCGATTTCTCGCGGGCTTCCGCCAACGTCAGCAGCTTGGCGCTGCCCAACCCGATATCATGGCGCTTACCATCGCGCTGCAAGCGGAGGAACCAAGAAGCTCCGCCCCGCTTGTCCACCTTCAAAAACAGCCCTTCGCCGTCCTGATAAGTTCCGGGATTCGCCAAAGCGGCCTTGACCGCAATCGCTGTGAGTTTCCCCATCGCGCTTCCCCCACATTCTTCCCCCACATTTTGAGGGGCAAAGTGTGGGGGTAAGAAAATCTTCCCCCACATTCCCCCCACACTTTTCTTCGGCTGCACACGAACGGCGCCGGACGCGGGGGGACGGATTTGGCGATTATACGCTAGGTTTTCTGCGATTTCTAGGGATTTCAGCGGATGCCCTCGGAAGGGAGGGTGGTGGACAGGGCTGGATTCGAACCAGCGTACGGGAAACCCGGGCAGATTTACAGTCTGCTGCCTTTAACCACTCGGCCACCTGTCCATGGGGTCCGCGTTGGGAAGCGGTCCAATGGCGAAACGGTGCTTGCCTGTCAATGGCAGTCATGGGAAAGGCGCGCGCATGAGGCAATTTTCCCGTCATCGCCGCCCGCAGGGCCAGAACCAGCGCGGCCAGGGCATCCGTTTCTGGGGCCGCCACGCCGTGCTCGCGGCGCTTGCCAACCCCGAACGGCGCGTCAAGCGCATCTGGGGGACGCGCGAGGCGCTGTCCCAGTTCGACCTGCCGCCGGTGGTGCCGATCAGCTATGCCGACGTCGCCGATCTCGCGCGCCTCGTCGCGCGCGATGCGCCGCATCAGGGGCTGGTAATCGAGGTCGATCCGCTCGACGGGCTGTTCCTCGGCGATATCCTGCAGGAAGAGGATGGCGCGGGAAGCAAGCGGCCGATCGTCGTCCTGGACCAGGTCACCGACCCGCACAATATCGGCGCGGTGCTGCGCTCGGCGGCGGCGTTCGACGCCGCCGCGATCGTCACCCAGGATCGGCACAGCCCGCCCGAGAGCGGGGTCATCGCACGCTCGGCCTCGGGCGCGCTCGAAACCGTGCCTTGGGTGCGCGTCGTCAACCTGTCGCGTGCGCTGGAGGAAATCGCCGAGGCGCAATATTGGCGCATCGGCCTGACCGGCGATACCGAAACGACGCTGGGCGAAACACTCGACGACAGCAAGGTCGCGCTCGTCCTCGGCTCCGAGGGCGACGGGATGCGCCACAATGTCATGGAGCATTGCGACGTCCTCGCGCGGCTGCCGATTTCGCCGCGGATGGAAAGCCTCAACATCTCGAACGCCGCGGCAATCGCGCTCTATGCGGTCGCGACGGCCGGCCGATAACAATTAACGTCGCCCCTGCGAAGGCAGGGGCCGCTGGAAACTTGGCGCAAGGCGGGCTGCGGCCCCCGCCTGCGCGGGGGCGACGCGCGGATCAATCCTCTTCGGCGATCCGCACCTTCAGCCCGTCTAGCGCGTCGCTGAACGGAATCTGGCAAGACAGGCGCGAATTTTCGTCGCGGTCGCTGGTCGAATCGAGCAGGTCGTTCTCGTCCTCGCTCATCGCGGGGATCGCGTCGGCGTTTCCGACCTCGACATGGACGTGGCAGGTCGCGCACGAGCAGCAGCCGCCGCACAGCGCGAGCAACTCGTCGAACCCCGCATCGCGGATATTCTCCATCACGGTCAGGCTGGTGTCGCCTTCGATCTCATGCTCGGTCCCGTCGCGCGTCACCACAATCAGCTTGGCCATGCTCATCCCCATATCGTTCGATTCGCATGGGGCTATGTCGTGCGTTGCGCGGCAAATCAAGCGTTGCTAAGGAAAGATCAGTGGAACAAAAAGGGAATATCCGATGGGTCTGAGCCAGGAGCAGCTAAACAGGGGAATCGATGCGCTCGCGGGGATCGAGACCGGTTTCGCCCGTGCGCTGGCGGGGGTGGGCTATCCCGAACCGCGCATCCGCGAGCCGGGATACACGACGCTGCTGCGCACGATCGTCGGACAGCAGGTCAGCGTAGCCGCGGCCAATTCGATCTGGAACAAGCTGGAGGCCGCATTCGGCTCCGGCTGTCCGGCCGAGGTCATGGCGGCGGCGGAATTCGACGCGCTGCGCGCCTGCGGCCTGTCGGGACAGAAGCAGAGCTATGCGAAGAGCCTCGCGCAGCTCGTCCTCGACGGCGAGCTCGACTTTACCGCTCTCCCCGCCGACGACGAGGACGCGATCGCGCTGCTCACCAAGGTCAAGGGCATCGGCCGCTGGTCGGCCGAAATCTATCTGCTCTTCGCCGAGGGGCGCCCCGACGTCTGGCCCGCGGGCGACCTGGCGGTGCAGGAGGCGGTCGGCCGCATCCTCGGCCTCGACACGCGACCGAGCGAAAAAACGGTGCGTCAGCTTGCCGAACCCTGGCGCCCCCATCGCGGCGCCGCGGCGATCTTCAGCTGGCATTGCTATAATATGGATGTGATCTGACGGCGGGCCGCCGCCCGCGGCTCACGCAAAGGCGTAAAGAAGAAGAGCCGCCACATAATGCCGTTCGCCCTGAGCTTGTCGAAGGGCCGTTCTTCCCTTCAAACGACGGAAGGCCGGTGCTCCGACAAGCTCCGCGAACGGATTCGAACTGAAGTTTTCTTTGCGCCTTCGCGTCTTTGCATGAGACAGAAAAAAGCCGGGCGGAGCATCCTCCACCCGGCCTTTCGATCCATTCGCCAAGCGAAGAGGCTTATTTCTTCGCCGCCGCCTTCTTGGCCGGAGCCTTCTTCGCCGCAGGCTTCTCGTCCGCAGCCTTTGCCGGCGCGGCCTTCTTCGCCGCGGGCTTGTCCTCGGCCTTCGCCGCGGCAGCCTTCTTCGCCGGAGCCTTCTTGGGCTCGGCCTTTTCTTCCTTCACCGCCTCTTTCTTGGCGGCCGGTTTTTTCGCCGTGGCCTTCTTCGCCGGTTTGTGATCGTGGCCATGGTCGTGTCCGCAGCCGGGGCCGTGGACATGATCGTCGTCGGCCTCGATCGCGGCTTCCAGTTCCTCACGAGTCACTTCGCGGTCGCTGATCTCGGCCTTGTCGAACAGGAAGTCGACGACCTTGTCCTCATAGAGCGGGGCGCGAAGCTGCGCGGCGGCGAGCGCATCCTGCTGGACATATTCGACGAAACGCTGACGGTCCTCGGGGCGATACTGCTGTGCCGCCTGCATGATGAGGCGCTGCATTTCCTGCGGGCTGACCTGCACGCCATGCGCCTGGCCGATCTCGGAGAGGAGCAGGCCCAGGCGGACGCGGCGCACCGCGATGGCGTGATATTCGTCGCGATCCTTTTCGAGCTCGGCCTTCGCCGCCTCGGGATCTTCCTCGTGGCTCGCTTCATGTTCGAGCTGCTGCCAGATCTGGCCGAACTCGGCCTCGACCATCGTCGGGGGCACCTCGAAGTCGTGCGACGCGGCGAGCTGATCGAGCAGCTTGCGCTTCATATAGGTGCGCGTCAGCCCGTTGTGCTCCTGCTCGACCTGATCCTTCATCAGCTCCTTGAGCTTGTCGAGGCTCTCGAGACCGAGCGATTTCGCGAATTCATCGTCGATCTTGGTCTCGCCCGGCACCTTCACCTGTTTGACGGTGACCGCGAATTCGGCGGGCTTGCCCTTCAGATTTTCGACCGGGTAATCCTCGGGGAACGCGACCTTCAGGGTCTTTTCATCGCCGGTCTTCACGCCGACAAGCTGGTCCTCGAAACCGGGGATGAGCTGGCCCGACCCGATCTCGACCGCCATGTCCTCGCCGGTGCCGCCGTCGAAGGGGGTGCCGTCGACGCTGCCCGCGAAGTCGATGATGACCTGATCGCCGGCCGCCGCCTTCTTCGTCTTCGGCGCATCTTCGAAGCGCTTCATCTGCGCGGCGAATTCGTCGATCTTCGCCATCACCGCCGCATCGCCAGCGGCAACGGTCAGCCGCTCGAGCTTGAGGCCGTCGATCGAGGGCGCCGCGATTTCGGGCAGCACCTCGAGCGCCACGGTGATCTCGGCATCCTTGCCGCGCGCATAGTCGTCGCCCAGGGTAACCGCGGGCTGCAGCGCGGGGCGCAGCTTTTCCTTGGTCATCAGGTCCTTGACGCCCTGATCGATCGCCTTGTTGAGCGCGTCGGCCGACAGCGCCTCGCCGTGCATCTTGCGGATCAGATTCGGCGGCACCTTGCCGGGGCGAAAGCCGGGCATCCGCACCGACGGCGCAACGGCCTTCACTTCCTCGTCAACCCGCGCGTCGATGTCCTTCGCGGTGATGGTCAGGCGATATTCGCGCTTCAGGCCTTCGTTCAGCGTTTCAACGGTCTTCATTGCCTTGGTCTAGTCCTTGCTCAAAATCTCGTAACGTCCCGGCCTGCGCGGGCGGATTGGTGCGGGCGAAGGGACTCGAACCCCCACATCTTGCGATACTGGTACCTAAAACCAGCGCGTCTACCAATTCCGCCACGCCCGCTCAGAGCTGTCGGCCGGGTGCACAAAGTCATGCGCTAGTGCCGCGCACGCCCGTGCGGGCCGGGCGGCGCTATAGCAGACGGACAGCCGAGGGCAAGGGCGAACGCCGCGATAGCCGGCGCGCCGGAACGGCGGGCGCGGCGGGGCGTTGATCGGACAAGGAGAGTTATGATGGCCGATCCCTATCCCAAACCCAAACCCGACAAGATCGAGCCGCAATCGCCGCCCGAACGGCCGACGCCGCCGATGCCGCAGGAAGACCCTGCCGGCCAGCCGCCCGAGGTCCCCGGTCACCCCGGCGGCGGCGATACCGACGAACCCGGCCGCGGTCCCGACGAACTGCCGCTTGCCCTCTCGTCACCCCGGACTTGATCCGGGGTCGCGCTCAGCAACGCCGGAAAGCGGGACCCCGGATCAAGTCCGGGGTGACGACTGAGGGTTATGGAGGAGGCGGTCGCCAAATAGTTGCAAAGAGAGACTTGACCTTTTCCCCTCTTCCCCGCCACGGCGTTGGACGAGGGAGAGAGAAACACATGAAATCCATCGCCACGCTGGCGGCGCTGCTGCTGCTTGCCGTCCCCGCCAATGCGCAGGACACCATAATCTACCGCGGCGGCCCGATCGTCACGATGGACGGCGACAGCCCGCAGACGGTTGAGGCGGTCGTCACCAAGGACGGCCGCATCGCCTATGTCGGCGACGAGGCGGGCGCCCGCGCCGCGGCCGGCGCCGATGCCGCGATCCACGATCTTCACGGCGCGACGATGCTGCCCGGCTTCGTCGACGCCCATTCGCATTTCTCGGCGATGATGCAGATGGCGGGCGGGCTCGACCTCGACGATCCATCGCTACCGCCGGTCACCGACATCCCGTCGCTGCAGGCCGCGATCCGTGCCTTCATCGACGCCCGCGCGATTCCCGCGGGCGGCTGGGTGGTGGTCTGGCAATATGACAATGAGGCGCTGCCCGAAAAGCGCCATATCACCCGCGCCGAGCTCGATGCGGTGGCGGCGGACCGCAAGATCGTCGTCTTGCATCGCTCGCTGCACGCGCTGGTTGCCAACAGCGCCGCACTCGCCGCCGCGAAGCTGACCGACGCCAGCCAGCCGCCGCCGGGGGGCATGTTCCTGCGCGACGCGCAGGGGCACCTCAACGGCGCGCTGCTCGAAACCGCCGCCTTCGTGATGATCGGGGCGATGCCGAAACCCGACGAGGCGCACCGACTCGCCGCGCTCGACGTCGCGCAGCAGCGCTATTTCGCGAAGGGCTATACCCACGCGCAGGACGGCGCGACCATGCCCGCCGACCTTCCCTTCATGACCGGCGCAGCGGTGCGCGAGCGGCTGAAGATCGACCTTGCCCTCCTGCCCTTTTACGCCGGGCTCGACGCCTTGCTGGCCGACCCGGACATCCGCTTCGGCGAGTATCGCGGCCATGTGAAGCTGCAGGGGGTCAAATTCGTGCTCGACGGGTCGGTGCAGGCGCGCACCGGCTATTTCACCCGCGACTATAAGCAGGGCAGCCCCGACGGCGCGCATCCCTGGCACGGCAAGGCCAATCTGACCGACGAGGCTTTTCTGGCGGCCGCGCGCAAGGTCAACGACCGCGGCTGGCAGATCTTCGCCCACGCAAACGGCGACGCCGCGATCGACATGGCGATCCGCACTTTCGACGCGCTGGGCATCAGGGCCGAGGACGACCGCCGCCCGATCGTCATCCACTCGCAGTTCCAGCGCCGCGACCAGTTCGCCGCCTACAAGCGGATCGGCGTCGGCCCCGCCTATTTCACCAACCACGCCTGGTATTGGGCCGATGTCCACCGGACCAACTTTCCGAAGGAAATCGTCGATTTCATCAGCCCGATGAAATCGGCGAAGGCCGCGGGGCTGATCATATCCAACCACAGCGATTTTCCGGTGACGCCGATCGACCCGATGTTCATGCTGTGGACGTCGATGGCGCGCGTTTCGCCCACCGGCGTGGTCAGCGGGCCGGACGAGCGCGTCGATGCCTATACGGGCCTTCAGGCGCTGACCACCGGCCCGGCGTGGCAGATTTTCGAAGAAGACCGCAAGGGACGCATCAAGCCCGGCCTGCTCGCCGATTTCGTGATCCTCGACAAAAATCCGCTGACGACGCCGGTTGACGCAATCAAGGATATCGAGACACTGGAAACGATCAAGGAAGGCAAGAGCGTCTGGCGGGCGCCGGGGAACTGACCCCGGCGCAAGCGATCAGCACGCGCCGCCGCGCTGCGGCTCAGCCGAGCGCCTTCTTCAGCAGTTCGTTCACCACCTGCGGATTGGCCTTGCCCTGCATCGCCTTCATCGTCTGGCCGACGAAGAAGCCGAACAGCGCTTCCTTGCCGCCCTTATACTGCGCGACCTTGTCGGCATTGGCGGAAAGAACCTTGGCAATCTCGGCTTCGATCGCGCCGGTGTCGCTCGTCTGCTTGAGGCCATCACGGTCGACGATCGCCGCGGCCCCGTCGCCGCTCTCGAGCATCTTTTCGAACACCTGCTTGGCGATGCTGCCCGAAATCGTGCCGTCAGCGACGAGTCCGAGCAACTCGGCGGCCTGCGCCGGGCTCACCGGCGACTCCGAAATATCCTTGCCGAGCCGGTTGAGCGCGCCGAACAATTCGCTCGTCACCCAGTTCGCCGCCGCGACCGGCTTCGCGCCCGCTTCGAGCAGCGCGTCGAACCAGCGCGCCGCCTCGACCTCGGCGGTCAGCACATCGGCGTTATAGGCCGAAATGCCTTCGCCGATGTAGCGCGCGCGCTTGGCGTCGGGCAGTTCGGGCAGGCTCGCGCGGCATTCGTCGAGGAAGGCGTCGTCGAGTTCGAGCGGCAACAGGTCGGGATCGGGGAAATAGCGGTAATCATGCGCGTCTTCCTTCGACCGCATCGAGCGCGTCTCGTTCCGGTCGGGGTCGTAGAGGCGCGTTTCCTGTACCACCGTACCGCCGCTTTCGATGAGCGCGACCTGGCGCTTCGCCTCGCCCTCGATCACCGCCATCACGAAGCGCACCGAATTGACGTTTTTCGTCTCGGTGCGCGTGCCGAACGCGTCGCCCGGCTTGCGCACGCTGACGTTCACGTCGGCGCGCATCGAGCCCTCTTCCATATTGCCATCGCACGATCCGACATAGCGCAGGATCGCGCGCAGCTTGCGCACATAGGCGCCGGCCTCGGCGGGCGAGCGCATGTCGGGCTTCGACACGATCTCCATCAGCGCGACGCCCGAGCGGTTGAGGTCGACGTAGGACATGGTCGGATGCTGGTCGTGCATCAGCTTGCCGGCGTCCTGCTCGACATGGATGCGCTCGATCCCGATGCGTTTCGCTTCGGCGATCCCAGCCTTCTCGTCCGCCTCGATCGTCAGCGAACCTTCACCGACAAGCGGATGATAAAGCTGCGAAATCTGGTAACCCTGCGGTAGATCGGCATAGAAATAATTCTTGCGGTCGAAGCGCGACCATTTGTTGATCTGCGCGTCGATCGCCATGCCGGTACGCACCGCCTGGCGGATGCACTCGCGGTTCGGCACCGGCAGCATCCCCGGCATCGCGGCATCGACCAGCGACACCTGCGTGTTCGGCTCGGCCCCGAACGCCGTGGCGGCGCCCGAGAACAGCTTGGCGTTGGAGGTAACCTGTGCGTGGACCTCAAGGCCGATCACGACCTCCCACTCGCCGGTTTCGCCCTTGATCGTGTAATTGCTCATTACCCTAAATTCCGTTCGTCCTGAGCTTGTCGAAGGGCCGCCCTTCTTCAAGCGTCGGATAGAAAGTACGGCCCTTCCCCCGGACTTGATCCGGGGTCAGGGCAAACGGAGTGAGAACCCTACCACCACTTCTCCGCCCGTGCCGTGAAGCTGGCCCGCTCTTCAATGGCCAGCCCGGCGTTCAACACGCCCTGCTCGTCGAAGGCCTTGCCGATGATCTGCAAGCCCAGCGGCAGCTCTTCGCGATTCAGCGCCGCGGGGACCGACATGGCGGGCA
The DNA here is from genome assembly GCF_014199295.1 of Sphingopyxis panaciterrulae. Taxonomy (GTDB): domain Bacteria; phylum Pseudomonadota; class Alphaproteobacteria; order Sphingomonadales; family Sphingomonadaceae; genus Sphingopyxis; species Sphingopyxis panaciterrulae. Next base: position 19,753 of record NZ_JACIJH010000016.1, read on the forward strand.
GGCCCGCGAGGCTTGCGGGCACCGCGAACACGTCGTTCAGATACATGGCCAGCGGATCGGCGGTCTTTTCGCCGAGCCCGAACGCCGCCGACGGCGCGGTCGGCGCGAGGATCACGTCGCATGTCTCGAACGCCGCGGTGAAATCGCGCGAAATCAGCGCCCGCACCTTCTGCGCCTGCGTGTAATAGGCGTCGTAGAAGCCCGCCGACAGCACATAGGTGCCGATCATGATGCGGCGCTTGACCTCGGGTCCGAAGCCCTCGGCGCGCGTCGCAGCGTACATGTCCTGCAGCCCCGCGCCCTGCGGCAGGTCGCGGAGGCCATAACGCACGCCGTCATAGCGCGCGAGGTTCGACGAGGCTTCGGCGGGCGCGATGATATAATAGGCCGGCAGCGCATATTTGGTGTGCGGCAGGCTGATCTCGACGACCTCGGCCCCCGCATCCTTGAGCATCGCGATTCCCGCATCCCACATCGCGTCGATGTCGGGGTCGATGCCGTCGAGGCGATATTCCCTGGGAATGCCGACCTTCTTGCCCTTGAGATCGCCCGACAAAGCCGCTTCCCAATCGGGCACCGGCAGGTCGAGGCTCGTCGCGTCCTTGGCATCGAACCCCGCCATATTTTGCAGCATGATCGCGCAGTCGCGGACGTCACGCGCCATCGGCCCCGCCTGGTCGAGCGAACTGGCGAACGCCACGATGCCCCAGCGCGAGCAGCGGCCATAGGTCGGCTTGATCCCCGAAATGCCGGTGAAGGCCGCGGGCTGGCGGATCGAGCCGCCAGTGTCGGTCCCCGTCGCCGCGGGGCAGAGCCGCGCCGCGATCGCCGCCGAAGACCCGCCCGAGGACCCGCCGGGCGCGAGCGCGGCCCCCTCTTTAAGATTTGGGCCGCCGTCCTTGCGGCGCCAAGGCGAGATCACGTTGCCGAAATAGCTGGTCTCGTTCGACGACCCCATCGCGAACTGGTCGAGGTTCAGCTTCCCCAGCATCCCAGCGCCCGCGTCCCACAGTTTCTGCGAGACGGTCGATTCATAGCGCGGCACGAAGCCTTCGAGCATATGGCTCGCGGCGGTCGTCTGGACACCGTTGGTCGCGAACAGGTCCTTCATGCCGATCGGCACGCCCGACAGCGGCTTCAGCGTTCCGGCGGCGCGGTCGGCATCGGCCTGTTTCGCGGCGGCAAGCGCATGCTCGGGGGTCTCGACGATGAAGGCGTTGAGCGCCTTCGCGCCCGCGACATTGGCGTTGAACGCCTCGGCGACCTCGACGGCGCTGAAATCGCCCGCGCGGTGGCCGTCGCGGATCTGCGCGACGGTGAGATTGGTCAAATCAGTCATGCTAAAACCCGTTCGTGCTGAGCTTGTCGAAGCACCGTTCTTTCCTTGCTGGCGTCGAAGTAGGACAGTCCTTCGACAAGCTCAGGACGAACGGCTGAGAGGATAGCGTCAGCCATCATTCGATCACCTTGGGCACGCCGAAGAAGCCGTGCTGCGGCTCGGGCGCGTTCGCCAGCACATCGTCGCGGCGGTTGCCGCCGGTCAGCGGGTCGGCGTCGACGACATCGTCGCGCAACCGCAGCGTGTTGGGGATCACCGCGGTCATCGGCTCGACCCCGGTCACGTCGACCTCGCCGAGTTGCTCGACCCAGCCGAGGATACCGTTCAATTCGCCTTCCATCGCGGTGGCTTCCGCATCGCTGATCGCGATGCGCGCCAGCGACGCGATTTTCCTTACCGTTGCCTGATCGATTGCCATTGAGTCCTGCCTTTGCGGGAGAAGCTGCGCCGCTAGCACCGCGCCGCGACCGCATCAAGCGGGCGCACCCTATTCGAACGGTTCGCCCGCCGGCTTCCCATCGACGAAGAATTGCCGCTGCGTCACCGGCCGCACCTCGACCGTCGCGGTTGCGAGGTCGGCGGCCGAATCGCCGGGTTGTCGTGCGGGGCGCGTCGTCCGATAATCATCGGCCCAGTCGCCGCTTTTCGGATTATGCGCAAAGAAGCCGATGCCGGACACCTGCGAAACCAGCGCTACACGATCATCGGCCAGGACATAGGCGACGCACATCGCGGTGCGGCAGGCCCCACGCCGGTCGATCAGCGCGTAGACCTCGTCCGGGAGCGCCTTGTCCGCCGGCAACACGCGCACCCGGTCCCGAATCATCTTCGCAGCGAAGGCGGCTTCCTTCGCGTCGATGCCGTCGCCCGAATCGTGCAGATCCCAGCGATTCTTCGCCGCCAGTGCCCATTTCGCCAGATTCGCCCGCTCCGGCCGCGGCGACCGCGCCAGCTCGGCCAGCGCCTTGCGCCCGCTCGGCCCGAAATCGAAAGCCAGCGCCGCCCAGTCGAATTTCTCGACCTTCACCGCCCCGCTTTCCAGCCGCGCGAGCTGGTCGCGGGTCGAGATGGTGCCGAAATCGAGGACCGGCAACGCAAGGAAGGCCGCGAGCAGCATCAGGGCGATCGCAAGTCTTTGCTGAAGCGGGCGGAGCCGATCATCGAACGCCCCCCGCTCCTTCGCGACGGCCCACAGCCCGGCAAGACCGTACGCGAGCGCCACACCGACGGCGATCACGCCCCAGATGCGCTCGGGCGTCCAGCCATATTGCCCGATCCGCAGGCCCATCGACACCGCAGCGATGATCGCGAGCGGCAGCACTGCGACCGCCAGCACCGCCGCCGCGGCGCGCAGCACCCGGTTCGCCGAGCGATCTTCCGCCCCATTGCCGATCACCGCATTGGCGAGCAGCACCGCGAAGGCCGCGACCCCGAGCATCAGCCCGGCGGTCGAGAAGCCGGCATCCCACAGTTTCTGCAGCCCGGTGCCGAGCAGCGACAGCAGGAACAGCAGCAGCGCCGCCGCCAGCACCGGCGCGAGCACCGCGAGCACGATCATCACCAACCGCTGCAGCGTCGAAACCAGCCGGTCGCGCTCGCGCAGCAGGCCGACGCTGCCGCCGAACGCCGCTCCCGCGAGCATCCAGCCGAACCATTCGCCGCGCAGCAGATCGCGGATCAGCTCGATCCCGATCAGGTGGAACATCTCCCCGATCAGCGTGACGAGCAAGAAGGTCACGCCGACGAAGGCGAGGCCCGCGGCGCCGATCACCGCGTCGGTCCACGCATGGCTGTGCAGCCGCGCATAGGGCATCTGCCACAGCCGCCAGAACCGCGCGTCGGGCGCGACGTCGCGCCGCGTCTGGAACAGGGGCGTCGCGACGAGTACCGCAAGAATCCCCGACCAGAAGGGCCATTCGATCGGCGATCCATTGAGGTTGTAGCCCGCCGAATGCCAGACGATCAGCCCCATCACCGCGCCCCAGAGCAACGCAAAGCCCGCCGCCCAGTGCCAGCGGCGAAGCTCGACCCCGAGCACGAACACCACCGCCGAAATAGCGACGAAGGCCGCCAGCGCGTCGCGCCAGGCGACGTCCGGCGCATCGTAGGGCCGGTCGATCAAGAGGTGGAAGATCAGCCCGGCGACCACGCAGATCGCGGCCATGACCCACGGCCGCAGCGGCCAGGGCGCATCCATATCGTCGAGGCGGGCCGAGACGGGCCGGGGCGACTCGGGGGCGGGCGGAGTTGCGGGCGTGTCGGTCATGCCCCACATCTGGGCTTGTTTCGGGTGCATGCGCAAGCCAGATAGCGGGAGCGCGAAATCGACGCGCGATCCTTTCAGCCCGTTCGTGCTGAGCTTGTCGAAGCATCGTCCTTTCTTGCGACGCCCGAAGAAAAGAACGGCCCTTCGACAAGCTCAGGGCGAACGGATAAATAGCTCGACCCTCCTTTTCTCTCCCCCCGCATGGAGCCCCGCTTGGCCCGCAAATTCCTTTACCTCATCGCCGCGATCATCCTCCTCGTCCTCGGCGTCGGCATCGCCTATCAGCTCGCGCCCGGCTGGTTCGGCCGCGTCGCCTTCGTGCCATCGACCGAGTTCGAGCCGCAGGCGGCGATCGCGTCCAATGCCTATGACGATGCAAAGATGTGGCTCGCGCGCCCGGGGCTCGAGGGCGATCCGTCGGCGTGGCGGCCCCAACCAGCCGGTACGCCCGCACCGCCGGCCGACAGTGCCGAGGCGCAGTCGCACGATCAACTGATCCCGCCCGCCAACGCCGCGCAATCGGCCGAGGCCCCCGCGATCGAAAAGGGCGACGCCGCGATCTTCTTCGTCCACCCGACCAGCTATTACAGCAAGTCGAGCTGGAACGCCCCGCTCGACGACGCCGACGCCAATTATCGCGCCGACCTGTTCATGCGCGGCATGGCGAGCGCCTTTGCCGACGCGGGCGAGGTCTGGGCGCCGCGCTATCGCCAGGCGACGCTCGGCGCCTTCCTCGCCACCGACCGGGTCACCGCGGGCAAGGCGATCGACGCCGCCTATCGCGATGTCGAGCAGGCGTTCGACGCCTTCCTCGCCGCGCAGCCGAAGAACCGGCCGATCATCCTCGCCGGCCACAGCCAGGGCGCGCTGCATATCGAAACGCTCATCAAGAACCGCATCGCCGGCACCCCGCTCGCGAAGCGTATCGTCGCGGCCTATGTCGTCGGCTGGCCGATCAGCCGCGACACCGACCTCGCCGCACTCGACCTGCCCGCCTGCGAGACGCCCGAACAGGCCAACTGCATCCTGAGTTGGGCGAGCTTCGCCGAGCCCGCCGACACGTCGATGGTCACCGAGGCCTATGACGGCACGATCGGTTATGACGGCCGCCCGCGCCGCGAGACGCGGATGCTCTGCACCAATCCGATCACCGGCATTCCCGACACCGAGGCGCCGGCCGAGACCAATATCGGTACGCTGAAGCCCGAGGGCGGCTTCAAGGCGGGACAACTGGTCGCCGGCAAGGTGGGCGCGAAATGCGACGATGCGCGCGGTTTCCTGATGATCGGCGAAGCCGAGGCGGTGAAGCAATTCGCGCCCGGCTATGTCCTGCCGGGCAATAATTATCACGTCTTCGACATCACCCTCTTCTGGGCGAACGTCCGCGCCGACGTGCTGCGGCGGCTGGCGACCTTCGAAGGGAAGCCGTCGCCGGTCCCGCCGCCGGCAGCGCCGGTGGCGACGCCCGCGTCGGACGCCGCAACGCCCAAGTCCTGAGATCGTCATTGCGAGGAGCGAAGCGACGCGGCAATCTCCAGCCATCAGCCTTGCGCGCCGTTGCCCGCTGGAGATTGCTTCGCTTCGCTCGCAATGACGGCTAAGGGGCGAGGATGATCGCCACCGCCGCCCCCGATTTCGCCGCAGCGCTCCCCGATGGCGGCCGCCTTGCGGGACTCGACGTCGGCACCAAGACGATCGGCGTGGCGCTCTGCGACGCAGGGTGGAGCTTCGCGACCCCCGACAAGACAATCCTCCGCAGGAAATTCGCCGCCGATCTCGAAGCATTGCGCCAGCTCGTCACCGCGCAGTCCGTCGTCGGCCTCGTCGTTGGCCTGCCGCTCAACATGGACGGCAGCGACAGCCCACGGACCCAAAGCACCCGCGCTTTCGCCCGCAACCTCGCCCCCCTCGCCCTCCCCGTCCTGCTGTGGGACGAGCGCTGGTCGACCGCCGCGGTCGAGCGTGCGATGATCGCCGCCGACGTCAGCCGCGCCAAGCGTGCCGAACGCGTCGACAGCGCCGCGGCGGCCTTCATCCTGCAAGGCGCGATCGACGCGCTGGTGCGGTGATCGAACCCGGGCCCGAACGCGCAAGGCAAAGGCCGGTTTTAACCTTTTGCCCCTACGCGATCCGCAATGGCCGAATATATCCTCTACTGGCTGGTCGCCGCGAACATGATGGCGTTCGTCCAGATGGTTCTCGACAAGCGATATGCCGAGGCGGGCATGCGCCGCACGCCCGAATCCACCCTTCTCCTCTGGGCCTTCCTCGGCGGCGCCTTCGGCACCGTTCTCGCCGCGCGCATCGTCCGCCACAAGACGCGCAAGCAGCCCTTCGCGACCTGGATGCTGATCTGGCTCTGGACCGACATCATCCTGCTTGTCCTTTGGGCGCTCGGAATATTGGAGCCGCTCCTCGTCTCGACGCTTGCGAAAATCACCGCAGCCGCCTAGACGCTGCCCTTTAATGACAAACGCAACCACCCGACCCGCCAGCGACTATCCGCCCGGCGGCGATGCCTTTCGCCATCGCCATCTGACCGGCATCGCGCAGCTCACCCCGTGGGAAATTTCCTACATCCTCGATGCCGCCGAGCAGTGGGTCGACCTCAATCGTTCGGGCGCGGCCAAGCATGACGATGCGCTCGCCGGACTGACCATCATCAACGCCTTTTTCGAAAATTCGACCCGCACGCTCCTCTCCTTCGAGATCGCGGGCAAGCGGCTCGGCGCCGACGTCGTCAACATGCACGCCGCGCAGTCGAGCGTGAAGAAGGGCGAAACGCTGATCGACACCGCGATGACGCTGAACGCGATGCGCGCCGACGCGATCGTCATCCGCCATTCGGCCTCGGGCGCGGTGCAACTCATCGCCGACAAGGTCGACTGCCCCGTGCTCAACGCGGGCGACGGCCGTCACGAGCATCCGACTCAGGCGCTGCTCGACGCGCTGACCATCCGCCGCCGCCTCGGCAAGGTCGAAGGCCTCACCATCGCGATCTGCGGCGACGTGCTCCACAGCCGTGTCGCGCGCTCGAACATCCTCGCGCTGACCCTGCTCGGCAACGAGGTGCGCGTCGTCGCGCCGCCGACCCTGATCCCGCCCGCGATGGAGCGGATGCACGTGGCGACCTTCACCGACATGGACGAGGGGATCGCGGGTGCCGACGTCGTGATGATGCTCCGCCTCCAGAACGAACGGATGGACGGCGCCTACCTCCCCTCGGCGCGCGAATATCACGCGCTCTACGGTCTCACGCCGCAGCGGCTCGAAAAGGCCAAACCCGATGCCATCGTCATGCACCCCGGTCCGATGAACCGCGGGGTGGAGATCGACAGCAGCGTCGCCGACGACCCGGCGCGTTCGACGATCACCGAACAGGTCGAAATGGGGGTCGCGGTGCGCATGGCGTGCCTCGACATCCTGACCCGCCGGACGCGGAAGGTGCCGGGATGGAACTGAAACCCCTGCTGATCGAGAATACCCGCCTGCTCGGCGGCGAGACGGGCCGCCTGCTCGCCGTGGACGGCCGCATCGCGGCGCTGAACCCCGCCGAGGCGCCCGAGGGCGCAGAGCGGATTGATGCGAAGGGCCAGTGGCTCGCCCCGGGCATCATCGACCTCGGCGTCTTCGCGACCGACAAGCCCGCTTTCCATTTCGGCGGCATCACGCGCGCCGCGCTGATGCCCGACGGCGGTCCTCTCGACAACCCCGGTCTCGTCGAGAGGGCGGCGAAGGGCGGCAAGCCAGGCCTGTGGGTCCACCCGCTCGCCGCCGCGACAAAGGGGCTGGAGGGCCGCGAACTGGCCGAGATCGGGCTGATGAAAGGCGCGGGCGCGCGCGCCGTCGCGACCGGGCGGGCGCGGATCGCCGACGCGGGCGTGATGCGCCGCGTGCTGGCCTATGCGGCGTCGCTCGGTCTGACCGTCATCGCGCACGCTGAGGACGAAGGACTGACCCACGGCGCGGTCGCGACCGACGGCGAAATGGCGACGCGGCTCGGCCTGTCCTCCGCCCCCGCGATCGCCGAGGCGATGGCGGTCGCGCGCGACCTTTGCCTGGTCGAGGAAACCGGCGCGGCGCTGCATTTTCGCCAGCTCACGACGGCGCGCGCGCTCGGTCTGGTCCGCGAGGCCAAGGCCAGAGGCTTTCCCGTCACCTGCGGCATCACGCCGGCGCACCTGTTCCTCTCCGACACCGCAATCGGCGATTTCCGTACGTTCGCGCGCCTGTCGCCGCCGCTCCGGTCGGAGGACGACCGCCACGCCTGCCTCGCCGCTGTCGCCGACGGGACGATCGACGTCCTCGCCTCGGGCCACGACCCACGCGGGCCGGAGGACAAGCGCCTGCCCTTCGCCGAGGCGCTGCCGGGCATGGCGGGGGCCGAGACCCTGCTTGCGATGGGGTTGCAGCTCGTCCGCGACGGACATGTGACGGCGGCGCGCCTCTTCGACCTGCTCGCCGCCAATCCGGCCAGGCTGCTCGGTCTCGACGCGGGCAGGCTCGCTGTGGGGCTGGAGGCCGACCTGATCCTGATCGACGAGGGAACGCCGTGGCAGGTCGATGCGAAGAAGATGGCGGCATGGGCGGGCAACACGCCCTTCGACGGCATGCCGGTGCAGGGCCGCGCGACGATGCTGTGGAAGGGCGGCCAGCGGATTCGCTAGAGCGGCGAGCTATAACCCTTTCTTCCGTTCGTGCTGAGCTTGTCGAAGCACCGTCCTTCTTCTTGCGGCACCTGAAGAAAGAACGGCCCTTCGACAAGCTCAGAGCCCGCCCCCGCGAAGGCGGGGGGCGAACGGTTCAGATTTGATGCATGATGCTATAGAGCGGGACATCTTCGCCCGTTCGTGTCTCGACTTCGCTCGACACGAACGGACACAGGGGGCCGCTTCAAGCCATCCCGCGCTTGCGCACCGCTACGACCGTAAAATCTTCTCCATCGCCCTCCCCTTGGCGAGTTCGTCGATCATCTTGTCGAGGATGCGGATTTCGCGCATCAGCGGGTCATCGATCGTCTCCACCCGGACGCCGCAGACCACGCCGGTCACCGCCGAACGAGCCGGGTTGAGCGCTGGCGCCTGCGCAAAGAAATCCTCGAAATTCGTGCCTTTCGCCAGCGCGGCATCGAGCGACGCCTGGCTGTGGCCGGTCAGCCAACACATGATCTCGTCGACCTCCGCCTTCGTGCGACCCTTCTTCTCCGCCTTGACAACATAGTGGGGATAGACGCTCGCGACGGCGATCGAATAGATGCGATGCCTCGTCATGCTCCCTCTCCTTACCGCCCCCCGGCAGACAGTCGCGCGCGCAACGGCTGGAGTTCACGCGGCGGCAACGGCGACAGGCCGGATGCGGGCTTGCCTTCGCGCAGGCGCTTGCGGTCCTTTTCCGATGGCTCGACGCGGCGCACACGCACCGGCGCGATGCCCTTGGCGCGAATGCCGAGTTCCTCGGCTGCGCCCTTCGACAGGTCGAGGATGCGCCCGCCGCCCGCGAAGGGACCGCGGTCGTTGACGCGCACGATGATCCGGCGTCCGGTATCGAGCGCCGTCACCTCGACATAGGTGGGCAGCGGCAGCGTCCGGTGCGCGGCGGTGATCCAGCCGGGACGGAATTTCTCGCCATTGGCGGTCTGGTTCCCCGACTCGCTACCATACCAGCTCGCATAGCCGAGCGCGTCATAGGCGGGCGCGGCGGCGGGGACATAGGTGGCGCCGCGAACGGTGTACGGTTTGCCGATCCGCACCGGCGTATCGCGAACCGGCCGGAAATCGCCGCCGCCGGCGCAGGCCGATAGCAGCAGCGCCATCGCCGCGACGCCTGCCGTCCGGATTGTCGGAACCCCCTGCATGGGCGGACCCTAAATCGTCAGGGCGCCGGCCGGAAGCCCCGTTCGTCGCAAAAAGGAGGGGGCGCGGCGAAGGTTTCAGCGCGAGGCGAACTGCACCGGCTTGGGCGCGGCGGCCCAACGGATCGCTTCGCTGCCGCCCATTTCGCGAACGAAGCAGCGCTGGCCGGCCGCCTTGAGCTCGCCGCACAGCTTCATCGCGTCGGCGCGGCTCTTCAGGCCGTTGGCGGTCAGGCGATAGAAGGTGCGACCGTTCACCGTCGCGGCGTGGCTCGACGCCGGAAAGGCGGCGAGGACGTCGTTGCGGGTCTTGAGCACGCCCCATTTTTCCTTGGCGATCGCCAGGCTGTCATAGGCGCCGAGTTGCACCGCCCAGCCGCTCGGCCGCGCCGAATCGAAGCGTTGCGGAACCAGGTGCCGGACGAGTTCGGTCGCCTCGCGCTGCGCGGGACGGGTGGCTTCGCTGGCAACGCGCGGCGCATGACGATAGCTTGCGGCGTCGGCCTTGATCAGCGGCGCGGGCGCCGGAGACGGCAGCTCCGTCACCGGGACGACGCCATTGGCATTGCGCTGAGGCATCGGCAGTTCGACGGTGCGGATCATGCTGTCGGCGCTCGCGAGCACCGGCGGCGGCGGCGCGAAGCTTTCGACCGGCGCCGGATCGGCGCTGGCGGTCCGCACCGGCGCAGCGACCGCGGCCATCTGCGTGTCGGCCGGGAAATTGGCCAGCGCGAGACGGATCGGCATGCCGGCGTCGGTCTGCGCCTCGGTGCCGATCAGGCTGGCGACGCGGATCTGCTGGTTCGGCTGTTCGGCAAGCTTCGACCATTCGGCCATGCGGCCTTCGAGCTTGTCGAGCGGCAAATCCTGCGACGCGACGATACGCGCCTGCGCCCAGCGGCCCGAGAGAGCGAGCGCGAGCGCCAGATTCTGCCGCGTGCGGGCGTCGGCGCCCTTCTGGCGCGCCGCGCCGGTCAGGATATAGATCGCCGCTTCGCTGTCGCCCGACAGCGCGAGCGCCAACCCGGCGTCGGAGGCCGGAACGACTTCGCGATAGTCGTGGAGCAACGCCAGCGCCTCGCTCTTCTGCCCCTGCGCGATATGCGCGAGGGTCAGCGCGATGACCGTGTTGCTGTCCTTCACGCCCAAATCCATCGCCTCACCGAGCGCGGCGGTAGCGGAAGCGAAGCGGCCGTCGTTCAGATAGGCCTGGCCGAGCAATGCGCGATAGCTGCCATCGCGCGGGCTCGCCGCAACGGCCTGTTCGGCGAGGCGCACCGCCTTGCTGACCTTGCCCGCTTCGAGCGCATCGCGCGCGTCATGGGCCGATTTGGCGGCGGTCTGCGGCTTGCCGAGATAGTCGGACGGCGCGTTCGCCATCTTGTTCATGCTGCAGCCGGTCATGGTGACGCCGATGACGAAACCCGAAACGGCCAGCTTGCCGAGCAGCGTGCGGTTCATTGTCGGTCCCCCCTCTTGAAAACTCAGCTTGCCCGCCGCGCGGGACGCGCCGCCGGCAGGCGGCTCGCCATCGCGTCGATTTCGGGCAGCGAGGCCAGATAGTCGTCGAGCAATTCGGTCAGGATCGTCTGCGCCGACCGCGCCGTCACCGCGCTCGCAAGGCGGAGGCGCAGATGGCGTTCGGCATCGAGGCGCAGGGTGAAGGCCGCCTTGTCGCGGGCGCGCTGGCCTCGCGGCGCCTTTGCCCTGGGCTTGGGGCGCGCTTCGACCGCACGCGCCACCGCAGCGACGCGGTCGGCGAGATCTTCCTGCTGGCGCACGACTTCGGGCACCTCGGCCTCGAAGCTGTCTGCTTCGTCGACCGGAACGAGCGTTTCGGCCGCGGGCTCGACTGCGCTGTCCTCGACCGCCTGCTCGGCCTCGACATTGTGCGCGAGCACCGATCCGGTGAGCAGCGGCTTCAGGTCGACCATGTGCGCCGGCTCGCCCGACGGATCGGGATCGACGTCATAGCCCATGTCGTTCCAGCCGAGATCGTCATAGCCGGTGCCGACGAGCGGTCCGGGACCGCTGCCGAGCGGCTGGCGGCGCATGGCGGGCCGCGCCGCGCCCTTGCGGGCAAGCAGGCCAGCGCTCAGCGATGCGAGAGGTTTGGGTTCGCCCATGATACTACCCTCCCCCTTCACTGACCGGCGATACGGCGGCCGAAGCCTCCGCCCATCGGACGAACGGCGCCGTAATTGCCCTGGGTGGGGATCGGCGCGGCGAAGATCGTGCGGCGGAAATTCTTTTCGAGCCGGTCGTTCATATAGGTCCAGAGTTGCCGGATCTCGTCGGCCGAGCGGCCGTTCGGGTCGACCTCCATCACCGTGCGGCCGTCGATCATCGATGCGGCATAATCGGTCCGGTGGTGCAGCGTGACCGGCGCCACGGTGCCGTGCTGCGACAGCGCGACCGCGGCCTCGCTGGTGATCTTCGCCTTGGGGGTAGCGGCGTTGACGACGAAGACGAGCGGCTTGCCGGCGCGCTCGCACAGGTCGACGGTCGCGCCGACGGCGCGCAGGTCGTGCGGGCTGGGACGCGTCGGGACAACGATCAGTTCGGCGACGCCGATCACGCTCTGGATCGCCATGGTGATCGCCGGCGGGGTGTCGATCACCGCGAGCTTGAAGCCCTGCTGGCGCAGGATTTCGAGGTCGGAGGCGAGCCGCGCGACGGTGGTCTGGGCGAACGCCGGCAGGTCGGTTTCGCGCTCGTTCCACCAGTCGGCGAGCGAACCCTGCGGGTCGATGTCGATGAGGACGACCGGGCCGGCGCCCGAAAGCTGGGCTTGAACGGCCAGATGGCCCGACAAGGTCGTCTTGCCCGACCCGCCTTTCTGTGAAGCCAATGCCAAAACGCGCACGACGGTCCCCCTCGGAAAATCCACTATCGGGCGTCGAAATGGCACGGGGGGCGCTAAAATTGGGTTAACGATGACAAAATGACGGTGAACGCTTCGTTCCCGAACAGGGTTAATATGGCGCTGATGCACTTCTGTGCCAGATCGGATCAAAAGCGGCTTTTCCGCGTTTCTCGCTAACGGGGTGTTAGCCATTTCGGGTTAGGCGCTGCCCGGGGACTGGTCGCTCGCCGGGGCGACATCAGGTCATTGGAGAGAGTTTCGATGCGATCCATCCGTATAGCCGCCCTGCTGGCGCTGCCGCTCGCCGCGGCGACGCTGGCCGCCGCGCCCGCCCATGCCGACGTGAAGTCGGGAGTCGAGGCGTGGCAGCGCGGCGACTATCAGGCGGCCGTCGCCGAATGGCGCCCGCTCGCCATCGCCGGCGACGCCGATGCGCAGTTCAACCTCGGTCAGGCGTACAAGCTGGGCCGCGGCGTCCCGAGCGATCTCGGCCAGGCCGAAGCCTGGTATCGCCGCGCAGCAAAGCAGGGCCATCTGCAGGCCGAGGACAATCTGGGCCTCGTCCTGTTCACGGCCGGCCGCCGGCAGGAGGCCATGCCCTATATCGAGCATTCGGCCGCACGCGGCGAACCGCGAGCGCAATATGTCCTCGGCACCGCGCATTTCAACGGCGACCTGGCCGAAGAGGACTGGCCGCTTGCCTATGCGCTGACCAAGCGGGCCAGCGATGCCGGTCTGCAACTCGCCTCGGCGCGGCTCGCGCAGCTCGACCAGCTCATCCCGCTCGAACAGCGGCAGCGCGGACTCGCCATGCTGCCCGCGATGGAAAAGAGCGAGACGCAGACGCGGCTCTCGGCGGTGAGCGCCGGCGCGCCGACGGCGCCCGCCAAGCCGAAACCCTCGCCGATCCAGACCGCCAGCCTGCCAGCCTCGGTCCCGGCCGCAACCTATGCGCCGCCGCCGGTGATCGTGCCGACGCCGGCTCCGGCGCCCGCACCTGCCGCGCCGGTTCCGGCTCCCGCCGCACCGCCCAAGGCGCTGCCCTCACCCGCCGCTCAGCAGGCGGCCGCTGCAGCAGCCGAAGCGACCGCCGCCGCCGATACCGCGGTGGCCGTCGCGGCCGAACCGGTTGCCGAGGTGCCGGCGCAGCCGGTGACGCCCGGCACCAGCTATGCCCCGCCGCCCGAAAGCGGCCCGCTGCCGCCCAAGGCTGCCCCCGTCGCGCCGCGCCCGGCCAAACCGGTTCCGGCGCCCGCCCCCGCGGCGCCCGTGGTGCACGCCGGCGCCGCGCCGATGCCCTCGACGCCCGCCGCCGCCAGCCCGTGGCGCGCGCAGCTCGGCGCCTTCGCAGTCGACGGCAATGCCCGCAAGCTGTGGAAGAGCCTCGAAAAGAAATATCCGAAGCTCGCGGCACGCCAGCCCTATCTGGTCAAGAGCGCCAAACTCACCCGCCTTCAGGCCGGCGGCTTCGCCAGCAAGGCCGAGGCGCAAAGTTTTTGCGCGACGATGAAGCAGGGCGGGCAGTCCTGCCTGGTGATCGACCGCTAAACCCTATTCCGATCCCGCGGCGACGAAGCGCGCGCCGGCGCGGTCCTTCACCGTCGTCGCGGGATCGAACAGCAGGCCATTCATCGCGATATAGACACCCGCGGGCAGCGTCTGAACCGCCGCAAGCGCGAAGCCGACGTTGAATTCGGCGTCGCTGGCGCGCACCGACGCAGGCTGCATCGCCCCGGTTATCACGATCGTCTTGCCCGGGATCGCGGCGAGCAGGCGCCCGGTGACGACCATCGTGTCGGTGCCGTGGGTGACCAGGATGCGCGCCGCATCGCTCGCCGCCACCGCAGCGCGGATCGCCTCGCGGTCGGCATCGTCGAGCTCGAGGCTGTCCTTGCGCATCAACTGGGTGACGCGGTGCGGGACGTGGACATTGTTCTCGCGCAGCATGTCGGGGATCGCCGCGGGGCCGATCTGGAACTCCGACAGGGCGTCGAAATAGACCTTGTCGATCGTTCCGCCGGTGGTGAAGATGTCGATCATGGAATGAACCTTCCGGGTTTTCGCTTCGTCATTGCGAGCGAAGCGAAGCAATCCAGAGCGAGTCAGCGCCTGCTCTGGATTGCCGCGTCGCTTCGCTCCTCGCAATGACGAACAATATCAGGCCAAAGCCTCGGCGATCAGCCGCCGCGTGTTGGTGATCCCGAACAGCGCGATGAAGCTGCCCATGCGCGGGCCCGCGCTCGATCCGAGCAGGGTCTCGTAGAGCGCCTTGAACCAATCGCGAAGATTTTCAAAGCCATAAGCTTCGTTCTTGCCAATCTCATACACGATATTCTGGATATCGTCGGCCGAGGCGTCGACGGGGAGCGCCGCGAGCTTGTCGTCGAGGTCGCGCAGGGCCGCGCCCTCGCCGCCCTGCGGCTTGCGGCGCTGCAAGGTTGGCGCGACGAAGTCGCGGTTATACGCCATCGCATTGTCGATCAGACGATCGAGCTCGGGATAGCTGTCGGCATTCGCGCCCGCGACATATTGGCCGAGGTAGCGCCAGATCTGATCCTTCGACGCGTCGGCGCCCATCACCCCGACGAGGTTGAGGAGGAGGCCGAAGGTGACCGGCAGCACCGCTTCCGGCATATCCTCGCCGCGCGCGACATGGACATGATGCACGGGATTGCCGAGCTTCTTGTCGGCTTCCTGCGCCGGATAATTGCCGCGCATCTGCAGATATTCGTCGACCGCTTTCGGGATCACCCCGATGTGGAGCTGCTTCGCCGACTTGGGTTCGCGATAGATGTAGAAGGCGAGGCTTTCCTCGCTGCCATAGTCGAGCCATTGTTCGAGGCTGAGGCCATTGCCCTTCGACTTCGAGATCTTCTCGCCCTTTTCGTCGAGGAACATCTCATAGATCAGCCCCTCGGGCTTGCGCCCGCCGAGTGCCTTCGCGATCTTGCCCGACTGGATGCCGCTGTCGGTCAGGTCCTTGCCATACATTTCATAGTCGACGCCGAGCGCGACCCAGCGCATCGCCCAGTCGACCTTCCATTGCAGCTTGGCACCACCCGACAGGATATTGTGGGTGATCGTCTCGCCCTCGTCCTCGAACGACACGATCCCGGCGTCGGCGTCGACGACGGTCACCGGCACCTGGAGCACGATACCCGACTTCGGGCTGACCGGCAGCACCGGTGAATAGGTCGCCGCGCGCTCGGCTCGCAGCGTCGGCAGCATGATGTCGAGAATATCCTGATTGTGACGCAGGACATTCTTCAGCGCATCGTCGAAGGCGCCCGCCTTGTAGCGCTCGGTCGAGCTGACGAATTCATATTCGAATCCGAAGCGGTCGAGGAATTCGCGCAGCATCGCATTATTGTGATGCGCGAAACTTTCATATTTGCCGAACGGATCGGGGATGGCGGTCAGCGGCTTGCCCAGATGTTCGCGCAGCATGTCGCCGTTCGGCACATTGTCGGGCACCTTGCGCAATCCGTCCATATCGTCACTGAACGCGACGAGCCGCGTGGACGCGCCGCCGGTGATCGCCTCATAGGCGCGGCGCACCATCGTCGTGCGCAGCACTTCGTTGAAGGTGCCGATATGCGGCAGGCCCGAGGGACCATAGCCGGTCTCAAACAGCATCGCCTCGCCGCCCGGCTTGCCGTCGGGATAGCGTTTGACCAGCTTGCGCGCTTCCTCGAACGGCCAGGCCTTGGAGGTTTGCGCGGGTTCGCGCAGCGATGGATGAAGATGCAAGTCGGTCATGGCGCGCCCATAGCGGCAAGAAGGCCCAATGGGAAGAAGGGCGGAATTCCGCGCGACTTTATGATAAGGTCCGCTGTCGTGAGCCGTGACGCAGTTTGAAAGCAGGAGCGTGATTTACCTTCTTCGTCACCCCGGACTTGATCCGGGGTGACGAGACAGGGAATTGCGCCTTCCGGATCCAGACTGCGCCACCACCACAGCGCGATGACGTCGCCGCCGATAATCGCCCCATGCGGCGTGACGACGGAGGCCAGCCATCATCGTTACCCGAATATTTACCATGATCGGCTAATGTCGCCGTATGACCAGCTCATCGCCTCGCGTCGCGCGCGACCACAAGCGTATCGCCGTCGATCTCGACGTAATCGTCAACGGCGTCCTCAATCATGTCGATGGCCGGATCACCGACCTGTCGGAAGGCGGCGCGCGGATCGACGGAGCGAGCCTGCCCGCGCGGTCGCGCTGCGAGATTCATTATGGCGGGCAGACCATCTATGCGGTGGTCATGTGGTCCGAGTTCGACCGCATGGGGGTGCGCTTTCCCTACGAGTTGAGCCACGGGCCGCTCCACGCCGCCCTCGAATACGCGCGCGGCGCGGTGCCGACCGCCCCGGCGCAGATCTTCCGCGCGATGCGGCCCGTGGGGTTCGGACGGCGGGGGTTGAGCTGAGGCTTTTGAAGCCCCTCCTCTGAAGAGGAGGGGTGCTTGCTTCATCTTGCCGCGTTCCTCCTTTGTCCCTAGCGTCGGGCCATGACGCCCGATCCGCTTTCCCTGCCCGCGATCCATGCGAGCCATGTCGGCATCTGGCTGGCCGATGCGAGCGGGCGGGTGCAGCGCGTCGGGCGCGGCGAGGCGATCGCGGCGGTGGCGGGCACGCCGCACCTGCTGCTCGGCGCGCCGCTGACCGGCGACCGGCTCGGCTATCCCGAGTTGTCGGGGCTCGACCTGCTCGAACTCTTCGCTTTCCTTTTCCCCGCGCGCTTCGCGGTGCCGACGCCGGCCGGACTCGCCGCGGTGCTGGGCCTGCCGCCGCCGACGGACGAGGACGCCATCGCCGCCTTTCTGCCGCGCGCCGCCGCGGCGATGCTGGCAAGCCTCGACGATCCGGCGTGGCCCGAGCGCGAGGGCGCGTGGCACAGCCTGCAGGCGCTCGCACGCCAACGCTGGCCGTGGGCGCCGCTGGTCCAGCCGCGCCTCGATGTCCCCGACCGATCCGACCGCTGGCTGTTCGCGCGCCTGCCCGAATGGGAGGAACAGCCGCCGCGTCCGCAGCCGCGGCAGGTGATACTCGACGAGGAAGCGGTGACGGCGCGGCTCGACCGGCTGACCGGCGACGGGGCCGAGCGCCGTCCCGGCCAGCGCGACTATGCGCGCAGCGCCGCGGCGATCTTCGCGCCGCGCGAGCGCAGGGACGCGCCGCACCTGCTGGTCGCCGAGGCGGGCACCGGGATCGGCAAGACGCTCGGCTATCTGGCCCCCGCCAAGCAGTGGATCGACGCGGCGGCGGGCAGCATTTGCATTTCGACCTATACCAAGGCGCTGCAACGCCAGCTCGCGCGCGAGACCGCCCGGCTCTACCCCGACCCCGCCGAGCATCGCGAGAAGGTGGTCGTTCGCAAGGGGCGCGAGAATTACCTCTGCCTGCTCAATCTGGAGGATGCGCTTCAGGGCGGCTTTTCGGGACGAGCCGCGGTGCTCGCGCAGCTCGTGGCGCGCTGGGCCGCCTATACGCGCGACGGCGACATGATCGGCGGCGACCTGCCCGGCTGGCTCCCCGCCCTCTTTCGCCGCAACGGCACCACCGCGCTGACCGACCGGCGCGGCGAGTGCATCTATGCCGGCTGTCCGCATTTCCGCAAATGCTTCATCGAGCGGTCGGCGCGCGCGGCGGCGCAGGCCGATATCGTCATCGCCAATCACGCGCTGACCATGGTGCAGGCGGCGCGGCCGCGCGACAGCGGCGCACCTGCGACGCGGCTGATCTTCGACGAGGGGCATCATCTGTGGGACGCCGCCGACAGCATGTTCGCCGCCGCGCTGACCGGGCAGGAGGCGATCGAGATCCGCCGCTGGGTGCTGGGGCCGGAGGGCAAGTCGCGCGGTCGCCGCCGCGGGCTATCCGCGCGCCTCGCCGACGTCGCGAGCTATGACGAGGCGGGGGCGCAAGCAATCGACGCCGCGGTCCGCGCCGCGGGCGAGCTTCCCGGCGACGGCTGGCTCGCCCGACTTGCCGAGAATCAGCCGTGGGGCGCGGTCGAGCAGCTTCTCGCTGCCGCGCGCGCCATGGTCTACGCGCGCAGCGCCGACCCGAAGAACGCCGACAGCGGCTATGGCCTCGAAACCGAGCTCGCCGATCCCGACCCCGAGCTTGTCGCCGCAGCGGCGGCGGCGAGCGACGCGATCGAGGCGCTGCTGCGTCCGCTGATGGCGCTCGGCAAGCGGCTCGACGCGCTGGTCGAGGCCCCGCCCGACTGGCTTGACGGCCAGGCGCGGGCACGCGTCGACGGGGCGCGGCACAGCCTGGGCACCCGCGTCGACACGCTCGGCGGTTGGCTGTCGCTGCTCGGCCGCATCGGCGGGCCGGCCGATCCCGATTTCGTCGACTGGCTCGCGGTCGACCGCTTCGACGGGCGAGAATATGATGCCGGGCTGCACCGCCACTGGCTCGACCCCGCGCGCCCGGTCGCCGAGACGGTCTATCGGCCGGCGCAGGGGGTGCTCGTCACCTCGGCCACGCTGCGCAGCAGCAGCGACTGGCACGACGCCGACATCCGCACCGGCGCGCGCCATATTGAGGGCGGCGTCCGGCATTTCGCCGTCCCCAGCCCGTTCGACTATGCGCGCCAGTCGGAGGTGCTGATCGTCACCGACATCGCGCGCGGCGACCTGTCCGCGCTCGCCGGCGCCTACAGCCGACTGATCGAAGCGTCGGGCGGCGGCGCGCTGGGGCTGTTCAGCGCGATCCGGCGGCTGCGCATCGTCCACGCGCGGATCGCCGACCGGCTCGCGCGGGCCGGGCTGCCGCTCTATGCGCAGCATGTCGACCCGCTCGACACCGGCACGCTCGTCGATATCTTTCGCGCCGACCCGCATGCGTCGCTGCTCGGCACCGATGCGCTGCGCGACGGAGTCGACGTGCCCGGCGAATCGCTGCGGCTCGTGGTCATGGAGGGGGTGCCGTGGCCGCGCCCGACAATTCTCCACGCCGCGCGCCGCGCCGCGCAGGGCGGGTCGCGTTACGACGACATGGTCATCCGCGGCCGCATCGGTCAGGCCTTCGGCCGGCTGATCCGACGCGCCGACGATTTCGGCCAGTTCGTGATGCTATCGCCCAGCTTTCCCTCGCGGCTGCTCTCCGCCTTTCCCGCCGGCACGCCGATCCGCCGCCTGCCGCTCGACGAGGCGGTGAACCATGTCGCCGCCGCCAACGCCGAACGGCGCAAGCGGGCATATGCCGCCTTCCCACCGTCATGAGTTTCCGGCACAAGGCAAGGTGATTCAGGGACACCGACGCGGTGGGGAGAGATTTTGAAGACGCTGACGATCCTGCGCCACGCGAAATCGGGCTGGGACGCGCCCGTCGAGCGCGACTTCGACCGTCCGATCAATGCGCGGGGGCGGCGCGGCGCCGAACTGATCGGCCAGTATCTGAAGCGCCAGGGGCTGGCGGTCGACCGCATCGTCGCCTCGCCCGCGGTGCGCGTCGTCGAAACGCTCGACATCTTCCGGCCCGCGGCGGGGCTCGACGACCTCGAACCGCATTGGGACCGGCGCATCTACCTCGCCTCGGCGGCGACGCTGCTCGACGTGATCCGCGATGCGGGGCGCGACGCGGAGCACCTGCTGATCGCGGGGCATAATCCGGGGCTGGAGGATCTGGTGCTGATGCTCGTCCCCGAGGGCGCCCCCGAAGACCTTGGCGATCGCCTGCGCGCCGATGTCGAGGAAAAGCTGCCGACCGCGGCGCTGGCGCGGCTCGACCTCGATATCGACGACTGGCGCGCGGTGGACGCGGGCCACGCCCGCCTCGCCGCCTTCATCCGCCCGCGCGACCTCGATCCCGCGCTGTCGCCGGGGACGGATTAGAGGCTGTCCCGTTCAGACTGAACCGTAGCCCTGAGCCTGTCGAAGGGCGTCTATCGACGAGAAGCGCCCTTCGACAGGCTCAGGACTACGGAGATGACAGATAGTCAGGCCCGGTCGAGCGCAGTCGCGAGGCGCTGGCGCAATGCGACGAGCGCCTGCAGCGGAACACCATTAGAGGACGCCGGAACCGGCGGCGACGCGGTGTCGAGCGGGGCGCGCTCGCCCTGCCCCGCCAGCGCCTTGCGCGCGCCCTCGACGGTGAAGCCCTCGACGTGCAGCAGATGGTGGATGCGGGTCGCGAGCGCGACGTCCTCGGGCCGGTAATAGCGGCGGCGGCCCGAGCGCTGCAGCGGCTTGAGCTGCGGAAAGCGCGTTTCCCAATAGCGCAGCACATGGGTCGGCACCCCGATGCGCTCGGCAAGCTCGCCGATGGCGAGCATCGCGCCCGCCATCTTGCCTTCCGCCTCGCTATGATCGGACATGCCCCGGTCCCGGATCAGCCGCCCGCGACGCGGCTACGCATCGTCTGGCTGGCACGAAAGGTCATCACGCGACGCGGCAGGATGGGCACCTCGACGCCCGTCTTGGGATTGCGGCCGATGCGCTGCGCCTTGTCGCGCAGCACGAAGGTGCCGAAGCCCGAAATCTTCACATTCTGCCCGCCCGCGAGCGCGTCCGACATGTGCGAGAGGATCGATTCGACGATCGTCGCCGATTCGTTGCGCGACAGCCCGATCTGCTGGTTGATCCGCGCCGCGATATCGGCCCTGGTAAGCGTTCCTGCAGTCATTGTTTTCCTTCCCCTCCTGAAGCGACAGCCGAAGCCGGTTCCCGGAAGGCCCCCACCGTCACGAGTCCCGAACCTTTTTGTAACAAAAGCGAAGAAATCCGCCAAACTGAAACGGATGGATGGAGAAGTTGACGCGACGAGTGCAGCCCGGCGGCCAGATCAGACCCGCAGCACCGCCGCGCCCCAGGTGAAACCGCCGCCCATCGCTTCGAGCACGACGAGGTCACCCCGCTTGATACGCCCGTCGCGCACCGCGAGGTCGAGGGCCAGCGGGACCGACGCTGCTGAGGTATTGGCGTGCTGATCAACGGTCAGCACCACGCGTTCGGCGGGCAGGCCCAGCTTCTTCGCGGTCGCGTCGATGATGCGCTTGTTCGCCTGGTGCGGGACGATCCAGTCGATCGCGTCGGCCGGCAGCCCGACGTCGGCCATCACCTCACCGAGCACCGAGGCGAGATTGGTCACCGCGTGGCGAAACACTTCGCGTCCCTGCATCCGGACATGACCGACGGTTCCGGTCGTCGACGGACCGCCGTCCACATAGAGCATGTCGCAATATTGCCCCTCGGCGTGGAGCCGGGTCGCAAGGATGCCGCGGTCGTCCCCAACCTCCTCAGCCGACAGCACCACGGCGCCGGCGCCGTCGCCGAACAGCACACAGGTCGCGCGGTCTTCCCAGTCGAGGATACGACTGAAGGTCTCGCTGCCGATCACCAGCGCGTGGTTCGCCGCGCCGGTGCGCAGCATCGAATCGGCAACCGAAAGGGCATAGAGGAAGCCCGAACACACCGCGGCGACGTCGAAGGCGATACAGTCGGGTGCCCCGAGCATCGCCTGGATCTTGGTCGCGGTCGCGGGGAAGGTGTTGTCGGGGGTCGCGGTCGCGACGATGATGAGGCCGATGTCGGCGGCATCGAGCCCCGCGGCCTTCAGCGCTTCGCGCGCCGCGTCGGCACCGAGCGTGCCGGTCGTCTCGTCGGGCTCTGCGATGTGGCGAAAACGGATGCCGGTGCGCTCGACGATCCATTCGTCGCTGGTGTCGACGCGCTTCGCGAGTTCGTCGTTCGACACGCGCGTGCGCGGCAGCGCCGAGCCGGTGCCCTTCAGGATCGCGCGACGCGTCATGCCGCGCTGTCCCGGCGAAAATTGGCAAGATCCTCAGTCACCTGACGCGTGATATCCTTTTCGATCAGTTCGGCACACAGATGGACGGCATTGGCGACGCCCTTCGCGTCGGCGCTGCCGTGGCTCTTGAGCACGACGCCGTTGAGGCCGAGGAACACCGCGCCGTTATGATTGTTCGGATCGAGATGGTGGCGCAGCAATTCGGTCGCCGGGCGCGAGATCAGGAAACCGATCTTCGAGCGCGTCGACGAGGTGAAGGCGCGGCGCAACAGGTCGGTGACGAAGCGCGCCGTCCCCTCCATGGTCTTGAGCGCGATATTGCCCGAAAAGCCATCGTGGACGATGACGTCGACGTGACCGCGCGACAGCTTGTCGCCCTCGACGAAGCCGGTGAATTCCATCGGCAGATGTCCGGCGCCGCGCAGCATCGCCGCGGCGTCACGAATCTCGTCGGTGCCCTTCAATTCCTCGGTGCCGATATTGAGCAGCGCGACGCGCGGCCGCTCCAGCCCCATGGCGGTGCGCGCATAGGCGGCGCCCATGACCGCGAACTGGACGAGGTTGGTCGCATCGCAATCGGTGTTGGCGCCCAGATCGAGCATCACGACATCATTGTCGCCGAGCGACGGAAGCAGCGCCGCGAGCGCCGGCCGGTCGATCCCCGGCATCGTGCGCAGTGCCAGCTTCGCCATCGCCATCAGCGCGCCGGTGTTGCCTGCCGAGACGGCGCCGCCGGCGTCGCCGCGCTTCACCGCGTCGATCGCGAGCCCCATCGAGCTGCCGCGCCCGTTGCGGAGCGCCTGGCTGGGCTTGTCCTCGCCCGACACGACCTTGTCGGTGTGGACGATTTCCGACGCCGCGCGCAGGTTCGGATGGTTGTCGAGCGCGGTCTTGATCCGCGTCTCGTCGCCGACGAGCAGAAAGCGGAGGCCGTCGTGCTGATGACGCGCCATCGCGGCGCCCGCGCACATCACGCGCACGCCGACGTCACCGCCCATCGCATCGATTGCGATTCGCGGTGTCAGGCTCATCTGGACGCCCTCCGGCTAAATATCAGGCGACCGACACCACTTCGCGGCCATTGTAGTGGCCACAGGCGTTGCAGAGGTTGTGCGGGCGCTTGAGCTCACCGCAGTTCGGGCATTCCTGATAGGCTTCGACCTTCAGGCTGTCGTGGCTGCGACGCATGCCGCGCTTCGAGGGCGAGGTTTTTCGCTTGGGGACGGCCATGATATTTCCTGCATTCTCAAAAAGTTCAATCGAATCGGCGAACCCGGATTTGTCGCCTTCCCCTGTGTCGGAAAACGACTGGCCCGCCCGCCGCGCCGAAGGCTGCCCCGCTTGGGATATGCGGGAAAATCTTCCGCCGGAAGGTGCCTCAACGCCTGATGGTGTCGGGTGCCGGATCGGGCGCGGCTATAGCGTTTTTGCCCGCAAAGGCAAGCCCCCGAGCGATGCGAGGGGCGACGCGGTTTGGCCTTGGAAATCGCGCCACCCTCCTCTTCAACCCGGACTCGATCCGGGGCCCCGCTTTTCGACGTTGCCGAGCGGAGCCCCCGAACGAGTCCGAAGTGACAATGCAGACCGATTCAGGCGCCGTTTCCAATCTCGCCGCCGCAATGCTTGCCCGCCACGCCCGACAATGCCACATCGACGGAACAGCCGCAGGGCGAAGCAGGGGAAAGACGATGATGATGTTGCCGATCAGCCTGACGATCGCCGCGGGGGCGGCGCTGCTCAACATCTGGCTTGCGATGCGGGTCTCGCGCGCGCGCCGGCAGGAAGAGGTCTGGGTCGGCGACGGCGGCAACGAACGGGTGATCCGCCGGATGCGCGCGCACAGCAATTTCATCGAGAATACGGCGCTGGTGCTGATCCTGCTCGTTCTCGTCGAGCTGGGTCTGGGGTCGTCGATCTGGCTGTGGAGCGCGGGCGCGTTCTATCTGGTCGGCCGCATCCTCCACGCGATCGGCATGGACGGGATGATGTGGGGCCGGATGGCCGGCGCGATCATCACCATGCTGACCCAGCTCGGCCTGGCGATCACGGCCCTCACCGCGGTCTATACGACCCCGACGGGGATCGTCGCGACCGAAGTGCAGGAAACCGAGGTCGTCGCGCCGAACTGAGTTCAGTCGGCGAGCGCCGCGTCGCCGACGAAGGGATTCGTCCGCCGTTCGTGCGCGAAATTGCTGTGCGGGCCGTGGCCGGGCAGGAAGACGGTGTCGCCGCCGAGCGGCCACAGCTTCCGCGTGATCGAATCGAGCAACTGCCGGTGGTCGCCGCGCGGAAAGTCCGTGCGGCCGATCGAACCCTGGAACAGCACGTCGCCGACGATCGCCAGCTTCGACGGCGGGTGGTGGAAGACGACATGGCCCGGCGTGTGCCCCGGACAATGGATGACATCGAGGGTCAGGTGGCCGACCGTCACCGTATCGCCGTCGTTCAGCCAGCGGTCGGGCTCGAAAGGCTCGCCGCTCATCCCGAAGCGGGCACCGTCCTCGCCCAGCCGCTCGATCCAGAAACGGTCGTCCTCGTGCGGCCCCTCGATCGGCACGCCAAGCTCCTTCGCGAGCACGCCCGCCTGCCCGCAATGGTCCATATGGCCGTGGGTGACGAGGATCTTCTCGACCGCCACTCCCGTCTGCTTCACCGCATCCTTGAGCTTGTCGAGGTCGCCGCCGGGATCGACGAAGGCCGCCTTGTTGGTCTCGGTGCACCAGAGCAGGGTGCAATTCTGCTGGAATGCGGTGACGGGCACGACGGCGGC
The DNA here is from genome assembly GCF_014199295.1 of Sphingopyxis panaciterrulae. Lineage (GTDB taxonomy): Bacteria > Pseudomonadota > Alphaproteobacteria > Sphingomonadales > Sphingomonadaceae > Sphingopyxis > Sphingopyxis panaciterrulae. The sequence goes on from NZ_JACIJH010000016.1 coordinate 44,606, forward strand.
GCGAAGCGGCGGATTGGGAGCGTTCATGGCCGGTGATGTGGGGAAAAGTGGCGGGGATGGCAAGGGCGGGACGTCATCGCCTGCCCCGGTCGCCAGATCGGACCGAAGGGTGGGAACGGCCGAAGGCGGCCGATTGCAGCCATAGCCGACGGGACCCCCGACGAAAGCCGGGGATCGCCAAGCGACCGTCATCCACGACGTGCGCCCTCTCTTCCATCGGAAGGCGACGATCGGCATTTGATACCTTCGTCATTCCCGCGAAAGCGGGAATCCAGAGCGTGCGTATGCGGACTCCACCCCAAGGCCGCCTTTCACCGCAGCGTCATCGTGTCGCCTTCGACATTCACCGTGTCGAGCCGCGCGAGATAGCTCTGACCGAGCAGCGAGACGCCCATGTCGGCGTCGAGCACCGCCGCCGCGACGCCGCGCACCGCGATGCCGCCGACGTCGACGCTGTCGAGCATCACCGGGCGCACCGGCACCACACCGCCCGCGGTCGCCGCGCTTCCCGCGACCGGCAACGCGTCGACGTCGATCCCCGCCGCCTCGGCATCGCGCCGCGTCAATGCGATGATCGACGCGCCGCTGTCGACCAGCATCCGCATCGGCTGGCCGTTGATCTCTGCCTCGGCATAGAAATGCGAATCCCCGGCGCGGTCGAGGCGCACATCGCCCGATGCGCCGGTGGCGGACGGCGCCGACGACCAGCCGCCCTTCTGCCGCGGCCGAGTGGTCCAGTTGCTGTTCGCATCGGCGGCGGCGGCAACGACTTCGGTCTCGCGCGCATCCCTGGTGCGGCTGGCGATGCTCGCCATGCCGATCGATGCGACCGCGATCACCGCGGCCATGCCCAGGATGCGCCCCAACATGACGTTCGATATCGCAGACTCTGGTTGAGGAATGATTAGGGCCGGGGGGTCTCGACGAAGGCGCGCCAGCGCGGCGTCCCCTCGCGCACCGAATAGACGATGCGCGCGCAGGCATAGGGGCGGCGCGGCGCATTGTCGGCCTCGACGGCGATGCGCGGCCAGCGGGGCGCGGTCGCGGCCGACCAGCAGACGAGCGCCTCCGCCTCGGGCCGCGCCGCGATGCCGGCGCGCTCGGCGGGCGAATAGGTCGCGGGTACCTGCCAGCCCATGATCCGCCGCGCGACCGGGCCGTCGGCGGCGGCAAGCGGTGCGAAGACGCCGCAACGGTCGGCGAGCAGCGCCGCAACCGCCCCGCGCTCGCCCGCGCCAAGCCACCGGCCGCCGAGCAGCGGCTGCCAGCGCGCCGGATCGCGCGATTGCAGCGCCGGAAACAGCGTATCGGCCGCCGCCTCGAACCCCACGCGCCACGGCGAATCGGCCGCCAGCTCGGCGAGCGGGGTCGGCGCCAGCGGCTCGGCTTCGCTGCCGGGTACGATCGGCTGGCTGTTCGCAGGTTCGACGGCTGGCACGGGTGCGTCGCAGGCCGCCTGCGCCGGAACGGCACACGCCGCGGCAACCGCGAAGGCCAGAGTCGCAAGGATGCGCATGGCGGTCAGCCTATCATGCCCGCCTGCATCGGTCATGAACCGGATGCGGCCAGCCCCTCGCGCAGCCAACCGGGCGCTTGTCCGGCGTCGATCGCCTCGACCCGGCGATGCTCGACCGACCAGCCGAGCTCGGGATAGGCGATGACCTGCCGCGCCGGTTCCGCCGCCGCGATCGGCACCACGACGAGTCGCCGGTTGACCTTCTGCCGCCAGTTCATCCGCGCGGTATTCTCCTGTCCGACATAACAGCCCTTGGAGAAGCTGACGCCGTTCAGTTCCGCCGCATTGCATTCGAGCCACAGCGTCGTCCCGTTGCCGAGTTCCCCGCGTCCCTCGGTGACGCCGAGCGGCAGCCGGTGCGCGCGCCAGTCGGCATCGGCGCCCTCCCCTTCATCGGCCGGGCCGAGCCAGCGCTGGCCGAGGTCGGCGAGTCGCGGATCGGGTTCGCCGAGGTCGCCGAAGGGCGCCCAATGCACCGCAAGCCCGTCTTCGCGCGCGATGCTGATCGCGCGGCGCAGGCGATAGAGGGTCAAGCGCTTGGTGAGATCGTCGGCGGCCTCCCGCTCGCAATCGATCAGCAGGTCGTCCTCGTCGCCCCAGATCAGGAAATCGAACAGCACCTTCCCCTGCGGCGTCAGCAGCGCCGCCCACACCGGCAGGTTGCCCGTCACGTCGTTGGTGACGAGTCCCTGCAGGAATCCGGGGACATCCTCGCCCGACAGGCGGACAAGGGCACGATCGTTGAGGGTGGTATTGGCCATGGTGATAATCTAGGGACGCCCCAGCCAAAGCCAAGCCACGATCTGTCCGAAAGCCGCCATGACCGACCGCCTGACCATCCGCCGCCCCGACGACTGGCACGTCCATCTGCGCGACGGGGCGATGCTGGCGCATGTCGCGCCCTATAGCGCGCGGCAGTTCGCGCGCGCGATCGTCATGCCCAATCTGTCACCGCCGGTGACGACGGTAGCCGAGGGTCGCGCCTATCGCGAGCGTATCGCGGCCGCGATTCCCTCCGAGATGGAGTTCACGCCGCTGATCGTCGCCTATCTGACCGACCGGACCGACCCCGAGGAGTTGGCGCGCGGCCATGCCGAGGGCGTGTTCACCGCGGCGAAGCTCTATCCCGCTCATGCCACCACCGGCAGCGCGCACGGTGTCACCGATATCGCGGCGATCCGGCCCGTGCTCGAACGGATGCAGGCGATCGGCATGCCGCTGCTGATCCACGGCGAGGTCACCGATGCCGACGTCGACATCTTCGACCGCGAGGCGGTGTTCATCGAGCGCACGCTCGCGCCGCTGGTGCGCGATTTCCCGGCGCTGAAGATCGTCCTCGAACATATCACCACCGCCGAGGCGGCGGCCTTCGTCGCCGACGCGCCGGCGACCGTCGCCGCGACGATCACACCGCAGCATCTGCACATCAATCGCAATGCGATGCTGGTCGGCGGCATCCGCCCGCACGCCTATTGCCTGCCGGTCGCCAAGCGCGAGCGGCACCGGCTCGCGGTGCGCGCCGCCGCCACCTCGGGCTCGCCCAAATTTTTCCTCGGCACCGACAGCGCGCCGCATGCGGTCGATACGAAGGAAAATGCCTGCGGCTGCGCGGGAATCTTCAACGCGCCCTTCGCGCTCGAATCCTATCTCGCCGCCTTCGACGAAGATGGCGCTCTCGACCGGTTCGAGGGCTTTGCGAGCGAGCACGGGCCGCGCTTCTACGGCCTGCCGCTGAACGACGGCACGGTCACCTTCGAGCGCGGGGAAACGCGCGTTCCCGAACGGATCGGCGAGGTCGTGCCCTTCCATGCGGGCGAAACGCTCGGCTGGCGAATCGTTTAGGACGGATCGACATTTAGAAGATGGCGAGCCGAAAATGGTGGTTTTTCGCGAACCGGAGCGCAGCGTGCTGATGGCACGTGAGCACCGGAAGTGCGGAAAGTCGCCATTTGCAGGCCGCCAGAACTAAATATCGATCCGTCCTAGGGGGCGGGCGGCACGCGGGCGCCGCGCGCCTTGGCCCACATATCGAAGCTGAACACCGCGATGCTGGTCCAGATCAGCAGGAAGCAGAAGAGTTGCGCCGGTCGCAGCGGTTCGTCGAACAGGAAGAGGCCGAGGAGGAAGACCAGGCTGGGCGTCAGATATTGGCAGAAACCGAGAGCGGCGTAGCTCATCCGTCGCGCCGCGGTCGCGAACAGCAGTAGCGGCACCGCCGTGACCGCGCCCGCCGACACGAGCAGCCAGGTGATGTCCGGCGCGGCGCCGAAACCGACCCCATCGCCCACCACGACATAATAGACGGCGATGCCGAGGCCGGGCACGAACAGCAACGTCGTCTCGATCGCCAATCCCGGTAGCGATCCGACGGGCGCAACCTTGCGAAGCAGACCATAGAGGCCGAAGCTGAACGCGAGCGCCAGGCTGATCCACAGCGTATCGAGCGCGCCGGCGAGCAGCAGCGCGACGCCGACCGCGGCGATGGCGACGGCCAGCATCTGCAACCGCGACAATCGCTCGCCGAGGAAGACCATCCCCAGCATCACGTTGATCAGCGGATTGAGATAATAGCCGAGGCTGGCGGCGAGCACATGGTTCGACACGATTGCATAGATATAGACGAGCCAGTTGAGCGCGATCAGCAGCGCGCTGGCGAACAGGATGCGGAGCGTTCGCGGGTCGCGCAGAGCCACCAGATAGTCGCCGATCTGGCGGCGGAAGACCATGATGACGAAGCAGAGCGGCAGCGACCAGAGGATGCGCTGCGCCAGCACCTCGACCGGCGGCACACTATCGAGCAGCTTGAAGAAGAGCGGGACGAAACCCCAGATCACATAGGCGCCGAGCGCATAGGGCAGGCCGCCGTGCGGCTCGCCAGCCGCAGGGGCCGAGGATCGGGTCACGGGAGGGACTGTCCGTTCGTCGCGGTCAGATGATGCCGCCGCCCAGCATCAGCCGTAGGACGCCGACGACGATCACGACGATGTTGAGGTTCCGCCCGGCGTTGCGGTCGGACATCGCACCGAGCGCGAGCCCGACGACCGCGATCGGAATCACCAGCCAGTTCGCCCAGCCGAGGAAGGGAATGAAGGCCGGGATGGCCAGAATCAGGGCGATGATGCCGATCAGGATCGAAGCGATATTGAGCATGGCGCCAATGTCGCACGGCGTCCGGGGCCCGGCAAGAGCCTTTCGGTTCGTCGCCGTCAGCACTCGCTCCGTCTTGTTGCCTTGGGTTCATGCAACGCGAATCATCCTTGGCTCGTTCCCCCACCGAAGCGCCGGATACCGCCACGGCATTGCGGCGTAGAACCAGGAAAGGATTTTTCATGCGTCATCTTACCAAGGGCCTGTTGGGCGCGTTCGCCGCGATCAGCGTCGCTGCCACCGCCCCCGCCTATGCCGGCCTTTCGACCGCCGCACCGGCGCAGGCTCCAGGCCTGTTCAAGGCCGACCAGGATGCCGGCTTCTATCGCAAGAAGCGCCATCACCGGAATTATTCGCGCGACCAGCGTGTCAGTTCCAACACCCGCATCTGGCGCGGCAGCGACGGCCGTTATCGCTGCAAGAAGGACAATGGCACCACCGGTCTGCTGATCGGCGGCGCGGTCGGTGGCCTTGCCGGCCACGAGATCGCCGGCGACGGCGACAAGCTGCTCGGCACCGTACTCGGCGCCGCGGGCGGTGCGCTGCTCGGCCGCGAGATCGACAAAGACAAGTACCGCTGCCGCTGAGCGGGACAGCCTACCGTTGCGGTTGCGGGTCCGAGACCCCTCCACCCGCGGCTCGTGATGGAGAGGGCGTCGATCGAAAGATCGGCGCCCTCGATCTATTGCTGCCGAGAGACACGCAGGCTTGCGAGTTCGCTCGCTAGCCGAAGTGGAGAGGGGCAGGACGGGCGCGTTACGGCCCCGTCTCCCATCCCTCTCCCCTGAAGGAGAGGGCTATATGCGACTTCCCGCCCTTGCCCCCGCGTCCATCCTGTCCCACAAGCATCGCCTGCCCCGTGCCGGAAAGGATGTGCGATGCTCAACGGCCCCCTCCTCGTCACCGAACGGCTGATCCTGCGCCCGCCGGCGGCCGAGGATTTCGACGCGTTCGCAGAGATGTGCGCCGAACCCGAGACGATGACCTATCTCGGCGGCGCCTGTCCGCGCGCGCAGGCCTGGCGGCACTGGTCCACGATCGCGGGCGCGTGGCACATCCGCGGCTTTTCGATGTTTTCGGTGATCGAGCGCGACACCGGCGAATGGGTCGGCCGCCTCGGCCCATGGCAGCCAGACGGCTGGCCCGGACCCGAGATCGCCTATGGCGTGCGCGCGAAATTCGCCGGGCGCGGCTATGCGTTCGAGGGCGCGATCGCCGCGTGCGACTTCGCGGTCGAATTCCTGAAATGGAACGAGCTGATGCACAGTATCGACCCCGCGAACAGCCGCTCGCAGGCGCTCGCGCGGCGGCTCGGCGCGACCAACAGCGGGCCGACCCGCCTCCCCGCCCCTTTCCAGGACGCGCCCGTCGACGCCTGGACGCAGAGCGCCGATCATTGGCGCGCCAAACGCAAGGAGTTCCGCCTGTGACCGACCATCACATCGACCCCGAGCGCGCGCAGTTCGACGCCTTCAAGGCGTTGCCGCGCGACACGGTGATCCACATGCTCAACCTCGTCCGCTTTCGCGGCAAGGCGGCCTATCTCCCCGATCATCCGCTGGCAGGGCAAGGGCTGAGCGGCGCCGAGGCCTATGCCCATTACGGCCGCGACAGCGGTCCGGTCTTCCAGCGCCTGGGCGGCCGCATCGTCTGGCGCGGTACGATGGAAGCGATGGTCATCGGCCCCGAAGCCGAGACGTGGGACGCTGTCTTCGTCGCCGAATATCCGAACAGCGGCGCCTTCATGGCGATGGTCACCGACCCCGTCTATCGCGAGGCCGTGGTCCATCGGCAGGCCGCGGTCGAGACCTCGCGCCTGATCCGCTGTGCGCCGGGATCGGCGGAAACCGGGGGGTTCGGCTGAGGACTCACACCCTTCCAGTAAGGAATGCGTCTCGCACCGGGACAGGTTTCGGCTAACAAAGCCTTACCGATTAACGATCTTTTCTCACATCTTCTTAACCAGACTTCGGCTAGTCCGGGGGATGGATTAAGGGAGTGTTAGCGATGATCGTGCGCGGAAAATGGCTGGTTGCCGGCCTGCTGGTGGCGACAGCGGGGCTCGGGGGCTGCCGCGACAACCCGGACAAGGCTGCGCTGGCGCTCGACGACGGGCTGGCCGCCGACCCCGCGATCAAGGGCGCGCTCGAAGACAAGATCATGGTCGACCCGAAACTGGCAGGGCAGGCAAACCGCAACGCCGCCGGTCCCGGCAACCGTCCGGTCGACGGCGGCGTCCCCGCCATCCCCGCCGGTCGCGCCGCGATCGCCGCCGAGGCCGCCGCCGCGCTGAAGGCCGGCAAGCTGGTCAAGGCGCCCAAGGCGCTCCCCTTCGAAGAGGCCGCCTGCGACGGCAATTGCGCTACACAGCAGCGCCCCGCCACTATCGGCGCGCTCGCCGAGGAGCAGTCGAAAGGAAGCTGCGACGCCAAGCTGACCTACTCGAACGACTGGGCGAATCGCCTGCCCGCCGCCTTCCGCGTCTATCCGCGCGCGACGGTGCGCGAGGCAGCGGGCGTCAAGGGCGGCAAGTGCAACATCCGCGTCGTCAACTTCCAGACCGCGGCCTCGCTGCAGGGCGTGCTCGACTATTACAACACGCTGGCGCTGCGCGCCGGCTACACCAGCGACCATCGCGTCCGCGGCAACGAGCATATGCTGGGCGGCACCAACGGCGATTTCGCCTATGTCATCTTCGCCCGCCGCGACGGCGGCATGACCGACGTCGACCTGGTGGCTTCGGGCGGACGGTAAAGGTCACACCTGCCGCGCGGCGATCCCATCCAGCGCCACCGCGTCGCGGATCGTGATGCGGTTATAGTCGATGTCGATCACCCCGGCGCGTGCCATGTCTCGCAGCACGCGATTGACGCTCTGCCGCGTCACCCCCAGCATCGCGCCAAGCTGCTCCTGCGGCAGGCGCAATCCGACCTCGATGCCGCCCTCCACCTCTATGCCGTGAATCCGCGCGAGGTGGGCGAGCGTCGTCGCCATGCGCTGCTCCAGTGAACCAAGCGTCTGATCGTGGAGAAGGCGCAGGCTGTCGCCGTGGCGCGTGCAGAGAAGCAGCGCGACGTCGCGCCACAGGATCGGCTCGGCATCGAGGATCGCGGTCAGCGCGTCGCACGGCAGGTGGAGCAGCACGCTGTCGGCATAGGCGCGAAGATCATAGGGCAGCCGCACCTCCGACAGCAGCAGCACCAGCGCCAGCGCCTCATGTGCGCCCGCGACGCCAAGAACGAATCGCTTGCCCGCCGCCGAGCCGCTGCTGATCTCGAGCCCGCCCGCGGCGACGACGATCACGTCGCGCCGGTGCGCGGCAACATCCGTGCCGCGCGCGTAGGATCGGGCGCGGGCGATGGCCGCGACCTCGACCAGCCGCGCCTCCGGCCAGTCGCGAAACAGCGGGCAGAGGCGCAGCGCGTGCAGGCGCTCGTCCGGCCCCCACTGCCCGGGCGAGTTGTCCGCGCGCGGCCTCGTCGACATGGCTTTCCTCCCCCTTCCCTGCCGGCTTCTATGCCCCGCGTCCGAAAATCCCAAGAGATTGTCGGCTGGATGACAGACGGGCGGCGCGGCACGGCGTAGCGGCAGGGAATGATCGAGAGGAGAGTCATTGCATGAAACCACTGCTCGCACTGCTGGCCATGGCGGCCGCCTTCCTGACCGGCCCGGCGCAGGCAGCGCCCCAAGGGACGCCGGTAACCGAGGAGGACGCCTACGCCATCGGCCTCGAAGCCTATACCTACGCCTATCCGATGGTGCTGATGGAAGTGACGCGGCGCGTGTCGACCAATGCCGGCGAAGGCCGGCTGCACGCGCCGATGAACCATTTTTCGCACATGAAGACCTATCCCGACGCGAGTTTCCGGGACGTGGTGCGTCCCAACGCCGACACCCTCTATTCGACCCTGTGGTTCGACGTCGGCAAGGAACCGCTGATCCTGACCCTGCCCGACACCGCGGGCCGCTATCATGTCGTGCCGATCATGGACATGTGGACAGAGGTGTTCGCGACGCTCGGCACGCGCACGACCGGCAACGACGGCGGCACCGTCGCACTCGTCGGCCCGCACTGGCAGGGCGGTCTGCCGCAGGGGATGCGGATGGTGCGCAGTCCGACCGAGCAAGGCTGGATCATCGGGCGCATCCAGACCAACAGCGCCGCCGATTACGACCATGTCCACCAGTTGCAGGCGGGCTACGCCGCGACGCCACTCTCGGGTTGGAGCAAACCGCAGGCCGCGGCAGAGGCGCAGGCCGATCCGTCGATCGATAGAAAGACGCCGCCGGTCGAGCAGGTCGCGCAAATGGCGCCGGGCGCCTTCTTCGCCCTATTCGCCGAGACGCTGAAGCGCAACCCGCCGCACGCGACCGATTACGCGGTGCTGCTGCGCATGGAGCGGGTCGGGCTGGTGCCGGGGCAGAGCTTCGACCTCGCCGCCGCCGACCCCGCGGTGCAGCGCGGCCTCACCCGCGCCGCAGCCGACGCCCATGCGCGAATCCTGAACCGCCGCAAGGGACTCGATCTGACCAGGAACGGCTGGGTCGCGCTCGGCAATGCGCTCGGCGTCTATGGCAACGACTATCTGCAGCGCGCCTTCATCGCATACGCCGGGCTCGGCGCGCTGCCGCCCGAGGAAGCTATCTATCCGATGGTGCCGCTCGACGGCGCGGGTAAGCCGCTCAGCGGCGCGGCACGCTATGTCCTGCATTTCGACAAGGACCAGATTCCGCCCGCCGACGCCTTCTGGTCGCTGACGATGTACGGCGCCGACCAGTTCTTCGTCGCCAACCCGATCGACCGTTTCGCGATCGGCGACCGCGACAAGCTGGCCTTCAACGCCGACGGCTCGCTCGACTTGTATATCCAGAAGGAGAATCCGGGCGCGGACAAGCAGGCCAACTGGCTGCCCGCGCCGGAGGGGCCGTTCACGATGAACCTGCGGCTTTATCTGCCGCGGCGCGAGGCGCTCGAAGGACGCTGGACGCCGCCGCCGCTCAAGCGGGTGCCGTAAGCGCAAAGAAGGAAGAAGGCCCCCGATATGTCCGGGGGCCTTTTCGTCGTTGGTCAGATCTTGTCGCCGAGCGCGCCCTTGACCTTGCCCTTCAGATTCTGGGCTTCGCCCTTGCGCTCCTGCGCTTCGCCTTCGGCGCGCAGACGTTCATTGTCGGTCGCCTTGCCGATCGCCTGCTTGGTATTGCCGATGGCTTCGTTGGCGAGGCCCTTGGCTTTGTCCTTATATTCACCCACGGGGAGTCTCCTTGGCTGACACGAGGCGACATAGCCCCGTGCCCGATCAACGAGCCCGCGCCGTTGGCGTTCCCTAAAAACGCATCAAGCCATTCAATTAAAAGAGAAAACTAACCTAGATTAGTCCCGCGAGCGGACTCGACGGGTCGGCATAACGGCGCTGGCCCATGCGGCCCGAGAGATAGGCATCGCGCCCCGCCTCGACCGCCAGCTTCATCGCACGCGCCATGCGGACGGGGTCCTTTGCCTCGGCGATCGCGGTGTTCATCAGCACGCCGTCGCAGCCGAGCTCCATCGCCACCGCCGCATCGCTCGCCGTGCCGACGCCGGCATCGACGAGCACCGGCACCGACGCGCCCTCGACGATCAGGCGGATCGTCACGCGATTCTGGATGCCGAGGCCGGAGCCGATCGGCGCGCCCAGCGGCATGATCGCGACCGCCCCCGCATCCTCGAGTTGCTTCGCGGCGATCGGATCGTCGACGCAATAGACCATCGGCAGAAAGCCCTCTTTCGCCAGCACCTCGGTCGCCTCCAGCGTCTCGCGCATATTGGGATAGAGCGTCTTCGCCTCACCCAGCACCTCGAGCTTGACGAGGTCCCATCCCCCTGCCTCGCGCGCCAGCCGCAGGGTGCGGATGGCATCGTCGGCGTTGAAGCAGCCGGCGGTGTTGGGAAGATAGGTGATCTTCTTCGGGTCGATATAGTCGGTCAGCATCGGCGCGGTCCGGTCCGACACGTTGACGCGGCGCACCGCGACGGTGACGATCTGGGCCCCCGACGCCGCGACCGCGGCGGCATTCTGCTCGAAATCCTTGTATTTTCCGGTCCCCACGATCAGGCGCGAGGTGAAACTCCGCCCGGCGACGCTCCACTGGTCGGTCAACAACCGCCTCCTACGAAATGCACGATTTCCAGCGCGTCGCCCTCGGCGAGCGCGACGTCGGCGAGGGTCGAGCGCGGCACGATCTCGCGATTGCGCTCGACCGCGACCTTCTTCACGTCGAGGCCGAGCGACGCGACGAGATCGGCGATGCTGCCGCTGCGTACCTGCCGTTCGTCGCCGTTGAGGATGATCGAAACCACCGCCGCTGCCCTTCTTTGCCTTTTGCCGTGCAGCCCATATAGGGGGAGCCCGCGCGCTAGCAACCGAAAGCCCCGCCTTTGTCCGAACTTCCCGTCATCTTCGTCCTCTCCGGCCCCAATCTCAACCTGCTCGGCACGCGCGAGCCCGAGATTTACGGGCACGACACGCTGGACGACATCCACGCGCGGCTCACCGACAAGGCGGCGACGCTCGGGCTTCGCATCGACTGCCGCCAGACCAATCACGAGGGCGCGCTGATCGACTGGCTGCACGAGGCGCATTTCGCGGGCGCGAAGGCGGTACTGCTCAACGGCGGCGGCTATACCCACACGTCGGTGGCGATCCACGACGCGATCAAGTCGATCCGGGTGCCGGTGATCGAGGTCCATCTGTCCGACCCGCAGACGCGCGAATCCTTTCGCCATCTGAGCTATATCGGCATGGCCGCGGCGGCACATTTTGCGGGCCATGGCGCCGACAGCTATATGCTGGCGCTGGACGCCGCCGCGCGTCTCTGACAAGAGGGCGCCATCAGAACCGGGGTCCGGACGCCGCCGGCGATCGAACCGGGGCGCCATAACAACAGGATAGAATCTCATGGGTGACCATAAAGAGCAGGGCATCAACATCGATCCGGCTTTTGTCCGCGCGCTTGCCGAATTGCTCGACGACACGCAGCTTTCCGAAATCGAGGTCGAGGACGGCGACCGCAAGGTCCGCGTCGCGCGGACGCTGACCGCCGCGGCGCCCGTCGCCTTCGCTCCCGCCGCCGTGCCGGTCGCGGCGCCCGCTGCGGCAACCGCCGCGCCGGCCGCTTCCGTGGCGCCCGCCGCCGACCGCTTCGTCGACGCCGTCAAGTCGCCGATGGTCGGCACCGTCTATCTCGCCCCCGAACCCGGCGCCGCCAATTTCGCGAGCGCCGGCGCCGCGGTGAAGGAAGGCGACACCATCCTCATCATCGAGGCGATGAAGGTGATGAACCCGATCACCGCGCCCAAGTCGGGCACGCTTCAGGCCGTGCATGTCGAGAACAGCCAGCCGGTCGAGTTCGACCAGCCGCTGTTCACCATCGGCTGATCCAGCCCATGAGCATCGAGAAACTGCTGATCGCCAACCGCGGCGAGATCGCGCTGCGCATCCACCGCGCCGCCCATGAAATGGGCATCAAGACCGTCGCGGTCCACTCGACCGCCGACGCCGACGCGATGCACGTCCGCCTAGCTGACGAAGCGGTGTGCATCGGCCCGCCCGCCGCAAAGGACTCCTATCTCAACATCCCGGCGATCATTTCCGCCGCCGAGGTGACGGGCGCCGACGCGATCCACCCCGGCTATGGCTTCCTGTCCGAGAACGCCCGCTTTGCCGAGATCATCGAGGCGCACAACATCGTCTTCGTCGGCCCGAAGCCCGAGCATATCCGCACGATGGGCGACAAGGTCGAGGCCAAGCGCACCGCGGTCGAACTCGGCCTGCCGGTCGTCCCCGGCTCGCCCGGCGCGGTGACCTTCGGCGAGGAGACGCAGCGTCTGGCCGAAGAGATCGGCTATCCGGTGCTCATCAAGGCGGCCTCGGGCGGCGGCGGGCGCGGCATGAAGGTGGTGCCCGACGCCGAAGCGCTCGAAAGCCTGATGGGTCAGGCGTCGAGCGAGGCGGCGGCCGCCTTCGGCGATCCGACCGTCTATATGGAGAAATATCTCGGCAACCCGCGCCACATCGAATTCCAGGTCTTCGGCGACGGCAACGGCAATGCCATCCATCTGGGCGAGCGCGACTGCTCGCTCCAGCGGCGGCACCAGAAAGTGCTCGAGGAAGCCCCCTCGCCCGTCATCTCGGCCGAGGAGCGCGCGCGAATGGGCGGCATCTGCGCCGAGGCCATGGCGAAGATGGGCTATCGCGGCGCCGGGACGATCGAGTTCCTGTGGGAAAACGGCGAATTCTTCTTCATCGAGATGAATACCCGCATCCAGGTCGAGCATCCGGTGACCGAGATGATCACCGGCTTCGATCTCGTCCGCGAGCAGATCCGCATCGCCGACGGCCGCGGCCTGTCGGTCGCGCAGGAGGATCTGGAATTTCGCGGCCACGCGATGGAATGCCGCATCAATGCCGAGGACCCGCGCAGCTTCCTGCCCTCGCCGGGCAAGGTCACCAGCTATCACGCCGCGGGCGGCATGCACGTCCGTGTCGATAGCGGCCTCTACGCCGGCTATGCGATCCCGCCCTATTACGACAGCATGATCGGCAAGCTGATCGTCTATGGCCGCACCCGCGAAAGCTGCATGATGCGGATGCGCCGCGCGCTGGAGGAAATGGTGGTCAGCGGCGTCAAGACCAACATTCCGCTCCATCAGGACCTGCTCGCCGCGCCCGACGTGATCCACGGCGACTATACGATCAAGTGGCTGGAGGAATGGCTCGCCAGGCAGGAGGCCGGGGCGGAGGGCTGACCTCTTCCCCCTCCCCTTCAGGGGAGAGGACTCGGCCGGATTGCCTTCCACCCCCGCGAAATCTCGTCTATGGCGAGGGACATGGCATATCTCTCCCCCCGCCTTGCGTCCGCCGCGGCGCTGCTCCTCCCGCTAACCCTCGCGGGCGCGCCTGCGCTCGCCCAGACCGCGCCGACCGACGTCAAGGAGGATTCGGTCGTCCTCCAGCCCGACAAGGTCGCCGACGACGCGCCCGTCGTCGAGACGCTGGCGCAGGCCAATCTGCCGAGCTGGAGCGAGGACAACGCCCGTGCGCTGCTGACCTTCATCCGGAATATCGGCGAGGAAGGGCTGTTCCCGAAGGATTATGATCCGCAGGAGCTGCAGGCCGCGATCGACAGCGGCAACCAGATTCAGCTCGACAAGGTCGCGACCGACGCCTTCCTGCTGCTCGCGACCCATATGCGCGACGGCCGCACGCCGAATGCCGCGCGCAAACAGTGGTTCATGACCGACAGCGATTCCGACAGCACGCCGCTGATCCCGCTGCTCGACTATGCGCTGACCGCGAACGACGTGCCGATGACGCTGACCGGGCTCGATCCGGTACATCCGACCTTCGCCTTGCTCAAGTCCGCGCTCGCCACCGCGAAGACGCCCGCCGAAGAGAATGCGATCCGCGTCAACATGGAACGCTGGCGCTGGATGCCGCGCGACCTGGGCGAGGGCTATGTCGTCAGCAATGTTCCCGAATATCTGACCCGCGTGGTGCGGAACGGCACCGTCATCGCGACGCACAAGGCGGTGGTCGGCAAGGCTTCGACCCCGACGCCGCAGCTCAACCCGATGGCGACCGGCGTCATCGTCAACCCGACCTGGACGCTGCCGCGCAGCATCATCAACGAGGGCATCGGCGCGACGATCGCGAACAACCCCGCCTCGGCGCGCCGCCAGGGCTATACCTGGACCGGCAAGGGCAAGACGCTGTCGGTGGTGCAGCAGCCGGGGGCGAACAACGCGCTCGGCGTGATGAAGCTCGAAATGCTCAACCCGCACGCCATCTATCTGCACGACACGCCGTCGAAGGGCGCCTTCGCCGCGACGAAGCGCGCCTTCAGCCATGGCTGCATCCGCACCGAAAAGGCGCTGCACTTCTCCGGCCTGATGGCGGTGATGTTCGCGGGCGCGACCCCCGAGGAATTCGGCGAGGTCGTCGCGAGCGGCAAGACCAAGCGCTTCGAATTCACCCAGCCCTTCCCCGTCTATGTCGCCTATTGGACGATGGTGCCCGACGGCAAGGGCGGGCTGAAGAAGCTCGCCGACCTCTATGGCCGCGACGCCCCCGTCGTGGCGAGCTTTGCCGAGCCGGGCCGCCCGACCGCCGCGCTGATCGCTCCCGCCCCGCCGCCGGTCGTCCCGACCACGACGACCGCCACGCGCCAGCCCGCTCCGGCAGCGCCGGCCAGGCCGAGCGCGCAGGCGCCGGGGATGTCGGGGATTTATTGAGGGACGTTCAGACCGAACGCCGCGCTCTCATTCTTCGTCACCCTGAACTTGTTTCAGGGTCCATGGCCTGCCCTCGGATGACGCGGCGTTCGACCGGGAGTGCGGGTCATGGATGCTGAAACAGGTTCAGCATGACAATGAAATTTCAGGCTGGGCCAACCCTCGCCTAATCCGCCGTTCCCGGCATCTGCCCGCTCGTCGCCCCTGTGCGCACGAGCCCCTCGGTGCCCGGCACCGGCAACACGGGCTGCGGCGGCGGGGCGCTGAGCTTGTCGGCGAAGAGCAGGCGGCCGGGGCCGAGCTTGTAGAGGATCTGCGGCAGCAGCGCCTCGCCGAACACGAAGCAGCCCTCGCTGCGCCCGAGCTTGCCCTGCGTCGCGATCAGCGACGGGTCGGCATACCAGGCCCCATGGACGACGATCGCGCGCATGTCGGCATTGCTGTTGTCGGGGTCGAGCCCGACCAGCCGCATCGACGACCCGTTGGCGCCCCAATAATAATCGCTGGTGCGATAGGCGCCGCGCGAGCTGGCGAGGCTGCCGGGGGCGTTCGAAAAATTCTTGAGCCAGCCGTCGTGCTGCCGGTCGGAGCCGCGACCATGGGTCACGGGATATAGGTCGATCGTCCCCGCGACCAGATCGACCAGCGCAAAGCGCGGGCGCCAGGACGGCAAGCCGAAATCGACGATGCCGACGCGGTCGGTCTGCGCGACATGATGGCTTTCGCGCGCCAATTGCGCGCGTGCGACAGACAGATAGTCGACCGGCGGCGCCGCGGGCGCCCTGTCCATGATCCAGCCCGGCAACTGGGCACGCGCCGGAACCGCCGCCAGCGCCCCCGCGCCCGCCAGTCCGGTCAGTATCGCCCTGCGATCGATTTCCGTCTTCACGTGCAACCCAAACCCCGCATGGCCGCCCTTTGACGGTCCCTCATCACGCGGGCATTAGCCGCAGCTTGCGCCCGGAAGGCAAGCGGCATCGTCTTCGTCATGCGGGCAGATGTGCCATAATCGCCATGAACAGCGGGTTTACGCCGCCGCCGCGCCGCGATAGAGCCGGGCCATGAAGGCAATTATCTGGCACAATCCCGCCTGCGGCACCTCGCGCAAGACGCTCGCGATCCTCGAAGAGACGCCGGGCGTCGATGTCACCGTCGTCGAATATCTGAAGACGCCCTATACGGCGGACAAGCTGCGCCAGCTTTTCGCGGACGCCGGCCTGACCGCCAAGGAGGCCCTGCGCCTGCGCGGCACCGACGCCGAAGAGCGCGGCCTCCCCGACGCGAGCGAGGATGCGATCATCGCCGCGATGGTCGACAATCCCGCCTATGTGAACCGCCCCTTCGTCGAGACCGACAAGGGCGTGCGCTACTGCCGCCCGCAGGATGTGGTGTGGGAGATTTTATAAGCTGCGCCTGAATCAACCAAAGCCCTCTCCCCTTCAGGGGAGAGGGTTGGGAGAGGGGGAGTCACGCACGCCGGCCCCTCTCAACTTCGGCTAGCGAGCAAGCTCGCAAGCCTGCGTATCTCTCCCCTGAAGGGGAGAGAGCAGATTTGCTCGCGATATTTATCCTACCCCGCCGAAATCCGTCCGCCCGCGATCCGATAGCGCGTCACCGGCCCGGGCATGGCGTCGAACAGCGCCGCCTCGGTCCCGGTCAGCCACGCCTGCCCGCCCTGCCCCGCGAGCCGTTCGTAGAGCGCGGCGCGGCGCGAGGGGTCGAGGTGCGCGGCGACCTCGTCGAGCAGCAGCACCGGCCGCGCCCCGCGCGCCCGCGCGACGCAATCGCTGTGCGCGAGGATCAGCGACAGCAGCATCGCCTTCTGCTCGCCGGTCGAGCAACGCGCCGCCGCGCGGCCGCTTGCGGCATGAATGGCGGAGAGGTCGTCGCGGTGCGGTCCCGCGGTCGCGCGGCCAGCCGCCGCGTCGATCCGCCGCCGCCCGGCGAACAGCGCTCGCAGGGCATCGACGGTCCACGGCGCCGTGCGCGGCGCGCCTTCGGCATCGATCAGGGTCAGCAGCGGCCGCGCAAAGGGCGCACCGGGCTGCGCCGCCAGCTCGGCCGAGAGCGCCGCCAGGGTCGACAGCCGCGCCGCGTCGATCGCCGTGCCATGCTCGGCAAGCTGCGCCTCGAGGCTCGCCAGCCATTGCGGGTCGGCGCCCGGCTGGCCCGCCAGCAGCTTCCCGCGCGCGCGCAGCGCCGCCTCATAGCGATTGCCGTGCTGCGCGTGCCGCGGGTCGAGCGCGAGGACGAGCCGATCGAGGAAGCGCCGCCGGTTCCCCGCGCTCTCGACGAACAGCCGGTCCATCGCCGGGGTCAGCCACAGCACCGCCAGCCAGTCGCCGAGCGCGGTTGTCGCCGCGGGACTGCCGTTGATCCGTACCAGCCGCCGCCCCGGATGCGCGGGCTCGATCCCGGTGCCGAGCGCGACCGGGGCCAGCCCCTCGCCGGCCAGCACCTCCGCGAATACCGCAAAGCCGCCGCTCGCACCGTCGCGCACCATCTCGGCCAGCGGCGCGCGGCGCAGCCCGCGCCCCGGCGCAAGCAGCGAGATCGCCTCCAATATATTGGTCTTGCCGGCGCCATTGTCGCCGTGGAGCGCGACGAGCCCCGGCCCGGCGCCCAGATCCACGCCGGCATGATTGCGAAAATCGGTCAGCGAGAGGCGGATCAGCGTCATCGGTTTTTCGCGTAGGATATTTCCAACGCCAAGGGAAACGCCTCTTCTCCCCTCCCGCTTGCGGGAGGGGCCGGGGGAGGGCCTGTTCCGGCGCCGCGCTCAATCTCGACATGCCCTCCCCTAACCCCTCCCGCAAACGGGAGGGGGATAAAGTGCGAAAACTTCGCACGGGTGGCATTTTTTGCCATTATTGCGTATTTTTTGCGTTGAAACTTTATTCCATCCCTCAAAAAACCGCACTTAACCGCCAATGAATGAATTTGGCACGCCCCCTGCATAACAACAGGCATCCACCGGATGGTCCGGATGGGAGGAAGGAAGGACATTCATCATGGCTCAGTTCAACACCGAATCGCTCAAGAGCTACGCCGTCGCCGCGCTGGCTTCGCTCTATTGCTCGCTCATGTTCCTCGCCGCCGTCGGCCCGACGGGTGCGGAACTCGGCCGTCTGGTCATCTGACCGGCGGCCGGCTGCCCTACCTTGTGAAGCCGGCCTTCGGGCCGGGATGGAAAGGAAAAAGATGAAACAGGGTTTTCGCAAGAATCGTCGCGATGGCATGGTCTTCGGCGTTTGCGCCGGCATGGCCGACCACTTCGGCTTCGACGTCTTGTGGACGCGCGTCGCCTTCGTGGCGCTGACTTTGCTCGGCTTCGGCCTGCCGCTGCTGCTCTATCTCACGGTTGCGATCCTCGCGCCCTAGCAGCACCGGGCCGGCAGCCTTCCAGGCGCAGTCGCACCGGCCCGCACATTTCCACAGACCAAGGGCCCGCCGGTCTCCGGCGGGCCTTTTTACGTGCGGGGAGATCGAAAACCGGCGTATATTTCATCGTCACCCCGGACCTGATCCGGGTCCCGCTGGATACCGAAACCGGCCGATGCCTCGAAAAACGGGCCCCCGGATCAGGTCCGGGATGACGAAGGTCGGAAATCGACCGGAAGGCGACGTTTCCATCATCGTCACCCTGAACTTGTTTCAGGGTCCATGGCCTGCCGTTTCCTTCGGCGCAGCGCAGGGTGAGAGGTCCGGCCATGGATGCTGAAACAAGTTCAGCATGACGAGGCCGCGAGGCAGTTTCCCACCCCAAAACCGTCAAAAGAAAAAGCCCCGCCGGATCGCTCCGGCGGGGCTCTGTCTTTCCCGTCGACCCATCAGGTCGGCGCGAGGCTTATTCCGCCTCGCCGCCTTCGGGGCGCTCCTCGACCAGCACGTCGTCGGTCGTGAAGTCCTCGCCCTGCACCTTGCCGAGCGGATCGTCGCCCATCGCGGCTTCGGGACCCTGCGCCAGTTCGGCGGCATGTTCCTCGGCCGCGCTTTCGGGCGCGATCAGATGGGCCTCGGTCGCGGCGCGCATGGCGGCGCGCAGCGCGGCATCCTTGCTCGATGCGGTGACGCGGACGCGGTTCATGGCCGCGCCGGTGCCCGCCGGGATCAGGCGGCCGACGATGACATTCTCCTTGAGGCCCATCAGCGAGTCGACCTTGCCCTGCACCGACGCTTCGGTGAGGACGCGGGTCGTTTCCTGGAAGGACGCCGCCGAGACGAAGCTGCGCGTCTGCAGGCTCGCCTTGGTGATGCCGAGGAGGACCGGGCGGCCTTCCGCGGGCTTGCCGTTCTTCGGCAGCTTGGCGTTATATTCCATCATCTCCAGATAATCGAGCTGCTCGCCCGGCAGCAGCGTGGTGTCGCCGCCGTCGGTGATCTCGACCTTCTGCAGCATCTGGCGGACGATCACCTCGATGTGCTTGTCGTTGATCTTCACGCCCTGGAGTCGATAGACTTCCTGGATCTCGGCGACGAGGAACTCGGCCAGCGCCTCGACCCCCATGACGTCGAGGATGTCGTGCGGGTTCGGCGAGCCACTGATCAGCGCGTCGCCGCGCTTCACATAGTCGCCTTCCTGCACCTCCAGCACCTTCGACTTGGGGATCAGATATTCGACCGGATCGCCCTCTTCCGGAACGATCGCGATCTTGCGCTTCGCCTTGTAATCCTTGACGAATTCGATCCGGCCCGAGAGCTTCGCGATCACCGAGACATCCTTCGGCACGCGGGCCTCGAACAATTCGGCCACCCGCGGCAGACCGCCGGTGATGTCGCGGGTCTTCGACGCTTCGCGGGTGACGCGCGCGAGCACGTCGCCCGCCTGCACCTGCTGGCCGTCCTCGACCGAGATCATCGTGCCCACCGCGAGCAGATAGCGCGCGGCCTCGCCCGACGCATCGTCGAGCAGGGTCAGGCGCGGCTGAAGGTCTTCCTTCTTGCCGCGGCCGGTAGCGCGATATTCGGTGACGACGCGCTGCGCGATGCCGGTCGCTTCGTCGATCTGCTCGGTCAGCGTCTTGGTGTCGATCAGGTCCTGATACTTCACCACACCGTTCTTTTCGGTGATCAGCGGCATGGTGAACGGATCCCATTCGGCGATCCGGTCGCCCTTCTTCACCTTTTCGCCGTCCTTGTGCATGATCTGCGCACCATAGGGCAGGCGATGGGTCGCGCGCTCGCGACCCTCGGCGTCGATGACCGCGATCTCGCCAGAACGCGACAGCGCCAGACGGCGACCGCGCTGGTCGACGATCGTCTCCATGTCGCGATATTCGATCGTGCCGTCGGAGATGGCCTCCAGGTTCGACTGCTCGTTGACCTGCGCCGCGCCGCCGATGTGGAAGGTCCGCATCGTGAGCTGCGTGCCCGGCTCGCCGATCGACTGGGCGGCGATCACGCCGACCGCCTCGCCGATGTTCACCGGCGTGCCGCGCGCAAGGTCGCGGCCATAGCATTTGCCGCAGACGCCAAGCGTCGCTTCGCAGACCAGCGGCGAGCGGATCTTGACCGACTGCACCTCGGCTTCCTCGATCTTCGCGACCATCGCCTCGTCGAGCAGCGTGCCGACCGGGGCGATGACAGTGCCGTCGGCGTCGGTGACGTCCTCGAGCGTCGTGCGACCGAGGATGCGCTCGCCGAGCGAGGCAATCACGCTGCCGCCCTGCACGATCGCGCGCATTTCCATGCCGCGGTCGGTGCCGCAATCCTCCTCGATCACGACGCAATCCTGCGACACGTCGACGAGGCGGCGGGTCAGGTAGCCCGAGTTCGCCGTCTTGAGCGCCGTGTCGGCCAGGCCCTTGCGGGCGCCGTGGGTCGAGTTGAAATATTCGAGGACGGTCAGGCCTTCCTTGAAGTTCGAGATGATCGGGGTCTCGATGATCTCGCCCGACGGCTTGGCCATCAGGCCGCGCATCCCGGCAAGCTGCTTCATCTGCGCCGGCGAACCGCGCGCGCCCGAATGCGCCATCATGTAGATGGAGTTGATCGGGGCCATGCGGCCGTCGTCGAGCTTCGGCGTCGCCTTGATCTCTTCCATCATCGCGTTGGCGACCTTGTCGCCGCACTGCGACCAGGCGTCGATCGCCTTGTTATACTTCTCCTGCTGCGTGATCAGGCCGTCCTGATACTGCTGCTCGAAGTCCTTCACCAGGACGCGGGTCTCCTCGACCAGCTTTTCCTTGGCGTCGGGAATGATCATGTCGTCCTTGCCGAACGAGATGCCGGCGCGGAACGCGTGGCGGAAGCCCAGCGCCATGATCGCGTCGGCGAACAGCACCGTCTCCTTCTGGCCGGTATGGCGATAGACCTGGTCGATGACGTCGCCGATTTCCTTCTTGGTCAGCAGACGGTTCACGACGTCGAAGGGCACGGTGTGCGACTTCGGCAGGCATTCGCCGATCAGCATGCGGCCCGGCGTCGTTTCGAACCGCTTCAGATAGTCCTTGCCCTGCTCGTCGGTCTGCGGAACGCGGCTCACGACCTTCGTGTGCAGCGTCACTGCGCCGACGTGCAGCGCCTGGTGCACCTCGGCCATGTCGGCCAGCAGCATGCCCTCGCCCGGCTCGCCTTCGCGCTCCAGCGACAGATAATAGAGGCCCAGCACCATGTCCTGCGACGGCACGATGATCGGCTTGCCGTTCGCGGGCGACAGGATGTTGTTGGTCGACATCATCAGCACGCGCGCTTCGAGCTGCGCTTCCAGCGACAGCGGGACGTGCACCGCCATCTGGTCGCCGTCAAAGTCGGCGTTGAACGCGGCGCAGACCAGCGGGTGAAGCTGGATCGCCTTGCCCTCGATCAGCACGGGCTCGAACGCCTGGATGCCCAGGCGGTGGAGCGTCGGCGCGCGGTTCAGCAGCACCGGATGCTCGCGGATCACCTCATCCAGGATGTCCCAGACTTCCTTGCGTTCCTTCTCGACCCACTTCTTCGCCTGCTTCAGGGTCATCGACAGACCCTTGGCGTCGAGGCGGGCATAGATGAACGGCTTGAACAGCTCGAGCGCCATCTTCTTGGGCAGGCCGCACTGGTGCAGCTTGAGTTCCGGGCCGGTCACGATGACCGAACGGCCCGAATAGTCGACGCGCTTGCCGAGCAGGTTCTGGCGGAAACGGCCCTGCTTGCCCTTGAGCATGTCGGACAGCGATTTCAGCGGACGCTTGTTGGCGCCAGTGATCGTGCGGCCGCGTCGGCCGTTGTCGAACAGCGCGTCGACCGCTTCCTGCAGCATGCGCTTCTCGTTGCGGACGATGATGTCCGGCGCGCGCAGTTCCATCAGCCTTTTCAGGCGGTTGTTGCGGTTGATGACGCGGCGGTAGAGGTCGTTGAGGTCCGACGTCGCAAAGCGGCCGCCGTCGAGCGGCACCAGCGGACGCAGTTCGGGCGGGATCACGGGGATGACTTCCAGGATCATCCACTCGGGGCGGTTGCCGCTCTCGATGAAGCTCTCGACGACCTTCAGCCGCTTGATGATCTTCTTGGGCTTCAGCTCCGACTTGGTCGTCGCCAGCTCTTCCATCAGGTCGGTGCGTTCCTGTTCGAGATCGAGATTCTCGAGCAGCACGCGGATCGCCTCGGCGCCGATGCCGGCGCTGAATGCGTCCTCGCCATATTCATCCTGCGCGTCGAGCAGTTCGTCCTCGGTCAGGAGCTGGAACTTCTCGAGCGGGGTCAGGCCGGGTTCGAGGACGATATAGGCCTCGAAGTACAGCACGCGCTCGAGCTGCTTCAACTGCATGTCGAGCAGCAGGCCGATGCGCGACGGCAGCGACTTCAGGAACCAGATGTGCGCGACCGGCGCGGCGAGCTCGATATGGCCCATGCGCTCGCGGCGGACCTTGGTCACCGTGACCTCGACACCGCATTTCTCGCAGACGATGCCCTTGTATTTCATGCGCTTGTACTTGCCGCACAGGCATTCGTAATCCTTGATCGGACCGAAGATGCGCGCGCAGAACAGGCCGTCGCGCTCGGGCTTGAACGTGCGGTAGTTGATCGTCTCGGGCTTCTTGATCTCGCCGAACGACCACGAACGGATGCGCTCGGGGCTCGCGATGCCGATCTTGATCATGTCGAAGGTCTCGGGCTTCGCGACCGGGTTCATGAAGTTGGTAAGCTGGTTCATATTCTAGCTCCATCTTCCCCTCTCGCCGCGGGGCGAGAAGGGTGAGGAAAAATCATTCGGCGGCTTCGGGAAGGGCTTCCGGACCCTCGTCGTCGTCCTCGTCCGAATAGGACGAGAGTTCGACGTTGAGGCCCAGTGAGCGCATTTCCTTGACCAGCACGTTGAAGCTTTCGGGAATGCCGGCCTCGAAGGTGTCGTCGCCCTTGACGATCGCTTCATAGACCTTGGTGCGGCCGATCACGTCGTCGGACTTCACCGTCAGCATTTCCTGCAGCGTATAGGCCGCGCCATAGGCCTGGAGCGCCCAGACCTCCATCTCGCCGAAGCGCTGGCCGCCGAACTGCGCCTTGCCGCCCAGCGGCTGCTGGGTGACGAGGCTGTAGGGGCCGATCGAGCGCGCGTGGATCTTGTCGTCGACCAGGTGATGCAGCTTCAGGATATACATATATCCCACCGTCACCTTGCGGTCGAAGCGGTCGCCGGTGCGGCCGTCGTAAAGATCGACCTGACCCGACGGATCGAGCCCGGCGCGTTCGAGCATCGCCGACACGTCGCCCTCGCGCGCGCCGTCGAACACCGGGGTGCCGAACGGGATGCCCAGCGACAGATGCCCGGCCATCTCGACGATCTGCTCGCCGCTGCGCGCCTTGATGTCGCCCGCATATTCGTCGCCATAGGCTTCGATCAGCTTCTCGCGCACCGCCTCGGGCGGGGCCGCCGCCTCGGGGTTCGGGTTCGCGGCGCGCCAGTCCTCGAGCGCGGCGGTGATCTGGCGGCCGAAGCCGCGCGACGCCCAGCCGAGGTGCGTTTCGAGGATCTGCCCGACGTTCATGCGGCTCGGCACGCCGAGCGGGTTGAGCACGACGTCGACATGCGTCCCGTCTTCCAGGAACGGCATGTCCTCGATCGGCAGGATGCGGCTGATGATGCCCTTGTTGCCGTGGCGGCCGGCCATCTTGTCGCCCGACTGCAGCTTGCGCTTGATCGCGACGAACACCTTGACCATCTTGAGCACGCCCGGCGCCAGTTCGTCGCCGCGCTGCAGCTTCTCGACCCGATCCTCGTACTTGGCGTTGATCCGCTTGATCGCGTCGTCATACTGCGCCTTGATCGCTTCGAGCGCGGCCTGCGCCTTGTCATCGACGACCGCGAGCTTCCACCAGTCGGCGCGGTCGAGGTCGGCGAGGTCCTGCTCGCTCAGCGCCTCGCCCTTCTTCATGCCCTTCGGCACCGCGCTGGTGGTCTGGCCGACCAGCAGTTCCTTGAGGCTGGAGAAGGTCGCGCGGTTGAGGATCGAGCGTTCGTCGTCGGCGTCCTGCTTCAGCCGCTCGATCTCCTCGCGTTCGATCGCGATCGCGCGCTCGTCCTTGTCGATGCCGTGGCGGTTGAAGACGCGGACCTCGACGACGGTGCCCGACACGCCCGGCGGCAGGCGCAGCGAGGTGTCGCGCACGTCGCTCGCCTTTTCGCCGAAGATGGCGCGCAGCAGCTTTTCTTCCGGCGTCATCGGGCTTTCGCCCTTCGGCGTGATCTTGCCGACCAGGATGTCGCCCGGGCCGACCTCGGCGCCGATATAGACGATGCCCGCCTCGTCGAGGTTGCGCAGCGCTTCCTCGCCGACGTTCGGAATGTCGCGGGTGATGTCTTCCGGCCCGAGACGCGTGTCGCGCGCGGTGACCTCGAACTCCTCAATGTGGATCGAGGTGAAGACGTCGTCCTTCACGATACGCTCGGAAATGAGGATCGAGTCCTCATAATTATAGCCGTTCCACGGCATGAAGGCGACGAGCACATTCTTGCCGAGCGCCAACTCGCCGAGCTCGGTCGACGGACCGTCGGCGATGATGTCGCCGGTGCGGATCACGTCGCCCACCTTCACCAGCGGACGCTGGTTGATGCAGGTGTTCTGGTTCGAGCGCTGGAACTTCTGCAGGCGATAGATATCGACCCCCGACTTGCCCGGCTCGACCATGTCGGTCGCGCGGATGACGATGCGGGTCGCATCGACCTGGTCGACGATGCCGCCGCGGCGCGCCGCGATCGCGGCGCCCGAATCGCGGGCGACCGTGCCTTCCATGCCGGTGCCGACCACGGGCGCCTCGGCCCGCAGCAGCGGCACCGCCTGGCGCTGCATGTTCGATCCCATCAGCGCGCGGTTGGCGTCGTCATTCTCCAGGAACGGGATCAGCGATGCCGCGACCGAAACGAGCTGCTTGGGCGACACGTCCATCAGCGTGATCTGGTCGCGCGGCGCCATCAGGAACTCGCCCGCCTCGCGTGCCGAGATCAGCTCCTCGACGAAGCTGCCGTCGGGATTGAGATCGGCGTTCGCCTGCGCGACGGTGTGCTTGCTCTCTTCCATCGCCGACAGATAGACGACCTCGTTCGTGACCTTGCCGTCGACGATGCGGCGGTAGGGGGTCTCGATGAAGCCATATTTGTTGACGCGCGCAAAGGTCGCCAGGCTGTTGATCAGGCCGATGTTCGGGCCTTCCGGCGTCTCGATCGGGCAGATGCGGCCATAGTGGGTCGGGTGAACGTCGCGGACCTCAAAGCCCGCGCGTTCGCGGGTCAGGCCGCCCGGCCCGAGCGCCGACACGCGGCGCTTGTGGGTGACTTCCGACAGCGGATTGGTCTGGTCCATGAACTGCGAAAGCTGCGACGATCCGAAGAATTCGCGCACCGCGGCGACCGCCGGCTTCGCGTTGATCAGGTCGTTCGGCATGACGGTCGACACGTCGACCGACGACATGCGCTCCTTGACCGCACGCTCCATGCGCAGCAGGCCGACGCGATACTGGTTTTCGAGCAGTTCGCCGACCGAACGCACACGGCGGTTGCCGAGGTTGTCGATATCGTCGATCTCGCCCTTGCCGTCCTTCAGGTTCACCAGCTCCTTGACCACGGCGAGGATGTCCTCGCTGCGCAGCGTCGTCACCGTGTCCTCGGCGTCGAGGCCGAGACGCATGTTGAGCTTGACGCGGCCGACGGCCGACAGGTCATAGCGTTCGCCGTCGAAGAACAGGCCGCCGAACAGCGCCTCCGCCGTCTCGCGCGTCGGCGGTTCGCCGGGGCGCATGACGCGGTAGATGTCCGACAGGGCCTGGTCGCGGTCCTCGGCCTTGTCGGCCTTCAGCGTGTTGCGGATCCACGGCCCGGTGTTGTTGTGATCGATGTCGAGCAGCACCAGCTTGTCGATGCCGGCCGCGTCCATCTTTTCCAGATTCTCGGCGCTGACCTCGTCGCCGGCCTCGATGTAGATCTCGCCGGTCGCCTCGTTGACCAGGTCATAGGCCGAATAGCGGCCGAAGATTTCCTCGGTCGGGATCAGCAGCGTTTCAAGCCCGTCCTTCGCCGCCTTGTTGGCGAGGCGCGGGCTGATCTTGTGGCCCGCGGCAAAGACGACTTCGCCGGTCTTGGCGTCGACGACATCGAACGCCGGCTTCGCGCCGCGCCAGTTCTCGGCGATGAACGGCACCTTCCAGCCATTCTCGGCGCGCTCGAAAACGATGCGGTCATAGAAGAAGTTGAGGATTTCCTCGCCCGACATGCCCAGTGCATAGAGGAGCGTCGTCACCGGCAGCTTGCGCTTGCGGTCGATGCGGACGTTGACGATGTCCTTGGCGTCGAATTCGAAATCGAGCCACGAGCCGCGATAGGGGATCACGCGCGCGGCGAACAGATATTTGCCCGACGAGTGAGTCTTGCCGCGGTCATGGTCGAACAGCACACCCGGCGAACGGTGCATCTGGCTGACGATGACGCGCTCGGTGCCGTTGATGAAGAAGGTGCCGTTCTCGGTCATGAGCGGCATGTCGCCCATGTAGACGTCCTGCTCCTTGATATCGAGCACGCTGCGGGTGTCGGTTTCGCTGTCGACCTCGAACACGATCAGGCGCAGCGTGACCTTCATCGGCGCCGCATAGGTGATGCCGCGCTGACGGCATTCCTCGACGTCGTACTTCGGGTCTTCCAGTTCGTAATGAACGAAGTCCAGCTCGGCGGTGCCGGCGAAATCGCGGATCGGGAACACGCTGCGCAGCGTCTTTTCGAGGCCGGAGACATAGCCCGTCGCGGGGTCCGAGCGCAGGAACTGCTCATAGGATTCGCGCTGCACCTCGATCAGGTTGGGCATTTCCACCGCTTCGTGGATATTGCCGAACAGCTTGCGGATTCGCCGCGTCGCGGTAGCTTCGAGGGCCTTGCCCACCGACTTCGCCTTGGTCGCCATATGTGATTGTCTCGCCTGCAATAAAATCAACGTCGCGAGCGCGATAGAGACGCAAAAAGGCCGCGAGCAACCGTTGCCGGCTTACCGCAGCTTCATCACGCATCCCGAAATCCCCGCCATCCTATTCCTGGAACCCGCTGCGCAAGGTCGGGCCCGTCCCGGACGGAAGGGTGTGATGGAGATATAGGGTCCGGGCCGCGCGGTGTCAACGCGGAGCGGGCCTGGGGTAGTGGGTCAGTTTGAATTTCCACCCATATGTGGTTCGCGCAACTCTCTTTTCCCGTCACCCTGAACTTGTTTCAGGGTCCATGGCCCGAGCTTTCGACGAGCGCAGCACCGGACGAGAAAGCAGGTCATGGATGCTGAAACAAGTTCAGCATGACGAAGGAAGAATGAGATTGGCTATTTATCCAAGCGGAAATTCAAACTGACCCACTACCCCGGCCCGGTCGCGGCGCCGTCCGGCATTGGAAAGGCCCATCCCTTCCTCGTCAACCCGGACCTGATCCGGGGTGACGAGGAGGACAGGAAGAATTTATCGTTAAACGATAAGTTCGTTGACACAGCCAGCATCGCGCTACATATCGTTTTTCGATAAATCAAACAGGAGAGATTCCGATGGATAACTCGCAGGGCAAACCGCTGTGGCTCATCACCCGGGCCGCACTCTGGCTGATGACCGGGCTTGTCGCGATCGCAACCGCCATATTGCTGTGGATCATCGTCCGGCTGTCTCTCGGCGACGGGTTCGGTCCCGACATGGATGCGACCGCCGCTCCGGGGCTGCTGCCGCGCCTCTATCTGCTCGGCGCGATGGGGCTCGCCGCCTTGCTCATGGTCGGCCTGATCCTGCGCAAGCTGCTCGCCATGCTGACGAGCCTGACCGCCGGACACGCTTTCCACGCCGCCAACGCCGCCCACCTCCGCGCCGTCGGCTGGCTGATGATCGGCATCCAGGTTCTCGGCACGGCGATCGGCTTCGTCGGCGACGGGTTGGGGCCGCTGGTCGGCCAGAGCAATCTGGGCTTCGGTTTCTCGCTTTACGGGATCGTCGTCGTGCTGCTCGTTTTCGTGCTGGCTGACGTCTTCGATCGCGGCGCCGCGATGCGCGACGATCTGGAGGGCACGGTCTGATGCCGGTCGTTGTCCGGCTCGACAGCTTGCTGCGCGACCGCGGCATGACGCTCACCGAACTGGCGGACGCGATCGGCATCACCCTTGCCAATCTCTCGATCCTGAAGACCGGCAAGGCCAAGGCGATCCGTTTCTCGACCCTCGACGCGCTCTGCCGCGCGCTCGCCTGCCAACCCGGCGACCTGATTATCTTTGAGGCGGAAGGATCGAACGATGAAACCGCACGGCGGCGTCTCGCCTCCTGACGCGAGCCGTCCGTGGACGCCTCAGCCGCAATCGCTCCCGACCGCGCAGCGTTCGCCGCCGCTTTCAGTCACGGCCGTCACGCCCTCCCCTTCCCCCTCGTCCAGCAACTGTTGGATCGCGGCGCCGACCGCCAGGTCGGGGACATGGCCGAAGCGGTGGAGGCGGAGGCGGCCCCGGCGGTCGATCAGCAGCAGGCTGGGCGTGCCGCGCAGGCCATAGCGCGCCATGGTGACCGGAATGCCCGCGGGGTCGTCATGGCGGTCGACCGCGACCGGACAGGCGATGCGATATTCGTGGAGGAAGGCTTCGAGCGATACCGGCGTCATCGCGGCATGATGTTCGAACACGCTGTGCAGGGCGATCGCCGTCACCGCGTCGGCGGGGAACAGTTCGTGAATCCGCCGGAGTTGCGGCAGGCTCTCGGAGACGCAGCCGGGGCACAGCATCTGAAAGGCGCCGATGACCACCACCCGTCCGCGCAGGCCGGCAAGGGTCAGCGGCGCGCTGTTGAACCAGCGCACAACGTCGAGTTCGGGTGCCGTCATTGCCGCCGCCATCGTCATCCGCCGCTCCTCCTGTCGTCTCGCGCTCGCCGCGATACTAGCGCAGGACCCTTGGCGAATGAAGCGCCGTCCCGAGCGCGCGGCTTCAAGCCGTGAAGCAGGATTTGCGCCACTTCGACACAGTTCGTCCCGCAACAGCCACGGTTCGGCAGCATTTGCGTGGTCATCCCCCGCCCACATGCGTTGAGACCCGAACCGCAATACCAATTCTCAAGGAGAGATGATGCGATGCGAAAGATCGCTGCCTTTGTGACTTCCCTTTCCCTCGGCATGGCCCTTGCGGCCGGTGCGCCCGCGATGGCGCAGGATGCAGCGGCCGCTGCCCCCGCGGACGGCCCCAATTTCGCTCCCGGTACGGTCGTCTATGATTCGGCCGGTGCAGAAATCGGCCCGATCTCCAGCGACGCCGGCGACAATGTCGTCGTGACGTTGAACGGCAATCCGGTCACCCTGCCCAAGAACGCCTTCACCAAAACCGACAAGGGTCCGGCGATCACCATTACCCTTGCCCAGTTGACGGCCGCCGTCGGCCAGGCCGCAGCCGCCAATGAGCAGGCGCTTGCCGCCGCGCTGGTCCCCGGCGCGGACATCCACGGCGCCAACGGCACCGCGGTTCTGGGCAAGGTCAAGCTGGTTCAGGGCGACAATGTCGTCGTCACCACCCCGACCGGCGACGTCAAGCTGGCGAAGAGCGCCTTCTTCGTCTCGCAGGCCGGCCTCGCGACCAACTTCACTGCCGAGCAGTTCGCGAGCGCGATGCAGCAGGCGAACACCGCCGCTGCGGCCGACGATGCCGCGGTCGCCGCGGCGCTCCAGCCCGGCGCCGACGTTCACAGCCTGAACGGCACCGCCGTGCTCGGCAAGGTCAAGTCGTTCGACGACCAGAATGTCGTCGTGACCGCCGCCACCGGCGACGTCTCGCTGCCGCGCAGCGCCTTTCTGATGTCGTCGGCGGGCCTGTCGGCCGGCTATACGGTCGAGCAGTTCGCGAGTGCGATCGGCCAGGGCGCGAGCGAATCCGCCGCGGCGCCCGACGCGACCGCCGAGGTCGAGCCCGCGACGCCGGAAAAATCGGCCAACTAAGCCTTCGGCTTTCGAACGAAGGGCGCGGGAGCTACCCTCCCGCGCCCTTTTTCGTGCGCCTTCAATCCACCCCGCCAAAGGTCAGGCCGACGACGCGCTCGACCATCGCCTCGCTCCATGTGACGCGACGGTCGAGGATCAGCATCGCCAGGCCGTGGACCAGCGCCCAGGCGTGCAGGGCGGCCGCGTCGGCGGATTCGGCGTCGGGAAACACCTCGCCGACCCCCGCGCGCAACAGGTTATAGGCAACTTCCCCGCCGTCGCCGGCCTCTTCGGTCTTGCGGTCGGGCATCTGGCGCGTGAAGCTCAGGCGGAACAGCGCCGGCTCGTCGTGCGCGAAGCGGACATAGGCGATGCCGGTCGCCTTGAAGCCCGCGCGCCCGCCGCCCGCCTTCAGCCACGCCTGGGCCTGCAGCGCGCCGAGGCGCCGCAACCCCTCCTCCGCCAGCGCGTCGAGCAGCGCCTCCTTGTCCGGAAAATGGCGGTAAAGCGCGGTCGCGCTGACCCCGACGTCGCGCGCCAGCGCCCGCAGCCCCAGCTCGCCGCCTGCGTCCTCGGCGAGCCGCTTCAGCCCGGCCGCGATGACCGCCGCGCGCAGGTCGCCATGATGATAGGCGCGCTCCGCCTTCGCGGGCGCCTTTTTTATGTTGACACTGTTATCTTTGTCCGCCATATGTTTCCATCGTAAACATCACAAGGTGCCAAGGCAACGCTGCGCGGCACTTTCGCCAACTTCCGCTTACAGGAGAAGCGCCATGGCCAGCAACGTCGAAACCCTGATCCGCGGCGCGGTCGCCAAGGGCATCGGCAAGGTCGCCGATTTCAACCGCCGCCGCCTCCCCCGCCCCACCGACGCGCACCCCTATCTCACCGGCATCCACAAGCCGATGGAGGAGGAACTGACGCTGGAGGCGCTGGCGGTCGACGGCGAAATCCCCGCGGCGCTTTCCGGCCGCTATCTGCGCAACGGCCCCAATCCGGCTCTCCCCCCCGATCCCGCGAGCTATCACTGGTTCACGGGCGCCGGCATGGTCCACGGCATCCGCATCGAAGGCGGCCGCGCGCATTGGTATCGCAACCGCTGGGTCCGCGGCGCCGAGGCCTGTGCGAAGCTCGGCGAGCCGGTCCCGCCCGGCCCGCGGGCGGCCGAAGGCTTCGACGCGCCGAACACCAATGTCGTCGGCCTCGCCGGGCGCACCTTCGCGATCGTCGAGGCGGGCGGCAAGCCCGCCGAACTGTCCGACACGCTGGGCACGATCGCGCACAATCCCTTCGACGGCACGCTCGCCGGCCCCTATACCGCGCATCCGCACCACGATCCCTTCGCGAACGAAACGCACGCGATCACCTATCAGGGCGATCGGCCGAACATGGTGTGGCACGTCGTCCTCGACGCCGACGCGCATGTGATCCGCGAGGAGGCGGTCGCGGTCGCCGACGGTCCCTCGATCCACGACTGCGCGATCACGCGGAATTACGCTCTCGTCTTCGACCTGCCCGTGACCTTCTCAATGAAATCGCTGCTTGCGGGCTATCGCTTTCCCTATGCGTGGAACGAGGCGCATCCGGCGCGGGTCGGCCTCCTCCCGCGAGCTGGCGCGGGCAGCGAGATTCTCTGGGTGCCGGTCGATCCCTGCTATGTCTTCCATCCCGCCAATGCGTTCGAGACGGCGGACGGCAAGGTCATCGTCGACGTCGTCGCGCACGACACGATGTTCGCGGAATCGAAGCGTGGCCCCGACAGCCCGCGCTCGCGCATGGAGCGCTGGACGATCGACCCGACCGCGGACACGACGACCCGCACCGTCATCCACGATCATAATCAGGAATTCCCGCGCTACGACGAGCGGCGGACGACGCGGTCCTATCGCTATATCTACAGCGTCGCACTACCCGACGGAGCGGGCGAACTGGCGATCGCCGATACCCGCCTGTTTCGTCACGATCTCGAAAACGGAACCACCGAGACACGCGATTTCGGCCCCGGCCGCCACCCCGGCGAGTTCGTCTTCGTGCCGCGCAGCCCCGAAGGGGCCGAGGGCGACGGCTGGCTGGTCGGCCTCGTCGTGAACATGAATGACGAGACGACCGATCTCGTCATCTTGAACGCCGACGATTTTATGGGACCGCCGCAAGCTGTCGTGCATCTGCCGCACCGGGTGCCGCCGGGGTTCCACGGCAATTGGGTCGCGGACTGACGGCATCGCGGCGCGCCATCAGCACCTCGGTGACGCGCAGCGACCGGTCGTTGTCGACGTCGATCGCCGTGCGGCCATCGCTGACCAGCAAGGGCGCCACATCGACCTTCAATTGGCGCGAGACGCGGCGGAAGATATGGTGGATCGGGCCGAGACCGAAGCGGAAACGCAGTAGGTTGACGAGCCCGAAGGCCTGCATCACCCGAATCGGCTTCTTGACGAACTGGCCGCCGCCGCGGAACGCTTCGGCCGCTCTCAGTGCGCCGCGATGCCCGATCCAATAAGCGTTGCAGTTCGACACCGCGACATCGGAAAATTCGTAGAAGCGGCGCTGCCCCTCGGGGTGAACCGCCAGCACGTCCTCGCGCCGTGCCAGCGCGACCCCCGCCTCCGCGCCCAGCCGCGTGGCCTCTCGGTCGATCTCGGCGATGGTTTCTGGGGTGAGCAGACAATTGTCGGCGGTGGTGATGAGCAGCGGGAAGATGGCGATGTCGGCGACCGCGAGCACCGAATCCGCCAGATTGTCGGCCGCGGGAACGATGGTCAGACGGTCGCCGAGTGCGGCCACGGCGGGATCGTCGATATCGCCCGCCAGTGCCTCATGGTGCGTCGATACGAAGATCCGCCCCGCACCGCTCGCCGCTGCGCTCGCGAGGACGTGCGCGATCATCGGTCGGCCCGCTACGGGCACCAGACATTTGTCGGAAACGCCGTGCGCCGCCGCGAGCGCATCGACCGTGCCGGGGCGGCGGCCGGCGAGGATCAGGATCGAACCCGTCATGCGGCGTCGCGCTGCACGGCGGCGGCCGGCGATTGCCGGATCATGCTTTCGGCGACGATCGTCTCGATCAGATCGGCCTGGGTAAACCCCGCGGCAACGGCGGCGCGGCCGAACACCTTTTCGGACCACAGGTTGCAGTTGAGATTGACCTCGAGCAGCCGCACTTCGCCGGTCGCGAAATCGACGCGAAACTCGAAGCGGCCATAGTCGAACGGCCGGAAGATCTCGGCCATCTGCCAAGTATGATCGGCAATGCGTGCCGCCAACTCCGGATCGTCGAACAGGCGAAGGCTGTATTTGGCGCTGCGATCCACGAGGTCACGCTTTTCCTGATAGGTGCGCAGGTGCGTCGGATCGGCCTGCTCGAAGATCATCATCGGCAGCATCGCCGGCGCACCGTCCAGCGTAATCACCGGAACCTCGACATCGCTGCCGTCGAGGAAAGGCTCGACGAGCGCATCATGGTCAAGCGCCTGCACCTCGGCGATCGCCTGCGCGAGTTCGGCGCGATCGTGCGCGTCGCGGATACCCCAAGATGCCGAGCTGTTGTTCGGCTTCACGACCCAGCGCCGCGCCGGCGGGCAGCGCGCGACATCGACGGGCGCGCCGCGGCGGAACAACGCCCAGGGCGCGGTCGGCACGCCTCGCGCCGCCGCCTCCAGCTTGGTCAGATGCTTGTCGTCGGACAGACCGCGCACGATGGGCGACGCGCCGACATAAGGCAGGCCGAGCCGGTTGCAGAGCAGCGGCAACAGCATCTCCGAATTGAAGAAGCCGCCGCGGTTGAGCAGCGGAAGGACGAAATCCGCATCGGGCGCGTCGAACAATGCGGCATAGCTGTCGGCGATCGACAAGACGATCCCCAGCCCCTCCAATATCTCCCTCACCTCGCGGTGATAGAGAGCGTGATTGCCATCCTCCGGGTGGAGCGCGCCCGTCCAGCGGGCATGTCTGGCGACGAAGAGCAGGTGCTGCGTCTCGCGCAGGCGATCGGGCAGCCGGGTCGGAGCAAGGTCGGTGGTTCGCATGCCGTCTTCGACCATGCGAAGATTGCACCGCCATGACCGTTCGATGACGGGCCTGACATCGAAGTGCAAAAGCCCTGTCATCTTCGAGCGGTAGCGGGAGCCGTCTCTCCCGAAAGGCGCCCTATGCTGCACACCGCGTTCGACGATCGCCGCGCTATCCCCCATGGCCGCGACGACAGCCGTCTGGCTGCAACGCTGGCAAGCGGCGGCGACCGGCGCATCCGCCCGGGCGCCGACGGACGCAACCCCTATTTCGCGAGCGTCCTTCCGTCCGACGCGCTCGCCTATGGCTCCTCGACGATCAGCAGCATCTCGGCCCACGCCTTCGCCGCTCTCGCGGCGCGCTGGCGTCACCGGCTCGATCGCCCGCTGACCGGGTCCGATTACGCCGCGGGACTCGATGGGCTGCGCGAACAGATCGCCCGATGGGCCGGCGCATCCGATGCCGCCATCGTCTTCGCCGCCTCGGGCACCGACCTTGAATATGTGGGGCTCGCCGCTGCGCACGACGGACGCCCGCTCACCGCCGTGCTCCTCGGTCGCGACGAGGTGGGCAGCGGCTGCGCCCACAGCGCCGCTGGGCGTTTCTTCGCGGAAGAAACCGCAACCGGCGCGCGCGTCGTCGCGCAGACCGCGGTCGATCCCGCCTTTGCCGGAACAGAGCTGATCGACGTCGCGCTGCGCGATGACGCCGGACATCCGCGCGCTTCGGCAGCCGTCGCCGCCGAGCTGGCCCTTCATATCGAGCGGGCGGCCGCCCATGGACGCCGCGCGGTCGTCCACGTCGTTCACGGATCGAAAAGCGGCCTGACCCTGCCCGCGATCGACAATATCGAACGCCTCGCCGTCCGCTATGGCGAAGCGGCGGCGATCATCGTCGATGCCTGCCAGTTGCGCATCGCCCCCCAGGCGGTGCGTCGCTATCTCGCGCTCGGCTGCGTGGTGCTGCTCACCGGGTCCAAATTCGCCGGGGGACCTCCGTTCAGCGGCTTCGCGCTCGTCCCCAACCGACTGCGCGCCCGCGCCCGGTCGCTTCCCGAGGGGTTTCGCCGCCTCGCGAACCGCGCCGAATGGCCCACCGGCTGGCCCGGCGCCGTCCAGCTTCCGGCCACCGGCAATTTCGGCCTGTTGTTGCGGCTCGAGGCAGCGTTGATCGAGATGGAGCGCTTTGCGGCGCTCCCCGATGCCCGCCGTGATGCGGTCACCGACCGCTTCGCCGCCCACGCCGACGCCCTGCTTCGCCGCCTGGAACTGTCCGAGGTCGCGGGCGCCGGCACTGCCTGTCTCGCAACGCGCACGATGCGCACCCTCGACCTGTCGGCGCGCTGGCCCGGGTGCGATTTCGACGCCGCCCGGACGATGCACCGGGAAATCGCCCGCAAGTCGCGCCAGTGGCTCGGGCAGGAAATCCGCCTCGGCCAGCCCGTGCGCACCCACAACATGCCGTGCGGGCGCGCCGCGGGAACGCTGCGCCTGTCGCTGTCGATGCCGCTGATCGTCGAGCTGGCTGCCCTGCCCGATCCGGTGCTCGACGAGCGGCTCGATCGCGACATGCGGCTCGTCGGCGCGGCCATCTCTGCCGCGGCTTCGACCATTCTCGATCAACGGCAGCCCGAACCGCTCGGCTGACCGCAAAGCCGAGTTTTCGGAACGGCGGGCCGGTCGGGAATCTCGCTTCGACCGCCTATCGCTATCGGTTCGCCGCGAAAAACGAGGGCTTCCGGCAGCGCTTTCGGCGGCCCGCTCGTTCTTTCGTCACCATGACGAAAAATATGCATCTCTCCCGCCCCGCCACGAGCGCGATCGCCGCGTTCCTGGTTCTGACCACCCCCGCCGCCTTCGCGCAGACCGCCCCGACGCAGGGCACCGCCACCACGGCGCCCGCCCCGGCTCAATCGACAGCGCAGCCGACTGCTGCCCAGCCGGTCACCGTGCCGGTGATGGTCCCGCCGGTGGCGCCGACGACGACCCCGACGGTGCCCGCCCCCGCCACCACGGGGCCGACAGCACCTGTCATTCGTGTGCCGATCGCCATCGAGCCGCCCGCCGGAGCCAAGGCTCCGGTTGAAAAGGCCGCGCCCGAACCGGCCCCCAAGGCAGCCAAGACCCCCGCTCCGCGTGAGTCGGCGCCGGCCGAGCGACGCGCCGAAGCCCCGCCTGCGGATACCGGCATCGCGACCCCGGCGGTCGCGCCCGAAACCGCAACGCTGCCCGCAGCCGCGCCGGTGACGGCGCCCACGCCTCCCGCCGCGGACACCGCGCCGCCGGCCGCGCAAGGCGCCGACACCGACGGCAATAGCTTCCCTTGGGAGATCGCGGGCGGCGCAGCGGCGCTGCTGATCGCCGGGGGAGCGGCCTTCGCCCTTGCCCGCCGTCGCCGCACGCCCGCCGAGGAAGCGGTTATCGTCGATGCCCCGCTCGCGGCCGATCCGGTCCCGGCTGCCCGCGAGGAGGCTACGCCGGCCCGTGCCCCGGCGATGCGTTCGACCCCGGCCTTCGCGGCGGCACCGCATGGCGGCATGGGCCGCCACGAAGCGATGGCTTTGGCGGGTCCGACGCCCGACAATCCGTTCCTGACGCTGAAGAAGCGGCTGAAACGCGCGCGCTTCCACGACCGCCGCGAGCGCCTGGATTATGAGGAACTGCTCGCCGGACAGCGCGAC
The DNA here is from genome assembly GCF_014199295.1 of Sphingopyxis panaciterrulae. Lineage (GTDB taxonomy): Bacteria > Pseudomonadota > Alphaproteobacteria > Sphingomonadales > Sphingomonadaceae > Sphingopyxis > Sphingopyxis panaciterrulae. The sequence goes on from NZ_JACIJH010000016.1 coordinate 81,597, forward strand.
CTGCGCCGCAAGCCCGCGAGCGCCTGGGACGTCGCCCAGCGCCCCGCGCCGGCCGCGACCGAACAGGAGGTGCGCCGCCCCGAACCGGCGCGCGGTCGCCGCGATCAGCGCCCCGGCTACGCCGGCAACTGATCGCCATACGACGGAACGAAAAAGGGCGGCGCCTCGCGGCACCGCCCTTTTCTTTTTCGAAAGCGACAGCCGGCGAACCGGCCAAACGCCCGCGAACCCGATTACTTGAGTTCGACGGTCGCGCCGGCCGCTTCGAGCTTCTTCTTGATCTCTTCGGCTTCGGCCTTGTTGGCGCCTTCCTTGACGGCCTTCGGAGCGCCTTCGACCAGCGCCTTGGCTTCGCCGAGGCCCAGGCCGGTGATGGCGCGGACTTCCTTGATGACGTTGATCTTCTGGCCGCCATCGCCGGTCAGGATCACGTCGAACTCGTCCTTTTCTTCAGCGGCCGGAGCGGCAGCGCCAGCAGCAGCCGGAGCAGCGGCAACGGCAGCAGCGGCCGAAACGCCCCACTTTTCCTCGAGCAGCTTCGAAAGCTCGGCGGCTTCCAGAACGGTCAGCGCCGACAGGTCGTCAACGATCTTAGCAAGATCAGCCATTTTCATTCTCCATCAGAACCGGAACTAAGCCGGTGAGTTATTGAAGGTAGTCAGGGTATTTACGCCGCATCCTTGGCGCCATAGGCACCGAAGACCCGCGCCAGTTGGCCAGCCGGGGCCGCCGCGATCTGGGCAACCTTGGTGGCCGGAGCCTGGACGAGACCGACGATCCTGGCACGCAGCTCGTCGAGCGACGGCAGCGCCGCAAGCGCCTTCACACCGTCCACGTCGAGGACCACATCCCCCATGCCGCCACCGACGATTTCAAGCTTGTCGTTGGTCTTGGCAAATTCCACCGCGACCTTCGCCGCCGCCACCGCGTCGGTGGAAGCTGCGATTGCCGTGGGGCCGGTCAGCAGGTCGCCGATGCCGGTATAGGGCGTGCCGTCGAGCGCGATCCTGGCCAGGCGGTTCTTCGCGACCTTGAAGCTCGCGCCGGCGTCGCGCATCTGCTGGCGAAGCACCGTCGACTGGGCGACGGTGAGGCCCAGGTTGCGAACAATCACAACCGTGGCGGCATTCGACAGCGTAGCGTTCAGCGCGGATACGGCTTCGGCCTTTTCAGCACGATCCATGCCTGTTTCTCCACTCTTGCCCGAAGGCGCGCCGAAACGCGCCACCGGGCGGCTAACACACGCAAAGGCCGTGCGGGACGAATCCCGCCTGTCCTTTGCGCAGCGATGTCCGATGGGGTCGGTCAAGCCGCGAACGCCTGACGCGCAGGCGGGCGACCGATGAAGACTGTTCCCCGTCTCGGCTGGACATTAAGAAGGGCAAAGTCCCTTCACCAACTGTCTCGGACGGAATTGCCGGGGCCGGAGCCCCGACAACACGCGGGCGCTCTTAGCCGGATCGGGCGCGAAGTCAAGCTTTGCGGCGGAAGTTGGCGAAAGTGCCGCGTATCGTCGCATCTTTCCGCTTGCAAAGATTATTACAAGATATATCTTAGAGCTATCGAGATTCGCATGAAGGAGTGACTATGCGATATGAAACCCACGGGCGCGGCTGCGGCGCGCGCCATCGGAAACACCAGGAAATGCGCCGCGCCATGCGCGGCGGCGGACGCGGGTTCGGCCATGGCTTCGGCTCCGGTCATGGACGCGGCGGACGCTTTCGCGACGACGGGGGCGATGGCGGCCGCCGGCGCCGGATGTTCGACAGCGGCGAACTGCGGCTGGTGCTGCTGAAGCTGATCGCCGACGAGCCGCGGCACGGATATGACCTGATCCGCCGGATCGAGGAGCTGACCGGCGGCGCCTATGCCCCGAGCCCCGGCGTCATCTATCCGACCCTGACCCTGCTCGACGACATGGGGCAGATCGCGGCGCAGCAGGCGGCGGGCGCCAAGAAGCTGTTCGCGATCACCGCCGATGGCCGGGCCGAACTCGACGCCCAAGCCGATGCGATCGAGGCGCTGGTCGCGCGGCTCGCCGCGATCGGCGAGGAACGCCAGCGCACCGATTCCGCCTCGGTCCGCCGGGCGATGGGCAACCTGCGCCAGGTGCTGATGAACCGCCTTGGCGGCCGCGACATCGACGAGGCGACGCTGCACCAGCTCGTCGCGCTGATCGACGAAGCCGCGCAGAAGATCGAACGCCTGTAAGGAGCATGGCACATGACCGTTTCCGCCACTGCCCGCGTGCCCACGCGCCATGCGAGCAAATATCTGCAGCAACTGTGCAAGCACTGGCAGCATAATCTGGCCGTCGCCTTCACCGCCGACCACGGCACCGTGACCTTCCCCCGGGATGCGCGCGGGGCCGACTGGCCCGGCGACGCGTTGGTCAGCTTCGACGCCGCGGCCGATGCGCTGACGGTACGAATCGACGCGAGCGTCGCCGGACAGCGCGAGGCGCTGGAGGGGGCGGTCGCCCGCCATCTCGACCGTTTCGCCTTTCGCGAGGCGCCGCTCGCCTTCCATTGGCAACGGTCCGGCTAGGGTCAGGACCCATGAAATGCGCGCTCGAGGTTTGAAGCGATTTTGCTCAGGGCGAGGAGAGAAGGCGTAGGAATATGAACATATTCCAAGGCTTGCCAACGCGGCCATGGGCAAAATCGGTCAAATCGCGAAGCGACGCCGAAATGGCTTCGATCTCGGGCCCGTGCGGCCTTGCGGGTAGCGATGCTACCCGCTGCACCCGCCCGAACCCGATATCTTCGCCATTTCGACGCCTCGAACGCGCACGTCAAGGGCCCTGACCCTGAGACCGATTGGCGCATTGTCATTTAACCGGAACATCCTATCTTAGGGCAAAGGGCCGCGGTGGACCGCGATCCCTTGCTGTGCCGATTGGGCCGTGACGACTGGAAAGATTCCGATGCAGGACGACAAGGAACCGCAGGGCAACCCCTGGATGAAGAGCGTGATGATCTGGAGCGGCATCCTGCTCGCCATGCTCCTTGTCGCCTCGATGTTCGGCAGCGCGACGCAGCCCGCGGGACAATCGCTCGCCTATTCCGAGTTCCGGCAGAAGGTCGAGGAAGGCAGCGTCAAGCAGGTCGTATTGTCGGACGACCGCGTCACCGGCGAAATGACCAACGGTGACCGCTTCACCGCCAATGTCGTGCGCGATCCCGAGCTGCTGAAGCTGCTCAACGACAACAACGTCAAATATGACGGCAAGCCCGCCGAGACCGGCAATATCTGGGTCTATCTGCTGATCCAGTCGCTGCCCTTCCTGCTGATCCTGGGCATCGCCTTCTTCGTCTTTCGCCAAGTGCAGAAGAACAATGGATCGGGCGCGATGGGATTCGGCAAGTCGCGCGCGAAGATGCTGACCGAAAAACAGGGCCGCGTGACCTTCGACGACGTCGCCGGCATCGACGAGGCGCGCGAGGAACTGGAGGAAATCGTCGAGTTCCTGAAGGACCCGACGAAATTTTCCAAGCTGGGCGGCCAGATTCCGAAGGGCGCGCTGCTCGTCGGTTCGCCCGGCACCGGCAAGACCCTGCTCGCCCGCGCGATCGCGGGCGAGGCGGGCGTTCCCTTCTTCACCATTTCGGGTTCGGATTTCGTCGAGATGTTCGTCGGTGTCGGCGCGTCGCGCGTGCGCGACATGTTCGAGCAGGCCAAGCGCAACGCGCCGTGCATCGTCTTCATCGACGAGATCGACGCCGTCGGGCGCCATCGCGGCGCCGGGCTGGGTAACGGCAATGACGAGCGCGAGCAGACGCTGAACCAGTTGCTCGTCGAGATGGACGGGTTCGAGGCCAATGAAGGCATCATCATCGTCGCGGCGACCAACCGCCCCGACGTGCTCGACCCCGCGCTGCTGCGCCCCGGCCGTTTCGACCGTCAGGTCGTCGTGCCGCGTCCCGATATCGAGGGCCGCCAGAAGATCCTGGAAGTCCACACGCGCAAGAAGCCGCTGGCGCCCGACGTCGACCTGCGCCGCATCGCGCGCGGAACCCCCGGCTTTTCGGGCGCCGACCTTGCCAACCTTGCCAATGAGGCGGCGCTGCTCGCGGCGCGCAAGGGCAAGCGCCTGATCGCGTCGAACGAGTTCGAGGAAGCCAAGGACAAGGTGCTGATGGGCGCCGAGCGCCGGTCGATGGTGATGACCGAGGACGAGAAGAAGGCGACCGCCTATCACGAGGCGGGCCACGCGCTCGTCTCGCTCCATGTCGAGCACAACGACCCGCTGCACAAGGTGACGATCATCCCGCGCGGCCGTGCGCTGGGCGTGACGTGGAACCTGCCCGAGCGCGACCGCTATTCGCAGAATATGAAGCAGATGAAGGCGCGCCTCGCGCTCTGTTTCGGCGGCCGCATCGCCGAGCAGCTCATCTATGGCAACGACGAGCTGAACACCGGCGCGTCGAACGACATCCAGCAGGCCACCGACATGGCGCGTTCGATGGTCATGGAATATGGCATGTCCGAAAAGCTGGGCTGGCTGCGCTATCGCGACAATCAGGACGAGGTCTTCCTGGGCCACAGCGTGTCGCGAGCGCAGAATATGTCGGAAGAGACCGCGAAGCTGATCGACAGCGAGGTCCGCCGGCTGGTCGAGGAAGGCGAAGCCACCGCGCGCAAGGTGCTGACCGACCATCTCGATGAACTGCACCTGCTCGCGGGCGCGCTGCTCGAATATGAGACGCTGTCGGGCGAGGAAGCCAAGCGCGCGATCAAGGGCGAGGATATCGGCCGCGAGGACGATCAGGGCCGCACCGGAACGCCGGTACAGGGTCACGCCGGCGGCCTGCCGCAGATCAAGCGCAAGCCGCGCCCGTTCGGCGATCCCAATCCTCAGGGGGCGTAGGGCCAGAGGGAGCCTACCCCCCTTCATCGACGGGTGCTTGCCATTCCTCCCTTCGTCATGCTGAACTTGTTTCAGCATCCATGGCCCGCCCTCTCCTCCCACACGGCGCGACATTCAGGGGCAGACCATGGACCCTGAACGTGTTTGGCAATTATACCCTTGGCATCCGTAAGCCTGCTTACTTCGTCATTGCGACCCCGGCGAAAGCCGGGGGAAGCAATCCAGAGCGGTTTGCGCGCACTCTGGATTGCTTCGCTCCGCTCGCAATGACGGGATTACGGATGCGAAAGGGATAAGCGCCAAACACGTTCAGGGTGACGAATTCTATAGGGATCGGCCTTGTCGAAAGCAGACCTCCTTACAAAACATGTCAACGGCGGCCGTTCGATCGGGAAGCGCGTCTTGCCCGCGCTGCTCGCCGCGCCTTTGCTCTGCGGCATGGCGCCCGGCGACATGAGCGTCGCGGCCTTCCTTGCGCGTGCCAACGCGGTGACGCGGCTCGGGCCGCTCGCGATGGCGACGCCCGAGGCCTATCGGCTCAAGAATGAGGTGATCGCGACCGCCAGGCGCTATAAGGCGCGGATCGACGCCCAGCGGCGCGCGGGGCGAAAGACGACGAGCTGTCCGCCCGAAAGCGGCACGCTGACCCCCGAGGAATGGCTGGCGCATCTGAACGGCTATCCGGCGCGGATGCGCGGCAGAGTGTCGATCTATGCCGCCTTCGATGCGCTGATGAAGAAACGCTACCCCTGCCCCGCCTGATCGGTCATAGGGACGGGCGATGACGATCTATTGCGACGAATCGGGCGGACTCAACGCGGGGGCGATGACCTTTGCGGCGGTGATGCTGACGCCCGAGGTAGCGGCGTCGATCCACGCGCGCTTTCGCGCCGTCACCGGCCTGAAGGGCGAGCTCAAGGGCAGCCGCATCAGCCTGACCGAGCGCGCCTATCTGCTCGAACTGTTCGACCGCGCCGGCGGGCGCGCCTGGGTCGCGGTCGCCGAGGGCGCGAAGCTCGCCCACGGCAAGGACGGCACGCCGCCCACCGACCTCGAGCTTTATGCGGCGCTGCTCGACAGCGCGGTCGGCCACTGGCTGCCCGAAACCGGCGGCGTGTGTACCGATGTGGTGATCGACGACGGCCGCTATGACCCGACGATCCTGGCGCGGGTGCGCGACACGATCCAGGCGGGGCTTTCGGGCTGGGGCCGCGCCTCGCTCGCCGACAGCCGCCGCAGCGACGGCGTGCAACTGGCCGACGTCATCGCCAACAGCCTCTACAACGTCACCGTCCGCTCGCCGCGGGCGCGGCGGATCGGGACGATCCTGGAGCCGATGCTCGCTTCGCGCGCGATCCGGGTCGCGGAGTTGACCCAGCTTCCGTGAGGCAGGGTTAGGAGTGGGAAGCACGTAAAGCTCTCTCCCCTTCAGCGGAGAGGGTTGGGAGAGGGGGGAGACTTGCACCTTGCCCCTCTCAACTTCGGCTAGCGAGCAAGCTCGCAAGCCTGCGTATCTCTCCCCTGAAGGGGAGAGAGCAGGACTTTCGTTCGATCGCCAGTACCCCGACCAACAAAAAGGGCCGCGGTGTCCCGCGGCCCCTCTGGTGATCCCTGTCGGCGGCTCAGTCGAAGTCGGGGCCGCTGCTCGCCGGGCTGCGCGGCGGGGCGGCGGCGGTCAGGCGCAGCGCCTCGGCCGAGCGGCTGATCGAGCTGATCTCGTCGGGCGTGTCGTCGTCATCGACCACGACCTTCTGCATGCTGCCGACGAGCGCATCCTGGATATCGTGCGGGCGCACGGTCTGTTCAGCGATCTCGCGCAGCGCGACGACGGGGTTCTTGTCGCGGTCGCGGTCGATCGTCAGTTCCGAACCGCCCGAGATCTCGCGGGCGCGGTGCGCGGAGAGCAGAACCAGATCGAAGCGGTTGGAAACCTTGTCGACGCAATCTTCGACGGTAACGCGGGCCATTGGCAATTCCTTGGGTTACGGGAGAGGCCAGCCCTTCCGGGGGCGTGGCAGCAAGCGCTGCGCGCTAGCAGCGGCGGGGGCGAATGTCAACGAAAGCGCGCGGAGGGCGGTGACGTAGGTTGAAAGCAGGCGTGTGTTTTTGCTTGCTTCGTCACCCCGGACTTGATCCGGGGTCCCGCTTTTCGGCGTCGCTGAGCGGGACCCCGGATCAAGTCCGGGGTGACGAGACAGGGAATGGCCCCTTTCAAATCCAAACTGCGCTGCCACCGCGCTTCGGCCGTGTCCTTGACTTGGCGGGCCGCCTGCCTATCTGGAAACGCGCGAAGGGACGACCCTTCGTCAGACGATCATCCGGGACGGCCCGGCTCTTGAAAGGAGCTCGAACCATGGCCTGGATCTATCTCGTCTTCGCCGGACTGCTGGAAATCGTCTGGGCCTTCTTCATGAAGAAGTCGGCCGGCTTCACCCTGCCCGTACCGAGCGCGATCACCCTCGTCACCATGACCGCCAGCTTCATCCTGCTGTCGGTCGCGATGAAGTCGCTGCCGCTCGGCACCGCCTATATGATCTGGACCGGGATCGGGGCGGTCGGCGCCTTCGTCGTCGGCGTCGCGGTGCTGGGCGAAGCGGCGACCCCGTTGCGGCTGATCGCCGCCGCGCTGATCGTCGCGGGGATCGTGCTGATGAAGCTGTCGAGCAGTAGCTGAGCTTGCCCGCCGGGCGCAGCGCGCCCTATGAGCGGGACATGACCGATGCGCCCGCCCCTGCCCCCGCGACCGGCCTGACCGCCGAGGTCGCGGGGCATCGGCTCGAGCTGATCTTCGACGGCGCCGAACGGCTGCGCCGCCTCTGCGCGCTGATCGACGGGGCGGCGCGCAGCGTCGACATCGTCATGTACATCTTCGACGACGATGCCGCGGGGCGCGAGGTGGTCGCACGCCTGCTCGCGGCGGCGGAGCGGGGGGTGCGGGTGCGCGCGGCGATCGACAGCTTCGGTTCGGCACGCACGCCGGGCAGCCTGTTCGCCCCGCTGCGCGCGGCGGGCGGCGACGTCGCCTATTTTTCGCGGCGCTGGCGGTCGAGCTATCTGATCCGCAACCATCAGAAGCTGATCCTGATCGACGGGCGGGTCGCGGTGACCGGCGGCTTCAACATCTCCGACCAGTATCTGAGCGCGCCGCGCCGCGACTGCTGGTTCGACCTCGGCCTGATCGTCGAGGGGGAGAGCGTCGCGCAGGCGGTGCGATGGTTCGACCGCATCCACGCCTATACCGCGCATCACGACGGTAAGCTGCTGATGCTGCGCCGCCTGATCCGCGAATGGCCGGTCGCGAACGGGCCGGTGGCGTGGCTGGTCGGCGGGCCGACCGAGCGGCTGTCGCCCTGGGCGCGGGCGGTGCGCGCCGACCTCGACGGCGCCGGGCGGCTCGACATGGCCATGGCCTATTTCTCGCCCGGCCAGGGCATGCTGCGCCGGCTCGGCCGCGTCGCGCGCCGCGGCCATGCCCGCTTCGTGATGGCGGGCAAGTCGGACAATGCCGCAACCGTCGGCGCGTCGCGGCTGCTCTATGGCTATCTGCTGCGCAAGCAGGCCGATGTCTGGGAATATCGGCCGTGCAAGCTGCACATGAAGCTGATCGTCGTCGACAATGTGACCTATATCGGATCGGCCAATTTCGACGCCCGCAGCCTGTTCCTGAACGTCGAGATCATGGTGCGGATCGCCGACGCCGAATTCGCGGCGCGGATGCGCGATTTCGTCGCGGGGCTGGAGCCGGATTGCGAGATCGTCACCCGCCGGTCGCACAAGGCGCGCGCGGGGCTGCTGACGCGGCTGCGCTGGGCGCTGGCCTGGTTCGTCGTCGGGGTCGCGGATTATACGGTGTCGCGGCGGCTCAACTTCGGGCTCGCCGAGCCCGATCTGGAAACGATCTAGTCCTTCCAGCCCCAGAAGAGGAAGCAGGGCGGGACGTTGACCCACTCGAACGCCCGGTCGATGCGGCGGAAATGCGCGGCGAGGAAGTCGCGCGCGCGGGCGCGGAACTGATAGACGAGAAAGGCGCCGCCGGGACGCAGCACGCGATGCGTCGCGGCGGCGATCGCTGGCCCGACACCCGCCGGCAGGGTCGAGAAAGGCAGGCCCGACAGGACATAGTCGGCCCGCTCGAACCCGTGCGCCGCGACGATCGCCTCGACATCCGCCGCCGACCCGTGGACCGCGATGAAGCGGCTGTCGCGGATATCCTTTTTCAGATAGTCGATGAAATCCTCGTTGGTGTCGATCGCGATCAGCGTCGCGTCGCCGGGCAGATGTTCGAGGACGGGGCGGCAGAAGGTGCCGACGCCCGGGCCATATTCGACGAACAGCTTCGTGTTCTTCCAGTCGACCGGCCGCAGCATGTGGCGGATCAGCGTCGGCGAGGAGGGCACGATCGACCCCACCATGACCGGGTGCTTGATGAAACCGCGGACGAACATGCCCCACGGTCCGAAAAAGCGCTTGAGCTTCGCGCGAATCCGATGCGGCGTCGCGATCTTCGAGTCTTGGGCGTGCGCCCGCGGATTGGTCATGATGGCTTTCGCATTGTTGCGGCGTCCTTTGTCGGTGGCAAAATCGGCCGCCAAGCGCAAGGAAAGATATGGGCCTGGCGCTGGACAGATCGCACATCGCGTGTAGGGAGGGGCAGGTTTGCGGCGAACGGAGGGGCGACATGACGGCGATATCGCGCTCCATCCCCAACGACCGCATGGCGGTGCTGTTCGCGATCATGCTGGTCGCCGCGGCGGGCAACACCGCGATGCAGTCGATCCTGCCCGCGATCGGCGCCAAGCTGCATATTCCCGACGTCTGGGTCAGCCTGGCGTTCAGTTGGTCGGCGCTGCTGTGGGTGCTGACCGCGCCGCACTGGGCGCGCCAGTCCGACAAGCGCGGCCGCAAAGTGCTGATGGCGCGCGGGCTGATCGGATTCCTGTCGTCGATGGCGCTGTGCGGGCTGACGCTGTGGGCGGGCCTTGCCGGATGGCTGGCGGCGGGCGCGACCTTCGTCGTCTTCGCCCTGTTCCGCAGCCTCTATGGCGCGCTCGGGTCCGCCGCGCCGCCCGCGGTGCAGGCCTATATCGCCGCGCGTACCGACCATGAAGAGCGCACGCAGGCGCTGTCGCTCGTCTCCTCCTCCTTCGGGCTCGGCACCGTGATCGGCCCCGCCGTCGCCCCCTTCTTCATCCTGCCGATCGTCGGGCTGGCCGGCCCGCTGCTCGTGTTCGCGGTGATCGGCCTGATCGTCCTCATCATGCTGCGCTGGCGGCTACCCAGCGACACGCCGCGCTTTTCGGCGCGCGGCGCGGTCGCCGTCTATCCGACCTCCGCGGGATCGCCCGCCGCCGCCGGCAACGACCGCGACGAGGACAGCGCCGATCCCAGCGAATATGCGGAAGAGCTGCGCTGGACCGACCGGCGCGTCCGCCCCTGGCTGGCGGCCGGGCTGATCGGCGGACAGGCGCAGGCGATGATGCTGGGGGTCATCGGCTTCCTGATCCTCGACCGGCTGCACCTGCGCCTGCGTCCCGACGAAGCGGCGGCGCTGACCGGAATCGTGCTGATGGCGGGCGCCTTCGCGACCCTGCTCGCGCAATGGGGGCTGATCCCGCTGCTGCACATGTCGCCGCGCACCGCGGTGCTGCTGGGCGCCGCGCTGGGCGCGCTGGGCGCGGTGATGACCGGCCTGTCGCAGAACCTGCACGGCATCGTGATCGGCTTCGCCCTCGCCTCGCTGGGTTTCGGCCTGTTCCGGCCCGGCTTCACCGCTGGCGCATCGCTGGCGGTGCCGAAGCGCGACCAGGGCAGCGTCGCGGGAATGACGGCATCGATCAACGGATCGGCCTATATCGTCTCGCCCGCCATCGGCGTGCTGCTTTACAATTGGCACGCGATGGTCGCTTACGGCCTGATGGCGGGCTTTTGCGTCTGGCTGGTGCTGTGGGGCTGGGCAGCGCTGAAGACGCCGGAGGCGGCGGGCTAGAACCGCATAAATCGGCCCCTGGAGGCCTTTTCGTCACCCCGAACTTGATCCGGCCCCGCTATACCACGGGAAAGCGGGACCCCGGATCAAGTCCGGGGTGACGAGGAAACTAGGGTCCTGACCCTAGGGTCGCACTCCGTTTTTCAAAATGCGAAGACCCTAATCCGTCGACGGCTCGCCCTCATGCTTGGTCTCGCGCACTGGCTTGAGCATGCCCGGGGCGAAGAAGCCGATCGGGTTGACGCTCATCGCCTGCTGCTTGATCTCACCCTGGATCTTTTCATAGTCGCGCTCCATCGCCTCGGTCACCGAGGCGCGCGTGTCTTTCAGCGCGGCTTCGAAATCCTCCATCGTCACCGTGTCGCTGTCCATCGAGCGCTTGAGCGCGGCGAGGCCGGCGCGGCGGACCAGATCCTCGAGGTCGGCGCCGGTGAAGCGGTCGGTGCGCGCGGCAAGCGCGGCGAGATCGACATCGCCCGCCAGCGGCATCCGGGCGGTGTGGATTTCGAGAATGCGCTGGCGCCCGCCGGCATCGGGAACCGACACATAGATCAGCTCGTCGAGCCGGCCGGGGCGGAGCAGCGCCGGGTCGATCAGGTTCGGCCGGTTGGTCGCGCCGATGACGACCACCGACTGCATCTCCTCTATCCCGTCCATCTCGGCGAGGATTGTGTTGACGACGCGCTCGGTCACCTGCGGCTCGCCCGCGGTGCCGCTGCCGCGCGCGGGGACAAGGCTGTCGAGCTCGTCGATGAAGACGATGGTCGGGGCCACCGCCCGCGCCCGCGCAAACAGGCGCGCGATCTGCTGCTCGCTCTCGCCATACCATTTGGAAAGCAGGTCCGAGGATTTGATCGCGATGAAATTGGCGTCGGATTCACGCGCCGCCGCCTTGGCGAGCAAGGTCTTCCCCGTGCCGGGCGGACCGTAGAGAAGGAAGCCCTTGGCCGGGCGGATGCCGAGGCGGCGGAACGCTTCGGGATGCTTGAGGGGCAGTTCGATGCCCTCGATCATCTTGTCGCGCGCCGCGTCGAGGCCGCCGATGTCGCTCCAGCGCGTCTTGGGCGCCTGCACCATCACCTCGCGCATCGCCGAGGGCTGGACGCGCTTCAGGGCATTGTTGAAATCCTCGCGCGTCACGCTGAGTTCGTCGAGCACCTCGGGCGGGATCGTTCCTTCCTCGAGATTGAGCTTGGGCATGATCCGCCGCACCGCCTCGATCGCCGCCTCGCGGGTCAGCGCCGCCATGTCGGCGCCGACGAAGCCGAAGGTCGTGCGCGCCAGTTCGGCAAGGTCGACATTCTGGGCCAGCGGCATGCCGCGGGTGTGGATGCCGAGAATCTCGCGCCGCCCGCTTTCGTCGGGCACCCCGATCACGATCTCGCGGTCGAAGCGGCCGGGGCGGCGGAGCGCCTCGTCGATCGCGTCGGGACGATTGGTCGCCGCGATGACGACGAGGTTGGTGCGCGGCTCCAGCCCGTCCATCAGCGTCAGAAGCTGCGCGACAAGGCGCTTTTCGGCCTCGCCCTGCACCTGCCCGCGCTTGGGCGCGATCGAATCGATCTCGTCGATGAACAGGATCGACGGCGCGGCCTTGGCCGCCTGTTCGAACACGTCGCGCAGGCGCTTTTCGGACTCGCCATAGGCCGACCCCATGATTTCCGGCCCGTTGATGAGGAAGAATTGCGCCTCGCTCTCGTTCGCGACGGCGCGCGCGAGGCGGGTCTTGCCGGTACCCGGCGGGCCGTGGAGCAGCACGCCGCGCGGCGGATCGACGCCGAGGCGGCGGAAGAGTTCGGGATAGCGCAGCGGCAGTTCGACCATCTCGCGGAGCTGGTCGATGGTGTCGCCGAGGCCGCCGAGATCGTCGTAGGTCACGTCGGTGCGCCGGGTATCCTGCGGTTCCTGATATTCGGGGAGCAGTTCGACCTCGGTAGTCTCGTCGATGAAGACCACGCCCTTCGGCGCCGCCGAGACGACGAGCAGGCGCACTTCGGCAAGCGCATAGGCGGGCGCGTTGAGCATCTGGCGAAGCTGCGGCGGCATGTCGCCCGCGGGCAGCCGCTGCTGCCCCGCGGTCGCCACCGTGTCGCCGGCGGTGAGCGGGCGGCCGAAGAAGCTGCGCTTGAGCGCATTGGCCGAGCCCTGAAGCCGCAGATTTTCCTGTGCCGGAGCAAAGACGACGCGCGTCGCGGGCCGCGTCTCAATGCGGCTGAGCATCACCATGTCGCCGGCGCCGGCGCCGGCATTGGCGCGCTGAAGGCCATCGAGGCGGATCACCTCCAGCCCCTCGTCCTCGGCATAGGGGGCCATGACACGCGACGCGGTCTCCCGCTTGCCGCTGATCTGGATCACATCGCCCTCGGTCACCCCGAGTTCGGCCATGGCCGAGCGCGGAATGCGGGCAATCCCTCCCCCGCTTTCCTCTGCCCTTGCATTCGCGACCTGTAGCTTGACTTGCTTTTCTTTAACCGGTGCGTCGGCCAAGGCGTGTCTCCCGCAAAATAGTCAGAATGCGGAAGATAGGATGGTCGTTCCCGATTTTCGACCCCCCTCGGCGCAGGCTCGTTTCATACCGCAGCGCACAAAAGCATCTGGCGCCGCGTGCGGGGGCATGTCATCATCGGCACCGCATCATGACACGCCTCCCTCCCCTCAGCAGCATGGAAGCTTTTCTGGAAGTCGCGCGGCACGGCACGGTGAAGGCCGCCGCGAGCGAGCTCGGCCTGTCGATGCCCGCGCTGTCGCGGCGCATCCAGACGCTGGAACATGCGGTCGGGCGGCCGCTGTTCGACCGCCATCACCAGGGGTTGAAGCTGACCGAGGCGGGGCGGACGCTGCAGACGCAGCTCGCGCCGATTCTCGACGAGCTGCGCGGGGTCATCGGCCGCGTCGGCAGCCCCGACGCGTCGCTGCGCCTCCACCTCAATGTGCTGCCGCTCTTCGCGCAGCAGCGCCTGTTCCCGCGCCTGCCCGAGCTGAGGCGCCAGCATCCCGAGCTGCATATCGACATCGACACGCTGTCGCACGGCGAGGCGCGGCTGGGCGACGGGCTCGACGCCGCGATCGCGCTGGCCCGCGCGATCGACCCGGCGCTCTATGCGGCGCGGCTCGACCAGGACAAGATTTTTCCGATCGCGGCGCGCGACCTGACCGACGGCGAGCGCCCGATCACGGTTCCCGAACAGTTGCAGCGGCTGACCATCCTGCTTCACCGCGAAATGCCCGAAACCTTCGCCGAGTGGCGGCAGGCGATCGGTATGCCCTATCTCGAGCCCGCCGGAATCGATTTCTTCGATTCGGGGCCACTGATGCTCGAGGCCGCGGCGCAGGGGATCGGCGTCGCCTTCATGCACGGCCATCATTTCGACAACGCCCAGGACGCGCGGCTGTCGCGGCTGTTCGATTTCGATGTCGACAGTCCCTACAGCTATTGGTTCGTGTGCCGCCCGCGCGCGCTGCGCCAGCCGGCGGTCAAGCTGTTCCACGACTGGCTGCTGTCGGCGAAAATCTGAAAAATGGTGCTGCTGGAGAGGATTGAACTCTCGGCCTCACCCTTACCAAGCCCCAGCGGACCATTCCGGCGAGTTCCGACGACACCCGAAATCACTAGCTTTTCTGCGGCATACAGCTAAATCCGGTTCCGAGCAGTAGCGACCTGTTCCTACTGAAACCGGGTAATCTCGCTACCCCGAGACTACCCCGGAGCAACGGAGGCTATACATGGCAACGGCACCGAAGACCGGCACGACACAGCATCAATCCGGTCGCGAGCGGCTTACGGACAAGCGGATAGAGAAGCTGGCAGCACCGGCCGGGAAGCGCGTTGAGATCGCCGACACCATTGTCCGCGAATTGCGGATCAGGGTCAGCGACAAGGGTGCAAAGAGTTGGTCTGTGCTCTACCGCGTCGCGGGCGCAGGGGACAATAACACCCGCGGCGAGCAGAAGCGAATGACGCTTGGCCCCTATCCGCTCGTGAGCCTCGAACAGGCCCGGGACAAGGCGCGGGAGGCGCTCGACACCGCCGACCGAGGGCTGGACCCCGCCGCCCAGCGTGACGAGGAGCGCGCCCAACGGCAGACCCGCACCTTCGAGGTCATTCTTGAGCGTTTCGTCGACCTCCATGTGAAGCAGAATACCCGCGATGGGCGCTTTGCGAAGGAACGGGCCGCGACACTCGACGCCGCGAAGGCCGGGAAGCTCGTCCCGAAAGGGCCGAACAAGAAGCTCGGGCGCCCGCCCGCGCAACGGCTGATCGAGGATCACGCCCTGCCGCTATGGCGCGGACGGCTGATCGAGACGATCACCCGCGCCGAGGCCCACGACCTGCTCGATGACATTGTCACGAAGCGCGGCGAGGCTATCGCCCGGGAATTGCGGAAGCACCTGACCAAGATGTTCAATTGGGCGGCTGACCGCGGCCACATAGCCGCAAGCCCCCTCGCTGGGATGCGGCGTCCCGAGTTGGGCTACGTGCCCCGCGAGCGCAATCTCTCGATGGACGAGCTTCGCCGGGTATGGGACGCGGCGGGCGACATGGGTTACCCCTTCGGCCCCATGTATCGCCTGCTCATCCTGACCGGGCAGCGCCGGTCGGAAGTCGCCGAACTCGAATTGCCGTGGATCGACGTCGAGCACCGCGCCGTCGAGATACCGGCCTCGCGCTACAAGACGAAGCGCGCGCACGTCTATCCGCTGTCGGCGCCAGCGTGGGCCATCGTAGACGCCCTCCCCCGCTGGAACGACGGCGACTGCCTCATCTCGACGACCAGCGGCGCCCGGCCGGTCAGCGGCTTCTCGAAGGCGAAGCAATCGCTCGACGACAAGATAACCGAGCGCGGCAAGAAGCAGGGGCTCGCTCCCCTCGCCGATTGGACCGTCCACGACGTTCGCCGGTCAGTCGCGACCCACATGGCCCGGCTCGGCATCCCGCAGGAGCATATCGAGCGCGTGCTTGGGCATGTCGTTCAGGGTGTTGCTGGAACATACAATAAATATTCCTATCTCGACGAGAAACGCGCGGCGTTGGAGAAATGGGGAAAGTTGTGGCTGTAATCAGGGCGATGTAGCCCGCAGCGGGGATAGGTCCTTTCTTTGCTATAGTAAGGTGGCTTGGGGTCTAATTAATAGGTTCTCGCTTCCGATCCGAACGCCTCGGAAGCGAGGAGACCCGAATATGAAACCCATCGACAATCTTGTCCTCGACATTGGCGGCGTGATGGAAATGACCACACTGTCGCAGTCGACGATCTACGCGCTGGCGAAGCGCGGCGAGTTCCCGAAACAGGTCCGCATCGGCCCCAACCGCGTCGTCTGGCGCCGCTCGGAGGTCATTGCGTGGCTGGAACAGAAGATGGCCGCTGCCGCGTAAAAAATCCCACCCCCGGGAGTTTCAGGGGTGGGAGTATGCCTTTGCAAGAAGGTGGCGCCAAAGCTGATTAACGCCGTGGTCCTTATAGCCGCCCGGCCCACCAGCGCAGAGACCGTTCCGTTGAACGATCCGCCAAATTCTTGAGGCCTCCCGCTCCGGCTTAGATGCTGAGAGTGAGATACGACTATGAGCCACGAGCTCGAAACCAACCTCGACACCGCCGAACGCTTCCTGCGCTGGGCCCATCCCGAGGGCCCATGGGTGCTCACGGCCATCCCGGTCGAGGGTGGCCGCACGACCACGGAGACCTTCTTTGATATGAGCGCGGCCCGCGGCTGGATCGCGAACATGTCGGGCAAGCAGAACGTCTACTTCACGGTCAACCGCGTCCGCGGCGCAATGGACACCAAGCCAAAGAAGGAGCATGTCGAAGAGGCGGTGATGCTCCACATAGACATCGACCCGAAGAAGCCTCGGGATGGGATGTCGGCCGAGGAACTCGACAAGTGGAACGCGAGCGAGCGTGCCCGCATTCGCAAGCTGCTGGACGACTTCTCGCCGTCCCCGAGCGCCATCACCTTCTCGGGCGGGGGCTATCAGGGCTTCTGGAAGCTGGACGAGCCGCTCTACATCGGCGGCGACGAGGGCCGGTGGACTGAATTCGAGGCCTATAACAAGCAGCTGGGCATCGTTCTCGATGGTGACAACACGTGGAACATCGACCGCATCATGCGGCTTCCGGGCACGATCAACCTGCCCGACGAGAAAAAGCGCAAGAAGGGCCGCAAGCCCGCGCTCGCGGAGATTGTCGAACTCAGCGAGGCAACCTATCCGCTGAGCGACTTCACACCCGCGGTCGAGGTCCAGTCGAACGGCTCGGGCTCGGGCATCAAGGTCCAGATCAGCGGCAATCTCCCGCGCATCAAGGACCTCGACGAATTGCCCGAGGAGGTGACGCAGCGGACACGCATGCTCATCGTGCAGGGCGACGACCCCGACGACCCCAACCGCTACAGCTCAAAAAGCGAGGTGACCTGGGCGGTCATCTGTGAACTCATCCGCGCGGGCTGCGAAGACGATATCATTGCGGCCGTCCTCCTTGATCCCGACTTCGGCATCAGCGACCACTGCCTGCGCCAGAAGCGATCGGTGGAGTATGTTGCGCGCCAGATCGAACGGGCGCGCGAAGAGGTCATTGAGCCGATGCTGCGCAAGCTCAACGAGCGTCATGCAGTGATCGCGGACCTCGGAGGCAAGTGCCGCGTGATCAGCGAGGTGATGGATCAGAACCTCGCCCGACCGCGCCTGCGCATCTCGAAGCAGAGTTTCGAGGACTTCCGCAATCGCTACATGCACATCAGGGTTGAAGTGGGGCGGACGAAGGAGAATCAACCGCTCTACGCGTCAGCAGGAAAGTGGTGGCTGGAGAACCCAATGCGCCGCCAGTATGACACGTTGGTCTTCGCCCCCGGCCGCGACGTCCCCGACGCCTACAACCTTTGGAAGGGCTTTGCCTGTGAGGCGATACCGGGCGACGGTCATCAACCCTTCCTCGACCACCTCAAGAATAATGTTTGTTCCGGGATTGATGAATACTACAATTATCTCGTCGGCTGGATGGCTCGTGCCGTGCAGCACCCCGGGGAACAGGGCCATGTCGCAGTTGTTCTGAAGGGCGGGCGCGGCGCCGGAAAGGGCACCGTGGCGAAGATATTCGGATCGCTGTTCGGCCGCCACTTTCTGCACATCTCTTCGGCGAAGCATCTTGTCGGCCAGTTCAACGCGCACCTCCGTGACTGCGTCTTCCTCTTCGCCGATGAGGCATTTTATGCTGGTGACAAACAGCACGAGAGCGTCTTAAAAACGCTCGTGACAGAGGACCTGATCGTTGTCGAGGGCAAGGGCATCGACGCTGAGCCCTCGCCGAACTTCGTTCATCTGCTCATGGCGTCGAACGATCAATGGGTTGTCCCGGCTGGCTCTGATGAACGCCGATATTTCGTGTTGAATGTCGGCGAGGGCCGCAAGCAGGATAAGAATTACTTCCGGGCGCTGCACACCCAGATTGATGAAGGCGGGCGGGAAAACCTGCTTCATTATCTGATGGCGCTAGACTTGGCGGATTTCGAGGTGCGCGACGTTCCCCTCACCGATGCCCTGCGCGAGCAGAAGGAGCATAATCTCACGCCCGAGGAGCAATGGTTACTCTCTGTCCTCGAAGGCGGGATGATTCCCGGAGTTTGGCCAGAAACGAACGACGATGAATATGAGCGAGTCCGCCGATCGAACGGCCACGATGCTGAAACACCCGGCGTCTATGACATGATGCGATCGTCGAGCCCACAGTTGCGAAATAAGAGCGAACAGACCCTCAGCCGCTTCCTGAAGGAATGGGGTTTCAGACCGCACAAGGAACATCGGTGGAGAGGGTGGCGGTTTCCCGCGTTGCTCGATCTGCGAGCGGCATGGCGAAAGAAGTTCGGCCAGTGGGATTTCGATGCCGCGACCGAATGGTCGCACGAGCCTGAAGGGTCCGGCGCGCAGTCGCAGTTGCCGAATATCACGTGATATGAATGCGGCCAGACGGAGCAGCCGTCGATCCGTCCGGCGTAATAGGCTGATTTAATGCCAAAAAGACGGACTAGACGGATAGACGGACCTGAATGCGGTTCGGGGGTCCGATGCCCAACGAGGGGCGATGGCCCCGCACGCATTTCCTTCCCTCTTACTTCGTCTAATCCGTCTAGTCCGTCTAAGAGTTAGAAAATAAAGGAAAGATTCGAGACGGATAAGCAGACGGAGTAGGCGGATCAGTAACCCGGGGCGCCTTGTTGGGCGATCCATCTGCCAAACCACCCCTTGCGCCTGCCCCTCCCGCGCGCGGACGCGACACCGCCGCAGACCTCGCCCTCTACTCGGGCGGGGCCGGTCGATGCCCCGCCACAATTTCGTGGACTCGCCATGCTTGGGCGACCCGCGGGGATGCCGCCGGGGTAGCGAGGTCGCGAAATTGCGGCAATCGTTCAAGCCTTAACCGCCCCCTTTCGGGCGGTCGCA
Organism: Sphingopyxis panaciterrulae; assembly: GCF_014199295.1. Classification (GTDB taxonomy): domain Bacteria; phylum Pseudomonadota; class Alphaproteobacteria; order Sphingomonadales; family Sphingomonadaceae; genus Sphingopyxis; species Sphingopyxis panaciterrulae. The sequence goes on from NZ_JACIJH010000016.1 coordinate 100,884, forward strand.
GCTATACTCAGGGTCATGTCAAACGGTATTCCCCTGACCCCCGAGCGGAAAACCGCATTCCTCACCGAACTCGCGCGCCACGGCATCGCTGTGCGCGCGGCCCGGGCCGCGTCGCCGCAGAGCGTCCAAGGTGCGCTGTCGACCTTCAAGAACGAACGGCAGCGTGACCCCGAGTTCGCCGCCGCGTGGGAGGAGGCGCTCGAAACCGCCCGTGCCGAGGTCGACCATGAAATCTACCGCCGCGCGGTCGAGGGCTATGACGAGCCGGTCTATGGCGGCAAATATCGCGAGCAGGTGGTCGGCACCGTCCGCAAATATAGCGACCGGCTGCTTGAGCTTCGCGCGCGGGCGATGTTGCCCGCCTATCGCGACGCCGCGTCGATCAACGTCAACAAGCGCGTGACCCACGACGTCGATGCTGGCCTGCTGGGCGACGCCGTGACATCGGTGGCGCTGCGCCTCGCCAACACCTTCCGCCCGCCGATGAAGGTGATCGAGGGAGGCACGAGCGATGACGCCTGACGCCGCGCTCGACCATCTCGCCTTCTTCGTCGGCCTCCGGCTTATGGGGCCGGACGCGCGGCGGCGCCTCCGCATCACCCTGTTGCGCCATAAAGACGTCGCCGCCCCGGCGCACGGCCCCGCCGACCGCCTAGAGCGGCTCGACGCGCTGCTCGACGGCCGCCGGACACCCCAGACCCTGCAAGACCGGCTCGACATGGCTCTCGCGCAGCGAGAGCGCAACGCTGCGCCCTTCGACGCCTGCTTCTGGCTCGCCCGGTCGGCCGAACTGATGGGCGCGGGCTTCTCGCCGCAGCAGGCGACGCAAATCATCAACGAGGTCCGCGAGCGTGTCGACGGCGCCAACAGCGCGGACCCCATCACCGCCGAGCAGGAGGATATACATGCTGGCTAGCATCAATCTGAAGCGGAAGCGCATCCTGCGCGGCCGGGAGGAGGCCGTAGCCGAGCGCCATCAGGCCGCCCGCGACTTCGTTGCCGCGATCCGCGAGGCGGAGGGCGCGATGGAGGCCATCAAGGCCGCCAACGACAAGCTGTATCGCTCCGACCTGCTCGCCGAGCAGAGGATGCTGAGCGACCTTCGCAGCGGCCGTGAGCGCACCTTCACCTTCCACCTCGCGAAGGAGGTCGAGGCCGAGGCGCCGCTGCTCGCCCGCGCCTTGGGCATCCGCGTTGCCCGGGTGCAGGCGCCATCCCTCGTCGACTTCATCGCGGTGACGTCCGCCGACGACTTCGACGCCGTTCCCGACAGCAAAGGAAAGCGAGCATGACCATCCCGCAGAAGCGCCACATCGTCAGCAACCTCAAGATCAAGGAGATCAGTTCCGTGGATAATCCCGCCCAAGTCGGCGCCACCGCCGTCCTCATCAAGCGCGCCGACGGCGACGTGACCGAAATCCGCAAGAACGCCGCGGCGGTCGCCGCCGGGGAACAGCCGAAGTTCGGCGTCGCCGACTATGAAGACGCGATGTTCGCCCGCGCCGCCGAACTGGCGAAGGATATGCAATGCACCCCCGAGCAGGCGCTGCTCAAAGGCCTACCGTCCGACCCGGCGCTGCGCGACCTCGCCCACGCCTCGGAGGTCGCTCGCGTGGGCGCTTACGCCGCCGAGGTGCGTAAGCGGCACGCCGCGGCATGAAGCTGACCGCCGAGACCGTCATGGCGGGCTATGCGGCGCTGTTCGACCCGCTGACCCGGGCGGCGCATCGGGCCTGTCTCGAACATGCCATCGTGACCCAGCCCGACCGCTGGCCGACGTTGCGCGACTGCTTCGCCTTCGCGAAGCTCTATGGCGTCGAGATGGCGCCGTTCGCCGCCTTCTTCGGCTACATCGGCTGGGCGTTGGGCAAGCGCACGATATGGGTCGACGCTGTTCGCGGCGAAGCGTCGACGTGGGAGGCGCGCCAGTTGATGACCGACGAGCAGGCGCAGGCCTTCGGCTTCCACTGCGCCTTCTCCGACATCATCGCGCACGACCAGCGGTGGTGAATGAGCATCGCGGGCCTTGGCAGGGTGGGCAGCGCCCCTCCCGCGGGCTCGACGGTGAGCGGGTCCCGACGCAGCGACGACCATGCCTGCTATGCCGCAAGCCCTTCGACAGCGAAGGCCCAGGCAATCGCTTATGCTTCCCTTGCCGGGGGAAGGCGGCAAGTGCGAGTCCCTACGCTATATAGTTTGCGCCATACTGGATGCTTCTTTCCTCATTACTTGGCATTTCATGTTCCGCGAGCAATAACGTGGGCATCCGAATACCAATCGACGGGGGAAGGAATGAGCACAACCTACCACATGGTGCATTATCGTCGCTTCGACGCTGACGCGAAGGCCTTAAAGGGCAAGACACTTGAAGCCCTGTGCCGGGAAGCGCTCAACAGCGCGGTCAAGAAGTCGTCGCTATGGTCGCGCCCCGAAGATCGTGTTTTCGATGTCGTCGACGGTGATGGGCGTAAGATATTCCTAAATAAGGTCGCCGATCTTTCATCGGCCGTTTTCGGCGAGATGTGCTTGGCTCAAGCAAAGGACCTCCAAGCTCTTCTGAAAATGGAGCCGTCAGAGATAGAGCTGTCAGACCTAACTACCGCTACGGTGTACGATCTGGCCGAGAGCGAAGCCCCGGAGGGCTCGCAGTTTATTCGCGGCCTCGCCTATTGGCTCGCAATCGGCAATCATATCCTCTTCGTGAAAACCAACCTCATGACGCCGGAGTTAGTGCGCCTGTATCTCGACTGGTTGTTGAAAGAACGCGGCGCTGTGCTGGACCCATCGACGTCATTTGCGCTCAATGCCGAGTTCGATAAGGCCGCAACGGCGGGCGACATTGGCGAGATCAGGAATTTGCGCGTGTCGGGGAAGTCCGCGCCGCAGGCGATCACCGCCGCCAATGAACCGGGACAACGAGAGGTCAAAACTTCGCGCCGAGTCGCCGACAAGGTCGCTCAAATGTCGCAGGCTGTGCCCATTGTGAAGGCGCTGTTTGGCGATAAGCAGGCCGAGTCACTCATTGAAAGTCTCGGCCCGAAGGAATATCTTTCCGTCGAGGCATCCGTAAAAGTTCGAGGTCGTCGGACAGAGGAATCTAAGAAGAAATTTCAAGCCATTGCGAACGATCTCGCTGACGAATCAGACGCGAAGGTTCAGATTGAAGGCAAGGACGGTCAAATCAGGGACGGCGATGCCATCCTACGAACGCGGATGCCGTTCCATCTGCCTCACGAGGGCAGCAATCTGCTTGAGTTCGACAATGTCGCGGATCAGCTTCAAGAAGTGTATGCCCGCTTTGTGAAGGATGGAAAGATCAAGGCCTAATGGCCCGAAAACTGACGATTTTGGTCACATGCGTGGCGGCCGGGCTCTTTGCTTGGGCGATTGCGCTTGTGCGTCTGTTTGATGCTTTCCAGCCCCTAATAGTTGCCTTGTCTATCATGGTCGCAGCCATATTCGTCCGACTAAATCGCGGGATGCCGACCCTCGAATGGAAGAGTGCCGACCCCGAAGAGCGGAAGAAGCTGACGAGTGCCATCGTCGGAGTAACCACGGAATACGGCTGGATACTCGGACTCAATGCGACGGTCCTTGCTGGACTTGTATCGCTTTCCGTGGTCGGCGAGATTGATGCTGCGCTTTGGCCGGAGTGGGTTCGTCGCGTAACCTCCGGCGCCGTCGGCGCGCTCATCGCGTTGTGCACTGCGCGCATGGCCTATGTCGTTTGGCGCGATATTGATATTGTCCGACTTCAAAAGCGATTAATTGACGGCTCGGCTGCGAAGGAGGTTGATCAGCAGGAAGGCGAAGCGGCCGATGCTAACGTGACCGTGATGAAGAAGGCCAATCTCCGTGCGGTCAAAGTCCAGCCCCCCAAGGCTTGGGGGAAATAGACCCTATTGCAGCATGGTTCGCTTTATGTGCTCAATATACTCTGTGTGGCAGTGAGGATCTGCGTCGGGAGGGCTCCGTTGCACTACAGCGGAGCCCTTTCGGTGCATGATATGCCTCTGACCACTGGTTAAGGGAAGATCGCCCAAGCGCCCAGAAGAACGACCAGCCCACCAACCCAGATCATGCCCAGCTTTGTGCCCTTCGCCTCGCGAGCCTCCCATTGCTGCTTGGTCACCGAACCGGGCAGCAACCCCTCGGGCTCTGGCCCGTTATTCAGCCCACCCAGCACAAAGGCTCCGACGAGAATATAAAGAATGAAGCCCCCGCCCCATATAGCTCCAGCGTCCATCAACCTGCCTTCTTTGCACTCACCGCCGTCGCCGGCGTTCCATCCAAGGTCATCCCGATATAGTCGCTATTTCGCATTTCGGCGTTCTTCTCGCATTACAGCCAGGTCGCAAAAGTCGTAATCACCGCCTCCCGTTTTCATACAGTCGGCGATGTCTCTTTCCCGTGCCTGATGATCGGAATATTCTCCGTAAAGGAACACAGAAACCACAACGCCCGCGAGCAGCGCAATCACCAATCGAAATGTCGACGCTTTCATAGTTTATCCCCCCAACCCAAGCGGCCCAATATCTGTCGACCTAGATTACACCCATCAGTCATGATCTGGCAGAGGCTTGTCCTTTAGATATGCCCAAGAGTCGTTCCCGGTCTCGCTACCGCGGGCTTCAATTTCTATTAGCAGCCGCGCCGTCTCTTCTCGGCTTGCTCCGATAACACCTGACAGCGTCGCCATCTTTCGCCATCCCGTAGAGCCCGGCTTGTCGAGCAAACTGCGCAGCATCGCCTTTCGCCTGTTATCGAATTCTTCGGCCTTCGATGTTTCCCAGCAGTGCTTAATCCATTGACCAAGCAGCGTGACGCCGCTGCCTATCGTCGTTCCGAAAACACCCCACCAAAAGGCCGACATGCATACCCTCCCGAATCGTTTCTAGGCGCGGCGACCGGTACAGCACGGAACGCACCAATGCAGACGTAAGCGCAATCGGTATCCTCGCCGCTCCGGCTGGCGCCCGCCAAAATAGCAGCGCCTGCCACCTATATCCGAAGCTCCGCACTGCCGTGACTCACCCAAGCTCGCCAAGGTTGAGGGCGACAGCTCGCTCCGCCTTGACCGGTTCAGTTACTTGCCGTGGATCGGTCGGAGGCAAGCACCCGTATCCTGTTCAGCGCTGCATTCGTCCCGGTTTGTCGTGCGGCTTGCGATGACGCCACATTTGGCTCGACCGCGACCAAACGATTTCATCGCCGGGCGTCAACTTTCGGAAAGCGTCTAGGATAGATTTGTGCAGCGCCTTGTTGCCGTTTCTATTTCGGTAGACCAGTTCTGGATTGTGACGGAAAACGTGTCCTGCCACCCTGCTTTGATATAGTGTCGGCCGCTGAGAAAGTTCTGAAACCATCCATTCCGCCACTTCATTCGGCGTCACGTCTCAACCTCCGATTTGACTAGTGAGGTTTTCTGGAAAACGTGTGATTGTTGTTTTTCCCCTGCGAACCATACGCAACTAATTTCGCCATAGCTGTGCACTATATCCACCGTCATTAACGGCCCGCCCGATTTCAGTTGAACAGTATCTCCGGGTTCAAGTTCATCTGCCATACGACATCCCCTCGTTTTCTCCGTTTCGAGAGTGGTTACGGCCCCCTTTGCTGTCAAGCGGGCAGGCAAGCCTTCTCTGCTACCCGCCTGGCTACCGGGAATTAATGCACTGCCCGAACCGGCCCGCGGTGAGCAAATATCTACCTGAATATGAAGGAGAAAATGGTGCTGCTGGAGAGGATTGAACTCTCGACCTCACCCTTACCAAGGGTGCGCTCTACCACTGAGCTACAGCAGCAGCCGGAGCCCGTGCGACCGCGTCGTCGCCGGGCAGGCGCGGCCTATGGCGGGGCGCCCCTCGCCTGTCAAGGTGCGAGGCTTGACGGACGCGCGATTTCGCCGGATGGCGGGGCATGAGCAAAGCCCCCTCCCCCGCCGAGGCAGAGCGCGAGCGCCGTCTGGCCGACGCGCTGCGCGCCAATCTGCGCAAGCGCAAGGCAAAGGTGCGCGAAGCGAAGGCCGAAATTCCCGCTAAGGAGTGATCTCGCGCACCGGGACGGCGATATTGCAGATGTCCGCGCCGCCCGCGGGGTGGATGAAGAATGGGTCGCGGCGGTTTTGGCGCGCCTCGGCATAGCGCGCGAAGCTGGCGCTTTCGGTCGACAGATATTCGAAGCGCGGCCGCTCGGCCTCGGGCAGGTCGCTCGCGAGACGCACCGAAGCGATCGGCACCCGCCGCGCCGGGTCTTCGTAGACGCCGAGCGGGGCCGGGCCGCGCGGCAGGCTCGACAGATGCTCGATCCCGGCGATCACGCGACCGACGAGCGCGATATTGCGGTCGAGATGGCGCGGCGCGTGACCGATGACCGTGTAAAGTTCGGAGCCCGTGCCGGTGTTCGGCGACAGATCGCGCGCCACCCCGACCATCGCGTAGCAGTGGACGGGCCAGACGGATTGCGTCTCCCTGTTCACGGCGATCGGCCACCCGTGATAGGCGATGGTCTCGTCGGAATAGGGATCGCGGGGAATGGCCCTGCGAACGGCCTCGGCCCGGACGTCGGCGGGCTGCCGGAAAGCCGCGAGCAATGCGTCTTCTTCGGCTTTCATCTTGTCCCGCAACGCGCCGCGCAGTTCGTCGTCCAGCGGCCGTTCATAGTCGCTCTCCGGCACCGTCGCCAAACCCACGGGCAGCGGCTTCGCCTTCGCCGGGTCCTCGCCGTCGGCGTCGCCCCATTGCGCGACATAATTGTCCTGAACGCGATAGACGCTGGTGCCGTCCCACCAGTGCGCCGCGGCGAGCTTGCGGATGTTGCCGATCCAGCCCCGGCTGAACGGCGCGGGCATCAACTGAATGACGACGCGGCGCTCCCCGCCGGCGGTATCGGGGGCGAGGTCCATGACCAGCAAGTCCGACGGCGCGATGGCGATCCACTCGTCCGCCTTCGCCGCATCGACGATCTGCCCCGGCGACGGCGCGGGCTGCGCGGCGGGGGGCTGGGCAGCGGGAAGAAGCGCGAGCGCGGCGGCCGCGAGGAGCAGATGGGTCATCGCGCCTGTCTGCCACGCCCAATCGGCTTGCGAAAGCCCCGCCGAGCGATTAGGGCGCGCCTTCCAGTGCGAATTGGTAACGCACCCGATTCACGCTTTGTGCCATGCACGAAACGACCGGGTGCAGCGGAGCGGTGGCCGAGTGGTCGAAGGCGCTCGCCTGGAAAGTGAGTATACGGCAAAACCGTATCGAGGGTTCGAATCCCTCCCGCTCCGCCAGGACCTCCTCCATAGAGGTCCACGTTCATCCACTGGGATTGCTTTTCTCCCATAAAACCGACGCTTTCGGCTCCATCGGGTTCCAGCCACGTCCACCGGCCTCCGTCGTCGGCGAGGGCTTTGAACGTGGCTCCGGTGTTCAAAAACGTGGCCTCGGAGAAAAGCAATGTTGAATGACGCAAAACTACGCAGCGCAAAGCCCCGCGACAAAGCCTACAAGCTAACGGACAGCCACAGGCTCTATCTTCTGGTCAAGCCGAACGGCGGTAAGCTATGGCGCTGGAATTACGCCTATGGCGGCAAGCAGAAGAGCATGAACTTCGGAATCTATCCGATGGTGAGCCTTGTCCAAGCGCGGGCGAAGCGGGACGAAGCCCGCGCAATCCTCGACGACGGCCAAGACCCTTCCATCGTGAAGAAGCTGACCATTGAAGCCAATCGCAAAGCGACCGCCTGCACGTTCAAGAGGGTCGCGAATGAATGGCATGAGGTTTTCAAGGCGCAATGGTGGTGACACGCCTCGAAGAGGAGACCCGGATCGGCAAAGGCGGGACCCTGGCGGCGCAGCTGTCGCGGCTCGACCTGATCGTGCTCGACGAGCTC
>NZ_JACIJH010000017.1 GCF_014199295.1 Sphingopyxis panaciterrulae
AAACCAGTCGGCCGACTAAATCCCCGGGATGAAGGGGTCCTTTTTGCACGCCGATCACCCCACGAAGGGGGTGCCTATTGCACGCTGATCCTCAATCTCGGCCAGAGCGGCAAGGTTTGGAACCGCATTTTTCCATGTCCGGGTCGGCTGGTCGAATAGCTGGGATACTGTAACCTCAAACGGCGCGCCAGGGCCGCAAAGCAGCCTGTCCACTTCAGCCGGATCGATCGCAGGCCAACTCTCCCCGATCCGCGAGGCGGCGAGATTCTCTACCGGCAAATCCGTCTCCGCAGCATGAAAAAGTCCCGACGCGCCCTAAGGATCGATCATTCCAATCATGCGCTCCGCTTGTCCGAGAGGCGAGTTGGCAGCCCGCTCCCATCCGTTTATCCGGTATGAGAAATTGGGTTGCAGACCGTAATGTCGGGCGGAGCGGTTTCGTCGCCACCTTTATCAGCGATGCAAACAGCTCGGCCGCAGCGAAGAATGGGTTTGAGGGAAAGCGCCGCAAAATCCGACCCGCCTTGGTCGTTCCGCAGCAGGCTTGAACCAGCCCGCCGGGCCAGCTAGGATTCCCATGCGACGCCGCGTTTGGCGAGGAGCAATGGGTCATTGGGGGCGGAATCACCCTGGCATGGCTTCGAATGGGCCTTGGCGAAGAATCGAATTGAAAAACGACATATTTTCGGCGGTTAGTCGCTTCCATTCGTTTTCATCCGCTCCGCCATTTCCCAGCGTAGAGGCACGGCGCGTGGTCGAGGGGGAGCAGATTTGAGCGACGCCGCGACACGCGCATTTCGCTGGGCCGGTTTCGGCGGGTTGCTGCTGGGCACTTTGCCGACGGGCGCGGCGGCGGAGGAACAGCCGATCATCGTCACCGGCACCGGGCTTCCCGACACTCCCGCGACACCGGCCTATGACAGTCAGATCATCGACCGCGAGCGACTGACCGCCACGGCGTCGGGACGGATCGAGGATGCGCTCGCCTCGGTCGCGGGGTTCCAGCAGTTCCGCCGCACCGACAGCCGCGCGTCGAACCCGTCGGCGCAGGGAATCACGCTGCGCGCGCTGGGCGGCAATGCGACGAGCCGCGCGCTGATGCTGCTCGACGGCGTGCCGGTCGCCGATCCCTTCTTCGGCTATATCCCGCTCTCGGCGCTCGCCCCCGAACGGCTTGCCGGCATCCGGGTCACGCGCGGCGGCGGGTCGGGGCCGTTCGGCGCCGGGGCGCTCGCCGGGACGATCGAACTGATCAGCGCCGACGCGGCGACGCTCGGCCCCGTGAGCGGCCAGTTGCTGATCGACGACCGCGGCGAGACCGAAGCGGGCGCGACGCTCGCCGCCCCGCTCGGCGGCGGCTTCGCGGTGGTGTCGGGGCGCTGGGACCGCGGCCGGGGCTTTTACACGACGCCCGCCGACCAGCGCGGCCCGGCGACCGCGCGCGCCGCCTATGAAAGCTGGTCGGCGCAGGTCCGCCTCGTCGCCCCGCTGACCGACACGGTCGAGTTGCAGGCGCGGGGTCTGGCGTTCGACGACCGCCGGACGCTGCGCTTCGCGGGCGCCGATTCGACGAGCGAGGGGCAGGAGGCGAGCCTGCGGCTGGTCGGGCGCGGCGACTGGGCCTTCGACCTGCTCGGTTATGTGCAGGCGCGCAATTTCACCAATATCGTCCTCAGTTCGAGCAGCTTCCGCCCGGTGCTCGACCAGCGCAATACGCCCTCGACCGGGATCGGCGGCAAGTTCGAGCTGCGTCCGCCGGTCGGCGGCGCGCATGTGCTGCGGCTCGGCGCCGATTATCGGCGGTCGGACGGCGAATTGTTCGAAACCGCGCTCAATGGCATGACCGGCGCCGTCACCGAGCGGCGCAACGCCGGGGGCACCAACAGCGACCTGGGGCTGTTCGTCGAGGACGATTGGACGCTGGGGGCGCTGACGCTGACCGCGGGCGCGCGCGCCGACCGCTACAGCATCGCCGACGGCTTCTACAGCGCGCGCGACGGGGCGAACCTGCCGCTGGTGGACGAGAATTTCGCGAACCGATCCGGCTGGGAAGGTTCGCTGCGCGGCGGCGCGGTGTGGCGCGTGACGCCGGCGCTGCGCCTGCGCGCCGCGGCCTATAGCGGGCTGCGGCTGCCGACGCTGAACGAGCTTTACCGCCCCTTCGTCGTTTTTCCGGTGACCACAGAGGCCAATGCCGCGCTGCGCAACGAGCGGCTGAAGGGTTATGAAACGGGGGTCGACCTGACCCCGGCGCGCGGCGTCGACCTGGCGCTGACCCTGTTCGACAACCGGGTCGAGGATGCGGTCGCCAATGTCACCCTGACCCCGACGCTGCGCCAGCGGCAGAATATCGACGCGATCGAGGCGCGCGGCGTGGAGCTGTCGGCCGGCATCCGGCGTGGGATCGTCCGCTTCGAGGGGTCGGCCGCCTATACCGACGCGGTCGCGCGCGGCAGCGGCGCCGCGGCGGCGCTCGACGGCATGCGCCCGGCGCAGACGCCGCGTTGGGCGGCGAGCGCGACGCTGAGCCTGGCGCCGGCGGCGGGCTGGACGCTGGCGGGAACGCTGCGCCACGTCGGCCGGCAATATGAGGACGATCTGGAAAGCGACGCGCTGCCCGCCGCGACGGTGCTGGACCTCTATGCGGCAATGCCGCTCGCAGGCAGGTTCGGGCTTGTCCTGCGCGGCGAGAATGTGGCGGGGACGCGGATCGTCACGCGCAACCAGGACGGGTCGATCGACCTGGGGACGCCGCGGACTTTGTGGGTCGGGTTGCGGGTCGGATATTAGGCCAAGGAAAGTGGCTTCGATCCCCGCCGTCATTGCGAGGAGCGGAGCGACGAAGCAATCTCCAGCCATCGTCACGGATAAACGAAGGCAGGAGATTGCATCGCTGCGCTCGCCATGACGATTCAAGCTCACGTCCTTTTGCCTCCCTCCCTGCTATCAAATTTCCGCTTGCCGCCCGCGCGGTGGCCGATATAGTTAGCGCTAACATGAAAACCCGGAACCACGGGTAGAACGGCCGCTGGGGCCGGGGGAGGACGGATGGAAGCGACACGTACGAGCGTCAATATGGCGCTGATTTCCGCAATCGTGGCGGTGGCGACGATCGGCGGGCTGCTCTTTGGGTACGATAGCGGTGCGGTCAACGGGACGCAGGAGGGGCTGAAGACCGCCTTCGCGCTCGACGATGCCGCGCTCGGCTTCACGGTCGGTTCGCTCCTGATCGGCTGCGCAGCGGGTGCGTTCTTCGCCGGGCGGCTCGCCGACCTGATGGGGCGGCGCAACGTGATGCTGATCGCGGCGGCGCTGTTCGTCGTCGGCGCGCTGATCCAGGGGCTGACCTCGGTCCATGCCCTCTTCGTCGCGGCGCGCTTCGCGGGCGGCATGGCGGTCGGCGCGGCGAGCGTGCTGTCGCCGCTCTATATCTCCGAAGTCGCACCCGCGAACATCCGCGGGCGGCTGACCACGGTACAGCAGGTGATGATCATCACCGGGCTGACCGCGGCCTTCGTCGTCAATTATCTGCTCGCCCAATCGGCGGGAAGCTCGCTGGGCGATGTGGGCGGGCGCGCGGCCTGGCGCTGGATGTATCTGGCGCAGGCGGTGCCGGCGCTCGTCTTTCTGATCGCGCTGGTCTTCATCCCCGAAAGCCCGCGCCACCTGGTCGGCAGCGGCCGCGAGGAGCAGGCGCGCGCGGTGCTGACCCGCCTGTTCGGGCCCGACGAGGCCGAGCGCAAGATCGGCGAGATCCGCGCGAGCTTTTCGGGCGACCACCGCCCGCGCCTGTCCGACGTGACCGCGCCGGGCACGCTTTTCCGCCCGATCGTCTGGGCCGGGTTGCTGCTCGCGACCTTTCAGCAGTTCGTCGGGATCAATGTGATCTTCTATTATGGCGAGACGCTGTGGAAGCTTGCCGGGGTGTCGGAGGCGGTGGCGCTCGAACGCAACATCCTGTCGGGCGTCGTATCGATCGCCGCCTGTTTCGTGACGATCCTGGTGATCGACAAGATCGGGCGCAAGCCGCTGCTGCTGATCGGGTCGGTCGGCATGGCGGTGACGCTCGGCGCGATGAGCTGGGCCTTTTCGGGCGCGGCGGAGGATGCCGCCGGCAATCTCGCCCTCGCGCCCGGCGCGGGCTGGGTCGCGCTCGTCGCCGCGAACCTTTATGTCATCTTCTTCAACGTGAGTTGGGGTCCGGTGATGTGGGTGATGCTGGGCGAGATGTTCCCCAACCAGATCCGCGGCTCGGCGCTCGCGGTCGCGGGGCTCGCGCAATGGGGCGCCAATTTCCTGGTCGTGCAGACCTTCCCGCTGATGGCGAGCGGGCTCGGCCTGTCGGGCACCTATCTGCTCTATACGCTGAGCGCCGCAATCAGCTTCTTCCTGGTCAGAAGCTTCATCAAGGAGACGAAGGGCAAGGAACTGGAAGAGATGGAAGGCTGGACCGCGCCGACGACGCGCGCCGGCTGAGCGGCGCGCGATGAGCGGCAGGGGGACAATCCGCATCGTCGTGCTGGGGGGCGGCACGGCGGGATGGATGAGCGCGAGCGCGCTTGCGAAGCTGCTCGGGCCGCTGGTTTCGGTCACGCTGATCGAAAGCGAGGATATCGGCATCGTCGGGGTCGGCGAGGCGACCCTGCCGCACATCCGCGGCTTCGTCGAGCGGCTCGGTATCGACGAGGCCGCCTTCATGCGCGCCACGCACGCGACCTATAAGCTGGGCATCGATTTCCACGATTTCGGGCGCATCGGCGAACGCTATGTCCATCCGTTCGGTACCTTCGGCGAAAAGGTCGCGGGCGTCCCCTTCCATCATTATTGGCTCGAGCTTGCGGCACGCGGCATGGCGGGGCCGATCGGCGACTATTCGCTCGCAGTCGCGGCGGCGAAGGCGAACCGCTTCGCCCCGCCCGCCGAAGACGACAGCCTGCGCTCGACCTATGGCTATGCCTATCAGTTCGATGCGACGCTGTTCGCGCCCTGGCTGCGCGATTTCGCCCTCCCCCTCGGCGTGACGCGCGTCGAGGGGCTGGTGACGGAGGTGCTGCGGGACGGCGAAAGCGGCGACGTGACGGCGCTGAAGCTGGCCGATGGACGCGAGGTCGCGGGCGACATCTTCGTCGACTGTTCGGGCTTTCGCTCGCTGATGCTGGGGCAGGCGTTGGGCGAGGATTGGGAGGACTGGTCGCACTGGCTGCCGTGCGACCGCGCCGCGGCGATGCCGACCGCGCATGTCGAGGCGGAAATCCAACCCTATACCAGCGTGATCGCGATGCCCGGCGGCTGGCGCTGGCGCATCCCGCTGCAGCACCGGATCGGCAACGGCTATGTCTTTGCCAGCAGTTTCCTGTCGGAGGACGAAGCGTGCGAGGCGATCCGCGCCGCCGCGGTCGGCGAACGGATCGCCGAGCCCCGCCTGCTGCGCTTCCGCCCCGGCCGGCGGACGCGATCGTGGAGCCGCAACGTCGTCGGGGTCGGGCTCGCGAGCGGCTTCCTGGAACCGCTCGAATCGACCTCGCTCTATCTGACGCAGATGGCGATCACCTATCTGATCGAGCTGTTCCCGCAGGACGGGCGCATCGACGCGCGCGACCGTGACGAATTCAACCGGCTCGTCGATATGGAATATGACCGCATCCGCGACTTCCTGATCCTTCATTATCACGCGACGGTGCGCGACGATGCGCCCTTCTGGAACCATGTCCGCACGATGACGGTGCCCGATACGCTGGCGGCCAAGATGGAATTGTGGCGCGAAACGGGGCGGATCGAGCGCTATTCGGAAGGACTGTTCTACGACGCAAGCTGGATCGCGGTCTATATGGGCCAGGGCTTCCTGCCCGAGCGGCACGACCCGCGCGCCGCAATCCCCGACCCGGCGCGGGTGCAGGCGGCGATGCGGTCGCTGCGGGGCGCCATCGCCGACGAGGTCGCGGCGATGCCGGGGCACCGCGCCTATCTGACCGGACGCGCCGAACGCCTGGCGGCGGCACCGTGAGCGTCGCGCGCGAACCGCTGCGCCGCGTGATCGTCGCGGGCGCCGGACAGGTCGGCGTGCTCGCGGCGATCGCCGTCAAGCGCGCCTCGCCCGCGACCGAGGTGCTGGTGGTCGCCACGCCGCTCGACCCCGCCGCCTTCGCCGAGCATATCGGCACCGCCCTGCCCTTCACCAACCGGCTGCACGACCGGCTGGGGATCGACGAGGAGGCCTTGGTACGCCGCGCGGGGGCGAGCCACCGGCTGGCGGTGCGCTATGCGGATTGGGCGGGCATAGGGAACGCCGCGCTCGCCGCCTATGGCGCGGCAAGCGATCCGAAGCTGAACAGCGCCTTCGCGCGCGAATGGGGCGGCGGACCGCGCGGCGCGGGCAGCGGCGGGCCGGCAGGATCGGTCGGCGCGGCGCTCGCCACGGCGGGGCGCTTCATGCCGCCGAAGGGCGATGCGCCCTCACCGCTCGCCGAGGTCGATTATGCGCTGCGCTGGAACGCACCGGCCTATCGCGATCTGCTGATCGGCATCGCGGCCGGGCTGGGCGTGCGCCATCATCCGGGACCGATCGCGGCGGTGCAGGCCGACGACAAGGGCGGGATCGCGGCGGTCGAGCTGGTGGGCGCGGGCGCCCTCGCTGCCGACCTGTTCCTCGACGCGTCGGGAACCGCGGCGCTGCTGGCGACGGGGCAGCCCGGCCGGCGCTGGGTCGACTGGCGCGGCGCACTGCCCGCGCGCGGTCTTGCCGTCGGGGCGGCGACGGCGCCGCGGCTCGATCTGACCGACACGATCGCGCTGACCGACGCCGGCTGGTGCTGGGAACAGGTCGGACGCGACGGGGTGACGCGCTTTTTGGCCGTGCCGGACGGCGTGTCAGAGGCCGCCGTCGTGGCAGCACTGGGCGGCGCGCCGGCCGATCGCTTCGCGATCGAGGCGGGGCGACAGGCCGAGGGCTGGATCGGCAACGTCGTCGCGATCGGCGATGCGGCCGCGCGGTTCGAGCCGCTGGGCGGCATCGCGCTCGACCTCGCGCATCGACAGATCGACCTGCTGCTCGACCTGCTTCCCGGCCGCGGCATCGACCCGCGCGAGCGTGCCGAATATAATCGCCGCTTCGCGCTGATGGCCGATGCGGCGCGCGACTGGATCGCGTCGCATTATGCAGCGCCGGAAGCGAGGCGCCGGTTCGCGCCGATAGAGGCATCGGAGGCGCTTGCCCGCCTGCTCGACCAGTTCCAACGGCATCAGCGCGTACCGATCGTCGAGGAAGCGCCGGTCGCGACGGGCGAATGGGCCGGGTTGCTCCACGCGCTCGGCGTTCAGGGGGCACGCAGCGCGCTGTCGATGGCCGAGGGCGATGGGCCGGGCCGGCGAGCGGCGGCGCTGCTGGAGCGCAAGGTGGCGACGGCGCTCGACGCCGCGCCGCCCTATGACGCCTGGATCGGGCATATGTTGCGCGAGGGGTGATCGCTGCGCAGGGGAAATGCGAGCTATTTGCCTCCGCCCTCGAAAATCCGCCGCAGCATCGCCCGCATCGCGGCAAGGCGTTGGGGCGAGGCCGGTCCCAATATGCCTTGCGCACGGCGCGGCAGATGGGCCGCGGGGTCGCCGTTCGCCTCGAACACATAATGGTCGAGCATGGCGCGCCAGATGGCGCGATCCGCCGGCGGCAGGTGACGGAAAGCGAGCAGATTGTGGAGCAGCGCGTCATAGGGGACGCCAAGCGCCGGGTCGTGGTCGGTCCACCAATAGTTGACGAGGATGCTGACCGGTTCGAGCGATTCGACGCCGTGCCACCACATATAGGGCAGATAAAGCGCATCGCCGGGTTCGAGCGTCGCTTCGCTCGCGTGGCTCCACGCCTCGGCGAAGCGCGGGTAGCGGTCGAGGTCGGGCGCGAACGGGTCGACCATGCTGACCGGAGTGCCGGCCGGCGTCAGCTCGAACGGGCCGGGATAGAGGTTGGCGAGCTGATCGGGCGGGAACAGGGTGAAGCGGCGGCGGCCGGCGACGCAACAGGCGACATTCTCCATCAGGTCGTAATGCGGCGCGACGCGGATGCGGTTGCCGATCCAGATGCGCGGCGCGACGCCGGGGAGCAGAGCCAGGCGGTTCGCCGCGGCGAAGGCGGGAAGCAGCTCGGCAATCGCCTCCGACTGCACCGCCATCGCGGGCGGCGCCTCGGCATCGCCGATGCGCAGCAGTTCGCGCAGGAAATCCTCGAGCCGGCCGTTCAGGCGGCGGAAGTTGAAGCCCGTGACCTCGTCATTGTAGAAGAAGCGGCCCCGAGCCTCCGCCGGCGCCATCAGGCCCGAAACCGGACGGGTCGGCGCGCAGCCGATCAGATAGTCGACGATGGCGGCGTCGCCGCGCTTCGCCGCCGCGACCGCGGGCCAGCCGGCGACGAGGCCGCGCAGCACCGCCGGGCGGCGCCCGGCGCGCAGCGCGGCGAAGGATGCGGGGTCGGCGGCGTCGACCTCCGGCACCACCGGCAGCGGACCAAATGTGCTCACATGACCGCCTCTGCGGCCATCGCGCTGCCATGCTCGCGCAGGAACTGCTCCTGCGTCGGCATCGCCTCGACCGTTTCGGCGACGATCCGGCGGATATGCGCGAGGCGGCGCAGCGTTTCCTCGTCGGGAAGCAGGTCGGCGGCGGGGTGATAGCCGCCGGGTTCGATCCCCTGCCCGACCAGCGCGGCGAGCCAGCTCGTTTCGGTGAACAGCTCGTTATGCTCGCGGAAGACGCGGCCCGACGAGCGGAAGATGGCGAGCTTTTCCTTCAGCCCCTCGGGCGGGTCGAGCGCGCGGCAGGCGTCCCAGAAGGGCGTGTCGGCGCGTTCGGTCGCCTTGTAGTGGAGGACGAGGAAATCGCGGATGTCGACATATTCGCGCAGCGTCTCGCGATTATAGCGGTCGCGCTCGGAGTCGCCGAAGGCGCGGGTCGGGAACAGCGTCATCAGCCGCGCGATGCCCGACTGGACGAGATGGATCGCGGTCGATTCGAGTGGCTCGAGAAAACCACCGGCAAGCCCCAGCGCGACGACATTCTTCTCCCACGCGCGGTCACGGTGTCCGCCGGAGAAGCGCAGCATGTTCGGTTCGGCGAGCGGTTCGCCGTCGAGATTGGCGAGCAGCAGCGCCACCGCCTCGTCGTCGCTCATGTGGCGCGACGAATAGACATGGCCGTTGCCCAGGCGATGCTGGAGCGGGATGCGCCATTGCCAGCCCGCCGGGCGCGCGGTCGAGCGGGTGAGCGGCTGGCGATCGCCCCCCAGCGTGCAGGGAATTGCGACCGCACGGTCGCAGGGCAGCCAGGCGGTCCAGTCGGTATAACCGATGCCGAGCGTCTGCCCGAGGAGCAGCGAGCGGAAGCCCGAGCAGTCGACGAAGAAATCGCCCTCCACCCGCGCGCCGTTTTCGAGCGTGACGCCGGTGACGAAGCCGGTTTCGCCGTGCTGCTCGACCGTGACGATACGGCCTTCGGTGCGGGTCACCCCCTGCCTCTCGGCGCGGCCGCGCAGGTAGCGCGCGTAGCGGCCAGCGTCGAACTGAAAGGCATAGCCGAGCTTCGACAGCGGCGATTTCGGCTGGTCGGGGCGCGGTCGCAGGAAGCGGTTCGCCCTGGCGGCGACCGCGGCGATCGCATAATCGTCGAGCCGGCTGGCGTCGCCGAGTGCCTGCCCCTTGAGCCAATGGTGGTGAAACTCGATCCCGAGCATGTCGAGGCCGTGGAAGCCGAAGGGATGGATATAGCGATGGCCGGGACGGACCCAGTCGACGAATTCGATCCCGAGCTTGTAGGTCGCGTGGGTTTCGCGGACGAACTCGTCCTCGTCGATGCCGAGCAGCGCGTTGAACAGGCAGATCTGCGGAATCGTCGCCTCGCCGACCCCGACGGTGCCGATCGCCTCGCTCTCGATCAACTCGATTTCCAGGCCGGGAAAGGCGCCCATGATGCGCGAGATCGCGGCGGCCGCCATCCAGCCCGCCGTGCCCCCGCCGACGATGACGATGCGGCGGACGGGATCGCCGATCACGCCGCCACTTCCGCGGCGGCGTCGGCGGTCCAGGCGCCGGCGAGACGCAGGAACTCGTCCTGTGGGGGCAGGCGCTCGGCGGCGCGGCGATAGGCGGCGCGCATCTCCGCCATCGCGGCGGCGACCTTCGCCTCGTCGAGCGTGTCGGCGACGGGATCGTAGCGGTCGGGCCAGATATTCTGCCCCAGCATCACGGCGATCCAGCTTGTCGCGCCGAACAGTTCGGCATTCTCGCGGAAGATGCGGCCGTGGAGGCGCCACAGCTCGATCCGGCGCGCGAGGCTGTCGGGGATGTCCATCGCCGCGACATGGCGCCAGAAGGGCGTGTCGTCGCGCTGGGTTGCCTTGTAGTGAAGGATGATGAAGTCGCGGACATCCTCATAAAGGTCGCGCATGCCGCGATTATATTCGTCGCGCTCGAGCGGGCTGATCGGCTTATCGGGGAAGAGCGCGAGCAGGCGCTGGATGCCGTTCTGGATGAAGTGGATGCTCGTCGATTCGAGCGGTTCCAGAAAGCCCGACGACAGGCCGAGGGCGACGACATTGTGCGACCAGCTCAGCTTGCGGCGGCCGGTGCGGAACGGGATGACGCGTCCGTCGGCGAGCGGCTCGCTTTCGAGGTTGGCGAGCAGGATGCGCCGCGCCTCCTCCTCGTCCATGAAGGCGCTTGCGAAGACGTGGCCGTTGCCGGTGCGATGCTGGAGCGGGATGCGCCATTGCCAGCCGGCATCGCGCGCGGTCGAGCGGGTAAAGGGCGCGGGCGCGCCGATCGTGGCGGTCGGCACGGCGATCGCGCGATCGACCGGCAGCCAGTGCGACCAGTCCTCGAACCCCGCCCCGAGTTCCTGCTCGATCAGCAGGCCGCGGAAGCCCGAGCAGTCGAGAAACAGGTCGCCGGCGATCCGCTCACCGCTTTCGAGCCGGACCGCGGCGACGTCGCCGCTCGCCCCGTCGCGCTCGACGCCGGTGATCCGCCCTTCCCGGCGGATCGTCCCCTGCCGCTCGGCGAGGGTGCGGAGGAAGCGGGCGTAGAGGCTGGCGTCGAAATGAAAGGCATAGAAGAGCTCCGACAGCGGCGGCTTTGCCCCGCGCCCCGGACGGCCGAAGCGGCCAAGCGCCGCCGCGACCGCGCTCATCGAATAGCCGGCGATATCGCCGGGATCGCCGTGCGTGCGCTCGCGCAGCCAGAGCTGGTGAAAGGGAATGCCGTGGAGGTCGTGGCCATAGCTGCCGAAGGGATGGAGATAGCGGCCGCCGACCCGCCCCCAGTTCACGAATTCCACCCCCAGCTTGAAGGTGCCGCGCGTCGCGCGGAGAAACTCGTTTTCGTCGATGTCGAGCATGCGGTTGAAATTGAGGATCGGCGGGATCGTCGCCTCCCCCACCCCGACGGTGCCGATCGCATCCGATTCGATCAGGGTGATTCGCCGTCGGCCGTTGGCGAGGAAGCGCGAGCAGGCCGCCGCCGCCAACCACCCTGCGGTGCCGCCGCCGACAATGACCACATCGTTGATTTCGGTAACGCTATCCTTCATCGCCGTTTCCGCCCCTCCCCAAAGCCCCGACCAGCTATTTTCCGGCCGTAAGCGCACTTTCCTTATGACCGCACCAAGCCCACTTGCCAATGGCGGATCGGCCATATATGACTGATCGCAGCGAGAGCGCAAAGATTCTCGTTACATTGTGATAGCGCTACCATGGGAGGGGAGTGTGAGGAAATTTTCTGCCGAGACCGGGCTTGTCCACTCGCGGCGTCGCGCCGCGATGCGCGCCGGGGCATCCTGCATCGCGGTCGGCGCGCTGCTCGCCGCGGCTGCGCCGGCCTTCGCCCAGGACGCCCCCGCCGACGAGAGCGCGACGCCGACCGACGATATCGTCGTCACCGGCATCCGCGCCAGCCTCGCCAATGCGCAGGAGATCAAGCGCAACGCCGACACCGTCGTCGACGCGATCACCGCGCAGGACATCGGCGCCCTGCCCGACCGGTCGGTGACCGAGGCGCTGCAACGCGTTCCCGGCATCGCGATCAACCGCTTCGCCGGCACCAACGACCCTGATCATTTCTCGGTCGAGGGATCTGGCGTCGTCATCCGCGGCCTCAACTTCGTCCGCTCCGAATTCAACGGCCGCGACGCCTTTTCGGCGGGCGTCGGCGGGCAGGCGCTGAACTTCGCCGACGTCCCCTCCGAACTGCTGGGATCGGTCGAGGTCTACAAGAATGCGACCGCCGACCTGATCGAGGGCGGCCTGGCCGGTACGGTCAACCTCAACACCCGCAAGCCCTTCGACAATCGCGGCTTCCATGTCGCCTTCGCAGCCGAAGGCAATTACGGCGACTTCCGCAAGAAATGGACGCCGACCGCGTCGCTGCTGATCAGCAACACCTGGGACACGGGCATCGGCACCATTGGCCTGCTCGGCAGCGTCTCCTATTCGCGGATCAAGAGCCGCGCCGACGGCATCCAGGTCACCAATTTCCAGACCCGCGACAATGCGCAGGTCCGCTATCAGAGTGGCAACGGCGTGCTCGTCTGCCGCAACCCGCTGCCCGGCGACGGCGACACGACGACGGCGCCCCCTGCCGGCGCGCCCTGCGGCACCGCCGAGGCGGCGGGCGCCGACGGTCTCGCCGATCCGCTGGGCGTTGCCTATGCACCGCTCGGCGGCCAGTACCGCACCCAGGATTTCGACCGCAAGCGCAACGGCATCGCGCTCGCCGCGCAGTGGGAATCGCTGGACGGCGACACCAGGCTGACCGCGCAGTTCCTGCGCTCGCACTCGACCAACGCCTGGGGCGAGCACACGTTCGAGACCGCGCCGGACCTGTCCGAATACAACACCTATCCGGTCGGGTGCCGGCAGAACGGCAACGGCCCGCTCTACAACGGCAACGGCACGACGCGCGCCGAGTGCCCGGTCGGCAGCTTCACCAATTACCAATATGACGAGAACGGGCTTTTCGAGAGCGGCTATATCACCCTGCCCGGCACCGGCTGGCGCACTGCGGGAAGCGGCGCCGCCGACAGCTTCGTGCCGACCGGCGGCATGCAGCAGAGCCTGTCGCGGCGCCAAGTCTATGAACGCAACACGATCGCCGATTACGGCCTGAATCTACAGCACAAGTTCAGCGACCGCGTCGAGATGAACCTCGATGCCAACTGGACCGATTCGAGCCATGATGTCGACGACATGAGCGTCTTTGGGTCGACCTTTGCCGACCAGGAGCTCGACATTACAGGCAAGCTGCCGGTGCTGATCTCGCACAAGCCGACGACGCTCGCCGCCGACTGGGCGGCGCCGAACCCCGATCTCGTCGGCGCGACCGACGAGCAATATTTCGCCGACCAGCGCGTCCAGTTCTGGCGCGCCGCGATGGACCATTTCGAGGAGAGCGACGGGCAGGAATTCGCCTTCCGTGGCGACCTGACCTATCATTTCGACGACGACAGCTTCATCCGCAAGATCAAGACCGGCGCGCGCTATGCCGACCGCGACCAGACGATCCGCTACACCACCTATAATTGGGGCGCGCTGAGCGAAGTCTGGTCGGGCAACGCGCCCGTTTCGCTGGATCAGGCGGGGGGCGACCAGACCGAATTTTATACCTTCCCCGACTTCTTCCGCGGCCAGACCCCTGGCCCGATCGGTGGATATTATTATGGCGGCGACCTGATCGACGGCTATGACGATGCCGCCGCCTTCCTGAACGGCATCAGCGACATCTGGCACAACACGAACGGCGCCGGCGGCGCCAACGACTGGGAGCGCGCGCAGGACCGCCCGTTCGCGGTGAACGGATCGCATTATCTGCCGAGCGAGATCCAGCGCGTGAAGCAGCGCGATTTCAACGCCTATGTGATGCTGAATTACGAGACGCCCGAGGACAGCGGCCTGCGCGCCGCGGGCAATATCGGGGTGCGCTTCGTCCAGACCAGTCTGCGCACGCAGGGCGCGACGCTGGTGCCGTCACAGGGCGATCTCGGCATCACCGATCCCTATGACGTGCGCTGCGCGCCCAGCATTCCGGCGGGCGCCCCGCCGGGCACGCCGGCACGCCGTCCGGGCGGCGTGTGCAACGGCGGCGCCGAGAATTACGCGCTGCTGCAGCAGTTCGCGGGGCCGATCGGTACGGTCATCCCCAATGCGGCGAAGAACGACTATCGCTATCTGCTGCCCAGCCTGAACATCCGTTTTGGGGTGACCGACGACCTGCTCTTCCGCCTTGCCATATCGCGGGTGATGACGCGGCCCGACACCGCCTATGTCCGGCCCTATCTGACCACCGGCGTCGACGGCAACGGCCAGCTCACCGCCTCGGTCGGCAATCCCTATCTGAAGCCGGCGACGGCGTGGCAGTTCGATGCGACCGCCGAATATTATTTCTCGCGCGTCGGGTCGATCACCGCGAACATCTTCGTCAAGGATGTGAAGAATTTCTTCTACCAGTCGACGGTCGACCTGCCGATCACCAACAACGGCGTCACCTTCCCCTTCGCGACGCGCGGGCCGGCCAATTACGACGGGCATGGAAAGATCAAGGGGTTCGAACTCGCCTATCAGCAGACATTCGATTTCCTGCCGGGACTTTTGAACGGCTTCGGCGTCAGCGGCAATTACAGCTATATCAAGAGCTCGGGCCTGCCGAACACCTTCCTCAACACGGGCAGCCCGGTCAACACGTCGACGACGCCGACCGGAAGCCTGCCGCTGGAGGGATTGTCGAAGCATAATGTCAATGCGACGGCCTTTTACGAAAAGGGTCCGGTGTCGCTTCGCGTCGCCTATAACTGGCGGTCGCGCTTCCTGCTCACCGCGGCGGACGTGATCTTTCCCTATACGTCGATCTTCAACGACGCGACGGGACAGCTCGACGCCTCGATCTTCTTCAACATCACCAAGAATCTGAAGATCGGGGTGCAGGGGGTGAATCTGACCAACGAGGTCACCAGGACGCTGCAGGCCTATACGAGTGATCCGAAACTTCTGGCGCCGCGGTCCTATTTCATGAACGACCGGCGCTTCTCCTTCATTCTCCGCGGCAACTTCTGACCCTATCCGAAGCGCCGCTTCCCTGTGCCGCCGCTCGCGAGAGCGGCGGCTCTTTTCTTTTGGAGGATGATCAAAGCCTTCTTCCTCGAAGGGAAGAGAACATTACAATAACACCCCCTCATTTCCGTCCGAACAGCTTCTCCACATCGTCCATCGCCAGCTTCACCCAGGTCGGGCGGCCATGGTTGCACTGGCCCGAGTGCGGGGTGACCTCCATCTGGCGGAGCAGCGCGTTCATCTCGGCGACGTTCAGGGTGCGCCCGGCGCGGACCGAGCCGTGACAGGCCATGGTCGCGGCGACCAGTTCGAGCTTTTCGGAAAGGCCGAGCGCGGCGTCGTAACCCGTCAGGTCGTCGGCGATATCGGTGACGAGCTTCCGGCAGTCGATCGCGCCGAGCATCGCCGGGGTCGCGCGCACCATCACCGCGGCGGGGCCGAAGCGTTCGAGCTCGACGCCGAGCGCCGCGAGTTGGTCCGCCGCGGCCTCGAGCCGGTCGCAGGCGGGCTCGTCGAGCTCAACGACCTCGGGCAGCAGCAGGCCCTGCGAGGGCACCGCTTGGCCCGCCATACCGTGCTTGAGCGTTTCGAGCACCAGCCGCTCGTGCGCCGCGTGTTGGTCGACGATGACGAGCCCGTCCTCGGCCTCGGCAACGATATAGGTTTTCGCGATCTGCCCGCGCGCAATGCCGAGCGGGTGCGCCTCGGCCTGCGGCGGCGGTGCCTCCGCCACTTCGGCGCGGCCGGCGAGCGGAGCGGGCGCGAAGGGCGTCATGCGGTCGTAGACACGCGCGGTCGCCTCGTCCGGCACCGGCGCCTGCCCAGCACCGAATAGGTGCGCGGCGGGCGCCAGCGGCGCGGACTGGCCGAAAAGGAAGCCGGTCGCCGGGGCCGGCACGACGGGCTCCTGCTGCCACGCGGCGAGCGCCGCCTCGGCGGGGCGCTGGACGCTGCGGAAGCCATGTTCGTCGAGCGCGCGGCGCAGCCCGCCGACGATCATCCCGCGCACGAGTTGCGGATCGCGGAAACGCACCTCGGTCTTCGCCGGGTGGACGTTGACGTCGACCTCGCCGGTCGGCAGATCGAGGAAGAGCGCGACGACCGGGTGGCGATCGCGCGCGAGCAAATCGGCATAGGCACCGCGCAACGCACCGACCAGCAGCCGGTCCTTCACCGGCCGCCCGTTGACGAACAAATATTGATGATCGGCGATGCCGCGGTTGAAGGTCGGCAGGCTGATGACACCGCCCAGATGCACCTCGCCGCGGTCGAGGTCGACGCCGATGCCGTTCGCCGCCAGTTCACGGCTGGTCAACGCCGCGACGCGCGCCAGCCGGTCCTGCCCGCCCTGAACGTCGAGCACGCGGCGTCCGTCATGCTCGACCGCGAAGCCGATGTCGGGGCGCGCCATGGCGAGCCGCCGCACGACGTCGAGGCAGGCGGCATATTCGCTCTTCGCGCTGCGCAGAAACTTGCGCCGCGCCGGCACGCGCGCGAACAGGTCCTCGACCAGCACGCGCGTCCCCCGTGCCAGCGCCGCTGGCCCTTCAGCAATCAGCGCGCCATTGTCGACAACGCGCCGCCAGCCATCGCCGCCCACCGTCCGACTGTCGAGCGTCAGCCGTGCAACGCTGGCGATCGACGGCAGCGCCTCGCCGCGAAAGCCCAGGGTCGTCACCGATTCGATCGCGTCGTCGGGCAGTTTCGACGTCGCATGGCGTTCGAGCGCCAGCGCCATCTCGTCCCGCGTCATGCCGCAGCCGTCGTCCTCGACCTCAAGCCGCAGGGTTCCGCCTTCGGCGATTCGTACCGCGATGCGAGTCGCACCCGCATCGATCGCGTTTTCAACCAGTTCCTTGAGCGCTGCGGCGGGTCTTTCGACCACTTCACCGGCTGCGATCCGATTTACGAGCTTTTCCGGCAGGCGGCGTATTGACATAAACGCTCTCCTAGCGCAGTCGGACGCAAATCGCGACCCACCCGCACAGCCTGATCGCCCTGTCCAGCCAGCCGCCCGCGGACGAGCCGGAATCTCCCCCAGATTTGGTCCTGTCGCCGGAGAGGCAAGCGGCAACGACAACGACAGGGGCGTCCTCCATCCGGGGGGCGGCTTCGATGACAGGAAGCAGTATCGATGTCCTTCTTTTCCCGCTGGTTCAAATTCAATTCCCAGGACATGGCAATCGATCTCGGGACCGCGAACACGGTGGTCTATGTCCGCGGCAAGGGCATCGTGCTCAACGAACCCTCGGTGGTCGCGGTCGAAACGCTGAACGGCATCAAGCGGGTCAAGGCCGTCGGTGACGACGCCAAGCTGATGATGGGCAAGACCCCCGACACGATCGAAGCGATCCGCCCGCTACGCGACGGCGTCATCGCCGACATCGACGTCGCAGAACAGATGATCAAGCATTTCATCACCAAGGTCCACGGCGGCAAGCCCAACGCATTCCGCAGCCCGGAGATCGTGATCTGCGTGCCGTCGGGGTCAACCAGCGTCGAACGCCGCGCGATCCGCGACGCCGCCTCGAACGCCGGGGCGAGCGAAGTGTGGCTGATCGAGGAACCGATGGCCGCGGCGATCGGCGCCGACATGCCGGTAACGGAGCCGATCGGATCGATGGTCGTCGACATCGGCGGCGGTACGACCGAAGTCGCGGTGCTCTCGCTCCGCGGCCTCGCCTATACCACCTCGGTGCGCGCCGGCGGCGACAAGATGGACGAGGCGATCGTCTCCTATGTCCGCCGACACCATAATCTGCTGATCGGCGAAGCGACCGCCGAGCGGATCAAGAAGGATTTCGGCATCGCGCGCGTCCCCGCCGACGGCACCGGCCTGACCATCCACATCAAGGGCCGCGACCTCGTCAACGGCGTGCCCAAGGAAATCTCGATCAACCAAGCGCAGATCGCCGAGGCTCTGTCCGAGCCGATCGGGACGATCGTCGAGGGCGTCCGCATCGCGCTGGAGAATACCGCGCCCGAGCTGGCAGCGGATATCGTCGACCAGGGCATCGTGCTCACCGGCGGCGGCGCGTTGATCCGCGAGCTCGACGAACTGCTGCGCGACGCCACCGGCCTGCCGGTCACCGTCGCGGAAGACCCGCTGACCTGCGTCGCTATCGGCACCGGCCGCGCGATGGAGGACCCCGCCTTCCGCGGCGTGCTCCAGCAGGCCTGATCGAGCGGTAGCGCCTCGTCATGGTCCGCCCGGCACATCGTCGTCCGGGACAATCCCGAAAGGCGCAGTACAGCCTGTTCGTCGCATACGTCATCGCGGTGACGGGGGCGATCGCCGGGCTGTTGCTTGCGCTACTCTCGGTCGTCGATCCCGTCGGCTTCGCCCAGCTCCGCGTCGTCAGCCAGGAGGTTGCGGCCCCGGTCGCGCGCGTCACCCGTTCGATCACCGGCTCGATCTCTGGCGTCGACGACAACATTTCAGCCTATGTGAAGGCAGGGACGCAGAACCGGCGGCTACGCAACGAACTCGCCGACGCGCGCCGTAAACTCGTCGCGACTAGCGCGCTGCAGGAAGAGAACCGCCAGCTCAAGAGCCTGCTCAAGTTGCAGCAGACCGACAAGGCGGCGCTCGCGCACGGCTATCTCCTGACCTCGACCTCGACCAGCAGCCGGCGCATCGCGCTGCTCAGCATCGGGCGCAACCTCGGCGTCGCATCGGGCCAGCCGGTGCGCGGCGCCGACGGGCTGATCGGGCGCGTGCTGTCCGCCGGGCCGTCGGTGTCGCAGGTGCTGCTGCTGACCGACGTCGATAACATCGTGCCGGTCCGCCGCGCCCGCGACGGCCTGCCCGCGCTGTCGTCCGGGCGCGGCAATGGCTTCCTCGACGTGCGCACGCTCAACATCGCGAACAATCCGTTCAAGCCCGGCGACATCCTGGTGACTTCGGGCACCGGCGGCCTCTATCCGCCCAACATCCCGGTCGCGATCGTCGTCAGCCGGCAGGACGACGGCGCGCTGGCCCGGCCGCTCGCCGATCCGGGGCGGGTCGATGCGGTCGCGGTGCTGCGCCCCTATACGCCCGACAATATCGAGGCGCAGGCGACCCTCGCCCCCAATCCCGACGCGGCGCCATGAACCGTGCGGCCCCTCGCCTCGGCGAACCGGCGTCGCTCTGGCGGATGCGGATCGTCCCGATCGCCAGCGTGATGGTCGCATCGGCGCTGCCGCTGATGCTGCCGATCGTCGCGAGCTCGCCGGCGCTGCCCCCGCTCGGTCTGCTCTTTTTCCTGTGCTGGCAGCTTCTGCGCACTGAAATGTGGCCGGTGTGGATCGGCCTGCCGCTGGGCCTGTGGGACGATCTGTTCAGCGGCGCGCCGATCGGCAGCGCGGTCGCGCTGTGGACCGCGGCGAGCATCGCGATCCATTATATCTCGCAGCGCATCTATTGGCGCGGCTTCTTTCACGACTGGGGGATCGCGGCGCTGCTGGTCGCGGCAGTGCAGGCCGCGGCGGCGCTGATCGCGCACCCGGGCTCGCCGCCCGGACGCCTGCTCGGCCTCGTCGCGCCGCAGATCGTCATTTCGATGCTGCTCGTTCCGCTGTTCTTGCGTCTGACCGGACAGTTTGACAATTTCCGCCTGAAACGCCGATAGTTCCCAACCGATGCCGCGCAGAAAGCCGCCCATTACCGAAGCCTCGAGGGGCATCACCTTCACTCGCCGCGCGCTCGTCGTCGGCGGCACCCAGGCGACGCTGGGCGTCGCGCTCGCCGCGCGAATGGCCTATATATCGGTTGTCGAGAATGACCGCTATGCCCTTGAATCCGAAAGTAATCGCGTCAACCTGACGCTGATCCCGCCGCGCCGCGGCTGGATCGTCGATCGCCACGGCAAGGCCATGGCGAACAACCGCGTCTCGCTGCGCATCGACATCATCCCCGACCGGCTGCACAACAAGGAACTGGTGCTGGGACAGCTCAAGACGCTGCTGAAGCTCGACGGCGACGCGATGGAACGCATCAACCGCGACCTCAATGCCGCCTCGGGATTCCAGCCGGTCGCGGTCAAGGAGGATATCAGCGAGGCCGAATATGCCTCGGTCCTGGTCCGCCTGCCCGACTTGCCCGGTATCGCCCCGGCGCGCGGCTTCGCGCGTTATTATCCGACCGGAGCAGCGGTCGGCCACCTGATCGGCTATGTCGGCGCGCCCAATGCCGAGGAATATCAGGAGGCGAAGGACCCCCTCTACATCACCCCCGGCTTCAAGATCGGCAAACAGGCGCTGGAGAAATATTTCGAGCCGGTACTGCGCGGCAAGCCAGGCGCGCGCCGGGTCGAGGTGACCGCGCGCGGCAAGGTGGTGCGCGACCTGTCAACCCAGTCCGACGTGCAGGGCAAGACGGTCCACCTGACCATCGATGCCGAGCTCCAGTATTATGCCGCGCGGCGGATCGGGCCGGAATCGGGGTCGGTCGTCGTAATCGACTGTCTGACCGGCGACGTGCTGGCGATGGCATCGATGCCGAGCTTCGACCCCAACAGCTTTTCGAGCGGGATCGGCGTCGCCGAATATAAGTGGCTGAGCCAGAACGACCATGTGCCGCTACGCAACAAGACGCTGAGCGGCCTCTATCCGCCGGGCTCGACGATCAAGCCGATGGTGGCGATGAGCTTCCTCGAGGCCGGATTGCCCGCCAGCGCATCGACCTTCTGCGGCGGCGGCCTGCGCGTCGGCAACCGCGTCTTCCACTGCTGGCAGCGGCGCGGCCACGGCCAGGTCGACATGGCGAAGGGCATCTATCAGAGCTGCGACGTCTATTTCTATCATTTCGCGCAGCAGATGGGGATGGACGTCATCGCGGCGATGGGCAAGCGGCTCGGCCTCGGCCAGAAATTCCCCCTGCCCGTCCCCAGCCAGAGCTATGGCACCGTGCCCAGCCCGGCGTGGAAGCAGGAGAAATACGGCCGCCCCTGGGCTGTCGCCGACACGGTCAACGCGACGATCGGCCAGGGCTATATGCTGGTCAACCCAACCCAGCTCGCGGTGATGGCGGCGCGGCTCGCGACCGGCAATATCGTGATGCCGCACCTGACGCAGGACGCCAACCGCGCGCCGGTGCAGAGCCTGGGCTTCGCCCCCGACCATATCGGCGTGGTGCGCGAGGCGATGAACCAGGTCGTCAACGGGCTGGGCACCGCCGGACGCGCCCGGCTGCCGGTCGAGGACGTCAAGATGGCGGGCAAGACCGGCACCGCGCAGGTCGTCAGTCTCAGCAAGGGCAGCGGCAAGGGCGGCCTGTGGAAATATCGCGACCACGGCCTGTTCATCGCCTTCGCGCCCTTCGACGCGCCGCGCTATGCCGCCGCGGTGGTGATCGAGCATGGCGGCGGGTCGGGCGCCGCCTATCCGATCGCGCGCGACGTGATGACTTTCCTGTTCGACCGCGAAAAGGCGATGGCGGCTCTCGAAGGCTTCGAGGCCGGCTGGGGCGGCACGATCGAGGAGCGCATGGCGCGCGACTTCGCGGCGTGGAAGGCGGGCGCCAACCGTCCCCCGCCAGAGGGGGCGGCATGATCCCCGTCCCGCCCGCGATCCAGCGCATCCCGTGGAAACTGATCGCGCTGCTCAGTGCGATCACCGGCTTCGGCCTGCTTGTCCTCTATTCGGCGGCGGGCGGCAGCATGAACCCCTGGGCCCTGCAGCAGGGCCTCCGCTTCCTCGCCTTTCTGGTCGGCGCGCTGATCCTGGCGCGCTTTCCGATCAAGCTGTTCGAGGATTTTGCCTATCTTGCCTATATCGGCGTCGTCGTGTTGCTGATCGGGGTCGAGTTGCTGGGCTTCGTCGGCGGCGGCAGCCAGCGCTGGCTCGACCTCGGCATTGTCAATCTCCAGCCGTCGGAGCTGATGAAGATCGCGATCGTCCTCGCACTCGCGCGCTTCTATGCGCAGTTGCCGCCGGGCAATACGCGCACCTGGACCGCCCTGTGGCCGGCGCTGGTCATGATCGGCGTCCCCGCCGGACTGGTGATGCTTCAGCCCGACCTCGGCACCGCGCTTGCCATCTGCGCAGGCGGCGCGGTCGTCATGTTCCTGTCCGGCCTGCCGCTGTGGTGGTTCGGCAGCGCGGCGCTCGCCGGCGCCGCGGCGCTCCCCATCCTTTTCTCGATGCTCCACGATTATCAGCAGAAGCGCGTGCTGATCTTCCTCGATCCCGAAAGCGACCCGCTCGGCGCCGGCTATCATATCAGTCAGTCGAAGATCGCGATCGGATCGGGCGGCATCGGCGGCAAGGGATTTCTCAACGGATCGCAGAGTCACCTCGACTATCTGCCCGAGGGACATACCGACTTCATCTTCGCGACGATGGCCGAGGAATGGGGGCTGATCGGCGGCCTTGCCCTGTTGTTCGGCTTCTTCCTGCTGCTGCGCTGGTCGACCCGCGTCGCGCTGAACGCGCGCACCCGCTTTGGCCAGCTCGCCGCGGCGGGGCTGACGATGACCATCTTCTTCTATGTCGCGATCAACCTGATGATGGTGATGGGCCTCGCGCCGGTGGTCGGCATCCCGCTGCCGCTCTTCTCCTATGGCGGCTCGTCGATGCTGACGGTGATGACCTGCGTCGGGATGATCCTGGCGATCGAGAACGACAGCAGGACCGGCACCCGCCGCTTTCACTGATCGATCGAAAAAACCCCCGAAGACGTTGGCTATCCGCTACTGGTCGCCCAGTTGCAGTTCCGCCCGATACGCATCGACCGTCCAGTCGCGTCCGAGGAAGTGCTTCGCGAGCGCGTTCATGGAGGCTGATCCGCCGGGAGCCAGAACAAGGTCGCGATAGCGCTGCGCCGTCGCCTGGTCACGCAGACCGTGTTTGCGGAATTCGCTCAGCAGGTCGCTCGAAAGCGCCTTCGACCATTGATAGGTGTAGACGGAGGCGCCGTAGCCGCCGAGGTGGGTGAAGGCGGCATAGGTATGCGTGCCCTCGGGGTTGGGCACGGCCGCGTAACGGCCATAGGCCGCATCATAGACCTGGGCCAGATCGCGGCCTTCGGGCACGCCGGAATAGAAAGCGAGCGAGGCATTGGCATAGCCGAGCTGGGTCATCGTCCCGAACGCCTCGGCGAAACGACGGCTGCTATTCATCTTTTCGACCAGGGCGGCGGGGATCGGCTCGCCCGCCGCATTGGTCGCGAAGCGCTTCAACGTGTCATAGTCCCACACCCACTCCTCGAGAAGCTGCGAAGGCGCCTCGATGACGTCATTCTCCAGCTCCATCGGATTCTGGGCGGCATAGCCCTGCTGACCGGCGAATATCCAGTGCATCAGATGCCCGAATTCATGAAGGAAGGTGACGACGTCGCCATGCTCCATCAGGCCTTTGGGAAAATTCGTCATCAGCACCGCAACCGGCAATTCGCGGCCCTTGATCCCGATCCGCAGCGGCGCCATCGCGGCATGCGTATACTTGCCCTCGCGCGGGTGCATGTCGAAGTAGAAGCGGCCGATCACCGCCCCGTTCCGGACCATTTCATAGGCGCTGACGTCGGGTGCCCAGACTTCGGTCGCCCAAGGGCGGATCTCGACCCCGAACAGATGCTGGGCCAGATCGAGCATGCCGGCCTGCACCTTGTCGAACGCGAAATACTGGCGAACCTGCTCGGGATCGACGTCGTAATCCTCCTTGCGGACAAGACGCGAGGCATAGGATGTGCTCCAGCTATTGAGCGCACCCAGCGAGGGATCGTCCTGACGCAGCCGCGCCAACATGCACGCCGCATCGGCTTCGCCGATCGGCCGCACGACCCGGTCGATATCGTCGAGGAAGGCCTTCACCCGCTCGGGCGTCCCGGCCATGCGGTTGCCAAAATCATAGGCCGCGTAGCTGGGGTAGCCGGCCAGCGCGGCAAACCGGGCACGGTCGTCGACCAATTGCCGCAAGACGGAATCGTTGGCCGGATAGGCGCGGTTCCCGAACGCAAAGGCCATGCGTTTTCGCAGTTCCGCACTATCGGCATAGCTGAAGACGGGACGGGCATCCGGATAGGCCATGCTGATCCGGACCAGCCCGTCGGCGCCGGCGGGGTGTGCCGCCAGCCAGTCCTGCGGCATCCCCTTGAGTTCCGCAGGGGTCGCGGCGACGCTGCGGGCATCCTCGGCGATATTCCTGTCGAAGCTGCTGATTCCGTCGTTGATGCGATTCTGCAGCTCGGCGATCCGCTTCCTGGTCGTCTCGTCCTTGTCGACGCCCGCGCGGCGATAGGCGCCGAGCTGGCGATTCAGCATATAGCGCAAGGCGGGCGGGATCTGAGCCTTCCGGACCGCCATAAGACGTTCGTAAAGCGGCCGGGACATCGACATCTCGACCAGCGCCGCGTTCGCACGCTGCATGCATCCTTCGGCACTTGCGCGGATCGCTGCATCCGGATGCGTATCCTTGATGGTCGCCGCCTCCAAAGAGGTGGTGTTCGCGAGATTGTAGAGATCGTCATAGGCGGCGAGCAGCGTCAGGGGCTCGGTCGACAGTGCCATGGCCTCGACGCGCGCGCGCAGGCTCGTGAGCGCCGCAAGGCGGCTGTCGCATGGCGCGGTAACCTCCGCGGCGTTCTCCGGCACCAACCGGATCGCGCCGATGGCGGCATCCGACACGGGCACATAATCCGCACCGAGCGCGGGCGCCGCCGTTCCGACGAGGCATAGCGCGAGCGCGAACGAACACAGAGTCTGCATGACAGTCTTTCCCCCAAAATACGGCCCTGCCTCGCCAGAGCAGGTTCCCCGAAACATTATGCTAGCGGAAGTGGACGAAGGCAGGCACTGGAACTTTCTGCGTATATTTTCGGGCGATGGATTTTACGGACTCATCTCATGAAACAAAGGACCGGTTCGGCAGCAAGTGAAGGCCGGCACAGAGGCGGCATTGCCAAAGCGCACGATCTGCATTTCGGGGTGGATTATTGGCCCGCGGAGACGATCCTCAGTCATCCCGACTTTCCCGAGGCGCGGCGAGTCTATCTCGATCGGGTGCTCGCGCTCTATGGCGATGACATATTCCTCAACAAATTGCTGATGGAGGCCGCACGCACCGTCATCTTCGTTGTCATCATCTGCATGGAGGCCGGTTATCGGGAGGATGACCGGGAAACATGGCCGACGATCGGCAACCTCAAAAAGGTGCTGGCGCTGTTCGGCCTCGCCAGTCCGAGACGGATCGAGCAACTCGCGGGGCGGCTGATGCAGACCGGCTTTCTCGAAAGCCGGGTTTCCGCCCGGGATCGGCGCGCGCGCCTGCTGATCCCGACGGCCAGAATGATGGAGCATGACCAGGATTGGCTGATGACCAGTTACGCCCCGTTGGCCGTCCTGTTCGGCGAGGCCGATTACGCCCTGCCTCTTCGCGGGGACAAGGCGTTCCAGCGCGCGCAGCGGCAGGTCGCTACGGGCTTCTTCGTGCCGTCGGCGATGGTCCTGCTCCGCAATCCCGACATCATGCTGTTCCTCGCGCGCGATGCCGGCATCCTCGTGCTGGTCGAACTTGCCAAGGAGATGGCGGACCGTGGGACGCCGACCGTTGACCTCTCGCTGGCCCGGCTCGGCCGCCGCTTTGCGGTATCGCGCACGCACGTCCGCCAGCTTCTGGCCGCCGCCGAAACGCAGGAGCTTGTCGTCATCGATCAGGCGAGGCGGCGGATCACCCTGCAACCCCGCCTGCTCGAAAGCCTGGACCGTTTCATCGCCGAGGGCATGTCCAACCACGATCTGACGGGCGCGGCGGCCAGAAAGCAACGGGGTTTGACTTGATCCGGCCCCGAATGGCGTGATTTAGGGCGAGAAACGGCAGGACCATATCTCATTCGAGAAGCCCGACCCGGGCTTGTCTGCCGACCGAAAAGAGTGTGCGATCTTTTTTCGGAAAAGCCGTTGCAATGCTCGAAATTGCGTGATAGCTGGCCGCTCGCTTCGCAGCCAAGAGGGCCTTGTCCAGCTGCCGGCGATGCCGAAAATGGCAAGTGGACGCATAGCTCAGTTGGTAGAGCAGCTGACTCTTAATCAGCGGGTCCTAGGTTCGAGCCCTAGTGCGTCCACCATTTCTTTCTCTTATCATTCAAACACTTACGCCGTTCGAAGCCACCAAACGAAGCCCGCCTCCGGCGAGTTTTGTAGGTGATTTTGTGACGTAGGCTCCCTCGGACCCTCGAACCCGTTCGGTTTCCAGATCGGGCTCGAAACCAAGCCGGTCGGCGTAAGGCTGCAAATGGTCGACCGACATGTGCGCATAACGCCGCACCATCGATTCCGATTTCCAGCCGCCGAGTTCCTGAAGCACCCAGGTGGGGACACCCGCCTGCCTCAGCCAGCTTGCCCAGGTGTGGCGAAGATCGTGCCAGCGGAAATTGGTGATCCCCGCGCGCACGAGCGCTTTTCGCCATGCCCTTGTGTTCGCCGACCGGAGCCTTTCGCCCCGATAGGTGAACACCGCCGTCTTGTGCTTGCCCCGCTGCCGCATGAGCACGGCCACCGCGATATCGTTGAGCGCGACGCCGAGGGCGTCCTCGTTCTTGGTATCGCCATGCTCGATCGTCGCCTGGCGCCGGTCCATGAAGACGCGGTCCCAGGTCAGGCCGAGAACATTCCCCTGGCGCAGGCCAGTGGCAAGGGCAAACACGACCACGTCGCGCTGATGTTCGGGCAGTTCGAGCAGCAGCGCCTTGGCCTGTTCGTGGGTGATCCAGCGAACGCGAACCTTCTTGCCCTTCTCGTAGGTCTTGAACGCCGGCATCGTATCGATCCATTCCCATTCGCGCATCGCCATCCGGAAAATGGCGCGAATGAGCGCCACGTAGAGATCCTTCGTTCGATCCGTCGCATGGACATGCGTCGTGATAAGCCGGTCGACGAGACTCCGGTCGATCTGGTCGAGGGTCTTCCCCCGCAGATGACCGGTGAACCAGCGGATCCGTTGCACATCGTCCCTGAGGGATTTCTTGTGCTCCTTCTCCTTCAGCCACCGCAGCGCCGCTTCGTCCCAAGAACGCTTCGGCTTCTGCTTCAGTCTGCTCAAGTCCCACAACTCTGCCTTCAGCTTGTCGTGGTATTCCTTCGCTTTCGCTCGGTCGGTCGTCCCAGTCGTGTGTCTAACTCGGCTTCCGTCCGGGCTTGCGATGTCGACATGATATGTTTTTGCACGTTTCCAGAGTGCCATAAGCTAGCCTCCTTGGTTGAGGCACCTGGCTGCATTCGTGCGCGCACAGGATATCGGCTGCGCAGCGCAGCGACAAGATCGCACGCGAGAAAGCGCCAGAACCGACCAATCTTTGCGCCCGGGACGAGCCCGGAGACCGCGTAGGAGCGAAGCGTATTGGGATGGACGTGAAGGAGATCGGCCGCAGCCTGCAGATCGAGGACGATCGGCTCTTCGCCGCCGTCACCCGCAAGCTGCGCTGCACCCGTCTCCTTCGCCGCCCCGGTCATCTTGGCCGACGGGTTTTCTGAAACTCGCGGTCGCTTTCGAGGAATGACGCCAGCATCGCGGGGATCAACTCGGCCACCGGCTCGGCCCTTCCATAGCTAGCCTCATAGGCCGCGGCATATTCCTGAAGCGCTTCGGCGAGCTCAGGCAGAAGCTGGAGGGTCATCTTGACCGGCGTGCGTTCGGGGAGCTTGCGGAGCTTGATTTCGGCCATGTCAGCCCCTCCACGGCGCGAGAACGAGGTCCCGATGGACGAGAACGCGCACCGGCCAGCCTGGCCGAACGACCATGGTCGGACGGATTTCGAGACCTCGCTCGACGAGCCGATCGCCTGCTCTCGCGCCGCTCTGCTGCGCCGCTTCGCGCATGGCGCGAACCAGCTCGCTTTCACCATTGCCGGTGCCAAGCTCGGTCCCGACGCCGAGAAGCGTCGAAAGCGCGACACCCTTGATCAGCTGCCAGCCATGCGCATCGATGCGGTCGCGAATGCCGGCATAGCCTGAAGGATCGCTCGCAGGCGCATCCTCAAGCGTCAGCGATGAGCCGTCCGGCCAAATGATGCGTTGCCAGATGACGAACGCGCGCTGTTGGCTGTAGCTCGTATTGCTCTCGTAACGGCCAATCAGACGCGCGCCCTGCGGAATAAGCAGCGTCCGCCCCGTCACGCTGTCGAAGACATTCTCGCTGACCTGCGCGATCACGATCCCCGGCAATTCGCTGTTGAGGCCGGTGACAAGGCTGGCGGCGATGACGCTGCCGCTGGTGACCAGCCACGGAGAGGCCGCCGCTTCGATGCGATGGGGACTGACGTTGGCGCTTCCCGCGGTGCCGGAAGCTCGCGACGGCAACGCCGATGCAGCTTCCTCGGGACCCGCCGCCACGGCGCGAGCCTCGACCGCGGCGGGCGTCGTCGGACGCGTCGATCCTAGCGACATCATCACGGCGGACTGGCGAGCGGCTGCCACTTCGGCAATGCGTCGCTCGCGTTCGGCCTCGGCAGCTGCGGCGGCATCGCCCTTCGCGTCCGGGGAAGGATATTGGCCATCCAGCTTGCGCCGATGTTCGAGGATGGGTCTACCGAGATCGCCGGGAAGCGGCGGTCCGAGCTTCGGAATCTCGTCGTAGCGGCCCGGCGCTCCCGCGAGCGCTTCGGGTGCCTTGCCCGGCCCTTTCTCGAACATCTCTCCGCCATTTGCCGCAAGCCGGAACGACGCCGGTTCCAGCGCGACCCATGTTACGATGGCGATCGCCAGTGCGCCGGTAGCAGCGACGCCGATGATGATTTCGCGGCGGAAGCGCGCGACGCGGCGCGGCGTGCCGCGCAAGACCAGGGTTTCCGGGTCGACCTTGGCGATTGGCCGCTCGATGGGACGGTCGCCGGTTGCCGCCTCTCCGCCGTCGTGCGGCGCGACGCTCTCCGGCGCGCTCACCTTGTATCTCCCGTACGGACGATCCGGACAACCATCTGGCGCTTCGCCCCGTGGCGCAGCTCGGCACGGGCGAATAGGCGGTCGACGATGTAGAAGCGGCCCGAGACCCGGTAATTGACGAGTTCGGGCTCACCGCCCTCCCCGCTCACGAACAGCGGCGGCGCCTCGCCCTGCGCAAGGCTCGGCGGAAATTCGATGAAGGTCTGACGGCCGTCATCGAACGCGCGGAGCGGTCGCCATGCAGGCTTGTCGCCGCGGATCGCGTAGCCGAAATCGAGACGCACCGGGTCGATCGTGGTACGCGCCTCGACCGCCGCGCGCGTCGCGATCGCGGCTCGTTCGATCGCGAGAAGACTGTCGTGCGGATAGGTCCAGGACACCGCCGCCATCGCCGTGCGCGCCGTACTCGCCAGCGCGAGATGATAGACGCGCCGGTCGGTGGTGATGATGAGATTGGTGGCGAGGCCGGGCGCGAGGGGCTTGATCATAATATGGACGCGGCGCTCATCCCCCGCCCCGCTCGTCGTATCGCCGACCGTCCAGCGCGCGGTATCGCCCGCCGCGACCGCGACGAGCGCTTCGCCCGGCTGAAGCGCGATGTCGGTAACATGCTCGGGCGCGGTGACGAGGCGGTAGACCCCGCCTTCGACATAAGCATAGGTCTGGATCGCGCCGCGGTAGTCCTGCGTACGCGGCTCCTTGACTGCTGCGGCCGCCGCCGCACGGACACGCTCGACCGGTCCGGGTCCGGCGCTGGCGGATGAGCTCAGGACTGCCGCACCGGCGGCGGCAAGGATCGGGCGAAAGCAGATCATGGCAGGGCTCCTTCGGCGGTTGCGGGAACGGGAGGGATATCGACGAGCAGTTCGTCCGCCGGCGGCGGAACGCTCCTGGCCGCAGGCGCCCGCTCCTCGCGCTCATATTCGCGGCTCCAGTCGATGGCCTCGACGTAGAGACCGAGCGGGTTCCTGCGGAGGACATCGGCGGAACGCGGCGGTTTGACGGCAACGGTCAGCATTGCGGTCCAGCGCGAAGTCGCGGCGAGGCTGCCGCGCTCATAGGCGCTCTCCTTCCACTTCACCTGCCACGATCGCGGCGAGGCGCGCACGACGCTGGTGATCTCGACCGAGACCGAGCGCGTGCCGACCTGCGCGAAGGGATCGCTGCTGCGGGCAAATTCGTTGAGGAACAGGGCGCCGCGTTCGCCTGCGAAATCATAGGCGGCGAGCCAATTCTCGCGCATCAGCACCGGGTCGAGCGATATGCCGCGGACGTTCGCGATAAAACGGCCGAGCGCCCAGGCGATCTGCGGGTCGGTAGGATTATAGTCGGCGGTCGCGGGCGCGACGCTGCGCGCCTCGCCGAGACGGTCGACCTCGACCACATAGGGCGTAACGCGGCTTTGCACCGACTGCCAGACGAGCCCAGTAGCGAGCCCGGTCGAGAGCAGCAGGCCGCCGAAGGCCATGATCCGCCAGTTTCGCGCCTGGACGCGCGCGGCGCCGATCCGGTCGTCCCACGCCTGGCTGGCGCGCTGATAGGGCGTGACAGGCTCGGGAGTCAGCCCGTAGCGTTGAATGGGTCGTTTGAACTTCATCGGATCAATCCTCCTTTTCGGCGATGTCGGGGCTCGCGCCGCTGCCGCCGCGGCTCCCGTCGGAAATCACATGGGCGGCGGTTTGCCGCGCCGAGCGGCGGCGCTGGTCGGCCTTGAGGTCGGTCGCCCATGCGGGCGGTGCGGCCGACGGAGCGGCATGTTCGTTCGACGGCGGCGAAGCCGGGCTCTTGCTCTGGTTTCCGGCATTCCAGGCGGCGTTGCGCCCGGCAGCCGCGGCTTCGCCGATCCCGAGCGAGCTACCGGCGCGGCGCGCGGCGTTGGCCGCCGCGCCTTTGGTCGCGGTCGCGACGCCCGAGAGGCCGGCGCCGATCGTCTGCGATCCCGATGTTTCCTGTCCGAGCCTGTAGGAGGTCGATGCCGCGGCCCCCATCGACGTCCCGGCGCGGACGGCGCCGAGCGCGGCGCCGCCGCCGGCGCGCGCGGCCGCCATGCCGGCGCCGCCGGCAACGATCATCGTTCCCGCGGCAGCAGCGACGGTTCCGACAGCGGCACCTGCTCCAAGCTGCGGCGCGCCCGCTACAAGACCCGATGCAATGCCGGGGCCGTAGATGCCGAGCCCGAGCAGAGCCAACGCACCGAGTGCCAGCGACATGGCTTCCTCGACGTCGGGCTCGGAGCCCGCCATCGTCGTCAGAAAATCGGGAAAGAAGCCCGAGCCGATGCCGACGATCACGCCGAGCACCATCACCTTGACGCCCGACGATATGATGCTGCCGAGGACGCGTTCGGCGAGGAAGGCCGTCCGGTTCCAGAGCGCGAACGGCATCAGGGCGAAGCCCGCGAGGCTGGTTAGCTTGAATTCGATCAGCGTGATGAAGAGCTGGATCGCGAGGATGAAGAAGGCGAGGATCGTCAGGACCCAGGCAATTAACAGCACCACGATCTCGAGGAAGTTAGTGAAGAAATCGATCGGCCCGAGCAGGTCCTTGATCTGGTCGATCAGCGGATGCGCCGCCTCGAACCCCGCACCGGCAAGCCGTCCGGGCTTCAGAAGGTCATCGGCCGAGATCGTGCCGCCGCCGGCGGTGATGCCGAGCCCGGCGAAGGAGCGGAAGATGATATCCGAAAGCGCCCCGAAGTTACCAATGATGAAAGCGAAAACACCGACATAGAGGATTTTCTTCAGAAGCTTTGCGATGACGTCATTTTCGCCGCCCATCGCCCAGAAGAGCCCCGCGAGCGTGATGTCGATGCCGATCAATATGCTGGTGAGGAACGCGACATCGCCGCCGAGCAGCCCGAACCCGCTGTCGATGTAGCGGATAAAGGCTTCCATGAAGCGGTCGATGACATTGAGGTCGTCCATCGGGCGGGCTTTCGAAGGGGATGAAGGGTCCGCGGGGCCTCGCAGGGGAGCATGCAAGACCCCGCGGCGAACGGCGGGCCAGGAGAGGGGCAGCCTCGCGCCGTTCGTGTCGCTGGTCAGCGGATCGGGGTGTAGGCCTTGCCGTCCCCGAGGAAGCGGCGCATGCGCTCGCGCGCTTCGGCCGCGCTCTGCGCCGCGCGGGCGCGG
Organism: Sphingopyxis panaciterrulae; assembly: GCF_014199295.1. Lineage (GTDB taxonomy): Bacteria > Pseudomonadota > Alphaproteobacteria > Sphingomonadales > Sphingomonadaceae > Sphingopyxis > Sphingopyxis panaciterrulae. The sequence continues at coordinate 32,067 of NZ_JACIJH010000017.1, forward strand.
TCGAGCATGTCGGCCTCATAGGCGGCCGCCATCATCTGCTGGAGCTGCATCTGCTGCTTGGCGGCGAGCGCGAGAAGCTGGTTGGTCGCCTGTTGCGCCTGCAGGCTACCCTCCGCACTCGAACTCCGCGCCGCGACCTCGGCGAGCACCGCGGCATCCTCCTTGACGTCGGCGGCGATCCTGGACTGGACGGCGAGTGTGCGGCGGTACGACGCCATGGCAGCCTCGAGCCGCGCCTTCGCCTGCGCGACGCTGGCCGACCGGGTCAGCCCGGAGAAGTCCTTCGGGAAGAGCGCCGCCATGCGCGCGTCGAGCTGGTCGACGCCGAAATCGACGCCTTCGGCCTTCTCCATCAGCGCCTCGACGCGCGCGAGATTGTCCTTGAGCTTCGCTAGCTCGGGGAAATCGACGCGCTTCAAATGCTTGTCCATATTGGAGAGCATCTGCGCCTCGTTTTGCAACTGCCTGATTTGCTGGTCGATCTGCTTGAGCGTACGCGCGGCGGTGAGCAGGTTCTGCGAGTAATTGGCCTGATCGAACACCGGCATCGCAGCGGCGGGTGGCACGGCAAGCAGCAACGCCGGAATGGCGGCAGCGGCAAGCAGCATATGGGCAAGCGTCTTCATGGCATGTCTCCTTCTTGGGGGGCAGGTTGATCGGTCGTGGGGAGGCCGGGAAAGCCGGCGAGCAAGTCGGCGGCCCAGTCGAGGCCGGCATCGCGAAGAAAATGCGACGCGAAATCGGCTTCGCCATGCTCGGCGAGGATGGCGTCGATCCGCGCTTGCGTCGCCGGATCGGACGCGCCGCAGAGCGCCAGCGCGACGGGTCCGAGACCAAGCTCGAAGAGGCGGTTGCCGCGTGCCGACTGGAGATAATATTGACGCTTCGGCGTCGCGTGCGCGACCAGCTCGATCTGCGCTTCGTTGAGCCCGAAGGCAGCGTAGGCGGCGCGGCTCTGCGGCTCGATGGCGCGATCGTTCGGCAGCAGGATGCGCTGCGGACAGCTTTCGATGATCGCGGGCGCGATGCTGTTGTTCGAGATATCGGCGAGGCTCTGCGTCGCGAAGATCACCGCGACATTCTTCTTGCGCAGCACTTTCAGCCATTCGCGGATGCGCGCCGCGAAGAGCGGATTGTCGAGAAAGATCCAGGCCTCGTCGAGGATGAGCAAAGTCGGCCGTCCGTCGAAGCGCGCGTCGAGCCGGTGGAAGAGATAGGAGAGGACGGGCTCGACCACACTCGCCTGCCCCATCAGCGCCTCGGTCTCGAAACATTCGACTGATCCGAGCGCCAGCCCTTCCTCGGCGGCGTCGAGCAGGCGTCCGTGCGGACCTTCGAGCGTGAAGGGCTGGAGCGCCGCTTTCAGCGCATTCGACTGGAGGAGCAGCGACAGACCGGTGAGCGTGCGTTCCGAGGCGGGGGCGCTCGCGAGGCTGGTCAGCGCCGACCAGATCGCGTCCTTGGTGTCGGGGGTCACCGCGACGCCCTCGTGCGCGACGAGCGAGGCGATCCAGTCGGCGGCCCAGCTGCGCTCCTCCGCGCGGTCGATCCCGCGCAGCGGCTGGAAAGCGAGCATATCCTCACCCTCACCGAGCGGATGGTGCCGCCCGCCCATCGCCAGCACCGCGGCGCGCGCCGAATTGCCCTTGTCAAAAATGTAGAGCTGCGCGTCCGCGTAACGGCGGAACTGCAATGCGATGAGCGCGAGCAGCACCGACTTCCCTGCCCCCGTCGGCCCGGCGATCATCATATGGCCGACGTCGCCGATGTGCGTCGAGAGGCGGAACGGCGTCGATCCGCCGGTCTCGGCCATAAGCAGCGGCGGGCCGCCGAGATGGGTGTTCCAGCCGGGCCCGGCCCACACCGACGATAGCGGCATCAGGTGCGCGAGATTGAGGCTGTGGACGAGCGGCTGGCGGACATTGGCATAGGTCTGCCCCGGCAGGCTCGAGAGCCAGGCCTCGACCGCATTGACGCTCTCGCGGATCGCGGTGAAGCCCAAGCTATGGACGATGCGCTCGGCGGCGCGCAATTTTTCTTCGGCGCGCGCGCGATTGCGATCCGATACCGTGATCGTCGTCGTCAGATAGCCGAACGACACATGATCGCCGCCGAGCGCCTGAAGCGCGGCATCGGCGTCGACGACCTTGTTGTCGGCGTCGCTGTCGAGCAGTTGCGCGGGCTGGTTATACATCACCTCGCGCAGCAGCGCCGAGAGCGACTTGCGCTTGTTGAACCATTGCCGCCGGAGCTTGGTCAGCGCAGCGGTCGCCTCCTGCTTGTCGAGCGCGATGAAGCGCGTCGTCCAGCGGTACGCGAAACCCTGTCCGTTGAGCGCGTCGAAGATGCCGGGGCGGCTGATCGAGGGAAAGCCGAGGATCGTCAGCGACCGCAGATACTCGTCGCCGAGCATCGGCTCGAGCCCGCCCGTCAGCGGCGTGTCGGCGAGCAGTGCGTCGAGATACATCGGCGTCGCGGGAACGCGGATACGATGGCGGTGCGGCGAGATCGCGCGGTGGAGATAGGTCAGAGTCTCGCTGTCATCGAGCGCGCGGACCTCGGGCATGAAAGAAGCCATCAGGTCGATCGCGCGCAGGCTCTCGGCCTCGAAGCGCGCGAGCGCCTCGCACCAGTCGCGCGCGCCGGTAGCGGCGCCCGGACGTTCGATGAGTGCGCGCCCGGCGCTGTCGGCCTGGTCGGCGGGCGGCATCCAGACGAGCGTGAGATGGAAATGGCTCTCGAAATGCTGCCGCTCCTTGTCGTCGAACGCGGCGCGCCGTTCGGCATCGACGAGCCACGAGGCCGCGTCGGGGAAGTCGCTCTCGGGATAGCCCGCCACGGCGACGCGCTCGGCCTCGAAGAAGAGCGCCCAGCCCGAGCCGAAGCGCCGCAGCATATTGTTCGCGCGGGCGCAGGCGGCGACCAGCTCGGCCTCGGTCGCGCTGTCGAGGTCGGGACCGCGAAAGGCGATGCTGCGCTGGAAGCTGCCGTCCTTGTTGAGGACGACACCCGGCGCGACGAGCGCCGCCCACGGCAGATGATCGGCGAGCCGGTCGGCGCGCGGGCGATATTCGGCGAGATTCAGCATGTAAGCTCGCCTTTCTGTCGAAGATGCCGCGCGAGCACCGGCGCGAACTCGGGATCGCGTTTCGCCGCGAACACCATCAGCGTGTGTCCGAGCGCCCAGAGGATGAGGCCCGCGACCCATTGCTGGAGCCCGAGCCCCATCGCCGCGGCGATGGTGCCGTTGACGATCGCGAGCCCGCGCGGTGCGCCGCCAAGCAGGATCGGCTCGGCGAGCGACCGATGGATCGGCGCTTCATAGCCTGCAATGTGGCTCATGCGACGAGCGCCCCGCCGCCGAAGCTGAAGAAGGAGAGGAAAAAGCTCGAGGCCGCGAAGGCGATCGAAAGGCCGAACACGATCTGGATCAGCCGCCGGAAGCCGCCGGAGGTCTCGCCGAATGCCAGCGTCAGCCCGGTGGTGATGATGATGATCACCGCGATGATCTTGGCGACCGGCCCCTGCACCGATTCCAACACCTGCTGGAGGGGTTCTTCCCACGGCATACCCGACCCCGCGGCGAGCGCCGTTGCGGCAAGGCCGAGCGCCAGGCCGGCGGCAAGAAGCGGGCGCTCGGCGTGCGTGCCCATGGCAGCGCGCGACATCGCAAGGGGAATCAGGGACATGACATTTCTCCTTCAGGCTCGATGGAAAGGTCGGTGAGCGCGTAGTCGCCGGTCGGGCCGACGCCCTCGACGCGCGCTACGCCCGAGATGCGGCGCGCGGCACCGCGCCCGGCGATGAAGACGATGAGATCGATCGCCTCGGCGATCAGGCGCCGCGGTACGGTGACGACACTTTCCTGGACCAGCTGCTCGATCCGGGTCAGCGCCGATGCCGCGCTATTGGCGTGGACCGTCGCGATCCCGCCGGGATGTCCGGTGTTCCAGGCCTTGAGCATGTCGAGCGCCTCGGCGCCGCGCACCTCGCCGACGATGATGCGGTCGGGGCGGAGCCGCAGCGTCGAGCGGACGAGATCGCCCATCGACACCGCCCCCGCGCGCGTGCGCAGTTCGACACGGTCTGGCGCGGGGCACTGGAGTTCGCGCGTGTCCTCGATCAGGATCACGCGCTCATCGAGGCTCGCCATTTCGGCGAGCAGCGCGTTGGCGAGCGTCGTCTTGCCTGAGCTGGTACCGCCAGCGACGAGGATATTGAGCCGCTCCACCACCGCCAGCGACAGGAGGCGCGCCGCCTCGGGTGTCGCGATGCCGGCACCGACATAATCCATCAGCGTGTAAACCCGCGCCGCAGGCTTGCGGATCGAGAAGCAGGGCGCGAGGCTGACGGGCGGCAGCAAGCCTTCGAAACGCTCCCCTGCCCCCTCGCCGTGCGGCGGCAGCTCGGCGCTGACGATCGGCGACGCCGCATGCACCTCGGTCCGCGCATGGCTCGCGACGAGCCGGACGATCCGCTCAACCTGCTCGGGCGCCATTCGCACGCCGGTATCGACGCGGCCTTCCCCGAGGACATCGACGCGCAGCGCCCCGTCGGGATTGACCATCACCTCGACGACATGCGCGTTCGACAGCGCCGCCTCGATCGCGGGGCCCATCGCGCTGCGCAGCATCGTGCGACGCCGTTCGGCCGCGATCTGCGCGCTCACGAGCCCGTTCCCGAACCGAAACTGCCGCGGCCCTCGCGGAAGGCCTCGACAACCTTCGCCGTGAACCATTCGAAGCGCTCGCGGCCCTGCGCGCGCGCAACGTCGTCGCCCTCGGCGACGGGCGGCACCGACGCGAGCAGGTAGCGCACGAGAAGCGCGAGGATCTCGATCTCGATCTGGCTGTTGCGCTCGATCCGCGCGAGCACGCGAGCGAGCCCATCGAGGCGCGGACCGAAGCGTTGCTGCAGTTCATTGACGCCCTGACGCGTGAGCCAGGTCTCGAGCGCCTCTGCGAGGATCGTCGATTTGGTCACGCCGGGCTTTCGCGCGAGCAGCGCGAGGCGGTCGCTGAGGCCGCGCTCGAGAAAGAGCTGGTGCCGCACCTGGCTGCCGCGCGCGCTCACAGCCCGAGCCCCAGCTGCTCGCCGCCGTGCGACACCGCCTCGTCCATCGCATGACCGATCAGCACCGGCGCGAGCGGACGGATCCGGTCCATGAGTTTCTTGTCGATCGCGGGATCGGCGTCGTCGTCGATGCCGAGCGGATTGGTCGGGCGCGCGGTCTCGACGCGCTGCTCCGGCTGTTCGGCGAGTTCGGGCTCCTTCGCCTGCTGCGCGCCGCCGTCCTCGACCAGCTTGTCGTCGGCGCCATACACATCGATGTCGGCAGCGACCGGCTCTGCGACGCAGCCGCTCCAATCGTCGCCGCGTGTTGCCGGTCGATCGGCATAGCCGCCATGGGCGAGTTCGGGCGCGGCGCCGAGGCGCGCCTTGAAGTTGGCGTCCTCGAAATAGCGCAGCTTCTTCGCGCGGATCGGCGCCAGCCCGGCGACGAGCACCAGCTCGTCGGTCGCCGGCAGCTGCATGACCTCGCCGGGCGTGAGCAGTGCGCGCGCGGTTTCCTGCCGGCTGACCATGACGTGGGCGAGCCAGGGCGCGAGGCGGTGCCCGGCATAGTTGCGCATCGCGCGCTGTTCGGTCGCGGTGCCGAGCGCGTCCGAGATGCGCTTCGCGGTGCGCTCGTCGTTGGTCGCGAAGGCGACGCGGACATGACAATTGTCGAGGATGGCGTTGTTCTCGCCATAGGCCTTGGAAATCTGGTTGAGCGACTGCGCGATCAGGAAAGCCCGGATGCCGTAGCCGGCCATGAACGCGAGCGCGGTCTCGAAGAAGTCGAGCCTCCCAAGCGCCGGAAACTCGTCGAGCATCAGCAGGAGGTCGTGGCGGCGTGCGGTCGAGCGCCGGTCGTCCAGCTTCTCGGTGAGGCGGCGACCGATCTGGTTGAGGATCAGGCGGACCAGCGGCTTGGTCCGCGAAATATCCGACGGCGGAATGACGAGATAGAGCGAGAGCGGCCGCTCGGCGGCGACGAGATCGGCGATCCGCCAGTCGCAGCCCGACGTCACCGCGGCGACGGTGGGATCGCGATAAAGCCCGAGGAACGACATGGCGGTCGAAAGCACGCCCGAGCGCTCATTCTCGCTCTTGTTGAGGAGTTCGCGCGCCGCCGAGGCGACGACCGGATGGACCCGAGGTTCCTCCGCCGTCCCGAGATGGTTGGTGCGCATCATCGCGACGAGCGTCGCGGCGAAGCTGCGCGAAGGATCGGAGAGAAAGGTCGCGACGCGCGCGAGCGTCTTTTCCTCCTCGGCGTAAAGGATGTGGAGGATCGCGCCGACGAGCAGCGAATGCGACGTTTTTTCCCAGTGATTTCGCCGCTCGAGCGCGCCTTCCGGGTCGACGAGAATATCGGCGATATTCTGGACGTCGCGGACTTCGCAGGCGCCCTTGCGCACCTCGAGCAGCGGATTGTAGCGTGCCGAGCGCACGTCGGTTGGGTCGAAGTAGAGGCAATGCGAGAAACGCGAACGCCACGCCGCGGTCAGCTGCCAATTCTCGCCCTTGATGTCGTGGACCACGGCCGAGCCGGTCCAGCTGAGCAAGGTCGGAACGACGAGCCCGACACCCTTCCCGCTTCGCGTCGGCGCGAACGCCATGACATGCTCGGGACCGGCGTGGCGCAGATAGCGGCCCGACAGGCGCCCGAGAAACACACCGGCATCGCCGCGCAGCCCGGCGGCATCGATCTCGCGCTCCTTCGCCCAGCGCGCCGAGCCATAGGTGGTGACCTGTCCTTTCTGGCGCGCGCGCCAGAGCGAGCCGCCGATCGCCGCGCCGCAACCGATGAAACCGCTCGCCGCCGCAAGCGAACCCGCCTTGTCGAAGACGTGCGGCGCATAGGCCTCATACTGATACCACCACGGAAAGAGGTCCCACGGCCGATAGACCGGCACTCCCCCGAGGTGGAGCCACGGCGTGCCAAGCTCGGGCTGATAGCCGAGCATGGCGGCTGCCCATTGCGTAGCGGCCCAGACGCCGAGAATCACGATCGCGAAGACGATCAGGATCTGGCCGATGAGTAATTTGGTCGGGGTCATGATGAGGCTCCCGTCCGGACAGCCTTGTCCGGACCCGAGCCCATAAAATCCGCGCTAGGCGGCCAAACTTACAGTACGTCTCCGACGCACCGAGGTACGTCTCCGACGCATTTCGAACCACAATGGCCGATGCACGAACCGCTGCGCGGATTGGTGCTATTGTCGATGTAAAGCGGCCCAGCGAGCGCCGCGCCTGATTGAACGTCCGCGGCCAGAGGCAGACCCTTTCGACTCCTTCAACTGAGGAGTCGAACGATGAACGAGCTTATCCAGATTGGCCCGATCAGCCCGCTGCGCCAGCGGCTGATCGACGACATGACCATGCGCCGCTTCTCGAAGGAGACGCAGCGTAATTATCTGCGCGACGTCGGACGGTTCGCGACCTGGCTCGGGCGCTCGCCGCACACCGCGAGCGCCGAGGATATCCGGCAGTTCCAGATCGAGCAGCAACAGGCGGGCGTCCCCGCGCCGACGATGAACAGCATCGTTGGCGCGCTGAGATTCTTCTTCACGCACACGCTCGACCGCCCCGACCTCGCGCGCAAGCTCGTCCGCACCAAGCAGGTTCGCAAGATCCCGGTGGTGCTGACGATGGCCGAGGTGAAGCGCCTGCTCGATGCGACCCGCAGCCTCAAGCACCAGGCCGCGCTGTCGGTCGCCTATGGCGCGGGCTTGCGCGTCGCCGAGGTGTCGGCGCTGAAGGTCACCGATATCGACAGCAAGCGGATGCTGCTACGGATCGAGCGCGGCAAGGGCGGCCGCTACCGCAACGCCATGCTGCCCGAAGGCCTGCTCCTGTTGCTGCGCGACTGGTGGCGCGCCGGACGTCAGCAGGGCATCCTCGTTCCCGGCGGCTGGCTCTTCCCCGGACAGAGCGCCGCAGCGCCGATCAGCACGCGCCAGCTCTACCGCGTCGTCGTCGAAGCCGCCGAGGCCGCCGATATCGACAAGCGCGTCGGACCGCATACCCTGCGCCACAGCTTCGCCACCCATCTGCTCGAGGATGGCGTCGATATCCGCGTCATCCAGGCGCTGCTCGGCCACGCCAAGCTAAACACCACCGCCTTCTATACGCAGGTTGCCACCAAGACCGTTCGCTCGATCGTCAGTCCTCTCGACAGGCTCGCGCTCGCATCGCCGAGCGAGGAGGCGCCTGACGGTTAGGGTTCGTGCGCGCCTCGCTCGAGGTCGCCGACATCTTCCGTGCCGCGGGGCCAACCTATCGCACGGCCCATGCCGGGCATCTGAGCCTGCATCAGCTGAGGATCATGTCGGCGATCGAACATTGCCGCACCGCCGCGCTCGGCGGTCATGTCGAGGCCTGTACCGACTGCGGGCACTGGCGGATCGCCTATAACAGCTGCCGCAACCGGCACTGCCCCAGGTGCCAGGGCGCCGCCGCGCGCAGCTGGCTCGAAGCGCGCGAGGCCGACCTGCTCCCGGTCGGCTATTTCCACGTCGTCTTTACGCTGCCTGCCGAGGTCGCCGCGATCGCCTATTACAACAAGGCGCTGGTCTATGATCTGCTGTTCAAGGCGGCGGCCGATACGATGCTGACCATCGCCGCCGACCCGAAGCACCTCGGCGCCCGGATCGGTATCACCGCCGTCCTCCATACCTGGGGCTCGGCGCTCACCCATCATCCGCACATCCATATGATCGTGCCCGGCGGCGGCATCTCGCGCGATGGAACGCGCTGGATATCGGCACGCCCCGCCTTCCTGCTCCCGGTTCGCGTGCTCGGCGCGCTGTTTCGTCGCCTGTTCCTCACCCGACTGCGCGCGCTGCACGATGCCGGCAGGCTCGCATTCTTCGGCACCATGTCCCAACTTGCCGAGCGGCGCGCGTTCCTTCGCCACCTGTCACCCGTCAGGAAGAAGCGCTGGGTCGTCTACGCCAAGCCGCCGTTCGCCGGGCCCGAGGCCGTGCTCGCCTATCTGTCACGCTACACCCACCGGGTCGCCATATCGAACAGCCGCCTCCTCCGCTTCGACGAAGCCGGGGTCACCTTCCGCTACAAGGATTATCGCAAGGCCGGCGCCACACGGCAGCAGGTCATGACCCTGGCCGCCGACGAGTTCATCCGCCGTTTCCTCCTCCACGCCCTGCCGCGCGGATTTCACCGGATCCGTCACTATGGCCTGCTCGCCAGCGCCAGGCGCAAGGCTCATCTCGAACGCGCACGCCGCCTGCTCGATGTCGCACCTCCACCGACCGAGGAACCACCTGAAGAACCCGAGGTCCGGCCGACCTGCCCCTGCTGCGGCGGCACGATGATCATCATCGAGGTGTTCGAACGCCGCTATCAGCCTCGCGCGCCGCCACCGCCATCCCTCGCATCCGGGACACCTGCGCCGTGACCCGGCACGGCCTGGCACCAACACGATCCAGCGCAGACCCGCGCCTGGAAGCGGACCCGCTCGCGCCGACCCTGCCCATAAGCGGACATCGCACGCCCAAAATCGGACGGTCCGACTTTCAGCGTCCGCTTTCGCGATCCATATCCCGACGGTCCGTTCTCAGATGCGTCTGCTTTTGGACGGCATCTGGCTACCCCAGCATCAGCGCAAAACAGCTTTCCCCATAGCTCGGCTCATGACCACCGCGGTTCGGGCACCGAAGACTTTCTGACGCCTGGCGGCGTCTGAAACCCTCAACGATTGCTGACTGACGGCTTACAGGTTCAGAAATAACCAAAGCTGACGTAGCGCGCGCAATGTCGTTGTTCCCGAAATCCCCAACCGATTGACCGAGAAATGTGGGCACGTATGCCGAAAAGGCCTATATCAGCAAAGTGACCTGAAACTCACCGAGCGACCGCATTTGAAAGTGATCGAAGCGACGTAGGGGCGGCGTAGCATTTCGGCCGACGGTCGATTTCCCAACGAAGGCGCGCGCCTGATCTGAACGCAGCGGCGATGCCGGAGCGCACCGTGAGCCTCAAATATCGTACCCCTCGTCCCTCAACAGCGCTTTCGATTTGATGACGATCAATTCGGGATTCCCCAGCTGGATGTATCGAATGGCGTCGGACGCCGCAATGACTTCGCGCCCCATTTCAGCCGCCCTTTCGGGTTCCAAACCAAGTATTGCCGCGACCGAATGCAGTGCATCGTCCCACCAGTTATCCTCACGGTTCGTTGTTGCAGTGATCGCGCGGACGTTGATGTCATGATAGTTCGCCGAAGTGATGGAGCCCGCTTTCAGAAGAGGGCTAATCAGATCGAGGATGAGGTGCAATCTCAACATCCCAGCCACCACCTCGCTCCAGAGATGGGCACGTCCGTCCTTGCCTGTAACGGCGGGAAGGAATTCCGCCAGACGCCATATCAAACGCGCGACAAGCATGGCGGCGTCGCGAGCATCGACTGGCAGCAAGCTTCCCAGCACGGTGACGGCGCCGCCCGCCAGAAAGGCGTTCGCCGTCGTTGCATGCGACCGGTCCGCAGCCTGAGTGTCGCAGGCGCTCAGGATGACGATCGGTGGGATTCTGATCTCCGTTTTGAGATCCCAGATCGAAATTTCATCGCGACCGACGCGAAGTGTCGCCACCCCGTCTGCCCCATCGTGGCCACCGTGCCCGTCAAATATCATGACCGCACCCTGAAAGGCATTGAGAGCCGCGATGAACTCGCCTCGCGTCGCCACCTTCACGATCCGCAATCTGACTTGGTTGCCGTAAATAGGTTGCCACTCCTCGATCATGTCAAGCAGGATAGCGGAAATCGGATCCTCCGGGGCCAAGGCGGAGATGATCAAAATGTTCCTGAATGCGTCGGGCGAAAGGTGTATGAGACCGGTGCGGGCGAGAAGGCCGATCTGCAGGTTGCCCGGCGTCGTCGTTATACGCGAGACCGTCTTGCACAAGCCGAGTGGAAGGCCGTTTATGGGCAGCCACTCAAGTGGCGCATCGGCGACCAGCTTCACTCCCGTCTGCGAGCTGGCAATTACCCGGAGGAGTTCAGGTCCGACCGCTTCGGCGAGCCGGAATTGGACTTCTCCGAAAGTCTTGGCGAGTTTGCGGGGCGATCTCATCTGATCGGAACGAGCATGGCTCGACATCTGGCGTACCGAGCCGTTGGCACGGTTGACTGCCGATGGCAGGCGAACGGTTGCCGATAAGGTCCCGGCGGCCGCGAGGCCCGCCGCGACGGTCTGGAACGACACTTCGCGTCGACGAATATCCAGCAACCCCATGGCGATTTCGTCGTCCAGAATATCCCGCCACACCTTCCCGTGACCCAGTAGGCGATAGCCCGTCTGGCGCTGCATCATCCGGACCAGTGCACGTGCGGCGTGCCCGCGCTTGCCGGACGGCACTCCCAAGCCTTCCTTGTAAATGTGCGAGTAGAGCGACGGCGCAGTGATATAGATGTCCGGCTGAGGCGGCGTTGTCCGATAAGCAAGCGAAGAGTAGGTCAGTGACCTGGCGTTCAGAACAAAGTCGGCGAGCTCCGCGATTTCGCGACGATAATCGGCGGGATCCTCCTGCAACAACTTCTCAGACTCGATGAAGGCGTAGCCCACTCCCTCCAGAGACATAAGATTGGGAATGACCACATTATGCCCCGGCACCGGACGGCCGAACGGAAAGGTCGGGCGCGGTGCCCATTTCTCTAGACCTTCGCGAACAAGTCTCGAATCCAGTGTGGGGTCGGCTTGCATGGCAAGTTCGAACGTCTCCCGAAAATGGTCGAGAAGGTGCCGGGCTTCAATATCGCGAAGCCGGATCCGTCCGCGACCATCAATCTCGCTGATATGGAGCGGGGGAATAGCCTGCGACGCGATCCAGCGATCGACTTTTCGCGCGGTCGAACGATCGCAGGTCATCATTACCCAGAAGGGGCGGAACGCTGATATCGCTAGGCCGTCGATTGCATAGGCCGCGGCAGGATTCCATCGCCATGCGGCAACGCCATTTGTCCTTCGCCCGGCCTGGGCCTGAATCGGAAGCGCGGGCTCAAGCACATCTGCCGGGAGCGAGGCAACCGCACGAACGAGGTTCCACGCTTCGGTGATCCCGAAGGAAAAGCCTTGGAAGGGACTGGCTTTCCAAGGGTCGTCCTCGGGAATAACAACGAAATAGTCTATTTCGGGCCGCATCACTCGCGGTGGCGGACCCTCGCCGAAAGATGCGGAAGCACTCAACGCTCGTGCCCGTCCACATGGTGCACGAACAGGAAACTTCTCCACCGGTGCTGATCACGACCTAGCGCGTCGGGCGATTCGACGTGCTCAATGCATTCCAGACCTGCACCAGAAGCAGCGGCCAGCAGGTTCGCATCGCTATGGGGATAAAAGACCCCAGTTGGTTCGCCTTCAACGGGTGCGCGGACATTCACCCACAAATATCCCGCCGCAGCGAGAAGCGCGCGCATTGTCTCGAAACTCTGCGGGATATCGCGCGGCTCGACGAGCATGAGTACGCCAGAGCAAAGGATGAAATCGTAGCGGAGCGCCTCATCGACGAGCCGGGGTAGGCGCGGCAGCCTATCGTCGACCCAGCGGATGCGCGGATCGCGGTTGGCAGCAAGGGCTCTAAAGGATGAAGATGGCTCTGCTGCGGTGACGACCAAGCCGCGGTCTGCAAGTGCACGCGCGTCCCGCCCGCTCCCAGCGCCCACGTCGAGCGCGCTACCTTTTTTCGGCAGAAATGAGACCACGGGGTGGTGGACCGCCTCGAATGTGACCCGATCGTAGTGCTTGGACAGTCCGCGAGCTTTGTCGTCATAATAGGAGACGCCGTCGGCGACAGTCATATCGGGCACGCTGTCTTCGTCACGGCTCCTTCAGGGACTTTGCAGAAATAGTCGGATGGAGTTCTCGCGGCCATGAAGGAGCCCCCAGCGGCAAGCAGCAGCAGTGTCGAGAAAATACCGACTATGATGAAATTGCTTCCGGTCACGGTTTTCCCATCATATTTGCGGATATCGCCAAGAACACGCTGCATCACCCAGCGGAGCCGTATGAGCGCGCCGATCATCAGCAGATTGGCGAGGCCTGCGAAGTTGAGAAGATAGGAACGCCCCTGATCGGTGAGTTCGAAGCTGGCGACCGCGAACCACAAGCCGCCCGACAACGTCATGATAAGCAGCGGCGACTGCCATAGAAAGCCGTTCAGCGAGCGGAAATCCTCGCACCGCTGCTGATAGACGAGTGCCTCATCGCGCCCTGATCCCGGATCCTGTGACATTCGCTCCCCCTTCACCATCATTCCTGTGCGTAAACTACCCAGTTTGCCAGCGGACCGCCTCGATGTAATATCAAATCGTCAGAATTTGGATGTGGTGACAATCAACGCCCGGTACAATATCCATCCAAAGCCCCTCCCCGGACCGCTTGTCCTGTTCGATGATCCGCTAAAATATGTCGTCCATCCCCAGGGCATCTCGCAGAATGCGCGCTTCGCGGTGCTCGCCGCCCGAGGGAACAATGAAATGCAAATAGCGCTTCTCGCCCGAAGCGGCGAGCTCGGCATGGCGCGCCACCAGCGAATTGATCGTAATCTTCGTCTCAATATAGATGTCGTTGACCCGCCGATCATAGACGCGCTTCGCGCCCAGAAGCGCCGGGCTTGCTACGCCGGCATTCGAAGGCGCCTCCCCCTGTTCGCCGGCCCCTGAGCGAGCGCCTTTTGTCGGAGCTCAAATCATCGGCAATCCTCCTCACAACCGGACGATCAGTACATCTCCTCCCACGCCGATTTCTTTTCGCAAAGCGGCCTCGGCGTGGAGCTGACCGCGTGTCGCCCGACCGGATATTCTGCTTTTAGCGATCAGCCGCCGCCTCGTCGGCTGCGACACTGCAGCCTGCCGCTTGAGATCGATCTTGATAATCGACGTTGCAAAAGGTGCGGCGGACTTCGGATCGTCGAGCGGAATGTAAGCGACGATTTTCCGCTGACTGTCGATGCGTACGAGCGAATTGTCGCCCGGCTCGCCCGCCAGATAGGCCGCGCATCCGAGATAGACACGCAAAACGCCGGGCAGATCCTCGCGCCGGCGCGCATCGACAAACAGGCGGCCACGCGGGTCGAGCGCACCGATACCCCCCGCCGCTGCCTGCGCGATTGCGGCATCGACGGCGGCGACGTCGGCGAGACCCATCAGATAGGCGCCGGACTCGGCCAACAGCTCCTTCTGACTCCCGAAATGTGTGCGAATATCCCGCACGATCGCACCGCCGAGCCGGTCCGCGCCCTGGCGCTGGTTGAGCCGAGCCAGCGCGAAATGAACGAGAAGATCCTCGCGCATGGCCGTCGCGGCCTGCTCCATCGTCGCAGGATCGAGGTGGAGCGACGCCATGAGATCGAGCGCCCGCGGGAGTGCGACATGATGTTGCGAGAGAAGCGCCATCACCGCCAGCGGAACCTCCTCCGCCACCGGCATTCGTCCGCGCATCTGGGCAAGTTCGGCGAGTTCGTTCAGCGCGGGCGCGATCCGGTCGGCAAGTAGCGGTCGGGCCGAGGCCGCGCGCCGTTCGCGCGGCGCGCGATAGGCCGCCGTGCTCGATCGCCGCCCCATACGGCGGCGGAGGAGAAATTCTTCGAGATCGTCGGCGCGGCGGCACGCGAAAAATATGCCGGGCGCGGCCGCCACGGGCTGCGTCCCCGTGACATCGGCGACGAGTTCGCCCAGTTCGGCATGTCCGAAATATTTCTGGAACGTGCCGCGGCTGGTCAGAAAACCGTCGCGATACGGCCGCAAGCCTTCGGTCGACACCTGCCCCGCGATCATCGTAGAGACAGCGAGCACGCCGCGCGCGAGCTGCCAGGCGTCGCGAAGCGCCTCGCGGCGTTCTCGGGCATCCTCGATGACATTGAGCACGAACCCAAGGTTGACGACATCAGCCTCCTGCCTGGCAATGTCCGGGGCGAAATGCGGATCCCAACCGCTCGCCTCGATACCCGCAGCGGCGAGCGCCCGCAGATCATCGCCCTGTCCGCACCCGTAATCGAAGACCGCGACGCCCGGTGCGAGAACCCCGTGCTGAACGAGCAGCGACATCGGCTGCGAGAGGCTGTGGCGAACGATGGCCGTGCGGTGCCGCATGACGGGTGCACCCGCGACGGTCATAGCGGCTGCCCCTGCCCGTCGAGGCCTGCCGCAGCCAAAATCGCTCGCCATGCCGACAAGCGGCCGATCCGGTTGCGATCTTCGAACAGGCCGAGCCGATCGAGCTTCTCCGTCAGTTCCGTCCAGGCGGGCCGGCGGGGATCGTCGCGCAGCAGCAGAAGCTCCTTGCGGTGCAGGATGAACGGGTTGAGCGAACCTTCATAAGCGATCCGCCCTATCTTGGATGTCGCATGATCGACGCGTGTCGCGGCGACGAGCCTCGGAAAAGCATCGCGCTCGAAATCGGCATAGTAGAGCAAGCCGACCGCTTCCTTGCCAAGGCGCGCGACGTTCCAGGGGGGACACCCCGCGCGTGCATCCGCCTCCTCGATGATCTTGCGCTGCCCAGGATCGAGAGCCTTCAGCGCGCTTCGATGGATATAGAGGTCACCGCGGACCCGTTTTCCGACGCCCGCGCCCATGGTCAGCTTGCCGGTGCACCGCGCTGGCGCCAAGCTGCAACGATGGCATCGACGAGATCCTCGACCTCATCGTCACCGATGAAGGGGACCTGTGCGTAAATTTTCTCGTCGCTATCGAGCTTGGCGATGAGATGCCCCTTGCCGAGCAGGCGATCGGCGCCCTTTTCGCCGAGCGCGATCTTCGAGCTGCCTTCATCGGGCAGGCGCAGGATCAGCCGGTTGCCAAGATTGGTGCGCAATTGCATCGTCATGACCTGCACGTCGGCGCGCTGATAAACCATGAAAAGATGCAATCCCGCGGCCCGCGCCTTGGTCGCGATCTTATTGAGCAGGCTGTCGACCGTTTTCTTGAAGTCGTCGTCCTGCATCCAGTTCGCCACCTCGTCGAAAAATATGAACACGCGGGGCAACCTCTCCTCGGCCGCGACGCGTCGATTATATTGATCGATATTGCGGTAACCGCGCTCCGAAATAAGATCGTAGCGCTCCTCCATCTGGTTCACGAGCCGCTCGAGCAGCGCCACCGCCTCGTCCTGATCCGCTACGATCCCGCCGCGCAGATGCGGCAGACGTCGCGCCCAAGCATAATCGACGCCACGTTTGGGGTCGATCAGATGAAGTTCGATATCCTCGGGTGCATTGAGCGCACAAAGATCGAGCATCAGATTGGTCGCGAGAATCCCTTTGCCGCTACCGGTATTCCCCGACACCAGACTATGCGGCGCAGCGCGCTCCTGCCCCCCGAAATCGCCTGCCAGAGGCAGGTAGAGCAGCGCGCCGTCATCTTCCTTTTCCCCGACGAGCGGCGCGCAGCTTTCGGCGGGCGACGCCCCGGGGCTCGGCGAGCGGCGAAGCCAGGCGTCGGCGAGATGGAGGATGGCGCGTTCGGGGCGACGGATCGCGACCGCTATATGTCCGGGCATTGGGCTGATGCGCACGATATCGATACGATGCTTCGTAAGCAGATCGGTCTGGCGCCGTTCGAGCCAGCCGACGGTCAGCGTGCGCGCGCCCACATAAACAAGCGCACTATTGGGCGTCAGCCGGCTCTCGATGATGGGCGCATCCATTCCCTCCGCCTGCAGGGCATTCTGGAGGTCGCGCACTTTTTCCTGGAGCCAGAGTTCGCCAATTGCCTGGTCCTCGGCATGGCTCATACTCAGGAGGGCGGCGCGGATCGGCGGCGCCCAGCCTTCACCACCCGCGGCAAAGGGCGTGGCCGTAGCGGACGCTGGCGCAGCCTCTCCGTCGCTATCGGCCGCCGCGTGTTTCTCTGCCGGCTCGGGAACGATGTCCGCCACGGCGTTGCTCTCCATGTCCGGATAGGCGCTGGCGAGAGGTTCCGTATCCGCGCCTTGTTCTGCAACACCACCACCAGACGGGAGCGGACCGCGCTCGGGCGCTGGCGGCGGTCCGCCGTGCGGCCAGTCCGGCGGCAAAGGGAGCGGCGGCGGCGGCAGATCGTCGCCGAGCGAACGGAGAAGAGCGACAACGTCGCCGCGACCGTGGACCCATTGGGCGATCGGGCGACGCTCTTCGGGCGGGAGATCCTCATCGGGCAGCATCGGTTTGTTGCCGTCCGCACCTTCGAGATCGAAACTGAACAGCATCGAATGGCCACTGACTTCGACGCGCACCGTCTGCTGGCGGAGGGCCTCGAGCCAGGCCGCCTGAGTCAGGCCCCCAACCGTATCGAAGGGGTCCATATGTTCGAGCAGCATATCAGCAATCCGGTTGCGCCAGATCGCGGGATCGAGATTGCTTTCGGCAAGCAGAAGTCGCCGGTCCATTTCGGTGTAGCTGGCCTCGAGCTGGCGCAATGACTTCACCCGATGCTGCGCGAGGGTCGACGCCGTGCAATATTTCGCCTCGGCGATCACGACGCGGACGAGCGGCCCTTCGCCGTCCGCCGAAAAGCATATGCCCATGATATCGGCCATCTCGCCCTTGAGATCGAGCCAGCGGCGATTGTCGTCGAGAAAGAACCAGGCGGCGGCATGGTCGCCATGCGCGGCGAACAGCCCCTCAAGGCGGCGTTCGGTAAGAACGAGGCCCAGCATTTCTTGCGCATAGTTGCGCCACTGCGCGGCGCGCATGACGACCGCGCCCGACAGGCGGGCGGCCGACGCATGAATGCGCGTCAGCAGCCGCCCGCGGTCTTCTGCGGACATATCGGGTAGCAGCTGTGCGAGGTCTCCCCCGAGCCGATCGCCGATATCGCTGCTCGAAACCTCGGCGGAGACGATGACATTATGGGCCGAATTGGGTGTCGAAAAATAGCGGATGATCCGGCGGCCATCCTGCACGATCAGCCGTTTGTCGGCAATGCGGTCGAAGGTCACGACCCAGTTGGCGAGCCCGTGCGCCCGCGCGAGGACGTCGGCGACCTCGGTGTCGACAAACTCGACCCATCGGAGGGGCAGCCAGGGTCCCGCGGGAGCGGTGACCTGCCGGTGGAGCACATCATAAAGAGCATGCGTCCAGGCCGCGACGGGCGCGGGCTGGATGGGCGCGGTCAGGAACAGCCCGGATTCCACGCTTCGCTTCTGGAAGGGTAGCCGCTTCGACCGGTCGGTCGGCATGTGCGCTGCAATATCCATGGGATCGGCGACGGGCTCTCCCTCTTTCCAGCGCACCTGGGCGGATCGCGCGATCACGTCCTGAAGCAGAATGAGATCGCTGCCTTTCCCGCCGTCGGGTGCGACCAGACGGTCCGGCCCGACGAGACTGATGCGGAGACGCGACAGGAAACCACGCGAGAAATCACTCGATGCCGGCGCGGCGATCTCGGCGGCGATCCGCCGGTTTTGGCTCTCGTAAAGGTCGCGAAGGCGCGCCTGGTCGTCATGGGTGATGACGAGATCGCAGCGGACATCTGGGTTTTCGTCGACGAACCGCGCGAGATTATTGGCCAGCAGGACCGGGATATCGTCGGATTCGGTACCGAGCATCGCGATCGAGAAATTGGTCCGCTCGTGCGGCCGCAGCTCGAGATATTCCGTGGTGATGCGCCGCAGCGCCTCGACCGCCTCTTTCGCGCCTTCCTCGCCGATGTTGCGCACGCCCTCGCCTTGCGCCTCCTCGAGCAGGCTGCAGTCGAGAACGCGCTGGGTTTCGGCGAGGAGATGCCCTCCGCTTCGCCCAATATCGCCATAATAGCTGTTTGCGAGAATGCGCACCCGGCTCTCGAGAAATTCGGACGCCCCCGTTCGCTGGGTGGCGGTGGAGCTGGTAAGCGCCTTGCTGGCGGCGCTGAACTGCCGCGCCTTCGCTCCGATTTCGGCGAGACGCAGCGGATTCCAGGCCGTGACGATCGCACCAGGGCGGCGGCTGTCGGCCTCGATCGAACCGATCGCGAGCAAGGGTGCGAAGAGTTCGCGAAGGCCTGCCTCGGTCGCGGCATGGCTCCGCAGTGCGGCGAACACATCGCCGAACGCCTCTAGCTGCCCGATGAGGTCGGCCGATGCGAGACCGTCGCCCGCGATCATCGCCGCGATCGCGGCCGAATAGCGGGCTCGGAAACCCGCAAAGGCCCCACGAATGGCGACGGCGCCGTCTCGCGTGACGATCGCGTCGGCCTCAAGCTCGGCGAGCGAGGCAAGGAAGCGCTTGCAGACGAGATTGCTTTCCCGTTCGGAGTTCGCGAGCACGCCGAGCGTCATGCCGAAGGTGTCGATCATCGACGCCGCATCTTCGAGATCGATGCCCGATGCGCCGCCCCGCGAGCGCCGGTTCTCGGTAACCGATCCGGTGAGGAGGAAGGCGTCGCTGGCGCCGTCGGCCAGGATGAAACGCAGGTCGGTTGGCAGCGAATAGCCGATCGCATTGGCGATCGGCCGCCAGTTCATATGCGCGCGGGCGAGCGGATCGCGGACTTTCCCGCCGCGCGCCGAGCCCGCTTCGCTGGCAGGCACCAGAAAGGCTTCGAATTCGATCGAGTTGGTGCCCGACGGGCCGTCGGCCGCTTCCTTCTCCCAATCGCGTTCCCAGCACAGGCCGAAGTCGAGGATGATCTCGGGCGCCAACAACTGGTCGAGACCGCGATAGCGGTCACGCAGGTACACAAGTTGGCGTTTAAGCTTCTCGTTCGCCCAGAAGCTGGCCTGGTCCGACCCGCGAAGCCAGATATAGACGCGCATGTCGCCGTCGCCGTCGCTTTCCGCCGAAACCCGGTCGATCAACCGCAGCAGGCCTTCGTAGAGGTCGCCGACTTCAATCGCCTTCTTGAAAATCAGCTTTTCCCAGCGGCGGTACAGCGCGGGGTTGCGTTTCAGCCGCTCGCGATGGCTCTCGAAAAAATCGTCGATCTTCGGCCCGGGCGTTGCGACGTCGGTCTTGAGACCGTCGAGAAACTCCTTCTCGGCGTCCGTGAGCGTCGCCCGGAACTCCTGATCAAAAAGCCTCCGCGTGTCCTGTCCGAAGGTCGGTTTTTCGGTCTTGCGGGCCTGCGCGAAAACCGCAGACATTTCATCCCAGGGTATTTCGGCGGCGGCCGCCTGGGCTTGGCTCCACAGGCCATCGCGAACGTTGCGATCGTCGCAGAGCGCCGCGATCCGGTCGGCATGCAATTCGCCGAGCGTTCCCGCTTCTTTCAGCTCGCCGAGCTTGCGCAGAAGCTCCCCTGCGGCGAGGGTTTCGCCTTCCTTGTTGCGGCGGAAAAGGAAGGGCTGCGCGTCGGCGCGTAGTTGCTGGAAGAACTGGCGCGCCGCAGGCGCGTCGGCCGATATCTTCGTCTTGGCATCGCCAGCGCTGCGCGGCAGACGCAACGCGGGAAGCGCATCGCGAACAGCATTGTCGAGCATCGCGCCCGCCAGCATCGTTTGCGCGACGCGCGCGCAGAATTCCGCGAGCAGTGCGGGCGTAACCATCAGGTCGCTGGCGAGTAGGCCAGCGATCACATGACCGAAACCTTCGCGGGTTTCTTCGAGACTGTGCGCGAGGGCAATCTCGCTCCAGTCATAAGGGCGTTCGACGAGCCAGGCTTCGTCGATCCGGGTGACATGCCCGATGCTCTGCTCGACCGACCGGATGTGCGCGGCTGGGACCGAAAAAATCGTGGCGCGCACGCCGGGCGTCGGGTGGTTGCGGTGCCAGGTGGCGGTGCGGCTTGACACGCTCGCCGCACCGAGATCGCCAGCGCGAAGCAGCGGGTGGACGAACACCTCGATCGGGCCGATATGAGAAATCGCCGCAATATGGCGCGCCATCGCGCTCGTGATGTCGGGTCGCAGCCCCATGATTCCGAAAAGCGCGCGCGTCCCGGGCGCTTGCAGCGTATCGGCGATCCGCCGCGCGGCGACGCGCCCGATGATGTCAAGCGACTGCATCGCGCACCTCGCTGGCCAGCGCCGCACCATCGGCGTGAAACGGATTGGTCACGAAAGCGCAATCGTCGGACTTGCGTTCGAGGTAGCCGAGCATGCGTAGCCGTTCCTCGAAGCTGCGCTCATTTTCGCGAAAGCTCGCCTCAGTTTCGGGAAGTTCGCCGCCGAAGGCCTGCATCGCCTCCTGCGCACCGATGACGATGTGATAGCGCCGATAGAGCCGGGCCAGAAAGGCGTCGAGCTCGACCGGACCGCCGACGTTGGCGAGCACGAGCGCCTCAATGAGTTCGTCATTCGGCGCATACCATGTCCCGACCCCGGCACGGGCGGTGACCGCGCCAGTCTGGCGCCCGGTCGCGACATACATGGCGCCGACCGAATGGCTTCGCGAACGCTGGACGTCGTTCAGAAGTTCTTCCATCTGTTCACGCGCACTGGGCATTGCGTGCGGATCGGTCCCGATGTCGCGCGACCACAGGAAGCGTCCCGCGAGATGGTTTCGCGCGGTGAGGCTGTTGTTCGGACTGGTCTCGATCGCCTGCCATTCGGAGCTGGCCCGGTAGTTTTCGACGAAGCTGCGCATCGCTTCCTGCGGCAGGCGGCGATGACGACGATACATGGAATCGGAAAGCTTGCGCAGGCCGGTCGCGCTCGACGTTCCTACCATGTCCATGACGAAAGGCGGAACATGGTCGCTGTCGCTCTCGGACGTCTCGATGCCGCGCTCGACGACGTAGATCATGAGGTCGAATCCGCTGAGCCGGGCCAGCGAAGCGAGCGAGGTCGCCAGCGGCAATCGCCGCAAGGACAGGATTGCCAGCCAGTCGGCGGCGATCCGGTCATAGGCGCGGTGTGTCAGGAGCGGAAGATAGCCGGTGGTCAGCGAGCGCGTCGTGTTTTCCTCCGCCTCGCGCCCCTGAAGTTTGCGCGTGAGCCGATTCCACGGGCTGCGCGCCTTGAGCAGCCGTTCGCGCAGAATGGCCTCGATCCGCGCGCGGTCGGGCGAACGGTTGAGCATCAGGTAGATGATCTCGCCCGATCGGCGGAGCCAGCGCCGGTCGGGCTGCAGCTTCACCTCGCTCACATCGGAGAAGATCATATTGTCGCCGAGCGGGAGAAGGTGCCGCGAGGTCGGGCGGCGGTTGTTGTTGCCGTCGATCTGGCTGCTGCGCAGCAAGGCGACCGCGTTCGCCAGATCCTGAAAATGCGGAAATGCCTTGCGCAGATAGGCGATGTCGAGCTGGTTCGACGCGGCCGCCTCGCGCTCCCATGTCGCCCACATCGTTGCATTGTCGTTTCCGGAGGCGGCGATGTCATCGAGATACTGGTCGGAAAAGAGCAGATGCCGCAGCGATTCGGACAGCGGGACATTATATTGAAGCCACTCGTGCACGGGATTTCCCGCCCCGTCACTCTCGGGCCCGGGAAATATCGTCTTCGCGTCGCGCTCGCGCGCAAAGCAAATGTGGATGGTCTCGAGGATCGAGAGCCAGGGCGACTGGTCGTCGTACAGGAGAAGGCCCCAGATCGGATATTCGCACCACAAGGTGATCTGGTTGAGCTGCAACCGCGCGGGCGGGGTCAGCGCCTGGTTGACGACAAGCGGCGACATTTTGCTATCGGACATCGTCAGACCTCGAGCATCTTGGCGTCGATCTGGCCCGAAGATCCGAGCGAGAGCACATGAACCGCGTTCAGTTCCTCGTCCTGGTCGCCCTCGCCGAACGCTGCCGCCGCAATCAGGGCGAACTGGCGGATTTCCTGCTGGCACTGGCGCGAGAAACTCGAGGGAAGACTGCCCTCCTCCACCCGTAGAAGATATTCGAACAACAGCGGGCGGAGATCGAGCGGATCGATTTCGCCGCTTGCCGACTTGCTTGTGATGCGCAAGCGTGGGCGGCCAGCCCCTTCCCCCATCTCGAGGCGAATATTCTCGAATTTCGCCGCGCGCGAAATCGCATCGACGGTGGCGATACGGCCGACCGTATCGTCGGTCCGCCCAATCGTCCCCGCGAGCCAGAGCTTGTCGCTCTCCTCGGCCATCATCCCGAGATAGGCGC
Source organism: Sphingopyxis panaciterrulae (assembly GCF_014199295.1). Classification (GTDB taxonomy): domain Bacteria; phylum Pseudomonadota; class Alphaproteobacteria; order Sphingomonadales; family Sphingomonadaceae; genus Sphingopyxis; species Sphingopyxis panaciterrulae. The sequence continues at coordinate 55,093 of NZ_JACIJH010000017.1, forward strand.
GGTTCAAGCCTTTCACGAGGCGTCGCGTCACCTGGTCGAGCAGCGTCTTGTCGCCATCGCCTTCGAGCCCCTCCATCACCTTGAGATAAAGGCCGGCATGATGGAACATGGTCAGCCGCCAGGGCGAGGCCGGACCGTCCCCCGCATCGGGAAGACGAAAGAAGGCGCGGCGGCGCTGGGTTGCGATCGCGCGCCGGAATTCGTCGGCCTTGTCGCGATCGGCGGTCACATAATAGGCGCGGCGCGCGGGCTCAAAGAGCTGTTCGCCGTAGAGAAGATCTGCCTCGAACAAATGCCGCGCGACCTCTTCGGGAACGCCGCGGGTCAAGGCGTCGTCGAGGAGATTGTTCGTTTCCTCGCCAAGGCCAAGCGCGGCCATCTGATGGAAAACGACATAACCCGATCGGCGCGCGGAAGGCACATTGAGACCGAGCGCATTTTCATAAGGGTTGCAGACCGCATATTGGCCGCGGCTGGCTCGGACCCGCGCCCGCGCACAGTCGAGCATCGGATCGTCGGGCGTCGTGCGGTCCCCGAGAAGGATATTGACCCCAAGCATGATCAGAAAGCGGATCGGTACATGACTGTCGTTCGCCGCGCCGAGCCGCAGCACATCCTCAATGCGATCGCGGAAAATCGAGCCCACCCCAAGATCTCCGCGCAGCAGCGCGCGGTTGAGCCGTATCGGACACGGGTTGTCGGTCCCAGTGCCCGGGCACCCCTCACAGCCCTCGTCCCATTGCGGATGATCGAGGATCTGCCCGAAAATCCGTTCGACCGTGTCGCGGCTCCAGGTGCGGCTCAGGTTGAGCAGCGCCAGATCGAGCGGTCCCTCGACGCGGTCAAAGCGCAGCATTCGCGCCAGTTCGGCCTGGATCTCGGGCGCGCCCGCGAGGTCGCTCGAACGGAAGTAGCGCAGTAGCTGGCCATCATTGGCCGCCACCAGATAGCGGATATCGCTGCGCTCGCCCTTGAGGCAGGCGATAAGGCCGGCAAGCTCGGCGTCCTTTTCCTCCTCTTCGAGCTCGCTGAGATCGCGGATCACCCGGAGCTGCGCGCCATTGGGCAGTTCGACCTCGAGAACCGGATCGCGGCCGGGCCACTGCTCAGGGGGGAGCGCGAGCTTTCCGAGCAGAAATTGCCGGATATGATAAGTTTTTCCATCCCCCGCCGTCCCGGTGAGAATGACGTTGCGCGGCGTATCGCCGCAAAGCGCCTCGACCATCTCGTCCAGCCGCGGCGCGGGAATTTCGAGCGGCGCGACGTCGAACCGGTCGAGCGCATCGCGCACATTCTCGTCGCTCAGCATGTCGGCTTCGGGCGAAGGACCGTAGGTCTTCAGAAAGGAGACCAGCGGATTGGAGTGGCAGGCGCTCACAGGTGGCAGACCGCGCAGCCGTCGTCCGCCTTTGCCTTGATCTGGCGCCGCGGCATGCGCTCGACGTCATCGAGCGACCGGCCATCGACCCAGGTATATTTGCGTCCCCCCTTCATCCGCTCATAATCCTTCGCCCGCTCGTAGAGGGCCGGATGCCGTTCCTTCAGCCCCTGCCATTCCCCGATCTGCTGGTAGAAACAGAAATAGCAGCCCGAGCGGCTGCGCCATTCATAATAGTCGGGAAGGCCGAGGCCCGCGCTATCGAGGATGCGCCCGACCTCCGCAATGTCGATCGCATCGTCGCGATAGGGATAGACCGGTGTGATATTGGGACGCTCGGAGATCACCACGGGCTTGGCCCCCGAAGTCCCCGTTCCGAGATAGCCCGCGCGGTTTTCATCGGCGCGCAGCCCGATATAGGAATAGGCGCGGCCGCTGCCCACGAAGCGCTCGAACGGCGCGATCTTCATGATCCGCGTACACCAGCGTGCCCGCGGGCTCGGCAGGAAACCGGCAAAATGCTCGTACAGCGCGATGTCGAACGGCGTACGGCCCGGCTTTTCCGCCACGTCGAACATTTCCATGGCCGACACCCGGTGAATCGTCTCGCCGAGAACATTCTCGAGGCGGTCGAGATAATCGATCGTCTCGGGAAGCTCGACGCCCGTGTCGGAGAAGACATATTCGAACCGGACGTCGGGATTGCGCTGCTTCAGATAGACGGCGAGCGCCGAACTGTCCTTGCCGCCCGACACCGGCACGATATGCCGCGCCTCCGCGTCGCGGACCGCTTCGTCGACATGAACCGCACCGCTCGTCATATATTCCCCCCCGCGACCCTGAGGCCCGCTTCGCGGTCGGCCTCGTCATCCTCCTCGTCCAGCCTTTGCAACATCGCGGCGAGCCCCGCGAGGCGCGCCTCGATGATCGGCCGCAGCGCCTCGTCTGGACGATCTGTATCGAGCGCGGCCGATTCGATCCGGTCGCGCGCGTCGCGCAGCGCAAAACGGAACTCGGCCGCGGTGCGGTCGTCCCACTTGTCGAGACTGCGCTGGAGCAGGATCGAACTCAAATTATTGGCCAAAGACTTGGGCGAGAAGCGGCCGTTGATGGCTTCGACCGATTTCCGAAGCACCGCCTTGTCGATGATGCGCAGGTCGCCGCGCCGCTCGATCGCGGACATGTCGAAGCAATTCGCCCAGGCGGTGACCGCGGCCAGCGGGTCTGGCACGGGAATGTTCGAGCGAAAGCTCTCCCGGATGACATCGACGGCCTCGGCCGCAAATTGGTCGCGCATATGATCGACATCGTTGCGCGCCCCTTCGAGCGCCGCGATATTCTCCAGCAGGGCTTTCTTTCCGCCCATCGCCTCGGGAAGCGCGCGAAACAGAAGGTCGACCGGATCGCCCATCGCGCCGAGTGCACGAAGTAGGCTCTTGCCCCTCGCGCTCAGCTTCTGGGACCGCCGCGACCCGTCGGGAACCGTGAGAAGCCAGCGCAGGATCGCGTCATATGCAAAGCGCACCAGCTCATCGGCGGACGAGGGATGCTCATGCGCGAAGACATAAGCGATCTCCGACAGATATTCCTTCCTTTCGGGCGTTACGTCGAGAACCTGGACGGTAAAGCCCTCGGGATTGGCGACCATGCCGTCGAACTGGAAGCCGAGCGTATCGGCGACATAGATGCCATCCTTGTAGAGTGCGACGGCACGAGCGAAATGTTTGAAGCCCGCAGCGACAAGCAAAGGGATGACCGCCCGGGGCGCCCCGATCGGCACTGCGGTCAGCCCGGCGACGAAGGCGCCGAGATCCTTATAGCCGTGCATCCCACTCGGTTGCCGGAAAAATTCCGCGATCCTCGTCCAGACCTCGCGAAGCCCCGGATCGGCCAGTTCGTCGGGATCGGCAAAGCGTGTCGCGCCCGCGGGACGCAGTCCGCTATGTTCGAAGACCGTGCGGTAGATCGACCCCTCCGCGCTGCGATCGCCTTCCTCATAGCCGAGCCGCGGCCGATCGCCACGTTCGAGGATCGCGCCGACGATCCGCACGCGGGCGGTCTGCATCGTCCGCGACGCCGCGTCGCGCATCAACTGCTCGTTCGCGATCCTCGGGGTCTGATGGAACCAGCGCCCCAGAAGCCGCGACGCTGCCATCGAGGCGGGGCGCTCGGCGCTGACCCCGAGCTGCTCGCCTTCGGCATACCAGCTCGCCGATCCGCCGCGCGGATCGAGAAGGGTTCGCAGTTGTGACGCGAGTTCCTCGAAGGCGACCGACTGAAGCTCGTCAATCTCGGTGACGACCATCGGGTCGGATTCGAGAAATTCCTTGTCGGCCCGCAAGGCTTCGATCGAGGTCAGTTCGAGAGCGGCGCTCTCGGCCGCCAGAGGGCGGTCGGGAACGACGATGACCGCGCGGGCGCGCGTCTTGAGCGCAGCCTTGCGCGCCAGTTTGATCGCCGCCTTGTCATCGGCGAGAACGTAGAGGAGCTGGCCTTCGATAGCCGCGGGATCCTCGACGAGCGCCGTAAGTTCGTCTAGCGATACATAGCGCCCCCCGAGGAACCGGTTAACGCCGAATTCGGCATTGTGCCGCGTCGCGCGAAGATGGGGCGCGGGAAAGCGCTCTTCGAGGAAGGGACGCAGCGCGAAGGCCGCGCCACGCCGCTCGCGCTCTTCGCGAACACGGATCGCGACATCGATATCGGCGCCGTGCCAGACCGCCACATCGTCGGTGTGTCGCCGCCAGAGCAACAGATTGGCTGCCAGCAGCGCATCGATGGCCTCGGATATGTCGGCGCGCGGCGCCGAGCCGGCCAGCGCGAGTTCGAGCAGGTCCCGCGGCAGCCGGCGGCGCTCGCCGCTCGTGCCCAGCTGGAGAAGGCAGGCGCCCGCAAGGATGGCGCGCTGCAGATCGTCATCGGCGCGCGACCGGGCGCTTTCGGTCTCGATCCAGCGGCGGTAGGTGCCGCCGATCCCGACATCGGTGCGCATCGCGTCCGAAAACGCTGAGTAGATCGCCTCGATATCGACCGGACGCGCAAGATCGGCCTCGCGCAGGAAGGAGAAAAGGCTTCGCTCATTCTGGCCGACCCGCGCGACGAGCGTCGGGAGGATTTGGAGCGCGCCTGGCGAAAGCGGACGCGCATCGTCGAGGATGGCGCGCATTCGCTCGCGGGTTTCGATGCCGTCGAGCCATTTCCAGCGCAGCGCGGCATCGATCGTCTCGTCATCGGCGACGGCGAAGGCGGCATCGACCGCGGCGGGGCGCATGTCGCGTACCACATCGGCGACGAGGCGGTAGAATTCCTGGCTGTCCTCGACCATGCGCAAGGCATCGAAACGGCCTTCGATCTTGCGCCATTCGCTGCGCGACGTCTCGTTGAGCCGCGTCGCATAGGCCAGGAGATTCTGGTGGAGGAGGAGCGTGAGGCTCATCGAGGGGTCCGACGCGCGCGCGACGCGCTCCGCCAGACGCTGGACGACGTCGAGCTCGCTCGCACGACCGTCGGCGACAAGCCCTTCTAAATGGCGCCCGAACTCGTCCCAGATGATGGCGACATGATCCCAGCCGCCATCGCGCATCGCCTTCCCGAAGCCCTCGACAGTCTTGGGCGGGTTCGCCATGCCGAGCGATGCGGCAATCGCGGCCAACGGATCGTCGACGAGGCCGGTCAGAATGACGAGATTGCCCCGGCCGTTCCGCCCACAATAGGCGAGATAGTCGGCGCTAGCCGCCGGATCGACATGCGCGAGGCGGTCCAGAACGGGTGCGAGCGCCTCGCAATCGCCGGGCTCGCCGCGAACCAGGAGCGCGCCAACCCCTGCCGCGAGGCTCTTTCCACTGCCATATGGTGCAATGACCATCGTGACGGCGCCAGGCCGGGTTATCGCCGTGATGATCGGCAGCGCGCGCCGGGTCGGCCTGTAATGCGCGAAACGCGGCGGATGCGCGAGATCCTCGACGAGACTGAGCGAGCGGAAGAAGCTGGCCTCTATCATACGTCCGCCTCGATGCGCTCGTAATAATCCTGCATCCAGCTCTCGACCTTGCGATGTCCCGCTAGGACGTGCCGTTCCCCCGCCAGCGATTCGATGCTCACCCCCTTCATCCAGAGCGCATCGGCAGCGCGCGACGCGATATCGTCGATCGTTTCGAACGAGGAGCAGAATATCCGGCCGGGACCGCCAGGAAGCGTCGCCAGCTCGCGCAACGACAGCGCGTCCTTTCCTGTCGCCTCGGATAAGAGCGAGACCGAGGCAAGAAAGGCCTCTGGCGGCAAACCGACCGGAGAACGCGCCCGCTCGAAGCGGCGCACCACATCTTGGCGGAGGATCAGCCCAAGCTCGCGCAGCGGGCAGGCTCCGACATCATCGGGATCGACGAAGTCGACGCCGGGCCGGGCGGCATAGGCGCTGAGAATACAGGCGACATCCTTTTGCGCGACCGCCGGACTTGCGGGACGGACCGCCTTGGCGCGGACATGATCAAGGAAGGCGTCGGTGCACATTGCGCGGTCGAAATGCCGCTCGGCAAAATCGTTGAAGAACCAGTGCCAGACGCTGCCCTCGCGCGAGGTAAGAAATAGGTGAAGAAACCACCAGGTGCCGGGCAGTTCGCAATAGGGATCATAGCGCAGGACGAGCTTAGCAGCTTGCGACGGGACGCGCCCACTGCGCGCGTCAGCGCTGTCGTCCGCGAGCCCCGTGGCACGGAGCCAGAAACCCAAGGATTCGACCATCTTGGACCCAAGGCCAAGCTCGTCGGCGACCTCGGTCGTCGGATGAAAGGCGCCCTCGCGCTGCATCTGGAGGAGGCCCTTCGGCAGCCAGCCGTAGCGCACCGGGAAGGTTGCGTGCCCGCCGTAGGAATAACGGGTCATGCCAGTTGCCATGACCGGTTCCTCAAAAGGCTCACGCTGGCCGCAACGACGTCCGCTGCGATATCGATCTCGGCCGCGCTGTTGAGCGCGGACACGGAAAAGCGCAGCGTCTCAAAGGCTTCGGCCTCGGTCAGCCCGAGCGCGGTCAGCACATGCGAAGGCTCGGGTCGCTGGCTCGAACAAGCCGAGCCCTGCGAGGCGGCGACGCCGCGCACATCGAGCTGGCCCGCGAGCGCCATCGCGTCGATGCCGGGAAACCTGATGCTCATGATGTTGGGTAGCCGCGGCGCTGAAGCGCCGAGGAGGATGGCATCGGGCACGGCGGTCCGGAGCCGCCCCTCGAACCGTTCACGCAGCGCGGCCATATGCGCAACGCTGCCCGCCAACGTGCTCGCGCGCTCGTCGCAAGCCACACCAAATCCCGCGATCAGCGGCACCGCTTCGGTGCCCGCGCGCAGCCCATGTTCCTGATCGCCGCCGAACAGGAGCGGCGCGAGCGGGACGTCGCGGGTGCCGGCCACGACCGCCCCCACCCCCATCGGCCCGTGCAGCTTGTGCGCGGACACGGTAATGACGTCGGGACCGCGGCCTTCCGCAAGATCGATCGGCACCTTGCCGAACGCCTGTGCCGCATCGGAATGGAAGAGCGTTTGCGATCGGCCCGCAAGGATCGCGGCGATCTTGTCGATGGGTTGCAGGATTCCCGTCTCGCTGTTGGCAGCCTGAATCGAGACCAGCAGCGGTCCCTGAATAGACGCGGCGAGCGCCGTGAGCGTGGCGAGATCGACGATGCCCTCGGCATCGACGCCGAGGACATGCACCCGCTCGGGAGACGGGGCCTGCGCCGCGGCGCGCAATATCGAGGGATGTTCGACGCTCGTCGTGACGAGCGTGCCCGCAAACCCGCTGCGCAGGACCATATTATTGGCTTCGGTGCAGCCCGAGGTGAAAACGACCCCTTCCTCGAATGCGCCGTCGACGAGCCGCAGCACGCTGTCTCGCGCGGCGGCGAGGATCTTTCGCGAGCGGGCGCCGAATTCATGGGCGCTCGCAGCATTGCCCGCGCCGCCCTCGAGCGCCGCGACGATGGCGGCGATAACATCGGGTGTCGCGGGTGTGTTCGCCGCCGCATCGAGGTTGATGGACAAATCGCTGTCGTAAAAAGCCGGCAAATTCTTGCCAATCCCATCCTGAATCACATCGCCCCCATTCGCCTTGCCCGACCATAGGAGTCGCGCTCGCCACTGCCAACCGCCCAATCGACACCAAAATGGTTGCCATCCTTCGACAAAGATGCACCAGTATTGAAACATATCACGAACAAATAGTAGGAACCAGCCGGTTTCCGGTGATTTCGTATCAGAATAGTTTCGCGCTCACCGCTCCTTTGCTCCTCTCGCGCACCGACGAGTCGATTGGCATTGACCGCAACGGAGCGGACAAAGGTCATATGACTCAAGATGTTTCCTTACGCTGGTAGCGCTTGTTATCGCAGGGCTGCTTTCTTCCTGTGGAGCGGCGGCTCCACCTTCGCGCGGCCTTGTGACCGTCCTCGCTTTTCTCCTGATCCTCTACTTCGAGTTCTACTCAGCAGCGCAGCTTCACTGCCCCGCCTTCTCGGTAGAATCTGCAGCCATCTGACGATGACAAGAAGCGAATGCAAAATCCTATGTTGTCCCGTGCGATTAAGGAAAGAGGATCACTTACAATATTGGCGAGTACAGTGTCGTTACGCGTAACGATTGGATGTTTCTTGCGATTGACAAGCGAGACGATGTGCCTTCACCAAGGCCGCTAGGGCAACTTTCGGATATTATGATGACGACGCAATTTGCGATCAGAGCGGTCAACGTCGACTTGCCGATGTTGGGCACACAGAGATTATCATTCTCCAATCCGACCGAACTTGCTTCGCATTCGACGATTCTCGTCGGCCGGAACGGTACAGGAAAATCAACGATCCTGCGCGATCTTGTCATGGCGCTACGCGCCTATTTCGCGACCAATGCGCTGCAAAGCCGCCAGGGCCTCGGACGGATTTCCAGCATCGAGATCGACAGCGAGGGGCGACATGTCGAATTGAATTTCGGCGCCGATGTGAAGCAATTCAAAGATGAACGGGATTCGCTGCGCGGAGAAGGCTGGGCGCCAAGCAAGGTCATTGCACTGTCCTTCACACCGTTCGACAAGTTTCCGCCGATCGACGACACGCTGCCCAGGCCCGGATCCCGCCCTGAGACGGCGCGCACAATAGTCGACCCGTTCTATGTCTATCTCGGCTTCAAGAACGATTTCAGGAGCTCGCCTCGCGCCCGACTGCTCCGCACAATCGACCAACTCGCCTTCGCGGAGTCGACCGTGCAATCCGACGAGCGGGTCGTCGATGCTTTCGACGCTATCGGCTATAGCCCGGTCATAGAGCTCGAGTATGAATTCACGCCGGGATGGCGCAGCGGCAGATACCAGTCAGATTTCGACGAGCAGAGGCTCAAGGAACTGGAGAGCATGCTCGAGGGTCATGTCCGCTCGGATGGCAAGCGACGGCGCCGAATGACCTATTACATCGACTTCCGTTTCGGGCGCCGCGACGCCTCGATCCCGATCGACTTCGAAGAAATCCGCCGCCTCACGGATGCCAGGGTTCTACGCCTCGGTTCGGTCAAGCTCCGTACGGCCGACGACAAGGAGGTCGAACTACTCGAACTGTCATCGGGTGAGCTCAATCTCTTCTCGGGTTTTCTCGGCCTCGCCGCTTTTCTGGAAGACGGGTGCCTCGTGCTGATCGACGAACCCGAGAACAGTCTCCATCCGGACTGGCAAATGCGATACACCGAGATGCTCGAAGCGGTATTCAGCCGGCATCGCGGCTGCCACTATATCATTGCAACACACTCGCCGCTGGTCGTCAGTGGCGTCGCCGGCCCACACGCGAAGATTCTGCGGCTCGATCAGGAACCGATCGAACTGCCGAGCCGGGCGGTCGCCAATGCATCGCCCGACGCCACGTTGCTGAGCGCATTCACAGTCGTCACCTCCGGCAACAATTTCCTCAAGCAAATCGTGCTCGAGACGATCACGCTGATCGATACGGGCAAGCATCGAAGTGCGCGCGCCCGCGAACTCGCACTGGCGCTTGCGAGCATCTACGACAAGATACCAGAGGACGATCCGATCCGCGATCTCGTCGCCGGCGTCGTCCAGACCATCCTGCAGCCATCATGAGCCGGTTTCTCGACTGCGAGATCGCCGAGATGGCCGGCGTGCGCGCGGACGTTGGCGAGGAGGTCTTCAACCGCTGGTTCGATAAGTCGGAGATCAAGGGGCGTCTCAAGAAGGTCTGCATGGACGAGCAGGGCCTGCGCTGCTGCTATTGCCGTAAGTTCGACAACACGACGAACAACCTGATATGGGATCTCGAGCATGTTCTCTGCGAGCTCTACTATCCGCAATTTTTCGCATCCGATGACAATCTAGCGGTAGCGTGCAAGCGTTGTAACAACGCGAAGAAACATGAAGATGTTCTGCGCCCCCAGCCCCGCCCCGACCCCCGTATCGAAGAGGTCCCGCAGCAGCCTGAATGCTATTCGATTCCTCACCCGCGCTTCGATGCCTGGTCGGATCATCTCAGCCATGTGAACTACCAGATATATAGTTCGGACACCGACAAGGGGGTCGAACTCATGCGCGTCTGCAAGCTCAATGAACCCGCGGTCGATCAAGCCGGCCTTGATCATGAAAGCGTGGTCGCCGCGATCAAGACGCAGTTTTTCCAAATCGTCGATAATGCGGTTAGCGCGCCGCCACCCGATGAGGAGATTCTGGTACGCATGGCGCGGGGTGTTCAGAATCTGGAGGATGAGCGCGCCGCGATGACGCTCGCTGGTCTTGCCCCAAAACTGCGAGCGCTCGGACGCAAGGCTGGGCGGCGCAATATGGAGCAATCGATCGCCGAGGCGCGTGCGCTTGCAGCCCCGCCCGCAAAACCGCCGAAAGAGAAAATCTCTGAAGGAAGAGCCTTATCGCTAGTGGCGTCTGTCGGAGGACCCCGCGCGCGCTACTCGCTGTCCGATCTTCGCGATAACTAGTTCTGTCGTCTTCGGGCAGTCGTATCTCCGCTTCAAGGCTTCATTTCGCCCCACCTAAACGGCCGGCATCAGGCACAAAGCCGCCGCTCTTCAATGAGGCCGGGCGTTGAGAAGTAAGCGTGGTCAGGAAGCCGCCATCGATTAGCTGTCGCGGGATTTAGCGTCGGCGTAGGCGGCTTTTCCCTGCGCCCTTCGCTTGGCGAGCTTTGCCATGCGTGCGCTGATCTCGTCGGGGCTGATATCGGCGGGGTCGAAGGGTCGGCCATACCATTCGATCATGGATTTGCGTTCGGGATGACGCGGCTTGGACATGGCCTCAAGGAACTCTTCGAACCCTGGTGTGCCACCGACATCTTCGGGCGGGGCTCGTCGTTCGCCATCGACGAAGCGCGGGTAATCGATGCCGGGGATGGCGGGTGTGATCTCTTCGATCTCGATACGATGTCGCCAGTTGTCCCCGAAATCATAGGTGTAGGTGAAGCTGGTGATGCCGCGCTCGACGAGCTTGCCGATGCGCATATTGGCGGCATCGCGGGTGCGGACCATGAAAGCGTCATCATCATCGAAGCGGATGCCATAGGCGGCATCGCCGACGTCGAAACGGAACAGATGGTAGTTCTCGAAGAGCATGCAGGCCTGGATCGCGAGGTGCAGGGTCTTGAGGCTGTTGGTGACGGGAAGTTCGACACGGCGCCAGATGGCGGGCTTCATGTCTTCGAGCGTGATGCGAATCCGTGCGATCTGGTCGGTCATGCCGCCATGCTGACGGGTGCGCTTTGCGCTGTCCAGTTCCACGGCATGAGCTCGTCCCAGCGGGAGGCGGGCCAGCCCGATGCGATCTTCTCGATGACATCGGCGATATAGGCCTGCGGCTCGACGCCGTTGAGCTTGGCTGTCTCGATGACCGAGTAGGTGGCAGCGGCGCGTTCGCCGCCAGCCTTCGATCCGGCGAACAGCCAGTTCTTGCGGCCGATCGCGATGGCGCGGATCGCGCGCTCGGCGATATTGTTGTCGATCTCCGCGATGCCGTCATCGATGTAGCGGGTGAGCGCATCCCAACGCTTGCGGCCATAGGCAAGCGCCTTCGCCATCGCCGACTTGGGCGACAGACGACGCAGGGCGTCGTCGATCGCGCCGCGAAGCGCATCGATCTGCGGCCTGGCTTGCTCCTGTCGTTGTCGGCGCCGGATATCGGGCGGCTGGCCGCGCACATCCTCTTCGATCCGGTAGAGCCCGGCGATACGTGTCAGCAGGTCGGTGGTAAGCGGCGTCGGGCTCGTCTGGTGGCACTCGAAGATCTTGCGGCGAAAGTGTGCCCAGCAGGCGACCTCGCGGATGCGGTTGCCTTCATAGAGCTTCTCATATCCGGCATAGCCGTCGGCCTGGAGAAGGCCGGTGAACGATCTGAGCTCGCTCTGCGGATGGATGCCGCTGCGATCGGGGGTGAACCGATACCAGGCGAGCGCCGGGGTGGCGGCGCCCGATGCGCGGTCATCGACGACATAGGCCCAGAGCCGCGCCTGCGCGGTGCGGCCCTTGCCGGGCACGAGCATCGGCACCGGCGTGTCGTCGGTGTGGAGCTTGGCGGCCTTCAGTCCTTCCTCGCGGATGCGGCTCACGATGGGGTCGAGCAGATGCGCGGCCTGGCCCGCCCAGCCGGCGAGGGTCGAGCTGTAGCGCGACAAACTGGATGAGAAGTTGCGACGATCAGGATGAGAAGGTCTGACCGCGACGGTTCCGTTTTGGTGTGTTTGCTTGTCGCTGGCA
>NZ_JACIJH010000018.1 GCF_014199295.1 Sphingopyxis panaciterrulae
AAACCAGTCGGCCGACTAAATCCCCGGGATGAAGGGGTCCTTTTTGCACGCCGATCACCCCACGAAGGGGGTGCCTATTGCACGCTGATCCTCACATGTAGGTGGTAGACGCACGACCAGATGCTCTCCGCGACCTCACTATAATCGCGTGCATCTTCACCGCGCTCTCGACTACAGATCACCACGCGAGTTTATTGACCGCGCAACCCGCGAGGCCCCGTCAGGTCTGAAGGGGCAACAACATCTGGCCAGTGCGTTTTTCGATGTGGAGGGGGAGCGCATCCAAACCAGCTTGCTTATTACCAGTCCCTAACTTATATCTGCAATATGCCGAATATTGATCGGCATATTGTGAGGTTTGCGATGACGGCAGTGGCACGAATTCAGGAATTGCTCGGCGGCGAGGCCGTGACGGGACCGCTTCATAACGAGCGAGACATTGTGCGCCTTGTGCGTCGCGGCGTGCCGACCCAGGCGGTCGAACATTTTCTGGAAGCGGCCCGGCTGCCGTTCAACCTGCTGGATCCCAAGATTATCAACCTTCGTACCTTCAAGCGGCGCAAGCAGGCCGCGCAGCCGCTGGAACAGGATGAGTCCGATCGCCTGCTGCGCGTCGTCGGTATCGTTGCCGCGGCCGAGGAGGTGTTCGGCAATCCGGACAAGGCACAGATTTGGCTGAACCGCACGAACCGCGCGCTCGATGACGAGACGCCTCTTGCAATGGCCGACACCGACCGTGGCGCGCGTGCAGTCGAAGCGCTCTTGGGACGGATCGAGCACGGCATCGCTGCGTGATCGTCTATCGGCTCTGCAAGGCCGCCCGTATCGCATTGGATGGGGAAGGGGCCCGGCTGTGGGGTGGGCGCTGGAACTCGGCGGGCCGTCCAATGGTCTATACCGCCGCGACACCCTCTCTCGCGGTGCTGGAGGTGCTCGTGCATCTCGACCTGCCCGCGGAATTGCTCCCCGACGATTTGCGCCTTCTGACCATTGAGGTTCCGGACGATGCGCCCGTGCAGCAACTCGACGTCGACCCCGCCGACGGTGCAGCGTGTGTCGCACAAGGTGATGCCTTTCTTGATGCCGGAAATGTCCTATCGCTTCGGGTGCGAAGTGTTGTGGTTCCGCAGGAATGGAATCTGCTGCTCAACGTCCGGCACGCCGACATGGACAAGGTGAAGATCATCGCGAACGAGCCTTTCCAACTGGACCCGCGTCTCGCCCGCTGATGCGCGTGGATCAATTTCCGCGTGCGTGGGCAACTGCTCTTCAATCAGAATTTCCATTTCGCTTTGCGACAACCCTGTTCTACCCGTCGGTCTGGACGTGTCGCTGGTGACAAGGGATTGCAGGCTGACGGCAGAATCCAAAAGCCTTGTCAGCGGTCGATGAAAACTACGAAGGCCGATTTTGGCATTTTTACCATCGCATTCAGGCACGATTTTTGTCGATGTTGATCGGCCCCTCGATGGTCTATGAGCTGACCCAGCCGGGCGACACTGAAATGGTCAAAGCAGGGGCTCGATCGCCATCTTCAAACAGCGTCAGCGCGTAGTTTAAACTTAAGTTTGGAACCGATTTCTATCGGCACGGAGACGGTAGTGTGGGGGGAAGTGTGGGGGTAGGAATTTCATTTTAAGAATAAAATGAATGAAATTCAATATTTTGACCTGTAGTTCTATTCAAGCCCTGCCACCATTTTGTAACATCGCTGCGGCAGTGGCGGGCACCTAGTCCGCAAGGCCTGCTTCTATCGCCGCGCCAGCACGTCGTAATGCCGGCCGATGCCGAAACGGTCGAAGCGGACGAAACCGGCGGTGCGAAGCTGCGTCTCGATCGCGGCGGCGTCGGTCCAGCGGGCGTCGACCTCGTAGAAGATCGACGCGATGCGGCCCAGATGGTGCGATGCGGCCAATGCCTCGACGACGGTTTCCTCATGCCCTTCGACGTCGATCTTGACGATCAGCGATTCCGCGCCCTCAATCAGCGTGTCGACGCCGGTGATGCCCAGGATGCGGATATCCTCGCGCGCATCGCCGCCTTCGTCCGCCGCGCGGTGGCGGAGGCTCGCGGTGCCGCTGTGCGCGGTGTCCGTCGCGATCGTGGCGATACCGGACTGAAGCGAGACGGCGGCATGGACCGGCTGAATCTTTGCCTCGAGCCCGTTGAGCGCGATATTGTCGCGCAGCAGCGCAAAGGTCGCCGCGACCGGCTCGAAGGCGATGACGCGCGCACACTGCGGGTTGCGCGCCGCGAGCAGGCTGTAGAGTCCCTGATTGGCGCCGATATCGACGAAAGCGAAGGGACTGTCCTGCGCCGCGAGGAAACCGGACAGATCGCGGCCATAGGTCGCGGCGCGGCAATATTGGAAGGTCCGGTCGCGCCAGTTGGCGCGCAGCTTCACGCCATAGCGCGACGTCACGACGTCCTGTGCGCGCGGCAGGGGTAGCGCGGCGAGCGCCCGCACCCAGCCCTTGTGGAGCGTCTTGCGCACGCCATAGTTGAAGAAGGCGGCCAGGGGAGAGGGTTGTTGGCGGATCGAACGGGTCACGGTCATGCGGTACGCCCCATATAGGACAGGATCGCCTCGGCCGCGCGCTCGGACGAAGGACGATCGGCGAGATCGAAGCTGTAGCGGAACATCTGCTCCTGCCGCTCGAACATCTGGGCCGAGAGGATCGGTGGTTCGGCGAGCGCTTCGGAAAGCCCGTCCAGCGTCTCGACCACCGTGCCTGCGCGCCAGTGCGCGAAATCGGGGTCGCCCTGCCAGCGCAGGCGGCGTGGGTTGAGGAAGAGACACGGGCGCGGGCAGCGGATATACTCATAGACCTGGCTGCTCGCATCGCCGAGATAGATGTCGGCGGCGTCGGTGTAGCTCATGTCGAGGCAGGCCGGGCTGCCGGTGTCGATCAGGATATGGTCGTGCTCGTAATAGTCGGGCCGCGGGCCGTAATTCCAGCCGAGTGCAAAGGGCGAGAGCGACGCGGTCAGCCGCTTGCGGAACAGCATGACATGCGGCGCGAAGATCAGATTGTAGCGGTCCTGCGCGGCGAACCAGTCGAGGATCTGCGGCCCCATGCTGTACCAGGAGGACAGCGCGGGCGAGGGATGCGGATTGTAGAGCACGGTCGGCCGTTCCTTCGGGAACAACCGCGGCCCGCCGGTGCGCGGCGGCAGGTCGAACTTGGGATAGCCGACGATCGCATGGCCGTCGTCCTTGAGCAGTTCGGCCTGCGCGAGCCGGTCGCGAATCTTCTCGCCCGACAGCAGCACCAGGTCGAACTTGCCGCTGGCCTTGTCGAACCCGATCGCGCGGTCACCGGCCCCGTGGCGGGTATGGACGAGCTTGAGTGACTTGAGCCCGAACAGCGACTTGAGCAGCAGCGAGGTCTTCTCGGGAACGACCAGCGCATCGAGCGCGCGAAAGCGGTCGAGATTGCGGTGCAGCGTCGAAATCAGGTCGGCGGGGATCGCGCGGCCGCTCGCCCGGTTCGCGGCGGTGGCGAGCGGCGAGGGCGGGCGCAACCGCACGATCTCGGGCGCTGGGCCGTCCTGCGCAGCGGCGAGGCGGCGGACCTCGGCCTCGGTGCCCTCGGACACCAAAATGCTGACCCGCGCATTGCTGCCGCGCCGCAGCAGCGCCAGCGCGACGGGAAGGGCGTGCGCGACCTGATGCGCGGCGCTGTGGTTGAAGAGGAAGCCGATGTGCATGTCGTCAGCGGCCCGCGCGCCAGTCGAGCACCGGCCATTGCCGCGCGGCGGCGATGGTGCGGAGCGCTTTCGACGGATTCACCGCGACCGGCTCGTCGGCCCATTCGAAGATGGGAAGATCAGAAGCATGGTCGGAATAGAAACGGATATGTGCGGCCTCGCGCGCAATTCCCGCCTTCGTCAGGAATGCCTCGACACGCAGCTTCTTGTCGCCGCCATAGCAGTTGGCACCTTCGATCGCGGGTGTCAGGAAGCCGTTTTTCCAGCACGACGCGCTCGCCACGACATCGGCGATGCCGAGCCGGCGGGCGAGCGCGGCGGTATAGAGATGCGGCGCGGCGCTGGCGATGACGATGCGGCGCCCGGCGGCGCGCTCGCGCTCGATCAGGGCCACGCTCTCGGTATAGAGCCCGTCCGCGATCAGCCGGCGCGCGAAGCGATCGGCGAGTCGCGCTGCCTCGCGCTGCGGCAGCGCGCGTCCGATCGCGATGCGGTGCATGGCCTGCTTCATCGTCCGGCGCGGCACGATCTTCAGCGCATAGAGCAGCGCGACCGGCAGCAGCAGTGGAAGAAGAAGCAGGCGCCACGGCGCGCGGCTGCGCGCGGCGAACAGCAGAAAGCGGCTGTAGGTCGGCAGTCGCGTCAGCGTGCGGTCGAGATCGAAGACCGACAGGGTGACGGGGGATAGCGCCCCGGCTGCGGCTGTGGTCCTTCGCTGCGGTCGGGCCATGGTCGTCTGCTCCTTCGCCGACGATCATGACAGGGCGACTTCTCGCGGCGATGGCGCCTTCGTTTGTTTTTCGACATGTTGGCGGAAGGCATGGCGGCGCGCGCGCTCAGCCTCTATTCGGGAATGCGATGCAGATATTGGTGATCGAGGACGATGCCCGTGTTGCGGAGCATATCGCCAAGGGGCTGAAGACGGCGGGGCACGGCGTCGCGCTCGAAAGCGACGGCCGGGCCGGGTTGCTGCGCGCCGCGGCCGACGCCTTCGACCTGATCGTCGTCGACCGGATGCTGCCTCACGTCGACGGTCTTACCATCGTCCAGACGATGCGCGCGACCGGCGACACGACGCCGGTGCTGATCCTGAGCGCGCTCGGCGAGGTCGATGAACGCGTCGCGGGCCTGCGCGCCGGCGGCGACGATTATCTGACCAAGCCCTTCGCCATGTCCGAACTGCTCGCGCGTATCGACGTGCTGAGCCGGCGCGGCCCCGCGATCGTCGCGGAGACCAGGCTGAGCGTCGGCGATCTCGAGATCGATCTGCTCGGTCAGGCGGTGCGGCGCGGCGGCAAGCCGGTCGACCTCACGGCGCGCGAATTTCGTATCCTTGCCTATCTTGCGCGCAACGAGGGACGCGTGGTGACGCGCTCGATGCTGCTCGAACATGTCTGGGATTATCATTTCGACCCGCAGACCAACATCATCGACCAGCATGTCAGTCGGCTGAGGCAAAAGGTCGACCGCGGTTTCGACGGGACGCTGATCCACACCGTACGCGGTACCGGCTATATGATGCGAACGGGCGGATGAACGGCGAGGCGGGCTTGTGGCGCAGCCTGACGCTGCGGCTCGGCATCATCTATGTCGCGCTGTTCCTGACTTCGACCGCGGCATTGTTCGGTTCCGCCTATTGGTTCGCCGTCTATCGGCCGCTGGAAAGGGAAGCGGCGCTGGTTCGCACGGAAATCGGCAGCCTGCAGGCGATCGATCGGGCCGGTGGTCGCGATGCGTTGATCCGCGCTCTGACCGTCCGCCGAAAGACGGGGCCCAAACAACCGTTCGACGCATTGCTCGGCACCGACGGCACGGTCATCCTGTCGAATCTGCCGAGTTGGCCAGAGGATCGGATTCATGGATGGCGCTTGCTCGAGGCCGATCTGTATGTCGGCGGCCAGGAACGCGACTATGAAGCGCTTGTGATCGAAACCACGCTCGACGACGGCGCGCGGCTGATCGTCGGGCGCGACGTCGAGAATATCGACGACCGCGACGAGTTGTTCACCATCGGTTCGGCCTGGCTGATCCTGATCGCGGCGCTGCTTGCGGTCGGCGGCAGCGTCGCGATGAGCCGGGCCGTGGGGCGACGGATCGACGCGGTGACGCGCACCGCCCGGCAGGTGATGGCGGGCAGCCTGACCGAGCGCATCCCGCTGCGTGGCACCGGCGACGATTTCGACGAACTCGCCGCAACGCTCAACATGATGCTGGGACGGATCGAGGAATCGGTCGAATCGGTGCGCCGCGTATCCGACAATGTCGCCCACGAACTGCGTACCCCGCTCGCCCGCCTCCACGCCGATCTCGACGAACTGCGAACCGCAGCGGACGAAGCCGACCGGCAGCGACTGGCCGATCAGGCGCTTGCCGAAGCGGCGCGGCTGCAATCGATCTTCGACGCGCTGCTGCGCATCGCGCGGATCGAAAGCGGTCGGCACCTGGCCGGCGTGCAGCCGGTCGACCTGTCGACCCTGCTGGCCGATGCGGTCGAATTCCATATCCCCGACGCCGAAGCGCACGGCCAGCGGATCGAGTGCGATATCGCGCCGGGGCTGGTCGTCGAAGGCGACCGCAACCTCCTGTTCCAGGCGGTGTCGAATCTGCTCGACAATGCGATCAAATATGGCGGCGACGGCGGTGCCGTGTCGGTGCGCGCCGTGCGGACGGGGGCGGCGACCGAAATCGTCGTGGCCGACCGCGGGCCGGGCATCGCGCCGGCCTATCGGGAAAAGGTCATGGAGCGCTTTTTCCGCCTGCCCGAAACCGCCGGGCAGCCGGGGACAGGCCTCGGCCTTGCGCTGGTGAACGCGATCGTCGCGCTGCACAAGGGGCGTATCGAGATCGGCGACGCGGCGCCGGGAACGCGGGTGACGCTGACCTTCTGAACAGGCGGAGGCGTTCCGCCTATTGATCGATGACGATCGTCCCCGGATGATGCTTGTCGAGGTGGCGCTTGATGATCTTCAGGTTGCGGCTGTTCGACCGGAACAGCAAGTCGAAGGCATCGCCGACGAGCGGGATGGCGCCGAGCGCAGTGTCGACGCCCAGATTGCCCATCATCCGCCAGATCTTCCATTTCGGCATGCCCAGATTGCGTGCCTCCCAGATCAGATAGCCGCCCATGATGGCGGTGATGACGTCACCGACCACCGGCACCAGCCCGACGATCGCGTCGAGCCCGACCGGGCGGTTGATGCCGGGAATGGTGAAGCTGCGTTCGAGCAGGATTTCCAGCGTCTCGATCCGCTTGCGCAGTGCGGCGGGATCGTTGCGATTGGGAATCAGCGCCTCGAACAGCGCGTCGGTGTCGGGGGTCGAAGGGGCCATGCGGGTCCTTTCCTGCGCGCCGGGGGAAGGGCGTTTCCCCTTAATTGGGCGCGTCGCGCAGATGATTCAATGGGTGCTGTCCGCGCGGATTGGCGCGCAGCCCGACCAGCCGCTGCGAGGCGACCGACCAGCGCAGCGGCGTCGCGAGGGGGATGAACGGGGCGTAGCGGCCCAGGATCGCTTCCGCCTCGCCGATCAGCCGCGCGCGGTCGGCGGGGACGGTCGCGGCGGTCGCCTCGTCGATCTTGCGCCGCGCGTCGGCGTTGCACAGCGTGTCGGCGCGGCACGACAGGCGGCGCAGGCCCCACAGCGGATCGTCGTTCGGCGTCACCTCGTCGATCAGCTTCAGGTCGGCGGCGGCGTCCATGCCGACGCGCCGGCTGGGAACGCCGATGCGGTCGAAATCGGCGGCGACATAGGCGTAAAGGATGCGCCCGCCCGGCGCGTCGGGCACCGCGATGCGCAGCGGCCCGATCTCGCGCCCGCCCGCCTTCCACGCGTCGACGACGCGCTTCGCCTGCGCCTGGCGCGAGGCATCGTCATAGGCGGCCCAGGGCGGCAGAAGCGGCGTTGGTCCGCCGTCGCGCGCATAGAGCGCCGGGCGCAGCGTCACCTGCGGCTGCCATTCGGTGAGCCCGAAGGCCTCGATCAGTCGCGCCCGCCGGATCGCCCGCGACAGCGCTTCGCGGTTGACGTCGGTCGCCAGAAAGCCGTCGGCGCGGACAAAGACCAGCCCGAACAGGCCCGGCACCGGATCGACGACGAGCCGCGAGCGCCCGATGTTCGACGAGATGAAATAGGGCAGGCTCGAAAAGCGGCCGCCGAGCACGCCGTCGGCATAGCCGTTCTTGAACCGCGCCAGCGCGCGCGGCGCCGTCGTGCCGACGAGTTCGATCGAGGCCGCGGGGTCGGCGGCGGCCGCCTCCGCCGCTTCGGGGTCCTCGGCGAGCGGATCGGGAACCGGGGTCAGCAGCATCGCACGGCCCTGCTTTTTCGGCCGCATCGGCCCCCATCCCATGCCGCGGTTGACGATTGCCATCGCCGGCTGTGCGAGCAGTTCGAGCAGGTCGGGCTGCGGCACCGACAGGCGAATCTCGATCACCGTGTCGGTCATCGCCTTGATCGTCTCGACCTCGGGGAAATCGTCCTTCAGCACATTCTTGCTGCGCCGGCCGAGGTAGGAGCGCAGGATCGCGGCGACCGCCTCGGCGGTGACCTTGTCGCCGTTCGACCATTTGGCCTCGCGGACGCGGAAGATATAGCTGCGGCCGTCGGTGGTGACCGTCCAGCGCTCGGCCAGCCCCACGTCGATCTCGCCCGCCCCGTCATAGCTGACCAGCCCCTGCGACGTCGCTTCGAGCAGCGCCGCATTGGTCGTCGACAATTCGCCGTTGATCGGATTCGCGGCGGCGTTGAGCGGGCCGATGGCGGCGATGCGGACCGGCCCGCGCTCGCCGAACAGATCGCAGCTCGCGAGGGACAGCGCGAGCAGGCCGGCCGCGACGAGCCGCATGCCGATGCGCCTGGTCGTCATGTCCTTCACTTCTCCCACGCTGGTGCGGACGGCGGGACTCGAACCCGCACACCCAAATGGATAGCAGATTTTAAGTCTGCTGCGTCTACCGGTTCCGCCACGTCCGCACGGCTGCTGCCGGTCAAGCGGATGGGGGAGGGGAGGTCAAGCGCTGTTTGCGGCTTTCCCGCGCCCATCGGCTCGGGTAGAGCAGGCCGGATGCAACCGGTGCTCTCCATCGCCGGCCTCGGCAAGACCTACAAGAGCGGTCACGAGGCCCTGTCCGGCGTCGACCTGACGATCGACAAGGGCGAGATTTTCGCGCTGCTCGGGCCGAACGGCGCGGGCAAGACGACGCTGATCAGCATCGTCTGCGGCATCGTCACGCCCAGCGCGGGGACGGTGACCGTCGCGGGCCACGACCATGTTCAGGGCTATCGCGCCGCGCGGTCGCTGATCGGACTGGTGCCGCAGGAACTGCACACCGACGCCTTCGAAAAGGTGATCGCGACGGTCAGCTTCTCGCGCGGGCTGTTCGGCAAGCCGCGCGACCCCGCCTTCATCGAGCAGTTGCTCCGCGACCTGTCGCTGTGGGACAAGCGCGACGCGAAGATCCTCGAACTGTCGGGCGGGATGAAGCGCCGGGTGATGATCGCCAAGGCGCTCAGCCACGAACCGGAGATTCTCTTCCTCGACGAACCGACCGCCGGCGTCGACGTCGAACTGCGCCGCGACATGTGGGCCATGGTCCGCTCGCTGCGCGACCGCGGCGTGACGATCATCCTGACCACCCATTATATCGAGGAGGCCGAGGAGATGGCCGACCGCGTGGGCGTCATCAGCAAGGGTCGGCTGATCCTGGTCGAGGAGAAGCATGCGCTCATCAAGAAGCTCGGCCGCAAGACGCTGACCCTCAACCTCGCCGAGCCGCTGGCCGCGGTGCCTGGGGAACTGGCCGAGTGGAGACTCGAACTGGCGGGCGAGGGGCATGAACTCGTCTATGAATTCGACAGCCAGGCCGAGGCGACCGGCGTCCCCTCGCTGCTGCGGCGGATGAGCGACATCGGCATCGCGTTCAAGGATCTGCACACGAAGCAAAGCTCGCTCGAGGATATTTTCGTCGGGCTCGTCCACGACACCAAGGCGGAGCAGCCGGCATGAACGCAAACATGCGCGGCATCCGCGCCATCTATCTGTTCGAAATGGCGCGGTTCGGCCGCACCTTCTGGACCAGCCTGCTGATGCCGGTGGTCACCACCTCGCTCTATTTCGTCGTCTTCGGCTCAGCGATCGGCAGCCGGATGACCGAGGTGAGCAGCGTCCCCTATGGCGCCTTCATCGTGCCGGGGCTGATGATGCTGACGATGTTCACCGAAAGCATCAGCAACGCCAGCTTCGGCATCTACATGCCCAAATGGACCGGCACGATCTACGAGATGCTTTCGGCGCCGCTGTCGCCGCTCGAAATGGTCGTTGCCTATGTCGGCGCCGCGGCGACCAAGTCGGTCATCATCGGGGCGATCATCTTCGCGACCGCGCATCTGTTCGTCGATATCCAGGTCGCGCATCCGCTTCTGATGGCGGCGTTCATGCTTCTGATGGCGGTGACCTTCTGCCTGTTCGGCTTCATCATCGGCATCTGGGCGCAGAGTTTCGAGCAGTTGCAGGTGGTGCCGCTGCTCGTCGTCTATCCGCTGACCTTCCTCGGCGGGGCCTTCTATTCGCTGTCGATGCTGCCCCCTGCGTGGCAGACGGTGACGCTGTTCAACCCCGTCGTCTATCTGATCAGCGGCTTTCGCTGGACCTTCTTCGGCCAGGGCGACGTCGGCATCGGCGTCAGCATGGCCGCGGTGGCGCTGTTCCTGACGCTGTGCCTGGGCGTGATCTTCTGGGTCTTCCGCAGCGGCTATCGGCTCAAGAATTGAGGCGAGCGTCACCTCCGCATTCGTCATTGCTTCCCCCGGCTTTCGCCGGGGAAGCAATGACGGACCTGTAAAGCTCAGCCGTTCAGTCGCTCGCGCATTTCCTTGCCGGGCTTGAAATAGGGGACGTTCTTCGCCTGCACCGCGACCGGATCGCCGGTGCGCGGATTGCGGCCGGTGCGCGAGTCGCGGCTTCGCGTTGAAAAGGCGCCGAAACCGCGCAGTTCGACGCGGCCTCCGGCGGCAAGCTGGTCGACGATGGCATCGAAGAAGGCGTCGACGATGCGCTCGACCTCCTCAAGGCGCAAATCCTTGTTTTCGTTCGCGATCTTTTGGACCAGTTCCGACCGGATCATCAGCTTCCCCTATATATCTCACGCGCGTCCCGAAAGACGCGGTCCATCCGGTCGTTGCCGGCACCGATGCGCGTGGACCCCTCCCAACGCGGGCCGGAGACTAACATGAATCAATGGGGCGTCAAAATATATAGAGCGACGAAAAAGGCCCGCCGAGGGACACTCGGCGGGCCTTTCCGTTCGTTCGTCGAAAGGGGAAAGGATCAGTCCTTCTTGCCCGCCTTCAGCGCCTCGCCGAGGATGTCGCCGAGCGACGCACCCGAATCCGACGAGCCGTACTGCGCGACGGCCTGCTTCTCTTCGGCGATCTGCAGCGCCTTGATCGAGAAGTTCGGCTTCTTCGAGCGGTCGAAGCCGATGACCATCGCGTCGAACTTCTGGCCGACCTGATAGCGCTCGGGACGCTGCTCGTCGCGGTCGCGACCCAGGTCGGCGCGCTTGATGAAGCCGGTCGCGCCATCGTCGCCCGCCTGCACCTCGAGGCCGTTGTCGCGGACTTCGAGGACGGTGACGGTGACCGTCTCGTTCTTCTTCAGCGAGCCCGAACCAGCGCCGGCGCCGACGGCGGGCGCGCCCTTCTCAAGCTGCTTGATACCCAGGCTGATGCGTTCCTTCTCGACATCGACGTCGAGGACGACGACCTGCACCGTCTCGCCCTTGCGGTGGAGATGCAGGGCTTCCTCGCCCGAGATGCCCCAGGCGATGTCCGACATGTGAACCATGCCGTCGACGTCGCCGGGCAGGCCGACGAACAGGCCGAACTCGGTCGCATTCTTGACTTCGCCCTCGACCACCGAGCCGACGGGGTGCGCTTCGGCGAAGGCGCCCCACGGGTTCGACTGCGCCTGCTTGAGGCCCAGCGAAATGCGGCGCTTCTCGCTGTCGACCTCGAGGACGATGACCTCGACCTCCTGGCTGGTCGAAACGATCTTGCCGGGGTGGACGTTCTTCTTGACCCACGACATTTCGCTGACGTGGACCAGGCCTTCGATGCCCGGTTCCAGCTCGACGAAGGCGCCGTAATCGGTGATGTTGGTGACGGTGCCGGTGAGCTTCGCGCCGACCGGATATTTGGCCGCCACGCCTTCCCACGGATCGCTTTCGAGCTGCTTCATGCCCAGGCTGATGCGCTGCGTGTCGCGGTTGATGCGGATGATCTGTACCTTGACCGTGTCACCGATGTTGATGACCTCGCTCGGGTGGTTGACGCGCTTGTAGCTCATGTCGGTGACATGGAGCAGGCCGTCGATGCCGCCCAGGTCGACGAAGGCGCCGTAATCGGTGATGTTCTTCACCGCGCCTTCGATGATCTGGCCTTCTTCGAGGTTCTGGATCAGGCCCGAACGCTGTTCGGCGCGCGTTTCTTCCAGGATCGCGCGGCGCGACACGACGATGTTGCCGCGGCGGCGGTCCATCTTCAGAATCTGGAAGGGCTGCGGCAGATCCATCAGCGGGCCGACGTCGCGCACCGGGCGGATGTCGACCTGCGAACCCGGAAGGAACGCCACGGCGCCGCCGAGGTCGACGGTGAAACCGCCCTTGACGCGGCCGAAGATGACGCCTTCGACGCGGGCTTCCTTGTTGAATTCTTCTTCCAGACGGTCCCAGGCGGCTTCGCGGCGGGCGCGATCGCGGGACAGCATGGTTTCGCCATTGGCGTTCTCGACGCGGTCGACATAGACTTCGACTTCGTCGCCGACCTTCAGGTCCGCCTTCTGGCCGGGCGCGGCGAATTCGCGAAGCGGCACGCGCCCTTCGCTCTTCAGGCCGATGTCGATCACTGCCAGGTCGTTTTCGATCGCGGTCACGGTGCCCTTGACGACGCGGCCCTCGAAGCCGCCGTCGGCGCCGCCCAGCGATTCATCGAGCATCGCGGCGAAATCGTCGCGCGTCGGAAAAGCCGTAGAGGCCATAGATGTGTCTTCCTTACTTCATTGTTTCCGGCCAAGCGGTTGAGTCCGCTGGTCTTGTGGCCGAACCGTCCCGTCCGCCGGATGCGGGTCGGGACATCCTCGGAACGATATACCGGATAAAGCGCGGGCAAAGCAAAAAGGGCGCGACGAGTGCACCCCGTCACGCCCGACGCTCAGATGGAGCGGCGGCCTGTCCGTGCCTCAACCAGCGTAATCGCCCGTTGGACGGCCTCGCCTATAGTCATTTCGCCCGTATCGAGCAAGTCCGCATCCGCGGCGCGGATCAGCGGTGCATCGGCGCGACCGGTATCGCGCGCGTCGCGGGCGTGGATGTCGGCGAGCATCGCCTCGAAACTGACCTCCACCCCGCGCCCCAGTATCTCAGTATGGCGCCGCCGCGCGCGCTCCTCGGGCGAGGCGGTGACGAACAGCTTGGCGTCGGCGTGGGGCGCGATGACGGTGCCAATATCGCGCCCGTCGAGCACCGCGCCGCCCGGCTGGTTCGCGAAATCGACCTGCCGGCGTAGCAGCGCCTTGCGAACCGTCGGGTGCACCGACACCCGGCTGGCGAGGCTTCCGGTGCTTTCATAGCGCAGTGCCGGGTCATCGAGCAGGCTGTCGGGAAAGTCGCATGCCACGAGGGCGTCGCTTGCATCGTCCGGGTCGCCATGGTTGAGCTGCGTCTGATAGCCGACCGCGCGATAGAGCAGCCCGGTGTCGAGCACCGGGAGCCCGAAATGCGCCGCCAGCGCGCGCGCGATCGTGCCCTTGCCCGATGCGGTCGGCCCGTCGACGGCGATGATCACCGCTGCAACCCTTCGAGCAGCGGTTCGAAATTGGGAAAGCTCGTCGCGACCGGCGCCATGTCGTCGATCTCCACCGGTGCCGTGCTAACCAGTCCGGCGACGGCGAAGCTCATGCAGATGCGATGGTCGAGGTGGCCGCCGATGGTCGCACCGCCGGTCAGCGGATCGCCGCCGGTGCCCTCGATGACCAAGCCGTCCGCACTTTCCTCGACCCGCGCGCCGATGGCCTGCAGGCCCGCTGCCATGACGGACAGCCGGTCGCTTTCCTTGACGCGCAGTTCGTCGAGGCCCGTCGTCACCGTGCGCCCCTCGGCGAGCGCGGCGGCGACGAAGAGGATCGGAAATTCGTCGATCATGCTCGGCGCGAGCGCCGGATCGACCGCGATGCCCTCCAACATGCTGTGGCGGACGCGCAGGTCGGCGACCGGCTCGCCGCCGACGGTGCGTGCGTCGAGCAGTTCGATATCGCCGCCCATCGACTGCAGTACTTCGACCAGCCCGGCGCGTGTCGGGTTGAGCCCGACATTGGCGATGGTGACGTCCGATCCGGGAATCAGCAGCGCTGCGACGATGAAGAAGGCCGCCGACGAGGGGTCGCCGGGCACCGCGATGATCTGCGGCTTCAACTCGGCTTCGCCGCGCAGGCGGATGTGGCGGGTGCCGTCGGCCTCGGTCTCGACGCTCAGTTCGGCGCCGAAGCCTTGCAGCATTCGCTCGCTATGGTCACGCGTCGGGACGGGCTCGATCACTTCGGTGATTCCCGGCGTGTTCAGCCCGGCCAGCAGCACCGCGCTCTTCACCTGCGCCGAGGCCATCGGCAGGCGATAGGAGAGGGGGATCGCCGGCGCGAGCCCGCGAATCATCAGCGGCAGGGTCTTGGTTCCATTGGCTCCCGGCGAGGCGGTGATGTCCGCTCCCATCTGCGACAGCGGGTCGATCACCCTGCCCATCGGGCGCCCCGACAGGCTGGCGTCGCCGATGAAGGTCGCGGTGATCGGGTGGCTCGCGACCAGTCCCATCAGCAGCCGGGTCGAGGTACCGCTATTCCCCATGTCGAGCGCCTCGCGCGGCTGCAGCAGCCCGCCGACGCCGACGCCGTCGATCACCCATTCGCCGCTTTCCAGGCGCTCGATGCCAGCGCCCATCGCGCGCATCGCGGTCGCGGTGGCGAGCACGTCGTGCCCTTCGAGCAGGCCGGTGACGCGACTGGTGCCGACCGCGAGCGCGGACAGTATCAGCGCGCGGTGCGAGATGCTTTTGTCGCCGGGAATGGCGATCCTGCCTTGCAGGGGAGAGGAGGCCGAGAAGCGGCGCGGCTTGATGGTGAGGTCTGTCATCGCGCGGCGCTTTTGACAGCGGCCCGACAATCTGGCAAGGCGCACGCCGATTTGACGGTTCGGCCGGCATGGCGCCGTCCTTCTTCCAAAATTTCTATCCTGTTTCCAAAAGGTTACGAGGCTTATATGGTAAAGGCTGAATGGGGCACGAAACGTAGCTGCCCGAAATGCGCCACGCGATTCTATGATTTGACCAACGACGATCCGGTCACCTGTATCAATTGCGGCTATGCGTGGATTCCGGAATCGGTGCTGAAATCGAAGCAGCCGATGCCCTTCGAAGAGGCTGAAAAGCCCAAGGCGAAGGAAGAATCGAGCAGCGACGATCTGGATCTGGACGTCGATGTGGACGAAGACAGCGATTCCCCCGACAACGACGTCGACCTTGGCGGGGACGACGATCTGGGCGTCGCGACCGGCGACGACGGGGACGACGAAAGCTGATATTGTCGGCGAGGGGCCAAAAAAGCATCGCACGATGCATTTGGCCCCTTGCATAGTGGGCGCGCGCTGGTAAAGGCGGCGTCCCGATCGCATCACCCAGAGCGATCTCGCGAAATGGCACGGGGCCTTAGCTCAGCTGGGAGAGCGCTACAATGGCATTGTAGAGGTCACCGGTTCGATCCCGGTAGGCTCCACCATTTCGAAAAGTTCGGTAAAAACCGGGCCGACGCGCCAAGCGGGCGGCCCTTTTTCTTGCCTGCAACCGGCTCAGCCGACCGCTTCGGCCCTGCCCAAGGGCTCGAGCGCGATCGGGTCGGCGAGGGTGATCCGGTCGAGGATCGCCGCGGTGTCGTCGCGGACCTTCAGCATCAGGCTGCGCATCCGACAATCGACCTCGGGCAGGCAATTCTTGCAATGCTCGTGCGCGTTGCGGCTTGCGCAGGGCACGAGCGCGAGCGAGCCGCGGGTCAGGCGGACGAGATCGCCATAGCTGATGTCGACCGGCGGCAACGCAAGCTGATAGCCGCCGTCGCGTCCGCGCTGCGAGATGAGCAGCCCCTCGCGCGCCATTTCCGACAGGATGACGGTCAGGAATTTGGGTGGAATATTCTGCGCCTCCGCAATGTCCGCGAGCTGCACCTGCCCCTTGCCCCAATGGTCGGCGAGGTGCTGGAAGGCGCGGATCGTATAGCGGGTCTTCTGCGAAAGCATGACGGCGTTACTGTGACATATTCCATCTTAATTCAACCTGTCTGGATGAGATTTCCGGGGGTGTTGATGAAAATCACAGCGGATGGCATGAATTGGGCATAAAAGGGCGCGCAGGATGGCCCGTATCGGGCACGACAGGGGATGAATGATGCGCAAGATATTCGCGGCTCCCGCGGTGATCGCCGCCGCCATGCTGGCCGCGGCGCCGGTGCAGGCACAGTTTGGCGGCCTGCTGCGCAAGGTGACGACTCCTGCGCCGGCGCCGAGTCCCGAGGGTGACGACGACAATGGCGGCTGCCCCAAGGGCAAGTCGGGCAGCAGCGTCGGGCGCGGTATATTGGGCAGCGTGCTGCGCGACGCGGTCGGCGATGCGGCCAGCAAGGCCGGCGTCTACAGCTATGTTCCGATTGCCGAGGTCAGCGATACGCTGACCGACGCCATCGCCTGCCGCCTCGATCCCGAGGAGCAGAAACAGGCGGCCGAGGCGACCGAGGTGGCCGTGCGCGGCGAAGCGGTCGGATCGACCGCGAACTGGACCAGCGAAACGCGCGAAGGGGTCAGCGGCTCGTCGACGATCATCGCGCGCAACGACGAATCGGGCGGGCGCCAGTGCATCAACGTCACCGACTTCATCATCGTCGATGGCGAGGAAACGCGCGCCACCAAGCGCATGTGCCGCGAACCCGGCCAGCCCCGCTACACGCTGGCCCAGGCGTGAAGCGCGGTATCCGCCTCGCGCTTGGTCTCGCCGCGCTCGCGACGCTCGGCGCGAAGCCCGCGACGGACCCCTTGAACCCAACCTGTCCGCTCCATCCCAACTGGTCGACCAATCCGACGATGGTGCTGACTCCGGTCGAACGGAACGGGGTCAAGATTTTGCTCGCCGAGGGGCGCGTCGACGCCGGTCTGCCCGACCGGCTGGAGGCGGCGCTGGCCGCCCATCCCGGCATCGCCGAAATCTGGTTGAGTTCGCCCGGCGGCGATGCGCGCGCCGGCAATGAAGCGGGGCGGATCATCCGCCGGAATCTGGGGCTCACGACGCGCATCCCGTCGGGATCGGCCTGTTTCAGCGCGTGCAACTTCGTCTTCATGGGCGGCATCCCGCGCTATGTCGATCCGGGTGGCCTGTTCATCGTCCATATGTTCACCCGCACCGGCGACCGCAGCACCATCGACATGAGCGTCGCGATGGGCACCGACGCGACGACCGAGCTGATCGGCGACGTCGAGCAGGACGCTGCGCTGCTCGCGAGCGAGGACAATGATTTCCTGATCCGCATGGGCGTGTCGCGCAAGCTGCTGACCGACGTCATGTATCAGCAAAAGGCGGTCAAAGGCAGCGGCCCCGACCAGTCGACGCGGCGCTGCCTGACGCGCGAGGAGGTGCTGAAATATGGCGTCGACAGCACTGACACGACCGGCGGCGGCTGAAACGGCGCTGCAAGGTTGCAAAGTGAAACGGACGGGATAGACTGGCCGCAATTATTGGGAGAGCCGGCGATGAATGACATGACGCACCCGCGCGCCAAATTCCGGGCGATGACCGAAGGCACGCAGCAGGACTGGGACATCATCGCCGCCGAGCAGAAGGTCTTTGCGCCGAACAACGGCGCGCGCATCCTCGCGCATCTGAAGCTGCTCGCGGGCGATTATGGCGGCTTTCCGGTCGACCGGCTGACGCATTGCCTGCAAACGGCGACGCGTGCGCATCGCGACGGGCGCGACGAGGAATATGTGGTAATGGCGCTGCTCCACGACATCGGCGACACGCTCGGCGCCTTCAACCACCCCGATATCGCGGCGGCGATCTTGAAACCCTTCCTGTCGGAAGAGAATCACTGGATCGTGCAGCATCACGGTATTTTCCAGGGCCATTATTTCTTCCACTATATCGGCCTCGACCGCGATATGCGCGACCAGTTCGAGGATCATCCCTACGCGGCCGCCTGCGCGGAATTCTGCGAGAAATACGACCAGCCGGCGTTCGACCCCGATTACGACACGTTGCCGCTGGAATTTTTCGAACCGATGGTGATGCGCCTGTGCGCCTATCCGAAGAACAGTATCTACAAGAAGGTGATGGTCGAGGAAGCGGCCGCGTAAATAACGGCGTCGCCCCAGCGAAAGCCGGGGCCGCCTACAACCTTGCGCTGCCTTGATGGTCACCCCGGCTTTCGCTGGGGCGGCGAGAATCTACTTCCCCTTGAACTCGGTCTTGCGCTTCTGCTGGAATGCGAGGACGCCTTCCATCGCATCCTCGCTGTTGCCTGCGACGAATTGTCCCATCGCCTCGCTGTCGAGCGTCTCGGCATAGCTTTGCGAAAGGCCGGCGCGCAGCACCTTACGCATCGTGCCCAGCGATACCGTCGGGCCGTTCGCCAGCCGCACGGCCAGCGCCCGGGCCTCGGCCATCAATTCGGCGTCCTCGATGCATTGATAGACCATGCCCCATGCGGCCGCCTGCTCCCCCGAAATCTTCTCGCCCAGCATCATCATCTGCATCGCGCGCGGCACGCCGACCAGACGCGGCAGCAGCCATGACGAACCGCCGTCGGGGATCAGGCCGATGTTGACGAAGGCCTGCAGGAAATAGGCGCTCTTGCCCGCGATGGTGAAATCGCCCGACAGGGCGAAGCTGCACCCGACGCCCGCCGCGGGGCCGTTGACCGCGGTGACGACAGGAATGTCGAGATTGGCGAGCGCGAGCAGCATCGGATTATAGTGATTGCGCAGCGCTTTGCGACTGTTGGCGCCGCCGCCGACCGCCGATGCGCCGCGGTCGCCCGCCAGATCGGCGCCCGAGCAGAATCCGCGTCCCTCGCCGGTAATCAGCAGCGCGCGCGCCCCGAGCACACCCATCCAGTCGAGCGCCGTGCGAATATCGTCGGCCATCGCCGGCGGCATCGAATTGAGCCGTTCGGGCCGGTTGAGCGTGATCGTCGCCACCTGGTCGGCGACGTCGAGCCTGATCGTGTCGAAGCTGGGGATGTCGGTCATGGGGAAGAAATCCTCTCGGGGTGCTTTACCTTTACGTTCACGTAAAGATGTGGCCGATTTGCGGGGCGAGTGCAAGGGGTGACCGGCGCATTCGCCGGTGCGGCGGGGAAGGGCGCGCGCGCCGCCCCTTCCCACGGCGCGTGCGCCCTGCTAGGCGCCCGCGCCATGTCCTTTCCTCGTCCCGACCGCCGCACCTTCGCCATCATTTCGCACCCGGACGCCGGCAAGACCACGCTGACCGAGAAATTGCTCGTCGCGGGCGGCGCGATCCATATGGCGGGTGAAGTCAAGGCGCGCGGGCAAGCGCGGCGTGCGCGCTCCGACTGGATGAAGATCGAGCAGCAGCGCGGCATTTCGGTAACCTCGTCGGTCATGACCTTCGAGCATCGGGGGCTCGTCTTCAACCTGCTCGACACGCCGGGGCACGAGGATTTCAGCGAGGACACCTATCGCACGCTGACCGCGGTCGACAGCGCCGTGATGGTGATCGACGCCGCCAAGGGTATCGAGCCGCAGACGCTCAAGCTGTTCGAAGTGTGCCGTCTGCGTTCGGTGCCGATCATCACCTTCGTCAACAAGGTCGACCGCGAAGGCCAGACCCCGTTCGAACTGCTCGACGAGGTCGCCGACCGGCTCGCGCTCGACGTCTGCCCGATGAATTGGCCGGCCGGCATGGGCGGGACGTTCGAGGGGCTTTACGACCTCGTCGACCCCGCGCTGATGCTCCCCGACAAGGCGGACCCCTCGCGCCTCTATGCAGGGGAACGCGTGCCAGTGGCGGGGCTCGACGACCCCGCACTCGCCGCGAGGCTGTCGGCCGATGCGCTGGCGTTGCTGCGCGAGGAAACCGAGCTCGCGTCGGCCTGCTATGCGCCCTTCGATGCTGCCGCATACCGCAACGGCGATCTGACGCCGGTCTATTTCGGCTCGGCGCTCAAGGAATTCGGCGTTGTCGACCTGCTCGCCGCGCTCACCGCCCACGCGCCGGGACCGCAGCCGCAGCCCGCCGAGCCGGCGCCGGTGCGGCCCGACGATGAGGCCGTGACCGGCTTCGTCTTCAAGGTGCAGGCGAACATGAACCCCGCGCACCGCGACCGAATCGCCTTCATGCGGCTCTGCTCGGGCAAGTTCGAGCGCGGCATGCGGCTGACCCAGGGCGGCACGGGCAAGGCGATCGCGATCAGCCGCCCGATGTTGTTCCTGGCGCAGGACCGCGAGATGGCGGAGGAAGCGTGGCCCGGCGATATCATCGGCATCCCGAACCACGGCACGCTGCGCGTCGGCGATACGTTGTCCGAACGAACCGACGTGACGATCACCGGCCTTCCCAACTTCGCCCCCGAGATCCTCCGCCGCGTCGCGCTCGTCGATCCAACCAAGACCAAGCAGCTCCGCAAGGCGCTCGACGACATGGCCGAGGAGGGGATCATCCAGGTCTTCTATCCCGAGATCGGCGCGAACATGATCGTCGGCGTTGTCGGCCAGCTCCAGCTCGACGTGCTCATCAGCCGGCTCGAGGCCGAATATAAGGTCGAGGCGAAGCTCGAGGCGTCGCCCTGGGACACGGCGCGCTGGATCGCGAGCGAGGACGCCGCGGCGCTCAAGGCCTTCCAGGCCGACCATCGCGGCGCGGCGGCGACCGACCGCGACGGCGCCCCGGTCTTCATGGCGAAGGACGCATGGGAAGTCGGCTACGTGACTCAGCGCCACCCCGCGATCCGCTTCACCGCGACCAAGGAACGACGGTTCGCGGCGGCAAGCTGAAATCCACCGTCATTGCTTCGCTACGCTCCTTGCAATGACGGGCTATAGCAGGCTCAGCAGATCGGCCGGCCCCGCCGCGTCGTCCTTCCCATCGTCTTCCCCCTCGAACTTGCTCAGCGTCACCCCCAGCAGCCTGATGCCCTGTTCGACGGGCAGCAGCGGCGCGAGGATCGCCTCGCCCACCGCGAGCAAGCCCGCGCCGTCGAGGATCGGCGCGGGGACAGACCGTGCCCGCGTAATCGTCCGGAAATCGGCGTAGCGCAGCTTCAGCGTCACCGTCCGTCCGCGCGCGTGGCGCTTGGCGGCGCGATCCCAGACGACGGTGCAGACATGCGCGAGTGCCTCGCGTATCTCGATGTCGGCAATCAGATCGTTGAAGAAGGTCCGCTCGCCGCCGAGCGATTTCAGGGGCCGGTTCGACTTGACGCGTCGATGGTCGATCCCGCGCGCCAGATTGTGAAGCCATTCGGCGCTGTTACCGAAATGCGCCGCCAGCCACGCCATCTCCTGCGCCGCCAGGTCGGCCCCCGAGAAGATGCCAAGCCCTTCCATCTTCGCCGCCGTCACCGGGCCGATGCCGTGGAACCGCCGGATCGACAGCGTCTGGACGAAGGCGGCGCCCTTGCCCGGCGGGATGACCGTCAGCCCGTCGGGCTTGTTCTGGTCCGACGCCAGCTTGGCGATGAACTTGTTGTAGGACACGCCGGCCGAGGCGGTGAGGCCGGTTTCCTCGCGGATGCGGCGGCGGATCAGCCGCGCAGTCGCGGTCGCGCTGCCGAGTTCCGCGCGGTCGCGGCTGACGTCGAGATAGGCCTCGTCGAGCGACAGCGGCTCGACCTCGTCGGCATAGTCGCGGAAAATGGCGCGGATCTGGTGCGATATGTCGCGATAGACGTCGAAGCGCGGCGGCACGAAGACCAGATCGGGGCACTGCCGCTTCGCGGTGACGCTCGGCATCGCCGACCGCACCCCGAACTTGCGCGCCTCATAGGAGGCCGCGGCGACGACCCCGCGCCGCGACGATCCGCCGACCGCCACCGGCCGCCCGCGTAGTGCGGGGTCATCGCGCTGCTCGACCGAGGCATAGAAGGCGTCCATATCGACATGGATGATCTTGCGGACCGGCGCGTCCGCATCCTCCCGATCGCTGGCATCCGTCTTGTCCACCGGTGCGACCTATCATGTTGCCACGATGTTCTCAATCGCGGCGCGGCGTTTCACTTGACGCTGGCGCCTCAAAATGGCAATCGCCGCCAGCCTTGGAGACGCGGGTATAGCATAGTGGTAATGCTCTAGCCTTCCAAGCTAGCTAGGCGGGTTCGATTCCCGCTACCCGCTCCAGAGGCTCTTCCGAGGACGTCCGGCAACGTCCAGAAAACGGCTGATTTCTCCCACTTTTTGTGCTATCACCGTCCGTGTTGATACGGGCGTATTTCGTCGCACCCCGACAATTTGGGGGTATATTTGATGGTATGTCCGAGGCAGTCATGGAAGAGATACCATCATGCTGACGGCGGTAGCGATCAAGGCGGCGAAGGGCCGCGATAAGCCATACAAGCTGGGTGATTCGGGCGGGCTATATCTTCTTGTGACCCCTGCGGGGCGACGATGTTGGCGGATGAACTACCGCTTTCTTGGAAAGCAAAAGACCCTGTCCTTTGGCGCTTGGCCCGATGTTGGCCTTGCCGGAGCCAGAGCCAAGCGCGACGAAGCTCGGCAATTGCTGGCCACCGGGCGCGATCCAGCCGAGCAGGCCAGGCTCGAAAAGGCGGCAGCGAGCATCGCGGCGGCAAACACATTCAAAGCCGTCGCAGAGGAATGGCTGGCCAAGGTCACGAAGGAAGGCCTCTCGCCGGCCACGCTCAAGAAGAACCGCTGGCTGCTGGACTTTTCTTACCAGTTTATCGGGCATCGGCCGATTGCAGAGATCAAGCCGTTCGAATTGCTGACCCTGCTTCGCAAATATGAAACGAAGGGAAAGCACGAAACCGCTCTTCGCCTGCGAAGCATATGCGGTCAGGTTTTCCGCTATGCGATCGCCACTGTTCGAGCGGATCGCGATGTCGCCGCCGATTTGCGCGGGGCACTGATTACGCCGAAGGTGACGCATCGCGCCGCCATTACCACACCAGCAGAGGTTGGCGCGTTGCTCCGAGCGATAGAGAGCTATGAGGGCCATCCGTCCACGCTGATTGCGCTGCGCCTCCTGTCTCATGTTTTTGTTCGCCCCGGCGAACTCCGCCATGCCGAATGGAGAGAGTTTGATCTCGACAAAGCGGTGTGGACGATCCCCGAGAGCAAAATGAAGATGCGCCGGGCGCACAAGATTCCGCTTTCCCGGCAGGCTTTGGAAATCATCGCCATGCTGGAATATGATGCCAGCCCGAGTCCGTATCTTTTTCCGTCGCTACGCTCGGCCAGTCGCCCGATGTCGGAAAACACCATCAACGGCGCGCTCCGTCGTCTCGGTTACGCGAAAGATGAAATGACCGGGCATGGCTTTCGCGCGATGGCGAGCACCCTGCTCAACGAAATGGGGCGCTGGAATCCCGATGCGATCGAAAGGCAACTCGCCCATGCCGAAGGCAACGCGGTGCGTCGCGCCTATGCCAGGGGCGAATATTGGGACGAGCGCGTCCAGATGATGCAATTCTGGTCGGATGAACTCGATCGTTTGCGGGAGAACGTAGAGTCCGCAAAGAATGTGGAGCCCGAGAAACTAGCCGTGGGTGCAAGGCGTTTGGGCGGACCGCTCGTCAGTCTGGATAGGTCCAACGATCCACGGCTGCAATGGATTCGATCACGCTCTTCGGGTGCAAAAGCGGATCGTGACGGTCGATCGCAACCTCCGCCCAGTTGAGCCATCGCGCGATGGTCTTGCCCTCGATCACCATTCCCATGTCGAGGTCGGCCTCACGCATGGCCGCAACGAAGCGTCGCAGCAGCGACGTTTCACGCCATGCTGCGGCATGTTCGGCGAGCTGCCGGAAGCGATTTTTATCCAAGCGTCGCTGCGCTTCCCGTTCGCTTTGCTGCTTCATCCTCATTTCAGAACGGCGGCTGCGTTCCTCCCGCGCTTCGCGTTCGGCAGCGAGAGCGGGGAGCGCCAAGATCATGGTCGCGACGATGTCGCTGGCAAATTGTTCCATGCGATAGGTTGAACCCTCGCACCACTTGCGGCGGAAGCCTGAAGGCATCCAACTTGTCATCTCGAATATGAGATTGCCCGTCGCTTCGAGATCGCGACGAACGACGTCATCCCCTTTGGGTCGAATGTCCCAGGAATCGGGCATCCTTGACGTCTTGATCCGCTTCATTCGGTAGCGAAGCTGAAACACGATTGCATCACAGCCCGAACGTGCGGTCAGTTCGCCGCGCTCATTGCGGCTTACCGCCACTCCATGCGCCTCGAGATTCTGGCAAATAGCATTGAGAACGCAAAAAAGGCGCCGATCAGCATCGTTGAAGGGCGTTATCTTCTCCCACGCGCGGGTGCCGCAGTCATAATATTCCCTGCCGGCGCGTATATCCGCTTTTCGGCAAGCGATACGCTCGGCGATGACCGGGTGCGGATGAAACAGTCGCTCAGAAATCCGAACCGGCGGAATCTTTGCCTTGTGCCGATCGACCTGCGATTTGGGCGTCGCGGGAGGGGCCAACAAGTCCGATATGCGAAAAACGATCGCATCCACGCCTCGATTTCCGGATGGGAGCGGCGGTCTTGCACCAACCTGCTTGCTGAATGCGAGCTTGTTCCAATGGCCCCGGAGCGGCCGCGGAATCGCCTCTCGCTTGCACAGGCTGGCAAGCTGTTGGTCGGTAATCCCAAATTCTTCTGCAAGACGTGTCATCGGCTTCTGCCAGACGAGATCGTAAAGTTCTTGCCGCGTTATCGTCGCCTCATCGTTCATGGCCTCGCATTCTCCTACTCCTTCCAACGATGCGCGGCGGTGCATTTTTTGTTTGGTTTCGGGCTTGGATGATTGGGATGTAGATTGTCAGCACCCAATAAATTTGAACAAAATTTACGGGAAATCCTCCGTCGTGCATCGTTGGGGTGAACGGGAGCGAAAAAGTCGAATGACGTGAACCGGGAGAAGCGCGCGCAAATCATCGCCTGGGTGGGGCGGGAAATCCTGCCGCACGAAGCGGACGTGCGCGCCTGGCTTCTCCGCACGCTCGATCCCGACGACCTGGAAGACGTGATACAGGAAACCTATTGCCAGATCGCGGGCCTGAAAGGCGTGAGCCATATCGCCAGCGGTCGCGCTTATTTCTTCACTGCCGCGCGCAGCATCGTTCTCATGCGATTGCGCCGCGCGCGTGTCGTCAGCATTGAATCGGTTACGGAGATCGAGAACACAGGCATCGCAATGGACGAGCCGACGCCCGAGCGGGTTGTTGCCGCCCGGCGCGAACTGGAAAGGGTGCAGCGTCTTATCGCGGAACTGCCCGACCGCTGCCGAAGGATTTTCGAGCTTCGCAAGGTCGATGGACTGTCGCAGCGCGAGGTTGCCGAGCAGCTTGGCGTTACGGAATTTGTGATCGGGAATGAGGTTGCCAAGGGCATGAAGCTGATATTGCAGTCGATAGCCGATGGCGATCGCAAGACCGCGCGAGCAATGGCAAGAATGGGATATGATGAGCGAGCGCGAAACAGCACAAGCGATCAATGATCGCGCGGCCGAGTGGGTCGCCCGCATGGACCGCGAGGGCCATGACCCTGCCGTGCGCGCCGAGCTCAAGGCGTGGCTCGCGGGTGATGATCGCCGTCGCGGCGCTTATTTCCGTGCCAAGGTCGCATGGAACATGCTCGACCGCGCGAGCGTCCTTCGCGCCGGACAGCCGCCAGCTTACGAGGTGGCCACCGCTGGCGGCGGCTGGTTTTCAAGGCGACGTGTCATATTGGGCGGCGGTGCCGCCGCTGCCGCCGCCGCATTGGTGGTCGGCCTTCCGCGCATGGATTTCTTCGCTGCGCCGGATGAGCAAATCCAGACGGCGATAGGAGAAATCCGGCGCGTGCCGCTAAGCGACGGCTCGCTTGCCGCCGTGAACACGCAAACCGCGCTCGACGTGACCATGAAGCCGAAGCTGCGCCAGATCGCGCTCAAGGGCGGCGAGGCGTGGTTTCAGGTCGCCAAGGATCGGGCGCGGCCATTCGTCGTCGAAATCGGCGACGTGCGGGTTCGCGCGGTCGGCACGGCCTTTTCCGTCAGGCGGGAAGCGAACGGCGTCGATGTGCAAGTGACCGAAGGCGTCGTCGAGGTGTGGCGTGTCGGGGACGAAGCCAATATTCGCCGCGTCGAGGCCGGGACACGCGCCTTCATTGCACCCGACAAAGCTGTAGTGTCCATTGCCGCTGCCAGCGAGGAAATCGACAATGCGCTGGCATGGCGCACCGGTCAGCTCGTGTTCGACGGGGACACGGTTGCCGAGGCGGTGGCCGAGTTCAACCGCTACAATGTCCGCAAGATCGAGCTTTCCGATGCGGGGCTCGGGCAAAAAAAGATGATCGGCCGCTTTCGCACCAATGAACCCGACGCCTTCGCGCACGCCGTTGAGATACTGACGGATTCTCGCGCCGTTGTCACAGCCGACCGGATCATCCTGTCGTCGGATTGACGGATTTTTTCAGAAAAAATTACAAAAAAGTTTCGCTCAAGCATCGTTGTCC
Source organism: Sphingopyxis panaciterrulae (assembly GCF_014199295.1). Lineage (GTDB taxonomy): Bacteria > Pseudomonadota > Alphaproteobacteria > Sphingomonadales > Sphingomonadaceae > Sphingopyxis > Sphingopyxis panaciterrulae. The sequence continues at coordinate 26,479 of NZ_JACIJH010000018.1, forward strand.
ATGTGAGCCCGAATGATCGGGCCGGATTACATGGGGGAGGATATTATGCGGTATCGCGATCTTCGTGGCGCGCTCGCGTCTTCGGCGGCAATTTGTGCGGTGGCGGTTGCGACGCCCGCGATGGCCCAGACCAAGAGCTTCAATGTCCCGGCGCAATCGGCCGCGACCGGCATCCCGGCGCTTGCCGAACAAGCCGACATTCAGATACTCGTCAGCGAAGACGCCGTGCGCGGCAAGAGCATCCGCGCGATCAAGGGTTCGATGACCGTCGATCAGGCTGTGCGCCGCGCGGCGGCCGATGCCGGCCTGCGCATCGTGTCGAGCGATGGACGCACCTGGACGCTGGCATCCGCAACCTCGGCCGATGCGGGAAACGCCGCAACGCCCGCCGCCGATGACGGCTATCGCGGCGAGGAAATCGTCGTCACTGCGCAGAAGCGTGTGGAGTCAGCGCAAGACGTGCCGATCGCCATTACTGCGCTGTCGCAGAAGAATTTGGAAGAACAAAAAATCGAGGGCGGCCCCGATATCATGCGCGCCGTGCCGAACCTGACGTTCAGCAAGTCCAATTTCACCGGCTACAACATTTCAATTCGTGGCATTGGCACTAAGGCGATTTCCGCCACCAGCGATCCAGGCGTGGCGGTCGCCTTCAACAACTCGGGTCTCATCCATAATCGATTTTTCGAACAGGAATTCTTCGACATGGAGCGGCTGGAGGTGCTGCGCGGTCCGCAGGGCACACTCTATGGGCGCAATGCGACCGGCGGCGTTATCAACCTGATTACGGCTAAGCCAAAGCTGAATATGTTCGAGGGTAGTATCAAAGGCGAGGTGGGCAACTACAACAGCCGCCGCATGACCGGCATGCTCAACATTCCGATTGTCCCTGATGCCTTCGGGCTTCGCATCGCCGGTTCGATGACCGATCGCGACGGCTATGACTACAACTCCGTCACTAAGAATCGGATCAATGGTCGCGATCTCTACTCGCTGCGCGCCACCTTGGGATTCGAAAACGATTGGTTGCGCGGCAGTTTGATTTGGGAGAGATTCAGGGAAAGTGATAATCGCTCTCGTACAGGCAAGCAGCTTTGCCATCGTGACGACAGTCCCGATATGATCGGATCCACTCCTACAAGAGTAGAAAATTCCGCATATCCATCATATAATGAGATAAGAGCAGCGATCCTTAGCACAGGTTGCACGCCCGGCAGTCTCTACGAAGATGCGGCTTATGGAACGCCGAATGGCCTTGCGCTTCCTTTCATTGCAGGAGCTTTCGAGGCGAATCGAGCATATTTTTTGGGTTCCGGAAGCGGCGACAATTTCCCAACGCTTCTTAATGGTGTCGATCCCTATGGCGGAATGATGCAGTCGCGTAATTTGCGCGAAGTCGCATCGTTCCGAGACCCGGTCTATCGGACGAAATCTGACGTTTTGCAGTTTAATATCGATATAGGTCTTTCTGATGATATATCTATTTCATCTCAGACAGCAATTAACTGGGATGATGTTTACAGTTTTCAGGACTACAATAGATTCAATACATTCCCTATATTTAATGATACGTCTGGGTTCGTGGACTTCAGGGGAAACCCCAGTATCTGGAGAAATCTTGCTCCCGGAGGAGTGTTTTGTGACCCGCAGATTGGATGCTCTGATCGCTTGGGATTATTCGATATTTCCTCGGCCGATTCAAAGCAGCTTTCCCAGGAAATCAGGTTGCAGTCGTCCTTTGACGGTAATATTAATTTAAGCATTGGTGGGAACTATACGAAATTTAACACCCAAAACGACTATTATGTTATGTCTAATATATTTACAGCTATAGCGATGATGCCGCCGTTTAATTCATCTGGAAATCAAACTCAGTGCAGTACACCTATTAATGGTATCACGGATATTATTAACTCTATTTGCCCATACATTGACCCTAACCCGGTTGAAAATATAAATGGCATGGGTCACAATTATTTTAGAAGCTCTAATCCATATAAATTGGAAAGCTATGCAGTTTTTGGAGAGCTTTATGTGAATTTGAGTGATACGCTCAAGCTTACGGCGGGCGGTAGGTACACTAAGGATAAAAAAACATTTACACCAGTTCCTAGTCAATTGCTTCTAGGTCCGGATGTTAACGGTGGCGGATATATCGGCACGGGATATCCTGCGAAGCCGGACATTAGGCTTAAGTGGGGTGAGTTGACTGGGCGCTTGGGCTTGGACTGGAAGCCGGATATTAGCTTCACAGATGACACCTTGTTGTATGCATTTTATAGTAGGGGATACAAAGCGGGAGGGATGAATCCTCCTTCTCCAGGATTTGCTACAGTGGAAGAGTTTAAGAATTCAGGATTTATTCCTGATTACCTCATCGAAGCCTATGAAATGCTTGGTTGGCTTCCAGGTCTAAAACTGACCGCAGTTAACTACGGGCCGACATTTGAGCCTGAATTTGTCAATGCTTTGGAGATCGGGTCGAAAAATACGCTGATGGGAGGTCGCTTGACTCTCAACGCGAGCGCTTTCTTTTATGATTACAAAAATTATCAGGTGTCTCAAATTCGTGACCGCACCGCTGTAAACGAGAATTTCGACGCCAAGGTTTGGGGTGCCGAACTCTCCGCGCGGTTCGAGCCGGTCGATCGGTTGCGGTTTAATGCCAATGCTGGTTGGCTCAAGACGCGGATTGGCAAGGGGCAGCGGTCGATCGACCCGATGAACCGTACACTGGGGAATCCGGATTACACGGTTGTAAAGCCCTGGTACCAACTTCCATCCAACTGCGTCGCTCCCACTCGGGTTGTGGAGGATTGGCTAAAGAGGACCGATGCAACCAACGCCTACTGGCAGATGTGCCGAGGTAAAGGCGGGATATTGGGCGGATACTTCCTTCGAGATCCAGCTACCGGAGAGTTCTATGATCCCGCGAATTATCCCGAGTTGAATGGCGGAGCAGGATTCTACACGGATCTTGAGGGTAAGGAACTCCCCAACTCGCCACATTGGACCGTCAATCTCGGTGCCGAATATACCATCCCGTTCGATGGTGATTGGAGCGCAACCATTCGCGGCGACGGTTACTGGCAGGCGAAGAGCTGGGCACGCGTGTACAACCTCGCTCCCTACGACCGGCTGCGCGACTGGACGAACTTCAACATCTCGCTCCGTGTCGATGGTCCCGACGACCTGTCGATCGAAGCCTATGTGAAGAACGTCTTCAATTCGTCGCCGATCACCGATGCCTTCCTGAACTCGGATGACTCGGGCCTGACGACCAACGTCTTCACGCTCGATCCTCGCATCATCGGGTTCAACATCGCCAAGAAATTCTGAGGTCTCCACCACTGGGGGATGAACCTTGGGCCGGTGTCTGTTTGCTCCCGAGCAAACATCGGCCCAGCTTTTCGCAGACCGATGGACCAGCGGGATGCTTTCACGCGCACTCTCTCTCCGAGAGAACTGGCCGCCGCCCGGTTCCTCCCCGGCGCCGCGCGGCGGCCCATTTCATCTGATCGCAGGAAGGAGACGATGATGACCGACAGGACGCAAACCCCGGCCGGTCACGTCATTGAAAAGCGCAACTGGAAATTCGGCCGCGACATGCTGCCGCGCCGCTGGTGGCACGGCGGCGACCCCGGCCGGACGGCCTTCTATAATGCCCTGTCCTCGACCTTCCCGGTCGGCGAGAAATTCTTCATGGCGGCGGTGCGCCATTATCGCGGCGACGTGCCCGAGGCGCTGCGCGAGCAGATCGATGATTTCATCTTTCAGGAATCAACCCATTCGCGCGAGCATATCTTCTTCAATCGGCAGGCGCGTGACGCAGGCTATGACATGGCCTCGTCCGAGGACCGCGCCGCCCGCACGATCGCCTGGGCGAAGCGTCGGCCGCCGATCATGCAGCTCGCGGCGACCTGCGCGCTCGAGCATTTCACCGCGCTGCTGGCGAACGCCGTGCTGTCCGATCCGGCGCACCTCGCCGGCGCGGACGTCGAGACGCAGCGCATGTGGCGCTGGCACGCGGTCGAAGAGATCGAGCATAAGGCGGTCGCCTATGACACCTGGCTTCACGCGATCCGCAACATGCCGCGCTGGATGAGCTGGTTGCTGCGTGTCCTCGCCATGCTGAGCGCGGCGATGCGCTTTCATTGGGTCGTGTTCCGCAATACCCGCGACCTGCTGCGGCAGGACGGGAAGAATGACCGCGCGACATGGCGGGCGCTGCTCGCCTTCCTCTACGATTATCCGGGCGCGATGCGCGGCCTCGCGCGCGGTATCCTCTTCTATCTCCGGCCCGGTTTCCATCCGTGGCAGCACGACGACCGCGCGCTGGCGCGGCGCGCCCTCGCGTCGCTGACGCCGCCCCTCATCACGCCTCTGCCGCGGTGATCGGGCTAATGCGGAAAGCCATATCTATCACGCTATTCTTTGCGGCCCTCTCGGGAGGGGGAGCGGCCACGGCTTCGCAGGGGAGCGGCGCCATCACCGGCACTTGGGCAACCGGCAGCCAAGGGGGGCGCGTCGAGATTTACCGTTGTGGTCCGTCCCTATGCGGAAAGATCGTCGATGCCGCTCCCCTGCGGGCCAACCCCGACCAGCGCGACGTGAACAACCCCGACCGCAAGCTACGCGAGCGGCGCTTGAAGGGCTTGATCGTGTTGAAGGGGTTCGGGGGAGGCCCTCGCGAATGGAAGGGCGGCCCGGTCTATGATCCCGAGACGGGTGATGGCGCGGCCAAGGGCTATCTGACGCTGCGTGCCGACGGAAAGCTGGAGGTGAAGGGTTGCAAGGCGGTCCTATTCTGCCGAACAAAAGTCTGGACGCACTTGCCCTGACTTTCGCGACGACATTTCTTGGCGAGATCCAAAAGGCCGACGATTTGCACGCCGTCGAAAGCGTCGTCCAGTCCGCCGCGCACGAAATGGGTTTCCGCCATTATGCGATGATCCATCACGACGATCACCGCACCGGCTCGCCCGGCCTCATCAACATGAACAACTATCCGCCAGCCTATGCCGCGGAATATTTTGGGCGTCTCTATCATCGCGACGATCCGGTCATTCATGCCTGCATCGCGCGCGATACCTGCTTTACCTGGTGCCAGATGGCGGAGTTCATGGAGCTTAGCCCGCGGCACCGGGCCTTTCTCGAACGGGGAGAATATCATGGCATCAGCAACGGCATCACCGTTCCCGCCTTCGTGCTGGGCGAGCGCAGCGGTTCTTGCAACTTCTGCTCGCCCCGCGTGCCGGGATGCGTCCGGCGCCATATCGCGGACGCCCATACGATCGGCGGTTTCGCGTTCCAGAAAGCGCGGCACATCATGAACGGCGGCCGTCTGCGGCAAGTCCGCGCAGGGCGGCTGATGCCGCGCTGGCGCGAGTGCGTCGTCCTTGCCGGGCAGGGCAAGAGCAACACCGACATTGCGACGATCCTCGGATTGAAACCGGCGACGATCAAATTCTACATCGAGTTGGCTTGCGCCCGCTACGAGGTTCACAACCGAACCCAGCTCGTTCTAGCCGCCGTCCTCGACGGCGAAATCGGCATCCACGAAATAGCACCCCGACAATACGGCTACTTGGCTGTATAATATTTACGGTCCGGCTTCGCTTTCCTCGCGTGACCACACGCAAGGGAGCGAAAACCATGATCCATATCGTCGAAGGGCTCGGCACCCCGGCCGACCAGCCACTGCTCGAATCCATGTTCGAGGACCGCAAACGGCTGTTCATCGACCTGCTCGACTGGGATTTGACCGTCGTTGACGACCGGCTTGAGGTCGATCGCTTCGACGACGCCTATGCCACCTATATCATCGCCGCCGATCGCGCTGGCCGCCATCTGGCGTCGATGCGGTTGCTGCCTTCGACGCGGCCGCATCTGCTCGGCACGCTGTTCGAGCGGCTTTGCACGAACGGCGTTCCAGTCGGGCCGGACATTTTCGAGATCACCCGGCTTTGCCTGCCGCCGAATATGCTGCGGCCCGAACGGCTGCGGCTTCGCGACGGGCTTATCCGTGCGATGGTCGATCATGCGCTGGATCGGGGCATTACCCGCTTTACCGGCGTCGTCACCGCGCGCTTCCGCGAACAGATCCTCGCTATGGGCTGGCACGGCGAGGCGCTGGGCCCGGGGCAGGATTTGGGCGGCGGTCGTCTCGGCGCCTTCGCCGTGACGATCGAGGCAGCGACGCCCGCCCATCTCGAAGCCCACGGTCTCTATGCGCTCCCCGCCTTGTCGGAGGGAACGACCGCGACGGGGTCGGCGGCATGACCGGGCCTTTCTCCCCCGATAGCGCGCCCGTCAGGCTCGACCGCGACGGCTTTTGCGTCATCCGCAATCTGGTCCCGGCCCATCAGATCGACGCGATAGATTCGTCGCTCGACTATGATTTCGCGGCGACGTCCTATTGCGTCGGCGACTTCTTCGGCGAGCGGACCAAACGTTTCGGGCGGTTGCTCACCCGCGCCCCGGCGACCCGCGCGCTGGTGATGAACGACGCCATTCTTCCGCTGGTCGAAAGCATTCTGTCGCCGAACTGCGACCGCATCGCGCTCAATCTCACGCAAGCCGTCGAAATTCACCCCGGCGCGCTCGCCCAATATGCGCACCGCGACCATGACCTATGGCCCGCGATCAAGGGCGGGCATCAGTTTCAGGTCAATGTCATGTGGCCGCTGTCGCCCTTCACGGCGGAGAACGGTGCGACCCGGTTTTGGCCGGGCAGTCACCGGCTCAGCTACGATAGCGATGCGAGCGAGAGCGCGGCCGTCGCCGCGACCTGCGAACCCGGCGACGCGCTGGTCTGGCTCGGCGGAACGCTGCATGGCGCGGGCGCCAATGTCAGCGATGATCTTAGACGCGGGATCATCGTCAGCTATTGTCTTGGCTGGCTCAAGCCCTTCGAGCTGCAATGGCTGGTCTATCCGCCTGAGGTCGCGCGGCACTTCGACCCCGATCTTGCCGCGCTGGTCGGCTACGCCCAGCATCGTCCCAATCTCGGCAATGTCGAAGGACGCTGCCCCTCCTATCTGCTCGCGGGCGATAGGCCCGATCATGTCGCGGCCGTCGATGCGTTGCGGCCCGATCAGGCCGACGCCCTTCGCACCTATGTCCAGACGCAGCGCGGCGACGGGTAGCGGTCATGCCGGCGATCGAGACGCGCGCGGTCTTGCCACCTGGAAGCTGGCGCGATGCCGGCCTCTATGCGGCGCTCGCCGCCACCGGCGAGCGCGGCCTCGCATGGGAATTACTGCGCCGCTATCCCGACTATCCCGGCGGCGCCGATGAGGGCGATGGCCCGCTGACCGCCGCCGATGCCGCGTTCACCGCGCGTTGGGGGCTGCACTTTCGCCGAGGAGCCGAGCCGCTCCGCGTCCACCGCACGCTTGCTATGGTCGGCCGCCTTCGATCCGTCGGTGCTGCGCTCCCAAACCGCGCGGCGCGTGGCGCGCACTGATGCTGGGACTTCGCTCGTAGCGTCTCTGGCGGTCGCCAATAACGGACAGCTTCATGTTGTCATCGGCGGCGTCCATCATGGCGTTCGCGTTGATATTGTTGCCGCGCGCCCTGCGGCGCTGCCGCTCGATCGGCTGATATTCCCCTTTACCGTCGCGGTCGCGCCGAAGCAGCTTGTCGAGTTTCGGCGTCTGATCGCCTTCTTCCACGGTCGGCCGCTCACTGAGTACGTCGACACGGCACGTCTAAATCGCATCGTGCTGGCTCTGCGCGTTATAGATGCTTTGGGAGAAGGCGCCTCGCTGCGAACCATCGGTGACGAGTTCGTCCGTGCAGGTGACTGGCCTGGCGCTGGCGATTCTACAAAATCACGCGCACGGCGACTTGTTTCGACAGCGCGAACAATATGGGCCGAAGGTCCCCGATCAATATTGTCGCGGCTATCCGTGTGAGCGGCCCGGTAGCCAGGTCATCCAGTCTTCAGAAGATCCGCTGCGGAGAGTCCCAGTGCCTTAGCCACCTGATCGACGACATCGATTGTGGCCGAATACCGACACCGTTCAAGTGAACTGACATAGGTACGGTCGATCCCAGCCCGATGAGCAAGTTCTTCCTGCGACCAGTTCCTCACGGCTCGGGCCTCTTTCAAATTTCGAGCAAGAACGTCGCGTATCGACATGGTCGACAACTCTCGTGCTTGCTGAGTATTTCACCACGGAGTATACACTGAAATAGATGGCGGATGGACGCGTTTGGCAGAACAGGAAAGTGGTGTGACGGCACGCCGATCATACATTTCGCGAGCTGGCATAATCGGAAGGGCGCCACAGGAGACGACGCTGACCATGACCGCGTACATATGTTGACGTACGATTTCGTTATAGGCGCTAAGAGGAACGGGACGGTTTTATGAGCGCGCGCGCTTTGCCACCGGTATCTGCCGCACAGGGATCAGCCCCGAGATTTCTTCATGCCTTCGGCGGCGATCTTGAGGCCATCGACGTTCAGGGCTTTCGCGGCGTCGAGAAACTCCACCATGTCGAGCCGCCGTTCGCCTACTTCATAGCGCGAGACATATTGCTGCGGCTTGCCGAGCCGAGCCGCGACCGCTTCCTGGCTAAGCCCCTGGTCCTTGCGCTCGCGGACGAGCTGATCGACCATCCAGCGATAGCGATTGTCGTGAATCCCCCGTGCCACACGCCCTCACATCGAAATGATGTGAAAGACCGTGGAGCGCGGTTGCGGTTACACCAACTTGATGTAAAATAATGGCGATGTCGTTCACTGAACAGAAACAGGCCGAACCGATCGAGGCACATGGTTATGGATTATCTCAGTCGTTGTAGAGTTGGAATTTGTGCGCAGGCGCCGGACGTGCCTGCCATGACCGACTACGACCGCACTCATATACTGACCTATGCGCGACTGCTCGACGCCGAGCGCGATGATTATGACTGGACCGATGTGGCAATGGAGGTGCTTGACCTCGACGTCGCGGCCGATCCCTGCGGCGCAAAGAGCTGCTGGCAATCCCACCTCGACCGCGCCCATTGGTTCGTCGATGGCGGCTTTGCGGCATAGGCGCCGATCCCAGTACGATAGAAGCGGCCCGAGAAGGGCAGCGCCCCGATATAGTTGATCTTCCGCAAGGGTGTCGGAATCCGCCGATATCGATTCCGACACGTCCGCGACTATGAGCCGCGCTCCACACTCCGCCTTTCGCCGTCATGGCGCGAAGGAGCGAGAGATAGAATGGAGAGCGACGACAGCATCGAGCGGGCGAAGGAGGCTAGGCGCGGCTCTCCCTTTCTAAGTCCCAAACAGGCCGCCCATTATCTCGGCGTCTCGTTGCGCACCTTGCAAGTGCATCGCACCAACGGCACCGGGCCGCGCTTTTTCCGGCCCTGCCGGCGCGTCCGATACCATATCGACGACCTTGACGCCTGGTCGCTCGAACAGGCGGGAGCGTATGGCCGTGACTGATCCGGCACCGGCCAAGCGGTGGCGGCGCGCGCCGTGGATTGTCGGCTGCGCTGGCCTCGCGGCGGCGCTCGCCGCGACGCTGTTCGCGCCGCCGCGCCCGCGCCTCCTATGGAACGCCAGCGCCAGCGCGCCTGTGGGCCTCTATGGCGTCGGCGAGGTCGCGCCGCTCGCGCGCGGCGACATGGTGATCGCGCGCCTGCCGGTCGAGTTCCGGTTGTTCGCGGCGCGGCGGCATTATCTGCCCGCCAATGTCCCGCTGGTGAAGCGCGTTGCCGCTGTGCCAGGCGATGAGGTCTGCGCCGCTGGCGCGCGCGTGATGGTCAACGGGCGGCTGGTCGCACGACGGCTCGACCGCGACGGCGCCGGGCGGCCAATGCCGTGGTGGTCGGGATGCACCGAGTTGGGGACGGGCGAGGTTTTCCTGTTGATGACCGATAGCCGCGCGTCGTTCGACGGGCGCTATTTCGGCGTGAGCGAGGCCGGCGATATTGTCGGCAAGGCACGGCTGATATGGCGGCGGTGAAGATCGCGCTCGCCGCGCTCGCGCTGCTCGCGGCTTCGCCCGCCGAAGCGCAGTCGGTCGATCGCTGGCGCCCCTATATCGCCGAGGCATCGGCGCGCTACGGCGTCCCGGTCGCATGGATCGAGCGCGTCATGCGCGCCGAAAGCGGCGGACGCACGACGCTGGACGGGCGCCCGATCGTCAGTCGCGCCGGGGCGATGGGCCTCATGCAGCTCATGCCGGGGACATGGGCGGACATGCGCGCGCGGCTCGGCTTGGGGACCGATCCGCACGCGCCCCGCGACAACATCCTAGCGGGAACCTATTATCTGCGGCTCATGTATGACCGCTTCGGTTATCCCGGCCTGTTCGGAGCCTACAACGCGGGGCCGGCGCGCTATTCGGCCTGGCTCGCGGGGCGGTCGGACCTACCCGGCGAGACGCGCGCTTATATGGTGAGCGTCGCAGGTCGACGCGGATCGTCGGTTGCGGCGCCGCCCGTGGCCCTGTTTGCCGCTCGATCGCGACCGATCGCCGAAGCGGAAGCGCGCGAAGCGTCGCCGCCAATCTTTTTCATTCGCCGCTAAACGGCGATAATTCGCGCGCGCTTGGCAATCGGAAGCGGCCCCATCGCGCGCCGCACCATCGGCCCGTCGCGTTCCTCTTGCGTTATTGTTCTCTCTATGTTCTCATTTGGCAATGAAGCAGATAGACACGAATCGAATCGCCGAAACCATCCTCGCCGCGCCGGGTTGGGCGCGCGTCGGCATCACGGCGCCGGCGCCTCATATCCGGTCCGATGCCGCTCAGGAGTTGGCGCGTGCGGTCGTTGCGGCGATCGAGAAACATGACCTTGGTGCGACGTCCGCAGACCAACCAGCGCTGCCACTATAAGCAGCGGCTTGCTGGCCAGCCTGCCATGCGGAGGCTGGCCGTCTCTTGAAGGAATTCTCTGCAGCGATGCCAAGGCGAGACATATAATTTGGGCAAAGATCGCTATATATATATAATTGTAATTAAATAATAATACATGAACGTCTTTGCCGCCATAATGACATCTTCTGCCAATTGACAATATGATAAGAAGCTTTCCCTATTCGGGCTGTCGCAGAACGATCGCGTCGTCGCGGTTGAGGGGGAGTGAGTTCATGAAAATCTTGATTTCTATCGGCGCGGCCGCTGCGCTTGCCGCCGTACCGGCGATCGCGCAGTCGACCGGCGATGCGCCCGCCGGGATCCAGCCCGCGCCGCGTACGATCACCTTGCCGGTCAACACGTTGGTCCAAGTGACGCCGGCCAATGAAATCACCTCCAAGAAGATGAAGGAAGGGACCACGCGCGAATTTCTCGTCGTCAATGATGTCGAATATCAAGGCGTCGTCGTCATTCCTCGCGGTTCGCCGGTCGAGGCCCAAGTGACATGGCGGACGGGCAAAGGAATCGTTGGAAAATCAGCGAAATTCGAGCTGTCCTTCGATTGGGTTCGCGTTGGTCAGGCGAATTACAAGCTGCGCGGAATGCACCGGCAGGAGGGCCGCGGCAACACCGCGGGCGCGCTGCTTGGGGCTGCGATCATTACCGGTAAATCGGCAACCATGGTTCCGGGCCAGATTGTGAATGTCTTCACTGCAGAACCAATCATGACCACAAAATATCAATGATCGCGCTCCTTCTCGCCTCGATCGTTCCCGCGGGCCAGTCCTTCAACTGCACCCCGACAGCGGTGTGGGATGGTGACGGCCCGATCTGGTGCGCCGAAGGGCCGCATATCAGGCTGTCAGGGATTGCCGCGCGTGAAATGGACGGCTCGTGCAGCCCCGGCCATCCATGCCCCGCCGCCGACGCGGTGGCGGCGCGCGATCACCTGGTGACGCTCGTGGGAACGCGCCAAGGCATTTTGAGAACGGGCCATGTCAAGGTGGCCGGGCCAACGATGCGCTGTCGGTCTGCCGGCGGCGCCGGCGGCAATCGTACCGCGGCCTTCTGCGTGTCGCCCAAATCGGGCGATTTGTCCTGCGCCATGGTCCGCGATGGCTTTGCCGCGCGCTGGGATCGCTATTGGCAAGGACATCGGTGCGAATGAGTGCCCGCGCGAAAGATTGTGTCATTGGGCTGATTGCCACAATCTGCGCTGCCTGGGTGCTTGGAAACATCGCTTATGCGCTCTGGATCCGGATCTTCGCCTGAATCGATTTATCAATCTCGTCATGGCATTCTTTCGTAATGGGACGACGAAGGCAGGATAATTTTGGACTGATCGCACTCGTCGCGATCATTGCCTTCGCATTTGGCAAATGCTCGGGTGACAAAGAACGACCGTCGACAAGCTACGCTGAACCAGCGACCTTATTCTCCGATACGCCGACCATCTCACACAGCCCCAGCCGCGCGCATGGCGGGAGTGCTTTTGCGAACTGCTCGGAAGCGCGCGCGGCAGGCGCAGCCCCCGTGTACATAGGTGAGCCGGGCTATGCACCTCGCCTCGATCGCGACGGCGATGGCGTGGGGTGCGAATGATGACGCCTGAGCAGGAACTTTGGGCTTGCGCCCTTCATATCGAGCGTCAGCATGGAGAAAATGCATCGGGCTTCATTGCGGAACGGATTCAGGCACTGACGCTTGCCGCTGATAAAGCTGGGGTAGAACGCTGGCAGGCGATCGCCGACAAACTCGATCAGATCACGCAGACGCCCTCGCGCCCGCCGCAATGATCGCAGAGCAGCGCCCCGTCGCCCTCGCAGCGTCACCTGGTGCGTAACGAACGGCCGATCGGCAAAGGCGCTCGATCCGACTGTTTCCCTTAGAAGCGTCCGCGGTAAGGTTCACAAGCTATTCCGTCCGCATCGGCATCAAGTGGTGCGCGGTAGCCCGGGCTGCCGCGATATATGGGAGCTACACCTGCAGCGCGTGCGGCAGCGCAGTTCGGATAATAGGCCGAACGCTCGAGCTGGTCCGGGTCCATCATGCTTTCGTCCGCGTCCAGGAAATAGCTGCGCAGCTCCGGCCGCGATTGCCAAAGCGAGAGAAACCCAAATCCGATCAGCAAGAAAAGCAGCCGTATCGATGAGGCGCTCATTTTCCGCCGGCGTCGCATGGGAGCGCCCGACTTGAAGGCATATCGCCGCCGTTTGAAATAGCGTCTCGTCATGGTTGTCAGCCATAGCGCGATCAGCGTTGAGACAGAGTAAATCGGCGCTATACTTGACAATATGAGGCTCGCCTTGGCTTAGGCGGTGGGCGAAGATCGATGTAGAGGGGGACGGCATGACCAGACGCGCCAGCGGTTTGGAGCCGATTGCGTGAAAGCCGTCTTCGAAATCAGCGGGGCATCGCGCTACGATGACGCGATCGCCGAACGCTATCATTTCCCCAAAAACTATCTCTCGGTTGCGCAGCAATGCGTCGGAGACTGGATCATTTACCGCGAAACGGGCGCAACGGGCGGACGCAAAGCCTATATTGCGGTCGCTTTCGTTACCGCGATCGATCCAGACCCCACGGACAAGGGTCTGTTCTACGCCCGTATCGACAAATTCCTGCCATTTGATCGAGCCGTTCCTTACCGCGATCTCGATGGCCGTTTCGCTGAACAATTTCTGCGCGACTATGCTGACCCGGCGACCATTGGACGGGCTATGCGCGGTCGATCGATGCGTCTCCTCAATGGGCCTGACTTCACCGCCATCGTCAACGCCGGCCTTGATGCGATTTTCGACCCCGACAATGCGATCCGTCTCGAACTCGATGCCGGGCATCTCGATCCGGCGACGGCTGCCCTTCTTGCCGAGCCGCCAAACGAGCGGCGGATCGAGCAGATGCTCGTCAATCGGAAGATTCGCGACGCCGCTTTCCGAAAAGATGTCCTCGAAGCTTATGACAACAGCTGTGCCGTCACGGGGCTTCGCATCATCAACGGCGGTGGCAAGGCCGAAGCCCAAGCTGCACATATCTGGTCCGTCGCCGACGGCGGCCCGGACATTGTCCAAAATGGTATCGCGCTCTCAGCGACGGTGCATTGGCTTTTCGATCGCCATTTGATCAGCCTCGCTGACGATTATTCGTTGCTGGTATCGCACAATAAGGTTCCCGCTGAATTCCGAAGCCTTTTCCCGCCCGTTGGGCAGCCAATCCGTTTGCCATCGAACCAGCGTTGCTGGCCTCGCCCGGACTATATGGCGCGGCATCGCGAGCGCTTCGCTGGCGGCGGGTTGGTATAGGCGGTCAGCGAGAATCCAGTTCGGCTCGGCACCTCAGAGCTAAGCGACCAAGTATACAGGAGGTTACGGCTATCGCGCCGTTCGGTGAGGCATGGGTCACTCAAACATCGTTTGGCCTTGGACGTCGTCGTTTACGGCTGCGTCAGGATCGTCTGCTACGGCGTGGTGATGATCTTTGAGAAGGAAGGCGAAGCGCGGATATGAGCGATGGATGAGAAGGCGTTCCAAGATTATCTGAATTGGAAGGGTGCCACCTCCAAGGATGCCCAGGCCACCCGGATGAGTGCGATCCGGAAGATCGAGTCCAGCATTGAGGCGCTTGGTTTTCAATTTGCTGATCTCGACGAGGCTTTCGCGGCCGATGGCTTTGAAGGGCTGCGAGCGCGAATAAGGGCGCTGCGGTCCGATGCTCTGACCGGTGGTGGCGATTATCGCATCCTGATGCCGGAGTCGGACAACCCCAAGAAGAGGCTGGCCAATTGGAGCAATTGGCTGGGCGACTACGGACGCGCGCTCACATGGCGTGTCGGTGAAAATGGCGCGGATCGGTTCCATGACGGCATGGAAAAGCTCCGCCGAACCTTCATCGACAAAATGCCAGATTTTGAGCGGTTTTCCGATGAAGAAGGGCCGCTTTACGAACAAGAGATTGCCTATAAGCGTGAAGCGCGAGGCGGCTTTCTGATCGCTTCCGCGGCGCCGGGCGAACCGGCCGAACAGCGCGGTCGCAATGTTTATAAGAGCTTACTCTTAAGTACGCGTCAGGGCTTGCCACTTGGTTGGCGGACGCAAGGAGCCGTGGCACAGGCGAGTGCGGACTTGCAGCGCCGTTTCTATGAAACCATCGCGCGTCTGTCGGAAATTCAGGGCGACGAGCTTGCCGAACTCGAAGGCTGCGCGCGCGAACTGGAAGCCTTGCGCGATCAAGGGATCGAAACGCTAAAGCGCGGTGAGATACTCAACATCGCGATCTCGGTGTTCGGCACGCGCAACATCCATGATGCTTGCTGGTTCAAGGCGCGCATTTTCGATCGGCTCGGGAAACTATTGTTGGGGCGTCGCCTCTTCGTCTCACCCCGTTTTGAGCTGAAGGACTTCGAAGAATATCACGACCTTGTTGGTCGCATGCGAGAAGCGCTCGACGATTGGGGGTGGTCACCTGAATCGCTCATGGATGTCCAAAGCTTCATCTGGGTCGCAATGTCCGAGGAAGATGAGATGGCAGACGAAGAACTCACGCGCGACGCGGTAGAGGCCGCCATGATCGAATGCGAAGCGATCGGCGTCGATGCCTTTCTGACTAAGCATGGGTTTGGCAAGCCGCGCGATTATTGGACGCGTCGACAGAAGGATGGGCAACTGCTTCCCGCAAAAGCGACGGTCGGTGCGGCCTATGGCTTCATGCCAAACGGCAAATCGAAAAATGCGCGCGAGTTTTCGGGCGGCTTCGGCGAGCAAAAGGCGAACGGCATCTTGCAGCGCCTCGGGTTCGAAATTGTGACCGCGAAGGACATGAATATGACTGGTAGCAACGCCGTGGCGACCGATGCCGTCATCCCGCCGACCAATCTCATCCTCTATGGGCCGCCAGGGACCGGCAAAACCTTCGCGACGGCCGAGCAAGCTGTTCGCCTGTGCGGTGAAGCCGTGCCTGCTGATCGGGACGAACTCATGGCAAGCTATCGCCGTTTGAGCGAGGCGAAGCGTATCGAATTTGTCACCTTCCACCAGTCGATGAGTTATGAGGATTTCGTCGAAGGAAAGCAGCCGGTTACAGGATCGGATAGCGAGGAAGACGTCGGGAGCTCCGGCTTCCGGCTTGAAACCTTCCCTGGCATATTCCGCCGGATTGCAAGGCGCGCGCAAACGAGCGGGGGCCATTCCGAAGGCCCCGGCACGATCAAGGTTGGTGACCGGCAGGTTTTCAAAATGTCGATCGGAGAAGCCGCCGACCCCGAGGATGCCTATCTCTTCGAGGAGGCCGTTGAGCAGGGACATACGCTGCTTGGTTTTGGCGATATTGACTGGAGCGATGACAAATATAGCGCCCGTGAGGCTATCATCGCTGCCCATCGCGAACGTGGCGACAAAGAGGAAGAGCTCAACGCGCAGACCGGGCGCGTCCAGATGCCCTTCATCTTTCGCAACTGGATGAAGCCTAGTGACCTCATCATCGTTTCGAAAGGCAACGGCCTTTTCCGTGCGATTGGTGAAGTTGAAGGCGATTATGAATATCATCCGCGTCCCGAAGGCCGCTATGCGCATCGGCGAAAGGTAAAGTGGTTGTGGGTCGACCGCGACGGCGTACCGGTTAGCGAGATCTACCGCCGCAAGTTCAGCATGCGGACCATCTATCTCTTGGCCCGGGGGGAGCTCAATGTCCCAGCCCTCGAGCGCTACATGAACAGCCAACGGCGAGACCCGTCCGCCGCGACATCAACCCCTGATCCCTTCGTCCTCATCATTGACGAGATCAATCGCGCCAATATTTCCAAGGTATTCGGTGAACTGATCACATTGCTCGAGCCAGACAAGCGCATCGGTCAGCCCAATGAGATCAAGCTCCGCTTACCCTATTCGGGCGATGAATTCGGCGTTCCGTCCAATCTCCATATAATCGGGACGATGAATACGGCTGACCGCTCCATTGCCTTGCTCGACACCGCGCTTCGCCGTCGTTTCGAATTTGCCGAAATGATGCCTGATCCGGACCTTCTCGCCGACGCAGCCCAGCTTTGCGGGGTCGACCTTCCACGGCTGCTACGCACACTTAATGAGCGCATCGAGTATCTTTTCGACCGCGAGCATCAGGTCGGCCATGCCTATTTCATCAGTTGCCAATCGCGAGCGGATCTTGATGAACGGATGCGCAAGCGCGTGATCCCGCTCCTGACCGAGTATTTCTACGAGGATTGGGCCAAAGTCGCAGCGATTCTCGGCGATCACGATGGAACGCGTATCCTCAAACGTGAGGAACTGAGAGCGCCCGCCGGACTCGACGAAGATGCCGACATGCCTCCAAGATGGCGCTGGTCGGTGCGGCATGGTTTCGGGCCCGACGCCTATTCTGGTCTTCTGTGATCCGCCGAACGCTCTTCGAATGGCAGTCGATCGCCTATGGTGACGATCCGGAGCAGATTCCTAGCTGGGCTGCTGACCGGCTGGCTGCGGTTGCGCGCAAATCTCCGCTTGGTGGAGATAATGGGGCACGCATTATAGCTCATGGCCGCAACGCGCTTCGGGCACAGCAGGTTGTAGGTATCATTGTCGCGGACAAGTGTGCGCTGGAAATCTTGCCAAAGATCGATCTGTCTTCTGGCGATGATGAAGCGCAAGAGGGCCTGATCCGCCGTAAGCTCGTCCATATGCTTGCCGTCGCAATGGATCTCGACATCGATGGCGGCGCAATCACCGAGCTTGGATGGCAGAGGGATAACCTTCTAGAAATTCTGATACGTCTTTTCAGCACCAAGCTTGTCGATGCGCTTCGACAGGGCATGCCTCGCCAATATGTTGAACATGAAGAGGATGTCCCGCGTATGCGCGGGCGGCTCGACGTTGGGCGGCAGTTCGCCCAGCTGGCAATGAATCCGGTCATGCTCGCTTGTCGGTTCGACGAACTGTCCGCCGACATCACGATCAACCAGATCATGAAGGCTGCGATCAATCGTTTGCGCCGTATATCAAACAGTACAGACAATCAGCGGCGTTTAGCCGAGCTGGACTTCCATTATGCCGACATAGCCGCAGTCCCTGCGCATGCACTACGTTGGGATCGCGTCAGTCTCGATCGGACGAATGCCCGGTGGAAAGAGCTACTCGCGCTTGCCCGTCTGTTGCTCGGCGAACGCTTCCAGACCACATCGATGGGTGAAACATCCGGCTTTTCGCTTCTGTTCGAAATGAACACATTGTTTGAAGAATATATTGGCCGGATGATGCGCCGAGCGCTCTCCGGCACCGGTTTGTCTGTCCATCTGCAAGGCGGACGCCTCTACTGCTTGGAAGCGATTGAGGATGGTCGCCGCAGCTTTCAAACCAAGCCGGACATATTGGTGAAGCGTGGCCGCGAGATCGTCCACATCGTCGACACGAAATGGAAACGCATCGCGGCGCGTATCGACGACGCTAAGCGGGGGGTATCCCAATCTGATGTCTATCAGATGATGGCCTACGCCCAGATTTACGGATGTAGGACGCTGACCTTGCTGTACCCGCACCACACCGCGCTTCGTAGCGCACCAGGATTACTCGATCGCCATAAGATTGGCGTGACCACGCAGCATTTGCACACCGCCAGCATCGATATCTCTCGGCACCAAATGGTGTTGCGACAGTTACGGTCTATGCTGCTTACTCCGGGACTGTCGGATGACTTGGAACACCACCTTTGGGAGAGCAGATCGGGGTAGCGGTCGTTCCAAGCGCCGAACGAGCGCGGCAGCTTCGCGCCCGAACTTTGTCGTTCGGACCGCCGCGAGCAACCCGTAAAAGCGGACCAAAATGCCAACTGAATAGACGGCTATGCGCTGAGACCCCGGTCAGGTTTTGGGATCCATCCCAATTCCATTTCAAAAGCATCGCGAAACGGGGTGCGAACTGCTTCTGGTGCGCGCTCGACGTACTCTTTCGCATCCTTTGCGTCGTCACCAAGGCTCTGCAGCCACGCTATCGCCTCTTCGAGACTGGGTGCCGAGCCGTTAGAATCGTTCCATTTCGGCGGCGCCGCTGTCCACACCACCCCGTTCAAATTTCTATCTTTGGCCCACTCCTCAATGGTGGATGAGACTTGGTGGACATCCGATGATGGCCAATGGCCAATCCATTTGTTGGTACGGAATCCTTCCCTTATCCTGAGCATTTCCATGGCTTCCGGGAGCGAGGTAGCCCTAAGATTAGCCCACAGCGTGGTAGTAGGCGTTGTCGCTTCGCTGATTACTAGCGTGAGGCGATTGCCGGATGATTGGCGGAGGAATTCAATCGGTAAAGCCGGGCCATCTGATTGCCAGTCGCCTTCAAGTATTAAATCACCAGGATTCCAAATGAGTGATCCCCAGCCGATGCACGCTATTTTGCCCATATTTAGGATAGAGCACGATTGCGTTTGACGGGGCAAGAATGTTTGGGTTGCGGTACGGCAATGGTCGAGCAGGCCGAGAGTATATCGTGTCCAAAATGCAACAGTCTCGGAACTCTTGCGGTCTTGCGCTGGCGATAAGGACTCGGTTAGATCGGCGCTAGGAATCAGAGGGGCAGGGCGCGTTCAAATCGATCGGTGCGCCATGGCTGGCGTAGCGGAAGTATCGACCTGTGGCACGAAAATCAGGCCATGGCCCAAGCTTCTTGCGTTGGGCCGGTAGCAAACGAAAGTCCTTGGCATTGCTGGGTGCCAGCATGAGGGATCGGTCGCGTCATTATATAGAGCCATTCGCCGGCTCGGCTGCGCTCTTCTTCGATCTGGGTCCTCAAACTGGAACCCTCGGCGATTTGAATGGGCACCTCATTAATGCCCTTCAACAGGTTCGCGATAGGCCTGCCGCAGTCTACTCGGCATTGCTGGATATAGAGCGCAGTCCTGAAGCATATTACGTCATTCGAACGAGATTTAATGAGGGCGGGCGGGTCGGCCTTATGCCAGCTGTCCACTTTATTTATTTGAACCGCAACTGCTTCAACGGGCTTTGGCGGACAAACCTTGCTGGCCTGTTCAACGTTCCATTCGGTGGATATGAGATGGGTGCTTATCCCCCTCTCGCGCTTTTCGAACACTGCTCGAATCTGCTCGCGCGCGCGACGATCACTCATCAAGACTTTCGCAAGACCGTCGCCACGGCTGGCGCCGATTCATTTATATATGCCGATCCTCCGTATTTCACGGCTTCAGAGCGGGTGTTTGTAGAGTACGGTGAGCGCTCATTTGGGGAAGACGACTTAAATGACCTAATTCGCCTGCTCGCAGATGCTGAGGAGCGTGGCGCGGAGATCGCTCTGACGTACAATGCCGCCATGCCAATCGACGCGTTACCGGATCATTGGCGCTCCCACCGTTTTTCGGTGACACGCAATGTTGGGGGTTTCAGCGGCGCGCGAAAAAAGCAGGAGGAAATCCTGTACACGAATTTCGATTTTGCAGAAGGCAACTAGGTGCCTCGCTTTTTGATATTGAGCGACATCCACGCTTGCGACGAGGATCCAGCCTCTCCGCAGGCACCATCGTACGTTAGCAGTTTCAACTCCGCTGCTACGGCACGCATCGATCCGCTAACGGACCTAGAACGGCTCATCAGCGAAGCCAATCTCCGCCCGGATTATATCTTGTGCGCCGGTGATATTACGAACCGGTCGAGCCCAACCGCATTCAATTATGCTTGGGGTCGCCTTCATAAACTTGCTTCCGCGGCAAACGCGACATTGGTCTCGACCGTCGGCAACCATGATCTTGATTCTCGATTCATGGCTAACAAATACGATCCGCGCGGTTATGCGATGTCCTTGGCTCCGTCGCTGCCAACGAATGATCGACTATCTTACCTCGAATTCTGGGCGCAGAATTTTACCCTTCTCACCTACGAAGATTGCAACGTCGTTGTACTAAATACCGCTGCTTATCATGGCGTTGGTACTGATATCCAAAAAGAGATCGAGCATGGTCGAATTAGCGATGTCACTCTTGAGAAGCTGGAAGAGGCTATAGCAGGCGCCCCTGGCAGCTCGACGAACATTCTACTTTGCCATCATCACCCCATCAGAGGTGACCAAGGCGACCATGATCTCGAGGGATTGACGCGCGGAGGAGAGAAACTCGTAGATCTTGTCGGCAGGTCAACTCGACCATGGATTATCGTCCACGGACACAAACACGTCCCCGACCTATTTTATGGTCATGGCGGAGGATCAAATGCTCCCGTTGTCCTAGGAAGCGCAAGTTTCAGTGCGCAAGTGAATAGGGATGCGCAAAATAAGAATCCGAATCAGGTTCATCTACTAGAGACAGATCCAGCCTCCGCGCTTCAGTTGGGCCTGACATACGCAGGATCAGTATATAGCTGGACGTGGCAAGCGGGGGTGGGCTGGTCGAAGGCTCAAGGTGCTCAGGGTCTCCCCCACGTCGCGGGTTTCGGATACAAATCCAGCATCGATGTTTTGGCGGATCAAATCGATGCTGAACTTCAAAAATCAGGCGCAAGCCACATGATTTGGCAAGACGCGCTCAGAGCGGTTCCCTCCATCTCGAGGTTGGTGCCGTTGGATTTTGCGTCTCTGCGAAGCGCTTTGAGGAGCAAGGGGCTCACTATCCTGAATGACGAAGATGGAGAGTATGCGCAGATTGGACGGAAAGGATGAACGGTCTCCTCGAATTCAACGCGCGGCCCGTGCCACCTTCAGAAGTGGCTCGTTCTTTTATCCCTCCGGAGCGCCATTTCGCCTCATTGCTAACGAGGAATCACACTCTCATTCTTGGTCCTCGCGGAAGTGGCAAAACCACTCTGCTGAAAATGCTAACAGTCCGCGCGCTCCGGAATTGGACGCATGTCAAGGCAAGTCATTATGCGCGCCAAATAGGGTTCAATGCTGTCTTCATCCCCGCGGATATTGCGTGGGGTAAGCAGATCGAAGCGTTGGAGCAGACGAGCGAAAAGTCGGATCGAAAAGAGGCGGCATTTGTTATCCACGCTCTACGAGCATTGATTCATGCAATGCGGGAGGCGGTTGAGCTCGCCCGGAGCGATGTCCCGCAGCACCTTGAACATCTCGCGGTGCCGCTGACGGTTAGCCAAGAAGAGAGCATTGTTCGCCTCGTAGTGGAGCGGCTTAAGATCAAGCCGGTAATAAATAGCCTGCTTGGTATTGAAAATGCGCTTGAGTCACTACTGGACGAAATCAACAGCGGCGAGTCTGATCAGCTTTTTACGGTAGATTCGCTTCCATCTAAGGTGTCCATTGTTGTATCGGCATTCAATGGGATCTCCGGACAGGACGACAGGCGCTGGGCACTTCTCTTCGACGAGATGGAGATCGCTCCGACGAGAATTAAGGCTTTTTTGCTCTCCAGCATCAGAAGCTTTGATGAGCGCATAATCATAAAACTGGCACTCGCTCCATATATGGAGGATGCAAGTTTTGAGCGAACTCCTACCTCGCCGCAGCCACTTCATGATTACCAGACGGTTCAGTTAACTTATCCCAATAAGGATGACGCGAACCAATTTAGCCAAGAGCTATTTCTAAGTACGTTCCTTAGGCTGGGTTATGAAGTGGGCTCACTTTCCAACATTTTCTCGCCTCCTCCTGGGGGTACAGGTTTCGGGCGCCGTGGCACTTCGAAGCGTCGGGGGCTACCGGAAGAGTTTCGCTCCCTTGCTGAAAAAGATGACACTTTTCGAGCTTACGTCAAAGAACGGAGTTTGTTCTCTTCAAACTACGCGTTCATCGAAGCCAACATGGCGCAAGATATCAGGAAGGTCCTCCCGATAGTTATCGCGAGAGATTATTACATTAGGAAATTTGAAAAGAATCATGTCGTTTTCAATCGATCGCGAAAATCTCATGTCCTTTACGCCGGATTTCCGTCGATTGTGGAGGTGACTGAAGGGAACCCGCGCGCAATATTGACACTTGTGACCCCTTTAGTTCAGGAGCTCAATCAGTCTTTCGTGAGAGGCAGCCAGCCGCGCAGAATATCGAGCGCGTTGCAAAGTCAGGCAATACGTCGGATCGAGCTTCTTCTGACTTCCTTATTGCAGGTTATACCTCTTGATTACGGCGGCTTCGAGCCTGGCAAGGGGCTGCTAGATTTTGTTGATCAAATTGGCCGTGCGTTTGAAGATCGGCTAATTCGGCAGCCGTTTCGGACAGATTATGTCGGAACTTTTGTCCTAGATCAAAATGTCAGTACGGCAATTGTCAGTGCGGTAGGAAAAGCGCTCAACGCAGGCGCGATTATCCACGTACCATATCCAGACAGTGGGCCCGACATATTGCTCAGGGGGTTGGTTGGGCAGCGCTTCCGTTTATCGTACGCGCTCGCGCCAAGATATCGACTGCTATTGACGCTCGGGGACCGAGTTACACTATCTAAGCTGCTACTCGACGAGAGGGGCGTCAGCGTCACTGACGAACAGACTTCGCTTTTTGATGAGCTCGACGTCAAATGATTACGCAAGAAAACAATGCGCCCCCCGAAGTTTTTGAATTCGACGTTGCGATTGCGGCAGTGGGATATGAGCGCCGTTGCAGATATATTGTCGAACGATACGACATACGAGCGAACCGCCAGATCGGACTAGAGTTCGGATTTCTCAAAGAAGCCTCGTTCGATGAAAATCAGGCATTCTTCTCTGAACGGTCATGGGAAATCCTAGATTCTCGCGAGGCTGAAATATTCGATCGGGTTGCGGTAGCGCTCGTGGAGACCGCCGCCGCTTCCGAACAACTCCGCTTGTTCGTTGATATTTCCTCGATGTCTCGAGAAATGATGGCGAACTTAGCATTGGCAATCGACCGTGCGCAGGCAACCAGAAAAATCGCCCTCGCAATTGCATATGCACCTGCGCAATTTGGAGTGCCTTACAAGCCCGCACCAATTCGGCTGGCCGCCCCCGTGAAACCCGAATTAGCAGGTTGGTCGTCAAGGCCAGACAAGCCGCTCGGAGTGATCATGGGGTTGGGCTGTGAGCCGGGTCTCGGTTTAGGGGCATTACAGGTGCTAGAACCCCACAAAGCCTGGCTGCACGCGCCGCGAGGATTTGACCACCGTTTTGAAGACGCTCTTGTTAAAGCCAACGAGCATATCGACGATATTTTTGACGTAACGGAGTTTGACTACGAACTAGCTGAATCGACAATAGCGCGTGGACGTATTGAAGCGCTCATGAATTCGGTTGATCGGTCATTTCGACTTATTTGTATTCCATTTGGGCCAAAGATATTTGCGTGGCTGGTGCTATCGACCGTGGTTTTTCAACAACGGCGCAATGTCGGCGTGTGGTCATTCAGTTCTCGAGAACACGCGCAAGCGGTGGATCGTTCAGTCTCTGACGAGGTAATTTGGCATCAGATGATTCTGGAGACGCCTAGAGACTGACTGAAATGCGTTTGAGCGAGAATTCCCCACGCTCATGCGTGTCGCAAGCGGCGCAATAATTCGAGCGAGCATACGATCTGCAGCGAGTCATTTTGACATCGCAATCTGACGGTGGTACGCCCTGATCAACATTCACGACATAGTCAGAAAAGAAAACACTGGGCCCTAGTTTGTCCGGTGCGGAAATGAACTATGCGAATGTCGCGAAACCGCCGACTGCGGAAAATTCTCTTAAAAGCCCTATCCGTTTCGACGATCACGATCGATGTTGCTGCATGCATAAAACAGGTGGGCTGCGTCACCGTTTTGATCGTTCTCGTGTGCCAAATGGACCGCGTCCCAATCCAGGAGATTTTCGAATCCCGCTGCCTTGCTGCTGATGTGCTTCCGCCATGAGAGGGAGCAGCGTTTGCAACTTTCTGTGTGAAAGTGGCCCGTCGCCAATCAGCCAGCTGTGTTATGCCGATTCCGTCGAAAATGTGTGCTCGTCGTCATCATCATCACCGCCCATTTGCTCTATCAGGACGGAGAGTTCTTGGGACAGAGCATCCTGCCTCTTTGAATGACCTGCAAGCGAATGGACCGAAGCTATCGCGTCGATCGCGCCACTGACAGCGAAGAAGAGCGCAGTTAGAAGGGTTACAAAGTGCTCTGTTACCCAAAGAGCGTCAAACTCATCGCCATTCTTTGCGGGCCTGTCGCGGCTACCCTGCCAAAACAGATTAACTCCGTAATAGGTGCCGTGAAGAAGTTCCGAGGCCGGTCGATAAATTGCGAATTGTGCTACACCAAGTGACAGACCAGCGCGCCGGTGGAAGTCCGAGATAATAGCGATGCGCTTCTGGAGGCTCTCGGCCGTCCAGTCACGGACCTCCTCGCCCCTTTTATTCGTGTATTCATCAAGCGCCTCGCGCAGGCCTGGTAGGTCATCCACTTCAAGGTCAACATCGCGTGATGCTGTAATGCGTATATTGCCCACCCGACCCTGGCGGTGCAGGTCTCGCCATCGCTTCTGTCGCATGTGCCGGATTGCCTTTTCCGCGGTGTATTCGCCCGACACTGCGATGAAGGCCGCGTTAATCGCTGTCTCGACAGCGGCACGGACGATGCCAAAGCAGTCCCGTATGCCCATGTTACGCTCGCGCGTAAGCTCAAGCACGCTGTGAATTGACACTCCTATAGCCTGAAGCATGAGCAGCGGGACACGAAAAGCTTCTCGATCAATTGCTGGATCGAGTTCATGTTCATGTAGCGCGTGGATGAGGGAATCTATGGCATGCGTCTGGGCTCGCAGAATGTTTCGGCCCCGCTGGTGATAGCCCGAAAGCTTAGCGCGGCGGGCAGCAAGTTCCTCGCTCTCTTCCATACGTCGAGACTAGCATGAGCATATCATCATCACCATCGCCGGCCGGGTCCGCTATCCCCGGACAAAGCCACAAAAGCGGACCGGCCGCTCTCGGCCAGTTTGAGCCGAAGAGCAGCTCGGCAGCAATGCGCCCCATCTCAGCCATCCGGGGCCGGGATCAGTTCCGCTTGGAAGCGGTCGTTGGATCGGTGGGCGAAGCGCGCGGCTTCGCGGGAAGCAACTGCACACGCTTCATCTCGGTCAAAGCGACGCAAGAATTTCCATCCGTTTGACCTGATATTCCTCTTCGCTGATCAAGCCGCCGTCGCGTAGCGATTGCAGGTGCCGCAGCCGGCCCTCGACACTCTCTCGGCTCGCATCCGGCGCCCAAGCGGCGCGGCGAACGATGTCGGCATCGATCCGCAGCCGGTCGGCCAGCGCGCCCCGGAACTCGGCAATGATTGGCGGATCGGCATCGGCGGCGCGGCGCGATTTCACCAGCGGGAGCAAAAGGATCAACACCAGCGCCGCGCTCAGAAAGAGCAGCGTATAATAGACGGCCGCCGCGCCGATGGTTCGCAACGTAATGTCGCGTTGGCGGCCATCGAGATCGAGACAGAAGATATTGCGCGCGATACCCTGCTGTCCCGGCTTGTAGGAATAGCTCCGCGATTGGGTTTCGACCGTCCCGTCGCAGACATATGGTGCGGCGACCGTCACCAGCGGCGGATGAATAGCCCCGCCGGCGCTTGCCACCATCAACCCGCAAAAAGCACAGACGAGAATCAGCGCCGACAATCCGCATCCCCACCGCACTGCGGGTCCGGTCAGATTGCAGGAGGTGTTTCCCTGCCCCCTGCGGCGCAAGGCCGCGCGACCGACAAGCGTCAGGGCCAGTATGATCGCCGGTCCCAGCAGGAAAGGGAACAGGACCATGCCCACGGTGAATATCGTCGAATCTTCCATCGTCTATCGCCCGGAGGGCCATGGGGTGGCCGCCTCTGTGCCAGTCATGGCGGCGAGGCAGAAGCGTTCGGGCGCGTCCGCTTCGGGATCGGCGAGAAATTCGTCGCCGCAGTCATTGCGCGTCGCCCACAGGAACGTGCCATGATCTGCGGACACGGCATAGGGCTGGTCGCCGCGTCCGGTGCCGGCGATGCGCCGTTCGGCGTGCGTCGCCAAGTCGAACTGCGCGATCCCGGTGTCGGCGGGATAGATCAGGCGCGACCGCGCATCGTCGAACAGGAATTGCGCCAGTTCCCAACCGCCCCACGCGACCAGATAGGGCGCGCCGAGGGGATTGCGGGCACGGATGTGGAGATCGATCGTGCCCCGACCGCGATCCGCCGTCCAGACCAACCAGCGGTCATTGCCGCGAAGCGACTGGACGGCGTCGAGATCGTCGGAAAATTCGTCCTCCCGATACACCAGTCCGCCCGTCACCGATTCCCACCGATCCTGCGCCTCGGCGGGCTTGTCGCGCAGACGGCGGCTGCCTGTGGCCGTCGCGGCGTAATAGGCGGTCGGACCGCTCTCGCCGTCGCTGCCGTCGCCCCACAGCGAAGCGATCGCGAACAGCGTGTCACCTCGCCAGGCCAGCCCGGTGATCGCGGCCACGACATCGGCGGGATGCTGCGCGCGCGTGTCTGGCCGCGGCGTCGCGGCCGTCAGCTTGCGGTCGGCCACGCGATAGAGCCACAACTGGTCGGGACCGTCGAGTTCGCGGCTGGGCAGCAGGATGGCGACATGGCTGCCATCGGGCGACAGCCGCATCCCCGCAACCGGCACCCGCCCCGTCTCGACCAGTTCGGGCCGCGCGCGGGCGATGGGGCCAAGGTCGATTTCGCCAATCACCCGTGTCGCGATCGGCGCCGCGGCACGGTCGCCGAGGGTCTGGCGGCGACCCTGATAAACGATCGTCATGCAGTCATAGGCCTGATCATGGATCGAAGAGGCGGGATCGTTCAACTCGGCGAAGCTGCGGTCCGCGGCGCAGCGGCGGTCGCGTTCGCTCACCCAGTCGCGCTGCTCCGCCACGAGTTCCGCGCGCGCCGGACCGCTCAGCTTGTCCAGCACGGCGCGATAGCTTCGCGACAGCGCCAGGTCCTGCCAGCGCAAGGCGGCGTTGGCGCGGATGAAGCGATCGACCGCGCGCGTCGCCTTGCCGCAATCGAAGCTTGCCGGAACGGTGGCGGATGGCGCGGGCTGCGCGCGCGATGGAACAAGCATCGTCTCGCCAAAGACGACAGCAGCAGACAGGAACAGGCCGCCTAAGCGAATCGTCAACCCGCTAGTCATGGACGACAATGCGCGGATCGTCGCACAGGTTCTGCTGGCCGATGGGCAAGGGATCGCTACAGCAATCCTCCTCCTTTTCCTCGAACAGGACGGAAATTTCATAGGTGCAAACGCCGCCGGGGATGGTGAAGGTCCGCCGGCGCCCCGGAGCCAGCCCCTCATAGCCGAAGGCGTCGGAGTTCAGTTCGATATCATCTGGCTCGCGAAGCGCGATCTCCTCGACGCGGCGGCGGGTCTTGTTCGTCACGGTTACGGTAAGGTCGGCGGCGGGCGCCGCCCGCGCGGCGGTGCCGCAAAGCGCGATCAGCGGCCGCGCCGCCGCTACGACGCCATCGAGCGGATAGCGCGCCGCGACCCCGCCCACGTCGATCGTCAGCTGTCCCTCCGCCGCCAGTATCGATTCGAGCGGCGCATCGAGCGGCACTTGCGCCTTCAGATGCAGCAGATCGTCCATCTCCTGCGTCTGCACCGTTGCGCGAAAGGCCGCGACCGCACGCCCGTTGCTCAGACGAACCGGCAGGCTCTGCCCTGCCGCCGCGCGAAGTGGTGGATGGGTCATATAGGCCGATAGTTCCTGGCCACGCTTGTGGCAGATGAAGATCAGCGACGTATCGTCGCTCTCGGGCACGCCATAGACGAGCCGCGTCTGCTCGCCATGATCGACGCCATACCAGCGTGGCCGTTCATCCTGCGCTTCGGTCGGCACGGCAGCAAGAACCAGCACGGATGCGAGCAGTGCGCGCCAATGCCGCGGGGTTGGCGATCCTGGAAATCGGGCCCTTGCTTGCCCTTTGCGGGTCATGGCTTCTGTCTCCGGGCTTTTCGGAGGGAGGGCCTGCCCGTGCTGCACAACATACGGGCAGGCCCGACGGGGAAGACCGGACAGGGACGGAGGAAAGCCGATCGGCAGTCTCTCCCCATTCGGCCCGCTGATACGCCGACGGGTCGCTGCCGACGCATCTGCTCCCGCATCAAGTTCCGGGCGCCGGCGAGAAATCGGCGGGCATCGGATTCGGCAATGGGTGTTCGCGCATCATTTTCTCCCTGCCCCGCCGTGATGCCATGCCGGCTCGCATCCGTCTCGGACCAAAGGGAACGCGAGGTGGACCAGGCGGCACTCGGTCGATAGGGTGCGATCTTTAGCGTCGCCCCGCCATCGTTGGCGGCGCGATGCCACTGGAGGGGCGCGGCGTGGATTCGGCTTTTCTGTCGCAGCGATTATCGACCGCCTCGATTCCAGCCCGCGAGCGCCTGCCGATGTGGCGCGAGGTCTTCGGCCAGGCGATGGTTCGGATCGACATAGAGCCGGCGGCGGACACGCCATTTCACGCCGAAGGAACGCTGTGCGCGCTGCCGGGTGCCGCCTATGCCTCGGTCTTCGCATCGCCGGTGCGGGTAACGCGAACGCACTGTCTGATTGCCGCCGATCCGGCGGAGATGCTCTATCTGATCACCGCGGACGCGCCGCTGGAAATCAAGCAAGGCGGGCAGGAGCATATATTGGCGCCGGGCGACTCGATCTTCGTGCGCGGCGGCGAGGTCAGCGCCATAGCTTGCCCGAGCCGGAGCCGTTTCACCAATATCGCCATCGCGCTCGACGATCTGCGCGCCTTCTATTCCGACGCGGACGATCTGGCGATGCGGGTGGTGCCGCGGCAGAACGACTTGCTGGGCCTTCTCCATGCCTATGTAGACATGCTTCGCCTGCGCGCCGCGGCGGCTGCGGGCGCGGCGGGGCCGCTTGTTGCCGGACATATCCGCGACCTGATCGCCGCCATCGCGGCGGGGGATATCGACGGCCCGCCGCTGCCCGAACAGCCTGGCGTGAAAGCGGCGCGGCTGCGAGCAATCAAGGCCGAGGTCGCGCGCCGGCTGTGCGATCCGCACCTGGGCGCCGAGGATGTCGCGCGGCGATGCGCGATCAGCCCGCGCTATGTCCGCCGTCTGTTTCAGGAGGAGGGCAGCAGCTTTTCCGCCCACGTCCTCGGACACCGGCTCGACCGGGCGCATCGCCTGCTGTTGCACCCGGGACAGACGTCGGGAACGATCTCGGCGATCGCCTATGCCTGCGGCTTCGGCGATCTATCCTATTTCAACCGCACCTTCCGCCGACGCTTCGGAATGACCCCGTCGGATTTGCGCGGGAAAAGTGCCTGACAACCCGGGATTGATCGGGGCGAACTGAATCACGCCTTGCGACAAGCTCGCTGCCAATCGGCGAACACGCCCTGCCATCCCCACCCCGACTGGTGGACCAGTTCGGTCAAAACATGCGCCAGATTGGCGGGGGCCGACGCCGCATCCTTGTCTCCCGCGATCTCGACGCGACCGTCTGCGATGCGCAGCGCAATCTGCCGCCGAATGGCCTCGCTCGGCGGCGTCACGGTCAGGCTGGCGTCATAGATCAGGTCGGCATCGGGGTGGGTGCCATCGCGTGGACGGAGGCTGCTGCTCATCCGGGCTTCGCTTGCGTCCATCGGCTTGTCGCCGCGGATCAGCGACACCTCGCGCGCCAGCACGCAATGCCGTTCAGATACAAAGGTCAGCCGCATCCCGATCGTCCGCTTTCCGTCGCGAAATTCGCGGGAAACAAGCAGCCGGTCGGGCCGTCCCGCCGGTGTCTCGATCCTGAGTTCGAGCCCTGCATTCGCCAGCGACCGGACCCGCTGCTTCAGCCTGTGTTCGGCGAGCGGCATGGCGCCGGGCGCTGGCGGCACCCAGGCCGTCCAGGCCGCGAGCCACAGCATGAAAACGATCATGATCGCGAGATAGGCGCCGCCGAAGGTCAGCAGAAACCGCCATTGCACGAACCAGTTTTCCGGACCGCTTCGCATCACATAGATGGCGGGGATGAACGCCCCGAACATGGTGAGTGCCCAGGCGGTGATGCCTATCTGCGAACGACCGCCTTCGCCCGCCAATATGGCCCACAGCAGCAAGCCGAACGGCAGCAGCGCACAGACGATCCCCATGGGCGCGATCCGGCCATCGCGCAGCCACAGCCAGCCGAGCGACGCAGCGCCCGCCAGCAGTAACAGCAGCACGGCGGCGACCACCGGCGGGTTCAGTAGCCGGTTCACGGCTTCTCCGGGCCTGCCACCTTGGCGATGATCCTCTCCACGCCCGCCTCGATCCCGCCGGGGACATCGCCGCGCCGGAACCGCGGCAGGACCGCCCCGTCCAATATCGCCTGCGCGGCGGCATCGGGCAGGCGGGCCGCAAGATCGCGGCCGACCGCGATCCGCGCCTGCCGCTCGTTCGGCGCGACCAGCAGCAGGATGCCGTTGTCCTTCATGCCACGGCGATCGGCGATTTCGGCCCCGAAGCGCGCGATCTCGGTCCCGCCGAGCGACGGCGTCGTGACGACGACAAGCCGGTGTCCGCTATTCTGCTCGAAGGTCTGGATCAGGAAGGCGATCGCCACTTTGCGGTCATCGGACAGCAATTTGGCTTCGTCGGCGATGTGGCCTTGCGCGAGCCGGAAAGCGATACCGGCATCATCCTGTTGCACCGCATCGGCCCAGCTTTCCGCGCCCAGATCGATGCGCGTGATGCGCGGTGGCTTGCCGGGGCCGTCGATCGGCAGATACCAGATGCGCGCGGGCATGCCGTTCGCCAGGCGTACCGCCGGCTTCTCCTCGGTGCTGCCGCGGTTGGCGAAGCCCGCTTCCAGCGCCCCCCAATTGACATCGAAATCGACGTCGCCGACCGAAAAACGCTCGTAATGAGAGTAAAAGGTGGCGTCGGTACTCCGGCGCTTGCCGCGTGCACGCGCCATGCGCCAATCGTGGATCGGTCCTTCGACCTGCTTCGCCTCGCCCCTCGCCACCGCCTGCGTGACGCGGCGATAGTCCCACCACGGCACCGCGCCCGACGCGAGCATCGTGAAGACGCCGATCACGATGATGGGATAGCTGTTCCAGCCCGGTTTTCCGAACCCCCATTTCATCACCGCGCCGACGAGGATCAGCGCCAGCCCGATCAGCGGAAACTGCCAGTCGATGCTGTCGTTCGCGATGTTATAAACCGTCGTGTAGGTCATCGATGCGCCTCGGTCGCGCCGCCCGCCGTCAGCTTTTCAGGTAACGCTCGCCGCAGGCCGTCATCACATCGACCGGTGGCCCCAGCCGCACTGCCTTGGCCAGCGCGCGCATCGCGATCTCGCCGACATGATCATCATCCTCCGCCGGATAAACTTCGTTGTTCAATTGTTGTTCGAGCTGGCCGTTGAGCTTGACCCAGGTCGCGGCGCGGGGATCGGGCGCGATCTCGCTTTGCGCGAAGATCTGAAGCAGCACGGTCGATAGCACATAGCATTGGGTGCGCGTGTCGCGCGTATCAGTCGGCAGGCCCTTGAATGTGCCCGCCTGCGTCTCCGGGAACGCCTTGGCGCAGGGGGCAGTGTAGCTCGCGGCATTCTTGTCGGCGACGAGCTTGTCCTGCAATCCCTTGTCCTGCGTGCCGATGCTCTCGATCTTGGCGACGACCTTGGCCGGGTCGCCGAGGTCGCCGTCCGTCCCGGCGAGCAGCGCGAAATGCAGCGCGTGGCTCGCGGCGTCGAGCGGGACCGAGCCCTTGCCGACCTTTTCCTGCGTCAGGGTCATGGTTGCGCCATAGCAGAGCCCCGCGCTTTCCGTCCGGTCCGCGGGGAGTGTGACCTCCGGCGCGCCGCCGCAGCCGGAGAGGATCAGGCTTATGCAGGCTGCCATCCCGAACGTTCTACCCCAGTTTAGATTCAACTCGCCCCGCATTGCGATTTCTCCTGTCAAGTCGCGCGGCATGCCGATGGACAATCCGTTCGCGCCCGGGAGATAATGGACGGTCGATCCCCGCATGTCGCGGACCATGAGGAACCGGGCATGGGATTATTCGGCACTGGACGGCTGATCGTGTGTCGGGACTGATTTGTCTACTCCGGTTCCGATTCGAGAAGCTCCCTATCACGAGGCGGGCAGGCAAACCGAGACGGCCCCCTGCTCCGCTTCTGAAGCTGTGACGCCGGGGCAGCTGGAGCAATGGGGTCGCGCGCGCGACGCGTGATGGGGATATGGAGCCAGTCGCTTCCATCACTCCCTTCGCCGGCCTCTCAGCGACCCTGGCGTGCCGCACGGATTTTCGGCGGCGAGGAGTTGCGTCAGGCCAATGGGGCCGGCCGCTTCTTCTCTTTCGAGAAGCGCCGATCCCATTGGCCGGGCTGCGCGAACCCTCCCGTGCCTCTTGCCGCCAAGAAATCCGCACAGCCCTAGGGATTCTGCGACGATCTCGAAAGCCAGTCGCGCGACACGGCCGACACGGGAATCGGTTGTGACTGATCGAGCGGCGATACGCGCAATCGGTCGATCGCTGGCAGCCCTATATCACAGAGGCGTCGGCGCGTTTCGGCATCCCGGTCGAATGGATCGAGCACGTCATGCGCGTCGAAAGCGGTGGGCGGACGATGCTGGACGGTCGCCCGATCACCAGCCGCGCCGGCGCAATAGGGCTGATGCAGCTCATGCCGGGAACATGGGCCGATCCGGCGCTAAGCCGCCTGGTGTGGATCGAGCGCGAAGGGCTTTCGGTGAGTTTCGATCTCGAGGCGGAGCGTGCCGCCCTGCGCAAGATCGTGCCGGGCTGGACGCTCGAGGATGCCGAGGATGAGATCTACCGGTCCACGTCGCGCGGCGGCTGGGTCGCCACCGATACCGAGCCGGGCGATCTCGAGGACGTGCCGATCGACGACCTCCTCGATGCATCCGATGCCCTTTCGGGCCGGACCCGGGACATTCTGGTCGAAAAACGCCCCTTCAAGGGTGTGTCGGAACGCTGGCCGGTCCGGGCGCTGGCCTCGCTTGTCCGGTCGGCCGGCGAGGGCGGCACGCGGGAACGGGAATGGTCGGATTTTCTTTGGCACGACGCGCGCTCGCAGGATCCGACGAGGTTCCGGATATTGATCGCCGAGCGGCTTTCGTCGCTTTCGCAACCGATCTTTGGCGCCAATCTTCAGGCGGTCGCGGCATGGCTGAGCCGGGCCGGAAGCGCGCTGTCGCATGTCGCTCGCGGATCCTACCTCAAGATCTGGGAACGGGTCGTCGAAACCGCGATCGCCATGCCCGACGTGGCGCGGTCCTCGATCGTGAGCGACACGGAAGGGATTGGCTGACCGCCTCCATCAATTCGCCGATGGGCCGCATGGCCACGTTGCTCGGCGACGAGTTTTCGTGGGAGGGGCCGGACCATGAGAGGATGACGGATGAATGGCGGGCGCGTGCCGGGCATCTCCTGTCGGTACGAAGCGATCTCCGCTGCCATGTCATGGCGATCTTCGGCACGAGACTGAACTGGCTCTATCATGTCGATCCCGACTGGACCAGCCTGCACATCATCGAGCCTATCGAGCGCGAACCCGATGCGGACGCGTCGCTCGCGGCCATATCGTCGCTCCTGCGATATGGCGGCCAATGGTCCTTGCCCCTCTTCGTTCGCCTGAAGGGACTGATGGTCTCGTTGGCATCCCGCAAGGGCGACGAAGAGGATGAAGGCGTGGGTCTTGCCCTGCTTCGGGGTTGGAATTCGCCGGGGGCCGATGGCGAGCGGCTCGTTTCGGACAGCGAATTACGCGAGGCGCTCATCGTGATGGACGACCGCGGGCGAACCTCTGTACTTCGGAATCTGGGCTATTTGGCAGAGCAGGAGAAGGATTGGACGAAGGTCATCGAGTTTCTCGATCGGGTCTGGCCGCGTCAACTCGTGGCCCGCACTTCCCGTGCCGCGGCGGAGCTTGCGAGCCTTGCCATGTCAGCAGGAGATCAGATGCCGGAGGTTACCTGCGCCGTCCTTCCATTCCTCACTGTCGCCGACGACGGCTGGGCCGATCCGATCCGGATCCGTCGCTCCGACGATAACATGGTAGAACGGTTCCCTGCGGAGCATGTCGCGATCCTTCATGCCACGCTCGGTGTTGACGTCCGAAGTTGGGCTTGGGGGACGAGCGGGCTGATCGAACGGCTCGGACGGAACGAGACTGTGCGAAACGACCCCCGGCTTATCGAACTGCGCCGGAGGATGGGGGGACGCTAAGCGCCAAGGTCCGCTACCCACGATCCCGGCCTAAAAGCCGACTGACCGCTAACGTTTAGAGTTTCGGACGCCGCCAGGCGTCGGAAAGTCTTCGGTGCCCGAACCGCGGTGGTCATGGGCTGAGCTATGGGGAAAGCTGTTTG
>NZ_JACIJH010000019.1 GCF_014199295.1 Sphingopyxis panaciterrulae
AACCAGTCGGCCGACTAAATCCCCGGGATGAAGGGGTCCTTTTTGCACGCCGATCACCCCACGAAGGGGGTGCCTATTGCACGCTGATCCTCAATGACCTTATTCGAAAGTGGCGCCCCAATAGCCCCGAGTGGCAAAATTTAGCGGATACGACAAAGAAGACATGGGGTTCCGCCCTTGATCGTATCGAAGAAAGATGGGGCGAAACGCCGCTAAATATTTGGTCTGATCCTCGCATGGTTAGAAAGGTTCTGGCTTGGCGCGATTCCAGAGCCGAAACCCCGCGCGCAGCAGATATGGGCGTCACCGTGTTGCGATCGCTGCTCGAGTTTGGTCGACTCCGGGCATTGGTAACTAACAACGTCGCGTCCGACATACCCAAGCTATACAGGAATGGCACTCGGGCTGAAATCGTGTGGCTTGAGGAAGATATCGAGAAGTTCCGTGTTGCTAGCGAAGAGCTTCGGACGCCTCATGTCTATGATGGTCTTCGACTTGCCGCGCTCACGGGGCTACGCCGGGCCGATCTCGTCTCGCTCATTTGGAGCGAGATTCATGAACACGCCATTCAAAAGAAAGCGGCAAAAGCCAGCCGGGGAAAGCGGCGCGTCGCCACAATGCCGATAATTCCAGAGCTGGGTGAATTGCTAGTAGAATTGCGCAACCGCTATAGGTAATCAGGAGTAGAGCATGTGCTGGTCAACAGTCGGGGTATTCCTTGGACAGGCGATGGGTTCGGAACCAGTTTCAATCGCGTTCGCGATCATGCCGGTATCATTCACATCGATACCAGCAACGGTCAGCGCACTGCTAAACATGTTCACGACCTGCGCGGCACATTTTGCACCAAGCTCTTGAGGGCCGGTCTGTCAGACCACGAAGTCGCCGACATCATGGCTTGGTCACCCGAACAAGTTTCCGGGATACGTCGAACCTACGTTGACCAATCCGCGGTTATTGTGGCAATCGGCGAGCGCATTCGACGCGGTCTGTAAACTTCAGTGTAAACCGATTCGCGTCATTCAGAAGAAATCACTGATTTCCAATGGGATGCGGGTGTAGCTCAATGGCAGAGCAGAAGCTTCCCAAGCTTACGACGAGGGTTCGATTCCCTTCACCCGCTCCATGACCTCATCCGACATTGTCCGAGTTTGCCTTTGAAAGCCGCAGAAAACTGCGGTATATTGCCTTTCGTTCTCCGACGATGTCCAGCACGATCCGACAGCATCCGAGCGTGTTTGGGGGCCATTTTGCCGATTCTAGCGTCGGGCTTCAATTCGAGTAGCCCCCAGCATGGGGGCCACTCGGTGGAAAGGCTTGAACCATGCCGCTTTCAGATGTCGCGATCCGCAACGCCAAGCCCCGAGAAAAATCCTATAAAATGGGCGACTCGCTCGGCCTCTTCCTGCTGGTTCAGCCGAGCGGCGGAAAGCTTTGGCGGTTCAAATATCGGGTCCTCCGACGCGAGAAGAAGCTGGCTCTGGGCACCTATCCCGACATCAGCTTGAGCGAAGCGCGCCGCCGCCGCGATGAAGCGCGCCAGATGGTTGCCCACGGCCGGGACCCCGCCCGCGAAAAGCAACTCGAAAAGCACCGCGCGTTCATGGAGGCAGCGAACACCTTCGCCGCCATTGCCGACGAATATTGCCGCAAGCGTCGCCGCGACGGCGCGCGCGCCTGGGCGCCGGCCACCGCGAAACGAAGCGAGTATCTGCTTTCGCAAATCAGCATTGCCATCGGCCGCCTCCCCGTCACCGAAATCGGCCCCGCCGATGTCCTCGCCGCCATTCGCAAGATCGAGGCCAAGGGCAATTACGAAAGCGCGCGCCGGACGCTGCAGCTCGCCAGCGGCGTGTTCCGCTACGCAGTCGCCACCGTCCGATTGAATTCGGACCCGACGCGCGATTTGCGGGGCGCGCTCATCGTGCCGAAAGTGACGCACTATGGCGCGGTCATCGATCCCAAGGAGGTCGGCGAACTCCTGCTCGCGATCGACGACTATGAGGGACATGTCGTAACCAAGCTCGCCTTGCGGATCGCCCCGCATGTTTTCGTTCGGCCCGGCGAACTGCGGCACGCCGAATGGGGCGAAATCGACCTCGAAGCTGCACTATGGACGATCCCGGCGGAGAAGACGAAGATGCGGAAACCCCATCACGTCCCCCTGTCGCATCAGGTGATCGAGTTGTTCCGGTCGCTGCAAATGTTCTCGGGCAATAGCGGCTATGCCTTCCCGTCGATCCGCAGCCGCAAGCGCCCGATGTCGGACAATACGCTCAACGCCGCGCTGCGCCGGCTCGGCTATGCGAGCGATGAAATGACGGGGCATGGCTTCCGGGCGATGGCGAGCACCTTGCTCAACGAATCCGGGCTATGGTCGCCCGACGCGATCGAACGCGCGCTGGCGCACGGCGACACCGACCGGGTCCGCGCCGCCTATCACCGCGGCACGCATTGGAAGGAGCGCGTGAAGATGGCACAATGGTGGAGCGACCACCTCGACGAGCTGCGCGCGCAGGGAAAGAAGCCCCGTTAGCGGGATTTTTCAAAAACTTTCGCCCGGCAATCGGAAAAGTCGCCGCGGTGCATCCTACTAATTAGCCGAGGCGAGAAAGAGACGGGACAGCCAAGGCGAAAATCGGGAGAGGAGGAGTATCGGCTTGGGGCAAAGCCGTGCCGAGATTATCGCGTGGGTGGCCGGCAACGTGATTCCGCACGAGGCCGCGCTGCGCGCGCGTCTGCGGCGCATGGCGGTTGCGGGTGAGGAAATCGACGACATCGTGCAGGAAACCTATTTGAACATCGCCCGGCTGAAGAGCGTCGCGCATATTCGCGACGGGCGCGGCTATCTGTTCACGGCCGCGCGGATGGTGATGCTCCAGCGCATTCGCCGCAATCGGATCGTGCGGATCGATCATCTGACGGACGCGCAGGCGCTGGCGCTCGAAGACGACGCTCCCGGCCCGGAGCGGCACGTCGCCGCGCGGCGCGAGCTGGCGCGCGTGCGGCGCATGATCGAGGATTTGCCGCCGCGCTGCCGCGAGATATTCGAGCTGCGCCGCGTCGAGGGCGTCTCGCAGCGCGAGATCGCCGAACGGCTCGACCTGCCCGAACATACCATCGAGCAACAGGCCATTCGCGGCCTCAAGCTCATCCTCAAGGCGATCACGAACGAAGATCGCGAAAGCGCCGACCCTTCGGAAACGCGCCACACGGCGGTCAAAGGCACGTCGAGCAATGGATGACGATGGCGCGGCGCGCTGGGCCATCCGCCGCGATGCAGGCCCGCTCTCCCCCGGCGAACAGCGGGAGTTCGACACCTGGCTCGCCGCCGACGAACGGCGGGAAGGCTCGCTGCTGCGCGCCGAGGCGGCGTTGGTCTATATCGACCGCGGCCCCGCGCTGATCGATGCGGAGAGCATCCCCGCCGCACCGGAAGAGGAAACCCCGGCGCCAGCGCGGACCACCCGGCGCCGCTTCCTTGCCGGCGGCGCCATCGCTGGCACGGCGATCGCGGCGGGCATCGCGGGCGTTTTGTTGATGCCGTCGGGCCAGCAATTTTCGACGACGATCGGCGAGGTGCGGCGGCTGCCACTGGCCGACGGTTCGATCGCCACGGTCAACACCGCCAGCCGCATCGCGGTCGCGCTCGAACCCGAGCGGCGCCATATCACCCTGGAGGAAGGCGAAGCCTGGTTTCAGGTCGCACACGACGCGCACCGCCCCTTCGTGGTCGATATCGGCAACGTCCGCGTCCGCGCCGTCGGCACCGCCTTTTCGGTCCGGCGCAATCCCGAAGGCGTCGACGTCCTCGTGACCGAAGGCGTGATCGAGACTTGGATAGAGGGCCACGAAGCGACCCGCACCCGCATCGCGCGAGGGGAGCGCAGTTTCGTCGCGACGGGCACGCGGGCCATCGTGGCGGTGAAGGCCGCAGACGAGATCGAGCGCGCCCTGGCCTGGCGCGGCGGCGGGCTCGCCCTCAACGGCGAACCCCTGTCCTATGCCGTGGCGGAGTTGAATCGCTATAATCACCGCAAGCTGGTGGTGGAGGACCCGGTTCTCGCCCGGATGCCGATCGTTGGCTATTTCCGCACCAGCGAACCCGGTGATTTCGCCCGCGCGGTCGCGCCTCTGATCGGCGCGCGCGTGGAAATGCGGTCGGGTGACATGCACCTCGTTGCGATCGGCTCCTGATTTTTTCGGCCCAAGCATCGGAAACGCGGCGGCGCTGCATCCTACCTTATGAAGGCGCGCAACGCGCCTCTTATATGGGAGGGACAAGATGCGGGGAATTTTCGAGTTCAACGGCGCGCGCACGATGGCGAACGCGGGGGCGAGCGTGGCTGCGATCGTCGCGGTGGCGATTGCCAGCCCGGCGATGGCGCAGGAACGCGATTTCAACGTGCCGGCGCAGGACGCCGCGCGCGCCATTCCCGAATTCGCCCGGCAGGCCGGCATACAAATCGTCGCCAGCGGCGTCACGACGCGCGGCAAGACGACCAACGCAGTCCGCGGCAGCATGAGCGTCAGCGAAGGGTTGCGCGTGCTTCTGGCCGGAACCGGCCTCGTCGCCCGGGGCGACCCGGCCAACTCGGCCGTCATAACCGTCGTCGCGGCGTCGGAG
Source organism: Sphingopyxis panaciterrulae (assembly GCF_014199295.1). Lineage (GTDB taxonomy): Bacteria > Pseudomonadota > Alphaproteobacteria > Sphingomonadales > Sphingomonadaceae > Sphingopyxis > Sphingopyxis panaciterrulae. Next base: position 4,628 of record NZ_JACIJH010000019.1, read on the forward strand.
GGCCAATCGGCGGCGTCCCAGCAAGGCGACTACGTCGCCAACGAAATCGTCGTCACCGCACAGAAGCGGGTGGAGTCGATTCAGGATGTGCCGATCGCGATCACGGCCCTGTCCCAGAAGAATCTGGAAGAGCAGAAGATCGAGAGCGGCGCCGACATCATGCGCGCGGTGCCGAACCTGACGTTCAGCAAGTCGAACTTCACCGGCTACAATATCTCGATTCGCGGCATCGGAACCAAGGCTATTTCAGCGACGAGCGACCCCGGTGTCGCGGTCAGCTTCAACAATGTCGGCATCATTCACAACCGCTTCTTCGAGCAGGAGTTCTTCGACATGGAGCGGCTGGAGGTGCTGCGCGGGCCGCAGGGCACCCTCTACGGACGTAATGCGACCGGCGGGGTCATCAACCTCATCACCGCCAAGCCGAAGCTGAACAAGTTCGAGGGCAGCATCAAGGGCGAGGTCGGCAATTACGACAGCCGCCGTATGGTCGGGATGCTGAACATCCCGATCGTGCCCGATTCCTTCGGCCTTCGCATCGCCGGGTCGATGACCGACCGCGACGGCTATGATTATAACTCCGTCACCAAGAACCGCGTCAATGGCCGCGACCTTTATTCGCTGCGCGCAACGCTCGGCTTTGAGAATGACTGGCTGCGCGGCAATTTTATCTGGGAGCGCTTTCGCGAGGACGACAATCGCTCGCGCACCGGCAAGCAGCTTTGTCACAGGGACGATAGTCCCGAAACGATCGGATCGACTTCGGTCATTGGTTCGGACAATGGCGTCGAGCGATGGCACGGCGCTCGCGCGGCACTGTTTAGTACGGGCTGCAAAGCGGGCAGCCTTTATGATGACAATGCCTTCGGGACACCTAATGGCTTGGCGCTTGCCTATGTCAGCGGCGTGAACGTCGCCAACTCAATCTTTGTCCAAGGTTATGAAAATCTGGGCGATCGCACAGGGGCCACCCTGTTGAATCTGAAGGATCCTTATGGCGGGATGATGCAGTCGCGCGATCTGCGGGAAATCGCGTCGTTCCAGGACCCTATATATAGGGCGAAATCGGATCTGCTCGAACTCAATTTGGACGCCGACCTGACTGATGGTATTACTCTTTCGTCGCAGACGGCCTGGAACTGGGACGGCGTATACAGTTTCCAGGATTATAACCGCTACAACACGCTACCGATCTTCAACGATACGTCGGGTTGGTTGGAGAATCCGCTGACCGGCGGCCCGAGTCCGATGCGGAGTCTCGCGCCCGGCGGGATTTTCTGCGACCCACAGATCGGTTGCTCCGACACTCTTGGCGTTTTCGATATTTCCTCGGCCGATTCAAAGCAGTTTGCTCAGGAAGTCCGGCTGCAATCCAGCTTTTCAGGCCCGTTCAATTTCAGCATTGGCGGAAACTATACGAAGTTCCGCACGCAGAATGACTATTATGTCATGAGCAATCTTCTGACCGCGTTGGCCCGAATGGCACCGCTTAATAACACCGCGACCATTGGAGAATGCGGAGTCATTCCAGCGGTTGCGGTCGATGGTTTGGATTATTGTCCCTATATTGACCCCAATCCGGTCGAAAGCATTGATGGAGAGGGGCACAATTATTTCCGCAGTTCGAATCCTTATAAGTTGGAAAGCTGGGCCGCATTCGGCGAGGCCTATTACAACATCAATCCCGACCTGAAGCTGACGGCGGGCTTACGCTATACCCGAGACCGCAAGACCTTCACGCCGGTACCGAGTCAGCTCCTTTTGGCACCGACCCTGTTTGCGGGGGGCACGGTCGGGCGCGGTTATCCGGCCGAACCCGATATCAAATTGAACTGGGGTGAGTTCACCGGCCGCGCCGGTATCGACTGGCAGCCCGATCTCGGTTTCACAGACCAGACGCTCGTCTATGCCTTCTATAGCCGGGGTTACAAGGCTGGCGGCATGAACCCGCCGACCCCCGGCTTCGCCACGGTGCAGCAATGGATCGACGCCGGCATCTTGCCCGAGGCGATAGCAAATCTATATGAGCAGTTGGGGGCGCTTCCGGTCCTTGAACTGACGGCTGTGAATTACGGCCCAACCTTCGAACCGGAATTCGTCAATGCTTTCGAGATCGGCACCAAGAATGTGCTGATGGGCGGGCGGCTCACGTTGAACGCCGCTGCCTTTTTCTACGACTATAAAAATTACCAAGTGTCGCAGATTCGCGACCGCACAGCGATCAACGAGAATTTCGACGCCAAGGTTTGGGGCGCCGAACTGTCGGCGCAGTTCGAACCAGTCGATCGTCTGCGCATCAACGCCAATATCGGCTGGCTAGGCTCGCGCATCGGCAAAGGGGAGCAATCCATCGACCCGATGAATCGCACGCTCGGCAATCCCAATTACACAGTCATCAAACCGTGGGTGCAGATGCCGTCCAATTGTGTCGTTCCCACCCAATTCGCAGAATCCTGGCTGCAAACGAACAGCGAAGTCCAGCAATATTGGAAGATGTGCGGTGGTTACGGCAGCATCCTTGCCTTGGGAGGACGGACGCTACCGGACCCGGCGACCGGCCTACCTTTCGACTTCGCCAACTATCCGGAATTGAACGGCGGCGCGGGTCTCTACACCGAGCTTGGCGGCAAGGAGTTGCCCAATTCACCGCATTGGACCGTCAACCTCGGCGCTGAATATACGATCCCGTTCGGCACCGACTGGAGCGCGACGATCCGCGGCGACGGTTATTGGCAGGGCAAGAGCTGGGCGCGGGTTTACAACCTCAACCCCTACGACCGCCTGCGCGACTGGACCAACTTCAACATCTCGCTCCGTGTCGATGGTCCCGATGACCTGTCGATCGAGGCCTATGTGAAGAATGTCTTCAACTCGACCCCGATCACGGATGCCTTCCTGAACAGCGATGACTCGGGCCTGACGACCAACGTCTTCACCCTCGATCCGCGCATCATCGGGTTCAGCATCGCGAAGAAATTCTAGGTCCTCTCTCCACTGGGGGAACAACCTCGGGTCGATGCCAAGCTTGCTCCCGGGTGCAAGCATCGGCCCGGTTTTTTGAGACCAGAAACCGTGCGTTCTCTCGCGCTCCCTCCCCTGAGGGATAACTCGGCCGCCGTCCGGTCCTTCCCGGCACCGTGCGGCGGCCTATTTGCGCGGCAACAAAGGAGCCAATCATGACTCTCCAGACCGAACATCCGGCAGGCCTGGCTATCGAAAGGCGTAATTGGAAATTCGGTCGCGGCGCGACCGCGCGCCGCTGGTGGCATGGCGGGGATGCTGGACGGACCGCCTTCTATAACGCGCTGTCCTCGACCTTCCCGGTCGGCGAGAAATTCTTCATGTCGGCGGTGCGCCATTATCGCGACGAAGCGCCCGAGGCGCTGCGCGAGCAGATCGACGATTTCATCTTCCAGGAATCGACCCACTCGCGCGAGCATGTCTTCTTCAATCGGCAGGCGCGCGATGCGGGTTATGACCTCACGTCATCCGAGGACCGCGCGGCACGGACGATCGCATGGGCGAAACGGCGCCCGCCGATCATGCAACTCGCGGGAACCTGCGCTCTTGAGCATTTCACCGCGACCCTCGCCAATGCGATCCTCACGGACCCCATGCACCTCGCGGGTGCCGACGCCGAAGCGCAGCGCATGTGGCGCTGGCACGCGATCGAGGAGATCGAGCATAAGGCCGTGGCCTTCGACACCTTACTACTCGCGATGCGGGACAGGCCCCGCTTCCGGCGCTGGACACTGCGGTTCTTCACCATGCTCGCGGCGGGCGTGCGCTTCCACTATGTCGTCTTTCGCAACACCGCCGATCTGTTGCGGCAAGATGGAAAGAATGACCTGCGGGCGTGGCGACGGCTTCTCGCTTATCTATACGGCAAGCCCGGCCTGATGCGGCTCCTGCTGCGCGACACGTTCACTTACTTCCGCCCGAGCTTCCATCCATGGCAGCATGACGACCGCGCTCTCGCGGCCCACGCCCTCGCAACCCTCTCGCCGCCGCTCGCCGCGCCGATGCCCAAGTGATCGGCCGCATGAAGAAGATTTTGCTCGCAACGACATTGATTGTGGCCGCTGGAGGGGGAGCGGCTGCCGCATCGCAGGGGAGCGGCGGCGCCATCACCGGTCTGTGGTCGACCGGCAGCCAAGGGGGACGGGTCGAGCTTTATCGCTGCGGCACCGCCATCTGCGGCAAGGTGGACGACGCCGCTCCCCTGCGTGCCAATCCCAACCAACGCGACGTGAAGAACCCGGACCCGGCTTTGCGCGACCGTCGGCTGAAAGGTCTAGTCGTGCTGCGCGGTTTCAAGGGCGGTCCGCGCGAGTGGAAGGGCGGCCCGGTTTATGACCCGGAGACGGGTGACGGCGCGGCGAAGGGCTATCTGACCCTACGCGCCGATGGAAAGCTGGAGGTGAAGGGTTGCAAGGCGGCAATATTCTGCCGGACGAAGGTGTGGACGCGCGTGCGCTGAGCCTCGTCGCGGCGTTCCTCGCCGAAATCCAGCAGGTGACCGACCTCACCGGCGTTGAACGGCTGCTCGAAGCCGCGGCGCGGGAATTGGGCTTCCACCACTATGCGATGATCCATCACGACGATCACCGCAAGGGATCGGCCAGCCTCATCAACATAAACAACTATCCGCCCGACTATGCTGCGGAATATTTCGGCGGCCTCTATCACCGCGATGACCCGGTCGTTCACGCCTGCATCGCGGCTAACGCGTGTTTCACCTGGTCCGAGATCGCCGACCTGATCGACCTCGATCCACGTCACCACAGTTTCCTCGAACGCGGCGCACGGCATGGCGTCGCTGACGGCATCACGGTCCCCGCCTTCGTGCTGGGTGAGCGTAGCGGCTCCTGCAATTTCTGTTCGCCGCGCACGCCTGGCCTCGCGCAGCGCCACCTTGCCACCGTCCAGATCGTCGGCAGCTTCGCTTTCCAGAAAGCCCGCCGCATCGTCGGCGGCCGCCGTTTGCGCCAGGTCCGTGTGGGCCGGCTACGGCGGCGCTGGCTCGATTGCATCGTCCTCGCAGGACAAGGCAAGAGCAACACAGACATCGCAACGATCCTCGACCTGAGTCCAGCGACGGTGAAAACCTACATCGAAGCGGCTTGCGCCCGCTACGAGGTCCATAACCGGACCCAACTCGTCATAGCCGCCGTTCTCGACGGAGAGATCGGCATCCACGAAATCGCAACACGTCAACATCGCCACCTGGCGACCTAGAAATTCCCTCTGCGATGTGAAACGCCCGTTCGCGAATCTGCGGCCGGCACCGGCTTGCCACCGCCCCTGCCTTTTGGGGGCGGGCGGCGGCCTTCCGAATTGGTGTTGGTAATGGGGGCTATCGGTCGGCGAATATGGATGCCAGCAACGCGCTGGCATCTAGCTTCAGCGCATCGGCAATCTCGCAAAACTCGACGACATCGATGCGCCGCTCGCCGACCTCATATTTCGCGACGAAGGATTGCGGACGACCCAATTTCTCAGCCAACTGCGCCTGCGTCAGTCCCGCCGCCTTGCGCGCAGCGGCAAGGCCGGATTGGAGCTGGCGATGTTTGGGAGTACGAAGCGATCGAGCCATGCAAAAAAACCGACAAAAGGAGGCTTTTCCTTGCGTCGGTTTTGGGATTATCCCATATTGGGATTGAGGAATTGCCGGGAGCGATGGATATGACTGTGACGCCGCCGCCACGCCCCGAAAACCTCGACTTCTTGGACACCATCATACCCTATGATCGAGCCAACATCCTGACCTATGCGCGTGTCCTCGATGTCGTCGAGGAGCGCGCCATCATCGACGGCCGCGATTGGCGAGAGGCAAGCATCATCATCCTGGGATGCGACCCTGATCGGGACGAACCCGCCGCCCGCCGCTGCTGGGACGCCCACGTCGCGCGGGCACGATGGATCATCGGCGAGGGATTGCCGCTGTTCCTCGCGGGCGACGGGAGACGGCGCGGGCGTTGAACTGGAAGGCGCGGCGGTTAAGTCGGGTTCGCACCCGAATGCCGCCATTGAGGCTGACGCGCTGGTTTCCCGAAAGCGGTCATTAGTTAGAGACAGCACGATGCGTCGGCTTCGACGTTCGTTTTCCCGGTATCTTCCCACCCTTCACAGACATCGTCGCTCCGCATTTTGCTGGGCGCGGTCAAGCGCTGGTATTTTTTCGCGGCTCGTCGAGATAACGACGTCCACCTCGCCAAGGTTACCTACGCCATATTTACCGACGGCACCGGGATCCGGCGGGAACGCATCAAAGGTGGTCTGTCGCTGCTGGCCGCGAACGCGATGGTGCATGTTGGGGGTATTCCCAGCAGAGGCACAGCGAGTATGGAGTGGCGAATGCTTATCGTTTGCCCCAGATCGCCCCCTCCCGGCACATGGGCCGCGTCGGACAAGGCATGTCAATTTTCGACGATTTCGATTTCGTGGAGGCGCCGGACCTCTAAGTCAGCGCACGATCGGGTCGAGTACCAAGCCGCTCTCCGTGCCCATCAGTCGATGATGGAGCTGATAGGCTTCATTTTCTGTTAGCGAGGCGACGCAATCAGCTGCCAGTCGGGCGCCTTTTTCATCGCTATTATCTTCCCAGATATACCGCAGCCGCGCGGGGAGCAGGGCGAGGTTGCCCGCCTTCCCCTCCGACAGAAAGATCTTGAAGAGCTCGCGGACGATTTTCTTTTGTCCATACTGCTGAGCATGCAGCGCGGGCAGTCCGATCACATAATAGCGGGCGAAATACTTAAGCAGCCGGACCTCGTCGGCCGCGTCGTCATGGATCACGACCGCCGCCGCTCCGAGATCGCCGGCGAGCGACACGGCACGCACATAGTTTCCGATCAGCTGCGAGGTGAAGTTACGAAGCTGCCGACGTTGCTCGCGGGCGCCGTTGTAAACTTCCTTGGTGACCGTCGGAAACATGACGAGCTTGCGAATGATGCGTTCCAGCGCCGCCTTCATTCGGCGCGGCCCATCCGCGGGGTAGCTCGGATCCTTCTTCCACGATTTGACGACGCCGTTGATGATCGTGTCCCGAGAATCCTCGGAAATGATTTCGCTCCACGGGATGATGCCGACGCGGTGGAAATCTTCCAGGTCGTGCACCGAATAGGCGATGTCGTCCGCCCAATCCATCAGCTCCGCCTCGGCGGTTTTGAACTCTCCCGAACAATGCTCACGCGCCCATTTGAAGTCAGCCTCCTCCGAGGCGTACGCTGACCATTTAGAGCGCTTCTTGTCGACGGATTGGTCGCGAAGCCAAGGATATTTCAGCGTTGCCGCGAGCGTCGCGCGCGTGAGATCAAGCCCGGGGTTGTCCTTGCTGTAACGTACCGCCAACTTCGTGAGGATACGGAAGGTTTGCGCGTTGCCCTCATAGCCGTCTGGCGCCGCGTCCTTTTTATTACCTTCCACGATTGTGGGGTCGCAAACGAGGCGATCGAGTTCCGTCTCCGCCGCGTGTCCAAAGGGCGGATGACCAAGGTCATGGGCCAGACACGCCGCTTCCACCACCTCCGGGTGCAGGCCGTGCAGTTTAGCGGCTTCAGGCTGCTCACTTAGGCGGTGCTCCGCCAAGCGGCGCCCGATCTGCGCCACTTTATATGTGTGTTGTTGTCGCGTGTGGAAGATATCCAGTTCGCCGGCGCGCACGATCTGCGTGATTCCCGCGAGACGATGAAACGCTGAACAATAGAGAATCCGATCCCGGTCGCGCGCGAACTCATTCCGCTGGTCGAGACCAGAGGCGGTTGCGTCGCTATAGCATCGGCTTTTACGGGCCGTCTCTAACGACGACTCTTCTTCACCCGCCACTCAAATCCCCCCAGGACGCGTCAGGCTGCGTTAGCGAATTCTCGCTTTACCGCAACCACCATGCCATCGCTGGCGAGGGAGATTTTGCCGCGCTCGATAGCGCGCTGAAGAGCCTCGATAATGGCGCTCATCGGGTACTCGGCGCCCAGCAGCGTGTTGATCAGTTGCTGCGGGTCAATGCCATTTTCGCCAATCGCGGCCAAGATTTCCGTGTCTTGCGGATCCTTATCTGCCATGGTTAGCCTCCGTGTTACGGTCCCCCTCTCGCGCAAATTCGTCATTAAGTAATGAACGCATGACGGCGCGAGGCGCGTCGATTTTTACCGTCGCAAGGGCACAACTCACCTGAAAACGCGCGTCTGTCAAATCGCGCGCTCAGCGAGCTTTTCCGAAATATGCGAAAAAAGACGTTCTGAGCGTCGCTAAATAGCGCCAAATTTTCGGGCTAGGTTGGCGCCAAAAATAATTTTTTGCCGTTGTGGAGTTCATTTCCGGGCGCGTACGCGCGAGATTTGATGCCACGGTCCCCGTTTTTCAAATTGGCGCAAATTTTTTGGTCATAAAGAATCAAAAAATCGCGTTGCCGAAAAATGGCCCCTCGAAGCGACGAAAAAGTTGGACCACTTCTTATCTGCATCAGCGATGATGGCGGTTAGGAAAAGCGATAATTTGACCTTCACCTCGCGGCGAAACTTCACTGTCCGGCGAAGCGACCTTCAGCGTTACGACCTCCGCCGCATCGCGATCAAACCATCCCGGCGACAAGCCGCAAAGCAGCTCAACATCGGCTGCCGAGATCGTGAACTCGGTCGCTAGCAGGTCTGCTTTGCTGCGAACGCCGTTATCGACGATGAGGTTAAGGCTGTCACGCAGAGCGCGAGGTTGCTGGACAGGCCAGTGCTGATCCAGCGGCTCGCCCTTCGACCAGCCTTTCGCCGAATAGAGTTTGTACAGCTGTCGCGACAAATCTTCGGGCATGATGTCGAGATCTGAAAGGCGTTTGATCTGCGCCTTGATCGATACCCGCCACCTTTCCTTGAGACTGGCCAATACAGCAAGCGAGCAGCGCCGGACCTCATGGGGATAGCTTGTCGAAGGCATAAGAAAGGCGCTGCCGAGCCGAAATGCCTGCCGCTCGATTACGCGAAGATTCGCTTCGAACTCCTCCTCCGGCACCGCTCTATGGAGGATGGCATGCGCTAGCTCGTGAGCTGCGTCCATCTGCCTGCGAGGGAAGGACATCTTGTCGGTCGCAAGAAGTACATGCGGCCGGCCATCGATGGGGGACCAGCTGCAAAGACCATCAAGCTTGGTCGTGTTCATTGGTATCGTCGCAACGACGATGCCGATGCGCTCCATCAAGGTGACCATATCGCCGCTCGGTCCTTCGCCGAGGTTCCAGTGCTTGCGAAGGTCGAGGGCGATCTGTTCGATGTCAGCGTCGCGAAGCTGGGTATAGTCGGCACCCGCCAAAACATCGGGGATGTCGACTTCCGGCAGGTCGACATAGTGGCTGATAATATAGCTGGCCTCGTGCAGCCACTGCATCTGGGCCTTCTGATACGCGAGGTCGCGCACAAGGGTGCTCGACAGCGAACGCAAGAAAGTCGGCCGGTCACTCTCGTAAGTCTCGCGCAGGAAATATTCCGGACGGACCTGCATCTCGCCAGCCAGTTGGAGAAGCGCGGTCGGGTCTGGGGTCTGGTCTGAATCCTCATCTTCCCATCGCGATACCGTGCTGGCGCTCGACTTGAGCCGCCGTGCCAACGCAGCGCGAGACGGGATACGCCGCGCATGACGAATCTCGGTCAGCCGTGCCGGGATGAACCCTGGAGTACCAATTCTCATGGCCGGAGTCCTTGCGGCTTCGCACCCTTTGAGGGGTGCGAAGCGGAGAAAAATCAGCGTTTGTCGGTGCGACCGACTTATTCGTTCGAGCCGTCCCCGGCGTCGCTATCCGGACGATTCTCCGGAAGCAAGAACAGCTTGCGAGTCTTGCGGAGTTTGACCTCGGCACCGCGGGCGTCGGAACCATCGGGGCCATCCGGAGCGTCGCTGTCTTCGCCGTAGCCGCGCAGGAAGTCTTCGAGCGACTCGTAGAAGATGAAGTCCTTGTAGTCGGCGCCGATGACGCCGACCGCGATTTCCTCGATCATGCCGGCTTTGTTGCGATCGCGAGCGGTGAGAAAGAGAACGAAGATATCGTTCGCGCGCAGGCTCTTCGGATCGTCGAACATGCTCGGCTGAAAAGGCCAGTTCAACGAAACGCCGGCAGCACGCGACATATTCTTCGCGGGCATCTTGCGCCGCTCGGGCATCGCCGCGAAACCGAGGATGACCCCGACCGCCGGCCCCTGGAAGCGGGCGAAGGGCTGATAAACGCGTAAGTCGGTGCCGGGCATGATGCCATCTTCGACGAGGTGACCGCCATGGAGCTGGACGACCTCTTCGTAGCCCTGCTCCTGCAGGCGGAAGCGGATCTGACCTTCGACCTCGCGGCTGCGCTTGGCATTCAGCGGGATGTTCGTCTTTACGACATCGTGCGCCTTGAAAGCCTCGGCGCGGTGGCGGTCTTCAAGGTCGATCCACAGTTCCTTCGGAACGGTGTCGAGAATGGTACGGCGAATATCCATGGAGCAGTGTCCCCGTTAGCAACAAGGGATTGTTGTCACGAATCTGTGCGTATTGCAAGTGTCCTTTGCAAAAATCGTGTGTGAAGACGCACGCGATCATGGAATCGAGCGCAATGCAAAGGCGTGCGCAGTGCCAGCTATCTTGGATGCGCACCCGAACGGAGGCCGTTCGCAACCGGCCATTTTGCCTGATAGCGGCAGGCAGTCCGTGTAAGCGATTCGTGCGGTCGAGGGAGGTTTTTGACAAAATGGACGCGGATTCCAGGGTCTATCGGTAAGGCAAGATATAAAGCTATGGCACCGTCCGCCTGCGCGGACAGAGCTAAGTCATTGTCTGCACATCCTTTTTACGTAAATGGAAACAGTGCCGTCTTGCCGGAGACAGTGCCAACAGGCCGGAAAGTGGCGGATTTCTCGCATATTCGGCGGCACCGATTTTCATGTTTTGTGGTCGAGCGCATGGTTGGTTTTCCTCTCCTGCCAAAGGTGTTGATCATGCCCAGCGAAGATGATTTTAGGCCAGAGCTTGGCCGCCTTGGCGACCGAGGCAGTAGTGCGCGTTCGCGGAAGCTCTCCCCGCGAACGAGAGACACGACAGAGAGCGAGCGGGAGGACTCATTCTCCCCGGCTCAAGAAATTTTGGGCGAGTTGCCCGTCGAGCCGATATGCGTTCGTATTCCAGTAGCGGTCAAGCTGACTGGGATCAGTCGATCGACACTCTATGAACTCATGGGAGCCGGCGAAATCGAAACCGTAAAAGTCGGCAGATCGACCTTCATTCGTTACGCCAGTCTCAAGCGGCTCTTTGACCGGGAATAGGCTTCGCGGGCATGGTCATGTCGCGATCACAACGGTAAAAGCGGCCCATCGAATCGTCGCGTGAATCTCGCGCAAAAGTCGATTTGCAGCCTTCCCTCTACGGGAACCGAACCCTACCCACGGCGACTGGTGGGGGCCAGATTGGGGGCAGTGCGGCACGGCTGGTCGAAGAAATTACAATAAATCCAATGCCTAGCAATCGTCTTGGATTCCCTTCACCGCCTGGTATCGGCGGTGCCCCGGCGATCGGCGCGGTACTCCATTCTATCACAGACGAGGAAGCGATCGGCGGTGCCGGTCGCGGCAGGAGCGACGGATCGGTGACGTCCGGAAAGACCATAGGCTTCATCATCGCGACGATCTTCATCGACGCGATCGGGTTCGGCATCATCATGCCGGTGCTCCCGCAACTGGTGATGGAGGTCGGGCGGCTCGATCTGCCGCACGCGATCGAGGTCGGCGCGTGGATCGGGCTGGTAATGGCGGTCGCGACCTTCCTCGCCTCGCCGCTGCTCGGCAATCTGTCCGACCGGTTCGGGCGGCGGCGAGTGCTGCTGCTCGCGCTCGCGGGTCTCGCGACCGACTATGCGCTGCTGGTGGTCGTCGACACGCTGCCGTGGCTGTTCGTCGCGCGAGCGCTGTCGGGCCTGTTCGGGGGCAGCTATGCGGCGGCGCAGGCGGCGATCGCCGACGTCACCCGGCCGCAGGAGCGTGCACGCAACTTCGGCTTCGTCGGCGCCGCCTTCGGCGTCGGCTTCGTCGTCGGCCCGGCGATCGGCGGCTTTCTGGGCGAGATCGGGCCGCGCGCGCCCTTCGTGGCGGCGGCGCTGCTCGCCGCGGCGAACATGATCTATGGCGCGCTGATCTTTCCCGAGACGCTGCCGCCCGAACGCCGCCGCGCCTTCGACTGGCGGCGCGCCAACCCGCTCGGCGCGTGGCAGGCGATGCGCGCGCTACCCGGTATGGGCGGGGTCGCGCTGGTGCTGCTGCTGTGGCAGGTCGCCAGCCTCGTCTATCCGATGACGTGGAGCTTTTATTGCATCGCGCAGCTCGGCTGGACGCCGGGGATGATCGGCGCCAGCCTGGCCGCGGTCGGGGTGATGATCGCGCTGGGCCAGACCGTCGTCGTCGGTCCGGCGGTCGCGCGTTTCGGCGAGCGCGACGCGGCGACGCTGGGCCTGCTGGTCGCGGTCGCGATCTTCGTCGGCTTCGCCTTCGTGCGCACGACCTGGGGCGCCTTTCTGCTGCTGATGCCCGTCGCGCTGCAATCGCCGGTGCAGCCCGCGCTGATGGCGATGATGTCGCGCCGCGCCACCGCCGACACACAGGGCGAGGTGCAGGGGATTTCGGCGATGGTGATGGGTCTGGGCCAGCTCGTCGCGCCGCTGCTGCTCACCGGAACCATGGCGTGGTTCACCAGCGATAGCGCGCCGGTGCATTTCCCCGGCGCCGCCTTTCTGGTCGCGGCGCTGTTCGGGCTGATGGCGGCCGCGATGCTGCGGACGCTGCCGCGCGCGACGCACGGCGCGGACGACGAAACGCCTCAGATGCCTCCGTCGGTCACGGCATAGCCCGCCGATTCGACCCCCGCCGTCACCGCCGCGACGCAGGCGGCGACCGCGGCGGGGTCGGTCGAGCGGATCACGAAATTGGCGCCGGTGCGACCGTCGCGGAAGAAGGGATAGCTGCCGATCGCGACCCCGGCATGGGCGATCTCGGCCGCGCGCAAGATATCGGCAACCTCGCTTTCGGGCGCCCAGGCGCCGATCGTGTGCGCGGTGAGCGGCGCCCCGCCCTCGAGCTCGCCGGTCAGCGCGTCGAGCATTCCGGCGGTGATGTGCGGCACGCCGGCCATCACGAACAGATTGCCGAGGCGGATGCCCGGCGCCCCCGACATGCGGTTCGGGATCAGGTCGGCGCCGGCGGGAACGCGCGCCATGCGCAGCCGCGCCTCGGTCAGCTCGCCGCCGCGCGACGCATAATAGCGTTCGAGGATCGCGCGCGCCTGCGGATGGATGACCACCCCGACCTCCAACGCCCTCGCCACCGCGTCGACGGTGATGTCGTCGTGGGTCGGGCCGATGCCGCCGGTGGTGAAGACATAATCGTAGCGCGCCCGCAGCGCGTTCAGCGCGTCGACGATCTCGTCCTCGACGTCGGGAACGATGCGCACTTCGCGCAGGCGAATACCCTGCACGTCGAGCCAGGTCGCGATCTGCGCGACATTCCTGTCCTGGGTGCGGCCGGAGAGAATCTCGTCGCCGATCACCAGCACGGCGGCAGTCCAGATGCGTTCGTCGCTCATCCCTTTGCCTTACCCCGATGGCATGACAAAACAAGCCCGCTGGAACGATGATATTGTTCCTGATATGTTCCTTCCGACTCGAAGGGAGACACCGATGGCCGAAGAGCTGATTTTTTATACCAACCCCATGTCGCGCGGGCAGATCGCGCGCTGGATGCTCGAGGAGGTGGGCGCGCCCTATGAAACGCGCCTGCTCGACTATGGCACGACGATGAAGGCGGCTGACTATCTGGTGATCAACCCGATGGGCAAAGTGCCGGCGATCGTCCACGGCGGGCGCGCGGTGACCGAATGCGCGGCGATCTGCGCCTATCTCGCCGACGCCTTTCCGGGCGCTGGCCTTGCCCCCGCGCCAGCGGATCGCGCCGATTATTACCGCTGGCTCTTCTTCACCGCCGGCCCGGTCGAGCAGGCAATCACCGCCAAGCATTTCGGGGTCGAACCCGACGCCGACCAGCAGCGCATGGCGGGCTTCGGCTCGCTGGCGGCGGCGCTCGACACGCTGGAAGGCGCGATTCGGGACAGGAGCTTCGTCGCGGGCGACCGCTTCACCGCCGCCGACGTCTATGTCGGCAGCCAGATCGACTGGGGGTTGCAGTTCGGCACCATCCCCGCGCGCGCCGCTTTCGAGGCTTATGTCGTACCGCTCCGCGAGCGCGCGGCCTACAAGCGGGCGAAGGCGATCGACAACGACCTGATCGCCGAGATGCAGGCGGCGAATCCGGCGTAGGAGCGATCATCGCGCAAAGAAAGAGCCCGGCGGATCGCTCCGTCGGGCTCTTTTGTCTTGCCGGTCTGGCCGCGCGCTTATTCGCGGCTGCCGAGCAGGTTGAGCAGGAAGGTGAACATGTTGACGAAGTCGAGATAGAGGTTCAGCGCCCCCATCACCACCGCCTTGCCCATGAAGTCGGTGCCGCGGACCACGAAATAAATGCTCTTGATCTTCTGCGTATCATAGGCGGTCAGGCCGGCGAACAGCAGTACGCCGATGATGCTGATCGCCAGGCCGAGCGCGCTCGACTGCACGAACATGTTGATGACCATCGCGACGAGGATGCCGACGACGCCCATGATCAGGAAGGTGCCGAAGCCCGACAGGTCCTTCTTGGTCGTATAGCCGTAGAGGCTGAGGCCGAGGAAGGCAGCCGCGGTGGCGAAGAAGGTCTGCGCGATCGAGGTCGCCGTGAAGGCGAGGAAGATCGTCGACATCGACAGGCCCATGACCGCGGCATAGGCCCAGAAGATTGCCTGCGCCGCCGTCGTCGACAGCTTGTTGATGCCAAAGCTCAGCACCATCACGAAGGCCAGCGGCGCCAGCATCGCCACCCACATCAGCGGGCTGCCAATCATCGAGGCGGTGAAGCCCGAATTATAGGCGAGCATCGCGACGATGCCGGTCAGCAGTACGCCCGAACCCATGTAATTATAGACCGACAGCATGTACGACCGCAGGCCGGCATCGACGGCTGCGTCCGTCCTGCCGACGGTGCCAAAACCGGACGCCGCCATATTGGGGTCGTTCCAATTCGCCATTTCAAATCTCCATCACTGACCAGAGCATACCGGCCGTACGGCCAATATCGGTGTTTTGCGCCGCGCTTTCAAGCGAAACCGGATCTGAAACGCCGGCCGGCCGCGCACGGTAGCCTTGCGGCGGCAAAGGACTATGCTGTCCGCGCCATGCCCAGCCACCGCCTGTTCGTCGCCCTGCGCCCGCCGCGCCCAGCGCGCGCCGCGCTGACCGCGGCGATGCACGGGCTCGCCGCGGCGCGCTGGCAAAGCGACGAGCAGCTTCACCTGACGCTGCGCTTCATCGGCGAGGTCGACCGCCACCGCGCCGAGGATGTCGCCGCCGCGCTCGGCGCGCTTCATGCCCCGGCGATCGAAGCGCGCATCGCGGGAGTCAGCGTCTTCGAACGGCAGGGGCGGCCGCATATGGTGTGGGCGGGGGTCGAACCGCTCGCGCCGCTCGCCGCGCTTCACCGCAAGGTCGACCAGTGCCTCGCCCGCGTCGGCGTCGCGCCCGAAACACGCGCCTTCCTGCCGCACATCACACTCGCGCGGCTGAACCGCGCCGCCGGACCGGTCGCGCCCTTCCTCGCGCTCCACGGCGATCTGGCGAGCGCGCCCTTCGTCTTCGATCACGTCATCCTCTATGAAAGCGAGCTGGCGCACGGCGGCTCGCGCTATCATCCGGTCGCGCGCTATCCGCTCGATCCGAAGCGTGCGACCAGCGCCGACGCGACCGCATCGACATCGTCCCACGTCGCCGCAAAGCCGTCCGCGTCGCCATAATAGGGATCGGCGACGCTTTCACCCGCGCGAGCCGGCACCAGATCGAGCATCAGCATCAGTTCCGCCCGCGCGTCGTCCGGCGCGAGAGCGCGCGCGTCGCGCAGGTTCGTCTCGTCAGCGGCCAGGATCAGGTCGAAGCGACGGAAATCCCCAGGCGTCAACTGGCGCGCGCAGAGCGTGCCGATATCGACCCCGCGCCGCCGCGCCTCGGCCTGCGCACGGGCATCGGGCGGGCGGCCGACATGCCAGTCGCCGGTGCCGGCCGAATCGAGCGTCGCGTCGATTCCCGCCGCCGCGAAGGCCGCGCGCGCCGCGCCCTCCGCCAGCGGCGAGCGGCAGATATTGCCGAGACAGAGGAAGAGGACCGCGGGGGGATTTGTTCGATCTTTACGCATATCGCCCATGTCCTGCACGAAGTTGAACCGACTTTCAACTTGCGCGTGCGCCGCGCTCTGCTAGCCATGGCGGGAGAAGCGATAATCGTCGAGGGAGAGGGTTGCCAATGGCAGGAGCGGGCGCCGAAACAAGCCGGGTCGCGACCGGGACGGACGGGAGGCCCGGTCCCGCGATCAAGGCGTCGCCCTATGCGTGGTATGCGCTCGGCATATTGTTCCTCGTCTATGTCCTCAATTTCATCGACCGGCAGATCATCACCATCCTCGCGCCCGACCTGAAGCGCGACCTGGGCCTGAACGACGCCGATATCGGCTTTCTCTATGGCACCGCCTTCGCGGTCTTCTATGCCCTGTTCGGGGTGCCGCTCGGCCGGCTCGCCGATGCGTGGCATCGCGTCCGCCTGCTCACCGTCGGCCTGTCGGTGTGGTCGGCGATGACCGCGCTGTCGGGGCTCGCGACCGGAAAGCTGCAACTGTCGGCGGCGCGCATGGGCGTCGGCGTCGGCGAGGCGACCGCGGGGCCGGCCGCCTATTCGCTGATTTCGGACCTGTTTCCCAAGAATATGCGCGGCACCGCGCTCGCCATCTATTCGGCGGGCCTCTATTTCGGCGGCGGCATCTCGCTGATGATCGGCGGCTTCATCGTCGAAGGCTGGAACGAGGCATGGCCGGGCGGCGGCCCCTTCGGCCTCGTCGGCTGGCAGGCGGCGTTCATGGCGGTCGGCGTTCCGGGCCTGCTGCTCGCGGCATGGGTCGCGACGCTGAAGGAGCCGGTGCGCGGACTGGTCGATGGCGTGCCGACCGCACCGTCGCCGACTCCGTTCAAGGGCTTTTTCGAAGAACTGTACGCGATCATCCCGCCCTTCACCCTGCTTTCGGCCCTGTCGCGCGGCGGCCGCGCGCTCGCGATCAATATCGGCGCGGCTGTCCTGCTGACGCTCGGCGCGTTGGCGATGATCCGGCTGACCGGCGCGGCGCTGCAATGGTGGTGCATCGCCTTCGGCTATTATGCGGTCTTTTCCTGGGCCGGTTCGCTGAAGCGCCGCGACGCACCGACCTTTCGCCTGATCTGGGGGTCGAAGGCCTTTCTCGCGACGATCCTCGGCTATGGCACGGTCGCCTTCATGTCCTATGCGTCGAGCGCCTTCGCGCCGGTCTATGCGCTCGAAGTGCTCGGCGAGGATGCAGGAACGGTCGGCTTCTGGGTCGGCGGCCTCGGCGCGCTGGCAGGATTCCTGGGCGTGATCCTCGGGGGACGGATGTCCGACTGGCTGCGCCAGCGCAACGAGGCGGGGCGCATCCTGGTCGTGATCTTCGGCCTGCTCGCGCCGATCGCGCCGATCGTCGTCGCCTTCACGACCAGGTCCGAGCCCGGCAGCGCCGACTTCATCCGCTTCACCGCCTTCGCCTCGCTCGCCGGTCTGCTCGCGTCGAGCGCGCTCGGCGCCGCGGCGGCGACGACGCAGGATCTGGTGCTGCCGCGGATGCGCGGCACCGCGACCGCGACCTTCTTCCTGTCGACGACGCTCGTCGGCCTCGCGCTCGGACCCTATATGGCGGGCCAGGTGTCGGCGATGACGCACAGCCTGTCGACCGGCGTGCTGTCCACACTGGCGATCGTGCCTTTCGGCCTGATCGCGCTGATCATCGCCTATCGCAGCGTCCCCGCCGCGGCGGCCAGCACCATCGAGCGCGCCCGCGTCGCCGGGGAAGCTGTCTGAAGGCTACCCCGCCGCGGGCACGCCGATCACGCCGCAAGCGACGCGCCCGCCGCTGTTGCCGCTGGGATCGGTCTTCATGTCGTCGGGGCCCGCGTGGATGACGAAGGCGGCGCCATCGGCGTCGAGCACGCCATGATCGCCGGCGAGCGGCGTTCCGACGAGCTGGATCGAGGCGCGGCCGATCTCGCCGGCCTCGACGACCAGATTGGGCAGGTCGCCGTGGTGCGCGCCCATCGGATTGTCGCGCCCGTGCTGCGCGTGGGTCGGGTTCCAATGCGCCCCGGCGCTCGCGAAATCGGGCGGGGTGCACTGCCCGACGGTGTGGATGTGCATGCCATAGGTGCCCGGAGCGAAGCCGCGCGCCACGACCTCTATCTTGAGCCCGGAGCCATCCTTGAAGATGTCGACGCGACCGCGGTCGGCGCCCTGGGCATCGCGAAGCTGGGCCGTCGCGTCGGGCGCCGGCAGCGTGCTCGCCGAATCGCCGCCCATGCTGGCGCAGCCCGCCAGCGCCAGTGCGCCGAGCAGCGTCGCCGCCGTGAAAACCCGCGTCTGATGATGTGTTGCGACCGTCATGCCGATACTCCCTGTTGCTGCCGAACTGCGGTGCCCGTCGGACACCTGCGATCCTCGACCGCGATCATGCCCCGATTCGTCCCGGCTTCCAAGCCGAACCGCCGGCCACAAAGTAAAAGGGCCGCGAATCGCTTCGCGGCCCCTTCGTAGCGCGTCCGATCAGCGATCAGAAGACGCGCGCATATTGTTCGTTGCCGACGAAGCCCAGCTTGCCGACGCCGCTGCGCTTGATCACCGCCATGACATTGTCGACGATGAAATAGCGCGCATAGGGGTCGGGCTGAACCTGCAGTTCGGGCTCGACCGGCAGCGCCTTGGTCTGTTCAAGATAGACCGCGAGCTGCGCGAGGTCGACCGGCGTCCCGTTCCAGGTGATGACGCCGGCGGCGTTGATCATCACCTTGTTCTTTTCGGGGTCGACATTGTTCTGGTTCGGGTTCGGAACCGGCAGGTCGATCTTCACCGCGTGGGTCTGGACCGGGATGGTGATGATGAACATGATGAGGAGCACGAGCATGACGTCGATCAACGGCGTCATGTTCACTTCCATCATCGGTTCGTCACTGTCCCGCTCACTCACAGCCGTGGACATGGCATTATTCCTTCATTCCTAGTGGACCCGCGCCTTTTACAGGCGGCCCAGCGTGGCCGATCCAGGCGCCGGTTCCGAAATGAACCCGATCTTCTGGAAGCCGGCATATTGCATCGTGTAGATCACCCCGCCGATGCACTGATACGGCGTGTTGATGTCGCCGCGGATATGCACTTCGGGGAAATTGTCTTCGGTGATGTTCTGCGGTCCACCGAT
Organism: Sphingopyxis panaciterrulae; assembly: GCF_014199295.1. GTDB lineage: Bacteria > Pseudomonadota > Alphaproteobacteria > Sphingomonadales > Sphingomonadaceae > Sphingopyxis > Sphingopyxis panaciterrulae. Next base: position 24,007 of record NZ_JACIJH010000019.1, read on the forward strand.
ATCCTTGAGCAGCTTTTCGAGCTTTGCCTGGCCGCGTTCGAGCAACTGGCGCGAATCGACCGGGGTCTGGCCCCAATAGACCTCGCAAGCGGTGCTTTCGGGATTGGGCTGACCGTCGCCGTCGGTATCGGGCGACCGCACCGACAGCAGAACATTTTCCGGCTTCGTGGTCGTCGGTTCGAACGCCACGTCGGGCAGCTTGAGGTTCACCGTCTCCAGCACCACGGGAACCGTGATGAGGAAGATGATGAGCAACACCAGCATGATGTCCACGAGCGGAATCACGTTGATTTCCGACATCGGGGCATCGTCGCTAAGTTCACCTACACTCATCGCCATAGGATTAGCATCCTGTCACAAAATTACTGTCATGGCCCAGCGCGCGCCGCGTCGTGGCGGCACCGCCGTCCGCAGGTCCCGCCCCGGCCGCAGGCGGCACAGGGAGGGACCCGGGAAAATCAGGCCTTCTTCGGCGCCGCGGCCGGAGCGGCGGGCTTGGCGGGAGCAGCCGCAGCGGCCGGCTTCACCTGGCCGTTCGACATGATCGAGCCGAGAACGTCGTTCGAGAAGGTCGACAGGCTGCGCGAGATCGCCTTGTTACGGCTCTGGAGCCAGTTGAAGGCGAGCACCGCGGGAACCGCCACGATCAGACCGATGGCGGTCATGATGAGCGCTTCACCGACCGGACCCGCGACGGTGTCGATCGAAGCCTGGCCCGACGCACCGATCTTCACCAGCGCGCGGAGAATACCGATAACCGTGCCGAACAGGCCGACGAACGGCGCGGTCGAACCCACGGTCGCGAGGAAGGCGAGACCGCCGTTGAGCTTCGAATTGATGTGGCCCTGCGAACGCTCGAGGGTGCCGTGCATCCAGTCGTGCGCCTCGACGGGATCGGTCAGCTTGCTATGCTGTTCGCTCGCGCGCAGGCCGTCCTCGACCACCTGGCGATAGGCGCTGTTCTTTTCCAGCTTGGCCGCACCGTCGGCGAGGGTGGCCGAACGCCAGAAATTGGCTTCGACCGTCCTGCCCTGACGCATGACCTTGTTCTGTTCGAACAGCTTGGTGAACAGGATGTAGAGCGAACCGACGAACATGATGAGCAGCACCAGGAAGGTGAGCTGCGACACAATGCCGCCTTCGCACAGCGCGGGGATGAGGCCGTAGGGGCTTTCGCCTTCGCCGACGGTGCACATCGACGCGGGCATAAGCGTCAGCCCGACGTCGTGGCTACCCGCCGCCGCAGCGGCATTTGCGATCAGATTAAACATGGTGGTTATTCCCTCTCAAATAGTCGTAAGGTCTATAAAGTCCGGCGGCGCCGAGGCCGCGTGAAATCACTCTGGAATCTGCCAGCGGATACGGTTGCTGTAGCTTCCGGTCGTCGGATTGCCTTCACGGTCCTTGCTCGGCGTGAAGCGGCCGCGACGCGTGATGAGCTTGCAGGTTTCCGCATCGAGGTCCGGATGTCCGCTCGACGAGGTAATGTCGCAGCTCGCCACCCGGCCTTCGGCGTTGACGGTAACCCGGAACCCGGTCGTGCCTTCGCGTCCTTCGCGCATCGCGCGGGCCGGATAGTCGTCCGTGCCTGCCCAGCGGCCGGGATTGCCCCTCGGCGAGGCCGGGGCGCTGAGATCGCGAACCGGCGGCGCCGGCGGCGCGGGCGGCACATAGATCGGCGGCGGCGGGGCCGGCGGCGCCTTCGGCACCGACTGGATGACGTTCGTCGTCACCGGCGGCGGAATCGGCGACGGGGGCGTCACGACCGGCGGCGGCGGCGGCAGCTTGTTGTCCGGCGGCGGCGGCGGCGGGGGCTCCTCCGGCGGCGGCGGCTCTTCGACGTCGACGACGTCCAGTTTCTCGGCGATTTTCTTGACGATACTGATATTCAAACCGTTGACCAGGCCATAGCCCAGCACAGCGGTGAACAGACCGACCAAGACAATCGCCACTACCCTGTTTTTAGGGTCGACATTATCACCATAAGCCATTCAGGGACGACGCTCCTTGCTAGATCATCCTGACACCAATCCACACCAACCGGTTCGGTTGCCAAACGTGCCCGGATGATTTCCGATGCGTCGCGTTCGTCAAGACCCGGCGGTTCGCTTCCGGCTATTATATTATTCCGGGCGCTTCGCCGCACCTCCTATCGCGGTGGCGGCAAGTTCGCAAACCCTTTATCAGCGGTTAATGTGCGGTGCCCCAACATGGGGCTTCGACGCCGAACCGACGACGATCAGCGACAGAAAGTGACCATGACATGCGAGTGCTTCCCCCCGCCGCCCTCCTGACCCTGAGTATCCTAACCATCTGGATTCCGGGCGTTTCGGCGATGCAGAGCGACGCACGGCAGGCGGAGGCTGCGGCGACGAGTCCTTATAGCTATGCCGATATCGCAGACCTTGCGACGACGGCGCCGGTGGTGCTGCACGCCCGGATCGCCGACAGCGCGATGGTCGAACCCGAGCGCTCGCCCGGCCTCGCGGCGGGTCACAGCCGCACTTATGTCGAGGCCGATATTGTCAGCCTGATTCGCGGCTCCGGCCCGCTCGCCAAGCGCGTGTCCTATCTCGTCGATCTGCCGCACGACGCGAAGGGCAAGGCGGTGAAGCTGAAGAAGAAACGGCCCGTCCTGCTCTTCGCCCGGCCTGTCGCAGCCGGCGCCGCCGGATCGACGAGCACGAGCAGCATCCAGCTCGTCGCTCCCGATGCGCAGCTCGATTGGGACCCGGCGACCGAAGCGCAGCTTCGCGCGATCCTGACCGAACTGGTCAAGCCCGGCGCGCCGCCGAGGATCACCGGAATCGCCAATGGCTTCCACGTTCCCGGTACGCTGCCCGGCGAGGGCGAGACGCAATTGTTCCTCGACACGGCAACCGGAGACCCGGTGTCGCTGACCATCACGACCAGCGCCGACGGCTCGCGCCGCTGGTCGGCGGCGTTCGGCGAGATCGTCGACGGCGCGGGCGTGCCCAAACGCAACACGCTCGCCTGGTACCGGCTCGCCTGCGGCCTGCCCGAGACGCTGCCGCTGACCAAGCTCGCCGGCACGCCGGCCGAGGATCGGCGCAAGGCGGCATCCGATTATGCCGTGGTCCTCGGCGCGCTCGGCGACTGCCCGCGCACCCGCACCCCGCCGCCGGGCGTCTGATTCGCGCGCCCGCGACACGCACCGCCATCCCATCCACACTTGTTTCCCCGCGAAAAGCCGATAGGGGCGCTCGCATCCGCGGGCGCGCCCGCATCGCCGAACGGAGTGTCCGCATGTCGCCATCGCCCGCCCCCACCGCCCCCCGCCCGCCGCTGCGCGTCGCGCTGGCCGGGATCGGCGTCGTCGGCGGCGGCGTCGTCCGCCTGCTCGAGACGAACCGCGATCTGATCGCGCGACGCGCCGGGCGGCCGATCGAGATCGTCGCGGTCTCGGCGCGCGACCGGCACAAGGATCGCGGTATCGACCTTTCCCCCTATCGCTGGGAGGACGACATGGGCGCACTCGTCGCGGCGGACGATGTCGATGTCGTCGTCGAGATGGTCGGCGGCGCCGACGGCCCGGCGCTGACCCTCGCGCGCCAGACGCTCGCGGCGGGCAAGGCGCTGGTCACCGCGAACAAGGCGATGCTCGCGCATCACGGGCTGAGCCTCGCCCAGCTCGCCGAGGAAAAGGACACGCCGCTCAAATATGAAGCCGCGGTCGCAGGCGGCATCCCCGTCATCAAGGCGATCCGCGAAGGCGCCTCGGCGAACGCGATCGCGCGCGTCTATGGCATATTGAACGGCACCTGCAATTATATCCTGACGCTGATGGAGCGCGAGGGCGCGAGCTTCGCCGATGCACTGACCGCCGCGCAGGCCGAGGGTTATGCCGAGGCCGACCCGAGCTTCGACGTCGACGGCATCGACGCGGCGCACAAACTGTCGATCCTCGCCGCGCTCTGCTTTGGGACGAAGCTCGACATCGATACGGTCGCGACGACGGGAATCCGGAACCTGATCGCCGCTGATATCCGCGAAGCCGAGGCGCTCGGCCACCGCGTCCGCCTGATCGGCATGGCCGAGCGCGATGCGAGCGGCCTCTATCAGAAGGTTCAGCCCTGCCTCGTGCCGGCCGACCATCCGCTCGCCTATGTCCCCGGCGCGCTCAACGCCGTCGTCGCCGAGGGCAATTTCGTCGGCCGCCTCTTCTTCGAGGGCGCGGGCGCGGGCGCGGGGCCGACGGCGTCGGCGATCGTCGCCGACATCATCGACATCGCGCGCGACGAATATGGCCCCGCCTTCGCCATGCCGGTCGAGGCGCTCGACCAGGCGCCCGCCGCCGACGCCGGCGCGCGCGTCGGCAAACATTATGTGCGGCTGGTCGTCGAGGACCGCATCGGCGTTCTCGCCGAGATCGCCACGGCGATGCGCGACGCCGGCGTGTCGATCGAAAGCTTCATCCAGCGCGGCGACGAGGAAGGCGGCGGCGTGGTCATCGCGCTCGTCACCCACGAAGGCCCGGCGCGCGCGATCGACGCCGCGCTCGATACGCTCGCTGCGTCCGACCATGTCGTCGGCGCGCCGATGCACATGCCGATCCTCGCGCTTTAGGGCGCCGCCGCCTCCGCCTCTTCGGCCACCGCAGGCTCGCCTGTTTCGGGGTCGGTGCGTTCCTTCACCATTTCGAAGAGCGCATTATATTCGGGGCCGGGCGGATAGCGGCCGCCGATCGAAATCCAGTTATAGGGCAGCCGGTCGAGGCTCATCGCCTTCGCCTCGGCGCGCGGCAGCTTCGGCGGCGCCTCCTTGCCCACCCCCGCAATGGCGCGCTGCTCGGGGGTCAGGCGATAGCGTTCGGTGTCGCTGCCGCAGACGACGATCGATCCATCGGCGGCAGGCTTGCAGCGCCTGATCGGGTCGGTGAGAGCGTGCGAACGGGCGATCGCCTCGTCCGCGTCGGCAACCGGCGTGTCGGCAGTCTGCGCCGCCGCGGCGCTCATGGTCGCAAGCAGAATCGCCGGCACGGCCAGCGGCCCGATGAATCGGGCGAAGCATTCTCGACAAGCGAAGCGCGCGGCCATATGGCGCGCACCATGCCCCAGCGGGCGGACAAGTCAAAGACGGAGGGTATCGGATGACGACGACCGGCAACAACCTCGACCGGGTGCTCGTGCTCGAAATGGTGCGCGTCACCGAAGCCGCGGCGGTCGCCGCCGCGAAGCTGATCGGCCGGGGCGATGAAAAGGCCGCCGACGCGGCCGCGGTCGAAGCGATGCGCGCCGCGTTCAACGACCTCTATATGGACGGCACGGTCGTGATCGGCGAGGGCGAGCGCGACGAGGCACCGATGCTCTATATCGGCGAGAAGGTCGGCGGCGCCCCCGGTAAGGGCCCGAAGATCGACATCGCGCTCGACCCGCTCGAGGGCACGACGATCACCGCCAAGGCCGGCCCCAACGCGCTCGCGGTGCTCGCGATCGCCGAGGAGGGATGCCTGCTCAACGCCCCCGACGTCTATATGGACAAGCTGGCGGTCGGCCCCGGCTATTCGCCCGACATCGTCAATTTCGACAAGAGCGTGCGCGAGAATGTCGAGGCGGTCGCGCGCGAGAAGGGCTGCGCGGCGAGCGACATCATCGTCTGCGTCCTCGACCGCCCGCGCCACGAGGCGCTGATCGCCGAGCTGCGCGCCATCGGCTGCGGCGTCGCGCTGATCCCCGACGGCGACGTCGCGGGGGTGATCGCGACGACCAACCCCGAAACCAATATCGACATCTATATGGGATCGGGCGGCGCGCCGGAGGGCGTGCTCGCCGCCGCGGCGCTGCGCTGCGTCGGCGGCCAGTTCAAGGGCCGCCTTATTTTCCGCAACGACGCCGAGCGCGCGCGCGCACGCAAATGGGGAATCGAGGACCTCGACCGCATCTATGATCTGGGCGATCTGGCGAAGGGCGACGTCATCTTCGCCGCGACCGGCGTCACCGACGGATCGCTGCTGCGCGGCGTCAAGCACCGCCGCGGCGGTATCCTCACCACCGAAAGCGTCGTGATGCGCGCCTCGTCGGGCACGGTGCGCTGGGTCAAGGGCGAACACCGGATCGGGTGAGGGTCGCCGGGAGGGCGAAACGGCGGGAATCGACCGAAGGCGACGATCGGCATTTCATAACCTTGTCATTCCCGCGAAAGCGGGAATCCAGAGCGTGCGTAAGCTGACCTCACACTGGATTCCCGCTTTCGCGGGAATGACAAAAGCCGGGGTATGGCGGCGTCCCACCCCATAACCGCCGGCTTCAGAAAACCCCCGCCGCCAGCCCCTCCGCCAGCGCCGCGCCCAGGTCGCGCGCTTCGGCGAGGCGGTCGGCGGGAATCGTCTTGGGGGCCAGGATCGCCTCGGGGGTCTGCGCGGCGGTGTTCACGATCATCGGGTCGGCGACGCGCCGCAGCCGCCAGCCGGTGGCGATGCGGTCGAGCTGGCGCTGGGCGTTCTCGCCGTCCGAGCCGGCGCAGATGATCGTCGCATAGGCGCGCCCCTCGATCCGGCCGAGGCAGGGATAATAGCAGCGGTCGAACATCTCCTTCATCGCGCCCGACAGCGCGGCGAGATTTTCCGGGCCGACGAACAGATAGCCGGCGGCGGCCAGAAGATCGGCCGGTGCCGCATCGTCCGCCGCCATCAGCACCGCCGCCTCCCCCGCCCCGTCCGCCGCTGCCCGCGCGAGCGCCGCGCTGCCGCCGGTACGGCTGTGCCAAATGATAAGAAGTTTGCAGTCTGCCATCCCTTTATCCCTTATCCCGCCGGCGTGCCGGCGGCGAGCCTTCGCTTGCCAAGCCAACAGGCGCGGCGCAAGCAAGGTCGAAACAGGGAGGAATGCGATGAAACAGGCGTGGATGGCGATGGCGCTTCCGATGTTGCTGCTGGCGCCGGGCGTCGCGGCGCAAGATGCGGCGAGCGAAGCGACGCGCGCGGCGCAGGCCGAGCTGGCGAAGCGGCTGCCGCTCGATGACCCCAAGGATTTCGAGAATGCCTCGCGCGGCAAGATCGCCGAGATTACCGACGGGCTGATTACCGGCAAGGACGGCCACATCGTCTGGGACCGCCGCGCCTATGCTTTCCTGAACGCGGACAAGGCGCCCGATACGGTCAATCCCTCGCTGTGGCGGCAGGCGCGGCTCAACGCGATCCACGGCCTGTTCGAGGTGGTGCCCGACAAGATCTGGCAGGTCCGCGGCTATGATATTTCGGTCATGACGATCATCCGCGGCGACACCGGCTGGATCGTCGTCGATCCCCTATTGTCCGAAGAATCGGCGGCGGCGGGATGGAAATTGTTCGCCGATAGCGTCGAGGCGAAATCGGGCGAGCGGCCGATCAGGGCGGTGATCTTTTCGCACAGCCACAGCGACCATTTCGGCGGCGTCGGCGGTATCGTCACGCCGGAACAGGTGGCGAAGGAGCATATCCGCATCATCGCCCCGCACGGATTCTCGGAGGAAGCCACGGCGGAGAATGTCCTCGCCGGCGGCGCGATGGGGCGGCGCGCGCTCTATATGTTCGGGGCGATCCTGGCGCCGGGGCCGACGGGGCAGGTCGACACCGGGCTGGGGCCCAAGCTGTCGTCGGGGACGATCGGCTATATGGAGCCGACCGAGACGGTGCCCGCCAAGGGCGCGACGCTGACCGTCGACGGGCTGACGATGGACTTCATGGACGCGGGCGGCACCGAGGCGCCGGCGGAAATGGTCTTTTACATCCCCGCCTACAAGGCGCTGCACACGACCGAGGTCGTCACCCACAATCTGCACAATATATTGACGCTGCGCGGAGCGCAGGTGCGCGACGCCCTGCGCTGGTCGAAGGTGATCGACGCGATGCTGCTGAAATGGGGCGGCCAGGCCGAGGTCGCGATGGGATCGCACCATTGGCCGACCTGGGGCGCGGGCGAGGTGAAGACGCTGCTGACGCACCAGCGCGACGCCTATCGCTATGTCCACGATCGTACCCTGTTCCTCGCCAATCGCGGCGCGACCCTGCACGAACTGGCCGACCAGACGGCGGAGGCGCCGGTGCAGGCGCGCGATTTTTCGACCCGCGATTATTACGGCACGCTCAACCACGACATGAAGGCGACCTATCAGCGCTATTTCGGCTGGTGGGACGGCAATCCGGCCAATTTCAACCCGCTGCCGCCCGAGCAGTCGGCGCCCAGATATGTCGCGCTGGCGGGGGGCGCCGACAAGCTGCGCGCGGCGGGCAAGGCGGCGATTGCAGCCGGGGAGTATCGCTGGGCGGCCGAGCTTTTGAACAAGCTGGTCTTTGCCGAGCCGGATGACGAGGATGCGCGCGCGGCGCTCGCCTCGGCCTACGACCAGCTCGGCTATCAGGCGGAGTCGGGGGCGTGGCGCAACTATTATCTCGCCGCCGCCGCCAGCCTGCGCGGCACCGAGGTCGCCGCGGCGACGAGCAACGGGCAGAGCCGCAGCTTCATCAGCGCGATTCCCACATCGGTCTTTTTCGATGCGCTCGCGACGCGCTTCGACGCCGCCAGGGGATCGGCGCTGAACGGCGTCTTCCAGTTCGTGCTGCCCGACAGCGACGAGGCGGTCGCGGTGGTCGTCGAGGGCGGGGTCGAATTCCCGCGCTACGGCGTCACCGACGCGGCGCCGACCGCAACCATCACCGTCGACCGCAAGACTCTGGACGATGTGATGCTGGGTCAGGCGCAATTCTCCGCGCTGATGCAGTCGGGCGCGATCCGTATCGACGGCGACCGTGCGGCCTTCCTGTCGTGGTTCGCGCTCCACCCGCGCGCCGACCCGCGCTTCAATATCGTTGTGCCATAGGGCCTGCGGGATTCGTGGAACGGCACCGCTGATCCGTCCATCGCCGCCGCGTCCATTTTCGGCTGCCGTCTGAAAGCCCCTTGGACCCGAGGGGAAGGCGGACTATCGAGGGGGGATGACCGAGACCGCCGCCGCGCACCCCGTCGATCCCTTCGCCGCCCAGGCGCTCAACGCCGTCGAGGGGCTCGATCCGGTCGATCCGGCCTATGGCCATGTGCTGCGCATCAAGACGCTGTTCAACGCGCTGCCGATCGCGATCGCGGCGACCATGCTCGACCTGATGGTGGTGCGCGAGATCGGCGGTCCCTATGGCCTGCTGACCGGGCTTTCCTGGCTGCTCGGCGCGATCGCGGTCGTGACCTTTCCGGCGCGCCGCGCCCAGCGCTGGGGTTTCAAGATCGGCGAGGGACAGCTTCGCGTCGCGCGCGGCTGGCTATTCCGCACCGACACCATCGTCCCCTTCGTGCGCGTCCAGCATATCGACGTCGGCCAGGGACCGGTCGAGCGCTGGTTCGGCCTGTCGCACCTGATCGTCCACACCTCGGGCACCCACAACAGCACGGTGATGCTGCCGGGGCTGCGGTCGGATCTGGCCGCCGCGATGCGCGAGACGATCCGGCGTCATATCCAGACCGACTTTGCATGAGCGACGGCAGCGCTGCCCTTTCCTCCGACGCTGCATCCGTCGATGTCGGTACCGATGCCGATTGGCAGCGGCTGCACCCAGCGACGCTGGCGCTTTCGATCGTCAGGCTGGGGCCGCGCACGGTCAATTTCCTACCCGCGCTCGCGGCGATCGGCATCGCGGGCAAATGGATCTATGTGCTGCCGGCACTCGGCGTCTTCCTGCTGCTCTCGCTCGCCGCCGCCTGGTTTGGCTGGCTTCGCTTTCGCTTCCACGTCGGCGCCGACCAGATCGCGATCGAAAGCGGTATCTTCGCGCGCCAGCACCGCACCATCCCCTTCGACCGCATCCAAGACGTCAGCATCGAGCAGGGGCTGATCGCGCGCGCGCTCGGCATCGCCAAGGTCGGGTTCGAGACCGGTGCCGGCGGCGACACGAAGGACGAGGCGCGGCTCGATTCGATCGGGCTCTACGCCGCCCAGGCCCTGCGGCAGACGATCCGCGCGCATCGCGGCGGCGCGGCGCCCGCGGCTATCGCGCCGGCAGAGGGCGGAGCGACCGACGCCGCCGAACCCGTGGGCGAGGATCGGCTGCTGTTCGCGATGACGCCGCAGCGGCTGTTCGTCGCCGGCCTTTTCAACTTCTCGCTGGCCGCGCTCGCGGTGGTCGGCGCCGCGATGCAGCTTTTCGACAATCTGCTGCCCTTCGATTTCAACATCTTCAATCCGGTCGACTGGTTCGACCTTGCCGAGCGCTATGGCCTCGAGCAATGGGTCGTCGCGCATCGCTGGGTCGCCGGGGTCGGCGCGCTGGTCTCGCTGCTCTTCATCGGTTTCGCCAGCGGGGTGCTGATGATGATGCTCGCCAACTGGGGATTCCGCCTGACCCGCGAGCCGCGCGCGCTGCGCCGCACCCGCGGGCTGACGACGCGCACCGACGTCGCGCTGCCGGTGCGGCGGGTGCAGGCGGCGATCCTCGTCACCGGATGGCTGCGCCAGCGCTTCGGCTGGCACGAGCTGCGCCTGCAAGGCCTGGCGAGCGACGGCGAGAAGGAGAAGGACCATCAGGTCGTTCCCTTCGGCCGGCTGGCGGAGATCGACCCGGTTCTGGCCGAAATCGGCATGGCGCGGCCGCCCGCGGAGCAGCCCTGGCAGCATAGCCACCGCATCGTCGCGCTCGGCGGCTTCGTCGGCGCCGGCATCGCGGCGCTGGGGGGGGCGGGCACGATCGCCTTCGGCCAGCCGCTCGGCTGGATCGCACTCGCCGCCGCGCTGCCGATCGCCGCCGGCGCGTGGATCAGCGCCCATTTCCATGGCTGGACCGAGATCGGCGAGATGGTCGCGATCCGCAGCGGCTGGCTCAAGCCCAAGACGACGCTGCTTCCCTTCGCCTCGGTGCAGAGCGCCGACCTCAGCATCGACTTCATCCTCCGCCGCTTCGGGCTGGCGACGCTGGTCTTCGGCGTGCCGGGCGGCAGCTCGCTCGGCAGCCACGAGATTCCCGCGATCCCGCGCGACGTGGCGGAGGCGCTGCGAACCCGCATCCTCGCCGCGCGGACCCGGCCATGAGCGGCGCCGCGCTCGGCATCGACCGGTCGATCCTCGGCCAGCCGTGGCAGTGGCGCCGCGCCAGCGCCGACATGGCGGGCGAGGGGCTGGCGCCGGACGATCTTGTCACCCAGTTGCTGCTCGCACGCGGGGTGGCGCGCGACGATATCGAGCGCCAGCGCGCGCCGACGCTGCGCGGCTTCATGCCCGACCCGTCGATCTTTCGCGACATGGACGCCGCCGCCGCGCGGCTCGCCGATGCGGTCGAGGCCCGCGAGGCGGTGACGATCTTCGGCGATTACGACGTCGACGGCGCGACCTCCGCGGCGCTGCTCGTGCGGCTGCTCCGCGCGCTCGACGTGCCGGTCGGCGCCTATATCCCCGACCGGCTGATGGAAGGCTATGGCCCCTCGGGCGCGGCGCTGGTCCGGATCGGCGAGGCCGGGTCGCGGCTGATCGTCACCGTCGATTGCGGCGCGCAGGCGTTCGACGCCATCGCCGAGGCGAAGGCGGCGGGGGTCGAGGTCATCATCGTCGACCACCACCAATGCGCGACCACCCTTCCGCAAGCCTTTGCGGTGGTGAACCCGAACCGGCTCGACGAGGACGCCGACGCCGCGATCCACGGCAATCTCGCCGCGGTCGGGGTGGCCTTCCTGCTCGGCGCGGCGCTGCTCCGTGACCTGCGCGCGCGCGGTTTCTTCGCGGCGCGGGCCGAACCGGCGCTGATCGAACTGCTCGACCTCGTCGCGCTGGGCACCGTCGCCGACGTCGCGCGGCTGACCGGTTTCAACCGCGCGCTGGTCACGCAGGGGCTGAAGGTCATGGCGCGGCGCGGCAATATCGGCCTTGCGGCGCTGATGGACGCGGCGCGGCTGACCCGGCCGCCGGGCGCGAGCGACATGGGCTTCGCGCTCGGCCCGCGCATCAACGCCGGCGGGCGGGTCGGCAAATCCGACCTCGGCGTGCGGCTGCTGACCACGGCGGACCCGCAGGAGGCGGCCGACATTGCGCAGGAGCTGAATCGCCTGAACGAGGAGCGCCGCGCGATCGAGGCCGCGGTGCTCGACGAAGCGATCGCGGCGAGCGCCGCCTGCGCCAACGCCCCCGTCGCGATCGTCGCGGGCGCGGGCTGGCACCCCGGCGTGATCGGCATCGTCGCCGGGCGGCTGAAGGAGAAACTCCACCGCCCCGCGATCGTCATCGCGCTCGATGAGGAAGGCGTGGGCAAGGGCTCGGGCCGCTCGATCTCGGGGGTCGACCTCGGCGCCGCGATCCTCGCCGCGAAGGAGACGGGGCTGCTCGTCGCAGGCGGCGGCCATGCGATGGCGGCGGGGCTGACCGTCGCCGCCGACAAGGTCGATGCGCTCGGCGCCTTCCTCAACGACCGGCTCGCCGCCGACGTCGAACGCGCGAGCGGCGCGAAGTCGCTGCTGATCGATGCGGTGCTCGCGCCCAAGGGGATCAATCCCCTGTGGTGCGAGGCGATCGAGAGCGCGGGCCCCTATGGCGCCGGCTGGCCCGCGCCGCGCGTCGCGACGGGGCCGGTACGGATCGTCGAATCGGGGGTGGTCGGCACCGACCATGTGCGGCTGATCGTGTCGGGCGACGACGGCGCGCGCTTCAAGGCCATCGCCTTCCGCAGCGCCGAGACCGAGCTCGGCCAAGCGCTGCTCCACGCGCGCGGCGGCCGCAGGCTCTGGCTCGCGGGGCGCGCCAGGCGCGACGACTGGGGCAGCCGCCCCGCCGCCGAACTGCACCTCGAGGATGCGGCCTGGGCCGATTGAAAGCCACGCCGCGTTATTTTTGCCCGCGCCGCCGTCCCACGCGCTTGACCCCGCGCGCACGCGCGTCTAAGGCGCCGCTTCACCGATCGACGGCCCCTTCGTCTAGCGGTCTAGGACGCGGCCCTTTCACGGCTGAAACACGGGTTCGAGTCCCGTAGGGGTCACCATCGTCGATCGGCTGCGCGGCCCCTTCGTCTAGCGGTCCAGGACGTCGCCCTCTCACGGCGAAAACACGGGTTCGAGTCCCGTAGGGGTCACCATGGCGCATGATGCGACCTGTCTGCCCGAAGACCCCCCTGCAATGAAGCCGACCGGCGGCGCCACGCGGCGGTCCGCTTCATTTCGGCACCGAAGGGGAGCGGATCGAGGCTAGGTTCGCCGCCGCGCTTTCGGCAGCATCGCGACGTGACCGAGAACGGCGACCATATCCACCTGATCCTGCCCGACGCGGCTGAGCGCGCCGCCTGTTTCCGCGCGCTCGCCGCCGGGGGAACGCGCGTCGTTCGCGCCTTCGCCAGCGCCGACGCCTGGCTCGACGCCCAGGTCGAGGCGGGCGAGGCGATCCTGCTGCTGCGCTGGCACCAGCCCGGAGCGACGAGCGGCGCGGCGCTGCTCGACCATCTCGCGGCGCAGCCCGGCGCGGTCGTCTTCGTCGCCGCCGAGCGGCTGAGTATCGCCGAATCGCGTGCGGTGCTGCGCAGCGGCGCGCACGACCTGCTCCCCGCGCCGCTCGATCCACGGCTGGTGCGGCGGACGATCGACCGCGCGCTCGGCGACTGGCAGGACCGGCGGCGCGCGCTTGCCGCGCACCGCGATGCAGAGACCCGGCTCGCCGCGCTGACCCCGCGCGAGCGCGACATCCTCGCCTCGATCGCCGCCGGGCTGGGCAACAAGGCAATCGCGCGGCGGCTCGACCTCAGCCCACGCACGGTCGAGGTCCACCGCGCCAACATCATGCGCCGCGCCGGCGCCGCCAATGTCGCCGAACTGCTGCGGCTCGCTTTCATCGCCGAGCAGGCACGCGGCACGGCGGGCGATTCGATCCGATATGGAGCATGACGGCGGCCGGCCGCGACCGTATGGCCGCGGCGGCGCCTATAAGCATTTCGAACGGTGCAGAGCCCCTGTGTTGGTCCCCATGGGCGCAACCGTTCACCAGCGCGGCCTTTCCCACCTGGCCGCGCCGCCCACAGGGCCGGCCGGAGGCGAATCCGGCCGGCCCTATTCGCGCGCCGTCACCCGCGCGCGCTGGTCGGGACGGCCCATCGCAAGCAGGACCGGGTCGGCCTGCTGCCGCGCGACGAAATCGCCCTTGTCGTCCAGCCCTTGCCAGCCGATGCCGATCAGCGCCTGCGCGATCGCGCCGCCCAGAGTATCGCCGGGGCCGGGGAGGATGACGACGTCGGGCGCATATTCCTTGACCGCGACCTGCACCGACAGCGCGAAATCATAGGGCGCGAGAATCTGGTGGCCAAAGGTATAATCCCAAACCTCGGCCGGATCGCTCGCGAAGCGGCGCCAGATATGGCCGCGTCCGTCGACCAGCGGGATCGCGGGCCGACCAAACAGCGACGGCGGCAGCTCGGCCCTTGCCCTGTCCGAGCTGCCGGTCATCAGCGGCGTGTGGAAGGGGCCGTGGCCGGCGAGCCGCAGCGGCTCGCGATCCGGCGTCGGCGGCGCCTCTGCCAGCAGCGCGGCGAGGCCTTCCTCATTGCCCGCGAGCACGAGCATCCCGGCGAGGTCGATCGACAGCGCGAGCGCATGGCCCGGCCGCGCGCCGATATCGGCGACGAGCGTGAGCAGCGCGTCGCGCAGCCCCGGCACCGGCCGCCAGTCCGCATCGACGATCTGAAGCAGGATCTGCCCGCCCGGCCCGTGCGTCTGGCTGTTGAGCCCCATCGCATTGGCGATGCGAAACCCGTCGGCGACCGACACCGCGCCGCCCAGCGCGAGCGCGCTGTACCAGCCCATCGAATTGCCCGCGACCGCGACCACGTCGAATGCCTCGCGGTCGATGCTGAGCCAGTCGAGCGTGGTCGCCGTGTAGATCAGCGGCGCCGCCACGTCGCCGCGCATGTGCGTCGCGACGCTGAAGCGTTCGGCACCGTCGAGCTCGGTCACGGTCGGCTGCCCGCGATCGCGGCGCTGCGCGTCGAAATCGGCGATCAGATCGGCAAAGCGGAGCCCATGCAGCCGCGCAATGCTACCGAGCTCGCCCTTGCCATAGGTGCCGCGTCCGGGGGCGACGACGAGGGCGGTTTTCTTATTCGCGGTCATCCTGCCTTCCGTTCGTGCTGAGCTTGTCGAAGCACCGTTCTTCTCTTCCTTCTCTCTTCGGTTCAAAACAAGGACAGCCCTTCGACAAGCTCAGGGCGAACGGATTTGAGAATCAGCCTCTGGTTAAAAGCTCACGGGCGGCCGCCACGATAGTGTCGCGGCTCGGCAGCGTCAGCGTCGCCGCCTTGCCCAGCGGAATGAAGCTGTCGTCGGCGGCGAGGCGCGCGAGCTTCTTTTCGGGCGTGCGTTCGGCGAACAGCGCCATCAGCGCCTCGCTCTGCGAGCCGGTGATGCGGCATTCGTCGACGATCAAGATGCGTTTCGCATCGCCCACCGCTTCGACGAGCTTCTCTTCATCGACCGGACCGAGCCAGCGCAGATCTATCACCCGCATCTTGACCCCGTCGGCGGCGAGGCGCTTTTCGGCCTGGCGCGAAAGATAATAGCCGTTGCCATAGGTGACGATCGCGAGGTCGGTGCCGTTGCCATGGACGCCGGCGTCACCGAGCCGGATCGGCGCGCCGTCGCCCGGCGCTTCGTAGACGCTGGTCCACAGCCCGTCGCCTTCCGCGTGGAGGTCGCGGGTCATGTAGAGCGCGATCGGTTCGACGAAGACGACCACCCGCTGCTCCTCGCGCGCCAGCCGCACGCATTCGCGCAGCATTGCCACCGCGTCGTGCCCGTTCGACGGCACCGCGAGGATGACGCCCGGAATGTCGCGGAACACCGCGAGACTGTTGTCGTTGTGGAAATGGCCGCCGAAGCCCTTCTGGTAACCGAGCCCCGCGATGCGGATGACCATCGGGTTGGTATATTGCCCGTTCGAGAAGAAGCTGAGCGTCGCCGCCTCGCCGCGGATCTGGTCCTCGGCATTGTGGACATAGGCGAGGAACTGGATCTCCGGCATCGGCAGGAAACCGTTGTGCGCCATGCCGATGGCGAGGCCCAATATGGCCTGTTCGTCCAGCAGGGTGTTGACGACGCGTGCCGGGCCGAAGCGCTGGTGGAGCTTGGCGGTAACGTTGTAGACGCCGCCCTTCGGCCCGACATCCTCGCCCGCGATGACGATCTCCGGGTGCGCGAGCATCAGGTCGGCAAGCGCCCATGACAGCAGCCGCGCCATATGCTGCGGCTTGTCCATCTGCGCGGCGTCGCCGCCGAACAGCGCGGCGCGATCCTCGGCCGAGGGGGTGTTCGCGCGCACGACGTCGCGCTTCGGCGGGATCAGGCTGGCCATCACCCCCGCGGTCGTCGTGATCTTCGGCCGCCGGATCGCCGCCTCGGCCTGCCGTGCGAGCGTGGCGCCGATCTCGTCATAGGCGTCGGCGATCTCGGCCGGGGTCATCCAGCCCTGCTCGGCCATCAGCGCGGCGCCGGCGAGCAACGGGTCGCGCGCCTCGTCGGACTCGATCAGCGCTTTCGGCAGATAGGCGCCCTGCACGTCCGAGCCGGCATGGCCATAGAGGCGCACCGTGCCCATGTGGAGGAATACGGGCTTGCGGGTCCGCCGCGCGAAGTCCGCCGCCTCTTTCGCACCAACATAGGCCGAGACGAGGTCGCTGCCGTCGCACGAAATATAGTGCAGCCCGGCGCGATGGCGGAACTGCGCCGCGATCCAGCCGGTCGGCGTGCGCGTCGAAATGCCGATGCCATTATCCTCGCAAAGGAAGATCAGCGGCATGGGCGAACCCTGATACGCCGCCCAGCCCGCGGTGTTGAACGCCCCCTGCGCGGTCGAGTGATTCGCCGAGGCGTCGCCGAAGCTCGCGAGCACGACCGCATCGTCGGGGAGCGGCAGGCCGGTCCGCCCGAGCCGCCGCGCGATGCCGATCGAAAAGGCGGCGCCGACCGCCTTGGGCAGGTGCGAGGCGATGGTCGAGGTCTGCGGCGGAATGGCGAGCGGCCTCGACCCGATGACCTTGTGCCGCCCGCCCGAGATCGGGTCCTCGCTCGACGCCGCGAAGCTGAGCAGCATGTCCCAGTTCGGCGTCAACCCCGGCATCTGTCGCGCGCGCTGGAGCTGGAAGGCGTTGGAACGGTAATGGAGAAAGGCCATGTCGGTGACGCGCAGCGCCGCCGCGACCGCGGCATTGCCCTCGTGCCCCGACGATCCGATCGTATAGAAGCCCTCGCCGCGCGCCTGAAGCGCGCGCGACAGCCGGTCCATCTGGCGGCTGGTCAGTTGCGAGAGGAAGATGTCGGTCGCCGCGGCGCGCGACAGGCCCGCCGCGCCGGGGTCGGGCGCGTCGCCGCCGCGCGCGAGCTGTCCCTCCGCCAGCGCCGCGAGGAATTTTTCATGCACCGCCTGCGCCGCGTCCACGCCGGTCTCCCTTGCCGCCGGTTACACCCGTAACCATCTGCCGTGGGCTAGAACGGCGCCCGACGGGGTGCAAGCCTCTCTTGCCTTGGCGCCGCCGCTCGCGCTACCGCTGTCGGCGATGATCGAAACAGGCGGGGCCAGAGTTTCACCATGATGCCGGCCGGCCTCGCCCAGGCAGCCGTTGCCGCCGCGTCGGACGACGGCTGGCTGATCGACCCCGAACTCGTCGACCGGGGCTATCGCCAGACGATGGCCGGCGGCGGCATCCAGACCAGCCTGCCCGCGATGCCCGACCCGCCCGAAACCCCCGACTGGCTGAAATCGCTGTTCGCGGCGCTGCGCGATTTCTTCGAATGGAGCCAGCCCGCCGTCAAGCCGCTGCTGTGGATCGCCGCCATCGCGCTGGCGCTGCTGCTGCTCTATCATTTCGTTCCGGCCTTTGCGCGTTGGGTCGATAGCCTGCCCTTCTTCCGCGCCCGCAAGGAGGGGGGCGAGGATGACGTCGAGGGGGTCGCCGAGGCCGGCGCGGCGCGCGCGCTGCTCGCCGAAGCCGACGCGCTCGCCGCCGCGGGCCGCTTCGCCGAGGCGATCCACCTGCTGCTCTATCGCAGCGTCGAGGATATCGAAGGGCGGCGACCGGGGCTGGTACGGCCGGCGATGACCTCGCGCGAACTGGCCGCGGCGCACGACCTGCCGACCGTTGCGCGCACCGCCTTCAGCCGCATCGCGCGCGCGGTCGAGATCAGCCTGTTCGGCGGCCGCGCGATCGGCGGCGACACCTGGGAAAGCTGCCGTTCCGCCTATGCCGAACTGACGGTGCCGAAGAATTGGGCGCGGACGTGAGCGGCGCGGGCGCGAGCGAGAAGGCGTTCGACCCGCGGCTGATCGGCGGCGTGATCGCGATCGGGCTGATCGCCTTCGTCGCGCTGTGGGCGCTGATCGCGCTAGGCCCCCAGCTCAAGAGCGGCAACGACGGGAAGGGGCATGCGCTGTCGCGCGGCGCGCCCGGCTTCGCCGCCATCGTCGACCTCGCCGAGCGCGCGGGCGCCGACGTCGAGCTGCGCCGCCGCATCGAACGCTGGCGCGGCGGCGAATGGCAGCCGTTGCTGATCCTGACACCGACCCACGAGGCCTTGCCCGGCGAGGTCGCCGGGCTGATCGACGCGCAGGGCGAGGCGCCGGTGCTGGTCGTCCTGCCCAAATGGCGCACCATGCCGATGCTCGGCGAAGCGCCCAAGCCCGGCTGGTCCGGTCCCGCCTTTCCGGTTCCGCCCCCGGGCCGGCTGCTGCCCGAAGCGCGTTTCGGCACGGTCGAGACCGGCACGAGCAGCGGCGCGGCAACGCGCGTCCGCGCCGATATCGCCGGGCGGCCGATCGATCTGACGCTTCCCGCCGGCGTCCAGACCGTGACCGGCGACGACCTCGAGACATTGGTCGCGGCACCGGGCGGCGGCGCAGTGCTCGCGCGGGCGCGCGACGCCGACCTCTATATTCTCGCCGACCCCGACCTGATCGACAATCTCGCTTTCGCCTCACGCGACGGAGCGCGCGGCGCCGCGCTGCTGCTCGATGCGATCGCCGAGGACGCGAACGCCGGCGCCCTTGTCTTCGACCTGACGCTTGCCGGCTTCGGCGGGCAGAAATCGCTGCTCCGCTTCGCCTTCGTGCCCCCCTTCATCGGCATCACCCTCTGCCTGCTCGCCGCGGCCTTGCTCGCGCTGTGGCAGGTCTGGGTGCGCTTCGGCCCGGCGCTGCGGCCGAGCCGCGCGATTCCGGTATCGAAGGCGGCGCTGATCGCGAACAGCGCCGAACTGATCGCGCGGGCGGGCCGCGAACTCGAAGGCGCCGGCGCCTATGTCCAGGGCCAGCGCCGCGCCATCGCGCGCCGCCTCCACGCCCCGTCGGGTCTCGACGAGCGCGAAACCGATAGCTGGATCGACCGGCACCTGTCCGCCGGGCGCGACAGTTTCTCGGCCATCGCGCGGCGCCTGCCGCTCGCGCGCTCCTCCCACGAATTCCTCGCGGACGCGCAGGCGCTCCACGACATCAGAAAGGATCTTCTGCGTGACGGCTAAGGATATCGAAGGCGTCCAGGCGCTCGGCGCGGCGATCGAAGGCGAGGTCGCGAAAGCCGTGTTCGGTCAGACCGAGCTGACCCGCATGGTCACGATCGCGCTGCTCGCGGGCGGACACATCCTGCTCGAAGGTCCGCCGGGCACCGCCAAGACCCTGCTGGCGCAGGCCTTCGCCCGCGCCGTCGGGCTCGACTATGGGCGCATCCAGTTCACCCCCGATCTGATGCCGGGCGACATATTGGGGTCGAACCTGTTCAACTTCCAGACGTCGAGCTTTACCCTGACCAAGGGACCGATCTTCACCGAACTGCTGCTCGCCGACGAGATCAACCGCACCCCGCCCAAGACGCAGGCGGCGCTGCTGGAGGCGATGCAGGAACGGCGCGTGACGCTGGGCGGCGAGCCGCACGCGATGAGCCCGCGCTTCACCGTGCTCGCGACCCAGAACCCGATCGAACAGCAGGGCGTCTATCCGCTGCCCGAGGCGCAGCTCGACCGTTTTCTGTTCAAGCTGGTCGTCGACTATCCCGACGTCGAGGCGGAACGGCGGATCGTCGCCGATCATGGCGGAAGGTTCAAAAGCCCCGCAGTCGCCGACTTCGGCGTCGAGCGCATCGCCGACGCGCAGGCCATCGCCGCCGCGATCGACACGATCGCGGGCGTCCGGCTCGCCGACGAGATCGTCGACTATATCGTCCGCATCGTCCGCGCGACGCGCGAGAGCGCCGACCTGGAATGCGGCGCCAGCCCCCGCGCCGCGACGCTGCTCGCGCGCGCCGCCTGCGCCGCCGCGGCGCTCGACGGACGCGACTATGCGATCCCCGACGACGTCCAGCGCCTCGCCGCCGGGGTGCTGCGCCACCGCGTCATCCTGTCGGCCGCCGCGGAGATCGAAGGCCGCAGCGTCGAAGAGGTCGTCGCGGCGCTGCTCGAGCGCGAGGAAGTTCCCCGTTGAACCGAAACGCGACCTATCCGACCCGCCGCGCGATCCTGCTGCTGCTTGCGGGCGCCCCGGTGGCGCTGCTGCTTGGCCTGATGCGGCCCGAGCTGTGGCTGGTCGCGCCCGGCTGGATCGGCGTCATCCTCGCCTGCCTGATCCTCGACCTGCTGGCGGGCGCCCATCCGCGCGCGCTGTCGCTCGACGCGCGCTTTCCGCATCAGGTCGGGGTCGGCGATCCCTTCGACCTGCGAATCGTGGCGCGCAGCCGGCGCATATTGCCGGCCGACGCCGAGCTGGCGCTCGCGGTCGACGAGCGGCTGGCCGCAGGCGGGCGCATCGCCGGCCGCCTGCGCCGCGCCGACGAACCGCAGGCGCTGGTCGCGACGCTGCCGTTGGTCGCGGCGCGGCGCGGCGAAGCGCGGATCGAGGCGCTGTGGATGCGCTGGCGCGGGCCGCTCGGCCTCGTCTGGAAGCAGCGGCGCTTCGCGGTCGAGGGGCGGATCGCCGTCGTGCCCAGCCTGCGCGCCGCGAGCGAGGAGGGCAAGCGCCTGTTCCAGCGCAATAGCTGGTTCGGCCTCAGGCAACAGCGGCTGCGCGGCGAAGGCAGCGAATATGAGGCGCTGACCGAATATCGGGCCGGGATGGACCGGCGCGCGATCGACTGGACCGCCTCGGCGCGCCATCTGAAACTGTTCGCCAAGGAATATCGCGTCGAGCGCGACAATCGCGTCGTCCTCGCCATCGATGGCGGGCGGACGATGGCCGAGCCGGTGGACGGCCTGCCACGCGTCGACCGCGCGGTGTCGGCAGCACTGCTCCTGGCCTATGCGGGGCTCAAGTTCGGCGACCGGATCAGCCTTTTTTCCTTCGCGGCCAAGCCGCAGGCGCTGACCCCCGCCTATATGCACATCCAGGATTTCCCGGCGTTGCAGCGCGCCGCGAGCGGCATCGACTATGCCCATGTCGAAAGCAATTTCACCCTCGCGCTCGCCGCGCTCGGTGCCCGGCTCGAACGGCGCGCGCTGATCGTCCTGTTCACCGAATTCACCGACGCGACGAGCGCCGACCTGATGATCCGTGCCGCCGGGCGGCTGGCGCAGAAGCATCGGCTGCTGTTCGTCGTCATCAAGGACGAGGAGCTGGAGAGCGAGGAGCGCCGGCGGCCCGGGAGCGCGACCGATGTCACCCGCGCCAATGTCGCCGCGGCGATGCTGGCCGGCCGCCAGCTCGTCATCGCGCGGCTCCAGCGGATGGGCGTCGATGTGATCGAGGTTCCCGCGGACGCGATGGGCGCGCGAGTCGTCGATGCCTATCTGGGCATCAAGCGGCAGGGCAGCCTGTGACGCCGCCCGATACCTCCGCCGCCGGCCGCACCAGCGCCGCGACGCCGGCCTTTTCGACCGAACGCTTCCGCGCCGAGCGCGAGGCCGACTGGATCGCCTTCGACGCGCTGCTCACCCGGCTCGAGAAGAAGGGCGCCCGCGGGCTGTCGAGCGACGAGCTGCTGCAGCTTCCCTCGCTCTATCGCGCGACGCTCTCTTCGCTGTCGATCGCGCGCGCGACCAGCCTCGACAAGGCGCTGCTCGACCATCTCGAGGCGCTGTCGATGCGCGGCTATTTCCTCATCTATGGCGTGCGCCAGTCGCGCCTCGGCCGGCTTGGCCGCTTCCTTCTCCACGACTGGCCCGCCGCGGTGCGCGCGCTGTGGAAGGAAACGCTGGTCGTCGCGGCGGTGCTGCTGCTCGGCGTGCTGACGAGCTGGGCGCTCGTCGCGAGCCAGCCCGACTGGTATTTCCATTTCATTCCCGAGGGCATATCCGGTGGGCGCGACCCGCGCGCCAGCGTCGAATATCTGCAGAGCACCCTCGGTCACGGCAAGGCGCCGGCGGGCGAGGAGGAGGGCGCGCTGCACGTCTTTGCCACCTATCTCTTCACCCACAACAGCCGCGTTTCGATCATGGCCTTCGCGCTCGGCTTCGCCTTCGGGGTGCCGACGCTGATCCTCGAATATTATCAGGGGCTGTCGCTGGGCGCGATGCTCGCGCTCTTCACCAGCAAGGGGCTCGGCGTCGATTTCGGCGGCTGGCTGTTCATCCACGGGACCACCGAGCTGTTCGCCGCGGTACTCGCCGGGGCGGCGGGGCTGCGCATCGGCACCGCGGTCGTCTTTCCCGGCGCGATGGGCCGGCTCGAAGCCGCGGCGGCGGCGGGACGCACCGCGGGGAAGGTGATGGTCGGGGTGATCGTGATGCTGCTCGCCGCCGGCCTGCTCGAAGGCTTCGGGCGCCAGCTCATCACCGATACGCTCGTCCGCTATGGCATCGGCACGCTGATGCTGCTCTTCTGGCTCGGCTATTATTATCTTCCGCGCAAGGCGGCGGCGGCATGACGCCCGCCGAGACGCTCGTCCGGCAGCGCCGCGCGCAGGCGAAGAAGGTCCGCCAGTTCGTGACCCCCGAGGGGGTCGACCTAGAGCTGAAGATCGCCAGTTCGGGCCTGCGGCTCGGCGCGCTGATCGTCGACATGATGCTGATCGTGGGGGCGCTGATCGTCTTCACGTTGCTGGTGATATGGCTCGGCATCGCGTCGCGATCGGACATCATGGTCAGCATCTGGATGCTCGGCGGCTTCCTGCTCCGCAACTTCTGGTTCATCGGCTTCGAGCTCGGGCAGCGCGCCGCGACGCCGGGCAAGCGGCTGATGGGCATCCGCGTCGTCGCGCGCGACGGCGGGCGGCTGACCGCCGACGCCGTGGTCGCGCGCAACCTGATCCGCGAGCTCGAACTCTTCTTGCCGCTGACCATGATCTCGGTCGGCGCGGCCGAGGATATGGTCGGCGCCTGGACCGCGCTGTTCGGCCTTGCCTGGGCGCTGACGCTCAGCCTCTTTCTCTTCTTCAACCGCGACCGGATGCGGATGGGCGACCTGATCGCGGGGACGTGGGTGGTCATGGCGACGCGCGCGCGGCTCGACCGCGACATCGCGGCGGGCGAGGCGGCGCAGGCGATCCTGTTCGACGATGCCGAGCTTGCGGTCTATGGCATCTACGAACTGCAGGAGCTGGAGCGCGTGCTGCGCACCAGCGACGCCCGGACGATGCGCGAGGTCGCCGACACGATCCGCGCGAAGATCGGCCGCCCGGTCGCCGAAGAGGATGACGTCTTCCTTATATCCTATTATCGCCAGCTCAAGGCCCGGCTCGAACGCGGTCTGCTGTTCGGAAAACGCCGCGAGGACAAATATGCCAGTGACTGACACGCTTCCCCTCTCCTCCCTTGCCGATGCGCTGCACCGGCGTCGTTCGGTGCGGGCCTTCACCGACCGGCCGGTCGACCCCGCGCTGCTCGCCGACGTGTTCGCGACGGCGCAGCGCGCGCCCTCGGGCGGCAACCTCCAGCCGTGGCAGGCGACCGTGCTGACCGGCGAGCCATGGCAGGCGATGAAGGACGCCGTCGCGGCGCGCATCGCGATGGGGCGCGAGGGGCAGCAGGCAGAATATGACATCTACCCCCGCGGGCTGACCGAGCCGTGGGACGCGCGCCGGTTCGGCGTCGGCGAGGCGCTCTATGCCTCGCTCGGCATCCCGCGCGAAGACAAGCGGGGTCGGCTCGCGCAATTCATGCATAATTACACCGGCTTCGGGGCGCCGGTGATGCTCTTTCTCCATTGCTCGCGGATCATGGGGCCGCCGCAATGGGCCGACATGGGAATGTGGCTGCAATCGGTGATGCTGCTGCTCGTCGAACAGGGACTCGCGAGCTGCCCGCAGGAATGCTGGGCGATGTACGGTGCGACGGTCCGTGCGACGCTCGGGCTGGGCGACGATCAAATCCTCTTCAGCGGCCTCGCGATCGGCTATGCCGACGAGGCGGCGGCGGTGAACCAGTGGCCGGTGCCGCGCGCCGACATCGAAGAAGCAATCGACTGGCGGGGATTTGCCTGAGTGAACCGGAAACAGGTTTTTTGCTGCACCGCCGCGGTGCTGACGCTGGCCATCGCGGGCTGCACCGCGATCCCGACGCCCGAGGCGCCGCCCCCCGCCCCCGCGCCGATCGCGGCCCCGCCGCCACCCGCGCCGACCCCACCCGCCAGGGCGTGGGACGAACGCGCGCTCGACGCGGGCGCCTGGCGCTACGACGCGGGCAGCCGCACCGCACGCTTCGTCCAGACCGGCAGCGCGAGCCCGCTCGTCACCCTGGCGTGCAGCGGCAGCGGCCTACGCCTCTCCGCCGGCCTCGGGTCGGCGGGACAGCCGCTCGACGTGACCCTCAGAACCACGGCGGGCAGCGACCGGCTGCGCTTCGACGGCGGCGGGGCCACGCTGCCCGCGCGCGATCCGCGACTCGACCGCATCGCCTTCAGCCGCGGCCGCTTCGCGCTCGAAGCAAGCAACGGCAGCGCGCTGACGTTGCCCGTACAGTCGGAAATCGGACGCGTGATCGAGGATTGCCGCTGAGCGCGCTGTCAAGCGCCCAGCCGCACCGTTCCGCCGCGAATCCAGCCCCAGCGGCACGGGCCCTGATATTCGCGCGCATTGGCGACCGAGCGGCCGACGCCGCACATGTCCTTGTCGGTCCCGGGCGCCGCGAAGACGATGCCGAACCAGGCGTCGTTGTCCGCCGCCTCGCACAGCGACACCGGCGTGCCGCCCGCGAGCCGCGCCTTCACCGCGCGCGTTTCGCCCGGCGCCCAATAGACGTCGGTGCCGCCGTCCTCGACCCGGCTGATGCTCGAACAGGCGGGCAGGCTGGGGCCTTCGGTGCCGATCATCACCGCGCGCGTCGCAAGCGGCTCGCCGCTCGCGAGCTTGGCATTGTCGGCGGGTGGCGCGGGCTGCGAGCAGCCGGCGAGCGCTAGCGCCGCAAGCGTCGGGACGAGGAGGGCGGGGCGATGCAGGGGAAGGCGTGTCATGGCGCCGAAACTAGCCGCCGCGGCGGCCGCGCGCAACGCCCTGCGCGGAGAGGCCGGGAAGCGCATTTTCGCTTGGGTTTTGCCGCCCCGGACCCTATATGATGGGCATGACGGACACCCCTGAAAACCAGACGCCCGAAGGCGGCGCCAAGCAGCCCAACAAGAGCGCCTATGGCGCCGATTCGATCAAGGTCCTCAAGGGCCTGGACGCGGTGCGCAAGCGGCCGGGCATGTATATCGGCGACACCGACGACGGGTCGGGCCTGCATCACATGGTGTTCGAAGTCAGCGACAATGCGATCGACGAGGCGCTGGCCGGGCATTGCGACCTCGTGCTCATCACATTGAACAGCGACGGATCGGTCAGCGTCGAGGACAATGGCCGCGGCATCCCGACCGGCATCCATGCCGAGGAGGGCATTTCGGCGGCCGAGGTCATTATGACCCAGCTCCACGCCGGCGGGAAGTTCGAGAATAGCAGCGACGACAATGCCTACAAGGTGTCGGGCGGCCTGCACGGCGTCGGCGTTTCGGTGGTCAACGCGCTGTCGGAATGGCTGGAACTGACGATCTGGCGCGACGGCGAAGAGCATTGGATGCGCTTCGAACATGGCGATTCGGTCGCCCCGCTCATCGTCCGCGGCCCCGCGCCCGCGGGCAAGAAGGGCACGCGCGTCACCTTTCAGGCCTCGACCGAGACGTTCAAGAACGTCATCGAGTTCGATTTCGAGAAGCTCGAGCACCGCTATCGCGAGCTCGCCTTCCTGAATTCGGGCGTCCGCATCAAGCTGGTCGACGCGCGCAGCACCGAGCATGTCGTGCATGACCTGTTCTATGAAGGCGGCATCGCGGCCTTCGTCAAATGGCTCGACCGCAACAAGACACCGCTGCTGCCCGATCCGATCGCGATCAGCAGCGAACGCGACGGCATCGGCATCGAGGTCGCGCTCGAGTGGAACGACAGCTATTATGAAAATGTCCTCTGCTTCACGAACAACATCCCGCAGCGCGACGGCGGCACCCACCTCGCCGCCTTCCGCGCCGCGCTGACCCGCACGCTCAACGGCTATGGCGAGAAGTCGGGGCTGCTCAAGAAGGAGAAGGTCAGCCTGACCGGCGAGGATATGCGCGAAGGCCTGACCGCGATCGTCTCGGTCAAGCTGCCCGACCCCAAATTCAGCTCGCAGACCAAGGACAAGCTGGTCAGCAGCGAAGTTCGCCAGCCGCTCGAAAGCCTGATGGCCGACCGGATGACCGAATGGCTCGAGGAAAATCCCGCGCACGCCAAGACCGTGATCCAGAAGGTCGTCGACGCCGCCGCGGCACGCGAAGCCGCGAAAAAGGCACGCGAACTGACCCGCCGCAAGGGCGTAATGGATATTGCGAGCCTGCCCGGCAAGCTCGCCGACTGTCAGGAACGCGATCCGGCGAAATGCGAGCTGTTCCTGGTCGAGGGCGATTCCGCAGGCGGCAGCGCCAAGCAGGGCCGCGACCGCCACGTCCAGGCGATCCTGCCGCTGAAGGGCAAGATATTGAACGTCGAGCGCGCGCGCTTCGACCGCATCATCTCGTCGAAGGAGGTGGGAACGCTGATCCAGGCGCTCGGCACCGGCATCCGCGACGAGTTCACGATCGACAAGCTCAGATATCACAAGATCGTCATCATGACCGACGCCG
This sequence comes from Sphingopyxis panaciterrulae, assembly GCF_014199295.1. Taxonomy (GTDB): domain Bacteria; phylum Pseudomonadota; class Alphaproteobacteria; order Sphingomonadales; family Sphingomonadaceae; genus Sphingopyxis; species Sphingopyxis panaciterrulae. The sequence continues at coordinate 50,983 of NZ_JACIJH010000019.1, forward strand.
ATGTCGACGGCGCGCATATCCGCACGCTGCTGCTGACCTTCTTCTATCGCCAGATGCCGGAGATTATCGAGAACGGCCATCTCTACATCGCCCAGCCGCCGCTCTACAAGGTCGCGAAGGGGCGCAGCGAGGTCTATCTGAAGGACGACACCGCGCTCGAAAACTATCTGGTCGATGCGGGCATCGACGCGCTGCTGCTCGAAAGCGCGGGCGGCGCGCGGTCGGGCAACGATCTGCGCGACCTGATCGACCACGCCCGGCGCCTGCGCGCGCTGATGCGTTATGTGCCGCGCACCCTCGATCATGCGCTGATCGAGGCGCTGGCCCTGACCGGCGCGCTCGACCCCGATCTCGACGCCGGAGGCCGCCACAGCGCCGCCGAGACCGCGGCCCGGTGGCTGGGCGCCGCCGAGCGCGCGCTGACCGGCGGCAGCGAGGCGCAATGGACCGTCTCGGCCGTCGAGGGCGGCGGCTATACGCTCGAACGCCGCTGGCGCGGGGTCAGCGACCATCACGCGATCGACGCCGCCTTCCTCGCGAGCCAGGAAGCGCGCCGCCTCCACAAGCTCGCCGCCGAGCAGGCCGAAACCTATGCCAGCCCGGCGCGGCTGGTGAAGGCGACCGGCGCGGCGGCGGTCGAGGTCGAAGCCGCCGAGGAGGACGCCGAAGGCGAAGCGCCCGCGGCGAGCAGCGCCAAGGCCAACCCGGTGACGCGCCCGTCCGAACTGCTCGACGCGATCTTCGCGCACAGCCGCAAGGGGCTCAGCATCAGCCGCTACAAGGGGCTGGGTGAGATGAACGCCGAGCAATTGTGGGAAACCACGCTCGACCCCGCCAACCGCTCGCTGCTGCGCGTCGAGGCCGAACAGGCCGACGTCGCGCACGAAATCTTCGAGCGGCTGATGGGCGACGAGGTCGAGCCGCGGCGCGATTTCATCCAGACCAATGCGCTGTCGGTCGCCAATCTCGACGTCTGATCGCCGAAACGGCTAGGCGCAGTTTCCGACCAGCGCGGCGCTGACGGCTTGCGGCCCGGCGCCCGCGCTGCTTGATGCCGCCCACCTGAATAAGGGGGAGGCCGATATGCGCCGCTTGATGGTCATGATCCTGCCGCTGCTGCTCGCGATTCCGGTCGCCGCGCAGGAGCAGGATGCCGACGACAGCGCCGAAATCGGCAGCGGGATGGCGAGCTATTACGGCGACGAACTCGCCGGCAACCGCACCGCGAGCGGCGAACGTTTCGACCCCGACGAACTGACCGCCGCGCACCGAACCCTCGCCTTCGGCAGCCGGGTGCGCGTCACCAACCTCGCTAACGGCAAGAGCGTAATCGTCCGCATCAACGACCGCGGCCCGTTCAGCCGCGGCCGCGTGATCGACGTCAGCGACGCCGCGGCACGCGAGATCGACATGCGGCGCAGCGGTGTCGCCCGGGTCAGCATGACGCTGCTCGACGGCGAGAGCGAACTCGCCGCGGCGGACAAGACCGAGGGCGCCATCGGCGCCGCCGACTGAGACAATTACGCCCGCTTCCGCGAAAAGGAATCGGTTCTTTCCGGCCATATATTTTCATTTTAAAAAAAATATTCTATGAATGCGAAATCATATGATTCGCAGGAGAGACGGGATGACCGAGCAGCATCGCCCCAAGGGGCTTTCGAGCGCGATCAGCTATCAGGACAGCAAGGCCGCCTTCCGCTGGCTCGAGGAGGCGTTCGGATTCGAGCCGCTGTTCGTGCTGCTCGATGCCGACGGCCATCTCGCGCACAGCGAGATGGGCTATGGCACATCGGTGGTCATGGTCGGCAACGAATGGTCGGACGATCACCGCAGCCCGAAATCGCTGGGCGGCAGGAATACGCAAAGCGTCCACGTCCAGCTCGGCGTCGGCGAGGATATCGACGCGCATTGCGACCGCGCGCGCAGCGCGGGAGCCGCCATCATCGCCGCGCCGGAAACCCAATTCTACGGCGACCGCACCTATCGCGCCAGGGACCCCGAGGGACATATCTGGACCTTCGGCGTCACCGTCGAAGCCAAGACCGCGGAGGAATGGGACGCCGAGGGCGGCTTTACCACCAAGACGCGGCTCGACGATTGAGCGCCGCGCTCGACCGCACCCTCGCCGCGCTCGCCGACCCCCAGCGCCGCCGCGCGGTCGAGCTGCTGCGCGAACGGCCGCGCAGCGCCGGCGAGCTCGCGGGTGCGCTCGGCCTCGCGCCGCCGGCGATGAGCCGTCATCTGCGCGCGCTCAAGGCCGGCGGGCTGGTCGAGGACGCGCACCCCGATTTCGACGCGCGGGTGCGCATCTATCGCCTGAAGGACGGCGCGACCGACGAGCTCAAGACCTGGCTCGCCGAGACCGAGGCGCGCTGGGCGCACCAGCTCGCGAGCTTCAAGCGCCATATCGAAGGCGGCGTCGAGGACGGCGCTTGAGCGGCGCGGCGGTCATCGTCGCGCTGCGCGTCGCCGCGACGCCGCTGGCGGCCTTCACCGTCTTTACCCGCGACATCGGCCGCTGGTGGACGAGCCACCCGCTCTTTCCGCTCTCGCCGAAGGGCGACGGCACGCTCCGTTTCGACCCCGAGGGACCCGGCGGCCGCCTCGTCACCCGCTTCGCCGACGGCGAGGAATGGGAGATCGGCGCGGTGCGGCGCTGGTCGCCCGGCGAATGCCTCGCCTTCCGCTGGCGTCTGCCGAGCTTCGCGGCCGATCAGGCGACCGAGGTCGAGATACGCTTCGAAGCGGTGGGCGACGAAACCCGCGTGACCGTCGAGCATCGCGGCTGGGATGCGATCCCGCAGCGCCATGCCGCACGGCACGGCTTCGAGCTGATGCTGTTCCAGCAGCGGCTGGGCGAGCATTGGCGTCAACTGTTGACGCGTATGGGCGCGATTTCCGCGAACATCGACTGAGGCGCGGGCCAGCGAACGAGTTTCGCCGTCGCCCACGACCTCGGCCCCGCGCTTTTCCGGTAGCTCCGGCGGTCGCAGCCTTCCCTCTTGGGTCCTGTCGCCGTGAATCGCCGCACGCCCCGGTCAGGCCGGCACGACGACGTCTTCATCGACTCGCCGCACAATGCGCTCGAATGGCCCGCGCAGCCGCCATCTTGCCGAGTCTGTTCATCTGCCAGAAAGGTTTGACTGAAGACGAGGCGAGCATGCGGGGGCGCTGATACAATCGAAGGGAATAGGGTGATGAGTGTCGTTCGCAAAAGTCCAAGAATCTTGCTGCTGCTGGCCATGGCTGCCGGGTCAGCGACGGCAAGCCTTGCTGCGCAGCAGGAGGATCCGTCGCAGGACCAGCAGCAGGAAGCGCCGGAAGGCAATGTCATGACGACCGTCTATGGCACGCTGCCCTCACCGGAAGAGATGACAAAGGGCCCCGAGATCGAAGGCATCATCTCCGCGCGCGGCGACGGTCGGATGCAGGTCCGGACCGCCGATGGCAACAACACCATGATCGCCATCACCGAAAACACTCGGATCAAGTCCAGCGGCGGATTCCTGGGCCTCAGCCGCAACAAGCTTGCCGCGGATTCGCTGCTCAACGGCCTGCCGGTCTCGGTCGAGACCTTGCAGTGGGATGGCGGTCTGGTGGCGAGCGAGGTCGATCTCAAGAGCAAGGACCTCAGGACCGCGTCGATGATCCATACCGGCACCGACCAGCGCTTTGCCGAACAGACCGCGGCAACCGAGGCGCTGCGCGGCCGCGTGGGCGATATCGACCAGTATAATGTCAAAAGCACGACGAACGTGAATTTCGACACCGGCAAGGCGGTGCTCTCCGAGCAGGCGAAAGCCGATCTCTGCGCCGCAGCGAGCCAGGCCGAAGCGACGGACAACGCGTTGCTGCTCGTCGTCGGCTACACCGATTCCACAGGAAGCCAGGAACTGAACCAGGCCCTGAGCGAAAAGCGCGCCAGCGGCGTCGTCAACTATCTTCAGCAGGCCTGCGGCTGGAAACCCTATCGCATGCTGACCCCGACCGGCATGGCAGAGGCCGATCCGGCGGCGGACAACAGCACCTCCGAAGGCAAGGCCCAGAACCGCCGCGTTGCGGTGAATATTCTGGTCAGCAAGGCGGTCGACGGAATTTAAGGCGCATGGGGTGGGCATCGCCCACCCCATCGATTCCGGCCCGGAACCGCGCGCGGGGTGGCGACTGCCTCTCCTGTGCAAATCGACGGGCAGGACGGTCGGAGAAGGCCTTGCCCCGCGCCTCGCACGGCGCCACATCCTTTCCATGCCGCTCTCCACCCCTTTCACCGACTGGTTTGCCACGCGCGGCTGGCGGGTCAGGCGGCATCAGGCCGAGATGCTCGCGGTAGCGGAGCGCGGCGAGCATGCGCTGCTCGTCGCGGCAACCGGCGCGGGCAAGACGCTCGCGGGCTTTCTGCCGAGCCTTGTCGATCTCGCTGCGAATCCCTCGGACCGGCTCCATACCCTCTATGTCTCGCCGCTCAAGGCGCTCGCCGCCGACGTCGAGCGCAATCTCCTCGGCCCGATCGCCGAAATGGGGCTGGGCATCAGCGTCGAGAGCCGCAGCGGCGACACATCGTCGGACAAGAAGGCGCGGCAGCGCGGCCGGCCGCCCAACATCTTGCTGACCACCCCCGAATCGCTGTCGCTATTGCTGTCCTATCCCGACAGTTTCGCGATGTTCGCCGCGCTGAAGACGGTGGTGATCGACGAGATCCACGCCTTCGCGCCCGGCAAGCGCGGCGACCTGCTGTCGCTCGCGCTGTCGCGGCTCCAGGCGATCGCCCCCGATTTCCGCCGCGTCGGCCTGTCGGCGACGATCGCCGATCCCGCGCAATATGCCGCGTGGCTCGCACCCGATGCCGATGCGAGGGCGGTGACGCTCGTGGAGGGCGAGCCCGGCGCCGATCCCGATATCCGGATATTGCTGCCCGAGGGCGCGGTGCCATGGGCGGGGCATTCGGGTCGCTATGCGGTGCATCAGGTGATGGCACAGATCGCGAAGAACCGCACGACGATCATCTTCTGCAACACGCGCGGCCTTGCCGAGCTGATCTTTCAGGAGTTGTGGAAGGTCAACGACCTGTCGCTGCCTATCGCGATCCACCACGGCAGCCTCGACCGCGAGGCACGCCAGCGCGCAGAGACCGCGATGGCCGAGGGGCGGCTCCGCGCGCTCGTCGCGACCGCCAGCCTCGACCTGGGGCTCGACTGGGGCGATGTCGACTGCGTGATCCAGATGGGGGCGCCCAAGGGCTCGTCGCGCCTGCTCCAGCGCATCGGCCGCGCCAATCACCGGCTCGACGAGCCGAGCCGCGCGCTGATCGTGCCCGGCAACCGCTTCGAATATCTGGAGGCGCGGGCGGCCTTGGACGCCGTGGAGGCGGGCGAGCGCGACGCCGACCGCTTTCGCCCCGGCGCGCTCGACGTGCTCGCGCAGCATGTGATGGCACTCGCCTGTGCCGCGCCCTTTCGCGAGGCGGACCTGCTCGCCGAGATTCGCACCGCAGCGCCCTATCGCTGGATCGACGCGGCGATCTTCGGCCGCCTGCTCGGTTTCGTGCGCGACGGCGGCTATGCGCTCAAAAGCTATGACCGCTTCCGGCGCCTCGCCCCCGACGGGCATGGCGGCTGGCGCATTTCGCACCCGCGGCTCGCGGCGCAGCACCGGCTCAATGCCGGAATCATCGTCGAGGCACCGATGGCCGACGTACGCTTCCGAAACGGGCGGCGATTGGGCCGGGTCGAGGAATATTTCGCGAGCACGCTGACCCCCGGCGACACCTTCGCCTTCGCGGGGCTCAGCCTTGAGGTCGAGACGATCCGCGATACCGACCTGATCGTGCGCGCGACGACGCGCCCCGCGCGCATCCCGAGCTATATGGGCGCGCGCATGGCGATCTCGACGCGACTCGCCGACCGGGTGCGGGGTTTTCTGGCCGATCCGACAAGCTGGCGATGCTTCCCCGACGATGTACGCGACTGGCTGGAGATGCAGGCGCGGCGCTCGGTGCTGCCGCGACCCGGCGAGCTGCTCGTCGAAACCTTCCCGCACGAGGGTGTGCATTATATGGTCTGCTATCCCTTCGAGGGGTGGAACGCGCACCAGTCGCTCGGCATGCTGGTCACCAAGAGGATGGAACGCGCCGGGCTGCAGCCGCTGGGCTTCGTCGCCTCCGACTATGCGATCGCCATCTGGTCGCTGCGCGAGGTGACGAACCCCGAGGCGCTGTTCGACGCCGAAATCCTGTCCGACGAGTTCGCCCTATGGGTCGAGCAATCGCATCTGCTGAAGCGGGCCTTCCGCGAGGTCGCGGTGATCGGTGGGCTGATCGAGCGCCAGCATCCGGGCAAGCGCAAGAGCGGCAGGCAGGTGACCTTTTCGACCGACCTGATCTTCGACGTGCTCAAGAAATACGAGCCCGACCACCTGCTCCTGGAGGCCGCCTGGGCCGACGCGCGCGAGCGGCTGACCGACGTCGCGCGGCTCGGCGATCTGCTCGATCGCGCCGCCGGCACGATGCTCCACCGCGCGCTGTCGCGGATCAGCCCGCTCGCGGTGCCGGTGCTGGTGCTGATCGGCCGCGAAAGCGTTGCCGGGCCCGACGTCGACGACGCGCTGCTCGGCGAGGCCGCCGATGCGCTGGCCGCCGCGGCGATGAGCGGGGACTAGGCGACGTTTACATTCACGCGGCACATTTGATGGCTGCGACGAGATTGAGGAAGCCAGCGTAGTTTCTGGCGAGCTTGTCGTACCGGGTTGC
>NZ_JACIJH010000020.1 GCF_014199295.1 Sphingopyxis panaciterrulae
TCGCTCCTCGGGGCTTCGCCCCTCGTCCCGACAGACACACCGCCGCCATTCTCATCCTGATTGTCGGCAATTCTCACCCTGATTGTCGCGCAGCACCCGCCCTCCGCCGCGCGCAGCGCAAGGCCATCTTCAACAAACCAACATCATATCCAAAAAGGGGGTCCCTCTTCGACGCCGATCGGGGGTCCCTTTTGAACGCCGTTTGACAGTCCTCGACCCATCGGCCGTGCCGAATGCGGCGAATAGCCACCCTATTCGCCGCATTTCATACGGCGAATGCGCTTGCCCTTGCGGGGATTAGCCCCTATTATCACCGCAAAAGATGCGGTGATAATGACATATATTCATGAACTGACGGACTGGCCTAATCTACGCTGGAGCGATGCGCAGCTTGCACAGCCGCTTGCCGCTGTGCGCCACAGACAGGGGCGATTGATCGGCCATATGGAGGCGCTTGGCTTCCCGTTGCGCGCGGAGGCCGTGCTTCATGCTCTGACCGAAGATGTTCTGAAATCAAGCGAAATCGAAGGCGAAGTGCTGGATCGGGAGCAGGTGCGCTCCTCGATCGCCCGCCGTCTCGGGATGGACATCGGCGGCCTGATCGAAGCGGATCGCAACGTCGAAGGCGTCGTGGAAATGATGCTGGACGCCACGCAGAACTATGTCCAGCTGCTGACTGCTGAACGGTTGTTCGGCTGGCACGCAGCACTGTTCCCGACGGGCCGCAGCGGTATGAGCCGGATCACCGTGGGCGCATGGCGCACCGCCGAAGGCGGGCCGATGCAGGTCGTCTCGGGACCGATTGGCCGCGAGCGTGTCCACTACGAAGCCCCGGCATCGGAGCAGTTGGACGCCGAAATGGCGCGCTTTCTCGATTGGTTCGAAACAGCTGCGCTTGACCCCGTTCTGAAGGCCGGAATCGCGCATTTGTGGTTTGTTACCATCCACCCGTTCGATGATGGCAATGGGCGCATCGCCCGCGCGATCGCCGATCTTGCCCTGGCGCGCGCGGAAGGAACCGCGCAGCGCTTCTACAGCATGTCCGCGCAAATCCGCTCCGAGCGCAAAGCCTACTACGATATGCTGGAAGCGACGCAGAGGGGTGGTTTGGACATTACGCCCTGGCTATTGTGGTTCATCGGTTGCCTCGATCGCGCATTCGACGGGGCCGAAACCATCCTCGCCAGCGTCATGCGCAAGGCGCGGTTCTGGGAATCAGTCGCGGGGCAGTCTCTGAACGAGCGCCAGCGCAAGGTCATGAACCGGCTGCTGGACGGGTTCGAGGGCAAGCTGACCAATGCCAAATGGGCCGTCATCACCAAGGCTTCGTCCGATACTGCCTTGCGCGACATCAACGATTTGGTCCAGCGAGGCATTCTTGTGAAAGACCCCGCTGGCGGGCGCAGCACCAGCTATTCGCTGGCACCGGAAACTACAGCTTGAGCTTCGGCGCCCTGTTCGGCGGCTTTTGGGCACCCCTCGGGCAAGGCCGTATCGCTGGCGTAATGGAACGGGCCGTGGCTTCCGCCCATACGAGTTGCCGTCCCTAACGTGGGACAGGCGCGGCGCCGTTGCCCTGCATCGAGCGTCGTCGAAGGTTTACAGACCATCGCTAAGTGTTTGAAATTAAATACCCGAAATTGCAGAAAGTTTACACGAAAAAGCCCGAAAATCTGCGATTGTCGTAAGCTTGGGAAGCTTCTGCTCTGCCATTGAGCTACACCCGCGACAGCACGGCCTTTGCCGCCTTCGGCGGCGCCGGTCAATCCTCTGCGGTTGCCGATGGCGCCGCTTTGCACGCAGGCAATTCAACATCAGTGTCAATTTTACATTGACATCAATGTCAGTGTTCTTATGCGATAGGGCGGCAACGAGCGACGGATCGAGAGAGATTCGCGAACTTCAGGGGAGAGAGACTATGCGGGGTATCCGTGCCTGCCTTTGCGCGTGCAGCACTTTATCGTTGATCGTCGGAACGGCATCGCCGGCTTTTGCACAGGACGCTTCGGACGCCGCAGCACGGCAAGGAAACGCGGAGTCGGAGGCACGCCGGCCCACGGATATCGTCGTCACGGCACAGAAGCGTATCGAGAAGGTGCAGGACGTGCCGATCGCCATTTCGGCGTTCAGCGGCGAGGATCTCAACGCGCAGAAGGTCGAAGGCGGGTTCGACCTGATGAAGGCGGTGCCCAACCTGACCTTCAGCAAGAATAATTTCTCGGGCTATAATATCTCGATCCGTGGCATCGGCACCAAGTCGATCTCGACGACATCCGACGCGGGCGCCGCGGTCAGTTTCAACAATACGACGCTGCTCCGCAATCGCCTGTTTGAACAGGAATATTTCGACGTCGAGCGGCTCGAAGTGCTGCGCGGGCCGCAGGGCACACTCTATGGCCGCAACGCCACCGCGGGCGTCATCAACCTCATCTCGGCCAAGCCCAAGCTCAATAGGTTCGAAGGCAGCATCAAGGGCGAGGTGGGCAATTACAACAGCCGCCGGCTCGTCGGGATGCTCAATATCCCGATCGTAACCGACAAGCTCGGCCTGCGCCTCGCCGGGTCGATGACCCAGCGCGAGGGATACGATTATAACAGCGTCACCAAGCATCGTATCAACGGACGCGACCTGTGGTCGGGACGCGTGACGCTGGGCTTCGAGCCCGTGCCGAGCGTGCGGGGCAGCCTGATCTGGGAGCGCTTCCACGAAAAGGATGATCGCTCGCGCACCGGCAAGCAGGTTTGTCACCGCGATGCAGGGCCGGAGATGGTTGGGTCGACCCCCACCGAGGAAGCCAACCCATTCGACCCCGCTTCCAACCCATTTCGGCGAGCGCTTTTCAGCACGGGATGCAAGGCCGGAAGCATATATGACGACGCGGCTTTCGGGACGCCGAACGGCTTGGCGCTATCACCGATCACTGCGCTTCTGGTTCTCAACCAAAGCTTCGGGTTCGGCACCAATGCCGAGACCGGTCAGGCGCAATATTTCCTGAATCTAAGCGATCCCTACGGCGGGATGATGCAATCGCGCAATCTGCGTGAAATTGCTTCGTTCAACGATCCCCGCTACCGCGCTGGTGCCGACATTCTGCAGTTCAACCTCGATATCGACGTCACGGACGCGCTGACCCTGTCATCCCAGACCGCATTCAACTGGGACAAAGTCTACTCCTTCCAGGACTTCAACCGATTCAACACGGTGCCGGTATTCAACGATACCAGCCTGCTTCTGCCCAATAGCGGCGGTAACGGTGGGGATTTTCGCCAGATGGCGCCGGGCGGAATCTTTTGCGATCCGCAGATCGGCTGCTCGAACACAATCGGGACGTTTGACGTCGCCTCATCGGATTCGAAACAATTCTCTCAGGAACTCCGCATCCAATCGGATTTCGATGGGGCCTTCAACTTCAGCCTGGGCGCAAACTATACCAAGTTCAAGGCGCGCGAGGAATATATCGTGATGAGCAACATCACGACAGCCCTGTCGATGATTTATCCGGTAAACGGCAGCGGCAACCAGACCACTTGCGGCATCGGAAGCGCCTGGCTCGACAGGGCCGATCCGCCGACACCCATCGAGGATTCCTTCTGCCCCTATATCGACCCCAATCCCGTCGAATCCATCAATGGTCTGGGGCACAATTATTTTCGAAGCTCGAACCCCTATTGGTTGACGTCCTATGGTTTGTTTGGAGAGGCCTATTGGAACATCAATCCCGACCTCAAATTGACGATGGGCTTGCGATACAACCATGACAGGAAGCGGTTCACCCCCATCCCGAGTCAGCTGCTTATGGCGCCGACCATCATCGGCGGCGGGCTGTCGGGAATCGGCTATCCCGCCGAACCGGACATCAACCTGAAATGGGGCAACTTCACCGGGCGAATTGGTTTGGACTGGAAGCCGGTTCTCAGCTTCACCGACGAGACGATGCTGTATGCATTCTTCTCTCGCGGTTATAAGGGCGGCGGCATGAATCCTCCGAGCCCCGGGTTCGCAACCGGCGAACAGATGGTCAAGGCGGGGATATTCAAGCCCGGCGAGGGATTCTATGATTTCCTCGTCTCAACGAATCCCGACTTGCTGAATGTTCTTACATTCCCCGGAAAGGAATATGGACCGACTTTTAAGCCGGAGTATGTGAACGCCTTCGAAATCGGTGCAAAGAACAGCCTTCTCGGAGGAACGCTTATCCTGAATGCGAGCGCGTTCTACTATGATTACAAGGATTATCAGGTTTCGCAAATCCGCGACCGCACCGCGGTCAACGAAAATTTCGATTCGACCATTTACGGCGCCGAACTTCAGGCGGTCTTTTCGCCGGCACAGGATTTCCGGCTGATCGCGAACATCGGTTATCTCAAAACCCGTATTGCGGATGGGGAGTCTTCGATCGACATCATGAACAGGAACCTCGGGGATCCCGACTATACGGTCTTCAAGCCTTGGTTCCAGCTGCCATCAAATTGTGTCGTTCCCACCGCCGTCGCGGAAAGGTGGCTCCAGGATAACCAGGCTCTGGGCAATTATTGGGGGGTCTGCGGAGGGGTCGGCGGCCTGCTTGGCATGCTGATCTATCCACCGATCATGGATCCCGCGACCGGACAGCCCTATGATCCTGCCAACTATCCCGAACTCAACGGCGGTGCCGGCCTGAAAACCGATCTTTCGGGCAACGAAATGCCCAACTCGCCGCGCTGGACGGTCAATCTGGGCGCCGAATATACGATGCACTTCGGGGACAACTGGAGCACCACGATCCGCGGAGATGGCTATTGGCAAGCTAAATCCTGGGCGCGCGTCTACAACCTGAATCCCTATGACCGGCTGAGGAGTTGGACTAATTTTAATCTTACGCTCGCCGTCGACGGGCCGGAGGGCCTGCACATGGAGGCCTATGTGAAGAATGTCTTCAATTCGACGCCGATCACCGACTCCTTCCTCAACAGCGACGATGCCGCGTTGACCACCAACGTGTTCACGCTCGACCCGCGGATCATCGGATTCAGCATCGCCAAGAAGTTCTGAACCGGAGGGAGGGGCGGGACTCATCCACTTCGACGCTCGGGCACTCCGACACTCGGGCCGATGCCTCGCTTCCTCCCGGCAGCAGGTATCGGCTCGTTTTTTGTGGGAGCGCCGCCGCGCCTAAGGCGCGACGAACAGGGGCAGCAGCTTGGCGGCCAGGTTGCGCATCGCGTCGTCGTCCTGTCCCAGCATGTCGCGCAGATGGGGACCGATCACCGCGTCGCCGAAGGCGCAGATGGCGACCAGCATGACCGCCGAGCGCACCCGTTCGTCGGCGTCCTCGTCGGCGAACTTGTCGCGGAAGGCGATGACGAGCGCCTGCACCGCGTCGCGCACCGGCTCGAGATGGCTGAAGCCGCGCGACAGGACGATCCACGCCGCGAGCGGCCCGGCGCCGCCGCCGTCGAAGGCGTCAAACACGCGGTTGACGATGGTGAAGGGCGCGCCATCGTCGCTCTTGATCTGCGCGACCGCATCGCCGAGCGCGGTGACGAGGTCGTCGATCATCGACGCCATCAGCGCCGACTGAAGCCCCGCGGCCGATTCGAAATGATAGAGGACATTGGCGTGGGTCATGCCGATCGCGCGCCCGACATTGGCCAGCGTCACCGCCGACGGCCCGCCTTCGAGCAGCAGCTTGCGCGCGGCGGCGAGTGCCTCGTCGCGGACCTCCTCGCCCATCCTCTTGCGCCGGCGCACCCGCTCGGGCCTGCTGCTGCTCATACTCGCCTTCACCCCTGGACGGCCCCACCGCCCGCAATGCCCGTCCGGTCATACAGATAAAGGGCGGCGCGTCACCCCTTTAAGGCAGGGTGCCCGCGAATCCGGCGGCCTCAAACCTCTTTCGTCATGGCTGCTGTCTCATTTCTGTCCTTGCAGGGGATGGGGTCGTGTGCGGTCAAGCGATAGCCTGCCCCAAATCCGTTCGTGCTGAGCCTGTCGAAGCACCGTTCTTTTCTTTGATGCCGGAAAAGGAAGAACGGCCCTTCGACAAGCTCAGGGCGAACGGTTTTTGGAGGGAGAGGGTGCGCGCTCTACCCAACTGCATCAGAAAGATATTTACATTAACATCAATGTAAAATAAGGATCGCCGGGAAAGGAGCCATGCGATGGCATTCTCGACCTCGACTCCCGCCGATCTGGCGATCCATAAGCGGGACTGGAAATTCGGGCGCGGCGCCGCGGCGCGGCGCTGGTGGCATGGCGGCGATCCCGGCCGTACCGCCTTTTTCAACGCGCTGTCGTCGACCTTCCCGGTCGGCGAGAAATTCTTCATGACCGCGGTGCGCCATTATCGGAACGGGGCGCCCGCGCCGCTGCGCGAACAGATCGACGATTTCGTCTATCAGGAATCGATGCACACGCGCGAGCATGTCTTCTTCAACCGCCAGGCGCGCGACGCAGGTTACGACATCGCGCCGTGCGAGGATCGCGCCGCGCGCACCATCGCCTGGGCGCGCGGACGCTCGCCGTTGATGCAGCTCGCGGCGACCTGCGCGCTCGAGCATTTCACCGCGACGCTCGCCCACGCCGTGCTCGCCGACCCCGCGCATCTCGCCGGCGCCGATGCCGAGGCGCAGCGCATGTGGCGCTGGCACGCGATCGAGGAGATCGAGCACAAGGCGGTCGCCTACGACACATGGGTCCATGCGACGCGCGCGCTGCCGCGCTGGCGGCGCTGGGCGATGCGCTCGCTGGCGATGGCGGCGGCGTCGCTACGCTTTCATGGCGTCGTGTTTCGCAACACCGCGGACCTGCTCGCGCAGGACGGCCGCAACGACTGGCGAAGCTGGCGCGGGTTGCTCGCCTATCTCTATGGCGGCCCCGGCGCGATGCGGCTGCTGATCGGCTGCACCTTCGGCTATATGCGCCCCGGCTTTCACCCGTGGCAGCACGACGACCGGGCGCTGGTCGCGCGCACGCTGGCGACGCTGACGCCCCCGGCGGGCAGCGAGGTGGCGGCATGAAGGCGGCCGCCGCGATGCTCGCCCTGGCGCTCGCCGCAACCCCCGCCGCGGCTGCTGCCCCCGGCGGCGGCAACCTGACCGGCCTGTGGTCGACGGGCAGCGAGGGCGGGCGCGTGCGCATCTATCGCTGCGGCGCGGCGCTGTGCGGCAGGATCGTCGACGCGACCCGCCTGCGCGCCAACCCGAATCTGACCGACCTGCGCAACAAGGACCGCGCGCTGCGCGACCGCAAGCTGATGGGCCTCGTCGTGCTGCGCGGTTTCACCGGCGGCCCGGCGAAATGGACCGGCGGCCCGGTTTACGACCCCGAAACGGGCGACGGCGCGAACAGCGGTTCTCTGACGCTGCGGGAGGACGGCAAGCTCGAGGTCAAGGGCTGCGTGGCGATCTTCTGCCGCACCAAGCTCTGGACGCGGGTGCGCTAGCGCGCCGATTCGCAGATCGTCTCCATCGCGACGAAGGTCGAGGTGCTGGCAACGTGCGGCAGGCTCGATATCTTCTCGCCGAGCACGATGCGATAGCGCCGGATGTCGGGGGTGCGGACCTTGAGCAGATAGTCGAAGCTGCTCGCGATCATGTGGCATTCCTCGACCTCGGGCAGGCGGCGGACCGCGGCGTTGAACTGGCGCAGCGCCTCCTCGCGCGTGTCCGACAGCTTGACCTCGGTGAAGGCGACATGGTCGAGGCCGACCTTGGCCGGGTCGACGATCGCACGGAAGCCGACGATCAGCCCGCTTTCCTGCATCCGCTTCACCCGCTGCTGGCACGGCGTTTTCGACAGGCCGACCTGCTGCGCGAGTTCGGTGAAGGTGATGCGGCCATTCTGCCCGAGAATGGCGAGAATCTTGCGGTCGAACTCGTCCAGATCGACTATGGAAGAACGGTCTTTCATATATTTTTCCTACGATCAGGACAAAAATAGGTCAAAACATAAATATCAGTGCTGATTTGAAGGCAGATTGCCACATCGCAATACGCTATGACGGGGCATGACCGACCCGACCGACCGCGCTGCCATCCGCGCCCTCGCCCGCCGCAGCGAAGCCGACATCGTCGCCGCGCTGCGCACCGACCTCTCCCGCTCGCCCGCGACCGTCGAGGCGGTCACGCAGCGCGGCCTGACGCTGATTCGCAAGGCCAAGGCGGAGGGAGAGCGCGAGACGCTCGTCGCGCAGCTCATGAACCGCTACCGCCTGTCGACCGAGGAGGGGGTGGTGCTGATGTGCCTCGCCGAGGCGCTGCTGCGCGTTCCCGACAGCGCGACCGCCAATGCGCTGATCCGCGACAAGATCGCCGGGCGTCACTGGGCGGAGGGCGACGACGAGGACAGCCCGCTGGTCGTCGCCTTGTCGGCGCGCGGCCTGTCGCTGGGGTCGGCGACGCTGATGCTCGACGCGATGGGCAGCAAGGCGAAGCCGCTGACCCTGCTCAAGGCGATGATCCGCCGTTCGGGCGAACCCGTGATCCGCCAGGCCGCGCTCGCGGCGATGAAGCTGCTCGGCCAGCAATTCGTAATGGGCGAGAGCATAGACGCCGCGGTCAAGCGCGCCGACAAGGAGAAAAGCGAGCTCGCGAGCTTCGACATGCTCGGCGAGGCGGCGCGCACCGCGGAGGATGCGCGGCGCTATTTGGGCAGCTATGCCGCAGCGATCGCGCGGATCGGGCGCGACGCGACGCCGGGCGACCCCTTCGCCAATCACGGCATCTCGATCAAGCTGTCGGCGCTCCATCCGCGCTACGAATATCTGCAGAGGCAGCGCGTCCGCGACGAGTTGATCCCGCGCGTGGTCGAACTGGCGCAGGCGGCGCGCGACGTGAACATCCCGCTGATGATCGACGCCGAGGAAAGCGACCGGCTCGAGCCGCATCTCGACGTCTATGGCGCGCTGATCGACGCCGGTATCGCCGACGGCTGGCCCGGGCTCGGCATCGTCATCCAGGCCTATCAGAAGCGCGCGCCCGAGGTGATCCGCTGGGTCGCGGCGCGCGCGCGGCGTCGTGGCGTCATGCTGTCGATGCGGCTGGTCAAGGGCGCCTATTGGGATACCGAGATCAAGCGCGCGCAGACGCTGGGCCTCGCTGATTTTCCGGTCTTCACGGCGAAGCTGCACACCGACCTCAACTATCTCCACTGCGCGCAGATCCTGCGCGAATGCCAGGATTGTCTCTTTCCCGCCTTCGCCAGTCACAATGCGATGACGCTCGCCTTCGTGACCGAGCTGTTCGCGGGTGCCGATTACGAACTGCAGCGGCTCCACGGCATGGGCGAGGGCGCGCACGACGCGTTGTTTGCGGTTGCGAAGCAACCGGCCGGTGCCGCCGCCGCGTCAGCGGCGCCTTCAAACGCCCCGCCGCCGCGTCCGGTGCGCGTCTATGCGCCGGTGGGGACGCACCGCGACCTGCTCGCCTATCTCGTTCGCCGTCTGCTCGAAAATGGCGCGAACAGCAGCTTCGTGCATCAATTCTCCGATCCCGACGTCACCGCCGAGGAACTGGCGGTCGATCCGCGCAGCGTCGCGAGCGCGCCGGCGACGATTCCGACCGGCCTGGAGCTATATGGAGTCGCGCGGCGCAACTCGCGCGGCTATGATCTCGGCGATCCGGGCGTGCCCGAGGCGCTGATGGCGGCGATCGCCGGGGCGCGGCGCGCCGATCGTGTCGCGGCGCCGATCGTCGGCGGCGCCGAACGGGCGGGCCAGGCCGAGCCGGTGCATAATCCGGCGACCGGAGCCGTCATCGGACAGGTGATCGAGGCGGATGCCGGAACGGTCGAAGATGCGATTGCCGTGGCGCGCGCCGCGCAGGACGATTGGAGCCTCGCCGGCGGCGCCTTCCGCGCCGAGCGGCTCGAACGCGCCGCCGACCTGATCGAGGACCGTGACGCGCTGTTTCTGGGCCTCGCGATGGACGAGGCGGGCAAAACGCTCGCCGACGCGGTGGCCGAGGTACGCGAGGCGGTTGATTTTCTGCGCTATTATGCGGCGCAGGCGCGCGCCGATTTCACCCACCCGATCACCCTCCCCGGCCCGACCGGCGAGCGCAACGAGCTGATCCTCGAAGGCAAGGGGCTGTTCGTGTGCATCAGCCCGTGGAACTTCCCGCTCGCCATCTTCCTGGGGCAGGTGTCGGCGGCGCTCGCGGCGGGCAATGCCGTGCTCGCCAAGCCCGCCGAGCAGACGCCGCTGATCGCGCATGCCGCGGTGCAGGTGCTGCTCGAAGCCGGCGTGCCGGGCGATGTGCTTGCGCTTCTTCCCGGCCGCGGCGAGACGGTCGGGGCGGCGCTGACCGGCCACGACGATATCATCGGCGTCGCCTTCACCGGCTCGACCGAGGTCGCGCGCGCGATCAACCGCGGCCTTGCGGGGCGCGACGGCCCGATCGCGACGCTGATCGCCGAGACCGGCGGCGCCAATGCGATGATCGTCGATTCGACCGCGTTGCCCGAACAGGTCGCGCGCGACGCGGTGGCGTCGGCCTTCCAGTCGGCGGGGCAGCGCTGCTCGGCGCTGCGCCTGCTCTGCGTGCAGGAGGATGTCGCCGAGGGCATGATCGAAATGGTCGCGGGCGCGATGGCGGAACTGAGCGTCGGCGATCCCGCGATCCTGTCGACCGACGTCGGCCCGATCATCGACGAGGAGGCGCGGGCGAATATCGCCGCCTATGTCGCAGAGGCGCGCGCGGCGGGCCGGGTGATCGCCGAGGCGCAGCGGACGACCCTGCCCGCGGGCGGAACCTTCGTGCCCCCGGTCATGATCCGCCTCGATCATGTCACCGATCTGAAGCGTGAGATTTTCGGCCCCGTCCTGCACGTCGCGATGTGGAAGGGCGGCGAACTCGACGCGCTGATCGACGCGATCAACGCCTCGGGCTATGGGCTGACGCTCGGCGTCCACACGCGCATCGACAGCGTCGCGGCGCATGTCGCGGCGCGCGCGCAGGTCGGCAACGTCTATGTCAACCGCAACCAGATCGGCGCCATCGTCGGCTCGCAACCCTTCGGCGGGCGCGGCCTGTCGGGGACCGGGCCAAAGGCCGGCGGCCCGCATTATCTGCACCGCTTCGCCGAGGAAAAGTCGATCTCGACCGACATCACCGCGGCGGGCGGCAATGCGGCGCTGATGGCGGGGTGATCGCGTCGACCCGAGCGGCGGCTAGGCCCCCGGCACCCCCAGCATTCGCGCCTGCGCCTTCAGCCGCGCCGCCGCTTCGGGGTTCGCCGCGATGCCATCTTTCAGTGCCTGCGTCGCCTTTGCCGTCTCGCCCAGCGTCATGCGGCTGCGCATCAGCATGATCCAGCGGTCGACGTCGGCGGGATCGGCCTTCAGCTTCGCCTCCAGCCCGTCGACCATGCCCGCGATCATCGCATCCTGCTGCCCCTTCGGAAGCTGCGACGCGGCCTCCATCTCGGCGCGCGAGGGGCCCGGGATGGCGCGCGCGGCGATGGGCATTTCATCGGCGGTCAGCGCGCGTGGCCGCGTCCGGGCCAGCCGGTCTGCGACCGCGATCTTGTGGATCGCGCCGACCTGCTCGATCGTGCGGCGCAGGTCGGGCTCCCACGGCGCCCCCTGCGGCGTGTCGGCGAGCAGCGCGAACCAGTCGTCGATCGCGCCCTTGTGGTCGCCCGCCAGATCCTTCTTCACCGCCAGGAAATAGCGCGCGCGCGGTTCCCTGGGGTCGAGCGCGATCGCTTTTTCGAACGCCTCGAGCGCGGCGGGGGGCATCGGGTCGCGTTGGTCGACATAGGTGCGAACCTCGCCCAGCGCCGACCACAGGCCGGCGTTTTGCGGCGCCAGCGCGGTCGCCTTTTCATAGGCGGCGACCGCGTCCCGATAATCAGCGAGGTCGAAGCGCGCCTCGCCCAGCGCCTGCCACGCGGCGGCGCTGTCGGGCGCCGTGCGCGTGCGCGCCTCGAGCGCGGCGATCGGATCGGCGGAGGGCGCGGCGGATGGCGCCGGCGCCTCGGCGGGCGAATCGCGCCACAGCGCATGGCCGACCGCGGCGAGCAGCAGCAGGAAGGCGGCGGCCAGGATCGCGCGATTGGCGCTCGATAGGCTCTTGCTCTCGCTCATCTTTCCCCTCTTTCGCCCCGCGAAAAGGCACGGCCGCCCCGCGGTCGCATCTTGCCTTTGCCCCGCGATGGTGTAGCCTTGCAAGAGCGAGGTCGGTCAACGACAAAATCGTCAAAAATATTCGAAAACATGGGGTCGCACCGGTTTTCCCGTTCTGGGCAAGGGGGAGGGGTGCTATGGCGGTTTCGGATCACGTCGATTTTCCGACGTTCATGGAGGGCGTGAAAAAGCGCAATCCGGGGCAGAACGAGTTCGTGCAGGCGGTGCAGGAAGTCGCCGAGGACATCTTCGACTTCATCGCCGACAAGGAAGATTATCATGCGCAGCAGATCCTGCGGCGCATCGCCGAGCCCGACCGGGTCGTGTCCTTCCGTGTGTGCTGGGAGGACGACGCGGGCAATATCCGCGTCCAGCGCGGCTGGCGGGTACAGAACAACAACGCCATCGGCCCCTATAAGGGCGGCATCCGCTTTCACCCGAGCGTCACCGAAAGCGTGCTGAAATTCCTGGCGTTCGAGCAGACGTTCAAGAATGCATTGACCGGCCTGCCGATGGGCGGCGGCAAGGGCGGGTCGAACTTCAACCCCAAGGGCAAGAGCGTGCGCGAGATCATGCGCTTTTGCCAGAGCTTCATGACCGAACTCTATCGCCACATCGGCGCCGACGTCGATGTCCCCGCGGGCGACATTGGTGTCGGCGGGCGCGAGATCGGCTATATGTTCGGCCAGTACAAGCGGATCACCGGCGAATTTACCGGGGTGCTGACCGGCAAGGGACTCGAATGGGGCGGCTCGCTGATCCGGACCGAGGCGACCGGCTATGGCGCGGTCTATTTCCTCGCCAACATGCTCGCGGCCAAGGATCGGGATCTGGTCGGCAAGACGGCGGTCATTTCGGGCTCCGGCAATGTCGCGACCCACGCCGCGGAGAAGATCGTCCAACTGGGCGGCAAGGTGCTGACTCTGTCCGATTCGGGCGGCTTCATCCACGATCCCGACGGAATCACGCAGCAAAAGATCGATTGGGTCAAGGCGCACAAGACGCATCGCCGCGGGCGGATCGAGGATTATGTCGGCGAGTATAAGGCGACGACCTTCGTTCCCGGCAAGACGCCATGGGGGGTCGCGTGCGACGTCGCCCTGCCCTGCGCGACGCAGAACGAGCTGACCGGCGAGGATGCGAAGACGCTGGTGGCGAATGGCTGCATCGCGGTCAGCGAGGGCGCGAACATGCCGACCGATCTCGCCGGCGTCCACGTCTTCCGCGCCGCGAAGCTGATGTATGCGCCGGGCAAGGCGGCCAATGCCGGCGGCGTCGCGGTGTCGGGTCTGGAGATGAGCCAGAACAGCGCGCGGCGAAGCTGGAGCGAGGGCGAGCTGCAACAGATGCTGCAGGACATCATGTCGGGCATCCACGCGCGCTGCCTGACCCATGGCGAACAGCCGGGCGGCTATGTCGATTATGTGAAGGGCGCCAATATCGCGGGATTCAAGAAGGTTGCCGACGCGATGCTTGCCTTCGGGGTGGTTTAGGCGCCAGAAGGCAGGACGGGCGAAGGGGATCGCGGATATGGGGACGCATGCAGGACAGGGGCGCGGCGAGACGTCGTGGGCGGCGCCCGCCGCCTTCGCCGTGGTGCTCGTCATGCTCCTGCTCGCGCTGCTCCTCGGCGCTTCGCCCGCGCGTTCGCAGGGCGAAGGCGGCGGTCGCTTCCTCGGCGTCGCCTCCTGCGCCGGATCGACCTGCCACGGCCGGATGGAAGGCGACGGCACCGTCGTCCGACAGGACGAACTCAGGATGTGGCAGGAGCCCTCGACCCCCGGCGGCGCCCACAGCCGCGCCTGGTCGGTGCTGACGAACAGCCGCAGTCGCTTCATCGCCCAGAATCTCGGCATCGGCGATCCGAGCCGCGCCGCTATGTGCCTCGGCTGCCACAGCGATGCGGCGACGAGCCGCGGGGCAAGCCCAGTCGAGGATGGGGTGACGTGCGAATCGTGTCACGGCCCCGCCGGCGGCTGGATCGCCAGCCATTATGCCGGGGTCGGCACCACCGCCAACCCCGATGCCGAGATGCGCGAGAAGCATCTCGCCAATCTGCGCGCGGGCCTTCGCAAGCTGGAAGACCCGGTGGTGCGCGCGGGGGTGTGCGTCGACTGCCATTTCGGATCGGCGGGCGAGGGGCAGTTCGTCACCCACCGCATCATGGCGGCGGGGCATCCGCGCATCGCCTTCGAACTCGACCTCTTCTCGGCGCTTCAGGCGCATCATCAGGAGGACGCCGATTACGGCTGGCGCAAGTTCGGCGCGGCGGGCGCGCGCACCGATCATGTCCGAATGTGGGCGGTCGGGCAGGCGACCGCGCTCGAACGCAGCCTCGCGCTGTTCCGCTCGAAGCGCGGGACCGAGGGTATGTTCCCCGAATTCTTCTTCCTCGACTGCCATAGCTGCCACCGCCGCATCACCGACCAGGCGAAGCCGGTGAAGACCAGCCTCGACAATCCGGGCCGCCCCGGCATCCCCGAAGGCATGCCGCCCTATAATGACGAGAATCTGATCATGCTGTCGGCGGCGGCGCGCCTCGCCTCGCCGCCGCTCGCCGATCAGCTCGCGGCGCGCAGCGCGGCCTTTCACCGCGCCATCGCCACCGACCGGCCGAGCGCGGTCGCCGCCGCGGCCGATCTGGAACGCACCGTCGCGGCGCTGAAGGCGGCCTTCGCGTCGCGCAGCTTCGCGGGCACCGACGCCTTCGCGCTCGTCGACGCCATCGCGGCGAAGGCGGTGAACGCCCGCTTCACCGACTATGCCGGATCGTCGCAGGCGGTGATGGGAATCGACACCTTGCTCGGCGCGATGCTGTCGTCGGGGCGGGTGACCGTCGGCGCGGCGGCGGGCATCCGCGCCGACATCGACCGCGCCTATGCGGCGGTCAACGACCCCAACAGCTACAAGCCGGCCGATTTCCAGGCCGCGCTCGGCCGCGCGGTGCGCGCGATCCAGGCGCTGCGGTGAGCGCGATGCACGGCCGCCCCGCCCTGTTCCGTTCGGCCGCCTTCACCGCGCTCGGCGCGCTGCTTCTCGCCTCGTGCGGCGGCGGGGGCGGTGGCGGCACGCCGACGCCCGGCCCGACTCCCACGCCGACCCCGACCCCCACGCCGACCGGCGTCTACACGCCGCCCGCCGCCGAGGCGCTCAGCGTCGCCGAGGTGCAGCAGATATTGGCGAATGCGATCGCCGAGGCGCAGGCGCGCGGCCTGCCGTCGATGATCGCCGTGACCGACCGCGTCGGCAACGTCCTCGCCGTCTATCGCATGACCGGCGCGCGCGCGACCGCGACGACCTCCGCGGCGCCGAACGGCGACAGTATCGACGCGCAGAATGTGACCTTCCCGGCCGAGGCGGGGGCGATCGCCAAGGCGCTGACCGGCGCCTATCTGTCGAGCGGCGGCAACGCCTTTTCGACCCGTACCGCGAGTCAGATCGTGCAGGAGCATTTCCCGCCCGCGCCCACGACCGCCGGTCTCGAAAGCGGCCCGCTGTTCGGGGTGCAGTTCAGCCAGTTGCCGTGCAGCGACCTGTCGGCACGTTTCGGCGCGGCGGGCGCCGCGGCGCTGATCGGTCCCAAACGCTCGCCGCTCGGTCTCGCCGCCGATCCGGGCGGACTGCCGCTCTACAAGAAGGGCGTGCTCGTCGGCGGCATCGGGGTGATGGGCGACGGCGATTACGGCAGCGACCCCAATATCCTCGATACCGACAGCGACGCGGAGGAATATATCGCGCTTGCCGGCACGCGCGGTTTCGAGGCGCCTGCGGGCATCACCGCCGACAGGATCACCATCGACGGGACCAGCCTGCGCTTCTCCGATGCCGCCTATGGCGGATTGAAGACAAGCGGCGGTGCCAGCTTCGCGAGCCTGGGCGCCAGCGCGGGCGGGCTGATCGCGGTCACCGGCTACGCGAACGCCGCCGTCGTCGCGGGCACCGCCTATGGCAGCGAGGCATCGGGCATCCGGCCCGCAACAGCGGGTGAATTTTCCAATCCCGACGCCTTCGTCCTGACCGACGGCGGCGGCGCCAACCGCTTTCCGATCCGCGCCGGCACCGACGGCGCGTCGAACAGCGCGCCGCTGACCGCCGCCGAGGTGCGCGCGCTGCTCGAGGAAGCGTTCGCGGTGATGAGCCGCGCGCGCGCGCAGATTCGCCGCCCGCTCGACAGCCGCGCGCAGGTGTCGATCAGCATCGTCGACACCAACGGCGCGGTGCTCGGCCTGGTGCGCGCGCCCGACGCGCCGATCTTCGGCACCGACGTCAGCCTGCAGAAGGCGCGCACCGCGACCTTCTTTTCTGGCAGCGCGGCGGGCGCCGAACTGTCGGCGAACGCCAGCGCCGACGTGCGCCATTTCGTGCCCGCGATGCGCGGTTTCCTGAACGATCCCTCGGCGCTGACCGGGAATCATGCCTTCGCCGACCGCTCGGGCGGCAATCTGTCGCGGCCCTATTTCCCCGATGGCGAGGTCGGGCGGCCGAACGGGCCACTGTCGCGCCCGATCGCGCAGTTCAATCCCTTTTCGACCGGGCTGCAATCGGCGCTGATCATCGGCAATATCGGCGCGCATCTCGCCTATGTGTCGGGCGCCAGCGCGACCGACACGCCGCAGCGCTGCACGACGCTGCCCGACGTCGCGGCGGGGCGGAACCGGCTGCAGAACGGCATCCAGATCTTTCCCGGATCGGTGCCCATCTATCGCGGCGGGCGGCTCGTCGGCGGCATCGGCGTGTCGGGCGACGGCATCGACCAGGACGACATGATCAGCTTCCTCGGCGCGCATAATGGCGGCGCGCGCGTCGGCGGCATCGGCAATGCGTCCCCCGACATCCGTGCCGACCGCATCGTCGTGCGCCTGCCCGACGGCGCCACGGTGCGGCTGCGCTATGTGAACTGCCCCTTCGCTCCCTTCCTCGACACGGCGCAGCAGAATGTCTGCGACGGGCTTTAGGCGATGATGATGGGGGGCAGCCTGTGGCCGATCGTCGCCAGCCTCGCGGTGCAGGGCGCGCCGGGGGACGGGGCGTCGCAGCCTGCCGATCCGCCGCCCGCCGGACAGCCCATGCCCGCCGAACCCGCGCTCGACGAGTTGATCCCACCCCCGCCGCCGGTCGAATGGCAGGAAATGGTCGGCGACGATCTCGTCACTCAGTTGATCGAGGGCCGCCGCCGTCCGGGCTATAATCCCGACCTTCCCGATCCGCTGACCCAGGACAATGAAGGCGCGCTGCGCCCGCCGCCTCCCGAAGCCTTTCCGGGGATGGAGGATCAGCTTCCGATTCCCGACCGCTGGCGGCTGATCGAAAGCCTGGGCGTGGTCAGGGAGCGCTGGTTCGACCCCTATCACCAGAACACGCTGAAGGGCGACCGGCCGATCGACCGCGCCAAGGTGCCGTGGCTGCCGATCCGGGGCGACGACTGGTTCTTCGTGCTGAACGCGGTATCGGACACGGTCTTCGAGCCGCGCACCTTCCCGATCCCGAACGGGGTCCAGACGACGGCGCGCCCCGGCAGCCTCGACGTGTTCGGCAAGAACCGCAGCTTCGTTGCGTCGCAGACCTTCATCGGCGGCGTCGCACTGATCAAGGGCAATACCGCCTTCAAGCCGCCCGACGTCGAATATCGACTGACCCTCGCCTATAACATCAACTATGTCGACGTGCCCGAACGGCGCGTGCTCGACGTGCGTCCCTCGAAGAAGAGCCATCGCTTCGACCATTTCGTCGGGGTGCAGGAAGCCTTCATCGACAAGCATCTCGGCAACGACAGCGACCGCTACGACTTCCACTCGATCCGCATCGGCATCCAGCCGTTCCAGAGCGATTTCCGCGGCTTCCTGTTCAACGACAGCCAGCTCGGCATCCGCCTGTTCGGCAATCGCGACAACAACCGCTTCCAATATAATCTCGCGGCCTTCTGGCGGCTGGAGAAAGACACCAACAGCGGCCTCAACGACATCGCCCAGACTCCGCGCGACGATTTCATCCTGACCGCCAACCTTTATCGGCAGGATTTCCCCTTCGTCGGGCTGACCAGCCAGATCAGCGCGACGTGGAACATCAACCGCGAAAAAGGCGATATCCAGATCGACCACAACGGCTTCCCCGTCCGCCCCGCCCTGCTCGGCGACCTGCGCGGCCGCGATTATGACGTCGTCTATCTCGGCTACAGCGCCGACGGGCGGATCGGGCGGATCAACCTGACCGCCAGCCTCTATGCCGCGCTGGGCGAGGACCGGAACAACATCTTCACCGGCCGGCCGGCGAAGATCCGCGCCGGCTTCGCCGCGGCCGAGCTCAGCTACGATCACGACTGGATGCGCTTTCGCCTGTCGGGCCTCTACGCGACCGGCGACGGCGATCCCTACAACAACACCGAGGGCGGCTTCGACGCGATCTTCGAAAATCCGATCTTCGGCGGCGCCGACACCAGCTACTGGATTCGCCAGACCATCCCCTTCGCGGGCGGTGGTCGCGCGGTGGCGATCAACGGCCGCAACGGCATCCTCAATTCGCTGCGCTCGTCGAAGGAGGAGGGGCAGTCGAATTTCAACAATCCGGGCACCGTCTTCGTCGGCGCGGGCGCCGACTTCGACCTGTCGCCCGAGGTGCGGGTCAGCACCAACCTCAACCATCTGTGGTTCCAGAACACCGCCACGCTCCAGGTGCTGCGCAGCGAAGGCTCGATCCCGAAGGATATCGGCTGGGACGTGTCGCTCGCGGGCATCTGGCGGCCCAAGGCGACACAGAATATCGTCGGCCGCCTGAGCGCCGCGGTCCTCGTGCCCGGACGCGGCTTCAAGGACCTGTTCGACAATAAAGAGCGCGACGACGTCTATCTGTCGGTCCTCGCCAACATGATCCTCAGTTTCTGACCATGCAGCGCACACTCCTCGCCCTCTTCGCCTTCCTGCTGATGTCGCTGGCCGTCGGCGCGCAGATGGGCCGCGCGTCGGAGGAGGAGAAGCCGGTCAAGGTCGACTATCGCTTCACCCCGCCCGCGCCCCGCGAGCAGAGCGAGGCGGCGATGATGGCGAAGTCGGAGGGCTGCTATAGCTGCCACGTCCGCACCGACCGGCCGACGATGCATGCGACGCCGGCGGTGCGTCTCGGCTGCACCGACTGCCACGGCGGCGACGCGACGCAGGTCGGCGACGCGACACTCGGTTATGACGACCCGCGCAACCTCGCAGCGATGAAGCGCGCGCACCCGCAGCCGACGCTGCCCGGCGCGTGGCACGACAGCTCGGCCAATCCGCAGCGCAGCTATACTTTGCTCAACAAGGAGGCGCCCGAATATATCCGCTTCGTCAACCCCAGCGACTATCGCGTCGCGCGCGAGGCGTGCGGTGCCTGCCATCTGGAAATCATCGAGGCGACCGAGCGTTCGCTGATGTCGACCGCGGCGATGTTCTGGGCCGGCGGCGCCTATAACAACGGTGTCGTGCCCTTCAAGGCTTCGATCTTCGGCGAAGCCTATACGCGCACCGGCGAGGCCGCCTGCCTGTTGTCGCCCTCGTCGCGGCTGGCCGCCGAGGAGTATAAGGAGGCGTGCAAGCCCGCTTTCCCTTCGGACAAGATATTGACCGACAGCGAGGCGAAGCGCGGCGCGCTTGCACGGCTCTATCCGCTGCCGCGCTGGAACGTCGTGCCGCCCAGCGACGTCTTCCGCGTCTTCGAGCGCGGCGGGCGCACCATCAACACGCAATTCTCCGAAATCGGCCTGCCCAACCCCACGGGAAGCATCCAGCGACTCGAAGAGCCCGGCCGCCCCGACCTCAAGCAGTCGAACCGCGGTCCCGGCACCGGGCTGCGCGTCGCCATCGCGATCCTCAACCTTCACAAGACGCGCCTCAACGACCCCTATATGTGGTTCATGGGGACCAACGACCAGCCCGGCGACTATCGCCAGTCGGGCTGCGCGGGCTGCCATGTCGTCTATGCCAACGACCGCGAGCCCCGGCACAGCCTGACCTATGCCCGCCACGGCCGCGACGGCCAGACCGCGACCGTCGACCCGACGATCGCGGGCAAGCGCCGCCTCGCGAGCGAGGGTCATGGTGCGCTGATCGACCCGGCGCACGCCGACGATCCGGCGCGCGGCGAGTCGGGCCATCCGATCACCCACGCCTTCACCCGCGCCATCCCGACCGCGCAGTGCATGACCTGCCACATGCACCAGCCCAACATCTTCCTGAATTCCTACCTCGGCTACACGATGTGGGATTATGAATCGGACGCGCCGCAGATGTGGCCCGGCCCCGAAAATACGGCGCCGCGCCCGCCGGGGATGAGCGACGCGGACTATCAGCGCATCTACAAGCAACAGCATTATCCGACCGCGGCCGAGGTCCACCGTACGCTCGAACGCAACCCGGAGGGCGCCAGCCCGCGCGGCCTGTGGTCCGACGTCGAATTCCTGCGCGACGTCTATGACGTCAACGACACGAACAAGGACACGCAGTTCGCCGACTATCACGGCCACGGCTGGAACTTCCGCGGCATCTTCAAGCGCGACCGCAGCGGCAATCTGCTCGACGCCGGCGGAAACATGGCGACCTATGGCACCGATACCGCACACATCGTCGACCCCAAGGATCCCGAGAAATGGCGCAAGAGCTGCGATCATTACAGCGACGCGAAGCAGCGCGACCTCTGCCTCGCCAGCGCCGATCCCGGCAAGCCCGGCGTCGAAGGCAAGTTCGTGCCGCCCGGCCTGAATCCCGGCAAGACGGTCCATATGATGGACATCCACGCCGAAAAGGGGATGCAGTGCGCCGACTGTCATTTCGCGCAGGACGCGCACGGCAACGGCTATATCCAGGGCGAGGTCGCCAATGCGGTCGAGATAAGCTGCAAGGATTGCCACGGCACCGCCGACGCCTTCCCCAACCTGCTGACCTCGAACGTCGCGGCGCGGCCGCAAGGGACGAACCTCGCGCTGCTGCGCAATTCCGACGGGCGCCGGCGCTTCGAATTCCAATATGGCGACGACGGCGAGGTGACCGGACTGATCCAGCGCTCGATCGTCGACCCCAAGCTCGAATGGCAGGTCAGCCTCGTCAAGCAGGCGGTGACGCCGGGGCCGCATTTCAATGCCAAAGCGGCGCGCGCCAAGCTGATGTCGCGCTCGGGCGCCGACGACGGCAGCTTCGCCTGGGGGCCGGGGGTGGCGAAGGCCGACCGCGCCCACGGCGACGACCGCATGGCCTGTTTCACCTGCCACCTGTCGTGGACGACGAGCTGCGGCGGCTGCCACCTGCCGATCGAGGCGAACTGGAAGACCAGCTCACACCATTTCGAGGGCGAAGAATCGCGCAATTTCGCGACCTATAACCCGCAGGTCGCGCGCGACGGCATGTTCCAGCTCGGCCGGCATCAACTCACCAAGCGCGGCGAGCCCGACGAAGACGGCAACCCGCGCGGCATCATCGCGCCGATCCGATCCTCGTCGGCGCTGATCCTGTCGTCGACCAACATCAACCGCGAGCGCATCTATGTGCAGCAGCCGCCGATCAGCGCCGCGGGCTTTTCGAGCCAGGCCTTCGCGCCGCATTTCCCGCACACGGTGCGCCTCCAGGAAACCAAGCAATGCACCGACTGCCACCTGTCGCAGGCCGACGACAATAATGCGATCATGTCGCAGCTCCTGCTGATGGGCACCAATTTCGTCAATTTCGTCGGCCTCAACGTCTGGTCGGGGCTCGAGGACGGATTCCAGGCGACGCGGGTGACCGAATGGGACGAGCCGCAGGCGGTGATCGGCAGCTATCTGCAACGCTATGCCTATCCCGATTACTGGAAATTGCATGTCGAGCAGAATCACCGCGAGTTGAAGAATTGGGTGCGCGGCAGGATTTTCGACAAGAAGGGCTCGGGCGAGAGCCGCGCGCTCGAGGAATTCCGCAACATCGTCCAGGACACGAGCGGGCGAGTGAACTGCCTGCAGCAGCGCGGCGAATATATGTTCGTCGCCGAGGGCAGGGGTGGTTTCCGCGTCTATGACATCGCGGCGATCGGCAACAAGGGCTTCTCCGAACGCATCGTCCGCGCACCCTTCTCGCCGCTCGGCCACGACACGCATGTCAGGACGACCAATGCGACCTGCATGGCGATCGGCACCACCCAGCCGATCAGCATGGCGCGCAACGACATGATCCGCCAGAATTTCCCCGAAAACCACGAGCAGGCGCTCCATCCTCTCTATCGCTATGCGGTCATCACCGACAGCGTCGAGGGGCTGATTCTCGTCGACATCGACACGATGGCCGACGGCGAGCTGCGCAACAACAAGCTGACCCGCGCGCTGACCTGGAATCCCGACAATGTCCTCGCGGGCGCGCGGCATATCACGCTGGCGGGCGATTACGCCTATATCGCCGCCGACAGCGGGCTCGTCGTCGTCGACCTGTCGACCCCGCTCGAACCCAAGGTGACGGCGCGGCTGCCGCTGACCGATGCGCGGGCGAGCGCGGTACAGTTCCGCTATCTGTGGGTCACCGATGCCGAGGGGGTGAAACTGTTCGACGTCACCCACATGGATCGGCCGGTGCCGGTGCCCTCGGGCACGGTGCGGCTCGCCGACGCGCGCAAGCTCTATGTCGCGCGCACCTATATGTATGTCGCGGCGAAGGCGGACGGACTGGTCATCGTCGACGTGACGCGGCCGGCGGCGCCGGTCGCGGGGCCGCCGCTCACCTTCGGCGGCGCGATGACCGATGCCGAGGACGTGATCGTCGGCACGACCAACGCCTCGCTCTTCGCTTATGTCGCCGACGGACGACAGGGCATCAAGGTGCTCCAGCTCACCAGCCCCGACAATCCGGGCCTCTATGGGTTCTCGCCGAAACCGGCGCCCGAACTGATCGCCTGGGCGAAGACCCCGGCGCCGGCACTGTCGCTGTCGAAGGGTCTCGACCGCGACCGCGCGGTCGACGAGACGGGCGGGCAGATCGCGATCTTCGGCCGCATCGGCTCGCGCCCCTTCACCCGGCCCGAGATGGAGAAGCTGTTCCTGAACGGCAAGGGGCTGGTCTACAAGGTCAGCGACGCGGTGGACCAGACCGGGTGGCGGCCGCCGCTGAAATATCCGGGTTGATTAGCCCTCTCCCCTTCAGGGGAGAGGGCGTCTCTCTAAAGCCGCTCTGCCTGCACCACCGAATCCGACGCGCGTAGCGCCGACAAGATCCGCATCACATGATGGACGTCGCGCACCTCGACGACGATGTCATAGGTGTGGAAATCGCCCTCGCGGTTCGACAGGCGCAGGTTGGTGATATTGGCCGAATTGGCCGCGAGGATGCCCGACATCTCGGCGAGCGTGCCGGGCTCGTTGAGGATGACGACGCACAATCGCGCATTGCCCCCCTCGCTGTCCTCCTGCCAGCGCAGGTCGATCCAGTCCGCGTCGATGCCGTCGGCCAGGCTCGGGCAGTCGATGACATGCACCTCGATCCCTTCGCCCGGCCGCGCGAGGCCGACGATGCGGTCACCCGGCACCGGGTGGCAGCAATCGGCGAGCTTGTAGGCGACGCCGGGGGTCAGCCCCTCGATCGACACCGCCGCGCCCGGCTTCAGCTTGCCCGGCTTTGCCTTCATCTCGGCGGTGATGCCGGGCACTAGCGCTTCGAGCAGCGCGTCATCGGAAATCTGCCGCTTGCCGATCGCGACATAGAGGGCGGTATCGTCCTCCAGCTTCAACCGCTCGCGCGCCGCGCCGCGCGCCTTGTCGCCGACCCTGTTGGGCAGGCGGCGCGCGATCTCGTCGTACATCTTGCGCCCCAGCGCGGCGAGTTCGACCTTCTCCTTCGAGCGGACGTGGCGGCGGATCGCGGCGCGCGCCTTGCCGGTCACCGCGAAGCCCAGCCAGGGGGGCTGCGGCGTCTGCTTGTCGGACGACAGGATTTCGACCGTGTCGCCGTTGGCGAGCTGGGTACGCAGCGGCACCAGCCGGCCGTTGACTTTCGCCCCCACCGTGCGGTCGCCGAGCCCGGTGTGGACGGCATAGGCGAAGTCGACCGGCGTCGCCCCCTTGGGCAACTGGTGCAGCACCCCCTTCGGCGTGAAGGCGAAGATGCGGTCCTGATACATGGCGATGCGCGTGTTCTCGAGCAATTCGTCGGGATCGTGCGTCTGCTCGAGGATTTCGATCAGGTCGCGAATCCACCCCGCCTGCCCGTCGGGACCGCTGCCGCCCTGCTTGTACGCCCAGTGCGCGGCCAGCCCATATTCGGACTGCTCGTGCATCGGCCGGCTGCGAATCTGGATCTCGATCCGCATATTCTGCTGGTGCATGATCGTCGTGTGCAGCGACTTGTAGCCGTTGCGCTTCGGGGTCGAGATATAGTCCTTGAAGCGGCCGGGGACCATCTTCCACTTGCGGTGGATCAGGCCGAGCGCGGCATAGCAATCGGCATCGGTCGGGGTGACGATGCGAAAGGCGATGATGTCGGTGACCTGCTCGAAGCTGACGTGGCGCTCCTGCATCTTGCGCCAGATCGAATAGGGATGCTTCTCGCGCCCCGACACCTCGGCCTCGATCCCCGCCTCGGCCAGCAGCTCCTTGAACTCGCGGCTGATCGCCGCGACCTTGTCCTTGCCGCCCGCGGTCAGCTTGGCGAGGCGGCCGGTGATCGTCGCATAGGCCTCCGGCTCGAGTTCGCGAAAGGCGAGAAGCTGCATCTCGCGCATATATTCGTACATGCCGATCCGCTCGGCGAGCGGGGCATAGATATCCATCGTCTCCTTGGCGATCCGGCGCCTCTTGTCGGGATTCTGGATGAAATGCAGCGTGCGCATATTGTGCAGCCGGTCGGCGAGCTTGACCAGCAGCACCCGGATGTCGTCCGACATGGCGAGCAGGAACTTGCGCAGATTCTCGGCCGCCCGCTCATTCTCTGTCTGCGCCTCGATCTTCGACAGCTTGGTGACCCCGTCGACGAGGCGGCCGACATCGCTGCCGAACAGCCGCTCGATCTCCTCGGGCGTCGTCAGCGTGTCTTCCAGCGTGTCGTGGAGCAGTGCGGTGACGATCGTCTCGCTGTCGAGGTGGAGGTCGGTCAAAATGCCCGCCACCTCGACCGGGTGGCTGAAATAGGGATCGCCCGAGGCGCGCTTCTGGCTGCCATGCTTCTGGACGGTAAAGACATAGGCGCGGTTGAGCAGCGCCTCGTCGACGCCGGGATCATAAGCGCGCACGCGCTCGACCAGTTCATATTGCCTGAGCATTGCCTCCTAATGTCGTCGCTGGCGCGGATATTGCAACGCGAAAATTGTACGGCGAGACCGAAGGGTTAGCAACTTTGGTAAAGCCGATTGGAAGGGCGCGTCGCGCGTTCTAGAGCGGGGCCATGGGGACCGACGCTTCCGATTCGCCTTTGCCGAGCGCGCGGTCGTCTCCTGCGGCGCGCGGCGACGCGCCCCGGCATCTGATGCTCTTCAGCTATTGGTTTCCGCCCGCCAATGCGGTCGGATCGTCACGGCCGCTCGCCATGGCGCGCCATTTCGCGGCGCGTGGCTGGCGGGTCACGGTGATAGCGGGCGCCGCGCAGGCGGTTCCTCCCAGCTTCGCGGCCGACCTTGCCGGCTTCGACGTCCATTATGTCCCCGACACCTGGCTGACGCGCTGGTCGAGCTTCCGCGCCGAGCGCGGAGTCGCCGCGCAGCGGCTGACGACCGCGCTGCGGCTGCTCGCCTGGCCCGACCATGTCCGGCCGGTCGCGCGCGCGATGCGGCGCCGGGCGCTGGCACTGTTGCGAGAGCTTCCGCGTCCCGACGTGGTGCTGTCGACCGCGCTGCCCTTTTCGGTCCATGGTGCGGCGCGCGACGTTGCGCGGGCGGCGGGGGCGCTGTTCGTCGCCGACAATCGCGACATCTGGGCCGGCAATCCCTACAAATCGACCGCCCCCTTCTACAAGAGCCTCGAGCGCGGATATGAAAGGCGGTCGCTTGCCGCCGCCGACCTGGTCGTCGCGGTGAGCGAGGGGATGAGCGCCTATTACCGGGCGGCCTATCCCGCTCTTGCCGACCGGGTCCTGACCGTGATGAACGGCGTCGATGCGCAAACGGAGGCCGCCGCCTATCGGCGCGATCCCGACGGACTGCGGCTTGCCTATACCGGCATTCTCTATGGCGACCGGCGCGACGTGACGCCGCTGCTCCGCGCGGCGCAGGGGCTGGGCGTGCCGGTAAGCATCGATTTCTATGGTTCCGAGCCGGAGATCGTGGGCCGGCTCGCGGCCGGGTTCCCCGGCCTTGCCATCGCGAACCGCGGCAAGGTGCCGCGCGCCGCCGCGCTCGCCGCGCAGGCGGCGGCCGACGCGCTGATCCTCGTCGTCGGCACCGATCCCTGGGAGGACACGCTGCTTCCCGGCAAGCTGTTCGAATATGCGGGCGCCGGCCGCCCGATCGTCGCACTCGCCAACAAGGCGTCCGACTCGGGCCGCCTGATCGCCCGCCATGGGCTCGGCCTCGCGGCGACCGACGAAAGCGAGATCGCCGCTTTCCTCGCCCGGCTCGCGGCGGAGGGCATGAAAAGCCGGGCCGCGGTTCCGGCCGAACTGACCCGCGCGCACCAGCTCGACCTGCTCGACGCGCGGCTGGCCGACATGCTGGCCCCTTGACGGACGCGCGCCGCATAGAAAAATTTTGGCGTTGGTACCGATAATGCGATAGTGCGGCACGATGGAAAAGCTTCGCGAACCGCTCAACGACATGCTTGGAGGCCATTGCGCCCTGCCGCTCGCGCTCGAAGCGATGGGCGAGCGATGGTCGTTCATGATCCTGCGCGCCGCTTTCAACGGCGTCCATCATTTCGAGGAGTTCCAGCAGGAGCTCAGCATCGCGCGCAACATTCTGTCGAACCGGCTGTCGCGGCTCGTCGATCATGGCATCATGGCGCGCGAGGTGATGGCCGAGGATCGGCGCAAGGTGCGCTATCAACTGACGCAAAAGGGTATCGAACTGCTGCCGGCGATGATCGCGCTCCGGCAATGGGGAGAAAAATGGGGCGCCGGCGTCCCCTCGACCCCGGTACTCGTCGATACCCGCGACGAACAGCCGATCGGCCCGGTGACGATCACCGCGCACGACGGCCGTGCGCTCGACTATCGTGAGCTGGTGTGGAAGCACCGCTCCGAGCTGCAGCCGCTCGGCCAGGCGCGCGTGCGCGCCGACGAGCCGATCGCCGCCGAATGATCCCCGTCGCGGCGCGGCCCGCTGCGCCTGACCCTAGAATATAGCGAGCGAACCCGCCTCCATGCCGCTGTTCGGTCTTTCTTCGCCGGGTCCCTTTTTCGGCAACAAGGTCCGCG
The DNA here is from genome assembly GCF_014199295.1 of Sphingopyxis panaciterrulae. Taxonomy (GTDB): domain Bacteria; phylum Pseudomonadota; class Alphaproteobacteria; order Sphingomonadales; family Sphingomonadaceae; genus Sphingopyxis; species Sphingopyxis panaciterrulae. Next base: position 27,422 of record NZ_JACIJH010000020.1, read on the forward strand.
CCTTCTGGAATCTCCAGATTCTGGGATGGCTGGGGTGGCTCGGACTGCGCGGCGTCTCGGGCCTCGCCGGCGGCCAGAGCTTCGGCTTCCTGATTCCCGTCGTCGTGTCGGCGATCACCGGCTTTTCGGTCACCCTGATCCTGTCGGTCTGCTATCGCGCGCTGTTCAGCAAGCGGCCGATCCTGATGTGGGGGGCCAGTTTCGGCCTGCTGATCGTCGCGACCAGCCTGTGGGCCTTCATCGACGCCTGGGTGATCCAGATCGTCAATCCGAACAGCGAATCGGGCTTCACCGGCCTGCTGCTCGCGCTCGTCTATGTCGATGCGACCACGCTCGCCGCCTGGTCGGCGCTCTATTTCGCGATCAACTATTTCCTCCAGCTCGAGGAACAGACCGACCGCCTGCTCCGGCTCGAGGCGCAGGCGGCGTCGGCGCAGCTTGCGATGCTGCGCTATCAGCTCAACCCCCATTTCCTGTTCAACACGCTGAACAGCATTTCGACGCTGGTGCTGCTCAAGCAGTCGGAGCCCGCCAATGCGATGCTGTCGCGCCTGTCGGCTTTCCTGCGCTACACGCTCGCCAACGAGCCGACCGCGCAGGTGACGCTGGCGCAGGAGATCGAGACGCTGAAACTCTATCTCGATATCGAGAAGATGCGTTTCGAGGACCGATTGCGTCCGCATTTCCACATCGATCCCGCGGTGGCGCGCGCGCGCCTGCCGTCGCTGCTGCTCCAGCCGCTGGTCGAAAATGCGATCAAATATGCGGTGACGCCGCAGGAAGAGGGCGCCGATATCACGCTTTCGGCGCAGCTTGCCGGTGAAAACGTCCGGATTACCGTGTCCGACACCGGTCTGGGATTGTCAGCCGACGGCGCGGACCCCACGACGGGCCATGCAACGGAATCGACCGGTGTGGGTTTAGCCAACATCCGGGACCGGCTCGCCCAGGCTTTTGGCGAGCAGCACCGGTTCGAAGCCCGATCGGGCGTTGAGGGCGGGTTCACGGTCATTATCGAGTTTCCGTTTCAGCCCGATGGGCAAGTGACGATTGGAACCGAACGCACATGACGATCAGAACCATCCTGGTGGATGATGAGAAATTGGCGACCCAGGGCCTGCAACTGCGGCTCGAAGCGCATAACGATGTCGAGGTGGTCGACACCGCCCAGAACGGCCGCGAGGCCATCCGAAAGATCAAGACGCACAAACCCGACCTCGTCTTCCTCGACATCCAGATGCCGGGGTTCGACGGATTTTCCGTGATCCAGGGACTGATGGAGGTCGAGCCGCCGCTCGTCGTCTTCGTCACCGCCTATTCGGATCATGCGATCCGCGCCTTCGAGGCGCAGGCGGTCGACTATCTGGTCAAGCCGGTCGAGCCCGAGCGGCTCGCCGACGCGCTCGACCGGGTGCGCCAGCGCCTTGCCGAGAAACGCGGCGTGGCCGAGGTCGAACGGCTCAAGAGCGTGCTGGCCGAGGTGGCGCCCGAAGCGGCCGAGGAGTTCGAGGGCGAAGCCGCCCCCGACGCGCATGCCGCCGACCGCTATGAGAAGATGATCAACATCAAGGATCGCGGCCAGATCTTCCGCGTCGACGTCGACAGCATCGAACGCATCGACGCCGCCGGCGACTATATGTGCATCTATACCGCCGACAACAGCCTGATCCTGCGCGAGACGATGAAGGATCTGGAAAAGCGGCTCGACCCGCGCAACTTCCAGCGCGTCCACCGTTCGACCATCGTCAACCTCAATCAGGTCAAGCAGGTCAAGCCGCACACCAACGGCGAATGCTTCCTCGTCCTCGGCTCGGGCGCGCAGGTGAAGGTCAGCCGCAGCTATCGCGACGTGGTGGCGCGGTTCGTGCACTGATAGGTTCGCACGAAAACACGAGTCTTTCCCAAACCCCGTTCGCCCTGAGCTTGTCGAAGGGCCGTTCCTTCTTTTCGACGTCCAAAAGAAGAGCGGTGCTTCGACAAGCCCAGCACGAACGGGGACAAGAAGCTTTCCTGTTTTCGCGCAAGCCGGGTAACGGCCCGCAGCGGGTCAGAGTTGATGCCCGGTCCGGTCGCGCTTCGTCGCGAGATATTGCGCGTTATACTTGTTCGTCGGCAGCGCGAGCGGGATGCGCTCGACGACCTCGACGCCCTCCTTCTCCAGCCGCGCGACCTTTTCGGGATTGTTGGTCATCAACCGGATGCGCGACACACCGAGCAGGGCGAGCATCCGCGCCGCGATCGCGAAGTCGCGTGCCTCGACCGGAAAGCCCAGCCGCAGGTTGGCGTCGACCGTGTCATAGCCCTGATCCTGCAGCGCATAGGCGCGCAGCTTGTTGACGAGGCCGATCCCGCGCCCCTCCTGCCGCAGATAGAGCAGCACGCCCCATGGCGCGTCGGCCATCGCGTGGAGCGCGGCGTGAAGCTGCGGCCCGCAATCGCATTTGAGGCTGCCGAGCACGTCGCCGGTCAGGCATTCGCTGTGCAGCCGCACCACCGGCGGGCTGCCGTCGCGCTTGCCGATGACGAGCGCGATATGGTCCGACGCCTCCTCCGGCGAGCGGAAAGCGACGATCTCGGCCGTTTCGCTCGCCGCGACGGGCAGCCGCGCCCGCGCCGCGATCGCGAGCCGCGCCGGGTCGAGCAGCCGCGCGACGTCGTCGGCCTCGCACTCGGTCTCGGCCGCACCCGCCACGGCGCGTACGAAGAAGGCGGGGAGCAGGCCGGCGTGGCGCGCCATCGTCATCGCCGCCGCGGCCGCTGCGTCGCCGCCGGTCGGAACGGTGCGGAACGGACCTTTCAGCGGATTGGCAAGGTCGAGCGCCGGGTCGGCGATCGCCAGCGCCGCGGCGATCCGGTCGGCCGCGGCCGCCAGCCGTACCGGGCCCGGCGTTGCGGCGGGGCGCTGGTTCGTGAGCTTCAGTGTCACGGCGCGCTCGCCCGACAGCAGCACGTCGGCGGCACCGGGCGCGAAGGCGGACAGCGCCGCGTCGCCCGCGCTCTCGATCGCGATCAGGTCGAGCGCGCCGTCCGGGCCGGTCACGCGCACCGGCCACCCGCGGCGCAGCGCGTCGATCGCGCGCGCCGCGCGGCGGGCGCCCCGGTCGCTCGCGCCGTCGCTCAAAAAGCGAACTCCGTGACCAGCGGGATATGATCCGACGGCCGTTCCCAGCCGCGCGCCGGCTGGACGACGCGGTGCGCGCCGGCGCGTGCGCGAAGATCGGGGGTCGCCCACATATGGTCGAGCCGGCGGCCGCGGTTCGACGCCAGCCAGTCCTTCGCGCGATAGCTCCACCAGGTATAGAGCGGCTCGGGCGCGGCGATGAAATGGCGGCCGAGATCGACCCAGTCCGACGCCGCCTGCAGCTTCGCCAGCGTCTCGACCTCCAGCGGCGTGTGGCTGACAACGTCGAGCAGCGCCTTGTGGTTCCACACGTCGCTTTCCAGCGGCGCGATGTTGAAATCGCCGGTCAGCACCGTCGGCTGGTCGAGCACGCCCGCCCAGTCGGTCATGCGGCCAAGGAAATCGAGCTTCTGCCCGAATTTGGGGTTGAGCGTCCGGTCGGGAATGTCGCCGCCCGCGGGGACATAGACATTGTCGAGCCGCACCCCGGACGGCAGCGTCACGCCGATATGCCGCGCCTCGCCGTTCGCCTGCCAGTCATAGCGGCGTACGTCGCTCAGCGGCAGCCGGCTGACGATGGCGACGCCATGGTGCATGCGCTGGCCGTTGGTGACGATGTGCTGATAGCCGAGCGCCTCGAACATGGTCTTGGGAAACAGGCCGCATTCGACCTTGGTTTCCTGAAGGCACAGGACGTCGGGCGCTTCCTCGCGCAGGAATTTCTCGACGATGCCGATGCGGGCGCGGACGCTGTTGATGTTCCAGGAAGCGATGCTTGTCATGGCGCAAGGCTCTATCGGCGCGTGGCGCGCGGCGCAATGCCGGCAGCTCCGACGGAATCGGAAAGGTTCCCGGCCCGAGAAAACATAAACCCCCGTTCCAGGGGCGGTGGAACGGGGGCTCAAGGTCAGCGTTCGTCACGCTCTTGAAAGAAGGTGCCTGGCAATCCGGGAGGGGCAACAGGGGGAAACCCAAATCCGGAGGCCGTGTCGGCGCCTTCGAGTGCCGGAATAGCGGCATTTCCCTGTCGCCAAGCTGAACGGGAGGGGCCATCCGGCCGTGCGATTGTCGTTCGTCGGCGATAGAAGGCCGCTCGTCGAACAGCGGGCCCGGGCCGCCGACCAGGCGAAGGAACCCTCCGGTCAGCGCCCCCGGCGTTTGGGCCGCGGGTCGGTCCAGCGGAAGGTCGAATCGGCGACCGGCACGTTGAACTTCTGGTTCGACAGGTCGATGCGGGTGCGGTTGTTCTGCGAATCGAGCGCCACCCAGCCGCGCAGGCGCAGCCCCGCCGGCGACGCCGCATCGCGGACGAAGACCATCGTGATCGTGCCATATTCGGGACGCTTGGGGTCCTTGACCTCGACGCTCAGCACATCCCTGCTGTCGGTCGGGATCAGCTTCGCATAGCGCGAAATGTCGCGGTCGGGGTCGAGCAAGGCGCCAAGCGGCGAATTCTTGACCGGCCAGCTCTGCACCTGATTGACCTCATAATCGATCATCGTCAGCCGGCTGCCGTCGCCGACGATCAGCAGCGGCACGCCCTTCTGATACTGAAAGCGGATCTTGCCGGGGCGCTTCAGCGTCAGCGTGCCCTTCAGCCGCTGGCCGTTGCGGTCGGTCTGGACGAAATCGGCGACCATCGAGGCGGTCGACTTCAGATGCTCCTGCACCGCGGCGAGCGTGTTCGAGGTCTGCGCGGCCGCGGGCACGCCCACGGCGAGGCTCGCTGCCGCAACCGGCGCCAGCATCCAGGCGGCGGCGCGGGTCAGCGCGCGGCGGGGAATCGTCAGGGTCATTTTGCTCTCGTTCCTGGTCATGATGGTGGGGCCATCGCATTCGGGCGTTGAATAGGCGCTGAACCCGGCGGTTAGATGCCGTTCAAGTCCTGATCGCCGGAATTGGTTCCCATCTGCACAGACAGGGATGATCGTCATTCGCAGGCCGGCATGGGCGGAATGGCGATCATCCCTAGCGCGGCTGGCCATATTGGTCGGTCAGCACGTCGCGGCGGCCGACATGATTGGGCGGGCTCACCAGCCCCTCCTCCTCCATCCGCTCGATCAGGCGGGCGGCGCTGTTATATCCGATGCGCAATTGCCGTTGCAGCCAGCTCGTCGAGGCCTTCTGGCTTTCGGCGACGATCTGGCACGCCTTCGCATACATGCGATCCTCGGCGCTGTCGCCGCCCGCCGGGGCGCCCTCCATCGCGAAGCCGCCGTCCTCGGGTTCCTCGGTGACGCTTTCGATATAGTCGGGCGCGCCCTGGCCGCGCCAATGGTCGGCGACCGCGCGCACCTCGTCGTCGGAAACGAAGGGGCCGTGGATGCGGGTGATCTGCTTGCCGCCGGGGACGTACAGCATGTCGCCCTTGCCCAGCAATTGCTCGGCGCCGCCTTCGCCCAGGATGGTGCGGCTGTCGATCTTCGAGGTGACGTGAAAGCTGATCCGCGTCGGCAGGTTCGCCTTGATGACGCCGGTGATGACGTCGACCGACGGCCGCTGGGTCGCGAGGATCAGGTGGATGCCCGCGGCGCGCGCCTTCTGCGCGAGGCGCTGGATCAGGAACTCGACCTCCTTGCCCGCGGTCATCATCAGGTCGGCCAGCTCGTCGACGACGACGACGATCTGCGGCAGCGGCTGATAGTCGAGCGTCTCCTCCTCATAGACCGGCTGGCCGGTGTCGGGATCGTAGCCGGTCTGGACGCGGCGCCCGAGCGACTTGCCCTTGGCGAGCGCGCCGCGGACCTTGTCGTTGTAGCCCGCGAGGTTGCGCACCGACAGCGACGACATCATCCGATAACGGTCCTCCATCTGCTCGACCGCCCATTTCAGCGCGCGGATCGCTTTCTTGGGCTCGGTGACCACCGGTGCGAGCAGGTGCGGGATGCCGTCATAGACGCTGAGCTCCAGCATCTTGGGGTCGATCATGATCAGCTTCACCTGATCGGGCCCGAGCCGATAGAGCAGCGACAGGATCATCGCGTTCAGCCCCACCGACTTGCCCGATCCGGTGGTGCCCGCGATCAGCAGGTGCGGCATCGGCGCCAGGTCGGCGATGACCGGGTCGCCGCTGATGTTCTTGCCCAGGATGATCGGCAGCGCTCCGGTCTGTTCCTGGAACAGCGCGCTGCCGATCATCTCGTGCAGCACGACCGGCTCGCGCTGCGCATTGGGCAGCTCGATGCCGATGACGGTGCGTCCCGGGATCGGCGCGATACGAGCCGACAGCGCCGACATGTTGCGCGCGATGTCGTCGGCGAGGTTGGAGACGCGGCTCGCCTTCGTCCCCGGCGCCGGCTCCAGCTCGTACATGGTGACGACCGGGCCGGGGCGCACGGCGGTGATGACGCCCTTGACCTGAAAATCCTCGAGCACCGATTCGAGCAGCCGCGCGTTGCGTTCCAGCCCCGCCTTGTCGATCTGCCCCGCCGGTCGCTCGGGGGGCGCCGCGAGCAGGTCGAGCGAGGGAAGCTGATAATGGGCGAACAATTCGGTCTGCGGCTTGGGCTTCGGCTTCGACGGCAGCGAGCGCTGGACCGGCTCGGCGATCTCGGGCGGCGCGCGGTCGCTCGGCTCGGCGCGCGGGCGCGGGCGGACGACGCGGTCGATCAGCGTCGGCGCCTTCGCGCCGGCCGGGGCCGCGGCGGCCGGCGCCAGCACGCGGCTTCCCTCGGCGGCGGGCAGCCGGAACCGCTTGTGCCAGCCGGGCTCGAGCCGCAGCGCCCGCCAAGCGAGCCACAGGCCCGACCCGATCAGGATCAGGATCGCCCCGATGCGCAGCAGCGCCGCGGCGGGCTCGCCCGCGCGGTCGAATAGCGGCGCCACGGCATTGCCCAGAATCAGCGGCACGATGCCGCCCCAGCCGGCCGGCAACGGCGCATCGCTGTCGGGCGCCCAGAGCTGCGCGCCGAGGCCGATGAGCGTGATCGCGACGCAGACCGCGATCAATTGCCGCTTCCAATAGGGCTGCGGCGTCGCCGCCCACAGCCGCCACGCCATGACCCCGAACAGCGGCAGCAGCAGCACGACCGGCACGCCGCCGACGAACAGGCCAAGGTCGGCGAACCAGGCGCCGGCGCTGCCCATCCAGTTCGCCGGATTGCCCCCGGCGGCGGTGTGGATCGCCGCGTCGGTGCCATCGTGGGTCAGAAAGGCGAGGGTCAGGAACAGGGTGAACAGGCCGAGCGCGACCGCCGCGGCGATCACCAGCGATCGCGCGATGCTTTGGCGGAAAAGGGTGCGCCAGTCGGCCTTTGCCGTCGCGGCCCTGCGGCTTGCCATGCGAAAATCGGTCCCCAACTTTGTTGACCCGGCCGATATGCACATGCGCCGGACTCGCCGTCAAGCGGCGCCCGACGGACCGTTCGCCGCTTCCCAAGACCGGTGCGGCGGAGTAGGGCAGGGCCCATGAGCGAAACCTTGCGCAGCGATGTCCTGATCTCGGGCGGCGGTCTGGTCGGCCAGGCGCTGGCGCTCGCCCTCGCCCATCACGGGCTGACCAGCCAGATCGTCGACCCCGCCGATCCGGTCGCGACGATCGCGCCGGGCTTCGACGGCCGCGCCTCGGCGATCGCGAGCGCGACGTGGCAGATGTTCGAGGTGCTGGGAATCGCCGGCCGCCTGTCGGGCAAAGGCTGCCCGATCCGCGCGATCCGGGTCAGCGACGGCGGGCCAAAGGAAAATGGGGGGGGCGGCGAACTCGATTTCGTCACCCGCGACGACGATCCCGCGCTCGGCACGATGGTCGAGAACCGCCAGCTCCGCCTCGCGCTCGCCGCCGCGCTCGCCGATGCGCCGCTGGTGCGGCTGCACATGCCCGCGAAGGTCGCCGCGCGCACGACCGATGCGCATGGCGCGGCGCTGACGCTGGACGACGGCACGGTGCTCGCCGCGCCGCTGTTGATCGTCGCCGAGGGACGCCGCTCGCCGACGCGCGACGCCGCGGGCTTCAGCATCGCGAACTGGTCCTATCGCCATCATGCGATGATCGGCGCGGTTGCGCATGAAAAGCCGCACGACCGGGTGGCGCACGAGATTTTCTTTCCTTCCGGCCCCTTCGCGCTGCTGCCGCTCGTCGACGACGAAGCGGGGCGGCACCGCTCGGCCTTCGTGTGGACGGTCGCAGAGAAGGACGGTCCGGCCTTCGCCAAATTGGGCGATCGCGGCTTCACCGCCGAACTCGAAAAGCGCGCCGGGGGCCTCCTCGGCGCGATGGAGCTGGTCGCGCCGCGCATGACCTATCCGCTCAGCTTTCACCACAGCGCGCGGATCGTCGGCGAGCGGATCGTGCTGGTCGGCGACGCCGCGCACGGCATCCACCCGATCGCGGGGCAGGGGCTCAACCTCGGGCTGCGCGACGTCGCGGCGCTCGCCGAAGTGCTGGTCGAGGGCGCGCGGCTGGGCCTCGACCTCGGCGACGCGGCGCTGCTCGCGCGCTATCAGCGCTGGCGCGGGCTCGACAATCTGATGGTCAGCCTCGCCACCGACGGCCTGACCCGTCTGTTCGGCATTCCCGGCCGCCCCGCCGCCGCGGTCCGCCGCGCCGGGCTCGGCGCCGTGCAGCGCCTCCCGGCGCTCAAACGCTTCTTCATGGACGAGGCGCGCGGCGAAGCGGGCGACCTGCCCCGTCTGCTTGCGGGCGCGGAGATTTGAGCGTCGCCCCTGCGAAGGCAGGGGCCGCAGGAGGTCTCGCGCAACATCGATAGCGGCCCCTGCCTTCGCAGGGGCGACGGAACAGTATTTCCACCTAGCCCCGCATCCCGTTCCCGCTAACCATATCCGCCTATCCCGGACCCGCGGCGCCAATCGCCGCGCGAGGAGGGGATGGGACCATGTCCGAAGACAGCGACGCGCTCGAACGCGCGGTGACCGACTATATCCAGGCGCGCGCCGCGCGCGATTGCGACGCGGGGCCGCGTGCCCGTATCCGCGCCGACCGCGCCTTCGCGAGGCTCGCCGCGCTGCTGGCGCCGCGCGTCCGCTATTTCACCCGGCGTTATGGCCTGACCGACGCCGCCGAGGATGCCGCGCAGGCCTGTGCGATCGCGATACACCGCGCCGCCGAACGCTATGATCCGCGCCGCGCGCGTTTCACCACCTATGTGAGCTGGCAGATTCGCGCCGAATTGCAGGCGCTGCGCCAGCGACAACGCGGCGGCGCGGCCCTGTCGCTCGACGCGCTCGCGGCCACCGGCGCCGCGGCATGGCTTGCCGAGCCCGGCGCGCAGGACGCCGCCGAGTCCCACGCGTCGGAGCGGCTCGCGCGGCGCTGCGCCGACCGGCTTCTCGATGACTGGACGGCGCGCCGCCGCGCCGCGCTCGCACGCCAGCCGCGCGCGGCGCGGGTCGAGTCGCGGGTGGCGGCCGAGGCGGCGCTGATCCGCCGCCGGCTGATCGATGTCGAAACCGAGACGAGACGCCTCAGCGAAAGCGAGCGCCACATCGTCCGCCGCGCGCTCGCCGATATCGCGCGGCGCGTTGCGGCGAAGCCCGGATTTCGTCCAGAATCATAGCCTGCGAGCCCGTCGCAGGGCGCCTATCGTTGTGAAGCGCCCTTCGACAGGCTCGCAGGCTATGGCCTTGTTCAGGCAATGTCATTGCAGCGTCGCGCGCCCGTCCTCGCCATCGAAGCGCCCGAAGAACTGCATCATCTGCACGACCAGCTCGGCCCGTATGTCGAGCGGCGTTGCTTCGAGCAGCGCCTGCTTGGCTGCTGCGTCGAAGGGCGCGACCTGCGCGATGCCGTTGACCAGCGTCTCGTCGTCGAGCTGCGCGACCGAATCCCAATCGACGACATAGCCCTGCCGCGCCGCGAATCGCTTTGCTTCGCGTTCGAGGCTCGCGCGCTCGATACCTGCCAGCACGGCTTCCTCCTCGGCCTCGCTCTCGATTTCGGCCTCGACCTGGCGAAAGGGGGTGGTGACGTCGAGTTCGCGGCGGACGCGAAAGCGGGCGACGCCTTCGAGCACCAGGTTGAAGCGCCCGTCGTCGAGCGCCTCGACATCGATAATCCGCCCGACGCAGCCGATGTCATAGAGCGCCGGCGGCTCGCGATCCTCCTCGCCCGCGATCTGGCGCGGCTGGATCATCCCGATCTGCCGGTCGCGTGCCAGCACCTCCTGCACCATCGCCCGATAGCGCGGCTCGAAGATGTGGAGCGGCAGGTGCAGCCCCGGAAACAGCACCGCGCCGGGCAGCGGAAAGATCGCGATCCGCTGGATGGTCAGGGGCGCCGCCTCGGTCATTAGCCGAACAGGATCAGCGACAGGCGGCGGCGCTGCGCCGCGACCCACGGGTCTTCGAGTCCGGTCGCCTCGAACAGTTCGAGCAGCTTGGCGCGCGCCGCGCCTTCGTTCCATTCGCGGTCGGCGGCGATGATATGAAGCAGATTGTCGGCGGCGGCGTCGCGCCGGCCGGCGCCGATCTCGGCCACCGCAAGGTCGAAGCGCACCTGCATGTCGTCGGGCTTGGCCGCGACTGCGGCCTCCAGCGCCGCAAGCTCGCCCGCGTCGGGGGCATCGGCGGCGAGCGCGAGCGCGCTCTTCGCCTGCGCGATCGCCGGGTCGCCCGCGATCTCGGCCGGCACCGCGTCGAGCGCCGCCTGCGCCGCGTCATGGTCGCCCGCCAGCAGCAGCGCGCGGACCAGCCCGCCGTGCGCCGCCGCATTGTCGGGCGCCATGTCGAGGATCTGGGTGAAGAGGCTCGCGGCACGCGGCCCGTCGCCCTCGGCCAGCACGCCCTCGCCCATCTCGATCAGCGGCGCGATCTCGACCGCGCGGGCGCTCGCCTCGCTTTCGATCGGAAGCTGCGCGAGCAACTGGTCGAGGATCGCCTTGAGCTGGCTTTCGGTGCGCGCATTGGTCAGGTTCGCGACCGGCTGGCCCTGAAAGATCGCATAGACGGTCGGGATCGACTGGACCTGGAACTGGCTCGCGATGAAGCGATTCGCATCGACGTCGACCTTCGCCAGCACGACGCCCTTGTCGGCATAGTCGGCGGCGATCTTTTCGAGCACGGGGGCGAACTGCTTGCACGGCCCGCACCATTCGGCCCAGAAATCCAGGATGACGAGGCTGGTCATCGACGGCTCGACGACGTCGCGCCGGAACGCCTCGACGGCTTCCTTTTCTTGCGGGTTCAGGCCCAATGTGGCCACGGCATGTCTCCTCGATCGCAACGGGGGAAACCGCTTATGTGGGATTTGGACGGCCGATGCCAACCCCGAGGCGCGCGCCTGCGCAAAAAGCATCATGGGGGCTTGCCGACTCCCGAAGCCGGTGCTAATCGCGCGCCTCACCCGCTGGCACCCACCGGTCGCCAGCCGCCAGAGCGGGCGTAGCTCAGGGGTAGAGCACAACCTTGCCAAGGTTGGGGTCGAGGGTTCGAATCCCTTCGCCCGCTCCAGTTTTACAAACATTTTCAATGATTTGTGCGGCACCAAATTTTGTGCCTTAGATCATATTTTCCTTTGGGCTACCACGGGGCTACCACGGGGCTACCACCAATTAAGGCGCTGGTCGCTCGCAGTCGCTGGAAGGTACCGACGGTTGCGCAAGTAATTGTATCGGTGACGCATTCAGGGCAATGTCCCCCATCCCTCGCTAGGAGAAGGTGGTGGAGGACCGGAAGGAAGTATTTCCGCTACGCATCGTCGCGGCTCGCTTCGTGGACAATGACGAACAGGCTGGCCTCGCCGAACTCGACCGCATCGCGGCGGATTCCTCCCGTCTTGTCCAAAACCGCTATTTGGCGCTTTGGTTGGCGCTAGTCGCGACCGCCGTCTCTGCGACTCTGATGCTAATCTTGGGGATCGTGTGGACTATCAACGAAGCGCCCGGCGCTGATACCTTGCTGATCGTAGGGCTAGCTTGCTTCATCCTGACAATGGCCGTGGTCGCGTCGTGGCGCGCCTTTCAATACGGGGGGATCAAGGCGTCCGCTCCGCAGGATGCCGCTTATGCCAACCCTGACGAGCCCGCAGCCCGGAACTTGGAACGATTGTTTGCTTTGCTCCAACGCGAGTCGACTCTGCGCGCGTTCTACCGGACGAAGAGCGGGGTGCGGCGGTATGTCGATCACCGCTATTTCTTCGGCAAACTTCGGGCTGCCCATGTGGCGCGAGAAGGAGCGATTCGCAGCGCGCTCGTCGGCCCGGTCGGCTTCTGGTTCGGCCGCGAGCTTTTCCTCGAAGCAGACATCGATAAGCTCATTGCGGACGCCAAAGCTCAACCGAGTCGCAAGGGAGCGCCGAAGCAGTACGATCATACCAATGCAATCATCGCGCTGATTGAGCATCCTCAGGTGCGCGCGCTCGATATCTCGAAGAAGCGTGGCAATCAGAGGGAAGTCATCGAGCTGATGGAAGAATGGTATCGCGGCAGGCGCCTGAAGGTCCCCAGCCAGACGCAGCTTGCACCGTATGCAAATCAAATTTTGGAGACGATCGCGAAAAATCGTTCGTCTTAATTCCACGCTGAATTACCGAGGAACGACGCATTTCCGCGCGTGCTGTTCGACGGCAATTACCGGGAAACAGTCGCGAACGGCGGATTCCCGGCACATCCGCATGCCGTTGGAACTGTCGGCGATTGGCTGCAAATGATCCTGTCGCCCGCCGCATCGCGGCACTCCAACGGAGGCGACAATGGATGAACTCGCATACTCGATTAACCGCACGGCCAAGGCGCTCGGCGTGGGCCGGAGCACAATCTACAAACTCATCAAGACCGGCCAGGTCGATGCGCTGAAGATCGGCACGCGAACGCTGATCACGACCGCATCCATCGCGCGACTCACCGAGGCTCGCCCCGAGACTTGATTTCGACGCGGCGAATTGCCGCCCGCCATTCCGATCACATCTCGATCCAGGAGGACAAGACATGTCCGTTCTTCGCAACGCTCTCGCTCGATTTTTTTCTTGGGGGCGAAATCCCAACATGCACGTCGACGCCGATGTCCAGACCGCCATCCACATGTGGCCGATCATCGAAAAGTTGCTCGCCCACGGCGAGGATGGCGACACCTACCGCGCTGCGGTCAATTTCTGGCGCGACGCCGAGCGGCCACCGCTGGCAGTCTACGATGGCGACGTGAGCCACTGCCACATCGATGGTCCGCTTCAACTGGCTGGCGACTTTGCACTTCCCTTGGGCGGTGAAATCTTCAGCCGCGGCGTCACGATTGCCCTCGACCCCTTCGAGGCGAACGACCTTCGCAATCATATACGGGCCGCCATCGAGCGCGCTATTCTCGCCTGGCTTGCGGACAATGGTCGCCGCGAATCTCCACCGGCCAAAAATCCTTACGACCGCCAAACAGCCGATCGCGAAGCGAAGGCAATGATCGCCGATTGGGCCGCTCGCAAGGGAGCAAAACGCCCCGTCACGGAGGGTCCGGATCATGTCTGAATCGATCGCCTTTGAGGCAAGGTTGCGGGGCCGCGATGCTACGCATCGGACCCGTAATTTGGATACACACCTCACGCACGGGTGCATCCAGCTTTTCCGCCACTTTTCGAGGGTGCGATCAGAGTGCGCCCCGTCGGCGCTTCGCCGAAGCGTCGCAATTCCGCCAAAAGTCGAGGGTGCGATCCGCACCCTCAGGGAGGCGGCGCGATGAAGACCGTCCAACATTCCATCCGCCTGCCCGCGGCGCTCGACACGGCACTTCGGGTGCTGGCCGACCGGCAGGGCAAGACGGTTTACGCGATGCTCCGCCGCTGTGTGAAGACAGGGATCGACGGCCAGGCCAATCCCACCGTCAGCAGCTCAGACGATCGCGAACTCGTCGCAGAGGTGGCGTCGATCAGTGCGCGTCTCGCCGATGTCGAACGCTTGCTCGACCGTACCCTGCACACAGCCTGCGCCGCTTACTGCTATGCGCGCAGCGGCGCGATGGGCGGCGACAAGACCGACGAGGTCATCACTGCCGAGACCAATCGGGCCTATGACCGGCAACGGGCGGCCGCGGGGGAAAGGCCATGAGCGAGCCCCATGATCTCCGGCTCCATGCCGAGACGCTGCGGCGTCACCTTCGCTACAGCCAGACCCGGCGGTTCAAACGACAGCTCGCGATCATGGTCTCGTCGATCGCGCTCGGCGGTTTGGCGGCGCCCTATCTGATGCTCGACCCGAGCATCCTTCGGGACACCGGCACCCATTATCACGCGAAGATGCTGTCATGGTTTGCAGGCGACGGCGGCGATCCAGGGATCGTCATCCGTTACGAGGGGAGAGACTATCTGAACCCCGCTCGCACGGTCGCGACCGATCCCTATTTTGTCCACCGGGCGAGCATCGCCAAGTCGTTTGTGATGCGCGGCGCCATGCTGGGGTTTGCCGGGTGGCTGTCAGGCCTGTTCCTGCTCCGCGATATCGCCGCGCGCCGACGCGAACGCGCGCTCCGCGATCGCGTCATCGACGGCACCAAGGTGACGAGCGAGAAGGAGCTTGTGAAGCTGGCGCGAGCCGAGGCCGGCGCGCAACCGCTAGCGATCGGCCCGGTCCCCTTTCCCCGCCGCCTCGAAACCCGGCACATGGCGATGGTCGGCACGACCGGCAGCGGCAAGACGACGGTGCTGCGTCAGATGCTTGACGGGATCGCCGCGCGCGGCGAAGCCGCGCTGGTCTATGACACCAGCGGCGAGTTCGTCGCCCATTATTACCGACCCGAGTGCGGCGACATCATCCTCAATCCGTTCGACGCCCGCTGCGTCTATTGGTCGCCCTTCGCCGAGATCGCGCATCCTGCCGATGCCGATCGCATCGCGCAGCAACTCGTCACGGAGACCAGTGATAAGGACAAGGATGTCTGGCTGGAGACCAGCCGCATCCTCGTCGCCAACATGATCCGGGAACTGTGGAAGGAGAAGAAGTGCACGCTCCCCGATCTCCTTGAAGCGCTGCAGAAGATGGACAAGGACAAGCTCAAAACCTGGCTTAAGGACACGTCGTCGGCGCGCACCTTCTCGGACGACGCCGACCGCGCCACCGGCAGCGTGCTCTTCATGCTCGCGAAGGCCGCGAACCTGATCCAGTTCCTTCGGATGCCAGAGGAAGGCGAGAAGGTCTTTTCGTTCCGGTACTTCATCTCCGGCCTCGACGAGACGAAGGGCGCCAAGCCGTGGATCTTCGTGCCGCGAAAGGAAGAACAATTTGCGGCGCTGAAGCCGCTGCTCGCCTGCTGGCTCGAATGCGCTGCAAGCGCCATGCTCGGCCTTGCTCCGTCATCCGACCGGCGCGTCTGGTTCCTGCTCGACGAGCTTGCCGACCTGCCGCGTGTCGACAATCTGACGCGTCTGCTGCCCGAGGGCCGCAAGTTCGGGGCGGCGGTCGTGCTGACCTTTCAGGGCGTCGGGCAGATGCGGCATCGCTACGGCGACGACCTCGCCGAATCCATGCTCGGCTGCTGCAACACCAAGCTCTTCCTCCAGATGGGCGACGCCGAGTCCCGGCACTGGGCGAGCGACACGATCGGTACCTGCGAGGTCGAGGTCCAGACCATGACCGGCGCGCTCGGCGATGGCGACGACAAGCCGCGGATGACGCTCGGCCGCCAGCGCAAGACCCGTCCCGCCGTGTTCGAAAGCGAACTCCGCCTCGCCCGCTATGAGGGCTATTTGCTGTTCCCCGATGGACTGCCCGTCGCGCGCATCGCGCTCACCGCCGATCATATCGAGAAGCGGGGCGAGCCGCGCCAGCCGGCTTTCGTCGCGGCGAATCCGGAGGCGACCCTCTGGCACCGGCCGTTGGAGGCGGCGCCCAAAGAAGAGGCCGACAGCGCTGTCCCGCCCCCGGCCGAGAAGCAGGCGGTCGAAAAGCCGAAACCAAGGAAAAAGCCACCAGCGCCACCGCCGGCTGACGATGGTGGGCCGATCTGATGGTCGCGTCGGTATCGGCGCTGACCAGCTCGGCGCAGGCGAGCAGCTATTATGAGGCTGACGATTATTACGCCGAGGGCGGGCTGTCGCCATCCGAATGGCAAGGCAAGGGCGCCGAGGAGCTTGGGCTGTCGGGCGATGTCAATCGTGACCGATTTCGGGAATTGCTCGACGGCAAGGTCGCGGGCCAGCAACTCGGCACGGTTCGGGACGGCCAGCTCGAACATCGGCCCGGCTGGGATGTGACGTTGAGTGCGCCCAAGTCGGTGTCGATCATGGCCGAGGTCGCGGGCGACCGGCGGTTGATCGAAGCACATGGGCAGGCGGTGAAGACCGCGCTCGCGCATGTCGAGGCGCATATGGCCGCGACCCGCGTCCGGAATGGCGGAAGCGTGATGCGCGAGGCCACCGGCAATCTCGTCGTCGCGAGCTTTCAGCATGGGACGAGCCGGGCACAGGACCCGCAACTCCATACTCATAATGTCATCTTGAACGCGACGCGGCGGGACGATGGAAGCTGGCGCAGCCTGGAACCGCGCGCGATCTATCAACTTCAGAAGCAGATCGGCGCCATCTACCGGCAAGAGCTGGCGTTGAAGGTCCGCGAACTCGGCTATGAGATTGCATCGGGCAAGGAGTCGATGTTCGAGATCAAAGGCGTCTCGGCAGACGTGATGGCGGCATTCAGCACGCGCAGTGCTGAGATCGAAGCGGCGCTCGGCGAGCGCGGAACGACGCGCAAGGAGGCCAGCGCCGCGGAAAAGCAGGTGGCCACGCTCGACACGCGGCAGGCGAAGGTCGCGGCCGATCAGGTTTCGTTGGTCGCGGACTGGCGTGCGACGGCCGATCGGGCAGGGTTCGATGCCGATGCGCGGCTATCGCTGGTGCGCGAGGCCGAGGCCAGGGCGGAGGGCGCTATTCACCTTCCCGATCCATCAATCGCCGATCGCGCCGTCGCCCATGCCGCCGACAAACTTGGCGAGCGGCAGTCGGTGTTCTCGGTCGCGGCGCTTCATGAGGAAGCGGGTCGGGTTGGCCTTGGGAAAATCGGCTATGCCGAGATCGGCGAGGCGATCGGCCGGGTGACAAATGAGGGGGAGCTGATCGACCGCACCTTCATCGATCGGCGCGGTGCCGCGTTTACAGGATTCACGACCTGCCAGAATATCGCGGCCGAGAAGACACTGCTTCGGATCGAAGCGCACGGGCGCGGTGCGCTAGCGCCGATCGCCTCGCCGCTTGCCGCCGCCAAGGCGGTTGCGGCAGCGGCGGCGCAGGCGGAGCGGTCTGGCTGTGGTTGGAACGCTGACCAGAGGGTCGCGACCGCAGAGCTCCTTACCACCCGCAATCGGATCACTGCGGTGCAGGGCTATGCTGGCACCGCCAAGACCACGACGGTGCTTGCGACCTTCGCGCGCGAGGCCGAGGCGCGCGGCGTGTCCGTGGTCGCGCTGGCGCCGACGGCATCGGCGGCAATGACACTCGGCGAGGCGCTCGGCACGCGCGGCGATACTGTCGCGAGGCATTTGCTCATGCCGGAAGGTTCGGCCCCCGGCCAGCCGATCGCTTGGATCGTCGACGAAGCTTCGCTTTTGTCGGCGCGCGATACCGCCCGGCTGTTCGACCTTGCCGAGCAGCAGGATGCGCGGATCATTCTTGTTGGCGACGTGAAGCAGCTCGGCTCGGTCGAAGCTGGTGCGGCATTCGCGCAGCTTCAGAACGCCGGCATGGAAACCGCCACGCTGGGCGAGATTGTTCGGCAGAGCAACACAGCAACCAAGGAGGCGGTGCTGGCCTCCATCGAAGGCGATGCGAGGAAGGCGCTCGCCGCGCTCGATCGCGGCGGCGGCCAGGTCGTCGAACATGCCGATCGCGCGGGCCGTTTCGCCGCGATCGCCTCCAGCTATGCCGGGCTCGACAAGGCGGCGCGGTCGCGAACGCTTGTGATCGAACCGTCGCGCGAAGGGCGCGATGCGCTGACGGCGGATATACGCGCGGCGCTGGTGAAGTCGGGCGCGCTTTCCGGTCCCGCCGTCGCCGTGGACAGTCTCGTCAACAAGGGGCTCACCCGCGCCGAGGCGCGCGATCCGCTAAGCTATGACCGGGGCGATGTCGTGCGCTTCACGCGCGACTATGCCGACAAGGGAGTCGCTCGGGGCGAAGCCTATCGTGTCGAAGCGGTCGATCCGGCGAAAGCCGCCATTGCGCTGAGGACCGAGGATGGACGCGAGGTCGATTGGCGGCTTCGCCAATGGGGCGCCGGCACGGTGCAGGTGTTCGCGCTTCAGAATATGGACCTCAGGACTGGCGACAGCATCCGCTTCACCCGCAACGATCGTGACGCCGGGCGGATCAACGGTGCGCGCGGCGAAGTCATAGCGATCGACGAGCAGGCGCGAACGGCGACGGTGCTTGGCGCTCGCGGGAAAGTGCAGACCCTCGACCTCGATGCGGGGCGGGACCGGCATATCGCCCATGCCTATGTCAATACAGCCTTCGTCGCGCAGGGACGCACCGCCGATCATGTCATCATCCACGCCGACAGCAAGGCGACCAATCTCGTCGACCAGAAAAGCTTCTACGTCGGCATTTCGCGCGCGAAGGAGTCGGCGACGATCGTCACCGATAATCGCGCGAAGCTGGTTTCGGCGATTAATGAACGCGCTGGCGCCGTGCAGACGGCCATCGCACAGGCTGCAATGCCGGCGGCCGAAGCTCACAAAGCAGCGGGCTCGGCATTATCTAAAAACCTTGCGGCATTCGGACTTTGACCTCTTCAACCGAGATTGCGCTGACAGAGAGCATTTCCACGTGCGGGCGCAGTTACGGCAGGAGGAGCCCCCACTCTGCCCGCCACCATTCTCGGTTCTCTATTGTGTCGACCACCCTGCAGTCGAGGCGGTCCAACGCCGGGTCCGAGATCATCGGGAACGCAGAGGGAATCTTGGAAAGCCAGCCAAGTGACGATTGTAACTCTTCCCAGGAGATCGAGTGCTTCAAGCCGTTCAACTCCCAGCTCAACGCGGCAGGGACGTCGCCGACCGACCCCATAATTCCGATTAGGCCGTGACAAATCCCGTTGCGGATATCCAACTGCCCCTGAAGCTGCGATCTGAGAGTAGCCGCTAGCAGGGAGCACAGCGTGTCGGGTGGCTGGGTCTCGACGACCGCGCCTTCCCAAGTTCCTATAACGGCTTTGATGCCGTGTGCCTTGCCCGGGAGAAATCCCAAGAGACGGACGACGTCATCGCGAGCAGACCGTTCAATCCTGGACCACAGCAGAATTAGCGATCCTATGGCGCCGCTCATCTGATGGAATGTCACATCCAATGGCATTTCATCTCTCTTAGAGAATTCATGGCAGGTCGGGCCAAGACCATAGAGGCTCATCGTCCATCACTTCTACGTGCGCGCTTGTTTCTGGAGCGATCGAAGGCGGAGCGGGCGGGTCAAATAGTTCGTCGAAAAAGTCGCCGAACCAGCGTTCGAACACGGCAATCTCCACTTCTGTGACGGGAAGCGGATCGGGCCAATCGTCGACCACATCCCACGTTGAGAGGTCATGCTTCGGTGGTCTGCCCATGTATTTTCCTCGCCCATTCTTAGAGGTCAGTTTGCTGAGCCCGCCCGGGTTCTAGAGTGTTGCCAATTGCCTCTCCGAAAATCGGTGGTCGGCAGATCGATCTACCGGCTACCCGATTGTCCTTGCCAAACCACTACAGTTTCTCGAAGATTCTATGAGCATGCGAACAGACGTCGATCACCTACCTGCCGCCAAGCAGCGCGAACTTGAACGCGTCGTCGAGACGATCTTCGAGGAGTTTCGGGGCGCGACCGAAAATGCGACCGGCCCGCGCAAGGGTGCGCGTATTCTCAAGATCATCCTGTTTGGCAGCCACGCGCGGGGCGA
Organism: Sphingopyxis panaciterrulae; assembly: GCF_014199295.1. Lineage (GTDB taxonomy): Bacteria > Pseudomonadota > Alphaproteobacteria > Sphingomonadales > Sphingomonadaceae > Sphingopyxis > Sphingopyxis panaciterrulae. Next base: position 47,330 of record NZ_JACIJH010000020.1, read on the forward strand.
CTGGGTCGATGCGCCGCTCTCGGCGAACCAATATAAATCCGACTATGACATCCTCGTCATCGTCAGCCAGAAAGAGATGACCGACCGCGCCGCCTATTGGGGGACCGCCGAGGAACGTCTCATTCGCGCCTACACGATCGAAAAGACCCTCCATACGCCGGTCAACTTCATCATCCACAGCCTGCACGAGGTGAATGACGGACTCTCGCATGGCCGCGTTTTCTTCATGGAGGTCGTGAAGGACGGGATCGCGCTTTACGAAGCGGACGATAGCGAACTCGCCACGCCGAAGCCCAAAACGCCTCCACAAGCGCTTGATGCCGCACGGGAGTATTTTGAGGAAAACTGCTCGGGAGCGGCGAGCTTCTTTCGCGGGTTCGAGGATGCACGACGGCACGGCGATTGGAAGAAGGCGGCTTTCGATTTACATCAAGCGGTGGAGCGGATGTACCAAGGACTGCTGCTCACCCTGACCTTCTATACCCCTTACAATCACAATATCGCCTTCCTGCGTTCGCTCGCTGAAGGACTCGACCGTCGCCTTTACGGCATCTGGCCCGAGGCGACGCATCGCGAACGAGCGATGTTCCAGAAGCTGAAAGAAGCGTACACGAAGGCAAGGTACTCAAAGCACTATCGGATCAGCGAAGAGGAACTCGCGTGGCTCGGCGAGCGCGTGGAGGAACTTGGTCGCGCGGTCCACCAAGTCTGTTCGGATAAGATCGCCGAGCTTGAGGTGGCGGCGCGCCGATAGGCGCGGGGCCGGACCCGCTTGCCGGGACTCCCGGATTCTGACATAATCCGTCTCACGGGATGGAACGACTGGCGGCCATTCCGGGGATAATCCTGCCAGGCATCATTTAGGTCCGGCCGCGTGTCGGACGGTTGCTGATAGCCGCACCAGCGGCACCACAGCGAACACCGCTTGCCCATCCGCGCGCACTCGCGCGGACCGCCGCGGTGCGAGCTACAAATGACACCCCCAACCATCGACGTTTACGCGCGCGAGGTCGTAATGGCGCGCGTCGGTCACCTCATCCGGCGCAAGCAGCGCGAAATCGAGCGCATCACCCGCATATTGCGTGGCCTCTTCGACCCGACGCTGTCAAACGGCGTTCAAAAGGGACCCCCGATCGGCGTCGAAGAGGGACCCCCTTTTCGGATAATATGATGCTGGTTTGTTGAAGATGGCCTTGC
>NZ_JACIJH010000021.1 GCF_014199295.1 Sphingopyxis panaciterrulae
CCTGCGGCAGCCCACGTTCAATCAGGTGCGGCGCTCGCCGGGCCGCTTTACATCGAGGCTAGCACCAATCCGCGGAGCGGTTCGTGCAACGGCCAAGTCGAGCAAACTAGCGGCCGGTATGCAACGCGCCTGAAATCGGAGGCTCGAACAGGCGCCGGTCGCGATCTGAAAGCAGACTGCAGATTCTTGATCGGCTTCGATTGGCAATCGTTTCGGAACGGGCTGCGCGGAACTCGGAAACGGAGCTGCTGCCTTCGGCGCCAAAAAAATCGGACAATCCCGCACGGTGCTGTCCGCTTTCACCAGCCTCTCTCGTCTAGCGAAAGGTTCGGGAAGAATGCCTGCCCGACGACTTGCGCCGTGGCACGAGGGCAGACGGGAGAAAATCGATGACGAAGTGGATCGGGACGGGTGGCCGGGTAGCATTGGCCGTATGTGCCACAGTTGGATTGGCGCCGGATTGCCTGGCCCAATTTGCCGCGACCGAGCAACCGCCTGAACAACGAGATGCGCAGCAGCGGCCCGCTGAACCGCCGCCCGGCAAGCAGCGCAGTTCCATTGCGGTGCCGGTCGTGCCGGCACAGCCCGTGACCATCATCGGCAATCCCGGCAATTCCCGCCGTGGACAGTTTGATACGCTGCCGAAGACCGTCTTGGATCCGGACACCGTCGAAGGGGCTGCATCTTCGGACAATGCTGCTGGTCGGGACTCGTTCGCCACGGGCAAAAAGAGCGGTGGTGCGAACGGGGCAGTGCCGTCCGGACTAAGCGGCGACGTCAATGAGGGTGTCCGGGTCTCCGATGTCGAACGCGGCTATGGTCGTGCCGCCGCCTTACCCGATAACGGCAATGGCGGATCGGCTGGCGGTGTCGGCCTCAATTCTGCCGGCGAAGGCAATTTGGGGTCCAGCGCCGGCCTGCTCAATTCGGTGGCCGGGCTGGGCGGGAACAGCAACGGCGGCAGCGGCGGTAACTCGGCGCAGGGCGGCACCAATTCCGGCAGCACCGGGATCGAGGGCGCGCTGAACTCCTTCGGCGGTGCAAACGGCGGTCGGTCCGACAATAGCAATGGCAACGGCAACCGGCGCTCGAACGGCGGTCCCGCCGAAAACGGAAACTCAGGCGGCGGCCGCGACAGCGCCGGCGGATCGGCAAGAAACCTGCCCGCGCAGGGCAATTCGGCGGGCTCGGGATCGGACAGGTCGGTCGATCGAAACCAGAATGAGACGCCCGCAAACAACTCGGGACGCGAAGCCCCGAACAGCCAGAAGGACAAGTCGGGAGCCGATGGCGACGATCGTTCGGCGCGCAACGACAGCAATGCCAACGACAATGGCGGGTCGGATCGGAGCAACCGGGACGCGCCTCCCGAAGGCAATTCGGATGGCGCGGCCAAGGCCGGCGCCCCCGATCGGCCCGAAGAAGAAGGCTGGTCGGCGGGTAGCGACCCGGTTGGCCGGGCGGCGGCGCGGCGGCGCTTCGGCGATCTGGGCGCGGCTGCGGCGGGGCGTGATTTGCTGGGTGAGAAACGCGACGCGGAAGCGGTCGATGCGGAGGAAGGCCTGCGCCGGATCGGCGACCGGGTCGACCCGCTGACCGGCGCCGTGGGCATCGAGGCGCCCGTCGCCGGCGGCGTTTCGCCGCTGCTGCGCGCGGTCGTCGAAACCGCAAAGAAAAGGAAGCAGAAGAAATGAAATATCTCGGAACGATGATTGTCGCGCTCGCGCTCGCCGCACCGGCGGCGGCGCAAACCGGTCCCGCGACCGACTTGTTCGCCTTTTCGCAAGGGGCGCGGTTGGTGCAGGTTCCGGACGACGCCGAATTTACGGCGATGGACAGCAGCCCGTTCAACCTGATCGACGGATCGGCGACGACCGACTGGACGGGCGAAGCGGGGCGGCCCGCCGTGTTCGTGCTCGAACTGGCGGAGCGAACCGAATTGTCGCGCGTCGCCTTTGACACCGCCTTCCTCAATCGCGACGAAAAGTCACCGCGCGCGATCCGCGTCGAACTGTCCGACACGTCGGCGCGCAGTGGTTTCGTGCCGATCTTGGCGGCTGATCTGAAGATGAAGAAGGATGGTCAAAGCTTCGGCTTCGACCCTGAGCATCGCCCGGTCGGGCGTTGGGTGCGGCTGACGATCGCGAGCAATTATGGGGACGATTATACCGGCTTCACCGGCTTTCACGGCTATGGCCGTCCGCTCACCGCAACGGCAACATTGCCCGATGTCACCGGACGCTATGAAGGATGGAGCGGCTGGGGCACGCTCAACCTGACGCAGAGCGGCGATACCGTAACCGGCTGTTACGAATATCAGGCGGGGCGGATCACGGGCCGGATCGACGGCCGGGTGTTGACGCTCGACATGGTGGAGACGGGCCCCGACGGCGCGCCGCGACGACTGCGCGGTTATGTCGGGCTGACGCCTGATGGCGGCAAGCTGATCGGCTTCGCGCGCGGCCTCACCGAGTCCGACCGCCTTGGCTATGCCACCTATATGAGCGCGGACCGGCGGGCGAACCGCCCCGGCGCGTGCCGCTGACGTCATTTGTGAACGAAAGGATTTTGGGGATGAGCAGATCGATCATGCTGGTTGCTGTCGCGGCGTCGCTGACGCTTGCAGGATGTGGCGGCGAAGCGGCGGACAAGGGCGACGGCGCGGGTAAGGCTTCGTCGGTCGCAGCGAAGAGCGGGACGGCACCGCCGCGCGACTGGAATGCCGCCGACGCCTGCGCCGTGGTCGACAAGGCGGCGATGTCGGCGATCCTCGGACAGGCGGTCACCGAAACCCGCCTCGGCAATGTCAGCCAAAGCGATGGCGCGACCGCGGTCACCTCCGAATGCAGCTATCAGCTTGCCGATGGCGGATCGGCTACCTTGATGCTGCGCTGGTCGCCGATCGGCGACAATAGCGAGGGATCGATCAACCTGACCCGCAATGGCCTGGAGCAGACGCTCAAGGGTTTTGGTGGTCATGTCGAGACGATCGACGGACTCGGCAAGGCCGCCTTTTGGGCTGGGATGACCAAATCGCTCAATGTCTTCATCGGCGAGGATAAATTCGCGATCATCACGGTGCCGGCGAGCGAGGCTTCGAAGGAGCAGGCGGTCGCGCTCGCACGCAAACTTGGTGCTTGACGACCGCCGCGCGGCGGTGCTGCTTCGTACCGAAGCGTGATGATGCGCCAGGGGAGGGGCGATATGGTGCGGCAGCCGAGCCGGTCCGAATGGAGCCATATCCAGGCGCTGTTCGTCGAATTGATCGATCTCGACCCCACGGCGCAGGAGCACCGGCTGGCGGCGGAGGACGACTTCATTGGCGGGCAGTTGCGGGCGTTGCTCGCTGCGTCGCGCAATTCGGGGATATTGGACGGCGCGGCGCCGTCGTCGTTCGAAACCGCCCCGTGCCGGGCGTACAGCTCGCTTTCCGAAGGCGCCGTCATCGGCGGCTTTACCATCGACCGCCTGATCGGGCGCGGCGGGATGGGCGAGGTCTACGCCGCGCATCGCAGCGACAGGATGTTCGACCAGCAAGTGGCGATCAAGCTGCTCCGTCCCGAATCGGTTGCGCACAGCGAGTTGTTCGACCGTGAACGCCGCCTGCTCGCCGGACTCGAGCACCCGGGGATTGCGAGGCTGATCGACGGCGGTGTCGCGCCAGACGGGCGGCCCTATATGGCGATGGAATATGTGACCGGCGAGCCGATCGACGCGTGGTGCCGGACCCATGACGCCGATCTTGCGACGCGATTGCGGCTTTTCTGCGATGTCTGCGAAGCGGTGGCCTATGCGCACGGCCACCTGATCGTCCACCGCGACCTCAAGCCGTCGAACATATTGGTCGACGGCGACGGCCGCGTGCGGCTGCTCGATTTCGGCATCGCGCGCTTTGTGGAGATCGAAGGCGAGGGCGAGGCGCAAACCACGGTCGCGCTGATGACCCCCGATTATGCTGCACCCGAACAACTCGGAAATGCCGCCCCGACCGTTGCCACCGACGTCTATGCGCTGGGCGTATTGTTGTTCGAACTGCTTACCGGTCGCAGCCCGTGGCGCGAGCCGGGATCGGCGCTGCCGTCGGTGATCCGGCGCATCCTGAACGAAGACCCGCCCCTGCCCAGCGCGCTCGTGCCGCCCGGCTATCCCTTCGGGCGGCGCGAGGTAGCGGGTGATCTTGACGCGATCGTGCTCAAATCGATGCGCCGCGCACCGCAAGACCGTTATCGCGGTGTCGGCGACCTGGTTGACGATGTCCGAAGCCATATCGCCCTGCGCCCCGTTGCGGCGCGCTCGGGTTCGGCGGGCTATACGATCGGGCGCTACCTGCGCCGGCACCGTGTCGCGACGGCAGCGGCAGCCGCCGCTCTGCTCGCCATCGTGGCGGGTGGCGGTGCGGCCGCCTGGCAGGCGCGTCAGACGGCGATCGAGCGCGATGTCGCATTGGCCGAAGCGCGGCGATCGGAATCGATCAACCGCATGCTGACCGTCATGTTCCGCGACACCGCCAGCAGCGCCGTCGGCGAAGAGGCAACGGTCAAGCAGATGCTAGATCAGACGGCGGCGCAGCTTGTCGCGTCGGTCGACCGGAGCGCGAAATCGGCGACGCTGATTACCACGCTTGCCGATCTTTACGTCAATCTGGAGGATGCCGCCGGCGCTGACGCGCTGCTCAGCCAAGCGCTTGCGCGCGGCATCGGCGCCGGCGATCCGGTGGCGACCGCGGAAATCAAGCTGCGCCTCGCCTCGACCGCTGCCGCAATGGGGCGGACCGACGACATGGCGCCACTGCTCGATTCAGCCGATGCCGTCTTTGCCGCCGACCCGGCGCGTTTCCGCAAGGAACGCCTCGAAAGCATGAGCGGCCGGGCGCAGCTCGCGCGGCGCAAGGGCGATTACGACACCGCGATCCGGCTGTTGCAATCGAGCCTGCCTGACGCCGACCGCGTTTATGCCGAGGATCATCGCGAACTGCTGACGCGCTACAATAACCTGCTCGTCTATATGGTCGAGGCGAACCGGCTCGATGCGATGCCCGCGGTCTTTGCCGCCGCCGACGCGGCGCTGGCGCGGACGGGGCAACAGGGCAGTGCACAGGGGCTGGCGATCGAGCAATTGAAGGGCGTGCGGTTGATGAAGCTCGACCGGCTGGCCGAGGCCGAGCGCCTGTTCCGCAGCGTCGCCGACCGGCGCTGCGCGGTGTTCGGCAAGTCTGCGGCGCTGGCGGTCGATCTGCTGCAACTGGGGCGCGCCGAACTGGCGCTGGGGAAATTCGCCGCGGCGCGCGATGTTCTTGGCGAGGCGCGGCCGATGGCGATCGACAATCTTGGCCCCGATGCGGTGCCGACGCTCGTCATCACGCTCGGCCTTGCCGAAGCCTTGGCCGAGGCGGGCGACACCGGACGGGCCGAAGCGTTACTTGCCGAAGCCGCGCCGCGGATCGCCTCGATGGGACCGGTCGGCCTGCCGCAGGGCATTGCGGCGCGGACGCGGGCGATCATCCGTCTGAAGCAGGGGCGGATGGCCGAGGCGCGGCGCGAGGCCGACGCATCGGAACAGATATTCAGGACGCTCGGCGCGCCGGGCGAATCCTACCTCAAATCCTTCGCCACATTGCGTCGGCGCTTGAGCACCTAGCCCGCGCCCATTTCGTTGTGCACCCAAGCGCGCGCCTGGAGCCACCAGCGGCGCACCGTCCGGTCGCTGACGCCCAGGATTTTTGCGGTTTCCTCCTCGGTCATCCCGGCGAAGAAGCGGCAGTCGATCAGTTGCGCAAGATTGGGGTCGAGGCGCGCGAGCCGTTGCAAAGCCTCGCCCAGCCGCACGACATCCTCGTCCTCGGGCGCCGCCGCGGCGAGCGAATCGAGGCTTTCGGTAAAGGCATAGTCGGGAGCGCCACGCTTCGCCGTCATGCGGGCGCGGGCGGCGTCGATCAGTATGTGGCGGATCGCGGTCGCCGCGCAGCCGAGGAAGTGGCGTTCGCTCTCCCAATCGTTGCGCTTGCTGAGTTTCAGATAGGCTTCTGAAACCAGCGCCGTCGTTTGCAGTGTCTGTCCGCCGCCCGCGCGATAATGTTCCCGGCGCGCGATGATCTTGAGCTCGTCATACAGCGTGGCGATGAGCGCGTCGGCGTCGCCGTCGATGCTGCCAGCACGACCCGGTTCCTCGTTGATCGCCGATCTCCCCGCATGGCGCGCCATGTGGCGCGCACCCTAGATGCCTAATTTATTTGCGGTCGGCGAGATAATTTCCGCTTTTTCGGAGACGAGACCTGTCCGGATCGGGCGACCATTCCCGTCTTTCCAAATGCTGCACCCGCGGCGCCGCGTTCGGCGGCGTCGACGAGGTGACCGCGAACAAGGCGCCACCAAAGGTCGCTGCGAGGGGTCGCCCGGAAACCGATCGGCATTGCGCCGATCCATAAGGAAAGATCGATATGAAACGCATGACCACCCTCATTGGCGCGACCGCGCCCCTTGCGATCCTTGCTGCCGTCGGCGCCGCGCCGAACGCCTATGCACAGGCGACCGTCCCGTGCGTTCAGAACGCGGGGGCCGATGGCGTTCTCGGCACGCCCGACGACCCCGAAAATACGCTCGAGTGCGGGCTTGGCGCCGAAGCTTCGGCGCCGGGCGCCACCGCTTATGGAAGCGGGGCCAAGGCGACGGGCAACGAAGCGATGGCGGTCGGATTCATCGCCGCTGCCGAAGAAACGCGCTCGACCGCCGTCGGCACGGGCAGCAGCGCGACCGCGGACCAGTCGGTTGCGCTGGGCTGGGGATCGGTCGCAGACCGCGGTGCGACCATATCGGTTGGCAACGCCGGCCTCCAGCGCCAGATCACCAATGTCGCGGCAGGGACGCTCGTGTCCGACGCTGTCAATGTGGGGCAATTGAATACCGCCATGGGTGCCGCGGCGCTGACCGCGATCGCCAACTCGGCGGTGCGCAGCGGCAACAGCGGCGATAGCAGCCTGCAAAGCGACGGCAGCACCGCAAGCGGTAATGGCGCCGTCGCGCTGGGACAGGGACAGACTGCCACCGGCAACGGCGCCGTCGCGATCGGCGATCCGAATGTCGCGACCGGGACCGGCGCTGTAGCGATCGGCGCCGACAATCAGGCGATCGGCGACGGCGCTGTCGCCTTGGGCAAAGCCTCCAGCGCCTTTGGCTTGTCGGCCATCGCCATCGGCAACAATGCGAATGCGCTGGCCGATGGCAGCATCGCCATTGGTCGTGACACGATCGCGTCGCCGGCATCGGTGGCGATCGGCGCCAACGCCGCGGCAGGCGGGCAAAATGCGACCGCAGTCGGTCGCGACAGCCTTGCCAGCGGCCTTGCAAGCACCGCTTTCGGCCAAGGCGCGGCTGCCGGGGGCGATTTCTCGACTGCCACGGGCTATGGCGCGCGCGCGATCAAGGAGGGTGACACGGCGACGGGGTCGGGGGCCTTCGCCAATGGCGGCTATTCGGTCGCCTTGGGCGTGAACAGTCAGACCACGGCCCTCGGGGCGACCGCGCTGGGCGTGAACGCGAAAGCGTTGGGGGCGGACTCGGTTGCGATCGGCTCCAGCTCGGTTGCCGATGAGGCGAATACCGTGTCGGTCGGCTCGGCGGGCTTTCAGCGGCGTATCGTGAACGTCGCCGCGGGCACCGCGGCGACCGATGCGGCGAACGTCGGTCAGGTCCAGACGGTCGCGACCGCCGCGGCGGCGGCTCACATCACCGCCGATGCCGCCGTGTCGCAGAATATGGTGCAGGACAACCAAATTGCGGCGATTCAGACGGTGAACAATGTGCAGGACAATCGGCTGATGTCGCTGGAAAGCATGGCCGGAACCGCGCTTCCCGCGCTCCAGTCGCTTGCCGCGACGCACAGTGCACAGATCGGCGACCTTTATGCGATCACCGACCGCGACCGCCGCGAGGCGCAGCGCGGAACCGCCGCCGCGGTTGCGCTGGTCGCGGCGACGATGCCGTCGGAGCCTGGACGGACGAGCTATACGTTCAACCTTGCCACATTCCGCGGCGAACAGGCGGCCGGCGCGTCGATCGCGCACCGGTTCAATACCGACAACCCGTTCGCATTCACGGCCGGCGTCTCTTACGCTGGGCGTCACAATACGGCCGCGCGAATTGGGGTCGCCGGCGAATTCTGAGCTAAAAAGGGAAGGGCGGGCGCGGGGAAGTGAGCCCGCCCTTTGTTTCCTTGGGTCTAAACCCGAACCGCATCCAAGGATTATTCGCGCCGGTCTCTGCGGAATGTCGGCTTTCTTGGGTTCGGGCTTGATAGCCGCCTGACCGCTATCGGCCATTGATCCCCGTGCTGCGGGCGCTGCTTGCCAAGACAAGCGTTGACCCCATATTTTCGCACAGGGTCATTAGGCCATTGAGTAGAATGGTCGTAAATCATTCCTGAACGCAATCTGCCATCGCATCATCGAGGCAGAAATCATGCGAGGCGACCCCCCAATCCTTTCACGCATTCTCTGGAACAGCCTTCGGAGAAATATCTTCCTGTCGGCGCAACCGAGCGCCCGACTTTCTCAGCTGTTCGCATTCGGATGTTGCCTATGGGCTTCGGTAAATTTGCCGCTTGCGCTATGCGCCAGCGTTATCGCCTTCGCGGTATTTGCGGTGCTCTCGGGCAATGGGGTTCGAAGGGCGCCTTTGCTGCAAGGTGCTTTTCTTCGCAACGCACCGTTCCAAATATTCGAAACCGTGGTCACGCTGGTGGCCCTTACAATGCGCCTGTCTCCTCTTGAGCGCGATTTTGTCGCGGCCAGCTTGCTGAACCTTCTGTATCGATTCTGAAGGTCGGTGTCGCCAGCCTGCCAACTTGATGGGTGCGACATTCCGTCACCTCGCCCTGTCCTAAGGAATAGGTCCGCCTCGCCATCGGCCTGCAGCCGCTAGCCCCTTGCACGATAGGCGGGGCCCGGGCGGTCCGCGATGCTCGGGTCGATCTTCCCGGCGCCCGCTTCAGCGGGTTGGAGGAGGCCCCATTCAGCAAGGAGAGTCCCGTGTCACAGAAAATCGTCATTATCGGAGCCGGTTTCGCCGGACTGCTGGCCGCCCTTTCGGCGGCGCGGCTGCGTAATGAGAAGGGCGTCTCGCCAGCGGATTTGACCATTACCGTCGTCGCGCCCGAACCCGCGCTGATCGTCAGGCCGCGCCTCTATGAACGCGATCCCGCGTCGATGACGGCGCCCCTCGGCGAGCTGTTCGCCGCGACCGATATCGATTTCCGTGCCGGATGGGTCGACACGATCGATGCAGGGAAGGGCGTTATCAGTCTGAAGGGCGTGGACGGCGCGGCCGAAATGCTGCCCTATGATCGTCTGGTCGTCGCCGCGGGAAGCCACGGATTTCAGCCGCCGATACCTGGCCTTGCCGATTTCGGCCATAGTGTGAACGATCGGGCGGCCGCGGTCGCACTCGATAAACATCTGCAAGCACTCGCCGATCGACCAGCATCGCCCGCGCGTGATACTGTGGTGGTGGTCGGCGGCGGCTTCACGGGGATCGAGGTGGCGACCGAAATGCCCGACCGGCTGCGCGAAATCCTGGGGCAGGATACGCCGGTGCGCGTGGTGATCGTCGAGCATGGGCCGTGTGTCGCCGGCGACATGGGTGACGAGCCTCGTCCTTATATCGAGGCACGGCTGCGCGAGCTCGGTATCGAGACGATCGTCGGATCCGGCGTTTCCGGCCTCGACGAAGGCGGTGTCGCGCTCGACGATGGCGCGCGGATCGAAACCGACACGGTGATCTGGTCGGCAGGCATGCGTGCTTCGCCCCTGACCGCACAATTGCCCGGAGAGCGCGACACGCTCGGCCGCGTCCTCGTCGATCCCGATTTGCGGGTCCCTGGAGCGCCGCATATTTTCGCAACCGGCGATACCGCGAAGGCGGCCACCGACGATAAGGGTAATTTTTCGCTGATGTCATGTCAGCACGCGCGCCGCCTCGGCGCCTTTGCCGGGCATAATGCCGCCGCCGACCTGCTTGGCGAGCCAACCCTGCCATATGACCAACCATCCTATGTCGTGTGCCTTGATCTCGGTCCCGATGCCGCGATCTTCACCCGCGGTTGGTCACCCCGGACCGTCGAGATCACCGGACCCGAGGCGAAAAAGGTCAAGATGGAGGTCAATCGCGTTTGGATATATCCGCCCGCGGCAGAGCGCGCGGCAGCATTCCAGAATGCCTTCGAGGCGCGCACGGTCGATTTCTGAGGGGCGCTTTGCCGGGCTCCGCGATGGTCGTGCGCCTCACTCATTCTCGACCGACATTTTTCCCGCGGGCGCAATTGCGGCCCGTCGTCCCCTATCGAACAGGAACTCTCCATGACTGCTGTGCAATTGCCGCTTGATACGCCCTTCGGCCCGTTCACGACCGCCGCTGATGTCGCCGATGGCGTCGATCTTACAGGGAAGTCCGCGATCGTCACGGGCGGCGCATCGAATCTGGGCTTTGAGACGGTCAAGATACTCGCTTTGAAAGGCGCTCATGTTGTCGTGCCGGCACGCAATGCGAGCGCGGCCCGGCAAGTTTTCCACGATATGCCAAACGTCGAAGTCGCCGCGATGGACCTTCTCGACCCATTGTCGATCACAGCCTTCGCGTCCGGCTTTGAGGAGAGCGGTCGCGCGCTCGATCTCCTGATCCTGAGCGCCGGAGTCATGGCGACCCCGCTGTTTCGCGACCCCGCGGGGCGGGAAGGTCAGTTCGCGACTAATCATCTCGGTCATTTTCGTCTGACCGCCGCGCTCTGGCCGCGGCTTCGCGGTGCAGCCGGCGGCGCGCGCGTGGTCGTCCTGTCGTCGCGCGCGCACCAACTTGGCGGACTCGACCTGTCAGATCTCGATTTCCGGCGCCGCGCCTACGACAAATGGTTGGCGTACGGCCAGGCCAAGACGGCAAACGCCCTCTTCGCCGTCGCGCTCGACGCGCGCGGCGCGGAGCACGGCATTCGCGCCTTTTCCGTCCATCCCGGTTCGATACTGGGACCGCTTGCGCGTCACTTGAGCCGGGAGGAGATTGAGCAGTTTGGCGCGGTGCATCCGGACGGCACGGCCGTTGTCGATCCGCGGCGCGACCTCAAGAGTCCGCAGCAAGGCGCCGCCACGACGATCTGGTGCGCCACGTCGCCCGCTCTGGCGAGTTTCGGCGGGGTTTATTGTGAAGACTGCGACATTGCTTTCATCGAGGCGGACGGCGAACTCGGCGGGCCTGGTGTGCGTCCTTTCGCCGTCGACCCCGACACAGCCGAAGCGCTGTGGCACGAAAGCGCCCGGTTGCTCGATATCCGTCAGCCCGGATATTGCTGATGAGCCCCGCGCTCAAGCAGGAGTCGCCGCGCCGGCTTTGCGTTTTTTCCGGGTCGAGCACCGGAATCTCGCCGGCCTATGAATGCGCTGCGCGGCGCCTTGGCGAGCAGCTGGCACGGAGCGGCATCGCCCTGGTCTATGGCGGCGCGGCTGTCGGCCTGATGGGCGCCGTCGCCGATGCCGTGCTGGCGGGCGGTGGCCAGGTCATTGGCGTCATCCCGCAGGCGCTGGTCGAAAAGGAGGTCGCGCATCGCGGGTTGACCGAGCTGCGCATTGTAAGCTCGATGCATGAGCGCAAGGCGCTGATGGCGGATCTGTCGGATGGCTTTATCGCGCTGCCGGGCGGGATAGGCACGCTCGAGGAACTGTTCGAGGTCTGGACCTGGGCGCAGCTTGGGACCCATGCGAAGCCGTGCGCCCTGCTCAACGGCCTTGGCTTTTACGACGGGCTGCTCACCTTCCTCGATCATGTCGTCGGACAGGGCTTTCTGAAGCCTATTCACCGCGAGATGCTGATCGTCGAGGATGATCCGGCATGTCTGTTGCAGACGATAGCGCGATATCGTGCGCCGGCAGTCGGGAAGTGGGTAGGCCGCCCCGACAGATAGCCGGATCGCCGCAATGGAACCGGGACGGACGGCGCGATCCGTCCCGGATTTTCCCATCAGCTCCGGATGAAGGCCAACATATCCTTGTTGATCACATCGGCATGGGTCGCGGCCATGCCGTGCGGATAACCTTCATAAGCCTTCAGCGTCCCCTTCGCGAGCAGCTTCGCCGAGAGCGGGGCGGAGTCCGCGAACGGCACGACCTGATCGTCGGTGCCGTGCATGACCAGCGTAGGGACCGCAATCTTCTTCAGATCTTCGGTGAAGTCGGTTTCGGAAAACGCCTTGATGCAGTCGTAGTGGGCCTTGGCGCTGCCGACCATGCCTTGCCGCCACCAGTTCTGGATCAGGCCCTGGCTGACCTTCGCGCCGTCGCGGTTGAAGCCATAGAAAGGGCCCGAGGCGATATCGAGGTAGAATTGCGACCGGTCCTCGGCCAGTGCCTTGCGGAACCCGTCGAACACCTCGACGGGAAGACCGCCGGGGTTGCTGGCCTTCTTCACCATGACTGGCGGAACTGCGCCGACGAGAATCAGCTTTGCGATCGTTCCGGCTTTGGCGCGTGCGGCATAATGCGCAGCTTCGCCGCCGCCGGTCGAATGGCCGATGTGTACCGCGCCCTTGAGGTCGAGCGAAGCGACCAGCGCCGCGACGTCGGCGGCATAGGTGTCCATCTCGTTGCCGTGATCGGTCTGCGTCGAGCGGCCGTGACCACGCCGGTCGTGGGCAATCACGCGGTAGCCCTGAGAGAGGAAGAAGAGCAGCTGGTTGTCCCACTCGTCGGCCGTGAGCGGCCAGCCGTGATGGAAGACGAGCGGCTGCGCATCGCGCGGCCCCCAGTCCTTGTAGAAAATCTGCGCGCCGTCACTGGCAGTGATATAAGTCATGGGATCGGCTCCTTTGTGAGCTTTCGGGGGGATTGTGCCAAGGCTGACAGCCGACCAGCCCAGGCCGCCTGCAAGCGTCGCCGCGCCACCGGCGGCGACGAGCGCCCGGCGACCGATCATGAAATCCTGAAGTATGGGCATGCTGTGATCCTTCGCGTCGAACCGATGCCGTATACGGGATGCCCGGGACGGGATCGGCCCATTTGGGATAAGGATTTCGGGCGGCAGCGCGATTATACGGGGGATGCGCTGCGACTATGCCAAGGTCGAGGCAGGTTGGCGACTAGTCCTCGCCGCCCTTCGCTATTGGAAGGGTGAAGGTGAAGCGCGCGCCCGTGGGTTCGACGTTGTTGGCTCGGAGTGGGCCGCCGTGCGCTTCGACGATCGAGCGGCAGATGGCGAGACCCATTCCCATGCCGTGCACCTTGGTCGTGAAGAAGGCTTCCAACGCGTGATCGGGGTCGGCAAGGCCTGGCCCCGTGTCGGCGATATCGATCCGTATGCGACCGCGCTCAACGGCTCCTTCCAGCCGTAACTTTCGGCTGCCCTCCGGGCTCGCAGCCATTGCCTCGATCGCGTTGCGCAGGATGTTGACGAAAACCTGCTGGATCTGGACCGCATCGATCGCGACGGGTGGAAGGCCGGGGGCGAGCCGAATGTCGAGAGATGTTCGACTTTGCGCGAAGGGCTCGGCGAGAAGGTCTCGCACTTCGCCGACCAGCGCGCCGAGGTCGGTGGATCGGCGCGGACCGGCGCTCTTTTGGAAAAGGGCACGAATATGGCTGACGATGTCGGCTGCGGATTCGGCGCTTCGCACGATCCGGTCAACGATGCCCCGCGCGCGGGCGATGTTCGGTTCGTCGCCGGCCAGCCACCGCTGGCAAGCCTGGGCGTTGGTCATGATGGCGGCGAGCGGCTGATTGACCTCATGCGCGATCGATGCCGAGAGCTGGGCGAGGCTCGCCGCCTCGCCGGCTTTCGCGAGTTTATCCTGCGCTTGCCGGAGCTCATCCTGCGCGCGGATCTGGTCGTCGATATCGAGACAAACGCCGTTCCACTGCACAATTTCGCCGGCTTCGTCGCGCATGGCGGCGAGCCGCGTTTCGACCCAGCGAAATGTCCCGTCGAAGCGGCGCTGCCGATGGGTGAGCGCATAGGGCGCGCCCGTGCGCAGCGAATGATCGAGACGTTCGTTTACGCGGTCGAGATCGTCGGGATGGATGATGGCGCCCAACAGGCTTTGCAATCGCGGAACATCGGGTTCGTCCTTCGCCGCGACGTCGAAGCCGAGGAATTCGCGCATGTGGCGGCTGAAGTAGATCGGCCGGCCCGACGGCGTCATGCACCAGATAAGAGCGGGCGCAGTCTCGAGCAGTTCGCGCAGGGAGCGCTCGCTCTCGTGCAGGGCGGCGTCGGTCCGGCGGAAGACATCGACGTCGAAACCCGTGCCGTACCAACCCGTAACGCGGCCGTCGTCGGCGCGTGCAGGGCGGATCGCGAAGCGGTGCCAAACATATTCGCCGGTTGCCCGCAGCACGCGATATTCGTAGTTGAACGGTGTCCCGCTGCGCATGCAGCGGCGCAGCTCGGCAGAAGCGCCGTCATAGTCTGCCGGATGCACGCCCTTCTTCCAGCCAAGGTCACCGCCGTCGAGGAAAGCCGCGTCGCTCAGCGGCTCGTTGAAATCGTCCAATGTCATCGCAAGCGATGTCTGGGCCATGGGGGTCGCATAGGTGAAGCGTCCCTCGGCGTCGAAGGCGAACGCAGAGCCGTAGACGTCTTCGATGATCTTCGCGGCGTTTACCGCATCGCCGGTTTCCCCGAGCGAGGTGGCGAGCGCCCAGTCTTCGTGCGGGTCGTGAACCAAGGGGCGTACGGTGACATTGGAGGAATAGGCAGGTTCGGCACGATATTTGTGCCATCGCCATCCGTGCCTTGGCGAGCGCTGGCGGTAGCTGACGACCTGCGGTACGCCGCTGCAAAAGGCGCGTGCTTCGGCCTGTGCAATGGCTTGGCGGTCGCCGGGATGAATCGCCTCGTCCGCATGGATATGGGGTTCGGCATGGCGCCGCCACGCAAGCGCGCCCATCGCAACGCCGATTGCCAGACCGGCGAACAGGCCAGCCGGTTCGATCATGATGCCTGGCGCGCGGGTGGCAAGCGGACGCGAAATTCCGCGCCGCCTTCTGGATGGTTGGAGGCTGACACTCCTCCGCCGTGCGCCGCGACGATCGATCGGCAGATCGCGAGGCCGATTCCCATCCCTTGCGGCTTCGTGGTGAAGAAGCCGTCGAAGATATGGCCGAGATGATCTGGGTCGATTCCCGGTCCCCGGTCGCGCAAAGTAAACAGGGCTTCGCCTTTTAAGCCCGCCCTCGTTGCAATATGGATTTCCCTATCGGCCTCGCACGATGCCTCGACCGCCTGCGCCGCATTGATCAGCAGGTTGACGATGACTTGTTGGAGCTGGATGCGATCGCCGACGATTTTCGGAACGCGGCGTGCATAGGATGTCGTCACACGAATGCCGCGTGTTTCGATCTCGTGGCGGACGAAGAGGAGGCTTTCCTGCACGAGGTCGTTGAGCGCGATCGGTACCGGTTCGGGTGCCTGCTTGACGGCCATGCTGCGAATGCGGCGCACGATATCGTCGGCGCGGCGCGCGCTCGTCGCGATCCGCGTTGTCAGCTGCGCGACCTTGCCGATGTCGGGTTCGTCGCGCGCCAGCCAGCGAAGGCTCGTCTCGGCATTCGTCATGATTGCCGCCAGCGGTTGATTGACTTCATGGGCGATCGAACTGGTCAGCTCGCCGAGGGTCGAGATGCGCGCGGCGTGGCTAAAATCAGCCTGCAGCTGTCGGAGCTCGGTCTCGATGCGGAGGCGTTCCGTCACATCTTCGAGGCTGAAAATTGTCGTGTCGAGTTCGAGCAGCGGCTCGGGATAGGTGACCGAAAAGCGGACGTCGAGCAGGCGGCCGTCAAGCGCGCGTATCTTCATATATTCGCTGTAATTCTTGCGCCCGCTGAATCGCCCGATCATGACGCGGCGCAGCGAGTCCGGGCTTTCGGCGAACAGATATCCGACAGGCCGGATTAAGTCCTGTACGCTGGCGCCGCCGACGAGTTCGATCGCGCATCGATTGACGTCGGTGACCGGAACGCTCGCCGCTGCGAATTCGACGAGTTCAGGGTGATCGTCGAGATGTCCTGCAAAGTCAGTGACACCGCGCGAGCGCAGCTGGGCGTATATCTTGCCCATGTGGCTCGCATCGACCTGCCAGAGCGCGACCGGCATATAGTGAATGAGCTTGCGGTAGCGCGCCTCGCTCGCGCGCAGATAGAGGTAGGATCGATCGTCGTCGGCTGCGCCGTCGACGGCAACGAACAACCGGTCCGGTCGATCGTCGCCCGCGCGCCATACGGTAACGAGGGGATCGCGCAGGATGCCATCGGAGGCGAGGCGGCGCTGGACGCTGCGGCCTTCGCGGTCGGCGCGTGCCTCGAGGATGAGATTCGCAAGGATCGTCCGACTTTCGAGAGGCCAGAAAGCCGCGACCGACTGCCCGGCCATCAGGGCCCGCCCGCGATTGCCGCCAACCAGCCTCGCGGTCCGATCGTTGACCTCGACGATCCGCGCGGCATTGACGAGCCCGTGGAGAAGTTCGTCGCGCTCGGACGTGTCGGCGCCGGGCGCGCGGGGTGCGAGACGAGCGAGGATGTCGGCGGCGGGCGCGACGTCGATTTCCCAACTCGCCGCCATCGACCGATCCGGGACTCGGTCGTGCGCTCCCGCCCAGCCTGGTGCCTCGGGCTCTGCGCGGGCATATTCGACGACGTCGCGCAGCGTTCCGGCGCCGTCATAGCGCAGATGCCGCCGGACCCTTGCGACCCGCACGTCGCCGTCGCGCGTGCGGCGCCGAACACGTCCCTCCCACGCGCCTTCCTGAAGCAATTGCGACCAGGCGTTCGCCTCGTCGCCTGGCGCGGGCGACAGCTGGGCGCCATCGGTCCCGCAAACGGCGAGTGCGGGCCAGCCGAACAGGCGCTCGGCGGCCGGGTTCCAATAGCGTATGATCCCGGCGGGATCGAGGATGACGATGCTCTCCGATGCGAGTTCCGCGATGCCCTCCACATCGCTCTCAAGCGGGTCGAGGAGGGTCGCCGTCACCGCTTTGAGCTCGAACCTGAACTCGCGATTGCCTGCGCGAGCGCTCCCAGCAGATGCTCGTCGGTGACGGGCTTGGTGAGCCACGCGCGCGCACCGATCGCGAGGGCATGGGAACGCGTCGCTTCGTCGAGCACCGACGATAGGACGATCACCGGCAATCCCGCGCGCTCGTCGCGCAATCGTTCGATCAAATCGATGCCTGACATGCCCGGCATGCGAATGTCGGTCACAAGGCAATCGAATTGGCGGACGCGGCGCGCCGCAAGAAACTCGGCAGCGCCCTCGAAACATTCGCAGGCGAGCCCCGAGACCATCAGAAGGTCGCCCAGGGCTTCGCGAACGGCCTCGTCATCGTCCACGATCGCGACGGTCGGCATATGGGACAAGCGGCGGCATCCTCTTTCACGCGGCCTCGCTGGCCGATGGGGTCAATGTCGCGCAGCTTGTAAGCCATTATAACCATACCAAAGTCTAGGCCGGGGCCGGTTCGCGCACCTCCGCCGGCAATTTTTCCCACGCGCGGATCAGTTCGCCAACCGAAGCGGCCTGCATTTTACGCATCACATTGCTGCGGTGCAGCTTCACAGTGATCTCGGTTATACCTAGGTCGTAAGCGATCTGCTTGTTCAGCCGCCCCAGTGCGACTTCGCGCATGACCTGACTTTCCCGCGGCGTCAGCGTCGCATAGCGTTCGACCTGTTCATGGACGATTTGCGCATTGGCACGCTCGGCAATGTCGCGTTCGATCCCCGCGGTTACGGCATCGAGCAAGGTCTGATCGCGGACCGGCTTGGTCAGAAAATCGACCGCGCCGGCTTTCATCGCCTGCACCGACATGGGGATGTCGCCGTGCCCGGTCAGGAAGACGATGGGTTTGGAAATACCCGCAGAGGCCAGATGCTGCTGGAGGTCGAGCCCGCTCGCGCCCGGCATTCGTACGTCGAGGACGAGACAGCCCGCGCGATCGAGAAGCGGCGATTCGATGAGGTCGCGGGTCGAGGCGCAGCATTCGGCCTCTATCCCTACCGATAACATCAGCTCGCTGATTGCGGTGCGAACGTCCTCATCGTCGTCGACGACCAGCACGAGCGGCGGCTGTTCCTCGCATGCCGGTCGGATCATCTTTGCCTATCCTCTGCTTGCGACGGGCGCGACCGCCGTCTTGCGAGTCGCGCGTCGAACCAGGCTTTGGTGTCGCCGCCGAACTCGGCGGGGGCCTTGCGCTCGAGCCGGCCGCCAATGTCGGCCAGCGTCTCGCTCGCCAGCGTGTCGCGCATTGCCTTTTCGGCCTTGAGCATGACCGCATGGATCGAGCACACGCCGCGCGTCGCCCACTCGGGCGCGCCGTCCTCGAACAGAGCGCAACGCCCGCGTATGTCTTGACAGTCGAACAAGGGTTTGCGCCCCTCGATCGCATCGACCAGTTCGAGCACGCTGATCGCATGGGCCGGCCGCGCGAGCCGATACCCGCCGCGCACGCCTTCCGCTGCCGTCACGATCCCCGCCTTTTCCAGCTTGGCAAAAATCTTGGCCGCGAAGCTCGACGAAATTCCCTGGAAGAGAGCCAGATCGCGGGCGCTGCGCGGCGCATCGCCCGCATCGATCAGGCCCAGCAGGCAATGCAGCCCATATTCCACGCTTACGGTCATGTGCGCCATAACGCAGAGTATATTTGTCCGCGTTTGGCAAGGCAAGACATTCCTGCCTTGCCTTGCCTTGCCTGCCACATTCAGTTTTCGGATAGGATGAGCGATCCTCAAAAATTCCAGGCGACGCCCGCCAGGACTTGATGCCGATCCCATTTGGTGCCGCCGCTGCCAAGGTCGCTGTAGCGATATTCGACGCGCGCCGAGATATGGTCGGTGACAGCCCGTTCGATGCCGCCGCCAACCGACCAACCGTCGAGATTGTCCTTGCCGCGGCGCGGACCTTCGAGATCGAGGATCTGCACCCTGGTGCGGATATTCTCATAACCGCCGCGCGCATAGACGAGCGTCTTGTCGGTCACGAGGTAACCGGCGCGGACGCCCAGGTCGAAACCATATTCGGGATTGATCGCGGCCGATGCGTCCTTTTGCGCACGCGACAGGTCGTCGTCGAACCCGAAATTGACCGCTCCTTCGGCCGAAAGCACGACCTTGGCGGTTGGCTGGAGATTATAGCCGAAGAAGATGCCGGCGGTCGCCGCATCGCGGCTGTCGTCGATCGTGGCGGTGCCAAGGTCGGTCTCGACCGAGCCGAGCCGATTCTGGCTCCAGCCCGCCTGCGCCCCGACATAGGGGCCCTCGAAGGTCTGGGCCGCCGCGGGCGCCGCCGTGCCGACGGCGATCAACGCGCCGAGCGAGAGGGGGAGAGCAAGATTTTTCAACGCATGTTCCTTTCTGTCGTTTGAAAATTGGGGCGCGCGCGGCTGGGGGGGGGCGGGGCCGCGCGCGCCCCGCAGTCAGGCGCCCTTCCGGGGAGGGAGGAAGGCGCCATCGATGCCGCCCGGCCAGGGCGTCACCGTTTCACCGGCGACCATCCAGGTGCCGGAATCCTTGCGCATCCGAAGCTCGTACATCGCGGGCGGAGCGTCGGAGCTCATGCGGCGATAGAGGATCGCCGTCGCATGATCGCCCTGCTGCTCGACGTGAAGCACCCGATGTTCGGTCGAAAGCGTCGCTTCGCCCGCGTCGCGACGCGACCGGAATTCAGCGATCGAATCGTCGCGAAGAATTCGGGTCACCTCGCCGTCGCTGCCGAGGACCAGGAAAATCTGGTCGGGCGTGTAGAGCCTTTCCATGCCTTCGATGTCATAAGCGCTGCCGACATGGACGACGTCGTGGATCAAGGCGGCGATGGCGGGCTCGACGGGCGGTTGGGTCATGCTTATTTCCTTCGATGTTTGGGGATGAATCAGAGCAGCGCCATGCCGCCGTCGACGCGCAGGTTGATACCGGTCACGAAGCTGCTGGCGTCGGACGCGAGGAACAGTGCAGCGCGCGCGAGTTCCTCCGGCCGGCCGAGCCGCGCGAGCGGGATTGCGCCCGCCATCATTTCGGCAAAAGCGCCACGCTCTTCGGGCGCCACGCCCAGCTTGCCGAGGATCTCGGTTTCGGTTGGCCCGGGACTGAGCATGTTGACGCGGATGCCGCGGTCCTTGAATTCGAGCGCCCAGCTTCGCGCGAACGCCCCGATCGCCGCCTTGGTCCCGGCATAGACGGCGTGTCCGTCGAGCACCTTGTCGCTCGCGAGCGAACCGACAAGGATGATCGAGGCTCGCTCCTGCAGGTGCGGCGCGATCGCTTGGACCCCAAAGAAAGTGCCGCGGGCATTGATTCCGAACTGGGTGTCATATTCGGCTTCGCGCACCTCGCCCGATGGCGTGATCGTGTTGACTCCGGCGTTCGCCATATAGATGTCCGCACCGCCGAAACGCTCGCGAATAAGGTCCGCGACCGCGCGGTGGTGCGCCGGGTCGGCGACGTCGCCGCAGATCGCTACCGCAGCAGGGCCGATCGACCGGACTGCCTCGTCGAGTGCGGCCTGGCGCCGCCCGGTGATCACCACTTGCGCGCCCTGCTCGGCAAAGAGTTTCGCGCTCGCGAAACCAATGCCGCTGTTGCCGCCGGTAACTACGGCGACCTTTCCCTTCAAACTGTCCATAATTCACCTCTGTGGTTGAAGACGGCGATGGATTTGGCTTTTCTAGTTCGGAAAATTAGACTGGAGACAGGCACATCATTTTTGCTAAAAACTATCGAATGACCGCTGGCCTCGAACCGACGACCGGACTTCATGCCTTCGTGCGCGCCGTCGAGACGGGTTCGTTCAGCGCCGCGGCGCGTCTTGCCGGGACCACCCCCTCCGCGGTTTCTAAGAGCGTCGAACGGCTCGAACGACGCCTCGGCGTCAAACTTTTCCTCCGGTCCACCCGTTCGCTGACGCTGACTGTCGACGGGACCGCCTATTACGAGCGCATCGCCCCGCTGCTGCGTGCCCTCGACGAAGCCGGCGACGCCTTGAAGGGGGCTGAACGCGCGCAGGGGGTGCTGCGCGCCAGCATTCCCGGCGTGCTCGGTCCCGCGTTGATGGAAGCGCTCACCCGGGAATTCGTCCCGCGCTATCCCGAGATCAAGCTTGAGATCAGTATCACCGATCGCCATGTCGACCTGATCCGCGAAGGCTATGACGTGGCGTTGCGTGTCGGCGAAATGGGGAATGTCGACTGGATGGTGCGACGTCTTGCGACCCTGCCGCTCATCCTCGTCGCGGCGCCTCAATGGCTCGAACGCGTTGCCCATCCCGCGACGCGCGAAGCGCTCGCGCAATTGCCGCATATCCGGTATCGGCTTGGGTCGCAGGCCTATCCCATTCGCTTCGCCGACGGGACCGATCTGCTGCCCGAAGGGGCACTCGACACCGATTCGGGTCAGGCGATGCGGATTGCGGCGCTCGGCGGGGTCGGCATTGCGCAGCTGCTTCGGCTGGCGGTGGCGGACGATCTTGCCGCGGGACGCCTCGCCGAGATATTCCCGCACGATCCGCTCGCCTCGGTTCCCGTCCAGGCGCTGCACGCTTTCGGCCGCCTTGCACCGCTGCGCGTCCGATTGTTCACCGATTTTCTTGCAGACAGGCTTGCTGCGCATTCGGCCTGACGGACCATAAGCGTGCAGCGAGACGGGCTCGCACGGATGCCGCATTTCGAATTCCCTGGACTGGAGGGGGCGGTGTTCTGCCGGTTGGGGGCATACCGGCGCGATCGGTCGGTACGCCCCCAGGGGAGCCTTCGGCTGGAGATCAGAAATCCCAGAAGGCAGCGACCCAGCGGAAGGCGTCGCCATCGGCGGCGACGCGGCCCACCGAAGGGAAGGGCAAATGCGTCGCGACGAGATACTCACCGCTCGCGGCCGCTTGCTGCAACAGGCGAACGCGCACGCGCACCGATTCTTCGGGATCATGCTCGAAGCCGTTATGCCAGTCGGGATGGTCGAAACCGACGGGGAAGAGCGCGTCGCCCGCGAAGGTCAGGCGCTCGCCACCCGATGCGACATGGACGACGCAGTGCCCCGGCGTGTGCCCGCCGGTCAGCTTTGCGACCACGCCCGGCGCCACTTCGCACTCCTCGTCGAAGGCCATGATCTTGTCGGCATAGGCATCGATGAACTGCGTAGCGGTCTTGCGCAGAACCTCGGGAACGGGGTTAGGCATCGCCGTCTGGTCGAAGTCGGGGGTCTGCCAGAAGGCGATTTCGGTGGCCGTGACATGGATGCGCACGTCCGGATTCAGACGTCGATTCACGTCCTCGACGAGCAGCCCCCCGACATGATCCATGTGCATATGCGTGATGATGATGTCGGTGACTGATGCCAAGTCGATCCCCGCGGCCTGCAGCCGCTTGGGAAACTGGCCGGCGCGTGGGAAACCGGGGAACTGGCCGCCGAGGCCCGCATCGACCAAGATGGTCTTGTCGCCGCTGCGCAGCACGAGGACATTGAGAGCCCAGTCGAACATGTCGGGTCCGACGAACATATCCTTGAACCATTCGGCGCGGACCGCGGGGTCCACATTGGTGGCCATCGTTTCGGTGGGCAGCGGCAGCACGCCGTCGCTGACAACAAGCACATCGATGTCGCCGATCCGCAGCGCATAGCGCGACGGAACCAGCTCTTCGAAGCCCGAGGTGTCGGGCGTTGCAATAGTGTCGGGTTTCATGTCTCGATCCTCCTGAAAGCCGTGCAATCACGACGTTCAGCAAGCTAGGTGGCGGTCGGCTCCTGGTCGATTGGATCGAGGCATTGGTTGGGGCATACCTTCGGACAGGGACGATTGCCGGCATCGATAGCCGCAAAGCTGCTTTCGCTTGCTTTGCGGCGCTGACAAGGACCACGCCCTCTGGAAGCGAACGCTTTGGCCTGTTGCTAAACGTCCGCTATCCTCGTTTGCACGCTAAAAGCAGTCAGTCCGAATCGTTGAGAGTTTCAGACGCCGCCAGGCGTCGGAAAGTCTTCGGTGCCCGAACCGCGGTGGTCATGGGCTGAGCTATGGGGAAAGCTGTTTTGCGCAGGTCATGGTGCTGGACGTTGCTGCCCAAAATCGGACGTATCTGAGATCGGACCGTCTGAATTTAGATCGCAAAAGCGGACGTGCAAAAGCGGACGGGCCGATTTTGACAGTGCGGCGTCTGCTTTTGGGCAGCGTCGGCGCGAGCGGGTTCGCTTCCAGGCGCGGGTGTGCGCTGGATCGTGTCGGTGCCAGGTCGTGCCGGGTCACGGCGCAGGTGTCCCGGATGAGACCGCCGGCTGGGGCGGCGCGCGAGGCTGATTGCGGCGCTCGAAGACCTCGATGATGATCATCGTGCCGCCGCAGCACGGACAGGTCGGCCGGGGCTCTGCATCATCGGTCGGTTCGTCGGCCGGTGGCGGCGCGACGTTGAGCAGGCGGCGCGCGCGTTCGAGATGATCCTTGCGGCGTGCGCTGGCGAGCAGGCCATAGTGACGGATGCGGTGGAACCCGCGCGGCAGGGCGTGAAGTAGAAAGCGGCGGATGAACTCGTCGGCGGCGAGGGTCATGACCTGCTGCCGTCCGGCACCGGCCTTGCGATAATCCCTGTAGCGGAAGGTGACCCCGGCCTCGTCGAACCGGAGGAGGCGGCTGTTCGATATGGCGACCCGGTGGGTGTAGCGCGCGAGGTAAGCGAGCACCACCTCGGGCCCGGCGAACGGCGGCTTGGCATAGACGACCCAGCGCTTCTTGCGGACCGGCGAGAGGTGCCGCAGGAAAGCGCGCCGTTCGGCGAGATGCGTGAGGCTGCCAAAGAAAGCGAGCTTGCCGTCATCGTGCAGCGCGCGCAGCCGGGTCAGGAACAGGCGTCGGAACAGGGCACCAAGGACGCGGACCGGGAGCAGGAAGGCGGGGCGCGCGGATATCCAGCGCGTTCCATCGCGCGATAGGCCGCCGCCGGGCACGATCATGTGGATATGCGGATGATGGGTGAGCGCCGAGCCCCATGTGTGGAGGACGGCGGTGATACCGATCCGGGCGCCGAGGTGCTTCGGGTCGGCGGCGATGGTGAGCATCGTATCGGCGGCGGCCTTGAACAGCAGATCATAGACCAGCGCCTTGTTGTAATAGGCGATCGCGGTAACCTCGGCAGGCAGCGTGAACACGACGTGGAAATAGCCGACCGGGAGGAGATCAGCCTCGCGGGCTTCGAGCCAGCTGCGCGCGGCGGCGCCCTGGCACCTGGGGCAGTGCCGGTTGCGGCAGCTGTTATAGGCGATCCGCCAGTGCCCGCAGTCGGTACAGGCCTCGACATGACCGCCGAGCGCGGCGGTGCGGCAATGCTCGATCGCCGACATGATCTTGAGCTGATGCAGGCTGAGGTGCCCGGCATGGGCCATGCGATAGGCAGGCCCCGCGGCACGGAAGATGTCGGCGACCTCGAGAGAGGCGCGCATCGCTTCAGCCGTCAGACGCCTCTTCGTCCGGCGCGACCAGCGCGAGCCGGTCGAGCGGGCTGGTCACCGCGCGCATCGTCTTCGTTGTGACCTTCGTGTAAAAGGCGGTGGTGTTGAGTGCGGAATGACCGAGCAACACCTGGATGACGCGGATATCGACGCCATCCTCGAGCAAGTGCGTGGCGAAGCTGTGGCGCAGGGTGTGCGGTCCGACACGCTTGTCGATATCCGCGGCCTCGGCTGCCTCGACGACGATCCGATAGAGCTGGCGCGTGCTGATCGGCGCCGAAGCGCTCTGGCCCGGGAAGAGCCAGCCATCGGGAACGAGGATGCCTTGTTGCCGTCCGGCACGCCACCAGTCGCGCAGCAACAGGAGCAGGCCTTCGGGCAGCATCGCGTTGCGGTAGCGGCCGCCTTTACCGCGCTCGATCCGCAACAGCATGCGCTTGCTGTCGATATCGGTCACCTTCAGCGCAGACACCTCGGCGACACGCAGTCCGGCACCATAGGCGACCGACAGCGCCGCCTGGTGCTTGAGGCAGCGGGTCGCATCGAGCAGCCGCTTCACCTCGGCCATGGTCAGTACGACGGGGATCTTGCGAACCTGCCTGGTGCGGACCAGCTTGCGCGCGAGGTCGGGGCGGTCGAGCGTATGCGTGAACAAGAACCGCAGCGCCGAGACGATGCTGTTCATCGTCGGCGCCGGTACGCCCGCCTCGTGCTGCTCGAACTGGAACTGCCGGATATCCTCGGCGGTCGCGGTATGGGGCGAGCGCCCCAGCCAGGTCGCGAACCGCCCGACGTCGCGCAGATAGTTACGCTGCGTCTCGCGCGAAAACCGGCGCATGGCCATGTCGTCGATCAGCCGCTGGCGCAGTGGGCTGATCGGGCCAATCTGGATAAGCTCATTCATCGTTCGACTCCTCAGTTGAAGGAGTCGAAAAGCTCTGCCTATGGCAGACGACGTTCAATCAGCCGCGGCGCTCGCTGGGCCGCTTTCCATCGCTGCTAAAGCCAATCCGCGATAGCGGTTCGTGCACCGGCCCACTGCGCATCAGTCGCGCGACAGCCCTGCGAGAAGCGGAGCATAGGCGGCGAGCCTGCGGGATACGAACTCCGTGAACAGTCGCACGCGCTTTGTCTTGCGTGTCTCCCCCTGTGTAAGAGTCCAGAGCGTTCCGTACATGTGCAGGTCGGTGCCCGGCACCCTCACCAGCAGGGGGTCGGCATCTCCGACGAAGCACGGCAGTGTCGTGATCCCGAGCCCTTGGCGTACGGCCGCAATCTCCGCCGCGGCGTCCGTGACCCTGAATGGAACCCCGGTGATACGAACCTCGCCTTCGTTGGCCCAATCCGGAATGCCGTGCATGCTGATGACGATCCACCGGAGGGGATCGGGCGTGCCTGCGCGCCATGCGGCCAGTCGATCGCGGGAGATGTAGACGCCGCCGAACAGCTCCGGCCCCTTCAGACCGTGAAGATTGAGCGGCAGGGTTTTGCGGTCGTAGACGACGCGGAGCGCGACGTCGGCCTCGCGGTTGGTCAGATTTGCCAGTTCGCCGGACGACAGGATTTCCATCTCGATTTCCGGATGGAGGCGCGCGAAATCGGCAAGGTCCGGCATGAGCAGATGACTCGCAAGGATCGGTGTCAACGTCACCCGCAACAGTCCGCGCACGCTCTGGTCGCGCCCGAACACGCGCGTCTCCAGCTGGAGCGACGAGGTTTCCATCTGGGCGGCGAGCTCGAGCACTTCCTCGCCCGCCGCCGTCAGACGGTAGCCCGAAGGCAGCTTTTCGAACATCTGCACCCCGAGGCGTTCCTCGAGCTGGGCGATGCGTCGCAGCACGGTGGAGTGGTTCACCCCGAGGCGCCCAGCCGCTGACCGCACCGAGCCTCCGCGCGCGATGGCGAGAAAGTAGCGAACGTCATCCCAGTCGATCATGGTGCATTCCCGCGCCGTCAGCCGCATCTTCCAAAACCTGCCCTAACATACTGAGCAATGGAATGCGCGCTTATCGCGGCGTTCAGCCGTCCGGCTGGATCGTTTTCGCACCACCGATGTGCGGGATTTCCTACTCACCGCCGGACTTCGGCAGCCCCATCTTCGGGGTCTCGGCGGACCTCCCTTCCGCCACAACCCGAGACGGCGAAACAAGGACTGCATACTATGACCAGATTGAATGGAAAGACCGCCGTCATCACCGGCGGCGCTACCGGCATCGGCCTCGCCGCTGCAAAGCGCTTCATCGAGGAAGGCGCCTTTGTCTTCATCTTCGGCCGCCGACAGGATGCGCTCGACGCGGCCTTGGCAGAGCTTGGGCTCAATGCCCGGGCGGTGAAGGGCTCGGTTTCCGATGAGGCCGACCTCGACCGACTTTACGCAGCGGTGAAAGCCGAGCGCGGAAGCCTGGACATCATCTTCGCCAATGCCGGCGGGGGAAGCCAGCTCAAGCTTGGCGAGATCACCGCCGCGCACATCGACGAGACTTTCAACATCAATGTGAAGGGTACGATCTTCACGGTCCAGAAGGCGTTGCCGCTGATGGGCGAGGGCGGTTCGATCGTCCTGACCGGATCGAGCGCCGGCACGACGGGCGCTCCGGGATTTTCTGCCTACAGCGCAAGCAAGGCCGCCGTGCGCAATCTCGCGCGGACCTGGGCGGAGGAGCTGAAGGGCACCGGCATCCGGGTGAACGTGCTGTCGCCGGGGCCGACGGCGACCGAACTGGCCACGGCAGCGCTCGGCGAGGAGGGTCAGAAGGCTTACGGCTCGATGACCGCGCTCCAGCGCATGGGCGATCCGGCGGAGATCGGGGCGGCGGCTGCCTTTCTCGCGTCATCGGACAGCAGCTTCATGACCGCCAGCGAACTCGCCGTCGACGGTGGGCTGGCACAACTCTGACCCCGTCGTGGTCCCATGCCTGGGCCCCACGCAACGAAGGATGAAGGACTATGAAAAAGCTGGAAGATAAGGTCGCCGTCATAACGGGCGGCAGCAGCGGGATCGGGTTGGCCACGGCCAAGCGCTTCGTGGAAGAAGGCGCGCATGTCGTGATCACCGGGCGAAGAGAGAAAGAGTTGGAGGCGGCCGCAACCTTCATCGGAGGAAACATTACGGCGGTCGTAGGCGACGTATCGCGCTTGGAAGATCTGGATAGGCTCTACGCGACCGTGCAAGAGAAGTATGGGCACATCGACATTCTCTTCGCGAACGCGGGCGCTGGGACGATCGCGCCGCTCGCGGCGGCTACCGAGGCCCATTTTGACCAGACCTTCGACGTAAACGTGAAGGGGTTGTTCTTCACGGTGCAGAAGGCCCTTCCCCTTTTCAAGGACGGCGGTTCGATTGTCCTGAATTCTTCGGTCTCGAACGTGTTGGGGCTGCCAGGGTTCAGCGCCTACGCCGCCAGTAAGGCGGCTGTGCGAAACTTCGCGCGTGCCTGGACGCTGGAGCTGAAAGACCGCGGAATTCGGGTGAATGCCATGAGCCCCGGACCGATCGAAACGCCTGCCCTGGAGACAACGACGGGCCTTACGCCTGAGCAAGCCGAGCAAGCGGCCGCCCAATTCGCTTCGCAGATCCCTATGGGTCGCAGAGGCAAGCCAGAGGAAATCGCGGCGGCCGTCACCTTCCTCGCCTCCGATGAAAGTTCCTACGTCACCGGTGTGGATCTCGCCGTCGATGGAGGCATGGCGCAAGTCTGACCCCTGGCATCACACAAGATCGGAGAAATATTATGACCTATGCAATCATCGGCTTCGGCGAGATCGGCCAGACCCTGGCCAGGGCATTTGCCCGACGCGGTATTGACATATCCGTCGCGACCACGCGCGACCCGGAGAGCTTTGCATCCGCTGCGGCGGCGATCGGACCCGGGATCACTCCCAAAACGCTCGCGGAAGCCGCCGAGGCGGACATCATCTTCCTGGCTGTCCGGTTCCAGTCGCATTCGGATGTCGCGAAGGTGCTGCCCAGCTGGCAGGGGAAGATTATCGTCGATGTGACCAACGCCTACGGCGTTCCTGATGAGGAGCTGGGCGGACAGCCTTCCGCCAAGGTGGTTGGCGAGGCCTTCGCCGGCGGCAGGCTGGTCAAGGGCTTCAACCATCTGGTCGCTGCCGTCCTCGACCAGGACCCGGTGGCACATGGGGGCAGGCGAGTCGTTTTCCTGACGAGCGATGACGAGGCTGCTGCCGAGGAAATCGGGGCGCTTGCGGATCAGCTAGGTTTCGCGCCGATCAACCTTGGCGGGCTTTCGGAAGGTGGCCTGCTTGTGCAGGCGCAAGGGAATAGCTGGGGCCGCCTGATCTTCAAGGATCTGGTCCAGTTCGACTGACAAAAACGGGCTCCGGCGGGGCATGGCGCACGCGATCGGATCGAGCGCGGTCCGATCGCGTCGAAATGGAAAAATCCCATGTCAAACCGGACGACCAGTAAGCGAGAGAGAACAGCATGATCATCGATCTGACCGGCCGTAAGGCCATCGTTACCGGTTCCACCGCCGGCATCGGCCGCGCCACAGCGGAAGGACTGGCACGCGCGGGCGCCGCGGTCGTCGTCAATGGCCGCACCAACGCCCGGGTCGAGGAGGCCGTGCGACAGATTCGCCGGACAGTGCCCAAGGCCGACATCACCGGCGTCGCCGCGGACATGGCGACGGCCGAAGGCGTAGCGGCGCTGATCGCCGCGGCGCCTGACGCCGACATCCTCGTCAACAACGTCGGGTCCGCTCACATCCGCGAGTATCACGGCGTCGACGACATCGCCGCCATTCCCGACGAGGACTGGCTGGGCCTGTTTCAGCTCAACGTCATGAGCGGGGTACGCGCGACGCGGCACTATCTGCCCCGGATGGCAGGCCAGGGCTGGGGCCGCGTCGTGTTCGTCAGCAGCGAATCGGCGGTCAACATCCCCAAGGAGATGCTGGATTACGGCATGACCAAGACCGCGCAGCTCGCGGTATCGCGCGGGTTCGCGGAGGCCGTGGCGGGCACCGGCGTGACGGTCAACGCAGTCTTGCCCGGTCCGACCCGGTCCGAAATCCTCGGTGACTTTATGGCGAAACAGGCGGAGGCGCAGGCCATCACTCAGGATGAAGCCGAACAAGGCTTCCTCGCGGCGATGCGCCCGACCAGCCTGCTCGGCCGCTTCGCGATAACCGACGAGGTCGCCAACATGATCGTCTATGCTTGTTCCGAACAGGCATCGGCGACGAGCGGCGCGGCTTTGCGGGTCGAGGGCGGTGTGGTGCGCTTCGTCGGCTGATCGACCCGGCACGACACCGCGGCGACAAAATTTCACAACACAACAAACGTCCGCTCTCGCCAAGAGGCGACGTTTGTTCGTCGTCCGGACAGAGCCTTGAATTTGTCTTTCGACGAAGTGGGCTGTGCTGAAACCATGTCGCTTTCGAACATCCACTTTTGCGATTGCCCCAACAAGGAGCGGCCGGTCGGGAGACGGCCAGCCTTGCGCATAAACGGACAACCACCTGTTCAATGTGGAGTTTTCCACTTTGGGTAGAAGCTGCGATGCGTGATGAGTCGCAGGAACGGCGACTGTGTCCCAGTGCTCGTTACATTAGGTTGCTCGAACACGGCTTGGCGTCTGAACGGATTGCCTGGCGCATCGACACCGGCGACCGCGCGAGGTCGAGGAGGCTCGCGGTTGGTGCCGCATCCTTCCCGATGTCGGGCGTGCCGATGTTCGGCGGGCGACTGATCCGGGCCGTGCGGGCGCCTCGCGCCTGCGGCGCGACCGCGCTCAGCTTCGCTTGGCCCCCCTTCGGCGCCACGCGAAGGCGGGCCGCACTGCGCGTGTCCCGCCCCGTCCGGGCTATGATCGCTGGCGCGGGGCCGGCGCTGCGCTCCGGCGTGTCGTCGCCGCGCTGAACGCGCGGCGGCGTCGTTTCGGGGCCTTCCCTCCGTCGCGCGGGTGAGCGGCGCGCCCTTCTGGGCGCGGCCCGGCGTCCCGCAAGCCGGCCCTTCGGGACCGGCTCCTCCACTGTCGTTGCGGCCCTTGCCACCCCATCGCTTTGCGATGGGGGCCCGGCTGCGCGTGCAGGCCGCCTCCTGGCCGCGCCCGGCAGGTCGCATCTGCCGCCCACCCCCACGCCGGGGGAGGCCCATGGGGGTTTGGGGTGGCTCTTGGAGGACAGCCATGTGCCAGACCAGCAAGCGCCGCGCGGGCCGCGAGGATGGAGGCGCCAAGCCCCCGGCGCCGCGCACCAATCTCTACGATGACGTCACCCGCCGCATCATCGCCGAACTCGAAGCGGGCCGCTTTCCTTGGGTTCAGCCTTGGGGACGCCCTGAAGGCAAGGGCGGCGGCGCTGGCCCCGGCCTTCCGCGCAATGCGCTCACCGGCCGCCGCTATTCCGGCGTCAATGTCCTCATTCTCTGGGGCGCGGTGATTGAGCAGGACTGGCCGTCGCAAGGCTGGCTGACCTTTCGGCAGGCGCTGCAAGCGGGCGGCGCCGTCCGCAAGGGCGAGCGCGGCACCACCGTGGTCTATGCCGACCGCTTCACCCCCGAGGCCGAGAAGGAACGCGCGCGCCAGAGCGGCGACGAGGCCAAGAGCATCGCCTTCCTCAAACGCTTCACCCTGTTCAACGTCGCGCAATGCGAAGGGCTGCGCCCCGGCCTCGCCGTCGACCCCGCACCGCTTCCCGAACGCGAGATCGTGCCGGTCGCCGAAGCCGTCATCGCCGCGTCGGGGGTCGATTTTCGCATCGGCGGCGACAAGGCGTTTTACGTCCCGAGCGAGGATTATGTGCAGGTGCCGCCGCAGCCGGCTTTCTTCGAGCAGGTGAACTATTATCGCACGGCGCTTCACGAACTGACCCACGCGACCGGACACGCCGCGCGGCTTGACCGCAAGTTGATGAACGGGTTCGGCAGCAAGGACTATGCCCGCGAGGAACTGGTTGCCGAAATGGGCAGCGCCTTCCTTTGCGCCGCGCTCGGCATCGTCCCGACCGTGCGCCATGCTGACTATCTGGCATCGTGGCTGGCCGTGCTGCGCGAGGATAATCGCGCGATCTTCCGCGCCGCGAGCCAAGCCAGCAAAGCCGCCGACTGGTTGCTCGCGCGCCATGCCTGTCCTGAGCAAGGTCGAAGGGCCGAGGCGCAAGACCGCCAAGACGGAAGGGCGGCGGCATGATGCTCCTGACCCCCGAACTCCACGCCGCGCTGCGCGCCAACGCCGCCGCGCATCACGACGCGCTCCAGCAGGGATTGACCGAACCCGACCCCTTTCCGGTGATCAAATTCTTCAATCCGGTCGGCGCCGCGACATGGCTCGCGACCGAACTCTACGCCGATGGCGACACGCTGTTCGGATTGGCCGACCTTGGGTTCGGCTGCCCCGAACTCGGGGTGTTCAGTCTGTCCGAACTGGCGGGGATCCGCTTGCCCTTCGGCCTCGGCATCGAGCGCGATGTCGGCTTTGCGACGGCGCACCGGCTGTCGACATGGGCGGCCTGGTCGCGCCGCGCCGGTTCGATCCTGCTTGCCGAAACCCTGCTTCGCCGCGCGTCCGACGCGGTGAACGACGACGAGATTCCGCCAAGCGGCGGATAACGTGCGGCGCGTTTCGCCGCCAATCCTAGCCGGTCCCGCCCCGCTTCAAGACAAGACGGGACCGGCGCTCACGAGGAGCAAGACCATGAGACTCTCTTTTATCGACCTTGGCAAGCTGTCGATCAGCAAGGCCAATATGCGCTACGCGAAAAAAGCGCCCGACGTGTCCGACATTCTCCCGACCGTCCGCGCGCGCGGCGTTCTCGTGCCGCTGATCGTCCGCCCGAATTGTGCGCCCGATGGCTATGAGATCGTCGCGGGTGCGCGGCGCTTCACCGCCGCGCAAATCGTCGCCACCGAAAGCGGCACCGCCGACCCGCTGCCGTGCGCCATTCTCGAGGATGGCGACGATGCCGACGCGATCGAGGCGTCGATGATCGAAAATCTCGCGCGGCTCGCGCCCGACGAGGTGACGCGCTGGGAAAATTTCGTGCGGCTGGTCCGCGAAGGCCGCGACGAGGCGGACATTTCGGCAACCTTCGGAATGCCCGAACTGGCGGTGAAGCGCATCCTCGCGCTCGGCAATCTCTTGCCGCGTATCCGCGACCTTTACCGCAAGGAAAAGATCGACGCCGCGACCGTTCGCCATCTGACCTTGGCGAGCAAGGGCCAGCAAAAGGCGTGGCTGACGCTGTTCGACGACGCCGACGCCTATTGTCCGACCGGACGCCAATTGAAGGCGTGGCTGTTCGGCGGCGACGAGATCGGCACCGACAAGGCGCTGTTCGACATTGGCGATTACAAGGGCCAGATCGTCAGCGACCTGTTCGGCAAGGAGCAATATTTTGCCGATAGCGATGCCTTCTGGGCCGCACAAAATGCGGTGATCGAGGCGCGCCGCGAGGATTATCTCGACGCCGGATGGCCCGATGTCGTGATCGTCCCGCGCGGCGAATATTTCTCGGCATGGGAGTATCGCAAAGCGCCCAAGCGCAAGGGCGGGCGCGTCTATGTCGAGGTGCGGAGCAACGGCGAAGTGACCTTCCACGAGGGCTATGTCACGTCGAAGGAAGCGAAACGGCTCGAACGCGGCGAAGCCATCGACAGCGGCCCCAAGGCACCGCGCCCCGAAGTCACCGGCACTTGCCAAACCTATATCGACCTGCACCGCCACGCCGCCGTGCGCGCCGCGCTTTGCCATCATCCCAAGGTCGCGCTGCGCTTGATGGTCGCTCATGCGATTGTCGGGTCGCCGCTGTGGAAGGTTCAGTCCGAGGCGCAGACGACGCGGAGCGACGCGGTGCGCGAGAGCGTCGAAACCTGCTCCGCCGAAGCCGCGTTCGACGAGAAAAGGCGCGCGGTTCTTGCCTTGCTCGACTTCTCGCCCGAAGAGCCGACCGTGACCGGCGGCAATGCCAACGGCACTGGTCTTGTCGGCGTCTTCCTGCGCTTGCTCGACCTGCCCGACCGCGCGGTGATGGACGTGATCGTCATCGCCATCGGCGAGAGCCTCGCCAGCGGCAGCGCCGCCGTCGAGGCGGTCGGGCTGGAGATCGGCGTCGATATGGCGCGTTTTTGGCAGGCCGACGACGCCTTTTTTGAGTGTCTGCGAGACAAGGAGGTGCTGACCCGCATCGCCGCCGACGTTGCGGGCGAAGAGGTCGCGACCGCCAATGCGAAGGAGCCGGGCAAGGTCTTGAAACGCATTGTCCGCGATCATCTGGAGGGCAGCAACGGACGCTCCAAGGTTGAGGCCTGGGTGCCGAAATGGATGGCCTTTCCGCCGTCCGCCTACACCGCGCGGGGCGGTGTCGGCAGCGTCACCGCCCACGCCAAGGTGCAGGCGGCGCGCGGCGATAACCAACCCGAGCCGCAGCCCGAGCGCGAGGCCGCATAGCATGGAGGCGGGCGGCGGCGCGGCCGCCGCCCACTTTCTCGCATCTGAAAATCGCGCCGCGCCGCGCGACCGCAAGCGGTCTCGCGGCGCGGTTTTATTTGCGGGTCAAAGTATTTCCCCCGCCGTCGCCGCCTTGCTACAGGAGAAACGAAGGAGAGACGTGATGGCGGACGAACTTCAGGAAACATTATTGGCGCTCACCGCCGATATTGTTGCGGCGCATGTATCGAACAACAGCGTCGGCATGGCCGACTTGCCGACGCTGATCGGCAATGTTCACGCCGCGCTCGCCGGTCTCGGGACGCCCGTCGAAGCACCGGTCGAAGAACAGAAGCCCGCCGTCTCGATCCGCGCTTCGGTCAAGCCCGACCATATTGTCTGCCTCGAGGACGGGAAGAAATTCACGACGCTCAAGCGGCACCTGATGACCGATCACGGCCTGACGCCGCAGGATTATCGCACCAAATGGGGCCTCGCCGCCGACTATCCGCTGACCGCCCCCGATTATTCGGAGCGGCGCAAGGCGCTCGCCAAGGCCATCGGTCTCGGCCGCAAGCCCGCCGTCAAGCCCGTGGTCCGGCGTCCGCGCGCGAAGAAGACGCCCGCCGCCTGACGCTTATTTGGCGCGGTGACGGGTCACCGTCCTGCCATTCCCGCATAAGGTGCAGGTGTCGCGAATGCGCTCGAAACCGCGCGTCCCGCCGAGCGCGCGGGTGACGACATTGGCCTGCGCGGGAACCGACAGGCTGAGCCGATCGGTCACGCAGCCGTCGCACACCGCCGCGCCACCGAGCCGCATGATCAACCGTTCGATCTGCCCCGCTATCGTCGTTCCACCCGTCATCATGCCGTCGCCATAGGCGCGGTTCGGCGCGCGCGAAAGCCGTGATGCACCGCCGGAACGGCATCGCCAGGCGCTCCTGCCGCCGCGCGCATCCATATCTTCACTGGCCGCCCGCACCCATCGCCGGCTCCTGGGGCGCAGACCTGGGACGACCGCGCACCCCGCGAAACCATCGCGCGGAGCTGATGTCCCCGCGCCGCCAAGGCGGCGCTCCTCGCGGCCGCTTCGCTTCAAATCAGCCCCGCGCTTCCGGTCCTCCGCTTCGCTGCGGCCTTCGGTTCGCGGCGCGCGCGGCCGTCCCTTCGGTCCGCCCATCGCCCGGCAACGGGTCGGGCGAGCTTGAGAAGGAGTATGGAAATGCCCGCAATCGGTCATGTGCAGCGCCAGGACGACGGTTCGTTCCGCGGCGCTTTGAAGACGCTTTCGGTCAACGCCGAGATCGTCATTCTTCCCAACCGCGGCAAGACCGGCGACCAGCCCGACTACCGTATATTGTCCTCGGGTGTCGAACTGGGCGGCGGCTGGGTTCGCACCGGCGAGGTCTCCTGCCGCGAATATATCCGGCTCGCCATGTCGGCGCCCGAACTCGGCGGTCGCACCCTCTACGCCAACCTCGGCCGCGCCGCCGGGCAGGACGATGACGATGCCTTCGCCATCATCTGGAATCCCGGCGACTGAACCGAACCGCTCCGCGCCGGTCATCCGGCGCGGGGCGTTTCTTTGCTTTTGCCGCGGCGGTCTCGGGGACGAAATCAGCGCCGGGAGCGATACGGGAGGGAGGAAATCCGCTCAGCTATGCCGAGCATCCGGCGGCGAACGGGCTGCGTCAAGGATCGACGGTGCCCCCAATTTTGCCGCCGCCTCCGCTGCGCTTCGCTCCACTCCGCCGCCAACAAAATCGGCACCCCCATCGCCCGCTGCGCGGCCGCTTTGCGGTCCTGGACCCAGCCCGCCCGCCGCCGGGCGAGGCTTCATCTTTCACGAAGATGAGGAGATGAACCATGTCGATCGAACAGCAAATCGAGGAACTGCGCGCGGAGCTTTCATGGTGCGACGATGCGGCCGAGCGGCGCCAGATCGAGGCCGAATTGCGGACAATCGAAACGCAATGGAAGCGGCGCAACCGGGCGCAGCAATGTGACGATCAGGTCTGTCGGCATCGATGATCCGGCGGCCCTTGGGGCAGGTTTCGGGAGTGGCGTCGGCGGGCGTCGCTCCCCTTTTTTGATCGCAGGGGGAGGCGGGAATGGCGGTGGGGGAGGGGACTGGCGCAGGGCAAGATATAAAGCTACGGCACTGTCCGCCCATGCGCACAGTGCCTAAGCTATTGTCTGCACATCATTTTTAGAAAGAAGGAAACGGTGCCGCCGCGCTGGCGACGGTGCCAAAACACCGGGAATTGGCGGTTTTCCGTCCTATTCGGCGGCACCGATTTTCATGTCTCCGGGCCGCGCGCATGATCGGGCTTTCTCTCCTATCGAAGGCGCCGATCATGCCCACCAGCGACGATTTTGAACCGCGGCTTGGCCGCATCGGCAACAAGGGCCAGAAGCCCCGCCCGCGCAAGTTCCTCTCGCGTGTGATCGCCGCCGCCAATCTCGCGCGCGGCAGCGCTCCCGGTCGCGCGCGGCAGTCGGCTTTCACCGGCAGCCGCATCGGACGCGGCGCCGGCGTCGGGCGCGTCCTGTCATCGCGGGACCGCTTCGCCGCCTTTCGCCAGCGGCGCGTGATCGTCAAAGTTCGCACCGCCAAACTCGGCGGCAACGGGTTCGACGTTGCCAAGGCGCATCTGCGCTACGTCGAGCGCGACGGCACGACGCGCGAGGGTGGGCGCGGGCAACTTTATAGCGCCGACAGCGACGCGGTGGACCGTAATGCCTGGCTCGAACCGGCGAAGGGCGATCGCCATCAATTCCGCTTCATCGTCAGCGCCGAGGATGGCATGGAATATGACGACCTCAAGCCGCTGACCCGGCGACTGATGCAGCGCGTCGAAGAGGATTTGGGGACCAAACTCGATTGGGTGGCGGTCGATCACTACAATACCGGCCACCCGCATACCCATATTATCGTGCGCGGGAAGGACGAGCGCGGCAAGGATTTGATTATCGCGCGCGACTATATCAGCCACGGCCTGCGCGAACGCGCCTCAGAGCTGGTCGACCTCGACCTTGGCCCGCGCAC
The DNA here is from genome assembly GCF_014199295.1 of Sphingopyxis panaciterrulae. Lineage (GTDB taxonomy): Bacteria > Pseudomonadota > Alphaproteobacteria > Sphingomonadales > Sphingomonadaceae > Sphingopyxis > Sphingopyxis panaciterrulae. The sequence goes on from NZ_JACIJH010000021.1 coordinate 36,883, forward strand.
CGATCACGCCATCGAGCAGCGTCTTCGCATCGAGGTCGAGCAGGAGCGGTTGACCAGCATCGACCGTGCGATGCTGCGCGAGGCCGACAAGGACATATTTGTCAGTTCCAACGCGCGCGGGGCGTTCGATCAGGCTGTCCGCATGGGGCGGCTCAAGAAGCTCGAACGGCTTGGGCTGGCGACCCGCCACGGCGCGGCGCATTGGCGGCTCGCCCCCGATCTTGCCGACACGCTGCGCCGCATGGGCGAGCGGGGCGATATTATCCGCACCATGCAGTGTGCCTATGCGGCCCGCGGAAACGCGCCCGCGCTGGTCGATCAAGTCATCTATGATCCGACCGCACCCGATGTCCGCCCGCTTGTCGGCCGCATCGTCGAGCGCGGGCTGTCCGATGAATATGCCGACCGTCATTATATCGTCGTCGAGGCGATCGACGGGCGCATCCATTATGCCGAGATCGGCAGGGGCGAGGCCGTCGGCCCGATTCCGAAAGATGCTATCGTGCAGATCGAGCCGCGCAGCAGCAGCGGTGTTCGCTCCGTCGACCGCACGATTGCCGAAGTCGCCGCCGCCAATGGTGGGCGCTACACGATCGACGGGCATTTGCGGCACGACCCGACCGCGAGCGAACCATTTTCCGAAACCCATGTCCGCAGGCTCGAAGCGATGCGGCGCGTGACCCGCAGCGTCGAGCGCGAACCCGATGGGAGCTGGATCATCACGCCCGACCATCTGGAGAAGGTGGAGCAGTTCGAGGCACGCCAGCTTCGCGACCGTCCCGTCACCGTCGAAACGCTGTCGGCGTTGCCGCTCGACAAGCTGCCGGGGGCCGAGGCCGCGACGTGGCTCGACCGGGAATTGGTTGCCGATGCCCCGGCGCCGCTTCGCGACGCCGGTTTCGGGCGCGAGGTTCGGGCTGCACAGGCCGTGCGGCGGCAATGGCTGGTCGCCGAGCAGCTTGCCGAGGAACAGGACGGGCGCATCGTCTATCGCCGCAATATGCTCGCCGCGCTCCAACGTCGCGAATTGCTGCGCGTCGCGGACCAGCTATCGAGCGAGGTCGGCAAGCCCTTCGCCGAAGCGAAACCGCAGGAGCCGATTCAGGGTCAGCTAGTCCGCGCCGTCGATATGACACGCGGGCGTCATGCGCTGATCGAACGGTCGCGCGATTTTGTTCTGGTTCCGTGGCGTCCGGTGATGGAGCGGCACATCGGCAAGAGCGTATCGGGCATCGTGCGTGACGGCGGCATAAGCTGGACGTTCGGACGGCAGCGCAGCGGACCGAGCATTTCGTGAACAGCTTGCCTTGTTGCTATTGCCTGATTTGCACGTTGAGCGATTGCAACGCGGATTGCAGTCCGCCGATACGGAGCAGTTCGACAACGGGACAGGCGGGATCGAGCTTCGATGTGACGGCGCGATCATAGATAGCGACACATTCGGCATTGGTTATGCGCGACATATAGGCAATGCCATCAAAATCCGTGCGGTCATAGAGTTGCTTGCTGAACTTTCGTCCGGCTTGCTGCGCCCGTCCGCGCACGGCGTCGGTCGGAATACCCAGTCGGCTCGCGCCGCTTGTGCGGAGGTCGAGCAGCTTGAGCGGCGCGAGCGAAACCATCTGCGCGACGACTTGCTCTTGTAGATCGGCTTCGAGCAATACACGCTTCTTTCTGCCTTGGAACCGATCGCGAATGACCTTTTCGGCAAGCGCCGTGGGGAGGTCTTGCGCGGCATATAAGATCGTGAAGCTGTGGTTCGGGCTTGAGAAGCGCGTCTCGCCATGACCCATGCCGGTCGGCGTGGCGCGATGCCGCGCTTCCATCACCCGGAGATAGCCGGTCACATCGATGGCGACGGCCAGCTCGCGCAATATCGCCGAATCGAAACTCACGGATGCTCGAAGATGGTCCGGGCCGCTTCGACGACCGCATCCTTGCGATCCTGCTTGAGCAGGTCGATCGGCCGCTTGTTCGCGAGCAGCGGGCTTTGCTGGACGAGCCAGAGCCAGGCGCGGCGGGGATGGCCGACGATCTTGAGAACATCGGCAATGCCCTCGACAGGGCGGCCGTCCACGAACTGTTCGAGCGGGAAAGCGTGCTTGCGCGCGCCGGCGAGCAGCGCGACGACTTGTCCGCGCTTCTGCCAGTCATGAAGAGTCGAGCGGGCGATGCCGCGTTCATGGAGCGCGCTCGAACCGGCGACCGGCCCGGCCCATTCTTCGAGCGGCGCCTTAGTCGCATAGTCGGAGAGGCGGCGGCGACCTTCCTCAAGGTCGATCAATTCTCCAAAACCAGCGCCCTTGCGCGGTTCGACTTTGGTGGGGTCGGGAATGACGAGCCGTCCGGCTGGCGCATCATCGCGCGCCAGCGCGGCTATCATGTCGGCGACATCGGCGCTCTTGTTCTTGAGCCGCTTCTGCTGCGCGGGGGGGAGCGCAACGACAGCCGCCGCAACGGCGGCCACAATCTGCGCGGTGTTCGCGGCGACTGTCTTGGCAAGGCCGGGCTGGCGCGTCAGTGCTTCGCTGACTTCGCTCGCCACCAACCGGCGCAGACCGGCACGGGCATCGGCATTCTGAAACTGAGTCGCCATGTTCGTCGTTCCTTCCAGAACCGATATAGGATCAAACTCCCATTTTGTCCAGAATGTCCGATATGTACAAATTGAGCCGTTAAATTCATATCATTTGATCCAAGGCCGTCATCGTCTCGGCCAGAAGCCGCTTGAGCGACAAAAGGCTCGCCCCGAGAGACATTTCGGGCCGCTCTGCCATGAGCATTAGAGCTTTCAGGACAGCGTTAGACTCACGCGCCAACAAAACGAGATGAACTCCGCTCGGGGCGTTCGTCCCACTCAGCCAGTTTTTGGCCGTGCGCGCGCTCACGCCCGTCCATTGTGTAATGATCTTTGCGCCGTTTCGCGCCGATCCAAATTCGACCTTCAACGCCGATGCGATCACCTGCGCAAACTCCTCGTCCGTTAAGATCGCGCGACCAATTGGAAAAGAACTTCCCTCCTTTGGCGACATATTGCCTCTCCTTTCCTGTTAGGGAGCGTCAGCAGGCAACCAGAAAGCAATCGATCAATACCAGGGCATATCAATGGTAATTGAGTGGACGACAGGAAAGGGTCGGCCGGGCGATGATCGGCCACCAAGGCGGGCAGCCGAATATGTCCGTATGGAGCCTTCGACCATCCGGACGCCGTGCAGGCGCCACCGCAACGGCGCGATCGGGAAATTACATCAATTTAATCCACGCAAGATGTGCGAGGTCATGCCGCGACAAGCACGGCTGGAGACTCGCAAAGCCAGCGCACGGACTCGAAATGGGCCGCAGCACAACGCACGGATCGATCCGATCTAACGCCGATATCGAGAATCTCTCCATTTCGCGGCGACGCCGCAGCCGATCCGGTGGCAAGTTGGCACAGTTCTCATGACCATCGCTGATCTCATGGCGGCTTCGCGCGCATGTTCGAGAGCCATAGGGAATTGCAGCGTGTTCCAAATAGCCGCTTATTTGCGCTGGGAAAATCCGGGCATCTCAGGCCGGCGGCTGGCGCGCTTGGCGCCGATCGCGCCAGAATGGATGTAAACGCCGCAGAAACCATGCTAGAAATCGGACATAAATGCTGCGTCATTTCGGGGGAAAGGGCAACGCATGGGGGACATAGGCACTGAAACCGGCTCGCGGGATGGCGATCTCTACGCGCGTCTCGACGAACTCGAACTCATGGTGCGGAGGCTGATGGGAGGTGTGTCCATTCCATCCGCTGCCGGCGCTTCCTTCCAACCGCTCGCAGCGGACCATCATCACAGCGGACACGCGCACCGCGAGCCCGCGACAAGACCCTCATTCGGAAGCCTCGCGCACGCTCCCGTCGATGGCCGGCACGGCGATGCTGGTCCCAGAGGTTTCGACAGCGGCCGCGCGAAGCTGGTTCGCAGGCTCATTCGCAAGCGCCGGCAGCGCGAACAGCATTTCCCGTCCGACCTGTTTGCCGATCCCGCTTGGGACATGATGCTCGATCTCTATGCTGCGCACTATGAACGGCGCGAAATATCGGTATCGAGCCTCTGCATCGCGGCGGCGGTTCCGGCGACGACGGCGCTGCGCTGGATCAAGACGATGGTCGAGGACGGGCGCTTCGTGCGCGTTGCCGATCCTGATGACGGGCGGCGGATTATCGTGAGCCTCGCCGACGATACGCGCTGCCGGCTCGACGAATATTTCGACAATTTCGAGGACTGACCCCGGCATCTGAACAGTACGCGCGCCGGAGACACGCGCCGCGCAGCGTCAATTCATGAAAAGATTGCGCCGTAGCCGCTCGATTTCCTCTTCGCTCGGGGCTTCGCCGAGTTCGCGATTGAGACGATCGATCGCCGGACTGAGGTCGGCCGCGGTGCGGCTGTCGCCCAGCTTGTCGAGACGAAGCATCTGCTCGACCAGCGTATCGCGGATCGCGCGGACGGCCCGCAACCTCTCGATATCCTCCGCCATAATGCCCTGCGCCTTGTCGGCCTCTCGTCCAGACCAGCCAAGTGCTGATGGCGAGGCGCGCGGCAGATAGCAAACTAAGCGGCAAGCGAAAACATCTTCCTCACCAAAATGACCCTATCGGATGAGGTAAGCGGTAGATTCAGTGGCCTTGTGTCTCATTTTGAGCCTTGATCAGTTCGTCGAGGCAGGCGGCGATGGCTTTCCACATCGCGATGCCTTCGCGGTCGCCGGCGAGCGCCAGCGCCCCGATCCGTTCGGCGACAACAACCGCGGCCCGAGTACTATGCTGACGTTCGATTGCGAGCGCGCAGGCCCAAACATGCTCTTGAGGCGACATGGCGTCCGATCTCTTCGTCCATTCTTCCCGCATGGACGCGGGGCTAGAACAAGCGGCGCACCATCTGCCAGACGCCGACGAGGAAGGAGCCGCCGACCACGATCGTGGCGATCCAAAATTCGATCGCGACTGCGCGATCGCGCCATTTCCTCGAATCCCGTTCCTTCATGCGGCAAGGATGACAGTAAGCAAGATTGTAGGAAAGCCCGCTTTCGCAAAATAGGAAACGCAGCGCGCCACTTGCGCAATCACCTTGCCCCGCACGATCATCACCATATTGGCAACATCTCCATCCGATTACGGACAACGGTCTTTTGCCGTAGCGGAAACTTATGGTTAATATGGCGGCACGATGCCGACGCATAATGACTCGAAATCCAAGCCCGACGAATTCGAATTGCTGACCGAAAAGCAGGCGGCGGTTCTCGGCCTTCTGGCAAAAAGCCTCACCAGCAAGGAAATTGCCGCCAAACTCGGGACATCGGAATCGGCGGTCAACCGCCATATCGAGATATTGCGGTCGCGTTTCGGCGGCATCACGCGCGCGCAGCTCGCGCAGCGCTACCGTGAAAGACCGAGCGATTTCCATCAGATAGTCGGCGCTGCCGCATGTGTAGAACCTACCAAGCAAATAATTGATCTCGCCGAAACCCCGCGCGGCACGGAAGGAGAGCCCCAGGACGACCCCAAGGCCGGTCTCGCTTTCAAGGACTCGCTCGAGATGACGATCGATGCGCCCTGGACGAGACCGGAAGAGCAAAGGGTCGTCCCGAGGGTGCTCGACGGTGACAATGCCGCGCTCACCCGTGGTGCGGCGATCGCGATCATCCTGTTCGCGCTCATCGCCAGCCTGATCCTCGGCCTTGCCGCGGCGCAGGCGATCACGGAAGCGCTCGGCAGCTAGCCGCCCTTATCGACGACAAGCTGATGAGCCCATGGCCGCGAGCGCATGGGCCGGGGGACGATAATGACCATTTCCAATCCGACCGCACCGGTTCCCGCCTATATGATGCGCATCCGCAACCAGATCCGGGCGGCCGAAGCCAAGGCCGACGAAAGCCTGCTCGCCAAGCTCGACGTGATGAGCGCGATCCTGCGGGCACGCCAGATCGAGGATATCCCCGCGCCGCACGTCGGCCAGGAAGCGATCATCCGGCTCGGCCGCGCGATCCAGTCCGACATCAGCGGTGCCAACGATGTCTTTCGCACGCATAATGCGCTCGTCGCCGACAAGACGCTGATCACGGGCATGCCGGGTCACGACGACACCAAAGTCTTCGCTGTCGAAGAGGAGGGGAGGCAGGCGGTTGCCTGACGATTGACGGCGCCGCCGCGCGGGGCCAGTTTCACTAAGTGAGCTGGATCTGGTCCTTCAACTTCCTGTCGGTCGCGATTCTCGGTGTGGCGGCGCTGCGCTGGGGAGCCGGTCCCGAACGGATCTGCGCGGCGGCGCTCCTCGCGATGAATGTTGCGGACCGCATCTATCATGCCCTCGTTGGGCGCGGGACGATCTACGGATCGGTCGATATCGGTCACCTCATCATCGATATGCTCGTCGCGGCGGTCTTCATCGGCGTCGCGCTCAAGGCGAACAGGGTCTATCCGCTATGGCTATCGGCGTTTCAGCTGGTCTCGGTCGTTTCGCACTTCGCTCGCGAGGAGAGTCGGAAGATTGCGGAACTCGCCTATTTCCTGATGAACTATGTCCCTTATTACGCCCTGCTCCTGATTCTGGCGGGCGGCATCTGGCGTCATGCGGTGCGGACGCGGCGCCACGGGCCATACCGATCGTGGCGCATCTCCTCGAGCCCTTCGCCGGCGACCGCGCGCATAACGCCGCCGTCCGGCTGATCGCACATTTCGGAAGCCTGGGGCGCGCGCTCGACGCTTCACCCGGGCAACTCGCCGCCGCGCTCGGCCGCGACGATGATCTGGTGAGCGCGATCGTCGCCGCCCGCGCGCTCATCAAGGCCGGGCTGCGCGAGCAGGTCGCAAGAACGCAGGTCTCGGTTCGCGATCCCCGCTTTCGCGATTATCTGCGCAGTATCATCGCGAAGTCGTCCACCGAATGCCTGCACGCGACCTTCGTAGCGCAGGATTGGGGCTATCTCGCCGACGAGATGCTCGCACAGGGCGGGACCAGTCATGTCGAGGGCGATCTGCGCCGGCTTCTGGGCCGGGCCTTCGACGTTGGCGCACAAGGCGTCGTTCTCGCGCACAACCACCCGTCGGGGTCGGCCGAGCCGAGCGCGGAAGACATAAGGCTGACGCGCCGGATTGCCGAACTGACCCAGGCGGTCGGCGTCCAGCTTCTCGATCATCTCATCGTTGCCGGAGCCGATATCGTCAGCATGCGCGAAAGGGGTCTGCTATGACGTCGCAGCATGACCAGCCCGGGCGGATCGAGGCCAGCGGCATCCCGCCACCCCTCGGCGGCAATGAGCAAGATCAGCTCGCGGCCATCGCACAAAGCGAGTTTCACAACCGCCGGCGCCGCGACAGCCTCATCCGCTACGATCTTTTCGCCGAACCCGCGTGGGATATGCTGCTCGATCTCTACATCGAGCAGCACCGCGGGCAGCCGGTCGCCGTCGACCGGCTTTGCGCGGCCGCCGGGGCCGCCAGCACCACCGCGCTGCGCTGGCTCGCCCTTCTCATCGAGAAGGAGCTGGTGATACGGTCGTCATCTGTCAAGGAGGACGGCATCGTCCGCGTAGCGCTGAGCGAGCGCGGGATCGGCGAGATGGAGCGCTATCTGCGCGATTTCCTGCATCGCGACCGGCTGGGCGGCGACATAGCCGCCGCGCTCTCCGCGCGCTAAAGAAGGGAGCGGGGAATAGGGGGACATGCCATGCGTGCGCTGACACTTTGCATCCTGCTTCTGCTCAGCCTGCTCGGCGCCTCGCGCGCGGCGGCGGACGACATCGTGCCGAGCGAGCGCGTGTCGAGCGCGGTGCTCGTGCGCGAAGGACCTTCGACCGATACCGCCATCCTCGGCCGCCTGCGCCCCGGCGACAGCGCGCGGCTCGTCGGGGAAGTCAGCGGCTGGTACCGCGTCGAGCTGCCCGACGGCACGCATGGCTATGTCAGCAAGGCATGGACGCTGGTGATCGGCGGCACCCCGCCTGGCGAAGCCCTGACCGGCGCGGCTTACAAGGTGCATGTGATCGACGTCGGCACCGGGCTCGCCATATTCGTCGAGGGTCGGGATTTCGCGCTGCTCTACGATGCCGGGAGCCAGGATGATCTCCACGACGGCGACGAAAACCGTGTCGTCGCCTATATCGAAGCCGTGCGTCCCGGCCTTGCGCGCATCGACCATCTGATCCTCAGCCATCCGCACAAGGATCATCTCCAACTGATGCCCGACGTCTTCCGCCGCTTCGAGGTCGGCCATGTCTGGGAATCGGGGCGCGTCAACAAGACCGATGGCTACTGCCATTTCCTCAAGGCCGCGATGTCCGAACCGGGGGCGCAATATCATGACGCGATCGCAGCGAATGCGACGCGGAGTGTCACCTTCACGGGCAGCGGCTGTAACGGCGCCGTGACGGTGCGCGAAAGCGCTATGATGGACGCGGCGCCCGTTTCGCTCGGTGTCGGCGCGCGCATGAGATTTCTCTATCGCGACCCCGCCAATCATTCCGATCCCAACGAGAACAGCGTTGTCGTCCGGCTCGACCTCGGGAGCCGGCGCATCCTGCTCGCCGGCGATGCCGAAGGCGGCGAACGCAAGCCGCCGTCGGAGCCGCCCGAGTCCGGAAGCGTCGAGGCAAAGCTCATCGCCTGCTGCGCCGCCGACCTCAAATCAGACGTCCTCATTGTCGGCCATCACGGTAGCCTGACGTCGTCGCGGCGCGCCTTTCTCGATGCGGTCGGTGCCTCGATCTACGCAGTCTCGTCGGGCCCCTATCCATACCGGCGCGTGCGGCTTCCCGACGACGAGATCGTCGCCGAACTCCAAGAGCGCGGAGAAGTGCTGCGCACCGACAAGAGCGATCTCTTTCGTACCGGCGACGAAATGGGCTCCTGCGAAATGCGCACGCGAAAGATCGGGCCCGATGCTGACGAAACGCCGGGCGGTTGCGACAATATCGTGATCACCATCGGCGGCAGCGGAGCAATGACGGCGGATTACAATCCAGCCGTGGATTGACGCGAAGGACTAACAAGTTCGCGGGAACGAAACATGGCGATGCAGGGGGCGGTTACATGAAGAATATCGTGATCTTTGCCGACGGGACCGGCCAGATCGGCGGTCTGCGCCCCGATCAACGGCTTTCGAACGTGTATAAAATGTATCGTGCGATGCGGCCTGGGCCATCCTCTCCGATCTCCTATCGCGATCAGGTCACCTATTACGATCCCGGGCTGGGCGCCGGTGAAATCGATGGGGTAACGCCCTCGAAGATCAAAAGCGTCCTCGAGGCGGCAGTTGGGGCGGGTATCGAAGACAATATGATCGACTGCTACGCCAAGATCATTTCCTACTATGAGCCGGGCGATCGCATCATTCTGATCGGCTTCTCTCGGGGTGCTTATACGGTGCGCGCACTCGCGAATATGATGAACTTGTGCGGGGTACCGACCCAGCTTCCGAATGGGGCGCCAATTCCACGATATGGGCCGGCACTTCGCGCTGTGGCGACAGAGGCGGTTAAATCGGTCTATAGTCATGGCACGGGGAAGCCTCGCGACAAGCAGCCCTATTTCCGTCAGCGCGAAGAAAAGGGGCGGCGGTTTCGCGTCACCTATGGATGCACAGCCTGCGATGGTTCCGACAATCTGCGCGGCAATGTCGAGCCCGATTTTGTCGGCGTTTTCGACACTGTCGCCGCGCTGCAGAACGCGGCAGTAATCTGGCTGGTCCGTGGGGTGTTTGCCGCCACATTGCTTCTGCTCGCTGCAAGCATCATTTTCAGCTGGCACGGGGCTTGGAGCTTGGTCTTCGGTCTCCTCACCGGCGCCGCGCTCATAGGATACGCGCGGACGGTCAAAATTCAGATTCGCTATTTCGAGCAGAACCCGGATACGCCACTCAACCTATGGGATCCGCGCAGCTGGCCGCGCATCATTGGCAACACGCACCGTGCATACTGGCGTAAGGAAAATTACGACCGCTGGCTTTCGCCCAAGGTCGGCTTTGCGCGCCACGCGCTTTCGATTGATGAAAACAGGGCCGATTTCCCCCGCGTCGGATGGGGGACGCTCGCTGCAGTGGAGGAAAATAGAGGCAAAAAGCCGGAATGGCTCGAACAGATTTGGTTTGCCGGCTGCCACAGCGATGTGGGCGGCAGCTATCCTGAGGATGAATCGCGATTGAGCGATATTGCACTTGAGTGGATGGTCGGCGAACTCAAAGCCTGCATTCCCTCCATACAGGTCCGGAAAGAATTTCTCGTCACCACACCAGATCCGCTCGGACTGCAACACGACGAGGTCTGGATGATGAAGCGATGGTTCTTCAGGAAAAGATGGAAACGCCTCCCGCGTTTGGTTGAGTCCGAGTTCAGCTTGCATCCGACTGTCGTCGAAAGGCTTAAAGCATCAGCCGTTCCTGATCCCGAATGTTCGCGGCCCTATCGACCGCCTCAGCTAGCTGGCCATCCGCAGGCAACCGAGTATTTCGCTTAGCGGCCTCAACACAATGATCGCATGTGGCCGTTGCACGAACCGCTCCGCGGATTGGTGCTAGCCTCGATGTAAAGCGGCCCGGCGAGCGCCGCACCTGATTGAACGTGGGCTGCCGCAGG
>NZ_JACIJH010000022.1 GCF_014199295.1 Sphingopyxis panaciterrulae
TGCCAGCGACAAGCAAACACACCAAAACGGAACCGTCGCGGTCAGACCTTCTCATCCTGATCGTCGCAACTTCTCATCCAGTTTGTCGCGCTACAAGCGCCGGTCCTGCGTTTCGCCTTTGAGGCGGGGCTGCGCGTCTTTGGCGAGAACAAATTGCAGGAAGCGATGGCCAAATGCGAGGCGCTCACCGACCTTCCCATCGACTGGAGCATCGTCGGACATCTGCAAAGCAACAAGGTCAAATATCTCGCCCGCATCGCCAGCGAGTTCCATGCACTCGACAGCCTGCGGCTGGCGGAGTTGCTCGACAGGCGGCTTGCGCGGGAGGGGCGCTCGCTCGATGTTTATGTCCAGGTCAACACGTCGGGCGAGCAAAGCAAGTTCGGCCTCCATCCCGATGCGCTGTTGCCGTTCGTCGATCAGCTCGGCCAGTTTCCCCATCTGCGGCCGCGCGGGCTGATGACACTGGCGCTGTTCAGCAGCGACAGGGCAAAGGTCCGGCCGTGCTTCACCTTGCTGCGCCGTCTGCGCGACGAGGCCGTCAGGCGGGTACCCGATATCACCGGCCTGTCGATGGGTATGAGCGGTGATTTCGAGGACGCGATCGCGGAAGGCGCCACCGTGGTGCGTGTCGGCCAGGCTATCTTCGGCAAGCGGCCCACGCCCGACAGCTTTTACTGGCCCGGCGCAACCGGAGACGGAGCATGACCAAACCCCTGACTCGCGGCATCCATCATCTTGGTCTTGCCGTGCCCGATCTCGACGCCGCGCGGCGGTTCTTTGTCGATGCCCTTGGCTGGGCCGTGGTGGGCGACGACCCCACTTACCCTGCCGCCTTCGTGTCGGACGGGCAGGTCATGCTCACGCTGTGGCCCGTCGCCGATCCGGCGCATGCCGTCGCTTTCGATCGCAAGGCCAATGTGGGCCTGCATCACCTCGCGCTGGCGGTGCCGGACAAGGCGGCGCTGACGACGCTCTTCGAAAAGCTGCGCGGCTGGCCGGGCGTGGTGATTGAGCGCGAGCCCGGCTTCATCCGGGGCGATGCCGGCGCACGCCATTTCTTCTGCGCTATGCCCGGCGGCATACGCGTCGAATTCGCCACGGCATTCGCCTGAGGGAGAGCAAGCCATCAACAGGACCGAGACAGTTCGCGCCAACAGAGCCGTCATTTCCGAGGTAAGTTGGTCGAGTTGAAACCAGCCCTTCATTCATACCTTCCCCTGAGAGGAAAGGCACTCGAAGCATGGATGTGTCGACATCACGTGCATCGCCACGCCGATCAATTCGTTGAAGGCCCCGTTTCAGCGAAATAAAGTGAGCACCGCAATGCCACCCGCGGAGGCCAGCACGGAGGCGAAGAGCGGACCAGACGCCTTCCACCCTTGCCCACGAAGCCCGGCGATGCCGAGCGCGAGCGCGGCTTTCCACGCGGTGTTCACGAGCACAGGTGCGGCGAGAACCAACCCGGCCGTATCGGGTTTCATGATATTCTCCGGCAGTCCGGCCAGCGTGAGAACGGCGGCATCCACATCCCACATGCCGGTGAGGCCGAGAACCACGACGATGCCCTGATCGCCGAACCGGTCGAGTGCCCAGCGTGCGGGAACAGCAATGAGCGCGACTGCCCCCGCGAGCAGCAGCGCCGGCCCGAAATCCAGCGGGTTGCCCAGCTTGATCGCGCCGGCGCCATCGGCTGTCGCACTGGAGCGCAGCGCCAGGAGCATCGTCAGCCCACCCACGACAAAGGCCGGCACCATCGCGAGTGCCAGCGATCGGCTTGCATAGGGGATCAGGGCGATCGACAGGATCTGCACGCGGGCGAACATGACGAGCGAGGCCAGGGCGATGCCGGCCACCAACGGACCTTGCGGGCCGTCATCGGCACGCAGACGCCGTGCATAGGCGACGGTAACGGCCGTGGAGGATACAAGCGCCCCGAACAGCGCGGTAATCATGATCCCCTTATCCGCACCAAGGCGCCGGGAAGCGACATAGCCGGCGAAGGAAAGACCGAGAACGATCACGACGACCAGCCAGATCTGCCGCGGGTTCCATGCCTCATAAGGTCCATAACCGGCATCCGGCAGCAGCGGCAGAATGACCAGCGCGACGACCGCAAAGGTAGCGATCGATTCGATTTCCTTGTGGCTCATCCCCTTGAGCATGGCATGAGATCGCTGCCGGAGCGTCAGGAGCAGCGTCGTGACCGCCGCGACGGCGAGCGCTTCGCTCACCAGTCCCTGTCCGGCCAGGAATCCCAGAGCGAATGTGATGATGCCGACCAGCATATTGGTGACGGACAGGCTGGTCCCCTGAGCCAGTGCTCGGCGATACCCAAGCACCAGACCGGTGGCAGCCGTCAGTGCGATGATGGTCGCCAGCAGTTCTGGAAGATGGTTGGCTATGCCACCGGCAAGGCCCAGCAGGCCGAAGGTGCGCAGGCCGCTCACCCGCCCGCCATCGGCTTCATCGCGCTGCCGCCAGCCGCGCTCGATACCAATCAGTACCCCCACCGCCAGCGCGGCAGCCAAAGTGCGGAGCAGATCAGTATCAAGCGATGGCAAATTATGATCCTCCAATGGCGACACCTGATTACGCGATGGAGATGCCACATCCCAGCATGACCTTCGTTCCCTTACCCTGCGTCATGCCGGGTCGCGTTCGCGCTGATCTTCCCTCGGTTTGACGGACACCAATGATAAGCCCTGCGGAGCCAGGAGGTGTTTTAATGACGAAGGCAACGAAGCGTCGGTTCACGGACGAGTTCAAGCGCGAGGCGGTGGCGCTGTGGGAGACGAGCGGTCGCATGCAGACCGAGGTGGCGAGCGAGTTGGGTATCATGCCGACGATGCTGCGCCGCTGGCAGCGCAAGTTAGAGGAGGGCGGCGTCCCCGCGAGCCCGGCGGCGAAGCCGCCAATATCATCGATGGCGTCGCCGGCGGATCAGGCGTCCGAGATCGCGCGGTTGCGCCGCGAGTTGGATCGGGCTCGGATGGAGCGCGACATATTAAAAAAAGCCGTCGGCATCTTTGCGGAGATGCCCCGATGAAGTTCGCCTTTATCGAGCAGCATGCGTTCACCTGGCCGGTGAACGTCATGTGCCGCATGCTCGGCGTGTCGCGCAGCGGCTATTAGGACTGGCGCAGTCGGCCGCCAAGCGCGCGAACGACAGCCAACCTAGTGCTGCTGGAGGCCGTGCGTCGACTCCAGACGCGGCATCAGGGACGATACGGATCGCCCAGGATACATGCCGCCCTGCGGGCGGAGGGCCATCAATGCAGCCGTGGCCGCGTCGAACGCCTGATGCGTCGGCATCGTATCCGTGCGCTGGCCGGACGCCGGTTCCGGCCCTGCACGACCGACAGTCGTCACTATCTGCCGATCGCACCCAACCTGCTGGCGCAGCGGTTCTCGGCGTCGGCGCCGAACTGGATCTGGCTCGCCGATATCACTTATATCGCTACCGGCGAAGGCTGGCTCTATCTTGCCGCCGTGCTCGATCTCGCGACCCGCAAAATCGTCGGCTGGGCCATGCGCGATCACATGCGCACCGAGTTGCCGCTCGCTGCGCTGATGATGGCGGCGCAACGGCAGCGGCCTGCGCCCGGCCTCATTTGCCATTCGGATCGTGGATCGCAATACGCGGCCGGTGCCTATGTCGATTACATGGCTGCAATCGGCGCAACGCCATCGATGAGCCGCACCGGCAATTGCTACGATTGTGATAAGCTTCTGCGGCCTGATGGTCTGACCCATGCTACGACTGACCTCGTGTCATTGCGTTGACGTGTCGGCCATCGGGTCGCCCTGGCAACGGGTGAGATGTGACTTCATAGGAGCCTGACGGGTTCGCCCCTTCACAGTCCTGTCCTCTCTGCGCGGGTGCCCGGGCACCCGCGCAGAGAGGACAGGACATGATCGAAACGACAATCCGCAACATCATTATCGGCGTCGACACACATAAAGATACCCATGTTGCTGTGGCAATTGATATCAACGGCGGCCGGTTGGCGGCCTTCTCGGCGCCGGCGACAAGCAAAGGCTATTCAAAGCTTGAAGATTGGGCACGTGCGTTGGGCGATATAACGGCCTTCGGCATCGAAGGGACCGGATCGTACGGAGCCGGTCTATCGCGTCATCTTCTTGCCCAAGGCCACAAGGTTGTCGAGGTAACGCGCCCCAATCGACAGCTGCGCTATCAGCACGGCAAAAGCGATAGCCTCGACGCTGAAGGCGCAGCACGGTCCGTGATGGCGGGACAGGCACTCGCCGAACCCAAAACGCAGACTGGGTCTGTCGAGATGATCCGACATCTCAAAATCGCCCGCGATACGGCCGTCAAAAGCCGGTCGCAGGCGATGGTGACGCTACAAACCCTGATCATCAACGCACCCGCGTCGCTTCGCGACACGCTTGATCAGATCGCCGGGAAAATTGCGCTGATCCGTAACCGTCCGGGCTGAGCCGCTTGCGGAGGTTGGGTATTGTCCGCAGGACGTCCTTAAGGTCGCACGTAAGGACGGACGTAAGGACAGCCATGACGCAGGTTACGGTGTTGAGGGGAGCGGGGCGCCGCCGAGATTGGTCTGATGAGGAACGGCTGGAGATTCTGCGTGAGGCGTTCTCTCCGGGCGCCAAGGTTTCGCATGTGGCGCGGCGTTTCGATGTTTCCCGCGGTCTGATCTATCAGTGGCGCAGGACGGCCATGCGGCGGGTGCAGGAAGCCTTCGTGCCGGCGGTTATCGATAACACATCCGAGGCGGGCTTGGCGCCGCCAGCGCCCGCCGAGCCCGAGGCGGCGATTGTACTGGACCTTTCCGATGGTCGGCGGATGCGCATTTCGGCATCCGCGCCGCCGGCGCTCGCTGCGGCCGCGCTGAGGGCGATGCGATGATCCCGCCCGGCGCGCGGGTGTGGATCGCAATGGGCCACACCGATATGCGGCGCGGGATGCAGAGCCTGGCGGCGATGGTCCAGCAACACTTCACGAGCGACCCGTTCGCCGGCGATCTGTGGGTCTTCCGGGGACGCAGCGGCAGCTTGGTGAAGATCATCTGGCACGACGGCGTGGGCATGTCGCTTTACGCCAAGCGGCTCGAGAAGGGCCGTTTCATCTGGCCCTCGGCGAAGGACAGGGTGGTGTCGCTGACGCGCTCGCAACTGGCCTGCCTGCTCGACGGGATGGACTGGCGCAACCCGCAGTATAGCTGGCGCCCGCAGAGCGCGGGATAATATCGTCCGACAACGCATTTTCGGCTTGCCCTGGCCCTTTGGGGGTGATTCACTCACCGCATGGAAGCCGCCGTTTCACCCTTTCCGGATGACGCCGATGTCCTCAAGGCGCTGCTGGCAAAGGCGCTTCAGAAGGCCGAAGAAGCCGAGCAACGCACCGCAGCCGTCGAAGCCCAACTGGCCAACGCCCGGGCGCGAGAGAACGCCACCGAGGCGATGATCGCGCATCTCAAGCTGCAGATCGCCAGGCTGAGGCGCGAGCAATATGGTGCCAGCGCCGAGCGCACCGAACGACTGCTCGCGCAGATGGAGCTTGAGCTCGAAGATCTCGAAGCCGACGCGGCCGAGGACGAGCTTGCCGCCGAAGCCGCCGCGACGAAGACAGCGACCGTTTCCGCGTTCGAACGCAAGAAGCCGGTCAGGAAGCCCTTTCCCGAGCACCTGCCGCGCGAACGCGTCGTTGTGCCCGCACCCTGCGCCTGTCCGGCCTGCGGCGGCAGTCGCCTGTCGAGGCTCGGCGAAGATGTGACCGAGACGATCGAGGTCATCCCCCGCTCGTGGAAGGTCATCCAGACCGTGCGCGAGAAGTTTTCGTGTCGGGACTGCGAGAAGATCGCGCAGCCGCCGGCGCCCTTCCACGCCACCCCGCGCGGGTGGGCCGGCCCCAGCTTCCTCGCCATGCTGCTGTTCGACAAGTACGGCCAGCATCAACCGCTCCACCGCCAGGCCGAGCGCTTTGCCAGCGAAGGCGTGCCGCTCAGCGTGTCGACGCTCGCCGACCAGATCGGCGCGACCTGCCAGGCCCTCATGCCGGTCTTCCACCTGATCGAGGCCCACACGCTGGCCGCCGAGTGACTGCACGGCGACGACACCACCGTGCCGGTCATGGCCAAGGGCAAGACCATCACCGGTCGATTATGGGATTATGTGCGCGACGATCGACCCTTCGGGGGCAACGATCCGCCCTCGGCCCTTTTCTACTATTCGCGCGACCGACGCGGGGATCACCCCAGGCATCATCTCGCGGCCTGGTCCGGGATTCTGCAGGCCGACGCCTACGCCGGATACAACGAGCTCTACGCGCCGAACCGATCGCCCGGGCCGATTCTTGAGGCAGGATGCTTCGCACACGCCAGGAGGAAGTTCTTCGAGCTCGCCGACGTCGAGGGCGCCGCGCGCAAGAAGAGCCGCGGCGAGAAGGCCGGCATCAACTATCCGATCGCCCTCGAGGCCGTGCAGAAGCTCGATACCCTGTTCGACATCGAGCGCACCATCAATGGCACGAGCCCGGCCGAGCGGCTCGCGATCCGCCGGGAACACAGCGTCCCGCTGATGGCTGAGCTCCATGACTGGCTGAGCGCGCAGCTTGCGAGGATCTCGCGCAACCACGACCTCGCCAAGGCCATAAACTACATGCTGCGCCGATGGGACGCCTTCACTCACTACCTCGGCGACGGCAGGGTTTGCCTCTCTAACAACGCCGCCGAACGCGCGCTGCGCTGCGTACCTCTCGGGCGCAAGTCATGGCTGTTCTGCGGCTCCGATCGCGGCGGCCAGCGCGCAGCCGTCGCCTATTCGCTGATCCAGACCTGCCGGCTCAACGACGTCGATCCGCAGGCCTGGCTCGCCGACGTCCTCGCCCGCATCGCCGACCATCCCGTCAACCAGCTCCACGATCTCCTGCCTTGGCATTGGGAACCGAGGTCGTTGAAGGCAGAGCCGGATTCCCGTAGCATCCATTCATGCAATCCGGACCGCACCCCGAACTGATAGAGTCGCCCCTTAGCCGCCACATTACCCAGGACGGCGTGCCGCTGACCATCAACATCGTTCGCATCGCGACAGAGCCCGGTTGGTCGCTGGAGGTCGTCAACGCACGCGGAACATCAATCGTTTGGAGCGACGCCTTCGCTTCCGATCGGGAAGCCGATGCAGCCTTCCGCAAAACACTCGCCGAAGAGGGTGTCCAAGCCTTCCTCGACAAATAAATACGATAGAAATCAGTTAGGCGCGGTGCTCCCCGGATGTATACACCTGAACCGACGTGGCGCAATCTCCGATTCATAGAGAGAGCGCAACTGTTCGCCCGGTAGGCTATATCGCTCCGGATCGTCAGCCATGTCGGTGGGTGTCAAGCAGCGGCAGCAAGAGCTTCAGCGGCATCCCTTGCACGCACCATCGCGCTATATTCGGTCAGCGCCTGGCCGACGCTGGCATCGTCGGACACGTCGAGCGAGTCGGCTTCATCGCCTGCGTGCGACACACGCAAACTTAGCCAAGTAAGCCGCTGTTCGTTGGGCTACGGGCTGTTCCTTTCAGCATAAATCTGCGCGCTGAGCCCCGCGATCCCGTCATTGATCGCTTCAAGCGCCGCTTCATAGGCAATTGCCTGATCCTGCGTCCAAAGCGAGCCGTTGGTTTCGCTCGTCGTCATGGCTTCCTATCTCTCATATCGGGATGAACGAATAAAGAACGGCGGTGCGCACCCTCCCCTGCCCCTCATCGCCCCGCCCGTCGCCATCGTCATTTCATGATTGCTGTTCGGGCGTAACGGGAAATATCAGCGGCGCGGTCCGCGTCCATCAAACGAACGCGGACTGTCGCTCCGATCAGCCCGACTCTTTTATCGCCAATATGACGATGTTGATGTTGGTTCCGGCATGGGTGATGTTTCTGCGGGCAGGTCGTGTCATTTGTTCCAACCATAGGCGGAGCGGCCTTGCTCAACGATCCGGTGAAGGGCGCGGTGCCGCTTGTCATCGCGAAACTCGGCACCCGCACCACCCTTCGCCTCTCTCAGCCAGCGGCCGCATAGGACCGCGTACAGAAGCATTAGGCCCGTACGTTCCGTATTGACTGATTACCGAATCCGTCCAGTTTTATGCCTCAAAAATAGAATACAATGGGTCCGAAGCCCATCGGACTCGGACCCAAAGCAAGACATTTAAAGCAGATCGGCTTTACCCGGTGGTCAGGCAAACCCCCTCGTCCGCGCAGCTGGTAATTTCAAAATCTTCATCGCTGCCCCGGCACTTGTCTGTGCGCGTATACACCGCGACGGGCAGCCTGGACAGCATCGCCGATTGCAAGCTACTGCGAGCCAAATCCCACCTTTTGTCACTCTCTACCGCGGTAATCGTAATCCAATTCCGTCCCTGGGGATCGTGATAATATTTGTCATTTGTGAAGGCAGGGTCTGGCCATCCGTTAGTGTCAAGCGTCACATATATACTAATGGGGTCTGGATTACTCGAATTTCTCGTTGAAAGTACCTTCATAGCTTTGATGTACCCAACGCCACAATTTTTCAGATCAGTCGATCCGAGGCTATTTTGAAGCGCCAGAGACGGCCCGGCGACGGAAATGGCAGCGACAGCCGCCACGACGTTACATACCACCCTAAAATTAATCATTACCTCACTCCTTCCCTAATTGGTGGAAATAAGTATAGCTGCCGCAGCACCATTTCCCATATCAACTACAGGAGACAAAACAGGAATAGATTTTGCGCCATAATTTAGATTTAGATCATTAAGAAGATCACTCCACTTAAATGAATAAATCTTTACCATGCAAGGTAGCTTTGAATCACCTACATCATCGGGGTCCGGATCAATACTATACGAATCAATATGAAAATTAACATTAATAGAACTACGCCTAATAAGGTCCATTATGTCATCACCAGATCCAAAATTTATAGGTGAAATATACACATCATGGATCGGAATTCCATTTCTAACTACCTGTAGAAATGTGTTATATGAGTTAATGAATATCGTGATAGTATAATTGCCGCTGTCATATTCACCATTATTTACTTTCGAGCATATTTCCTTTTGGATTGGATCCAGAATAGGATATTCTGTTTTTAGAACATCATCTGAGTACTGATGGTGTTCTATAAACGGAAACTCCCTCTTCCCTAGAGAAAATTCTCGAGACGCGTTCCCGTTTTGACTTTCAAAGTTCTGTCTAAGTCGGAATTCCGATCCAGTTTCCCTATTATGTATTCTAAGAAAAGTGTTATATTCTAACTTGCATATATTAGAACTATAGAACACAGGAATTTTTACAGCGATAGAATCCGAATCACCTGCCATTTTCGACAACCTTTTACCTGTGAATTTAATTGAGTATTTACCTCCATCGTGCACTTTTGGATTAATCGATCCTATTTCATCCATTTTTATATTTATTTCATGCCCAAAAACTGGCATGACTGTGGCAGAACCCACCGACAGGACTGCGATGGTGCGCACGACGATGTTCCTTGACAGGCGTGACGCCGACAACGAAGTTTTCTTGATAGCCTTTGTACTTGTCATTTTTTGCCTCCCATTGGGGCAGTCAATGTCTTGAGGTATTCTCTGATTTGAATGATCAGATCCGGCCTGTCCGACGTGACTACAGCATGGGTGGAGCCGCTGAAGACTAGATTAGCTACAGCATCTCCACGGTGATCCAATGGATCGTTGCCATATTGACTCCAGGAGTGAGCGTAATTTCCATGCCGTCCACCAGGACCCGAAGGATCCGGGGTCCAAAACGCCGATCTTCTTCCGCTGAGAACTCGCAGATAGTCCATCAAGTCGGCATAAATCGCCCCATTGTATGTGAACTCCCTCCCCATCCAGACCTCCGGAACGTAGATCGTCGTATCCCAGAACGCGACTGGGCTCGTCAGATTGGGTTTGGATGAGGCGTCACATTGATTCCGCGCCGTTGTCCACCAGTTCGTTAAATGCGATAATATCTTATCTTTATTATCTGGGTTATTGGCGCTTCGGCCAGCATCCGGCTGGGGAGCCCATAGAATTTTACAGAAATCATTTGGAACGGCATTAATAACTGTATTAACGTCAACACCGCTTATCTGCGGAACTTTTATAATTATATTATCTTCCATATTAATAGATTTTGCGGTGGAAACTATCATCTGGATCAAGCTGAGAACATATTGCCCGGACTCGGTGTCAGGATATCCTCCACAGAATCCAACGCATAGCTTGTCTTTCATTCTCTTGTTTTCCGGGTTCGCCCCGGGCATCATGATCACCTGTTCTTTGGCATATTTGAGATCCAGAACGACCGCCATGCTCGGCTCTGTATCGCGGATGTGCTGGAGGAACTTCTTGAGCGAAACGAACTTATTAAAGTCGTTTTTCGGTGTGAGGTCTCCATTCCTGTCCCGTAAATATAGCCCGTCGGCAAGGGCCTTGGGAACATTCATCAGGTAGCCACCGTCAGGCGTCGCTTTCCCGGTAGGAGGAGTATATTGGGGACCAGCATAATCGGTAAACCCTGCAAGATCGGCAAAATGCGTAACATAGGGGCGAGCAGAGGGGCCGTTAATGTTTGCCCCTTCAGCGAGAAACACATCGTATTCCACAGACCGAAACCCTGCGTACCGGGCAGCCTCATATCCGCCGATCGAGTTCTCGGGCGCGCCGCCGATCGTCATCTGGGATATACCGGTTGTGGCGGCGTTTTGCGTGAGCTTGAGTCCCCATACCCCCCGGTGGGAGTTGATGATGAGGTCCACTCCGCTCCAATCCACACCCATAAACATATCGATGTTTGCACATACGTCCGGCCGTTGGCCTTCGGCATTGGCAGATGAGCAGGAGTGTCCTGCAACATAATAACTGCCGCAGTCCGTCACATTTGTGTCTAGAAATGGGGTGCCATCGTCTTTGGTTATGGCGCAACCCGCACCCTGCGGAGCCTGAGTGCGCGATTCGGCGGCCTCAACGCCGTCAGGCGGACCAAGCACCGCAAGCAACGCCATCAGCGAGCATGCAACGGCACTGCGTAGACTTGGAGGCTTGCCCCTCGACCGGCCAGTCGAATTTCCTCGACGGGCATCTCCGAATGGATGGTGTTCGACGCGCTGGTAGCAGCGGACAGTGGTAGCATCATCGAGGTGCATCGAATTGAATTGGTTAGCATATAATCTTTTCGTCATGCCGATCTCTCCATCCAGATAATATTAGCGCACTTCGCCGCGTGGATCCTGAGAATTCAAATCAACTGCGCACCAATGGCCAACGACGAGGGACTGCACGGTGATTTGCTTCCGCTGTGCCTATTGGACATGAGCACTCGACGCCGCATGCGCTGAAATCCTCGCGAATGCCGGCGAAGCCAAAGATATGTAAGTAAAGTCGTCGGGGACGCCGGCCTGCGCCGGCCATCGAGATGCCTGGAAACCAACCCAAAGCACATGAGCGCCCCCTCCCCCACCAGCCGCACCCCGCCAGTGATCATTACGACATTGATATGTCATATATGAAATATGCTTATACAAGTAAAATTCAAAGGTTGCAACACTCTAACGCGTTTCGCGCATTTCCCTCGCAGAGACATTGGATCTTCGCTGTCCGAAGGCGGCGTCAAACATGGTATCCAAAACCAAAAAGCATGCATTTCGCGCAGTGCGTCACCGTTCGCGACCGATGTTAGCGAGAAGTTGAAGGCGCGCATAACCGGTGTTTTGAGCCCACGCTGAACCAAGGCAGGAGATCGCCGACACTATGGGCGGGGATATCCGTTGGTTAGGCTGGCGAGTGTGTTGGTCAGCCATGCGCGGGCGCTAATAGCCCAGAGCTTGCAGCATTTGATGAGGGTTGTGATGACGATCCAGTTGTCCCCACCTTCGTCGGAGCCGGCGAAGAGGGCAATTTTACGTTTAAATGTTAGCGGCCTGATCGATCATTCAACGGCATTGGAAGCGAGATCGATGCGCCAGTCGCCGAGGAAGCGCGCGAGACCCCGATCTAGTGAAGCGCAACGCGTTTAGCTCATAAGGCCCGTTGCGGAAAGTCACCGGACGCGTCGGGGCCACGGTCGATCCTCACCGCCGTGCCATCAATCACAACTGGGATGAAAGCCGGACACTCGGCGCTCCTCTTCACCCCCACAAGGTGGGGACAGAAAGCCAGTTACGCTCGGGCGCCCATGTTAGCCAGAACACGTCAATCAAAGATGGGCCAAGCTTGATCGGGAGTTCAGAGGTCGAGCGCAGCTGTAAGGTCGCCGGACGGTGGGCCGCCATGTGCGATCATGGCTCGATCGCGCTCGGCGAGGCCGGGGAGTGACTCGAGTCCAAAGCGGCGGATCAGGAAACGCGCGATCGAGCCAGTGTCATATATGGTATGGTCGACATGCGCCTTCCTAGCGCTGGGAGATATGATTACCGCCGGGATTCGCGTTCCGGGCCCCCATCGATCGCCTTGGGGGGGGGGCACATGGTCCCACCAGCCACCATTTTCGTCAAACGTGACGACGATCATCATCCCACTCCATTGAGGGGATTTGCGCAGTGTGTCGATCACGCCCGCGATATGGCGATCACCTGCATCGACATCCGAGTAGCCCGCATGCATGTTCAGATCGCCCTGTGGCTTGTAGAAGCTGACTGGTGGGAGTTTGCCCTCGACGGCGTCCGCGAGGAAATAATTCGTCCGCGCTGTTTCGCCCGTGCCTCCATCCCGCAGATGGCGATCGCGATCGCTGGTGCCTGGCGCGAAGCGTGCGAAGTAATTAAAGGGCTGATGGTGCGGCTGGAAATTAGGGCGCGATGGGAAATCCCGGCTGCCCCCCTTTCCCTCATACGCCAGAGTCCAACCGCCAGCGTACCACGCCCAATCGATGCCTCGTGCAGATAGGCGATCGCCTATCGTCGGGTGATATTGTGCGGGCATGGTCAGCGCGCTGCTTGCTCTGGAATAGCCTAGCCTATCCGGATCAGGCTGGTAACTGGGCATATAGGGAGGCAGCATGGTATTGACGGCATAGAAGTCCGGCGAAAGTGTGTCGCTTACAAAGCGGACCGGCCCGTCCATGGCGCTGGATGGTGTGTCAGCTTTGATGAGCGGTCGCAGCTCGTCAGGAAAGTTCGGGTCAAATTGAACGATCTTTTCGCGCGCCGGCCCTTTGTCTGCATTCGGATAATATGGCGGGCAGGCTGCGATGAGATATTGGTGGTTGAAGAAAGAGCCGCCGAATGCGCCTTGGAAAAAATTGTCGCACAGGGTGAATTCACGCGCGATCTGCCACAAGCGCAGCACGGCACTGGAATCTCCGTAGTGCCCCATCACCAATGCGCCGCTGTTGCCCCAGGCGACAAAGCCGTCATTCCGACCCCCGTTTATCTGTAGCTGATTGTTATAGAAGCTGTGAACGAGATCGCGGGTGATGACACCGTGCGGCAATGGATCGCCATCGGTGGTCAGAAGTTGGAACGGTTCGTTCGCCAATTGCGGAAGATCATTTGGTCCAATCAAATATTCGCGATGCTGAACTGTCTGCTTTACCGGCACCAGCCCTTCCCAGATAGGCGGCAGGTGCGGGAGCACGCTACCATCGCGATCGCGCTGTCGCGTGCGATCGACCGGCACTTGTTCCAGCGGCTGCTCAAGGCCCGGAAAGCCGGTAAAAAGATTGTTGAAGCTCCGGTTTTCCGCATAGATGACCACCATCGTATCTATCGCAGCGCGGAGGCGCCTGTCGAAGCGTGTACCGAGCCTCGTTCTTGCCGAAGCCTCGCCGGCGCCGATTGTCGCCGCGAGGCCCGTGGCGGCCATGCCGGTCAATAGTGACCGGCGATCGATATTATGCATTGCAATCCTCCCTCGGAAACGCGCCAAGAGACTAGCCGCACCATTACGCCGCAATGCTTGCAGTCAGTCGTCCCCAATCACGCACAATAGTTGCTTGGGATCGACCATGGCGCCGGACTTCACGCAAATCTCCGACACGATCCCGTCCCGCGTCGCCGTCACGGCCGATTCCATTTTCATCGCCTCGATCGACATCAGCCGATCCCCGATCCGGACCGCGGCACCGACGGACACCGCAATCAGCGAGATTATGCCAGGCATCGGAGCGGCGACATGGTCCGGATTGCCGCTTTCAGCCATACGCACGTCGCGCGTCGCCGAACTACCGCCGCGTTCAGAAATCGTGACGTTGCGTGGCTGTCCGTTAAGCTCGAAGAAGAGGGTTCGCCTTCCTACGTCATCGAGATCGCCGATCGCCAACAATGTGATGTGCAGAATCTTACCCCGATCGATCTCAACCGAGATTTGTTCGTCCACTTTCATGCCATAGAAGAAGCAGAGCGTCGGAAGGCGCGACACCGGGCCATATTTATCCTGGGCTGCCGCGTAATCAACGAAGATATCCGGATACATGAGATAGCTGGCGAACTCTGTCTCACTCAGCGCCCGGCCACATTCCTCCTCGGCTCGCGCTCGCTCCGCAACAAGATCCGCCGGTGGCATCAGCGACGCCGGCCGATCAGTGTATGCTTGCGTGCCGCCGAGCGCCAAGGTCTGTATTTCTGTCGGAAAGCCGCCTTGCGGCTGTCCAAGGTCACCCTTTAACATCGCACAGACCGAACCCGGGAAGACGACGTCGCGCCTTTTTTCCAACAGGTCGGTTGCCGAGATATCCTGAGCCACCATCATCAGGGCCATATCGCCGACGACCTTGGAGGACGGCGTCACCTTGATGATGTCGCCGAACAGCAAGTTGGCGGAGTGATAGGCCTGCGCAATCTCATGCCAGCGCGCACCGAGCCCCATGGATCGCGCCTGCTCCTTGAGATTGGTGAACTGCCCGCCCGGCATTTCGTGCAGATAGACCTCTGACGCCCCATATTTGAGGTCGCTCTCGAATGCAGCATATTGCGCCCGCACCTGTTCCCAATAGGCGCTTGCGAACAGGATATTATCCGCGTTCAGATCGGGGGCACGCTCTCCATGACGTAGCGCTTGGACGACGGAGCCCAGACAAGGTTGCGATGTCAGACCGGAAAAGCTGTCCATCGCCGCATCGATCGCATCGACCCCAGCTTCCGCTGCTGCAATCAGCGTCGCCGCCGCAGCTCCCGATGTATCGTGGGTGTGCAGGTGAATCGGCAGATCTGTCGTATCACGCAGCCCCTTGAGCAGCTTGCGGATGGCTTGCGGTGTCAGAAGCCCCGCCATGTCCTTGATCGCCAGAATATGGCATCCTGCTTCATCGAGCTGACGTGCGATGCCGACATAATAGGATAGGTCGAAACGAGTGCGCTCCGGGTCGCAAATGTCGCCGGTGTAGCAGATCGCCCCCTCCGCGATTTTACCGCAATTTGCCACGGTGTCGATTGTGACCCGCATATTATCAACCCAATTGAAACAGTCGAATATCCGGAAGATATCGATATTGTCCGCAGCCTGACGGATGAAGTGCTGAACGATATTGTCGGGATAATTGGCGTAGCCTACACCATTGGCGCCTCGTATCAGCATCTGCGTCAGAATGTTTGGCACACTCTCACGCAAGAGAGAAAGCCGCTCCCAAGGATCTTCCTGGAGGAATCGCAGGGCAACATCAAAGGTCGCGCCCCCCCAGCATTCGAGCGATAAAAGATTAGGAAAGGCGCGCCCATAATAATCGGCGATCCGCACGATATCGAAACCGCGCACGCGCGTCGCCAGCAGTGACTGGTGCGCGTCGCGCATTGTTGTGTCCGTGAGCAATACCGGCCGTTGCTCGCGCAGCCACCTTGAAAAACCATTCGGCCCCAATCGATCCAGTATCTGTCGGGTACCCGGAGGTGCGCGGTCCGGAGATTTCGGCACGATCGGCATCGCCACGCTAGACGACGGCAGAGCGCGCTTCTTGATCTCGGGATGACCATTCACCGTGACATCGGCGATATATGCCAGAAGTTTGCTGGCACGATCGCGACGTGGGCGTGTCCGAGCAAGGTCGGGATTGTGATCAATGAAGCGGGTGTTATAGTCGAAGTCGCCGAACGCCCGGTGCGCGAGAAGGTTTTCGAGAAAGCCAAGATTAGTCCTGACCCCGCGAATTCGGTACTCGCGTATCGCCCGCAACATTCGACACGTCGCCTCATCGGGGGTCGCTGCCCATGCGACTATCTTCTCGATCAGTGAATCATAGAAGCGCGTGACGATTGCGCCGGAATAAGCTGTTCCGCCATCCACGCGAATCCCGAAGCCGGACGCGCCGCGATAAGCGACAAATTTGCCGTAATCGGGAATGAAGTTATTTTCAGGATCTTCCGTGGTGACGCGACATTGGATGGCGTGGCCCGAGATGGCGATCGATTCCTGGGCAGGAACGCCGCATTCCTCAACGGCGCCCAATCGCGCACCGGCAGCGATCTGGATCTGCGCCTTGACGATATCGAGTCCAGTGATCTCCTCTGTGATCGTATGTTCGACCTGGATGCGTGGATTGACTTCAATGAAGTAATATTCGCCGCTGGCGCGATCCAGAAGAAATTCGACCGTGCCCGCATTATCATAGCCGACGTGTTGACCAATTTTCAGTGCCGCGTCGCAAATCGACGCACGCTGCACATCACCTAGATAGGGTGCAGGCGCTCGCTCGATGACCTTCTGGTTGCGTCGCTGGATAGTGCAGTCCCGCTCGAAGAGATGCACAAGATTGCCATGCTTGTCCCCGAGCAGTTGCACTTCGACATGACGTGCGTCAGCAATCAGTTTTTCGACATAGACTTCATCACGACCAAAGGCTGCGCGCGCCTCGCGGCGCCCCTCATGAACGAGACTGAGGAGCTGGTCCGCAGCGGCGATGACGCGCATCCCGCGCCCCCCGCCACCCCAACTCGACTTGAGCATGAGCGGGTAACCTATCTTCTCCGCCTGCTGTATTATCGCCGCATGTTCCTCGGGCAGCGGATCGCTGGCGGGAACGACGGGAATGCCGGCATCAATCGCGATCTGGCGCGCCGACACCTTGTTCCCCAAAAGGCGCATGATTTCGGGGCGAGGACCGATGAATGTGATCCCAGCCTCTGCGCATCCTTCGGCAAATTCGGGATCCTCAGACAGCAATCCATATCCGGGATGGATAGCGTCAGCACCCGCTTCTTTCGCGATCGAGATAATGTCATCGATTGCCAGATAGGCTTCGACAGGCCCTTTCTCCGGATCAAGGCGATAGGCTTCATCCGCCTTGAATCGATGCAGCGAGAGTTTGTCTTGCTCCGCATAGATCGCGATCGTGGCAATGCCGAGTTCCGTCGCCGCTCGAAAAACGCGGATCGCGATTTCCGAACGGTTCGCCACCAATATCTTCCGGAACACGCGCAGGGCGGATCGAGTTCGCTCCATCACAAGGGCAGCCCGAAGCACGGCCCCAAATATGCCGATACAGATTTATCGAACAGTGCGGCTTTGGACGAACACAGTATCATGCAATTTCGCCCAATTCGGCCACATGCTTCTCCCCGATATCGTTGATCGAGGCGCACCCAAGCAGCGTCATCGCGCGGACCAGCTCGGTTCTGAGTAACCCGAGAACGTGCTCAACACCCTGCTGACCGCCCGCTGCCAGGCCGTAGAGATAAGCCTTGCCGATCGAACAGGCGTCAGCACCAAGCGCGATCGCCTTGACGATATCGGTGCCGCGGCGAACTCCACTGTCGACAATAAGTTGAGCAGCATCCCCCACGCGATCACGGATCGGACGGACCAGATCCACCGGCGCAGGCGCGCCATCAAGCTGTCGGCCGCCGTGGTTCGAGATCATCAATGCGTTCGCGCCGACGGCGCAGGCGCGCTCCGCATCGGCAGGTGACAAAACGCCTTTGACGACGAGCGGTCCATCCCACTCGCCGCGCAGCCATTCAACGTCGCGCCATGTGACGCTGCGGTCGAACTGGCTGTTGACATAGTCGATGAGCCCCATCGCTCCCCCGCCAAGCGCATCAACGCGATGTGCGACGTTGGCTAGCCTGAAGTCGGGATGCGCCAGAAAATTGAGCGACCAGTATGGATGTGCGATAAAGCTCCAGAGGCTACCGAGGCCAAAGCGCGGCGGCATTATCATTCCCGTCCGCAAGTCACGTTCACGATTGCCGGCCATGGCCATATCGGTTGTCAGGCAAAGTGCCTCATAACCCGCTGCCTTGCAGCGTTGAACGAACTCCCGAGTCAATTCCCGATCCTTGAGAATATAAATCTGGAACATCTTAGGCGTCGCGATCGTCGCCGCGACCTCTTCGAGAGAAGTCGTACCAAGCGTGGAGAGCGAATAGAAAGTCCCAAATTTCTCCGCGGCACGCGCAACCGCGAGTTCCTTGCCATGATGGAACAATCGCGACATGCCGGTCGGCGCAAGGAAGAAAGGCAAGGCGATTCGCTGACCGACGAGTTCGGTGGACAGGTCGATCTCGGCCACGTCACGTAGAACCTCAGGCAGCAGCCAATAGTCGGCAAAGCCTTGTCTGTTGCGCCGCAACGTCCATTCGTCGTCCGAACCGCCGTCGATATAGTGGAACATCGGTGCCGGGAGGCGGCTCATAGCCTTTAGACGAACGTCTTCGACATTGAAGCAGCGTTGGAGACTGATCATCGCTATGCCGCCGCGACCACGACCTGGCGCTGCGTTCCAAGCCCATCAATCCCTAATTCGACGACATCGCCGACCTCCAGATAGACGGGTGGTTGCTGACCCAACCCGACACCGGCGGGCGTGCCCGTCGAAATGATATCGCCGGGTTGCAGGCTCATGAAACGGGACAGATAGCTGATTAGAAAGGTCGGCTTGTAGATCATCGTGCGGCTATTACCGTCCTGAAAGCGTTTGCCATTGACGTTAAGCCACATCGCAAGGTTATCAGCGTCGGAAACTTCGTCTGCCGTTACAAGCCATGGCCCTAAGGGGCCGAAGCTGTCGCACCCCTTGCCTTTGGTCCATTGACCATGCCGTTCAAGCTGGAACGCGCGTTCCGACACATCATTGCACAGGCAATAACCGGCAATGCCGGCAGCTGCTTCGGCTTCGTCGGCATAGGCAAGATGGGCACCGATCACGACGGCAAGTTCGACCTCCCAATCAAGCTTGGTGCTCCCGCGCGGCTTGATGATCGGATCATTCGGGCCGCTGATCGCGCTGGTCGCTTTCATAAATACCACCGGCTCGGGTGGTACCTCCATATCACTTTCCGCGGCGTGGTCGCTGTAGTTGAGACCGATGCAGATGAACTTGCCGACGCTGCCGACGCAAGCACCATAGCGCTCGAAGTCAGTTATTTCCGGCAGAGTTGCAACGTCGATCGATCGCAAGCGATCACGGCCTTCACGCGTCAAAACGGTACCGTCGATGTCGCCGACGTACGCCGACAGATCGCGAACGGCTCCATTTGAATCGAGCAACCCAGGACGTTCCTGCCCCTTGGCGCCGTAACGTAGCAACTTCATGTGAGTGCTCCCTAATTCTCGTGATCGGAAAGATTGAATATGCAGTTCGTCGGCTGCCATTTCACGGCCATCGGCGCCCCGGAGAGCGGCTGCTGATAGGCATCCATGCACGCCTCCCACGCCCGCGTTTCCGGGCCGGGCCGCAAGCAGTTCAGATTGCCATCTTCGCGTGTTTCGACGACCATCGCCAGCCGATTTCCCGAGTGGAAGATTTCCATGCCGACGATACCTGCAGTGCGGATATCGGATAATACGGCGGGTGGCACACGACCGGGCCGATGCCAGTCCGCATATTCCTGGGCGAGGTCGGCATCGCGAAGATCGAGAAGATAGACAGCACGAGCCCTCACGCCCTACCTCTCTTCCCTCGGCGCTGCATCGCGGCGCCGAATAGCGCCACCACGACGAAACTAACCAAAGGCACCATCATCCCCATCTGTATCGATTGCATCCTGTCGGCGACCATTCCGACCAGCGGGGGAAACAGCGCACCGCCCACGATCGCCATGACAAGCAGAGAAGAACCCAGCTTGGTGGATTTCCCCAGATCCTGAACACCGAGTGCGAAGATCGTCGGGAACATGATCGACATGAACACGCTCGTCGAACCCAGCAGGATCACTGCCGTCCAACCCTCCGTCAGCATCGCCGCGCCGCACAGAACCGCCGCGATAACACCATAGATTCCCAGCATTCGGGCTGGGTCGAGAAAGCGCATGAGTGCCGTGCCGATGAAGCGGCCAAGCATGAAGCCCATCAAGCTGAAACCGAGAAGATGCGCGGCGCTTTTCTCTCCGGCGCCCGTCAGATCCTGAACGAAATTGATGAAATAGCTCCAGATTCCAACTTGTGCGCCGACATAGAACAACTGTGCTGCGACCGCGCCGAGCAGATGCCGATGCGACCAGATCGAACGTCGATCAGCTAACGTCTTTCTGGCATCATCACCAAGATCCTCGGTAATTTCGGGAAAGCGAGTTCGCCAGATGACGAATGCCAGCGTCAGAACGACGGCTGCCAATCCAAGATATGGAAACTGAACAGCCTGCGCCTCACTCGCATAGTAGGCTTCGAGCGCCTGCGGCGACATGGCGGAGAGTTCCTCCGCGCTGTGCTCCACTCCAGAAAGAATCAAGGCGCTCCCTAGAAACGGCGCCACAAAGCCCCCGAAACCATTGAAGCTCTGTGCCAGGTTCAGCCGCTGCGCAGCGGTTGCCGGCGAACCCATAACGGAAATGAATGGGTTGGCCGACGTTTCCAGGAAAGCGAGGCCAGCCGCAATCGTGTACAGGGCCACAAGAAAGAAACCGAACAGGCGGATTTCAGCTGCAGGAAAAAATAACAATGCTCCCAACGCGTAAAGGCAGAGCCCGATCAGGATGCCATTTTTGTATCCAACCCTCGTAACCACCCAGCCAGCAGGCAGTGCAACAGTAAAATAGCCAAGATAAAAGGCAGTCTGCACCAATCCCGATTGCATGCGCGTGAGGTCAAGCGCTTTCTGGAACTGCTTTATCAGGATATCATTGAAATTATTGGCAACCGCCCACATGAAAAAGAGCGCCGTCACTAGAGAAAAAGCCAAGAGATAGGACCGTTGCACCAAAGATGCTCTCGCCGACGCGGCGGCCGATCCATGCAACGATTGCGATGACAACGCCATGCCCCTCCCCTCCCATCCCTGTTTCAGCTGTTGGACCAACCGCCATCAATGATGTGGCACTGGCCTGTCGTGAAAGCCGATGCATCACTAGCGAGGTACAGGGCTAATGCCGCGATTTCCTCGGGTCGTCCGATACGGCCCATCGGCTGGCGCGCGGTGAAAGCGGCAAGCGCCGCTGCAAAATCGCCTGTCGCGGCAAGCCTCTGCTCGAGCGACGGAGACTGGACCGTGCCGGGGCAAATGGCGTTACAACGTATGCCCTGGTCGACGAAATCGGCGGCAACGGCCTTGGTCAAGCCAATCACGGCCGCTTTGCTCGCCCCATAAGCGAAGCGGTTAGACACGCCGATGATGGAGCCCGCGACGGACCCCATATTGATGATTGAGCCTCCACCACGCGCCACCATGGCGGGTAGCAAGGCACGGATCATCCGATAGCTCGCAGTAACATTGAGATCGAAAGAAAAGGCCCAGTCTTTCTCATCGCACTCGAATATTGTTCCCGAATGCACATAGCCGGCACAGTTGAACAAAATGTCGAAGCCACCCTCGGTCTCCGCAAGGCCGGTGATCGCCCGCGCATCGAGAACATCCAACATCATAGTGCGGCATCCCTCAATCGATGCGAGACTGTCCTCATTCACGTCGGTTGCCAGCACATCCGCTCCCGCGTCGCGAAAGGCTTCCGCACTCGCCCGACCGATGCCCTGTCCCGCACCGGTCACGATCGCGCGCTTGCCACCTAATGAGAATCCGTGTTTCATCAGCCATCTCCTATGAGCGGGAAGTGGGCAGGCATGCAGGCCCGCTCGCGTCGAAATATTTGTATGTCAGAATGAACTCCTGGTGCCCGAGCGCCTCGGAAACGCTCGGCAGTCCACCGGCGACATCGACGACCCGATCGAATATCTCTAACCCTACCTCGTCGAGACTGGCCTTGTGTTGCAGGATCCGTCCGGCGTCGATGTCCATATCTTCGGGCAGCTTCGCATAAGTCTCGGGATTTGCGCAGACTTTGATGACCGGCGAAATGGCCGAACCGACGACGGAACCTCGGCCTGTAGTGAACAGAATGAGATGACAGCCAGAGGCGATCAATTCGACAATCTCGGCATTGTCGGAGATGTTCGGAAAACCAAAACGCACCTCCCCGTCCGGCACGACGTCGAGGAGATAGAGGCCAGGATTCGGTGGCATTTCGCCCGGTTTGATAAGGCCGGAAATCGGTGAGTCTCCCGATTTGGAATAAGCACCGAGCGACTTTTCCTCTTGGGTCGTAAGCCCACCTTCGGCATTGCCCGGAGCAAAACTGCCATAGCCAAGCGTGGCATAGTAACGTTCGGCCTTCACGACTGCCGCTTTAATCTCCCGCCCAAGCTCGGCCGTCACCGCTCGGGCAGCCATAATCTGCTCGCACCCGATTAATTCGCCCGTTTCTTCGAACATGCAGGTGCCGCCGGCCTCAATCAGCTTATCGAAGCAACGGCCAACGGCAGGATTGGCAGTAATGCCGCTGGTTCCATCGGACCCACCGCAAATCGTTCCGACGACAAGATCGGCCAACGCCATTGGCGCCCGTTTGACTCGATCGGCCTCCGCCTTGAGGCGGGCGACGGCAGCAATGCCGGCATCGATGGTCGCGCGCGTGCCGCCAGCCTGTTGGATCACGAGAATTTCCGCCGGTCGACCGCTGGCAACCACGGCATCATAGAGCGAATTGCGATCGAAACCTTCACAGCCGAGCGACACGATCAGCGCGCCACCGACGTTGGGATGAGTGGCTAATTGCTTCATGATCTGGAAGGCGTAGCTATTGGGATAGCAGCCGGGGAAACCCACCAGCTGTATCGATGGATCATCCGCACTTGTCACGATACGCCGCGCAACATGATGTGCGCATTCGACCAGATAAATCACGAGGATCGCGTTGCGGATACCAAAGCGCCCGTCGTCACGCAGATAGCCGGAAAAACTTACCGTGTCGGTCATGATTTCTTCTCCCCGGCGTGTATGGCGTCGCGGCCATGCGCCGGCAGATAATCGCTCGCCAGATTGTGGTTGTGAACATGCTCGCCCGGCTGCGCGGGCGCGGTCATCGTGCCGATCGGAACACCATAGCGATAGATTTTATCGCCAGTCGCCAGCGCGGTGCGGGCGACCTTATGGCCAAGGCCTATATCCTGCGTCAGCGGGTAGCCAGCACCATCGATTTGGACCAGTTCGCCCGCCTTCGCCCCGTTCGTGCAAATCAGCACATTGTCCTTTGGATGAAGCAGCAATAATGATGCCCCACTCGTCGGCGCATAGTCTGCAGCGCCATAGAAGCGCATCGCATTGCCGCCGAAGACGGCAGCCTGATCCTCAGGCGCCAGATCGGCGAGCATGGCCTGGCATTGCGAAAACCAGGCCTGATAGCTCCCGGCCAACTGAACGACTGGCCAATCGCTGCCCCAGATCAGTCGCCCTGCACCAAAGCAGTCGAGAAGATGCCGGACATAGGGCCGAATGCACGGTTCGGAAATGTCGCTTCCTGCTTCGGTCCAAATGCCCGATAGCTTGCAAGAAACCAGCGGCATTCGCGCAAGCGCTCGAATTCCTTCGGCCCATGCCGTGAACTCACCGTCTGCAATCGACGGCTTGCCGCCGTGATCCACGACGATCGGCAACGCCGGATAGCGGTTCGCGAGTTCGGCTATCACAGATAGTTGCTTCGGGCGGATCAGCGCGTCGAAGCGTAAGCCGCGCGCAAGAAGCGCATCGAAAAGCGGGGCGAACCTGTCGCGAAGAATCCAATCCGGTTCGTCTATATTCTGGAGCATCGGGCGGACGCCCTTGAACCAGGGACTCGCCGCGAGGCGATCGAGTTGGGCGATGCCATCATCGGCCGTAAAATCGACCCAGCCCACGACGCCGAGCACAAAGTCGCATCGGTCCGCAATATCGAGGAGATATAAGCTCTCCTCGACGCTCGGGGCCGCCTGGACAAGAATCGTCCCGTCGACTCCCGCAAGCGCGAGTTCCGGCGCGAGATCATCCGGACCGTAGTCCCGATGGATGCTGGCCAAATCCGGTGGAGGCCAGACCGTGAAGGGGTTCGACAAGGTCCAGAAGTGCTGATGCGCATCGACGGTCGTGACAGCACGTCGTGCGGCCATATCGTCGCGTTGGGATTCAGTCATATTGAATCAGTCCCGCCCTGCCGGCACGGGCGCTTCAATGTCGAGCAACCCTTCCTGCTTGAGTTGCTGCCAAAACGCTGACGGTATCGCTTGGGACATCAGTTGTTCTGTTTGCCGAACACGGCGGGCCTCCCCTAGCCCGGGAATGACGCACTGCACGACGGAATGAGCCAGCGGAAATTGAAGAGCAGCAGCAGCCAGAGCGACGTTATGGGCATCGCATATTTCTTCTATTCTGGTGACACGGTCGATGATGGACTGCGGAGCTGGCCCGTAATTGTAGTGGAGTTCTCCGCCCCGCCGCGTGCCGGTGGCAAGAATACCGCTGTTATAGGCCCCGCCCAGGATGATCTTCGCACCATGAGCTTCGCATTGCGGGAGGAAGCCGTAGAGCGGCTCCTGCTCAAGGAGCGTATATCGACCTGCCAGCAGGAAGCAGTCCCACCGCCCCTTTTCCATGGCATCAGCGCACGCCTGCCACTCGTTGACGCCGAGGCCGATAGCAGAAATCGCCCCGCTGCTTCGCAATTCGTCGAGCGCGCGATAGCCACCGTTCCACAAATCAGCCAAATAGCGCTGATTGTCGGCTCCGTGCGTCACGACCCCGATGTCATGCACCAGCAAAATATCGATGCGCGCCAAGCCAAGCCGGTGCAGACTGGCCTCATAGGATCGCATCACACCGTCATAGCTATAATCGTAGCGAACCTTGAACGGCATCGCCGTCACAAAACCATGGCGTTCCGCCGCAATATCTGTCGCTGTATCTGGATCGAGCAATCGGCCGACTTTGGTGGACAACATATAATCCGCGCGTTTCTGCTTGCGCAGCGCATCACCGAGGCGGCGTTCGGACAGGCCAAGGCCATAATAGGGTGCAGTGTCGAAATAGCGCATCCCCGCGTCCCATGCGGCATCGACGATCGCCAATGCCTCATCGCGGGTAATCGGCCGATACAGATTGCCGAGTGACGCACACCCCAATCCCAAGCTGGGCAATGATCCGACAAAGGCTGCAACCACGTTTCGCTCCTCCCTCAATCACATATAAAACGTTCTTGTATATATACAACCTAAAAAGACTGGACAGTGAGATTCCATCAATACAATTGGGTTTCAGGACATCGAAAGACACACCATGCCAAGCCGCAAGACAGAACAGCCAAACGTCCGCGTCAAAGCGACGCGCCGAAAAACCTACAGCGCGCCAGCGCTTGAGAAGGGCCTCGACATCATCGAACTCCTGGCCAAAGAGCCCGAGGCAATCAGCCTCAAGGAGATCGCTGACCGTCTGCAGCGTTCGGTTGGCGAGATTTTCCGCATGCTCGCGGTTCTGGAGCAGCGCGGGTTCGTTCGAACGCTGCAAGGCACGGAGCGCTACCAGCTTAGCATGAAGCTGTTCCAGCTTGCGCACTGGCACTTGCCCGTCAATGTCTTGTCACGGGCCGCCGCAGAACCGATGCGGCGTTTAGCTTTACGAAGCGGACAGTCGTGCCATCTCGCCATCCACTCGGGCTCGAAGATGGTGGCGATTGCTCAACAGAGCAGTTACCGGGATCGCAATTTCAGTATCAAGGTGGGAGCAGAGGCGCCGATCCTAACGTCATGTTCCGGTCGCATTTTCTTTGCGCTATCTGATGACGCCGCCCGCGAAACCCTCCTGACGAATATCGCCGAAGATGGCGGAGATATCGCATTCGCGAAAAAGGCCAGCATGCTGGAGAAGCAAATTCGAGAGAGCCAAATTCTGGAGATGCCTAGCAACCAGATCGAGGGGATAACCGACGTCGGCGCACCAATTTTTGGCCACAGCGGTTCGATTTCCGCTGCGCTGGTTGTCCCGTTTCTCTACCGCAAGGATCAGGATAATGGGGCTCGCCTGCAAGAGACTCGACGCTTGCTGCTCGAAGCGGTTCGAGAAATTTCTATGGAACTTGGCTACGAAGAGCAGTGATCTCAACAGGCAGTCAAGCGCCCGTAAGCACTCATCCGCCTCGACAAGTCCTGAATCGCAGCTCCGCAACGATCGGCTTATGGTCGGATAACGGTGGATTGGCTTCAACGACAGCTGCCGCTGGAACCGGCACCTCTGCAGCGGAGCGATAAAAGATATGATCGATGATTCCAATCTTTGAGGGCTCGACAACGGTGGAATGCCGCTGTGGATTCACACCTGCTTCAGACCAGACCGATTTGAAACCAAATCGTCGCAAGTTCGAAATTGCACTGTCGCCAATCTCGTTGTTGAAGTCTCCTGCAACGACCATGGTTGAAGAATCAGGCGAAAGTGCCTCCTTTTCGAAAAGCTCGTAGAGTTGACCATTCTTTCCACGGCTCGCTGCAATATGCAGAGCATAAAAACGCAAGGTCACATTGCCTATGGTGGTAACGGCGTGGACCGCGGATGCTGGCTTCCAGCTGGAACCAGAATCCAGCCTCGTCTCGCCGATGTCGGATAACGGAGTAGCACTGAGAATTGCCTTAAGCTTATCCTCTTGATTCGCTGAAGATATTTTCCCTACATACGCGTAGGGCAAGCCTAAGACTTTTCCGGCACGCTCCGTCCAATCGCCATCGGGCACCTCTGCAAAAGCGACTAAATCGAGATGATAGGAGTACAGCAGACGCGCGACTTCCTCCGGTGTACCGCGCGCTCCAAACATCACGTTGAAGGCGCCGATACGAACGGGCTGAATCGCGACCGCTTGCCCCTCAGGGCAACGGTTGTCCGCATATGCGGGCGAGCCGACTACGACCGTCATGGCACTGATGGCCATGACGGTCGACCTTAGTATTCCGTTGAATGCCGGATGAGATTCACCAAAGACGATATTGAGCATCATAAAATGGCCCGCCCGTCCATGCCGCCGGAAATGGCAGCGGCGTGATCGGTTCAGAATTTGAACGAAAATCCAGCCCAGTATGATCGTCCTGCATCGCGGAACGTATGGTGCAACCGCTGCTCCTCGCCGACAATCTCATGAGGCTTGTTGTCTGCAAGATTCTTGCCCTGCAAAACCAATTGCACCTTTTTGGTCAGCCAGTAACGGAGTTGGAGATCTACGCTCGACCGCGCCGCGTAGAGGTGATCGAAGCCTGGTTTGTCCTCCACGGCGATGCTTTTCATCTGCATCCCCTGATATGTGTACGCGATTTTTGCGTCGAATGGCCCCGTCTCATAGGTAAGAGCCACATTCCCCATATGCTTGGGCTGATAGAAGAGGCCATAGATTTCTCTCGTCAGGTTCTGCCCCCCGGACGTGTAGCCAATCTCCGCCTTGCTGTGGATGTAGGCATAATTCGCCGAGAGGCCAAAGCCCTCGAGGGCCGACGACAGCGGCGCCAATGAGTCCAGGATAATCCCGGCTTCCATTCCTGTCAGGCTTGCGCTCTGTGCGTTCTGCGGATTGACGAAGACCGCATCGCGTTGAACGCCGCCATATTCGATCGTTCCGCGAACTTGATTACGGTAGATTTCGTTGTCGATATCCTTGTGAAAGAGGCCCAACGCGACCAATCCTTTTATGGTCGGGAAGTAATATTCCAGAGTCATATCGTAATTGTTCGAAATTCGTGGTTTCAAATCCGGATTTCCGCCGGTGATGACGACTTCAGGCCCGCTATCGGTGACAATGGTCACCGGGCTGAGGCTATCATAATTGGCACGGCCTACCGATTTGCTGTAGGCGAGTCGGAGACGCAGGCTGTTCGTTATATCATAGGACAGATCTGCGCGCGGAAGCCAGGTTCCATATTTATTGTTGAAATAATCGAGACCGAGTTCCGGATCGGCATTCGGCGATGACGTCCCGATTTTTGTATGCTCATATCTCACACCAGCCGTGACGCGAAGATTGTCTGTCCTGAATACGCCCATAGCGTATCCGGCGAGAATATCTTCATTGATATCATATTGCGTCAGCTTGGCACTTGCAGCTTGCAAGTTAAAATTATCCTGATTGCTGTCAAAGTAATTGAGAATCCTGTCTAGATCTATAAAGATCATGGGATCCGAAAACATCGGCGTTTGGAACGTGTCTTCGAGAACATAATCCTTGAGCGAAACGGCTACGCCCGACTTGGCCCGGTATTCGCTATAGGATTGCGATCGCTCGCGCTCCGTCGATCGGGCCACAAAGCCTGCCTTGACGCCAAAGCCACGCGAGTCCTTGTCCAGATTATAGCTGTAGTCGAGATGCGCTTCTTTGACGCGTTCGTCATTGCTGCGCGGTTCCAGGCTAATATAGTGAAAATTATTGTATGAAGACGGGTCGGAAAATATTCCAGAGTTATCAAAGGTGTAATAATAGCTCCCGTCATTGAGCCTATTATATGTGTACGAAAGATCCTTGTTCTGCGTACGATAAAATCTCGCTTTTTGAACGTCGAGATTCAGATCGGCCTTCGAATAGCCGATCCGGGCTTCCAAGAGATGCCTCTCGGCAAAACGGTAGTCGAAGCCCGCGTTTACCCCCCTGGTTCTGTCTCTAAAGATATCATATGCGGATTCGACCAACGGCTCCACACGCCCCAGAACATGTCCGCTCGTCGGCGTGATATCAGCCGGGATATTCTTATAGTCCTTATTGGAGATGCGCGCGATGTCTCGCCGTTCCCGGTCGTCGCGATTGAACTGATACCCTTGCACATAAGCATAGAAATTGCGGTCGTCAGACTGATATTCTAGCTTCGCAAAGAGACCGGTTCGTTCACGCTTGTTGTAATATAAATACATATACGGGTCGCGCGGGACCGGGTTGGCGTCAGGCGTCTCGCCGCCCACTCCATCCTGGGAAAACCAATAATATCCGGTGCTGCCCGCGTTGGTCGGCGACTCCGTGTAGCTTTCCCGCTTCCAGTAGCTCGCCCCCAGCACGATCCCGAAATTATGCTCAGTTCCAAAGGATTGGGAAAAGACGCCATAGGCCTGGATCGACGGGTCGACCTTGATGGGGCCCTCGTCGTTATTCTCGTAGAAGCCGATCGAAGCGTTGGCGGCAAGAAGCATCCCGCTTCGATCGAAGGCGCTCCGTGTTTTGAGATCGATGCGCCCCCCGATCGCCTGACCATCCATATCGGCCGTGAAGGATTTATTCACGTCGACGCGCTTGGCGACGGAGGACGGAATCGTATCTAGTAGAACACCTCTCGACCCTTCGTCCGTCGACGGTACCACCAGCCCATCGACCGTGGTGAAGTTATACTCCTTGTTCATTCCACGGATTGTCAGGAAGCGCTCTTCACCATTATCCTGATCCGTGTTGACGCCTGGAAGGCGCTGCAGTGCCTCTGCCAGATTAAAATCCGGCAGAGAAGCAATGTCGTCGGTCGTCACGCTATCACTGATCTGTAGATTGTCGCGCTTGGCCTCAACCGCTCGCTGCGCCTGCAATTTATAGCCGGACACAATGATATCATCACCTTGCGGTCCGGAGTCTTCCGGATCCACCGACGCAACCTTCGTCGTGTCCCCATCCGGTTCACTTTGTGCAAGTGCCGGCTGAACAGCAGCAGCCAGAGCAAAAAGCGAAATTCCATATTTCCAAGCGTGTCGCATAACCGTCCCTCTTCCCCACTTATTCGAAAGCCGTTGTCAAAAATCTTTCATATACGGAATCGTATCGCACATATGCAATGTGCTTGCAAATTCGTTCAATGTCAATTCACAAGGTGATCGGCTGCGCGCGCCCTTCCCCTTTTCGGCGATATCTCAGTTGGGCGCGCATAGTGGTGTCAGGAACCACATCTCTTCGGTACATCGACCAAATGATCGAAAGGACAAAGCGGACCTAGTGCGTGACAAACGACGGCCCGTCCTCGGCGTTTTCGCTGAGGCTCTTTACAGCCAAATCTCAGGAACCCCCGCGCAGTCCGTTCCTAGTCTCAGCATGACGCGGAACTTTTGGTAAGTGGCCATCACCCGGGTGGCTGGATCAAACCAGCGGGATGATCCCCCTGCAGTAGACCCCTAAAACCGCTGACAGGGCCGCGGACATTGAATAATCGCGTGCCGCACCGCGCTCTCGGCTACAGATCACCAGGCGAGTTATCGACCGCTCAATCCGCGAGGCTCCGTAAGGCCTTTAGGAGGCAACAACACCCCCGGCTCATTCCGGTCGCGAAACGAATGGACCAAAATGCGATTTAATGGGCCGTTCCCGACTATGATCGTCGAGAATATAGACGTCGAACACGCCGCCGCCCGGTTGAACACGAATTAGGACATGGCCTTCCATGCTTTGATAATTGCGCGTTAGCCACGGACCGATCGCAACTTTCGTTGCGTCCTGGATGTGCGTCGCGAAAATGTGTCTTTGCCCCTGCCAAAGATGTTTCGACGTCACCCGCGCCACGACCTCACCGCCGGGTTGATCCGAGGTCCAGGTTTGTTCGACCAGCACTTGAGGCTTCAAATTGCGAAGCCAGTCTGCGTTCGTGGCGTCGCGGTTGCCGTGATGGTTCATAGTCATCACATCCACCTCGCCTACCACCGGTGCGATTTTGCTTTCCATATTGAACCAGGCAGGCTGATCAGGTTCGCTCACACCGGTGATGTCGCCGCCGGTCACATAGTCGAAATCACCGTAGTTGATCTTCAGCACCAATGAGAGCGGATTCTCATTGAACTTGCCGTTCTGATTAACGATTTCATCCGCATTTAACGTCGCCCGCTTCTCCATACCTATGCCGGTCCATATCTCGCCGTTCGCGGCAATATTGCGGATCGAGAAGGTCGGATAGCGCTTCCGGTCATGACGAAGCAGCACCTGATCATCGTGTCCAACCGCGAATCCCTGCGTTTTCAACCGTCCAGAGCGTACGCCCGCATCGATAAACCGCAGGTAATTGAGAAGATTTTCATCCTGCTGCTCTCGAAGAGGTCGCGGGAAACTATAGTCTGGATTGCCACGATCGATGAGGATTTTGATCGGCCAGACTTCTGCCACATCCATGATCCCAGTCAGCTTCCATGGACCATGAGCGGACACAGGGGAGCCCGGTAACAGGGTGCCGTAATGATCAGTGTGAAAATGTGATACGAAGGCATAGTCGATGGCCGTCATCCTCTTGGGCGCGAATTGCCTGATATAATCGGCAATCCACTGCCCAGGCCGCAAGCTGCTATCGGGGACGGCGGGTCCAAGTTTTAAAGGGGCATATTTTTCCTCGAAGTCGTCTTCGATGTCTCCTGCGTCGAACAAGATGCTCGTCCCGTCGGGCAGAACAAAAAATGCCGCATTCCCTCGCCCTGTATTGATGTGATGAATGTCCAGGAGGCCATCGTGCCACGCAGGGAGTTTCTCACGAGCAACGGGACTGCCGCGCCCTTCCACAGCCGGTTCGAACGCGAACGCCGATGAATTCGCTCCCATCACCACACCGACGAGAATCCAGCCCAGTAATCGTCTCGACGCCGCGCGTGCTTTGAACATTTGCCTGCCTTTCAATCGCGACGACGGCTTGACTTCCCTGGATTTGGGCTTGTCCGATCCACCGTTGATCAACCTTCTGTATCTTCAAATCCACGATCATAGGTAGAATGTATTTTTACTGGTGACAACAAGATCGTGACAACCGAAGCTCGCGATGCAGCCGCTTCCAATGCCCCTCGTCTTCGAGACAGTTCGACACCACAGGCTGAAAAGCCGCCCTTCCCGCTCCCGCGGCCTGAAAGCCGCCTTGAAACCTATGTCGCGAAATCGGTGGGGTCAGGTGAATATCGGGATACCGTATCGACGAGGCTAAGCAAGAATTTGAAGAACCATGGCGACCTTCAACGCCAATATTCGGTTCGTCGCAGCCCCTTGCCAAATATGTTCCCTCTATGTTCTAATACAGAAATAGA
This sequence comes from Sphingopyxis panaciterrulae, assembly GCF_014199295.1. GTDB lineage: Bacteria > Pseudomonadota > Alphaproteobacteria > Sphingomonadales > Sphingomonadaceae > Sphingopyxis > Sphingopyxis panaciterrulae. The sequence goes on from NZ_JACIJH010000022.1 coordinate 32,167, forward strand.
GCCGATAAACTGAGTCGCATTGCCGAAACCATCCTTTCCGCGCCGGGCTGGGTTCGCGTGGGCATCACCGCGCCTTCGCCGCATCTTCCCATCGATGCCGCGCATGAATTGGCGCGCGTCATTTTCCTTGCGATCGAGGGGCGCGGCGTGGGTGCGCCTGCGGCCGACGAGCCGGCCTTGCCACTGTGACAGAGGGCGCCGCGTCATGGGTCGATGGAGGACCGATGGATTGCGGGTCGCGACCAATCTCTTCAAGTGCGCGACGTGGCATTATGCGGTCAAGCCGGTGTGCCGGTGCGGGCAGGCGACCAACGCCGCTCCCGGCGACGTTTGGAAAGGCGGTACGGGCTTTGTCGTGCGCGAGGACGATGGTGCGCGCGTCCTGGATGCGATGCACTGGGGCTTTCCGCGCCATTCCATGAACAAGCGGACCGGCGCGCCGAACAAGCCGGCGCCGGTCAACAACGCCCGCGATGACAAGCTGATGTCGCATTATGGCATGTGGCGCGAATGGTTCGTGCAGCCGGCGCATCGCTGCCTCATTCCCTTCGCTGCTTTTGCGGAGGCCGAAGGCGCGGCGGGCGCGATGACGAAAACATGGATCAGCGTCGCCGACCAGCCACTTGCGGCCTAGGGCGGATCGACATTCAGCTCTGGCGGCCTGCAAATGGTGGCTTTTCGTGCTTCCGGTGCTCACGTGCCATGAGCACGCTGCGCTCCGGGTCACGAAAAGCCACCATTTTCGACTCGCCATCATCTGAATGTCGATCCGCCCTAGGCGGGCCTTTGGCGGCCGACCAACGAATGGGGAAATTGCTATACCGGCGTCATGGTCGACGCGACGACCGAGTTATTCGACATCCACGATCGGATGCCGGTCATCCTGCGGCCCGAAGATCACGAGGCCTGGCTCCACGCGTCGGCGGACGAGGCTTTGACGCTAGAGCAAATCCCGCAGTGAGTGAATCGCGGGGGATTCCGCTGGCGTTAATTTTCTGATTCATGGGGCTGGCCGGGATGGAGGTCGGCATGGATGACGAGAGCTTATTCTGAGGATTTGCTCTAGATCCCTTAGAGAGGAGCTCTCTCTTCGACGCTTGTCTACACGCCAGGCTCCGCCACAAGGATCGGGATGCTCGCTGGACGCGCAAGTTTGCCAGCCGCCGCATCGCGATAGGCCGCCCCGGACACGGCGATCCAATGCTGGTAAATCGATGATCCGATCCCGTGTCGAGCCTGTGTTCGCCGATCAGAAATCCCGCATGGGCCTGCTCGATCGCACTGTCGGCATCAAGAGGGCAGAGACGAAGATCGGTCTTGCCAACCTCGTCTGCAATATCAGGCGCTTCCTATACCTCGAACGCATCAACGCCACCTGACGAGCAGCCCGCAAAGCAGCGCCTTGACCCCCGCGAGGCATCAACGACAACGCCGACCAGACCCTGCAACGCCCAGAATGCACCCCGCTCCCAAAATAACGGGTTCTTCGATCCGTCCAACTGCCGCCGAGGCGGCGGACGAGATCGGCGCCCGCAGATTGGAGCAATGGCATGGTGTCGATAGAGAGTTTTGGGCCATGTTGAATTCCCCTCAATGGGCAATTCCACCCCCTTTTCCTCTCCATATTCCCGGACCGATGATAGCGGGCGGGACTGCCTCGCGGGCTTCCCCTTGAACGTCCGCAAGCGGAACGCCGATGCCTTCGAGAGGCAAATCGGCGCCTCACGCGTTGTCGCGCTAAGCCGTTTCCTGAATAGCTGTGGCCGCGGATCAAGCCATGAAACAAGATGAGGCAGTCGGAGCCCGCACTTCTCGAAGCGTCGGATGACCAAGCGTACGCGTACGAAACCGGCCCTTCAGGTCCCAAAACTTCATGGGGCGACCAAAGGACAGGCCATGTCGACCGAAAGCCCCGACCGCTTCCTGAGACTTGCCGACGTACTGGTTCGGACGGGTCTGAAGCGTTCGACACTCTATCGAAAAATGCGGGAAGGGAGTTTTCCCCGCCAACATCGGATCGCCGAACGATGTGTGGCCTGGCGAGATTCCGATGTTCGGAAATGGATGGACGAACAGAAACGCCTGTAGGGCCGGCGGACAGGACACGGCGTCCGTATGCCATCACCTTCGCTTCGGCGGGGTTAAGAAAGTCCGCCCACCATCTACTTTCTGTGGGTAGGTGCATCGCCATGGAATAATCGCTTTCAAGGAGGCGGATCTTCACCAAGACGACGCCGGCTCGCGTCTTCTCATCTCTGCACGAAATGACGACTTGCATAAGACCCTTCTTTTTCCATTTCTCACTTTATTTAATAGAAAACCTCATATTCAGAGGAATTGCCCTGCCTTCTCAAATCTATATTGAAAGACCGGATAAATGCAAAATTGCTACCGGCATCCCTAGCTTCCCCGCATGCCCGTGGCTTCTGCGTCATCAAGAAAATCAGCCCACCACTGCATCATCGGCCGCCGATGGGCGAGATAGCGCGCGGCATTATAGACTCCGCGCACACCCTGCGGCTGGTGCGCGAGTTGCATCTCTATCCAGTCGGGCTCGAACAGGCCGCTTTCATTGAGCACAGTGCTGGCGAGCGAACGAAAACCGTGAACGGTTGCCTTGCCGCGATATCCCATGCGATACATGATATCGAGCATGCGGTTCTCGCTTATCACGAGCGATTTGGCATGCGCCACGGGGAACAGATATCGCCCAAGGCGCATGTTTCTTCCTTTGAGAAAGACGTTCAGTTCGCGAATTTCGTCCAGCAGTTCGATCGACTGCCGGGCGAGCGGCACAAGATGCTCCTCACTCATCTTCATCCGCTCTGGCGAGAGGCGCCACAGGGGTTCGGCGAGGCCAATATCCTCGAACTCGTCCCATTCAGCGAAACGTGTCTCCTGCGTTCGAACCATATTGTAGATGGTCCAGCGCAGTGCGAGATGGCTCAGTCGCTCGCCCGGATCGGCGTTGAGTTTGACATAGAAGGTGGGGAGGTCCTTGGCCGCGACTTTCGGATGATGCCGAACGCGGGGCTTCTTGGTCAGCGATGGCGTGAGGTCCCGGCAGGGATCGGTATCACAGCGCCCATCGGGGATAGCGAAGCGGAAGATTTCGCTGCAATAGGTCTTGATCCGGTGGGCCATTTCGATCGAACCGCGTGCCTCGATCTTGCGGAGCGCGTCGAGCATCTGGCGCGGTGTGATTTCGGCGATGTCATGCTTGCCGATCACGGGGAAGATATCGTTCTCGAGCCGCCGGACGATGTGCCTCGCATATTTAGGCACCCATGCCAGCGTCCGGCTTTTCAGCCATTCGCGGGCGACTTCTTCGAAGCTGCTCCCTTCGCCTACCGGAACGGCCGCCGCCTCTTTTTGCCGTTCCTTCGATGGATCGAGCCCGAGGGCAAGTTGATGTTTCATCTTGTCGCGCCAGGCTCGTGCCGCGACAAGAGAGACCTCGGGGAACCGACCACCGGAAATGAGCTTGTGCTTGCCGTCATAGCGATAAGCAAAGCGCCAGAGTTTCGAACCGTTTTTCTCAATGAGAATGAACAGGCCGCCGCCGTCCGCTTTCTTATAGGGTTTGGCCTCCGGTTTAAGTGCTTTCAACGCGACGTTGGTGAGCATACTTCGGTCTCCTCGCGAACGATGTTGACTCGAATCCTAACGCGCGTACCGTTGGGGTAGGAACCGCGAAATTTGGGGTAGGAGTCGATTTCCTACCCGCAAAATGACAAAAACAGGGCTGGGCTGCAAGAGGAGCAAATGGGACGCGCTGGGACGCCACTACTCTTTATCCCGCTGATTTCCTTGATTTTTAGGAAACGCCCCGGACCCCTTGAGATCCCTTTGGACGCCGGCCTGGCAGGGGCAGCAGGATTCGAACCCGCGACCCTCGGTTTTGGAGACCGATGCTCTACCAGCTGAGCTATACCCCTAAGGCCGGAGTGCGCCCTTAGCCGCATCGGGGGGCGGGGCGCAAGGGGATTGCGTCGATGCACGGCTTGCACATGCGGCCGGCACTGATATGCGCAGGTCCGCATGACCGCCGCCGCTGCCCCCTCCGCCACCGCGCCGCAAAATTATCTCGGCGGCATCGCGCTGCGCCTGACCGCGATGCTCAGCCTGTCGCTGATGTTCGTGGTGGTGAAGCTGATCGACGCATCGGGCGTGCATATCCTCGAAAGCCTGTTCTGGCGGCAGGCGCTGGTCATCCCCATCGTCTTCGCCTGGGCGGTCACGCACGGTGGCATGGCATCGCTCGGGACCCAGCGGATCGGCGCCCACGCGCGCCGCGCGGCGATGGGGCTGGTCGGCATGGCCTGCAATTTCGGCGGCATGATCTTCCTGCCGATGGCCGAGGCGACGTCGATCAACCTGTCGGTGCCGATCTTCGCGGTGCTGTTCGCGGCGCTGCTGCTGCGCGAGCCGACGGGTCTCCAGCGCTGGAGCGCGGTGATCGTCGGTTTCCTCGGGGTGCTGATCGTGCTCGATCCCGGCGCCGGATTCGCGGCCGGGTTCGGCGGCCATCATGGGCTGGGAATGCTGATTGCGCTCGCCGGGGCGATCATGACCGCGCTCATCACCATCGCGGTCCGCGACCTCGGCCGCACCGAAAATGCGACGACGATCGTTTTCTGGTTCAGCCTGCTCTCGATGCTGCCGCTGGGCATCGCCCTGCCCTTCGTCATCACGCCGCACGACAGCTACCAATGGCTGCTGCTCGGCGCGCTCGGCCTGTCGGGCGCGGTCGTGCAGCTCAGCCTGACCGGCGCGCTGCGGCTGGCGCCGGTCGCGGTGGTCATCCCGATGGACTATTCGGCGCTGCTCTGGTCGATCGCCTGCGGCTGGTTTTTCTTCGGCACCTTCCCCGCCGAGGCGACATGGATCGGGGCGCCGTTGATCGTCGCGAGCGGGCTCTTCATCGCCTGGCGCGAGCATCGCCTGCATATCGAGCGGCAGAAGGATATCACCGCATGACGCGTCCGATTCTCTATCATTGCCCCGACGCGCGGTCGCTGCGCTGCCTGTGGGCGGCCGAGGAGGCGGGATTGGCGATCGACCTGCGCCTCCTCCCCTTCCCGCCGCGGGCCTTCGCGCCCGACTATCGCGCGATCAATCCGCTGATGACGGTGCCGGGTTGGGTCGAGGACGGGCGACTGATGACCGAATCGATCGCGATCTGCGAACGCATCGCTGAGGATCAGCGTGCAATAGGCACCCCCTTCGTGGGGTGATCGGCGTGCAAAAAGGACCCCTTCATCCCGGGGATTTAGTCGGCCGACTGGTTTT
>NZ_JACIJH010000023.1 GCF_014199295.1 Sphingopyxis panaciterrulae
ACCTCATGGGCGCCATCACGCTCCTCGCATCAAACGCCGCTCAAATGATGACCGGTACCAGCATCATAATCGATGCAGGATGGACCGCGGATTAGCCCTGCAGATAGCGGGACAGGACGTCGCGCTGCGGCTCGTCGCGCTGGCGGGCGGCGATCTTTTCCGGCGACAGCCATTCGAACACCGCGCCATGTTCGTCATTGGTCTCGAAAATGTCGCAGGCCCAGTCGGCGAGCGTTTCGACATGGTCGCCGATGACGTTGACCCAGCGTTCGCGCGCCGCGCGTTCCAACCCGTGGGGCAGGCGCGCATGTTCGCGCAGGAAGCCGTCGGTCATGACCAGGCCGGGGCTGATCGCACCGACGAGGACGGGAAGGCCGCGCACTTCCCCGACCAGCGACTGGGTCAGGAACTGCACCGCGCGCTTGGTGGTCGAATAGCCGATCATATGGTCGATCGGGCGCCCGTCGGACCCCGCGCCGAACACATTGTAGATCGCGCCGCCCGCCGCGCGCATTCCCTGCAACGCGACCTGACAGCCGTGCATGGTGCCCAGCACGTTGACCTCCAGCATCCGGCGGAAATCGGCCGACGGCAGATCGATCAGCGTCGCGCCGGTCAGCGCAAGGCCGGCGTTGTTGATCCACAGGTCGACGCCGCCGAAGCGGTCGGCCGCGCGGTCCCACAGCGCCTGCACCTGCGCGAGGTCGGTCACGTCGCAGCCGAAGCCCGCGGCGCCCTCGCCCAGCTCGCGCGCCGCCGATGCGCTGTCCTCCCCGTTCGGCGACACGATCGCGACGCGGTGGCCGCGCGCCAGCAATTCGGTCGCCAATCCCCGGCCCAGCCCCTTGGTGCTGCCGGTCACCACCGCCACCTTGCTCATCGTTCCGTCATCTCCGAAAGCATCATCAGATATAGGTCCAGCCGCGGAACCCGGCCCCGGCGCGCCGCGGCGGCAGCACCCCGTCCAGTCCCGCCTCGTCGATCAGTTCGGCCAGCACCGTCTGCGCCTCGACCATCGCCGCTTCCTCGTCGATCAGCGTCGACCGCCCGCCTTCGAGCAGCTTGCGGCCCGCGACGAAGACCGTGTCGACATTCAGCGTCGACCCCGCCCAGACGAGCGCCCCGATCAGGCGGCGATCCTTCGCGGTCGGCTGCGTCGCGGCATGCGCCATGTCGACCATCACGCAGTCCGCCGCCTTGCCGACCTCGATCGCGCCGGTCTGGTCCTCCATGAACAGCGCGCGCGCGCCGCCCAGCGTCGCCATTTCCAGCATCCGCTCCGCCACCGCCCAATGGGCCTTTTCGGGCGGCGGCCGGCCGTCAGCGCGTTCCTTCTTCACCGCGATGTTCTGCGCCAATATGGCGAGGCGCATCGCCTCGAACGGGCTTTGGCAATCGCTGACCAGCGGGGCATCGGTGCCGATTCCCGGCAGGATCCCGTGGCGCAGGAAATCGTGGATATGAAGGCCGGTGCCGTCGAAGAAGCGCAGGATCGGCACCACGGCGACGCGCGCGTCGTGCCGCGCCAGCAGTTCATATTCGTGCGGCAGGACGGACACCGCCTTTCCGGCATAGACCGGCCGGTCGAGCAGTCCGAAATCGCGATAATAGTCGACCTGCCCGCCGGCATAGCCCCGCGCGCGCAGCGCAGCGCCCCGGCTGTTGTCGGTCATGTCGACATCGACCCGCATGCCGATGGCCGCGGCGCCATCGACGATCCGGCGCATGTCGTCGGGGTCTTGCAGGAACTGGAAGTTCAGAAACCCCGCCGCGACCTCGATCCGATCGGAGGCGAAGCCGCCGCGCAGCCGTTCCGCCTCGGCCAGCCCCGCCTCGACCGTTTCACGGCCCGATTCGGGAATGCGCTCGGCATTGACGATGCAGCGGCACAGGAAGCCGCGCATTCCCGAATCGGCCACCGCGGCCCAGGAGCCGTCTGCGCTGTCCCTGCGGATATTGGTGAAATGCTCGTCGTGGGTCGCGGTATAGCCGGCCTTCAGCATGTCGAGCATGTGCAGCCGGGTCAGGACATAGGCGCGCTCGGCATCGATCCGCCCGGTCAGACCGTGAAGCTGTTCGAGCAGCACGGCAACCGCCGCCGGAATGTCGAGCACTGGCCAGCGGTCGTCATTATAGCCGCGAAAGGCGATCTGGATCAGATGGTTATGGGCGTTCGCCATGCCCGGCATGACGATCCGCCCCCGGGCGCGGATCACCTCGCGGGCCGTGACGGCGCAACCGGCCATCGGGCCGGCCGCGACGACCCTGCCCTTGTCGAACGCGACATAGCCGTCGGTGAAGACGCGCCTTTGCGCGTCCATCGTCACCACATAGGCGTCGCGGATCAGCGTATCGACCGTCTCGGGCTGCATCGGCCCGGCCTTATTGCCCCGCCGCCGCCGGGCGCGGCGGCATCGCGCGCGCCATGCCGCCGAACACCTTCCACACCCCGTCTTCGCGTACCCAGGTATGCGTCACCTCGAACCGGTCGTCGGCGGGCGTGCCGTCCGACCGGCGCGTGCGGTGGGTGTTGTAATAGATGACCGCCGTATCACCGTTCATGGCGAAGCCCGCCAAGGTCATCTGCAACCGTTCCTGGTCCTTGCCCTCGAGCATCTTGCCCGTCTTGCGGAGTCCGTCATTGCCCTCGGGCTGGGCACGCAGCGGCGACCAGGCGAGATAATCGGTCGCGGTGTTGGAAAGATAGGCGCCGATGTCGCCGCGGCCGCGCGCGGCATAGATCGCCTGCTCCTTCTCCCAGATCTCGGCCTGCGCCGCCGCCTTGTCCTTGGGTGTCGGGACCGTCGGCGTTTCGGCGTGGCAGGCGGCCGAGGCGAGCGCGGCGCCCACGCCGGCCGTAAGCAAGAGGCTGCGAAGGATCATGATCTATACTCCCGTCTGTCGCGCCACCTTAGCTGGCGGGGCAGCGGCGCAATCCGTCTTCGCGCCGAATATCCACCCAGCGGACAAACGCCCGCTCCCCGCTTCTCCGCCGCGCGCCCTCCGGCAAGACGAAGCCGACAGGGAGGCCATCATGGCGGATCACGCTTTCATCCTGACCACCGTCGAGGTGCGCGACGCGCAGGCCTTCGCGGCCTATCGCGCGGCGATCGCGGGGCTCAACGACCGCATCGGAGGCACCATGCTGGTGCGCGGCAAGGCGCTGGAAATGCTGGAAGGCGACGGCGAAGCGGGCGAGGTGGTGATCGTCATCGGCTTTTCCGATGTCGACGCCGCCCGCGCCTATATCGCGTCGCCCGAATATCAGGCGGCCCGCCCCCTGCGCGAAGCGGCAGGCCGGTTCCGGATCAGACTGGTCGGTTAGCCGGCGCGTCCGGCTTGCGCGCGCGCGTGATCCACGGATAGCCGTCGGGGCCGATCGCATAGGCCTCGACATCGGTGAAACCCGCCTTCTCCAGTTCTTCCCCCCAATCGGCGAGGCACGACGCGGTGAAGAAGGGTTCTTCGCGATGGTCGGTATCCCACTCCAGGATCACGGCATGAAAGATGTCGACGGCGCGAAAGGGAGGCGGATCGCTCAACACGATGTCGCCGCCCGGCTTCATGATCCGGAACATCTCGCGAAACAGCGCGGCATTCTCCTTGGGCGGCAGCTCGTGATGCAGGGCATAGGTCACGACCGCGTCGACGCTTTCGTCGGGCTCGCCGGTGGCAGTGGCGTCGCGCTGCTTCAGCTCGACCTTCAACCCCTGCCGCTCGGCCAGCATATGGCCGTTGCGCAGCAGCAGCGGCGACAGGTCGCACCCGGCCAGTTCGGCCTCGGGGTGGACGGTCGCGATGGCACGGAAGGTCGATACGCCGCCGCAGCCGGGTTCGTAAATGCGGGCATAATCGTTCCGCGGTAATTGCCGGACTGCGGCGACGCGCTGGGCGGTGATGTCCGCGCCCGCGCCGACCGCCGCATAGCCGCCATGCCGGAACACGTGCGGCCCGACCGCGAAGGCGAACAGCGGGCCGTACAGATCATAGCCGTCCCAGCCACCCGGTTCGAGGTGCCATTCGGTCTGCGCATGATAGGCGGGCGCCTCGATCGCGGGGTCGAGCTCCAGGCTACCCACCGCCTCGCGGTCCGCGGCGATGAAGCCGGTGAACATCGCGCGACGCTCCTCGACGGCCGGGATGCCGCGATTGAAATTCTCCTCGGCCACATGGCGCTGCAGGAACCGCTCGAGCCGGAACATCGGATCCGAATAGGCAATCGTCTTCGCCCGCTTGACCCGGTCGTGGACCGCCGCGCGCTCGGCGTTTCCCTGCCGATGCTCCGCGATCAATGCCTGTCCCGCCTCGCTTTCATCGAAACAGGTTCGGGCGGCCTCGCGCATTTTCGTCGAGGAGAATTTCTGGATCGAACCGAGCATCTGCATCCCGGCCCTGCCGTTCTGGGTCAGCCCGAAAGCCGGCTGCGCGCCAGTGGGGGCCGCGTTCGTGAAAAAGGTCATCCTCAACTCTCCCTGATCGGTCCATGCGCAGGATAAAGTGTGTTCTCATGAGATTTCAAACTGGATATAATCCTGTTTCAATGATATTTTCTCATGTCAAATCGTCAGTGAAAGCGGCCGCGGCATGGAAATGCAGCATCTCCACCATTTCATCGTTACCGCGCGCCTCGGCAGCGTCGGCAAGGCGGCCGCCGAACTGAACCTGTCCCAATCGGGAGTCAGCCGCTCGATCCGCACGCTCGAGGACCTGCTCGGCCTGCCGCTGTTCAAGCGCGAGGCGCGCGGCGTCACCCTGACCGAGTTCGGGCAGCAATTGCTCCCGCGCGCGCAGGGCATCTGGAACGCGCGGGCACGCACGCTGAACGAGATGATGGCCTATAAGGCGATGAAGAGCGGTCATGTCGAGATCGGCCTCCACAGCGTCTTCGCTTATGCGCTCGCGGGCGGGACGCTCGCCGATTTCGCGAAGGAGCATCGCAACGTCGACATGACCGCAGTAACCCGATCCGATCCGGAATTGAGTCGACGGCTGGTGAAGGAAGAGCTGGATTTCGCCTTCACCCTGTTCGTCCCCGGCTTTCGTGACCCGCGCCTGGTCTATGAAACCCTGTTCGTGATGCCGTGCAGCACCTATGCGGGGCGCGGTCACCCACTGGCAGACGCCACGAATGTCGATATCGAGACGCTGGCCGAATGGGATTGGGCGTTGGCGGGCAGCAGCGCGCTGCGCGACACCTTTTCCGCCTTCTTCACTGAGCGCGGCATCGTCCCGCCCGGCCGGCTGGTGCAGTCGAGCTCGATCGCGCTGCTCGCGGACATGCTCAGCCGCAACGAGCTGCTGACGGTGCTCCCCGATCCGGTTGCGCAGGCGCCGCTGCTCGCCGAGCATTTCGTGCGGATCGATGCGATCGAAACGCCGGCGAGCGAACCCGACGGCGGCCTGATCTATCGTCCCGACATCGTCCGCACCCCGGCGGTCGGCGCGCTGATGGACCGGTTCCGCCTGCTCGCCGCCCGCATCGGGACGCCGCCTCAGCCGGGCTTGCGCGCCAGCGTGACCCAGGGATAGCTGTCGGGGCCGATCGCATAAGCCTTTACGTCGGCGAAGCCGATCCTCGCCATTTCGGCGCCCCAATCCGACGCCCCCGCTTCCGAGAAGAAGGGCTCGGCGCGATGCTCGGTATCCCAGTCGAGCAGTACCGCATGGAAGGGGTCGATCGCACGGAACGGCGGCGGATCGGACAGCACGATATCGCCGCCGGGCTTCAGGATGCGGAACATCTCGGTCAGCAGCGCGACATTGGCCGCGTGCGGCAATTCGTGATGCAGCGCGAAGGTGACGACCGCGTCCACGCTTTCATCCGGTTCGCGGGTATCGGTGGCGGCATCGCGCTGGCGCAGAGACGCCGGGATGCCCAGCTTGTCGGTCAGCCGCCGCGCTGCGCGCAATTGCTCGACCGAAAGGTCGCATGCAATCAGCTCGGCGTCGGGGAAGCTCTTGTGGATCGCGACCAGCGTCGACCCGTTGCCGCAGCCAGGCTCATAGATGCGGCGATAGTCCCGGCGCGGCAATTGCGCGACGACGTCCAGGCGATGCTGTCCGATATTGGCCCCGACCGGCGCTGCGGCGAAGCCGCCCAGCGCGAAGATCGGCTTGACGACGTGCAGGCCGTGCGGGCCATAGAGGTCATAACCGTCCCAGCCGCCCGGCCGCAGATGCCAGTCGCAATCGAAATAGTCGGGAATGGCGAGTTGCGGGTCGACCTCGATCCCGTCGTCGACCACCGAATCCGCCTCCGCCGCGAAGCGTGCGCGGCTCCGCTCGACCGCGGGAATGCCGAATTCATAGATCGACAGCGCGACATAGGCCTGGGTGAAGCGCTCCAGGCGATAGAGCGCTTGCCGCTCGGCGACGTCGCGGGCGCGGTCGACCCAGTCCATGATGCTGGCTCGATCCTCCCCTTCCGCTCCCGCGGCCAGGGCGGGCGCCTCGGCGCTCGCCTCGAATTGCTGACGCGCGGCGCGCCGGACGTGGTTGGAGGCGAATTTCTGCATTGCGCCGAGCATGTCGACGCCAGCCCGGCCGTGCTGGCCGAGCGCACTCACGGGGGCGTTGCGCGTCATGCCTCGGCCCTCGGGCGCTCCATTCCCGCGCGGGCGAGAATCTGGTCGACGCTGCGTTCGCGCGCCGCCAGCGGCGCGCCGATGACATTGGCGGCCATCCGGTCGCGGATCCGTTCGAGATCGGCCTCGAAATCCTCCGATGGGATATAATCGTCGACCTCGCCGGGCAGCACGATCTTCTTGTCCTCTAGAAGCTGCTCGAGCACCGCAACCCGGTCGCGCGTGATCCACAACTCGGTCAGCAGCGCGGTGACCATGCGCCCCAGATCGTCGATATTGTCGGGGCCGAGATAGGTGTTGGACATGATCTTCCTTCCGCATTTGCCCTGGCATGACTGCCCATGCCCCCGATATGCGCCCCGATCGTCGGGCAATTGAACGCTAGCGCGCCACCTTATCCGCCTGTTGGATAGACGAAGCATCGCGATGGGCAGCGACCGGAGCCGCTCTTACCCTCCGCCCATGACCCGGACCCGCAACCGATGACCGACGTCGCCCGTACCCCGGCGACGGATGCCGCAATGGACGCCCGAATCGGGCTGCTCGCCGTCGCCGGGGGCTTCGTCGCCGCCAACGGCCATTTCAACCAGCCGCTGCTGCCCGCCATCGCGCGCAGCTTCGGTGAGCCCGCCGCGGTGATGGGCGCCCTGCCCGCGATCACCCAGTTCGGCCTGGCGATCGGCCTGTTCACCGTCGTGCCGCTCTATGACCTGTTCGAGCGCCGGCGCATGATTGTCGCGACCCTGCTGCTGCTCGCCGCCGCGGCGGCAGCGCATTCGCTGGCGACCGATCTTCCGCTGCTGTGGGCGACCGCTTTCCTGATCGGACTCGGCTGCTGTTCGGCTCAGTTGATGACGCCCTACGCCGCGCTGCTCGCCCCACCGGGCCGCGAGGGGCGGGCCTCGTCGCTGGTGCTGTCGGGCATATTGACCGGGGTGCTGCTGTCGCGCGTCGTCGCGGGCTTCGTCGAACAGACGATCGGCTGGCGCTATCTCTATGGCGGGTCGGCGGTCTGCACCGCCCTCGTCGCGCTGGCCGTCGCGCGCGTTGGCACCCCCAGCCGGAACCCGGACGCGAGCAGCTATCCGATGCTGATGCGCTCGATGAAGGCGATGATCGCCGCGATGCCGCAGTTGCGCCGCCATGCCCTGAATGGCGCGATGACCTTTGGCGCGCTGATGCTGTTCTGGGGCACCTATGCCGGCCATGTGCAGCAAAGCTTTGGCTTCGGTCCGCTCGAAACCGGCCTGATCGGGCTGGTCGGCGTCGCCGGTGCGGCGGGCGCATCGTTTGCCGGACGATGGGTCGACGGCGGACGTTTTCGCCAGATCCAGATTGCCGCCGCGGTGCTGATGCTCGCCGGATATGGCTGCCTGTGGCTGGGCGCGGCGACGCTGCCCCTGTTCTGCATCGGCGTACTGCTGATCGACGTCGCCGGCGGGCTCAGCCACGCGGGCAACCAATCGTCGGCGTTCCGGATCGACCCCGCCGCGCGCGGCCGCATCAACAGCATCTACATGGTCGCCTATTTCCTGGGCGGCGCGGTCAGCGTCTCGGTCGCCACCCTCGCCTATCTCATCGGCGGATGGCCCGCGATCTGCGCTTTGGGTATAGCGATGGCACTCGGCCTTCTGGGACTCGAATTTCTGAAACCGGTGGCCGCCCTCAGGCGCATGGAAACCAATGGATAGAGGCATCCCGATCCGATCGCTGAGCCGCGGCATCGCGGTACTGAAGGCGATCAACCTCAACGGATCGATGACGATCATGGAGATCTGTGAAGCCTGCGCCATGCCCTATGCGACGACCTCGCGCATCGTCCAGACCCTGGTGTTCGAGGGGCTGATCGCCCGCGATCCCGGGCGCAAGCGCTATCGCGCCACCGGCCTGGTCCGCGCGCTGGCGCAGGGGTTCCAGGGTTCGGGCCGACTCGCTACCGCTGCGCGGCCGCATATTCTCGACCTGACGCGCCGCATCGGCTGGCCGGTGTCGATCACGACGCGTATCGGCCCCGACATGGTGGTCGAGGTGTCGACCCACGATCACACGACCATGGCCTTTTCCAGCCCCGATCCGGGCTACAGCCTGCCGATCCTCGAATGCGCGGCGGGCATCGCCTATCTCAGCAGCCTGCCCGAGGCGCAGTTTCAGGACGTGATCGCCGGCCTGCGTGCGATGGAACTGCCCAATTCGCGGCACGCGCTCGACCTGATCGCCCATGGCGACCTGCGCCAGCAGGTTCGCGCCCACGGCTTCGCGACGCGCAGCAACGTGCCCTACACCCGCCATCCGGGCCGCACTTCGGGAATCGCCCTGCCCCTGTTCGACGGCGGCGAACCGATCGGCGCGATGACGGTGATCTATTTCGCGACGGCGATGCGAATGGCGGAGGCGGTTAACCGCCTGCTTCCCGACATGCGCGACACGGCGCGGGCGATCGAGGCGAGCCTCGCGGACCTGCCCCACCCCTGACGCCCGCGGTTCCGGCGCGATCAGTCCGCCGGCGCGCCGGACAGCTTGTCCTCGCTCAGGTCGTAATATTTCAGCGCGACGCAGCTCAGGCCGAGCAGGATCATCGGGCCGATCGACGCGAGGAAATAGATCGCGTCGATCGCCGATTGAGGCTGGACGACGGCGGTGCCGCTGGTCGCCTTGATATAACCCGACGCGCCGAGCAGCAGACCGGTGAGCCCCGCGCCGATCGCATAGGCGAGCTTCTCGACGATCGTATAGACCGCCGACAACATCCCTTCGCGGCGCATCCCGGTGCGGCGATAGTCCCATTCCATCGTGTCGGGCAGCAGCGACTGGCCGAACAGCAGCACCGCGCCCGCGGTCACGCCCAGCCCGACCGCGCGCCCGAAGGTCAGATAGAGCGGCTCGCCGGTCTCGACGAAATACCAGCTCACATACATGAGCGCATAGACGCCGCTGGCGATCAGATAGATTTTGCGCTTGCCCGCCTTTCGGCCAAGCCGCACCCAAAGCTGCTGCGAGAGCATCATCGAGCTATAGAAAACCAGGAAATAGAGGCCGAGCATCGTGTCGGTGAAATGCAGGATCTGCTTGAACAGGAACGGCATCGCCGCCTGCGTCACCGCCAGCGCGGTCAGTTGCAGCAGCTTGATGACCAGCAGCAGCACGAACGGCTTGTTGCCGG
Source organism: Sphingopyxis panaciterrulae (assembly GCF_014199295.1). GTDB lineage: Bacteria > Pseudomonadota > Alphaproteobacteria > Sphingomonadales > Sphingomonadaceae > Sphingopyxis > Sphingopyxis panaciterrulae. The sequence continues at coordinate 9,745 of NZ_JACIJH010000023.1, forward strand.
CCAGCAGCTTCATCTTCTCGACGAGCCCCAGGCGCACATGATCGCTACCGTAGTGAAAGGGCGCGCTGGCCGTGGTCCGGAAGCAGAAGAGCGTGCCGGCGATGGCAAGCGCGGCGACGAACAGCGACATCATCGTATGGCCGGTCTGACCGCCGCCACCGCGGGCGATCAGCACCGGGCCGATAAACGTCGCCACCAGGCTGGCCAGCCCGACCGCATAGACGCGGAACGAGATCAGGCGCGACCGCTCGTGATAGTCGGAGGTCATTTCCGCCGGCATCGCCATATAGGGCACGCTGAACACCGCATAGGCCGTGGAGTAGAAGAGGAGGCCGATGATCGTGTAGATCACCGCGGCCGTGGCCGTCAGGCCGGTCGGCACGTTGAACAGGATCAGCGCCGATACGGCCAGCATCACCCCGCCCGCCAGGACGAAGGGACGGCGGCGACCGTGCCGCGACTTCGACCGATCGCTGAACGATCCGACAATCGGGTCGATCAGCGCGTCATAGAGCTTGGACAGCGCCATCAGCGATCCCGCCAGCGCCGCGCCGATCCCGACATAGTCGACCAGATAACGCAGCAGCAGCACGTTGACCGAATTGAACAGCGCCGCGACCGCGAGCGTGCCCGCGCCCCAGCCGACGCAGGTCATCAGAGGCAGCTTGTCTCCCCCGCCCTTGCCCGAACCCGTGTTCGCGTCGTTCGCGGCGCTCGTCATATAATATTTCCCTCGATCGACCCTAATCGGCGGCACTCTTCCCCAGCGGTGCGGGGATACCAACGGCTTACCCCGATTTGTCCACCAGGCGGATAAAAAGCGTCGATCAGCGGATAGCGGACATCACTGCCCACGACCGGAACACGCCCTTCGACGTCGCGCCGAAACCCGCATTGCCGCGCGCGGCAGCATCGGTGGCATCCTGATATCCGACCGCGATGTCGCGGAATCCCGCCTGCCCCAGCAAGGCGACGTAATCGGCGCTGGTCGCCGCCTTCCAATTGGGTTCGTTGTTGTAACGCGCCTCGATCTCGCCGCGCACCTGTCCCCACAGGTCCATCTCGGCATAGCGCTGCGGCACTTCCAGATGCAGCACGACACCGCCCGGTCGCAGCAGCCGATGGCATTCATCCATCATCGCGCCGATGGTCCCGGGTTGCAGTTCGTGGATGGTCACGCAGGAAAAAACGAGGTCGAACGACTCATCGGGGAATGGCGCCGCGAGCGCATCGCCGAGCCGCAGATGCACCGCCGCGCCCAGATGCGCGGCGCGGGCATGGGCATAGCGGAGCTGCGCGGCCCCGACGTCGATGCCATGCGCCTCCGCCCCGGGAAAATAGCCTGCCAGCGGCACGAGGCTCGCTCCGATTCCACAGCCGAGTTCCAGCAGGCGCTTCGGCGCGAAATCCGGGAAGCGATGAAACAGATGCGCCGCTGCGGTGTGCCCGCGCCGATCGTTCATCAGGCCGCCGTTGCGACCCAACATATAGACCGCGCCGCCGCGATCCATCAGCGCGCCCTGCGCGACGCCGCCGTCGTCGCCCACATATCCGCCGGGCATCAGATGGACGTCGTGATCCGCGAGATGGGATGGAATGACGAAATCGGGATCGACGGTGACCGACCCGATCGCCGGCGCGGCGGCGGCGCGCGCCTCGAGTTCCGCCGCCTGTCGGCGCACCGACGCGCCGACCACGTCCCACAGCAGTTCCTGCGATTCGCGCCGCAGCGCCGCCCAGTTCCGGAAGCTCGCGAGGCCGTGCAGCCGGTCGAATATTTCCTCGGCCCGCGCATTATGGCCTTCGCCGGGATCGAGCGCCGCCGCCGCCGCGCGCTGTCCTTCCTCCGCCGCACCCGCAACGAAGCCCTTGAGGTCCCGGACGAACAATTGCTCGGCCATCTCGTCATGGCTGGCGCCGGGCAGCATCGGATGGCTCATCGGCGGGGTTCCTCAAAGGCACGCGCGGTCCGCGCGGCGGCATCGCGGATCGGACGGAATATCCGGTCGATCAATGTCTGGCGGATCGTATCGCGTGCGCCCTGCGCCCGCTCGTCGGGAACGTAGCGATCGACCGCATCGGGCCCGAACAGCCCCGCAGCTTCGGCTAGCCGCTCGACCGTGTCGAGCCGTTCGCGGGTCACTGCCAGTTGCGCAGCGAGCGCCGTCACCATGCCGATCAGTTGGTCGTCGCTCTCGCGCATTCCTTCAATGGCATGGCGCGGCACCGCATGGGTCCGGGGCCTGGTGTCGCTCACGATCGGCGTCCCAGGAAATCGAGCATCGCCTGCGCGGTCTCGGCGGGCTTTTCCTGATGCACGAATGACCCGGCGCCGGCGATCTGGATGATCGTCGCATCGGGCCGCGCCTTGCGCCCGACTGCAACATAGCGGGTATAATAGCCACGATCGGCATAGATCAGCAAAGCCGGCGCGCTGGTTTGCGCCAGCAACGCCGCGGTATCGGTCAGCGCGACGCCGCGTTCCGACGGCCGCACCCAGCGATCGGCCTTGGCGCGGCTCGCATTCTGCTCCGCCTCGATCCGCGGATCGACGGTGCCGAAGCGCGAGACCTGCTCCATCGTGCGCGGCAGCGGGCGCCAGTCGTCGGTCCAGACGGCAGGGTCGCGCGCTTCCTCCACCGCGTCGAGCGCGGCGCGCGTCTGACCGGCGAACAGGCTGACGCTCGCCAGGATCACCCCCGCGACGCGCTCAGGATAGCGCGCCGCCATCGTCACCCCGATCACCCCGCCCAGCGAATTGCCGGCGACGGTGAAGCGGTCGACACCCAGGTCCGACAGCGCCGCCAGGATGATCGCGGCGCTCTCCGCCACTGTCTGCACATGCGGCGGCGGGCCGAGCCATTCCGACCCGCCATGCCCTGGAAGATCCATCGCGATCACGCGGTGCCGCGCGCCGATCAGCGGCGCGACATGGCGCCAGTCCGCGATCCAGCCGCCGACCTTGGGCAGCAGCACGACCGGCTTGCCCGCGTCCGGCCCAAGCGTGCGATATTGAATGACGCCCCCGGCACGCACGATCCGGCCGCCGCCGGTCCACGGCGCCTCGATACCCGCGCCATTATCCGCCGCTGCAAGGGCCGGGCCGGCGCTCGCCGCGGCCGACAGCATCGCCGCTCCCGCCACGAAATCCCGGCGTCCAACCGCCAGTCGTTCAATCATGCCCGTCTCCCTGCGCCGCCTGCCATGCCGCGACGCGTGCCGCGGCGTCGGCTCGGATATCGCCCCAGAAGAAGGCAATGTCATTCATGTGAAGATTGCCGCCCGGCAAGCGCTCGACGAAGAGACCGCGGCGCGGGATGACCCGCAGGACGCCCCCATCGCACCATGCGGTCAGCGCACCCGGAACCGGGCCGGGCAGAGGCCCTTCGGTCACGGGACCCGGCAGCGCGCCCTTGCCGGCCGGCCCCCGCACCGCGGGGCGGGCCAGCGAAAAGCTCAGCGGATTGACGCACAACAGCCGCTCGTCCCCGCCCGGCGCGCCATGGTCGGCGACCGATCGCGCGACATAGCCGCCCGTATCGGCGTCGGCGTCGAAACTGTTCCAGCTCGCCACGCAGCGCGTCTGGCCGGGAGCGGCGCAGGCGCCGATATCGGCGGGCAGCGCGCTCATCGGAATGCCAAGGCCGGGAAGATAGGCGATCACCAGACGCGCGGCGAGCGGAGTCCCGGCTATCTCCTCGCGGATCAGCCGCAGCCCGTGCAAGGCGCCCTGGCTGTGCCCCGCGATGATGAAGGGCCGGCCATGATTGTCGTGCGCGACATAGGACCGGAACGCGCGCAGCACATCGCCATAGGCCAGCGCATAGGCCTTTGCCCCATCGCCAAGCCGCTCCGCGAAGGCGCGCGACGACGCCTGGCGATAGCGCGGCATGAAGCGGCGGCAGCAGGCATCGAACAGGCTCGCCTGCCGCGCGGTGACGCTGAGGTCGGTCCACCGCCGGGTGGCAGCGTCGGCCATATCCTGGTTCCAGTCGGTGGAGCGAAAGGTCGTCGGCTGGATGTAGAAGACGTCGGCCGCGCGCCCGTCCGTCGCGGTTTCGCGCAACGCCCAGCTTTCGGCATCGGCATAATCGGGCGGTGCGGGGTGGACGGCGCGGTCGAAATCCTGCGCCGCAGCCCCGTCCCCGAACGCGACCAACGCCACGGGCAGAAGAACCGCCCTTATCCTGGCGCGGACGGCGCGGCGAGAGAAGAAGAACCTCACCGCGCCGACCGATCTCAGAACTTCATCTCGGCGGTCAGGCCGATCACCCGTCCATTGCCGACGAATCCGGTCGTGAAGGTCGTCGAGGGAAAGAATTCGGGCTCGGTGATCGCGCTGACGATATAGCGGGCATCGAACAGATTCTTCGCGAACAGCGAGATCTCGTAATTGTCCCTCACCCAGCCGACGCGGGTATTGACCAGCAATTGCTCGTCGGTTTCTTGCAATGCGATGGCCGAGGTCGGCTGTTCGGAGCGATAGGACAGGTCGCCGCGCAGATAGATTTCCGACGTCGCGAGCGGGATGGTGTAGGTGGTCGCCGCGACATATTGGTGGCGCGACGTGCGCGGGATCTGGAAACCGCTGATGTCGATGCCGGTGCCGGCCTGGACCAGACCGCAATCGGCCGCGGTCGGGCACTGGCGCGCCGAGCTGTAATCCACCGTGCCCTCGTCCCACTTGGGATCGTTATAGCTATAGGCGAAATTCAGGTCCCAATTGGTCGACGGCCGCACCGCGACGCCCACCTCGAAACCCTTGACCGTCGCCGAACCGGCGTTGGTTACCGGGTTGGTCTGCCCGACGATCGCCGACGGCACCGAAAGCTGCAGATCCTTCCAGTCGATATAATAGGCGCTGGCGTTGAGCGTGACGCGGCCGCCCAGAAACTCGTTCTTGGTGCCGATCTCGAACGTGGTGTTCTTTTCGGGACCGAACGCCTGCTCGGAAACAACGGCGGTGTTGTTGAAGCCGCCCGACTTGGTGCCGCTCCCGACAACGGCATAGAGCGACTTTCCGTCGGCCCAGCGCCAGTTGGCGGTGACGCGATAGGTGCCATAGGAAAAATCGGCCTCGGGCAGCAGCACCGCGCCGGTGATGTGGTTGGTCAGGCGCGAATCCTTGTCCTCCCACGTCCAGCGGCCCTGTGCCTCGATGTCGAAGCGATCGGTCAGCTTGAGGTCGACGAGGCCGAACACCGACTTCATCGTCGAATTCTCGATATTCTCGTTGTTCAGGCTCTTGCTCTGCTGATCGACGCCCAGTCCGACGATGCTGAGCTGGCTGGCCTTTCGGTCATAATAATAGCCGCCGAAGGCCCAGTCGAGAAAGCTGTTGCCAAAGGATTCGAGCCGCAGTTCCGAGCTCCACTCGCGCACCGGCCCGACGAACGGCTGGGTGAAGCGACGCGATGCGGTCGGCAGGGTGCCGCCGAAGGTGTTGAGGTGCTGGTCCTGCAGCGCGAACGCCTGATATTTGGCCCACGAGCCGGTATAGCGCAGGGTGACCGGCCCGAAGTCATAGGACAGGCGCCCGATCGCGAGATCGGTCTTGTGCGTCGAATAGGATGCAGGGTCGACGTTGACCTGATCGGGCGCGGTCAGCGTGCCGCAGAAATAGCGCCGGTCGCTGCCGCCGCGATTGACCATCGCCGACGTCGTGCCGCCGCAATTGTTGGTGAAGATATAGTTGGCGCTGCCATCCAGCCGGTCCTGATAATGATAATAGAAGGCGGAAGCCTCCAGCCCATCGACCGGCCGCCATTCCACCAGGCCCGACGCCGACCATTTATTGTCCCATCCGCCCAGCTTCGGGCCGTCGACCGCGTCGATGGTCCCGCCGAACTTCGAATAGCTGCCGACCGCCATCACGCGCAGCGTGTCGGTGATCGGAACCGAAATCTTGCCCGCGACCTCGTAAAGCCCGTCGGTGCCGACGCTCGCCTTGACCTGGCCGGTCAGATAGTCGGCGGGGCGGTCGAGAACATAATTGATCGCCCCCGCGAAGGCATTGTTGCCATAGAGCGCGCTCTGCGGTCCCTTGATCACCTCGACACGGGCGAGGTTGAACAGGTCGATATCGAGGTTCGACTTGGCGGATAGATAGACGCCGTCGAGGAACACGCCGACATTGTTGTCGAAGGTCGTGGGGGTGACGTTGGTCACGCCGCGCAGCGTCGGCGCGCCCAACCCGCCCGCGTTGCCGGAATTATAGCTGAGCCCGGGGGTCAGCCGCGCGACGTCGGCGATGCTCGTCGCGCTGGCGCGGGACAGATCCTCCTGCGCCGTGGCGCTGACCGCGGCCGGGATCGACTGCAGCGATTCCTCGCGGCGGCGGGCCGTCACCACGATCGCGCCTTCGCCCCCGTCATGCGCCGCGACGCCGGTCTCGGCAGCGGGAGCGCCTTCCTGCGCTACGGCGGGTTGGACCAGCGTCGCTGCCGCCAGGATGGTGCTGACCAGAAAAACCGACTTCATCTCAGATGCCCTTATCAAAATCCCGTTCACGGCACGGACCCGATCCGTCCCCTCAGGCGGATGTCATCCTGCTGTCATGAGACTCGCGACTCCAAAATGCGGGGACTGCCCAATAATCGCACTGCGATCATTTTGCAGAGTTGTTGCTGGCCTCGCGCCTCGGGCATTACATGATCGGGCCAGACGGGAGTGACGAGATGCAATTCAACCTGGGCCAGCGCGGCCGGTCGCTGATGGATTTCGAGGTGAGCGCGCGCCAGACGGCAGCGCGCCTGCACCAGAGGGTCGAAGGCGAACTGGCCGATCGCGGGATCACCGCCGAAACCCTGCCCGACGACATGGAGGCGCGGCACCGGCTGATCGACGAAGCGCTGGCGGACTCCCCCCTCTATCAGGCGCGCGCGCTGCTCGGCGAATGGTGCGCCAAACAGCACGGCCGCGCCGCCGAACAGGCGTTCGACGAGATACGCGACGATATCCTGCCCGAAATCGAAGCGCTGCGTCGCGGCGGCACGACGATCGCGGCGGAGGACTTCACCCCGCCGCGCTACTGGTCGGAAACCTGGTTTCACCGCACCCACGGCGGCTGGGACGCGAGCGACTATAACGGCTTCGTCCACGGCGAGATCGTCCACAAGAAATATGTGTCGAAGATCTTTCCCGGCGACATCTATGGCAACCGGCGCCTGATCCTGCGCGACCTGCCGCGCGGCGACTATGCCCGCATTCTGGAGATCGGCACCTCGTCGGGGCATCACACGGTCGCGATTTCAGAGGTCTTTCCCGATGCTCAGATCGTCGGCATCGATCCCTCGCTGCGGATGCTGGAACAGGCGCAGCGCGTCGGCAACGAACAGGGCAAGGCCTGGCAATTGCACGTCGGCATCGGCGAAGACATGCCGATGTTCGACGACGCGAGCTTCGACCTCGTCACCGCCTATGCGATCCATCACGAAATGCCTCCGCGCATCATCGCCGCGATCTTCAAGGAAGCCTTTCGCGTCCTGAAGCCCGGCGGCGACATGGTGATGGCCGACGTCACCCGCACCGGCGAACTGGACAAGATGGCGGCGTGGCGCATGGACTGGACCGCGAAATGGGGCGGAGAGCCCTTCTGGCGCGCGACCGCCGCGCTCGACATGGAACCGATGGCCCGCGAGGCGGGGTTCGTCGATGTCCGCGGCTATCACCCGCAGCCGGGCCGCGACCCCTATGTGATCTATGGACGGAAACCGGCATGAGCGGCAGCGACAAGACGGCAGCGCGGCGGATATTGCCCGAATCGCGCCTCGACGATCTGGGCGAGGCGATCATCGCGCTGACCCGTGAGATCTGGGTGCTGACCGACCGCCAGGCGGTGCTGGAGGCGGTCCTCGCCGAACAGGGCATCGATATGTCGAAGCTCGACAGCTATCAGCCCGACCCCGCGATGAGCGCCGCGCTCGATGCCCGGCGGCAGCAGTTGATCGACAATGTGTTGGTGGCCCTGAAGGCCGGGTGAAATGAGACAGGCGGCCTATTTGCAGTCCAGCCCCGCCCTGATGCCGCTCCACGCCGCCGCCGCGTCCGCGCCATGACCCAGCTTGGCGTTCAGAAAGCCGATCGTCGCGCCGATCACCCGCGCCCGCCGCTCGGGCGTCGCATCGCCCGCAGGAGGACGCAGCGGGCTGTCGATCCCGCCCAGATAATGCCCCGCGCCCGCCACGACCATCAGGCACATGTCGCGCCCGACCGGTCCCAGCTTGTAGGGATCGTCGTGCCATCCCGGCCCGCGGTCGGTCAGCGGGGTCATGTCGGCGCCGCCGTTGATGGTCAGCACCGGACCGCGCATCGTCGTCCAGTCGAGCTTCAGATAGGGCGCCCGGCGCTTCCATTCCTCGGTCAGCCCCGCGGCATCGCCCGGCGGGGCGAGGAGCACGGCGGCACGGATCGACGGGGCGTCATGGCGGGCGAGCCGTCCGCCGTCCGGCTCCTCGATCGTCGCGCCCATCGCCAGCGCCGCGGTATGGCCGCCGAAACTGTGTCCGATGATTGCGATCCGGCTGGTGTCGACACGCCCGCGCAGCGCCGCGACGCCCCGCACCGGCACATCGGGATGCGCGGCGATCCAGCGCACCTGCTCGATCCGCGTGCGCCAGACATCGTCGGGCTGCGGCCCCGGCGGCGCGAAGCCGCCGATCGAGGCGTCGGCGTGGTCGGGCTGCACCACCAGATATCCGGCACGGGCGAGCGCCGCGACGAGCGGCCGATAATCCTCCCGCGACAGGCGGTTCCCATGCGACAGGATCACCACCGGCAGATCGCGCCCGCGGCTCGGAAAGCTCAGCCGCACCACCATCCCCTTGGCGCTTCCGTCGCGCAGCATGACCGGATCGACCGTGGTCACCTGGGCTTCCTGTGCAGTCGCGGCCGGACTCGCAGCGAGCGCCGCCGCCAGCACCAATCCGATCGATGAGCGAGGCAAGACCGTCATGTCATACTCCCTGAAAGCCGCATCCGCCCGCGACGGCATAGCCAGCCCCCCGCCGCCGGCAACCGCTATTCCCGCACTATCCGACAGACGGCGAACCGAAGAGGGCGACCGCGGCATGACGGCAGGCAGCGACCTCGAAAGAGGCATTCCGATCCGATCGATCAGCCGTGCGATCGCGGTGCTTCAGGCGATCAACCGCGGCGGATCGCTAACCATGATGGAAATCGCGCGCGCCTCCGCCGTTCCCTATCCGACCGCCTGCCGCATCGTACAGACGCTGCTCCACGAAGGGCTGGTCGAACGCGAATCGGCACGCAAGCGCTATCAGCCGACGGCGCTGGTCCAGACGCTCGCCCACGGCTTCCAGGGGCATGGGGCGCTGGTCGAGGCGACCCGCCCGCACATCGCCGCACTGACCCGCGACATCGGCTGGCCGATCTCGCTGACCACCCATGTCGGCAGTTCGATGGTGATCCGCGATTCGACGCACGCCCAGACGTCCCTGACATTCAACGCCTATTATCCCGGCTATGCCGTGCCGATCCTCGATTGCGCGGCGGGGCACGTCTATCTCGCCTATGCGCGCGAAGAGGAACGCGAAAGCCTGCTCGACAGCCTCGCGCGGCTCGGCGATCGCGACACCCACCACATGCTGCAACTGGTGCGCGAGGGCGGGGTCATCGAAACGGTGCGCGCGTCGGGCCATGCCGCGCGCGGCTTCAACCGCTTCACCCAGAATCCGGGCAAGACCTCCTCGATCGCGGTTCCGCTGTTTCGGGACGATGCGATCGCCGGCGCGCTCACTCTCGCCTTCTTCTCCTCCGCGATCCAGATCGACGAGGCGATCCGGCAATTCCTGCCCAAGCTCCAGGCCTGCGCCGCCGCGATCACCGAAGACCTCAAAACCGGGGCGGACGATCGCATCAGGCGATAGCGGCTTCCTCGCGCAGGCTGGTGATCATCGCCTGGCGCAGCATATAGTCGCGGCGGGCGTCGGCATCGGTCGCCAACCGCTCCAGCTTTCGTTCCTGCTCGCTCTTGCCGTCGCGCTGCTCGGCTTCCAGCATTTCCTTGTTCTTGATCGTCTGCGACTGGACGAACTGCCGCGTGATCGTGCGACGCTGCCGCTCGTAAAGATCGAGCAGCGGCTCCGCTTCCGCTCCTTCGAGCAGGATCTCGCGCAGCTTGGCCGTGATGTTCCAGGCGTCGTGAATGCCCGAATTCATTCCGAAGCCGCCCAGCGGATTGTTGAGATGCGCGGCATCGCCGGCCAGGATGACGCGCCCCTTGCGGAAATCATGCGCCACCCGCTGATGCACGCGATAGAGGGTGCGGTGATAGGTGGTGATCGGGCGGTCGTCGCCCAGCAATCCGGCGAACACGCGGTTCTTCTTGGCGTCGGACAGCAGCGTTTCGTCGTCTTCGTCCTCGCGCGCCGGCACCAGGATGCGCCACAGCGACGGAACGCGCAGCAGCACGCACCATTCGGCCGAATCGGCGACATAATTCACATGCGCCAGCCCTTCGATATGGGTTTCGATCGGATAGTCGGTCGACAGCGTCAGAAAGCGTTCGGGATAGGTGAAGCCTTCGAATTCGATGTCCAGCCACTTGCGGATGGTCGAATTGGCGCCGTCGGCGGCGATCACATAGTCGGCGCGATATTGCTCGATCGCCAATGGGCTTTCGACGCTGACCGTGACCCCGGCGGTATCCTGCGCGATGCCCAATATGCGGCGCTGGAACAGCGACCGGCCATGCGGATGCGCATCGAGCCGGGTACTGAGCAGCCGCGACAGCTTGAACTGTTCGCATTGCAGACGATAGGGATAGGGCGTCGCGTCGCCGATCTCGGCCAGGTCCAGTTCGACCCGGTTGCCCGTCCTGCGGTTGCGATATTGATAGACCGGCGCCCGCAGCCCGGCCGCCTCCAGCTCATCCAACACGCCCAGTTCCGCCATCATCTCGAGCGACGGAGGATGAAAGGTCGACGCCCGCATGTCTTCCGGGCAATCGGCGTTGGCCTCGAGCAGAATGGCGTCGATCCCCATCTGCGCCAGACGATAGGCCGCAGTCACCCCCACCGGGCCTGCCCCGACAACAAGAACGCGCGTTCTGACGATCATAATATCTCTTTGAATGACAGGTTGATTCAGGGTGACGGCGCGGGGTCAGTCGACCAGCAGGCGCATCTCGACTTCGGCGGCACCCTCGCGCTGCTCGGCCGCGGCCCGATAGTCGGGCGACCCGATATAGGCGCGCGCGGCCTCGGCGGTCTCGAAGCGGGTGACGACCACGCGCTCGCCGACGGGGGAACCGCCTTCCAGCACCTCCGCGACCGGTCCCTTGACGACCGGAACGCCGCCGAACCGCTCGCTCAGGCCGGCGATCGCCTTGCCATAGAGCGCGAATTTCTCGGGGTCCGAAATACGGACCGTCGCGACGATATATGCGGCCATCGTTGCTTCCTCTTGTTGCATTGCCCCGGTTGATGCGACCGGGAATGCCATCGGCGCCGAAAGCGCGCGCCGGCCCGTTGCCGAAATATTCGACAGGCGATTACAAACCCGGCCGCCCTTTGCGAAATGGCCGCCACCCGATCACAAAGCTTCCATTCGGCAGATGCACAGATGGAGCGGAAAATGACGGATTCCCTTGGATGGCGTTGCAAATTCGCGGTGGTCGCACCGTCGACCAACACCAGCGTGCAGCCCGAATATGAAGACATGCGCCCGCGCGGCGTCACCAATCATTTCTCGCGCATCGCCATTCCCGACACCAAGGTGCACGACGAAGACAGCTTCATGGTGATGCTGAACAATATCCGCGCCGCGACCTTCGAGGCGACCGACGTCGCGATGACGATGGCGCCCGACTGCCTCATCATGGGCATGTCGGCCGAAACCTTCTGGGACGGCGCCGAAGGAGCGGAGCGGCTGCACCAGCGGATGCTGGAACGCACCGGCGGCATCCCCGTGATGATGGGGTCCACCGCCGTCGACGCCGCCATCAAGGCCTATGGCGGCATCCGCAAGATCGGCATCATCACGCCCTATATGCCGGTCGGCGACGCCAATGTGCGCCGCTTTTTCGAGGATCAGGGCTATGAGGTCGTCCATCTGGTCGGGCTCAAGTCGCCCTCGCCGATGCTGATCGCGCACGAAACCCCGCAGCGGCTGAAGCAGGCGGCGATCGACGTGTCGGAGGGAGTCGACGCGATCATCCAGTGCGGCACCAACCTGGCCTTCGCCAAGGTGGCCGCGATGGCGGAATTCTGGCTCGAAAAACCGGTGATCGCGATCAACACCGCGACCTATTGGCACGCCCTGCGCACGATGGGCATTAAGGATCAGTTCGAGGGATTCGGCGCGCTATTGAGCGATCATTGATCCCGAACAGCTATCAGGAGTCGACCACGATGGAATATGATTACGTCCCGATGCCGCAGCGCCAACCTCTCCGCTGGCCGAACGGCGCGCGCGTCGCCTTGATCCTGACCTTCAATCTCGAAACCTGGGACCTCACCAAGGATACGGACAAGCCCTATTATGCGGGCGGTCCGGCGATCCTGCCCGATATCCTGCCGGGCCGCACGCCCGATTTCCCCAACTATACCTGGCGCGAATATGGCCAGCGCGTCGGCCTGTGGCGGATGTTCGATCTGTTCGACGAACTGGGCGTCGCGGCCTCCTGCACCACCAATGCCGTGACCTTCGAACGCCGCAAGGCGATGACCGACGCGGTGCTGGAGCGGGGCTGGGAACTGCTCGCGCACAATTGGGAACAGGGCGAACTCCTGACCAGCTTCGCGCAGGACCCGGCGAAGGAACGCGACATCATCCTGCGCTCGCTCGCGCACTATGAGAAATTCACCGGGCGCAAGGCCAAGGGCTGGCTGTCCTCCTCGCTGCGCGGCACGATGCAGACCGCCGACATCCTCGCCGAACAGGGCTGCACCTTCTACTGCGACATCATGAACGACGATCAGCCCTATCTGCTGCGCACCCCGAACGGGCCGATCGTCTCGACCCCCTATTCGAACGAGATCAACGACTTCACCTTCATCACGCGCAAGAATTTCACCACCGACCAGTTCGCGCAGGCGCTGATCGAGGAACTCGACGTCCTCTATGCGGAAGGGGCGACCAGTGGCCGGATCATGAACGTCGGCCTGCATCCGCACGTCTCGGGCCGCGCCCACCGCATCCGCGCGCTGCGCGAGTTCATCACCCATGCCAAGAGCCTGCCCGGCGTGTGGTGGGCGACGCGCGAGGACATCGCCGACTGGTATCTCGCGCATCACGAGGATCACATCCCCGGCCAGCTCGGATGACCGCCCTTGCCGGCCTGTTCGCCGTCGGTACCGACGGGCGGCGCCCGGGCATCCAGCTTCCCGGCTGCTGGGACGCACTCACCGCGCTGCTCGTCGAGCGGAGCGGCTTTCCCGCCGCTTTCCTGACCGGCGGCGGGCTGGCCATGGCGCGGCTCGGCCGCCCCGATATCGGGCTGGTCACCGCCGGCGAACTGGTCGACGCGACCGCGCAGATCACCGATCGCATCGCGATCCCGCTGATCGTCGACGGCGACACCGGCTTCGGCAATGCGCTGACGCTGCAGCGGCTGGTGCGCCATCTCGAGCGCGCGGGCGCCGCCGCGGTGCAGATCGAGGACCAGAGCTTTCCCAAACGCTGCGGCCATATGGCCGGCAAGCGGGTCGTGCCGCTCGGCGAGGCGGTCGGCCGCATCAAGGCGGCGGTGGACGCGCGCACGGCGATGCGGGTCGTCGCACGCACCGACGCGCTCGCGATCGAGGGGCTCGACGCGGCGCTGGACCGCGCGGAGGCCTATCTCGCCGCCGGCGCCGACATCCTCTTCGTCGAAGGCCCCCGCACCCTCGACGAAGCCCGCGCGATCGCCGCGCGCTTCGCCGCGCGCGCGCCGCTTTTTCACAATCTGGTCGAGGGCGGCGTGACGCCGGCCACCGACAGCGGGACCTTCTTCGATCTCGGCTATGCCGCGACGCTGCATCCGCTGCTGCTGATGCACGCGCTGGTCGCCGCCGCCCCGCGCCTGTTCGACGTCCTGCGTCGGGCGGGGTCGACCGACGGTCTGCACGCCGAGATCGCCGACCTCGCCCATATGAACGCGCTCACCGGCCTGCCCGCCCTGCTGAAGGATGCCGATCTTTATGCCTGACGACATCGATTCCGATTATGCCGCCGCCGGTTTCAACGGCTCGCTGCCCTTCGGCCGGTCGCCCGCGGTCATCGTGATCGACGTGGTGATGGCCTATATCGACCCCGCGTCGCCGCTCTACCTCGGCCCCGACAATGCGCTGCCGGAACTGGTGCGGCTGACCAAAGCCGCGCGACAGGCCGGCGCGCCGGTCTTCTTCACCAATATCTCCTACGCGCCCGGCGGCCGCGAAGGCGGCCTCTTCTATCGCAAAGTGCCCGCGCTGAAGGCCTTTCACGCCGGATCGCCGCTCGGCGCTTTTCCGCCGCAGCTCATGCCGCAACCCGGCGACCATGTCGTCGGCAAATTCTATCCCTCGGCCTTTTTCGGCACCGCGCTGGCCCCGATGCTGCACGCCATGGGGGTCGATACGCTGCTGCTCACCGGTTATTCGACCTCGGGCTGCGTGCGCGCCAGCGCCCTCGACGCGCTGTGCCACGGCTTCGCGCCTTATGTCGTGCGCGACTGCTGCGCCGACCGCGATCCGCGCCCGCACGAGGGCAATCTGTTCGACATGCAGGCCAAGATGGCCGAGGTCGTCGACACCGACCGCGCCATCGCCTTGCTGCGCGGCGACTGACCCGCTAGGCCGATATAATCCTCGCCGCCGTTTCACCGGCCAGGCGGCCAAAGGTCGTCGCGGTCAGCAACCCGTTCCCCGCCATATATCCTTCCGCCGCGTCGCCCGATATGCCGCGAGCGGCGCCGCCGCCCGCGAGCAGATTGGGCAACGGCGACCCGTCCCGGCGCAATACGCGCGCGGCCATGTCGATGCAAAGGCCGCCCTGCGTATGGAAAAGCGCGCCGGTAACCCGGGCGGCACGATAGGGTGGCTCCAGCGGTGGGTGACCGGTAAAATCACGCCCGAACGGATCGCTTTCCTCGCCTTCGACGCAGCGCCGGACGCTCGCGACGGTCTGCTCCAGCGCCGCGAGCGGCAGCTTCGTCGCCGCTGCCAGTTCGGCAAGGTCTGCGGCCTCGACCACTGCCCCGGCACGCAAAGCGTCCTGATAATCCTCGAACGCCAGCATCATCTGATGGCGCTGCTCGTCGAAAATCGACCAGGCGATCCTTTCGGGTTGCGCGTTCACGCGCGCCGCCTGCTCGGAATAGCCCGACGCCTCGTTGGAAAAGCGCTGTCCGGCCAGATTGACCTGGAAACCGCCATTCATGATCAGCGGCCACAGGATCGGAATGCCGTGGCCGGCTGCCAGCCCACCGTGCCCCTGATAGGCCGCGAGATCCGCCATCCCGGCCCCCAGCGCCTCGCCCCAGCGGATCGCGTCGCCGCGATTGCCCGGATGGCCGTGATAGGTCGCGCCGCCCATTTCCGGGATCAGGCTGGCAACCATGTCGGCCGCGCCGCCGAAGCCGGAGCAGGCGAGAACCAGCGCCTTGCAGCCAATATCGTCATGGCTGCCGTCAGGCCGGCACAGCCGCACGCCGCGCACGGTGCCGTCGGGGTCGGCGAACAGGCTTTCGACAACAGCTTCGGTGAGGATCGGGATGCCGGCGGCTTCGGCGGCGCTTTCCAGCGCCGCCATCAGTTCGCCGCCGGTGCGGTGCGGCGTGCCATACATGCGCATCGCGCTGTGTCCGGGATAGAGAAAGCCGTCGATCAGTTGCAGCGGCACACCATGGCTGTCGCGCATCCAGGCGATGGTCGCCGCCGATTCGCGCGCGATGCCCAGCGCGATGTCGGGATCGGTGCGGCCCTTCGTCTTCTTCAGGATATCGGCTGCAAAGATTTCGGGGCTGTCCTCTATACCCGCGGCCGCCTGTTCGGGCGTTCCCGCGGCGGGGATCAGACCGGTCGACATCGCCGTCGAGCCGAGCAGCGACCGGTCGCGCTCGATCACCAGCACCTCCGCGCCGGCATCGGCGGCCGCGAGCGCGGCACATAGTCCGGTGCCGCCGCCGCCGACCACGATCACCGCGACCTCCATGGCGAAGGCGCGTCCTTCGGCCGCCAAAATCGCTTCGGTCATCGTCCAGTCTCCAGATATATCCAAGGGCGGCGTGCCCGGTCGGCTTCGCGCCATGCCGCGATGCGGTCGCGGTGCTGCAGCGTCAGGTCGATCGCGTCCCAGCCGTTGCGCAGCATCAGCCGGCTGTCGTCTTCCAGCGCGAAGGCGAACGGACCGGCGCCGGCCATCTCGACCGTCATCGAGTCGAGATCGACCGTGACCGGCTCTGCCTCCTCGCGCAGCGCTGCGTCCCCCAGCGTCCGGGCTTCTTCGGCCGCGAGCTGGACCGGCACGATGCCGTTGCGGATGCAATTGCCCCGAAAGATCGGGTTGAACGAAGGCGCGATCACCGCACGGAATCCATATTCGCGAAGCGCCCACACCGCATGCTCGCGGCTCGACCCGCAGCCGACATTCTGGCCGGCGATGAGGATCTTCGCATCCGCATAGGGTGCGCGGTTCATCAGGAAGTCCGGCGATTTTTCGCGACTGCCGACCGCGACATAGCGCCAGCCGGCGAACAGGCCGTCGGCCAGGCCGGTCTTGCCCACCGTCTTCATCTCGCGCGAGGGGATGATGATATCGGTGTCGATATTGTCGAACATCAACGGCAGCGCGACGGCGGTCAGGCGCGAGAAGGCTTCCATGGTCATGCCTCTCCCTTCGCCCGCGGATCGACGATGCGGCCGGCGATCGCCGAGGCGGCGACCAGTTCGGGCGACCCGATATGCGTGCGGGTTTCCGGCCCTTGCCGGCTTTCGAAATTGCGATTGGTGGTCGATACGACCCGTTCGCGCAGGCCGAAACTTTCCCCGCCGGCAAAGAAGCACATCGAACAGCCGGGCTCGCGCCATTCGAACCCCGCCTCGACCAGCGTCGCCGCGATGCCCTCGGCCTCGGCGGCGCGCTTGACCGCGCCCGAGCCCGGCACGCAGATCGCGCGGACGCCCGGCGCGACCTTGCGCCCCTTCACGACCGCGGCGGCACGGCGCAGGTCGGACAGCCGGCTGTTCGTGCACGAGCCGATGAAGGCGGCGTCGATCGGCAGACCGATCAGTGCCGCCCCCTCCTCAATCGCCATATAGTCGAGCGCGCGCCGGTGGTTGGCGGCCGCCCCCTCGCCCGCCGACGGAACCGCGCCGGTGATCGGAACCGCCTGTTGCGGGCTGGTCCCCCAGCTTATCATCGGGGCGACCTCTGCCGCATCCACCGTGACCTCGCGATCGAAGCGCGCATCCGGATGGCTCGCCAGCCCGCGCCACTGCGCGACCGCCGCGTCCCATGCCGCGCCATGGGGCGCGAAGGGACGCCCTTCCAGCGCCGCGAACACTTGCTCGTCGGGCGCGATGATCGCGCAGAAAGCCGACATTTCGGTCGCCATGTTGCAGAGCGTCTGGCGTTGTTCGATATCGAGCGCCGCGACGCCCTCGCCCGCGAACTCGACCGCATGACCCTGCGCGCCGTCCGAGCCCACCAGAGCGATGATGTGCAGCGCCAGATCCTTGGCGCCGACACCGTCCGCCAGCCGCCCGGTCACGGTAACCCGCATCGTCGCGGGCTTGCGCACGCGAAGGGTGCCCGTCGCCAGCGCATGCTCGGCCTCGCTCGACCCGATGCCCCAGGCGAGCGCGCCGAACGCCCCCTGGGTGCCGGTGTGGCTGTCGGGACAGACGAGCGTCGCGCCGGGCAGGACGATGGCCTGTTCGGGCGATATCACATGGCAGATGCCCTGCCGTTCGTCGCCCAGGTCGAACAGGGCGATACCCGCCGCCCGCGCCGCCGCGCGCGTTTCGGTGATGAAGGCGGTGCCGGTCGGCATCAGCGTCCGGTCCGACCGGCCCGGCAGCGTGTCGACGATATGATCCATGACGGCGAAGGCCTGCCTGGGTGCCATCACCGTACGGCCGGCGGCGGCAAGGCTCTTGAGCGCGACACCGCCGGTGCGCTCGTGCAGCATCACCCGGTCGATGGCGATCAGGCCGATACCGTCGCCGATATCGGCGATCAGATGCTCGCTCCATAAAATATCGAACAGCGTGTCCATCACTCGGCCATCTCAATTATTATAGTTATAGATCAAATAAAATCTCGCACCCCATATCGCCAACCGCCCGCGCCAGGAATCTCGCACAGCGGATACGAACGAAACGGGGCGCTGGCGGGAATCAGCCGAGCGCGCCCGACCGGCGCAGCGTCACGATATCGTCGGCGGAATAGCCTGCCTCGGCCAGTATCGCGTCGCCGTGCGCGCCGGGGTGCGGCACGTCCTGCCGGACGCCCGACCGCGCCCCGTCGATCTCGACCGGCAGCGCCGGCATCTTCGTCGACCGCCCATCGGCCAGCGTGATCGGCACCAGCCCGCCTTCGTTCAGATGCGGGTCGTCGAACAGGTCGCCGGGCTTGGCGATCGGCGCGAAGGGAAGCCCCGCGCGTTCGAGGCGTTCGACCAGCTCCGACCGCTCGGTCGCCGCGAACAGGGCGCGCACGACGGGCAGAATCCGGTCGCGCGCCAGCACCCGCTGATTGTTCGCCGCAAGGTCGGGATCGGTACCGATATCGCCAAGATCGAACAGCTTGCAAAAGGTCTGCCACTGGCTGTCGGTGACCACCCCGACGAACAATTGCTCGTCGGCGCGGGCGGTTTCGAACACATCATAGATCGCCCAGGCGGAAACGCGCACCGGCATCGGCGCGGTCAGCACGCCGGTCACCGCCTGCTGCGCCATATGCTGGCCGACCAGAAAGGCCGTCGTTTCGAACAGCGAGCATTTGACCGCCCCGCCCCGGCCGGTGCGATGACGCCGCTCCAGCGCCGCAAGGATCGCGATCGCGCCGAACATGCCCCCGGTGATGTCGACCACCGAACTGCCCGCTCGCAGCGGCCGTCCCGGCGGGCCGGTCATATAGGCGAGCCCGCCCATCATCTGGGTGACTTCGTCGAGCGCGGTGCGATGGCCATAGGGGCCGGCCAGAAAACCCTTCGCCGAACAATAGATGAGACCCGGATTGCTCTCGGCAAAGCTGTCCGCACCCAGCCCCATGCGTTCGAGCGCGCCGGGGCGGAAATTCTCGATCACCACGTCGGCGCCGTCGATCAGCCGCCGCGCCGCGATCAGGCCATCGGGGCTCTTCAGGTCGAGGCAGATGCTGCGCTTGTTGCGGTTGAACATCGGGAAATAACCCGCCCCCGACCCGAGCAGGGTCCGGGTGTGGTCGCCCCCGACCGGCTCGACCTTTATGACGTCGGCGCCGAGGTCGGCCAGCACCACGCCGGCGGTCGGCCCCATGACCATATGAGTGAATTCGATGACCCGGACCCCGGCGAGCGGCAGGTCGGCGTCGGAAAGAGAGGGTGCGATGATCCTGATCCTCGACAAGGGGGTTGATTTGATCTAGATTTAATACAATTGAAAAATCACAGTGGCAAGTGAGTGACGACATGACAGGCGATTTGACGACCCCGATCGACATATTGGTCAGCGAGGTCGGACCGCGCGACGGACTGCAGAATGTCGAGGCGATCATGCCGATCGCCGCGCGCAAGGCATGGATCGACGCCGAGGCCGCAGCCGGTGTGCGCGAGATCGAGGTCGGCAGCTTCGTGCCCGCGAAGCTGCTGCCGCAACTGGCGGGAACGGCAGAGGTCGTCGCCCACGCGCGGACCATTCCGGGGCTGACGGTCGCGGCGCTGGTGCCGAATGCTCGCGGCGCCCGCGACGCCATCGCCGCCGGCGCGCACAAGATCACGCTGCCGCTGTCGGTGTCCGAAACGCACAGCCTGCGCAATCTGCGCCGCACCCACGAACAGGTGCTGGCCGAAGCCGCCGAGATCGTCGCCATGATCCGCGACCTGCCCGCCGAGCGGCGCCCCCATTTCGAGGGCAGCCTGTCCACCGCCTTCGGCTGCACGCTGGAGGGTGCGATTCCCGACGCACAGATATTGCGGCTGGCCGAGGCGCTGATGGCCGCCGGCTGCGACGAGGTCGGCATCGCCGACACCACCGGCTATGCCGACCCGGCTTCGGTCAAGCGTCTGATCCGCATCCTGCGCGGCGCCGTGGGCGATGAAGCGGTCCAGGGCATCCACCTGCACAACACGCGCGGACTGGGCCTTGCCAATGTCCTCGCCGCGCTCGACGCCGGGTTGACGACGGTCGATTCGTCGCTGGGCGGGCTCGGTGGCTGCCCGTTCGCACCGGGCGCCAGCGGCAATATCGTGACCGAGGATCTGGTGTTCATGCTGGAGGCGATGGGCCTGCGCACCGGCATCGACATCGACGCGCTGTCCGCAGTGCGAGAAATATTGAACGACAATCTGCCCGGCGAGCCCCTTTACGGCTTCATTCCCGACGCGGGCCTGCCGCTGGGTTTCAGGACCGCATCACAGCCAAGCGAGGTAGAGGCAGCATGACGACCCCCGGCACGAAGATGATCCGCGAGAACCGGACCGCCCGCGAATTGTTCGAAGAGGTGATGGCGAATCCGGCCCGCAGGAAATTCGGCTTCGGGGAGAAGCTGGCCATCGTGAACGTCGATTTCCAGCAGGCCTATACGCGGATCGACCTGTTCAAGACCGCTTATGAAACCGACCCGGCCCAGATCGCTTATGCGAACAGGATTTCGCGGCTCGCGCGCGCCAAAGGCATGCCGGTGATCTGGAGCCGCGTCGGATACAAGGCCGATGCCGGCGACGCGGGGGTCTGGGGCACGCGCACCGACACGCCCGATTCGCTGCAGAACATCAAATACGACAGTGAACGCCACGCCTACGATCCGCGCTGCGAGATCGACCCCGACGACCTGCAATTCACCAAGCGCATGCCCTCGGCCTTTTTCGAAACGCCGCTCAGCAGCTATCTGCGCTGGCACAAGGTCGATACGGTGGTGGTGACGGGAGGCAGCACGTCGGGCTGCGTGCGTGCGACGGCGGTCGATGCGCTGTCCTATGGCTTTCGCACGATCGTCCCGATCGAGACCTGCGCCGACAAGCATGAAAGCTATCATTTCGCGAATCTGACCGACCTGCAGCTCAAATATGCCGACGTCGAGCCGGTGCAGGCGGTGATCGACTGGCTGGAGGCCCGCTGATGCAGGAAGGTCAGTCCGACCCCGGTCTTTACGATTTCGCGCCCTGGCGGGGTCGCCCGAAGATCGTCTGGCCGCAAGGCAAGACGGTCGCGGTATGGGTCGCCCCCAACCTGGAATTTTACGAACTCGATCCGCCCGCGAACCCGTTGCGCAAGAGCTGGGCGAAGCCGCACCCCGATGTCGTCGGCTATTCGCACCGCGACCACGCCAACCGCGTCTCGCACTGGCGGATGGCCGACGTCATGACCCGCCACGGCTTTCCGGGATCGGTCAGCCTGTCGGTGGCGCTGTGCGACCATATCCCCGAGGTGGTCGAGGACGCACGCCAGCGCGGCTGGGAATTCTTCAGCCACGGCATCTACAACACCCGCTACAGCTATGGCATGGACGAGGCGCAGGAACGCGCGATCATCGAGGATTCGATCCGCACCGTGCGCGCCGCGACGGGGCAGACGATCCGCGGCTGGCTTGCCCCCGCGCTGACCCATACGCCGCGCACGCTCGACCTGATCGCCGAATATGGCCTCGATTACACCTGCGACCTGTATCACGACGACCAGCCGACGGCGGTCAAGGTGAAGAGCGGAACGCTGACCGCGATCCCCTACAGCCTGGAGGTCAACGACCATTACGGCTTCTTCGTCTATAACATGAGCCCCCGCGACTATGCCGATACGCTGATCCGCCAGTTCGAACGGCTGGCGGCGGAAGGCGAGGCGTCGGGCACCGTGATGTGCATCCCGCTGCACAGCTATCTGATCGGCCAGCCGCATCGCATCGGACCGTTCGAGGAGGTGCTGCGCCATATCGCCGCCGACGGCCGCGCATGGATCGCCCGCGCGGGCGAGATCGTCGACGCCTGGCGCGCGCAAACCACGGGAGCCGGCGCATGAGCCTCGATCCGTCCTATCTGGACTATCCGCGCCGCCGGCGGGGGATGGACCATGATCTCTACCCCTGGTCGAACCTGTTCGAGCGCCCGCCGATCGCCTGGCCGGGCGGCGCGGCGGTGGCGGTCTGGCCCGTCATCAGCCTCGAATGGTTCCCGATCACTCCGTCCGACACCCCCTTCCGCGCACCGGGGCACATGCAGACGGCCTATCCCGATTATCGCCACTACACGGCGCGCGAATATGGCACGCGCGTCGGCCTCTATCGCCTGCTCGATGCCTTCGAACGCATCGGCGCGCGGATCAGCGTCGCATGCAACAGCGCGATCGCCGAGCGCTATCCCGAACTGGTTGCCGACATCGTGGCCAAGGGGCACGAGATCATCGCCCATTCGACCGACATGAACGGCACGATCGCCAGTACCCTGCCGGTGGAGGAGGAACGCGCGCTGATCGCGACGTCGCTCGACACGCTCGAACGGGTCACCGGCGCGCGCCCGCGCGGCTGGCTCTCGATCGCCCGCTCGCAAAGCTTCGCGACGCCGCGCCTGCTCGCCGAGGCCGGCGTCGCCTATATGTGCGACTGGAGCCACGATGAACTGCCGGTGCGTTTCCAGACGGACGCCGGGCCGATCGTCAACATCCCGCTCAACCACGAACTGTCCGACCGGCAGATCCTGACTATCCAGCAGCAGTCGGTCGACAGCTATGCCCAGCAGATGCAGGACGCATACAGGTGGCTCGAACACGAGGCGAATAGCTACGGCGGGCGCATGTTGCCGCTGCATCTCACGCCCTATATCATGGGCCTGCCCTATCGCATCGACGCCTTCGAAACGCTGCTCGCCTGGATCACGCAGCAGGATCGATACTGGATCGCGACGGGGACGGAGATATTGCGGCACGGCATGTCCGCGCCGCGCTAGGACCCGTCGATGGCCAAGCCGAAGACCATGGCGGAAAAGATATGGGAGCAGCATGTCGTGCGCGATCTCGGCGACGGCTGGGATCTGCTTCATATCGACCGCCATCTGCTGCACGATCTCACCGGCGCGGCGGCGCTGAAAGCGCTGGCGCAGCGCGGCCTGACGGTGCGCAATCCCGAATTATGCTTTGCAACGCCGGATCATGCAGTCTCGACGTTACCCGGCCGAACCGCCACGACGTCCGCGGTCGGCGCCGGACTGCACCAAGGCTTGCGGGACGCCACTTCCGCCGCCGGTATCCGCCTGTTCGATTTCGATGCGGGTCAGGGCATCGTCCATGTTATGGCGCCCGAACTGGGTCTGATCCTTCCCGGCTTCACGATCGCATGTGGCGACAGCCACACTTGCACCAATGGCGGCATGGGAGCGCTTACCTTTGGCATCGGGACGTCGGAATGCGTCCATGTGCTGGCCACCCAGACGCTGCGGCAGCGTCGCCCGAAGATGATGCGGATCACACTGGACGGGACGCTCGCTCGCGGTGTGACACCTAAAGACGTGATCCTGCATCTGATCGGCCGGCTCGGTTCGGCCGGTGGGAAAGGCCATATCGTCGAGTTCGCGGGACCCGTCGTGCGCGCCATGGAGGTCGACGGCCGGTTGACCCTGTGCAACCTGGCCGCCGAGATGGGCGCGCGTGCCGCGCTGATCGCGCCCGACGACAGGCTTTTCGCCTATCTGGAGGGGCGTAGCTTTACCCCGCATGGCGCCGCATTCGATGCGGCGGTCGCGCAGTGGCGCCGCCTCGCGAGCGACGAGGATGCACGCTTCGACGTCGATCTGACGATCGACGTCGGCGATGTCCGGCCCACGATAAGCTGGGGCACCAATCCCGAGCAGGTCGTGGCCATCGACCAGCCCATTCCCGATCCGCGCCATGAAAGCGACGCCGCGCGGCGGGCCGCGATGGAAGAGGCTCTTGCCTATATGGGGCTGGAGGGCGGCGTCCGGATCGCCGGCACGCCGATCCAGTGGGTGTTCATTGGGTCCTGCGCCAATTCGCGGCTGTCGGATCTGCGCGAAGCCGCGGCTATCGTCCGCGGCAAGCACGCCGCCGCGCACGTCACGGCATGGGTCGTCCCCGGCTCCGAAGCCGTGCGGCGAGCGGCGGAAGCCGAAGGGCTGGACCGCGTTTTCACCGACGCCGGATTCCAGTGGCGCGAGCCCGGCTGCAGCCTGTGCGTCGCCGCCAATGGCGACAGGGTGCCACGCGGCGCGCGATGCGTCTCCACCTCCAACCGCAATTTCGTCGGACGCCAGGGACCCGGCGCACGTACCCATCTCGCGAGTCCCGCCGTGGCGGCCGCGGCGGCGATCGCTGGCGCGATCGTCGATGTCGGACGGACCTGACCATGCGGCCCTTCGACCGCCTGGCCGGCATCGCCGCCCCCTTGCTCAAGGCGAACATCGACACCGACATGATCATCCGGGTCGAGCATATGACGGCCAGCGACCAGTCGCGCCTGGGCGATCACGCCTTCGAGACATGGCGCATCGGCCCCGACGGCCGGGAAGATCCCGGTTTCGTGCTCAATCAGCCGCGTTATCGCTCGGCGCCCATTTTGCTCGCGGGCGATAATTTTGGCTGCGGGTCGTCGCGTGAACATGCGGTCGGCGCATTGCTGGGACGCGGTATCCGCGTCGTGATCGCCCCAAGCTTTGGCGAAACCTTCTACGACAATTGCTTCCAGCGGGGGCTGCTGCCGATCCGACTGGCCGCCCAAAGCATCGAGTGCATTGCGGACGAAACCGAAAAGGGCGCGTGCAATTATGACAAGACCGTCGTCGACCTGTTGTCGACTTCCGTCCATTCCCCCCGTGGAAATCGATATCGCTTCGAGATCGAAGCCCGGCGGCGCGATGCGCTCTTGAAGGGGCTCGACGATATCGAACAATCGCTGGCGCTGCTCAACGAGGTGGAGAATTGGCAGAGCTCGGATCGAAGCACACGGCCATGGCTATGGAAGCTCCATCCGTTCCGAAGCAACGCATGAATCACCGATCGGCTGCGGCAGAAGAATCCGCCGCCGTCGGACGGCTTGCAGGGCTTCGAAGCATTGGCCGGGACTCTCGACCGGCTGGCTGGGGCGGCAGGATTCGGGAAATAATCTAACCGCCTGAAATACTTATATTGTTTTCGAGAAAATTCACCTGATACCAGCAAAAATCCAAGAATTTTCGGGGCTGCAGTGGGACTTTCCGGGTCTTCTTGAGCCAAAGCGCAGACACCGCCTCGCAGATCGCCTCGGCATCGGCGGCGTCATTCTTGCCGCGCTTCACGTATGGCTTCGCATATTGCGCCGGCATCAGTCGGACATCATGCCCCAGCGCGATCAACTCGCGGGCCCAGTGATGAGAATTGCTGCAGGCCTCGATGCCGACCAGGCATCGCGGCAACTTCGCGAAGAACGGAATCACCCGCGCCCGGCTCAGGCGCTTGCGCACCACGACTTCGCCTGCGGCATCAACACCGTGGACCTGAAACACCGACTTCGCAATGTCCAACCCGATCGTCGCAATCTTCTCCATCGTAGCTCTCCTCCAGCCCATCCCGTAGATCATACCGCGGGGAGTTGGAGAGCCGTCCACGTCATCAGTTGGAGACTGTCGGCTCGAAAGCGTGGATTGGGAAAAGCCGACATTCGCAAAGGGAGTGCCCCACGCATTCACTCGGCGGGGCGATGAGAGACGCTCGCAAGACGTGCTAGCACGTCCAGCCCCTGCATGTTCAGAAAGTGGAGCAGGTCGATGAATATCCAGTTCTCGGCGATCTTGCCGTCTTCCACGCGGTATATGTCGACCACGCGCATATCCGCCGGCGCCGCTCCCGCGGGCATGCCCATATAGCCACCGGCATTGCGAACCGTCAGATTGAGCCAGCCGAAGAAACCGCCGAAACTGCCTTCGGCCAGACGGCAGAGATGCCCGTTGAACCGGTATCCGTCATTCAGCGCATCGCGGAACGGTGCCGCATGCTGATCGATATAGCGTTCGAGCGTATAGGTCGCGCCGATCCCGGTCGGACCCCACCAGATCATATCTTCGTACCAATGCCGGCGCATGACGTCGATCCAGGCCTCGCTGCCGTTCGCCTTGGCATAGATCATCTCGTCGATCGTCGCGAGCGTCGCGCGGCCGGTCGCGGGATCCTGCGCATCGAACATCAGCCCGTCGTGCGTCATCGGGCCCGGCTGGACCAGATGGGCGCCGGTCTGCGGCGGGAACGGGTTCTGGCCGGCCTGCACCATCAACTGGGGTATGTCGCAGAAGAAGGCGGTCTCGACGATCCGGTCGCCCTCGACCCGGTTGAACTCGGCATAGCGCATCATCGCGATCCGCCCCGTCGGCCGGATGCCCAGAAAAGGCGCGTCGAAGAGCCCCATCAGATGCCCCATCGACACGACCCAAACCGACTGGAAATCATCGATCTCGTTCGATCCGGCGAGGAAGATATCCTGCCGACGCTGGACATTGTCAAACGGCGTTCAAAAGGGACCCCCGATCGGCGTCGAAGAGGGACCCCCTTTTTGGATATGATGTTGGTTTGTTGAAGATGGCCTTGCG
>NZ_JACIJH010000024.1 GCF_014199295.1 Sphingopyxis panaciterrulae
TTCCTGTCGCTCCATCCATGCCGACCTCCAAACAGCCAGCAGCTTGAATCACAATCCTACGCCAATGGGAATCCTGAATGTAAACGAAACCTAGGCGTCGTCGCCCATCCTGAGCGCGGCGATGAACGCCTCCTGCGGGATGTTGACGTTGCCATATTCGCGCATCCGCTTCTTGCCCTCTTTCTGCTTTTCGAGGAGCTTCTTCTTGCGGGTCGCGTCGCCGCCGTAGCATTTGGCGGTCACATCCTTGCGCAGCGCGGCGATCGTTTCGCGCGCGATCACCTTGCCGCCGATCGCCGCCTGGATCGGGATCTTGAACATGTGGCGCGGGATCAGGTCCTTCAATCGCTCGCACATGCCGCGGCCGCGGCTTTCGGCCGAACCGCGATGGACGATCATCGACAGCGCGTCGACCGGCTCATTGTTGACGAGGATGCTCATCTTGACGAGGTCGCCGGGGCGGTGGCCGATCTGGTGATAGTCGAATGAGGCATAGCCGCGGCTGATGCTCTTGAGGCGGTCGTAGAAGTCGAACACCACTTCGTTGAGCGGCAGTTCGTAGGTGATCTGCGCACGGTCGCCCACGTAGGTGAGGTTCTTCTGGATGCCGCGGCGATCCTGGCAGAGCTTCAATATCGCGCCGAGATATTCGTCGGGGACATAGATGACCGCCTCGATCCATGGCTCCTCGATCTCCTCGATCCGGTTCGGGTCGGGCATGTCGGCGGGGTTGTGCAGCTCCATCTCGGTCGGGCCGCCGTCCTTCGAACGGGTGAGCTTCAGCTTGTAGACCACCGACGGCGCGGTGGTGATGAGGTCGAGGTCATACTCGCGGGTCAGCCGTTCCTGGATGATCTCAAGGTGCAGCAGGCCGAGGAAACCGCAGCGGAAGCCGAAGCCCAGCGCGGCGCTCGTCTCCATCTCAAAGCTGAACGACGCATCGTTGAGACGGAGCTTCTGGATGCTTTCGCGCAGTTTTTCGAAGTCGTTGGCGTCGGTGGGGAAGAGGCCGCAGAAGACGACCGGCTGCACCTCCTTGAACCCCGCCAGCGGCGCCGCAGCGGGTTTCTTGGCGTCGGTCACCGTATCGCCGACGCGCGCCTGCGCGACGTCCTTGATCTGCGCGGTGATGAAGCCGATCTCCCCGGAGCCGATCTCGGTCAGGTCCTGCCGCTTGGGTGTGAAGCAGCCGACGCGGTCGATCAGGTGGGTGGTGCCCGCCTGCATGAACTTGATCTGCTGGCCCTTTTTCAGCACGCCGTCGACGACGCGGACGAGGATGACGACACCCAGATAGGGGTCGTACCAGCTATCGACGAGCATCGCGACGAGCGGCGCCGCGGCGTCGCCCTTCGGCGCGGGAATCTTCGCGACGATGGCTTCGAGCGCTTCCTCGATGCCGATCCCCGACTTGGCCGAAGCGAGCACCGCGTCGTCCGCGGGCAGGCCGATGATATCCTCGATCTCCGCCTTCACCTTGTCGACGTCGGCGGCGGGCAGGTCGATCTTGTTGATGACCGGCACGATCTCGTGATCGTGCTCGATCGACTGATAGACGTTGGCGAGCGTCTGCGCCTCGACCCCCTGCGCCGCGTCGACGACGAGCAGCGCGCCCTCGCATGCGGCGAGCGAGCGCGACACCTCATAGGCGAAGTCGACGTGGCCGGGCGTGTCCATCAGGTTGAGCTGATAGGTCTCGCCATCCTTTGCCTTGTAGGAAAGGCGCACGGTCTGCGCCTTGATGGTGATGCCGCGTTCCTTTTCGATGTCCATGTTATCGAGCACCTGCGCCGACATCTCGCGCTCGGTCAGGCCGCCGGTGAACTGGATCAGCCGGTCGGCCAGCGTTGATTTCCCATGGTCGATATGGGCGATGATCGAGAAGTTGCGGATATGGGACAAGGGCGTGGTCATGCGCGGCCCGTTAGCAGCGGAAAGCCGCGCTGTCAGCAGGTCGCGGCACTGCGACGGACGCGGATAGTGCGGAAGTTGGCGAAAGTGCCGCGTATCGTGAGGACGGCATTAAACTTTAATGTATAAAATCAAATAGATAATTAAGTTAAAAGAGAGGCGGCACGGTCCGATGCTCCCTATCCGCGATCGGACGCGTGAAACGCGCCGTCGCCCTCACCCCTTTCCCGCGCCCACCGCTTCCAGGATGCGGTGGGCCATGTCCTCGTGGCTGGGGAAGGGAATGCCGCTGACCGCCGTGTCGTAGCGCGGGCGCGGGGGAGCCGGGGGTGCGGGCGGGCGGATATATTCGACGAGGGGCGTGCGCGGCAGGCCCATCGGGTCGGCCGCGGCGTCGTGATAGGGGTTGCCGTCGAACAGGCCGGCGAAGGCGGGGTCGAGGCGGTAGTTGGGCAGTTTCGCCACCACCGCGATGTCGCCCGCGACCTGCAACAGCATCTCGTCGGGCGGCAGCGCGAGGACGCCGACCGGGTCGGGGTGGCCGACGAGCCCCGCCATCGTCTGCGCCGCGAGCAGGGTGTTGGCGCCGAAGCACTGCACCACCTTGCTGTTGTTGACCATCGTCTGCCAATCGTCGGGATAGAGATACTGAAGCTGCGAGGCGTCCTGCCAGAAACTCCAGGTCTGGAGCCCATAGCCGCGCAGCAGCGTCACCGCCTGGCGCAGTTCGTTGAAGGTTCCGAGCTGCGCCGCCTCGTCGAGCACGAACAGCGTCGACGCCTCCGGCCGCGCACGGCGACGCATGATCGCGGTCATCAGCGCCCCGACCCACAGCCGCAGCAGCCGCCCGTGCGAGCCGAGCATGTGCGGCGGCATGACGATGTAGATGGTGAGCGGGTCGCCACGCGTCACCGCGTCGAAATCAATGCTCGACCGTTCGGTCGCCGCCTGCAGCGCGGGGCCGCGCATGAAGTCGATCGCTTCCTGCGCAAAGGCGACGATGCCGCCGACGGTCTCTGCCGCGTTGATCGCGAAAAGCTGTCCCGTCGCGCGCGCCTCCGGGTGGCGCGAGGCTTCGAGCGCCTGGATCAGCGCCGTCGCGTCGCCCGCCGCGCGATTCACCAGCGCGCGAAATTCGGCGAGCGTGTGCGTCTGCTTCGGCAGGTCGGTCAGCAGGTGAAAGAGGACGCCGACGAGGAGCTGGCGCGCGCGGCCCTGCCAGAAGCGGTCGCGGTCAGCGCTGGTGAAGGCGAGAAGCTGGTCGATCACGACATGCGCCTCGTCGACCGCGGTCGGAGCGAAGGGGTCGATCAGGTCGAGCGGGTTGAGCGCGCCGCCCTGGAAGGCGGTGATGCCCATCGGGTCGAGGACGATCACCTGCTGCCCCATGTCGCGGCGGCGGCGCGCGGTGATCGCCGCATTCTCCCCCTTCGGGTCGATGACGATCGCCGGGCCGCGGTGGCGCAGCAGCGACGGAACGACGCAACCGACACCCTTGCCCGCACCGGTCGGCGCGATGGTGATGAGATGCCCCTCGCCCGCGAGCAGGATCGGCAGCGCGGCGCGGCCGGCGGCGTCGACCTGATCGCCGAAGCTGAAGCCGACCGGGCGGCTGTGGCGGCGCGTTTCGAGCGACCAGCCGACGAGCAGCCCATCGCCCTCGATCGCGTCGGGCAGGCTGAGCGTCGCGGGCGATTGCGAGCCGAACTGGGCCGAAGCGCTGCTCATGCCATACCTCCCGCGGTACGCGGGCGGCTGACCAGCCCGTCATAGTCGATCTGCGGCGTCGCGACGCCGGTGAACAGGGGTTCGTCGTCGATCATCTCGACCAGCCCCGTCGCATCGAGCGAGAAGCGGCTGGCGAACAGCGCGTCGCCATAATAGACGAAGGCTTCGAGGTCCCAGCCCGTCGCCGTCTGGCGGACCGCGACCGGCCTGGCATGAGCGGCAAGGCCGGCGTCGGGAAACGCGCTGCCCGACAGGAGGGCGAAGCGCTCGCTATCCTCGATCAGGAAGAAGGGTCCCTCGTCGCCGCGCACCGCGCTGCAGAAGAAGCGCAGATAGTCGGCGGCGAGATCGGCGGTCGAGACATCAAGCGCGCCGCCTTCGTTGACGTCGTGGATCAGCGCCGAGGTACCGTCGAGTTCATGTGCGCCATAGGGGCCATAGAGGAAAGCGGCGGAGGCCGCCCCCTGTTTCGTGTCGACCAGCGCGTCGACCCACATCCAGCCGGGCCAGAAGGCGAGCGGGCGCACGCGGTAGCGGCGCATCGCCCCGGCATAGACGAGCGGCGTGCAGCGGATTTGCGACGAGACGAGCAGGTCGCGGAACTCGCGCGCAAGGTCGGGGTCGATTTCGTGCCAGGAACCCGAAAGCAGGGGCGGCGTCGGCCACCCGAACGGTTGCAGCATGATGATCCCCCACCCTCTTCGGTCGCGAACGGGAATAGGAGGCCAGACGGCGGAACGACAAGAAAAATCGACGTTCATACCCCTGAGACAGGAGCAAGGTGATCTCCGGCGAACGCCGGGGTCCATGCGAGGCAGACGCGCACCGTCCCGACCCCGGCGTGCGCCGGGGATCGCTCACCTGTCTGAAGGATGCCATTGCAAAAAATCCGGGGCCCTTCAGCCGAGGGCGAGCCAGCGCGCACAATCATCGCGGACGCGAGGGTCGGGGTCGGCGAGGCCGCGTTCGAGGGTCGCGGCGCGGGCATCCCGGCCCGCCACTGCCGCGAGCGCGGCGATCGCGTTCGCGCGGACGCGGGGGACCGGGTGCGCGCGCGCGAATTGGTCGGCGACGTCCCTGCCGTTTCCGGTCAGGTGGACGGCGCAGCGCAGCAGCATTTCGGACGCCGCGACTGTCGGACGGCGGGCGATGGCGCGGCGGTCCAGATCGACGATATACTGATCGCGCCACGGGACATGCTCGCCCTCGTCCATGATGTTGAGGCTGATCGAGAGCCGCTCGGGCGGACGCTGGCTGTGGATGTCGCGGTGGGCGCGGTAGAGGAGCATCCGGCCTTCGGAAAGCCGGCTGCGCCCGACGAAATTCAGCGCCATCGGTTCGCCGAGGCGACCGTCGACGCTCTCGGGGTCATAGTCGTAATCGTCGCTGACATAGCCCGGTCCCCAATAGCCGGTGGTCAGGAAGTGGAAATTATGGTCATGTGGCAGGCCGTAGGCGAAGGCCGCGGGGCCGCTGGCGGCATAGACGGCGTCGGTGGCGGCGGGCCACAGGTTGGCGCGCAGAAACCAGCCGCGGCGGCTGCGGTGGAGGAGGAAGACCTGCGCCGAATAGCGGTTCGCCGCGAGCTGGTCCGCGTAACTGGCCTTGAGCTCGGCGATGACGCGGTCGGCCAGAAACGAGCGGTTGCGCGCGAGGGCGGCGAGGAGCTGGACGCAGCGGGCAAGGCTGGCCTCGTCAGCGAGATCGACGCCCGATTCGTCGAGAGTAGCGGCGACGGTTTCGAGGTCGAGTTCGGGGCCGGCGGGGGGCGTTATCGAGCGGGGCATGGGAGTCCTTTACGCCCCTCCTCTTCAGAGGAGGGGTTGGGGGTGGTGCGGGCGATGTTGCGCGAGGTTTCGGCGACCACCCCGCTGCGACTAAGGCGCGAAGCGCCTAAGTCTCGCTGTCCCTCCCCTGAAGAGGAGGGGAGGACAGCAGCGCCAGCGTCGCTTGCGCGGCGCGGCGGACCTCGGGATGCGGGTCGGCGGCGGCCATGTGCGCAAGCGGCGCCGGGGCGACGGCGGGGTCGAGCGCGGCGAGTTCGCGCATCGCGTGCCAGCGCGCGGCGAAATCCCCGCTGCCCGCTTCCTCGGCGAAGAGCGGCGCGGCGTCGCGGCGACCCATGGTGCGGAGCAGGGTGAGCGCCATCGCGCGAAAGCTGCTGTCGCGGCGCGAGGCCGAAACGTGGACGAGCCGGCCGGTGGCCGTGTCATAGGCGCGGATCGGCAGGCGCGAGGGCGGCTGGACCGCCAGTTCGAGGAGGACCATGTCGCCGCGCCCGCCGGACAGGCTGAACGCGGCGCGGGCGCTGTCGAGGATCAGCGTCTCGCCGGTCACGAGCGGGCGCGGCGGGTCGCTGACGCATGGGCTCGCGGCAGCGGAAGTGAAGGCGCCCGCCTCTTCGGCGGCGCTGACGGCGACGCGGTGGAAGGCGATCGCCGCCCCCCCGGCGGCGAGGATGCGCGTCCGGGTGCGTCCCGGCGCGAAGATCGCGACCGGCGCCTCGGCTTGCGATACGGCGTCGAACGGGCGGACGAGCAGGCTGAGCCGGATCGCTCCCGCCTCGGCCAGCAGCAGCCCGCCGAGCGCGCCGCCGCCGACCGGGCGCAGCGGCGCGCGCGCGAAGACATCGGCACGGAGCAACGCGAGCGCGGCGTCGAGGCGCGCAGCCAGCCAGCCGGTGTCGGCGAGCCAGGGCGCGAGCGCGGCCAGCGCGGCGTCGGGGGCGGCATCCCGCTGCGCGCGCATCGCGGCGAGAAGACCGCCGGGATCTTGATCCTCGGTCGTCCATTGCTCCGCGAGCGCGGTCGCGGCGGCGCGCATCGCCCGCCGCCGCGCCGTATCGCCGCGCGGATAATGATCGTGGCGCGACGCCATGGCGATCAGTCGTAGATGATGAGAACGACCGTGACGGTGACCTCGAAAATCCCCGGCTTCGACGTCACCATGCCAGCGGCGCACGATCCGAACAGGCCGACCGCGGTGTCGAGCAGCGGCAAGGCCGCGATATCGAGTGGCGGCAATGTCATGATAATCCCCCTCTTGCAGACGCGGCGCTTCGGGCCGCGCCGGCAGGGGTCGGAAATCGGGGACGGCGGCGCCAGTTAACTTAATTTAATGGCGTAAGCCAAAGCGACAGGCCCGGCGGCGGGTCGGCGGGCGGCGCGGCGGCGACGTGGCGCGCGGCGTCGGCGCGGACGCGGTCGAGGATCGCGGCGGGGGTGGCGGCGGGGTGGAAGATATGGTCGGCCTCCCCCAGCAGGCGCGCGGCGCGCAGCGTCAGATCGTCGGGGTCGGCGCTGGTCAGATGCACGGTTTCGAGGCGCACGGGCGCGAGCACGCCGTCGGTGGCGAGCCAGGCCTCGACGCCGTCCGCCGCGCCGCCGTCCAGCGGGTCGAGGGGGCCGCGGGGGGCCAGCGCGGTATCGATCGCGCGGCGGCGGTCGGCGGCGGCGGGCCAGCGGGCGCGGATCGCGCCGCGCGCGGCGTGGAGCGCGGAGGCGAGCGCGCCGAGACGCGACGGGAGCAGCGCCTCGACGCGTTGCCGGATGGCCTTGGCGAGCCCCGCCGAAGCGCCGCCGGTGCCGATCGCGATGGTGACGGGGGCGCGGTCGACGATCGCGGGCGTGGTGAAATCGCACAGATCGGGCCGGTCGACGACATTGACGAGCAGGCCGCGGGCGCGCAACGCTTCGGCGGCGGCGCGCGCCTCGCCTTCGTCGGCGAGGGCGACGAAGGCGAGCCGGGCGCCGTCCTGCCATTCGGGCACGACGCGGCCGCCCGCGCGGGCGATCAGCCGCGCCTTGGCCGCGGCCGCCTCCCCGTCCCCGACCAGCACGACGGGGCGGCCGGCGAGGGTCAGGAAGATGGGAAACTGATGCATGGTGGGCCTATAGCAGGCCCCTCCCTTTCAGGGGAGGGGGCGGCTCAGGGTCAGTCGATCCAGTCGGGCACGCGCTCGGCCGCCATGATCGTGCCGGCGGCGATGCGGTCGGCGACGACGATGGAGCGGTCCCCGTCGACGAGCACCTCGGGGACGAGGCTGCGGCTGTTGTAGGTCGAGGCCATCGTCGCGCCATAGGCGCCGGCGGTGCGGAAGACGGCAAGGTCGCCCGATTCGACCCGGTCGATGGTGCGGTCGCGCGCGAAGGTGTCGCCGGTCTCGCACACCGGGCCGACGATCGAGGCGGTCATTTTTTCGCCCGTCGGTTCGACCGCGACGAAATCATGATAGGCATCGTAGAGCGCCGGGCGCGCGAGGTCGTTCATCGCGGCGTCGACGATGACGAAAGGGTTCGTCGCGCCGGGCTTGACCCACAGCACCTCGGTCAGCAGCACGCCGGTGTTGCCGGCGATGACGCGGCCGGGCTCGAACATCAGGGTCACGTCCCAGTTCTTCGTCACCCGCGCGACCATCGCGCCATATTCGGCCGGGCTCGGCGGATCGTCGTCGGGGCGATAGGGCACGCCGAGACCCCCGCCGAGGTCGACATGGGTGATGTCGTGTCCCGCGGCGCGCAGGTCGGCGACGAGGCGGCCGACGCGCTCGAACGCGGCCTCGAGCGGCGCGAGGCTGGTGAGCTGGCTGCCGATATGGAGCGCGATGCCGCGCATCTTCAGCCCCGGCAGGCCGGCGAGGCGGTCGAAGATCTCGGGCGCAGCGTCGATGCCGACGCCGAACTTGTTCTCCGCCTTGCCGGTCGAGATCTTGGCATGGGTGCCCGCATCGACGTCGGGGTTGACGCGCAGCACCGCCTGCGCGGTCGTCTCCTTCGCCAGCGCGATTTCGGCTAGCGCGATGCCCTCCGGCTCATGCTCGATATTGAACTGCCCGATGCCGCGATCGAGCCCCTGCGCCAGCTCGGCGCGGGTCTTGCCAACGCCGGAGAAGACGATGTCCTCCGCCGCCATGCCCGCGGCGAGCGCGCGCTCGAGCTCGCCGCCCGAAACGACGTCGGCGCCATAGCCCTGCCGCGCGAGCACACGCAGCACGCCGAGGTTGGGGTTGCACTTGATCGCGAAGGCGATGTGCTTCTTCGGCACGTCCTCGAGCGCGTCGCGAAACACCTGCGCATGGCGTTCGAGCGTCGCGCGCGAATAGACATAGACGGGGGTGCCGATCTCCTCGGCGATACGCGGCAGGGGGATGTCTTCGGCGTGGAGGACGCCGTCGCGATATTGAAAATGGTCCACAAACAGATCCTATATTTGATCCTTTGCTCGCTCCGAGCCCGTCGAAGGGCCGTTCTTCCTTTGCGCGCGACACAAGAAGGACGGGGCTTCGACAGGCTCGGCACGAACGGAAAATAGGTGGATTTCCGAAACTCAGCCCGGCGGGGGCAGGTCGAAATCGTCGGGTTCGCGCTGTTCGGAGCGTTTGAGAAGTTCGTCGCTGCGCGCGGGCACCGCCTGCGCGTCGGGCGTCGTAAGCTCCTCGTTCGTCGGGGGGCGGGTGGCGCCGATCGGGGTCACCGGGGGCGCCTGATCGGCCACGGGTTTCAGATCCTCGCGCTGGCCGCAGGCGCCGAGCGCCATGAGCAGCGCGGTGCCCGACAGGGCGGCGGCGATCGGACGGCGGTTTCGCATCTCAATCCTCCAGCGCGGCGCGGGCCGCGGCGATGGCTTCCCTTACCCGTTCGGGCGCGGTGCCGCCATAGCTGATCCGGCTGGCGACCGACGCCTCGACGGTCAGCGCCGCGAGCGCGGCGGGCGTGACGGCGGCGTGGATCGCCGCCGCTTCGCCGGCAGGCAGCTCCGACAGGTCAACGCCGAGCGCCTCCGATCGTTTCACGCAGGCGCCGACGATATGATGCGCCTCGCGGAACGGCACCCCCGCCTCGCGCACCAGCCAGTCGGCAAGATCGGTCGCGGTCGAGAAGCCCGAAGCGGCAAGCGCGCGCATCCGATCGGTGCGGAAGCTGAGCGTCTCGACCATCCCGGTCATCGCCGCGAGCGACAGGGCGAGCGCGTCGAAGGCGCCGAACACCGTTTCCTTGTCGTCCTGAAGATCCTTCGAATAGGTGAGCGGCAGCCCCTTCACGATCACCGCAAGCCGCTGGAAGGCGCCGAGCAGCAGGCCGGCGCGCCCGCGCACCAGTTCGGCGGCGTCGGGATTGCGCTTTTGCGGCATGATCGAGCTGCCGGTCGACCAGGCGTCGGGCAGGCTGACGAAGCCGAAGGGCTGGCTGGCCCAGATCACGATTTCCTCGGCCAGGCGCGAGAGGTGGAGTGCCGCGATCGACGCGGCGGCGCAAAATTCGAGCGCGAAGTCGCGGTCGGACACGGCGTCGATGCTGTTCGCCATCGGCCGGTCGAAGCCGAGCGCCGCCGCGGTCGCGGCGCGGTCGAGCGGGAAACTGGTCCCGGCGAGCGCCGCGGCGCCGAGCGGCGATTCGTTGAGCCGCGCGCGCGCGTCGCGAAAGCGCCCGCGGTCGCGCCCGACCATCTCGACATAGGCGAGCAGGTGATGGCCGAGCGTCACCGGCTGCGCGACCTGCAGATGGGTGAAGCCGGGCATGATGCTGTCCGCATGCTCGTCGGCGCGGGCGAGCAGCGCCGTCTGCAATGCCTTCAGCCCGGCGTCGATGCGGTCGCAGGCGGTGCGGACCCAGAGGCGGAAATCGGTCGCGACCTGGTCGTTGCGCGAGCGCGCGGTATGGAGGCGCCCGGCCGCGTCGCCGACGAGGGTCTTGAGGCGCGATTCCACCGTCATGTGGATATCCTCGAGCGCGAGGTCGACGGGCACGCCGCCCGCCGCGAATTCCCCCGCGATCTGCGCGAGGCCGGCGTCGATCGCGGCGGCGTCGGCGGCGGCGACGATGCCCTGCGCGCCGAGCATCGCCGCGTGGGCGCGGCTGGCGGCGATATCCTCTTCCCATAACCGCTTGTCGACGGGGATGGACGCGTTAATCTCTTGCATGATCGCCGCGGGTCCGCCACCGAAGCGGCCGCCCCACATGCTGTTGCTATCCGGAGAATCCGTCATCCGCCGCGTCCCAAATCCGAAAATCACGATCCTCGCCCTGCTGCTGGCCGGATCGGTCGCGGGCTGCGATAGGGAAAAGCACCGCGAGGAGCAAGCGGGCGCGCCCCAAGCAAATATTTCGGGCGGCGAAGCGGCGCGCGGCGTCGAGACGTTCCAGCATGTGGTCGACCGCAGTCACGCCGGCGATGCGGCGCCCGCCGCCGCCTTTCGCGGCCCCGACGATGCGCCGGTGACGCTGGCGGCGTTCCGGGGCAAGCCGCTGCTCGTCAACCTGTGGGCGACCTGGTGCGCGCCCTGCGTCGCCGAGATGCCGACGCTCGACAAGCTGGCCGCGGCGCGCGGCGACACGATGCAGGTGATCGCGGTCGCGATGGACCTGCAGGGGGCCGAGGTCGTCGATCCCTGGTTCCAGAAGGCCGGGCTGACGACGCTGCAGCCCTATCTCGACCCCGAGAATGCGCTGCTCGACGCGGCGGCGGGCGGATTGCCGACGAGCCTCTATTACGATGCCGAGGGCAAGGAGGTCTGGCGCGTCATGGGCGCGATCGACTGGCAGGGCGAGGAGGCGAAGGCGCTGCTGGCGGAGGCGGGGGCATAGGGTCGGGCCGATTGGCCATGACACCTCCCTCCTTTCGTCATCTCCCTTTTCGTCATTTCCGCGAAAGCGGGAATGACAAAGGCGCGCGCGGCCCTCCAGCCAGGTTTTCATATAGTTGAAAGACGCTTCGCGATATTGAAATTTTACTACCGCTGTCCTAGCGCCGATCCGAACGATGAAAGCGAGGCGGCCGATGCACGATTATTCCGACATCCGCGAAGAGGTCGCGAAGCTGTGCGCGCAGTTTCCCGGTCCCTATTGGCAGGCGAAGGACAAGGCGCGAGCCTATCCGTCGGAGTTCGTCGCGGCACTGGGCGAAGCGGGGTATCTCGCGGCGCTGATCCCCGAGGAATATGGCGGCGCGGGGCTTCCCCTCTCTGCCGCCGCGGCGATCCTCGAGGAAATCCAGCGCCAGGGCTGCAACGGCGGCGCGGTGCACGCGCAGATGTATGTGATGGGCACGCTGCTGCGCCACGGGTCCGAGGAGCAGAAGGCGCGGTACCTGCCGCGCATCGCCACCGGCGAGCTGCGTTTGCAGGCCTTCGGCGTCACCGAGCCGACGAGTGGCACCGATACGCTGAGCCTGAAGACCGTCGCGAAGAAGGACCCCGGATCGGGGTCCGGGGCAGGCGGCGACGAATATGTCGTCGACGGCCAGAAGCTGTGGACCAGCCGCGCCGAACATAGCGACCTGATGATCCTGCTCGCGCGCACGACGCCGCGCGAGGCCGCGGCGAGCCGTACCGAGGGGCTGTCGGTCTTTCTGGTTGACATGAAGGAAGCGCTTGCCGCGGGGACGCTGACGATCCGGCCGATCGACACGATGATGAACCATGCGACGACCGAAATCTTCTTCGACCGGATGCGCGTTCCCGCCGCGAACCTGATCGGCGAGGAGGGCAAGGGGTTCCGCTATATCCTGTCGGGGATGAATGCCGAGCGGCTGCTGATCGCGGCCGAGTGCATCGGCGATGCCAAGTGGTTCATCGACAAGGCGTCGGGCTATGCCAAGGAACGGGTGCTGTTCGGGCGTCCGATCGGCCAGAATCAGGGGGTGCAGTTCCCGATCGCGCGCGCCTATGCCCAGATGCGCGCCGCCGAATTGCTCGTCCATGACGGGATCGCCAGATATGAGGCGGGCGAGAATGCCGGGGCCGAGGCCAATATGGCGAAGATGCTCGCCGCCGAGGCGAGCTGGGCCGCGGGCGAGGCGTGCATCCAGACCCACGGCGGCTTCGGCTTTGCGGCCGAGTATGACATCGAACGCAAGTTCCGCGAGACGCGCCTCTATCAGGTCGCGCCGATCAGCACGAACATGATCCTGTCCTATGTCGCCGAGCATGTGCTGGGGATGCCGCGGAGTTATTGAGCGCCGTCGAGGACGGACATTAGAGCGCCGCGCGTTAAATCGGCACCACCCCAATTCCGTTCGTGTCGAGCGAAGTCGAGACACCCATCGGCCTTGCGCTACGTCGATGGGTGTCTCGACTTCGCTCGACACGAAAGGGACGGTGGGTCAGATTTGGGGCTCGCCGCTCTAAAGGTCGAACCGATTTCCCCTCCCGCAGGCGGGAGGGGAGAAGAGGCATCGCCTATGATCGATATACGAAAAAGAAGGGCGGACCCCTCGCGGCGCCCGCCCTTCCCTTGCGACCCCGAACAGCTCCGGGGGGAGGGTCAGCCGACCGTCACGCGGCCGACGCGATAGCCCTTCTTGCGCATTTCCTTCACATAATCCTTGTCGGCATCGACGACCTCGGTCGCCCATTCGTCCCAGGCGTCCCAGCGGTCCTCGCGGTCGGTCGCGTGGCGCAGGTCGCTGCCGAGTTCCTTTTCGGCCTCGAGAATGTCGGCCTTGTAGTTGTACCAATATTGATTGACGATGCCGGCGATGGGAACCGTGCGAATTTCGGGGCGATCGAAGCCCGGCGGCATCGCGTCATAGGGCACCGCCGCCACGGCGGCGCCGGCGGGGAGAGCCAGAAATACGGCCATAACCGTCCATTTTTTCATCGTCTTTCTCCTTTGGACCCGGTGGTCAGGAGAAGAACGAAGCAGTGCGGGCTTTTCTTCCCGGCTCGACCCCGGAAATGACACGGCCCGCGGTGGAATCGCGCTTTGTTCCCGGATCATGCCTGTCTGGATTCACCCTACGGCGACATGTCATTCGGCAGATTTACCCCGGATGCGCCTCGTCGCCGACCGAGGAGCGCAGCAGGCCGCGGAATATCTCCTGCGCGCTGCGCCGGCCCTGCGTCGCGTCGAACACGTCGCGCGCGATCGGCATGTCGATGCCGTGGTGCCGCGCGAGGGCGATGACGGTCGGGGCGCTTTTCACCCCTTCGGCGACCATGTGCATGTCCGCGACGATATCGTCGATGGCCCGCCCCCTGCCGAGTTCGACCCCGACGTGGCGGTTGCGCGACAGGGCGCTGGTGCAGGTCGCGATCAGGTCGCCCATACCGGCGAGGCCGGCGAAGGTTTCGGCGCGGCCGCCCATCGCGACGCCGAGCCGGGTGATCTCCGCCAGCCCGCGCGTCATCAGCGCGGCGCGGGTATTGTCGCCGGCGCCGAGCCCGTCGCCCATGCCGACCGCGATCGCGACGATATTCTTGAGCACCCCGCCGAGCTCGCAGCCGAGCAGGTCGGTGTTGGTGTAGACGCGGAACAGGCCCGAGTGGAACAGCGGCTGGAGCGCGCGGACGACGATTTCGTCCTCCATCGACAGCACGCTGGCCGCCGCCTGTCCGCCCATGATCTCACGCGCGAGATTGGGGCCGGTGAGGACGCCGACCGGATGGCCGGGCAGGATGTCCTCGATCAGTTCGGTCATCCGCTTTTCGGTGTCGAGTTCCAGCCCCTTGGTCAGGCTGATGACCGGAACCCATGGGCGCAGATGGCGCTTCGCCTCTTCGAGCACGGCGCGGAAGCTGTGCGAGGGCACGCCGACGACGAGCACGTCGGCCCCCGCCACCGCCTCCGCCATGTCGGCGGTCGCGCGCAGCGCCGGCGGCAGCTTGATGCCGGGAAGATATTTGTGATTCTCGTGCAGCCGGTTGATGCCGTCGACGGTCGCGGCGTCGCGCGCCCACAGCGTGATCGGCGCGTTGCGCGACACCACCGACGCGACCGTGGTGCCCCAGCTTCCGCCGCCGAGCAGTCCGACCCTGAGCCGCATAAGCCCCCTCCCCTGTTCCGGGCGCGAGAGTGGCGCGCCGGAAGCGGGTTGGCAAGATGCCCTCATCGTCACCCCGGACTTGATCCGGGGTCCCGCTCAGCGGCGGGGAAAAGCGGGACCCCGGATCAAGTCCGGGGTGACGAAGGGCTAGGAGAGCCTGGCAAGGAAGCCCTTGATCGCGGCGGCCGTCGCCTTTGGGTCCTCGATCATCGGGACGTGCCCGACATGGTCGAAGATCTGCGCCTGCGCGCCCGCGATTCCGGCTTCGAGGACGGGGACGCAGCTTACGTCGATCAGCCGGTCGTGGCGGCCCCAGAGGATCAGCGTCGGCACCCTGACCTCACCGAGCCGGTCGTTGAGCGGGTGGTCGCGCATCTCCGACGCGATGACCCAGAAGATACCGTCGAGCTGGTCGCGATATTTGAGTGCGTCGCGGTAGAGCGCGGGCTTGAGACGCGCGGGGATGTGCGGGGGCTTGTGGACGACCATCGCGACGAGCCGATCGGCGTCGTCGAGATTGGCGATCACCAGCGGGTTATAATCCTCGTTCGCCGCCTGTTTTTCGAGGTCGCTTTCGTTCGCGCCCTTCACCCCCGCGTTGTTCAGCAGGATCAGGCTGGCGAGCGCGTCCGGATAGTCGAGGGCGTAGCGCAGCGCGATCCAGCCGCCCATGCTGTTGCCGGCGACGTGCGGCCGATCTAGCCCGAGCGCGTCGATGAAGTCCTTCAAACGCTCGGTCTGCGCCGCGATGTCGTAGGCGAGCTGCGGGTTGCGCTCATTCTCTCCGAAGCCCGGCAGGTCGGGCGCGATGACGTGATAGCCGCGCAGATGCGCCGCGAGCATCGGCCAATTGTCCTTGTCGCCGGCAAAGCCGTGGACGAGCAGCAAGGTCGGCTTCGCCGGGTCGCCGCCCTCGAGATAGGGCCAGACGCGGCCGTCGACGGTGACGCGCCGTTCCACCAGCCCGCCGCGCCGGCGCAGCAGCCAGCGGCCGAAGGCGACAAGGCGGCCGGGGAAGATGAAATAGAGCAGCGCCAGCGCGATCAGCGGGGCGACGAGGAGGACGAGAAGGAATTTCATGGCAGGCTAACTCGCTCTTTTCATGCCGTTCGTGTCGAGCGAAGTCGAGACACCCATCGGCCTTGCGCCACGCCGATGGGCGTCTCGACTTCGCTCGACACGAACGGGATTTGGGGTTGGCTCAATCCTTCGCGACATGCCCATCGAACCAGTCGATCAGATCATCCAGCACCGCGCCCTTTTCGGGCTCGTTGTAGATTTCGTGGAACAGGCCCGGATAGATTTCGAGCCTTTTGTCGGTCGAGGCGACA
The DNA here is from genome assembly GCF_014199295.1 of Sphingopyxis panaciterrulae. Taxonomy (GTDB): domain Bacteria; phylum Pseudomonadota; class Alphaproteobacteria; order Sphingomonadales; family Sphingomonadaceae; genus Sphingopyxis; species Sphingopyxis panaciterrulae. Next base: position 15,732 of record NZ_JACIJH010000024.1, read on the forward strand.
TGGTCGAACAGGAAGCGCGAGCCTTCAGGGGCGGTGAGGCGGTCTTCAGCGCCGTGCTGGAGGAGCAGCGGCAGGGCGATCGCCCCCGCCCCCTCGCGCGCCCGCGCCATCGCGTCGAACATCTCGGCCGCGAGCCGCGCGCTCATCTTGCCGCTGTGGACGAAGGGGTCGGCGAGATAGGCGGCGACGACAGCAGGGTCGCGGCTGACCCCGGTCGGATCGAGCTTCATCACCCCGGCACGCGGAAAATAGCGCGACAGGAAGCGGCTGATCCAGACGGTCAGCCGCGACGGCGGCGCGGGGGTCAGGATCGCGGGGCCGGACAGCGCCGCCGCGGCGAAATCGCGCTGGCGTTCGATCAGCAACAGCGCCGCGATCAGCCCGCCCATGCTGTGGCCGAGGAGCAGGCGCGGCTTGCCGGGCCACGCCTCGCGCACGCGCCCGATCAGCGCCGCCATGCCCTGCACATAGAGGGCGAAGCGGGGCACATAGCCCATGGCGCCGTCCGATTTGCCATGGCCCATATGGTCGACGCCATAGACGGCATAGCCCGCCGCGGTCAGCCGCGCCGCGACATGACCGTAGCGCCCGGCGTGCTCGGCATAACCATGGGCGAGCAGCACCACCGCCCTGGGGTCGCCGGTCGGCAGCCAGCGGGTGACCGCGAGGGTCGCGCCGTCGCCGCCCCGTCCCGGCGGGAGGCCGAGCGGCGCGTTGTCGGCGCTCACCGCACCGGGTCCGCGAGCGCGCCGGCGCGGTGACCGGGGCCATCGTCGCCGCGCCGGTCGATCCTTGCGAGGATGGCGTCGAGCGCGCGGCTGATCGCGGTCTGGGTGCGCACCATCTCGACCTTCGGCCAGGCGGTGCGGCGGCCGGTGTCGATCAGGTCGTCGATATCCTCCTGCTCCAAGTCGGAGAGGATCTTGGTCGGCGACCAGTAGCGGGGCGGACGGATGATGTTGATGTCGCCGGTATATTCCTGGTTGATGACCGAGCGCGCCATATTGGCGAGGCTGTTGAGCGGCGGCACCAGTTCGAGCGGCTTCCTGAAGATCGTCATATTGGCGTTGAGCCACGCCTTGAAGGTGGCCAGCGATGCGTGCTGGATCGCCTCGATCGGCGCCATCTGCTTGCGCGTGTCGGTCGCGAAGGGCAGCGCGAGCGGGTTGGCCTGGCTGACGATATGATGGTTGACGCCATAAAGGCGTTCGAGCCGCCGGGTCGGAATGTCGTGCGTCACCGACCCGTCGACCCAGCGCCGGTCGGGCTGATAGGGAACGCGCGCGCCGTCCTCGCCGCGCGCCATCAGCATGACCGGCGGAAAGACGCCGGGCACCGCGCAGGAGGCGAGCACCGCCTCGCGGATCAGCACATTGGGCGCGGTGATCGCGTTCAGGAGGCGACCGTTCTGGTGCTTTTCGGCCGGGGCGACCGAGACGTTGAGGTGCCGCCCGCTGACCTCATAGGCCTGCTGGAAGGTCAGGTCGGGGATGAGGTCGGCGAGCCGCCCGGCGACCTCGCCCGGATCGAGACGGCGCAGTTCGGGGTCGCGGTCGGGGTTGGCGAGGCGGTCGCTGGCGAGGAAGGCGCCCATGTCGCGGTCGCGCCGGGTGCAGACGATCGCCGCGACGATCGACCCGCCGCTCGACCCCGCGAGGATCGTGGGCAGCACGCCCTCGCTCCACAGCGCCTCGACGACGCCGATGTGGAAGAAGAGGAAGCTGCCCGAGCCCGAGAGCAGCAGCGCCGAACGGCCGTAGCAATGCTGGGCGCGGCGAAAGAAGTCGCGCTTTTCCTCGCGCGGGATCGCGCGCGAGGCGGCGATGCGGTCGAGCGCGGCGACGACTTCCGCGACATAATCCTCGATCAGCCGCTTGGTGCCGAAACGCGCCTTTTGATAGAGGCGCTCGTTGCCCATGCCGTCGATATTGCCGTGGATGCCCTCGTTGAGCGTGAAGAGCAGCCCCTTGACGTCGCCCGCGGCGGACAGTTCGCGCAGCCGGTCGAGCCGGGCACGGATCGCGCGATGGTCGAAATGCTCGCTCTCGTCGGCGTCGCGCCACGCCTGCATCCCCGATCTGGCGTCGTGCGCCTGCGCGGCCTTCGACCAGGCGGCATAGTCCGCGGCCTTGGCAAGCGCGGCGTCGGCGCTGAGCGTGGGGGTGAAGAGCATGGAGTGGTCCTGCGTTGTCTTGATTTTCCGCGATCCTTGCCGGTTGCGTTGCCTTTGGCAACTGTTTTGGTTTCGCCGCCCACCCTCAGCGACGGGGAAAAGCGGGACCCCGGATCAAGTCCGGGGTGACGAAGAGGAGGGCTTCTTCTTTCCCTTTCCCGGAGTCATGGTTTTCGCCGGTTTCGGAGCCTCCGCCTTCGCTTTCGGTTTTGCCTTGCTCGTCTTCGCCGCCTCGACCTTTGGCGCCGCCTTCATCAGGTCGGCGAAGCTGGCGTCGATGCAGGTGCGGAAGAAAGCGATATCGGGCATGATCGCGCGTTCCGAGATCAGCGAGAAGGCGATGCGGCCGTTGTAGCTGGGGGTGGCGACGAACAGGCCCATATTGTTGGCGAGCGGCGCGGCGCCGAACTGCTGCACGAGCCGGGCGCCCGCCAGATAGAGCGGCACCTGCGCGCCCGGCACGTTCGAGATGAAGAGGTTGGTGCCGCGCACCGCGAAGCGCTCGCTGGTCAGGATGCGCGCGACCGCGGCCATCGTCGCGCCGGGGATATGCTGCGAGAGGTCGGTCATCAACCGCGCGCTGACGCCGGCCTTCGCCTCCTTCGCCTCGACCGTGTAGTCGCGGATCGCCGCGAGCCGTTCGAGCGGATCGGCGATATCGGTGCGAACCGGCACGCTCATCGCCGAGACCTGGTTGCCGGGGGTCGAGGCCCCCTTGCCTCCTGGCCCCGCTCCCTTCTCCTTGCCGCGCAGGTTGATCGGCGCGACGGCGACGAGGCTTTCCTTCGGCAATTCCTTGTGCTTCGCCAGATATTTGCGGAGCGCCCCGCCGACGGTCGCGATCACCACGTCGTTGACCGTGGCGCCGGGCACCTTCCTGCGGATTTCCGCGACGTCGGCGAGCGCCACCGTCGTGCCGTCGAACATCTTGTGCGGGCCGACGGGGACGTTGAAGCGCGTTTCGGGCACGCCCGCCGCCATCCCGCCCTCGGCAATGGATTTGCGCGCCGAGGCGATGACCGCCGGCGACACCTTCATCAGCGCGTTCATGAACTTGACCGGCGACTGGAGCGAGGCGGACCAGGCGCGCGTCACCGACTCCGCGCTCGACGGGGCGCGGCCCAGCGATTCGACCGGCGGCGGCTCCGCGATCGCCGGCGTGCCCGCCGCGTCGATATCGCTCATCGCGATGAAGGCGTGGGCACCCGAGGCGCCGTCGACCGCGGCGTGATGGACGCGGTGGAGCATCGCGAAGCTGCCCGGCGGGATGCCCTCGATCCGGTCGAGCCCCTCGATGATATAAATGTCCCAGAGCGGGCGGTTCATGTCCATCGGCTTCGAGAACCAGCGCGCGACCGCGATGCAGAACTGCCGCCAGTCGCCGGGTTCGGGCAGGCGCGCGTGGCTCATGTGCGCCTCGATGTCGAAATGCTCGTCCTCGACCCAATAGGGATGATCGACGTCGAAGGGCAGCCGGTGGAGGCGGCGCCGGAACAAGGGCGAGGTGTGGACGCGGCTTTCGACGTGCGCGATGATGTCCTTGAAGCGCACGAAGCCGCCGGGCGCAGTCGATGGATCGTAGATATAAACCCCCATGATGTGCGTCAGATTGTTCGCGGTCTGCGTGTAGAGGAACTGGGCGTCCTGCGCGCTGAGCTGTTTGAGCATGTTCGTTCTCCTACTCCATCGTCATTGCGAGGAGCCGAAGGCGACGCGGCAATCCAGAGCACGCGTAATCCGCTCTGGATTGCTTCGCTTCGCTCGCAATGACGAAGTTGGGATAAGTCAAGTTCATCCTCCCTGGGGTGACAAACGATCCGCGAGCGCCAGCGTCGCGAGGCGCATCGATTCCATGACGTTGGCGAGCCCGCGGAGCTCGACGAGCAGCGCGCGTCGCGCCCTCAGCCCGTCGGGGGTCGCCGTCTCGGCCAGCCCCCTGTGCCGCATCAGCGACAGGCCGTTGGCGAAGAGCAATTTCCCGATCGCCGCCTCGCTGCTGATCCGGCGGAGCAGCCACGCCTGGCGCCCCTCGACGAGCGCGGCATCGAGCAGCGCCCTTTCGTCGACCGCATCGCCCGGCGCCGCGCGGGCGAGAAGGCCGGCGACGACCGAATAGGCCTCGGCGAAGGGCAGCAATATCGCATGGCCGACGAGCGGCTGGCAGCGGCGGATGAGCTGCGCCACGCCGCGGTCGCCGCTCGCGAGGCGCCTCGCCCAAGCGGGGTCGATGCGCGCCAGCTCGGCCTCGAGCGCGGCGCGGTGCGCGTCGCGCCGTGGATAGAAGAATTCGAATTTGAACAGGTCGCGCAGCCGGTCGACCTTCGCCCAGAAGGCCTCGGTCGCATCGCGGCTGTCGGCGTCGCGCAGCTCGAACAGCGCCAGCTCGATCATCGCGCGGTCGAGGAAATGATGCGCGATGATGTTGCGGTAATAGCTCGCCATCGGATGATGCGCGGGCTCAATCGAATAGACGGTCTCGCTGCCCGCCGCGAAGCGGGTCAGGAGGCCGCTCGCGACGAGCGTGTCGAGCGTTGCCGCGAGCGCGGCGTCGTCGCCGCTTTCGAGTTCGCGGCTGAGGCGGATATCGCGCTCGCGCGCCCACGCCTTCACCCGGTCGATGGTCACGCGCATCTCGCCTTCGGTGACGCCGCGCGGCGCGGTGCCGAGCAGGATCAGGCAGAGCAGCGAGGTGACGGTGAGCGGGGTCACGCGATTCGCCTCGACCGCGACCGAGAAGGCGATCCGCTCGAGCGCGCGCCGATCGTCGGGACCGGGCGCGCGGTCGATCACTACTGGCTCGCCGATGTCGATACGAATGCGGCCCGACGGCGCCCGCAGGCTTTTCATATAGCCGAGGAACCAGGACAGCGATTCGGGCTTCTTGCTCCGCCCGGTCTGCTCGGCGGCATATTCCTCGACGTCGCGGATCAGGTCGAAGCTGGTGACGAAGGGGACGAAATGGACGTCCCCGGTCCCCGTCGCGTGCGCGGCGTCGAGGACATATTTCATCAGACCATATTTGGGCGGCATCAGCTTGCCGAGCCGCGAGCGCGTGCCCTCGAACGCCCAGCTCAAGGGAAAGCGCTTGGCGAGCAGCCAGGCGATATAATGGCGCAGCACCAGCTTGTAGACCGGCTGATCCTGAAAGCTCCGCCGGATGAAGATCATCCCCGAGCGGCGGAAGAACTGCCCCATCACCGCGAAGTCGAGATTGGCGCCGCCGAAGCTGTGGAGCATCGGGAGATCGTTTTCATAGGCGAGGCGGCTGGGCGTCGCGCCGTCGATATAGGTCTTGTGGGTGAAGAGGATGCAGGTCGGATGCTCGCGCAGCACCGACCGCAGCTTCGTCAGCTCCGCCGCGTCGACCTCCATCTCGGGCGCGTAGCCGCCGAACATCATGCGGTCGAGCCGCGCGCGCAGGTCGAGGAACAGCGCGCCGGGGGTCGCGATGACCTCCTTCATCAGCGGCCGCGCCTCGCGGTAGAGGTCGGCGACCGGGCGGCCGAGCTGCTGCGCGAGATCGGCGAGCGCGGCGCGGAACTTCGGGCTGGTGCGCAGGCTGTCGGCGACGAAGCGCGGCACCTTGTAGCGGGTGCCGCGAATGCCGCGTTCGGCGACGTCGAGCGCGAGCCCCGCCTGCCGCGCGACGAAGGCGGCGAATTCGCTCCCGCCCTCCGCGCCGTCACCGCCGCCGGTCTGGGCGAGGAAGCGGTCCCGGAGCACGTCCCCGGTCGCGGCCTCCCCGACGAGGATCTGCGCGCGCCGCCGGTCGCGCCACAGGATGAGTTGCGCGCGGAGTGACCCCGGCTGGCGCGGGTCGCCGAAGATCAGATGGCGGAATTTTAGCGCGCGCTCGCGCTCGAAATGGGGGATGCGCCACGCGACGCGCAGCGGCACGACCTGCCGGCCCGCCGCGTCGGCGAGGCGCGCCTCGAGCGTGTCGAGATCGAGCGCATGGTCGCCGTCGGCGATCGACAGGCTGACCCATTGCGGCGCCTGATCGCCGCCGAGGTCGCCCGCGGTCGCGTGGACCCAGTCGAGCAGCACCCGCCGCTCGACCCGGTTGCGCGCGTCGATGATATAGAGCCGGTCCGCCGCGGCGGCCTGGAAAGCGACGGGCGCGCGGGGCGTGCCGTCGGCCATATCGTCACGCTTCCCCCGTCATTGCGAGCGGCGAAGCCGCGCGGCAATCCAGCGTTGCGTAAACCGCCCTGGATTGCTTCACTGCGCTCGCAATGACGAAGTGAAGCATGCGCTAAGCCGTCCTTCCCTTGCGGGGAGAGGGTTTCTTCGCGGCCGCCTTCTTCGGCTTGGCGGCCGCCTTGCCGGGCGGTGGTTTCTTCGCGGGTTCCACCTCGCCTTCTTCCTCCGCCTGCCCCAGCGTGCGCAGGAACATGTTCCGCACCTCGCGGACATGGCTCGCGAGGCTCCGCACGCTCCAGCCCGACGTATCGACCGGCGGCAGCACGGTGACACGCACCGTCGCGGGGCGCATGACGAACTCATTCTTGGGCGCGACGTCGGTGGCGTTGTGGATCACGATGGGGACGATCGGCACCCCGGCCTGCATCGCGAGGTGGAAGGCGCCCTTCTTGAAGGCGCCGAGTTTCGGGGTCAGCGTACGGGTGCCCTCGGGCGCGATGCAGATCGATTTTCCGTCTTGGCGGATCGCGTCGACCAGCGGTTCCATCGCCCGAATCGCGCTCTTGCCGTCGGCGCGGTCGACGAAGACGGTGCCGCCCCATTCCATCAGCTTGCCGAGGATGGGGATGTCGCGGATTTCCTTCTTCCCCACCGCGCCCATGTCACGGCGAATGAGCTTGGCGAGGATCATCACGTCCGCCTTGCTCTGATGGTTGAAGATGAAGACGCAGGGGCGCGCCGACCAGAGATGCCGCTCGTCCTCGACCTCCAGCTCGACGCCGGTGATCGCGGTCGCGAAATCGCCGAACAGGCCGAGCGAGAAATTGACGGCCTCGCGCTGCGACCGGGTCAGCGCCCAGATCGGCAGGCCGGCGGCGAAGGCGCCGACGAGCGAGCCGGTCGCATAGATGGTGCGGGTATAGTCGACCCAGCTCGGCGTGCCGCGGCTCGCGAAGCGCTGCACCGGCCAGCCGCGCTCGTCGGCGATGGCCTTGAGCTTGAGATTGGGGTTGAGCGGACGCGGCTTGCCGACGCGTTCGAGCAGTTCGATATCGTCGTCGCTGTCCGAGTAGAAAAAGCTCTGATCGAGATCGAGGCCATGTTCGGCGGCGAGATCTTCCGCCGCGAGTACCTTGCCCTCGCCGAAGCACAGGGGCCGGACGATCTCGCCCGTAAACACGCCATCCTCTATCTCGTACGCCGAGCATTTGATGTCGGTGATGCCGAGGTCGCGCGCGGTCGGTTCGATCTGGTAGATCGTCGCCGACGAGACGATCGCGACGCGATGCCCCTTGGCCCGATGCGCCTCGATGATCGCGCGGGTTTCGGGGTAGATCTTGCGCGCGATATGCTTCTTGTAGAGTTCCTCGCCGAAGGTGACGAAGCTCTCCTCGTCGACGCCCTTCATGAATTTGGCGGCGGCGGTCATCAGCCCGGAAAAGCCGATGTTGCCGAGGCTGTGCTGCGCGATCACCTGCGCGGTCTCGGCGATCTCCTCGACCGACATTTCGCGGCGCTGGAATTTCTCGCGCAGCATCGCGGTCGCGGAATAGCCGGCGATGATCGTCCCGTCGAAATCGAAGAGCGCGGCGATATGCGGTCCGGGTTCGGAGCCGAGAACCTCTTCCAAATGCGGCTGTGGCCTCGGCACGCGCATCTCCCCACCAGCGGCTATGCTGCCGCCTGTGCCCGCACGATGGCAGGGAAAATGGGGTTAGGCAATGCATCCCATTCGTCGGTGGCGACTCCGTTTGGAAGCAGGAGAGTGATTTTGCTTTCTGCGTCACCCCGATGACGATCCCGACTTTCGCTGGGATGACGCTATGATTTCAGTGCCGCCGCCTCGCGCGCCAGCGCCTCGACCTTTGCGGGATCGAGCGGGCCGGGGGGAACGACCCAGCTCCCGCCGACGCAGCGCACCGCGTCGAGCGCGAGCCATTCGGGTGCGGTCGCGGCGCTGATGCCGCCGGTGGGGCAGAAATTGAGGCCGCGAAACGGTCCCGACAGGGCCTTCAAGGCCGCGACGCCGCCGCTGGTCGAGGCGGGAAAGAATTTGAAGCTGTCGAGTCCGATATCGAGGCCCGTCATGATGTTCGACGCATTGGCGATGCCCGGCAGAAAGGGAATGCCGGCCGTCACCGCGGCTTCGCCGAGGCTGTCGGTCAGGCCGGGCGAGACGATGAATTCGGCGCCGGCATCCAGCGCATCGCTGAGCATTCGCGAGTTCAGCACCGTGCCCGCGCCGACCACCGCGCCGGCGACCTGCTTCATCGCCTTCATCGCGTCGAGCGCGGCGGGGGTGCGCAGCGTCACCTCCAGCACCGGCAGGCCGCCGGCGACGAGCGCCTCGGCCAGCGGCACCGCATCCTCCACGCGGTCGATGACGATGACCGGGATGACCGGTGCCAACGCCATGATCTGTTCGATGCCTGATTCTGCCATGTCTATCTCCGTTCGCCCCGAGCTTGTCGAAGGGCTGTTTTTTCCTGGACCCGTTGAAGGAAAGGACGGTCCTTCGACAAGCTCAGGACAAACGGGTTTCGGGATTCAAACGACCGTTTCCATCGCCGCCAATATCGCCGAACCGCCCTTTTCGGCTTCGTCGGCGTGGATGCGGAAGAGGGCGAACAGCTCGCGCCCGACGCCGAGGCCCGGCGGCGGCGGCGCGGCGGGTGCGCGCGCAGCCCATTCACCCTCGTCGACCAGCGCCGTCACCTCGCCCTTCACCGCGCAGATGCGGACCCTGTCGCCGTCGCGCAGCCGGGCGAGCGGGCCGCTGACGCCGTCGAGGCCGGGCAGCGCTTCCGGCGACAAGTGGATCACCGCTGGCACCTTGCCGCTCGCGCCCGACATGCGCCCGTCGGTGAGCAAGGCGACGCGAAAGCCCTTGTCCTGCAGCACGCCGAGCGGCGGAGTCAGCTTGTGCAGTTCGGGCATGCCGTTGGCGCGCGGGCCCTGGAAGCGGACGACGACGACGACGTCGCGGTCGAGCTCGCCCGCCTTGAACGCCGCGATCACCTGATTCTGGTCGTCGAAGATGCGCGCGGGTGCCTCGATCGTCCAGCGATCCTCGGCGACGGCGCTGGTCTTGATGATCGCGCGGCCGAGGTTGCCCGACAGCAGCCGCATTCCGCCGTCGGGCGAAAAGGGCTGCGCGACCGGGCGCAGCATCGCCTCGTCGCGCGTTTCGGCGGGGGCGGCCTGCCAGTGGAGTTCGTCGTTCACCAGCACCGGCTCGCTGCCGTAATCGGCCATGGTGCCGCCGACGGTCAGCAGATCGCCATGGAGCAGCCCGGCGGCGAGCAGCTCGCGGACGACGAAGCCGATGCCCCCCGCGTCGCGGAAATTATTCACGTCGCCGGCGCCGTTCGGATAGACGCGCGCGAGCAGCGGCACCGCATGGCTGAGTTCGTCGAAATCCTGCCAGTCGATGACGATCCCCGCCGCGCGCGCGATCGCGGGCAGGTGGATCGCATGATTGGTCGAGCCGCCGGTCGCGAGCAGGCCTACGCACGCGTTGACGATCGCCTTTTCGTCGATGCAGCGCGCGAGCGGGCGATAGTCGTTGCCGTTCCAGCCGATCTCGGTCAGCCGGTGCGTCGCGGCGCGGGTCAGTTCCTGCCGCAGCCTGGTGCCCGGATTGACGAAGGCGGCGGCGGGGACGTGCAGCCCCATCATCTCCATCATCATCTGGTTCGAATTGGCGGTACCGTAGAAGGTGCAGGTGCCGGGGCTGTGGTAGGAGGCCGATTCGGCTTCGAGCAGATCGTCGCGGCTCGCCTTGCCCTCGGCATAGAGCTGGCGCACGCGGACCTTTTCCTTGTTGGGAAGGCCGGAGGGCATCGGTCCCGCGGGAACGAGGATCGTCGGCAGATGGCCGAAGCGCAGCGCGCCGATCAGCAGGCCGGGGACGATCTTGTCGCAGATGCCGAGAAGCAGCGCACCCTCGAACATCGCATGGCTGAGCGCGACGGCGGCGCCCTGGGCGATCGTGTCGCGGCTGAACAGCGACAGGTCCATGCCCGCCTGCCCCTGCGTCACGCCGTCGCACATCGCGGGAACGCCGCCCGCGACCTGCGCGGTCGCGCCCTTCTCGCGCGCGAAGACCTTGATCTGCTCGGGATAGCGGCCATAGGGCTGATGCGCCGACAGCATGTCGTTATAGGCGGTGACGATGCCGATGTTCATCGCCGCGCCGCCGCGGATCGCCGGCTTGTCCTCGCCCGAGGCGGCGAAGCCGTGCGCGAGATTGCCGCACGACAAGATGCCGCGATTGGTGCCGGCCTCGCGCTGACGCTCCATCAGGTCGAGATAGGCGGCGCGGCGTTCGGCGCTGCGCGCGATGATGCGGTCGGTGACGCGGGCGATGGTGGGGTGGAGATCAGTCATGGTTCAAAACCGTTTGTCCTGAGCGTGTCGAAGGACCGTTCTTCCTTGCGACGCCCAAAGAATAAGGACTGCCCTTCGACAAGCTCAGGGCGAACGGAGTTTTTGGGCGCGATGGTCGCTCAATCATGCCAGCTCGCCCCGTCGCGCTCGATCAGCGCGATCGCGCTCGACGGGCCCCAGCTTCCCGCGGTGTAGGTCTGCGGCGCCATGTCGACCGCGGCCCAGGCGTCGCGGATCGAATCGATCCACTGCCATTGCGCTTCGACCTCGTCGCGGCGCACGAACAGGGTCTGGTCGCCCTCGATGAAGTCGAGCAGCAACCGTTCATAGGCGATCCGCCGCCGCTCGCCCGCGAAGCTGTGCGACAGCGACACGTCCAGATTGACCTCGCGCAGCTTGACGCCCTCGCGGTCGAGGCCGGGCTGCTTCGCCATCACCTTGACGCGGATATTCTCTTCGGGCTGCAAATTGATGATCATCACATTGGGGTCGAGCTTTGCCGCGCCGACGCGGGCGAAGATATTGTGCGGCACCGGCTTGAACTGGATCAGCACTTCGGACTGGCGCTGCGGCATGCGCTTGCCGGTGCGCAGGTAAAAAGGCACGCCTTTCCAGCGCCAGTTATCGATGAACGCCTTGAGCGCCACGAAGGTTTCGGTGTTCGAAGGCCGCCCGAGTTCGTCGGCATAGCCCGCGACCGCCTCTCCGTTCACCGCGCCCGCCGTATATTGGCCCTTGACGCTGTGCGCCTTGACGTCCTCGGCATTCATCTTGCGCAAGGAGCGGAGCAGCTTCACCTTTTCGTCGCGCACCGCGGTCGAGGAGACGCTGGCGGGCGGCTCCATCGCGATGATCGCGAGCAGTTGCAGCATGTGGTTCTGCACCATGTCGCGCAGCGCGCCGACGCCGTCATAATAGGACACGCGCCCCTCGAGCCCGACCGTCTCGGCGACGGTGATCTGGACATGGTCGATCGCCTGCGCGTTCCACAACGGTTCGAACAACCTGTTGGCAAAGCGCAGCGCGAGCAGATTCTGGACCGTTTCCTTGCCGAGATAATGGTCGATGCGGAAGACGCGGTCCTCGGCGAAGGCATCGCCGACCTGGGCATTGACCTCGCGCGACGAGGCGAGGTCGTGGCCGATCGGCTTTTCCATCGCGATCCGGCATTCGGCGCAGGCGATGTTCGCCGCGGCAAGCCCCTGCGCGATCGGCCCGAACATCGACGGCGGGGTCGACAGATAGACGCCGATCGGCCGCGCCATCCGGTCGCCGAGCAGCGCGGCGAGATCGTCGTAGCCGGCGCCCTTCCCCGCATCGACCGCGCAATAGTCGATCCGGTCGAGGAACATGTCGACGACCGGGGGGTCGATGCGATCCTCGGGCAGATGCTCGGCAAGCGCCTCGCGCACCTGTGCGTGAAAGGCGGCGCGGTCGAGGTCGCTGCGCCCCGACCCGATGATCGTCAGCCCGTCGGCGAGCAGCCCGTCCATGTGGAGATTGTAGAGCGAGGGGAAGAGCATCCGATGGGCAAGGTCGCCCGTCGCCCCGAACAATATCAATGTCTCGACTTTGACGCTCACGGCGTTCCCCTTGGATATTCCTGATGAAAGTGGCGAATGCGCGGGGCGATTGCAACGCGCATACGTAAGCCGCATAGCTTTGCGGCGAGCGTTATGCACGGGCCCTCCCGGCAGGACAGGGACGGGCCATAGCCCTCTCCCCTTCAGGGGAGAGAGCATGAGCCTCTGAAGAGGAGGGGGTGATTCCCTTTCGTTCGAAACGCCATTAAGGGCAGAACCATGACCGACCCGCCGCAGCCTTACGACGTCATCGTGATCGGCGGCGGAGTCAATGGCGCCGGGGTCGCGCGCGATGCCGCCGGTCGCGGGGCGCGAGTCCTGCTGATCGAGGCGGGCGATCTGGCCGGGGGTACGTCATCGGCCTCGACCAAGCTGATCCACGGCGGGCTGCGCTATCTGGAGCATTATGAATTCAGCCTTGTGCGCGAGGCGCTGAAAGAGCGCGAAGTCCTGTGGCGCATCGCGCCGCACATCATCCATCCGCTGCGCTTCGTCCTGCCTTATCGCGACGGGCTGCGGCCGCGCTGGCTGCTGCGGCTCGGGCTGTTCCTCTACGACCATATCGGGGGGCGCCGGAAACTGCCCGCGACGCGCTCGGTCGACCTTCGGCGGCATGTCGCGGGCGCACCGCTTCAGAGCGTCTATGTCCACGGTTTCGAATATTCGGACACGGCGGTCGACGACGCGCGGCTCGTCCTGCTCAACGCGCGCGACGCCGCCGACAGGGGCGCGCGCATCCGAACCCGCACCCGCGCCAAGGCGATGCGGGTCGAAAATGGATTATGGGTCGTGGAGGCGACCGGCGAGAGCGGCCGCGCCTATCGCTTCACCGGACGCAGCCTGGTCAACGCCGCGGGGCCGGCAGTGCTCGACGTGCTTCATCGCGCCGCCGCGCCGCCCGACTATCAGATGCGGTTGGTGCGCGGATCGCATATCGTCGTGCGCAAGCTGTTCGACCATGATTATGCCTATTTCTTCCAGCTTCCCGACGGGCGCATCTTCTTCGCCATTCCCTATGAACGCGATTTCACGCTGATCGGCACCACTGACGCCGACCATGAGGGGCCGCTCGACGCCATCCACGCGAGCGCCGAAGAGATCGAATATCTGTGCGAGGGCGCGAACCAGTATTTCCGCACCGCGATCAATCCCGCCGATGTGCTGTGGACCTATTCGGGGGTGCGGCCGCTGGTCGAGGACGGATCGGGCAAGCCCGAGGCGGCGACGCGCGGCTATCGCATCGACCTCGACTGCGACGAGGGCGCGCCGCTGCTCACCATCTATGGCGGCAAGATCACCAGCTATCGCCATGTCGCGCAGCATGCGGTCGACGAGCTGGCGGCGCATGTCGCGGCGCTGACGGGCAAGCGCTGGACCGGCCGGACGCCGCTGCCCGGCGGGGATTTCCCGGTGCGCGGCCTGGCGGCGCTGATCGCCGACATCCGCCTTTGCCACCCCTTCCTGCCGCGCGCGACCGCCGACCGCATCGCCCGCGCCTATGGCACCGAGGCACGGGCGTGGCTGGGCAAGGCCGAAGGCTGGGACGATCTGGGCGGCGAGATCGCGCACGGGCTGTCGGCCGCCGAGGTCGAGTGGATGGCCGCGCGCGAATGGGCGCGAACCACCGACGACGTGCTGTGGCGGCGCAGCAAGTTGGGGCTGCATTTCACCGAGGCGGAGGTGGGGCGGCTGCGGGCCCGTCTTGAGGCAATCGCGGCAAAGCCCGTGCTGGTAGAATGATCTTCCCTGTCGCGCTGCGATGGGGAGGTGGCAGCGCGACGCGCTGACGGAGGGGCAATGGCGCAACGGCGCCGCCCCTCCACCACCGCTTCGCGGCGATCCCCCTCCCCACGGCTGCGCCGCAGGGAGGGTCGGTTCGTCAGGCCGCTTCGGCCTCCAACTCGGCGGGCAGGCGGATCATATAGTCGAACGCCGACAGCGCCGCCTTCGATCCCTCGCCCATCGCGATGACGATCTGCTTGTAGGGCACGGTCGTGCAGTCGCCCGCGGCGAAGACGCCGGGCTGGCTGGTCTCGCCGCGATGGCCGACCTCGATCTCGCCGTGGCGCGACAGGGTGACGCTGTCCTTCAGCCATTCGGTGTTGGGGACGAGGCCGATCTGGACGAACACGCCCTCCAGCTCAACCTGATGCAGTTCGTCCTTGTTGCGGTCCTTGTAGGCAAGGCCCGTCACCTTCGTGCCGTCGCCGAGGACTTCGGTGGTCAGCGCCGAGGTGATGATCCTGACGTTGGGCAGGCTGGCGAGCTTGCGTTGCAGCACCGCGTCGGCGCGAAGCTGGCTGTCGAATTCGATCAGCGTCACATGGGCGACGAGGCCGGCGAGGTCGATCGCCGCCTCGACGCCGCTGTTGCCGCCGCCGATCACCGCGACGCGTTTGCCCTTGTAGAGCGGGCCGTCGCAATGCGGACAATAGGCGACGCCCTTGTTGCGATACTCATCCTCGCCCGGGACGCCGAGCTGACGCCAGCGCGCGCCGGTCGACAGGATCACGGTGCGCGCCTTCAGCGACGCGCCGTTCGCGAGCCGAACCTCGTGCAGGCCGCCCTCGCGCTCGGCCGGGATCAGCTTCTCGGCGCGCTGGAGAGTCATGATATCGACGTCATAGTCCTTCACATGCTGCTCGATCTGCGCGACCAGCTTCGGCCCCTCGGTGTGCTGGACCGAGATGAAATTCTCGATCGCCATCGTATCGAGCACCTGCCCGCCGAAACGCTCGGCGGCGATGCCGGTGCGGATGCCCTTGCGCGCGGCGTAGATGGCCGCCGCGGCGCCCGCGGGGCCGCCGCCGACGACGAGGACGTCGAACGCCTCCTTCGCGGCGATCTTCTCGGCCGCCTTCGTCTCGGCGCCGGTGTCGAGCTGCGCGAGGATCTGTTCGAGTTCCATCCGGCCCTGGCCAAAATTCTCGCCATTCAAAAAGATCGTCGGCACCGCCATGACCTGACGCGCCTCGACCTCCGCCTGAAACAGACCGCCGTCGATCGCAGTGTGGGTGATGCGCGGGTTGACGACGCTCATCAGGTTCAATGCCTGCACGATGTCGGGGCAGTTCTGGCACGACAGCGAGAAATAGGTTTCGAAATGATAGTCGCCGTCGAGCGCGCGGACCTGCTCCAGCACCTCGGGCGCGGTCTTGGGGGGGTGGCCCCCGACCTGCAGCAGCGCGAGGACGAGCGAGGTGAATTCATGGCCGAGCGGGATGCCCGCGAAGCGCACGGCGACCTGCGGGTCGCTCGCGCGGCGGATCAGGAAGCTGGGCCGGCGGGCGTCATCGTCGGTGCGGCTGACGCTGACCTTGTCCGACAGCAACGCGATCTCGTCGAGCAGGCTCGCCAACTCGGCCGACTTTGCGCTGTCGTCGAGCGACGAAAGCAGTTCGATCGGTTCACGAAGGTTCGTGAGAAGACCTTGAAGCTGCTGCTTCAAATTGGCGTCGAGCATGGGGAGAGCTCCTGTCAATCAGGGGGAAAGGAAAGCCGGGGGGGCGGCGGTCAGGCCGCCGCCCCTCCGGTACATGTCATGAAGGACTTAGATCTTGCCGACGAGGTCGAGCGAGGGCGCGAGAGTTTCGGCGCCCTCTTCCCACTTGGCGGGGCAGACTTCGCCCGGATGGCTGACCCAATATTGCAGCGCCTTGATCTTGCGCAGCAGCTCGGCGGCGTTGCGGCCCACGCCCTCGGGGGTGATTTCGAGGAGCTGGATCTCGCCCTGAGGATCGAGGACGAAGGTGCCGCGGTCGGCCAGGCCGACGCCCTCACGCAGGACTTCGAAATTGTTCGACAGCGTGTGGTTCTGGTCGCCGACCATGTAATAGTCGATCTTGCCGATCGCCGGCGAGGTGTCGTGCCAGGCCTTGTGGCAGAAATGCGTGTCGGTCGACACCGAATAGACCTCGACGTCCATCTTCTGGAGGGTCGGATAGATGTCGGCCAGATCTTCGAGCTCGGTCGGGCACACGAAGGTGAAATCGGCGGGATAGAAGAAGAAAACCGCCCACTTGCCCTTCACGTCGGCGTCGGTGATGTCGACGAACTTGCCATCCTTGAACGCAGTGGCCTTGAAGGGTTTGAGGGTCGTATTGAGAACGGACATGAAGAGCTCCTTTGTTGTCGGGAGCCCTCCTCTAGCCCTTTATGTTGCAATGCGAAAATTGAAAATATCGGATCATTTGATCGATTTTTTCGATAAGTCTTGCGGGCCGCCGCGGCGAGTGCGGCCGGTGCCTTGCGGGATCGCAAGGCGGCCCACCGCCATCGCGGCGCCCGCGATGGCCACGGCGGGAAACCCCAGCCCGAGTCCGATGACCCCCGACCGCCGCGCCGGAACTCAGACCCGGATCAAGTCCGGGGTGACGATGAAAGAGAGGGCGCACGTCGGTGGATGGCGGTCGCTTGGCGATCCCCGGCGAAAGCCGGGCCCAGGGCGATGGAGAGCCGGCGCTGCGCAGTCGCACTCTGGACCCCGGCTTTCGCCGGGGATCACGTCGCCGCCCGCAACACGGTCGGTGCACGAACCGCTCCGCGGATTGGTGCTAGCCTCGATGTAAAGCGGCCCGGCGAGCGCCGCACCTGATTGAACGTGGGCTGCCGCAGGCAGACCC
>NZ_JACIJH010000025.1 GCF_014199295.1 Sphingopyxis panaciterrulae
TGCGCTGCGCGCGCCTCCGGTCGGGCTACGCCCGCCCTCCGCCGCGCGCAGCGCAAGGCCATCTTCAACAAACCAACATCATATCCAAAAAGGGGATCCCTCTTCGACGCCGATCGGGGGTCCCTTTTGAACGCCGTTTGACATATAAGAACGTGCTCCGGCGAAAAATCCTTCTCGCCATGACGATCTTGATCGAATGGTTCGTATAGATGATTGCGGTGCGTAATCTTCTTTCGCAGATGATCGGTCAGAACGCTGCTTGCGGTCTCGAACACATAGGCGCTGAGATTTTGGCGCTCGAGTTCCGACGCGCTGCCGCGCTTGATAAGGCGCACGAACACATCCTGCACCATGTCCTCAAGATCGCTGACGTCGCTCGTCCGGCGACCGAAATAGGTCAGCAAGGAGCGCCGAAACTTGCGGTCGAGCCGATCCAGGATCGCCCTGTCTTGCGCGCTATATTCGTGTCGTTGTCGCCGGTTGACCATATCTCTCACCCTCGCGCGCGAGGATGATTTACAATCTGGGCGGGTGCAAGATGGGTTATGGCGGTGCGATCAAATGGCAAAAAGAGCGACAGCCGATATATTAGATCGGCGCCCGACCCGCTTAAGAATGGGGCTAGCCCGAAAGCCATGCCCGGTCATTTCGTCCTTCGCAGACCAAGGCGCCGCAAAGCCGCGTTGAGCCCGTTTTGCAACATCAGGCGAAAAACGGAGCGAAGGGATAGAAAAAGATATGGGCTCAAATATCGTCCCGTCCCGTTCGCCGCCACTCCGTTTTCTGACTTTGACAATCACGGAGTCCCGACTCCAACTTGACCCACCGCGCATCATCGGTTAATGCTATGCTAGCATAAGTTATTATGCGATGCTTTTTGATCGTATCAGCTCGTCGCCGGAGACAACGCAGCTTATGATCACGACGCATTGAAGTTACAAAGCGAGGAAGAAAAATGCCGGTGAGAGAGGATTTGCGATGAGCTACCTAAGCAACTGCTGGTACATGGCGGCTTGGGCGGACGAAGTCGAGAACGGTGGCCTGCTCGCCCGAAAGCTTCTCGATCAGCCCATCGTGCTCTTTCGCGACGAGCAAGGGGAACTCGGAGCACTTTATGACCGCTGCCCTCACCGGTTTGCGCCGCTGAGCAAGGGACAAGTCGCTAACGGGGGGCTAACCTGCGGCTATCATGGGCTTGCCTTCGACCGCAATGGGACATGCGCCCACAACCCGCATGGCCCGATTCTCCGCAACCTTTCCGTCAGGCAGTATCCGGTCGTCGAGGCCCATCGCGCGATCTGGATCTGGATGGGCGATCCCGCCCTTGCCGAACCGGGCAGCATTCGCGACCTTAGCTTCCTCGTCTCAGCCCCTGAAACCGCATTCAGCAAGGGCTATCTGCATGGGCAGGGCCACTACCTCCTCTATGTAGACAACATTCTCGACCTGACACATGTCGATTATCTCCATGCCACAACGCTGGGAAGCGGTGCCTTCACGCGCACGCGCGCGCAGGTGTCCGAAACAGATGGTCATATCCGAGTGCGGCGCGACTGTCTCAACGAGATTCCGTCGCCGCTGATGCGCTCCATCCGCGGCATTACCGAAGCCGATCGTGTCGATTACTGGAACACGGTCGAATGGTCCGCCCCCGCGGTGATGACACTGAGCGGCGCGAACGTTCCGGCGGGAGAGGCGCGCGACGGGCCGCACAACAATATGAACACGATGAACGTCCATATCATGACCCCGGAAACGAGCCGAACGACGCATTATTTCTTTGCCAGCACTCGCGATTTCGCTGTGGATGACGCCGCGTTCAACGCGCGCTTCGCCGAGACGCGCAACAATATTTTCTCGACCGAAGACGAACCGATGATCCAGGCACAGCAACAGCGCATGGGCGACGCGGATTTCTGGGATCTGCAACCGCAACTCTTGCGCATCGACGAACCTTCGGTGCGAGTGCGGCGCAAGCTCGCGCAGATGATCAAGGCAGAAGCAGAGCGCGAACAGACATGTCACCAGGTCGAACAGTCGGCGGGCGCACCCGAACGATGATACGCATTCTGGTGCGCGACAGGCAAGGCAACGACCGCACGGTCGAGGCCGAACCCGGACTATCGCTAATGGAAGCGATACGCGAAAATGGGCTGGACGAGTTGATCGCCTTGTGCGGCGGCTGCTGCTCCTGCGCCACATGTCACGTCTACGTCCGGTCGCCTGATCTTGGCGCACTGCCACCGTTGAGCGGCGACGAAAACGACCTGCTCGAGAGTAGCGATCATCGGCAGTCGGCATCGCGGCTGTCCTGCCAATTGACGCTTTCGGCCGAGCTCGACGGCCTCGCCGTCGAAATTGCCCCCGAGGACTAACCTCTCGTCCCACATAAGTCGCACCGAGGCCCCTGTTGTTGGCGAGAGGCCGAGCAGCGGCATCAGCCTCCCGGAGTCCGTGTCATGCGCCATTTTGATATTCTGATTGCGGGAGCGGGCCATGCCGGAGCACAAGCCGCAATAACGCTGCGTCAATTGGGTTTCTCGGGCTCGATCGGTCTGATCGGCGCGGAAGAAGACCTTCCGTATGAACGCCCTCCCCTCTCCAAGGAATATTTTGCCGGCGAGAAGAGTTTTGACCGCCTCCTGCTTCGCCCCAGAGCGTTTTGGCTAGATCGGAACATCGAGACCTTCACCGGTCTGCGGGTCGATACGATTGATGTCGGCCGGAAGCGTGCCGGGACCAGCCGGCACGAGTTTGAATATGGCAAACTCATCTGGGCGGCTGGTGGCACCCCACGCCTGCTGACCTGTCCGGGCGCGAACGCCGGAAATGTTCATGTCATCAGGCAACGTGGAGACGTCGACAGGATTCGGGCGCAGTTGGATCGTGTATCGTGTGCGACCATCGTTGGTGGGGGCTATATCGGCCTCGAAGCGGCATCGGTTCTCACCAAGCTCGGGAAGAAGGTCGTGCTGCTGGAAGCGCAAAAGCGCGTCCTCGAACGCGTGGCCGGTGAACAGCTATCTCAATTTTTCGAAGAGGAGCATCGACGGCACGGTGTCGATCTGCGAACTGGCGCAGGCGTCGAAGCGATCGAGATAGTCGCCGAGACGGCCACCGCCGTGGTGACACGGGAGGGCGAGCGGATCGTCACCGACATGCTGATTGTCGGAATAGGCATCCTACCCGAAATCGGACCGTTGGCGTCAGCCGGCGCCGCAGTAGGCGACGGCGTGCATGTCGATGAATATTGCCGTACCAGCCTTGCCGACATCTACGCCATCGGTGATTGTGCATCGCACATAAACGCTTTTGCCAATGGAAAGCGTGTCCGTCTGGAATCGATTCAGAACGCCCATGACCAAGCCAAAACAGTTGCCGCGCATATCGTCGGCATCGATTCTCCCTATGACGCCCTTCCCTGGTTCTGGTCGAATCAATTTGATCTCAAGCTGCAGACCGCCGGCATCTCGCGGGGACACGATCAGACCGTGATGCGCGGAGACCCGGCGCGTCGAAGTTTCTCCATCCTTTATCTGAGGGGAGGCCGCTTGATCGCGCTCGACTGTGTGAACAGCGTTAAGGATTATGTCCAAGGCCGCGCGCATATCATGTCGGGCGCCGTTCTGAGCCCCGCCCTGCTCGCGAATGATTCCATCGCTCTCAAGGACATCGCTTCGACATAGGATCGATCCGGCCGCCGAAAAGGGCAGCCCGGATTCCATCACCTGCATTCACCTCGGTCGCCGCCGACGACCAATGCCTGGGCGCACATTTGATCGATGTCACCGGCGGCGCAGAAACCCGCACCAGCGCGGATTTCAAACGCGGGGAGCTTCGTCTATTCGCCCGGCGGCGGAAATACTCCCTTGGCCGTGGCATAGGCGTCATAGTCGCCGACCAACTCGCGCAGCTTTTCCGGTTCGGTATCCGCTAGATCTTTGGTTTCACCGGGATCGCGCGCGATATTGAAGAGCTGCCAGCGAGGTGTCTCCTCGGCTTGTCCCCGCACATAGAGGGCTTTCCAGTCCCCCTTTCGAAGGGCGCGGTGAAAGAGCAGTTCATAGCCGAGCGGCTCTTCCGACGAGCGAACCGAAGTGGCTTTTCCTCGAAGTAAAGGGCCGAGGCTGTGCCCCTGATGCCGCAGGATCGTGCGGTCGGCATAAGTTGCGGGCTGGATGAGGTCGGCGAGATCGAGCAATGTCGGCGCGATGTCGCGCACATCCAGAGTGGCGTGGACGATCCGCTTCCCTACCACGCCCCGGCCCGCAGCGAAGGCCGCGACGCGGATCCCCCCTTGCGCCGGATAGCCTTTCATCAGGCGCGACGGGGCTGAGGCGGCCTGCGCCCAACCGGAGCCATAGGAGACATAGCTGTCGAAATTGCCAATATTGCCGAGACCATTGTCGATACCCAGTCTCCGGTCTGGCGGTCCGTGTCGTCGGTGATCCGGGGTTGCGCGGGGGTTACCGGCGGGTCCGTTGTCGGAAAGGAACAGGATCACCGTATCGTCATAGCGACCAAGCCGTTTGAGCTCCGCGACCAGGCGGCCGACATTCTGGTCCATCCCCTCGACCATCGCCGCGTAAACCTCCATCCTGCGAGCCTGATCCGCCCTTTCCCCCGGCCCAAGCGAATGCCATGGCCTGACGCCGGTCATGGGATGCGGGATAGTATCGGCGGGAATCAGGCCCAGCCGTTTCTGTCCGGCAAGGCGGGCCTCGCGCAGCGCGTCATAACCCTTGTCGTAGAGTCCCCGATATTTCTCAATCAGATGGCGGGGCGCCTGAAGCGGCCAATGGGGGGCGGTGAAGGCGAGATAGGCAAAGAAAGGCCGGTCGTCGCCCGCTCGGGCGCTGTCTTCGAGAAATCCGATCAACCGGTCGACCAGATAGTCGGACGAATAGGCTCCAACCGGAAACTCGACCGGCTTGCCATTTTCGCGATAGCTGGGCGCAAGACCGGCTCTGCGCCACGCGCCCTGCTGATCCGCGCCGAAATGATTGGCCGCCCCTTCCAGCAGCGCGAAGCTTTTTTCAAAGCCGCGCGCCGCGGGCTCACGATCCGGGGTCAAACCCAGATGCCATTTCCCGGTCATTAGAGTCAGATAGCCGCCCGCCTTGAGGAGTTCGGCGATCGAGGCCACGCGATCGTTCAGATAAGTTTCATAGCCCGGCGCCCCCCGCGTCGCGTCATCGGCCAGTTCAGCCATCGTACCCAATCCCGCCTGATGGCTGTCGACGCCGCTCATCAGCATGGCGCGCGTTGGCGAACAGGCCGGCGCCGTATGAAAGCCCGTGAAGCGAATCCCGGCAAGCGCGAGGGCATCAAGATGCGGCGTCTCTATTTCGCCGCCAAAGCTCCCCAAGTCCGACCAACCCAGATCGTCGGCAACGATGACAAGATAATTGGGTCGGTCCGGCGCGGCGCTGTTGGACTGGCTTGCGTGGACCGAATGCGATCCCGGAATCGGCGCGACAGACAAGGCGACAATCGCTGCAGCAGCTATAAATGGGCGAATTGCCAATTGCCTAACCCCTCCACGCCTGTTTTGTTAGTTCATATATTATGTCAGCATAAGTTATTATTGCAATCCTTATGATAGGCCATTATCATCCTGGCGGAACGAGGCCTGAAACGGCCCGTCGATGGGAGGGGAAATTATGATGTCAGCATATTATTTGCGGGGCGCTGGGACCGCCGCAATTGATCAGGGCGATGCGTCGAGGACTTCGGCTCATCCAAAGGTCCGCTCAAAATGCACCCTTATCCTGACGGCCTCGACATTGGCCCTGGCCTTGCCCGCCACCGCATATGGGCAGGAGGACGCGGTTGCCGAAACGGTCAGCAATTCGTCCGAGGGCCTTGAAGAAATCGTCGTCACCGCGCGCAAGCGGGCCGAAAATCTGCTCGACGTCCCGGTCGCCGTTTCGGCGGTGTCGGCGGGTGAGATCGCAGCCACCGGCGTCAAGAGCATCACCGAGATCGCGGACTATACCCCCGGCCTGACGTCGCAGGGCCAGGGTGCAGGCGGCCTGCCCGACCGTTCGGCCAGCCGCCTGGTGTTCCGCGGTCTTTCGACGAGCTTCGGGACGATATTCATCAACGGCGCACCCTATACCGGCAATAATTCGCCCGACATCACCGACCTTGAGCGATTCGAAGTGCTGACAGGGCCGCAGAGCGTCTATTTTGGCCGGTCGACCTTCTCCGGCGCGATCAACTTCGTGACCAAAAAGCCGTCGAACGAATATGCGGGACGGGTCAGCGCGGAGGCAGGTACCGACAATCTTTACGAGTTGCGCGGATCGATCGAAGGTCCGCTGATCCGCGACGTGCTGACCGCCCGGCTGAGCGTGCGCCACTATGAGTTCGGCGGCCAATATCGCTCGGCCGTCAACAAGCTACCGCTCGGCCAGCAGCAGACCGACAATGTCTCGCTGGCGCTGGCGGCCACGCCTTCGGCGAACGTCGATATGTCGCTCTTCTATTCCTACAGCCGCGACAACGACAGCCATCCGGCGACCGCGAAGCTGATGGCCTTCGGCACCACGCCGCTGCTCGACTGCAACCTCGGCGGCACCAGTCCCTATTATTGCGGCAGGTTGCCGGACCTGTCGGACATCGACCCGGCCCAGATCGGAGACAATATCGTCGTCAACGACCTGATCCGCAGCGCGCTGGTGGACAACAGCCTTCTGAACCTAGACGGCTTCGGCCTCGGCCCGTCCCTCGGCCGCTTCGGCCTGAAGCGTGACATCCACCATGTGAACGGGCGGATCGACGTCGAGAGCGACGGCGGCTGGCAATTTTCGGCGCTGGGTTCCTATACCCATTTGGCGCTGACCAATATCCGCGCGTTGATCGGCCGGGACACGTCGGACATTCCCAACCCCTTCCTAGATCCGGCACTGGCGGGGCTCCAGCCCCAGTTCATCCAGCTTGCAGGTCTCGCAAAGCGCGAGACCAACGACCTGTTCGGCGAATTTCGCGTGTCGTCGCCGCAGGACAAGCGCGTCCGCGCGACGTTCGGGGCGAGCTATTTCAAAGTCTATGGTCCAGCGACCGTCGGCTATCTGATCACCAATGTCGGTCCGCTGCCCTCCACGTTCGACGGGGGAACCGATTCGGGCGTCAGCACGCCGGCGGTTTTCGGCGGGCTCTATTTCGACCTGTCCGATGCCGTGACGATCAGCGCGGAGGCGCGCTATCAATGGGACAAGATATCGCAGCAAGCTGTGTTTCCGGTGCCCGGCTCCCTTTTGCAAAATACCTTCCGCAGCTTCTCGCCGCGCGTCACCGTCGATTACAAGATCGCACCCGATCACATGGTTTATGCGACCTTCTCGCGCGGCTTCAAGCCGGGCGGATTCAACGCGGTGCTGCCAACACTCGACCCCGAGCTCGCGGCGCAAGTGCCATCCGGCTTCAACACTTTCTTTGCCGAGGAGCAGCTCGACAATTATGAGATCGGGCACAAGGGCAGCTGGTTCGACCGCAAGCTGCGGACGACGCTGGCGCTCTATTATCTCCAGCTCACCAACGGACAGGTCACGACGCCGGTTTTCCTGCCCGGCCCGCCTGCAACGCCGATCAATCTGGTCAACAATGTCGGCAAGGTGAATCTGTGGGGCGCCGAGTTCAACGGCGACCTGTTCGTCAGCGACAATCTCACGCTTTCCGGGTCGGTCGACTATAATGACAACAAGATCAAGCGCTCGGTCTTTCCCGACGGCGGCTTCATCATCGGCACGACTGACGTGTCGGGAAACATGCTGGACCATGTGTCGAAGTGGCGCTTCAGCCTGTCGCCGGTGCTGAGCTTCGACGGGCCGTTCGGAAGCAAGAGCAGCCTGCGGCTCGACTGGCTCTATCGCAGCAAATGGTTCATCGACAATGGGAACTCCGCCTATGTCCGCGGCCGCCATCTGGTCAACGCCCGGGCCAGTTTCGATGTGGGCGAGCGGTTCAGCTTCGAACTCTATGTCAAGAATCTGTTCAACGACGACAGTCTGGCCGAAGCGCTTCGGGCACCCGACACGCTCTATTCGGCCGCGCCACCGCAGCTGACGCCGGTCATTACGCCAACACAGAACACGATCTTCCTTGGCCTGCCGGAAAAGCGGCGTTTTGGCGCCAAGGTCAGCCTGCAATTCTGAAGCGCGGCGCCGCCATCAGCTTTTTTTGAGGACGAACCGACCTTGTCAAAACCGTTGCTGATCGCGGCCGCCATCGCTTGTGGAACCTGCACCGCCATGGCTCAGGATATGTCGGGCACTCCCCTTCGCTCACAAGCGATCGGCGAGAATATATACAGGGTCGATGGCGGGATCGCCAATACGGGCTTCGTGATTGCCGAGAATGGCGTGATCGTCATCGATGCCCAGCGCACGCCGGCCGAAGGGGCGGCACAGATCGCCTTGATCGCCGCGACGACACCGCGCCCAATCGCTGCTATTCTCTTGACTCATGCCGACCCCGATCACGTCGGGGGGCTGCCAGCCTATCCGGACACGGCTCGCATCATCGCGCATGAAAATAGCCGCGCCCAGATACTCGCTGCTGCCAACGCCGATGATGGCGGGCCATTTTTCGGACCGCTGTACAAGGCCGTCGCATCCAGCCGCATGCCGCACCAAGTGATCGGCGCAACCGAACGCATGGTGCTTGCCGGAACAAGGGTGGAAATGATCTACGTGGCTCCGGCACATGGCAGCGGAGACCTGATCGTCTATTTCCCCGATCATCGGGTCGCTTTTGCGGGCGATATCGTGCTGACCGACCAGGGACGATTCCCCAGCATCCGCCGGGGCGGTTCATCGCTCGGGTGGATCGAGGCGATGCAGACGATCCTCGCGCTCGATGCGGACGTGATCGTACCCGGGCACGGGCCGATCGCGCCGCGCGCCAGACTCGAAATTCAGCTTCGCGACGCCATCGAACGCAGACGTGCGATCAAGCAAATGGTCGAGGAAGAAAAAACGCTGGATCAGATCGACGCCGCTCTGCCGCCCGAAAATATAAATCCGCGCTTTCCCAGCTTCAATCGGACGACCTATGACGAGCTTGTGAAAGGCTATCCCGAACAAGTGCCGCCCTGGCATGGCCTGACGGAGCGGCCATGATGCCGAGCGGCAGCGAAATATATGATTATGTCATTGTCGGCGGGGGTTCCGCCGGCAGTGTCGTCGCAAGCCGCTTGAGCGAGGATCCGGACCTGTCGGTCCTGTTGATCGAAGCGGGCTCCGACGCGCGGAGCCTCTATATGGCGATGCCGCTCGCCTATCGCATCCTTCGGACCAAGGGGTTGTTCGATTGGGGCTATGAATCGGCACCCGAACCCTTCGCCGACGACCGCCGCGTCCCGGCCCCGCGCGGACGGGTGCTTGGCGGTTGCTCATCCATCAACGGGCTCATGTATTCGCGCGGCCATCCCGGCGACTATGACCAATGGGCACAGATGGGCGCGTCGGGCTGGAGTTTCGACGATGTCCTCCCCTATTTTCGTCGGTCGGAACGCAACTGGCGCGGCGAGACGGCGCGGCACGGCGGCTCTGGCCCGCTCGCCGTTACGCGGGCCGACAGGTCCGATCCACTGACATCCGCGCTTCATGCCGCCGCCCATAGCAAGGGCCATCGGGTGGTAGAGGATTTCGAAACCGACGGCCCCGACGGCTTCGCCCTTCCTGATCTCACGATCGACCGGGGGCGGCGCGCGAGCGCGGCGCATGCCTTTCTTCACCCCGTCCGGCGCAGACCCAATCTGACGATCCGCACCGGCGCGCAGGCAACGCGCATCCTGTTCGAAGGCGACCGCGCTAGCGGCGTCGAATATCGCTACGCCGGCCACGTCCGAATCGTCCGTGCGACGAGAGAGGTCGTCCTGTGCGGCGGCGCGTTCGCTTCGCCCCATCTGCTGATGCTGTCCGGCATCGGACCGGGCGACGCACTCGGCGCCCACGATATCAAGGTTCGATCGGACCTGCCCGGAGTCGGACGAAATCTGCAAGATCATGTCGTGACGCCGATGATGTTTGCGGCGCGCCGGCCCTTCGCTTTCGGCCGGCGTCTGCGTGCCGATCGCATTGCGCTGGCGGGACTGAAATGGTTGCTGTCGGGGGGCGGGCCGGCCGCGACCGTGCCTTTGACCTCAATTGCCTATCACCGCTCACGCCCGGATCTCGAACGACCTGACCTAGAGAATATCTTCCTGCCTACCGGTATGGACGCTCGGGTCTGGTTCCCCGGCTGGCGTCAGCCGGTGCCCGACATGCTGACCTCAATCAATGTCATACTGCGTCCGGCAAGCCGTGGCTTTGTCACGCTCGCGTCCGCCGACCCACTGGCGCCACCGCATATTCAGTATAATCTGCTGGCCGACGCGCAGGACCGGGAACGGCTGAAATATAGCGTCGCCTGGACGCGCGGCCTGATGCGCACGGCGCCGATCGGTGATTTCGTGGGCGAGGAAATCTTCCCCGGCCCCGACTTCACCGACGATCAGGCGCTGGAAGCCTATGCCCGCCAGACCGTCGCGACCGCACATCATCCTGGCGGAACCTGCGCGATCGGGTCGGTCGTCGATCCCGCGCTGCGGGTCCATGGCGTCGGCGGACTACGCGTCGCCGACGCCTCGGTCATGCCCGAGCTGATCGGCGGCCATACCAATGCGGTTGCGATAATGATCGGGGAGAAGGTCGCCGACCTGATCAAAATGGCTGGCTGAGTCGCGCTTTCTGAGGCGGGTGAGACGCGGTAGCGGAACGCGCTCGCTCGCGTCGTATCAGCCGTTGCAGGACGCGGCGCGCCAGAATCGCCCCGCTATCGCTCGAGAGGATCAGCGGCTCCATATCCCAGAAATCGCTGTCGCCCATGTTGCGCTGTACCTCTTCGAGCACGACACCATCCTCGCGCTCGAAAACATCCAGCGCCAAGGCGAGTTTCTTGCGGCGTCCGGCATCGGCATTTTCAAAGAAATAATGGGTCGTACGCGATGTCTCCGGGGTCATGATATGCACGCCGGCCCGTTTGGCCGCGGGCTCCCCCTCGCCGACCGGTCCGACGTCGTTGCGCAGGATCATGACGCCGGCAGGATACCAGGTTACCTCGAACCGGCTGTCGACCTCGGCACCGTCACGAAGCGACCGCTCCATCGCCATGCCCTTACCGGTAAACGCCCATTCGACGGTAACGATGTCGCCCTCCAGTCGCGCCCTCGCCTTGGTCCCCGCGATTTCGCCGCCCGTTCCCAAAGTGGCGGGATGGATGAAGTCGGCGTGACTGAGGTCGAGGATATTGTCCGACAGCAGCTGATAATTCGCCTTGGTGAGCAGATAGCCCGGAGCGCGGTCGGTGGGATCGGTGGTTTCCAGCAAGCACAGGTCCGGAATGCGCGCGGGATCGGCCGCCATGATGTCACCGAGCCAGATCCACAGCGCGCCGTGGCGCTCGACAAGCGGATAACTTGCCACGCGCGCACGTTCGGTGATCCGGCCATCCCCGTGCGGATTGTGAACGCATTGTCCGCTCATATCGAAACGCAGGCCGTGATAGGGACATTCGACGAGATCACGTTCAAACCGCCCCTCGCTAAGCGAAGCGAAGCGGTGCGGGCAGACATTGCCGATCGCGGCGGTATCGCCCTTCAGGCCTCGCATCAGCAGCACGGACCTGTCGAGCAGCACGCGCCTCATATGCTCGCCAGGCCGCAATTCATTCGCCCATGCCGCAACATACCAGCAATCGAAAAGATAGGGCGATTGAAGCTCTCTGGTCACGGCGACCGTCAGTCCCGAGCCAACATATCGAGCGTCTCAGCGACAAGTGCCGCAAGCATCGTTGGGTCGGTCAGATGCGCGAAATGGCTCTGACCATGAACGGGCAGTAAGGTCATGCCGGCAAGGCGCTGGACCAGGCCCGCAGCATTGTTGCGTGTCCACTGATCGGCCATCGACCCGAGCAGCAGAGCGGTGGGCGCCGTCAGCGCAGCGCAATCCTCTATCGTCGGCGCAAAGCCGTCCAACGCCGCAACCTCCCGCAGAAAACTGCCCAGCAACGCATGATGGTGATCCCAGGCCGGCGTTCCGCGCGTCGCTTCGACGAAGTCGACAGGCATCCGCAGCACGCTCGTGTAGAGCAGGACAAGCGCTTCCTCCGTCCTTCCATCATCGAACAACGCCTTTACCGGCGCCAGCTTGTCGCCGCCGACCAGCGCGGCGACCGCGGTAGTCGGTTCGTAGAGGATCAGCTTTCCTTCGAAGCCGGTGCGCAGCGCATAGCCCAGTGACAAGGCCCCGCCATAGGAGTGGCCGAAAAGGTCGACATCGCCCCCGAGCGCCGTAACCACCGCAGCCAGATCATCGATTTCGCGGTCGAGGCTGTGCGCGGGCGCATCGCCGCTGCGTCCCCGTCCCCGCCGTTCGACGATCGCGACTTGGCGACCTGCCGCAAGCGGCCGCGCGGTCGCAAACCATTCATCGGCGATGGTGAAGCCGCCGTGCGAGATCAGCAATGGGCGCCCCTCGCCGAACGTGACATAGGCGATTTCCACGCCATCCACCGCAGTGATCCGATGCTCTTGATGGTCGATCATGCGCGTCTCCTGTCGACGATGGCTCAATGGAGCCGGGCGATGACGGACTTGGTCTCCATGAAAGCATCGAGCCCCTCTGCCCCGCCTTCGCGGCCCCAACCAGATTCCTTGTAGCCGCCGAAGGGCGTCCAGAAATCGGTGGGGCGGTGGGTGTTAATCCAGATCGTCCCGGCCCGGATGGCGCGCGCGACCTGATGCGCCTTCGACAGCGACGTCGTGTAGACGGCGCCTGCCAGGCCGTAGCGCGAGGCGTTGGCCTGTCTGATCGCCCAGTCGAGATCGTCGAACGGCATCGCCGACAGCACGGGACCGAAAATCTCTTCGCGCACGACCCTCGCGTCAGCGGGCGCGTGCGACAGGATTGTCGGCTCGATGAAGAAGCCGCTGCCTCCGCGCCGCCTACCGCCAGTGGCAACCTCCGCGCCCTCGGCCACGCCGCTATCGATATAAGTCATGACGCGGTCGAATTGCACCTGCGATATGACCGGCCCCATCTGCGTGGCCTCGTCGAGGCCGTTGCCGACGACGAGCTTCGACGCGATGTCGGCGACCGCCGCCATCAGCCGGTCATAGATGCCGCGCTGCGCATAGAGTCGCGATCCCGAATGGCAAGCCTGACCCGAATTGCTCATGATGCCGCCGACGATCGCAGGCGCCGCCATGTCGATGTCAGCATCGTCGAGTACGATCACGGGCGATTTGCCGCCCAGTTCAAGCGAGAGGCGCTTGAAATTACCCGCCGACGCCTCGATCAGCCGGCGTCCGGTCGCGGTCGAGCCGGTGAAGCTGATCTTGTCGACGTCGGGATGATCGGCCAGCGCCTGCCCCACGACCGAACCAAGGCCGGTGATCACATTGAGCACGCCCGCGGGCACGCCGGCCGCCTCGACGATGCGGGCGAGGCGGATCGTGTTGAGCGACGTATCCTCGGCGGGCTTCAGGATCACGGTGCATCCCGCCGCGAGCGCCGGGGCCAGCTTGTGGCACGCCAGCATGAACGGCCCGTTCCATGGCACGATCAGCGCCGCGACGCCGACGGGTTCCTTCAGCGTGAAGCCATGGAATGCATCGCCGGCTCCGATTTCGCCGGTCTGACCGTGAATCTTGCCGATCCAGCCGCCGAAATAGCGAAAAGCCTGCGCGCCATTGGCGATGGTGGCGCGCGCCATCGCGACCGGCATGCCATTCTCGCGCACTTCCGCCACCGCCAGTTCGTCCGCTGCCGCTTCGATCCGGTCGGCGATGTCGAACAATATCTTCGCACGCTGCGGATAGGGTATCGAAAGCCAGCGCCGTTCGTCGAATGCCGCGCGCGCGGAGCGCACCGCCGCATCGACATCCGACGCATCGCCCGCGGCGACCTCGCCCAAGCTATCGCCCGTCGCCGGGTCGATGCTGGGGAAGTGCCCGCCCGAATGGGCGTTCCGCCATATGCCGTCAATCAGGAGCGTTTCCGCTCCGGCGCCTGTTGCCATCTCTCTAACCTCTTCTGTGGGACCGACTGCGTCGTCGTTCACCGCCAGCTTATGATGTTGAATCGAATGCTTCCGAAAGGAAACGCATATGTTCCGCCCGCCAGCGCGCGCCCTCCGTCACCGGCAGGTCGAGCCGCTGATAGCGCTCGCTTTCAGCATCGAAGGCCGGCCATTCGGACACCCCCGGCAACGACGGATCGCCATTTTCCGCAAAGGCGAGCAGATAACGGCCGATCAGATCGGCCATTTCGGCATCGGCCGGGGTGACATGCGGACGCGTGTCGAGGAAGGTTTCCGCCTCCTCCGAATGGGTCGGCGGCTTCCGCGTGTTCCCATGCCGATAAGTGTATACGAAGCGGAATGTCTGCGGTTGACGACGAGCGAAGGCGCGCGCGAGCCGGTCTACCGGATGGTTGATCGATATGTCGCCATAGGCGGCAGCGACGGCGGCGGCCACATCCTCGTCGCTGGCCGCTGGATAAAACATCGCCGCCTGGTCGGCATGGATACCGACACTGTCCGACAGATAGCGCGAAAGGTCCGCCCGTGTCGAAATCGCCATGCGCCGCGTGAAGAAGCGCCCCTCATCCTCGTTCGTTCCGATGATGACCGGGACAGCGGCAAAGCGGTCCTCGGCATAGGAACGATCGCTCGTGATCAGATGGCCGTCGATGATCGGCCGCATCGGCCGTGCCACCGACAGGTTCGAGGGTCCGGCAGCTAGCAACTTTGCAGCGGCCAGCAATTCGTCCACCGTCAGGGCGCGCATATCCTCTGCGCTCATATCGAGTGCCGCCGCCGATGTCTCCGCCTGGTCCAAAGGCAGCAGTGGCGAGATCGACCCGGGAGAAAGAAGAATGGCACGGTCGAACAGCGGCCGTTCGCGCTCCATCGCCAGCATCAGCAACCCCGCCGCCGCGCCCGACGATTCGGCCATATAGCTGATGCGATTGGCGTCACCACCAAACGCCGCGATATTCTCACGCACCCATTCGAGCGCGGCGACTTGATCCATCAGACCATAGTTGCCCGAACTGCCGACAGGAGATTCGGCACTCAGCGCCCGATGTGCAAGAAATCCGAAGATGCCGAGCCGGTAGTTGAACGACACCACCACGGCGCCCCGCGCCGCGAGCTTTGCCGGATCCTCGACCACAAAGGCCCCGCCACCAGTATTGAACCCGCCACCGCCGGACCAGATGATCACCGGCCAGCCGCCCTCGCGCTTTTCCTCCGGCGCCCAGATGTTAAGAAACAGACAATCTTCCGATTGTGCCGGCGTACGCGATTCCCGGATGCCCGCGACCTGAATCGCATCGGCCCCAAAGTCGAGCGCATCCTTCACATCGGCCCAAGGCGTTACCGGCGACGGCGGCCGCCAGCGCAGCGGCCCGACGGGCGCCGCCGCATAGGGAATCCCGCGAAAGGCAATCAAACCATTGTCGAGGCGGACACCGCGCAATTTACCCGCGCTGCTACTGACAATCGGCATGACATCTCCCCTTTCGATGCGTCAGGCGGCGCACCCGTTCCCAGCCGTCATTCGATTGCGACCGAAGCAGCCTATATATTATGATGGCATAACTTATTATATAGTGTCAACACGGCTCGCGTGCATGTTCGGCGCGATCGTCCTTGTCAGCCGGCCTCGCCCGAATCCTCGCCGACCGGGCCGAGCCCGAGCAGAAGTCGCAGACAATGGAGAAAAACGGGCCGCATATCCTCCGGCAACGGTGCCAGAATTTCCGTCTGGGCGGCGACGACCAGCGGAATGCGCTCCAGCAACATGTCCCGCCCGGCGTCGGTGATATGCATCGTCCATGCCCGCCCGTCGCGGGCATCGCGCGACCGCGACACCCACCCGCGCGCGATCATGCGCCCGAGCATCTCCGCGATGGTTGCCTTGTCGAAACCCGTGAGGGCGACCAGCCCGTTCTGGGCTGCCCCGGGATTCTGATAAAGCGCGATGAGCAGCGCCATCTGCTGGCGCGTGACATCATCGCCCACCTGCCCCGCGAAAATCTCATAGGATCGCTGGTGATTCCGGCGCAGCAAATGGCCCGGCGTATCAAGCAGATGCAAGCTGGACAGCAGCCTTTCCCTCTCGTCCCGATCGTCGTGCATTTATGAGCCTGCCTTGCGTTCCGCAGCCATGTGACAGCGAGACGCCAACTGCGTCAACCGGAGGAGACGCGAAACTCCGCGCGGCCCAGATGCTGCACTTCCAACCGGACATGCTGCCCGGGTGACAGTGCCTCCGCCGCCGTGGCGCCTCCCGCCATCACCACATCCCCGGCCTGCAGCGGTTCGCCCGCACGCGCCGCGAGCCGGGCCGCGGCGATCAGCGACCGGATCGGATCGCCCAGGATCGCCGCAGTCGAACCGACCTGCCGCGCTTCTCCATCGAATCCGAGAATTAGGCCTAGATTCGACAGGTCGGTCGCCGGATCGGCCCAGGCGCCGGTCACGAAAGCCGAGGACGAACTATTGTCCGCGATCACATCGGTCAGCGAGAATTTGAAATTCTCATAGCGGCTGTCGATGATCTCCAGCGCGGGGGCAACCCCCGCCAGCGCCGCGCGCGCGGCCATCGGCGTCACCTTTTCTCCCAGCGGCGCGCCGAGCAGAAAGGCGATTTCGGGCTCGACCCGCGGATGGACGAAAGCCGGAAAATCGATTTCGCCGCCATCCTCCACCAGCATGGCGTCGGTCAATCTGCCCCACAGCATGTCCTCAACGCCCATCTGCACCATCTTGGCGCGGCTGGTCATGCCCATCTTGATCCCGACTCGGCGCTCACCGCGTGCATAGCGCAGCGCCATCGACCGGGCCTGAACGGCATAGGCGTCCTCGACGCTCAGCGGATCGGTGAGCTGCGGGGTCGCGGTCGCCGTCCGCGCCGCCGTGTCCAGCCGTTCGGCCAGTGTTTCGATCAACGACATCAGGCCGCCTCCCCCTGCTTGAGCATGTCGAGCGCAACGTCGACGATCATGTCCTCCTGTCCGCCGACCATCTTGCGACGACCGAGTTCGACGAGGATCGTACGTGTATCGAGGCCGTAATCGGCGGCCGCCTTCTCGGCGTGCCGCAAGAAGCTCGAATAAACCCCGGCGTAGCCGAGCGCGAGCGTCTCGCGGTCGACGCGGACCGGACGGTCCTGAAGCGGGCGGACGAGATCCTCGGCCGCGTCCATCAGCGCCATGACGTCGCAGCCATGGTTCCAGCCCTTGCGGTCCACCGCGGCGATGAACACCTCCAGCGGCGCATTGCCCGCCCCGGCCCCCATGCCCGCCAGACTGGCGTCGATGCGCACCGCGCCTTCCTGCGCAGCGACGATCGAATTGGCGACGCCGAGCGACAGATTGTGATGCGCATGCATGCCGCGCTGCGTCTCCGGCTTGAGCACGCGGTCATAGGCTTGGAAGCGGGCGCGCGCACCGTCCATGTCCAGCGCGCCGCCGCTGTCGGTGACATAGACGCATTGCGCGCCATAGCTTTCCATCAGCAGCGCCTGCTGCGCCAGCACCTCCGGCTCGATCATGTGGCTCATCATCAGGAAGCCCGACACGTCCATGCCGAGATCGCGGGCGATGCCGATATGTTGCTTCGACACATCCGCCTCGGTGCAATGCGTCGCGACGCGGACCGAACGAACGCCGATATCATAGGCGCGCTTCAGTTCCTCGACGGTGCCGACACCGGGCAGGATCAACGTGGTGAGCACCGATTTGGTGAGCACTTCGGCAACGGCTTCCAGCCATTCCCAGTCGGTGTGTGCGCCAAAGCCATAGTTGAAGCTGGCGCCGTTCAGGCCGTCGCCATGCGCAACCTCGATCGCGTCCACCCCGGCGTCATCGAGCGCCTTGGCGATCGCCCTGACGTGATCGATACCGTACATGTGGCGGATGGCGTGCATGCCGTCGCGCAGGGTGACATCCTGAATATACAGCTTGTCCTTGGATATATCGAAGCTCATGCGACGACCTTTCTCGCTTTGATCCTTTCGGCGAGCAGTTCGCCGGTGGCCTTGGCAGCGGCCGTCATGATGTCCAGATTGCCCGAATAGCTGGGCAGATAATCGCCCGCGCCCTCGACCTCGAGGAAGATCGAGGTCTTGAGGCCGGTGAACTCGCCGCGTCCCGGAATCTTCAGGCGATTATTGTCGCCGAAGCGTTCGAACTGCACTTCCTGCTTGAGCCGATAGCCGGGCACATAGGCCTGCACCTTGGCGACCATGTCCTTCACCGACGCCCGGATCGTCTCTTCATCCGCCCCTTCCGACAGGGTGAATACCGTATCGCGCATGATCATCGGCGGCTCCGCCGGATTGAGGATGATGATCGCCTTGCCCTGCGCCGCGCCGCCGACCTTCTCGATCGCCTGTGCCGTGGTGCGCGTGAACTCGTCGATATTGGCGCGCGTGCCGGGCCCCGCCGACCGCGACGAAACCGACGCCACGATCTCGGCATAATGCACCGTCGCCACCTGGCTCACCGCGGCGACCATCGGAATCGTCGCCTGCCCGCCGCACGTCACCATGTTGACGTTGGTCGCGTCCAGATTGGCGTCCATGTTCACGGGCGGAATGGTGAAGGGGCCGATGGCGGCGGGGGTCAGGTCGACCACCAGCTTGCCGTCAGCGCGCAAGGCCTCGTCATGCACCCTGTGCGCATAGGCCGAGGTCGCGTCGAACACGATGCCGATCTCGTCATAGCAATCGAGTTTCTTCAACCCTTCCAGCCCCTCATACGTGGTCGCGACACCCCGATCGCGCGCCATGGCGAGGCCTTCGGACGCGGGATCGATGCCGACGACCGCGGCGAGTTCCATATTCTGCGGATATTTGATCATCTTGATCATCAGGTCGGTGCCGATATTGCCCGAACCGATGATCGCTGCTTTCACTTTGCCCATTTTGCCAACCCCATGAATTTCATTGACCGAAGCGGACGCGCGCAGAGCCTACGCCCTCGATGCGCGTCTCGAAAACATCGCTAGGCCGGGCGTCCACCATTGGACCCAGCGCACCCGACAAAACGATGCTTCCCGCCTCTAGCGGGCGACCGACCTTTGCTAAGGTGCGCGCAAGCCAGCCGAGCGCATGGAGCGGGTGGCCAAGACAGGCGGCACCTGCACCGAAACTCACCGGCTCGCCATTCTTCTCGAGGACCATACCGCAGAGCCGCAGGTCGAGCCCCGCGACCGGCACCGGCGTCGTCCCGAGCACGAAAAGGCCAGACGAGGCATTGTCGGCGATCGTGTCGACGATGCCGATGTCCCATCCCGCGATCCGACTGTCGACGATTTCCAGCGCGGGCAGCGCATAGTCGACCGACGACAAAAGCTCCGCCGTTGTCAGCCGATCGATGTCCGGCGCGCGCCGCATGACGAATGCCACCTCTGCCTCGACCTTGGGCTGAAGAAGGCGGCATGGCGCAATCGCGGCGCCATCCTCGACCGCCATGTCGGCGAACAAGATGCCGAAATCCGGCTGATCGACACCAAGCTGAGCCTGCACCGCCTTCGCGGTCAATCCGATCTTCGCGCCGACGATGATACGCCCCTCGTGCAACCAGCGATCGGTATTAAGCGCCTGGATCGCATAGGCGTCTTCGATCGTGCCCGCGTCTTCAAACGCGCGCCGGATCGGCCGGACCGCCTCGCCGCCATAGGCCCCGGCCAGCGCATCGGCATGGCCTTGCAAAACTGAAGTCGCATCTGTTCGGCTCATCACGCCGCTTCCTTCCATTCCACGTCCCCAAAACAGAGAAAATCCCACATGCGTTCATAGATGCCGCCCGCGGCGGTCGCGCGCGCCGCCGCCTCGTCGGCGCTATATTCCAGCACCTCCACGCCGGTCCCGCGCGCGGGCAGCAACGCCACCTCGACACGCGCCGCATCTTCCAGGAAAAAGGCGTTGGCGGACGCCTCCTCCAACCCGGCCCCGGTGACGAGAGCCCCATTGCCGCGCAATATGATGGCGATCGCATCGCCGAGCATGTCCGCCACCTGCCCCGCGGACTCATCGTCGCGGATCAAGGCGGTGCCTGGCCACAGCGGCGGTGCCGGAGCGAAATAGGTTCCAAGGCCATGCAGGGCGCGCGGCGTCCGCCCCAGCGCCGACAACGCCATCACCGCCGGCGGCTGCACACGGCAAATCCCGCCGACATCGGAGCGGCGGCGGTAGATTTCCCGGTGGAGCCGGACCTCGCCCAGCACGCCGTCGGGCAGCGGCCCATCGAGCGGCACCAGCGTCCCCCGGTCGGCGGCGGAAACCGTCGACAGGGGACAAGGCGGCGTGACAAGGAAATGCGCCGCGTCCACGCGCCGGCTGACATGGCCATAGGCGTGCGCCAGCCCATGCCGTCCCATCGCGCGCGCCGCGAGCCGCAGGATGCGATGTGCCTCGTCAGCCGGCATGGGCGATGCTGCCTTCCGCCTCGGACCGAAATTCGGCGATGTCGGGTTTCGATCCCCAGGTGCAATAGCTGGTCGGCTCGCGGCGGAATTGCCGCGGCACATGCACGCGCTCCTCTTCCTCGGAAAAGACGCGCACGCCGCAGCTATATTCGTAGATCATGCCGTCGGGGCCATAGAAGTAGAGGAAGCGCGCGCCGGACGTCGCGTGGCGTCCCGGTCCAAAGGCGATCTGCACCCCCTGTTCCTGAAGGAAATACCAGGATCGCATGATGTCATCGACTTCGCCCACCTGGAAATTGATGTGGTGGACACCGGCATAGGCCGAATTGAACAGGGCGACCTTATGATGCACGCCATCGATCCGCAGCAGCGCCGCATCCTCGATCCAGTCGCTGACCTTGGCGCCAAGGCGGCCGGTCCAAAAGGCTTCGTCAGTGCGGGCGTCGGTCGTGCGCAGGCCGATATGACTGAAAGATGTGATGCCGGCGGCGCGTGACGGGAAATAGCGCCGCCCGCTGGCCGCGGGCCGCGAGACCAGTTCGATGGCATTGCCCGACGGGTCGGCGAAACGGATCATGTCGCGCACCCGGCGACGCTCGCACTCCTCGGCGCTACCGCGGCGGACCGCGATACCGGCCCTCTCCATCTCGGCGGCGGCCTGGTCGAGTTGCTCGCCCGTCGCCATCTCAAAGCCGACTACATGCCCTTCCGCGGCTCCCTTCACATAGCAGATATTATGGTCGCGATCGTCGCCACGCAGATAGGCGGCGTCGGAATCGCGATGCACGAGTTCGAGACCCAATATGCGGATCGCGAATTCGACACTTTCGTCGAGCCGGTCGGTGCCGACGCGGACGTAGCGGATATCGTGCAGATCGGCCATCTTTGCCTCCGTTTTCAGACGCGCGAGGGGGGGGGGGGCGGGCGCGTCAGCCCTTCGCCCGCGCCGCCATCGACTGGCCGGCGACGAACCATTTCTCGGCGGGAATTTCGGTCACGACAACGCGGATCCGGTCGCGTGGCGCCGCCAGCGATTCCGAAATAGCGACCGTCACCGCCTCCGCCATGTCGGCGATCATTTCGGGCGTGCGGCCTTCGAGGATGGAAATCTGGGCAAGCGGCATCGGATCAGACCTTTATGCAGATGTTGGTGATTTCGGAGTAGAAGGCGATCGAATGGGCACCCCCTTCGCGGCCGAAGCCCGATTGCTTTGCGCCGCCGAAAGCAGTTCGCAGGTCACGCAGAAACCAGCTGTTGACCCAGCTGATGCCAACATTCATCGCCCGCCCAACCCGGTGTGCGCGCGACAGGTCGCGGGTCCATACCGAAGAAGCGAGGCCATAGTCGGTGTCGTTCGCCAGACCGATCGCCTCCTCTTCGCTGTCGAAGGGGGCGATGTGGCAACAGGGGCCGAAAATTTCCTCGCGAGTGACGCGCGCGTTTTGCGGCAATCCCGTCCAGATCGTCGGCTCGACGAAATAGCCGCCTGCCGCCAAACCCTCCAGCGCCGGAACGCCCCCGCCGGTAACGAGCGTCGCGCCCTCCTCGATCGCGAGTCGATAATATTCGAGTACCTTCTGGCGATGCTCCTCAGAGATCAACGGGCCGAGGTCGGTGCCGTCGGCATCGGGAAGCCCGGGCCGCAGCGCTTCTGCCTTTTCCTTCATTGCCGCGACGAAGCGGTCGAATATCGGCCGCTCGACATAGATGCGTTCCGGCGCCAGGCACACCTGCCCGGTATTCAGGAACGCTGCCCGCGCAAGGCCGGCAACCGCGGCATCGAAATCGGCGTCGGCAAAGACGATAGCCGGATTCTTACCGCCCAGTTCGAATGACAGCGCCTTGGTCGTCGCGGCGGCCGAACGCATGATCGCGGCTCCCGTTCGCGTTTCGCCCGTGAAGGTGATCGCCCGGATACCGGGATGCGAGGTAATCATTTCGCCGGCGGAGCCGGGGCCGAAACCATGCACGACGTTGAAGGCGCCCGCTGGGATGCCAACCTCGTTCATCACCTCGGCCAGCAGCGTCGTGGTCGACGGTGTCTCCTCCGAAGGCTTGACGACGACCGCGTTACCGCATGCCATGGCAGGTGCGACCTTCCAGGTCATCAGCAACAGCGGCAGGTTCCAGGGACTGATCACCCCGACGACACCTAAGGGCTTGCGGACCGAATAGTTTATCGCGCGACCGCCGTCGGGCGTGTCCATCTCGAACGCCTCATCGGGAAGGCTGGCGATGAAATCGGCGAATATGCGAAAATTGGCGGCACCGCGCGGAATATCGAGATGCGCCGCCATCGATCGCGGCTTGCCCGTGTCGGCGATCTCGGCCTCCAGAAATTCGTCGAAGCGTTCTTCGATTCTCGCGGCCACCTGCGCCAACAGCGCACGCCGTCGAACGAGCGGCATCTGTCCCCATTCGCCGTCAACGCAGCGACGCCCAGCCGCCACCGCCGAATCAATCATCGTGGCATCGGCCTCGTACGCAACGGCATGCACCGCGCC
The DNA here is from genome assembly GCF_014199295.1 of Sphingopyxis panaciterrulae. GTDB lineage: Bacteria > Pseudomonadota > Alphaproteobacteria > Sphingomonadales > Sphingomonadaceae > Sphingopyxis > Sphingopyxis panaciterrulae. The sequence goes on from NZ_JACIJH010000025.1 coordinate 22,993, forward strand.
GGTCGCCGGATTACGGATCTCAAACGGAAGTCCCCCATCGACGAATTCGCCATCAATGAAATTTCGCAACGGACGCCGCTGCGTGCCCGCGCCGCCTTTGGCGGATACCAAGGTTGAAGTGGTCACTTTGCGTTCCTTACTGACTCGATAAATTAAGATGTATACGTCCTATTTAATAGCGTCAACGCGAACCTGACTGGCTTCCGTATATCTCAGCGACAGTCGCGACCGGACGGCGTCGGCCGCCTCAATAAACCACCACGCTGCGGATGCTTTCCCCCGCGTGCATGAGGTCGAAGCCCTTGTTGATCTCTTCCAGCCCCATGACGTGGGTGATCATCGGGTCGATCTCGATCTTGCCCTGCATATACATGTCGACGATCTT
>NZ_JACIJH010000026.1 GCF_014199295.1 Sphingopyxis panaciterrulae
AGCTCGTCGAGCACGATCAGGTCGAGCCGCGACAGCTGCGCCGCCAGGGTCCCGCCTTTGCCGATCCGGGTCTCCTCTTCGAGGCGTGTCACCAGGCAGGGGAAAGGATGTCCCAGTTCGGAGCAAAAATCCCGCCTTCTTTTGTCCAATATGGCAAAGAATTAGAACCGCTTTGGAAGTTTTTCGCCCTGCTAAGAGCCTGATTCAAAATTATCGGGCGTAATTTCATAGTTTTGCGATTCTTCGGGTGATGATCTGGATTGAGGCGTAATTACGGTGACAGCTTACTTAACCCCCAAACTCCGAGAGGGAGCGGCAATAATTCAGGGGTTAAATAAGCTGTCGCCGTAATCCCGATGCCGTAGTTCCCCGCGCATAAGCACCTTTCCTGCGATATCCGACCATGCTCCGAACTGACGGATGCCCCATCTCCTCTCGCTTGTTCCCACCCCGCATCGCTCCGGTGTCCGGAAAGCGAAAGGCAGGGGCATCGCATGACCTTCGCGACCTTTGAAACAATATTGCGCGGCTCGGCCTCTGCCCTGATGGAGCGCGTCGAAACGAGAGGGACGGTGCCGACCTCGCCCCGCGCCCACGGCAGGTTTCATCTTGCAACCCGCCTCCGCCCATGGTCAAAACGGACCAAACGGAGGGAGACGGGATATGGCGACGGCGATCGGGGACGGGATCGCGCTCGAAAGCGAGCGCATGCAGCGGGTGCTGGCGGCGCAGAAGGATGGCTTCACCGCGGCCATGCCCGAAAGCCTGGCCGTGCGCGGCGACCGCATCGACCGCGCGATCGCGCTGCTCGTCGACCATGCCGAGGATTTCGCGAAGGCGGTCAGCGAGGATTTCGGCCACCGCAGCCGCGAACAGACGCTGATGACCGACATCATGCCTTCGGTCAGCGCGCTCAAGCATGCGAAGAAGCATATGGCGGCCTGGTCGAGGGGCGAACGGCGCAAGCCGACCTTTCCGCTCGGCCTGCTCGGCGCGAAGGCCGAGGTCGTCTATCAGCCCAAGGGCGTGGTCGGCGTGGTCTCCCCATGGAATTTCCCGATCGGCATGGTTTTCGTGCCGATGGCGGGCATCCTCGCCGCGGGCAACCGCGCGATGATAAAACCCAGCGAGTTCACCGAAAACACCTCCGCGCTGATGGCGCGGCTGGTGCCCGACCATTTCGACGAAAGCGAGATGGCGGTGTTCACCGGCGGCCCCGACGTCGGCGTCGCCTTTTCGCGGCTCGCCTTCGACCATCTGATCTTCACCGGCGCGACCAGCGTGGGTCGGCACATCATGCGCGCCGCGGCCGACAATCTGGTCCCGGTGACGCTCGAACTCGGCGGCAAGTCGCCGACCTTCATCGGGCGCAGCGCGAACAAGGATCTGGTCGGCCAGCGCGTCGCGATGGGCAAGCTGATGAACGCCGGCCAGATCTGCCTCGCCCCCGATTATCTGCTCGTCGCCGAGGATCAGGAGGATGCGGTGATCGACAGCGTCGCCAGGGGGGCGGCGTCGCTCTATCCGACGCTGCTCGCCAACGACGACTACACGTCGGTCGTCAACGGCCGCAATTACGACCGCCTGCAATCCTATCTGGCCGACGCGCGCGACAAGGGCGCCGAAGTGATCGAGGTCAACCCGGGGAACGAGGATTTCGCGAGCGCCAACGGCCACAAGATGCCGCTCCACATCGTCCGCGGCGTCACCGACGAGATGAAGGTGATGCAGGAAGAGATATTCGGGCCCGTGCTGCCGGTCCGCACCTATCGCAGCATCGACGACGCCATCGACTATGTGAACGCCCACGACCGCCCGCTCGGCCTCTATTATTTCGGACAGGACAAGAGCGAGGAGGAGCGCGTACTCACCCGCACCATATCGGGCGGGGTAACGGTCAACGACGTCCTGTTCCATAATGCGATGGAGGATCTGCCCTTTGGCGGGGTCGGGCCGTCGGGGATGGGCAATTACCACGGCATCGACGGCTTCCGCACCTTCAGCCACGCGCGCGCGGTCTATCGCCAGCCGAAGTTCGACGTCGCCGGCATGGCCGGCTTCAAGCCGCCCTATGGCAAGGCGACCGCGAAGACGCTGGCGCGGGAGCTCAAGAAATAGCTTGGCAAGGCCGGGCGTCCCGGCTTATCGGGGCGCCCTCCACGGCGCCCCTGTGGTGAAATTGGTAGACGCGCTCGACTCAAAATCGAGTTCCGCAAGGAGTGCTGGTTCGAGTCCGGCCAGGGGCACCATTTCCCGTCACGACTGCGCAATATCATTGCTTCGGCGGGTTGCATTGCGTCGTCCATCGCGCCAAGGTCGCGGCCTGCCAGATCGATAGCCAGGGGGTTCGCAATGCTTCGCTCGTTCCTGTTTGCCACGCTTTCCGCGGTCGCGCTCACCAGCGCGTCGATCACCGGGGCGACCGAAAATGCCGCGCCGAAATCGGCGCAGGTGACGAGCGACATTCCCGACAAGTTCACGATTCCGAACGAGGATGCCGACTACGACAAGCGCGTCGAGATGATCCCGATGCGCGACGGGACCAAGCTCTACACCGTCATCGTCGTGCCCAAGGGCGCGAAGAATGCGCCGATCGTGCTGACGCGCACGCCCTATAATGCCAAAAGCCGCGCGAACCGCATGGACAGCCCGAGCATGCTGTCGACGCTGCCGCTTTCCGACGAGATTTTCGTGAAGGACGGCTATATCCGCGTTTATCAGGATGTCCGCGGCAAATATGGGTCGGAGGGCGACTATATCGTCAACCGGCCGCCGGTCGGCCCGCTCAACCCGACCAAGGTCGATCACATCACCGATGCGTGGGACACGATCGACTGGCTGGTGAACAGGAAGAACCTGCCCGAATCGAACGGCCGCGTCGGGATGATCGGATCGTCATACGAGGGCTTCACCGTCGTCATGGCGCTGCTCAACCCGCACCCGGCGCTGAAGGTCGCGGCGCCCGAAAGTCCGATGATCGACGGCTGGATGGGCGACGACTGGTTCCACCACGGCGCCTTCCGCCTTGCCAATATCGCGTGGATCGGCGGCCAGACCGGCTACAAGGCGGGTGGTACCGTCCCCTCGACCGGCGGCTACGACGATTATGAGAATTTCCGCCATGGTTCGGCGAACGACTGGGCTCAGAAGGTCGGCTACGACCAGCTTCCCTTCTGGCAGAAGATGCTCAAGCATGTCGCCTATGACGAATTCTGGCAGCAGCAGGCGCTCGACAAGCTGGTCGCGGCCAACCCCTCGAACGTCCCGACCCTGTGGGAACAGGGGCTGTGGGACCAGGAGGACATGTACGGCGCGATCACGAGCTGGGAAGCGCTGAAGGCGAAGGGCAGGATGGGGAATAATTTCCTGGTCATGGGTCCGTGGCGCCACAGCCAGATCAACCGCGAAGGCCGCTCGCTCGGCCCGTTCGAATGGGATGGCGATACCGCGGCGCAGTTCCGCAAGGACATGGTGCTGCCACTCTTCAATCAATATCTGAAGGACGGCCCGCCCGCCCACCTGCCCGCCGCCGCCATTTACAACACCGGCGAAAATCACTGGGATCGCTTCACGACCTGGCCGCTCGCCTGCCAGCAGGGCTGTTCGGCGCCGCTGACGCCGATCTATGTCGGCCCCGACGGCAGCCTCGGTTTCGATAAGCCGGCGGCGAGCGTGACCAGCTATATTTCCGATCCGGCCAAGCCGGTTCCGCATCTGTCGCGCCCGGTGAACTTCCGCGACGGCCGCTGGGGCGACTGGCTGGTCAGCGACCAGCGCCATGTCGACGGACGCCCCGATGTGCTCACCTATCAAACCGATGTGCTGACCGAGCCGGTGCGCGTGTCGGGCGCGCCGATGGCGAATATCTTTGCGAAGATCACCGGCTCGGACGTCGATTTCATCGTCAAGGTAATCGACGTCTATCCGGCCGAGGTGGCGACCGACGAGAAGATGGGCGGCTATCAGCTCGCGATCAGTCAGGACATCTTCCGCGGCCGCTATCGCGACAGCTTCGCGAACCCGACCGCCATCCCCTCGGGCGTCGCGCAGAGCTATAAATTCCGCCTGCCGACGGTGAATCACGTGTTCCAGCCGGGGCACCGGATCATGGTGCAGATCCAGTCGAGCCAGTTCCCGCTCTACGACCGCAACCCGCAGACTTTCGTCCCCAACATCTTCCTCGCCAAGCCCGGGGATTATAAGAAGCAGGAGGTGACGATCCTGCAAGGCGGCGACACGGCGAGCGGCGTGCTGCTGCCGGTGGTGCCGGTCGACCAGTCGGCGGCGCTGGCGGGGCGGTAAAGGAATCCCTCCCCCTGGATGGGGGAGGTAGCGAGACTTGCGGACTTGTCCGCTCGTCGCAGCGGAGGGGGTGCGGGTGCTGCGCAAGGCGGCGCCATCACCTCCATCCAACTGCGCCTAATCGCTTTGCGATAAGGCTTCCTATCCTTCCCCCATCAAGGGGGAAGGGCGTTCAACTCAGCGCGTCGAGCCGTTCGATGTCGATACCGCCCGGCACCAGCATGACCGGGCAGGGCAGGGTGCCCGCATCGTGTCCGGTGAAATGCGCGACCAGCGGTCCGGGCGCGCCGCTCGCCGCGGTCGCGAGCACCAGCGCCGCGACCTCGTCGCTCGCGCCGATCACCTCGCGCACGACCTCGGCGGGCTTGCCTGATTTGACGAGGATCTTCGGCGTGACATTCGCTTCCTGCGAAACCGCTTCGGCCGCGGTCGCGGCGAGCGCCTCGGCCTGTTCGCGCGCCTCGGCCTCGATCGTCGCCTGGACGCCTCCGAAAGCGAGGAAATCCTGCGGCGGCACGATCGCCAGCACCATCACTCCGCCCCCCGTGCGCGCCGCGCGCCGCGCCGCGAAGCGCAACGCCAGCGCCGCCTCCGGGCTGTCGTCGATCACCACCAGATATGTCCGCATCAGCCCCGACCCCTCATGTCTTTTGCGCGCGCGAGACTGCGTCACATTCGTATGAAAGGCAAGTTCGCCCGCTGGACCTTGACCCGGCGAATGCTTATGGCGAGGGGGAAAGCCGTAACGGCAGGCTCCGCCTCCCCAAGTGACAGGAACCACAGCGACGATGCCCATCGAACTCAAAATGCCCGCCCTTTCGCCGACGATGGAAGAGGGCACGCTCGCCAAATGGCTGATCAAGGAAGGCGACGAGGTCAAATCGGGCGACCTGCTCGCAGAAATCGAGACCGACAAGGCGACGATGGAATTCGAAGCCGTCGATGAAGGCACGATCGCGCAGATTCTGGTCCCCGAAGGCGCCGACAATGTGAAGGTCGGCACCGTGATCGCGGTGATCGCGGGCGAAGGCGAGGATGCGAGCACGGCGAAGGCGGCGCCCGCGCCGGCTCCCGCCGCTGCTCCGGCTCCCGAGGCAAAGGCCGAACCCGCACCCGCGCCCGCTCCCGCCGCAGCAGCGCCCGCACCTGCGGTCTCGGGCGACCGCATCAAGGCCAGCCCGCTCGCCAAGCGCATCGCCGCCGAAAGGGGCATCGACCTGAAGGCGCTGACCGGCAGCGGCCCCGGCGGCCGCATCGTCAAGGCCGACCTCGAAGGCGCACCCTCGGGCGGCGCCGCAGCACCGGCCGCCGCGACCGCTGCCGCGCCTGCCACAACCCCGGCACCGGCGCAGCCGTTCGAGACCGACATCCCGCACACCGCCGACAAGCTCAGCAACATGCGCAAGACGATCGCGCGCCGCTTGACCGAGGCGAAGCAGACGATCCCGCACATCTACCTGACCGTCGACATCCAGCTCGACAAGCTGCTCAAGCTGCGCGGCGAGCTCAACGCGGCCCTCGAGCCGCAGGGCGTCAAACTCAGCGTCAACGACCTGCTCATCAAGGCACTGGCCAAGGCGCTGATCCAGGTGCCCAAGTGCAACGTCAGCTATGCCGGCGACCAGCTCATCAGCTATAGCCGTGCCGACATCAGCGTCGCCGTGTCGGTCCCCGCGGGGCTGATCACCCCGATCATCATCGGCGCCGACGAGAAATCGGTGAGCAAGATCTCGACCGAGATGAAGGAGCTGGCGGGCCGCGCCAAGGAGGGCAAGCTCCAGCCGCACGAATATCAGGGCGGCACCGCGAGCATCAGCAACATGGGCATGTTCGGCATCACCCAGTTCGACGCGGTCATCAACCCGCCGCAGGGCATGATCATGGCGATCGGCGCGGGCGAGAAGCGGCCGTGGATCGTCGACGACGCCGTGTCGATCGCCACGATCATGTCGGCGACCGGCAGCTTCGACCACCGCGCGATCGACGGCGCCGACGGCGCCCAACTGATGCAGGCGTTCAAGCAGATCGTGGAGAACCCGCTGGGGCTGGTGGCGTAACATGGCTGACACCAACTACGACCTCATCGTCCTCGGCTCGGGACCTGGCGGCTATGTCGCGGCCATCCGTGCGGCGCAGCTCGGGCTCAAGACGGCGATCGTCGAGCGCGAGAATCTGGGCGGCATTTGCCTCAACTGGGGCTGCATCCCGACCAAGGCGCTGCTGCGCTCGGCCGAAATCTATCATTATATGCAGCACGCCAAGGATTATGGCCTTGCCGCGGCGAGCATCAGCGCCGATCTGGAGGCGGTGGTGAAGCGCAGCCGCGGGGTGGCGAAACAGCTCAACCAGGGCGTCACGCACCTGATGAAGAAGAACAAGATCGCGGTGCATATGGGCGATGGCAAGCTCATTGCGCCCGGCAAGCTGGAAGTGAAGGGCGAGAAGGGCAGCGAAACGCTGACCGCGAAGCATATCATCGTCGCGACCGGCGCGCGCGCGCGCGACCTGCCCTTTGCGCCCGCCGACGGCAAGCGCGTCTGGACCTATCGTCACGCGATGACCCCGCCCGAAATGCCGAAGAAGCTGCTCGTCATCGGATCGGGCGCGATCGGAATCGAATTCGCCAGCTTCTACAACGACATGGGCGCCGAAGTGACGGTGGTCGAGATGCTCGACCGCATCGTGCCCGTCGAGGATGCCGACGTGTCGAGCTTCCTCGAAAAATCGCTGAAGAAACAGGGCATGACGATCCTGACCGGAGCCGGTGTCGAGGAACTGAAGGCGACCGCGACCGGCGTGTCGGCGAAGGTCAAGACCAAGGACGGCAAGGTCCAGGCGGGCGATTACAGCCATGCGATCGTCGCGATCGGCATCGTCCCCAATACCGAGGGCGTCGGGCTCGACACGCTCGGCGTGAAGACGACCAAGGGGCATATCGACACCGATCCCTATTGCCGCACCAATGTGAAGGGGCTCTGGGCGATCGGCGACGTCACCGCGCCGCCGTGGCTCGCGCACAAGGCGAGCCATGAAGGCGTGATCGCCGCCGAGGCGATCGCGCAGGAACTCGGCAACAAGGATGTCCATCCGCACCCGATGGACGTGCGCAACATCCCCGGCTGCACCTATTGCCACCCGCAGATCGCCAGCGTCGGCCTGACCGAGGCGAAGGCGAAGGAAGCAGGGCACGAGGTCAAGGTCGGCAATTTCCCCTTCATCGGCAACGGCAAGGCGATTGCCTTGGGCGAGGTCGAGGGTTTCGTGAAGACGGTGTTCGATGCGAAGACCGGCGAACTGCTCGGCGCCCACATGGTCGGAGCCGAGGTCACCGAGATGATCCAGGGCTATACTGTCGGCAAGACCGCTGAGCTGGTCGAGGAAGACTTCATGCACAGCGTCTATCCGCACCCGACGATCAGCGAGACGATGCACGAGGCAGTGCTCGGCGCCTACGGACGCGCGCTGCATATCTGAAGGCGCGTCATTCGCAGTTAAGTGGAAGATATCGGTTCGCACAAAGACACGAAGCCACGAAGATTCTTTCAATCCGTTCGCACTGAGCTTGTCGAAGGGCCGTTCTCCCTTTTGACGTCACAAGAAAGGACAGTGCTTCGACAAGCTCAGCACGAACGGGTCAGGGTTTCTTTTCTTCGTGGCTTCGTGTCTTTGTGCGAACCCCATATTCCGACCGGAGAATCCACCTCATCACCTGCCGCACACGCATTGCCATCGCCGTGTTCGTCACCATCGCCACGCTTTTGCTCGGTTTCGGCATAAGCAGGGGCTGCGCGTCGAGCTTTGATACCAAGCTGTCGCTCTTGCTCGCCTTGCGCGCGGGCGAGGATAGCAATGCGCTCATCGCCTTCATGCAGGGTGTGAGCTGGCTCGGCGGCGGCGTGCCGCGCTGGACGCTCGCCCTGTTGCTGGCCGTTCTGCTGTGGCGCAGCGCCGGGCGCCGGCCCGCGTTTTTGCTCGCCGCGACGGCGCTTGCCGCCAATCTCGCGTCGAGCCTGCTCAAAAATCTCTTCGACCGTCCGCGCCCCGACCTGATCCCGCATCTCGACCATGTGTCGAGCTGGTCCTACCCTAGCGGCCATGCGACCAGTGTCACCGCGGTCGCGCTCGCCTTCGCGCTCCTCGCGCCGCCGCCGTGGCGCCGCGTCGCGGAGGGTTGCGCGGCGGCGGCGATCCTGCTCACCGCGCTGTCGCGGGTGATGCTCGGCGTCCATTGGCCGAGCGACGTGTTGGGCGGAATCATGCTCGGTGCGGGTTTCGCGCTTGCGGCGACGACGATCGACCGGCGCCTCAGCCGCTGAGCAGGACGACGCCGACGATCAGCAGCACGCAGCCCGCGAGCCGCCAGCGCCCGACCGCCTCGCCGAGGAAGATCATTCCGAACAATGCGCCCGCCATCATCGACATCTCGCGCGTCGGCGCGACGACATGGAGCGGTGCGCCCATTTTCAGCGCGGTCAGCACGAGAATATAGGAGGCGGGCGAGAGCAGCCCGACTGCGATCGCGAGCCGCCAATGACCGCGCATCCGCGCTCTGTGCCCCTCGGGATCGCGCAGGACCACCGGTAGCAGGAAAAAGAAGCGCAGCGCGTTCGACAGCCAGTCGAGCACCACCGGAACGACGCCGAGCATCTTCACTGCCCAGCCGTCGACGACGGTATAGGTCGCGATCAGCGCGCCGGTTCCCATGCCCCAGCGAACGCCGCGATGCGCCTCGGCGGTTCGAAAGGCCGCGAAGCGACCCTGCGTCGCGATCAGCGCGATGCCGGCGACGACGAGCAGCAGGCCCGCGACCCCCGGCGCGCTGATATCCTCGCCCAGCAGCAGGAAGGCACCGGCCGACGCGAGCATCGGCCCGGTCCCGCGCGCGACCGGATAGACGACCGAAAGGTCGGCGACCTGATAGCCGCGTTGCAGGCACAGGCTGTAGGCAAGGTGGACGAGCGCGGAGAGGAGGATGAAGCCGACCGCGGCGCCGCTCCACACCATGTCCTCAGTCGGCAAGACCCACGCGACCCATGGTGCGTAAGCGATCATCGCGATCAGATTATTAGCGAAGACGAACGCCACCCCCGCGTGCGCCGCGCGCTTTGCGAGCAGGTTCCATGTCGCGTGGATCAGCGCGGCGAGGACGACGAGGCCGAGCGAGAGAAAGGACATCGGAGCTCCGGCCTATCGGGCGACGCCGTGGCTTAGGCGCAGCCTGCCCGCCGCATCAACGTCCCGGCCGTGGGCCCTTCTCGGCGAACTCGGCGACCAGCGGGCCGTAATCGTCCATGCCGGGAAATTCGGCGAAACTGTGCTTCGCGCCCGTCTTCGCCCAGGGCAGCGCCTCGCTGGTGTAGCTTTCGAGGAAGGGTTCGAACCAGGCGAAGTCGTCGAGCATCGAGGGGCGGACGTTGGTGAAGCCCATCCCGGGCTCGATCTCGGTGAACACCCAGCTCTTGCAATGATCGCAATGCCTGTGGTGCAGGCGCGGATCGTGGAGGCCGCCGATGACCGGCTCGCCCTCGGTCACGCGAAAGCCGCCGTCGGGGATCGCCATCGACAGCGAATAGGCGCTCGCGCTCATCTTCTGGCAGCCGGTGCAGTGGCACGCCATCGTGATCAGCGGCGGTGCGCTGATCTCGAAGCGCAGCTTGCCGCAGCGGCAGCCGCCGGTCCAGGGAAGGTTCCAGTCGTCCATGATGTCTTGTCCTCGTCTTACTGGAAAAAACCCCGTCATTGCGAGCGGAGCGAAGCAATCCAGAGTGGCCGTGCACCGCTCTGGATTGCCACGGGCCTGCGGCCCCCGCAATGACGAGCTTGGGGTAAGGCATCTCTCGCCGGCTCTTTTTCCGCTGTCCTACAAGGCCGCTTTTTGCCATCAGCGAAGCGGGCATCGACAGGGGGAGGGCGGACATGCGATTCCGTGTGAAGTTCGGGATTTTTCTACGAGGAATCGTACTTGCGGCGACCGCGTCCTTCGCGGCGTCGGGCGCCGCGGCGCAGCAGGGCGCCGCGACCGGCCAGACCGTGATCACCGCCGCGCACATGCTCGACGTCGCAAGCGGAAAGACGGTCGATTATCCCGCGATCTTCGTCGGGCCCGACGGGCGGATCACGAACATCGCCGACGCGCGCACGGTGCGCTGGGGCGCCGACGTCAGGCATATCGACCTCGGCGAGCGGACTCTGCTTCCCGGACTCATCGACATGCATGTCCACCTGACCTCGCTCGCCGAGGTCGGCGGCTATCAGGCGCTTCGCTACACCGACAGCTTCTGGACCGTCGTCGGCGTCGCCAATGCAAAGACGACGCTCGACGCGGGCTTCACCACGGTGCGCAACGTCGGCTCGGCCGATTTCGAGGATGTCGGGCTCAAGCAGGCGATCGAGGGCGGCTATATTCCGGGACCGCGCATCATCCCCGCGGGCTGGGCGATCGGCGCGACCGGCGGGCATTGCGACAGCGGCGGACTGCCGCCGTCGATGGACCGCAAGGAGCCGTCGGTGGTCGACAGCCCCGAGGAAGCGCGCCGCAAGGTGCGCTGGCTGCACAAGTTCGGCGCGCGCGTCATCAAGATCTGCGCGACCGGCGGCGTCTTTTCGCTCGGCGACAGCGTCGGCGCGCAGCAACTGACGCTCGAGGAGATGAAGGCGATCGCCGACGAGGCGCACATGCTGGGGATCAAGGTCGCGGCGCACGCGCATGGCGACGAGGGCATCCGCACCGCGATCCTCGCCGGAATCGACACGATCGAACATTGCAGCCTCGCGAGCGACGAGGCGATCAAGCTCGCGATCCAACACAAGACCTGGTTCGACATGGATATCTATAACGACGATTATATCCTCGCGACCGGTACCGCGAACGGTACCGAGCAGGAAAGCCTCGACAAGGAAAAGGCGATCGGTCTCGCCCAGCGCCAGACTTTCCAGCGCGCGGTGAAGGCGGGGGTGCGGATGATCTTCGGTACCGACGCGGGCGTCTATCCGCACGGCGACAATGCGCGGCAGTTCGCGAAGATGGTCGAGTGGGGCATGACCCCGATCCAGGCGATCCGCACCGCGACGCTGAACGGGGCCGAGGCGCTGGACATGACCGGCGACGTCGGTTCGATCGCGGTCGGCCGCTATGCCGACATCATCGCAGTCGACGGCAACCCGCTGACCGACGTGACGCGGCTCGAACATGTCGCGGCGGTGGTGAAGGGTGGGGTTCTGGTTAGGGAGCCCGACTGACGTCCGCTCAGACCACCAACCGGTCGATCATCGCTTCGCGCATCTCGGGCGTGAAGTTGAGCACCGCTTCGGCATAGCCCGGGATGTCGCCATGGTCGCGGCGCACGGTTGCCAGCGCGGCGTCGAGATAGGCGGGGTTGACCGACATCAGCGCCCGGATCGCGTCGTCGCCGATCTCGGCGCCGTAGCGGTCGCGAATATGCGCCGCGCCCTGGGCGATCCGCTCATCGATCCTTCCGGCGGTGTTGGTCAGCAGATAGTCGTGCATCAGATCGTCCTCGTGCACGCCGAGCAGCCGGTGGACGATCGCCACCGCGAAGCCGGTACGGTCCTTGCCCGCAACGCAGTGAACGAGGCTCGGCGTGTCATATTCGGCAAGTGCCGCCAGATAGAGGCGCAGCGTCGCAACCAGCGCCGGGCGGTATGGCATGCCGGCATAGGTGTCGATCATCCGTGCCCGCGCTGTCTCGACGTCGATCGCGCCACCCGCCGCCTGGAGATGCGGGGCAAGGCCCGCGGTGACTCCGCCCGCGAACAGCACCCGGCCCGCGAAACTCTCGCTGCGGCGGCACGGATGCGCTTCGCGCTCGTCGTCGCCGCGCAGATCGATGACCGTTTCGATTCCCAGCGCGTCGATGGCCGCCAGATCGTCGTCGTCAGCCTCGACATGATGCGCCGAGCGCCACAAGACTCCGTCGCGCAGCCGTCCGCCGCCTTCGACATCATAGCCGCCATAGTCGCGGAAATTATGGACGCCCGACAGGGACAGGACGCGATCGGCGAGCATGGTCATTCTCCCGTGAACACCGGCGCGCGCTTTTCGACGAAGGCATTGATCGCCTCGCGGTTGTCGGCGGTTTCGTGGACGATCGCCTGATAGGCGGCGCTCAATTCGAGGATGTCGCTCATCCGGCTGTGCTGCGCCTCGCGGAGCAGGCGCTTGGTGAGCCGCAGCGCGCGCGGCGGGTTGCAGACGATCCGTTCGGCGATGGCGAGCGCGCGGTCGAGCAGTTCGGCGTCGGGCACGACCTCGGTGACGAGGCCATATTCCTTGGCGGCCTGCGCGTCGAAGCGGTCGCCGGTCAGGAACAGTTCGGCGGCGCGCGGATAGCCGAGCACGCGCTGGAGCAGCCACGCCCCGCCGTCGCCGGGGACGATGCCGACCTTGATGAAGCTGCACGCGAACTTCGCGCTCTCGGCGGCGATGCGGATATCACAGGTGCAGGCGAGGTCGCAGCCGAGGCCGATTGCATGACCGTTGACCGCGGCGATCATCGGGATCTCGCAGTCCATCAGCGCCCGGATTACCGCCTGAACGCCGCGGCGATAGTTGGCGCGGGTCGAATCGGGCTGGTCGAGCACGCCGATGCCCTGGCGATCCTGCATCGATTTCAGATTGCCGCCGGCGCTGAACGCCTTGCCGCTGCCGGTCAGGACGATCGCGCTGACCCCGCGATCCTCGCCGAGCGCGCGCAGCGTGTCGATGATGTCGTCGCAGTCGGCGTGCGTGCCGATCGCGTTCATGCTTTCGGGCTTGCTCATCGTCAGGATTGCGACCTTGCCGCGCCGCTCGACACTCAGAAATTCACCCACGCCTGCGTCTCCTCTTCGATCCCGACTCTAACGAACGGCGCCGCCATCCCGCAATGCCGCGATCCGCCCGGCATCATAGCCGATATCGGCGAGCACCGCATCGGCATCCGCGCCGACCTGCGGCGCGGCGCGCGGCGGGTCGTTGCGCGTCGCCGAATAGCGGGGTGCGGGGGCGGGCTGAACCGCGCCGCCGACCTCGACGAAGGTTTGGCGCTCGACATTGTGCGGGTGCTTCGGCGCTTCTTCGAGCGACAGGACGGGCGCGAAGCAGACGTCGGTCATCTCCATGATCGCGCACCATTCGTCGCGGGTCTTCGTTGCGAACAATGTGGCCAGCCGATCCTTGAGCGGCCCCCATTGCCCCGGGTCCATCTGCGCGTCGAAGGCGGTGTCGCGGTCGAGCCCCGTCTTTTCGCGCAGCAGCGCATAGAATTGCGGCTCGATCGATCCGATCGAGATGAACTTGCCGTCGGCGCAGGCGTAGCTGTCGTAGAAATGGGCGCCGCCGTCGAGCATGTTGACGCCCGCTTCGTCCTTCAGCCGCCCCATTGCCTTGAAACCCCAGGTCATGCCGGCGAGCAGCGCCGAGCCGTCGGTCATCGCGCAGTCGATCACCTGACCCTCGCCGGTCTTTGCCGCGTGGAGCAGCGCGCTCGCCATGCCGAAGGCCAGCATCATGCCCCCGCCACCGAAATCGCCGACATAATTGGCCGGCGGCACCGGCTTCTCGCCCGCGCGGCCGATGCCGTGGAGCACGCCCGACAGCGAGATATAATTGATGTCGTGCCCTGCCGCCTGCGCATAGGGGCCGAACTGTCCCCAGCCGGTCATGCGACCGTAGACGAGCTTCGGATTGTCGGCGAGCAGCACGTCGGGACCGAGCCCGAGCCGCTCCATCACGCCGGGACGGAAGCCTTCGATGATGCCGTCGGCGCTCTTGCACAGGTCGCGCGCGGTGGCGACGGCGTCGGGATTCTTCATGTCGAGCGCGATCGAGGTGCGTCCGCGCGACAGCGGATCGCGCGGGTCCATGAAACCGCCGGGGCGGTCGATGCGGATGACCTCGGCGCCATGGTCGGCGAGCATCATGCCGCAAAAGGGGCCGGGGCCGATGCCGGCGAATTCGATGATCCTGATGCCCGAAAGCGGTCCTGCCATTGTCGTCTCTCCTTCGAATTCCATCTGCCGCACCCCTTCACCGCGGTGCAGCCGCTCTGTCACATTCGCTTCCTAAGGCGCCCCGGACGCCTGCCACGGGAGCCTGCATCCATGCTTGACCGCCGCCAATTCGCCGCCACGGCCTTCGCCGTCGCCGGGCTTGCGCTGCAGAGTCGCGTGGCGCGCGCCGGCATGATGGCGCTCGATCCGGGCTATGGGCCGCTGCAATCCGATCCTGCGGGGCTGATCGACCTGCCGCCGGGCTTTTCCTACAAGGTCGTGTCGGAACTGGGGCAGGCGATGGACGATGGCCATCGCGTCCCCGACCGCGCCGATGGCATGGGGTGTTTTCGTCTCGATGGTGGCAGGATCGCGCTGGTCCGCAACCATGAACTCCAGCCGAAACATCTCGCCACCGGCCCCTTTGCGGCGGGTACGCCGGCGCCGGCGGAGGCATTCGACCGTATCGGCGATGCGGCGCTGCCCGGTGGCACGACGACGCTGCTGCTCGACCCCGACACGCTGACGGTCGAGAAACAATATCTGAGCCTCGTCGGCACGATCCGCAACTGTGCCGGCGGGGTGACGCCGTGGAACAGCTGGCTGAGTTGCGAGGAAAATGTCGACGGACCGTCCGAGGGCGTCGGGCGCGATCATGGCTGGGTGTTCGACGTTCCCGCCGACGCGGACGGGCTGGCCCCTGCCGAACCGCTCAAGGCCATGGGACGCTTCAATCACGAAGCCGCCGCGATCGATCCGCGCACCGGCATCGTCTATATGACCGAGGACCGCGACGACAGCCTCTTCTATCGCTTCCTTCCCGACGATCCGGGGTCGCTGCGCAAGGGCGGCCGGCTCCAGGTCCTCGCCTTTCATGACAAGTGGCTGCGTGACAGCCGCAACTGGGCCGGACAGAAGATGGCAGCGGGAAGCTGGCATTTTGCGCGATGGATCGACCTCGATAACCCCGAAAGCCCCGCCGACGATCTGCGCGCACGCGGCGCGAAGAAGGGCGCGGCGGTCTTCGCGCGCGGCGAAGGCATCCACTGGGGCCGGGACGAGCTGTACTTCACCTGTACCTCCGGAGGACGGGCGCAGCAGGGTCAGATCATGCGCTATCGTCCGTCGCGCCACGAGGGAAAGGATCGCGAACAGCGCGAACCCGGTCGATTGCAACTGTTCCTCGAATCGACCGACCCGGCGCACTACAGCTATGGCGACAATCTGACGGTTGCGCCGAACGGCCACCTCTTCGTGTGCGAGGATCAATATACGCCGACCGTCACCAACCATCTGCGCGGCGTCACTCCTTTCGGCGAAGTCTATCCCTTCGCCTTCATCCGTATCCAGACCGAACCGGCGGGCGTCTGTTTCGCGCCCGACGGCCGGACCATGTTCCTCAATCTTTACAGCCCCGCGAAGACCATTGCGATCCGCGGACCCTTCTGATCGACGTCAGATTCGTTCGATGACGATGGCGGGCGCCATGCCGCCCGCGGCGCACATGGTGACGAGGCCGTAGCGACCGCCCGAGCGTTCGAGTTCGTCGAGCGCGGTGCCGATCAGGATCGAGCCTGTGGCGCCGATCGGGTGGCCGAGCGCCATCGCGCCGCCGTTGATGTTTACCTTCTCGCGATCGAGATCGAGGTCGCGGATGAACTTCTCGGCGACGACCGAGAAGGCCTCGTTGATTTCCCAGACGTCGATGTCGTCCTTGGTCAGGCCGGCCTTTTCCAGCACCTTCTTCGCCGCGGGAACCGGGGCGTTGAGCATCAGCGTCGGATCGTCGCCGATATTGGCATAGGCGACGATGCGCCCCCGCGGTCTGAGGCCGTGCCTGTCGGCATAATCCTTTGACGTCAGCAGCACCGCCGCGGCGCCGTCGACGACGCCAGACGAATTTCCGGCATGATGGAAATGCTGGATTTCGAGGTCGGGGTAGCGGCGGTTGATCTGCTTCCTGAAGGTGAAACCGTCACCCATGTCGAAATCAGCCAGTGCGGCGAAGCTGGGTTTCAACGCGGCGAGGCCTTCGGCGGTGGTTTCGGGGCGCGGAAACTCTTCATGGTCGAGCGCGACGCTGCCGTCGGGGTTGAGCACCGGCACCAGCGACTTGTCGAAACGGCCTTCCTTGATCGCGCGGTCGGCGCGCTGCTGGCTGACCAGCGCGAGCGCGTCGAGCGCTTCGCGGCTGATCCCTTCCATCGTGGCGATGGCGTCGCCGCACACGCCCTGGTTCGATTGCGGATGCAACGCGTCGAGCGCCTCGTGCCCCGAGCCCATCAGACGCGGGGGCAGGCCGGCGTTGGCCTGCTCGGCGGCATAGGCGGTCGTATAGCTCATCATCTCGGTGCCCCCGGCGATGACGCAATCCTCCATGCCGCTCATCACGCTCGCGGCGGCAAAATTGACCGCGCTGATACCGCCGCCGCAGAAGCGGTCGAGCGTCGTGCCCGATGCCTTGGTGTCGAAGCCCGCCGACAGCGCCGCCATGCGGCCGAGGTCGCCGCCCTGCTTGCCGAGTTGGCTCGACGTCGACCAGACGATGTCGTCGACACTCGCGGTATCGAGGTTGTTGCGGTCGCGGATCGCGGCGAGCACGGTCGCGGCAAGATGCTGCGGGTGAAGATGCGACAGCGCACCCTTGCCGGGCTTGCCGATCCCGCGCGGCGTGCGGACGGTATCGATGATATAGGCTTCGGCCATGATGCTATTCCTTCGTTCGGAGAGAGAGATTTAACGGGGAGCCATGCGGATCGCGCCGTCGAGGCGGACGGCCTGGCCGTTGAAATAGGTGTTGCGGACCATCTCCATCGCAAGGCTAGCATATTCCTCTGCCTTGCCGAGCCGCTTGGGGAAGGGGACCGATGCCTCCAGGCTTTCCTTGACCTTCGGGTTCATGTTGCCGAGCAGCGGCGTGCCGAACACGCCGGGCATGATCGAATTGACGCGGATGCCGAGGTCCATCAGGTCGCGCGCCATCGGCAGCACGAGCCCGTTCACGCCCGCCTTGGCCGAGCCGTAGATGACCTGGCCGATCTGCGCGTCCTGCGCCGCGACCGAGGCGGTGAAGACGATCGCGCCGCGCTCGCCGTCCTCCAGTTCGGGCAAGGTCGCCATGCCCTCGGCGGCGATCGATCCGATGCGATAGCTCGCGGTCAATATGCCCGCGACGCCATATTCATAGTCCGCGGTCGGGGTGCGGCGGTATTGGCCGGTCTCCTTGTCGAAGGCGAGCGTCTTGCCGCGCCGCGAGGTCATCGCGCAGTGAACGGCGATCCGCTCCTGCCCGTGCGCGGCACGCGCTTTGGCGAAACCGTCGAGAACCGACTGCTCGTCGGTAATATCAACATGGACGAACAGGCCGCCGATCGATTGGGCGACTTCTTCGCCGAGCGCATCGTTGATGTCGAAGATGGCGACCTTGACGCCCGCGGCGGCGAGCGCCTCGGCGGTTGCGCGGCCGAGACCCGACGCGCCGCCTGTGACGACGGCCGCGGTGGAGGAATCGAGTTTCATGGGGAGGCTCCTCAGGCTGGAATCTGGTTGAAGGGGATGCCCTTGTCGGGGCGATGATCCTGCGGCAGGCCGAGGATGCGCTCGGCGATGGTGTTGAGCAGCGTCTCGTCGGACCCACCGGCGATGCGGCCCGTCGGGGCGTTGATCCAGCTCGACGCCCAATCCTCCTTCTGCGAGGCGTGCTCGTCGAAATGGAAGCCGCCCGCGCCCTGCAGGTCGATGGCCAGTTCGGACAGCTTCTGGCGCGAGCGTACCGCGACGAGCTTGTTGAGCGACCCTTCAGGACCCGGCGTCATGCCGGCCTCCATCATCAGTCTCGCCCGGACATTGATCGAATCGAGTCCGGCGCGCATCGCATAATTGCGCGCGATCTGCTGACGGATGCGGCCATCCTCGATCGCCGGGCGGCCGTTCAGCCGCAGGTCTTTCGCGAGCGCGACGAACAGGTCGAGGTGCGGCCCGAAACCGGCGCTGTCGGTGGCGACATAGCGCTCGATCATCAAGGTCGCCATGGCGACCGCGAAACCGCCGCCCACCGGCGACATGCGATGGTCGTCGCCGATCTTCACATCGTCGAAGAACACCTCGTTGACATGGCTGTCGCCGCCCGCGAGCTTGATCGGACGCACGGTGACGCCCGGCGCCTTCATGTCGACCCAAAAATAGGTCAGCCCCTTGTGCTTGGGCACGGTCGGATCGGTCCGCACGACGATGACGCCATAGTCGCTATATTGCGCCCAGCTCGTCCACACCTTTTGCCCGTTGATCTTCCAGCCGTTGCCGTCGGTCTCGGCGCGGGTGCGGAGGCCGGCGAGATCGGTGCCGCCCGAGGGTTCGGAAAAGAGCTGGCACCAGATTTCCTCGCCCTGCAAGGCCTTCAGCACGCGTTCCTTCACGAAATCGCGGTCGCTCCCGAACTGCATGAGCACCGGCACCGGCATGCCGAGCGAGATGCCGAAATAGACGTTAGGGAAGCCGTGCTTCATCTCCTCGCCCTCGAAGGCGATCTTTTCGAGATGGCCGAGTCCCTGGCCGCCGAGTTCCTTGGGCCAGTTGATGCCGGCGAAGCCCGCGTCGAACTTCGCCTTCTGATAGCGGCGGCCGAGCGCGAGGTCCTCCTCGACGCCCAGCCCCTTGCGTGCCGACTTGCCGAAGGTCGGCACCATCGATTCGCACCAGGCCGCGGCCCTGGCACGCCAGGCTTCGAGATCGCTCATGCCGCTTCTCCTGCCAGCCGGTCGACGAGAACATCCTCCCAGAAAAAGAGGTTGCCCTGTTCGACCGCGAGGCTGCGCGCGCGGCGCATGTGGAGGTGGAGTCCGATCTCCCACGTCACCCCGATGCCGCCGTGAATCTGCACGCAGTCGCGTGCGGCGGCGTCATAGGCTTCGGTGGCTGAAAGGCGCGCGGCGGCGGCGGCCGTGATGAAATCGTCCTGCCCCTCGCGCGCGGCGGCGTGGATGCAGTTGGCGCGCGCCAGTTCGACCAGCCCGTAAAGCTCGGCAATGCGGTGCTTGATCGACTGGAAAGCGCCGATCGGCTGGCCGAACGCCTTGCGCGTCACCGCATAGTCGCGCGCGATCTCCATCAGGGCCTCGGCGCCGCCGGTCTGTTCGTGCGCGGTGACGACGGCCTGAAGCGCGAGGATATGAAGCGCGGCTTCGTACGCGGCTTCGCCCGCGATCAAGAGTTCGGCGGGCGCTCCGTCGAACCGCAGATCGGCGATGCAGCGGCTGTTGTCGAAGCTTTGCACGGGGATGCGTTCGATCCCCGAAAGGTCGACCAGGGCCAGCGCCGGTGCCCCATTTTCCTGCGCTAGCACGACTGCGACGTCGGCGGCGAGGCCGCCGGTCACGCCGCCCCGCGTGCCCGAGAGACGACCGCCGGCCAGCGTCGCGCCGGGGTGCGCGGGCAGGGCATCGGCACCGTCTGAGAACGCAATCGCGCCGATCGTCTCGCCGCTCGCGAGGCCGGGCAGCCAGCGCGTCTGCTGCGCGTCGCTGCCGTAGAGCGCGACCGCCTTGGCGACGCCGAAGTTCGAGGTCAGGAACGGCGCGCCGCTCAGCGTCCGTCCCGCCTGATGCGCGATCAGGCCGAGCTCGACGAGGCCGAGCGCGAGGCCGCCATGCGCTTCGGGCAGCGCGAGGGCGGTCCAGCCCTGTTCCTTCGCCGTCGCCCAGAAACCCTGGTGATATGCACCGGTCGCCTCGAGCAGCGGCAGGAGTTCGTCCTTGTTCACCCGCGCTTCGAGCACGCGGCGCGATTCGGTCGCGATCGCCTGTTGCTCTTCGTCGTACAAGATCGACATCGGCCGATTCCTCATCCTCGATGATTTCGGCCATCATCCCGACGTTAACGTAAACGTCAAGTGGATTTGACGCTACGGATCGGGGGAAGCGCTTTTCGGTTCAGTCCCGCGCGGCCTTCCAGTCGCGCTTGATCTTCTTGGCGAGGCTCCATTTATGGACCTCGGTCGGGCCGTCGTAGATGCGGAAGGCGCGGACTTCGCGGAACACCTGCTCGACGATCGTCGTGTCGGTGACGCCGGTGCCGCCCATCACCTGCACGCAGCGGTCGGCGATGCGCATCAGCGCCTCCGACACCGCGACCTTCGCCATCGAGCTTTCGGCGGTGCCGAGCGAGCCCGTATCGAGCACGCCCGCGCACCAGTCGATCATCAGTTCGGCCTGCTTCAGGTCGATCAGATTCTCGGCGAGCATGAAGCCGACGCCCTCGTGATCGACCAGCGGCTTGCCGAAGGCGTGGCGGCGGTTCGCATAGTCGGTCGCGATCTCGTTGGCGCGGATGCAGGCGCCGAGCCAGCGCATGCAGTGCGACAGGCGGGCAGGGGAGAGGCGCACCTGTGCATAGCGAAAGCCTTCGCCCGCCTGCCCGAGCATCTGGTCGGCGGGGACGCGCAGATTGTCGATGGTCAGCGTCGCATGGCCGCCGGGCATCGAACTGTCGATCGTGTTCGGCACATGGTCGATGCGGATCGCGGGGTCTGGCAGATCGACGAGGAACATGCACGCACCTTCTTCGGCCTTCGCCATGACGATGCCGACGCGCGCACCCTGTGCGCCGGTGATGAAGGTCTTGCGGCCGTTGATGACCCAATGATTGCCGTCGGGACGGCATGTCGTCTGCATCATCGACGGGTCGGAACCCGCGCCGCCTTCGTCGGCGGGCTCGGTCATGAAAAAGGCAGAGCGGACACGGCCTTCGACCATCGGCTTCAGGAAACGATCCTTGAGTTCGGGGCTTCCCTCCTTGCCGAGCAGATACATATTGCCCTCGTCGGGGGCCATGGTGTTGCAGGCGAGCGGGCCGAGCGGCGACAGGCCGCTGCTGATGAGGACGACCGCGGTCTCGCGCTGATTGAGGTGGCTGCCGTCGGACAGGATGTGCGGCGTCAGCACCCCCGCGGCGCGGGCATGTTCGCGCATCTCCATGACCAGCTCGTCGGTTGGCGCGCCATGATGGTCGCGGCGCGGATCCTTTTCATAGGGAATCACCGTCTTGCGGACGAAGGCCTCGACCTTCGCGGCGATCGCCAGCGCCTGGTCGGATATGCCTGAGTTCGCCGTCATTTCTGATTCCCTTCGATATCTAACTATTTTGCCTCTCAACCCGACGTTGACGTAAGCGTCAAGTTAATTCAAGGGTGAAGTCAGCGATGCCGTAAGGGCAGGATCGGACAAGGGAAGGACAGCGCATGGTCTTGAGGACGCGGATAACGGAGATGCTGGGGATTGAGCATCCGATCGTGCAGGGCGGGATGCAGAGCGTGGGCTATGCGGAGCTGGCGA
>NZ_JACIJH010000027.1 GCF_014199295.1 Sphingopyxis panaciterrulae
CAGCGCAAGGCCATCTTCAACAAACCAACATCATATCCAAAAAGGGGATCCCTCTTCGACGCCGATCGGGGGTCCCTTTTGAACGCCGTTTGACACATAGACGTCGGGATGCCGCTTCAGTTCGACCAAGGTCGTGCCGAGTAGGTTGGTCGTGGTCTCGACGCCGCCGATCAGCAGGAGGATCGACATCTGGATCACTTCGATTCGCGACATCGTCTCGCCGTCGATCTCGGCCTGGATGAAATCGGAGATGAGGTCATCTTGAAGATTGGCAGCGCGTTCGTCGTAGAGTTCCTCGAAAAAGGCGCGGATCTTGTTCGAACTGTCCTGGATCTCGGCAAGGCGCTCGGGGCCATAGGCGGCGCGATTTGCTGCCGCGAGAATATTGTCGACCCATATTTTGAATTCGGCCCGCCGCTCGGTCGGAACCCCGAGAACCTGCGCGATCACGGTCACCGGGTAGAGAGCGCAGAAGTCGGTCGCCCAGTCGAATTCGCCCTCCGTCCCGTGACGGGCGATAATATCGTCGATGAGCTGGTTCGCGACCTCGTACGTGCGGTCGACGAGTATCTTGATCTTCGAGGGGACAAAAGCCTTGTTCGCGAGCTTGCGCAGATGGACATGGCCCGGCGGGTCCATCGAGATCATCGGCGGCACCTCGGGAACCGGATCATATTCGCCAAGCAGCGCCGGCCAGAACATCGACGAGCTGTAGAGCTTGCTGTTCTTGAGCAAGGCATCGACATCATCGTAGCGCGCGACGCCGAACGCCTGAAGCGACGGCAGCCATGTCACAGGATCGTCGCGGCGCAGCTTGGCATAATAGGGATAGGGCTCGTGCTTCACGACCGGGTCGAGCGGATCGTAGACGCGCTCGCGGCCGTCCTGCGAATCGGGCCGGCTCAACGCTGCTTCGGTCATATGTCTCTCCATTCAAGGCCGTCCGTCGCCAACGTGCGGTGCCCATTTCGTTGCGACCCAGCCTATGGCGCCGCAGCGCGGTGCCAAGGGCCTGCCGTGCCACGACAAGGCAGAAAGTGCCAAAGACTTGCAAGATGGCACGATCGGCCCCGGGGTGACCCCTTTTGCCGTGGTAAATGCCTCGCCTCTCCTTACCCTCTTCTTCTATCATGATGGGCGAAGCGCCCGCGATACCCACGAGGAGAGGAACTCATGCATTTCCTGTATGCCGCTCACGTCACCGACGAGCATCTGACCCCCGACCAGCAGCGCATCCTGCGCGACCTTCGCGCGCCAACCATGTCGACCGGCGCGGCCGACGTGTCGCACCGTCCGCGACCGAAGGATTTCAACAGCGCGCAGGACTGGGTGACCGCCTTCTTCGACATGGGCGCCGAAGAAGTGCTCGGCTATTATGCCGACGATTTCGTCTGGGAAGACATTGAGTTCATGCAGACGATCACGACCAAGGAAGATCTCTACAAAGCCTTCGTCGTGTTCAACAATTCGGGGCCGGATTCGCCATTCGGCGTCCATAAGTTCGAAGTGCTCAGCTATGATGGCGACCGCTGCACGCCGCAACATGCGCAAGTCCGCAAGGGCGGCACGACGCCCGAGTTCAGCGATGAGATCTACAGTCGCTATGCCGACAACATTTTCCTCGGTTCGGACTTCGAATATGACGAATGGGGCTATATGCAGTGGATATGGAAGGCCACGCACAATGAGGATTTCTTCGGCATCCCCGCCGCGGGAAAGACGACCTATACGCGCGGCACCACAACGCAATTCTACCGGAACGGAAAGATCGTTCGCTGCCGCACGCACTGGAATTTCCGCGAGTTCGCGATGCAACTCGGCGTGATCCCCTTCCCCGACGAAGCGTGGCGCAATAATCCCGGGCTGGGCGAAGCGCGCTGATGCGCTACCAACTGCTCGGCCGGAGCGGCCTGCGCGTTTCGCAGCTCGCGCTCGGGACGATGACCTTTGGACCGGGCGCAGACTGGTCGCGCCCAGAGCAGGAATGCCGCGCGGTATTCGACGCCTATGTCGAGGCCGGCGGCAATTTCATCGATACTGCCAACATGTATACGAGCGGCGAGAGTGAGAAGATCGTCGGCCGCCCGATCGCCCCGGACCGCGACCGCTTCGTCGTCGCGACCAAATATGCCAATGCGGTGCCGGGCGCGGGCGACCCCAACGCCGCCGGCGTGCATCGCAAGAGCCTGATGCGTTCGCTCGACACGAGCCTGCAGCGTCTCGGTATCGACTATATCGACCTTTATTTCGTCCATTGGTGGGATTTCACGACCCCTGTCGAAGAGGTGCAGCGTGCGCTCGACGATGCGGTGAGCGCGGGCAAGATCCTTATGTCGGACTATCAGACGTGCCCGCCTGGGTGGTATCGCGCGCGCAGACCTTCGCCGACCTGCGCGGTCTCGTCCCCATCACGGCCATGCAACTGGAATATAGCCTCGTCCAGCGCTCGATCGAGCGCGAGCATCTTCCTCTCTCTCGCGCGCACAATATCGGTGTCATGGCGTGGTCGCCGCTGGCGGGCGGGATCCTCACCGGGAAATATACACGCGGCGGATCCGGAAATGGCACCAAACGGATGGATTCGATGCAGTTGCAGCCGCTCGACGAGCGTAACCGCCGGATCGCCGGGGCCCTCGACGCGATTGCGGACAGCCTGGGCGCGACCTCGGGTCAGGTCGCACTTGCCTGGATGATGTCGCGCGGCGTTATTCCCATCGTCGGTGCGACAAACCCCGAACAGCTAAGCGAGAACCTCGCCGCGACGGCCATCCGCCTCGACGAGAAGACATTGGCCGCTCTCGATACCGAGAGCGCATTCGACGCCGGTCACCCCTATGGCATGCTCGAATGGGATATGCCCATCGCCCTCGGATACGGCGGCATGTTCGACCAGATCGACATCCCGCTCTTTCCAGGCCGGCGCTGAGTGGAACTCGCGCGCGTTCGGGAAGCGGGACCTTGGCATCGGGTTGGCTCACCCCTCGAAACCTATGGTTTCGACTCTGGATAAAAGGAGGCTGTCGCGCGAGGGAGTCGCGCGACGGCCCAATGTCCCCGGATAGGAGGCCGGGGACGGAGAGGTCCCGATTCCGTCCTTTTCCTTTGCATGGAGTTGCGCCGGCGACACCATCATCGGAATGGCGATGATCCATGGGATCGCCGATCTCATCATGGATTGGTTCTCTGACGCACCCGCCCGCAAACGACCAGAGAATGTCAAACGGGTTTCCAACCGAGCATTCGGCCCGTCGTCGCGCCTGCTTATCCGCCCGCTTTGTCCAAAGCGTCGAGGCCCACTGCAAGCGCGCCCAAGGGACCGGCCATCGTCCCCAATCCAGGCGGGCCGAGGCGGCTGTCGAGTTGCTCGGCATAGGGGGCGAGCGATCCATAGGCGGCGATGCTCGCGGCGAGTGCCGCGCGCAGCTTGGGAAACAGCCGTTCGCGTGGGGCCATCACGCCGCCGCCGATCGCGATCCGCTCGGGCGCCGCGGTGACGACCAGATTATGCAGCAGCCCGGCGAGATCGTGGACAAATAAATCCCATTCATCGCCCCCGTCCGGAAGCTCTCGCGGCGGCCGGCAGAACCGCCTGGCGAGCGCCGGTCCCGAGATCAGCCCCTCGACGCAATCGCCGTGGAAGGGGCACGCGCCGGCAAAATCGTCGCCGGGCGCCCGGCGCACGCGCATATGCCCCGCCTCGCCATGCGCCACGCCCTGCACCGGCCGGTCGCCCGCGATCAGCCCGACGCCGACGCCGGTGCCGACGGTGATATAGCAATGGCTCGATAATCCCCGCGCCGCGCCCCAGCGCTGCTCGGCAAGCGCGGCGCCGACCACGTCGGTCTGGATGGCCAGCGGCTTGCCGTAACGCGCGGCGAGCCGGCGCGTGAGATCGGTCCCGCTCCAGCCGGGCTTGGGGGTGGCGCTGACGGACCCATAATCGGGGCTGCGCGGATCGAGATCGAGCGGACCGAAGGCGGCGATGCCGAGCGCATCGAAGCGCCAGCCGTCGAGGATCTTTTCCAGCGCCGCCAAGGTCGTCGCGGGATCGGTGGTCGGCACGGTTTCGCGGGCGCGAACATCGTCGGGCCCGGTGCCCAGAATGGCGACGCATTTGGTGCCGCCCAGTTCGAGCCCGGCGATGGATGGAGAATATGTCATGGGAGCTTCCGAGCCAGTGGTGAGGAAAAATGCGATCCGCCCTGCGCGGCGATCAGGCCCGGACCGCTTGCGGCCTGCCGGGCTCCACGACGTAGCGCGCCAGCTTGTCGATGCGGCCGCCGGGGGTGAACACCTGGTCGACGACGCGCAGATCGGTGTGCCAGACCTCTGGCTTGACGTCGAACAACAGATAGCCGCGCTGGTCGTGGATCATCGAGATATGCGGGTTGGTCGCCGCGCGCGGATCGGGGCCGATGGGAAGCCCGTTGGTGCTGATCGAGCTGACCGACGTTCCGTGGAACTCGGGCGCGACGGGCGGGCTTTCGAGGTCCCCGCGACGCGACGGCAAATTGCCGATAAAGAACATATGGCTGTCGCCCCCGGCGATCACGACATTCTTGCCGCGTTTCTGGATCATCCTGACCAGCCGCGCGCGTGCATCGGGATAGCCCGTCCAATTGTCGTAGCCGTTCGAGGGAATTTTCTGCGCCGACCGGTCGAACGGCATGACGAGGCCGCCGAGTCCCAGCAGGTTCCAGGCGAAATCGGGGGTCAGGCCCTTGCCCAGCCAGCGTTCCTGCGCATCGCCCAGCATCGTGTCGGGCTTGTCGCGCGTATCGACGCAATTGCCGTTTCCGGGCTTTTCGCAAAGGCGGATGCTGCGGTAGCTGCGCTTGTCGAGGACGTGAAGGCGCATCAGGCGGCCGAAATCGAGCCGCCGATACGTCAGCGGCGATCCCCAGTGCGGAAACTGGCTCCTTCGCACGGGCATATGCTCGTACCACGCCTGCATCGCGGCGGCGCGGCGGAGCAGAAAGACTTCGCGGGGCGTGCTGCCGTCGTCGAGATCGCCGGCCCAATTATTCTCCACCTCGTGATCGTCGAAGGTCGACACGAACGCCGCGGCGGCGTGGGCGGCCTTCAGATCGGGATCGACCTTGTAGAGCGCGTAACGCTGCCGATAATCGTCGAGACTGTAGATCTTGTCGCTGTTGTGGTGGCGCACGAGGGGCGCCTTGGCCGCCGCCGCCGGGCTCGCGGGTTTCCCCTCATAGATATAGTCGCCGTAATGATAGACGAGATCGAGGTCGGGTTCCTCGCTGATATGGCGCCATGCCGTGAAGAGCCCGCGTTCGTAATGCTGGCATCCGGCGACCGCGATCCGCAACCGGTCGAGCGCCGCTCCGGCGGCGGGCGCCGTGCGGACGGTGCCGGTGTCGCTGGGGATTCCGCCCGCGACGAAGCGATACCAGTAGCGGCGATGGCTGCCGAGGCCCTCGACCTCGACATGAACCGAATGCGCGAGTTCGGGCCGCGCCAGCGCGGTGCCGGTCCGCACGATCCGGTGGAAGGCTTCGTCCTCGGCGACGTCCCAGCTCACCGGCACGGCCTCGGCCGGCATGCCGCCATGGGGTTCGAGCGGTTTCGGCGCGAGGCGGGTCCAGAGGACGAAGCCATCGGGCGCCGGATCGCCCGAGGCGACGCCGAGCGTAAACGGGTCGTCGAGAAATTGCGGCGCGGCAAACGCGGGCGTCCGCGCCAGCGCGGCGAACAGCATGGCATGGCCCCCGGCGCGAAGCAGGGTGCGGCGGCTGGGCGGATATTCGGTCATAAGGCAAGCCTCGCTCTGCTCATGTCGGCGGACGTGTTCGGCGGCGTCCGGCTCTCGTCGATGTCTGCGAGCGCAGGTCGCATCGGTCAGCCTTCCGTATAGCGCGCCAGCGCCGCGCCGACCCCTTCGTTCCAGACGAGATGCAGCGCCTGTTCGAACGCGGCGACGAACGCGGGATCGTCCGAAAGGTCGCCGTAGATCGCGCGCATTCCGATCCATCGGGCGGGATCCTGCTTCGCCGCGCGCGCGGTCGCCGTCAACATGTCCCAATCGGGATCGTTCGGAGGGGTCGTGCGGCCCCGGGAGTCGGTGCCCTCGCAATAGCGGCACCACAAGGCGCTGGCGAGGATCAGCCCCGCCGGCATCACGCCTCTGGCGATATTGTCCCGGATCGACGGGATGATGAATTTCGGCTGGCGGTTCGATCCGTCGAAGCACAGGCGGCGCGCGGTGTCGGCGATCTCGGGGTTCGCGAAGCGCCGCAGAATGAGCTGTTTGTAGTCGTGCAGATCGTGGCCCGGAACCGGGGGGACGATCGGTACGATCTCGTCGGTTTCGATCTTGTCGAGGAAGGCCGCGATCCTGCCATCGGCCATCGCTTCGTGGACATGCTCGATCCCCAGCAGCTCCGCCGGATAGCCGATGGCGGCATGGCCGCCATTGAGGATGCGGATCTTCATCGTCTCGAAGTCGTGCACGCGCGGCGTGAAGATGGCGCCGACCTTTTCGAGAGCCGGCCGGCCGGCCGGGAAGCGGTCTTCGATCACCCATTGCCGGAACGGCTCGCACGTCACCGGCACCGGATCGTCAAGGCCGAACGCCGCCGCCATCGCGCGCTCGCGCGGGCCGGTCGCCGGCGCGATGCGGTCGACCATGGCGTTCGGAAAGGCGACGTGGGTGTCGATCCAGTCGGCGAGGCCGGGATCGGACAGGCGGGCCAGCCCGACCACCGCGGCGCGTGCGACATCGCCGTTGCCGGGCAGATTGTCGCACGACAGCAGCGTGAAGGGCGCGACACCGGCGGCGCGGCGGGCCGCGAGCGCCGCGACGATCGCCCCGAAGGCGGTCGCCGGGCGGTCGGGCGCCGCAGCGTCGGCGGCGATCTCGGGCGCCGCCGGATCGAAGCGCCCGGTCGCGGGATCGATGAAATAGCCGCCTTCGGTGACGGTCAGCGAAACGATGCGGATTTCCGGCCGGCGCATCGCCGCGATCAGCGGGCCGTTCGCGGGATCGACCTCGACGAAGCCGATCATGGCGCCGACGCGGCGCGCGCGCTTGCCCTGAGGGTCGAGCTCGATGACCGTCGACAACCAGTCCTGCGCCGCAAGCGCCTCGCGCATCCGGGCATCGGCGGGACGCACCCCCGCGCCGAGGATCGCCCAGTCATGATCCTCGCCCAGCGCGAACAGATCGTCGAGATAGGTCGCCATATGGGCCCGGTGGAAATTGCCGAGGCCGATATGCACGATGCCCGGCGTCAGTCGTCCGCGATCATATCGGGGCTGAGCGACGCTCATCTCATCTTCTTTCGGGAAGCCGTGCCACAATCACCGGGCAGCGCTGACCGCGGGATAGGTGGTCAGTTCGATCGGGGCCTGGGGATCGACGACATTGTCGAAATCGATCACCGCGCCCTGTGCGATCAGCGTTTCGCGCAGATGCTCGAAATTCATCGCCGACATGCTGTACCCGTGCGTGACGCTCAGCGCGGCGGCCGTTCCCGCGCCCTGGCCCATCGCCATGCAGGTCGCCATCACGCGCACCGAACCGAAGCCCGGACCGTCCGCGCTCAGACAGCGGCCCGCCGTGACGAGGTTGACGCTGCCGCGCGGCACCAGGCAGCGGAAGGGAACATTATATTCCTGCCGCGGGATGACGAGGCCGTTCTGATCGTTGCTGTCGCTCGCGTGGATGTCGATGACGTGCGCGCCCTTTGCGATCGTGTCGGGAAAGGCCTTGGGAAACAGGATGTCGTCGTGTTTCAGCTCGTAGAGGCCGACGATGTGATAGGATTCGCGCACCCCCGTCTGGATGCCCGATTTCGCCAGCCAGCAGTCGCGAAATTCGGGGAACTCGCGGCGCAGGATTTCGATGATGAGCTGGAGATTCTCGCGCAGGCTGCATTCGGTCCTGGTGAACCATTCGGGATCGCTGGCGTCGGTCGCCTCGCGAAGCACGTTGATGCTCACCATGCCGTCGTGGAAGAATTTGTTGATCCACGGGCCGCCGAAAATCGGAATCTCGCCCCCCTCGTTGAGTTCGAGCAGCCGGTTGCGGATCACCTCCGACACCGGCAGCATTCCGTCGACGGCGTCGCGGAACAGATAATCGAGCGCGTCGGTGTCGACGCCGCCCAACTGGAACCACAAGGTCGCCGGCTGCAGGACGTCGCCCTTCGTGGTCGGAAGGCCTGCCGCGCGCACGAGATCGGCGTCACCGGTGCAATCGACGAACACCTCCGCCTCATAGGCGACGCGGCCCGCCTTGTTCTGCACGATGACATGGGTGACGCGGTCGCCCTCGACGACGCAGTCCGAAAACCAGCTATGATAGAGCAACGTCACACCGCTTTCGAGCAACAGGCGCTGCGCGGCGAGTTTCAGTATCTCGTCGTTGACGGGGAAATTGCCGCTTTCGAGCGTGACGTTCGCGCCGCCGAGCTCAGCGGCTTTCCGGAGGAGCTCGAACGGAATTCCGCCGATATGCTGCTTGCCGAAATGACGGAATTCGCTGATCGGCGTCACCAGCGCGCTCGTCGACATGCCGCCGACGAAGCCATAGCGTTCGATCAGCAGCGTATTGGCGCCGTTGCGGGCCGCCGCCACGGCCGCGATCAGCCCGGCGGGGCCGCCGCCACAGACGACGACGTCATAGCTGCCACCGACGGGCACCTCACTGCCCGGCACGCTGATCGACGCATTTTGTTTGAATATCGCGGACATACTTCTTCTACTGGCCAGTTTGGGTGGTGGAACGGGGGAGGCGTCCGGCTGCCTTGAAGCCGTGGCCGGAATCACTCTCTGCAAAGCTAATGAATATCGATAATGTAACCCTGCCACAGGCCCATACGCTAGTCAACGGTGCTTTTATCGCTATGATATATGAGAATATAATTAAAAATCTGCCGATTGGTATCCAGCCACGAAAATTGCCGAAAATCGAATTATGAGATAACGATAATGTTTATCCTGCGTGCCGCGATGGGCGCTAGACTTATCATTCAAGGAGGTGCGTGCATGACGGAAGTAGGCAGGGGGCGGCGTCAGCCTACTCTTCAGGATCTCGCGAAGGTCGTGGGGCTGACGGCGAATACGATATCACGCGCATTGAACGACAGGCCGGGAGTCAGCGCGACGACCCGCGCCTTGATCAAGGCAGAGGCCGAACGCCTCGGCTATGTTCCCAATGTCCACGCCCGGTCGCTCGTTCTCGGCTCGCGCAAGACGATCGGCGTGATCGTCAGCAACATCTCGAACCCCTTCTTCTCCGATCTGGTCAGCGAGGTCGAACTGCAGGCGCAACATGCCGGCTATACCGTCCTGCTGCTCCTTTCCTATGAATCGGCGGAACGCGAGCGCGACGCCATTGACCGGGCATTGCGATCCGGATTGGACGGCCTCATCGCGGCGCCGGTGCAGGAACGCTCCACCGCATGGACGCCGGTGATCAAGGCGGGCATTCCGCTCGTCCTCGTCAGCCGCGAACTCCCCGAACTGGGAGTCGATTTTTACTCTACCGACAATGACGCGGGCATCCAGCTCACGACCGACGCCGTTCTGGCCAGGGGCGCGAAGGACGTCGTGCTGCTCGATGAAGACATGCCCTTTTCGACCATCCGGCTTCGGACCGAGGGATTCCGGCACTCGCTCGAGCGGCACGGGCTGACATTCGACCCGCGATACAATCTCGCGCTCATCCCCCCTGCCCGCTCGTTTCGCGTTTCCCAATCGTGGCATGCCGACGATGCCTATCGCGTCGCCGCCGACTTGCTGGATCGTGGCCGGCGCCCCGATGCCTTCGTCGTCGGGGACGATTATTACGCCCTCGGCCTGTACCGCGCGCTGCGCGAGCGCAATATCCGCATCCCCGACGATGTGATGGTGATGGGATGGGGAAATCTTCCGTTCACGCGGTTCATGGAGCCACCGCTTTCCACGCTGCTCCTGCCCTTCGAGGAGGTCGCGCGCCGGGCCACGCGCCGCCTTCTCGATCGCATTCAGGGCACGGCCGACAATCGGATCGTGACCGAACGCATCGTTCCCGAACTCGCGATCCGGGCATCGACCACGCGCTGATCAGGCGCCGGTCGCGGCCGCACGCCTTGCCCTGCTCCGCCCGATCACCAGGAACAGGATCACCGCGGAGACCGGATGCAGGATCGCCAGCCCCGCGAACAGCGCGATATAATCGAACTGGGCGAGCAGCGATCCGGCCAGCAGGTTGAGAACGAGGGAGGTGCTGGCGCCGACCGCGCCGAGTATCCCCACCGCGGATGCGTTGATCTTGACCGGAAACAGGCCTGCCAGGAGGACGTTATATCCGACGAACCAGGCTTGGCAGACCGCGACCACGACGGTGATGATAGCCACCGCGACGAACGCGCTCGACGCCATGGTGATGAGCGCGCCCAAGGGCATCAGCGCGGCGCTGAGGGCGAAGACGCGAAGCTGAACGCGGATGGGATCATGCCCGCGCTCGGTATAGCGGTCGACCAGGCGGCCGAGCATGATGCAGACCAGCACCGCGACGATGTAGGGGATGCCGCCGACGAAGCCCAGTTCGGCGAGCGACAGCCCGGCGCGCTCCTGCAGATAGCCGGCGCTCCAGAAAAGATAGAAATACCAGACCGGATCACTGATCATGCGCGCCGCGACGATCGCCAGGAATCTCTTGTCCCTGAGCAGCTCTTTGACCGATGGAGCCTCTTCGTCGACGGCTTCGGGCACTGGCGACGGAACGCTCGGCACCGGCGGCGCGGAAGAGCCGTGCTTGGTGTCCGTGAACCACCACATGATCGCGACGACGATCCCGATCACCCCCGGTATCACGAACGCCATGCGCCAGTTGAGGCCCGTCGCCAGCAAGGCGATCAACGGCGGGGCGAGGATGGCGCCGATATTTCCGGCCGGCGTCGCGATGCTGATCGCGAGGGCGCGGCGTTCGACGGGAACCCAGTTCAGGATCGCGCGCTGAACGACCGGAAAGGCCCCCGGTTCCGCGGCGCCCATCAAGACCCGCGACGCGGCGAGATGCCCGAAGCTATGCGACAGGCCCGAGGCGATGTTCGCAACGGACCAGCCGATCGCGAACACCGTCATGCACACCCGCGTCCCGACCCGGTCGATCAGCCGCCCGCTCACGACATACATGACGATGTAGGGCAGCATGAAGGCGAAGGTCAGCAGCGAATAGGCTTCGTCGTCGAAGGCGAGCTGCGTCTTCATGACCGGCTTGAGAATGGCCAGCGTCTGCCGATCGAAATAGTTGAGAACCAGCAGCGCCATCGCAAGACTGATGATGAGCCACGCTTTTCGGGGCATTTTCTTTGCCGGTGCGGGGCCGGCGGTCGTGGTCGGAGCTTGGGTCAACGGACGGGTCCAATCGATTGCGGGTGATGGGCCGAAGCGCCGGCCCTGGGACGGATCGACATTTAGAAGATGGCGAGCCGAAAATGATGGGTTTTCGCGACCCGGCGCGCAGCGTGCTCATGGTACGTGAGCACCGGAAGCGCGGAAAGCCGCCATTTGCAGGCCGCCAGAGCTAAATGTCGATCCGTCCCAGGGCCGACGCATGTTGCGGTCTCATCGTTCAGATCGAGCATTCTGGCAATGAATGCGGTCGCGATCCCGACGATGCCGGACAGGATCAAGGGTCTTTCGTTGCCGGGGCGGAGCGCGCCGCGCATCCGCCCGGCCTTGGGGTACGTCCCGCGCGGTTCGGACGGTCGGCGCACCGAAGCCGGCGCACGGAAACCCATGCCCCGCGACTCGACGGCAGCCACGGCGCCCACGCGTCGCTCGCGTTCTCGCTCTCGGAGCGGCAGGCGCGCGCGCCCTCGAGGGCATGCACTGCGCAGAACCACGGCCGGTGTGCCGGCGGGCGATGTCGGCGGGAAAGCATGCGTGTCACGAGTCAACCGTCCCGTCCCCTTTCTGATAACATTATCGTTATCGTAAATTGACATCGCTCATCTGTCCATAGGGTGGTTTTTATCCGGATGAATGGCACAAATCTGTAATAAATCCGTGTGATAGCAAGATCGTTGACTATTGGAGCATGATCTGGCAGTTCTACATTAACGATATTGTAGAATCGGTGCCACGGTGCGGATAAGGGGTTTCGGGCCGCACGCCCTCCCCCGGGCTGCGACCTGCACCACGGAAAATACAGATTATCCAATAAACACAAAATCTTAGTGGAGGACGTAATGAGGTCTAAGACAAGCCTGTTTCTCGCGACGTCGACGGTTTCGATGTTGATGGCATTCGCCGCCCCTGCATTCGCCCAGCAGGCACCCTCGCCCGACGCCGGACTGTCCGGCGATGGAGACGGGATGCAGGCGAGCGAAGGAGAGGCGATCGTCGTCACCGGTTCGCGTATCGCCCGGCCCGAACTCGAATCGCCGATGCCGGTCAGTGTCACCAGCATGGAGCAGGCGCTCGACCTCGGGCGGATCAGCGCCATCGAGGCGCTGGAACTCGACCCGGCGCTGGGCACCAACCAGAATCTCAGCAGCGACGTCAGGGGCTGGGACGCGGGAATCGCGGCGGTCAACCTGCGCGATCTCGGCACCAACCGCAGCCTGACGCTGATCGACGGACAGCGCCGCGTGTCCGGTTCGGCGCGATCTTCCGCGGTCGATATCGGCATGATCCCGGTGAGCATGATCGATCGGATCGAGGTCGTGACCGGCGGCGCCGCGGCAATTTACGGCGCGGACGCGGTGACGGGTGCCGTCAACATCATCACCAAGCGTGACGTCGAAGGCCTGCATATTTCGGCCCTGACCGGTATTTCCGAACAGGGCGATGCCGCGAAATATCTGGTTTCGATCGCCACCGGCGGCAAATTTGCCGACGGCCGGGGCTCCTTCTCGATCGGCGGCACCTATTCGCAATCCAATCCGCTGATTTACACTGATCGTTTCGACTGGCGCGATTGGCCGACCTATCGGGCGAACCCCGAAAATACCGGCATCGACGACGGCATTCCCGATCGGGTGCTGTCGCCGAACACCCGGCAGCTCTATTATGATTATGTGCCGACCTATTGGCTGAACGGCCAGCGCTACATGGTCGAGAACGGCAATGTGCGCGAATCCAAGTGCGATATCGAATATAGTCCCGGACAGTACGCCGTGTGCGACGGCGGCGACGGCAGGAATCTGAGCGACCGCGATCAATTCCGCGGCGGCCTGAAGTCGTTGGCGCTGATGGGACGCGTCGATTACCAGATCACCGACACCATCGAGTTCGGCACCCACTTTTCCTACGCGCGCCAGAAGTATGACGGAACGTATAATTATTGGCGCGACGACAGCCGGGCGACCTATTTCTCCGGCCCGGTGCCGGGCGGGCGCGGCGCCGTCGCGCAGTTGGACAACCCCTATCTGCCCGACTCCGTCCGGCAGGTGATGCTCGATAACAACCTGACCTCGCTGTATATCGACCGGACCTATGGCAACTTCCCCGAGCGGGAAGAGGATCACGACCGGGAAAGCTACACCATCGGCTCCTCGCTCACCGGAAAGCTGGGTTCGCGGTTCAAATGGGAGGCCTTCTGGCAGTACGGCCGCGTAACCGACAATGTCACCGAAGCGAATGTTCCCTGGAAATCGCACTGGATCGCCGCGCGCGACGCCATCGCCGATCCGGTGACCGGCGACCCCATCTGCCGCGATGCCGTGGCTCGTGCGCAGGGTTGCGTGCCATTCGACATCTTCAGCACCGCGCCGGCGACCGAGGCGCAGATCAAGTGGGCGATGGCCGACCGGCACGAGCGGCGGGTCAATACGCAGCAGATCTATGGCGCGAACATCAACGGTCCGCTGTTCGCGCTTCCCTATGGCGATGTATCGGTCGCCGTGGGTGTCGAGCACCGCAAGGAAACGCTGAAGACCACGGACGATCCGCTCGCGCTCGCGGGCGAGCTGGTGTACGGCGCCGGTCCGTCCGAACACCCCGAACTCGACGTCGGCTTCAATGTGAGCGAGGCCTATGGGGAAGTGGTCGTCCCGCTCCTCAGCGATCTGCCGTTCGCCCGGCGGCTCGAGGTCGAGGGCGCCTACCGCTATTCGGACTATAGCACCGTCGGCAGCACGCATGCCTGGAAAGCGGGGGCCATGTGGTCGCCCGTGGACGGCCTCAGCTTCCGCGGCGTTCTCTCGCGGAGCGTCCGCACGCCGAATTTCGGCGAGCTTTACGAAGCGAAGGTCGAGACGCTCACCGGCGCCTATACCGATGCCTGCTCGCTGGCGCTCTATTACGCCTCCGAGACGCGGGCGGCGAACTGCAAGGCCTTGGGGATCGACACCCCCTTCGAGACCCCCAGGATCGGCCCCGTCGTCGTCACCGGCGGCAACCCCGATCTCAAGCCTGAAACCTCGAACAGCCTGACGCTGGGCGCCATATTGCAGCCGCGGTTCCTGCCGGGTCTCGATATCACCGTCGATTACTGGGATATCGACATCAAGAATGTCATCACCCAATTTTCCTACGCCACCCTGATCCGGCTCTGCGTCGATGCGCCGACGATCGACAACCCCTATTGCGCTCGCGTGACCCGCGATCCGGTCACCGGCTATGCGACACGGGTCGAATCGAACCAGCTCAATGCCGCACGACTCTATGCACGCGGTGTCGATATCGGGGTGGGCTATCGTCGGCCCGTGGGCGAGGGCACGCTCAGCCTGTCGTTCAAGGGGACCTACCTGCTCGACAAGGTGACCGAAACCACCCCGGGGATCCCGGAAGGG
The DNA here is from genome assembly GCF_014199295.1 of Sphingopyxis panaciterrulae. Lineage (GTDB taxonomy): Bacteria > Pseudomonadota > Alphaproteobacteria > Sphingomonadales > Sphingomonadaceae > Sphingopyxis > Sphingopyxis panaciterrulae. Next base: position 14,748 of record NZ_JACIJH010000027.1, read on the forward strand.
GACGTCGTCTCCGATGGCGCCTGGGAGAATCCGAGGTTCCGCGGCAACCTGCTGATGTCGTACAAGATCGACGACCTCAACATCGCGCTCAACACGCGCTTCATCAGCGCCGCGACTTATGAACTGAACACCGACTCGGATGAAGCCTATCCGCGGCAACATATTCCGGCGAAGGTCTACAACGACCTGTCCGTGCAATATGATATCGGAGGGAAATATCAGTTCGGCTTCGGCGTGAACAATATCCTCAACATCATGCCGACCCATATGCCGACCATTTATCGGGATGACAGAATATATGGCGTCGTCGGCCGGTATTTCTTCACCACGGTCAAGATGAATTTCTGATCGGAAGACTGGAATCGCAAGCGAGGGGAAACCCTCGCTTGCGATTGGGAACGAGGAGAAACGAGGCATGATCCGATCCGCCATCGCCGTTGCGGGAGCACTGGCGCTCGCTTTCCCCGCCGCCTCGCAGGCCGCGCCGCAAGGCGCCAAGACCCAGGTCGTGCGCGGGGTGGAAGCGCGAGCCAAGCTGTCGCAGGTCATCAACGATCAATTGTTCAGCTATGCCGAGATCGGGTTCCAGGAGCACGAGACCGAACGCTATCTGACCGCCCTGCTGGAAAAGCACGGGTTCGCGGTCGAACGGAACATCGCGGGGCTGCCGACGGGCTGGGTCGCGCGGTGGACGAACGGCACCGGGGGGCCGGTGATCGCGCTGGGCAGCGACATCGATGGCATCCCGAAGGCGAGCCAGACTCCCGGCATCCCGTGGCACCAGCCGATGGTCGACGGCGCGCCGGGGCACGGCGAGGGGCATAATAGCGGCCAGGCGATGAACATCGTCGCGGCGCTGGCAGTGAAGGACTGGATGGTCCGCACGAACACCGCGGGGACGCTGGTGATCTGGCCGGGCGTCGCCGAGGAATTGCTGGGCGGCAAGGCCCGCTTCGTCCGCGCCGGCGTGTTCAAGGATGTCGACGCGGCGCTCTTCAGCCATGTCAGCAGTCAACTCGCGACCGCCTGGGGCCAGCCCAACGGCACCGGCATGGTCAGCGTCGAATATACATTCGAGGGCGAGAGCGCGCATGCCGCCGCCGCCCCGTGGCGGGGGCGCTCGGCGCTCGACGGCGTGATCGCGATGGCGGACGGTTGGGAGATGCGGCGCGAGCATCTGCGCCCCGAGCAACGATCGCACTATGTCATCAGCGAAGGCGGCGACCAGCCCAATGTGGTGCCCTCCGAAGCCAAGATCTGGTTCTATTTGCGCGAGATGAATTTCGACGCCGTCGAAAAGATGCTCGCGACCGCCGACGCCATTGCCGACGGCGCCGCCAAGATGACGAGCACCACGGTCAGCCGGCGAATCCTGGGCGTGGCGGCCACCCAGCACTTCAACCGGCCGATGGCGGAAGCGGCACAGGCCAATATCGTCGCGGTCGGCCTGCCCGAATGGGACGCCGACGATCAGGCCTTCGCGCGCGCCGTGCAGGCGAATGTCGACGCGACGGTGACGACCGGGTTGCCGACGAAACTGGCGGCGTTCGGCCCGCCGCCCAAGGAGCCGAAATCGGCCGGATCGGACGATATCGGCGACGTGAGCTGGACCGTGCCCACGATCACCATCCGCTATCCGGCCAATATCCCGGGGTTGCCGGGGCATAATTGGGCGAATGCCATCGCGATGGCGACCCCGATCGCGCACAAGGGCGTTCAGGCCGGCGCCAAGGTGATGGCGATGACGGTCGTCGACCTGCTGACCAAGCCGAAGCTGCTGGCGGACGCAAAGCGCTATTTCCGCGAGGTGCAGACCAAGGACCAGCATTATGTTTCGATGCTGGCGACCGACGATACGCCGCCGACCTGGCTGAACGCCGAGACGATGGCGCGGTACAAGCCCGAGCTGGTGAAGCATTATTATGACCCGCAGCATTATGGGTCGTATCTGGAACAGCTCGGCGTCCAATGGCCGACGCTGACGAAGGGGCCGGCGAAATAAGGCCTGGTTGAACGGCGCCGAGCGCGCCGGACGAGGTCGCTGAAACGCCGTCCGCCCGCGGGCCAGGCGCCCTGACGTCGCGATCGGTCAAAAGCCCGTCTTCGGCACCGAAACAGATAAGCGAAGGAAAAAGCGCCGGATGTCGACGACGCCCCCCTTGACCCGCCGCCGCCTGCTCACCAACGCGGCGCAACTCGCGTCGGTGGCCGCGGCGTCGATGCTGATGCCGCCCAATGTGCAAAGGCTGATGGCGCAGCCGCCCCGGCGCGCGGGCACGCTGAAGGACATCAAGCATGTCGTTCTGCTGATGCAGGAAAACCGGTCGTTCGATCATTATTTCGGCATGCTTTCGGGCGTGCGCGGCTTCGGCGATCCCGATGCCCTGATGCTTTCCACCGGCAGGACCGTCTTTCACCAGCCCGATGCCGCGAGCCCGGACGGCTATCTGCTGCCGTTCCACCTCGATACCTTTTCCACCAATGCGCAGAAACTGCCCTCCACCAGCCATGCCTGGGCGGTGCAGCATCAGGCGTGGAACGGCGGCAGGATGGACCAGTGGCTGCCGGCGCACCGCGCCGCCGACGGGGTCAATGGCCCCTATACGATGGGCTATTTCAAGCGCGAGGATATCCCGTTCCACTATGCGCTGGCCGAGGCGTTCACGATTTGCGACGCCTATCATTGCTCGGTGATGGGGCCGACCTGGCCGAACCGGTTTTATCATATGACCGGCATGATCGATCCGGAGGGGGCGAGCGGCGGGCCGGTGATCGAGAATATCATGCCGCCCGGCGGGTTCCGCTGGAAAACCTACCCCGAACGATTGCAGGATGCCGGGATCGACTGGCGACTCTATCAATATGGCGAGATGGGGAAACGCCCCAACAACATCTTCAAATATGTCGCGCGGTTCCGCGACGCCCCCGCGGGTTCGCAACTGGCGCAGCGCGGGTTGCCGGACGCCGACGAGGGCCGGTTCGCGCATGACGTGCTCCACGACCGCCTGCCGACCGTCTCGTGGCTGATGCCCTCCGCCGTAGGGTGCGAGCATCCCGACTACATGCCCGCCGCCGGCGCCGATTTCATCGCGCGCCGGCTCAACGAGCTCGCCGCCAACCCGGATGTCTGGGCCAAGACGGTTTTCATCCTCAACTATGACGAGAATGACGGCCTGTTCGATCATGTCGCGCCGCCCGTGCCCCCGGCCGGAACGCCGCATGAATTCGTCGGCGACGTGCCGATCGGCGCCGGCTTTCGCGTGCCGTGCATCATCATATCGCCCTGGACGGCCGGCGGCTGGGTATCGAGCCAGCCGTTCGACCATACGTCGATCCTGCAATTTCTGGAGCGGATCACCGGCGTCCGCGAGCCCAATATCAGCGACTGGCGCCGCCGAACCTTCGGCGATCTCACCTCGGTTTTCCGTTTCCATCATCCTGCGGCGAGGCCGCCGGCCCTGCCGAAGACGGAGGAGAGGCTGGCGCTCGCCAGACATAACGCGGCGACGATGCCCTTCCCCTTCATTCCGGGCTCCAGCCAACAGGTTCCGGTGCAGGAGCGCGGCGAGCGCAAGCGAATCCGATAAGCGCCGGACAGGGCGCTGCGGCGCAGCATGAGGATCACGAGATGAACGAGAATCCCTCCGGTTCGGACGAACCGCTTTCCCCCGAGCGCCGCCTGTTGCTTGGAGGCCTCGCCGCGGCGGTGGGCGCTGCGGCAATGGGCGATGCGGGAGCCGCCCCCGCACCGGCGGCACCCGCCGCCAGGCCGGTTGCCGATGCGGCGCTGCGCGATGCCATCGACACGGTGGTGATCATCTATGCGGAGAACCGCAGCTTCAATAATCTGTTCGGCGACTTTCCCGGGGTCGAGCAGCCGCTTTCCGCGGTGCCGCCCGAACGCTATCTCCAGCGCGACCGCGACGGCGGGGTGCTGCAACAATTACCGCCGATATGGGAAGGGTTGGTGCCGCACCGGCAGGTCGTCGAGCACCGCGAATATCTGAGCGACGAGACCGTCCATGCGGCGCTCGCCAACGCGCCGTTCGCGCTCACGACGCCCGAGGGCGATCCCCTGCCGCATGGTCTGGTCACCCGCGACCTGGTCCACGCCTTTTACAACAACCAGTTGCAGATCAACGGTGGCCGCAACGACGGCTTCGTCGCATGGGGCAACAGCGGCGCTCTGGTCATGGGCTATTATGCGGACAATGCCGCCAACCTCCGCCTTTGGCAGATCGCGCGCGAGTTCACCTTGTGCGACAATTTCTTCATGGGCGCGTTCGGCGGCTCCTTCCTCAACCATCAATATCTGGTCGCGGCGCGCCCGCCTTATTATCCGAACGCCGACAAGGGGTCGGCGAAAGGCCGCATCACTGAACTCGACGAAAGCGACCCGCGCGGCATCCGCCCCCGGCAGACCGCCCAGTCTCCGGCCAGCGCCATGGACGGACCGGTGCACTTCGTGCCCAATTCGCTGACGCCGGATTTCTACGCGGTCAACACGATGCTGCCGCCCTATGCTCCGAGTTACGATCTCGATGCCGGGCGACCGGGCTATACGAACTGGTCCAGCGCCAAGACGCTCGTGCCCCAACGCCACGACACGGTCGGCGACATGCTCTCGGCCCGCGGGGTCGACTGGGCCTGGTACGCCGGCGGCTGGACCGCCGCGCTGGCCGGGCACGGCACCGACGCTGAATTCCCCACGCGGCCCAATTTTCAGCCGCACCACCAACCGCTCAACTATTTCGCGCAGTTCGCCCCCGGCACGGCACGGCGCGACCGGCACCTGCGCGACGGCGGCCTCGGCGAAACGGCGCGAACCAATATCTTCCTCGCGGACGTCGAGGCCGGGCGCCTGCCCGCGGTCAGCTTTTACAAGCCGCAGGGCAACCTCAACATGCATGCCGGCTATTCGGATGTCGATGCGGGCGACCGGCATATCGCGGGCGTGATCCAAGCACTGCGCAACAGCCCGCAATGGGAAAAAATGCTCGTCATCGTCACCTTCGACGAAAATGGCGGGTGGTGGGACCATGTCGCGCCGCCCAAAGGGGATCGCTGGGGCCCAGGGACGCGTATTCCCGCGATCATCGTCTCTCCCCATGCACGCCGCGGCGAAGTCGATCACACCATCTATGACACCGGCTCGATCGCGCGCTTCCTCACGCGGCGCTTCGGGCTGAAAAAACTGCCGGGATTGGTCGAGCGCGAACGGGCGATGATCGCCGCCGGCGGGCCGCCACCGGGCGACCTCACGGGGGCACTCGCGCTTAACGGATAAGACCGTCCGGCTCCATGAAAGCCGGCGCGATTCCCGGCGGACACTATGCGGTCCCGCGAATGGTCTATCACCACATCGGATAGGACCGAAATCGGCCGTGCCCGGACGAACCGCGTTCCCCGAGTTACAGCGAATATCGGTCGATCGAATTTGTCCGCGCCGCCTGGGGTCGAGACCCGGGCGAGACGTGCCGGCCGGAATGATGAAGGGAACGGCCGCTCCCGTTCAGCCAGCAGGAAATCCATCGGTCGACGCGAGGCGTCCAGGCCCGAACCTTCGCTCAGGCCTCGAGCTTGAACCCGCTGTAGTTCGCCGATGCGACATCGGCGCATATCTCGCGATAGCGCCCCAGGCCGCCAATATAGACCGGAAAGCTCCGCGGCTTGCCGGGAACGTTCGCGCCCGTGTACCAGGTGTTCGCCGTCGGATAGAGCGACCGCGCGCCCAGCGCCGTGACCTTCTTCATCCACCATTCTTCGGCATCGGCCTTCGGTTCGATGGATCGCAGGCCGTCGGCGCGCATATGTTCGATGCAGTCGCAGATCCAATCGACATTCTGCTCGTTCAGAAGGATGAAATTGGCGAGGGCCGACGGACCATTCGGTCCCGCGACGACGAACAGATTGGGAAACCCCTCGATCATCAAGCCAAGATGCGAGCGACCGCCTTCGGCCCATTTGTCCTTCAGGCGGCAGCCGTCCCGACCCTCGATGTCGATCGACAGCATCGCGCCGGTCAGGGCATCATAACCGATCGCCGCGATGATGATGTCGACCTCGACCTCGCCCTCTTTCGTGCGGATGCCCGTCTCGGTGATTTCGACGATCGGATGCTCGAGGCAATCCTTCAGCGTCACATTGTCGCGGTTATAGGCCTCGTAATAGCCGGTATCGAGGCACGGGCGCCGCGCGAAGATCGGATAGCCGCGCGGGGTCAGGCGGCGTGCGGTGTCGGCGTCCTTCACCACTTCGGCGATCTTGCCGCGCACGAATTCGGCGACAACCTCGTTCGCCTCGCGATTGGTCAGCAGGTCGGAAAAGAGGCCAAGGAACGTCAGGCCGCCGTGGGCCCAGGCATCCTCCATCAATGTCTCGCGTTCCGCCGGCGTCACGCTGAACAGCGGGCGATGGGTGATCGGACGGACCCCGCCAGTCAGCGAATGGCGCGCCGCGGCGCGCAGCCCCGGATAATGGGCCTTGATATGCGCCACATAGTCGGGGTGGAGCTTGCGGTTGCGCATGGGCAGCGTGAAGCTCGGCGTGCGCTGATAGACATAGAGATGTTCGGCCTGCTCGGCGACGACCGGAACGATCTGGATGCCCGACGATCCGGTGCCGATCACTGCCACACGCTTGCCCTTGAGATCGACGTCGTGATGCGGCCATTTGCCCGACAGATAAAGCTCGCTGTCAAACGGCGTTCAAAAGGGACCCCCGATCGGCGTCGAAGAGGGATCCCCTTTTTGGATATGATGTTGGTTTGTTGAAGATGGCCTTGCGCTG
>NZ_JACIJH010000028.1 GCF_014199295.1 Sphingopyxis panaciterrulae
AGCTCGTCGAGCACGATCAGGTCGAGCCGCGACAGCTGCGCCGCCAGGGTCCCGCCTTTGCCGATCCGGGTCTCCTCTTCGAGGCGTGTCACCACGTCCTTGAGGGTCGCGGCGCCGGCCGTGACGGGCACGACCTCCGCGCCCAGCAGCTTCATGCGGAAGACACTGGGCGCCTGGCGCGCGATGTCCGCGGCGCCCATATAGACGACGCAGGTAAGGCCAAAGCGCGCGCAGACGGTTGCAGTCGCCACGCCGTGCTGGCCGGCGCCCGTTTCCGCGATAATGCGGGTCTTGCCCATCCGGATCGCCAGCAGGATCTGGCCGACGCAATTGTTGATCTTGTGGGCGCCGGTGTGATTGAGTTCGTCGCGCTTGAACCAGATCTGCGCGCCGCCGAGCGCAGACGTCAGGCGCGGCGCGAAATAGAGCGGGCTGGGGCGGCCGACATAATGTTCAAGCAGGTCGTCGAACTCGGCCTGAAAGGCTGGGTCGCGTTTTGCGGCTCGATATTCGCGCTCCAGATCCAGGATGAACGGCATGAGCGTTTCGGGGACGAACCGGCCACCAAATTTCCCGAAATGGCCCCCGTCGTCCGGCTGCCTGCGCAAGCTGTTCGGAAGATGACCAGGATCTTCGAATGGTTGCGGAGCCCGCGTCATGTCGCTGCAATCCCGACAGGCGTCCGGCGCAACACGGCGGCGCACAGGATTCCGGCGCGCGCCTCACACGGGCAGGTAAAGCCCGCAAGACCGTTCCGGATCCTCGACCGGCCCATTAATAGCCCATCAGTGCGAGCACTTCCTTGCGGCTCCGCTGGTCTTCGAGGAAGCAGCCGAGGAGCCGGCTCGTAACCATGCCGACGCCGGGCGTGCGCACGCCGCGCCCGGTCATGCAGCCATGCTGGGCGTCGATCACCACGGCGACGCCGTGCGGGCGGAGATTGTCCCAGATGCAGCGCGCGACCTCGGCGGTCAGGCGCTCCTGAACCTGCAGCCGGCGTGCATAGCCGCTCAGCACGCGCGCGAGCTTGGAGATGCCGACGACGCGGTCGCGGGGGAGGTAGGCGATCGACGCCATTCCGGTGATCGGCGCCATATGATGCTCGCAATGCGACTGGAACGGGATGTCGCGCAGCAAGACGATCTCGTCATAGCCGCCGACCTCTTCGAAGGTGCGCGAGAGATGCACCGCCGGATCCTCAGAATAACCCTGACAATTATCCTTCCAGGCCCGCGCGACGCGCTTCGGTGTGTCGAGCAGGCCTTCGCGCCGAGGGTCCTCGCCGACCCAGCGCAGCAGCGTCTCCACCGACGCGAGAACCTCGGGGGGTATCGCGCCGTCAACTGTGGGACTGGAAGGGGGCACGTGAAGCATGGTCCTGGCCTCCTGACGGCGAAGGGTTGGCGGTCCGGGAGGGGAGGAGAGGGAGGTGGACCGCCGGATCGGCGCATGCCCGAGCGCAGCATGGCGTCGCAACATGTCCCTTGGGGCAGATCGGCGGTTAGAAGCGCGTTTCGTGCACGGACCTGGGGTGAGCCCCGGAACGCGGAAATGCCCTTCGTCCCCTTGACGAGGCGTGGTGAAATGCGCGGTGGTTGGGTGAAAAGGGGTATCGAAATGCGGGGGCGGCGGTTGCCCGCCGCCCCCGGCCTGTCAGAAGTCCATCGCCGGTATCGGCGCGGCCTTCTCGTCCTTTGGCAGCTCGGCGACGAGCGCCTCGGTGGTGATCAGCAGCGAGGCGACCGAGGCCGCGTCCTGCAGCGCGGTGCGCACGACCTTTGCGGGGTCGATCACGCCGGCCTTGACGAGGTCCTGATATTCGCCGGTGGCTGCGTTGAAGCCCCAGCTATACTCCTCGCTCTCGAGCAGCTTGCCGACGATCCACGCGCCGTCTTCGCCGGCATTGTCGGCGATCTGGCGCGCCGGAGCGCGGAGCGCGCGGCGGACGATGTCGATGCCCGACTGCTGGTCGTCGTTCGCGGCCTTCAGGCCCTCGAGCGCCTTCAGCGAGCGGAGCAGCGCAATGCCGCCGCCGGGAAGGATACCTTCTTCCACGGCCGCGCGCGTCGCGTGCAGCGCGTCGTCGACGCGGTCCTTTTTCTCCTTGACCTCGACCTCGGTCGCGCCGCCGACGCGGATCACCGCGACGCCCCCCGCGAGCTTGGCAAGCCGCTCCTGCAGCTTCTCGCGGTCGTAATCGCTTGTGGTCGTTTCGATCTGCTGGCGGATCTGCGCGACCCGGCTATCGATATCGGACTTCGAGCCGACCCCGTCGACGATCGTCGTATTATCCTTGTCGATGACGACCTTCTTGGCGCGCCCGAGCATGTTGATCGTGACGCTCTCGAGCTTGATGCCGAGTTCCTCGCTGACGACATTGCCGCCGGTAAGTACCGCGATATCCTCGAGCATCGCCTTGCGGCGGTCGCCGAAGCCCGGCGCCTTGACCGCCGCGACCTTGAGGCCGCCGCGCAGGCGATTGACGACGAGCGTCGCGAGCGCGTCGCCCTCGACATCCTCGGCGATGATGAGCAGCGGCCGGCCCGACTGCACGACGCTCTCGAGGAGTGGCAGCATGGCCTGCAGGTTCGAGAGCTTCTTCTCGTGGATGAGGATATAGGGATCGTCGAGTTCGACCTTCAGCTTCTCGGCATTGGTGATGAAATAGGGGCTGAGGTAGCCGCGGTCGAACTGCATGCCTTCGACCGTTTCGAGCTCGGTCGCGAGGCTCTTCGCTTCCTCGACGGTGATCACGCCCTCATTGCCGACCTTCTCCATCGCCTCGGCGAGGATTCGGCCGACCTCTTCGTCGCCATTCGCCGAGATGGTCGCGACCTGCGCGATCTCGCTGTTCGCCTCGACCGACTTGGCGTGCGCCTTGAGATCCTCGACGACCGTGTTCACGGCAAGATCGATGCCGCGCTTGACGTCCATCGGGTTCATGCCGGCGGCGACCGCCTTCGAGCCTTCGCGGACAATCGCCTGTGCGAGCACGGTCGCGGTGGTGGTGCCGTCGCCGGCCTTGTCGTTCTGCTTCGACGCGACCTCGCGCAGCATCTGCGCGCCCATATTCTCGAACTTGTCGGCAAGCTCGATTTCCTTGGCAACGGTGACGCCGTCCTTGGTGATGCGCGGCGCGCCGAAGCTTTTGTCGATCACGACGTTGCGGCCCTTGGGACCCAGCGTGACCTTTACTGCATTCGCAAGCGTATCCACGCCGCGCAGCATGCGATCACGCGCGTCCGACGCAAATTTCACTTCCTTGGCAGCCATTTTGACCTCCTTCTTGATGACCTTTCAGTGGGTGATGAATGGGCGTTACGCCGCCTGCTTGAGCGCCTCGACCTGCTCGATGACGCCGAGGATGTCGCTCTCCTTCATGATGAGCAGTTCCTCGTTATCGATGCGAACCTCGGTGCCCGACCATTTGCCGAACAGAATCCGGTCGCCGGCCTTCACGTCGAGCGCGGCGATCGTGCCGTCCTCGGCGCGGGCGCCCGGGCCGACGGCGACGACTTCGCCCTCCTGCGGCTTTTCCTTGGCGGTATCGGGGATGATGATGCCGCCCGAGGTCTTCTCCTCGGCTTCGATGCGGCGGACGACCACACGGTCGTGCAAGGGACGGAAATGCATGCATAACCTCCATGTTGCATAACGATATGATAAGCCGGCGCGCCTGTCCGGGGCGCGCGGCGCCGATGAGCTAGGAAGCGATTTTTTTGGCTTCAAGAGGTCCGGCGAAAATTTTTCGGCGCTCGATCGGCCGAGAAACAAATGCCCCTTATCAAGGGCCTGACACCTCTTGACTCGACTCGCTTCCTTTCCAAAATCTGTGGCTGCGGCAGCCTGCCGCACGACGAGAAAGGATTGGCGACAAGGAAGGAGGCACGATCATGTCCGAGCCATTTTCCCGTTTTCTTCACCCCTTCGACGTGGCGCGCCACCCGAGCCTCGAGCCCGAGGTCAAGCGCGCCCTCCTCGCATCCTGGGCATCGGATCGTTCGGCGGTCCGCAACAAGCCGGCGCTTCGCAAACCCCCGGGGGCGAAGCGCGCCGTGCCGGTCGACGATGTGCTCGCCGCGCTCCGCTCGCTCGATGGCGGCGCGGCGCGCGCGCCATGACCTATCGCGCGCTGCTCGCGCAGCTGGACGGCTATGGGCTGACAACCGCCGAGATCCATTATTACCGGCCCGATCATCCCTCGCTCCTCCAGCTCTACGTCTGGCAGGACTATGATCTGCCGCCGGACTTCCCGGTGCTGTTCGACTTTCTGGCCATGTGGCGGCGCCAGATCGAAGCCGCGCTCCATTCGGTGCGCATCGCGCATGACGCGCTGGTCGGGCCCGCCGAGTGGCGCGCGGTGGATATCATTCGCTCGCTCGATTAGCCTAGCAGGTCCGGGGGCTCGGGCGCCAGAGCAGGTCTACCGCGATCACGCTTCGGTAAAAGAGGGAGACACGCCGTTGGCGTGCCTCCCTTGTCGAGTTCAGGCCTTCTCGAGCGCTTCGTCCTTCGGCGCTGCGATCCGCTGCGGCCTGCCGACGCTGCTGCCGATCTCGATCTTGCGCGGCTTCATTGCCTCGGGCACGACGCGGCTCAGTTCGATCGTGAGCAGCCCGTCGGCGAAGCTCGCGCGCCCGACCTCGATATAGTCGGCGAGCTGAAAGCGACGCTCGAACGCGCGGCGCGCAATGCCGCGGTGGAGATAGGCGCGTGTCGCATCCTCCTCGGCGGGCTTGCCGCTGACGCTAAGCTGGTTCTGCTGCGCGACGATCTCGATCTCGTCGGCCTTGAACCCGGGGACGGCCAAGGTAACGCAGAAGCGGTCGTCGGCGTCGCGCACGATGTCGAAGGCGGGAAAGCCATCGGACGTATCGCCGCGCTGCCCTTTTTCGAGCAGGTCGAAAAGGTGATCGAAGCCCACTGTCGAGCGGCGGTAGGGGGTGAAGTCAAAATCGGTTCTCATTTCCAAATCCTCCTGATTGAAGCAATTCGGGCATGAGATGCGCCGGGACTCAGAGCCGGCGCTCTCTATGTCCTGAGGACACGGAAAATCCCGCGTCCGGGGAAAAGTTAGGAAAGCCGTTTTACCGTTTCAAGAGTGTGGGCGCCGCTCGGAATGTCGGCGATGGGTCGCGGCAGCAAGCGAAGTTTCCGCATCCCGGGGGGCTGCCGGGAGGCGGGAAACGGTATCCAGTCTGCCCCTTGGTGCAGCTTGGCGGCGAAGAGCAAGTCGAAGACATGCGATCGACGCCGCGCGGCATGGTTGCCGCGAGGCATCCTGACCGCGGAGATTGCAATGACTGTCGAAGGGCCTCTGGCAACGCCTGAAATCGGGAACTGTTACGGAGAGGCGGAGCTCGCCCGTCTTCCGGCGGCGCACCCCGCCGTGACGGCCGACCGGATCGGCGTGCTGCTCGTCAATCTTGGCACGCCCGACGCGCCGATGAGCCGCGCGGTACGGCGCTATCTCGCGGAATTTCTCTCCGACCGGCGCGTGGTCGAACTGCCCTCGCTGATCTGGCAGCCGATCCTGCGCGGGATCGTTCTTGCGGTTCGGCCGCGAAAGTCCGCCAAGGCCTATCGCGAAATCTGGACATCGGAGGGCTCGCCGCTCGCGGCGATCACCCGCCGCCAGGCAAAAGCGCTTCAGGCATCGCTTGGAGGTGATGCGGTGGTTGCGCATGCGATGCGCTATGGCAGCAGCCCGATCGCGGACGGCATCGACGCGCTTCTTGCGGCAGGATGTCGCCGAATTCTCGTCGCGCCTTTATACCCGCAATATTGCGCCGCGACGACCGCGAGCGTGAGCGACGCGGTCCAGGCGCATATGGCGCGCCTGCGCTGGCAGCCGGCGCTGCGCATCCTTCCACCCTATCATGATGACGATCGCCATCTCGAGGCGCTGGCGTCGTCGCTCGGACGTGCGATCGGTGGCCTCGACTTCGTGCCCGACACGATCGTTGCAAGCTTCCACGGCATGCCCGAGCGCACCTTGCATCTCGGCGATCCCTATCATTGCATGTGCCTCAAGACCGCGCGCCGGTTGGGCGAGGTTCTGGGGAAGACTGTCGTGCCGAGCTTTCAGTCGCGCTTCGGCAAGGCCAAATGGCTGACACCGGCAACCGACATGATGCTCGAGGCGCTCGGCCGCGAAGGCCGGTCGGTGGCTGTGATCGCGCCGGGGTTCGCTGCCGATTGCCTCGAGACCCTTGAGGAAATCGCTATCCGCGGCCGCGAGCAGTTCCTTGCCGCCGGCGGCCGCCACTTCGCTTACATACCCTGTCTCAACGACAGCGATGTCGGGATGGACATGCTCACCGCCCTGGTCAGGAGCGAGCTTTCGGGCTGGCTTTGAGGGCTTTCGATAAGCGGGGCCGCGCTGCGCCAACAGACGTCGCGCGGCCCCGGTGATGTATCAGGCGGGAAGCAGCACGCCGTCGATGACGTGGATCACGCCGTTCGACTGGAGAACGTCGGCGGGGCCAATCTTCGCCGTGCCGCCCTTGGCGTCGCTCACATACCAGCTGCCATCCTTCTCCCAGACGGTGAGCTTGGCGCCCTGCACCGTCGTGAGCACCGCCTTGCCGCCATTGGCCTTGGCCTGCGCCGCAATATCGGTCGCGGTCAGGCGGCCCGGCACGACATGGTAGGTCAATATGCCCGTCAGCATCGCCTTGTTCTCGGGCTTGAGCAGCGTATCGACTGTGCCGGCGGGAAGCTTGGCGAAGGCGGCGTTGGTCGGTGCAAAGACCGTGAACGGGCCGGCGCCCGAGAGCGTCTCGGCGAGGCCGGCGGCCTTGACCGCCGCGACCAGTGTCGTGTGATCTTTGGAATTGGCGGCATTTTCGACGATGGTCTTGGTCTCATACATCGCGGCGCCGCCGACCATCGGGTTCTTGGCGGCCGCGATGCCGCCGGCAAGCGCGAGCGCTGCTGTAGCAAGCGAAAGCGAGATACGGGAAATAGCCATTGGTCATTCCTTTTCGAATGTTCGTCCCGGGGGGATAGGACAGGCGTGAATTTAGGCGCCCCGCCCTGCCGGGGCGACCTGTCCTTTGGGGCGGGTTCTCCGGTCCGGCAGAGGCGGCCTTCGCCGCTAGCGATATCGGCAGTTTTCCTTCCGAACCGCTGGAGGCAAACCGGCGGCAGGCTGAACCATCGACGCAGCCGGGCGAGAAGGGGGCTTGCATGCCATTCGAGGGATCGTTCGAAGACCGGCTGGCGCTACGCGACCTGCTCGACACCTATGCCGACGCGGTCAACCGGGCAGACAGCGAAGCCTGGGCCGCGACCTGGGACGAAGGCAGCCTATGGTCGCTTCCCGGTTTCGGGATTTTCGAGGGCAAGGCGACAATCGTCGACACCTGGCGCGCGGCGATGCGCGCCTTTCCCGACATCGTCTTTCGCGCTTGGCCGGGTTTGATCGAGGTCCGTGAAGAAAAGGCGGCCATGCGGTCCTACACCGAGGAAATCTTCCTGCGAGACGGCGCGCTTCACCGGACCCTCGGCATCTATGACGACGTCTGCCGCCGGGTCGATGGCAGGTGGCTGTTTGCAGAGCGGCGGTTCCGGCCGTTGCCGCAGCTTTCAAGAACCGAGGTGCAGGCATGAAGATCCTGATCCAGGCGGTCATCGATATCGATCCCGAGGCGCGCGGAGAGGCGCTGGCGGGCGCACGCGGCTGGATCGAAGGCGCGCTCGTACAGCCAGGCTGTCTCGCTTACGACTGGACCGCCGATCCGCATGTGGCGACGCGCATCCACGTGTTCGAGGAATGGCACGGCGAAGCTGCGCTCGCCGCGCATCTGGCCGGGCCACAGTACAGGGGAATGCTGGGGCATATCGGCGCATTTGGCGTCCGCGCGTCGTCGAGCCGCAAATTCGCGGTGTCGCGCGAAGGCCCGGTTTACAACAGCCACGGCGTGGCAAGCGCCGGCTTCGACTAGCCGCATGACCTTTCTTCGCTAGCCGCGCAGGGCTTCCCAGGCAGCCAGCGCCCGCGCCCGCGCCGCCTCGTGACCGACAAGCGGTGGCGGATACTCTGGTACCCGCACATCCTGTCCATGTGCCGCGACGATCTCGGCGTCCGACAGATGCGCAAGCTCCGGCACATATGTGCGGACATAATCCCCCATCGCGAACCGCTCGCTCTGGAGCAGCGGCGACATGATGCGCGAAAAGACCGGCGCGTCGACGCCGGTGCCCGCGACATATTGCCAGTTCATCGCATTCGAGGCGAGATCGGCGTCGAGCAGCGTGTCCCAGAACCAGCGCTCCCCGCGGCGCCAGTCGATCAGCAGATGTTTGACGAGGAAGGAGGCGGTGACCATCCGGACCCGGTTGTGCATCCATCCCCTATTCCAGAGCTCGCGCATGCCCGCGTCGACGATAGGATATCCGGTCCGTCCCCGGGTCCAGGCGGTGAAGTCCCGGTCGGCTTCGGGGCTGCTCCGCCAGCCGAACTCATCAAAGGTGGGGCGCCCGTTCCGATCGCCATAATCGGGCATCTGGTCGAGGAGATTGATGCCATGTTCGCGCCAGCCGAGCTCCGATCGATAGGTCTCGGCGCCAGCATCGTCGCGCTCGCCGAGCGCATGCCAGATCGACCGGGGGCTGATTTCTCCGAAATGAAGATGCGGCGACAGCCGCGATGTCGCGGTGAGCGAGGGATAGTCGCGGCGGGCCTTATAGTCGCCGGCAACCGGCAGCCAGTCGCGCAGCGCCCGCCAGGCACCTTTCTCGCCCGGGTGCCACTCGCCAAATCCTGAGGACCAGTCGGGGCTGGTCGGGGTCAGGCCCCAATCGGCGAGATTGTCCGACGCCGGCCAGGCCCGAGGCGGCGGAATATGGTCGGGCGCCGCATGGGGAAGGGCGGGCGGCATGCGCTCCAGCAGCGCGCGATACCATGGCGTGAAGACGCGGTAGCGCGCGCCTTGCGCATTGGTGATGCTCTCGGGCGGCGCAAGATAATTGCCGTCGTGGAGTCGCAGTTCGAGCCTGGCGTCTATCGCTTCCTCGCAGTGCCGCCACCAGGGCTCGTAGCAGCGGGTCGCGTGCACCCTTGTGCTGCCGGCTTCTGCCGCGACGCTTTCGACTATTTCGGCGACAGCGCCGCGGCGCAGGACGAGGCGGCTGCCGCGTTTGCGAAGGCTCGCATCGAGTGCAGCGAGACTGTGATGCAGCCACCAGCGCTGCGCGCCCCCGATGGCGCGCGTTTCGGGGCTCTCGTCATCCAATATATAGAGCGGAATGACCGGGCCTTCGGCAATCGCTGCGAGGAGCGCCGGATGGTCGGTGGTGCGGAGGTCCTGGCGAAGCCACAAGATGGCGGGGGGCATGGCGGCGGTTTCCCTTTTTGGCGGGCCGTGGTGCGGGCAGTCGCTGGTTCTGCCATCGGGCACGCTCCCCCCTCCGCAAAAGATGACCTTTCGGGAAGCCCGGACGGTGCGCACTCGCATTGGCGGGGATGTCCATGCGGAGGATTGGGCGGTGCGACATGGTGTCGCACCGCCCGGCGATGAACAATCACCGCCCCCCGCCGCGGCCAGGCGTAGGTCGCAAGGCGCTGGCCGCCGGCAGAACCGGAATGTCGATCCGCTCAGCCTGACATGGCATCTTCCGTGGCGCCATCAAGCCCGGAAAATTTCGGGTGTCCCCCGCTCTCGTAGCGGCGGTCGTCCATCCTGACCCCGATGTCGCCGAGAATGAGGCGCGCCGTCGCCTTCGCGCTCGCGACGACACCCGGAATGCCTGCGCCGGGATGGGTCCCCGCGCCCGTAAAATAGAGATTTTCGATGCGCGCGTCGCGGTTGTGTCCCCGAAAATAGGCGCTCTGCAGCAGAGTTGGCGTAAGGCTGAAGGCGCTCCCGAGATGCGCGGCGAGATCCTGTTCGAAGTCCGGCGGCGCATACTGGATTTGCGTGACGATCCGCGCGCCAAGGTCCGGGATCAGGCGCCGCTCGATCTCGGCGATGATGCGCTTCGCGAGGTTGGGGCCGTCGACCTCCCAGTCGAGCGGCGCATGGCCGCGATGCGGAACCGGCGCAAGCGCATAGAAGCTGCTGTGGCCCGCCGGCGCAACGCCCGGATCGCTTGCGCTCGGATGATGAAGGTAGAGCGAAAAATCTTCGGCGAGCCTGCCATTCCGGTAGATATCGTCGAGAAGCCCGCGATAGCGCGGACCGAAGAGGATCATATGGTGGGGGATCTCGGGGAAGGTGCCGCGCACACCCAGATGGAGGACGAAGAGGCTCGGCGACCAGTTCTTGCGCGCGAGGCGTCCGGCCTCGCGCTTGCCTCGCGGATGCGCAAGCAGGTCGCGGTAGCTGTGCATGAGGTCGGCGTTCGAGGCGACGAGATCGGCGCGCGCTGTGAAGCCGCTCCGCGTCATGATGCCGGTTACCCGGTCCCCTTCGGTTTCGATGCGGGCAACGGGATCGCCGAGCCTCAGCCTGCCCCCGAGACGCTCGAACAGCGTGGCCATGCCGGCGACGAGCCGGTTGGTGCCGCCGCGCGCATACCAGACGCCGCCATCCTGCTCGAGCTTGTGGATGAGCGCATAGATGCTGCTCGTCGCCATCGGGTTTCCGCCGACGAGCATGGTGTGAAAGGACAGCGCCTCGCGCAGCTTTTCGCTGCGCACATAGCCTGCGACGGTTTGATAGACCGAGCGCCAGGCCCGGTGCCGCACAAGCGCCGGCGCCGCCTTCAGCATCGAGCGGAAGTCGAGAAAGGGGACCGCGCCGAGCTTCACATAGCCTTCCTCGTAAACCGACGCGGAAAAGCCGAGAAACCGCTCATATCCCGCGACATCGGCGGGATCGAGCGCGGCGATCTGGCGGGCGAGCGCCTCCTTGTCATTGCCATAGTCGAAGATCGATCCGTCGGGCCAGCTCAGCCGGTAAAAGGGCGAGACCGGGACGAGGTCGACATCGCGCTCGAGCCGCTGACCGCTCAGCGCCCAGAGCTCGGCAAGACAGGCCGGGTCGGTGATGACCGTCGGCCCGGCGTCGAAGGTGAAACCATCCTTCTCGAAGACATAGGCACGGCCGCCCGGTCGGTCGCGCGCTTCGACGAGCAGCGTATCGAGGCCCGCCGACTGGAGGCGGATGGCGAGCGCAAGGCCGCCGATGCCCGCTCCGATCACGATTGCGCGCGTCATCGCGGTGCCTCCGCTGCGATCGCAGCGCCGAGAACATGCCCCGACAGCCAGGCATATTCCGCAAAGCCATGGTAGAGCCAGTCGCCGCAGGCGCCGAGGCCGATGGCAGGGTTCCACAGCAGCTTCGGATCCTGTCCCGATGGCTGAGAGAATAGCCAACGATGGGCCGCGATATGGCTTGGGGCGGGCAATTCGCGGCCGGCGACCTTTCCGAGTTCGGCAAGCAGCAGACGTGCGACGCTCGCGCTTTCGCTGGCCAGATGCGCTTCCGACCAGGTCCAGTCGGCTTGCACCACCCACCGTTCGCCCGGCGCGCGTCCGGGCTTGGCGCTGTCGCGTGCCGCGGTCACGAGTGAGCCCGCGCCGCGAAGGAAATCGGGGAGCTCCTCGATCCGTTCCTCGAAGGCGAACATCGCGGTCCAGCAAGGATTATAGCGCACCGCCATGGCCGCGCGCGCCATCTCGAAATCATGGAGCGACAGAAGCGGGGCGGCCTGCTCGGCCGGAATGGCGATCACCGCCGTATCGAATTTGCCGAGCCGCTTGGCTTCGCTGTGGAGCGTCCAGCCGGCGCGGGATCTGGTCAGGGCCGTGACCGGTCGTGACAGGCGGACATCGAGATCGTCCGCGAGGGCTTTGAGCGGCGCGGTCATGGTCGGCCTGCCGACCCAGCTGTCCGCGCCCGCGACCGGCCAGCGCGCCGCGAGACCCGCTTTCTCCCACGCGGCGACCAGCCTCGTAAAACCTTCGGAGCGCGCCGTGAAATGCGTTGCGCCATGATCGAATGCGACCCCGGGATCGCCCGGCTCCGCGCGGCGGGTCGCGAGGCGGCCGCCGATGCCGCGGGATTTGTCGAAAAGCGTTGCCTCCAGCCCGGCATCGCGCAGCCGCCGCGCACAGGCGAGCCCGGCAATGCCGGCTCCAATGATCGCGACCCGCATCAGACCTTGGTCTCGCGGTCGCCGCGATGGCACGCACGATGGCCAGCCGCCGCCGGTGAGCCTGCCCGTGCCGTCGACATGCGGGGCGTCATGCGCAATTTTTTCCGGTTCGTCGCATTTGTCATCGGCGCAGGCTTGCATGAGCAAGGGGAAGTGTCGCAACATGTCCCTTGGGGCATCCAGGGGTGAGCGGGCGGATATTATGTCATTGAAGACAATGATCGCGTCTAGCCCGATCGCCGCGGTGATCAGCGATCCGCGCCTCCCCGATAACCCGATCGTCGAGTGCAATGCGGCTTTTTCGGCGCTCACCGGCTATGGACCGGAGGAAATCGTCGGGCGCAATTGCCGCTTCCTCGCCGGCCCCGCTACCGAAGCCGAACTGACCGAAACTTTAAGGATCGCCATCCGGGAGCAGAGGCCGGCTCTCGTGGAGATCCTCAACTACCGGAAAGACGGAACGCCCTTTCGCAATGCCGTGCTGGTAGCGCCGATTTTCGGCCCCGACGGAACTCTTGAGTATTTTCTCGGCTCGCAAATCGAGATCGACGAGGCGGGCGAGGCGGTGGGAGGACGGAGCGCGCGGGCGCGGGCGCAGATCGAGGCGCTCTCGCCGCGGCAGCGCGAGGTGCTGAAGCTGATGGCGAGCGGCCAGCTCAACAAGCAGATCGCGTTCACGCTGTCGCTGTCGGAGCGCACGATCAAGATGCACCGCGCTGCGCTGCTGCGCGCGCTCGGCGTCGAAACGACGGCCGATGCGATCCGGCTCGCGGTCGAGGCCGGCTTCTAGGCACCGATCTACCTTCCCTTTGAGGCATATGGGAGATCGCGCCGCCGCCGATTAAGCATCCGATAGCCGAAGCAATTTCATAGCCGGGAAGGGCAGCATTTGAGCGGTAAGCGCGCATTGGTGATTGGGAGCGGTGGCGGCATCGGCGCCGCGCTTGTCGATCAACTTGTCGTATCGGGTCGATTTGACCGCGTCTATGCAGGAAGCAGGCGGCCCGAGGCGTCGAACGATCCCAGTGTGAAACGGCTGACGACGGATATACTGGATGACGACACGCTGGCCGAAGCGGGTCGTCAAATCGCGAATGAGGGTGCTCTCGACCTGCTCATTGTCGCGACAGGGCTGCTGCATCGCGGGACCGATATCCGTCCCGAAAAGAGCCTTCGGCAGCTCGACGCCTCAGTTATGGCCGAGGTGTTCGCGATCAACAGCGTCGGGCCCGCGCTCGTCGCAAAGCATTTTCTTCCCTTGCTTGCCCGGCGACAACGAGCGGTCGCGATATTTCTTTCTGCTCGCGTTGGTTCGATCGCGGATAACCGACTTGGCGGATGGCACAGCTACCGCGCTTCCAAGGCGGCGCTCAATGCCTTGGTGCGCTGTTTCGCGATCGAGCTCGGCCGCAGCAATCCCGAAGCGATCGTCGCGGCGCTGCACCCCGGAACAGTCGACACGCCGCTTTCGGAGCCGTTTCAGGCGCGAGTAGCTGAATCATCGCTCTTTAGTGCGGACAAAAGTGCGATGCACATTATGGCCGTATTTGACCAGCTGTCGTCGAGGGATAGCGGCGGGTTTTACGGCTGGGATGGAAGGCCGATCCCGTATTGACGAGCAGGAAGCCGCTTCAAGTGTCTCCGCCTCTTTGCCTATCCGCTTTAGCGAACACTGTGCCAGAAGCAGACCGACGGCAATCGTTGAGAGTTTCAGACGCCGTTAGGCGTCAGAAAGTCTTCGATGCCCGAACCGCGGGGATCATGGGCTGAGCTATGGGGAAAGCGGCTTTGCGCAGATCGTGGGGTAGCCAGGTGCTGCCCAAAAGCGGACGTGCGCGATAGCGGACCGTCTGGATTTAGGTTGCGAAAGCGGACGTCGAAAAGCGGACGGGCCGATTTTGATTGGTGACACGCCTCGAAGAGGAGACCCGGATCGGCAAAGGCGGGACCCTGGCGGCGCAGCTGTCGCGGCTCGACCTGATCGTGCTCGACGAGCTC
>NZ_JACIJH010000029.1 GCF_014199295.1 Sphingopyxis panaciterrulae
GCGCAAGGCCATCTTCAACAAACCAACATCATATCCAAAAAGGGGGTCCCTCTTCGACGCCGATCGGGGGTCCCTTTTGAACGCCGTTTGACAGTGCTGATAGAATGGCGCTATCGTTTAGACTGGCAAAAGTCGCGCTTTGGCTCAGCGGATTGCTCTTGCTGGCCATAATCGTTGTCAGATTCACCGATCAGATTTCGCCGGGCGCCATCAAAATAATATTCGCGCGGGTCTTCGGATAAATCCGCAGATGCGCGACCTAGCGAACAATAGCGAAGATGTAATGCTCGTCTTCGCCCGTCGTGGCGCGCCATCCTCCGTTGTCCCCTACCGCGCGATATTGTCGCCAGCACTATGCCACTGCGGTTCTCGGCCGAGCCTACCGTGTGGCGGTTTTGGGGTGGGGAGCGGCCATGCCCCACCTTCGTCATTCCCGCGAAGGCGGGAATCCAGTGTGGGGTCAGCCGGCGCACGCTCTGGATTCCCGCTTTCGCGGGAATGACAAGGTTATGAAATGCCGATCATCGCCTATCGGTCGTGTCCGGACGGGCCGCTTTCCGCCGGGTTACAGCCAATATCGGTCCATCGAATTGGCCCACGCCGCCTAGTCCCCGGCGGGGCCGTTCGCGGTGAGGTCGTCGACCTTGCCCATGATCGCGGCGAAGGCGTCGCTGGCGGGCAGTTCGTCCTCGCTGCGCAGCGGCATCTCGCCGCCCTCCAATATATCCTGCAGCGCGGCGCGGGCGCGCGAGACGCGGCTTTTCATCGTGCCGACCGCGCAGCCGCAGATTGCCGCGCCTTCCTCGTAGCTGAGACCGCCGGCACCGATCAGTACCAGCGCTTCGCGCTGATCGACCGGCAGCATCATCAGCGCGCGCTGGACGTCGGCGAGGTGCAGGCTGTCGTCCTGCGCGTCGGGCGCGACGAGCAACCGCTCGGCGGCGATCTCGTCGTAATCGGCGGTGAATTTCTTGCGCCGCATCTGCGACAGGAAGCAGTTGCGCAGGATCACGAAGGCCCAGCTCTTCATGCTCGACGGCCCGGGGATATATTGCGCGCGCGCCTTCCACGCCTTGAGCATCGTTTCCTGGACCAGATCGTCGGCAAGGTCGGCATTGCCGGTCAGGCTGCGCCCGAAAGCGCGCAAGTGCGGGAGCATCGCGGCCAGTTCGCGCTTGAAGCTCGTATCGTCGAGCGGCTGGGGCGTCGTCTCGCTCGTCATGGTCGGCGTGGACCCATAGGCAGAGGCGCCGCGGAAGAAATACTCATTGCAACGATGCTTAGACGTTCGATCGGACAAAGCAAAGCGGAAGCGTCGTCCGGCCCTGTCCCTATGTCCGCACCGACATGGATTCCCGACGGCATTCGGCCCCTTTCCAATGGCTGGCGCCACCCGGTCCTAGCCGCTTGTTGCGGATCGCGCGCTAACCTGAATTAGCCTGAATCGCGATGCCACTGTGGCTTCGCGGCAACGCTTTGGCTCGAAAATCGCAGCAGCGGGGAACTTGCGGTCCATTCTGTCGTTGCTGGACCATGGCAACACACGGCGAAAACAGGATGAACGGCAACGGCATGGTGCGACCGCTCGCCGATGCGTCGTCGCGCATCGGCCCGGGCCTGACCCGCGTGGGAAGCGATGCGTGGCATCGCCGGCTGACCGGGCGCCAGTCGCCCGAGCCGGTCAGCGCGAAGCTGCGCATGATCTATGGCAACATCGTTGCCGAGGAACTGCCCGATCGCATGCTCGACCTCCTGTCCCAGCTCGATCAGAAACGCCCCGAATGACCCGTTCCAGCGCTGCGATGCAGCCGCCGGCGGACAAGAGTCTGTCCGACGACGAGTTCAAGGCCCTGCTGGCCGGGGTGATTCCCCATCTGCGCGCCTATGGCCGCAGCCTGTCGGGCAATCCCGATCTGGCCGACGACCTGACCCAGGACACGATGGTCAAGGCGTGGGCGTCGCGCGACCGCTTCGAGCGCGGGACGTCGATCAAGGCGTGGACCTTCGTGATCCTGCGCAACACCTTCCTGTCGCAGATGCGCCGCAACAAGTTTCACGGCGATTATGACGAGGTCGCGGTCGAGCGCACCCTGTCCACACCGGCGAGCCAGGAGAATTCGGGCGAGATGGCCGACCTGCAGCGCGCGCTGATGGAATTGCCGCAGGACCAGCGCGAGGCGCTGATTCTCGTCGGGGCGGGGGGCATGTCCTATGAAGAGGCGGCGCAGATCTGCGACTGCGCGCTGGGCACGATGAAGAGCCGCGTTTCGCGCGCCCGCACCGCGCTGGACGAGATCATGACCAACGGCCAATTCTCGCAGAAGCGCGCCGAGGCACCGCCGGCTGGCGAGGCGATGGACGCGATCATGGATAGCGTCGACGAAATCGCGGCGCGGCGGGGGGCGGGGCGTTAAGACGGATGGCGGCCCAGTTCCAAAGCAGGCGCGTGATCTTGCTTTCTTCGTCACCCCGGACGTGATCCGGGGTGACGAGACAGGGAATGGCCCTTTTTCCGATTCAGTCGGCGTCGCCGCCGAATTCCGGTCTCCCCTCGACTTTGCCCCGCACCCGCGGCAAAATATGCGTCCCTCCTTCCCAGCAAGGCGAACCTCCCCATGCAGCGACTTTCCACCTTCGCCCTGTCCGCCGCCTTCGTCGTCGCGGCCTGTTCGGGCGGCAGCCAGCCGAGCCAGGCGCAATCGGGCGACGGAGCCGATACCGCCGCGCTCGACACCTCCGGCGACCAGCCCGCGACTCCGCTGGCCGACGCACCCTTCACCGTGCAGGACGTCGCCAGCTTCGCCGAGCCCTGGGCCATGACCTTCCTGCCCGGCGGGACGCGGGCGCTGATCACCGAGCGGGCGGGCAAGCTGAAACTGTGGCAGGCGGACGGCGCGACGCTGGATGTCGCGGGCGCCCCCACGGTCGCCTATGGCGGCCAGGGTGGCTTCGGCGACGTGATCCTGGCCCCCGATTTCGCGGCGAGCGGCACCGTCTATCTGAGCTGGGTCGAGGCCGGGACGGGCGACACGTTCGGCGCCGTCGTGGGTAAGGCGAAGCTGGTCGATGGTCCAGCGCCGAAGCTGGAGGGGCTGGAAATCCTCTGGAAGCAGGACCCGAAGGTGCCGGGGCGCGGTCATTTCTCGCACCGCCTCGCCTTTTCGCCCGACGGCCAATATCTCTTCATCACCTCGGGCGAGCGGCAGAAGTTCGACCCGGCGCAGGACATGGGCCAGAATCTGGGCAAGGTCATCCGGCTGAAGCCCGACGGCAGCATTCCCGCCGACAATCCCTTCGCGGATAAAGGTGGCGTGACCGCGCAGATATGGTCGCTCGGCCATCGTAACCTGCTCGGCATCGCTTTCGACGGGATGGGAAAGCTGTGGCAGCAGGAGATGGGGCCGAAGGGCGGCGACGAGGTCAATCTGGTCGAGCGCGGTGCCAATTACGGCTATCCGATCGTGTCGAACGGCGACCATTATGACGGCAAGGCCATTCCCGACCATCCGACCCGTCCCGAGTTCAACGCGCCCAAGCTGTGGTGGAACCCGTCGATCTCGCCCGCGGGGCTCGCCTGGTACGGCGGCGACCTCTATCCCGGCTGGAAGAACAGCCTGCTGATGGGGGCACTGTCGGGCCAGGGGCTGATCCGCATGGCCGTGGACGGCGATGCGCTGCACAAGGCCGACCGCTGGGATTTCGGCATCCGTATCCGCGAGGTCGAGGTCAACGAAGACGGCTCGGTGTGGTTGCTGACCGACGGCAAGGATGGCAAGCTGGTGAAGCTGGTTCCGAAGGGCTGAGCCTGCCCTTTCGTCACCCCGGTCCCTTCGACAAGCTTGGGACAGGCTTGATCGGCGTTTAAACCCTTGAAACAAGAAGCAAGGCGATCCCCCGCGGAGGCCGGGACCCATGCGATGACGGGGCGCGCCATCCGAACCTCGGCTTTCGCCGGGGATCAGGTCTTGTTTGAAAGGATGATCGCGGACTTGATCTGGCGAAAGTTGCCGCTAGACCGCGATCTCTGAATGGCTAGTATTTCGGGCGCAGCGGCCGGTCGGCGATATGGTTTCGGGCCGAAATGCCCCTATATCCCAGGCTTATCGATGCGGAGAGTAGCCGGTGGGCGGCCGAAACCATTATCAGCTTTTCGAAACGACCGTCGGCATGGCGGCGATCGGCTGGAACGGGGTCGGCATCACGGCCTTGCGCTTGCCCGGGTCGACCGGGCGTGAAACCGGGCGCGCCATCGAACGCCGCCTGCCCGGCGCCGTGCGCGGCGAACCGCCGGCGGAGGTGGCGGCGATCATCGACGCCGTCATTCGCTATTTTGCGGGCGAGCGCGTCGACTTCCGTAGGGTGCCAGTCGATCTCGGCGAGCAGACCCCATTTTTCGCGCGGGTTTATGATCACGTGCGCGAACTCGGCTGGGGCGAGACAACCACCTATGGCGCGATCGCCCAGGCGCTGGGCGTCGGCCCGGAGTTTGCGCGCGATGTCGGGCAGGCGATGGCGAGGAATCCCGTCCCGCTGATCGTCCCCTGCCATCGCGTCACCGCCGCGGGCGGCAAGATCGGTGGCTTTTCGGCGCCCGGCGGGTCCCTGTCGAAAGCCCGGATGCTTGAACTCGAGGGCGTGTTGGCCGGTGCGCCGTCCGAGGCACCGGCCCAGCAAGGATTCGATTTCTAGGACCTTGACTTTGGGCGGCGCGGATCAATTCGATTGACCGATTTTCGCTGTAATTCGGGGAAAGCGGTCCGTCTGGTCTCGTTTAGAGTTTCGGACGCCGCCAGGCGTCGGAAAGTCTTCGGTGCCCGAACCGCGGTGGTCATGGGCTGAGCTATGGGGAAAGCTGTTTGGTGC
>NZ_JACIJH010000030.1 GCF_014199295.1 Sphingopyxis panaciterrulae
GGGCCGGTATGGTCCAGGGACTCATCCACGATATCCCAACATGCCAGCAACTCATCGAGCGCATCATCCACGACGCTCAAACCATCATCAATCAACGATTGGCGGGATTTCGGCGATGACGATCATCCGGGAAAAGCCGGCGCCCGGCTGACCATCGCAGGGAGCGGGCGGTCCATGATCCTACCAAGCCAGCCGGCCGCCTCGACCGCGGAGGACAGGTCGAGGCCGGTCGTCACCCCGCTCCGTTCCAGCAGATAGGCGACGTCTTCGGTCGGGACGTTGCCCGCCGCACCCGGCGCGAAGGGGCAGCCGCCAAGCCCGCCCATCGACGCGTCGACCGTCGCTGCGCCCGCCGTTACCGCCGCCCAGACATTGGCGAGCCCGGTATTTCGCGTATTGTGGAAATGGACGCGGATCGGGAGCGATCCCACTGCCTCGCGGACACGGCCGATCATCTCCGCGACCTGCGCCGGAACGCCGACGCCGATCGTGTCGGCGAGCGCGATTTCGCGCGGATCCGCATCGGCCGCTCGCTTCGCCATCTCGACGACGCGCCCAATCGCAATCTCGCCCTCGAAGGGGCAGCCGAAGGCGGTCGCGATGGTGATCTGACCGCTGCGTCCCGCCTGCTTTGCCAGTGCGACGATCTCCATCGCCGCGGCGAGCGATTCGTCCGAACTCTGCCCCTGGTTGCGGATGCCGAAGCTGTCGCTCGTCACGCAGACAGCACCCAGTTCGTCGATCCGCCCGGTCGCGAGCGCGCGCTCGGCGCCGCGCCGATTGAGGACGAGGCCGATATAGGTCACGTCCTCGCGCGCGGGCAGCAGGGCGACGAGTTCTTCGGCGTCGGCAAGCTGCGGCACCTTCTTCGGGTTGACGAAGCTCGTCACCTCGATCCGGCGCGCGCCATAGCCGATCGCGCGGCGGATCAGCTCCGCCTTGTCGGCGGTCGACACGAGCGTCGATTCATTCTGCAACCCGTCGCGCGGGCCGACCTCGACCATTTCCACATGCCTGTCCGCCGTCATCGCGCCTTCCGATCCGTTTCGCCCCATTTAGCAGGTTGCAAATTACATAGCATTCTAAGTATATCATCGCAGGGCTTGCGGCAAGTCGAGCCGCGTGAAACATCCGATAGGCGATAGGAACGCCCGAAGGGAGCGATATGACGGACGGCAACGGGGGCGCGCTGCAGGGCATCAGGGTCGTCGAGATGGGCCAGCTCATCGCCGGCCCCTTCTGCGGCCAGCTCCTCGGCGACATGGGCGCCGAGATCGTCAAGCTCGAGCCGCCGGAAACCGGCGACCAGATGCGCCACTGGGGCCAGGGCGATCGGCCGAGCTGGTGGCGGGTCATCGCGCGCAACAAATATTCGGTCGCGGTCGACCTGCGGTCGGAGGAAGGGCAGGAACTCGCTCGCGATCTGATCGCCAAGGCCGACATATTGATCGAGAATTTCCGTCCCGGCACGCTCGAGAAATGGAATCTCGACCCTACCGAGTTACGCAAGGCCAACCCCGGGCTGATCGTCGTGCGGGTTTCGGGCTATGGCCAGACCGGCCCCTATGCGGCGCGCGCCGGCTTCGGCGGCATCGGCGAGGCGATGGGGGGTTGGCGCGGCATCGTCGGCTATCCCGACCGGCCGCCGGCGCGCATGGGCGTGTCGATCGGCGACACGCTCGCCGCGACCTATGGCTGCATGGGCGCACTCGCGGCGCTCCATCACCGCAGCCGGACCGGCGAGGGCCAGATCGTCGATTCGGCGCTCTATGAAGCGGTGCTCCAAGTCATGGAATCGACCGTCGCCGACTATTCGGCGAGCGGGACGAAGCGGCGGCGCACCGGGTCGACCCTCCCCGGTATCGCCCCGTCGAACGTCTATCCGTGCCGCGACGGCGAATATCTGATCGGCGCCAACCAGGACGGCGTCTTCGCCCGCCTCGCCGCGGCGATGGGCCGCCCCGAGCTTGCGAGCGACGAACGCTATGCGACGCACCGGGCGCGCGGCACGCGGCAGGAGGAGCTCGACGCGCTGATCGGTGAGTGGACGAAGACGATGACCATCGACGAGCTGGAAGCGAAGATGATCGAGGCCGGCGTCCCCGCGGGCCGCGTCTATGATGCCGAGGACATGTTGGCCGACCCGCACTTCGCGGCACGCGAGGCGCTGGTCACGGTCGAGGATGCCGAGTTCGGCGCTATCAGGATGCAGGGCGTCTTCCCCAAGCTGTCGGCGACGCCCGGCAGCGTCCGCCGCCCCGCCCCGCTGACGGTCGGGCAGGACACAAGCGATGTGCTGAAGCGCTGGCTCGGGCGCGAAGGATAAGGCGATGATCACCCTGTATGGCGGCCCGACCCCCAATGCGCGCAAGATCGCGATCGCGCTTCTGGAAATGGGACTCGAATGGCGGCTCGATCCGGTCGACATCTTGGCGGGCGATCAGTTGACGCCCGAATTTCTCGCGCTCAACCCGAACAACAAGACCCCAGTGATCGTCGACGATGCAGGGCCGCACGGCCCCGGTTTCGTCCTGTGGGAAACCGGCGCGATCCTGCTCTATCTCGCCGAAAAGACCGGGCGTTTCCTGCCCACCGATCCGGTACAGCGCGCGATCTGCTGGCAATGGCTGATGTTCCAGGTCTCGGGCATCGGCCCGATGTTCGGGCAGGAGGCGCATTTCACCCATTATGCGAAGGAGCGGCATCCCTATGCGATCGAGCGCTATTCGCGCGAGGTCGACCGGCTGATGATGGTACTCGACAAGCGACTGGGCGAGACCGCGTGGCTGGCGGGCGACGACTATACGATCGCCGACATGGCCACCCTGCCCTATCTGCGCCGCCAGTTCATCGACAAGGCAGGTCGCTTCCCGAACGTCGAGCGTTGGGGTGCCGCGATGCTCGATCGCCCCGCGGTCGCCGAAGGCATGCAAGTCGGCATCGTGCGGGCCGAGACGATCGAAGGCGGGCTGACCGGCTTCACCGACGAGCATCGCGCGATTCTGTGGGGCGACCGGCAGCACGCAGCCCGGTAGGGACACTGTCACGGCGAGGCCAAGGAATGAGGGCTTTGAGGTGAGGAGTTGACATCCACTTTTGCCATTCCCGCGAACCCGAGCACACCTTTGGTATAACTCGGTCGGCGCCCGGTTGCGGATTGTCGTTCACAAAGTCGAGAATGCCCATCAGCGAGCCGTGGAGCGTGGCATGAACCTCGCGCGCTTGTCGCCGGAATGCAGCACGATCTTGCCGACGAGCAAGCGGATGTCGGCTGACGCATCGAGCCGCACTTGTGGATCCCTGAACGTTTCAGTGAGCCTTGCGACCTTTCGCTTGTCGATTTCAGCAATGCCGGGATGGATAACCGCGCTCGACCAGTTCGACCGCCAGCCCCCGCACCGTCAGATGCGGACATTGCTCAAGCCTCAGCAGCATCCATTGCTGCTCGCTCGCCAGAACCCGCTTCTTGCCGCCCATCGGACGGGACTTGCGCTGCCTGTCTCGCGCAGCCGTTGTGACCACTTCAACGCGCTCGCCACGCTCACACCGAACGCTGCCGCTACTTCACGGCCAGCAGCCTGAATCACAAACATCCCCGCTTGGGAATCCCTTTCGATTCAGCTTAATCGGGACAGACTCTAGCTCGATTACTCCATGTGGAGGGGACGCTTGCCCCCTGAATCGACCACAGCATTACGCCAAGGCGCGCGTTTGACATGCGGCCATGAGGTCATGGCACACTTGACGGTTCGCCTAACCCCTTGGCATAAACATATAGATAATTAATCTGAATATGGCCAAAGATTGCCGGCTACCGCGAGAGTATATGGGAGAGTGCATGACTGACTTGCTCACGCGACATGCTGAAGCAGCGCGCCAACTTCCGCCTGTCGCCACGATCATAGATGGAGATATTTCGACTGAGGCGCCCGGCGGAGTCCACGCTCATGTAAACCCGGCAACCGGGCAGGTGCAGGCAATTGTACCTGAGGATCAGCGTGCAATAGGCACCCCCTTCGTGGGGTGATCGGCGTGCAAAAAGGACCCCTTCATCCCGGGGATTTAGTCGGCCGACTGGTTT
>NZ_JACIJH010000031.1 GCF_014199295.1 Sphingopyxis panaciterrulae
GGGTCTGCCTGCGGCAGCCCACGTTCAATCAGGTGCGGCGCTCGCCGGGCCGCTTTACATCGAGGCTAGCACCAATCCGCGGAGCGGTTCGTGCATCGGCCAGCTACCGATCGATAGTCTGCAGAGGTCGGTCTATTGTAACGTGGGTTTGGGAGAGAGGCCGTTGAGATGATGGGTCTTCTCGGGAATGTGGCGCGCGGGATCAGGATGAGGCGGCACTTCTTCTGAAGGTTGCACGGGGGTTTTTCTGGCTCGATCCTTCTTCTCGCCGGCAGCTATCGTCTCTGGCATATAATTCTCCCGTGCGCTTCATTGGCGGCAATCAGGCTGCAACCGATCCTTCCGCAACACTGTAGCCAAGGAAATTGGGTGCAAGGCCGCGACCTTCGCGGAAACGGTTGATGCGCTTCGCATAGTGGCGCGCGAGGTCGAAATTGGTGGTGGCGAGTCCAGTCTGGCGTGCGCGGCCGGCTTCCATCAGCGCAATCTGATGGTGGTAGAAAAGCTGGTTCATATCCATGGCCTTGTCCTTAATCGGTCCGGGAATGGATGGCCCTGCTCAGGCGAGGCATTGGGCCCGCAGAGCCTCGGCAATCCGGTCCTTTTCGGCGCGTGCTGCCTCGGACTTCTGTTGCCTGCTCGCCATGGCATGCCAGGCGGCGGCCGAACGAAGGTTGCGGTCCCGCACCTCCATCAGATCGGACGCGGCGGCATCGGCTTCGCAGCGTTCGGCCTGCTCACGATAATGTTCACTCGTCGATGTTGCGGCCATGCTGCTATCCTTTCGATCAATCGATCATGTGAGCGATGAGGCGTCTGAGTTCGCGCCGCGAGAGGGTCGGGGAGGGCAGCGCTCGTTGGCTGGGCTGCATCGGCTTTCCTGCTAGCGGAAGGGCGGAAAGGCTCGGGAAAATACTGCTATTCTGAAACATATTGGTCTTCTTGGGTTAGATGTCAGCGCCGCTTGCTCGCGGCGCCCGGACTTCCCGGACCACGATCGCGATAAACGATGCGGCCCTTGGTCAGATCATAGGGTGTCATTTCGACGCGCACGGCGTCGCCGACAACGGACCGGATGCGGAAACGCCGCATCCGGCCGGCTGTGTAGGCAATGAGCCGATGGCCGTTTTCGAGTTCGACGCGGAATCGCCCGTCGGGCAGAATCTCGTCGATCATGCCCTCAAAGATGAGGACCTCTTCCTTGGCCATCTAAAGCGTCAGGCCGCTTCGAGATTGACGGCCGAAACCTTGCCATCGCGACCGGTTTCGAGCTCGTAACTTACGCGCTGATCTTTATTGAGAGTCGCCATGCCGGCGCGCTCGACCGCGGAGATGTGGACGAAGCTGTCGCCCGAACCATCCGCGTTCGCGATGAAGCCATAGCCCTTATCGGAATTGAAGAATTTGACGTTGCCGATCGGCATGATTGTTTCCTTTCACGAAAACAGGGTATCCGCCGGCAAAAGCACCGACAGAGCTGGAAGCGTGAGAAGGGAAGAAATAGACCCGGTAAGGGGCATCAAAATTCCGTCGCAGGCGACGTTAGCCAGATGCGTATGGATCGAGATAATATAAAAGTCAAGAAATTCCTTGATTTCATGCGTCGCCGACGAGTTTTGTTCTGGAAGGCGCTCGCAAATTTATTCACCGGTTTGCTGAATTTTTCGGAAGGAAATCCGCCGCGTTATCGAAGATTCTTCTCGCCTTTTTTATTGCATAGGCTTGTTCAGGTCCGGCGGGCGATAGAGGAGGTGGCGCATCACTTCGTCGTCTATCACAGCGACGCGGAGCCCTAGGTCTTCTGCCGCGTCGGCGGCTGAGCTTCGACAGCACCCATGACTCGCAGCGACGCGGAGCCCTAGGTCTTCCGCCGCGTCGGCGCCCGTAGTGCAAATTTGCCGAATGTAGTCTGCTCAGAGCGGCTCGATCGCGCTCATACTGAGGCTTTGAAGAAGGCAGAGACGTGAACCTGCGTCTCGGGCAGCGCGATGCTCAGCGCGCGGCTCATTCGAACTCCGGGTCGCGGGCCAAGGACCGGATCGCTGTGGCGACGCGATCATAGCCTTCCGGGCTCTCGGTCGCGATCGCGATCGGACGACCACCAAGCTCCGTGTTTTCGCTGTTAAGAAACGCGATTGCGGGATCGCGGCCGCCCATGGTCAGGAAGGCGAGCTGGCTGATGTCGCCTTGGCGGCGGGCATCGGCGGGTGCCAGCGGCGTGCGGCTCTTTCGGAAGAAGCGGCCTGACCGGGCTTTGGCGCCCGTCGAAGTCTCCGGAGTCGGATCGGTTTGCGAAGTCATGGCCCTAAGCCCCTGCGTGTAAGCGGGAGCACTATGTCTCTCAGTCGCGGCGGCCTACGAGAACGAGAGCGGCGATAACTATGATATGGGGGTTGTCGACGGGATTGTAAGGTAGCCGGCAGCGTCTCGTGCGGCATTTGGCTGTCTGTTCGACCTGCGTGTACAAAAAAAGACGCCCGCACGATCGGAACCGGGCGGGCGTCAGATGAAGAACTCGGATTTCCTGAAAGGAAGAGCTCTCTGGGTCGCCCGGCGCGGATAGGCGCGCGGGCGGAAAGGCAATTGTACGGAAGCGCCAAAAGACTCCTGTCGACGACGGTATTCGTTCGGAATCTCTCGCCACGGACGTCGGGTCGAAGAGGGGCTGAACGAATGTCGGCTACGCAATATCGGGGTCCGGAAGCTGCCAGTTCACTTTCGGCCAACCGGCTTGACTCGAGCGTTTCCCTTTTTGGCCATTTTGGCCACAGGAGAACGATCATGGGTAGATCAGAATTCGACTATTTACCTCCACGACCGGCGTGGAATGCCGGTCGAAAGGTAGGTGCAAAGCGGCCGCTAAAACCACGGCAGATATGGGCAATTCGCTTCCACTTGGATCGAGAGCACCGGCTTCGAGACCGGGCGCTGTTCGATCTCGCAATCGACAGCAAGTTGCGAGGCTGCGATCTTGTGAAGATCAAGATCGGCGATCTCGTCGCCGGCGGTGAGTTGAGAACGCGGGCAATGGTGATCCTGTCAAACGGCGTTCAAAAGGGACCCCCGATCGGCGTCGAAGAGGGACCCCCTTTTTGGATATGATGTTGGTTTGTTGAAGATGGCCTTGCGCTGCGCGCGGCGGAGGGCGGGCGTAGCCCGACCGGAGGCGCGCGCAGCGCAAGATAGATTTTTGAAGGCGCCGAAGGTGG
>NZ_JACIJH010000032.1 GCF_014199295.1 Sphingopyxis panaciterrulae
TGTAGCGCGACAAACTGGATGAGAAGTTGCGACGATCAGGATGAGAAGGTCTGACCGCGACGGTTCCGTTTTGGTGTGTTTGCTTGTCGCTGGCAAGACCTATGTCAGGGTTTGATTGTCGGGGAGCGACACGCCGGTATTTTTGATTGTCGCGACCTTTGCGGGCCGACCTGCGCCGTGCTGCTTACGGTCGATCGCGGCGCGGCGCCGATAGCTTTCGACGTTCATTTCGAAGATGGTGGCGTGGTGCACGAGGCGGTCGACGGCGGCGAGCGTCATGGCGGGATCGGGGAAGACCCGGTTCCATTCGCCGAACGGCTGGTTGGCGGTGATGAGCAGCGAGCGCCGCTCGTACCGCGCGCTGATCAGCTCGAACAGGACCGAGGTTTCGGCCTGATCCTTGGCGACATAGGCGAGGTCGTCGAGGATCAGCAGATCGAAGCGATCGAGCCGATGGATCGCATTTTCAAGCGCGAGCTCGCGGCGCGCGACCTGAAGCTTCTGGACGAGGTCCGAAGTCCGGGTGAACAGCACGCGCCAGCCCTTTTCCACAAGCGCGAGCCCGATCGCCGACGACAGATGCGATTTGCCCCCGCCGGGCGGGCCGAACAGGATCAGGTTGGCGCCGTTTTCAAGCCAGCTGTCTCCCGCGCAGATCGCCATGACCTGCGCCTTCGATATCATCGGCACCGCGTCGAACTCGAACGTATCGAGCGTCTTTCCCGGCAGCAGTTTCGCCTCGGCAAGATGGCGCTCGATCCGGCGCCGGTCGCGTTCGGCGATCTCATGCTCGGTGATCGCACTCAGGAAGCGCGCCGCGGGCCAGCCCTCCTTGTCGGATCGCTCGGCGAACGTCGGCCAGAGCTGCTTGATTGTCGGAAGTCGCAGCTCATTGAGCATCAGGGTGAGCTTGGTCGCGTCGATGTCCTGGATCATGCCATTTCCTCCGCGCGAGGAGCCAGCAGCGCTTCATAGGCGGAGAGCGGGGCAAGCTCGACGATGACCTCGGGCAATGCCGCGGGGTCGGGCGCGAACCGCGCACGCAGCGCGGCCATGTCCGGCATGCCCTGCGGCGTCGCCAACAGGGATTCCAACACGCCAGCAAGCTCGGCCTCACAGGCCCGCTCATGGGCAAGGCTGAGCAACTCGACCATCGTCCGGCACGCCATCCGATCGGCGAGCCGGTCGATCAGCCGGTCGAACATGCGCCGATAGGCCTCGCGCGGGAAGAGCTGGTCCCGGTAAACGAGGTTCAGCAGCGCCATCGGTTTACGCCGCAGCGCATGGATGACATGGCGATAATCGACAACATGATCATGCTTGCCTTTGCGGTCGGCGCGACCGCGCGGCAGGGTGAACAGGGGCGTGCCGCCGAGGAACAGCTCAAGCCGGTCGTCGTAAAGCCTTACCCTGAGCCGGTGACCGATCAACCGCGAGGGTACCGTGTAGAACACCTTGCGCAGCGTGAACCCGCCCGAGGACGTCACCATGACGAGCACCTCTTCATAATCGCTGGTGCGCAGGCCCGGCAGCGACTGAAGCACCGCCCGCTCGGCGTCGATGCGCTTCGCGCTCCGCGCATTCTTGCGCGCGACGATCTCGTCGATGAAGCGTCGATATTCCGCAAGCTCGTCGAAGTCGGCCGATCCGCGCATCAGCAGTGCGTCACGCACCGCCGCCTTCAGATGCGCGTGCGCGCTTTCTATCGCGCCATTCTCGTGCGCAACGCCGCGGTTGTTGCGGGTCGGCTCCATCCGATAATGGCGGCACAGCGCGTCATATCTGCGCGTCAGATCCTCGCGCGCCGACGCATCCAGATTGCGGAACGCCGCCGACAGGCTGTCGCTGCGATGCTCACGCGGCGCCCCGCCCAGCGCCCACAACGCATTTTGCAGACCCTCCGCCAGCGCGACATAGCTCTCGCCGCCAAGGATCACATGGGCATGCTCAAAGCCCGAACAGGCGAGCCGGAAGTGATACAGCCGGTGGTCGAGCCCCACCCCGGCGATCCGTACACCCAGATCGGCCATGTCCGTAAAGTCCGACAGCCCCATCCGCCCCGGCTCGTGCACCTGGCGGAACATCACATCGCGATCCGGGCCCTGCAGCGCTCGCCAACTGCGAATCCGACGCTCCATCGTCCGCCGCACACCATCGGGAAGCTCAGGATGACGACGCTGCATTTCTTCGAACACGGCCACGGCTCGGATCCCCGGCGCACTCTCCAGGAGCGGCACCACCTCGCTGTCGAAGATATCCGCCAGCGGATCGGGGCGACGGCGACCGCGCGGCGCCTTCCTTTGCGAAGGAAGCCGCATATCTGCCTCCAGCCGATACGCCGTCGCCGTGCTGAACGCCGCACACGCCGCCGCGCTGCGCGGCGACACTGTCTGTCTCATCTTCATATAGTATCTCACCTGATGATCGTTGATATGGCTCCCAGGCACCGCGTCTCCCCTTCCGAAGAAGGCGCCACCTGGCAGGTCACGATCACCAAAGCGCCCTTCCAGAAGAAAAGACGCCTGCGGCGGTGTGTCTGTCGCTCCTCGGGGCTTCGCCCCTCGTCCCGACAGACACACCGCCGCCATTCTCATCCTGATTGTCGGCAATTCTCACCCTGATTGTCGCGCAGCA
>NZ_JACIJH010000033.1 GCF_014199295.1 Sphingopyxis panaciterrulae
TGCACGAACCGCTCCGCGGATTGGTGCTAGCCTCGATGTAAAGCGGCCCGGCGAGCGCCGCACCTGATTGAACGTGGGCTGCCGCAGGCAGACCCTTTCGGCTCCTTTACCTGAGGAGTCGAACGATGAACGAGCTTATCCAGATTGGTCCGATCAGCCCGCTGCGCCAGCGGCTGATCGACGACATGACCATGCGGCGCTTCTCGAAGGAGACGCAGCGTAATTATCTGCGCGACGTCGGACGGTTCGCGACCTGGCTCGGGCGCTCGCCGCACACCGCGAGCGCGGAGGATGTCCGGCAGTTCCAGATCGAGCAGCAACAGGCGGGCGTCCCGGCGCCGACCATGAACAGCATCGTCGGCGCGCTGAGGTTTTTCTTCACCCACACGCTCGACCGGCCCGATCTTGCGCGCAAGCTCGTCCGCACCAGGCAGGTGCGCAAGATCCCGGTGGTGCTGACGATGGCCGAGGTGAAGCGGCTGCTCGATGCGACCCGCTCCCTCAAGCACCAGGCGGCGCTGTCGGTCGCCTATGGCGCCGGGCTGCGCGTCGCCGAGGTGTCGGCGCTGAAGGTCAGCGATATCGACAGCAAGCGGATGCTGCTCAGGATCGAGCGCGGCAAAGGCGGCCGCTACCGCAATGCCATGCTGCCCGACGGCCTGCTCCTGCTCCTGCGCGACTGGTGGCGCGCCGGACGGCAACAGGGTATCCTCGCTCCCGACGGCTGGCTGTTCCCCGGACAGAGCGCCGCGGCGCCGATCAGCACGCGCCAGCTCTACCGTGTCGTCGTCGAAGCCGCCGAGGCCGCCGACATCGACAAGCGCGTCGGTCCGCATACGCTGCGCCACAGCTTCGCCACCCACCTGCTCGAAGACGGTGTCGATATCCGCGTCATCCAGGCGCTGCTCGGCCACGCCAAGCTGGGCACCACCGCCTTCTACACGCAGGTTGCCACCAAGACCGTTAGGTCGATCGTCAGCCCGCTCGACAGGCTCGCGCTCGCATCGCCCAGCGAGGAAGCGCCCGACGGCTGAGGTCGATGCGCGCCTCACTCGAGGTCGCCGACATCTTCCGTGCCGCGGGGCCTGCCTATCGCATGGCCCATGCCGGGCATCTGAGCCTGCATCAGCTGGGGATCATGTCGGCGATCGAGCATTGCCGCACCGCCGCGCTCGGCGGCCACGTCGAGGCCTGTACCGACTGCGGCCACTGGCGGATCGCCTACAACAGTTGCCGCGACCGGCACTGCCCGCGGTGCCAGGGCGCCGCCGCGCGCACCTGGCTCGAGGCGCGCGAGGCCGATCTCCTCCCGGTCGGCTACTTCCACGTCGTCTTCACCCTTCCTGCCGAGGTCGCCGCGATCGCCTATTACAACAAGGCGCTCGTCTATGACCTGCTGTTCAGGGCCGCGGCCGATACGATGCTGACCATCGCCGCCGACCCGAAGCACCTCGGCGCCCGGATCGGCATCACCGCCGTCCTCCACACATGGGGCTCGGCGCTGACCCATCATCCCCATATCCACATGATCGTGCCCGGCGGCGGCCTATCGCGCGATGGAACACGCTGGATATCCGCGCGCCCCGCCTTCCTGCTGCCGGTCCGCGTTCTCGGCGCCCTCTTCCGCCGGCTTTTCCTCA
This sequence comes from Sphingopyxis panaciterrulae, assembly GCF_014199295.1. Taxonomy (GTDB): domain Bacteria; phylum Pseudomonadota; class Alphaproteobacteria; order Sphingomonadales; family Sphingomonadaceae; genus Sphingopyxis; species Sphingopyxis panaciterrulae. The sequence goes on from NZ_JACIJH010000033.1 coordinate 1,641, forward strand.
CCCGGCTACGTGCGCTGCACGATGCCGACAAGCTCGCATTCTTTGGAAGCCTCACGCATCTCGCCGAACGACGCGCGTTCCTGCGGCATCTGTCACCGGTCCGGAAGAAGCGCTGGGTCGTCTATGCCAAGCCTCCCTTTGCCGGCCCCGAAGCGGTCCTCGCCTATCTTTCGCGCTACACCCACCGGGTCGCCATATCGAACAGCCGCCTCCTTCGGTTCGACGAGGCCGGGGTCACCTTCCGCTACAAGGATTACCGCAAGTCTGGCGAAGGACGGCAGCAGGTCATGACGCTGGCCGCCGACGAGTTCATCCGCCGCTTTCTCCTCCACGCCCTGCCGCGCGGGTTCCACCGGATCCGTCACTATGGCCTGCTCGCAAGCGCCAGGCGCAAGGCTCATCTCGAACGCGCACGCCGCCTGCTCGATGTCGCACCTCCGCCGGTCGAGGAACCACCCGAAGAGCCCGACGTCCATCCCACCTGTCCGTGCTGCGGCGGCAGGATGATCATCATCGAAGTCTTCGAGCGCCGCTATCAGCCTCGCGCGCCGCCACCGTCCGTGGTCGCATCCGGGACACCTGCGCCGTGACCCGGCACGGCCTGGCACCGACACGATCCAGCGCACACCCGCGCCTGGAAGCGGCCCCCCTCGCGCCGGTGCTGCTCATAAGCGGACGTCGCCCGCCTGAAATCGGACGGTCGGACTTTCCGCGTCCGCTTTTACGATCCATATCCCGACGGTCCGCTATCGCGCACGTCCGCTTCTGGGCAACCCTCAGCAGCCCCACGACCCGCACCAAACAGCTTTCCCCATAGCTCAGCCCATGACCACCGCGGTTCGGGCACCGAAGACTTTCCGACGCCTGGCGGCGTCCGAAACTCTAAACG
>NZ_JACIJH010000034.1 GCF_014199295.1 Sphingopyxis panaciterrulae
CTAATCCGCGGTCCATCCTGCATCGATTATGATGCTGGTACCGGTCATCATTTGAGCGGCGTTTGATGCGAGGAGCGTGATGGCGCCCATGAGGTCTTCGGGTTGTCCGATGCGACCGAGCTTGATTTTGGCGAGGACGCTGTCGCGGAAGGCTGTGTCTTGGAGGAAGGGTTTGGTGAGGGGTGTTTCGATGAAGGTGGGGGCGATGGTGTTGGACCGGATGCGATGGGGGGCGAGGTCGAGGGCGATGGCCTTGTTCATGCCCTCGAGCGCCCATTTGGAGGCGCAGTAGAGCGAGCGGTTCGGGGCGCCGACATGGCCCATCTGGGAGCCGATGTGGATCAGCGAGCCTGCGACCCCTTGCGCGATCATGCGCTTGGCGGCGGCCTGGGCGACGAAGAAGGCGCTCTTGAGGTTGAGGCCGAGCACCGCGTCATAATCGCCCGTCGTCACCTCGGTCATCGGCTTGGGCCGGTTGGTGCCGGCGTTGTTGACGAGGATGTCGAACGCGGGGCGGGCCGCGAAGAAGGCGTCGACCGCGGCGAGGTCGGTGACGTCGAGCACCGCCGCCTCTGCCGCGCCGCCATCCCGGCGGATCGCATCGGCGGCCGCCTCGATCTCTTCGCGCGAGCGCGCGACGAGCGTCACGGCGGCGCCGGCCTGCGCGAGCGCGGCGGCGGCGGCGAGGCCGATGCCGCGCCCGGCGCCGGTGACGAGCGCGGTGCTGCCGTCGAGCCGCAGGCTCGGGGTGACGGGAAGGGGGGTCATGCCTCGACGGGCTCGGCGCGCCCGGCATAGGGGATGTCGCGGCCGCCGTAGCGGCGCACCCGGATGTTCGCCTGCTCGCCATGCCCGGCAAAGCCCTCGAGCGCGCACAGGCGCGAGCAATATTCGCCGATCATCGCCGAGGCGGCGTCGCTGGTCACCCGCTGATAGGTGCAGGTCTTGAGGAACTTGCCGACCCACAGCCCGCCGGTATAGCGCGCCGCCTTCTTCGTCGGCAGCGTGTGGTTGGTGCCGATGACCTTGTCGCCATAGCTGACATTGGTGCGCGGCCCCAGGAACAGCGCGCCGTAATTGGTCATATGGGCCAGGAAGTAATCGGGATCGCGGGTCATCACCTGGACATGCTCGGAGGCGATCTCGTCGGCGATCGCCACCATCTCTGCATCGCTGTCGGCGACGATCACCTCGCCGAAATTCTCCCACGCCTTGCGGGCATGGTCGGCGGTCGGCAGGATGGCCAGCAGTCGCTCGACCTGTTTCATCGTGTCGCGCGCCAGCGCCGCCGAGGTGGTGAGCAGGATCGCCGGGCTGTCGGGGCCGTGCTCGGCCTGGCCGAGCAGGTCGGTCGCGCACAGCTCGCCGTCGACGCTGTCGTCGGCGATGACCAGCGTCTCGGTCGGCCCCGCGAACAGGTCGATGCCGACGCGGCCGAACAACTGGCGCTTGGCCTCGGCGACATAGGCGTTGCCGGGGCCGACCAGCATGTCGACCGGGGCGATGCTCTGGGTGCCGAGCGCCATCGCGCCGACCGCCTGGATGCCGCCGAGGCAATAGATGTCGTCGGCGCCCGCCAGCACCTGCGCCGCGACGATGGCGGCGGCGGGCTTGCCCTGGAAGGGCGGGGCGCAGGTGATGACCCGCGGCACGCCGGCGACCTTGGCGGTGATGACCGACATGTGCGCCGAGGCGAGCAGCGGATATTTGCCGCCGGGAACATAGCAGCCCGCGCTCGACACCGGGATGGTGCGATGGCCGAGGACGACGCCCGGCATCGTCTCGACCTCGACGTCGCCGATCGAGGCGCGCTGGACCTCGGCGAAGTTGCGGATCTGCGCCTGCGCGAACTCGATGTCCTTCAGCGCCTGGCCCGAAAGCTGGTCGAGGCAGTCCTGCTTCTCCCGGTCGCTCAGCCGATAATCGTCGCGGTCCCACCCGTCGAAGCGCACCGACAGCTCCCGCACCGCCGCATCCCCCCGCGCCCCAATGTCCGACAAAACACCCTCCACAACCCCCCGAACCGCACGGTCCGCGTCCAACCGCACATCAACCCCAGATCCTCGCTTCAGCCA
>NZ_JACIJH010000035.1 GCF_014199295.1 Sphingopyxis panaciterrulae
AGCTCGTCGAGCACGATCAGGTCGAGCCGCGACAGCTGCGCCGCCAGGGTCCCGCCTTTGCCGATCCGGGTCTCCTCTTCGAGGCGTGTCACCAGATCGACGGTGTTGAAGTAGCGGGCGCGAGCGCCCCTTCGCACGACATTGGCGGTGATCGCGATGGCGAGGTGGGTCTTGCCTGTCCCCGTGCCGCCGACCAGCACGATATTGCGGCGAGGCGGGAGGAAGGAGCCGTCGTGAAGGGAGCGGATCATCTCCTCATTGATCGGTGTGCCCTCGAAGCTGAACCGCTCCAGGTCCTTCACCACGGGCAGCCTCGCAGCCGTCATCCGATAGCGGATGGAGGCTGCATCCCGGTGGGTCGCCTCAGCACGGAGCAGGTCGGTCAGTATCTCCATGGTGGTGCGCTTGCGCTGGAGGCCGGTGGTGACCGCCTCGTCGAACGCCGCCGCCATGCCCTTGAGTCCGAGGCCGCGCATCGTGTCGATCATATCATGCCGCTGCATCATAGCCTCGCAGCAGATCATAGCGGGCACAGTCGGCGAGCGGAGGATGCTGCAGCATCCGGTCTTCCGAAGTGACGATGCTGTGGGGTGTCGCCGGCTCGCGGCGCCGGGAGAGGATGTTGAGGATCAGCTCGTCGCTGGCCGTTCCGTTCGCCAACGCTTCGCGCACGGCAGCCTCTACCGGCTCCAGGCCATCGGTGAGCACCGCCGAGAGGACCCGCACGAACCTGCGATCGGCCTCGTCCCCGGTGCCGAGCCTTCGCCGTAATCGGTGCAGGGCGGGCGGCAGATCCCAGTCCTGGAACGGTGCGCCGTTACGCAGCGCACCGGGCTTGTGCGCGAGGACCGGCAGATAATGCCAGGGATCGTATATCGTGCAGTTCCGACCGAAGTGGCGCTCATGCTCCCCGACGATCGCATCGCCGCAGCGTATGACGATGCGATCGGCATAGGAGCGCACCTGAACGGTCCGGCGTGCGGCCGTCGACATGACCGAGTAGCGGTTGCGATCGAAGCTGATGAGGCAGGTGCCGGTGACGGCATGCTCGCTCTCATGGAAGCCATCGAACGGCGCCAGGATCGGCTGCAGGGCCGGTCGCTCCATATCCAGCGCCTCGGCGACGGTAATATCCCCGCGTTCGGGATGGGCATGATGCTCGGCCCAGCGTCGGCACTCGGCCTCCAGCCACCCGTTGAGCTCAGCCAGGCTGGCGAACCGGAGCCGCGGCTGGAAGAAGCGGCCTCGGATCGTCTGGACCTGCTGCTCGACCTGGCCCTTCTCCCATCCCGCCGCCGGCGAGCAGGCGGTCGGCTCGACTGCTGCGCGACAATCAGGGTGAGAATTGCCGACAATCAGGATGAGAATGGCGGCGGTGTGTCTGTCGGGACGAGGGGCGAAGCCCCGA